>NZ_OZ180040.1:0-892580 GCF_964261745.1 Caballeronia sp. S22 | reverse complement strand
TGATCTCCTCAGTTCCAGGCAGCGGCGCGTGCCTGGACGTGGGATTCATCACCTATTCGCCTTCCGGAAAAGCGGGCTTTCTAGACGTTCAGGAAGAGACAATGAACCGATATGGCCTAACAAGTGAAGAGGTCGCACGCGAGATGTCCGAAGGCGCGCTGAGACTCGAAGCGTGTTGCGCAGACGTATCGGTTTCCAACACCGGCGTTGCGGACGGCAACGCTGGGACTGTTCCCGCGCCCGGAACCCAGTGCTTTGGATGGTCGTTCAAATTGCGAAGTGGCGAAATCGTCAGTGCGACTGAGACTAAAGTGTTTGACGGCGACCGCAATGAAGTCAGGCACGCAGCCGCGCAATACGCGCTGTCGCGTATCGAGCACCATTTTTATCATCTCGTACACGCGCCCGAGCAGCACGCAGACCGAACCGAATAGGACCAGCGATGACTCGCGAACGTGGCAACGCGACCTAATGCCGCTTCCTGGCTAAAGCGTGCGTAGTAACCGTGCGGTTGCACGGTCGCCGAGTGCAGAGGACCGGCTGAACACGAAAGTGCCCAACGCAGACAGAGAGTCGCTCACCCCTCGGCCGAGGCGAAGATGGCTACGTAAAACTACTAATTCGATGCGCCGGGACCGCGTTGCTCGGTACAATCGGTTCGCTGCAACGTGACGGACGTGACGCCCGGCAGCATCAATGCGCTTGAAGCGAACCTGCGAAACGCAGAGGCTTGACCAAAACAGACGAATTCGAGACGCCGCGGGCCGGAATCCTGGCTGCAGACAAGGCCCTCGTTAGCCATGAGTGCGAGAACATCGGATAGTTTGATCGGCGGGACGCCGCATCCACGGATTGTTACGGTCGCACGCACGCGGCCTCCGGTCGGTTGGTACGGCAATTCGTTGGCGAGCACGTGAATCCATGAGCCGTGCATCGTTCAATCGTGCGCACCGCTCAATATCAGGCTTCGTGCAAGCTTCTTCGGCAAGCTCTTCATGGCTTTTCGCCCGATGTCAGGCGCCTGGCCGCTTCCGAGCAGGCGGGCGAATGCTGGAGCGTCCTACTGGCAAGTTCGACATCTGAGGGATAGCTCGTTTCGTCGGCGATAGGGTTGAACCCGGCGCATCGATAGGCCTGGCTGTCCTGCTCAACCGCTCGACGTCCGGGATCGCTGGACGGCGCACACCCGACAAGGCTCACGACAATCAATAAGACCATCGCTGCGCGGAGCGCGTCCGCGGAACAGCGACTTAGTTGCCTGCGCGGGATATTAAAGAAATGGCAGACGCGTAGAATCACGATTCCCTCCGCGCAATGGAAATAAGATGCGCGACTCGCCCGCCATTGCGCGTCGGTGTCTCTACGTATCCGTGGTAGTCCATCGTCCAGCCCGCTCGCAATTGGATCGATGGGCGATTGCCTTCCGGTCGACTGTCAATGCCGCCCAGCCCCATTGCAGGTGCCGGTACGTGGTTGACGAGCGTTGCTTTCGTGCCGACTACGTTATCGTGCTGTATTGGCAGATCCTGTTTCGCCTCGAGCCCTTTGCCGTCCGTGTCCACGGTGTCATCGGACGCCTCCATATTGGCACTGTCCACTGAGACAATTCGAGACTTGGCCCCTTCAAGAGGATCCGGCGAGGCTGGAGTCGAAGCATCCAGATCGATCGGCGGCAGCGGATCTGGATCCCTTGCGCCAGTTTGATACGAGGTCGGTGGAGTGCTCGATCCAACGTGATCTCGCGACATAACGTCGGGATCGGTGCGGGCAGTCTCCGTTGCCGGTGTCGTAGAACGCGTTTTGGCCTGGATCTCCCTCTGTTGCGCCTGACTGGGACTGGACTCGGCGTTGTTCATAAGCTTGCCTGTTTGCTCGCGTCGGTGTGGAGGGAAACGAGAACCTGTCCGGCATTCGCACAAGCTTGCGCAGCATCGGCCGTGCCGGCGGATCTGCAGAACGGGACGCGGCAGGTATCGGACACAGGGGCAACTCCGGCACGGCGGTTGCTCACATACGATGCCGACATATAAATTGAAGGAGCGTTCCGTGAAGCGATATATGACTGTTCGTGCAACGTTGAGCATTGCGTTACTTGGCGCTTTTTCATCAGCGTTCGCCCAAACCCAGGCTGCGAGCACGACGCAAGCCAACGACCTTCCTCCGATCGACAAGGCGTTCGTGCAGGCCGCATCGGAATCCAGTTCGACCGAAATTGATACCGCGAAACTTGCCACGAAGCAGTCGCAAGACAAAGATGTCAAAGACTTCGCCCATCACATGATGATCGATCACGCCAAGCTGACTGTCGAGCTCAAGATGGCTGCCCCGCACGGTGTTGCGGTCCCCAAAGACAATTCGGACCCCGCAGTGCTCGATGCGCTGAAACCGTTGAAGGGGAAGGCGTTTGATACGGCCTATATCAAGTCCGTTGGTGTCGAAGGGCATCAAAAGGCGATTGCGGCCTTCCAGAAGGAAGCTCAAGAGGGACAGAATGCCGATCTGAAAAAAGCCGCCGCCAAGGCGCTGCCGACGATCCAGCATCATCTGGAAATGGCGCAAGCGCTGGCGGCTAAGAAGGGTGTGCAATAACCACCCATCTGATTGCGCGCACCCGACGATGCGGTGATGGCTTGCCTGGTGAGAGATCGGGCAGGACGACTCGCAAAGCCGACGCTTGCACCGTCGAAGGATGCTTTTGGAGGGCCGCCGGCCATGTCACCGGATGAAGCGAGCACCATCGCTTTTGATATTGGATGGGATTTCGCGCGGTTTGGGCGACCGATGGATGCGGCAGCCCACGACCTGGATCTTCTCACCGGATATGCCGCCGGGCGCGAACATTTCCTTGTCGCTCAACACCGCCCCGACCGGTTCGTCTCGAAATGGCTGCAGCTCCGTGTGAACGCCTTCAAACGACGTCGGATCCTAAGCGCTGACGTCGACCCGGCGTATCTGAAGAGAATCGACTGCGAGACCTGCCCGATTACCGTGTCGACGCTTACGCACAGCGCGTTATGCGACAGCGACTGGTCTGTGGATCGCATCAACAACGATGGCGCCTACGCGCCGGGCAATCTGGTGGTCATGTCGGTTCGAGCGAACCGCGCGAAGGGTGCGAAAAACTACGCCGATGTGGCTCTTCTGGCTTCTGAAACAGCCAACGGACAGACAGAGCACGCTGAGCGCAAGAACCTCTCAAAGCGCGAGTGGGAACGCCTGAGGTGCGTCATGGTTGGTGCGGCGGACGTTTCTGACGCGGCCCCGACACTCACCCCGTTGCTCACCCGGATTCCCGAGGATTCCCGAGCGCCGCTGTACTATGTTCTGCAGCAGATGCTCTTGCAGGCCGTTACTCGCGCATCGGCGCGTAACCAGTTAGTCAAGGCGCTCAATCGTCTGCAGCCATCCAACGAAAGGTGTCTGGGGCTACGTTTTGCCGCCGAGCGTCTATCGGTCTTGTTGAAAACGTCTAGCTATCCCTATGACGCGCTTGACGACGAACTGTTCCAAAGCCAATTGCGATACTGGTTCATAAAGATCCCGCGCACGCACGTTCCAGAACTGCTCGGATTATGTGCGAGCCATGGGGCTTACCGCTGCGAGCCGACGCTTCCGGCTGCTTGGTCGGTCGAAACCCACGGACGATTCTGAGAGGAAGGAGCAGATCGGGGGGAAACGTTCTGCGTCCCAAGCGCGAAGTAACGACACGAGCCGATGTTCACTGTAGAGCGCGGCGCCCCTCAACGCGGCGCACGCCTCGGATTAAAGCTCTTCGTAGAGCCCGAAATGATTGCAAGTTACGACGCCACAGCGAATTGTCCTTGAGTGCCGTCTCCTGCGCGCGTCATGTGGCGTATTGCACGCTCGATCTGTTCGGCAATGTCGTAGTGCACCATGTGGCCCGCACCTGAAATAACGCTCAGCGCGCTCTGCGGGACATCTTGGTGCAGCCGGACTGAATGGGCCTCTACGTCGACGATCTTATCGTCGGCACCTCCGAAGATCGCAACGGGCATCGCTAGCTCAGGATAGTGTTTATGGAGCCGCGCCGCTGCCGGAATCATGAACGCTGCGTCCTCAGCCTCGGCACGGATCTGCAGCGGACGAGTAAGCATCACTCGAGGCATGGCAGCAAAGAAATTCTCGGGTAAAGGTGCTGGCGCGAACATCGCCTGCGCTGTGCGCTTCAGCAACAGCCGCGCGCCCATGGGAGACACGGTATAACGCAGTGTATCGCCCAGCAGCGGGATTGCCGCTGGCGCGGTAATCGCAACGTCCAATCGCGCGCTAGGGTAGTAATAGCCGGAAACGAGAAGCAGGCCACGAACTTCCGCAGGAAAATCCATCGCCATGTCGAGGGCTACCAGCGTGCCCCACGAATGGCCGAGTACCACGGGCTGCTCGACGCTCAGTTTGTCGAGCGCCTCGTGCAAAAGCTGAGCTTGTGCTTGTGACGTCCAAAGTCGGTCGCGCGGCCGCTCACTGTAACCGAAGCCGGGGCGATCGAACGCAATGACACGATGCCGTTCGGCCAGCCGATTAAACAGACCGCTACAAAGCGCGTCTTGCAGCGCGACGGTGTTCCCATGGAGGAGCACAACGGCAGGACCGGTACCCTTTTCGAGATAGTGCAGGCGCACCCCGTCGACCTCGATAAATCGACCGACGGGCGGGTTACGTCGTTCCGCTTTTCGTGCGTGATAGAGGTTCCACACTGCGAGCGAGGCGAGCGCACCGGCGGCGAGCGCCAATGACGGTAAGGCGCGTTTAACGGTGGGATTCTGGCGGGAAGGTCGATTCATAGAGCCTCTTAAAATGTTGATTTAGGAAAAGCCTTTATGTGAGCGTCGTTTCGGCCCAGTAAGGTCAGACACCCCGTCCTACGATGAGCAACTGGTGCCGCTGTCGTCGCGACGTAAGAGCGATTGCCGTACGTAGTCTTCAATCAAAGCGATGCTCCGTTTAGCCAGCGCTTCGCCTTCGTGCTTCGAAGTTGGCGGTAAACCGTGCCGAGTAAACTAGCGCCCCGCATGAAGGCCATCGCCGGCCGCGCTGAGCGAGGCCGCGCCACGCTCAATTCCGGGAGGAACGATGTGCCTCGTGTGAAGCAGCGCGCTTCACATAGCGGGCAATGAACGTGCGCGTCTCGTCGTCGGAACAGCGCACGGCGACGCGATCGCCGCTGACCATTTCAACCGTCCCTTCGCCATAACGGCGCACGCGGACGACGTCGCCTACCGCGAAGGTGCGCGTGAGTTCACGCGCGCGAGCCGGCGCTTGGATTTCACGCGGACTCTCCTGCAAGGTGGGCGGATGCATACAGTTGTCACACACGCCACAGCTTTCACCGCCGAGTTCGTCGGTCGGCTTTCGATCGCCCGATGACGCTCGAGATCGCGCACCTGCGACATCGGTGGCGAAGTAGTCGAGCAACATTCGCCATCTACAGCGGGCGCTTTGTCCGTAGGTGATCATGCGGTCAAGCACCGCTTGGTCGCGCTCGGCGCACGACGCGAATTGTTCGGCGTTCGAGTCAATTTTTGCCATTGCGCTGCCGTCGTCGATGAGCCTCAGGCCACCGTTGCGCGTGCGGCGGGTCATTTTTTATATCGTTTAGCAGCGTTGTCGCCACGCGTAGCTTGTTGATGCCTACATTCGGCAACGCTTTGCGTAACCGCTCAAGCGGCTTCTCGAGGACTTTGCTTTCGCTGTCCCGTGCGAGCGTCCGGACCGTTTCGGCCACCCTGCGGATGGTTTCCGCAGTTGGATAGCGTCCGCCCAGGAAAAACTGCTGGACTTGCCTGTCCTTCAACTCGAACAGAAGAATGCAGCGTGCGGCTTCGCCGTCGCGCCCGCCGCGGCCTGCTTCCTGATAGTACGCGTCGAGGCTGCCCGGCATCTGGGCATGGATAATGAAGCGGATATCCTGTTTATCGATGCCCATACCGAAAGCGTTTGTTGCCACTATTACGCGCGCGCGGTTTTCCATGAATGCGTCTTGTGCCTCCGAACGGGCCTTGGCCGACAACTTGCCGTGATAGCGCTCGGCTTGGACGTCTGCATCAGCGAGCAGTGCATGCAGCGTCTCGCACTCGGCCACGGTCGCGCAATAGACGATGCCGCTGCCAGGCGTCGCTCTCGCCAGTTCGACGGCGCGCTTTCGCCGGTCATCGAGATTCGTCAACTGTTCGACGGCGAAGTGCAAGTTGTCGCGATAGACGCCGGTACGGATGATGATTGCATGGCGCATTTGCAATTCGAGCACGATATCCGCGCCGACGGCAGGGGTTGCGGTCGCGGTCAGCGCAAGCACAGGCGGGTGCCCGATGTTTTCACTGCATGTATTAACTCGACGTACGCGGGACGAAAGTCGTGCCTCCATTGCGAAATGCAGTGGGCCTCATCAATGACGACGAGCGGCACGTCAGGCATGCCGTCGGCCGTGAGCATTCTGACGAACTCATCGTTAACGAGGCGCTCAGGTGTGACAAACAGGATGCGAATCGCACCGTCCGCGACAACCTGCAACGCATCGCGCTCCTCGACTGCTGACAGCGTGCTGTTGATGACCGTTGCTGAGATGCCGGCTTCCATAAGCGTGCCGGCCTGATCGCGCATCAATGATATCAGCGGCGATACAACCAGTGTCATGCCAAGAAGATGAAGGGCGGGCAACTGATAGCACAGAGATTTGCCCGCGCCCGTTGGCATGATCGCCAGTGTATCGCGTCCTTCGAGAACACTGCGGACAACCTCTTCCTGTCCGGGCCGCAGATCGGGGATGCCGAACACACTCCTCAGGGCGCTTTCCAGTTGCGGATCTAGCGGCCTGCGCGTTCGTGTGGACGCCTTGTCATCGTTGTGCATAGAGCCGCATCCGTAGCAAGGATGATCAGGGAGTTCTGTAAGCGTTGGGCTCTGCCCGCTCATTGTCGCAAGGTGATGGATCACTGAATTAAAATCACTGATTCGTTGGCTCGCCCGGGTCTTCGATACCCTTGCCAATGTTGTCCTTCTGGTCGCCGTAGTCTTTTCTGTTGGCGCCATTCGTGATCTCAACGTCACCCTTTAGCTTGCGATCTTCATTTCCCGTTACGGTACCGATCGCAGTGTCGGTCCAGCCCTTGATCTGTTCCTTGATTGCTTTCTTTTGGTCGCTGTTTATATTTACCTCCTGCCGTTCGGTTAGGATTGCGCAAGCCCATGATCACGCGATGTGATGGACGCGCGTACGTACATATAGACGCCGTGAGCCCGACCAGCACGCGGCCACATGCGTGCAAGTGGGGCGGCTGTGCCAGATAGGGCTGGACCACGGTCATATTGACGCAGTCCGACCAGACCCCAGTGGAGAGATGATGGCCAGTGCGCCTTGTAACGGTGGGCATTCGCCAGGTCCTCCTGGCTGGATAGGCGTGACCGCGCTCGAAGCGCGGTCGCATATCAGCCGCACGGTGGACGGTCAGACCGCCTTGCCGGATCCAAGATCCGCGCCGGTGGTCGGGTCGGCAGTCGGATCGGATGCGGTGCGCGAGGCCATCGACTGCAGTGTCTGCACGTCCTCTTCGGACACCGTGACGGTGGCCATTCCGTCGCCTCCGTCGACTGCGGGCTGCGGGTCCTCGACGAACTCCCAGTCGCCGCCTTCGTTCCATGGACCGCGGGCGTCGTCGCCCTTGGACATGTTGAAGTACACGCTTGTGAATTCCGGATTGCCCGGCAACTTGCCTTGCGGAAAGTTCGGTTGAATAGAATGCAGCGCTTTTTCGAAGGACTTCTGGTGCGCAATCTCACGCGTCATCAGAAAGCCGAGTGCGTCCTTGATGCCCGGATCGTCAGTGACGTTGATAAGCCGTTCGTAGACGATCTTCGCTCTGGCCTCAGCAGCGATATTGGAACGCAAATCGGCGGTGGGTTCGCCGATCGTATCGATGTAAGCCGCAGTCCAAGGCACGCCTGCCGAGTTCGTCAGCGGGGGGCCGCCGCCGTACAGAATCGAGGTGATGTGCGAGTCATTGCCGGCCCCGGTGAGCGAACGGTAAAGCTCCGCTTCTTGCTCGACGCCTTCGGCCAACTGACCTTTCGCACCCTTGTTGAGCATCGCCACAATCGAACCGATGATTTCGAGGTGGCTCAATTCTTCAGTGGCGATGTCGAACAACATGCCCTTACGGCCAAGGTCATCTTCGCCAACCGCCTGAGTGAAGTAGCGGCACGCGGCGGCGAGTTCACCTTGTGGCCCACCGAACTGCTCGAGCAGTAAATTGGCAAGGCCGGGGTTCGGCGCCGCAACGCGGACGGTGTATTGCAGGCGTTTGTTATGAATGAACATCAACGGCTCCTTTTTTCATGAGGTCGCGCGCAGGCCATCGCGGCACCGCGTACGCAATAAGTGATGGAAGGTACAGCTCGAAGCGGCCGGGGGAGCGCACGGCGTCACTTACGGTCCTTTGTGCTTCGAGTCTCAGCGCAACGAACGTACGCTGGCGTCTGCGGCACCACCGCTGGATAACAGGACCGCTTCGCGTTCAGACTTCAAGCGCCGGTTCTGTTCTTCGAGCAATGCGTGTGCCACGGGCATTGCGCCCGCTTATTTGCTCAACTCGGCGTCACACCTCGAGATAGGGGACAGGGCCGCACAGACTGCTCGAGCAGCGACTCGCGATCGCTTTTCATCACGCTAACTGCGCTCGCACACAGCAGTCTTTGCACGGCATCCTACCGAACGGCGCCGCGCATTCTACTAGGCATCATCGATGCTATATGTGGGAGAATCCTAAGCGGAGATCTGCAATGACCTCGCCGTCTTTTATTAGCCGAGCAAGCGCTTGGCCGGTCCGGATGTTTAAACGTTTCTCTTCGGACCGATGCGCGCCGATGGCCGCCAGCATTGCGTTCTACTCGGCGTTTTCGCTCGCGCCGACGCTCGTCATGGTGATCGCCGTAGCCGGCCTTGTCTTTGGAGCGGAAGCAGCACAAGGCCAGCTATTTGGGCAGATCAGTGGCATGCTGGGAAAAGAGGCAGCGGCGAGTGTTCAGGCGATCGTGGAACATGCCCATCAGAGTAGCGGTGGCGGCTTGGCGGCCCTGATTTCATTTGCGTTGTTAGCCGTTGGCGCCTCCGCGACGTTCTCGTCGTTAAACACCGCTCTATCGATCATCTGGCCGTCTGAAGACAAGTCGAAGTCCGGCGTCACGACGCTTGTCAAAGTCCGCCTTATCTCCTTCGGGCTCGTGATGGGCGTCGCATTCTTGCTGATCATATCGCTGGTCCTTGATACTGCTGTGCAGGCAGCGGGAAAGTGGGCGTTTGGCGCGTCACCCCTCGTCGTTCTCACCGACGTCGCGCAGTTTGTGATCGCGTTACTGATCCTTTCATGCGCTTTCGCTGCGCTATTGAAGTACCTGCCCGACGGCCATGTGCCTTGGCGCGACGCCTTGGTAGGCGGCAGCATCGCTGCGGTTCTCTTCTCGGTCGGTAAGAAGCTTTTCGCGCTTTATCTCACGCACGCCGGGACCGCAAGCGCGTTCGGCGCAGCCGGATCATTGGCTGTTTTACTCATGTGGCTGTATTTTGCCGCCGCGGTACTCTTGCTCGGAGCAGAGGCGGCTGCATCACGGGTCGAACAACGTGGCGAAGAACACGAAGGGGGTGGGGCAAAAAAATCGGGGGAGAACCGCGGTGCTACTGCAAATGCCGTTCCCCAAATTTTGACCTCCGGCCGAGCGGTAATGTCCTCTGTTTCTGCGCCGTCGAATCCGCAGCCGTTTGCAAGCGCGAAACCTTTGATCACGGTTGGACGCACCGCGGGCACCCTGCGCTCGCCTGCTGCTTCACAGTTTCTGCGGTTGCTGAAAGCGAATCCTGTTAGATTGGCAGCGGCGTTAGTGGGAGCGGGGCTGTTCGTGTTTGCCCGTAGTAGCCCGAGCGGTTCGAGCCGGAAGTGACACGGCGTCTCACTCGGACGACCGGGCGATATTTGCGCGGCGAGAGAGAGGCGATGGGCGGATGTGGCGACGAACACCCGCCAAGCACAATCCTACAGGGCCGTTTTCCCGTCTCATGTGCGACCCTATCCACGGCAGGACGCGCGGCCAATTCTTGATGGTGTCAAAGTGATCGTGATGACGGTGATCCTGCTGCTCCTCGGCGGAGCGCTCGTCGTTTATTTGAACCACCTGATCCGCGACCATTCGCGAACTGACGAAGAAACGAGCGTGCAAGTTCAGAGTGACCTGCGAAAGCACGGGCTCGGGATGCTTCGGTCACGCCGCAAGCCTTCGGAAAACGCGCCTGCGCCATAAAAAGAAACGACGCGTGGCACGATATGGGGCTGAAATTGGGCATTGGCGCCATGCAACTCTCGCGGCGGGGGCCCGACACAGCAGCTATGCGATACATTAACGGATGCTGCGCACTGACAAACGGAACCAACGCACTTTTCGTGTTCCGCTCCCGAAGCGCTTTTGTTCGACCGCCCTCCTCTCCAACTCTGCATGTCAGCGGCAGGAGCACATTCAAATAGCAGTCAATCTCACGACGCGTTCCGGTCGACTGTACAAGCAGCTTCTATAGTGGAAGTCCCCGAGGGGACGGATGAAGGCGGTCGGGGCTTCCGGCGAAAGGGGCCGGGGCCCGCGTTATTCTCCTGCGAGGCCAGCACGCTGCGGCATCAAAACGAGTTCGGATATCGTGTCGGCTGAGCGCTTTGTCGTCGTTAGGCAAGGGCGGCGACAGTCGCTCGGCTCTTTGAACCGTTGTCGCTGCAAAGCGAGCTCCTCTGCGAGTGGGTGGAAGATAGGCCGGCTCGGTTCAGGCGATGCGACGCCCGACCGGACTTCCGTAGGATAACCCAGCAGTCCTGTCTCGCAATGCCGGTCGTTACTCCAGCCGGGATAGTCGACGATTGGATACAGGCACAGTCCCTCGACCGGTACGCCAGCCGCCCGCGCTCGATACGCCTGGTCAGCCACGAATGACACCCATGGCCGCCGCATATCACCTTCGGCACCGGTTTCGGCAATCACTAGCGGGCGGTTGTACCGACGGTACACTTCTTCAAGCATATCCGACAATGAGCGATACGCTGGGTCGCTTGGGCCGAGCTCGCCGCCTTCGATGAGCCACTGGTTGAAGCTGTAATAGTTCAAACCGACGATGTCTAGGTACGCCTGCTCGCCTCCGAGTCCAGGCCAGAGCTCGCCCGTCAGCATGTCAAACGCTTGATACTGGCTCAAGCGATGACGCTCGGCGTCATCCTTGCGTTCTGGCAGGCGTGAGACGACGTTGATCAAGGGGTCGGTTGTGATGAAGCGCGCGCCTGGAACCACCGCCCGGACCGCATCCGTTGCAGCGATGGTCGCTCGAATGAGTTGATGTTTCAGTTCGAGCCCGCGGCCGAATGTCGATGGGCGAATGTCGCCGACCTCGCCGCCGAACCATGACCAAAATGAAATTTCATTGATCAAGGTGAAGACCGGCGCTTGGTCAGTTTCCGATGCGATGAGTTCAGCGGTGGCTGCAGCAAACTGTGCGAATGCTTCGACGAACTGAGGCCGCCAGATGTCGATATGATCCGGCCACCCATAATGGCAGAGGTCCCAGACGACCTGCACCCCGCAGGCGTTGACGGCGCGCAGCATCGGAAGCACGCTGGTCCAATCGTAGCGACCGTGTTGCGACTCAACCAGGTGCCAGCGCACGCCGTCCCTCACGGTGACTATGCCGTGTTCCGCCAGGCTGACATAGTCTGCGAGCGCGTGTACATCGTGCGCAGTGGAACGGAGCAGGTCGAGTCGCACGCCGTCATTCCTTCGGTGACTGGCGCATTCAAAGCCGCCCCAGAAAAAGGACTTGAACTCAGGCGCAGGTCTCATCGTGATGGGATGTCCGTCGCGGTTTGAAGTGGGCTGTCAGCCATGGCTTCCCTGTGACTTGCGCTCTGTGGCGGGGCGCGTTCGCCCGAGCGCGATTCGGCCTCAATCCGCGCATAAACGGCGAGCGCCTGTCCAACAACCTGGTCCATGTTGTAATAGCGGTAAGTGCCCAGGCGTCCCACGAACGTGATACCAGGCGTCTGGCCCGCCAGGGCCTCGTAGCGCTTGTAAAGCGCCTGGTTGTCCGAGCACGGGATCGGGTAAAACGGATCGCCGGTGGCGCTCGGATATTCAAAGGAGATACTGGTTCTCGGATGACGCTGGCCCGTTAGGTGCTTATATTCGGTAATGCGCGTGTATTTGACGTTTTCGTCCGGATAGTTCACCACGGCCACCGGTTGAAGCTGCGGTAGATCAAGGGTCTCGTGTACGAACCTGAGCGAGCGATACGGCAACTTGCCAAAGCAGAAGTCGAAATATTCGTCGATCGGGCCGGAATAGATAATGTGCTTGAAGAGGAAGTCGTTGCGCGCTTCACGGAAATCAGTGTTGAGTCTGACTGTGATTGCAGGATGCGATAGCATGGCTCTGAACATCGGCTCATAACCCTCAGCGGGCATGCATTGAAACGTATCGGCAAAATAGCGATCATCCGTGTCGGTACGCGTCGGCACACGAGAAGTGACCGACTTGTCTAACTGCGACGGGTCCATGCCCCACTGCTTGCGGGTGTATCCCTGGAAGAACTTTTCGTATAGTTCGCGTCCCACCGCGCTGACGACGACGTCTTCCGAGGTGAGTACGTCAGGTAGCGCCTCCGCGCGTTCGGCAAGGAAGGCGCGTGCCTCCACCGACGTCAGGTGGAGCCCATACAAGACATTCAGAGTCGTCAGATTGATCGGAATCGGCACCACCCTGCCGTCGACATGCGCCTTCACACGATGTTCGTACGGACGCCATTCGGTAAATTTCGACAGGTAGTCAACGATCCGCTGTGCGTTCGTGTGAAAAATATGCGGCCCATAACGATGTATTCGGATTCCTGCTGCATCAAGTTCGTCATAGGCGTTCCCGCCGATGTGGTCGCGGCGGTCAATGATCAACACAGTTTTGCCTAGGCCGGCGGCGAGGCGTTCGGCAAGAACAGCACCTGCAAATCCAGCGCCGACCACCAGGTAGTCGAACGGCTTGCTACGCGCGCATTGGGGGCCGACTGGGCCATGTGCGCAGGCGGCGTTGCCCACAGTGCTGCCGGGGCCGCGGTTATCCGCGATTGCTGGTTCGGGCCCGCTCAGATCATTGCGCATTATTAACCTCGTGCCCTTGCTCCAAAAATTGCAACACGACGTCGTGCATTCGCTCGAAGGTGTATTCCCAACTCATTCCCGTGAGAACTGCGTCTGCCGCTTGCTGAACGAAGAGCCGGTCGGCCGACTGCTCAAGTGTTTCGTCGAGCGCCGCTAAAAATGAAGAGAGGGAGGTGGCGTCCCCACATGCTCGAGCGATCGTGACGACACGGCTGGTGCCGTACGTGTCCACGACATCGCGAACCGCGGTCGACACAACGAGACGTCCGCCGGCCAGGTATTCCGGTGTCTTCGTCGGACTGATGAAGCGGGTGGATGCGTTGAGCGCAAACGGCATCATGGCGATGTCCCAGTGCGCGAGAAATGCAGGCAGGTCGGGGTATGCTTGCTTGCCGAGATAATGAATGTTTGGGCATCGCGGCAATTCGCTGCTGTCTATCTTCACGACCGGACCGATTACCACGAAATGAATATCAGGCCGTGCTGCAGCTGCCTCGCGCAACAGAACCGTGTCGAAGCGCTCATCGACCACGCCGAAAAAGCCGACACGTGGATGCGGTATCGCCCGCTGACTCTGTGGCTCAGGGAGCGCCTCCCTGGCTCGTCTAAAATGCGCCACGTCGACGCTGCTTGGAAACAAGTGAACGGCGCGGTGATGCCGTCGTTTGGCCTGGTACAGACTTCGCCCACCCGCAAAGACAAGGTCGGCTTTCGCGAGCAGGGCGCGCTCGGCAAGTTCGAGCGACGTCGGCGCACCCACGAACGCGCTTAGTTCGTCCATGCAGTCGTAGACGGTCGCGACCGGTGCGAGAGACGGCGCGCACGGCAGTGCCATAGGTGTATAAAACCAAAGCAGATACCGCTTCAAGCCGATCTCTGTCACGAGTGCGTCGATAAGGCATTTCTCAATGGCGTCGCGCTCTAGTGCAGCGCCTGCCGGCAGACACGGTACGACAACGGTCGGCCCTGTTCGGCCGCGCCGAATGTCGAGGCGAGCCTTTCCTTGGCCAACATCGACCGGCTCTTCGATAAACCATAGGGGATAACGGCTCGCCAGCCTTGACATGAGGTGTTGCGGGCGCTGAAACACGAAGTCCCAGCGCAGATGCGAGAAGCAGATCACGCCATCGAACGGGTCTTCGAGCGGGTAGGGTTCTGCCGCGCCCGCCGTTGAATCTGTCTTGCTCGCCAGCGCCGGACGTTGCTTTCTGTTCATGACGGCCTCACGGGGTTCGCTATAGCCGACTGTTTCCCGGCATTGCGACCGAGGAAACGACGAGTGATCGGAGAAGGCACCGAGCAGTCCGTACGTAGGCTTGGCAGCATTCAGCAAGGACGGTGCCTTAAGCCCTGGAAGGGCGGCGCCTCGAGAAGACGCTGATGGCGCGGCTCGCGCGGCGCCAATAAGCGGGTATTCGTCGGTCTTTAGCGCTCGCTCATGCATCGAACGACGCCATGGTCTTTCGGCTCGCCCGACGCGCGGATCTGCGCGGAAGACGCTGAGTTGCAAAAAAGCCAAGAATTGAGTCACCGACCTTCAGCCGGCGCGACGAAGGTCACAATGCACAATCCCCTACAGAGCTGCTGCTAGCGGCTGTCCTTTGAGCGGCACGAGGTTTGCGCAATGGTTTGCGCCTCTGCTTTCCACCTCGATAGGAGAATCGTCATGGCTGTCGCAACTCTCAACGATCTTTTCATTCACGGACTTTCAGATATTTATAGTGCGGAGAAGCAACTGACGAAGGCGTTGCCCAAACTCGCCCGGGCGGCCACTAACCCGGAATTGTCTGCAGCGTTCAAGACCCATTTGGAAGAAACCCAAGGCCAAGTCGAGCGAATCGACCAAGTAGTCGAAACGTCTGGAATCAAGCTAAAGCGCGTGAAGTGCGTCGCTATGGAGGGGCTTGTCGAAGAGGGGCAAGAACAGATTGAAGAAATCGAGAAGGGCCCGATCTTGGACGCGGCGTTAATCGCCGCAGCCCAGAAAGTCGAGCACTATGAGATTGCTGCATACGGGACGCTTGCCACGCTCGCCAAGAAGCTGGGCTATACGGAGGGCATGAATCTTTTACTCGAGACCTTGGAAGAGGAAAAGGCAACGGACGAGAAACTGACGATGTTGGCCAAGCAAGAGCTCTCTCAGGAGGAGGTTGGCAAGTAAGCGCGTGAGCGGTATCGGACCATTTCAAGTCGTTGAACCGATGTGTACGCCGCGTGGGATCCAAGAAAGTTCCGTGCGGCGTACCCGTCGTATGAATGGAAACGGTGAGACGATGCACCGGAACGAGTGCGCTAATCGACCGCGACCCGAGCCGTTTGAACTTCCGACGCCCCGAGGCACCGGCATTCGCGCTGCGATAGGGAAGAGCACCGCGCGGCAGCGCTTTACGCGCGGTAGCGTATCGACCATTTGAGCGCCCATGGTCGCGTGACAAGGGAGGAAAGAGCGATGAATGAAGATCCGGACAGCTGGCGAGCCTGGCAGAAGCAGATAATCGGCGAGCTCGGCGTAGCAGAGAATTTCGACGTTGACATTGAGCGGGAGCGGCGAATAGCCTTCCTATGCGATTACCTAGTCTCGCAGGGACTTCGGACATTCGTCCTCGGCATCAGCGGAGGCGTCGATTCTTCCGCTTCGGGCCGTCTCGCTCAGCTGAGCGTCGAACGTCTACGAGCACGCAGATATGAAGCGCATTTTGTCGCGGTGAGACTGCCATACGGCACGCAGCGTGACGAGGACGATGCGCGTCTCGCGCTGGACTTCGTGCGTCCGGACGAAACTCTCGAGGTGAACGTAAAAGGGTGCTCCGACGAGATGCTTGCGGCCCTTGAAAGCGCCGGCGCGCAATACGCGGATGACTTGCATAGGGACTTCGTGCTAGGCAACATCAAGGCGCGCGAGCGCATGATTGCGCAATACGCGATCGCAGGCGCGCGCGCAGGCGTGGTGATTGGTACGGACCACGCTGCGGAGTCGCTCATGGGCTTCTTTACGAAGTATGGAGACGGGGGTGCCGACGTGCTGCCGCTTTCGGGCCTCACCAAGCGACGCGTGCGGGCGCTGGCGCGCTCAATGGGAGCGGTAGAGCGCCTCGTTATGAAGGTGCCGACTGCCGATCTCGAGTCGCTCACGCCCCAGCGGCCTGATGAAGACAGCTACGGCATTAGCTACGAGAACATCGACGATTTTCTTGAAGGAAAAGAAGTCAGTGAGCAAGTACTGACGACGATACGCCGCTTCCATATGGCAACACAACACAAGCGCTCGCTTCCCGTGGAGGTCCCCCGAAACTGATTGGTCGAGTCGCGGTGCAGGCAAGTTGCGGGAGAATATTCTTCGTGGACCGTAATCTGGCCCCTCACATACGATGGTTAAGTGGGAGCCTTTGCGCAAGTGACCGCCTTCGGTGCACGAGCTTTTCTCAATTTGTTCGAGGGCTCGGTGGTTACGTTACGGTGAGCGCCGAGACTGACGCCCGCCTGCTACATCAAACTGCGTCCGTGCGCAGGAAGTAAGTTGCCTGCATCACGCTCTCTGCCGCACGCCCCGTATGTCCTAAAATCAATTAGGCTTGGTCGCACTAAGGCACGCCGGATGCTTGTGTAAGACTGTGGAAGTACCACATACGAGGCAGCCATGAACCGCATCCAAACTTTGATAAGCGTCATCTGTTTCGCTGCAAGCGCGAGCGCACTTGCGCAAAACACTCCTGACTCTTCATCGCCAGCGACTCAACGAGGCACGCCGATGGGCCAGGCAGCTCAGGCCGGCTCAACTGGGGCAAACAGCGAAGGCGCTCCAACCCTGATGGGGCAACGCGAGAAAGGCATGTCGCCGGATGGCGCGTCGAGGCCGGACGCAAACCCGAAGGCGACAGGCAAGATAAAGCAATAAACCAGTCCAGAGTGCCGGCTAGCATGAACTGTAGCAACAAGGGCTCCTCGGGGCGGTGCCCAAGACTCACGCACAGCGCCCGCGCTAAGCGGCGAGGGGGTATGAATGGCTTCCGTGCTACTTGTCGATGACGATATGGGATGGCTGGGTTCTCTCGGCGTTGCGATTGCGGCGGAAGGTTATATCGTCCGAACGGCGACTGACGGCGAGCACGCTCTATCGCTTGCAGAAGCTGCACCGCCGGACGTTGTCGTGACCGATTGCGCGATGCCTGGCCTCAACGGCGTAGGATTAATCCGGGTAATGCTCTCTGATCCGAAGCTCGCCCAGATCCCGGTGATTCTCATCTCCGATTCTCGACGACGCCCGAGCGTACCGTGTGCCTGCTTCATGAGCAAGCCGTTTCCAGTGCTTGCGCTGCTTCGGCAATTGAAGGTCGTTGAGCGACGGCGTCGTGGGGGCAAGCATTCATTGCTGGGGGCTGCTGTCAACCACTTCTCACGCATTCGATAGGACTGACGTTACGCTAGGCCCGCGATCGAACATGGCTAGCATTGCCTTCGATAATTCGGGAAACGCGTATGGGAGACCATGACGGCCAGTCGTTGGGCCCGCCAACGACTGCTTGACCAGGCGTAGTGAAGCGGAATCTACTCTCTTTTCGCGGCCTGGACGCTGAACATCGCCGGCAAGCGCCGCAAGCAACGCACGGTTCCGGTGAGTGGAGCGATTATCGCTGCGCTACGCGCGCATTGGCAAGATCGGAGCCGCGATTTCGACGCCCCACAGGGGCACGGGCCGCTGATCGCGCAGCAGTGGATCCCGCCCACGCGGCCGCGCTGGAACGGCATGACGCGAATCATTTTCACGACGCCAAGGAAGCGCCTTACACCGTTGATGCGTTGGGGCGGCTGGTACGCATGGCCGTGCAACGCTTGAGCGCATAGACGGCTGCGCTAGTCGGCTTCATCACCGACGACTCGGTGCAACCCGCGAACACGTCGGCGCATTTTTTCGGTTTACGTTCGGCACACGGGCTGCGGCGCGCGAGAAGCCCACCGATGTGATGCAGCCGAGTTTGGGTCATGCGTCGTTGCAGACGACTTCGATCTATGTGCGAGCGGAGGGTCGACGCATGCTCGGGGCCGCCGCGCGCTAATGCGCTGACGATGAGGGATAGTCATCGGCATTCGGTCAGCGGAGCCAGCACCGGCGACCGTTCACGCGGATCGGTGTCGATCAGGCAAGCCAAATAATGAATGATGTGGAGACGCCGAATGAAAACTTCTTGGTTCTTGGATTCTCGAATACCCTGGCGCGACTGGGCGGCCGCGTCAGCCTTTATCCTCGCGGCTGTCCTGGTGATCGTCTGAGACGTGCCCGGCCCGCTCCTCCACTTCAGCGACATGGCAACTGGTCATCAATACGTCGGCCACCATTGTCACCCTTCCTGATGGTCTTTCTGATCCCGCAAAGCACGCAGAACCGCAACACGGCCGCGATGCAGATCAAGCTCGACGAGATCATCCGCGCGATCGACACCGCCCATAACGCGCTGCTCGATCTCGAGGAACTTGATCAGAAGAAAGCTGGCAATTCCGAAAGCGTCATGAGAAGCTCGCGCAAGGGGCGCGTGATAACTTGCGCTGGGCGAGTCAGGACATCTGTGTGTCCTCGCTTCGCGACGAAGGCATTGGGGGAGCGCAAAAGCTAGCTTTCATAAGGCAAAGCGCTGACTCACACGTCGTCTGTGCGGCAAAAGCAGAGGGAAGGCTCAGATTCGATGCACCACATCCCAAGATGCACGCCCGTAATCGGGCCGAATGCGTGGGGCAGGTGAACACCTCGGAGTCGTGAACGGGGCGCGACGGTCGAGCGGAGCAAACTGTCGCCATTGCGGTGATGTGCGAGCACAGCGCCCTCGCGGTAAAAGACACCGCGGGTCGCTGGCGTTTTTCGCTTCACAAAGGTGGCAGAGACCGAGACGGCAGGTGAACTTCGAAGTGCAGCAAGATCTCTACTGAATTCGTACGCGAGCACAAGTGGCTTTGCGACCACGCTGCCAATGCGCTCGTTCAGAGTCGCACCGGTCTAACGCGAAATGAGCATGCCAACAATCAAGCCCGCTAATCCAGCCATGACGATCGCCTTCCAAGGGTTGTCATGCACGAAATCGTCTGTGGTGTCGCTCGCAGACCTGTAGTTTTTAACCAAGGCACCTTTCATATCAGCGAGCTTCTCTTTTGCGCTTGCCCGTGCGTCACCGCCAGATGGTTTAGCGTCCCACGACTGGGATGCTTCCCGGAAGTCGCCTTCGCCGGCGGTTGCGGACGGCTTAGTATCGGCTTCCGAGGCGCCGTGATTCGCGCTGGTCGGAAATTCATAGGTTTTGTCAGCCTTCTCTGTGACAAGCGAGCTGACCGGTTCAAGGCCGTCGGTGTTCGCCATGGCTTCCTCCTGAAGGTGTTCGGGAAATGCGTCAACAAGTCGTGCTGAGGCATCGATTCGTGACGAAGGCTCGATCGCCGCAGTTGCGATCAGGCAGCGGGGCAACGTGCAGATGAAATCCGAAACAAGGGGGACCGCGCAGATGTTCCGCGGGCGGTCCCCGATCTTCGGTTTCAAAGAGGCGGCTTATTAACGGGTCGGACCGCAGGAGTGTCATCTGTTCCAGCCGTCCTTTCGACGTCCACTTCGGTGCCACGCACCGTATCGTTGACGGTCTCGGTTCGGGTCGATGATTCCTTTCCGACCACCACCTCTTCGATGACGCGCGCGGTCTTGGCGATCACGGGCTCTTCAGCCGTTTCGCGGATCTCTACCGAGCCTTCCTTCAGATCGGCCGCTGTCGCCGGGCGGTCCACCGCTCTGCGCTCAATGGTCGCGTGCTCTTCTCGCAGATTGACGGACTCGCTGACCGGCGTTTCCGTCACGCGCGAATAAACCCGAACGCCGCCCTTCTGCACCTCGCGTTTGCCCACTTCGAGCGACTCCTGAACGACCGGAAATGCCTGGCGTTCCGCCGCTATCTCATCGGCCGTGTAGGCCGGGGCGTTACGGTCATAGGCCGTGTAACCGGTATTGCGCCACTGTGCGACACGCGAGTCGATGTCAACGGCGCCTTCGGCATATAGTGCCTCCCGGACGCGTTCCACAGACGTCTCGTCGGTGACGTCGACCGAAAGTAAAGCACCCCCGCGTCGAACCGCTTCATGATAGTGCCCAATCTCTTCGGGCTCGTCGCTACCGCCGAACAACCTCTTGAAGAAGTGTTCAATGCCGCTCACGGGTCCATCGTGAACGCGGTTTTCACCAGTAGTGTCACTGATAACGGGCCGGGTCGTTGTATCACTGCTCATCGTTTGTGCGTCGCCGGTCGTTGAGCTGTGGACCTCCATGTCCGTACGAGCAACGCCTTCCGATTCCAGGCGGCGTTGAGCGCGCTCGGCATCTGCGAACGAGTCAAACACACCGATTATTGTCTGTACCATTTCGGGTTCTCCAAAGTTAAGTTAGATGGCGTCCGGGTCCCGCTTCCATGGACCGTCAGGGCCTTCGCGGCGCTCGACGACGAGTTCCTCCGAGTGGGTCAGCACGCGACGGATCACGTCTTCTTGCATCTCGGTCGTCTTGACGTGCACTTCCTCCTTCAAGGTCAATTGCATGCGTACCACCGGGACATACTCGTAGATCGGAATGATGAGCGTGTCGCCTTCGCGCCGCGGTTCGTCGCGCTCGTCAACGGGCCGGTTCACCGGAACCCGCTGCACATCGACCTGCTGACTGCACAGGCGCAGCGCGACGGGATGCATTTCTTCATGGACGACTTTGCGCACCCGCACGGCGCCCGTTTCGACCGTTGCGACGCCGACCGCCATCTCTTCCTTGACCGCCGACACGCGCACTGCGTCAGACGGGTCGGGCGTTGGTACCGCATCGGACGTCTCTTCCTTACGCATTGGTTGCTCCTCATCAGCCCGACCGCCGGAAGTGCGTCGGTTGGTCGAAAACGCACTCGCTTAGAGACGACCGCCTCCCGGCACGGCACGGCTGCGCACCGGCGGCGTATCGGCGCCAGTAGCCGTACCACCGCTTTCTTCAAAGGGCGGTTGATGCCGAAGGCCGGCGCCGCCCGAGACGATGGCGATGATGGCGCCCACAATCAGCGCGGCAAAGGAAAACCAGCTTGCCCGTGCGACGCCGCGTGCCGCGGCGTCTGCCGCTTCGCGCGCCGTCTGTTCCGCCTGCGGACTTGAAGCGGCCGACGCCGCCGATGCGACCGCTGCCTGAACTTGCTGCTTGGCGTTATCCACAATCGACGGGGTTGTGCCGGATTGATTAGCGGCAGTCGCGCTGACCTGCGCGGTCGTCGCTGCGACACTACCCGCAGTGCTTACCGCGCCAGTGATCAATGAGGTCATGCCGTACACGACGAGCAGCGTCATCACCGCCCAAGACAGCAGACCATGAAGCCATCCGAGCACCGGTGCGCAGCGGCCTGCGTAGTAAGAGCCGACGAAGACCGCCAGGACGGTGGTGACGATGACCCAGACCCCCGACCCGAAGCCGAACCCATGCAAGGGGTCTGGCTTCGACATCGGCGACAGCAGCGAGGCGCCGATGGCCGTACCGAGCACGCTCATGATCAGATAGACAATCATCGAAAGAATGACGCCGGCGATAATTGATCCCCATGACAGACGGGGCAGACCGTCTCGAGTCGTTAGGAGTCTCATAGGAAGCCTCAGTAGGTAAGTGAACGCATAAGGAGCCAAAGGTGCCAACGCATTGGCAATCACTCAGCGCAAGCGTTGTGCCTATCGCAACCTGCAAAGGAGAGTGCATGGCGTGAAGGGTTAGTACTACAGAGTAGGTCAGCACCTGCGGATATAATTCTCATTTACAAACCGGCGAAGGAACTGCTATCGCACTCAGTCAGCGGCGGATTGAGGTTTTCCTGCTATGCATCGACGCCGTCGGCCGATGGAGTCGTCGTCAGTTTGCATCGGGAGTTTCGTTCAATTCGTTGACTGAGGCCATCGCTTCGGTCAGAGAGGGACGAAGGCCATGACGTTGTAGTCGTGAGGTGTGGGAAATCTGCGTGTTGACGATCCGTGACCTGCGCTTGCAGGCGCCCAAAATATATGGTTAGTATACCTTGGTAAATGTCTTTGCCGGCATGGAGTTTCGGCGGTAGAATAGGCGTTACCTGATTACCTAAGAGAGGAGCCGGCCGTGGCACCAGCCTTTCCGCCGGATCACGATGAACACCACCGGCCAAACGGCTCTGAGCGTTGGGCCGCCGAGGCGCCCGCCGGAGCCATTGCGCGCGTGGTGCTGCACCTTGACGAAGCGATCACGCTTAGGCGCCGAGCCGCCGTCGCGCGGCTCACGGCCCAAGGCGACGCCGTGCCGCTGCGGCCGAGCAAGCCCTCCCGCGTCGAACTCGCGGTGATCATTGCGCTGGCCGAGATATATGGCGCAGCCCTCTACCAGGACGTGCGCTTGGTGCCAGTGATCGACTTCATCACCGACGAGGGCGCCGTCGCGTTGGTGCAGCGCGTCCTGTATGGGACGCCGCCGGTGCATGACGACAGCGACGACAGCCCATCGGTCCGCGCTGAAGACAACGCGCGTCTTTCCGATCTACTGCCCGAGGCCCGCGCAGCCCTCGAATTTCTATGTGCGACTCGGCCTGATGTCTTCGTGGCAAGCAGGCGCGACGCTCACCCAGCTTGGCCTCCCGCGAATGCAGCCGCCACCGTCGGCAGGCGGCCATGACGAGGACGGTGAAGACTGACGCGCGGCAGCAGTCACCGGTTGTGTCTTGAAACAACTCGCCCCGGAAAAGCTCACAGAAAAGGCACCCGCTCCCAGGACGGCGCCCGGTGCTTATGCAAGGCATCGCGCCCGCGGTGATCGCGCGCACTTACTGGGACCCCGACGAGGATGCGCACGCGACGACGCCCGCGCGATGGAACGACACCTCGCCGCAATGCTCGACGCGCTGGTCGCGTACGGCTCGACCGCGCTCGCCATCCGTCCGCGCGCGCCGATCCATCAGCACGGGCGACCGTTGTGCACGGCGGTGACGTTCCGCATGGTCACCGAGGCTGCGCAGCGGCCGCACTGCCGCCGCATGCCAATCACCCGATTGGCGCGTGGCTTCTTCCGCGCCTGGCACGCCGCCTGAAGGGCGAGGGGCTGGCGACGCTTGACGGACTCGTAGCCTTCTGCAACCGGCGCGGTGGCAACTGGCGGCGGGATTCCGCGCATCGGACCATGGCGCGCGCCGTCGTCAGTCGGTTGCGACGCCAGAAAGGGTCGCTGAAGCTGCGCGTCGATGCGGATGCGGACTCGACAGAAGTAGCGGGCCGTGCCTGGTCGCGACGGAGCCCCATGCTCACAGCGCCGGATACTACGTTCTGGTGTGAACCAGGCATACGTAGGCCGGTTTGAATCGACGCTGACACTTCGGGGCCACAAGGACGGGCCCGCCGCTTGCGTAGTGGTTGCTCATTCTTGAGCAGTTGCTAAACGCCGCCCGCCCTTTGAGGAGCATAAAATGAGTAAAGCGCAGGACGCAAAGAAGACTCAGAAGAAGGCGGCGACGAAGACGCCGAAGGAAAAGAAAGCGGCAAAAAAGGAGAAAAAGGAAGCGTCAAAGCGGCAGTGAAGATCCGAGGTCTTTGGTAGACAGTGGACCAACTGGAAGACCGATCAATCGCCCGCCCTCCGAGCTTGGCGTTGCCGTCCTCTCTGTCTTCAACCGCACATCAGTCTGGATGCACACTGGACCGCAGCCGAGAGACGTCAATGAATTTCCTCACCCCGTTTTTCCTGGCACATAACACGTTGTGGTCGTATGCCATGCCAGGTGCTTTTTATCCGCAGGCTTCCTCCCTTGTCGCGACAATGCGGTCGTCGACCGGACAGCGCAAGATTCGCCAATGGCGCAGGCGAACGGCGCGCCTGTTTGGGTAAGCGGACCTGGCGTGCAGGAAGGTGACCATCTGAGTATGGCGGTGCGCGCACAAACGCCCCGCTTCTCCTGCCTCGTTTCCTAAGGAGCCGCTGCGGCCGGCGATCAGGGGATCACAGTGGTTGAGTCACACCTTTGAGCACGGTGGGCACACTCATCGTGCGAAGGTCTACGTCCCAAGAACCTACGACGGTCGGCCGTTACCGATGATGGTTATGCTCCACAGCGCGCAGCAACGCCGCGATGACTTCGCAGCCGGAACACAGATGAATGTGGCCGCGGAAGACGCTGGGTTCTGTGTTGCATTGTTGTGTATCCGGAGCAATCGGAAAGCGCCAGTCTGCTTCGTTGCTGGAACTGGTTCATACCGTCGAATCAGGTGCGCGACACCGGGGAAACCGCGGGGCTTGCCGCCCTTACGAATGAGCTTATCGTCCGGTTCAACGTAATGGTGCGCGGGCGTAAGTCGCGGGCCTGTCCGCAGGTGGCGCCATGGCGATCACTCTGGCTGTAACTGACCCCGACCTATACGCGGCTGCCGCTATCCATCCAGAGTGGCATTCGGGGTCGCCAGCGAGCATCTCTCAGCGTTGTGCGCCATGAACGACGGCCGAGGCACGATCTGCTTGCCAAAACCAAACAGGGGCGTGGCGCCGATGCACACCGTTCCCTTGATCGTTTTCTACGGTGACGCCGACGACTCCGTGCACTCGCTCGACGTCCAGCAGATTATACAGATAAGCCCGTTGTTGAACGGCAAACCGACCGACACACGGGTGTCTATAACCACGCGGTTCGATCGAGAACCAGGGCGCCACTCCTGTACTCAGGACGTTTGGCGTGACCAAGACGGATCGTTGCGTGCTGAGCGATGGGTCGTCCATGGGCTTGGTCATGCTTGGTCGGGCGGAAATAACGAAGGCGAATTGTCGCAAGGCTCGGTCCGCGTCCGCGTTTTGTCCGCTGCGATCAACTTGATCACCAATGCTGGGCATGTCGGGGTGCGCCTGAGTCGTAGGCGTCGGGTTCATGTCAAGGCGTATCTCCGCATAGCGGCACCGCGCGATCACGGTCTGCGCCGGGCGTTCGCGAGCGGCTTACATGATGGAATAAACTCTCACTGCTTTGCATCATTAACGTAGATCAAGTTGAGCACGACGTCACCTGTACATGAGCTTTCGCAACTACACATCACATCGCTTGTTGCGAGCTCCAGCCGACCTACGTTTAGATCTCGATTATGTCGGCGCACTCAGCGCCGTGCGGACCACGCGTGAAAGCTCGTCGAGTTGAAATGGCTTGCGCAGCGCCGTGACGCGCTTATCAGTGATTGTCGAAATATCGACATCTGCGTAGCCTGTGGCCAGAATTACCGGCAATTTCTCGCGCATTTCACGGGCCTTCTCTATGACCTGCAATCCGTTCATTCCAGGCATGGCATAGTCGACCATCAGCAGGTCTGGGTCGTCGACGCGAAGGCGCTCGAGACCGCTAACGCCGTCACGAGCTTGAGAAACCGTGTACCCGAAAGCCTGCAGGCATTCGACAAGCATGCTTCGGACGTCCTCGTCGTCCTCGATTACAAGGATGTGGCGCCCCTCCACCGCGCGGTCATCCAAGTGTGAACCGGCGACGATTTCCTGCGTCTCCTTTTCGACGAGCGGCAGCCACATCTCCACGGTGGTGCCTTTTCCCGGCTCACTCTCAATGCGCGCAACGCCGCCTGCCTGCCGTGCGATTCCGTACACTTGACTTAACCCCAGTCCGGTACCCTTGCCAACCGGCTTTGTCGTAAAGAACGGGTCGAACACGCGAGAGAGGACACCTGGCTCAATGCCCGTCCCGGAATCGCTCACACTGACGACAACGTAGCGTCCGGCGGTAAGTGTTTCGTCCGGCGCGGGTCGCTCGCCTGTGTGGATGGAAAGGCGTCCGCCGCCCGGCATGGCATCTCGCGCGTTGATGGCCAAGTTAAGCACGGCGAGCTCTAACTGGTTGGCGTCTGCTCGCGTCCACAGATCTTTCGCATCCGCATGGGTAGAGAACGCGATGGCCGGTCCCAGCGAGATCGAGATGATGTCGCGCATGCCTTGGAGCAGCGAAGTAACGTTCACGGCCTTCAGGTCGAGATTGCTCGTGCGTGAGAACGTGAGCAGTTGCGCGGTGAGTTTGCCTCCACGCTCAGTAGCGCGTTTGATCGTTGCAGCCATCTTGCGCACCCGCTCGTCCTCGCTCAGACGAGCAAGCAGCTCGGCGTTGGCCATGATGACATTAAGAAGGTTGTTGAAATCGTGCGCAATGCCACCGGTCAATTGGCCCAGGGCTTCCATCTTTTGCGATTGCACAAGCACGGCCTGCACCTTCGCGCGCTCATGGATCTCTTTCATGAGACGATCATTCGCCGATGCAAGCTCACGCGTGCGTTCGCTGATACGACTTTCAAGCGATTCATTTAGGTGCTCGAGTGCTTCTTGCGCTTTCACGCGTTCGACCAGATGCTGCTCAGATTCCGCCAGATGCTTGCGCGACTCATACTGCCGGGCGCGGGCGCGCAGGGACGATGTCACCGCGCGACGCAGGGTCTCAGAGTTCAGGGGTCGCTCAAGAACCAGTACGTTCCCAAGGCGTTCGAGCAATTGGAGGCTCGCCGCGGAACGGCGGCCGGCGAAACGTCCCGAAAGCAGGATGATGGGCAGATCGGACCAGGCAGCTTGATGCTCGAGCCACTCTCCGAGCGCCGGCGCGCTATCGTCCTGAATGGATTCTTCTGTAACGATCGCAACGCCCGCGCCCCTTTCGAGTTCTTTCAAAAGACATTCCGAGTCAAGACAATAGAAGCAGGTTCGGCCGTCGCTCGCGAGAACGTCGGAGATGACATCGGCGTCGCGGCCGAAGGGCGCCATGATGAGAACGCGAGCTTCCATTGCGCTAGTCGGAGGAGGGGTTCTTCTTGCCGTTCGAAGGGGGCAGCATAGCCGTCTCCCCGTGGTACCTGGGAAGACCACCCAGAATGCCTTCGAAATCACGCAACGCTTCGCCGACGATTAAGCCGCGGCTGCCGAGTTGGAACTGGCGGATCGAGCGCTCGTGCCCACTCGCGCGACTTTTGACCGCGGTCACCGCGGTGAGCACTTCACCCCGACGCTCAAAGTAGCGGAACAGTACGACCACATCGCTGAGATAGCTTATATCAATGTCGCTTTGGATCTCGCCGATGACACCATGCTGCCCCAACACCAGCATGGTGATGACGCCGCGCTGATTAAGATAGGTGAGCAACTCATGCATCTGTAACAACAAATAGCGTTCTCCAGGCATGGCTTGCAAGAACGCGTTAAGACTATCAATGGCGACAAAGCGCGTGTCGTCCTGCTCGACGCTGCGACGCACATCGCTGGCAAACTCTCCCGGCGAAATTTCAGCAGGGTCGACTTGGCGCAGCGTCAGTAACCCACTTTCCAGGTGGCGCCTAAGATCGATGCCGAGGTTGGTTGACCGCCGTAGCAATGTGGTTCGCGTCTCGTCAAAGAGATAGTAGACGCAGGCTTCTCCGCGCTCGAGCGCAGCCAGCAGACACGAGGCGACGGTGGTCGTTTTACCGACTCCTGATGGGCCGACGAACAGCGTGTTAGTGCCTGGAACAAGGCCACCGCCAATGAGTGCATCGAGTCCTGGTGTCCCAGTGCTCAATGCATTCGCCGAATACTCACTGTGATGCTCCGCGGCGACGAGGCGGGGATAGACCTTGACGCCCCCCGTTTCGAGCGTCATGTCGTGGTAACCTTCGCGAAACTTAATTCCGCGCATCTTGGCAATGCGCAGCCGCCTGCGTTCGCCGCCATAGTCGTGTACCACATTGGCGAGGCTGATCACGCCATGCGCGATGCTATGCAACTGTAGATCGCCGGGTTCCGATGTGTTGTCATCAAGCAGCATCACCGCGCAGGCCCGGGTCGCGAAATAGCGCTTCAAGGCCAAGATCTGACGCCGGTATCGCAGCGCGTTCTGTGACAACATTCTGAGTTCGGACAGGCTGTCAAAAACGAGGCGGACCGGCTTCAAGTCGTCGACCCGCGCGATCACGTCACGGACGGTTTCTCCCAATTCGACTTCCGCGGGATGTAAGATCGTCTGTTCGTAACGAGGATCGAGGCCCTCATCCGTGAGCAGTTCAATGATCGTGATGTGGGCGGGGTCCCAGCCGTGACTTTCAGCGACGGCCTCGAGTTCGGCCTTTGTCTCCGATAAGGTCACGTACAAGCCTGTCTCTCCGACTTCAGCGCCCTTGAGTAAGAACTGCATGGCCAAAGTCGTTTTGCCGGCACCCGGGGGGCCTTCAAGAAGATACATGCGATGCGGCGTCAACCCGCCACCTAGGATATCGTCTAGGCCGTCGATGCCCGATGAGATACGGTCCGGATCTGGCTGATCGATTATCGCTGACATATGTTTCTCGTGGGGTAGCTGTACAGTCGGCCGCTAGGGCATGCAAAAAATGGGCCACGCTCACGTTGGCGTGCGGAGTCTCTCAACGACCGGGTTGCGGGGTGTTAGTTCTCGCCGCACCCTCGCCACGGGCGCAGGCACCACGGGTAAAGGCCGTTGATGGCGGCAACGCACCATATCGCCAATGGCCAAGGAACCCTCGTCGAATGCCGGCAAAGACCAAGGTGTCCGCGTTGCCGCCGGACTGAGGCGGGTGCTTGACGCGACTTTATTCCAATCGTCACCACGAGCAGCATTAGCTGAACCGCGCGCAGCCGCATCCGCGCTCGCACAGGCGACTTTTCCATGAACGGAAAATACTTTCCATCCATTCCCGCCTAATCAACCATTCGTTTTGAGCCGACACTCCTCTCCACGCGATTCGTTTCAACCCAACAGATCTCAGGAGCAGGATCATGGACACCAAACACGAATTCAAGCGCGTCTGGTTCATCACGGGCGCGATCACGCGGCTTCGGTGCGCTGATCGCCCAAGCGATCGGTCGGCACTTTTCCGTTTTCTACCCGCCGGAGCAGCGAGCGAAAGGTCGACCGGAGGAGGTGCTGCGCCGGGCGCTCAATAGCGGACAATATGCGGAAGAGGGCTGGCGTGTGCGCAAAGATGGCTCTCTCTTCTGGGCTAGCATTGTTGTGTCCGTAATTCTCGACGGCGAGGGCAAACTGCTCGGCTTCGCTAAAGTAGTCCGCGATATGACGGAACGCCGTCGGCTGGAGGAACTAGAAGCTTCTGGCCGCCGGATGAACGAATTCCTTGCCATGTTGGGACACGAATTGAGGAACCCGCTAGCGCCAATGCGTAACGCGGTCGGGCTTCTCCAGCAACAGTCGCTCCCCAACCCGGACGTCCTCCGCCGCACCCATGACATCATTGACCGGCAGCTCGCGCACATGACACGGCTCGTCGACGACCTTCTTGATGCCGGCAGGATTACCACGGGGAAAGTCCGAGTGACGCCGGCACCTGTTGCCATCCAGGACGTCATCGACCGCGCGGTGGAAGCTGTTCGGCCCAAGGTAGAAGCCAAAGACCAAACGCTTGATGTCCGTATGCCAGACGAACCAGTTATCGTCAACGGCGACATGACACGGCTCGTTCAGGTTATTCAAAATCTCTTGGACAACGCTTCAAAATACACACAGGCCGGCGGTCTCATTCAGCTCGAGGCGTTCCACGTGGAGTGGATGATTTCGGTTTCCGTCCAAGACAACGGTCGCGGGATTGCGTCCGAGTCGCTGGACCTGGTATTCGACCTTTTTGCGCAGGAGAAGGACGCTGATGCTGCCACGGAAAAGGGTGGTCTTGGTATCGGGCTGACTTTGGCGCGCTCACTTGTTGAACTGCATGGCGGCCACATCGACGCTCAGAGCTCTGGGCCCGGTCGCGGTACAAAATTCACCGTTTGGCTGCCCGCGTATAAGGAGAACCCAAAATTGGCGAGTCCCGAGGCACGCCCAGGACGGCCGCAGCCGGGGCCGATGAAAGTTTTGGTAGTAGATGACAATCACGACTCGGCGGACAGCATGGGAATGCTTCTTGATGCCCTTGGTCACAACGTCTTGAAAGCTTATAGCGGCGCGCAGGCAATCGACATAATAGCTTCCTTTTGTCCCGACCTGGTCCTCCTTGACCTCTCTATGCCGCTGCTGACTGGTTACGAGGCTATAAAACGCCTGCGTGACGCTGCCCGCAACGACGCGCTTGTCGTCGCGGCAGTAACTGGGTTCGGCCAAGCAGAACACCGCCAACGTACGAAAGCTGCAGGCTTTGATGCTCACTTGACGAAACCGGTTGACCTGGCTGCGCTTGAATCTGTTCTCGCACTCCCGAACGATAGGAATCGAGAAAGGCATTCCGGCGAGAACGCAAGAGTGATTCTATGGCCGACTTGAGCCTATGTTGGAGGACCATCGTACGGCTTGTTCAGAAAGCCGCCCCGACAGCTTGTTCTGTTCGTGCGGTCAAAGCGTAAGTTCATCCGACTTTCAATGTAGACGGCAACGTTGGCTGCCCATTGAGCGCGAGCCGCAGCTTTTCGTGCGGCGGCTCGCGGCGATACAAAAACGCTTGCCCGTCCGAAGCCGGGAGTTTCGCCCAAACATCGGCACGTTTGCTTCTAGATAGAACGCAGTTACCCGACTGGCTTGTCGGTACTGTCATGCTCTTGACGACCCGATTTCCCATTCACCTTCGATAGACTTACCTCCCACGAAGTTTGCCGACGTTATCTCGCATCTGCGAGCTTCGAATTCGCTTGATCGACTACACGCCGAAAATTCGACGAACGATTCTTCACGGACTGAGTCATCGCGTTCTCCATAATGCAATGGATGCGACGCGTCGTCTTTTGTGCGACCTCTAACGGTAGAATCCCACAGCCGACCGTCGCTATCTGACTGACCTTGACGAACCAAAATTTAGTAACGAAGAAAGCGTGCGTCAATAAGCATTCTGGAATATTTAGCGCGTGCGTCCATAAACGCACTTGTATGGTCACTGTATAGGCGGCGCCGCGCCAAACTTTTCCGCCAGCATTCTCTCGTAGACGCCGAAATGCAAGTCGACCTCTTCCTGGGCGACGGTCTGCACAAAGATATTCACTTTCTCGGACGGCAGCCCCATCACTGTTGCTACGGCTGCTTCGAGTTGCGGTGCGCAAATGCGGTCATCCAGCAAGGTTGAACCAACTGTGATGTCGTAGCTTTTTTCTTCTAGAAGTACGATGTCAACAACGCGCGCGCGTGCGCTCATGTTGTTATCAACGGCTAGGCGCGTGACTTCCGCCAGTTGGTGCATGACTTCCGTCGGGAAACCCTTGACCGAGCGAAGCCGAATGCGATGCTTGCCAAGCGTAAGCCAATCGGTGTCGAATTCCATGACGTCCTCCAAGTAGTTCAGGTGCGCGGATAGTATGGGCCATAGGTTAGTTTTCAAGACTCAAAAATTTGACGGTCCGGGCCTTGAAATTCTTCAACCAACTCCTACTTTGGCTTTGCACAGCGGTCGCGCATACGCTGCGTGCTTCAACTTAATTTGTCGCGGACAGGAGGGGCGGCTAGATTGCAGCAGTCCGTCATGCCGCGAGAGGAGAGCGAAAATGAGTGATGCTTTCATTGGACCCGACCTCTTCAGTGAACTGGACCGGCTACAGCGCCAAATGTCCAGCCTGTTCGGCGGGTTTCCCACAAGCCTTCGTTCGACGCGAGCCGGGACATTCCCGCAAATCAACATCGGGTCGACAGAGAACACAGTTGAAATCGTTGCCTTCGCGCCAGGTCTAGACACGAGCAAATTGGACATCTCGGTGGACAAGGGATTGCTCACGATTGCTGGTGAACGAACAACGGGCTATGAACAGCCACAGGAGGGTGCCCGACAGTATGCCCAAGAGCGCTTCTCTGGGTCTTTCCGCCGTGTTATCGAACTCCCTCAACACGCCGACCCTGACAATGTCCAAGCCAGGTATGTCGACGGATGTGTCCTCATTTCAGTCGGGAAACGGGAAACATCCAAGCCACGTTCCGTTACTGTTCAATGAGGTGACGTCATGAGCGACAACACACAAATCACCGAACGCAACCAGAGCGGCGTTGCTGGTCGAGACGTCGCGGAGGCTCGTCGGCGTCAAACATCAACGCCTGCGGTCGACATTGTCGAAGATGGCCACAAGGTCACCCTTTGGGCCGACCTGCCAGGCGTCGCGAGGGACAAGCTGGAAGTCAAGGTTCATGACGGCAGCCTGACCATCGACGCTGAGTCAGTCGTCCCCGTGCCAGCGAACCTGCAGCTTGCTCACACCGAAGTTCGCGCGCCTTATTTCTCTCGAACTTTCACGGTCAGCGAGGACTTCGATACGTCGAAAGTCGAAGCATCGTTGAAGGACGGTGTGCTGATGCTGACGATTCCACGCCGCGAAGAAGCGAAGCCGCGACGGATTCAGGTGTCGGCAGGGTAGTTGAAGGGCGTGGGGCGGCAAGGCGAATCCTTTGCCGCCTCACGCCAGTCGGAAAAACACTGGTCGGATGGAAGCGACACCCGTCTCTAAAGTCACCGTTCCTCCAAAGAAAGCTGCCATGAAGAACGTGTTAAAGACAAGTTTGCTGTCCCTCTGATTGCCGTGCGCCGGCCAATCCGTTCGATCCGGTATGGACGTCCTACTTTGCCCGTCGTCGCGCCGCGAAACATCCCGTCAGCTTGTCCGGTGCCACCCGATGGTGCTGAAGAATGGCTAGAGCCGGATGCGAGGTGACTCGCCCGTCCGGTTCTTAGGGGAGAACGTGCCGGTAACGGTACGTTCTTACCCGACAAAGGCGCTGGGAACCAATCCTCCGTTGGCGTGCTGGTTGAGCGCGCCAGCCGGCTGGTGCCCCTTGCCAAGATGGAGGAGGCAACCGCCGCCTCAGCTCTGGCGGGCTTCTCGGCCAACTCTATTCGATTCCCGAACCCCTGCGCCAGAGCTTTACGTACGACCAGGGCAAGGAACTCACGCGGCATCAAGAACTCGCCGCCGCCACCGGCGTGCGCGTGTACTTCTGCGATCCGCACAGTCCCTGGCAACGCGGGACCTGCGAAAACACCAACGGATTGCTGCGACAGTACTTACCTAAGGGCACCGACCTCTCGGTCTACACTCAGGACGAGCTCGATGCTATCGCCGACAGCTTGAACAACCGTCCGCGCGCAACTCACGCGTTTCATTCACCGTTCGAGGTCTTCGCCGCCACGCTCGCCTCAGCAAGCCAACCTCAAGGCGCTAAACATTAAAGCCCCTTGTTGCACTTCGGTTTGAAACCGCCAGGTCAATCAATTCTTTGCGCAGCGGCTGCTTACGCGCAACACTGAGTGAGCGTCTTGCCAAGACCTCGGCCGTCATCGAGGCTCGCTCGACCGCGATGACTTCCTTCTCCAGTCCATTGAAGTTCTTACGGCGTGCCAGCTCCATGTTGGCTTTCACGACCATCAACAGGTTGTTGAAGTCATGCGCTACGTTTGCGACCAGGTTACCGAGTGCGCCCATGCGCCTCATCTGTCGACGTGTGGTCTCTGCCGACACGCGCATTCCAAATTCGGCTTTCCAACGTTACCAAGCCATTCGTTCCCGTTGCAGACGGCTCAAACTGAACCTACTCTCGTTCGAACGCCACACCCGAGAGCGCGAAGAGCTCCGACGACCAACCAGCTATTGTTGACTAGCAAACGCGCTCGGACAGCTTCATCAAATGGTATCTGGTCAGCGCAAAGCGAACTCGGCAATTCCAGCGAATGCACACACGGCGACCACGGCAAGCGGCGGTACCGTCCAACGCGTCAGCAGCAGCAGACAGACTGCTGAGGTTGCAAAGTCAACGGTTGAAAGAACCGCACTGGTCCATACCGGCGTATAGAGAGCTGTGGCAAGCAAGCCGACGACCGCCGCGTTCACGCCGCTCAGCATCGCCGCCGTGGCGGGGCGCGAGCGCAGCGCTTGCCAGTGAGGTAGTGCGGCGATCACCAGTAGAAGACCCGGCAGAAAAATGCCGACCGTGGCCAGCGTGGCGCCGACCCAGCGATGCGGTTCTTCGGACATCATCCATCCGAGAAACGCTGCGAAGGTGAACAGCGGCCCCGGTGCAGCTTGAGCCGCGCCGTACCCGGCCAGAAAATCGCTAGACGCAATCCATCCCGTCGCGACAGTCCGCTGTTGCAGTAAGGGCAAGACGACATGGCCGCCACCGAACACCAGCGCGCCAGAACGATAGAAAGCGTCAAACATCTGAATGCTGCGCGTGTTATGCAGAGTGAGTAGGGCCGGAAGTCCGAGTAGAAGAACAAGAAAAAGCGCCAGCGCAGCCCACCCGATCACGCGCGAAACGCGGAATGTGGCAACGCCTGGGTGTGGCTCATGGGCTCCTCGCGCGCGCTCCGCCCTACAAAAGACGACGCCGAGCAGCGCTCCGAGTGCGATGACCAGCAACTGGGCATATACCGTTGTCAAAACGGCAAGCACACCGATTGCAATAAGGGCGATGGCCGCCCGCTGGCGATCCGGGCACAAGCGCCGTCCCATATCCCACACTGCTTGCGCAACCACCGCGACGGCCACTAACTTTAGGCCGTGGATTAGGCCTTGCCCAACGGCACTGCGGAGGTCAGGGGCGACCGCAGCAAAGCCGACGAGTAAAAGCACGGATGGCAACGTGAAACCACACCAGGCAGCTAAACCGCCGAGCCAGCCCGCACGCATCAGGCCGATGGAAAATCCCACCTGACTGCTGGCGGGGCCCGGGAGAAACTGGCACAGCGCCACCAGGTCGGTGTAGGCCTCGTCATCGAGCCAGCGACGCCGCTCGACGAACTCACGCCGAAAATACCCGAGATGAGCGATCGGGCCGCCGAACGACGTCAGGCCTAGTCTAGAAAAAGCCTTCAGAACATCGAACACATCGAGTAATCGGCCGGAGCGCGGCGCTGTGACGGGGGGAACGTCCATAAACTGCCTTCTGGGAGAATTGTGCGCGCATCTTACATCGGCGATCGCCAAGCCAAATACCATCCCGGCAAGACAGATCGCTTTCAGGCCGCGAACGTCCCTTAACTGGAAGTCGAATGGCCGGTGAGGGCGACCTGAGCCGGTCGCCGTCCGCCTCAGTGCGGCCACTTTCGGTCATTCGCTCGCCGTCTAGAAAAGCGCTAGCCAAGGTGTTGACGCGCGCAAGCGAATGCGCCCCGCAGTCGGACAGCGCGTTTGCTATCCGCATAGCGGCGCGGCCCCCGGTTTGGCATCGCGATTCTCATCGCCTCGCCGCTCGTCATCATTGCCATCGTGGTTGTCGACGAACGGCGAACCGGTGTCGCTATCGCCCGCGCGCAGCGCGGTCCGCGCTTCTTCCGCCAATTTTTCATAGTGTTTTCGGAAACGACTCAGATCTTTTTCCTCGAGTTCTTCGAGATCGAGCAGCGCGTTATGCGCACCTTCCATTGCGCGGATCAGCTCGTCGAGCTTGATCTGCATCGCGGCCGTGTCACGGTTCTGCGTGTTCTGGATCAGGAAGACCATCAGGAACGTGACGATCGTGGTCGACGTGTTGATCACGAGTTGCCATGTGTCGCTGTAGTGAAAGAACGGGCCGGTGATCGCCCACACGAGCACAAGGGCAACGGCCATCACAAAGGTGGCGGGCCTACCGGTCATTGTGGAAAGGTAGCTCGCGAATTTCGAAAACCACTTGCTGCTCATCATGATCTCCGGTAGTCGGGTCAATATACCGGATGATGGCATAGACGGTGGATTCGCTTCTTTCTACTGATGTGACTTGCAGGCACTAAAGGACCGTTTCAAAGTGGGACGACCGTCTCTTGTGGGTCGTCAAGCGTCCCTTGGCTTCGCGCATGTGTTTTGGAAGTCCGCGGCATTGGCGACCTTCCCCTTAAGCATCGACGTCCAAAGCTCGTCGCGGCGAACCGGCGGCAGCTCATGCCATTGACTCAGCACCATCCCCGCTTTTTCGTAGTCGCCTTTGGCGCGCATCGCAGCATAGTTCTCTTCAATCGTAACAATGTGGACTGCCTCGTAGCCGAGGAGAGTGATAAGGAACTCCTCTCAGTTTGGTCCAACTTGGCGGTGACGTTCGACTAGATCCGTGAGCGTTGTTTGGATGCGTCGATAGTGCTCGAGGCGTAGCCCGGTCCCGTTGCCAGCTGCTGCTGTCCGGGAAACCAGGCCAGTGAACCGGCGCACGCGCAACTTGACGCTCTCGGCCATCACATGCGTGTACCAGGCGCGTGCGCGACTCGCTGTGACATTCGGGCGCGCGGCGAGCCACATCATCTTTTCATAGATGGATTCGAGGGCGACGCGAAGTTCCGGCGATGATGATTGGGGGGCGTGATTTGGCGTTCCCGTTGACACGCATACGAAACTCCAGTAATGCGTATCAAGCGGCGTGCTATCTGATTAGCAACGGCCGGTCGGACTTTGATGTCGGCCTCGTGCAGGTGAACGGTGAACCGTAACCTTTGAAGCTGTTACACCACGATTCGAGCCATCGAAACGGTTTCAGCGCCGCGGTTTTCGCATCCCGCACGGATATTGCAATAAGATCGATTATCGAAATAGCGTCGTTCCGGATACGGACCAGGCGAGGGTACATGACTGCAGGGCGGCAATACTTCGGAGTACGACCGCGACGGCAAGCGCTACTGCAAGACATACGCACCGGTTGCGGCACGATGTCCGTGCGCAGCGCGCCCGTGATCGTTCGGTGGGCGGGCCATGGCCCACAGCAAGACGACGACCTACCCGGTAGACGGACTATGGCGTGGACGGTTTCGCCGACGAGGATCCGGAAATCGAAGATCAAATTGCCACGCATCGGCAGCCGATCGCCGGTTTCGCAAGTCGCACGGGCATCCGTCGGCACTGCGATCGGGTGCATCGCCGAGGGGCTGAGCCGACGGGTGAGCGGGACGACAATAGAAATCCTTTGCCACCGCTCGTCTTGACGAAGGAGCGAAGGCCTGTCTCATCAAGCACGACCTTCACCAGCGTCGCGGCTTCGAGCATCGCGGACCAGGGCAGCGCGGGGTCGGGGTCGAGATCGAAGATCACGCGGTCCGGATGGGCGAGATCGGGCGCGACGCCGTTCCACGAGTGAATTTCAACAACGCTCATTTGCGCTAGGCCGGCGAGTGCCTCCGCGGTTTTCACGACCAGTAATGGCGCATGATTGGGGAACACGCTCGTGGGCAGCTCCTCGATTCCAGGAATTCGGGCGCGTTCACTGTGCTTCTGGAGGAACTGTTCGCCCTTACTGCCGTCGGGCGCTCGCACCAGTGCTAACGGTCTGCAACGCAGATAGGGCAGTGCCCATTCGGCGATGGCGTCGTAGTACCGGACGATGTCGAGCTTCGTCAGTCCCGAGACGTCGTCCATGATCCGCTGCGGATTGCTGATCCCAATGTCGTGGATGAAAACTGTGCCACGTGAACCTCGCTTCTCATGGTTCGAGCCGCCGACCCCGTACATAGGTTCGTCGATGGCCTTTTCTTCGATCATAGCGCTCGCTGGTTTGTCTTCTCGCAACGCTTGGAAGACCGGATGTTGCACCTCGCCCGAGGATGTCCATTCGAGAAAGGCGACTTCGGCAACGATGGCGGGAGCCAAATAGTAAAAGTCGCAGCCACGCTCGGGCGTTGGGGCATTGTAGAAGGCGGGCTTGGCCTCGCGATGCGCTTCGGCGCGCTTGGCAAACGACGCGGCGCGAGAAGGGGCAAAATGAGGCGCAACGTGCCCTGCGTACCGCAGCGAACCATCCTTTTCATAGACGCCTAACAGCAGAGCGCACGCCTGACTTTGCATCCTTGACACGGGAGAATCCCCCGACGACGAATTCCTGGCGGGTATTGCATTTGAGCTTGACCCAGTCGGTCGACCGACCCGAGCGATAGGGGGCGTTCGCTCTCTTGCCGATAATCCCCTCGAGTTGCATCTTGCAGGCTGAGGCAACGAATGACACTGGATCTTCGGCGAAGTCGTCGGAGAAGCGAAGCAGCGAATGTTCAATGCCGCGCGTGAGTTCACGAAGAAGGCTCCGGCGATCGCCAGGGGGATGCTCGCACAAATCGGTACCGTTAAGCCACAGCAGGTCGAATACGAAGAGGACGATGTCTGACGTACTGCGTCGATCAAATGCGTTCTGCAGGGCGTTGAAATCCGGTTTGCCGCTCGCATCGAGGACCACCGCTTCTCCATCGATCCATGCGGAATCCACGTGCAGGGTGCGCAGGGCTTCCGACAGTCGCGGCATGCGATCAGTCCAGTCATGCCCGAGCAACCGCGCTGATTCGGCTGCGTAGCGATCGCGCGAGCGCTTCACTAAAAGGGGCTTCGCGCATCTCTGTCGATGCTCGATTGAGTATAAAAAGCACTTTGGCGAATCGCCGTCCGCTTCTCTACGTTGCCGGCGCAATTCGGTGAGTAGCGGCATCAACCTGCCGGGGTGAGTGAGTATCGCTAGCAGACTCTTGGCATCCTAACCGCCCGCGTTTTCAGTGAGGCTAGCGAAATGACGAGCAACCCGCGAGCGCTATTCCATTTCCCTATCAGGCCAGATCGCGTCTTACGCGATGCATGACGGCGAGTGTGATGAAGAGGAAGTCGGCGAGTGGATGCTTCGACCACCCATTTTGGACCTTCTGCCGGCGAGACGACAACGGTCGCTTCCAAGGACACTCGGTCACCCGTAACTTTCGTCGGCCGAGCGGCACCGGGCCAAACCAGCGAGCGAGCTTTCGCAAACGGCGAATAGGCATTTTCGACGCGCCTCCGTCGTTCGAACTTGCGGCGCGATCACCGCGCGTATCACCAGCCGTAGAAACGCGGCCAGGTTTCCACGCTGCCGTCAGCGGTAAGCGCATGATAGACGGGATGCTGCGCGCCGGTTGCACATGCGTGGTTAGGCAAAATACGCAAACGCGTTCCGATTGGAAAGCGCGTCTCTATGTCTTGATCCGGCGTGCCGATGCGCGAGATGATGCCGTGCTCCTGGTTCGCGCCGCTCATCATATAGTCGCCTACGACCTCGCCGTCTTCGAGGCAGACCAGCCCATAGCCGAAGTCCTGCTTCGGGCGCTGCGTGCCCCGGTCACGGCTCATCGCCATCCAGCCTGCATCGACGATAACCCAGCCTTTCTCCTGCTGGTGGCAATGACCGTGGTCAACACGCTCAGCGCGATCTCCGAGGTCTCGCTTACGCCTACGTTTTGCATCACAAGGTCAAACAACACATAGACACCCGCGCGAACTTCGGTCACACCGTCCAGATGCGTGGCGGCCAGCGCGGTCGGCGTCGAGCCAATACTGACCACGTCGCACGGCAGACCGGCCGCCCGAATGCGTTGCGCTGCGCGCACGCTACGCGCGCGCTCTTGTTCCGCGATGCGAACCAGGTCTTTATGCGTGTCGTAGTCATAGCTCGAACCCGCATGGGCGATGACACCGCCTAGTTGCATACCGCCTTTGACGAGCGTGGTGGCGACCATGAGGAGCAGATCGTCTTCCGGTTCGATACCCGAGCGGTGGCCGTCCACGTCGACTTCGATCCACACTTCGAATTCTTCCTGATGCTCCCGGCCAAACGCGACGATGGCCTGTGCGCACACAATGCTATCCGCTACGATCTTTAGCGCGCAGCCTTTGCGACGCAGCATCAGTGCTTGCGGCAGTTTGGCGGGCGCCATGCCGACCGCGTAGACGATGTCACGCATGCCGCTCGCAAAAACCTGCTCGGCTTCCTTCAGCGTTGACACGGTGATGCCGCGCGCACCCGCCTCCACCTGGGCTTGCACCACCTGATTGCATTTGGTCGTTTTCACGTGCGGCCGGAAACTCACGCCGAGCGCATCTAGGCGGTGCTGCATCCGCTTGATATTACGGATCATGCGTTCGACATCGATCAATGCGGCCGGGGTATTTAGGGACTGCAATTCCATCTGCGGCTCCTTCCAATTCCATGCGCGAGTGGGGTCCGGGTATCGGCATGACGCCGTGCGGATCGAGCCACCAATATAGGATTCGCGTCGAAGCTTGTGTTTAACGAACAGTAAAGCGAGCGTTAAACCAGATTGAACATCAGAGGGGCACGGGGCCGGATGCCGCGGTGGGCCTGCCCCAAAGCGCGTCGGATCGATATGAGTGAAGCGCGCCTCAACTGCGCCACGAAACTGGGTCGAACGCGCGCTTGGCGGCTTCGAGAAACACTCGCTGACGGATCGTCAGGCCTTGACGGGTCGGCATCAACGCCATCACCGGCGCGGATTCGAGACGCCATGCCGGCAAAACACGTTTGAGTTTCCCCGTTGCAATCAGGCGCGCAGCGTCCCATTCGGAGCGCTCGACAATGCCGAGTCCTTCGACGGCCCAGTCGCTGACAACCGTGCCGTCGTTGGACGACAGCGCCCCGTCCAGCCTGACGGTGACGGCTTTCGCACTGCGTTTTTCGGCGGCGTCGGCTTGCGTGAAACGCAGACGCGTTACGTCCTCGTCGTTTTCGCGCAATGTCAGCCACGGGTACTGCGTGAGTTCCGACGGATGCGCGAGCTTTGACATGCGGCGCGCGAGGCCAGGGCTTGCGCAGAGGATGCGGTCGTTGGGGGCGAGGTAGTGCCCGATCCACGACGACCCCTTGACGTTGCCGATGGATACCACGGCGTCGGCACCATGAGCCGAAGTGAGCGGACTGTCGGACAGGATCAGCGAAATCTCAAGGACCCGCAAGTGTCCGCCGACGCCGCCCAAGTCGCCCGAGACGCGTGACGGAATCGACTCGATCCGCTCCATGATCTCAACGGCTTCCTGAACCAGCCGCTGACCTTCCGTCGTGAGCGAGATGCCGCGGGCCGCACGCGTGGCAAGACGAACGCCCATGCGGTCCTCGATGCGCTGAAGACGAACTGTCACCGCCGGCGGCGTGAGATTCAGCAGCCGCGCGGCAGCGGCAAGCGATGGCGATACACCGAGCGCGCGAAAAAGACGCATGTCATCCAGTTCGATCATTAAACGGCCTTTAACGGTGTGTTCGATGCATATTAAACATGACAAAAAGTTTTTTCTATAGTGCGTCGTACAAGCCCGGTATTGGCTGTGTCTGAGCGATGACACGGGGAATTCTGATTCAACGTGGAGCACTCACATGAACCAATCCGACCATCCGGGGCATCTTTTCCAGGCGCTAAGCCCGGCCGAACTGGCGCCGCCGGGCGGTCACTACAGTCATGTTTCGATTGCCAATGGACTGGTCTTCGTGTCTGGTCAATTGCCCATCGACACGCACGGCACGAAGCTCACCGACAGCGATTTCGACACCCAGGCCGCGCAGGCGCTCGCCAATTTGGGCGCGGCGTTGCGCTGGGCCTGCGACGCCAAGCCCGCTCGCGCGGTCGTGCCGGTTCCGGCCTTGCACTTTGGCCTGAAGATCGAAATCGAAGCAGTAGCGACGCTGTAGCGTCGTCTCGGACCTCGCCCGGCTCGGGCACCCATACGGCAAAACGAATCAGACAAGAGGCAATGATGAACGCACCATCCACGACGAGTCTCCACTATCGAGCCTTTACCGCCGCCGATATCCCGACGGCGCACGCGCTGTCACAGGCGGTCAGCTGGCCGCATCGCGCGGAGGACTGGCAGTTCGCCGCCGCGCACGGCACCGGCTTCGCGGCCGAAGAAAACGCAGTCGTGATCGGCACGGGACTGTGCTGGAAATATGGCTCGTATCGAGCATCGCTGGGTCTCGTGATTGTGTCGCCCGAGCATCAGGGGCGGGGGATTGGTCGCAAGCTGATGGAACTGCTGCTCGAACAACTTGGCCCGCGCATCACATTCTTGCACGCGACGCCTGCTGGCAAGCCGCTGTACGAAAAACTCGACTTCACCGTCTGCGATACGCTCGATCAGCATCAGGGCAATGTGAGCGAAGTATCGCCGGTGGCATTGCCCGACGGCGAACGGCTCCGCGCGGCGACCGCCGACGATGTTCCTACGCTCATCGAACTCGCCACGCGTGCCTATGGCCTCGAACGCAAGGCGATGTATGCGGCGCTGCTGGAAATGGGCGAGAGCGCGGTACTCGAACGTGACGGCGAGATTGGCGGCTTTTCGGTGCTGCGCCGCTTCGGTCGGGGTCTTGTGCTCGGTCCGGTCGTCGCAATGCCTTCACCGGACGATTGCACGCCCGGGCGCTAATCGGCCATTGGCTGGCCGGGCGCGAAGGCAAGTTCGTTCGTATCGACGTCCCCTCGGGCGCGATGCTGGACGGGTGGTTGATCGCGCAAGGCCTCAAGCGCGTCGACACCACGGCAAAGATGGTTCGCAGTGCACCCGCCGATGCACATAGCGGTCCGCCCGATGCGGTCTACCGCCCGTACGGACTCGTCAGTCAAGCCATGCGCTAGAACGGCAATGCGGCGATTGCCCGGCATGAATGACCGGAAAGCGCACAATCCGATGCGTCGTTGCGTGCAGGGGCCTGCGAAGAACAGGGTCGTTTCGTGTAGACCAGTCTATTCGATATTTTCTGCCGCGAGCCCTCTGTAGTATTAGTTGCAGCCGTCCGGCGCGAACCACGCGTGGCACTTGATATCTCGATGAGAAAGGATTTTGCAGATGCGCGTACCGTTGACCCGCATTGTTACCACCCCGGCGCCGCCGGCCATCGCCGATGTCGTCGTGATAGGCGCGGGTATCGTCGGCGTGTTCACCGCATGGTTTCTAGCGAAGCGCGGCGTGAAAGTGGCGCTGATCGAAAAAGGCATTGTCGGCGGTGAGCAATCCAGCCGGAACTGGGGTTGGTGCCGTCAACAGAACCGCGACGCGCGCGAATTGCCAATCGCAACCGAAAGCCTGCGGCTGTGGGAACAGTTTGAGGCCGAGTCGGGTGCGACGACTGGCTTTCGTCGCAGTGGACTGCTGTATCTGAGCAACGACGAAAGCGAACTGGCTGGCTGGGCGAAATGGTGCAACTTCGCGCGCTCGGCAGGCGTGAGGACGGAAGTGCTTGGCGGCAAGGCCGCAACCGAGCGCGGCGGTTCGACAGGGAAAATTTGGAAAGGCGGTGTGTTTGCGCCGACGGATGGCACTGCGGACCCCGGCGCTGCCGCGCCCGCGGTGGCGCGCAGCATTATGAAACTCGGCGGGACGGTGCACCAAAACTGCGCGGCGCGCGGGATCGAAACAGAAGGCGGACGCGTCAGCGCCGTGGTGACGGAGCACGGCACGATCCGTACGAAGATCGCGGTGCTGTCGGGCGGTGCATGGGCGTCGACGTTTTGCCGCCAACTCGGTATCCGTTTGCCGCAAGCCACGATCCGCTCGTCGCTGATGTCGGTTTTGCTACCGCGCGGCACGCTGCCCGACGCGATGCACACGAAGGCCATCACGATTACGCGACGGGGTGACGAAACGTATTCGCTTGCCATCAGCGGCCTTGGCAAACTGGATCTCACGCTGCAAAAGTTTCGTTACGCTAAAGACTTCCTGCCAATGTTCACGCGTCGCTGGCGCAGCCTGAGCCCGGGATATCTCGAAGGCGTGCGCTCCAGTCACGAGAATATGGGGCGCTGGGCACTCGATCGCCCCACGCCGATGGAAAGGATGCGCGTACTCGATCCATGCGTCGACCAAGCCACGATCAAAACAATTCACCGGCGGGCCATCGAACTGTGTCCGGCCATTGGTGCGGCGCAGGTGGCGGCGTCCTGGGCCGGTTATATCGACTTGACGCCGGATGGCGTGCCTGCCATCGGCGAAGTGAACGAAGTGCCCGGCTTCGTGCTGGCTGCAGGCCTGAGCGGTCACGGTTTTGGCATCGGTCCGGGATGCGGTCATCTCGTTGCGGACCTGGTGATGGGCCTGAAACCGATCGTTGATCCCCAACCTTACCGCCCGGAGCGCTTCGACCAGTCGGTGTGGGGAAAGGTCGCCGAGTTTTAACCGTCGCGCACCCCGACACAACATTGCAAGTCATCGCGTTCGCCCTCGCAGGACGCATGGTCAAGACTGTCAAGACTCCAGGATACGCTGCAATGATTTCGCCCGTTCTTCATCTGAAGCAAGCGGCCCGGCTGGACCGGTTCTATATCGATGGCGAATGGACGCTGCCTTCGACCATTTCAGCCATGGCGCGCACTGCGGTAATCTGCCCGTCTACGGAGGAAACGCTGTGCGAGATTCCGCTGGGTGACGCGAAAGACGTCGACCATGCCGTGCTAGCGGCGCGTAGAGCATTCCCGCAGTGGTCCGCGACGTCGCCGCGGGCGCGCGCGGCGCTGCTGGATCGCATACATGGGCTGATGACTGAGCGCACCGAACTGTTCGCCCAGGCGTATTGTCCAGCGCGGCGCCACGGCAATTGCACGCGAACCTATCGGCGTGTGCGCACTCATCACGCCGTGGAACTGGCCGATATACCAAATCACGGCGAAAGTCGGCCCGGCACTGGCTGCAGGTTGCACGGTTGTTCTGAAACCCAGCGAACTATCGGCGCTAAGCGCGTTGCTGTTTGCCGAAGTGATGGCCGATGCAGGCATTCCCGAGGGCGTGTTCAATCTGGTCAGCGGGACAGGACCGGAAGTGGGTGCGGCACTCGCCTCACATCCTCAGGTGGACATGGTATCGATCACCGGATCAACGCGTGCGGGCGTGCTGGTCGCGCAGACGGCTGCGCCAACCGTCAAGCGCGTGGCTCAGGAGCTTGGCGGCAAGTCCCCAAATATCGTGCTGCCGGACGCTGATCTGCCGCGCGCTGTTTCACTTGGCGTGGCGTCGGCTTTCCGTAACATGGGCCAGTCGTGCAGCGCGCCGACCCGGATGATCGTCCCGCGCGGCGTCCTCGCTGAAGTTGGGGCACTCGCCGTGGCGGCAACCGAGCAGATCCGCGTCGGCGATCCATTCGCGGAGGCGACGACGCACGGTCCGCTCGCCAATAGGGCGCAGTTCGACCGGGTACAGCAAATGATCGAAAGCTTCATCGACGAAGGCACGAAACTGGTCTTCGGCGGAGCTGGCAAGCCCGAGGGGCTTGCTACAGGCTTCTATGCGCGTCCGACAATCTTCTCCGACGTCCACGCCGAGATGAGCGTGGCTCAGCAGGAAATCTTCGGGCCGGTGCTGGCGATCTTGCCTTATGACACGGTTGACGACGCCATCGCTATCGCAAACGACACCGTCTATGGACTCGGCGCGCACGTGCAAGGCACCGACAAGGCGCTGATGCGTTCGGTTGCGTCGCGTATCCGGTCGGGTCAGGTGCATCTGAACTATCCGGCGTGGGACCCACAGGCGCCGTTTGGCGGCTACAAGCAATCCGGCAATGGCCGGGAGTATGGTGTCGAAGGCATGGAAGAGTATATGGAGATCAAGTCGATCCTCGGTTACTACGATTGAAACCATGCGGGGCAGCTGTCTTGGTTCTTTACCGAGGAGGTGCAACGATGGCAGGCGACAATTCGTATAAGCCCGGTGAGATCGTCAAGGTGTCCGGCATCTTCTCCGTCGTCCATGACGATGGCAAGAATACGTTTGAAGTCACGTGCGTCGAGGGCGAACATTTCCTCCGACTGGAAGCGGCAAGGGCGCCCATTTCGAACTCAAAAACGCGGCGACGCACTCGCACAAGCACGGCGAACTGAAGGGCACGGAGGCACGTGGCTAAGTTGCTAACATTGACAGCTAAGGTCCGATCGATCGGCGTGCAAGCGCTACTTGTCTAGCGCTTCATGCCGCTCGCGCGGCGCATCGCGGCAGTGATCCGTTGCCGCTTGCGCCAGTAACCCTCCCACGGGTCGGCTGCGAGCGTGCGTTGTCGGTGGACGGCTTGCGCCATGGTCCACTGATCGCCGCTTTTGACGTCCTTCAACTCATCCCACGATACCGGCATCGATACCGCCATGCCTGGGCGGGCCCGCACTGAAAACGCAGCCACCGTACTGGCGGTACGTGAAAAACGGCGACTTTCCGCTCGCGCCCCTTTTCGCGTTGGCGGCCCTGCCCGACGCGACGTCGGCAGTTTCCACATTCGCGCAGTTTTCAGCACTGCGCAAGCCTGGATTGCCATGTGCACTTCATCGCTCGCGTCATAAGTCAGGCGGGCGACTGCAGCGTCCACGTCACCGCGGCTTTCCATGACCATCGACTGGAACATGTCCTCGAGCAAAACGAAGGGCTAGGCAAATTGCTCAAATGTATTGCGATGAAGTCGGCCGGCACTTCTCTTCACGTCCCGCATCATCTGCGTCATGCGCGTCGGCTGGTGTCCCTCGGGGATGCGGAATTTCCTTGGCACGAATGTTCCGCCCGCACAAGGGTTCCACGTTTTCTCGTCGTCCGAGTAGAAGATGGAAAAAATGAATACGCCCCCTTCGGGGTAATGCTGACGAATCAAAGGCGTTTCCTTTAGACCCGCTATGGGTGTATGGTCTGCAGTCGTCTCCCAGCACAGGGCGATGCGGTGAGTCGACAAGCTTTCCTGTACACCAGCCACGGTTGCCGTTAAACCGCTATCCGCCTTGCGCCATGGCGCCTCGAACACGGTCACTGGATACGGCAACAGCAACAGTTCCAGATGCGTTTCGCGAATGTTTTGGACGTCGACCAGTTCGGCGCAGTTCGGCAGCAAAAATTTTGGCGCTTCTGACAGCATCTGGATCACGGCCTGGAGACGCGGGGCCGTGCCGGTGAGTCCTCGTGCACGGACCGCCTTCGCCGTGTCTTTAAGCTGCTCGATTGCATGACTGCAATAATTAACCGGCGTGATGGCATCGGACATGGTCAAGACTCTGCTCTCATCCAAAGCGGGTTGATAATTAATATCTGGCCCGCGACGGAAGTTCGCCGAGCATCGCTCGCGAAAACATGCCACAGTCCGAACGTTCGGGAACGTTTTCAGCAAAGAAGATGATTGATTTTTGCGACACAGTCGCTCCCCCGCAAACGATGAATACGTTCAACGTTGTGCGAAGAGGAACGAAGTGGTTCTGAACCGACAAGTCAGACCGGCGCGCTGATGCGCGCGAGTCCCCGAGAACATCAAGATGGATGAGAACGACGATCGGCGGATCGTCGTCTTACGACAGTGCTTCCGACGGGCGCAACGTCATCCCTTCAAGGCACAAAGGCTTCCGTTTCCACACGTCGACCAAGCAGGAATGCGTCAGCGACGAGACGCAGAGGCCGCACGTCGACATCATGCGAGTGCTCGCTAATAAGCGCGTGAAAACGCTCGTACAGTGCGCCGTACTCCCGCTCTGGCTCGAGAGACACCGGTTCGCCGGAGATAACCAGACGCTTTCCCCCTTCGCGAATGGATAGCAATCCTGCATCCGTTTCCACGTCGATGTCCCATTGTTCGACGGGACCGTGACGCCAGTCGAATTCCGCGGTCACAGGTGCTCCATTCGTGTCAATGCAGTCGAGCTCGGCAGCGATCGGGGTATGCGCATTACGCGGCACGACGAGTTGTGCCCCGCGCAATAGCACTTCGCCAGGCAATATTTCAGTGACGATCGACAAAGCATTAATGCCCGGATCGAAAACGCCCAGACCCCCCGGTTCCCAGATCCATTGTTGTCCCGGATGCCAGCGTCGCACGTCCTCTTTCCAGCGTGTTCTAACCGCCTGAACCTGCCGGCCGCTGAGCCAGGCACGAGCCGGCGCAACGGCGCTGGCGTAGCGCGAGTGCCAGGTCGCGAACAGAGTCAAGCCATTGGCGCGTGCGATCTCATGCAAGGCATTCACCTCGCCCAGGTTTGCGCCCGGCGGCTTTTCCAGCATGACGTGCTTGCCCGCTTCGAGTGCTCTGCGTGCTAGCGCATATCGTCCCTGCGGCGGAGTACAAAGGGAGACGGCATCGACTTCAGGTTCGGCGTTCAGCAACGAATCGATGTCGCGATAATTGCGTACATCCTGTACCTCCGCGTGCTGGCTTGCACACGCGACAAGCCTGAAGCCGGAACTATTGGCGATGGCCGGCAAGTGTTGATCGCGCGCGATCTTGCCAATGCCTATGACGGCAAGAGAAAACACTGAGGCCATGTCTGATTGTCTCGGAGAGATGATGTCTGCTGTCAGGCCCAGCGCAGCACGAGCGGATCGAGCCGTCGGGCAATGTCGATGAGTTCTGTTCGCGTTTCCGGGTGCATCGCCGGCAGCGGGTGACGCGGACTTTCGCACGCGATGATCCCGCCTTCCTTCATCAGCGCCTTTGCCGTGAGCAGCCCTGCCTGTCGGTTCTCGTGGTTTATCAGCGGCAGCCAGCGCTGATAATGCGCGAATGCTTCATCGCGCTTGCCTTCATGGTACGCCGTGAGGATCGGGCGAATACCATCCGGGAATCCACCGCCCGTCATCGAACCTGTTGCCCCGGCATTCAGATCCGCAAAGAGCGTGATCGCTTCTTCGCCATCCCACGGGCCTTCGATCGCCTCGCCGCCGAGCCGGATGAGCTCGCGAAGCTTCGCGGCCGCACCGGGCGTCTCGATCTTGAAGTACGAAACCCGTTCGATTTCCCGCGCCATGCGCGCCAGGAACGTCGCGGAGAGCGCGGTCCCGCTCGCGGGCGCGTCCTGAATCATGACGGGAATCGTCACGGCATCCGACAGACGCGCGTAGAACTCGAATATCTGCGTTTCCGGAACACGGAACGTCGCGCCGTGATACGGCGGCATCACCATCACCATCGATGCGCCCACCGACTGGGCCTTGCGGCTGCGTTCGATGCAAACGTCGGTGCTGTAATGGCTCGTCGTCACGATGACGGGTACAGCGCCCTTGACATGCTCCAGGATCGTACGTGTCAGGAGCTCACGCTCCTCATCCGCGAGAGCGAACTGCTCTGAAAAATTCGCGAGAATGCACAAGCCGTCCGAGCCTGCGTCGATCATAAAATCGACAGCCCGCTTCTGGCTGTCGAGATCGAGCGCGCCAGATTCAGTGAAAGTGGTCGGCACCACTGGAAAAATACCGCGATAGCGCGGCGTGCCTTGAGTAGTCATTGCGTGTTATCCGACAAGGTCTGGTTCGATTGTTGATTCGAAGAACGTAAGTGCGCTAATGCGAATGGCGCGGCACCGCTGCACCGCGGCAACCTACGAGGAAGTCGAGATCGCACCCTTCGTCGGCCTGCAAGACATGATCGACGTAGAGCCGTGCGTAACCCCCATCGCCATCCACACGCGGCGGCTGATGGTCGCTCATGCGGCGCGCGAGTTCTTCGTCGCTGATGTCGAGATGCAGCGTGCCCGCGTCGCAATCGAGTTCGATCCAGTCGCCGTCGCGCACGGCGGCAAGCGGCCCTCCCGCCGCCGCTTCGGGCGCGACGTGCAGGACCACCGTGCCATACGCGGTGCCGCTCATGCGTGCGTCGGAGATGCGCACCATGTCCTTCACGCCCTGACGCAGCAGCTTCGGCGGCAAGCCCATGTTGCCCACTTCCGCCATGCCCGGATAACCCTTCGGACCGCAATTCTTCAGCACGAGCACGGAGTCCTTGGTCACATCGAGCGATTCATCGACGATGCGCTCCTTGTAATGCTCCAGGTTCTCGAACACGACTGCGCGCCCGCGATGTTTCAGAAGGTCCGGACTCGCCGCCGAAGGTTTCAGCACCGCGCCGCGCGGCGAGAGATTGCCGCGCAGCACGCGGACGCCCCCATCGTCGATCAAAGGATTGTCGAGCGTGCGAATCACTTCGTCATTCGTGTTCGGCGCGGTCTTCACGTTCTCCCACAGCGTCTTGCCGTTGACGGTGAGCGCATCGGGATGCGGCAGGAGATTCGCTTCGCCAAGACGGCGCAGCACGGCCGGCAAACCGCCCGCGTAATAGAACTCTTCCATGAGGAAACGGCCCGAGGGCATCAGATCGACGATGGTCGGCGTATCGCGCCCGATGCGCGTCCAGTCCTCCAGTTCCAATGGCACGCCGATGCGTCCCGCGATCGCCTTCAAATGAATCACCGCATTGGTCGAGCCACCGATCGCGGCGTTCGTGCGGATCGCGTTTTCGAAGGCCTCGCGTGTGAGTATCTTCGAGAGCGTCAAGCCCTCGAGCGCCATTTCGACGATGCGAATGCCCGACATATGCGCGAGCACGTAACGGCGCGAATCGACGGCGGGAATCGCGGCGTTGTGCGGTAGCGACGTGCCGAGCGCTTCAGCCATGCACGCCATTGTCGATGCGGTGCCCATCGTGTTGCAGGTGCCAGCGGAACGCGACATGCCCGCTTCCGCCGACAGAAACTGATGCAGATCGATCTCGCCCGCCTTCAGCGATTCATGCAGTTGCCACACCGCCGTGCCCGAGCCAATGTTCTTGCCGTCGAGCTTGCCGTTCAGCATCGGGCCACCCGTGACGACGATCGCGGGCACGTCGCAGCTTGCCGCGCCCATCAGCAGCGCGGGCGTGGTCTTGTCGCAGCCGGTGAGCAGCACGACCGCGTCGATGGGATTGCCGCGAATGGCTTCTTCGACGTCCATCGCGGCGAGATTGCGCGTAAGCATCGCCGTCGGACGCAGATTCGATTCGCCATTGGAGAACACTGGAAACTCGACGGGAAAGCCGCCCGCTTCGTAGACGCCACGCTTCACGTGCTCGGCGATCTTGCGGAAGTGCGCATTGCACGGCGTCAGTTCGGACCATGTATTGCAAATGCCGATGATCGGCCGGCCGTCGAATTCGTGATCGGGAATGCCCTGATTCTTCATCCAGCTTCGATACATGAAGCCATTCTTGTCGTTGGTGCCGAACCATTGAGCGGAACGGAGCGTGCGTTTTTTGTCATACATGGATGTTCTCGAGAATAAAGGCAAGATTCGCGGAGAAGGTTAGCCGCGCCAGGACATATTGGTCCAATCACTTATTCGGCGATCCCGATACCAGGATCGATATACGGGAAAACGCGCATCTCGTCACTTGCTCAATGCTCCCACCGGCACGCCATAGACTTCGGCGGCAGCATCGCGCAACGCATGCAACACGACGGACGCCGCCGGCGACAGCGCATGATCTTGTCGCGTGATGATCCCGAAGGCGTCCATCCCGCAAGACAAATCGATCGCGAGACGCCTCAAGGTTCCGAAGTGCTCATACTGTCGGGCGACTTCATCTGGCACGACGGCGAGCATGTCGCTTTGCAGCAGCAAGCTCGAGATCGCAAGAAAGTTATTGGTGTTCACGACGTTTTGCGGCGGATTCAGCCCAAGCTCGGCGAAAGCCATATCGATGCGATGACGCAGCACACTGCCAGGCGGATGCAAAACCCACTCCGCATTCACGATGTCGCGCATGGTCAACTCCGCGGTGTCTTCCAGCGGATGTCCCGGCCGCACGACCACGCAAAGCGGCTCATCGGCGATCGGCGCGTACTGCACCGAATCTTTCAATTGTCCATGTTGTTCGTGCACGCGGCCGATCATGACGTCGAGCCGGCCCTGCGCCACGAGCGGCAGCATCACATCCGATGTCTCCACCTGTAACCAGATCTGCAGCAGAGGGTACTGTTCCTTCACGCGGCCAATGGCGAGCGGCAACATCCTCGCCGCCGCGGCCGCGATCACGCCGATACGCACCTGCCCCACGAGCCCGACGCGCAGCGCGGCGATCTCCTCCTGGGCCTTGTTGAGATTCGACAGAACCATGCGCGCGTGGCGGATCATCACTTCGCCGTACAGCGTCGCGTGCATGCCGTGCGGCGTGCGATCGAAGAGCCGCACCTCCAGCACATCCTCGAGTTCCTTCAACAGTCGCGATGCGGCGGGCTGCGTCATGCCGAGCACATCGGCCGCGCGTCGCACGTTGCCCTCCTCTTCCATCGCGGCAAGCAGCAACAACTGGCGCGTCTTGAGGCGCGCGCGCACAAACCAGTTCGAATATCCCTGTCCCAACGTTGCACTCCGGTTTTGTTTTTCAACTTGCTCGACATACCCGCTTTGGTATCGATGCTGGCAAAAAAGTGATTGGAAAGGAATCGGGGGCTTCCTTAGAATCCGACCGTCGATCTACCCATGAGTCGGAAACGCGCCTCGACATGAAACGCGAATCGCATCTTCCTCCGGTACTGAAGCACTATGTGAACGGCGGCTGGACAACCAGCGCGACCACGGGTGTTTCCGTCAATCCGTCGGATCTGGATGAGCCCGTTGGCGAATACGCGCGCGCCGACGCCCGGATGGTGGACGCTGCGGTCGATTCGGCGAGCGCTGCCTGGCGCGATTGGTCGCGGGCCAGCGCCGCCCGCCGCGCGCGCGCGCTCGATGCGATCGGCAGCGAACTGCATGCGCGTCGAGCGGAACTGGGTTGTCTGCTGGCGCGCGAACAGGGCAAGACCTTGCCCGAAGCAATCGATGAAGTCGTTCACGCCGGTCAGGTCTTTCGGGTTTTCGCTGAAGAAGCCGCGCATCAGCCGGGCGGACCGCTGGGCGTCGTCGCGGTCATCACGCCGTGGAGTTTTCCACTGGCGATCCCCGCCGCAAAAATCGCCGCTGCGCTCAGCGCGGGCAATTGCGTGGTGTTTAAGCCAGCCGAGCTTGTCTCGGGTTGTGCGTGGGCGCTGGCGGACATCATCGACCGTTCTGGCCTGCCAGCGGGGGTATTCAACCTCGTACTGGGCAGCGGGCGCGTTGCCGGGGCGCGTCTGGTGGCCAATGAGATGGTTCGAGCGGTGAGTTTCAGCGGATCGGTAACGACCGGGACGAGCGTGTTGCGAGCCAGCGCTGCGCGTCAGATAAAGGTCCATCTGGACACGGGAGGACATAGCGCGCTGATCGTGTTGAACGATGCAACCCTGAGCACGGCCGTCGATGCGGCCATCCAGAGTGCGTACGGCCTGAACGGGCAGCGTCATGCGGCGGCATCGAAGCTGATCGTCGAACAGGGTATTCGACATGCGTTCACCGATGCACTGCTCGCCCGGCTTTCCGCGCTTCGCATCGATCATGCGTTGAAAAGGGGAACCGATATCGGTCCCGTGTCCAACGACAGCCAGTTGCAGCGCAGTCTCGATGCATCCGCGATGGCGATAAAGGAAGGCGCGACGCTGATTCATGGCGGTCGCGCAATCGAGCGCGAGACGCGTGGGTATTTCATGGAGCCGGCGTTGCTTCTCGGCGGGCCTGAGATGCAAATCGCTCGGGACGATATCTTCGGACCGGTCGCGGTTGTCCTGGCCGCCGATGACTACGCCCACGCTCTGGATCTCGCGAATCAAACGGCATCGGGTCTTCCTGCGCCATGCACCGGGCTCTGCACGACGTCGCGCAAACATGCGCGGCATTTCCGTCGCCACAGTCATAGCAACAGGGTAACGGTCAATCGGCCGACCACGGTGGCAATCGGGTCAGGCGCTGAATGCCGTCCCAGGTCAACTACGCTTCGCCAATCGCCACGCCTCTGTTGATGCAGCAGAGGCGGGCTCCCAAGCAGTCATGCATCAATTAAAACGTGAGACACCAGGAGACAACATGAAATCGCTAAAACTAATCACCGCTACCCTCGCGCTGGCTCTTTGCGCCACGGCACCCTATGCCAACGCCGAGGACAAGGGCGTCGTAGGCATCTCGATGCCCACCAAGTCGTCCTCTCGCTGGATCTCCGATGGTCAAAGCATGGTCGATGCTTTCAAAGCCAAAGGCTATCAGGCGGATCTCCAGTATGCGGAGGACGAAGTCCCGAACCAGATTGCCCAGATCGAGAACCTCATCACCAAGGGCGTGAAGATTCTCGTCGTCGCGCCGATCGACGGCACCACCCTCTCGAACACGCTGAGCAAGGCTCAGGCGCGCGGCATCAAGGTGATCTCGTATGACCGCCTGATTCGCGGCACCAAGGACGTCGACTACTATGCGACGTTCGATAACTTCGGCGTCGGCGCGATGATGGCCGACTCGGTGGTCAAGTCACTCGACCTGAATAACCGGAAGACGCCTGCGAACGCCGAAATCTTTGCCGGTTCGGCTGACGATAACAATGCGCACGTCGTCTATGACGGCATGCTGTCGGTCATCAAGCCGTACATGGACAACGGCAAGCTCGTCGTGCGCAGCAAACAGCTCGCATTCGACAAGGTCGCCACGTTCCGCTGGGACGGCGCCACGGCTCAGGCCCGCATGGACAACCTCCTCTCCGCGTATTACGGCAATGCGCACGTGGACGCCGTGCTGTCGCCGTATGACGGCATCAGCGTCGGCATCATTTCGTCGCTCAAGGGGGTCGGCTATGGTACGGCACAGCAACCCATGCCCGTCATCACGGGACAGGATGCCGAAATCCCCAGCGTGAAAGCGATCATTCGCGGCGATCAGAAGACCACCGTTTTCAAGGATACGCGCGAACTGGCGAAAGCCACCGTCGAAATGGCTGACGCGGTGCTCAATAAGAAGACGGTCCCGGTCAATGACACGAAGACCTACAACAATGGCGTGAAGGTCGTTCCCACTTACCTGCTGAAACCCGTTCTGGTCGATAGCGGCAACTGGAAGACAACCCTCGTCGCGAGTGGCTATTACAAGGAAGCCCAACTGAAGTAAGACTCGGTTGCGTCGTCATCGCACAAGCTTGCGCGATACGAACGGGCTTCGAATGATTGGCTGGCCGGGCATCCGTTGGGGTGTCCGTGCCGGCGTCCACGCCACTGGTTGGAAGGTCATGGATACGATTCTGGAAATGCGTGGCATTCAGAAGAGCTTTGGCGGCGTCAAAGCTCTGAACAACGTGAATCTATCGGTCCGCGAAGGCCAGATTCACGCGATTTGCGGAGAAAACGGCGCCGGCAAATCGACTCTCATGAAGATCCTGAGCGGCGTTTATCCGCATGGGACTTATGAGGGAAAAGTCGTCTATCGCGGAGAGGAACGCAAATTCGCCGGCATCCACGATAGCGAACGCGCGGGCATCATCATCATTCATCAGGAACTGGCGCTGGTTCCGATGCTCTCCATCACCGAGAACATTTTCCTCGGCAATGAACAGGCAAAGGGCGGCGTGATCGACTGGGAGTCATCCTACGCGAGAACCCGGCAACTGCTCGCGAAAGTCGGTCTCAGCGATTCGCCCGATACCCCGGTTGTCACGCTCGGCATCGGCAAACAGCAACTGGTCGAGATTGCGAAAGCATTGTCCAAGGAAGTCAAGCTCCTAATTCTCGACGAACCGACCGCGAGCCTCAACGAAAAGGACAGCAACACGCTGCTTACGCTTCTGATGGAGCTGCGCGAGCGAGGCGTGACCACCATAATCATTTCGCACAAGCTGAATGAAATCTCGCGGGTGGCCGACGCCATTACCGTCATTCGCGATGGCTCGACCGTCGACGAACTCGACTGCAAGGCGCAAGCGATCAGCGAAGACCGCATCATCAAGGCGATGGTCGGACGCGAGATGAACGACCGCTATCCGCCGCGAACGCCGAAGATCGGCGAGACGATGTTCGAGGTCAGCGATTGGAGAGTGCGTCATCCAAGTCAGACGGATCGCATCGTCATCAAGGGCGTGAACTTCCATGCGAAACGCGGTGAAGTCGTCGGCATAGCCGGGCTGATGGGCTCCGGACGGACCGAACTCGCGATGAGCGTGTTCGGCCGCTCTTACGGTAAGAGCATTTCAGGCTCCGTCAGGTTGAACGGAAAGGAAGTCGACGTGTCCACCGTGCCGAAAGCAATTAAGCATGGGCTTGCGTACGTGACAGAGGACCGCAAGGGCGCGGGACTGATTCTGGACGACAACATCAAGCAAAACATCTCGCTTGCCAATCTCAAGGCGATCTCCCGCTTTACCGTCGTCGACGAGCATAAGGAAAACGCGATCGCGTTGGACTACAAGCAAAAGCTGCGCATCCGATGCCACGGCATCCGTCAGAAAGTGGGCAATCTCTCCGGCGGCAATCAGCAAAAGGTCGTGTTGAGCAAGTGGCTGCATTCGGCACCCGAGGTGCTCATCCTGGACGAACCTACACGCGGGATCGATGTCGGGGCGAAGTACGAAATCTACACGATCATCAATCAGGCGGCCAATGACGGCAAATGCGTCGTCATGATTTCTTCCGAGATGCCCGAATTGCTGGGCATGTGCGACCGAATTTACGTCATGAACGAGGGCTGCATCGTCGGCGAAATGCCAGGCGCCGAAGCGAGCCAGGAAAAAATCATGCGTGCCATCATGAGAAACGGAGCCAACTGAAATGCGCGAGACTCTTCCAACTTCCGTAACGCCTGAAACGAAGGGCCGAAATACGGAATACACCCAATCGATCAAGCGCGGACTGCGCGAATATGGCCTCGTCGTTTCGCTGGTCATCATCATGGGATTCTTTCAGGTGTCCACGAACGGCACCTTGATGCAGCCGCTGAACCTGACGAACCTGGTTCTTCAGAATAGCTATATCGTCATCATGGCGCTCGGCATGTTGATGGTAATCGTAGCTGGTCAGATCGATCTGTCCGTGGGTTCGACTTCGGGATTCATCGGCGCGCTCGCGGCGTTGCTGATGGTCCAGTGGAGCGTCGATCCTGTTCTCGGAACGCTCATCTGCGTGGCCGCAGGCGCATTGATCGGCGCGGCACAAGGCTATTTCGTCGCGTTCTGGCGGATGCCCTCGTTCATCGTGACCCTCGCGGGCATGCTCGTGTTCCGCGGACTCACCATCACTTTGCTACAAGGCCAATCGATCGGTCCTTTCCCCGACGTGTTCGCCATTGTCAGTTCCGGCTTCATCCCAGATTTTTTCAACGGCCAGAAACTCCGGATCACTTCGCTTCTGCTCGGCCTTCTAGTTGGTCTCGCATTCTTCCACATCGAGTCGCGTCAACGGAGCAAGGCGGCGAAGCATGGGGTCGATAGCGGCTCGTTCGCTATGTTCATCGCCAAGAACGTGGTGCTGACCGCTTTCATCGTCTATTTCAGTTATCTGCTGGCGTCCTATCGAGGCATGCCCACGGTACTCATGATCATGGGTGTGCTCATCGGTGCTTACACCTTTGTGATGAACCGAACGACCATTGGCCGGCGCATCTATGCAGTTGGCGGCAATGTGAAGGCGGCGAAGCTCTCCGGCGTCAACACGGAGCGCATCTCGTTCTATGCGTTCGTCAATATGGGCATCCTCGCGGCGCTCGCTGGCCTCATCTTCGCCGCCCGTCTTAACAGCGCGACACCGAAAGCCGGCACGGGTTTCGAGCTGGATGTCATTGCCGCATGCTTTATTGGCGGAGCGTCTGCATCGGGAGGCGTGGGAAAAGTGATGGGTGCGGTGATCGGCGCGTTCATCATGGGCGTGATGAACAACGGCATGTCGATCATGGGTATCGGTATCGATTACCAACAGGTGATCAAGGGATTGGTTCTGTTGGCGGCTGTCTTCATCGATGTCTATAACAAGAACAAGATCGGCTGACGAACTCCGCGCTTGCGACTCGATTGCAACTGTCAGTGCGTCCTTTGGCACGAGAAACGATGGGAGACGGGAATGTCATCGACTTACAGCGGAATGCTAGAAAGTCTAGTGTCACGGATCGCAGGTTGCTGGCCGATGCGTTAGGCGCGCTGCTCAGGGAGCGGTCCTGTGCGTTGCAAGTTGCGGTAGAAGTCGCATCTACCAAGGGGCGTCGCACGACAAGCGTGGATGACTTCGGCTCGCCGAACATCCTTCGAATGACCCGGCTGCTCACGCAGCCGGAGTCGTCGCTCGATTTGCAAGAGGCTTGATTGCGAGCAACCCGGATCGATCGTCTCAGGTGACGATCGATCAAAGACTATTCCGTGGCGGTTCTGCGCCACGATGAATCTTTTTCATCAAACGATGATAGCTCGACACCCTAGAGCGCTTGCGAACGACGCTCGATGTATCACTGACAGATTTGTTCAGTAAGAGCGCTTCGGAAGGCGAAGAAAAGCCCGAAGCGCGCCGTGAAGGTAGCTTCGTACGGCGAAGCGCGTCGAGACCGAAATTCTCGGTGCAGGCGTCCGGTCTGCGCAAGGAGTTGCTGACGCCGGAAGGTCAGCATGATCTGCAATTCATGCTGATCCACTTCGATCCCGGAACCAGTTCGTCGGAAGCGCTGATGGCGCGGGAGAGAAAAGCGGAATGGTCCTCACCGGGAAGCTCGAGTCGATGGTCGGCAACCAGACCGTGGAGATTGTCGACGGTGGCAGTTTCCAGTTCAACAGCGCGCTTGCGCATCGGGTTCGGAACGTATCGCCGGAAACGGCGAGCGTCATTTGGTTCATGGACACGCGGCGCCCGCGCGTCGAGATGTAGCACCGGAATCATGGAGTTGATGGTGAAAAGTAAGGCATGGCCGTTCCACGTCGCAACGCGGGCGGAACTCCAATGAACCTCAGTCGTTCAGCGGAGCTGTTGCGGCGGTTGATCGCTTATCCGACCATCTCGCGCACGCCCAACCTCGGGCTGATCCAGCATGTCGCTGGCCTGCTCGAGGCAGCGGGTATCCCGTGCACCATCGTCTCCAACGACGCCAGCACCTGCGCGAATCTGTTTGCCAGCACGTGACCGGCGAAGGTATCCGACGTGATGCTTTCGGGACATACCGATGTCGTTCCAGTCGAAGGACAACTCTGGACGATGCCGCCCTTCGAGGCGACAGTCCGCGACGATCGAATCTATGGGCGCGGCGCCGCCGACATGAAAGGCTTCGTGGCCTGCGCGGTCGTCGCCATGCTCGATGCCTCGAAGCGCACGTTGCGCAAGCCATTGCAACTGGCGCTGTCGTACGACAAGGAGATTGGCTGCGTCGGCGTACGGCGTCTCATCGATGTGCTGGAAAGGTCGCCGGATCGGCGGGAACTGTGCCTAGTCGGCGAGCCGACCAGGATGCAGATCGTGACGGGCCACAAAGGCAAGGCGGCCTACCGTGCGTTCTGCTGAGGAGAAGAGGGGCACTCGGCCCTGGCGCCCAACTTCCGCAATGCCATCCATGTCGCGACGGATTGGTCGCCGCCATGCGCGCGACACAGCAAGCGCTCGCGCAGGACAGCGTACGGGATGAAGCCTACGACATCCCCTATTCGACCCTTCACGTAAACATCGTGCCCAATCAATGCGTGCTCGATTTCGAAATTCGAACCCTGCCGGGCAACGACGGAAGGACGCTGCTCGACAACGTTCGGACGCGCTTTGCGCATTGTTCGGATGCCGCGCCGCCGGTGATTGAGGAAGTGAGTGCGTACCCCGGACTCGATACGCACGCGGCGAGCGATGCCGTGCGTCTCCTGGAAGCCTTGCCGGACGCGACCGCGAAGCAGAAGGTCGCCTTCGGCACCGAAGGCGGCTTGTTCTCGACACGGCTGTCGATCCCAACGGTGGTCTGCGGTCCCGGCGGCATCGAAGTCGCGCACAAGCCGGACGAGTATGTCGCGTTGGAACAGCTTAAGGCGTGCGATGTGTTTCTGGCCCGCATGATTGATTCACTGACGTAACTCGACTGGCGGCGTTCGATCACTGCATCCGAGGAACACGGATGCAGTGATCGGAGACTAGCGCGCAGCGAACGCTCGCCTCCTTTTTTGCACTTTTAACATAAAGGAATTTAGCGAATTTACGTGGTACAACTACGTATATCTCGCGTTATTAGAGATTGCAAGAAGCGAGTCACTGATGATCCGCGGTGGCTCGTCGATGAATCGAAGCGCCATCCGGCGGACCCAACCTGACCGAGTTCGGCAATTTGCTGCCGCTCGCCCAAAGCACTGTCGCGAAAGGATCAATACCGGTGTCGATGGTGAATGTCCAGGTAGTGAGCATGCGAGTGCGTAATTGGTAGATGGACGTGCGGATGGGTATGCGGCTCATCGTCAGAATGCGAAAAGTCATATGTATGCTGGTGATGCTCATCATGACGATGCCGATGCGTGTGTTCGAGCATCTCGTGAGTGTGTTTATGCCCATGACGTTCACGCACATGCAGCCAGACCCCGAGTGCCATCAACATGGCCGCAATCCAGAAGGATACGGCGGGTAGCTGCGGCCATATCGCAAAGGACACTGCTACGCCGAACAGGGATGCCACCGAGAAGTACGCGCCGGTGCGCGCGGTTCCGAGATCGCGCAAAGCCACGACGAAAAGAACGAGGCTGATGCCGTAATCGGCAAGCCCCGTTAGCATCGCCTCACCGATAGTCGCCATACCGGGCTGCGACGAACCCATCGCAAGGGCGATCGCGAGATTGACAGGCCCCGCGACGAGGCCTTTCGCACATGGGATGACCATCGCGTCGTTGGTCGACGCCTTGCGGGTCAAGGTGTTGTCGATGGCCCAACAGAAGCAGGCCCCTGCGATCAAAATCGCGCCCACGGGAATGCCTGCCTCGCGCGGCCCTTGCCACGAAAGGACGACCCCGCCCGCAACGATCGCCACCATGCCTAGAAAGACTTGAACATCAACGTTTTCACGAAAGACGACCCAAGCAATCAAGGCAGTCAGAACGCCCTCGAGATTCAGCAGCAGCGAGGTGGTTGCAGCCGGTGTGCTGGAGAGCCCGAGCATGGGTAGCGCGGGGCCTGCAACACCTCCTGCCGCAATCGCTCCGAGAAGCCACGGTATCTCTGCGGCTTTGATGCGGTGCTGGGAAGTTGTTTCGCCGCGCATTCTAAACGCTCGCAGGGCGATTCCGAACCCTAAGCCGACGCCGCTGCCTAGATAGAACAGGCCAGCCACCATGAAAGGCGACGCACTCCCGAGAAGAAGCTTGGCGACAGGCGTAGCCGCTCCGAAGAGCGCGGCAGCGGCGAGCGCGGTCGCGATGGCTCTGAGTTGTTCGTTCATCCGTTCATCGACTGAACCTGGGCTGATCAAGAAACAGGATTTTAGCGAGCAGAGCGCATGCCGCGCTCCGCAAGATTCTCTTCGGTGGCGAACAAGAGAAAAGTTAACTTGTAGATCTTAAAACGGAGACGTAGCATACGTTACATGAATCCTCTTTCTACATGGTCCCTGTTGATTCTGACCCTCCCCACCGAGAGCGCCACCGCCCGCATGCGGTTCTGGCGTGCGCTCAAGGCCAAAGGTTGCGCGGTCCTGCGCGACGGCATTTATCTGCTCCCGTTCACGGCTGAGCGGGAGACGGCGCTCCGCGAGCTTGCGACGGCAATTGGCGACAGCGGCGGCACGGCCCATCTACTGCGAGCGCCCAGTCTTAGTCAAGAGCAGGAAGCCGAGTTTCGCGATCTGTTCGACCGATCCAACGACTACGACGCCCTGATCGGCGCCCTAAGTGACGCGCGCAAGATCGTCTTCGGACAGGCAGAAGCGGAACTTCGGCGACTGCTGCGTCGCTTGCGTAGGGATTACGAAAGCATCGTTGCGATAGACTTTTTCCCCACTGAGGCTGCAACTCGCGCGGATGCGGCTTGGCAGGATTTCGTGGCGCATGTCGATACTGTGATGTCTCCCGGCGAGCCTCATCCGACTGAGCGTGCGATCCGAACACTTGCGCTGAAAGATTACCGGGGGCGCACGTGGGCGACAAGGAAGCGTATTTGGGTTGATCGGGTGGCGAGCGCTTGGCTCATCCGCCGCTTCATTGACCCCGACAGTCGGTTCATCTGGCTGACATCCCCGGACGCTTGCCCGCCCAGCGCGCTCGGATTTGACTTCGATGGCGCAGCGTTCACGCACATAGGCGAACGCGTCACTTTCGAGGTCTTAATGGCGAGCTTCGAGCTTGAGAGCGATCCGGCGTTGCTGCGCCTTGCCGCGATGGTCCACACGCTCGATGTAGGCGGGGCTCCCGTGCCCGAGGCGATTGGCTTCGAGGCCATCATGGCGGGCGCTCGTGAACGCACTGTTAATGATGACGCGTTGCTCGACGAGATAAGCCGCGTACTCGATTCCATGTATACGCATTTCGCAGCGGTCACGAAGAGCGCGGGCCAAGGAGGTCGATCGTGAGCACGACGGCGACAGCCACACCTTCCTATTCGCTCCGTCGGTTGTTGCTGTATATGCTGAAGCTCGGCACTTTCGGTTTCGGCGGTCCCGTTGCGCTCGTCGGTTACATGCATCGGGATTTGGTTGAGCGGCGCGCGTGGATCAGCGACGACGACTATCGTGAAGGCCTCGCACTCGCGCAGATGATGCCGGGACCACTGGCCGCACAACTGTCGATCTACCTTGGGTATGTGCATTACCGCGTCGTCGGCGCGACGGCTGTCGGCGTTGCTTTCGTGCTGCCTTCCTTTCTCATGGTCGTGGCGCTCGGCTGGGCGTACGTGCATTTCGGCGGTTTGCCGTGGATGCAGGCGGTCTTCTACGGCGTCGGCGCAGCCGTCGTCGGCATCATCGCAATGAGCGCCTACAAGCTGACCAATAAGACGCTTGGCGCTGACAAGACTCTCTGGGCCATCTTTGTGGTGCTCATCGTCGTGACCGTTGTGACAGAGTCCGAGATCGCCTGGCTGTTCATTGCAGGCGGACTCGTCAACATGTTTCGCCGGTCGCCGCCCGCGTGGCTCGGCAAAGGTGGTGCGAACGCACTCGTTTCTGCCCAGGGACCCGCGCTAAGCGGTGTGCTGAGCGGCCTCGACTTGTCGTTGCTCAGTCAGATTGGCCTGTTCTTCGCAAAGGCCGGGGCATTCGTCTTTGGATCGGGCCTAGCAATCGTTCCGTTCCTGTACGGCGGTGTGGTCACCGAGCACCGCTGGCTGAACGAAAAGCAGTTTGTCGATGCCGTGGCCGTCGCGATGATCACGCCCGGGCCGGTCGTTATCACCGTCGGGTTCATTGGTTATCTTGTAGCGGGTCTTCCCGGTGCCTGCGTCGCCGCGTTTGGCACGTTTCTGCCTTGCTATCTATTTACCGTGCTTCCGGCCCCGTACTTCAAGAAGTATGGAAGGCTTCCCGCCGTGAAAGCGTTCGTCGATGGCATCACTGCGGCTGCGGTTGGTGCCATCGCGGGCTCGGTAATCGTGATCGCGAAACGGTCGATTGTCGACTGGCCGACCGCGTTGCTCGCCGTTGCCACAGTTCTGCTGCTGTGGCGCTTCAGGAAGCTGCAAGAGCCTGTCATCGTCTCGGCCGCTGCGCTCATCGGTCTCGCGGTCTTTCCGCTTCATCACCTGTACGCGCACTGAGCGGAGGTGCGCGCATCGGAGCTAGGGAGTACATCATGGCAACTCGGCGCACCTTCCTTCAAAACACCGCTGCTGTCGGCGCAGGTCTGCTCATGGCGAAAACGAATCCAGCGGACGCGGCCGAGAGCGCAGGCTATGTCGACAAGCTGACCGACGCTGACGGCAAATATGCTGCCGCCCCGCTACCGTATGCCTACGATGCGCTCGAACCGGTCATTGACGCACGCACGGTCGAGCTGCATTACAACTTTCACCACAAGCCCGCGGTGACGGCGGCGAATAAGGCAGAAGATGCGCTAGCCAAGGCACGCGACACAAATGACTTGACGCTCGTGAAGCATTACGAGAAGGAGCTCGCATTCCAGCTTTCGAGCCACATCTTGCATACCGTTTACTGGACGAGCATCTCAGGTAAAGGCGCAGAACCCAGGAGCGAACTGGCAAAGGTAATCGACAAGAGCTTTGGCTCATACGCGAAGTTCAAAACGCAGCTCGTCGCTGCCACGATCGCGACTGAAGCATCGGGCTGGGGTGTAGTGGGCTATCACCCCGCGATGGGCAAGGTCATGATCCTCCAATGCGAGAACCATCAGAAACTCACAACTTGGGGCATCCAGCCGATTCTTGTGCTCGATGTCTTCGAGCACGCGTACTACTTGAAATATCAGAACCGCCGGATGGAGTACGTCAATCAGCTGTTCAACATCCTGAACTGGGACAACGCGTCCATGAGGCTCCAAGCGGCCGTGCCTGCGCGCAACGCATAAGCGTGCCGCGGGGCGCACGCTCGCGCCGGCGTTGTTGCGATGATTCCAGCCATCACTCGTTTCTCATCGAGATTCGCACTTCAGGGCGTCTCCCGCCGGCGTATGGGCGGCTGCTCGCGGCGCGAAGTCTGCGTGGATCTTGCGACGGATTAATTTCGGTGCTGCTTCCCGTTTACCGGCATGTACGCCTCGACGGAGACGGTTCATGATCCCACGACCTTTTCGGTGCCTTGGGTCGCTTATCGGCGCGGCGGTGTTGAGTGTGTCCTTCGTGTTGCTTCTGCCGGATCACGTCGCGTCGGCAGCGGACCAGGGAACCGCCACGCATCTCCCGCTTCAGCACCTTGCGGACATTTCGATGCCAGGACGCACGTCTCGTTTCGATTACAAGAGTGGCGATCCCGAGCGTCATTTGTTGATGATTGCCCACTTGGGAGATGGAGAAGTCGTCGCCTTTGATACGCACGATGCACGGGTGATTGCCACGATAAGGAACGTGTCCGCGGTGCATGGCGTGCTCGTTATTCCCGAGTTGTCGCGTGTATTCGCCTCGGCGACCGGAACGAACGAAATTGTTGCAATCGACGAAAAGACGCTAAAGTTGGTCGCGCGCGTGCCGGGCGGTGTGTACCCCGACGGCATGGCCTATGCGCCCAATGTACACAAGCTTTACGTTTCCGATGAGACGGGAAAGACTGAGACCGTTATCGACGTGACAACGAACCGGCGCGCAAAGACCATCGCGCTGGATGGCGAGGTCGGCAACACGCAATACGACTCGGTCTCACGGCATATCTTCGTCAACGTTCAGACGCGTCGGCAGTTGATCGAGATTGACCCCTCGACGGACGAAATCGTCGCCCGCATCGACTTGCCCGGAGCAGAGGGGAACCACGGCCTGCTCATCATGCCGCAATCCCGACTCGCGTTCATCGCCTGTGAGGGGAACAGCAGATTGCTGGTGCTCGACCTGCGCACGAAGCGCGTGTCGCAATCGTTCGACGTAGGAAAAGATCCCGATGTGCTTGCGCTCGATGCTTCGACGAACACCGTATATGTGGCTGGCGAAGCAGGTGTCGTGTCGATGTTCCGTTAATACGGGACTCGTGTGGCAAAAGTCGGCGAGGGATACTTGGGGCCGAACGCCCATGTTGTATATGTCGATGCGGCGACACATCGATCGTACTTCGCTCTTAAAGATTTCAATGGACATCCGGTGTTGCGCATCATGGCGCCGGAGTGAAGGTTTCACCGCTTGAAGGGGAGCGCGCGTGCGATTACGCATGATCACGCGCTCAATGAAAGCTGAGGGGAGAACGAACATGAAGACGCTTATCGGAATCGCGGCGCTTTCTGCTGTCACTTCGACCTTTGCCGCGCCACCTCACGTTAGCGATGGCAGGCTCGTTGATGACCATGGGATGACGCTCTACGTTTTTGGAGGGCAAGGCGCGCCGGATGCCAAATCATGCGAGGGCGACTGTGCCCGAAACTTTCCGCCCGCACTCGCGAGCAAGGACGACAAGGCCTCAGGCTTGCTCCAACTGGTCGATACAGGCAACGGTGATCGTCAATGGACCTATGGAGGAAAGCCGTTGTATCGCGGCATGATGGATAAGAAGCCGGGCGATCGTGCAGGCGACGGGCTGAATACAGTTTGGCACAGTGTTCAGCCGCACTAGCGCGTGACGAGGTTCTTTTGCACTCGTGGGACTACTATGTGGTCGAACTGTCCGCGCGATGGTCCGTTAACGCCGTGGAAGTGGACACAGACTATCGTCGCAGTTCGACGGCTGCATAGGGTCGGCAAGGAAAGGTCGCAAATTGACATGATCAGCGGCGAGCAGCGCGTCCGACGAACTGACGAACTTCCGGGGTCGGCCACGAGAGGGTCGACGCAGAGCCTTAAACCGCAGACAAGCGACCGGCCTTTTTCCTCTACATCCCAAATCATGAAGCAGCGTGTACGGACAAAACTGATTCAGAGACGAGAAGCACAGCCGCGGGCGGCCCGAAAGTCTGCAGCCGGAGAATACTTGCGGCGGGATGACCATAGAGCTCGATTTGCCGCTATCTATGCTCAGCACTCGGAGTTGTTCAAGCGACTAGACGACGCTTAAGCATGAGAAGGTGATCGATGTGCCTCGCTGCGGCCCGTCTATACGGCGCTTGCACCGCGTATTACCGGGCGAAGGGATGTCGACGGTAGCCTATGCCGAAGCATTCTGCCTCGGTAGGCGTTCAACGAACGCGTTTTTGAAGCGGTCTCGATGATCTCTTGGTAGTAATCCTTGATCGTTTTTCGGGCGCGGCCATCCGCGCACCTGGATGAGATGTCCTAAACATTCGATGTTATTGGACGGGAAGTGCCAAAGAGCCTTCGGTTCAACCTTTACGCGCTGACGCTCCGGAAGCACCGCCTTCACAGCGCGATCGTAGCGATGCCCGCACCCGAAAATGATTAGATCGGGCCTAAGCAGTTCGCTAAGGAGAAACGGCGCCGACAGCTCGCGAAAATGTTGAGTAAAGTCGGGCTCAGGGAGGGCAAGCGCCTTCGCATAGTAAGAATCCAAGACTGCTTTACGTCGTGTTTGAGCATGATCTGTTCTCATATTTCGTCGGCGGCGGTGCAGCCCTTCGACCTCTCGATATTGCGGCGATTGTGACAGCAGTCGATGATTTCGGCTGCACAGCGATTGTCTGCTCTGGATTTCCGCGTCTGTACTGTGAGGGCATGTGCCTGGTCGCTGGCGTACCGTGACGATGCCAAATGCCTTTGCGAGCCGGGCCGTTCGGAGGTCGCAAGCCTCAGCCGCCGCGAAGATCTTTTATCGGTCCGTTCGAGGACTCAACAACCAATGTACACACGCGTATTTACAAGTGTTTGAAAACCGCCTATAGTACATCCACAGTACACACGCAACAGAGGGATTAGATGCAAACCACGCGAGTTTTCAGGAACGGCAACTCTCAAGCCGTTCGCATCCCTGCCGATCTTGCCTATGAGCGCAGCGACCTTGAGCTTGAAATCGAACGCGTGGGCGACGAAATCCGCATCCGACCGGCGCGCCGATCGCTCGGCGGGGTGTTGAAAAAATTCGCCAAATTCAGCCCCGATTTCATGGCCGAGGGACGAGGCGAGCAGGAACAAGCAGAACGCGAGGGCTTGTAATGCCGCGCTTCATGCTCGACACCAATATGTGCATCTACCTGATGAAACACCAGCCCGAGCAGGTGGCAAAACGCTTCGCGGAGTGCTTTGTCGGTGACGTGGTCATGTCAGCTATCACGTATGCAGAGTTGGAATACGGTGTCGCCGTTTGTGCAAATCCGGCGAAAGAGCGGCGCACCCTCGCCGCGTTGATTGAGGACATTCCGGTGGCTCCGTTCGATTCTGCGGCGGCGGTGGCCTATGGCCCGATTCGTGAAGCTACTCGGGAGCGCAAGAAGGACCACCTCGATAAGTCGATTGCCGCCCATGCAGTTGCGCTCGACGTTGCCCTCGTAACGAACAACACAAAAGACTTTGCCAGTTATCCGGGCGTCAAGCTCGAGAACTGGCTGAGCGACTGAGCAAAGGAAATCACGAACATGAGCGCCCTAGCCGAATCCACGTCTATCAAAGCGATGGCCGAGAAGATCGAGCGTCTTGAGAAAGAGCTTGCCACTTGGCACTCTGCGTCGCACCTCCCTTCACAGTTGGGAGACTTCGCACGTATTCTGCGCACTCATGGAATCGCCACCGTTTTCCACGCCGGGAGGATCGATCCCATAGACGGTGGGACGGCAGCGGAGAGCGATTCCGGATCGCTGTTCGACGCCACGGATGGCTTCGACGAAGTTAAGAAAGCCAAGGTGGCTTGAATCCGAAAACACGGCAGCTTTATCGCGGTCGTGATGGCGGCGTCCTGCCGGAGCGCGCTATCGAGCGCGAATGCCTGCCATCAGACCCTTACCGAGCGGCGACTGAAAAACGCCCGCCGTTCGGACTTCCCAGTTCCCGCGCTCAGGGTTGCAGAATTCCTCTCCTTACCTTAAAGTAAGGATATGGGAGGGCACTATGACAGCAGCAACCGTTACGTCCAAAGGCCAAGTCACGATTCCTGTGGATGTGCGAAATCGTCTTGGCTTGGAAAGCGGCGACCGCATCGAATTCAGCTTCAACGAGTCCACCGGTAGGTACGAGGTCTATCCGGCCACGCGCTCCATCGCGTCACTAAAGGGTATCGTTAGAAAGCCGAGCAAAGCGGTGTCAATAGACGACATGAACCAAGCGATTGCGGAGCAAGGAGCATCCGCCCGATGATCGGACTTGATACAAACATACTGGTCCGGTACTTCGCGCAAGATGACGCCGTGCAATCGAAAAAGGCGACGACGCTGATGGAGTCCTTGACGGCCGAGCGGCCCGGGTTTGTCTCGCAGGTCGCACTGATTGAGGTCGTTTGGGTGCTAGCGCGCTGCTATGACGTTAGTCGCGGAGAGATCAAGGACATAGTTGACTCGATGCTGGGGACGAAGGAGTTAGTCATAGAAGCGGCGGACACGATTCGAAAAGCGCTTCGTATCTTCGCGGCGTCGGAAAGGGCTGATTTTGCCGACTGCGTGATCGAGCGGGCTGGCCACGTCGCGGATTGCGAGTACACCGCCACCTTCGATGTTACCGCTTCAAAGGTCGCCGGAATGCGCTTATTGAAGTGAATAGCGGCGATCGGCGATAGACGTAGGGAGCTGTCGGTGTCGCGGTTGTGATTAGTGGCGTCTTTTGGGAGCGTGCCATTGAGGGCAAATGGCTGACACCAAGGCGTATCAACTGACCGCGGGAAGCGAACCATGTCCAATTTGACTCGAGCACTTGCTCTGCGGGCAGCGATTAACGTTTTGCGTGATTCTGCCGAGTCGCGAGAAATGCCCAACGGCGAGCCGCTAACCGAGGCCGTTGTGCAGCTTCATTTCGATGCGGCGGACTTGCTCGAAGAATCCTTTTGGGACCTTAGTGATCACGAGTGAGGAAAACGACGCATCGAATTAGGACATGAGACGATGGCTACTATCGAACTCCGAATCAACGATCATGAACTTTAAGCCGAGCTTACTGCTGGACTTAGGGTAATCATTCGTGAGCGTGATGTGGCCGAGGTTGCTTACTCGCTGAGTGAAGCATTTGCCGCGCTGCTTCCGCACGGTCCGGAGTATGTGCTCCGGTCAACCGTCGACGATGCAATCAGGGCACTGTTGCGAAAACACGCACTGCCCAACTAAAGGAGAAAGAATGGATGCGCTGTATGCCGCGATGCGGCTCTAAAAGACTCCGTGCCTGCGGCGGTGCAACGCCATCGGGCGGCTGGCACGTTGACCTGGGCGCTGATTCATAGAATTGAGTCGGAGGTTCTCAGTGAGGTTGCGTCCAAGAGCGAACATAGCGCGAGGATGCTGGGCACGTTGCGAGCATCTCCGACATTGGGCTATCCAAACGACGACCGACCGGTTTCGTTCGAAGGCCACGACGTGGTTCCCTCGGTCTTCGGCGCGATCTACGCCGAGTGGAAACGCATCACCTGACAACGAGAAACACGTCAGCGAGACCTTATATGGCAGAGACCGAACAAGCTCATTCTTCCTTTGGGTGAACGGGTGAGTGTGGCCGGCGTACGCAGCGTCGGCTGTACGGCGGGACCCAGCGACAGAGAGACCAGAGACAAAAATGGACATTGCTTGGAACGACAACCTGCTACGTATCTTCGGGCTTGCTGCTCTGGTCGGAATCTGCTCTGGGGCCCTGGGCCTCGTCGGGCTTCTGGTGGGACAGGCGATAAATCTGTGGGCCGCTGAGTTGCATAGCGCCACGGTCGACGTTTCTGGAGCCGGTGGCATCGGCGGGGCGATAGGCTTAGGCCTCGCGGTGGCGATCTTCGTATGCGCGCTCAGTGCTGATGCGAAGCGTGACGTTTGACCCAAAGGGCTTCGTAAAACTACTCTTATCGCTCTTTCTCGCTCGCCATCGCGCCAACGGCGATCGGCGTTGGATCGTGACAGACGGCGAAACCGGTGAGCAGCGCAGCCTGACCATACGCGAACTGACGCCCGGCTACGACAAGATGCAATGGTCCGGTCGCCGTTTCCTCGACGATTGGACAGATTCAAGATTCAAGCGCCGGCCGCACCGGAGAGCGCATCTGCCAACGCTGGACTTTCAATACTCAGGATTACGTTGACCAGCAGGGCGTCAGAAAACTGAGCTTCGTCCCTCAATGGGCGCATACCCGGATCGGAATGGCCTTCGCTTGGTACTTCTATGGGTTGCATGGCAATCTGGTGAAAAGTGGGCAGATGGAGCGCGTGTTAGAGGCGGCGGAATCAGGGTTGATCGTCTTGCCCGAGCACGACTATTGTGTCCTCCCAGGTTGGGGCGACGCGCCCTACAGGTGCTGACGCAGAGGGGTCCGCTTTGTCCTCGCCTTGAACTTCCGCGTCCGGCCGTTTCCGGTCCTTCGCCCGTGCCTTTGCAAGGACCTTCGAACGACGGCTTGCCTCCGAAAACGGACCGGCGATTGAGCGGGCACCGATCTTCCAAGAAAAAAACTTTCAGGCTTAGACCGGGCCGCGTTTTTGGCTATGCAGCGCCACTGCAGACTTCGGAAGATGGATGGGCATCAGTTGAACCATCCGCTACTTGTTTGACAATTTTCCTTCGATAGCAGCGAGCAGCGCGTTGAGCGACACTGGCTTGCCCAGATGCGCATCGAAGCCAGCACGAAGTGCCTCGGCAGCATCTTGCGCGCGACCGAAGCCGGTTAAGGCGATCGCCGGAATTGTTTTGCAAGCGGGCAGCTCGCGCAACTTCGCAATCAGTTCATAGCCGCTCATCGTCGGCATGCCGATGTCCGACAGAATAAGATCAAATTCGCTCTCAGTGGAGGCCACCAAGGCTGCTTCGGGACTCGATTCCGCTCTGACCTGCGCCCCTTCCAATTCGAGCAAGCTTCGGAAGCCTTCCAGGCCTTCCAGCGAATCGTCAACAAGCAGCACGCGCAGACCTTTCAGAATGCTGGGGTCAGCGGCTTTGTCCGGGCGGGTAACAAACGAGGATGGAGGAAGACGTGGCAGCGACAGCCGGAAACAAGACCCTTTCCCCACGCCAGCGGATGTCCCCTCGATGCGTCCGCCGTGCATTTCAATCAGTTGCTTGGTGAGTGACAGGCCGATGCCCAGTCCGCCCCGGTCACGTCGACCACCGCCATCGGCTTGACTGAACATGTCAAAGACCTTCGGCAGAAATTCAGGAGTGATGCCTTGCCCCGTGTCGGATACTTCGACGCACACGAACCGATCATCGCTCGTGAGCGACAGACTCACGCGTCCGCCAGGCGGCGTGAATTTCACTGCGTTGCGCATCACATTCCAGATCATCTGCTCCAGGCGTACCGGATCGGCCTGAATGATCAACGGCGCGTCGACGCCCGACACCGACATTTGAATTTGCTTGTTCACCGCTTCCGTCTCGCTCGCCTCGACAATCGAGCGCAGAACGGATGCGAGATCGACCGGTGAGAAGTGCAACGTCAGTTTGCCCGTGCGCACTCTCGACAGGTCTAACAGGTCATCGATGATTTTAGATTGTCCGATTACCGAACGTTGAATCGCATCTGCGGCGTCCTGAACCAGTGCAATATCTTTCACTTCAGGCGAGCGGCTCAGCAATTCAGTCTTGACGTGGATCAGGTTAAGCGGGTTCTTCAACTCATGCGATAGTACCGCAAAAAACTCATCCTTCTGGCGGTTTGCCGACTCGGCCTGGGCCCGGATGGCGCGCTCAAGTGCCAACTGCTGTTGCTGCTGGCTCTCTACACTCTTGCGGTCCGTCAAATCACGCGCGATCTTCGCCAGACCCGTGAAAGCGGGAGTCTCGATCGACGTCATTACTCCGCTGCAATAAATCTTTCTTCCGTCTTTTCGCAGATGCCAGCGCTCGTCCTCGGCGCGACCCTCTTTCCTGGCCGTTTCGCGCTCGGCAACCGCTGCGCCGTTCGCGCGGTCTTCCGGAACGAAGATCAGATCGATCGGCTTGCCTACGACCTCGTGTTCCTCAAAGCCGAAGATGCGCTGCGCACCCCGGTTCCAACTGAGAATCGTGCCGTCGGGATCTTGCACGATGATTGCGTAGTCGTCGGTGGTCAACGCCGCGAGCTTCAGACGTTCTTCGCTTGACCGGGCAGCTTCCTCGGCCCGGCGTTTCTTGGTGATATCAACGAGTGTAAGCACGGCGCCGTCGATACGATCATCCAGGGTTCGGTAGGGCAGAACACGGCACAGAAACCAAGTATCGTCGTTCGTGCTGACTTCTCGCTCGGTGAGTTTCAGGTCCTCGAACGCGTGTCGCGCGTCAGCGGCCAGTTCCGGATAATCCAGACGGTGTGCAAGATGGAGCAGCGGGCGCCCGATATCCGTCTCGATCAAATTGAATAGTGCTACTGCTGATGGCGTATAGCGTTTGACTCGCATCGAACGGTCGACGAAGATGGTCGCGATGCCAGTGGACGCGATCAAGTTTTGCAGGTCATCGTTGGCTTTGGCGGTCTCTTCTACCTTCGTCTGCAAAGCACCGTTAACCGTTACTAGCTCTTCGTTTACCGATTGCAGTTCTTCCTTACTGGTTTCGAGTTCCTCCGAGGCCGAACGCATCTCTTCGTTGATCGCCTGCAACTCTTCGTTGGACGCCTTTAGCTCCTCGCTAGAGGCGTTGGCATGCTCGACGGTCGATTGCAACAGCTCCTTCATGCGCCGTAACTCGGCCTCGAGGTGAGCAACGACAGGGCTCTCGTCAGTCGACGGAACTTCGGGTGCGTCGGGCAGCGTTGTCTCATCTGCCTCGTCGAAGAAGACCGCAAGGACGTCCCCGCCAGCGGGATCGTGGAACGGGCGCACGGTCATATTGACGTAGGAGGAAGCGGTACCGCGCGCGAACCTCACGCGTTCTGCATCAACGCTTTTGCCGTGTCGCAGCGCCTGAAAGAGCGCAGTTCGAAGCTCCAGTCGCAGGTCCGGATTGATCAGGGTGAGCAGATTGTGCGAGGGTTCGCCGCTGACGTAACGGAGGAACCGGCCGATGTCCTCTGACATATGCAAGATCTCGCCGTCCCGATCGACCAGCACGCTCGGCGGCGCATACTGTTCCATCGCGCTTCGGTGCAAGGCGGCAAACGAAGAGTTCGTGCGACCATTTGCTGGTTTCACCGGGCTGAAGTGAGTTGGCTGCAACAGTGGGCCGGCGACCGGCAACACGGGGGCGGTGCGCGCACTCGCGAGCGTCTTTGCGCGATAAATCCGGTTCTTCTTGTCAACCGCGGTGAACAGGTCATCCGCGATCTCGGCTGACTCGGAACTACCGAGGAAAAGATAACCGCCGGGCTGAAGGGCAAAGTGAAAAGTCTGCAAGACTTGACGTTGCACGGCGCGATCGAGGTAGATCAGCACGTTTCGGCATGACACCAGGTCGAGCCGGGAGAACGGCGGATCACGCAGCAGGTTATGTGCGGCGAACAGGACCTGCTCCCGCAAGGATTTGGTAATGTGGTAGCGCCCGTGTGCGAGCGTAAAGGACTTTCGAAGCCGGGCAGGCGGAACGTCGGTCACAATCGGCGCCGGATAGATGCCGTCGCGCGCTCTCTCAATAGCGCTCTCATCGATATCGGTCGCGAATACCTGGATGCCACAGCCTTTATCGGCTTCCGCAACACATTCGTTGAGCAGCATTGCCACCGAATAAGCTTCTTCTCCGGTCGAGCAACCCGCCACCCATACGCGGACGCTAGCGTCCTCAGACTTGTCTTCGCAGATGCTCCGCACGATCTCGCGCTCGAGCGCCTCGAAAGCGTCCCGATCGCGAAAGAAATTGGTCACCCCGATCAGCATGTCTTTGAGTAACGCGGCAGACTCATCCGGGTGAGCGTCGAGAAATCGCTGATACGAGGGCAAGTCCCGAAGCGCATTGACTTGCAGGCGGCGCTCAATGCGTCGCAGGACGGTGGCGCGCTTGTAGTGGCGGAAGTCATGCCCGGTGCGGGCACGTAGCGTCATGAGGACCTGCTGTAACGCAGCCTCAGCTACCGACGTCGAATCCAAGGCCCCACTACCATTAGCCTCAGTTGGCATTACGGGCTGATCGTCGTCGACTGGTGGCAACTGGATCGCGCGCGCGTTGTCGCGTAACTCGATGAGCTTCTGCGGTATGTCAGCGACGGGCAGCGCAATATCCACCAACCCTGTCGCGATTGCATTGCGGGGCATTTCGTCGTATTCGGCGTCTTCAGGACTCTGCGCTATCGTGACGCCGCCATGCTCCTTAATCCGACCTATTCCGACCGTACCGTCGCTACCAAAGCCCGAGAGAATCACGCTGATTGCGCGGGTGCGGTGCGCTTCGGCGAGACTGCGGAAAAACAGGTCAATCGCCACCGGCCGTCCCGGTTCGCGATTAGACGGCTTCACACTCAGGTAGCCATCGTTCATCGACAGGTCGGTGGCTGGTGAAATCAGATAGGTATGGTTTTTTTCGATCTGAATCGGCTGCAGCACTTGAATGACCGGCATTTTAGTGACTCGCTGCAGCACGGCGTCGGCCTGGCTCTCATGGTTGGGAGATAGGTGAAGCACGATCACGAACGCCATGCCCGCGTCATTTGGCATGTGCTCAAAGAAGCGCGTTAGCGCTTGAATTCCGCCGGCCGATGCACCGATGCCGACGATCGGAAAATCGAGCGACGGCATGACGGGTCCGGTTACGTCGCGCGGGTCACCTGACGGTTCAGGCGCTTCATTGCTTGCCATGAATGACGACCATAGTTGAGCTACACGCTTGTTCGCAACTTCACCGACGAAATTCGAGCGTGCGACGGATTGACTAGTCGAGCGTACACCTCAAGCCCTGCACGCGTAATCGAAACAAGGGTTCGCCGACTCCGTCACGGCTTTTCGGGAAAATATTCCATCGCGCGCAACCTGCGACTTGGCAATGTAGCAAATAATGCGACCAAGCAGGCGGCCGCTCTTCGATTCGTAGAGTTGATTTCGTAAGACCAGTCGCCGCCGGTTGGATGACGCTCGACCAAGGTGGCGAGTTGCGGTTCGATGAACGCGGGCATTTCGCCCGGTGCGGCGATCGGTATCGGTACTCACGTTATTCGGGATCGTCCAGCGCCCCATCTCCGCGCCCACCATTTAAACGGTCAAGCTAGTAACGGCGAACGCTGGAGGTTCGCGAGCAGACCGGCGGGCCCAGGATAGATCGCAACACACCCGGCGTCTCGCAGGGACTGCTCAGGAAACGCGCCAGAGAGCAGTCCGACCGTGCGCAGGCCTGTCTTTTGCCGCAGCCTGAGCATCATAGGGCGAGTCGCCAATCACGATCGCGCGGTCGGCCGGTACATGTAGCTTTTGCAGGGCGACTATGAATACGTCCGGTGCCGGTTTTGATTGCTCGACGTCTTCCGAGGAAACCGTCACGTCAAGTAACTCCGTGATGGCAGCGAGCTTGAGGTACACCTCGAGATCATCCCTCTTCGCCGACGACGCGACGGCGAGCCTTAAGCCCGCATCGCGTAGTTTTTTAAGAAGTTCAGGCACCGCTGCGAAGGGCCGAACCATCGGCAGGTAATGCGCCTTGAAGTGCTTTCCCCTCCACGATTCGAGCGCTTGGCCGTGGTCTTGCAGTTCAGCGTCAGACAGAAAGACCGGCATCAGGTTGTCGCCGCCCTTACCGATTTGACTTCGCGCCTGTTCGAAGCTGACGTCATGTCCGAAATGATGAAACGCCTCGTGCCACGCTAGCGCATGAAGGTCGACCGAGTCCACCAGCGTCCCGTCGATGTCAAAGATTGCAGCAAGTGGCATAGGGCCTCCGTGGATCAGAAGGCCTTGCAAAGCGCGTACCTGCGGGAGTTTTCGCGAAATGGTCGATCAATCCGCCGGCTTGCGGCACGGCGACTGCAAGGTCCGCGCTCGGTGCTAATCCGTATCTTGCTCGATCACCGCTCGCCAACCCGTAACCTATCTCCTGGACAAAGACGGGTACAGGCATGACCTCATCCGACATTTGAACGCGTATCGTCGACGGAGCAGCTGAGCCGCGCAATCCGCGCTATGCGAGTTGAGCGCAGGAAAGCAACCTGCTATGGTCCCGCTGATGCCTTTGCCCACGGAGTCCGAATGCAACCTAAGTCCAATCTCGCTTTGCCCGAAGAAGCCATTCGAACCCGCGCCTATCTTTTGTGGGAAGCCGACGGTTGTGTGCACGGCCGCGATGATCACTACTGGCGCGAAGCAATCGTGCAGCTTCTGGCGGAAGGGATTCAGCCATCGCCGAGCCATTCGGCAGAGCCCCATATGGTCGTGGTCGAGAAAGCGCCAAAGAGGTCAACGACGGGCAAGGGCGTAGTGAGGAAAGTCGCGAAGAAAACCGTTGAAGCGGACGACACCGCAAAGGCCGAGGCCGAAAAGGAAGCAAACAAAAAGGCCGCAACGAAGGCGACAACGAAGGCCGCGGGCAAGGCACCGCATGCCGCCGTTGACCCCAAGACCGCAACGAAAAAATTCAAAACTGCCAAGAAAGCGAGGGAGGGTAGCGGCGATGAAGCGGCGGTGCCCACACCCGCACGACCCAAGAAGCCTCGTAAGAGCGTGTCCGCCGAATCGAAAGTCTCGGCGCAATGACCGGTCGAGTGAAGGACAGATCGATATGTTCGAGGTGATCGACTTATTGCTGCGCGAAAGTGAAGTGCGTTTTGAAGTCGACGGTGCCAACGCTGCGCGCGATTTCCTACGCAGCCATCATGTCGACGAGGCGGACGTGGCTAAGGTGTGGACAGCCGTAGCGCTCCATACGACGCCGGGCATCCCTGAGCACATGCACGGCGAGATCGCGCTGGTGCAAGCCGGAGCTGGAATGGACGTGGCGGCACGGGGCTTCCATGACTTCACAGAGGAACAGCGAGCGGCGGTCGTCGCAGGCTTTCCGCGCGGCGATGATTTCACCGGTAAGATGATCGACGCCTTCTACGACGGCATGAAGCATCGCCCAGGCACCACGTTCGGCACGTTCAACGACGATTTTCTGGCATGGAACGATCCGGGCTTCGAGCGCGCGAATCTGTGCAGCATCATCCTAAATTCCCGGTGGCGCGGTACGTCTTCCGCGACCCGTTGAGGCCCACTCTGGAATGCCGCCCCGGACACACGTGCTCGCCGCCAGGGACATAAGGTCACGGGTCCCGCACGCGGGTCCGACGAGCCGGATGTGCGCGGCACGCTGGTTCCGTTGGTCTGACCGATCGCAGTGCGACGGCATGGGCTCTCGATGGGCTAGCCGAGCGTTATGCCTTCGATTGCGCCGTCGATGACGCGGCGTGCGGCCCGTTGGCCGGTGTTCAAGCGCTTGCTCTCGAAGGCCTTGAAGTGTCCTTTCGCGCGGTAACCACGGCGTCAAGAAGCTGAAGCCCGCGGCGATCGCGGGCACGGCGTGAGGCGTTCATTGCCGGCCGCGCTCGACGCAGTCAACGCGCGGTCTCCTGCCAGCAGCAAGTTCGGAAAAGCCCCTCATAGCGGATTTTTTGAGATAGCACCGGGCATGAGGCTGGCAACTGTATGCCGTAGCCAGACGTTCCCGGGATCGCTGTGAAAACGTGCGTGCCAATGCTGCTTCACTGAATAGCGAGGCAGTTCAAAGGGAACGATCAAGTATCGAATCGGCTCGCGCGATACCATCGCCAGGGCGTAATAGCGTGGCACGGTCGCGAGCAACTCAGTCTCGCTCACTATTTGCGCAACGGCCAGAAAGCTCGGCACTCGCAATGCGATGTCTCGCGTGACACCAGCAGATGTCAAAGCCTTTTCGACCATCGCGGTATGTCCCGTTGCCGGATTGAAAACCTCCACGTGTCGTTCGGCGACATAGGTGCTCTTGCCAAGCCGCTTGCCAATACGCGGGTGCGAAAGGCTCGCAATACACAAAAAGTCTTGTTCGAACAGGGCTTGCTGATAGAAGCCGGCGTCGACCTGCGGCATATAGCCGACCGCCAAATCGACGGCGCCGTCTTCAAGCCTTCGAGGACTGTCTGGACTGATCTTCTCGGCCTCGATACGAATCCTCGGCGCATGCGATTGCAGGTGTCCAAGCAACCGCGGGAGCAGAGCAGTTTCGCCGAGATCGGTCATGCACACGCGGAACGTCCGGTGTGAACTGGTCGGTTCAAAGACGAGCGCGCCTGTACGCGCGACTTCCAAATCTTCACGAACTTTTTGCAGCACCGGTTGCAGCGCGACTGCGCGTGGCGTTGGCAACATGCCGCGTGACGTTCGCACAAAGAGTTGATCGCCGTAATAGTCTCGCAGGCGATTGAGCGCAGTGCTGGCCGCGCCTTGAGTCATGTCGAGCCTGTCCGCAGCGCTTGTCACACTGAGTGTCTTGTAGATCTCATCGAAAACCCAGATCCATTCCACGTCGAGCGAAGCCATTTTTTCATTCCCAGTAATATCGAAAATTTCGATAGGCGGTATCCCGCTACTCGGTTGTCTCGATAGTAGCGCGATGGAAGAATACACGCATCAACTTAGATATCTGAACCCAATGTGACTTACGATCAAGCTCGATTGAATATGTCAACCATGCACAACAGCCATTGGCTGCAAACCGAACGATCTGCCAGCACACTCCCTGGTGAAATCTGGCGCTGGGACGCTGTCGATATTGCCGCACAGGTGCGCGCGCGTTCCGTCTCTTGTGTGGAGGTGCTGAAGGCGTTTCATCAGCGGATCGATTCGATCAATCCGCGACTCAACGCCATCGTTCATGAGGATCGAGAACGGGCTCTCGAAACCGCGAATCAGGCAGACGCTCTTCTGCGCAGCGCGCCGCATCAGGCAGGCATTCTGCATGGCGTGCCCTTGACGGTAAAGTTGAACGTCGATGTAGCGGGCGAAGCCACGACGAACGGGAATCCGGCTTACGTGCAACACATTGCACCGGCGGACAGTTCCGTGGTTGCCAACTTGCGTAGTGCTGGCGCAAACATCATCGGCCGCTCGAACGTACCGCCGTTCTCGTTCAGGTGGTTCACAGAAAACCCGCTATACGGCAGGACGCTGAATCCCTGGCGGGCCGACATTACTTCGGGCGGGTCGAGCGGCGGCGCCGCTGTATCGGTCGCAACGGGCATGTGCGCGCTTGCGCATGGCACCGACATCGCCGGGTCGATTCGCTATCCTGCGTACGTCAACGGTGTAGTGGGCCTTCGCACCACGCCAGGACGCGTGCCCGCCTATCATCCGACTGTCAGGCAGCGCTTCTTTGGCCTTCAATCGATGTCTGCGCAGGGCCCGTTGGCCCGGTCGGTCGCCGACGTGCTGCTCGGACTACGTGCGATGACCGCCGCCGACACGCGCGACGCGACGTGGGTCAATGCGCGTATGGAACACGCCGATGATCATTCGGCAGTGGTGGTCGCCCTGGTCGACGAAGTGCCCGAAGCGACCGTCTCTCCCGAAATCAAGATCGCATTGCGGGAAGCAGCGAAAGCGCTTGCCGATGCCGGCTATGTCGTTGAGCGGGCGAATCCTCCCGAGATCGGGCAGTGCGTAGACGTGTGGCAATCGATCGTCATGACAGAGGTTCGCCTCGGCATGATTTCCGCCGTGGATTCGATGGAAGACCCGGATATCAAACGATCGATTCACAACATGGTTGATTGTGCGCCAGTTGTCGATCTTGGAGGTTACGTTCGCGCCATCGCACGGCGGGACGAATTGCGTCGCAAGTGGAACGAGTTTCTTGGCCGTTATCCAATCGTACTCTTGCCGAGTTCATGCCGCCTGCCTCAACCGTGGGGTGCGGACCTTGGAACGATCGAAGAGATGCGCGCACTCATAGCCGCGCAGAGTCCCTTGATGGCCACCGCGGCACTCGGCCTTCCAGGCATCAGCGTTCCGATGGGTTTGAGTGGCGGACTACCGGTCGGTGTGCAACTGGTGGCCAACAGCTTTCGGGAGTTGCGTCTGCTGGCTGCCGCGTCCGTCATTGAGCGTTATAAAGGCGATACGTCAGCACTAGACTACGGGGCGGGCTGAGTAACGCGAGCAGAATAATTAGTCACTCACACGTCGGACGTACATCGTAGTGCGAATGAATAATATCGTTAAAGTCGAACAATCAGGAGATGATTCATGTCGTCGGATAACACGCTATCTGAAGTCCTGGATGTACAGTACTTCATCGATCAACAAAGGTTTTCACCTTATCAGTGGCTCATCCTGGCGCTATGCTTCATGATCGTGGCGGCCGACGGGTTCGACACAGCGGCAGCCGGATTCGTTGCACCGGTACTCGCCAAGGAATGGGGGCTGACCTGGGTCCAGCTCGGACCCGTGTTGAGTGCCGCACTCATCGGATCTGTAGTCGGCGCGCTTGTAGCAGGCCCCCTTGCGGATCAGATCGGTCGAAAGCGAGTCTTGGTCGGTTCCGTCGTCACCTTTGGCGCGCTGAGTCTTGCGTCGGTGCAAGCCAGTTCCATCGAAGCCTTGACGCTCTTTCGCCTCGGTTGCGGAATTGGCTTGGGCGCGGCCATGCCGAACGCGACGACACTGATTTCCGAATACGTACCGGCAAAGCACCGGGGACTGCTTGTCAACGTGATGTTTTGCGGCTTCACGATAGGCGCTTCCGCTGGCGGATTTGCAGCCGCTCTGCTGATACCGGAGTTCGGATGGAGAAGCGTATTCTTCGCCGGTGGCGTCGTGCCGCTGCTGCTTGCAGTCGTGCTGCTCGCCTGTCTGCCCGAGTCGGTTCGCTTCATGGTCACGAAGTCATGGCCCGCGGCCAGCATCAACAAGGTACTCGGTCGAATTGCGGGCACACCGTTGGAAGCATCCCGATTCAAGCTTCATGAAGGCACCGAGGTGGAGAACCACACGCCCGTCCTGTTGATCTTGTCGAAGCGGTATCGCACGGGAACCCTGTTGCTGTGGCTCACGTATTTCATGGGTCTGCTCGTCTACTTTCTGCTGACCAACTGGCTTCCGACCTTGTTGAAGGACAGCGGGACGACATTGAAGCAGGCATCCCTGATTACGGCGTTGTTCCCACTCGGCGGCGGTATTGGATCGGTCGTCTGCGGATACGCCATGGACCGCGTCAACACTCATCGCGTAGTTGCTGCCGCTTACGTGCTGACCGGTGGCCTGCTTTGGGGCATTGGACAGCTTACCGGCGAGGTGGTCTTGATTGGCGTGCTGATATTTGTCGCCGGTAGCTGCCTGAACGGTGCGCAGGTTTCCATGCCGGTGATCGCTGCGGACCTTTATCCGACGAATGGGAGAGCATCCGGTATTGCGTGGATGCTCGGAACCGGCCGCATTGGCGGGATCGTTGGCTCGATGGCGGGCGCAAACCTTCTGCAAGCCGGGCTTGGCCTCGGCGTCATCGTTAGCATGCTTGCGATTCCAAGCTTCATCGCAGCCTTCGCTCTTTTGATGAAGGATTCCGTAGCGTACAAGCAATCGCATGCGCCTGTCATTTCAGAACAACTTACACCCGGTTCGGAATAGCACAGGTTGCTAGGAGATAGCAAGCTACGGCGCTATTGGCATAACGCATAGGATAGTGAAGCAATCGGGCGGTTCGAATTTTGTGGATTGAGACGCAATGAAAAGAGTGTTGATCGGCTTGTTCACTGGATTGGGCTGGATGAGTGGCTACGCGTTTGGGCAAAGCGTGCAGACTTATGGAATCGTCGATACAGGTATCGAATATGTCACGCACGCTGGCAATCCTGGCGGCAGCCTCGTTAGGATGCCCGCCGTCACCGGCTCCACTCCTTCACGTTGGGGATTGCGTGGGTCCGAGCCAATAGGAGGGGATTATTCCGTGAAATTTAATGTGGAAAACTCCTTCAATCTTCGGGCCGGAGATCTCAATCAAGGCGGGCGTCTCTTCGGCCGCCAGGCGTGGGTCGGGATCTCAGGACCAACGGGTTCGTGGTTCTTTGGCCGACAGAACACGGCAACGCTCTACACGATTTTGGATAACGATGTCATGGGTCCTGCAATCTACGGGATCGGTTCCATTGACGCGTACATTCCTAATGCTCGGAGCGACAATGCGGTTGGATATCTGGGTACATACCGCAGTTTCACGATAGGAGCGACGTATTCGTTTGGTAGAGATGCGGTCGGGGGCAATACGCCGGGGCAAGGCCTATGCGCCGGATCGCTACCGGGCGCGCCGACCGAATGCCGACAGTGGACAACCATGATCAAGTATGACGGGCCAACGTTCGGCGGCGGGATCTCGTACGACGAGCAGCGAGGCGGGACAGGGGCCGCTGCCAACTTCTTTGATGGGATGCCGCCCGTGCCGATGGCTAGTGCAACTGACGTCGATGCGCGGTTGCTGGTCGCGGTGCATGTCGCGTTCGGCAAGGCAAAGGCCGAAGGCGGCTGGCTGCATCGCAACACGGGTAATGAATCTTCCCAGCCGATTATACGCTCGGACATCGTATTCGGTGGACTTTCATATCAGGTGACACCTTCGACCGTTGCCGAGGCGGAGGTGATCCGAGTTATCAATAGGCAGCACGATACTCGCGCAACCTTATCCACCGTGCGTGGATTCTATCTGCTTTCGAAGCGTACGGCTCTGTATGCGCAAGTGGGCTACCTCTGGAATAGTAGCCAGGCTGCGTACACGATCAGCGCGGGCGGAGGCGGTAGCACGCCACGCCGCGGTGCTAATCAGCTAGGCGCGGTGATCGGCATGCGGCAATTGTTCTAGCGCATGATCTTGCGCCGCCCCACCCGTTCTTTCCGACCTTCCGAGGTACCTCCGAATGAAGACATCTTCAAGATCCATTGCGACCGAAAACGGCTCGCGAATCCGTTCCGGACTGATATCCCTGTTCATTTCGCTTGGTGCAGCGCTCGCGTCCGTCTCTACCGCAACGCTTGCCGATCCGGCTAGTCAGAGCATGAACAGCATGAATGCCACGCGGGACGACTACTTTCACACAGGCGCCGGTGCGCGGTATTTGCGCAGAGCGGAGACGGATATCGTCGTGCAACCGCTTCGCGGCAACATTACGGAGTTGATGGGATCGGGCGGCAATATCACCGTTCTGTGCGGCAAGGAAGGAAAGTTCCTCGTCGATGCAGGCGTCAGCAAATCGAAGGAGAAGTTGCGAGCCGCACTCGATAAAATCGGTCCCGCACCGTTGAAATACGTGGTCGATACGCATTGGCACTGGGACCATACCGACGGCAACGGCTGGATGCACGAAGCTGGCGCCACGATCGTTGCGCACAGGAACACCTTGAAGCATCTCAGCGAAACGACTCATGTCGATGCGTGGAACTGGACGTTCGAGCCCGTGCAGGAAAGTGCAAGGCCGACGCTCGTTATCGACGACAAGAGGACGTTCTCATTCGAGGGAAGCACCATCGAAGTCGAGAATTTTGGGGGCGGCCATACGGACGGGGACCTGTGGGTGTATTTCAAGGACGCCGACGTGCTGGCCCTGGGCGATACTTTCTGGAACGGCTTTTATCCGTACATTGACAATGAGGATGGCGGCAGCATCGATGGCGCGATCAAGTGGGCTGACAAAGCCATCGCGCGCACGACCGAGCACACGATCGTGATCCCCGGCCACGGTCCTGTCGGTACGCGAAGTCAACTCATCGCATTCCGTGACATGCTGGTCACGGTACGCGGCAACGTCGCGGCGCTAAAACGACAAGGCAAGTCACTTGACGAAATCGTCGCAGCGCAGCCGACGGCCGCCTTTGATGCTGTCTGGGGAAATTTTGTCTTCAACGGCGCTCAGTTCACGAAGATGGTTTATGCCGGTCTTTAAGCGATCGGTTATTTGCCGACTGCCCCGGTCACGCGAGGATGAATTCGACTGAAGACAATCAATTCGAGAAGCTGGCTAATCGTGAAAATCACCCGACCGGGTGGCCGATGCGGCCCGACTTTACTTTTGGCTATGCGTTGCACAGCTCTACGAGTGCAGATTGCCTGACCGATCCGAATACGCTTTCGTGTTTCTGATGTCTCAGGCCGGATCCTTCGGGTCCGGATTTATGAGCGCTATCGATAGGTAGCGCTCTTTTTTTAGGCGGCATCGCAATAGATTTTTGCGACTGCAACGCGTCAGCACGAACATCGGTGACCGCCGTCGGACTTTTCGATGTCGCCTTATGCTAAGGAGCGGTCCCTCACGTCGGTCCAACCTGAGTGGCTCCTCAGGGTCGGCAAGGGAAGCTCGCCCGCCGGCGCGTTGAGCGGCGAGCCGCGCGAGAGTGAAGCGGTGACAGTTGCGGTTTAATTGATCTGGATGGTTCTGCGTGTCGTCGCTCGACGCAAACCCTCGGTCCGTGGACTGCTGACGTTGGCATCGCCCGATTGAGTGACTCCGTTCGTCATTTTCCTTCGTAATCGGCAGATTGCTTCCTGCTTTTCCGGGCTGTGATACGCTGGATTCGAGAAACAATAAGTCGGGACCGAACAACGCCTAGGTGCGATCCAGGAGACGCGATGGAACAAGACAAAGACGAACCCATTATCTTGCATATTTACCGCCTTCCGACCGGTTTATGGGGCGGGCGGCTGTCTGCGGGCGAGGACACGATAGGCGAGCTAGGGGCTTTTCCGTCCACGAAGGAAGTAGAGCAGGCGGCCGCCGATACAGGTCTATACCCCGATCGGGTCGAAATAGAGACGGAGCAATAAACCCCCTGTGATGCCTTACGACCTCCACTGCTCTCTCTGGCCCGTCATTTAATATCAAATCGCCGTTAGGACGGCGGAGCTTGTCCGCCTTCACATATACCTGGCGGTTTCAGGCCGAAGTGCAACAAGGGGTTAATGCTTAGCGTCTTGAGGTTGACTTGCTGAGGCGAGCGTGGCGGCGAAGACCTCGAACTGGCGGCGCAGTTCGCCGCGCGGCTGAGCGTAGATAGCCGTGTAGATGGTTTCGTGCGATACGTGCTGGGTCGGGTCGGTCGGATACATTCGCCTAAGTGTGCCCGATATCTGCTGGGGCGACCACTTCCAGTCCAGCAACGTGAGCACAACCCGCCAGCGAACGCCCTGCGTGCAAAGCTTGGCGGGGCCGCACCCAGCCCTACGGCGGGCGGCGCATAGTGCTTGAGCTGGCACGGATGCGTAGCCAGCAGGAGAGCTGTTGCGCGTCAGTTCACGGCTCACGGTGGACGGCGAGCGCCCGAGCATTCGGGCCATGGCCCGAATGCTCACATCCTCCAGTCGCAGGCTTGCGAGGGCGAGGCGTTCTTCAGGTTGAAGATGCTGGTATGAAGTAGTTTTGTCGGGCAGTGCAACACCTTATACGAGATAGGTGTTGCACCTCGCGTTTGAGGCCGCCCCTTTTTCCACGCGGCTAAAGACGCACCTGCGCAGCCAAGGGTTTCAAAAGGACGAATAGTAATCCTTCGTTTCGAGCGCTTCCGCGGCTGATGCCGTCGCGTTCGCACTTCTGCTGCGCTAGATGGCTGATCGAATGAACGTGTGCGCGTCTGGGTGCAGCGCCATCAACGCCCGCGGCACGCGATCGATCCCGCCGAAGGCGTCTTCAACCGGCCTCAGCGACGCTCAGCCCCCTTGAGGGCAAGCCGCCAAGGGGCCGCATTCTACTCAAAATCAGTCATCGGAGTAAGGAAAAAAGAAGCGGCCCCAGCATCTGATCGGCTAAGTGAGGTCGGCGCCCCGCCTAACGCGTGCTTTGTCTGGGGAGGCCGTCGTTTCGCTACACTGCGCATTTTCGCTGACGATCTGATAGGAGAGGGTGCATGGACCGCATGGTGGCGATGGAGACCTTCGTAACAGTTGTCGATGCGGGTTCGTTTTCCGCCGCCGCGCGCCGCCTGAAGCTCGGCCAGCCAGCCGTCTCAAAGGCGGTCGCACAGCTGGAGGAACGTCTAGGCGCCCGTCTGCTGTTGCGATCGACACGTGGCCTCGCGCCGACGGATGCCGGTCAGCGTTTCTACGATCACGCACTGAGGGCCGTCGATGAGGCCGATCAGGCCGAGCAGGCTGTGCGCGAGTCGTCGGAAGGCTTGTCGGGACGGTTGCGCATCGGCGCAGCCGTTACGTTCGCCCGGCTGCATGTCTTGCCAGCCCTCAAGTCTTTTCTGGATCAGCACCCCAATCTGAGCATCGACATCGTACTTGACGATCGGTCCGTCGATTTGCTTGGAGAGGGCGTCGATGTCGCATTGCGTATGGGCACGCTGGACGATTCGACCATGACCGCGCGTCGCATCTCCAGCGCGCGGCGGTTCGTCGTCGGCACACCGTCATATTTCGCCGAAGCCGGCGTTCCTCAAACACCTGTCGACCTTAACCGGCATCAGGCAGTCGTTTACTCTCTGCGAGGCGGCGGTGAATCGTGGTTGTTCAGCCGCAGTGACGGCTCCGACTCGACCGTGACCTTGTCCGGCCGGATAAGCGTGAACGCGGCTGAAGGCATGCGCACGGCGGTACTCGGGCACATGGGCTTTGCCGTCGCTTCGGAATGGATGTTCGCCCCCGAACTCGCAAACGGGACGGTTCAGGCCGTCCTGACTGACTGGACGTTGCCGCCGATCGACCTGTGGGCGGTTTTCCCGTCCGGTCGCATGGCAACCACGAAGGCGCGTGCCTTCGTTGCGTTTGTCGAGCACCTTCTCAATGAGCGCAACTCTGGCGCAGGCCTCACCGGCTAGACGCTGCGCACCTTTGCCCCCTCGCAGCAGGAATAGGCGCTATTCCCCGCCCGCGGCTACCGGGCGATTCCGCCTCAGCGGAGGATACGCATCAACCAATGCACGAAACATTGGCTCCGATGCAGCAGTCCCTTCCGGCTGTTCAAGCCGGAGGACCGCTTCAAAACCTACTGTTGAGGAAAAGGATGACCCAAGCTCTGAAAGGCAAACTCGCGCTCGTGACGGGCGCTTCGCGTGGAATCGGCGCAGCTATTGCGGCGCGTCTTGCGCGCGACGGCGCATCCGTCATCGTTCACTACGCATCGAGTGCGGCGCGGGCCGAAGCCGTCGTCAAGGAAATCCGCGATGCCGGCGGCGAGGCTGAGGCTGTCGGCGCCAATCTGTCGCAGCCAGAAGGCGTCAAGAGCCTCATTGGGTCGCTGAATGGTGCGTTCGGCGGCCGCTTCGAAGGGCGGCTCGATATTCTCGTCAACAACGCTGGCACAGTCGAATATGGGCCGTTCCTCGATTCGTCGGACACGTCGTACGACACGCACTTCAACCTGAATGTCCGCGCGCCGATCGAACTGGCAAAAGACGCGGCAGCGCGCATGGTCGCTGCAGGCTGGGGACGCATCATCAACGTGGGCTCGGCTTTCGGCGAAGCAGCGCCCTTGCCTGGCGTGACGCTCTACATCGCCTCGAAATTCGCCCTCAGAGGCTTTACGCGCGGGTTATCGCGTGAACTCGGGAAATTCGGCGTGACCGTGAATGCCGTCCAGCCCGGCCCGATCGATACAGAACTCGCTCCGCAACCCGGCACGGAAGACCACGCAACGATGACGAAGCTCGCAAGCGTTGGCCGTTTCGGAAAACCGGAAGAAATCGCGGCGGCCGTGGCTTATCTAGCCAGCCCTGAAGCAGGCTATACGACCGGGGAGAGCCTGACGGTCGACGGCGGATGGATTGCCTGACACGGGCCGGCAAGCATGTCGCTGGCACTGCGGCGGCGCCGTGATATCGGGGTTTGCAAGACCGTACCAACGGGCCGTCCAGTACAAATTTCACTAGGAGTACCAGGCATGACTACGTACATCGTTTTTACACGTGAGGTGACCCGAGATCAGCGTGAGCTGGACGCCTATCAAGCAAGTGTCGCAAAGACCTTCGTCGGCCATCCGATCAAAATTCTTTCGGCATACGGACCCCAACAACGGCTCGAGGGAATCGCACACAGTTGGCGGAACCGATGGGGACAGCATCAGGAGCGGCTGCGCGTCGCATGTGCGACCGCTTTCGCTTCGATGTCAGTGCCAGTGGTTGACCGCCTGAGGTCAATCGGAGACCCTCGCCGCCGAGGTGATCGGCCCTTACACGAAGCCCTTACCGACGAATGGCCAGGTGCAGCTATAACTCATCATGCTCAATCCGCAATGGCTGCGCACGTTCGCTGCGCTGACCAAACTCGGCAACTTCACGCGCGCGGCGGAACGGCTCGATCTGACGCAGGCGGCCGTCTCTCAACATTTGCACCATCTGGAAGATGCGCTCGGTCTGCTGGTGATACGCCGACCGCGTGCCATCGAACTGACGCCTGCCGGGCGCGCGTTGCTCGACTATTGCGAAGCGATGAAACAGGCACGCCGGCGGCTCGATGCGCGCGTGTCCGGTCCTGCAGAAGCCGGAGAGATCGGGTTGATCACACCAGAAAGCATTGGACTGGCGTTGTTTCCGCTAATGCTGGATTGGCAGGCGCAGCATCCGCAATGGAAGATTCGTTATTGTTTCGCGCCGGATCCTGAAGTGCCCGACGCGGTCCTCACCAATCGATACGAGCTCGGCATCGTCACATCTAAGCCCGATGATACGCGTCTCACCGCGAGCAAATTCATGCAAGTGCCCTTGGAACTTGTCGTGCCAGCGGGTGCAGAGGTGCGTGCGTGGAGCGATCTCGAAGCGCTCGGTTTCATCGATTATCCGGATGGGCGGGCGATGGCGAATCGCTTGCTAACCCGGCGCTTTCGGAAGAACGCAAGCATCGCGGACCTGCCGCGCAACGGTTTCAGCAACAGATCGCACTCATCCTCGAATTCGTGGCGCGCGGGCTTGGATTCACGGTCATTCCGCGTTATGCGCGGGCAGCGTTCGCGCGGCAGCACCAGATCGAAGTGGTGGAGTGCGCTTCGCCCGTGGTCGAGCCTTTATGGCTCATCCATCGCGCGGAATGGCCGTTACCCGCGCCCTGCGCGCGGGCGGTGAGGTATTTGGAGGAGCGGATGAAGGGGTAGTTCGCGATGATGGCTTATTAGACGCCGCCCCGATCTCGCACATGATGTCGGTCCCGCGTTGCACCGGCGTCCTCGAGACGTCCGAGGTCTCCTGAAAGCCGCCGCCCAACCGACGTGGCGCCGGCGGACCGCTCCGGGTCGAGGTTGTGTGAAAACAAGAGAAGCACCTCGGCGAGCACACGGATGTACCCGATCAATCGACGGACGATCGCATAAGTGCGTTCAAGAAAAAAAATTTGCCACGCGTCCCGGTCAAGGCGAGCCGCCGCTCGCCCTTATGTTCTTATCGCTTCGATCAGCGACGACGTACCCAGAATACTGATTGCTCGCTTTACGTTGTACGCCAAGATATGAAGGCTCATCTCGGTTCGCACCCGAGGAAGCGTTTTCGTCAAGAAGTGCGCCGAGCCCATCCAGAACTTGAGCGTTCCGAACGGGTGCTCGACCGTCTGCCGTCGTAATCTTGCAGCATGTGGATTCTTATCGAGGCGACGTTGCATCTCCTCAAGTACCTTCTCGTGCTCCCACCTCGCTATCCTTCGATACGGACTCGGCGTACATTGCGGTTTGAGTTTACAACTTGGACATGCTGACGGCCAATATTTGTGAATCGTCAGTCCCGCCTCGACCGTCTTGAAGCGCCAAATAGCTCTTTCTCCTGCCGGGCAGCGGTATTCATCTTTAGCCTCAATGTAAACAAAATCCCTTTTGTCGAAACGGCCTTCTGCCTTGCTGTTGGATGTCAGCGGTTTCGGAACTAACGTTTTGATGCCTTGCATCTCGCAGCGCAGGATCTCATCGCTTTTGTAGTAGCCGCGATCGGCAAACGCCGTCAATTTCTTTTGACCGATAGCGTCTCGCGCCATCTCCGCCATTCTCGCCAACTGCGCTCGATCGTGACCAACATTGACGACGTCATGTGCAACGATCATGTGACTCTTGAGGTCTACAGCGGTCTGCACGTTGTAGCCAACCATTCCCGTGCCGCGTCCACTGGTTGCCATTGAGCGGGCGTCCGGATCCGTTAGCGAGATTTGGCCATCGGACGCCTCGCGCATTAGCGCCTCAATTTCGCCGAGCTTCTGCACTTGTGCTTTGAGACTTTGGATCTTCTCTTTTAAATGAGGGATGCGTTCATCTGGCAGGCTCGACGGCTCTCGATCGGCCCGGTCCAGTTCATCCATATAGCGAGCAACGCTTTGTTCGAGTTGCTCCATGCGAGCCTGAAGCTTGCGGTCAGTGAAGTTCTTATCACGATTGTTGACCGCCTTGAACTTGCTGCCGTCGATAGCAACGGTAGCGTCTGTGAATAGCTTCAACCGACGGCAAAGCACCACGAACTCGCGGCACACTTTGCGGATTGCAACGCCGTTGTCCTTCCGGAAGTCAGCGATGGTCTTGAAGTCAGGCACCAGGCGGCCTGTCAGCCATATCAATTCGAGATTCCTTCGTGCTTCCCGCTCGAGGCGGCGACTCGACTGAATTCGATTCAAGTACCCGTAGATGTAAAGCTTGAGCAAGGTCGACGGGTGATATGCTGGCCTGCCCACCAAAGAGGGCGTGGCCCGCTCAAACCCAAGGCCTACTAGATCAAGCTCATCAACGAAAACGTCTACCACTCGTACTGGGTTATCTGCATCGACGTAGTCGTCGAGACACTCCGGTAGCAGTGCGACTTGATCTCGCGCCGCGCTTTCAATAAATCGCTTCATGGGCCACCATCGGAAGACGTGTTGACTAACTATAGGCAATCAACACGTTTTTACACAGCCTCGGTCGTAAGGGTGAGTTCACTGATGAAGGCAGTTGCCATCCGAATGCTCGCCGCCGCCAACGTCAGCGAGCCGGGAGGTTGCAGACGTAGCGCCCAGCCTCGTCCGAGTCGGTTAAGACCGAGCCACGCATCGACGAATTGGCGGTGCCGTGAAGGCGACTGGGGTGCGAGGACAGTTGCGTCGCGGTGACATCTGCGACTCAAAAAAAGAATGCCCGTCGACGACCGGCGGGCAAAGCGCGAGGGCACATCGCTGCATGCCCAGTTTCGAAAGTAAGGCAAGCAGCGGCGGGCGGCAATCTCAGGATGATTCAGAGAATTTCAGGGAAGGTAATAGACGGGGCCGCGCGTTACTTCCGGCGTTTTTCTGCAACTAATCGTCTGCCTCACAAATACCCTAGACAGCTGCGCCATCAATACCGTGCCGTCAGCGTAGTCGAAGCCCGACGGTCACCTCAGCCGCGGGCGAAATCAGCCGTCGTCAATTCAAGGCGTGCCGAGGGATGCGCGAGCAGCTTCCGATGAGCGACGGCGTAGATACGGTTGGCGCCATCGCGAAAAGTCTTCAACGTTTTGGCATCGTCCGCATCGGGCGGCAGCCAGAAGCAGGCCTCCAGCGCGGCGCGCGCAATCATGCATTCGATGGCGCCGTTCTTGCCCGCGAGGACGAAGATCACGCCGCGTCGATTGGCCGAAATCTGAGCTTCAGGGTCGAGTGCTTCCATTGCGAGCGAGTCGTAGTGCGAGTTCGAGCGATTTTGGCATGACGTCGCACGATTTGGGACGCGTGTCGCTTGACTGTGTGCGCCACAGCGCTCCTGCCCAAGTCCGTCACCAGTCGATGCGATGTTTCTCGTCGGTTTCCCGATGACGTCGATCATCGTCGATATGCAGGTACAGGCTTGTCGTGGTCAGCGATGCGTGTCCGAGATTGTCGCGTACGAGCCGCAAGTCGACCTGTTGGTCAGCCATGTGCGAGCCCGCGCTGTGGCGCAACCAATGAGCCGAGGCTTTCTCCAGCAGATCGGCGTGGGCAGCGGACGATGCGTCGCGCTCGCGTAGTCGCGCTGCGGCGCTCGCGAACACCGCTTTGACGATCGCATGCAACGCGGCGCGCGTCAGCGGCGCACAGGTCTTGGTGCCGTGGTTCGCTGCCGTCGCGCCGATCGGCAAGACCAACGGCGTATCCTCATTCGGAGAGGGGAGCGCGCTCAGCCCGAGGTGTTGTCGGTAACGCGAGAGTTCCAGCATCATTTCCCGCGTGGCCGGCACCAGACGGTCCTTGCCCCCTTTGCCATGCACGGTGAGCCACCAGCGCATCGTGCCATCCGCATCGCGCCGAACGAAGAACTGGCCCATGGTATTGGCACCGACCTCCGCGATGCGCAGTCCCCCGAGGTAGAGGAGGGTGAAGAGCCACCGTACCCGGTACGCATGAGCGATCTCGCGGTCGGTCTCCCGCGGCATGGTGGCGATGGTGTCCTTGACCTCCTGCCAGATGTTCGGCTCCAGATAACGAGTGATGCGCGGGGCCGCGTGTCGGGCGCGCTGTCGGGAAAGCGAGAGTGGATTGCCGGCCAGATAGCCCGCCTGCACCAGCCACGAAAATAATGCATTCAGAATCACGATCGCCTGGCGCTGACTGGCGGGCGACAGCGGACCATAGAACGGACGCCAGCGCACGTCGCTGCGCGCGTGCTTGCGGCCGCCGCCGGCGACCCACGTCGCGGCCGGTTGCGGATCGGCCAAGAACTGCTGATAGCGCAGGCAGTCCTCGTGCGTGAGCGAGGACAGTGGCTTGCCCACCATCACGACGGACCAGAGCAAGAGCCGCTCAGCATCTTTGCGGTAGTTCTCGAACGTGGTCTTGGTGTCCGTGAAGCGTGACAGCCACGCCCGGATCGCATCGAGATCGTTGTTGGCGGCGATCTGCGCGCGCCCGGTGACCGCGCGATTCAGGCCCGTGCTGCCGTCCAACTCGGACGGAATGACGAGCCTCTCCAGCGGCATAGGCTGAAGTGCAAGTAGGGTGGGCGGGGGCGGGGGCGGAGCGGGCGTCAAGATCACGTGAATCCGTTATCGACATTTCGACCATTGTAGCTAACATTATAAGCGTAATGTCAAAAATCCGGCGAGCGATCGTCAGATTTACTGCGAAATACGTTGTACTATAGAGGCGATCTCTGCCTACGTTGATCCATGTCCGACGTTTATTCTGACGAAGCGCGCCTCGCGGCCGATATCGAGCGGCTCAAGGTCGAATTTCCCAAGACGCGCGAGCTCTATCGCGAAGTGTGCGCGCTGCTGTTCTTCCGCTTCGGCGTCGCCCCGACGGCCAACCGGCTCTATAACCTGGTCCGGCGTGGCACCATGAGCACGCCCGCGTCGGTGCTGAGCGAGTTCTGGGCAGAGTTGCGCGCAAAGAGTCGCGTGCGCATCGAGCACCCCGACTTGCCGAAGGATCTGAGCGAGGCGGCGGGCGAACTGATCGGGACGCTGTGGACGCGCGCGACCACATCGGCGCACGCAGAACTGACGTCGCTGCGCGATGAGGTCGAAGCACAGCGCGCCGATGCGGAGCAGAAAGTCATCGCCGCACGGGAAGAGCTGGGCCGCACGGAGACGGCGCTGGAGCAGCGCACCGCGGCGTTGCTGACCGCGCAGGTGGAGATTCGTGAGTTGGAGCGGCAGCAGGCAGAAGAGGCCGCCACGCGTAAGGCGCTCGACGCGGAGATCAAGCGTCTCGGCGACGAAGCGGCCGCGCGCGACCGCGAGCTGGAGAAAATCCGCAGTACATTTTCCCGCGATCTCGAGAAGCTTCGAGAGACGGCGAATCGCGCCGAGGAACGCTTACGCGCATCGGAAAAGCGCGCGCTGTTGGAGATCGATCGCGAACGCAGCGCCGTGGCCAAGGCTCGGAAGGAACTGACGGAGGCAGCCAAACGGGCGGAAAAACGAGAGGCCGAGCATCGGCGCACCGTCGAAGCGCTGCAGGCGCAGCAGGGCGACACGCTCTACCAGAACGGGGTGCTTCAGGGCAAGGTCGCCGCGCTCGAAGCGGCACATCAGTCACTTCAGGAACAGTTGACGTCGTTGCGCACAGATGCGCGGCCGTCCACGCGCGTGCCCGCTTCCGAAGCCCGTTCGGGGCGAGCCGCCCGCAAGGCAGCGGCTGGCAAAACGGCGAGAGTGAAAGGTCGCCCGTAGATAATGACCGGACGGCGCCGGCGAGTCGCGCGGTCCAGGACCGAGTAGCGCGCCAGTCGCATTGTCGGCTGAAAGGAGCGAACAGATGAGAAGATCAGCAGAGAACAGGTTAAGGGTCGTGGCCGTGCGCATCGATCCCGTCATCGAGCAGCGGTTGCGCGTGTTGGCAGAGGCCACGGGGCGCAAGCAATCGTTCTTCCTACAGCGGATGATCGAGGAAGGCATTGAAGCGATGGAAGACACCTGGCTATCGCCGGACACGCTCGCCAAAGTGCGAAATGGTCACTTGGCCGAGTTGCTCGCTGCACACAGTACGACCTCGGATCTGTTCGACCTGGATGCCACCGACGCGGCCTCGTAGCACCGGCGGTCGTTTTTTCTCAAAGCGGTTCGGTAAGATCGCGTACTTTCAATAGTGAGGAAGAGACTTCAATGAACAAGCAGGAACTGATCGACGCGGTTGCGTCGGAGTCGGGTACGAGCAAGGTCGCGGCAGAAGAGACCATCAATGCCGTGTTTGAGACGATTTCGAAAGCGGTGGCTGCCGGTGACGCCGTTCAGCTGATCGGCTTCGGATCGTTTGGGACAGGCGAGCGGGCCGCGCGAACGGGTCGAAATCCGCAGACGGGTGAGACGATCGAGATCGCGGCAGCCAAGACCGTCAAGTTCACGGCCGGCAAAAGTTTCAAAGACGCCGTCAAGCAAGCGTGAACCAGGGCGGCTTCAGTCATGCCGCCGCTTAGAAGAGCTGGTCGTCCAACGGCTGCAGATTGTTCAGCTTGACTGCCGTGAGGCGTTCGCTGCCGTCCGCGTGGATCGAGCGGATCATGATCCGTTGGCCACGCGCTTCGCCCAGCACCTCGACGATGCGGTCCTCATAGCGCACAAGCGTACCGCGAGGCGGTTTGCGTTTGATGCGGTTGCGGCCGGTCGAAGAAGGCATAGGGCGTCAAAGCTCGTGCGTCGATCGCATTATGCCAATTCGCAGCGGCGGCGCCACATCGTTTAGTCGGTTACGACACAAAAAGAGAAGGGGGATCGTCATGCGCCGCATCGTGGTACGTTCTTCGCCGGTCCACGGACGCGGCGTATTTGCACTCACCCAGATCGGTGCTAACGAGAAAATCCTGGAGTACAAGGGAAAGCGCGTGTCGTGGGCCCAAGCGCAGCGCCAGTATGCGCGCTCGGCCGCCGAAGACGGTCACACGTTCTATTTCGATCTCGACGACGGGCGCGTGATCGACGGTGCACTGGGCGGCAACTCAGCGCGCTGGGTCAATCACAGCTGCGCGCCGAACTGCGAAGCCGAGCAAGATGGCAGCCGGGTTTTCTTCCACGCGCTGCGCGACATTGAGCCGGGCGAAGAGTTGTTTATCGACTATCGACTTTTTGTGGAAGGGCGAAAAACAGCTGCGCTCAGGACGCTCTATGCGTGCCGCTGCGGCTCCGATGCGTGTCGAGGCACGATGCTGGCCGGGCCCTGAAACCGCCGACGAAATGATGTTCACGCATCACCGACTATCGCACTTCGACTACGGCACCCCAACTACCGCACCCGCTCGACCGCGACGACTTCGACGCTCTAAATATGCCGACGGAACGTGACTGTCATGCCCTCACCAAAATGGACCTTTGTTTCGCGCTTCCGACGCAACGCATTCGGATGGAGATCGTCGCTGCCCATCCAACGCCTGAAGGAAGCGGTATCTGAGATTCGTTCGGTCGCCCGCGCCGATGGTGCGCTTGCCGCCGAAGGGGCCGTTCTTCTTCTTGAAAAACTGTCGCCGGCACTTGAGCAGGTCGATAGTTCCTCGGGCGCACTGGGCAGCGCGGTCAACCGCGCGATTGAGGCGCTCGTCCCGCTGATCGCCGCCGCCGACGTTGCGCCCGCAGTACGAGAGCGCTGGCTAGAAAGGCTTTTCGAGGCGTTGCAGGACGATCAGATGCCCTACATCGAGAGCCTCGGCGAACATTGGGGAAGCTTATGCGTGACGCCCGAGTTGGCATCTCAATGGGCGGATCGGCTGTTGCCGCTCGTCACGCATGTGCTGCAGGCTGAAGGGTTCAACTACTTCGTCGGTGTCGTGCCGTGCTTGAGTGCGCTTTACGCAGCCGGCCGCTTTGAGGAAATCGTTGAGCTTGTGCATCGCGATCGGCTCAGTTCCTGGTGGTATCGGCGGTGGGCCGTCGAGGCGCTGGTCTGCCTCGGACGTCCGGGCGACGCACTTCGCCTTGCTGAAGCGAGTCGAGGGCTGAATGCGCCCGAAAGCGCGATCGCACGCGTCTGCGAGACGATCCTCCTCGCGTCCGGAATCACTGAGGAAGCCTACCGCTATGCGATTGCCGCCAATCGTGCTGGCACTTACCTCGCAACGTTCCGCGCGATCACCAAGAAATATCCCGGGAAAGCCCCGGAAACGATCTTGTCGGACCTGGTTCGAAGCGAGCCCGGGTCGGAGGGCAAATGGTTTGCCGCCGCCAAAGACGCGGGGCTATTCGATCAGGCCATTGCGCTGTCCAGACGGAGTCCCACCGATCCGAAAACGCTCATACGAGCCGCGCGAGATTTCGAGACGAAGCAGTCCCGGTTCGCGATGGAGTGTGCGCTGTGTGCACTGCAATGGATGGAGGCCGGCTACGGCTATGAAGTCTCGATGACTGACGTCACCGATGCCTATGACGCCCTCGTCGCAGCGGCAAGTGCGAGTCAGGTTTCGAAGGCGGCGGTGGACAACAGCGTGCGACGCCTCATTCGCAATGCGGACTCGCTTGTTGGGCGAGCATTGCACACGCGAATCGATGCCGACAGGCGCTAGAAAAGAAGAAAACGGCATTGCTGATACAGCGCGTCGGCGCCGTTTGCGCCTTTGCAGGAGCCCGGCAAGGACCTAGCCCCTAGTCAAGGTCCGATACACGGCTCCGCATGCTTCCTTGACTTCTCGTGAGCCTCGATACGCTGGTCTCAACGGATCAGGAGATGCACAGCGTATGAAGTCAATCGTAGCGAACCGAAATCATCAAGTGCCGGCTACTTGTCCCGGCGTGCCGAAGCGGACCTCCCTGGAAGCGGATCGTGAACTCGCTCATATACAGAAAGTGGTGAGAGCAGTACGCGCAACATGCATTCCGTTGCCGATAAGCGTTCAATATTGGAGAACGCGCCTTCATGAGCTTCGCATTGGCTATACGTTGCTTCCCGTCCAACTTGCCCGACTGTCCGCGCTTGAGCTTGACGTCGAGAATATCGCACAAGGACAGGTGGACATCGGCACGAGCGACGATCGTCGCGCGGCGTAGAACCTAAGCGCATTGTAAGCGCGCCGTCGATCAGCGACGGCCCGGGTGGTCGAGGAAAAATCGCACCATCTCGGCGCTGGCATCGGGTCCGGCGGGATCGGTATAGCTACCGTTCGAAGAACCGCCTGACCAGGCATGCGGCGCGCCATGGATAGTCCACAGTTCCGCGGCCACGCCCTCCGGGGTCGTCGTCCGACGGACCGTATGTTTGCGTGCTCCGTTACCCATCGACGCGGATGATCCGGATGCGACATCGCTCGCGGTGAATCCGCTCACCAGAGCGATGGCGTTGACGTGATGCACCGTCGCGTCGGCATCGCCGTGAAAGACAATGAGCGGGCACTGAGGTGTCGACGTGCCCGCCAAGTTTGCATGCCCGGCTTTTCCGGTTTTTGCCCTGCTCTTGCCACCGCGCATTGCTGCGAGCGCGGATGGCAGATCGTGTGCGCATCCGACGGGAAGACCAGAGTGAACACCTGCGGCCGCATACAGATCGGCGTAGCGCTGCGCCATGATTGCGGCCATCGCGCCCCCGGCCGACAGGCCCGCTACATAAACCCGGTTCGGGTCCACGTTGTGTTGGGCCATGACCTCGCGAGTGATGCCCGCGATCAGCGACGGTTCGCCCTGCTCACGTTGCTGATCCCCCGGCTTGAACCAGTTCCAGCACTTGGAGGTATTCGCCCCCTGTGACTGAATGGGATACGCGACCATGAAGCCGTGGGCCTCTGCGAGCGCGTTCATTTGCGTGCCTGCCGCGAAATCATCAGCGTCCTGCGTACAGCCATGCAGCATCACGATCAGCGGCACGGGAGCATCGCGATAGCTGCTCGGGGTGTAGAGCTTGTAGTCGCGCTGGCCTGCGCCATTCGCATAACGTCGAGTGGTGAAATATCCGCAATCCTCCACGTCGGCGACCGTTTGCCTGGACTGCGACGCTCGCCGAGGTTGAAAGGCATCGGCAAAGCGCGTGCGCGTCGTGTCGATGCGCTCTTCGTGGCTTGCCGGCGCCTCGTCTGTCAGCTCACCGAGCATGGCACGTTTCACGATCTCCGCCGCCGCGGCGGGATCGCTGTTGCGAAAGCGCGCGAACGCCTCTTTCATCGAGTCCAGAAAGCCTTCGTTGAGTTTCATGTTTTTTCCGTTATCGAGCAAAGGGTCAGGCGGCTAGCGGATTCGATCCGCGAGCGCCGCCTTGACCGCGGGTGATGCATGAAGGGCGCCGCGAACCAGGATCGAGTCAATCGTTGCCAGTGCCAGTTCGGGCGTTACGTCAGGGGCGATGCTGGCTAATCCCAGCACCTGGATCTTGAGTCGCTGATTGGCTGCGCGCGTCGCTTCGAGATCTTGTCGCGAGAAGTACTGGAGCCCTAGCACCAGTTCACGCCGGGTCACCGTATCTTTGACGACCGGTGCATGAATCGACAGTTGATTGCGGATCGCCGTGCGGATCAAGTCCGTGCGATTCGAGTAAAAGCCTTCTTCCACGAGCAGATCGATCTGGCCCAGGTCCACCGGACCGAGGTTGATCGTGATCTTTTCCGTCTCGCTGCCGCGTGACCGTTCCAAGGGTTCTTTCGCCATGCGCCCCTCTAGACCTCCTGCTACCATCCACGTGGATGGTTATAGGCAATTTCAAGGATCCTGCAACGGATAATTCACCCGGCCTAATTTGCCCGGCGATGCGCCTGAGGAGTTGCGGCGAAAAAACGTCAAAGGCGGACAGGGAGGTGGGTGACAATCCCCGGAGCGGGCTCTTGAGACTCATCGGTCGTGCCCAGGGCAATTGCTGTGACTTCTTAGGCAACGAGGCCGGGTTGGCGCCGGTTCCGGACGCGAGTAAATCGACTAATCTGCCTCTTCACAACGTTCTCTGAGCACGATGACGGTACTGCAGACCATGCAACAACTGGATATCTTCGCTGACAGCCGCGACGTGATATTGCGTAACGATGTACTGGAGCCGTTGCAGCGGCGCGCTGCGCAAGCAGCGCAGGCGGCACTGGTGCTTTTGGCCAACGAATATTCGCATGACGGCGCGTTATCCTCGATGACCGTTCTCGTCGAGCACCTTCAGCGCCGATCGAACGCACCCTTCGCTGATCATGCAGCCCTGGCCATCGCCCGTCACGACCTTGAGGGCGCGGTGATACCCGCCGCCCTGCGCGCACTGCCCGCGCACACCGTGCAGGCCTGGCTGACTCCGAGCTGGAGAACGCTCGCCCAGCGGGCCACAGGCCTAGTCTATTCCGGCGCCGAAGCAGAACACCACGCCGCGCCGCTTTGGCTACGCGCGGGCGACTGGCAGTGCGCGCGGGAATCGGTCGAACAGATTGAGTCCTGGTGGCGCATCCCGGCGCCCCTCGCGTGGATGACTGAGGCGCGCTACCGCGCGGATGGCCTGGATGCCGCGTGGCCGCTCCTCGCAGAACTGGCGTGGCTCGCACCCGCCCGGTTCGCAGCGTTGTTATCCTCATTGAGCGACGCTTCGCTTGACGCCCTGCGCCGGCGCTTCGATGCCGAATTCCCTGGCACCGGCGAATTGGACGATTACGCGTGGTTCGCGACGTGGCTGCTGGTGGTCAAGCCAGCACTGGCCGGGCAACTGGAAAAGGCGCGGGTGCGTCGAGACCAGGCGCCATCGCGCGCAATGGCGTTGCTAGGGGAGATCCTGCGTAGGGAGCACGAAGGGGATCAGCACGAACTCATCAGGCTGCGTCAGGAATTCAGCGGGCTGCACGGCGCGCTTTTTGAGGCGTACATGGCCACACGCAAGGTCCAGCACCGATAAGCGCAACGCGATCGACCGGTACGCGCGTCGCCGGCCACTTGTTCGTGTGGGACCGCGAGGCACGGAGGCATCATGACATTGAAGGCGCAGTGGTATCGGGACAAGCTCGCGAAAAAGAGCCGCAAAGGATTCTGCGGCTACCCAGCTGCAACGGTTGCCTTCTATGGGCCAGACGACACACATGCAACGAAGGTCGCGGTCGGCATTGTCCAGTACGAAGGTGCGGATGCCGATCCCATGGAGCGGTGGTTTTGTGCCTCCACCGATGCGAGAACCGATCCGGAAGTCATTGAGGCAGTCGTCCGGTTCATCGACCAGCACAGCGTCAGGTCCGTCGTATCGGCCAACCGCATCATCGGCTGTCCACATGAGGAAGGCATCGATTATCCGGAAGGCGAAAACTGCCCGCTGTGTCCGTTCTGGGGCAATCGTGACCGGTGGAGCGGTCAGAAGATCCGTTGAAGGCGAGAGCCCAGGTGCAGGCGAGGGCTCATCGATGAACGTTGAACAACCTCAACAGTTCTTCGCGGAGGTCCGAAATATCGAGCACGTGTTGCGCGCGCGTCACCGCAACGTAAAGCAGTCGCATCTCGTCTTCATCCAGCGTGAGTCGACCATTGACGAGCACGAAGCGGAAATCGTTCACGAGTCTGACCCGCTTCCATTCAAGCCCTTTGGCGCGGTGGACCGTCGAGATGACGTAGTCGGCTTCGCGTTCGGGCGTCAACCGCTGCGCGAGCGCGCGGAGATAACCGGTGCCGCGCTCGTCAATTATTTGGACAATCGGAAGCAGATCTTGTCCGGGTGCACTGCGCGCGAATGACTGCACCTCCTTCCAGCTTTCGAACAACGCAAAGGCCAACGGGCGGAAAGCGCGTCGACCTGCGAGCAACTGATCCGCGCCGTCCGCGAACGCAACGATTTCGCTGGAATTCATGCGAATCGCCGGCCGATGGCCCATTTCGAGACCTGCAGCCAATTGCCAGATGGCCGTCGCGTTCTTTCGGCACAGGATGGCATCGACCGGCGGCGAAATCGCGGGATCTTCTACCATGATGGAGCCGATGCCCGACTGGCCACGTATCGGTGTGGGTTCACCAAGGAGCGCGAGTATACGGCTCGCGAGCGCGGCGAGCGTCTGTCCAAAGCGGAAGGATTCAGTAAGCGGTCGCTCTGGCGCGTCGATCTGGGCCATGGCATTGACCGCAGCTCGCCATTCGTAGATCTGCTGATAGGGGTCCCCTACGTAGATGATCTGGGCGTGGCGCTGTTGGCCGAGCACGGACAGCATGACGCCATCGCTGTCCTGCGCCTCATCGAAGAGGATGAAGTCGGCGTTGATGCGCGGATCTTGCTGCGCCCAGACCTTGAGATAGACATCCGGCAAGATGGCGCTGCGCCCGCGTGGATGAATGCTTTCGTGCCACAGGCGCTCGACACTCGGAAGCAGGTTTTCACGTAGCCAGTCGGCAGCCGTTTCATGGACCTTCTCGTCGACCGGGATGTGGTACGCGCGTGGCACCGCATCCGGCGAGCGACAGAATCGACCCAACCCGTCGACGATCATTCTTCCGATTTCGAAAGGCGTGATCTCGACGTCTTTGCCAGTGATGGTTGGGACCTCGATCGCGCCGATTCCGTACCGAGCGGACAATTCGTGGAGCGGCTCAGCGGGAAGATTCACACGCGAGGTCAATGTCGAAGGCACGCCCGCGTACGCGAGCGAATGCACGGTGCGCGCGCTGACATTTGGCGGAAATCCGCGGCGCGCCGAATCTGCGATCTCTCGATTGAACGCAAGGTAAGCGCCGCGCCTGCTCGCAAATTGACGAGCGACCAACCGCAAGGTCGACGTCTTTCCGGCCCCGGCATATGCCTTGACTTTGAGATCACCGCCGCCGAGCGCTGCTTCTACGACCGCGTCTTGTTCAGCTGTTGGTTTGAAGGAGGAGGGCATGGTGACCAGGACAAGGGTGCGGTCACGAGTCTACCGGAGTCTCGCACGAGCCGAATCGAAGACGACACCAGATCACAGGCACGGTGAAGGTTGAGGCTCACTTGTCTTAAGGTTTGTTCGACGCCTGCCCATGCCGCCTGCCCGCAAGCGCGAGACAGCGTATGCGGGCAGGCGTTGGACAAACCTGAAGAGTGTCGGTCAAAAATGGAACCGAATGTGAGCCGCGCCGATGCGCGCGAAGTTCGCGCGATGGAAGCAGCCAGAGTTCTTGTGCAATACGGTCCGTGGGACGGGAGGGCAGTTCATGGCCAAGGCCTATGGATGGCCGACCGTGCTTCGTTCAAGAATTGCTTCGTCACAGAAGACGGGCGTCGCGCCGTGTCACGGTCGGCACGAACGGTTCAGGAGCGCGACGCTTCTCGGACAACTTTCGGTCGAGCAGACCTTCGCCGCTCACCAGAAATACGTGGCCTTCACACCGAAGGTACGCGGCGCCGCAAACGCGTAGCGGTACGAGTCATCGAACGTGTATTCCTCGGCGGCCGTGAAGACGCGCTGGTTGGTCACGTTGCGCACATACGCCATCAGCTCGATGTTCTTGCGGTTCGGTATCCAGGTCGCCGAGAGATCCGCGGTTAGATTCGGCTTCTGATAGTCGTCGCCGTAGTTGTATATTGTGAAGTGCTGGCCCGTCTGAAACTTCGCGTTCACGCGGCCGATGAATTTTCCCGCGTCCGTGGTCCACGCATGTTCGAGCCCGACCCCGATGGTGAAGGCCGGGCTTTGCGGCGGCGCGTTGCCCGCCAGCTGCACGTTCTGGCCGCTGCCGTCATCGACGGCGAAATCGGTGAAGCGCGCATGCAGCCACGCCACCGACAACGTCACGAGCCCGACCGGGTCGATCAGCGCACGGATATCCGCATCCGCGCCGTAGATGCGCGTGCGTCCCGCGTTGACGATCTTCGTACCCACGCGCCCGTCCGCGAACGGCACGAGCTGCGCGATCTGCTGGCCCGAATAGTCGTAGTCGAAGACGCTCGCGCTGATCTGCACGCGCTGCGCGTTCCACAGCGACTTCGTGCCGATCTCGATGCCGCGCAACGTCTCCGGCGCATACGATCCCGACGATGAAAAGCCGCCCGACTTGTAGCCGGTGTCGTAGCGCACGTAGTTCATCATCGCCGACGTCGGCGCGTACTCGGCCGCGACGTGGACGGTTGGCTTCGACCACGAGCCCGAGTCGTTCTGCGGCACGTGGGTATAGTCGAACGGCGGCTCTCCCGAGTTCGCGAAGAAGTATTCGCCGTCGCGGCTCTTTTCATCGTGCGTGACGCGCATGCCGGCGGTCAGCCGAATCTTGTCCGTCACCCAGTACGACGACTGGCCATACGCCGCCGTCGATGTCGTGCGAATGCCGTAGGCGAACGCGAGCGTGGGCAGATAGGCGCCGCCATCGAACGGCGACTCGTTCGCGCTGTACAGCGACGAAGACTCGTGGAAGTACGACACGCCCGCCTGCCACGACCATTGTCCATCGCCCAGCGAGCTCACGCGCACTTCGTGCGTCTGCGCCTTCGGAAACTCGTTCTGGCGATATGAAACCGGGTCGGCGAAGCTCGGGCTGCTGTCGGCAGCATGACGCCAGGTGAGATTGTCGTAGCTGCCGGTGTAGCTGAGTTCGACGTGCGGGAAGTCGTACGCGATGCTCCAGCGCGCGACCGTGTCTTCGATGCTCTGCGCTTGCGCGGTCGCGTAGGTGAAGGTGCGCGGATCGGCGGGGAGGGGCGGCTTGTCGTGCGAGAGATTGCCGTTAGCGTCGTAGAGGTAGGGGATGTCGAGCGACACTGGACCCACGCCGTTCAAGGTCGTCTGTTGCGCGGTGAACAGCATGCGCAGATGCGAAGTCGGCTCCAGCGCGACGGAAAGGCGACCCGAGCGCGTGTCCTCGTCGTCGCCGTCGGCCTGCGGCGCGTTGTTCACGTAGCCGTCATGCCGGCGCGAGATCGCCGCCACCCGAAACTGGAGCACGTCGTTCACGGGGACGTTCACCATCGCATCGAGATTGCGCGCGGCGTAGTTGCCGAGATCGACCGATGCGCGGCCTTCGAATGATCTCGAAGGCTTCGACGTCACGATATCGACGATGCCGCCCACCGCGTTGCGCCCGTACAGCGTGCCTTGCGGACCGCGCAGCACGGCGATGTGATCGAGATCATAGAGCGTGCCGCTCAGCGCATACGGCCGATTGTTCGAGCTTCCGTCCGTCACGACGACCACCGAAGGATCGCCGATCTCGGTCGTGTCGCGGCTCGAGATGCCGCGAATCGTGAGCACCGGCACGACGGTCTGCACCTGCGCATAGTTGAGGTCGGGCGCGATCGAGGCGAGGGACTTGATATCGCTGACGCCCGTGCTTTCGATGAAGGCATCGCCATAGACGCTCATGGCGATCGGCGTGCGCTGCTCGGCCGCGGGCTGCCTTTCGGCCTTGACGATGATCGGCGTGAGCTGTTGCGCGGCCGGATCGCTTTCAGCGGCCCACGCGCTCGACAATGGAAGGACGCAAGCCCCGAACGCGCCGACGAAAACGAGACGGATACGACGCGCGGCCGTCGAAGCACGACGGCTGGATGCGACCTCGAAACACGGGAAGGACATGACAATCGCAGACTGGGTGCAGCACAACACCTGCGATTGCGACGGAGGCTGTCGGACACTGCCGGCCGTCCCCGCTCTCCGATGGGAATACGACCTGGTGGAAAATTTACTGCGCCATGGCGCGGGAAAGCGACGAATTATAACGTTCGTTGCCGGTGTTCGTGATATGCCGACCCGCGAGACTCAGCGCTTCTTGGCCTCTTCGAGACACGCCGCCAGTTTTTCGAAGTAGTCGAGCGCCTTGCGCGTGGGCACCACGGTCTTGATGCGCAGATCGTCGCTGCTCTCGTCCACGGACACGAGACCCTGTTTCCTCAGGTTGGTCAGCTTGCGATGCACGGTGGCCGGTGCGCCCGCGACAGAAAGGGCCATCGTCTCCGTGACCGTCAACGTATGGCCCGCATGCCACGACGCCGTGAGCGCTTCCAGGAGGCGTTCCTCGGCGGCATCGAGCTTCGGCACCGAGGGCAAAGCCTGGACAGCCTGAGCCAGATTCAGGAAGCGAAAATAAGCATCGAAGACGCGCTTTCTGGACATGAAGAAGCGGTTGAATGAGAACGGCGTTCATCATAGCATCGGCGAAAATCGATGTATGAGGGCGGCCCTAGTATTTATCAGTGTGATAAGTAAGTGCTAAGATAGTTGAGACAGCGAGGGCCTGGCGAAGACATCGATATTTCTCTTGCCCGAGCGGCTATCGGGGGCACGAGCGTGATTCAACGACGCGATTTCACTTACATCACACCGACTTTCATCGAGCAGGAAATCGATCATCTGGCGAGGATGATCCGTTCACGCCACTGGCATCGAAGCGCCGCGTGGCCGGTGTCGTACTGGCGCGAGCGCATCGAGGAGTTGCGGCACGCCCCGGCCGTCGCGCCGCTCCAGCAGGAGGGGCTACGCTCGCTGCTCGTCGAGCTGGAGCGAATCGCCGCGCAGCTCGATCCCGCTGCGAGCTACGGCGAGCTTCCGCAAGCCGACGCGCACGCGGCCAGCGTGGCTTTTGGCAAGGCGCGGCGATAACGTTTGCTGCGCGCCCGTCCGTGAAGCCGGATGAGCGCTGCGGTAAGATACGTCCGCCGCTTACTGGCTCGTCACGCCAATGTCTTCGTTTCTGCTTCGTTTATGTTCCGTCGTCGGAACGGCGCTCTTTTTCGTCGCTTCGCTCTGGGTCAATCAGGAAATCTTCGTTCACTCCGAGTTCGTGCGCGGGGTGAACTGGGTCTATCTTCCGGCCGGCATCCGGCTGCTCAGCACGCTTCTGCTCGGCGCGGACGGCGCGCTCGGACTGCTGCTCGCGAGCTGGGTCGTCGACTTCTTTTATTTCTTTCCCAATGACCCGGTGCGGTCGTTCGTCGGCGGCATCATCGCGACGGCCGCGCCTTATGCGGTCTATCGGCTGGCGCGCGAGACCTACGGGCTGAACGCATCGCTGTCGAATCTGACGGCGGGCAGGCTCATGATCCTCACCGTCGCGTACGCAATCGCCGGTTCGTTGCTACACAACATCTGGTTCTATCTTCAAGGCGACGCGCAGAACATCACGTCGAGATTCCTTGCGATGTTCGTCGGCGACCTGGCGGGAACCGTCATCGTCATCTACACGCTCAAGGCGCTGCTGCATTTTCTGCCGGTGCCGCGCGGCCCGAAAGCACGTAGCTGGCAAGATCATTAACGGACCCCGCTGGCCCCGGGGCGCCGCTCGTCTCTGAGATTCAGAGTCGTCATACCAGTGATGTCGTCACTCTACCATTTGCTTATCAATTTGATAATATATGGCAAAGAGCGATACGCCGGCAGGCCGCCCAGCAGAATAACGAAATCACGATGATTACCGAACCTACCCTGAGCGGTGCAAGCGCCTCGACAACGAATGCGCGGGAGGCCGACGACCGCTATGCGCAGCGGCATACGCTGCAGATTGCGGTATGCCTGCGGACGTTGCTCGGGCGCCGCGATTTCCTGACAGTCGAGTTCGGCGATATGCAGATCGTCACGCAACTGCTCGACGTCGATTCGGGCCGCGCGCATTTTGTCTTCGATTTCGGCAGTACGGCGAAAGACAATCGCGCGCTCGTCGATGCGGACGAGCTTACGTTCCGCAGCCAGCCGTCGGGCATCCGCACGCATTTCGTGACAGGCGGCGCCGTGGTGGTGACGTTCGAAGGGCGTCCGGCCTTCGAAGTGCCGTTTCCTGCAGTGCTTCATTACGTGCAGCGCCGCGAGTTCCATCGCGTCGATACGCCCATGTTCGATCCCTTCGTCGCGAGCGGGCTCGACGGAGCGGGCGCCGCGTTCCGGCTCGAACTGCAGGACCTTTCGCTTGGCGGCGTGGCGCTGCGTATGCGGGATGCACGCTTCGAAGCGCTTGCGGCGAGAACCGTGTGGAACGACGTGCGGCTTCAGATGGGCGGACTCGGCGCGGTGCCGGTCGATCTGGAGGTCGTCGCGCCCCGGCAGATAGTGACGCCGACGGGCGAGCATCGAACCGTTCTGGGCTGCCGGTTCATTCACCTAAAGGCAAATGCGGAGCGTGTGCTGCAGCGTGCGATCACGCTGCTGGAGACCCGCCGCAAAGAGCATACGGCGCGCGATTAATACGGACACGCGCCGCGCTTCTGGCTCAATCGGAACATTCATTATCAGCGTCGCGAACAAAGTAATTCACTGCGGATGAACTCGCTGCTTTTCTTTCCGCGGTGAAGGCGGGCGGAACGGCGACATTGGAGACGCCGCGACGAAGAACGGCCTCATTTCGCGGCTAAAACACGAGGGTCCCGAGCCAAACCCAAGGACGATCGATCGTGCCGGAAGATTTTTCCTTACCGTTATCAAAATGATAAATATATCTGTTAAACGTCATACTGCGGCGCGCCAGCCGCTGCTATTCTCTTCGATCACAACTTCTTTTGGTAAGGGACGAGCATGGCAACGGGTACTGTGAAGTGGTTCAATGACGCAAAGGGCTATGGATTCATCACGCCGGATGACGGAGGCGACGATCTGTTCGCACATTTCTCCGAGATCCGAACAGAAGGTTTCAAGTCATTGTCCGAAAACCAAAAGGTGAGCTTCGAGATTAGACAAGGACCGAAGGGCAAGCAGGCGGCAAACATCCAGCCGCAATGAGCTAACGCTGATACAACGGCCGGCGCCAGCACGGCTTGTCCAGCAATATGACGGGAAGTTGTTCGGGGCCCCGTCGCAAGGATGAATCTGAGAGATCTATAACAATATGACACTAGCATTTGACGCACTGACCAGCTTCACACCCAGAAACCTCGACTCTGAAATCGAGCATCTTGAACACGTTCTCGCCGGAGACGCGGCGACCTCCCTATTCGGTCGAACTTATTGGCGCAATCGCGTCGTCAAGGCGCGTGCGACGCCAGGACTAGTACCCTCGCAACGCTCACGACTCGAGCGTCTGTTGTCCGTCTTGACTGATCCCGCAAGACGCCCAGGCTAGTCGGCTGCGTCATTGATTTCGCACCGGACGAACCCGGCGTGAAGGGATCTCACAACATAGGGACGCGGATGGAAGGACCTGCGACCGGCGATTGCAAGGTCTTGCCGCAACGATCCATGCCCACGTGGATCGTTTAGAAAATGCTGAGGCGGCAACATTCTGCATTAACGCAGTCGATCGCTCTGTAGGAGAGCAGACGCGTTTTCAAGCACGCGAGTTCAGATACAGAACAGAACTATTAGGATAGTGAGAGTTATCTTAACAGCGGCACCTGAATAGAAATTTGATCGACGCTGAATGATGATTGATCAACTTGTCTTATTCGCATCCCGTGTCTTGAGCCAGTGGCGCGCGGGTATCACCCAGTCGGACTTCGCCTTTTAACTGAAAGCCCTATCTTCAATGCGATTCTCCTGCATGTCCGCCGCGTTAGGAGCGCCTTGCGTTGTGTTAGCCAAGAGAGGGTCGCGTCATCGCAATTGCATTGGAAATAATCGTGACGCCGAGTATCAGAAATCGCGACTTAGCCTGACGCACGATGACCTTGAAGCGGATCGGCTGGCGTCCCTATCTATCTAGCCGGATCGCCAAGAAGGGGCGTTCGGCGGCCGAAGAACATTCCGCGACGATCGGCTGTTGGTGGCGCAGGAGCGAACATGCACATTGCCACGCCTGTTTAACGACTGCTATTGGGCAGTCTGAAGGGCGCTTAGGGTCGACCTCGGTCGACTGGTTTTCGGTGTCTGCGATGCAGCTGCGAGGGAACCGCTGTGCTAATAGCCCGAGCGGGTGAAAAGGGAAGCAGATTCTGTGTGTTATAGGCGTTGATCTCGACTGCCAAGCCTTCGAGATCCGGCGACACTTTGCCGAAGCAAAGCATCGCGACGTCGAGCTGGTAATCCTGCACGCACAGCAATGCGCGTTGCACGGCGACGATGATCCATGCGCGTTCATTGCCGAACGCGCCGCTGCCGACCATGGCAGAAACACCTTCGGATTGCGGTTCGTCAGCGATTGCGCGCGGGCCGACAGCAGCGCCGATTTCTAGCTGGCTTGCATCACCAGCGACGCGAACGGCGCCCAGTCCACACTTGAGGCGGAGTTTTACGCGACAGGCAAGGCACAGCACGAGGCTTGCGCTACGCGTTGTCCGGATGTTGCACCCTCGTCAGCAGTGACCTCCGTGTCACTATGCAGACCGATTCGCAACTGCCTGCGCAGCGCATCCCGTCCGGATTCGTCGAGGCTTCGAATGTGCTGACCGGTTGCCTACACGGTGCGCGTGGCCAGTAGCGCATAGCGTTCTGCATACGAACGCCGGATAAACCGAGCGCCCGGTGGGGCCGTGTAAGGCATCGGATTTTCCATTTCTGTCTTGCCCTGAGTCCACGATAAGGCGCCACACGTATCTCTGGATCGGAATTTGTTCCGTGAATGCTTTCGCTTGCCATCGGGAGCATGCTTGGTGACTATCATCTACTGGGCGAGAGCCGGTAAAATCATCAGCACGCACGCTTTGGATCGCTTTCTTGACCGTAGTTTCGTAGTCGAACTCGAGAACAACACCGCCCATTGTCATGCCGCGCTGTGAGAAAACCACTGACCAAGCCCCGGTGAACTGGGCACAAAAGTGGGTCGATTCGGCTATTGAGCTTGCCGCATTCGCCCTGACGCCCGAAGGGGTGGTTGCTTCCTGGAATCCCGGCGCCGTTGCCATCTATGGGCTACGATGCCGGCGAAATCATTGGCCGGCACTCGTCGGTCTTCCTTCCCGACGACGGTCGCGAAAGGGATGCGCTCGAAACGGAGCTTCGCAAGGCGCGGGCGCAAGGCAGTCGGGTCACCGAAGGCTGGCGCAAGCGCAAGGTCGGGTCCGTGTTCTGGGCGAGTGTCGTGACGACGGCGATATTCGACGACGATCGTCGATTGCTCGGCTTCGCCAAGCTGGTTCGCGACAAAAGCGGAAAGCGCAAGGCGCACGATGCGGTGATCGAAAGCGAGCGGCGATTCAGACTGCTCGTGGAAGGGGTGACCGACTACTCGATCTTCATGCTTTCGCCGCAAGGGCACGTCACCAACTGGAACCAGGGCGCACGGCGCATCAAGGGATACACCGAGCAGGAGATCGTCGGCTCTCACTTCTCCCGGTTCTACGCGCCCGAAGACGTGGCGGCGGGATTGCCCCGGCGTGCACTCGAGATCGCCGCACGCGAGGGGCGTTGCGAGTCCGAGGGGTGGCGCGTGCGTCGCGACGGCACACGCTTCTGGGCGCATGTGATCGTCGACGCCATTCGCGACGAAGCGGGCCTGCTGATCGGCTTTGCGAAGATCACGCGCGATGTCACCGAGAAGCGCGAAGCGGATCGGCTGCTCGAACAGACGCGCGCGGCGCTCTTTCAATCGCAGAAAATGGAAGCTATCGGCAAGCTGACGGGCGGCGTGGCGCACGACTTCAACAACGTGCTCCAAGTCCTGCGCGGAAATCTCGAACTGCTCGAAAGCCGGTGCGCGCGTGACAACTGGACGAGCGAGCGCCTTGCCAGCGCCATCGACGCCGTCGAGCGGGGAGCGAAGCTGGCGGCTCAGTTGCTTGCTTTCGGCCGCCGTCAGGCGTTGCGTCCCGTCTCGGTGAACCTTGGCGCGATGGTGCGGGACATGGACGACCTGTTGCGCCGCGCCCTTGGCGAAACGATCGACGTCGAGACGGTGATATCCGGCGGCCTCTGGAATGCTTTCGTCGATCCTCATCAGCTCGAAAACGTCGTCCTGAACCTGGCGATCAACGCGCGCGATGCCATGCCCGACGGCGGCAAGCTCACGATAGAACTGGCCAACGCCATGCTCGACGACCGCTACGTGCGCTCGTTATCCGACGTTCCCGCCGGACAGTATGTGATGCTGGGCGTGACCGACAATGGCAGTGGCATGACGTCCGAGGTGATCGAGCGCGCGTTCGATCCATTCTTCACCACCAAGCCTGAGGGCGTGGGAAGCGGACTCGGACTCAGCATGGCCTATGGCTTCGTCAAGCAATCGGGCGGGCACATTCGCATCTATAGCGAAGTCGGTCACGGAACAACCGTTCGCATCTATCTGCCGCGATCTTCGGCGGAAGCGCTCGAGCGAAAGGCGCGAATCAATGCGCCCATGATGGGCGGAAGCGAAACGGTGCTCGTGGTCGAGGATGACAAGAAAGTTCAGGCAACTGTGATCGCCATGCTGGAAGACCTCGGCTATCGCGTGCTGAAGGCGGACAACGCCGAACAAGCGCTCGTGGTTCTGAGCAGTGGCGCTCATGTCGATCTGCTGTTTACGGACGTGGTCATGCCGGGCGCGTTGAAGAGTCCGGACATGGCGCGGCGCGCTTTGCAACTGCAACCGCATCTTCGGGTGCTGTTCACGTCGGGATACACGCAGAATGCGATCGTTCACGGGGGGCGACTGGACGCTGGCGTGGAACTGCTGAGCAAGCCCTATAGCCGCGAGGACGTGGCCTACAAGCTCAGGGACGTATTCGGCTCGGCCGGACAGGTGCTCGGAGCCGACGCACAGGGCGAACGGCCGCTCGACGTGTCGACCATCCAGAGAAGCGAGATACGCGTGCTCGTGGTCGACGACGACGAACCCACGCGCGAGGCGGTGAAGGAGTTGCTCATTCTGCTTGGGCACAAGCCCTTCGTCGTCGCCAACGCGACGATTGCGCTGCAGGCCATGAAGGACACGCCATTCGATGCATTGCTCACCGATATCAATCTGCCCGACATGTCGGGCGTCGAGCTGGCGCGATGCATCGTCCGGGTGCACGCGCAGATCAAGGTCATCTTCGCATCGGGCGACCCGGTCGTCGCGGAGGACGTCCAGGACTTCGCCTGGCTGGCGCTGCGTAAGCCGTACACGGTCGATCAGCTCCAGGATGCGATAGTGGGGGCCCCGTTCGCCTCGCGCCGTTGACGCCCGATCCCGGGCTTCGCCGTTCGAAAGAAGCCCGGCGCGAAACCTTCGGGCTAGCCGTCGAGACTGCCCAGAAAGGCATGGCTCGGAGCGAAGAACGTCACCCCGGCCACGGCTTTCGAGAAGTCCAGAATGCGGTCGTGCAGGGGAGGCGGGTCGCCGATGAACATCCGCTCGATCATCTTTTCCATCACCCACAAGTGGCGCGAGTAGCCGATGAAATACGTGCCGTACTGTCCAACGCCCGGCACGGCGAACGGCATGTTGTCTCGGAGGATGGGGTGCTCGCCTGCTTCATCCACGATCGTGCACAGCGTCTTGTGCGATTTCTGGCCGCCCTTGGCGTCCGGCAATTCGACGTTATCGAATTTCGTGCGCCCGATGATTGCTTCCTGGGTCTCGATACGTTGAGCCCTCCAGGCGGAGAGCTCGTGCAGATACTTCTGAATCACGATGTAGCTGCCTCCCGCATGCTCGGGATCTTCGTCGCCGACGATCGTCGACTGCGGCAGGCCGAGACCATCCGGATTGCCCGTGCCATCGACGAATTCGAGCAGGTCGCGGCCGTCGAAGTAACGAAACCCCGCTACATCGTCAATGGCCGTGACGGACGGGCCGAACGCTTCGAGCAGGAGTTTCTCGAACTCCACGATCAGGCCCATCGATCCGGCGCGGATGTGATACAGCAAGTCGCCCGCCGTGGCGACCGCGGTATGTGTGGCGCCTCGCACTTCCTGAAAAGGCCTGAGTTCCCGAGGCATCGGCTTGTTCGTCAGCGCACTCCAGATTCGATGCGAGATCCCGACGTTGCATGTGAATGCCCCGCCATTGGCGCGTAGCAGAATGCCCTTGACGAGGTCGTCCGTGTTATGGGCGATGACGGAGCGCGCGCGAGCAACGGAGGTGTCGTCGTCCTTGACTGTCAGGACGAGGAATGCCGCGGCCGCCGACAACGGCGCGTCGATGGACTGCAGTTCCGTGTCCGGCATTCCTTGCGAATTATGGGGCGGTGCAGTGTTTGGGCTCACAAAGTTCTCCGTAGGGCGGTGAGTGATCCAGTCGAGAAGGACTCGCCGATTCGTCGCAGGGAAGTCAACACACGGCACGATCAGCCGTGAGTCCTTGCTCCGATCGTCTCACGATTTCGACCGGCGTACCTCGATGTCTCCAGCCGGGTGCGCGCCCGCCCGGAAAGCGAGCCACGTCGTTTCGTGCTAAGTTGAAATGCGAGTCGCGCGGCACTCGCGCGACACTCCTAATGCCGGCGCCCGGAGTGCCTCGGCGTTCGTGGCCTCTTCGGCTTCGTGCCGTTTCCTCCCCTGACGCAAGAACCCTACATAGGCCATGTCACCTCAGCGAATCATGTTTATCCGCCATGCGGAAAAACCCGCTCCTTCGATGGGTGCAGGAATCGACGAAGACGGCAAGCCCGACGAGGAAAGTCTGTCCGTGCGCGGCTGGCAGCGCGCCGGAGCGCTGACGCAGTTCTTTCGGTCGGGCGATGCCGCGCAGCGCGAAAAAATGACACCCGGTTGCATTTTCGCCGCGGGCAGCGGTCCCGGCAGTAAAAGCAATCGGTCGATGCAGACGGTCGCGCCTCTGGTCAGGCAGTTGCAGGAAAGCGCCCATATCAAGTATTCGTCGAGTTACCTGAAGGACGATGGCGAAGCGTTGATGCATGAGGTGCTGGCCGAGACCGGGGTGATTCTGATTGCGTGGGAGCACAAGATCCTCCCGTCGCTGATCGGACTGCTGCCCAACGCGCCAACGGTCCCGTCAGCCTGGCCCGAGCACCGGTTCGATATGGTCTGGATCGTCGAGCGCGAAGGCGAGGGGTGGCGCTTTTCACAGCATCCGCAGCTTTTGCTCGCGGGCGATAGCGCCGAGCCGATCAAATAGGGCGTTGCGTATCGCCTTCGACTAGCCTGCTCGTTGCGAGGCGACGGGTGAATCACGTCATCGACGCTCGGGATAACTGATTTTCATCGTGTCCGATCACGCGATGCCGGCGCTTCGCCTCCAGCCTCCGGGTCGTTCACGTCGGCAGGCGGCGCGTGGCGGCCGAGCCGAGTTTCTTCGACGCGATCCGCCGCGCCAGGGAACACTCGTTGCGGCATGGCATCGGCGCGCTGTGATGCGGCGAGGGTTTGCGCGGCTGCCGCCCGCAACGGCGGGACGTCCGCAGCGGCGCTCGGCAGCATCATGCCCCTGCCGGATGGTTGTCGATGATCTCGTGCAGGGCATCGTCCACTGTTTTCAGCGCGACGAATCGCATCTGCTCGCGGGCGTCGGCCGGAATGTCTTCGAGATCGACGACATTGCGCGAGGGAAGGAGCACGGTGCGGATGCCGCCACGCAAGGCGGCCAGCACCTTCTCCTTGATGCCGCCCACGGGCAGCACGACGCCACGAAGACTGATTTCGCCTGTCACGGCGCAATCGCTGCGTACGGGCTTGCCCAAGAGCAGCGACGCGATGGCGACGAACATCGCGACACCCGCGCTGGGTCCGTCCTTGGGCACCGCGCCGGCCGGCACATGGATGTGGATGTCGCGCTTCTCGAATCTGGAACTGTCGATCTGCAGCGTGTCGCAGCGCGATTTGACGAGCGTGAGCGCGGCCTGGGCGCTTTCCTTCATCACTTCGCCCAACTGACCCGTGAGCACCAGCCTGCCGTTGCCGGGCGAGCTGCTCGCTTCAATGAAGAGCAGGTCGCCGCCGACGGGCGTCCACGCCAGCCCGGTCACGACGCCCGGCATGCTGGTGCGCAGGGCCACTTCGTTCTCGAAGCGCCGGTGCCCGAGAATCGCCGTCAGATCGCCGGGCTCGATGCGTTCTCGCGTGGTCTGGTCTTCCGCGACGCGCAACGCAACGTATCGAAACACGGCGCCGATCTGCCGTTCCAGGCTGCGAACGCCGGCCTCGCGCGTGTAGTCGCGAACGATCGAGCGAATGGCGTCGTCGCTGAGCTGGCACTGCGCCTCGGTGAGTCCGCACGCCTTCAGTTGCCGGGGAACGAGAAAACGGCGCGCGATCTCAAACTTCTCGGCTTCCGTGTATCCCGGCAGATCGAGCATTTCCATGCGGTCCCGCAGCGGGCCGGCTATGCCCTCCGCCTGATTGGCGGTCGCAATGAACACGACAGCGGACAGGTCGAAGGGAACGCCCAGGTAGTTGTCGCGGAAGGCACGATTCTGCTCCGGGTCCAGGACTTCAAGCATCGCGGCCGACGGGTCGCCGTGTACGCCGTGCCCCAGCTTGTCCAGTTCGTCGAGCAGCATCACGCAATTGCGCGCGCCGGCCTTGCGGATTGCCTGGATGATGTTGCCCGGCATCGCGCCGATATAGGTACGCCGATGGCCGCGAATCTCCGACTCATCATGCACGCCACCGAGGCTCACGCGCACGAATGGCCGCTCCAGCGCTCGGGCGATGCTCTGGCCCAGCGAGGTCTTGCCGACGCCGGGCGGCCCCAGAAAACAGAGAATCGGGACGTTTCCCTCCGGATTGAGCTTCCTCACGCCCAGATATTCCAGAATGCGCCGCTTCACCTTTTCGAGGCCGAAGTGGGCTTCTTCCAGCACACTCCGGGCGTGCGCGATATCGATGGGCGCCGCCGGCGGAAGACTCCACGGCAGTTCGCTCAGAAGTTCCAGATAGCTCATGCCAATGGCATATTCGGCGGAGCCTTCCGGTGCGCGTTCCAGCCGGGCAAGTTCCTTGCGGGCGTGCTTGTCGACGTCCGTCGGCATATCGGCGGCGGTAACGGCTTGCGCCAGTTGCCTGAGTTCTTCCTCTATTTCGGCGTTTTCGCCAAGCTCGTTCTGGATGGTCTTGAGTTGCTCGCGCAGCATGACTTCGCGCTGTCGTTCGTCGAGCCTCCCGCGTGTCTGCTCACCAATCTCCAGCGACAGACGAAGGACCTCGATTCGTCCCGCAATGGCGTCCAGCACCATGTCGAGGCGCTTGCGGATGTCGAGCGTCTCCAGGATGTCCTGCTTGCGCTCAGGAGCGATATCGAGCAGGCCGGCGACCGTGTCCGCCAGCAGGCCCGGAGCCTCGATCGCGTCGAGCGCTTTCACCAGGTCCGCGCCCGCATTGGGCAACAATGCGATCATTTCTCCGGCGCGTTGGCGCAGGACGAGCACGCGTGCGTCGATTGCGGCATCGGTTTGCGTCGGGTCGGCGATGAACTCCACACGGGCGGCGCGAAAATCCAGGCCATCGATCGGAGCGACGAGCCTGAAACGACTTACTCCCTGGCAGACGAGGTGATGGTTGCCATCCTGAGAGTTCGTCAAATAGCGCAGCACATTGGCCACGGTCCCTACGGCGTGCAATCCGTCGAAAGGCGGCTCCATCACTTGCGGGTCGCGCTGCAGAACGATGCCCAGGGGCGACTGGCGCCTGACGGCCGCCTGCACGTCCTGTTTCAACAGCGCGGTCTCGGCCCTGAGCGGCAGGACCATGCCGGGGAAGAGCACGGTGTTACGCACCGGCAGCAAGATCAGGCCATTCTCGGGCAATGGCGATGGGGCAGGCGGCTCGCTCCCCTGCGTCTCCGTTTCCGGGCGCCTGGTGGTGTCCGTAGTCATCGTCGCTCCTTGAAAACGCTGTCGCCAGCGGGTTTCATTCCAGCGTCTCGATATGCAGCAACAGACACCCGTGCTCGGAATCGCGTCCGGCCAGGCGATAGCGTCCTGCGGGAAGCCGGACTTGTCGCTCGAATCGCCCGTACGGTATTTCGAAGCAATGCACGGTGGCCCTGGACAAAGCGTTGGCGACTTTGCGTTCGGCGGTCACGGTCAAGGTATTGTTTTCGAGGCTGACCTGAACGAGATCCGGCCTGATGCCAGGCAACGCGACGACGACCGACAATCTGCCATGGTCTTCGAAGAACTCTATGGGAGGTTCCCATACCGGCGCCTGTGCTTGCTGTCCCGCCAGCCGAAAGAATTGACGATGCAATTGGGCGGCACGCTCCAGCGCGTCAACGGCAGCTTCCCACATTCTCGCGTGATGCGTGATGGTCATGAGCGAATCCCGATGAGTGGCGCTTAGACAGAAAAACCCTTGACTCATTAAAGGGCGGGCAGCGCGTGAGTGTCAAGAAACAAACTCTCTCTGAACGAGGCGGTACGAATGGGCCACGAGACCGCATGCGAGATGGCCGGGCGCGGCAAGACCGATAGTGCGTTTTGGATGGCTTTGATCTGGCGATCCGATAATAACTATCGGGTCTTAACGATACAGGGCTGCGCCATCATGGATTCAGACGCATGGACCTTAGGCGCATGAGCATTTGAGCACGTCACGTGAACCATGTATCGAGCGCCGTTGACCTGCCATTCAGCTTGACATCCCGACAATACGGGCGTGAAGATGGCCACTGAAATCAGCATGCCGGCTCTTGCGAGCGATTTCTTTTGAGGCTTTGCACCGGAGGAACATGATGCACGACATGACGTGGATTGTGGTGGCGGATGAAGGTCGGGCGCGAGTGTTCCAGGCTCCGGGACTCACACTCGATCTGGAAGAAGTCGATGATTTCGTCAATGTCGCGCATAGCGCCACGACGCTAACCGAGAAGCAGGCGGCCGAATTTTCCGCCAGTGAACGAAAGGAAAAGGAAAGGGATAAATTCGCGACTCAGGTGGCCGAATACCTGGAAAAGGCGCGGTTAGATCAGCGCTTTGGCCGTCTGCGACTGATTGCCGAACCCAAATTCCTTGGCATGGTGCTGTCCGGTCTGAGCGCGCAAACCCGCGAACTCATCTTCGAGAAACTCAGCAAGGATTATTCGTCGCTGAGCACCAGAGAGATACAAGAGCGTCTGCAACAAGGCTGACATCGGCATGATATGAAAGTCCGTTTCGTCATGCGCGACGCAAAACGAAACGGCTTTGGCGTCGTGTCTCGCCGTGCTAGTTAAATCCGTTCACGTTGCGTCAAGACGCATCGGACGGGCCAGTTCGAATGCATAGCCGTAGTGCTCCGATATCTGGCGCGCGCTTCAAGCCGCGAAAGACGCTAGCGTGAAGCCGGCGTTTCTCCGCTTCAGCTTCGCCACTCAAAATTCCAGGCCTATGCTTGAGCGGCGATGCTTTAGGCGCGCAATCAATGACACGCGGCGGCCGGGGCGCGCCACCCATCCGGTGTGATCCGATACTAAGCATCGTTGAACGAACATTCGTCGTCGTGCCCTAAAGGGCTCATGCCTGCTATTTTGTATGGGGCGACGCAGGGTCTCCGTGAAAGCAATAGGTTCTGCCGGAAGCGAGGGAGCCGGGTTGGCGGTGTCGAGCCGTACCGCTTGTCGATGAACGCGCTGTTCTAATGTTCTTGCTTCAGGTTGGCCGAGTGCAGACGGGGCCGCCTTGCTTCGTTTAGGCAATCCAGCAGCTTTTCGGGTCCTTCGCGATCTGCCCTCGTGAATGCCGGCGTGCTTCCCCGGTTGAGCGAGTTCCCTGACGTGATGAAAAAAAAATTTCAGATGCCCAACAACAACACACCAGAACCACAAGCCGTCTGCGATCCGATTTCCCGAAGCGCGATCTTTCTCACCCTGACGGTGGCGCGCGGCGAAGACCACGTTGCCGCCGTGCGTGAATGGTGCGGCGACATCGCCGCGCTCGTTCGTGCGGTCGGCACGCGCGCGCCTACCGCCAACCTCTCCTGCGTGTGCGGTTTCGGCTCCGAAGCGTGGGACTTGCTCTTCGGCGCGCCGCGTCCCGCGTCGCTGCATCCGTTCATCGATTTCGGCTCGGGCGAGCGCCGCGCAATCGCGACGCCGGGCGACATCCTGCTTCATATCCGCGCGGATCATATGGACCTGTGCTTCGAGCTTGCGTCGCAACTGCTCGACAAGCTCGGCGATGCGGTGACGGTCGTCGACGAGGTGCACGGGTTTCGCTACTTCGATCTGCGCGACATGGTGGGCTTCGTCGACGGCACGGAGAATCCATCGGGGAGAAGCGCCGCAAATTGCACGATCATCGGTGAGGAGGATCAGGAATTCGTGGGCGGCAGCTATGTAATCGCGCAGAAGTACTTTCATGACCTAGAGGCATGGAGTGGTCTGACGGTCGAGCAACAGGAAAAGATTATCGGGCGCAAGAAGCTATCCGATGTCGAACTGGACGCGGACGTGAAACCCTCGTGCTCGCACAGTTCGCTCACGACCATCGACGAGAATGGTCAGGAGGTGAAGATCCTGCGGCACAACATGGCCTTCGGCCGTCCCGGCGCCAAGGAGTTTGGCACCTATTTCATCGGTTATGCGCGCGCGCCCGGACCGATCGAGCAGATGATGGAGAACATGTTCGTCGGCCGGCCGCCGGGCAATTACGACCGTCTGCTCGACTACAGTCGCGCGGTGACGGGCGGGCTCTTCTTCGTGCCGTCCGCCGATCTGCTCGACGCGCTTCCCGACAGAACGCCCGCGGCGGCGGTGACAGCCTCGCCCGCCGGCGCGCCTCGGCTCGAAGCGAGCCGCAGCGGAACACTGAATATCGGCTCACTCAAAGGAACGCTACAACATGAATAACCTGCATCGCGAGCTTGCACCGATTTCCGACGACGCATGGGAACAGATCGAAGCCGAAGTGGCGCGCACCTTCAGGCGCTCCGTCGCGGGGCGGCGAGTGATCGACGTGAAGAGCCCGGGCGGCGCCGCGCTCGCGGCCATCGGCACAGGGCATCAGATGAATGTCGCCGCGCCAAGGAAGGGCGTGTCGGCCAGGCTCTACGACGTCCGGCAACTCGTGCAGTTGAGCGTGCCGTTCACGTTGCAGCGCGAGTCGGTCGACAGCGTGGAGCGCGGTTCGAATGACGGCGACTGGCAGCCCGCCAAGACCGCCGCAAGCGATCTGGCGCTCGCCGAGGACAGCGCGATTTTCGATGGCTTCGCGGCCGCGGGCATCGTCGGCATACGCCAGGGCAGCTCGAACGCGCCGACGATGCCGCCCGCCGAGGTCGCCGACTACCCCGCCGCCATCAGCCAGGCGCTGGAAAAGCTGCGGCTCGCGGGCGTCGACGGTCCGTACTCGGTGCTGCTGGGCGCGGATGCCTATACGGCGCTTGCCGAGGCGAGCGATCAGGGCTATCCCGTGATCCAGCACATCAAGCGTATCGTGAGTGGAGAGGTGGTGTGGGCGCCCGCGGTGCAGGGCGGCTGTGTGCTGTCCACGCGCGGCGGCGATTACGAATTACATATCGGACAGGACCTGTCCATTGGCTATACGAGTCATACCGATACGACCGTGCAGTTGTATCTGTGCGAGACGCTGACGTTCCTGATGTTGACGAGCGAGGCTTCGGTATCCATCGCGGCAGGGGAATGACGCCCGGCCGCACCGGATAACACGACGCCATAAAAGACCTTGGGGAGTGAGACCTGGTTACCACGCGGTGGCTCGGGTCGAGTCGCACCGACAGTCGCATATCGGTGGGCCCGATGGTGATCCGCCCGAACATGGAGACGATTGATCATGCCTGCTCTTTGCGAAATTTGTCATGCCCGTCCAGCGGTCGCGCAAGTGACCGTCGTGCAGAACGGCCAGCGCAAGTCGATGTCAATCTGCGAGTACGACTACCGGCAGTTGATGCGGCATCAAAGCATGCTGAATCCGTTCGATTCCCTGTTGGGCGGCGGGGGCTTGTCGCGTCTGATGGGCGGTATGCCCGGCGGCGGCGATGAAGACGACGACGAAGACATAGTGGCCTCGGTGCCGCGCGAGTCCGTCGATGTCACCGATGCCTTCAGCGAACAGACGATGGAACTGCTGCAGCGCGCCGCCGAAAAGGCGCACGAGTTCCAGAAGACCGAACTCGACACCGAACAGGTGCTCTACGTGCTCGCCGACACGGACGTCGTGCAGGCGCTATTCAAGGAACTGAAGCTCGCCCCTGACGACATCAGGCGCTACATCGACGAGCACGCGCAAAAGGGCAAGGCCGAGCCCGATGCGCCCGTCGAGAAGATGACCATCTCGCCGCGCCTGAAGAAAGCATTTCAGTACGCGTTCCAGGCATCGCGCGAACTCGGGCATTCGTATGTCGGTCCGGAGCATGTGTTGATCGGGCTGGCGTCGGTGCCCGACTCCATCGCGGGCGCGCTGCTGAAGAAGTACGGCGTGACGCCGGAAGCGTTGCGTCAGAAGGTGGTGAAAGTCGTCGGCAAGGGCGCGGAAGATGGACGCGTCGATACGCCGAGCGGCACGCCCACGCTCGACAAGTTCGGCCGCGATCTCACCGCGATGGCGCGTGAGGGCAAGCTCGATCCGGTGCTCGGACGCGCGCTGGAAATCGAAAATACGATCGAGGTGCTCGCGCGGCGCAAGAAGAACAATCCGGTGCTGATCGGCGAGCCGGGCGTCGGCAAGACCGCGATCGTGGAAGGGCTCGCGCAGCGGATCGTCAATGACGACGTGCCCGAGGACCTGCGCAACAAGCGGCTCATCGAGATCAACATCAACTCGATGGTCGCGGGCGCGAAGTATCGCGGCGAGTTCGAGGAGCGCGCAAAACAGCTCATCGACGAGGTCACGGCCAAGCAAGGCGAGCTGATCGTGTTCATCGACGAACTGCATACGATCGTCGGCGCGGGGCAAGGCGGCGGCGAAGGCGGTCTCGATATCGCCAACGTGCTGAAGCCGGCGCTCGCGCGCGGCGAGCTGAGTCTCATCGGCGCAACGACACTCAACGAGTATCAGAAGTACATCGAAAAGGATGCGGCGCTCGAACGGCGCTTTCAACCGGTGCTGGTGCCGGAGCCGACGGTGGAGCAGACCATCGTGATCCTGCGTGGCTTGCGCGACAAGCTCGAAGCGCACCATCAGGTCACGTTCGCGGACGATGCGTTCGTCGCCGCGGCCGAGTTGTCGGATCGCTATATCACGTCGCGCTATCTGCCGGACAAGGCCATCGATCTCATCGATCAGGCGGCGGCGCGGGTGCGCATCGGTTCGACTTCGCGGCCGCCGGAGATTCAGGAACTGGAAGCGGAGATGGCGCAGTTGAAGCGCGAGCAGGATTACGCTTCGTCGCGCAAGCGTTTCGACGAAGCAAAGGGCTTCGAGGAACGTATCAAGGAAAAGCAGGCGAAGCTCGACGAGCAGACCGAAGCATGGCAGCGCAAGACCGGCTCGGAGACGCTCGAAGTGACGGTCGCGTCGGTGGCGGAAGTGGTCTCGCGTCTCACCGGCATACCGGTCACCGAACTCACGCAGGAAGAGCGCCAGAAGCTCCTCGACATGGAGAACAAGCTGCGCGAGCGCGTCGTCGGGCAGGACGAAGCGGTGACCGCCGTGAGCGATGCGGTGCGTCTGTCGCGTGCCGGCATGGGTCAGGCGAACCGGCCGATCGCGACCTTCCTGTTCCTGGGACCGACCGGCGTCGGCAAGACCGAGCTTGCGAAGGCGCTTGCGGAAACGGTGTTCGGCGACGAGCAGGCCGTGATCCGTATCGACATGTCGGAATACATGGAGCGGCATGCAGTGGCGCGACTGATCGGTGCGCCGCCGGGATATGTCGGCTATGACGAAGGCGGGCAGCTCACCGAGCGCGTGCGGCGCCGTCCGTACAGCGTGATCCTGCTCGACGAAATCGAGAAGGCGCATCCCGACGTGAACAACGTGCTGCTGCAAGTATTCGACGACGGCCGCCTCACCGATGGCAAGGGCCGTGTGGTCGACTTCAGCAACACCGTCATCATCTCGACGAGCAATCTGGGCGCGTCCATCATCATGGACAACCTTGAAAAGGAAGAGAAGGATCGCGATTCGGAAAAGGACATGCGCGAGAAGCTCATGGACGTGCTGAAAGGCCACTTCCGCCCCGAGTTCCTGAATCGCATCGACGAGATCATCGTGTTCCATGGGCTTTCGCGCGAGAACATCCGCTCGATCGTGCAGATTCAGATCGAGCGCGTCACGCGCACGGCCGCCGCGCAGGACATCACGCTCAAGGTGCAGGACTCGGTCATCGATCATCTCGCCGATGTCGGATATCGGCCGGAATTCGGCGCACGCGAACTGAAGCGCCAGATTCGTCAGGAACTGGAAACGCGGCTCGCGAAGGAAATCCTCGGCGACAAGCTCAAGTCCGGCGACACGGTCGATGTGACCTACGACAAGGACACTGACAAGGTCGCGTTTACCAAGGTCGAAGCGGAAGCGAAGCCAAAGGAGAAGAAGGCCAGGTCGGGAAGCAAGAAGAGCACGGCGAAGCCGGCGGAAGGCGCAAAGGAGTCCGCCAAGAGCGAATCCTGAGCGGGTGAGCGGGCGTTCGCAGGGAACCGGGCGGCGATGTCAGCCGCCCAGCTCCTGAAACGCATGGCCGTTCGCATCCAGTTCCTTGAGAATGTCGGGCGAGAGCTCGCTTTGCCAGACATGCCCGGAGAATTGCCACTGCTTCGCTTCGGCCGCCGCGAAATCCGGCAGGCCCGCTCCTTTGCGAACGTATAGCCCGAGCGACGGTTTGGTGAGGTTGATGTAGAAGTCGAACTCCGACTGTTGCTGTTGCATGGTGCACCTCCGGATGGCTTGAAAAGGGCGTTTCACTCAGCATAGGCCACGCCACGGCAAAGGGGCGATTTTTTAGCGAAGCGTGTGTATGCTCGAAGGGACGAAGAGCCTTCCCAGACGATTTGGGATGCTTAGTTTTAAGGCGAGAGGGAGTTGACGCCAATGCAGAAAATTTATTCAAATTCCGACCGATCATAATTATCGGAGCACGCGGACGCACGACGACGGCCAAACGGCTACATTAGGGGGTGAGCTTCGAACGGAGGGGACTATGCGTCCTGGATTTGATGCGTTTATGGGCTTCAACATCGCGGTCGAAGTCCGTCAGAATCACAGAGGTGCGTGGGTTGCGGAGATCGAGTTCAGCAAGGATGGCCAGCCTCTCGTCGACGTATGGCCCCGGACGACTCAGCCCGAATGGCTGACTCCCGAGGAGGCCACGCGCGACGGGATCGAATGGGCGCGCCGGGTCTTGATGCAACAGTACGGGCAGGCGTCCCATTCCTGGGTCGCCACCCGCGAGCGCGCGTCGGCCTGGGTGCAGTCCGAAGTCGATAGGCGTCGGGATGGAACCACGTTTTACGGTTGACATGACCGCCTTCGACCGAGGTTACCGCGCTCGCCGTACAGGCTATCGGCACGAATCGTTTGATGACGGCGAGAGCGGTCAGCAGCGTGGCGGGAAGGGCAATCTTGCGAGGTCGAGACGATGAAAGCAGACTCCCGAAGCAAGCGCAAAACGCTGGTCATGCAAATGTGCTGGTTTATCGCGCTTTGGGTATTCGGCGTGGCAGCCACCATGATTGCGGTTTATCCGCTCAAGCTGCTTATCAAGCTTGCTTCAAAAAGCGGTTGAGGTGGCCGGGGGCTCTTGAAACGGATGAAGAGGTCTGCGGCATGTCCATGAGGTCGCCTCCGCAGAGCGGATGTCAGGTTATCCGCGAAAGCGGGACGCGGCCGCGGGTCATTCGAACCACCGGGAATCATCTGCCCTAAGCTTAATCGACCCATGAGCCTCTATCCGCAGGCCCTCCGAAATCGGCCGCATATGAGTGCGGCGTTCTGTCTTGGATTGGTGATGGCATTGTCGTCGCCGGCGTCGTTTGGCCCGGTCACTCGCGCCCTCATCGGCTGGGACACCGGCGTATGGGCATTCCTCGCGACGATCTGGTATCAGATGCTGAAGGCGAATCCCGAGGACGTTCGCGCACGCGCCACCGTCAACGACGAGAACGCCGTGACGGTTCTGACCGTGATCTCCATCGCCACGGTAGCAAGCATCATGGCGATCGTTCTTGAATTAGGCTCGACGAAAGGGCTCGCCCTTGAATCCAAGCTCATGCGAGCCGCGCTCACCGGCCTTACGCTGTTCGGCGCGTGGTTTCTGATTCCGACGATCTTCGCACAGCATTACGCTCGAATCTTTTACGCGTCCGATCCGCAGGCGCCTGCGCTGGACTTCCCCGACCAGGGACTGGAGCCGGATTATCTGGATCTGCTTTATTTTTCTTTCACGATCGCCCTGGCATCTCAGACCGCCGATATCGGCTTGCGCGGGCGCAGCGCGCGGCGAACCGCGCTGGCGCAATCCATCCTCGCGTTCTATTTCAATGTCACGGTGTTAGGTCTCTGCGTGAATATTGCGGCAAGCATGGTCGGAGGCTGACGAGGAATCGCGAAGGCATCGACGCCGCGACCGTCATCCGTTTCGAATCGAGCACGCGCACCCCGTCTCCTCAGAGATTGCGACGGAAAACGCTGCCTCCGGTTGCGGCGATCAATGTATCGACCTGCGCGGGTGTGTCCTCGTCGGCTTCCAGGATCAGCGCCACCTGACCGGCCGGAAGGCGCGTAAGGATCGATTTCACCGATTCATCGTCCAGAACATCGGATATGAGTTGCTCGGCGATGCCCGCCGAGGTACCCACGGTGAAACCCAATAGCGCGCCCGCGGGGCCACCGAGCAAGCCCAGAAGCGTGCCGGTAATGGCGCCGATGACCGGGCCCCAAATTGCTCTTGACTGCGTGGAGAGGACGTGGGTGTTGCCGTCGGAACCTTTCTGCACGAGTACGCCGCTATGAATCGTCAGTCCTTCATCTTCGGATGCGAAACGATGGATTTCCCGGCTAGCCTGTTCGGCAGTTGCCACGCTCGAAAACGTGGCGATTATCAGATGGCTCGACATGCTGACCTCCTCGCTTGAACGTCACGTGAATTGATAGGGGTGCCTGGGCCGCAATTCATCGGGCAACGCGCGGCCATAGATCTCGAAGACCGACCGTTCAATGTTCCGTGATATGGAGTCGAGCGCGAGTGCATTGGGCGCCTCGCTGAACGGGTCCGCCACCTCGCTCGCGATTGCCTCCAGTGCGATCAAGGTGTATGAAATGAAGACACAGAGCAGGGGGGTGAAGAACTCCGTGGAATCTACAAGTCCAAAAGGAAGCAAGACACAATACGCGTAGACCGTGCGGTGCAGTAGCACGCTATAGGCGAACGGAATGGGCGTTGAGGCGATACGCTCGCATCCGCCAACTGATCTTTCGAGCTCGGAAATCTGATTGTCCAGAATAATGAGCCTGGTCATCGCGCTTCCATCCAGGTCTTCGAGTTGAGCGAGGCGTTCACGCATTGCGCTCAATATGGCGGCCGGCAGGTAGGCTTTCATTCGAAACGTCGTCTTCTCACCGCCGTCGAGCAATCGGTTGAGGTCGTGCACGGAGTCGGTTCGACGTAACTGATGCTTGAGCGCATAGGGAACCGCGACGATTAAATTGCAGAACCGGACATGATCCATCTGCGTCGGAAAGTAAGAGAGCGTTTGCGAGGCAAGATTGCGACTTGCAATCAGGATGTTGCCCCACAGGTGGCGAGCTTCATTGAACCTCGCGTAACTTTCATTGTTCCGAAACGCCAGAAATATCGCCAGCGCAATGCCTAAGAGCGTGAACGGGGTGGTGTTCAGTGGGATTTTTTCGCCAAAGATTTTTCCCTGGGTCAGGACTGCAAGGCTACTGATGATCAGCATGAAAACAAGCTGAGGGATAATCGATTGGAGCACCGAGCCATTCCATACGAAAAGCAACGTGAACCAGTTTTGATTCGGTCGGACGATCATGGATGCTCTCAATCGGCGGATAGGTCGGGAGTTGGTCGCTTCGGCCGGACTGGTCACGTTTGTTCGGCCCAACGCCACGCTTGGCTCCTGAAGAATGGGCTAGTGATATCCGGCGTCGCCCTCACGGACTTTTCCGCGAAACACCCGATATTGCATCGCGTTGTAGACCAAAATCACCGGCAGAACGATGGCGGTTCCGACCAGTGCAAAAATCTGGCTCGATCGGGTAGACGACGCTTCCCAGATGGTGAGAGAAGGCGGAACGATGTACGGCCAGATGCTGATGATCAGACCGCTGAAACCGAGGAAGCATATCGCCAACGTCAGAAGGAACGGTGTCGCCTCGTGACGTTGTTTGAGGGTGTGGTAAATGCCCCAGGTGCATGCGACAACCAGGATCGGCACCGGTGCAAAATACTTCGTGTTGCCGCTCCCGAACCAGCGCGCCTCCACCCTTGGAAGTCCCAGCACGGTCCAGATGCTGACAACCACGATCGTGCCAAACAAGACCGCAATCAACGGTTTCATCACCGCGCGCATCTTGCTTTGCAGGTCGCCGTCGGTCTTCATGATGAGCCATCCGCACCCCAGGGTCGCGTAGGTGGTCATCAGGCCGAAACCGCAGAACAGGCTGAATGGCGAGAGCCAGTCGAAAGGCGCGCCCGCGAAGCGGCCGTCGACGATCCTGATACCTTGCAGGAGCGAACCGAGAACGACGCCCTGACAGAACGATGCAAGAGCCGATCCGCCAATGAAGGCGAGATCCCAGGCATGTTGCGTTCGCCGGGCCTTTGCCCGGAGTTCGAACGCCGCGCCTCTAAAGATCAAACCGATCACCATCAGGATGAGCGGCATGTAGTTCGCGGGAAGCAGCGTCGAATACGCGATCGGGAACGCGCCATACAGACCCGCACCTCCTAATACGAGGAAGGTCTCGTTGCCGTCCCAGACTGGAGCAACGGTATTGAGCATGACTTCCCGCTCCCCCTTGCTTTCGAAGAACGGGAATAGCAGACCGATGCCGAGATCGAATCCGTCGAGAATGACGTAGATAAAGACGGCGAGGCCGATGATGAGTGCCCAGACAATCGGAAGATCGAGTTGCATTTTATTTTTCTCCCTCCAGCGCGTCGAGCGGACGGTTGCGAAGCACAGGGTGACGCAGATGCGCCCATTGATCGACCACGGCATTCGGTCCACGCTTCATCATCTTGAGCATGTAATAGATGCCGACACCGAACACCAGGAAATAGACCATCACGAAGATCAGAAGGGATACGCCTGCCTGCTGCGCGCCGATCGGAGACACTGAATCGATCGTTCGAAGGACGCCATAGACCGTCCACGGCTGTCTCCCGACCTCGGTGGTAATCCACCCGGCCAGCAAAGCTACAATGCCTGAAGGCCCCATGCAGAATACGAAGCCTTGAAACCAGCGCGCTTCATACAGCCGTCCCTGGAAGCGGAGAAACAAGGCGATTAGCGCAGTCAGCAGCATGAGCATGCCCAGGCCAGCCATCAGCCGAAAGGTCCAGAATATGATCGGCGAATAGGGCCGATCTTCCTTCTTGAACTCCTTCAGTCCGCGGATCTCGCCGGTCCAGCTATGGGTGAGAATAAGACTGCCCAGATGCGGTATCGAGATTGCGTAACGCGTGACCTCCGCTTCCATATCGGGAAGCCCCACAAGGTTCAGAGCTGTCCCGCCTTTTTCCGTATCCCACAGGCCTTCGATGGCTGCGATCTTCGCCGGTTGATGTTCACGCGTGTTCAGCCCGTGTGCGTCACCGACCACGATCTGAAGGGGCGCGAGGAGCAGCAAGATCCAGAGGGCCATCGAAAAGCTGCGCTTGACGGGCTCGTCGGCACGGCCGTTTCGTAGATGCCAGGCGCCACACGCGGCAATGATGAACGCGGCAACGATGAAAGCCGCGATCGTCATGTGCACGAGTCGATACGGAAACGAAGGATTGAAAATGACCTTGAGCCAGTCGGTGGGCACGATGCGGCCGTTGACCATGGCAAACCCTTGAGGGGTGTGCATGAAACTATTGGAGGCAAGAATCCAGAACGTCGAAATCAGCGTTCCAACGGCCACCATGAGCGTCGCAAAGAAATGCGCGCGCGGCCCGACACGGTTCCATCCAAAAAGCATGACGCCCAGAAATCCGGCTTCGAGAAAGAAAGCGGTCAGGACCTCGTAGGTGAGTAGCGGTCCGGTGATGTTGCCTGCGACGTTGGAGAAGCCGCTCCAGTTGGTGCCGAATTCGTAGGCCATCACGACGCCCGACACCACGCCCATGCCAAAGCCGACCGCGAAAATGCGCGACCAGAAGTGGAACATCTCCCGGTAAGCGACGTTGCCGGTTGCAAGCCATCGCCATTCCAGTACCGCGAGGAAGCTGGCCATCCCGATGCTGATTGCCGGAAAAACGATATGGAACGACACGGTGAATGCGAATTGCAATCTCGCAAGATGAAAGGCGTCGAAGATATCCATTTGGCGCGGCTCCAATGGCATGATGCGAGGTCACAACTCAGGCAATGAACTCCAGGGATATCGTCTTCGGGGTGACGGGCCCCTGGAGCGTGCCGAGACGCGGCTATTCTGATTTGTTGTCTAGGCAATTGCCTTTAGACGCTGCTGCTTCAGCATGTCAGGGCGCGGTCGCCTCCGAGCGACGCACGCGCACCGGCACGGATTTGTACGATGGCGTTCCGCTTTCCTTATCGATGTAATCCAGCGGCACGAGGACATTCGCCTCCGGGTAGTACGCGGCGACAGACCCTGGAGCGATCTTGTATTCAATCGCTGTGATCCCCCTTAGCGCGAGTGCCCGGTCGGTGCAGATCGTCTCGATGTCCACGACATCGCCATGTTCGAGGCCGAGCGCAGTTAAATCGGCTTCGTTCATGAAGAGTATGTCGCGTCTGCCGAACACGCCGCGATAGCGATCATCCATTGCGTAGATCGTCGTGTTGTATTGATCGTGGCTACGGATGGTAATCAGGCGCAGCACGCCTTCGGCGCCCAGAACGTCGGCATCCTCCTTGACGCCCTGGTAGATCGAAAACTCGGCTTTGCCGGAGGGGGTATGCCAAACACGTTCGGTAGGCGGGAGGGGAAGCCTGAATCCACCTGGAACGCGAATGCGCTCATTGAACGCTTCGAATCCGGGAATGGTTCGCTCGATGGCATCGCGGATCTTGTCGTAATCCGCGATGAGTTCGTCCCACTTCACCTTGCTCGCTGGCAGGGTCGCTTTCGCCATGCCGGCAACGATCGCGGGCTCGGAGCGCAGGAATTCGGATGCGGGCGTCAACTTGCCCGAGGACGCATGGACCATCGACATCGAGTCCTCGACGGTAATCGACTGCCGGCCGCTGGCCTGCATATCGAGCTCTGTCCGGCCCAGGCACGGCAGCACGTAGGTTTCTTTCCCGACCAGGAGATGGGTTCGATTGAGCTTGGTGCCGATGTGAACGCTGAGATCGAGCTCTCTCATGGCGGGAAAGGCCAGGTCGGAGTCAGGCAGGGCGACGGCGAAGTTGCCGCCAAGGCAGACGAGCGCTTTGGATTTCCCCTCGATCATGGCCTGCATCGCCTGCACGGCATCGTGACCGTGCGCTTGTGGCGGGGAAAAGCCAAAAACCGATTCTAAGCTGCTGAGAAACGCAGTAGAAGGCTTTTCCGTGATCCCGACGGTTCGATTTCCCTGCACGTTGGAGTGCCCTCTGAGAGGGCAAATGCCGGCGCCGGGCTTGCCGAAGTTTCCCTTCAGCAACAGCAGATCAGCGATCAGCCTAACGTTCGCCGTTCCCCGGTTATGCTGAGTGACTCCCATGCCGTAGGTGACGATCGTCGCCTTCGACTTTGCATAGGCGAGCGCGACCTGCTCCAGCCCCGGCCGGTTGAGTCCGCTCGCTTTCTCGATGTCTGCCCATTCCGTCGCTTCGATATCCTGCTTGAATGCCTCGAAGTTGTTAGTGTGCTGGGCGATAAACTCGTGATCGAGCACGTTTCCTTCTTCCTCGTCCATCGCCAGCAATGCCTTGATGACGCCCTTGATCGCGGCCGCGTCGCCTCCGGCGTCCAGCTGATAATAGGTCGATGCGATTCTCGTCGAGCTGAAGGTTGCCATTTCGATGGCATCCTGGGGATCGGCGAAGCGTTCGAGCGCGCGTTCCCGCAACGGATTGAAGACGATGATCGGCACGTTGCGCCGCGAGGCCTCATGCAGGGTGCCCATCATGCGCGGATGGTTCGTGCCGGGATTGTGCCCAATGGATATGATGAGCTCTGCGACGTCGAAATCCTCCAGCGAGACCGTCCCCTTACCAATGCCGATGGATTGCGGGAGGCCGACGCTTGTCGGCTCGTGGCACATGTTCGAGCAATCGGGGAAGTTGTTCGTGCCATGCTCGCGCGCAAACAATTGAAACAGGTAGGCTGCTTCGTTCGATGCTCGGCCCGACGTGTAGAACTCGGCCTCATCCGGAGGCAGATTGCGGAGAATTTCTCCGATGCGGCGGAACGCTTCCTCCCAGTCAACCGGCAGAAATTTGTCGCTTGCCCGATCGTACACCAGCGGGTGCGTCAGTCGCCCCATTCCTTCCAGTTCGAAATCGGTCATGCCGCGCAAGGAGGTGACCGTATTCGCGGCAAAGAAATCAGGGCCGACGCGCTTGGTGGTGGCCTCCCAGGTGACGGCCTTCGCTCCGTTCTCGCAAAACTGGAACGTAGACCGATGCTCCTTGTCGGGCCATGCGCAGCCGGGGCAATCGAAGCCATCGGGCTGATTGGTGCGCATCAGGATGATAGGTGCCTCGACCGTCTCCATCTGCGTTCTCACCGCTTGTGCCGTAGCTTTCAGCGCGCCCCAGCCACCCGCCGGCGAATCATACGGACGAACACCAGGAACCTCTCTTTTTGCCATGCCGGCCTCCGAAGGGATGCGGATAAGAACTGCGGGTCGTTGCTGATCAAGCGATCCGGCGCTGCGCAATCAAGAACGCGTGCAGGTTTGCCGTGTGCGCTTATGGCGAACTTATTCGAATCGAATTCAGCGCGACAAGGGATGAGTCATTGTAGGTGTTGTCACAATGCCTGGTGCGATGTGCTAAACGATGCTAAGTATCGTCAACGACTAAGTCGTAATGTTTTATAGAATATGGCGACCGAGGTAGCGGGGCAGTAAAAGCAAGGCAGAACTTGTTCATTTTCCGATTGGAGACTACCTGAGAGCGCCCTCTCCTGAACGCCGCAATCAGGCACTCGGCAGAAAATTGGGAACGACATTCCTCAGAATGGAGACGATGGTTCGCACTCGCTGCGGCACGGGACGTTGGGCCTGGATCAGCAGATTCAAATCAAGCGGGACGATCTTGAAGCCGGGCAGCATTTTCACGAGATCTCCTTTTTCAAGTGCTTCCGTGGAGGCGTATTCCTCGAACACGCCGATACCCATGCCCATACGGACCATTTCAAACGCCGGGCGCCAATGGCTTGTCTTGATGTCGCTTGGAAAAGGTATGTTCTCCACCACGCCCGAGTCGCTGATCATCGGAATCTGATCCGCTGGGTTGTGGAAGCTGATCAGGGTATGCGAGGCGAGATCACTCGGCGATTCGATAGGACCATTCTTTTCGGCGTAGGCGGGCGAAGCCACGAGAAACCGGCTCACCTTTCCGAGCGGGTAAGCGATGAACGCGCCTTCTCCAAGGGGCCCGGTGCGAAACGATATGTCTACCCCTTCGGTGACCAGATCGACGACCCGGTCATTCAGCGTCAGGCTCAATGGCGTTGGCGGGAAATTGCTTCGGAAGTATTCGATGAGGTGGGGCAGTATCGTCTCTCCGAAGCAATGTGGTGCTGCGATGCGCGTGATGCCATTTGTAAGCTGCTGATCTCCGGTAATCTCGCTTATCGCCTCGGAAGCGGCCTGAAGGATCGTCTTGCTCCGCTCATAGAACGTCTGACCCTCGGGCGTGCAACTGAAGGCTCTCGCGCTTCGCAGAAGCAAGCGGCACCCGACGAACTTCTCAAGCCGCTCGATTCGCTCGCTCACCGTCGACTGGCCGATCTCGAGATCGCGCGCTGCATCGGAGATGCTCGCGCGTTCAACCACCCGTACATAAATACGCATGCTTTCGATGAGATTCATCGACAAGGCCCGCCCGAACTGCCTTGTGCGGGAGCGGGGCGCGAGCACGCCTGATTGCCTCGAAGCGCGGCACGGTCGTCTTCTTGAATCCGGACAGCGGAGCGTCTGTTGTGCACGTTCAATACCTATCAGCTATTTGAATTGCTTCCACGATAGGCGCGTTACCGCAAGTGCATGCATTACAGATCAGGTGGTTTGGTTAGGGTACAGTTTCGAAATATGGTGAAAATGGTTTGCTGTTTCTTCCGCGTTCCAAGCCGGGTGAGCGGCCGGACGACCTTTGTCTGAGGTTTTATGGCGTTGTATGAAAAGCTTGCGAACGATGTTGAGGCGCTTATCCGCGGCGGAGTGTATAGACCGGGTGAGCGGCTGCCATCCGTTCGCGAGTTGAGCAAGCAGCATGGCCGATCCATATCTACGGTCATTCGGGCATACCTGCGCTTGGAAAGTAAGGGCTTGATTTCCTCGCGGCCTCAGTCTGGCTTCTACGTGCGTGAGAGTTCAGCGAGCGCCGACGACCGGCCGATTTTGCCGATCCTTCTCTCCACACCAGCCTCAGTGTCAAGCCCGGTCGACGTGAGCCGACTCGTGCTGTCGACGCTGCGCAGGATTCAAGTGGACAACGCGGTGCCGTTGGGATCGCCGTATCCGGATGCTACGGCGTTTCCTTTCGACAAACTCAACCGCATAGCGGCAAAGATCGGCCGTTCACAAAAGATGTGGGGCGTGGGTGACGCTCTGCCGCCAGGGAATTGCGAACTGATCCGGCAAATAGCGAAGCGTCACCTGGAAGGCGGGCTGCTAGTGGACCCCAATCAGATCATCATCACAGTCGGAGCAACCGAAGCGATCAATCTTGCTTTGCAGGCAGTCGCAAATCCTGGCGACACAATTGCGGTTGAATCGCCCACCTTCTATGCCATGTTGCATGCGATCGAGCGGTTGGGGATGCGGGCCATCGAGGTTCCAACCCATCCGACGCTCGGAATCGATACGGATGCGCTCTCTAGTTTGATCAAACGGGAAAATGTAAAGGCGTGCATGCTCATGCCGAATTTCCAGAATCCGCTTGGGTTCGAAATGCCGGACGAGCGAAAAGAAGCTTTGATGGCTCTGCTCGGCGAGCATGAAATACCCGTCGTGGAAAATGCGGTCTATAACGAGCTGTATTTCGGGAAAACAGCGCCGTCTACGTTAAAGAAATTTGATAAAAAAGGACTGGTCGTGACATGCGCGTCCTTTTCAAAGAGTTTGACGGCGGCGTACCGCATCGGATGGGTAGTCCCAGGAGTGTATCGGGACAAAATTGAAAACCTTAAATTTCTGAACACGCTGACTTCTCCACCCATTCCGCAAATGGCGATCGCGGAATTTTTGGAGTCGGGAGGGTATGAGCGTCATCTCCGACGCCTGCGGAAGATCTACGCGCATCAGACCAAATGGACAAGAGCGTTGATCCACCGATTTTTCCCATCGGGGACGCGGATCTCCGAACCTCGCGGGGGCTACGTCTTGTGGGTGGAGATGCCTGCCAGGGTGGACGCGATGGAAGTCTATCGACAGGCGCTCGACCGCGGCATCACCGTAGGACCGGGTCACATGTTTTCCATCTTCGAGGAAACATATCGGAACTTTCTACGCATTAACTGCAGTAGTCCGTGGTCTATGCGAATGGAAGAGGCGCTGATGACGGTGGGTAAAATCGTCGCTTATCTCGCTCACTAGGCTTGTGAAGCGAGCGGCGCCTGCGCTCGAACGGGCCTGCAGATACCGGAGTCGACAATGCAGATCGGAACGATCATCGTGTTTTTCGAAACCATAGATCGTGCTGAGAGAGCCTTCAACGCATTGGATGCACTTGAAGGGGCCTCTGTCGCGACGCTCGTAAAGTCAAGCAGTCGATGCATAAAAAGTCGTCATCTAACGGCGCATCGCTTCGCGGATTTAGCCTCAATTCGCCTTGCGCCGAAGGCGCGATCAAGGAAATCGCGAGCGCAGGGCTGGCGACAGGAATCGGCCCAACAGGAGCCGTTCGTTCGCACGGTTGCCTCAACATCCACGTCGGTTTCAGTTACGAACCGGCCATTCAATTGGCAATGTTGAAGTATTGCTGTTAGACAGAGGATGGGGCGGCACCGACAGGACAAAGAGTCACGAGTCGTTGGGTGGAGTCCATGGGACACGAGACGAACACGGGAGCGCGGCGTCGCATTGCGGCGTGCAGTGTAAAACGAGCGGCGCGGATTGCGTTCGAACATGCGTTGTGAAACACGTGCTGTTTTCGTGTTCGGTGCACGAAGCTGCATTCAAACTCCGTGCGGCATCGACTTCGACCACTGCACACAACCGCTTCTCAAACCCTCGGCGTTGTGATTTTGTCTATGATGAAGCTTCTGCCGGCGAGAAAGTTTGTCCATCATTTTTGCCGCCGTTAATCTGCATCGAGTGCGACGCGTAGATTTTAAGTCGATCGGTCTATGACATGACAAATGCATCGGAAAAACAGAACTTCGATTCGGAGCGGGCCTTCGATAGCGCGGCAACTCCGGAGCACGTCCCATCGCCCGCACCGGCGGCAGGTGTGCCAGGAATCGGCATTGCGGCGGCCGCGCAAGAAATGGGTCTGGCGAAGGACACGCTGCGTGTCTGGGAACGCCGCTACGGCTTTCCCCAGCCGATGCGGTCTCCCGGCGGCGAACGGCTGTACCCGCAGGAACAGGTGACAAAGCTGCGGCTCGTCAAGCGGCTCCTCGATGCGGGGCACCGACCGAGCAAGATTCTAGGACAATCGATCGACGTGTTGCAGCACTTGGCCAAGAGTGCCGGCGTCGGACGGGATGCGTCGGAGGCGGAGCTCGATCATCTGATCGCACTGTTGCGCGCGAGCGCCTACGACGAGTTCCGTTTTGGCGTGCTGAAGTGGGCGACGCGCGACGGGCTTCGGCGCTTCGTGCTGGACGTCGCGGCACCGCTGTCGGCGCGTTTCGGCAATGCTTCGGCGGCGGGCACTTTGAAGTCCTACCACGAACATCTGTTCAGGGAGACCATCCAGTCCACACTGCGCATGTTGATGGACCCGCTCTCCGAGGCTGTGCGCGGGCGCGGCGTCCGGCCGCGCGTGCTGCTCACAACGCTCTCCAGCGAACGGCACGGCCTCAGCACTCTGATGGCGGAAGCAATGTTCACGCTCGCCGAATGCGAGTGCGAGTGCCTTCGACTTAGCTGGCGGACGTCGCTGCACCATGTCGTTGATGCGGTGGCGGCGCATCAGATTGATATCGTGGCACTCCCTTTCACTGCGACGCGCCCCCCGCAGTCCATCGTGAATGGACTGACCGAACTACGCAAGCGGCTTCCGCCGCACGTGGGCGTCTGGGTCGAAGGAAGCACCCCGGCGCTGCGCCGCAAGTTTCAAGACGGCGTGCAACACCTGACAGACTTGACGCTGATCAATGAAACAGTCGCGGAATGGCGACGATCGACCGTTCAATGACGACGCCGAATCGCGGCTACGAGCGTCATGTTACAGGTAGGTCTTCCGGACCCCCGCAATAGCGGGCGCTCCTCGCTGACGATGCTATTGGCGCGCGAATCGATCCGCCTGTGCGCAGCCTATCTGAAGCGCTGCTTCGACGACGGCGCGGACGAAACCGCGCGCGCCGCAGGGCGAACGAGCGCGCAACGGCGAATCGGCGATCATCGGAGAAGGCGATGCCGTCTGGTCGTTCGTCCTAAGATGCGCGCCCGGGGCATTTGCTCGGCCCGATAATGGGTGGCGTTCGAACGGACGATCGGTTCTCATATACGCATGCGGTCGCTGCGAGCGCTGACAACGGTAGAATCGGTTCTTGGCAGTCAACCGGTACCGAAGAACCATGAGCGACACTGAGAAAGCGCAGGCCACACGTCAGACGGAGGAGCAATTCCGGATTCTCATTCAGGGAGTCACGGACTATGCCATCTTCATGCTTTCGCCGTCGGGCATCGTGACCAGCTGGAACGTCGGTGCTGAACGGATCAAGGGCTATCGTCATTCGGAGATTGTCGGCCAGCACTTCTCGTGTTTCTACACCGACGAGGACAGGGCGGCGGGTGCCCCGGCGCTCATCCTTGCAACGGCGGCGACGGAAGGACGCGTCGAGCGCGAAGGCTGGCGGGTGCGCAAGGATGGGAGCCGTTTCTGGGCGCACGTCGTGGTAGATGCCATTCGCGACGAGGGCGGTTCGCTTGTCGGCTTTGCCAAAGTGACGCGCGATATCACCGAACGCAAGGAGGCGGCCGCCGCGCTTGAAAAGGCCAACTTAGCGCTGTTCCAGGCACAAAAGATGGAGGCCATTGGACGGCTTACGGGCGGCGTCGCTCATGACTTCAACAATCTGCTCGCGGTGCTGTCCAACGGCTTGGAGGTTCTCGCCATGCAGTCGCGTACGCCGCTCGACATGAGGATGGTCGAAGGCATGCGCCGCGCGATCGAACGCGGTGCGACGCTGACGCAACAACTGCTATCGTTCGCGCGTCAGCAGCCATTACAGGCGGAAGTGCACGACGTGAATGAGCTGATCCGTGACTTCGAACCCATGCTTTGCCGGGCCGGCGATCGCAGCACGGTTTGCGAGTTGAAACTAATCGCGGCACGGCTACCCGCACTGGTCGATGCGGCACGGTTCGAAACGACCCTGCTCAACCTTGTCGTCAACGCCATCGGCGCGATGCCCGAAGGCGGGACGGTAACGATCACCACCGATACTGTCGAGTCGGATAGGGAAGTCACGGCGACGCTGCCGGCCGGTTCATATATCCGGATATCAGTCGCGGATACCGGCGCGGGTATGCCGGACCACGTCCGGGCGCAGGCGTTCGAGCCGTTCTTCACCACCAAGCCGCCAGGTAAAGGCACGGGTTTGGGGCTCAGCCAGGTTTACGGATTTATCGCCCAGTCGGGTGGGGACGTCGTCATATCAAGCGTGGAGGGGAAGGGTACGACGGTCCATCTTTATCTGCCCACTGCAGAAGCGCAGAAAACAGGCCGCACGGTGACGGCTGCTTTGCAAGCAGAGACCGTTCTGCTAGTGGAGGATGAGCCCGACGTACTCGGTCTGGCAAGCGAGCTGTTCCGTAGCATCGGGTACAAGGTTCTGGCAGCGAGCAGCGCCTCAGAAGCGGCAACCATCCTTAAGGAGCGCACGGACATAGGCGTCGTCTTCACCGATATTTCCATGCCGCATGGTATCAGCGGAATCGAGCTCGCGCGGCTGGTCCGATCGGAATATCCGGCAGTGAAGGTGGTATTGACGTCCGGCTATCCACTTGCCGTATTGCGCGGCGAGCACGCTGCGCTCGGTGAATTCACGTTCGTCCACAAGCCATACAGGCTTGCCGATCTGGTGAGGGCACTGAGAGCCTGATAAGCTTTTCCGTTACCTGTCCTCGGAAGTTGACCGTTCAGCGTGCATTTGCCGCGTCCGATCAATGTCTGAGATCTCTCGGGTTCTGACTCGGCCCTCGGAATGGTCAGAACCCTTTCGGCCGGGGGCTATTCTCGGCTTTTTTACGAGTTCATCGGCACGCGCGCAGTCTGCGAATTTCGCGCACAATCGAACGGGCAGTATCACCGCAAAACGAGCGTTCAACAAAAACCCAGATGACTGTTGTGCCTTCGAGGCCGCCTTTCGCTTGACTGCTGGACTGTCGTACGAGCGGCAGAAACCTGGAGCACGCTTTTCGCTGAGGGGATGTACCCAGTGTCAAAGAAGCGCTCGGCACTGAAGCGCGGCTCCGCAGCGATCGCCAAAGTCCCGGCCTTAGCGAGACTAATCGAGGACGAAATTCGCTTGTCTCTACGTACGGTGGGCAGCAAAACGCTCCATCGCTAGCGTCGTGTCACTGGGGCAAATCCACGCCGACACTACCGCGATAGGCTCGCCGCATCGCTTCGGTCCTCGGGTCTGCGCGCCGCGAGAGACAAGCGTTCAGAAGGCTTTATCAAACATATGTATTCCTAATGAATATGCGCTAATTCGCTTTATGTCAAGTCTAGCTGTCGAACAGCGAAAGTCTTCTATGAAAGGAATTGCGCCGTCCAAGTACGACGCAATGACGCAATTCCGTTTGTCTCTTTAAAACGCCGGCTTCACCGAATCAATGTTTTCCTTCGTGACCCGCACGGTGGGTAATACGACCTTGGGTGGCACCTTTTCGCCCTTTAAGATCTTGACCGCGACAGCCATACTTTCAGTACCGGCGGGCGGATACAGCCACGTCGCAGCCTCATCGCCCGAGCGGATCGCTTCAAATTCCTCCTTCTGCCCGTCGAGCCCGAGCACCTTGATCTCGCCCGATCGGCCGCTTTCTTTGATCGCCTGGATCGCACCGAGCGCCATCTCGCCGTTCGCTGCGAACACGAGATCGATTGTGCCGGCCGGATGCGCCTGCAAGATGTTCTGCATCGTCGCGTAGGCTTTCGGGCGGCGGTAATCAGCGGGTTGTCTTGCGATCACCTTGATGTCCGCCAATTTTCCGGTCACCGACGTCACACCGCCAATACGATTCACCGAGGTCTCGTCACCCGGAATCCCTTCAAGCAAGACAATGTTGCCTTTGGGCTTGCCATACTTCTTCGTGAGCGATTCGACAATGTATTGACCCGCGTCCGCGCCGAGCGCCCGGTTGTCGCCTGAGACCATCGTGATGGCGCCGGCATTCTCGATGGGTTTGCCGACAAACATGTACGGTACTCCTCGCTCCTTCAATGACGCCAACTCCTGACGCAGCCCTTCGGCTTTCCCGGCTTGCACGAGCAACAGCTTGATGCCTTTGGATTCCATGTCCTCGATACCGGCGATCTGGCCCGCGACGTTGCCCTGCCCGTCGGTGGCAAGAACCTTGATACCGGCGGCCGCTGCAGCTTCGTTGATCTGCTTGCGCTGCGTCGCAAGCCACGGATGATCGAGGCTTTCCTGCGAAAGTCCGATCGTGTCGGCAGCAAGCGCGCTCGCGGCACTACCAAATACGAGCACCGCGGTGGCTGCGAGCTGCATCATTTTTGCATTGAACATGGTTGTCTCCTTGACTATGGAACCGCTCTAGCGGCCTTTTGAACGATTAAGTTGCGCGTGGATCAACACCGCGCCAACGATGATTGCGCCCTTCACGATCAACTGTGTATAGGCGGGGATGTTGAGTAGATTGAGCAGGTTGTTCAAAACGCCGATTAGCAAGACACCGACGATCGTGCCGCCAATGCCGCCCGAGCCGCCCGATAGGCTCGTGCCGCCCACGACCACAGCGGCAATCGCATCGAGTTCAAGCCCCTTGCCGAGATTCGCCTCGCCGATATTGAGTTGCGTCGACATGACGAGGCCACCGAGACCTGCGAACAATCCGGAGAGGCAATAGGCGATAACACGAACCTTGTCCACCGGCACGCCTGACAAACGTGCCGCCTCTGCATTGCCGCCTACCGCGTACACATGTCGCCCATAGCGCGTCATCCGCAATATCACTGCCGACGCGATGGCCATGACGATGAACAGCAACGCCTGCACCGGCACGCCAGCGAGCTTGCCGCGCCCGATCCACGAAAGCGACACCGGCACGCCGATGACTGGTTGTCCATCCGAATACGCGAGGCCGACGCCAACGAGTGCCGTCATCATCCCGAGCGTGACGATGAACGGCTGGATGCGGCCCTTCGTCGTGACGAAGCCGTTGGCCCACCCGCACACGATGGCGATCGCAAGGCCGCCAGCCAGCGACGCGAACGGCCCATAAGGCTTGAGCCCGGCAATCGCGAGCGTGGTGAGCGCGAGAATCGATCCCACCGAAAGATCGATGCCCGCCGTGAGAATCACGAACGTCATGCCGAGCGATGTAAGTCCGACGACCGACACCTGACGCACAACGTTTAACAGGTTCTCCGCCGTGAGGAAGTAAGGCGAGGACACCGCCGCCGTCACGCACAAAAGTATGAAGATGCCGAGAATGCCGAAACGCTGGATAAGTTCGATACGCCGATAAGCACCGCTAGAAAATCGCCCGCTCGAAGTCGCGCTAGAAATGGGTTCTACTAATGCCATGATTTACCTCGCTATCATATGAAGGACCGACTCTTCCGTCGCGCCGTGTGCGGACGCTTCTCCGGTGACCGCGCCGTCGCGCAGCGCGACGATGCGATCGGCCATGCCGAGCAACTCTGGCAATTCCGACGAGATCAGCAGCACCGCCTTGCCAGAACGTGCGATCTCGTCGATCAACCTGTAGAACTCGACCTTCGCGCCGACATCAACGCCGCGCGTCGGCTCGTCCAGAATCAGAAGCGTGTAATCGTGAGCGATCCACTTTCCGAACACGACCTTCTGCTGATTGCCTCCGGACAGTGTGCCGACGAGTACCTCCGCGCTGGACGCCGAAACGGCCAGTTGCTTGCACACGGACGCCACCCGCGCCTGTTCGCGGCGGCGATTGATGAATCCAAACCGGCAAACGCTGTCGAGCGTGGGAAGCATTGCGTTCTCGCGGATGCTAAGGCCGAGTACGAGTCCTTGCGTCTTACGGTCTTCCGGCACCAGTGCGACGCCTGCGTCGATCGCCTGCGCAGCCGTTTTAGGACGATGGATGCGACCTCCGAGCGATATCTCGCCCGATTCGATGTCGTCGAGTCCGAAGATCGCGCGCGCCACTTCCGTGCGCCCCGCGCCGACGAGTCCCGCCAGTCCCACGATTTCGCCTGCTCGAACGCTGAAGGTGACGTCCTTAACTCGTTCCGCGAGCCGTAACGCCTTTACATCGAGCACGATGTCGTTGCCGATCGCGTTACCGTCATCACGCCGATCGGGAAAGCGCGTGTCGACTTCGCGGCCCACCATGAGACGGATCAGCGACGCACGGTCGAGGTCTGCCACCTTGCGCGTGCAGACCGATCGTCCGTCCTTCAGGATCGTGCAGGTGTCGCAGAGGTCGAAGATTTCATCCATCCGATGTGACACATAGAGGATCGTGACGCCATCGCGCGACAACGCCCGCACGACGTTGTAGAGCAGCGTCATCTCGTGATCGGAGAGCGTCGCAGACGGTTCGTCCATGATCAGCACGCGAGCCGAAACCGCGAGCGCCTTCGCGATCTCGACGAGTTGCTGTTCAGCCACCGACAGCGTGCTGACACGCCTGCGCACGTCGATCGGTGCGCCGATGCGCGCGAGCAGTGCCTTGGCTTCGCTGCGCATGGATGCGCCATCGAGGAATCCGTGCGTGATTCGTTCACGGCCAAGGAAGATGTTTTCGGCGACGCTCAACGCGGGAATCAGGTTGAATTCCTGATAGATCGTCGATACGCCCGCGTCCACCGCCTCGCTCGGCGACGCGGGTGCGTAGGCCGCGCCATCAAGTATGAGTTGGCCTTCGTTGGGAGCGATCGCACCGCTCAGGATCTTGATTAACGTCGATTTTCCCGCGCCGTTCTCGCCGACGAGGGCATGCACAGATCCCTTGGCACATGAAAATTCCACACGATCCAGCGCCCGTACGCCGGGGTACGTTTTGCTGATTCCCTTCACTTCCAGAGCGTTCATGGACGGCCTCTGTTGCGCATTGGTGACGATGAGTCGGATCAGGCGATCTGCAACTGAATCTTCAAGACATTCTTGTCTTCAGCCAGTCGCTTGAACGCAGCCTGAACGTCATCGAGCCGATAGATGGTGGTGAGGAACGGCGCGACATCCACGCGTCGATAGCCGAGCAAGGTGGCCGCTTCGTGCATGTCGTCGCCCATGCCGGCGACAGTCCCTTGCACACCCTGCTCGCGCAGCACGAAATCGAGCGCGGAAATCCTGAACGTGTGGCCCGGTTTGGCGAGACCGAACGCAATTACGCGGCCTCCGGGACGGATCAGTGTGAAGGCCTGCTCGTAGAGTTCAATCGAACCAACGCTCTCGATCGCGACATCCACACCCCGTCCATCGGTCGCCTCGCGCACGGTGGCGTCGAGTTGCGCAGGATCGGTGACGACGAAATCCGCGCCCAGCTCTTTCGCAAGTGCCGCGCGCTGCGCATTCGGCTCGACGACGATCACAGGCGCCGCGCCCGCGCGCACCGCCAATTGCATGTGCATCTGGCCGATGGGACCGGCTCCGATCACCAGCACGCTTTCGCCAAGTCGCAGATGTCCTTTGCGGAACGCGCGCACGATGCACGAGAGGGGCTCGACCATCGCGCCCTCCTCCACGGGCATCGCAGCGGGTAGCGGAACGACCGCATACGCTGGCACGCGCACGTACTCAGCCATGCCGCCGTTCACGTGGATGCCGAGCTGGACCATCTGCGTGCAATTGAGGATTTCGTTCTTGCGGCAATAGAAGCAACTGCGGCATCCGAGATTGATGTCGGCAGTCACGGCCTGACCTACCCTCAGGCCTTTCACCGCCGAACCGACTTCAGCAATCGTCCCGGAGAACTCGTGCCCGGGAATCAGCGGCAGGCGGTCGCTGGAGTAGTTGCCGTGATAGATGTGCAAGTCGGTCCCGCAGATGCCGCAACGCTCGACCTTGATTCGCACGTCGGACGCTCCGCATTCCGGAACCGGCACGTCGCGCAACTCGAACTGCATCGGAGCAACGAGAACAGCAGCTTTCATGACTTCTCCCTGACGATAAAACGTTGGCACGAGCTGACCCCGGCGCCGCGGCAACGTGCAGCGGCGGAAACAGGCGCGCACGATAACGGGTGAGTTATTGCGGTGTGGGCGCGTCCTGCCGGATCAGTTCGCGACGCTTCAGCTCGTCCCAGAACGCGGAAGGGATGTCTGCTCGGAAGGTCTGCAAGTTGTCTTCGAGCTGGGCAACGGTACGGACGCCGGGAATATTGGTGGGGATCGCCGGATGGCCGAGCACGAACTGCAACGACGCTGCTTTCAATGGCACCGCGTATTCGTGACACACCTGCTCGATCTTGCGAACCCGTTCGAGAATGGCTTCCGGCGCGGGCGAATAGTTGTATTTCGCGCCGGCAATCGCGCCTGTCGCGAGGATGCCGCTGTTGTATCCGCCCCCGAGGATCACGGATACTTGACGTTCTTCGCATAGCGGCAGGAAACCATCGAGCGCGTCCTGCTCGAGCAGCGTGTAGCGGCCCGCGAGCAGCAAGCAATCGAAGTCGTTTCGCTTGATCGCTTCGTGCGCGACCTGCCATTCGTTGACGCCTACGCCAACCGCTCTGACGACGCCTTCGTCACGCAGCTTCAATAGCGCCTTTGCCGCGCCCGACATCGCCGCGTCGAACATTTCAGGCTGCCGTTTTCCATGCGTATAGGCGTCGATGTCGTGGATCAGCGCGATGTCGATGTGCTCGAGCGCCAACCGCTGCAGGCTGTCTTCGATCGAGCGCATTGCGCCGTCGTAGCTATAGTCGAAGCTCATCTCGAACGGCAGACCGTCGACCCAAGGCGCGAAGTCGATCTCTATGCGTTTGCGCGGCTTGAGAAGCCGACCGACCTTCGTCGAAAGCACGTACTGGTCGCGCGGATACCAGCGCAAACCCTGCCCGCAACGCGCTTCGCTCAAACCGTGGCCGTACATCGGCGCGGTGTCGAAGTACCGCACGCCGGCATCCCACGCGGCCTTGATCAAGGCCATTGAATCTTCTTCCGAAATCGGCCGGAAGATGTTGCCAATCGGCGCGGCACCGAAGCCCATCAGCGTCGTTTCGAGTTCCGAACGCGGCCATTTACGTTTTTCTGCTGGATTCATCGTTGTCTCCTGTCGACGCGAGGTGGCGCTTTCGCCCTTGCCCTGGTGCCGTGTAAGTAGTGCGACTGCGAGTTGATCGTTCGCGAATCTGTCCGGCGTTCATAACCCACCGGATAGTTACTTAGGCCTCATCCTAAGCGCTGTTGCAGGATCAATCAAACGGGGTTTTCCCGGAGCCCCACACGTCGTTGGGTTGACCCAATGAGCGTGCGTGCTGCATACCGTGCCAGATGGGGGGACTTCCGCATAGGCGTCGTCTCGGCACGCGGAGGGCGCCGGCGTTGCGAACACCATTGGGCGCCCTGATGAGCTCCTACTGGCAAGCCCAGGATCCTCACGCATCCACGGTCAGAGCCGGTCGTCGTAACAGGTCCGCGCTACCTGGTAGCGGGTTAGGTTTGTCCGTTGACCTTCGGCGTTGTCTCTCGTGTCATGCCGTCGGTCGAGATGGGAATCGCCATGCGCCCGAGCAGTGGTCCTTTACGCATGTGACGTGAGTACGCGAGCAGTCGTTCGCCGCACTTGAGCCTGTCCAAGATATTCAAGCCGCCGGGTTGTGGCTATGCCGGCACGGAGGTCCTTGCCACCGAGCCCATGTTCGGCTATGGCCCACACAATTGTCTTGGCAGAGGACAACGAACGTCGATTTAGTTATGCGCGGTGACGACGCGGAGCCCAGCGGTCAGGCAACCTCTCATATCTGCTCCGCTAACTCACCAGGCGGCTGGCGGCAAGCCGCTGGGATCTTGTTTCAATCTTTTGCTGATTTTGTGTTTCCGATTGGCGCGATCGACCGCTTTGCCTTGCCCAGTTTCGCGTCGGCTAAAGTCTGCGTCCGGATTCGGCGGTATTCCCGCTGGTCGACGGGCACGGCACCTGGCTTGCCCAGATCGTTCAGGTGGATGCGGTAGGTTTCTCGTGCAGTAAGCGCAGCGACCGCCGCGATGATCGTCGCCACGAACGTGATGGCACCGATTGTGATCGGAACGTTGGCTGACCCTCCCGGGGGTGCCACGGCGACAAACAACGCAGGCAGCAGCGCCGCGATGGTTATTCCGACGTTATGCCCGATCGCCACGCCCGTGACCCGATTTCGAGTGCGGAACAACTCGGGATAAAAACTGGGGAAGATAGCATTGAAGCCCTGGTAGGCGACGCCCCACATCAGCAGCGCCATGATGATCGCCAAGGGCGTGCTATGGATGCTGATGGAATAGAGATAGCCGAACGACAGCAGACCGGAGCCGAGTGCACCGACGACCGCCGGAAGTCTGCGGCCAATTCTGTCCGACAGATTGCCGACATAGGGAATCAGGATTACCGCCAGGATGTTGCCGAGCACCGGGATCCACAGGTAGACGTCCGCATGGAAGCCGATCCCATAGGCTGGCTGCACTGCATACGCAGCGCCGAAGATCGTCGCCACCACGGGAATGACGGTCGTCAATGACATGCATGCAACGCGCAAAATGTTGGCCCAACCGTCGGTGAAGGCATGGATGATCGGCGACTTGGCAATCTCGCCGTGCTCATCCTCTTCGACAAAGGCCGGAGTCTCATCGACATCGCGTCGAATGAAATAACCCGCGACGATGATAAAAAAACTCAAGATGAAGGGTATGCGCCAGCCCCAGGCAGTGAACGCGTCGGTCGGTATGAAGTGCGCGAGCGGCAAGAACACCGCAGCAGCCAAAACCTGGCCAGCTTGCACACCTTGCAGCGTGAAGCTCGCGAAAAAGCCGCGCCGGCCGAACGGGGCGTGCTCAAGAACCATTGAGCTAGCACCCGCGATTTCTCCGGCCACCGCAAAGCCCTGAATCAAGCGCATGGCGACCAATCCGATCGGTGCCCAAAGGCCCACTTGCTCATAGGTAGGCAGCAGGCCGACGGCCATGGTCGAAAAGCCCATCATGAACATGCAAAGAATCAGCACGTACTTGCGGCCGTGGGTGTCGCCCAAGTGACCGAGTACGAGCGCTCCGATCGGACGCGCCACATAGCCGACACCGTAGGTTGCCAGCGACGCGATAATGGCAATCTTGGGATCGCTCTTCGAAAAAAAGATCTGCGGAAAAATAAGTGATGCCGCCGTGGCGTAGATGAAAAAGTCGTAGTACTCCAGCATCGAGCCAATCCAGCCGCTGGCAGCGGCTTTCTTCGACTGGTGCCTGCCTTTCGGCTCGTTATTCTTTGCGTTGGCCATGTGTGTCTCCGAGGTGATAAGCCGCTTCGCTAACCATCGCCAGGTGCTGCTGGGGATAGGTAGCGTAATCGCGGGATGACGTCAGTGCGTATGACGGGTGTGATGGCGCTCGAGCTCAGGCGGCGATGGTTCGCCGTCCTTGAACGCCCACTACCTTGAAAAGCAACGGGGCTTGATCATTTCTGGTCCGTTGACGGCGCGAGGTTTTCTCTGCTTCGCGCAGAGCTACATTCCCGCATGTCACATTTGTAACGTACCGGATAGTTACATAATGGCGTTTACTGTGCCTCGTGACACGGGCGATCAAAAGAGGGTTTTCCCGGTATTTCGCTACCTCCCGCAGACTCGCTCCCTGCCCTGCCTGGCGAAGTTCTGTACTCAGGTGACGACGGCAGGAGGCTCATAAACGCCGCCATCGCCTCGACCGCGTTTTCGAGTAAGTGATGCCCAGGATGGGAGGTCAGATTTCGCACTTTCGCGTCTGCCAAAAGGCGCGTTTCTGCTGGTTTCATGATCAGATCTGCGACGACGGCGTGGCGGGCCGCGTTAGAAAGATCAATCGGGAAGGGGTCGTCGGGGCGCATTCCGCAAGGCGTCGCATTGACGACAAGATCATGCGTCGCCTGGGCGCACGCTTGGCTTTCGCGGATGACCGTTCGGCTCTCACGTGCCCGTAACGCCCCCACGAGCCGCTGCAACGACGCCATATTGTTGTCGAAGAGATCGAGCGACGCGATGCCCGCATCGATCAACGCATGCGCCACCGCCACGCCCGCTCCGCCTGTACCGACAATGAGTGCGGATTTTCCGCACACGACGTGTTGGCGGGCTTGCAAACCCTTGACGAAACCTGTGCCATCGAACATGGCGCCTGTCCACGATCCATCGGCCTCGCGGCGCAAACAGTTGACCGCGCCCGTTTGCCGCGCCGCTTCCGATAATTGCGTGGCATAAGCGGTCGCCTGCAGCTTGTGCGGCGCCGTCACGACCACGCCGGCGAGATTGGCTACGCCGCGCAGTCCTTCAAGGACAATCCCGAGATTCGCAGACGGTACATGAAATGGCACGAGTACGGCATTTATTCCGTATCGATTGAAAAGCGCGTTGAAAATTTGCGGAGACTTTGCCTGTGCGATGGGATCGCCCAGAATCGCGACGATTCGTGTTTCTCCGTCGATATGTGTCATTGGCGTTGTCCTTTGGGGTTGGTGATGCGCTCGATCAGTCGCTGCACGCGCAGCGCGTCGTCCCCGGTTACCAACGAAGCACGATCCTCGTGACTGGCGCCGAAGAAGTCCCTCAACAGATCACGATGGGCCGTGTGAGAGAAGTCCATCGGTTTCGCACCGAAGCCGGACGACGATGGGTCATCAAACTCATCGAAACGGCCGTCATGGAAGAACACTCGCAGATGCCCGCCATCGAGCACGGCCGTCCCGTTGTCGCCAATCAGTTCAACGCGCTCAGGAAAGCCGGGGAATGCCGCCGTCGTCGCGAGTATTTGACCGGCGGCGCCACTCTCAAATGTGAGCGCGGCGCTCGCGAAATCTTCCGCCTCCATTGAATGGAGACAGGTTGTCGCGCTTGCCGACACGACGGATGACGCCTCACCTGCCAGCCACATCAGGATGTCGAGCGAGTGAATGGCCTGCGTCATCAGCACTCCGCCGCCGTCGCGTGCATACGTGCCGCGGCCGGGCTCGTCGTAGTAGGACTGCGGCCGCCACCAGCGCAAATCGACACCCGCATAGGCGAGCCGCCCGAGCGCGCCACTCTCGGCTAGCGCTGCAAGTCGCTGGACAGCGGGACGGAAGCGGTTCTGGAAGACCACGCCAAGTTGTACGCCGGCATCCCGGCAGGCTTGGACGGCAAGTTCGGCGCGAGCCATCGATATGTCGAGCGGTTTTTCAAGCAGCACGTGCTTGCATGCGGCAGCGGCTTGCTCGACGAATTCCAGATGCGTGTGCGGCGGTGTCAGAACCAGAATGGCATCGACCCGTGGATCGGCCAATACGGCGTCGAATGACTCGCTAACTGGGAAGCCGTACGTGCTGGCAAAGTGCTTCAGCCGTTCTGGTGAACGGCCGACCACGCTCACCACTTCCACTTCGTCATTCAGTTCCTTTAGCGCAAGCGCATGAGGCGTTGAAGCGAGCCCCGCACCAATTATCGCAATTCGAATCTTTCGCATCGGCGCGTCCTTGGTGAGGATGGGTCAAATTAATGCGATCAATTCCGGAACGGCTTGGAACAGGTCCTGAGCCAGTCCGTAATCCGCGACGCTAAAAATCGGCGCTTCAGGATCCTTGTTGATCGCGACGATGACCTTCGAGTCTTTCATCCCGGCCAGATGCTGGATCGCACCGGAGATGCCGACTGCCACGTACAACTGCGGCGCAACGATCTTTCCGGTTTGTCCGACCTGGTAATCGTTCGGGACGAAACCGGCATCGACTGCTGCGCGCGAGGCGCCCAGCGCTGCGCCAAGCTTGTCTGCCAGCGGTTCGAGCACCTTCGTGTAGTTCTCGCCGCTGCCGAGACCTCGGCCGCCTGACACAATAACTTTCGCCGAGGTCAATTCCGGACGATCCAGCTTGGTCAACTCGCGGCTAACGAATTGCGAAATGCCCGCATCAGCAGCCGCTTCGATCTTTTCCAGCGATGCGCTGCCGCTCCCTGCCGCTACGGGATCGAAACCCGTCGCGCGGACGGTGATCACCTTGATCGGATCGCTCGATTGCACGATGGCGATCGCGTTACCGGCGTAGATCGGGCGCTCGAAGGTATCGGCGGAATCTACGGCGGTGATGTCGCTGATTTGCGCGACGTCCAGATGCGCAGCAATACGCGGCGCGATGTTCTTACCGTAAGCCGTAGCGGGCGCAAGAATATGCGAATAATCCTTTGCCGGGTCATTCACAATCGTCAGCACCGTCCCTTCGACGTTCTCAGCCAGTCCATCGGCGAGTTGGGGAGCATCAGCGAGGAGTACCTTCGAAACACCTGCGATCTTCGCGGCAGCTTCGGCTGCGCCCTGCGCGTTATGGCCGGCCACCAGCACGTGCACGTCCTGCCCGCTGAATGTCGCGATCATCGCAGCAGCGGCTAGCGTGTTCAGCGTCGCGGCCTTGATCGATGCGTTGTCGTGTTCTGCAATTACCAGAATCGTCATTTTCGTGCGTCTCCCTCACAGAACCTTGGCTTCGTTCTTCAGCTTGTCGACCAGCGTCTTCACGTTCGGCACCATCACGCCAGCAGAGCGCTTCGCCGGCTCGGTAACTTTCAGCGTCTTCAGACGCGGCGTCACGTCGACACCAAGGTCAGCGGGCTTCACCGTTTCCAAAGGCTTCTTCTTCGCCTTCATGATGTTTGGCAGCGTGACGTAGCGCGGCTCGTTCAGGCGCAGATCGGTGGTGATCACGGCGGGCAGCTTCAGTGAGAGCGTTTCCGCGCCACCATCGACTTCGCGCGATACGGTGGCTTTGCCATCGGCGACTACAATTTTCGATGCAAACGTCGCCTGCGGCAGGCCAGCCAAGGCGGCGAGCATCTGACCGGTCTGGTTGGAATCGTCATCGATGGCTTGCTTGCCTAGAATGACCAACTGAGGCTGCTCCTTGTCGGCCAGCGCCTTCAGGATCTTCGCGACCGCCAGCGGCTGCAGTTCCTCAGCCGATTCGACGAGAATCGCGCGATCGGCGCCAATCGCAAGCGCCATGCGCAACGTCTCCTGACACTGCGTCACGCCGCAGGACACCGCAACGACCTCAGTCGCCACGCCCGCATCGCGCAACCGGACGGCTTCTTCAACAGCGATCTCGTCAAACGGATTCATCGACATCTTCACGTTCGCGATATCGACGCCGCTGCCATCTGACTTCACGCGAACCTTCACGTTGTAGTCGACCACTCTTTTCACTGCCACTAGAATTTTCATGAACAAACCTCTCCTTCAACAAAAGCCGGCGGAAATCAGGCGGTATCGGATCTCACTTGATGACCAACACCTTCGACCGATCGAAAGCCACGGTCACCGCGACGATCAAAATCACGCCGAACACGATCTGTTGCGCGAACACGCTGATGCCGACGAACGTCATGCCCACACGTGCCACCGACACGAGAAGCGCACCGACCAGTGTCCGGCCGATGCCGCCCGCGCCACCCGTCAACGCCGTGCCGCCAACGATCACCGCAGCGATGGCCGGAAGCAGAAACTGGTCCGCCAGCGTGGGAGAGCCGCTTCCCAGGCGCCCCGCCATCACGACACCCGCCAGCCCGGCGAAAAGCGACGACGTGCCGAACACGAGACACTTGGTCACCGACACGCGCACGCCCGACGCAATCGCCGCTGGTTCGCCGGCACCGATCGCGTCCGTACGACGACCGAAGACCGTCGAGCGATGCAGGAACACGCAGAATGCAAACACCGCGACGCCGAGCAGGATTTCGTGCGGCACGCCGAACGACGAGCCGGTGGTCCAGCCAAGCGATGCGTTGCGCATCTCGTCGCTGATACCGATGGAGCGTGTACCCGAAAGCGTAAGAGCGGCCGCCGACGCAATCCCGCCCACCGCAAGCGTCGCGATGAAGGAAGGAATCCGCAACAGGGTCTGAATCACGCCGGAGAGCAGACCAATGCCGAACGACGCAGCGAGCGCGACAACCGCGGCCATCGCGCCATAACGCGGCAGCAGCATCGCGACGATCACGCTCGATAACGACGCCACTGCCTGCAGCGAAAGATCGATGCTGCCGAGCAATACGACGAAGGTTGTGCCGGCCGCCATGATGAAGAGCGTCGAACTGTCGGCGAGCAGGCCGAGTTGCGTCGGCGGAGCGAGGAAGCTCGGCTGGGCAATCTCGATCAGCACGTACAGCACGATAAGAGCGAGGAACGGCGCGTTGTCGCGCAGCTTCGCCGTGAGTGATGCGTTCAGTTGTGGCATGTTGACCTCAGACCATGTGTTCGACGATTTCGACCTGCGAGGGCTTGCGGCCGACCTCGCACGGCAGGATCTTTTCCGCGCGTCCGTCGCGCATCACCATCACGCGGTGACTGAGCCCCAGAATCTCTTCGAGCGTGTCGCCGGTCAGCACGACAGCAACACCTTCTGCCGTCAGTTCACGGATCAGTTGATAAACCTCCTCCTTCGCACCGACATCGAGACCGCGCGTCGGATGATCGAGCACGAGAATCCGGCTGCCGGCGAAACGCCACTTTGCGAGCACGACCTTCTGCTGATTCCCCCCCGAGAGGTTGCGGCACGATGCGTCAGGCCCCGGCGTCTTGATGTGCAGACGACCAATCCACTCGTTAGCAATCGCCCGTTCGCTTGCCTTGCGCACTACGCCGGCACGGCTGACCGCGCCGAGGCGAGGCAGCGTCAGGTTTTGCGCAACGCTCATCTGCGTGATGAGCCCTTCGACCTTCCGCTCACGCGGAACGTACCCGATGCCGAGAGAAACAGCGTGATTCGCTTGCGGCTTGAGACGCGTGTTACCCACCATCACCTCGCCCGCATCGAGCTTTTCCAGCCCGGCGATGACCCGGCACAGCTCCTCACGCCCGGACCCGACCACGCCCGCCACGCCAAACACTTCGCCGCAGCGAACCTCAAAGGACACGTCGTTGAGCACATGACCCAGCGAAGCGTTACGCATCGAAAGGGCCACTTCCGCTCGGCAGGGCTTTTGCAGATTCTCGCGGTAATACTCGCTGTGCAGCGACCGGCCGACCATGAGCTCATGAAGCTTCGCGACCGACGCCGTACCCGAAGCCATTTCGGATACAACCTTCCCGTCCTTCATCACATACACGCGATCGCTCAACGACAGCAATTCATCGAGACGATGCGAGACGAACACGAACGACGCACGCGACTTCAGTTCGCGCACGAGCCCGAACAGAATCTCGATCTCCCCGGCCTCGAGCACCGAAGTGGGCTCGTCGAGCAGAATGATGGGAGTACCGCCGGTGCGGCTTGCGAGTGATAAGGCGCGTGCGAGTTCCACCATCTGGCGCTGGCCGAACGACATGTCCTCACACAGCGTCAGCGGATCAACGTCCAGATGCACCGTAGCAAGCTCATTCTTCGCCGCGCGCTTGAGCTTCGTCCAGTTCACCCGCCCAAATGTGACGAACTCTTCCTCGCGCCCGAGAAACAGGTTCTCCGCAACCGTCAGGTTAGGCAGAATCGACTGCTCCTGATAGACCATCGCGATGCCCTTGGAGGTCGCGTCGCGCGGATTGCGGATCACGAGCGGCTTGCCGCCGAGTTCGATCTCGCCGGTGTCCTGGCGATATGCGCCGGTCAACAGCTTCATCAGCGTGGACTTGCCCGCGCCGTTCTCACCGATCAAGCCGACGATTTCATTCGGGCGGACTTCGATCGATACATTGTCCAGCGCAAGCACGCCCGGGAAGCGCTTGGTGACGTTCTTGAGTGAAAGCATGTCTATTCTCCTCACGCTCACTTGACGATGCGCCGGCGCGAGCGGTTCAGCGCGAGCGTCACGGCGGCGATGATCAACACGCCCTGGATGCCCTGTTGTACATAGGGAGGTACGCCGAGAAGAATCATGCCGTTGCCGAGCACGATCACGATCAGCGTGCCGATCAACGTGTTCATGGGGGTGCCATTGCCGCCTGAGAGCGACGTCCCGCCGACCACGATCGCGGTAATCGCAACAAAGAGCTGACCATCAGCGATGCGCGCGTGTCCCTGTCCGTATTGCGCCACGGCGAGGATGCCGGCGACGCCATAGAACACACCCGCGAGCGCGAACACTGCGATGCGCACGCGCGACACCCGCACGCCGCTCAGCCGCGCCAGATCCTCACCACCACCGATCGCCAGTGTGTGACGGCCGAGCAGCGTGTGCTTGTAGACGAACCAGGCGAGCCCGAGCATCGCCACCGCGATCCAGACGGACAGTGGCACCCCCAGATAACGCGTGATCGAGATCGCACGCAAGGACGGGTCGCTCACACGGATCGTGTTACCCGACAGCCACGCAGTTCCGATCCCCGTTGCGACAAAGCCGATCGCCAGCGTCGTGATGAATGAAGGAATGCGCAGGAACACGTGCAGCACGCCGTTGACGAGGCCCAACACCGCGCCAGCGGCCAGGGCCGCGGCCAGCACCCAGAGGCCAAAATGGTTGTCGTTATACGAGTTCTCGACCAGCGTCGACACTGCAATCGCCGCGACCGCGACAATCCCTTCGGCCGACAAATCGATACTGCCGAGCTGAATGACAAACGCGGCACCGAGTGCGATGGTGAGCGGAATCGCGGCACCCACCGCAATCCGCGACAGGTTCATTGGATCGAAGAAGTCGTGGTTCAGCGCGCCGATGCAAAGACCGAGCGCCACCAATACGAGCAATGGTGCAAAACGCCGCACGAGTGCTCGCTTCGATACGATTGGAGTCCCGGTTGTTTTTGAGGGCGTGGCCTGCCGGGTGGGCGCTGCGGTCAGCTTGTTCATCGATACACCACGGGACCCGCGACACGGGCATAGAGGTTGTTCCAATCGACACTGGGCGCGCTCGCGCGCTTCATGACGTCCTGGATGTTCGCTTTGGTCACGAACGTCGCCTTGCAATACGACTCGCGGCGGTCCTTGGGCAGCGTCGCCACATCGATCTTTTTCTGCTTCGCCTGCAACCCCATCGACAGGCCGATGCCACCCAGCCAGTACGGGTCCCAGTCGACCGACGCGATCAACTCACCCGCCTTGATCGCGCTGAGTCCGGGCGGCGTGCCGTCCATGCCGGTTACCGGCATCTGGCCCGCAAGGCCCTCCGCGCGCAGCGCCTCGATCGCGCCGAGCGCCATGTCGTCGTTCGCGGCCCATACGCCCTTGATCTTCGCGTTGAAACGCGTCATCCAGGCCTGCATGATTGGGAACGCTTTCTGCGAATTCCAGTCGGCGACCTGGAAGTCGAGCAACTGGATATCGGGAAACTTCTTCAGCGCTGCGTCGAGACCGGCTTTGCGCTCGATCGCGGGCACGTTGCTGAAAATCCCGCCGAGCGCGACCACGCCGCCCTTGCCACCCATCGCCTTGAACAGTTGCGTCGCGGCTTCCTCCCCGTAGGCCACGCCGTCATAGGAAAGATGCGCGACATAGTTCGGGTTGTAGTCCCACGGATGCAGGTCTTTCGGCTTGTTCCAGATCGTCGTGACGAACGCGCCCGCCTTTGAGCACGCTTCGACGATCACGCGCGCGTCGGCGGAATCGTTCGGATCGACGTTGAGCACGAGGTTGCCGTTGGTCCTTTGCAGCAGCGCACGAATATCGGCGATGCCCTTCTCCGAGCTGCCTTCAGTCGTCAGCGGCACGTACGGCAGGCCCACGCTCGTCGCGAAGGCTTGCGCACCTTTGTTGAAGGCCGCGTGATACGGGTTGGTGAGCGAGCGGAAGGAGCAGGCGAGCGTGGTCTGATCCGCGCCGAGCGAAAGGCGCGAAAGGCTGCCGCCGGCCACGGCAAATGCCGCGCCCGCGCCAAGCCTGATGAAATCACGGCGTGAAAAGACCGGGCAGTTTTCTTGTCTGGACATGGTGTCTCCTGCAATCAGCGGGCTTACGCCCTTGTTGATAAATAAATATGCAGATAGTTACTGTATCGACGAGGCTTCCATTGCCGGCGCGATCCCTGGGGTGCGCCTCGCGTCGGTAATTACGCCGCCGTCGTGGTGGCGTCGCGCACCGCGCGCCCCGAATAGCCAGCCAGTTGACCGGCAACCGGCGCCTGATTCGCCACGCGCCCGCGAATCAAGTCGGCTGCTTTCTCGGCGATCATCAGCGTTGGCGCATTGGTGTTCGAACTGACGATACGCGGCATCACCGAGGAATCCGCGACGCGCAGCCCTTCGATCCCGTGCACCCGCAATTGCGGATCGACCACCGACATCTCGTCGACACCCATCTTGCAAGTGCCGACCGGGTGATAACCGGTGCGCCCGTATTGCTGCGCATACTCCTCGTACTGCGCTTGCGTGCGCACGGCAGCTCCTGGGAAATGCTCGCTTTTGATGTACTTGGAGAGCGCGTGCTGGCTCATGATTTCGCGGCTTTGGCGAATGCCTTCCACCGCTACCTTCAAGTCATACGGGTCGCGAATGTAGGCAGGATCGATGATGGGCGCATCGGCGGGGTCGGCGCTGTTGAGCGTGACGCTGCCGCGGCTCTTCGGGCGCAGGAAATAGGAGTTGAGTGTGCACCCCGAGCCAGAAGGAACCGGTGGCACACCGGCCTCCACACCGGCGCCGGGCAGGAAGTGAAACTGCAGGTCGGGGGTCGGCACGCTGCTGTCCGAGTACCAAAACGCCCCGCCCTCGGCAATGTTCGACGTGACCGGGCCCTTGTTGAAGATTTTGTATTCGAGGCCGGCGAGCAGCATCAGGTGCTTCTTCGCGTACTTGTCGAGGCTATAGGGGCCGTTGAGTTCGTACACGATATCGATGTCGAAATGATCCTGCAAGTTCTCTCCAACGCCATGCAGCACGTGCAAGGGCTTGACGCCCACGCGCTCGAGATCGACTGCACGACCGATGCCGGAGAGCATCAGCAGCTTGGGCGACCCGATCGCGCCCGCCGTCACGATCACCTCGCGCTCGGCCCGTGCAACCTCGACGTTCGAGCGCGCGTTCTGGTCGGCGAATTCGACGCCCACCGCACGTCCATTTTCGATCACGATACGCGACACCAGACAGTTCGTCTTGACGGTCAGGTTGCTGCGGGTGCGCGCCTCGCGAAGATAGCCGACCGCCGCGCTGCAACGCCGTCCGCCACGCTGCGTGACCTGATAAACCCCGACGCCCTCCTGCTGTGCGCCGTTGAAATCGCTGTTGTAGGGCAAGCCCGCTTCCTGGCCAGCCAGCACGAAGGCTTTAGTCACTTCGTTGACGCTGATGAGATCCGATACGCCGAGCGGTCCGCCTACGCCGTGATATTCGTTGCACAGGCGCTCGTTGTCTTCCATACGACGCAGATAAGGCAGCACGCCGTCGCGAAAGCCCCAGCCGGTGCAACCATCGCGCTCCCAGCAGTCGTAGTCTTCCGGCTGGCCGCGGGTATAGACCATCGCATTGATCGAGCCGCCGCCGCCGAGCACACGGCCCTGAGCGAAAGGAATCTGCCGGCGTTGCGTTTCCGCCGCCGCTGCCGTGCGATAGCCCCACGTCAACGGGCCGCCCGTCATCTTGAAGAAACCGACCGGCATATGGATGTAGGGGTCAGTATCGGCAGGACCGGCTTCAAGCAACAGCACTCGGCTGCTGGCGTCTTCGCTCAGACGCGCTGCCAGCGCACATCCCGCCGCGCCACCGCCCACGATCACATAGTCATACATTGCTGTCTCCGGTTCTTTGTTCCGCCGCCCGCTTTGCGCGGACAAGCTTTCCGTGCGACTCTTTGTGGCCGCTTTCGTTGAAATGAATGCGCCTTAGGCGATCCAGCGCGGCCGGTTACCGAGTTGGACATGCACCGACTTGAGTTCCGTGTATTCCTCGACGCCATAGCGCCCTGTCTCACGGCCAATCCCCGATTGCTTGACACCGCCGATTGGCAGCTCAGGGCCGCCGGTGATCGTACAATTGACCCAGATGCGCCCGGCCTGCACGTCGCGCAGGCTCTTGAACGCGCCTTGCAAATCGCGTGTCCAGATGCTTGCCGCGAGCCCGTAAGGCACGCCGTTCGCGAATTGGATGGCCTGATCGAAGGTGTCGAACGCGGTCACCGAGAGGACCGGCCCAAAAATTTCTTCCTGCGCAAGCGTGCTGCAGGGTTGCACGTTGCGAAACACCGTCGGCTGGATAAAGTAGCGCTCGCCTTCGCTGCTTGTCGTGCCGCCGCAGACGAGCTGGGCGCCCTCGTGCGTGCCGGCGTCGATGAAGCCGCGAATCTTCTCGAACTGACGCGCCTCGACGATCGCGCCGACGTGATTCGACGCGTCAAGCGGATCGCCGACTCGCACCTTCGCGAGCACCGCCTGTACACGCTCGACAAGTTCCTGCTCGACGGAGCGGTGCACGACGAGCCGGCTGCCCGATACGCAGCACTGGCCCGCGTTGAACGCGATGCCGAAGGCGATGGCATCGGCTGCATCGTCCAGATCGGCGTCGGCAAAGACGATCTGCGGATTTTTTCCACCCAGCTCCAGCCCGACCTTCTTCATGTTGCCGCCGGCGGCAGCCAGCACCGAGCGGCCGACCGGCGTTGAGCCCGTGAATGAGATCATGTCGACGTCCATGTGTTCCGCGAGCGCCTGGCCGACCACCGAGCCGAGCCCCGTCACCACGTTGACGACGCCATCGGGCAGGCCCGCTTCGGTCAGCAGTGCGGCGAGCTTGAGCGTCGTGCTGGACGTAAGTTCCGCGGGCTTGACGACCACCGTGCATCCCGCCGCGAGGGCAAACGGCAGGCGCTCCGACAGGATGAAGAACGGGAAATTCCACGGCGTGACGATGCCCACCACGCCAACCGGCTGCCGCACGACTAGCCCGAACATATCGTGGCCGAGCGTGTCGTGCGAGTCGCCGTGCACGACGCGGGCGAGGCCCGCCGCGTATTCCCAGATGCCTGCTGCCGCGGTGACTTCGCCGCGCGACTGGCCAATGGGCTTGCCACTTTCGAGCGTCTCAAGATAGGCGAGTGTTTCGACGTTGTCGCGGATCAGTTGTGCTGCCTTGAGCAGCACCGTTGCGCGTTGCTCGCCTGTGAGCCGCGACCAGCGGCCGTCATCGAATGCGCGCCGCGCTGATGCGACCGCGAAGTCGAGGTCGCTTCTCGACGCCCGCATCGTGGCAGTTACCGGGACACCATGGCCGGGACTCTTGCGTGTCACCCACTCGCTATTCGCGCCAGCATAGTCCTTGCCGTCGACGAACATCGGCGTGCGCACCGGCTGGGTGGGTAGGCGCAGCGCGGCTGCCAGTTCGCTCAAATCCGTCATTCCTGTCTCCAAATAAGAATTCTTCACGGTTGACGCTTAAAACCCAGGTATCGAGCCAGCGCGACCAAATTGCACCGATCCTTGCTATCCACCATACAGTTACTTACTAAGGTAAAATTTTTCCATTTAAAGTCAGTCACCTGGCGCGCGATACGTCGAGTGATTGCAATAGCGTCTCAGCTCTGAAACAAGGCTTCATTCTGCACCACCCGGTTACTTCCTGGCAACTATTTTTTGGTTTATAGTTACCGCCAAGGCGTCGACGAGATTGACGTCCCGATCCCTCTCCTTTCGACGACCCTATGTCCCCTGAAACAATCCCCCAAAGTCGCGCATCAAAGTCCGCCGAAGCGGCTGTCACGCGGCAGCCGAGGCAGCGAGATCCGGAGGTCACGCGCGCTCGCATTCTTGAGGCCGCGAAAAAGGAATTCGCGAAGCTCGGTCTCGCCGGCGCCCGTGTGGAAGCGATCGCGACGCGCTCCAAAGCCAATAAGCGGATGATCTATCACTATTTCGGCAGCAAGGAGGAACTCTTCGTCGCTGTGCTTGAGGACGCCTACGCCGATATCCGCTCAGCCGAATTGAAGCTGAACCTTGATCACCTGTCGCCCGAGGACGCGATCGTTGCGCTCACCACGCATACCTGGAATTACTACCTGCGAAACCCCGAGTTCATGACGCTCGTGAACAGCGAGAACCTTCATAAGGCTCGGCACGTCAAGAAGTCTCAGCGGTTTCACGAACTCCACAAGGGTTTCATCTCGATGTTGCAGGGCATACTTGATCGCGGCGTCGAAGCGGGCGTTTTTCGAAGCGGCGTCGATGTACGTCAGTTGCACATCACCATGGCCGCCATCGGCTACTACTATCTAACGAACCGCTTCACGAGCGGCGTGATCTTCGACATCGACTTCATGGACAAAGCCGCCCTGAAAAGCCGTCTTGACTTCAACATCGAGACCATCCTGCGGCTCGTGCGCCCCTGATATCTGTGGCGCGTGGAGAGTGGATCAATCCACGCGCCGTGGGTTCAAGCCACCTTTTCCTGCGCCGGGGACGCACCTGGTTGTGTCCGCGCCAGCAATGCTTCATCGACGAGCGGGCGGAATGCCATGCGCGCGAGGACATCGCGTTCGACATCGATTCCGTCCGCCACTTCGATCAAGCGCACGCCGTCGGTTTCGAGACGGAACACCGCGCGCTCGGTCACATACAGCACTTCCTGATCGGTGAGGCGTGCCTGCTCACCGCTGAACGTGATGTGCTGCACCCGCTCGACGAGCTTCGGCACGCTCCCCGGCGACACGATGCTCAATCGCGCACCCACTTGCTCGACTTCCAAACCCTTCGCTTCGAAGCTGCCGCAAAATACGATCTTGCGAGCGCCCTGCGTGATGTCAATGAAGCCGCCCGGCCCCACCACCGTCGAGCCGAGTTTCGACACGTTGATGTTGCCGTCGCCGTCCATTTCGCCCATGCCGAGGAACGAGACGTCGACACCGCCACCGCTATAGAAATCAAACTGATCGACGCTTGAGAGGATCGCGTCAGCATTGCGCGCTGTACCGAACATCGGACCGTCGAGCATCGCGCCGTTGTGGATGCCCTGCTCGACCGAGCCCCAGAACGTGCCGAGCCGTCCCTGTTCCGCCAGCAAAGCAGGGATGCCGCCGGGAATGCCGAAGCCGAAATTCGCCGACTGTCCGGCGTGCAATTCATGCGCTGCGCGAGCGGCGATGATGCGGCGAATGCCTGTAGGAACTTCGTAGAAGCCATCGCCGATCGCGCTGAGCGCCTCGCCGCTCAGCGTCGGGTCGTAGTCCGATACGACGCATTGCACCTGCTCGGGCGTCTCGACGAGCGCATCAACGAGGATGCCCGGAATGCGCACGAGACGCGCCGGCACATAGCCCGCGGGCTCGCGCTCTTTCACTTGCACGATCACGCGGCCGTTGCAGTTGTGCGCCGCGAGCGCGGCGGCGTAGACGTCGAGATCGGCGGGTTCGCGGCGCAGCGTGACATTGCCGCTCTCATCCGCAGACGAGCCGCGCAGAACCGCAAAATCCACCTTGATCGGCTTGTAGCGCAGATATTCACGCCCATCCAGCTCGATCAGCTCCACCAGGTCCTCGGTTGCGCGCTCGTTGATCTTGCCGCCATCGATACGCGGATCGACGAACGTGCGCAGGCCCACGTGCGTGATGAGGCCGGGCCGGCCGGCACCGATTTCCCGCAGCAACGTGGAGATCGCGCCAGCGGGAAAACTGTACGCCTCGAACGCATTTTCTTTCGCCAGTTTCTGCATTGCGGGCGCCCAGCTCCAATGGCCGCCGATCACGCGCTTCACCATTCCCGGGTGTGCAAAGCGGCCAAGTCCGCTGCCTTTTCCGTCGCCAATTCCAAGCGCGTGCACGAGCGTCAGGTCGCGCGGATGGCCGGTCGCGAGAAACCGCTCTTCGAGCTTCGCAAGTATCGCGTCCGCTTCTAGGAGACCACCTCCGGAACCTGCCAGCGCGATCGTCGCGCCGTCGAAAATCTGCTCAACCGCGTCGACAGCCGCCGTCCATTTGTTCACTCTATCCTCCGTTCTGATCGGCCGCAAAACCCATTGACAGCGGCCACTCGTTGGTTTTAAATAACCCACCAGATGGTTACATGTCGCGAATGTTGGCACACGAAACCTCTGAATTCAAGGGGTAATGCACAGCGCTCGGGTTTACCTGAGCCGGTGTGTTGCACCGCAAAATCAGGTATGACGATTACCATTGGAGACAGCATGAGACTCTCGGAAACCCACGAGCAGATTCGCGATACGACGCGGCGCTTTGCACAGGAAGTGATTCGCCCCCTGGCCGAAGAACTGGACCGCGAAGAGCGCTTTCCAGCGGAGATTTACAAGCAGATGGGCGAACTCGGCTTGTTCGGCATCACGGTGCCGGAGCAATTCGGCGGCGCCGGCCTTGATGTCACTGCTTACGCGCTCGTGATGGAAGAGTTGTCGCGCGGTTACGCGTCGGTGGCCGACCAATGCGGCCTGCTTGAGCTGGTCGGCACGCTGCTCAGCGTGCACGGCTCCGATGAGCAGCGTGTGAAGTACATGGAACCGCTGCTGCGCGCCGAATTGCGGCCGGCTTACTGCATCACCGAATCGGACGCGGGTACCGATGTGTCCGGCATTCGCACCACCGCAACGCGCACCGCCGAAGGCTGGGAACTCAGCGGCGCGAAGCTCTGGATCCACAACGCGCCCGTCGCGGATCTCGCTTTCGTGCTCGCACGCACCGACCCGACAGCCGGCAAGCGCGGCATGAGCATCTTCATCGTCGACTGTCATCTGCCGGGCGTGGCGAAGGGTCCGAAGGAACACAAGATGGGCCAGCGCGCATCGCAAGTCGGCGAGCTGCATTTTGATCGCGTGAAGCTCCCGCATGACGCCTTGCTCGGCCAAGAAGGCCGCGGTTTTCACATCATGATGAGCGCCCTCGACAAGGGCCGCGTGGGCATTGCTTCGCTCGCCGTGGGGATCGCGCAGGCGGGCCTCGAAGCCGCGCTGGACTATGCGCAGACCCGCAAGCAGTTCGGCAGCCACATCGCCGATTTCCAGGGCGTTCAGTGGATGCTCGCTGACATGGCGAAGGACATTCAAGCCGCGCGCCTGCTGGTGCGCGATGCGGCCGAACGACTTGAAGCCGGCGAGCGCGCAAGCATCGCCTGCTCGATGGCCAAGTGCTTCGCCGGCGACACCGCGGTCAAGCACAGCGCGAATGCCGTGCAGATCTTCGGCGGTAGCGGCTACATTCGCGGCTATGAAGTTGAGCGGCTCTATCGCGATGCGAAGATCACGCAGATCTATGAAGGCACGAACCAGATCCAGCGTACGATCATCGCCCGCGACCTGATCGCGAATGGAGCCCAGTTATGAGCGGCCGCCCTATTGCACTCGTCACGGGCAGCCGGCGCGGCATCGGACGGGCGATTGCGGTCGAACTCGGCCGCGCCGGGTTCGATGTCGCATTGACGGACGCGGTGGCATCCGACGAGCTCGACCAAGCGGTCGCCGAAGTCGAACAGACCGGTGCCCGCGCGATTGCGGTCGTCTCCGATCTCGCCGACATCGGCTCGCATCAGGTCACGTTGCTCGATATCGAGGCGCGACTCGGTGGCCCGATCGATTGCCTCGTGAACAACGCGGGCGTATCTGTGATGTCGCGCGGCGATTTGCTTGACGTGACGCCCGAGAGTTTCGACCGCTGCATCGCTGTGAATACGCGCGGCACGTTCTTTCTGACCCAGACGTTCGCCAAACACTTTCTCGGCCGCGCGCAAGCTAGCGTCGCGCCTCATCCGAGCGTCATCACGATCACGTCATCGAACGCGGTCGCCGCGTCGCCTTTGCGCGGCGAGTACTGCGTGTCGAAGGCAGGTCTCTCGATGGCGAACACGTTGTTTGCACTGCGCCTCGCCGAGAACGGCGTCGACGTCTATGAAGTGCAGCCCGGCTTGATCGAAACCGAGATGACCGCGCCCTCCCGTGCGCGCTACGACGCCCAGATGGAACAGGGCCTCACGGCCATCCAGCGTTGGGGCACGCCTCAGGAAGTCGCGACCGCAGTGCGCACGCTCGCGACAGGCGGACTTCCCTACAGCGTCGGACAGGCTATCCGTGTCGACGGCGGCCTCCTCGTAACCAAATACTGACCACGCAAATGAACCCGACAATCAAGCTGCCGACGGCCCTCGGTACGATGGACAGCTATCGCCTGCAAGGCACGCCCCTCGACGTTCGTGAGCCTGCACGGCCGTTCAACCGCATCGCTTACTCGGCCGCACACGTCGTGGCCGATCCGCTTCGCGCGGGCGAACTGAACGCCGCGCCTGCCATCGATTGGGAACGCACGCTCGAATACCGCCGGTATCTCATCAAGCAGGGTCTCGGTATTGCTGAAGCGATGGACACCGCGCAACGAGGCATGGGTCTACCCTGGAACAGCGCACTCGAGTTGATCACGCGCACGGTCGAAGGTACACACGATATTCCTGGCGCGTCGATCGCATCCGGTTGCGGGACCGATCACGTTGCGCTCAGTTCGATCACGAACTGCGACCAGGTGATCCGCGCCTACGCGGAGCAGTTGGAAGCCGTACAACGCGTCGGCGGATGCGTCATTCTGATGGCAAGCCGCGCGCTGGCTCGTGTCGCACGTTCCCCGCACGACTACCGCCGCGTCTATCGCGAAGTGCTGGCCATGAGCGATCAGCCGGTGATCCTGCACTGGCTCGGTGAGATGTTCGATCCTGAACTTGCGGGCTACTGGGGGGTGTCAGACTATGAAAGCGCGGCGCAGGTCTGTCTCGACGTGATTGGCGCGAGCGCCGATCACGTCGACGGCATCAAGATCTCGCTGCTCGACGACGCCAAGGAAATCGCCTTCCGTCGTCAACTTCCGTCGACCGTGAAGATGTACACCGGCGATGACTTCAACTATCCGTCGCTCATCGCGGGAGATGAAGCAGGCTTTTCGCACGCGCTGCTCGGCATCTTCGATGCGATTGCGCCGGCCGCATCGCAGGCCCTCGACGCGCTCGCCGCCAACAACCTCGAAACATTCAACGCACTGCTTGCGCCGACCGTGCCGCTATCGCGCCACATCTTCCGCGCGCCGACGCAGTACTACAAGACCGGCGTCGTGTTCCTCGCTTACCTAAACGGCTTCCAGGACCACTTCTTCATGCTGGGCGGTCACCACGGCATGCGCCCACCTGCCTATCTCGCGGATGTTTTCCGCCTAGCCGATCAGGCTGGACTGTTGCGCAATCCGGAAGACGCGATCGAGCGCGTGCGCAAGGTCATGGCGTCGCTCGGCTGCGGAGAGTGATCATGACCAGCTCAAAGGGGACAGTGCGACACATCGTTCTATGCAAATTTCGGAGCGAAGTGGCGGCTTCGAGTCGCCTAGCCTTCTTCGAACAGATCCGGCGGTTGGCGGAGATTCCGGGCATCGCATTCACGAACTTCCAGTGCGGACCGAACGTCTCGCCGGAAGGTTACGGCATGGACTTCGCCGATGGGTTCATGATGGACTTCGAGAGTCGCGACGCGTGCTTTGCATACCTTGCGCATCCGACGCATCGCGCGATCGGCGCGCGGCTCATCGAAGCGCTGGAAGGCGGCGTTCGTGGGCTGCTCGTCTTCGATATCACTTTGGACAATCATGAGAAACCTGAAGGGAAGACTCGACCAGTGCTCCATCAACACCGCGACGCTCGGTCATCGCGAAGCGCTCAGCCTCACGATTGATCGTATCGCGCGCGCCGGGTTTGGTGGCATTGCGCCGTGGCGTCATGAGGTGGAGAAAGCGGACGTGGCGCAGATCGCGAAGCAGATCAAGGCGCTCGACTTGACCGTGACTGGCTACTGCCGTTCAACGTATTTGCCGGCGGCAACGCGTGCCCAGTTCCTTGTGAACGTCAACGAGAACAAGGCGGCATTACGCGACGCCGCGACACTCGGCGCACGCTGCTTCGTGATGGTGGTCGGCGGCTTGCCGGAGGGAAGCCGCGATCTGAGCGGCGCGCGCGCACAGGTCTGTGATGGGATTGCGGAGCTGCTTGAAACGGCGCGCGATTGCGGCGTCCCGCTCGCGCTCGAACCGCTGCATCCGATGTACGCTGCTGACCGCGCCGTGCTCAACACACTGGCGCAGGCGCTGGACATCTGCGATGCGCTCGATCGTGAGCGCTCAGGCTTTCTCGGCGTTGCCATCGACGTCTACCACTGCTGGTGGGATCCGGCCTTGCAATCGTCGATCGCGGCGGCGGGACAGGCCAATCGCATCTTCGCCTACCACGCATGCGACTGGCTGCGCGAAACCCGCGACATGTTGCTCGACCGCGGCATGATGGGCGACGGGGTCGTTGATCTATCCGCCATGCGTGAAAGCGTCGAACGTGCCGGCTATGATGGGTTGGTCGAGGTCGAGATATTTTCGAACGAGAACTGGTGGCGCCGCGATCCGGATGAGGTGCTTCGCATCTGTGCAGATCGCCTTCAGACGGTGGTTTGATCATGCATTTGAACATCCCAAGGAAGCGACCATGCGCGACCTGATCCGATGGGGCGTACTTGGCGCCGCCAGAATCGCTGACAATTTCGTGGTGCCGGCAATCCAACGATCGAGCAATGGCCGTGTCGTCTGCGTGGCTGCCCGCGATGGCGAGCGTGCCGCAGCATTCGCTACGAAGCACGGCATAGCGGGCACGTGCGCGAATTACGATGAAGTCATCGTGAACGAAGCGGTCGATGCCGTGTACATCCCGTTGCCGACCGCTGGCCACTTCGGATGGTGTAAGAAGGCGCTTCTCGCCGGCAAGCACGTGTTGTGCGAAAAGCCGATCGCAATGACTGCCTCGCAGGTCCGCGAACTAATCGCGATTCGAGATGCAACCGGGCGCTTGTGCGGCGAGGCGTTCATGGTTGCGCATCATCCGCAATGGGCATTCGTGCGTGAACGTATCGCCGATGCATCGCTCGGCAATCTCGAACTCGTCGAAGGCTCCTTCAGCTACTTCAACGACGATCCCAAGGCACTCAAGAACGATCTCGCACTTGGCGGCGGCGGCGTGCGGGACATTGGCGTCTATCCGGTGGTGACGACGCGCATCGCGACTGGCATGGAGCCGCTCTCGGTACGCGCGGACATCACGATCGATCCGCGCTACGGCACCGACAAGCTCGCGATTTGCGATCTGACATTTCCAGGATTTCGCCTGAACTTCTATTGCGGAACGCAGCTGGCGCGGCGCCAGCACATGGTTTTCCATGGCTCCAAGGGCTGGCTTTCCGTGGATGCGCCGTTCAATCCGGGCGTCTACGCCGAGGCCAGCATCAGGATTCGCACCGATCTTAGCGGAAAAGTCGAGACAATCAAGTTCGGCGAGGTCGACCAGTATCAGTTGATGGTGGAGAATTTCGCCTCAGTGCTAATGGGTCATAGCAAATCAATCGCATTTTCGCTCGAGAACTCGCTCGGCAACCAACTGATCATCGACCGGATTCTCGGACAAGCGAGGTGCTAGCGTGCTCACGACAAAAGGCGAGACACATATGATCGACGTTCACGAACTTCGAGAGGCGCGCGCACAGGCCGCCGCATGCGCCAATGCGGAGGACGCCTCTGTATGGCGATGGTTCTCCGCACTATTGGAGGGCGGAAAGATTCGCTGGTGTTTGTCGGCCAATGGATGGCTTGTCAGCGTCAACCACCGGCATGTAGCGACCGCCATGTCTTTCGACGAGGCGATTCGAACAGCGAAGGATCGATCTGACCTCTTGCCCATATGATATCGGCGTGGCTCCTGGCCATCGCGCAACAAGTCGAGATTTTCTTGCGCGATAACTGGTGGCAACTGCCACCCGATCAAGTCTTGCAGACGAGCGAAGCGCGACTGCTATCGGTCTGCTGAGGCGGCTGGCAGCAAGAAGTCATTGCGATCCTCATTGAAGGATGCGGCATCGCCGCGTCCCTGCCCACAAAGCGCTCCAACTGCTCGGTTCGTTCGTGGCGACAGACGTTAGCCGTCTTCCCACGATTCGCGCCGTCACGCGCCAATGTTTTCCTCTTCACCGGTAATCAGCATGGACACACGAGTCTCTTCGTCGCATGAGCTAACGGAACAGAGCGAAACACCGTCAAACGACCCGCGCGATGACAAGGACAGGCCGCTGGCTGAGGATATTCGCTTTCTCGGTCGCCTATTGGGCGAAGTGTTGCGCGAGCAGGAAGGCGATACCGTGTTCGATGTGGTTGAGGCGATCCGCCAGTCTGCCGTGAAGGTTCGTCGTGAGGACAATGCCGAAGCCTCGCAAGCGCTGGAAAGGAAGCTGCAGTCGCTATCGCCCGAGCAGACCGTTTCTGTCGTGCGCGCGTTTAGCCATTTCTCAAGCCTCGCGAACATTGCCGAGGATCGGCACCACAACCGCAGACGCCGCGTTCATGAACTCGCACAACCGGGCACCATTGCCTACGCACTCGAACGCATGCACGAAAGCGCTCACGCGACGCCCGAGCTGCTGGAGAAATTCTTTGGCGACGCGCTCATCGTGCCTGTTCTGACTGCGCATCCGACCGAAGTCTCCCGCAAAAGCATTCTCGATGCGCAACATGATATTGCGCGTCTGCTCGCCAAGCGCGACCAGGAACTGACCGCACGGGAACGTGCCCACAACGAAGCAGCGCTTCGTGCCCGCGTGACGTCGCTGTGGCAGACACGCATGCTGCGCGATACCCGCCTGAGCGTCGCCGATGAAATTGAAAACGCACTGTCCTTCTATCGTGTGACCTTCCTTGAGGAGATCCCCGCGCTTTATGCCGACATTGAGCGCGCGGTCGCCGAACACGGCCTTCCGACACGTTTGCCTGCGTTCCTGCAGATGGGAAGCTGGATCGGTGGCGACCGGGACGGTAATCCGTTTGTCACCGGCGAAACGCTTGATACTGCCATCACCCGTCAGGCGACGGTGATCTTCGAACACTATATGGAGCAGGTTCACAAACTGGGCGCCGAACTATCCGTGTCGGATCGACTGGCCGGTTCGAGCAAGAAGTTGAAAGCCCTGGCGGACGCGTCGCCGGATCAGTCGTTGCATCGCACGGACGAGCCGTACCGGCGCGCGCTCATCGGCATGTACACGCGGCTTGCGGCGAGCGCTCGCGTGCGGCTCGGCGAAGGCGTCGTCGCGGTGCGCAGCGCGGGCCCCGGCCAGCCGCAGATTCGTGCGAAGCCCTACGCCGACGCCTCAGAATTCGTGCGCGACCTGCACGTATTGATCGATTCGCTCGCGGAGCATCACGGCGCGTCGATGTCGACCTTGCGCCTTTCGCCGCTCGCGCGAGCCGCCGAAGTGTTCGGCTTCCATCTCGCGAGCATCGACTTGCGGCAGAGCTCGGACATTCACGAAGCGGTCGTGACCGAGTTGCTCGCGCGCGCGGGCGTCGTCGCGGATTACGCGGCGCTGTCCGAAGAGCATAAGCGCGACGTGCTGCTGAAGGAACTGGCGCAGCCGCGTCCGCTGCGTCTTCCCTACGCGCAATATTCCGATCTGGCGAAGAGCGAGCTCGGCGTTCTAGAAGCCGCGCGCGAGACGCGTCAGAAGTTCGGCGCGCGCGCGGTGCGCAACTACATCATCTCGCACACGGAAACCGTCAGCGACCTGCTCGAAGTGATGCTGCTGCAGAAGGAAACCGGCGTGCTGCAAGGCTATCTGGGCGCTAAAGACGATTCACCGCGCGACGGCCTGATGGTGATTCCGCTCTTCGAGACCATCGCCGACTTGCGCAATGCGCCGGTCATCATGGGCGAATTCTTTGCGCTGCCGGGCATCGACAAGCTGATCGAAAATCAGGGCAACGAGCAGGAAGTGATGCTCGGTTATTCGGACAGCAACAAGGACGGCGGCTTCCTCACGTCGAACTGGGAGCTGTATCGCGCGGAATTGGCGCTGGTTACGCTCTTCAAGGAACGCGGCACGACCCTGCGACTGTTTCACGGCCGCGGCGGCACGGTCGGACGCGGCGGCGGCCCGACCTATCAGGCGATTCTGTCGCAGCCGCCCGGCACCGTCGACGGGCAAATCCGTCTGACCGAGCAAGGCGAAGTGGTCGCGAGCAAGTTCGCCAATGCGGAGATCGGGCGGCGCAATCTGGAGAGGGTCGTCGCCGCGACGCTCGAAGCATCGCTGCTGCCGCACGAGAATGCGCCCGCGCAGTTGCCGCAATTCGAAGCGACGATGCAGACGCTCTCCGATTCCGCGATGGCCGCATACCGCGCGCTGGTCTACGAGACGCCCGGTTTCACCGACTACTTCTTCCTGTCGAGGCCGATCTCAGAAATCGCGGAGCTGAACATCGGCAGCCGGCCGGCGTCGCGCAAGCTGCAGGACCCGAAGCAGTGCAAGATCGAGGATTTGCGCGCGATTCCGTGGGGCTCCTCGTGGGGACAATGCCGTTTGTTGCTGACGGGCTGGTACGGCTTCGGCAGCGCGGTCACGGCGTATCTCGCCAAGGCCGGCTCCGACGAAGAACACGCGAAGCGCCTCGCGACGCTGCGCAAGATGCACAAGAAATGGCCGTTCTTCAAGAGCCTACTGTCGAACATGGACATGGTGCTCGCGAAGACCGATCTCGCGGTTGGGTCGCGCTATGCCCGGCTTGTCGCCGACCAAAACCTCAGGAAGACTGTGTTTGATCGCATTGTCGCGGAACATCAGCGCACATCGGACATGCTCGCGCAGATCACCGAGAAAAGTGAGCGGCTCGCAGACAACCCGCTGCTTGCGCGTTCGATCAAGAACCGCTTCCCGTATCTCGATCCGCTCAATCACCTCCAGGTTGAGCTACTCAAGCGACACCGAGCGGGCGATCAAAATGTTCGGCTGAGACGGGGGATTCACTTGACGATCAACGGCGTTGCCGCTGGGCTGCGGAATACGGGTTAGTCAGCGCCCGCGCTCGCAAAGCAATACGCTGTGCCCTCACGGAACGTCGTCGTGCGTCCATCTCAGCCAGACAAGGGCACCGTCTCCGCCTCGTCCGCTTCGAACCAGTTCGGATTACGCGCCGCAATAGGACCGAGCGTGACCAGAATCTCTCGCAGATGCGCGCGCATCGCGTCTTCCGCTGCTACTGGATCATGCGCGCGCAACGCGGCAAGAATCTTCGCATGCTGCTTGATGAGGTGATCCAGCGGCGAATCGTCCGGCAGACTCAGATAACGCACGCGATCCATCTGCGCCTTGATGTCCTGGATCGCCTCCCAGGCCGCGCCGCAATCGATGGTTTGGGCAATCGTGAAGTGGAACGCTTCGTCGAGAGCGAGAAACGCGGCGGTATCATTCGCCTTTGCGGCGACGCGCTGATCGCGGATATTGTCGGTCAGCAGTTTGAGTTGAGCATCGGTGATGTGTTCGGCGGCCTTGCGTGCCACAGCGGTTTCGATCGCCTCGCGAATGAAGCGCCCTTCGCGCACGCGACGCGGCGAAATGCGCTTCACGAAGGTGCCACGCTGCGGCAGCACCTGAAGCACACCCACTTCCACCAGCTTGATGAACGCCTCGCGCACCGGCTGACGCGACACATGAAACATGTCCGATACTTCCTTCTCCGACAGCGGCGTGCCTGGCACCATCTCGCCCGCGAAAATCGCCTGACGCAGCGCGCGATAGATTTGACGCGTGATCGGCTCGGGCGAATCCATCGACACTTGCGCGCGCAGATCGGGCAGCGTCGCGCCTTCTACATCCCCTCCCCCCAGCCGACGACGCGCACGCTTGCGCGCCGGACTCGCAAGTTCGGCGCTGCCGGCGTTGGTCGCAATGGTGTTGTCGATTTTCGAGGCTTTCATGGTGATCGCTGCGGTGAAGAAAGTCGTGCTTGCCGCCATACTACTATGTTTGATCGGCGTCAAAAACAATCAGCGGCGTGCAGCGGGTGAACCGCCTGCAATGGTCGTGACTGCGATGATCAACGCGCCGTACACCACCGCGCGCACGCCTGCCCCGGCGCCGCTCGCATTCAGCAGCGCATTGATGAGGAACAGGAAGCACGCCGCGCCCCACACCCCGGTCGGGCTCGCGCGGCCGCCCGACACCTGCGTGCCGCCGATCACCACGACCGCGACCGAAAGCAGCATGTAGTCCGCGCCCATGTCGAGCGTCGCGCCGCCCGAGAACGATGACAACAGCAGCGCCGCAATCGCCACGAGCACGGAACAGCTTACGTAGGTCGCACAGCGCACACGTTCGACGCGCACGCCTGCCAGATTCGCCGCCCGCGCGTTCTGTCCCACCGCCGACAAGCTGCGTCCCGGCACGAGGCGAAATAGCACGATCGCCACCACTGCCGTCGCGAGCAACGCCACGAACGCAAGACTCGACACGCCCGCGACGTGACCGAGCGCGAAGTTTTCGAGCATCGGCGGCGGCGCTGCGCTGCCGCGTCCGAGGCTGATGGCAATCGACTGCAACACGAAGCTCGACGACAACGTTGCGATGATCGGCGGAATGCGCAATGCGCGGATCAGCAGGTAATTGAACAGGCCGATGCCGACGCCCACCACGACCGCCGCCGCAATGCCCGCGAGCAGCATGCCGTCGTGCGCCGCCATCACACGCATGGCGATGCCGCCGGAGAGCGCGATGGTCGCGGGTATCGACAGATCGATGTTGCCGGGGCCGCTCGTCACGACGAGCATCTGCCCGAGCCCGACGAGCACCGTGAACACAACGAACGCCGATGCCGCCGACAACATGTTGCCCGCCGTGAACGCGCCGAACGCGATCATAGCCGCGATGCCGACGATTACCGCGCCCGCGACCGACCATAGCCACGGCAATTCGCGTGTGCGAGCGATGAATCCGTTTTCGATGGCTTTCATTGACGGCCTCCACGATTGCGGAACACGAGCCGCAGCGACAGCACGAGAATCAGGATCAGCCCTTGCAGACCGATCTGCCATTCCGGCGCGATCTGTAAGAACGACAGGAACGATGACGCCAGCGTCAGCGTAATTGCGCCGAGCACCGCGCCCCAGGCCGACACGCGTCCGCCGACGAACTCGCCGCCGCCGAGAATCACGCCCGCGACGGACAGCAGCGTGTAGCGCAACGCGATATTCGCATCCGCCGACGTCGTCAGGCCGAGCAGCGACAGTCCCGAGAACACGCCGAACAGTCCCGCGCAGCCGAACAGCAGCGCCTTCGAGCGGATGATCGACCAGCCAAAGCGGCGCATGGCCTGCGGATTGCCGCCGACGCCGCGCAACGCGACGCCCGCCGATGAACGCATCAGCAAAAGATGCGCGACGATGGCGATACCTGCCGTCCACACGAGCGGCGCGGGAATCACCGGCGACTTGAAGCCCATTAGCGTGGAAAGCCAGTCGGGACTCGTGCCGCCCGGCGACGGCAGCAAGAGCACCGCCAGCCCGTTCCAGATGAACGACAGGCCTAGCGTCATCACCACCGACGAGATGCGCCGGTACTCGATTAGCGCGCCGACCAGCGCATACAGCACGACGCACCCCGCCAGCGCGAGGATGCCGAGCCACGGCGTCTTCACCAGCAGCGTCGCGCCGATGCACGCCACCAGGCTCACGAACGAGCCGATCGACAAGTCGAGTTCGTTGGCGGTGATGACCGCGAGCTGCGATAGCGTCGCGAGGACGATCGGCACGCCGAGATTCAGCAGCATCACCATGCCGAAGTAGCTGAGCGTGTTTGGCTGGATGACGGCCATCGGAATCAGCACGGCCAGCAGTGAAACGATCGGCAGCGCGGCGCGTAAATCGAAGCTGCGCTTCACGCGCGTCGTGGAAAGCGTGCTCATGCGGGAACCTCATCGAAACTGGCGGCGAGCAAAGTGTCTTCGGTGCATTCGCTGGCATCGAGCACGCGCGTGACGTGGCCCGAGCGGAACACGTAGGTCTTGTCGCAGTAGGCGAATTCGTCGTTTTCGGTCGTGTACCAGAGGAACGTGCGGCCCTTCGCGGCTTCGGCTTGCAGCAGCGTATAGATTTCGAGCTTCGTGCCGATGTCCACGCCGCGCATCGGATCGTCCATCAGGACGAGTTCGGCATCCGATGCGAGTGCTCGGGCAAATAGCACCTTTTGCTGATTGCCGCCTGACAGCGTGAGGATTGGATCGACCGGACCCGCGCCGCGGATGGTGATGCGCGTCTTCCATGTATCGAACAACGCGCGCAGGTTCTTGCGGTCGATCCACGTCTTGCTTTGCCGATCGTAGAGCGAGCGGATATCGAAGTTCTCCGCGATGCTCCAGTCCGCGAAGATGCCATCAGCGCGGCGGTCGCCTGCGACGAAGGCCACGGCTTGATTCGAGCCGCGTTTCCGTGCTTGAGCGTAGATGGCGAGCAAGGCATCGGTTTGACCCTGGCCTGCAAGTCCCGCAAACCCGACGATGCTTCCGCGCGCCGCTTCGATCGTCGTACGTGCGCGCGGGCCGACGGACCATTTGAACGCCGCGGCCGCTTGCTTTTTATCTGCACGTTTCTGAGCGACAGGCTCGGCTGCTTCCGTGAACTGCCCCATCGCCCGAATGATGTGTTCTTTTTCCAGATTCAAGGCAGGCAGCGTCGACACGATCCTGCCATCGCGCATGACCATCACACGGTCGGCGCTGTGTAGCATCTCTTCGAGCATGTGCGTGATCAGAATGCAGGTTATGCCCTTCGCCGCGCACGCGCGTATGTGCGAAAGCAACTGCTGCGCAGTGTAACGGTCGAGACTGGAGGTCGGTTCATCGAGAATCACGAGGCGCACGGGTGCATCGACTTTGGCGAAACCTCGCGCGATTTCGACCATCTGCTGCTGCGTCAATGACAAATCGCCGACGATATCCGCGCCGCGCAAACCGTGGCCCGGAAAGATGGCATCGAGTTCGGCTTCGATAATCTGCCGCGCCCGCAAGCGCCATCCGTAGCCGCGCAATTGCGGATGCACCGCGCGCATGTTCTCTTCGATGGTCAGATTCGGACAGAGCGACAATTCCTGGAACACGCATCGAATGCCCAGCGCGCGTGCCGTCGATGCTTCGAAACCGTTTGCATGTCGTTCGCCATCCATTTCGATGACGCCATCGCCTGCGCGCCGCGCGCCGGACAGGACCGACATCAGTGTTGACTTGCCCGCGCCGTTGTGCCCCGCAATGGCGACGCATTCGCCAGCCGCGAAATCGAAATCGGCGTCCTGCAACGCGCGCACCGCGCCGAACGATACGGCGAGCTTGCGTATCGACAGAAGCGTCGGCGAAGGCATGTTGAGTGGGGGCGCGTCCAGCATCGTGCTCTCGGAATGGTTCATCCGCTTGAGACCCTTGAGAAGCGACCCGCGCTTCAGCAAGCACAGGCCGCGCGTTGGATGCGCTTACTTCTTCGCGCCCTGCACCATATCGACGACCTGCTCGCGCGAGAACACGTTACTCGCGACCGTGCCCGGCGCGGTCTTCGGCAACACCGTGTTCAGCGACTCCGGCGTGACCGTAAGTGTCGGCAGCGACATGTCGTGCGGCAGCTTGTTGCCCGCGAGAATCTGCTGCGCGGCCCAAAACGCGAACGTCGACGAACCCGGATCGGCGGCAATCGACATAGTCTTGTACGTGCCGGTGCCCTGCTGCTTCCACCACGCGAGTTCTTCCTGGCGATTGCCAAGGATGATGGTCGGCACCTTGCGCCCCGCCGCACGGAACGCCTGCGCGACGCCGTAACCATCGCCGCCTTGCGTGACGACGCCATCCACTTGCGGCAGCGACGGCAAAATGCCCGCCACTTCCTTCTGCGCGACTGTCTGCGTCCATTGACCATAGACCGAGCCGACGATCTTCATGCCCGGATACTTCTTAATTTCATCGACGATACCCTGATGGATATCATCATCCACCGACACGCCTGCAAGCCCGCGAACCTCGAGCAGATTGCCTTTGCCGCCCAGTTGCTTCGCGAGAAAATCGACCTGCTCCGCGCCCATCTTGTGAAAGTCCGCCGCGATGCGATACGCGCACGGTTCGGTGACGATGCCATCGAACGAGACGACCACCACGCCCGCCGCGCACGCCTGCTTGATGGAGCCATTGAGCGCCGTCGGTGATGCCGCGTTGATGACGATCGCCTTATAGCCTTGCAGCACGAGGTTCTGGATCTGCTGCGCCTGTTCCGTGGCCTGATTCTCGGCGGTGGTGAAGGCGGGAGCATCGGCTACCAGACCGGCTTTCTTCGCCTCTTTCGCGACTTCGGCCCAGCTCTTCAACTGCTGCTGGCGGAACGTGTTGCCCGCATAGCTGTTCGACAGCGCGATCTTGTCTTTCGATGTATCGCCGGTCGCGACGGCTGCGGATGCCGCTGCACTAGCCGCGACAAGCGCGAGCACGGCGATTCTTGCAACACGAAGGGAAGTGGATGCCAAGGTCGTCTCCTGAATCTGATCTTGATTGAACGGTCGTTTCTGGGCTGCCGCACTTGACCGTCTGAATGCGGCCCGACTATGGTTGAATCATAAACATTAACCTACTACCATACAAGTAGGTACTTGTCCTAAAACGTCGAACATGATGTCTTGCGTAACCTTCGGTTGACGGACATCCACATGAGGGAGATCGATGAAGCAACATAAGGAAACGCTCGTGTTCGTAGGCAGCCTCAATCGCGCTGTGCCGCATTTCGCGGCGGCGAATGGTCGAGGCATCAGCATACTTTCGCTCGATGAAGAAAGCGGCAAGCTTCGGCAGTTAAATGAACTGGGCGGCATGGACAATCCGACCTATCTCGCGGTGGTCCCTTCGCGCACGATGCTTTATGCGACCAGCGAAACCTTCGGCGATGCGGAAGGCTTCATCGCCTCATATCGCTACGACGATGCGACCGGCACGATGACGGAAATCGGAGAGCGGCGTGCGACGCGCGGCAGTCTTTCCGCGCATTGTTCGACAGATCGTGACGGCCGTTATGCGTTCGTTGCAAACTATGCTCACGAGACGCCGGGCGAAGCGCCCGGGCGGCATGTCGTTGCTTATGCCGTTCAGGCCGACGGGTCGCTGTCGGCTGCCGTCAGAGAGTTTGCGCATTCCGGCTCGGGGCCAAACCAGGAAAGGCAAGGCGTGCCGCATGCCCATTGCGTGGTGGCGTCGCCAGATAACCAGTTTGCGCTCGTCACGGACCTTGGCACGGACACGATATCGACTTACCGCATCGGCGGCGAAGAATGCGCTTTGCTCGCGCCGGAAATCGAGGCGCTGCGAGTGAAACCGGCCAGCGGCCCGCGTCATCTCGTGTTTCATCCGACGCTCGATTGCGTGTATGTCGTGAACGAGCTGAATAACACCTTGTGCCGGCTCTCTTACGACCGGGCGAGCGGCGCGCTTGCCATCGAACAAACCATCGAAGTCGATGTTGCTTCGAGCGCCGCCGCCGATATCGCCATTGCCAACGATGGCCGGTTTCTCTACGCATCGTTCAGAGGCGCCGATTGCATCGGTGTTTTTGCGCTCGCGGAGGATGGGTGCATCGTCGAATGTTGCGGCACGCACCCGAGCGGCGGACGCACGCCGCGCAGCTTCACGCTGTCGCCGTCGGGACGCTTCCTGCTTGCGGCGAATCAGAACAGCGATAATCTCGTCGTGTGGCGTCTCGACGATGCGAACGGATGCATCGTCGAGAAAGCCGATCAAGTCGAGATCGGCACGCCGATGTGCATCAAGTGCGTCGCGTAAGATCAAGCCGTGCGGGTCCGCGCTTCGCGGCTCGCCTGGCCTTTCGGCTCGCGGATAAAGACGAATGCACACAATGCGCCTAGCACCGCGATACAAGCTGCCAGCACGAACGCCGCACCATAGGCGCCATGCGCCGCTTCGACGATAAAGCCCGTCACCGCCGGCCCGATCACACCTGCCAGATTTGCCAGCAGATGCACGAAGCCGCTCACGCCCCCAACACGCTCGCGCCGCACGGTATCCTGAATCACGGCCCAATAGACCGAACCGGTGACATAGAGGAAGAAGATCGTCACCGACATTAGCGCAACGGCGCCCTGCATCGTCTGCACGCGGCCCGCGAAACCGACGCACAGCGCCGCCATCCCCAGACACACCGACAACACGATGCGCCGTGCCAGCAGCGGCTTGCCGGTGACGCGCAAGATTTTGTCCGTGACGAACCCGCCCGCCGCCAGTCCGATGCTGCCCAGCAACCACGGAACCACCGTCGCGACGCTCATATCGCGCAAAGACATGTGATGTGCTTCGGTCAGATACGTGGGGAACCACGAGAGGAAAAAGAACAACACGTAGTTGTAGGCAAAAAACGCGAACGCCGTAGCAAGAATGATCGGCTGACGCAGATAGAAGCCGAGGCGCGTTTCGCCGTGCGCGACCTTGTCCATCGATTCATCGGTTTGCTGGCCTGCAACGATCAGCGCGAGTTCGCTCTTCGATACGCGCTTGTTCTGCTGCGGAAGCTCGGTCGTCGTCAACGCCCACAGGACGAGCCACACAAAGCCGATACACATGATGATGACGAACGCCCAGCGCCAGCCAAATTGCACCGCCATGTAACCGACGATCGGTCCCGCCAGCGCACCGCCGAGCGGCGTGCCTGAATTCAGCACGCCGATGGCGCTCGCCACTTCACGTCGTGGAAACCAGTTGTTGATCATCTTGCTATTCGATGAGCTGAACGGCCCTTCGCCCATCCCGAACAGTACCCGCAATACGATCAGCGATGCAAGGCTGCTCGCAAGCGCCGTCGCGCCGCAGAACAGCGACCAGATGCCCATCGCGCCGCCGAAGACTTTCTTCGCTCCGATCTTGTCCGACAATAAGCCGCCGACAAAGTTGAACAGCGCATAGCCGATAAAGAAGCTGCTGAACACCACGCCCATTTCCGCATGCGTGAAGTGCAGGTCCTTCTGGATCAGCGGCGCGGCGATCGAGAGCGCCGCGCGATCGAGATAGTTGATGACGCCCGCAAGAAACAGCAACGCGACGACGAACCATCGCTGGCTTTTGAACATGTGAGTCTCCGATGCGCCGCCTTGTTTTTCTCGTGCTTGGTTAGCGGCTCGTTGATATCAGTCGAACTGGATATGAACCTTCATCGACTGATCGCGGTCGTGCGCGACTTCGAAAGCCTGATTCGCGTCTTCGAGCGCAAACGAGTGCGTCATCAAGGGCTTCAAGTCGATGCGGCGCGATGCCAGCATTTCGGCGGCGACGGCGTATTCATCCGTGAAACGGAAGGAGCCTTGGTAGCGCAGTTCCTTCGCCATCACGAGATTCGCCGCGATCGGCGACTGGCCTGCGGGAAGGTTGCCGAGCTGGATCACCGTGCCGCCCGCGCTTGCTGCGCGCAACGCGGTATCCAGACCCGCAGGGCTGCCCGAAGCCTCGATCACGACATCGAATGTGCCGCGGTTGCGCGACCATTCGTCGATCTTCGCGGTATCGCTGGCGAGGACGGTTTCATCGGCGCCGAGTGTGACGGCCATCTGCAATGCTTTCGGTGCAAGATCGAGCGCTACGATGCGATGTGCACCTGCCCGGCGCGCGGCAGCTAGCACGATGCAGCCGATCGGCCCGCAACCGACGAGCAGCATTTTCGCGCCGACCAGCGTTCCCGCCTGCCTCAAGGCATGCAGCGCCACCGCAAGCGGTTCCGCCATCGATGCCTGCGCGTAGTCCAGCGAATCGGGCACCGGCACGCACTGGCGCGCCGCCGCCGTGATGTACTGGCGGAACATACCCTGCATATGCGGAAACGTCGATGCGCTGCCCATGAAGCGCATATTCAGGCAGTGATTCGGCATGCCCTTCACGCAGAACCGGCACTCGCCGCAATTTAGACCTGGATTCACCGCAACACGCTGACCGACGCGCAGACCCGTCACGCCTTCGCCCAGCGCCGCGATTTCACCGGCGACTTCGTGGCCCAGCACGAACGGCTCGCGCACTGCGAAATCGCCGCTCTTTCCTTTGAAGTAATACGACAGGTCCGAACCGCAGATGCCGCCCGCGCGCACGCGAATCTGCACTTGTCCGGCTAATGGCTGCGGCGTTTCGATTTCATCGATGGAAAGTTTCTTTGCTTCGTGAAGTACGGCTGCGAGCATGGTTTGTCTCTTCTCTCTGAATTTAGTGGGCGTATCACCAGTTCCACAGCGTGCCGTCTTCCAGACGCGCGACCGGGAGATAAGCGGGATCGTAGGGATACTTCGCTGCAAGTGCCTCGTCGATATCGACGCCATGACCGGGCGCATCGCCGGGATGCATCATGCCGCGATCGAACGACCAGGCATGCGGGAACACGTCGTACGCCTCTTTGGGGAAGCCCATGTATTCCTGCACGCCGAAGTTCGGCACCCACAAGTCGAAGTGCAACGCCGCGCCCATGCAGACCGGCGACAAATCCGACGGCCCATGACAACCCGTGCGCACCTGATACAGCGACGCGAAATCCGCAATCCGCCTGAGATGCGTGATGCCGCCCGCATGCGTCAGCGTCGCGCGGATATAGTCGATCAGTTGCTCTTCAATCAGCTCCTTGCAATCCCAGATGCTGTTGAACACTTCGCCGACGGCAATCGGCGTGACCGTGTGCTCGCGGATCAGACGGAAGCCCGCCTGATTTTCCGCGGGAGTCGGATCCTCCATCCAGAACAGCCGATATGGCTCGACCGATTTACCCAGCCGCGCCGCTTCGATCGGCGTCAAACGGTGATGCACGTCGTGCAGCAGATGCGTATCGAACCCGAACTTGTCGCGCACGGCTTCAAAGAGCTTCGGCACGAAGTCAAGATACTTTTCCGTCGACCAGCTTTGCTCTTCCACCGCGCCCTTCGTCGCAGGTTCGTACATGTCGTCGCCTTTCGACACGCCATAGACCGAGCGCATGTTCGGCACGCCGCATTGAATGCGGATCGCCTTGTAGCCTTGCTCGATGTGCTCCTCATACTTGTCGAGCGCTTCGGAAATGTCGCGGCCTGTCGCGTGGCCGTAGACCATCACGCTATCGCGAGATGCGCCGCCAAGCAGCTTGTACAGCGGCGTATTCGTGACCTTGCCGAGAATGTCCCACAGCGCCATATCGACGGCGGCGATAGCGGTCATCGTCACCGGGCCGCGCCGCCAGTACGCGCCCTTGTAGAGCAATTGCCAGGTATCTTCGATACGGCCCGGATCGCGCCCGATCAGCATCGGACACACGTGGTCCTTCAAGTACGATGCAACGGCGAGTTCGCGGCCGTTGAGCGTGGCATCGCCGATGCCGTACACGCCTTCGTCCGTCACCACCTTGAGCGTGACGAAGTTGCGGCCCGGACACGTCACGATGACATCAGCGCGAATGATCTTCATAGGGGAATTCCTTAGATAGCGAAGCCTTCGAGACAATACTACCATACCAGTATGTTACTCAGTCACCTGGGTTTTCCCTTCATCGCTCAAACATATGACCAGACTTTCACGCGCTCGTATCGATGCTCTGCAGGCTCATCTACTCTCGCCCGAATGGCGTGCGCCGGAGATCGGCATCGTGCATTTGGGGATCGGCAATTTTCATCGGGCGCATCAGGCGCTCTATACCGAGGAGGCAATGCTCGCGCGCGGCGGCGACTGGGGCATCTGCGGCGTCACGCTGCAAGGCGATGTCACCAAGCGCAATGCGTTGATGGCACAGGACGGCCTCTATAGCGTCGTTGAACGCGGCCCGGATGGCGTGCGCGTGACGGTCGCGCGTGCGCTGTGCGAAGTGCTCGCCATGCCGGCCGACCGCGCGAGTCTGTTCGAATTGCTCGCGAACGCACGTGTGCGCATTGTGTCGTTGACCGTGACCGAGAAAGGTTATTGCCGCGACGCCAAAACCGGCGATGCGGACTTCTCTAACGAAGGCGTTATTCGCGATCTCGCGCAACCTGAGGAACCGTCTACGGTACCTGGCATTCTCACGACTGCATTGAAAGCGCGCCTCGATGCTAACGTGTCGCCGTTCACCGTGCTCTCATGCGACAACCTCTCGCATAACGGCGCAGCGCTGAAGCAGGTCGTGGTGTCGTACGCGGCGCGGCTCGACAAGGAGCTTGCGGCGTGGATCTATGCGGAAGTGTCGTTTCCATCAACGATGGTTGACCGCATCGTGCCTGCGACGACGGATGCGGATCGCGAGGCGGCTCGTGACGCGCTCGGTTTCATCGACGAAGCGCCGGTTCCGTGCGAACCGTTCCGGCAATGGGTGATCGAAGACCGCTTTCCCGCGGGGCGTCCCGCCTGGGAAGTCGCGGGCGCGCAACTGGTGGAAGAGGTCGGGCCATTTGAAATCGCGAAGCTGCGCATGCTCAATGCGACCCATTCGACGCTTGCCTATCTGTCGATGCTTGCGGGCTTCGAAACCATCAGCGATGCTATCGGCCACGCGCCCCTGCGCCAGCTCATCCACGCGATGATGACGGAAGAGATCGCGCCGACGCTGAACGTGCCCGCATCGTTCAATCTGCTCGCCTATCGTGATGCGTTGCTCGAACGTTACGCGAATCCTGCGCTGAAGCATCGCTGCGCGCAGATTGCGATGGATGGCAGTCAGAAGATGCCGCCGCGCATTCTTTCGACCATCGATGCGCGTCTGCGGAGCGGCGAGCCGTTCGAGCGGCTCGCGCTTGGCGTGGCGGCGTGGTTCTTGTTTCTGCGCGGCACGGCGGAAGACGGCACGCGTTACGCGGTCAGCGATCCGTACGCCGAACAGCTCACGCAACTCGCTTCGTCCGCGCAAGATGCGGAACATCTCGTCGATGCCATGCTCGGCGTGCCTGACGTATTTCCTGCGTCGCTTGCGGCTTCATCCGCGTTGCGAGATGCGCTGGTGCGCGCCGCGTGTTCGCTGGAAAGGGGAACGCGCGGCGCGATCGAAGGCTATGCTTAAGAAGATAGCTGCGGCACTATCCGTTTGTGCTGGCTGTCGAAAAGCGTAGCGCCGCCTCCATTCCCGACCTCGACGGCGATCGCTTAGGTGATGATTACCCGAGAGACCTGACGTTTTCCGACCATCCGCTGGAATCAGCAATCGTTCGAGATCTTGCTCTATGCGACATGCACGATCCATAACGTCTCTTGTATCAGGGCGAAGCTGAAAGGGTCGGGAGTTGCGATCCTCCTGCCGAGGATCAAACGATTGAACGGCCCCGGTCGACGTCAGAAGCGGTGTTGCAGCCCCGCCGTTACCCCCGCTTGCAGATCGGCAGCTCCGGTGAGGTCGCGAGAAAGACTCACATTTTGGTAATGCTGCGCAAAAGCATACCCACCCGAGAGATAAAGGGTGGTTCGTTTCGAAAGCGAATAATTCGCCCGAACCGAGATAAGCGTCGGGTCCGCAGGCGCGCCAACGCGGGCACGCCGTACGGAGACGGCGCTCAGGTCAAGTTCGCAGGGCCCGCGCCGTTAGCAGGGCCCGCGCCGTTAACCAGGGCATGCCTGGCCGCGCGCCGCTTTACGCCGCGGCAAACGTTCAACAAGCAAACACGGAGAAGGAAAAGCATGTCCTGGCTCGCCTACGCCATTGAGGAAACGCCCGACGGTCGGTTCGACTGGATGCTCACTTTCGACGAGCTGCGCGCTCGTCATGAAGCGGAGGGCGACGGGTTCGCCGGCGTGCTCGACGTCGAACTGGAAACGGCGCAAGAAGAACGTTACTTCCTCATAGTCTTTTCGGCGATGGAATGAGATCGTCACCTCGTCGACGTTTGTCGTGTAGGAACGGAGAAGTTGCCAGACTGCTCCTACCCGGAGCCCGCCGGGTGCGGCACGAACCCTTAAATGACGGCTTCTGGAGACAGACAAGGACTGCTCGATCTTCATATCGACCGGGACGCCCTTCATGGAACATCTCCTAGAACGATTATTCCGACGAGAAGCTTTTCGCGATCGGCCACGGCCAGTCGCCTGATCTACGAAGCAGGTCGCAACGATACGTGTTCCGACTACCAGATTTCGAGTGTAGTCAAAACAGGGCGCGAGGCCACCGCGGCATCCCGCCCTCCATTGCTGCAACAGAACAATCAAAGATCCATACGCGTTACCTTGGTTCCCGTCGACGATACGTCGCCCATCAGGCCGGCGTTAGTCAGGATGACGACTTGAACCGGAGCGGTTGCCGTGGTCGTATCGATGGCGCCATTCGCACCAAGCTTTACAAGCGCCACCGGTCCTGTGCCGCCAGCGGTCCAACCCTTGGAACTGCGGAAATCATCGAGTGTATTTTGCGTCATGAACATCACTGTTCCGCTCAATTTTAGGCGTGGTTGCAGGCTGCATCCACGGCTGCGAGCACAGCTGTTCGATGGAAGTGTCCCCGAAGCGCCGATCGATTATTGTGTCGTGACTTTGAAAGGCGGGAGCGGCAGCGATTCCCCATCGACGAAAGCGAATGCGCATTTGATGGCGAACCGGTATGCACCGTCTTTGCTCGCGAATGCACCGAGGTCTCCGAGAGAGGTCGCTTCGCCGTCTTCTTCGAGGATGGATGCACGCGCGACGTAGGTACAACCGATCCGCGTTACCGATGGTTGAATGGCTGCACCGTGGTGATAGAAGATCATCTTCTCTGTCTCCCTCCGTGTCATAAGGATCAAATCAGCATAGCGCGAAAAAATCCAGAGCGAAGCATTTTCCTTTCACGACCGACGTCCTACGAGGACATGCGATGGCCGAACTGGCTCGCAATCGTCGGCACATCGCTGTCGATGCAAGGGTTGAAAGTGTTGAGGTTCGCTATTTCCGCTGATCGGTGCAACATTTCCGCTTATACAGAGCTTGCGACCCGGGCTAGCATTCCTCTCGCGCAACCGAATCATCGCAGAGTCATTGATTCACTGGCACGAACAGTTCGTCGCGAAATAGATTGATCAGAGAGACACCGTGATATTCCCGTGCTTGGTGAGGGAGCGTCGCAGACGCCGCGTCGGAAGAGACGGCCACGAGGTCCTGCCAGGGCTACCGATGAATCCGCTGACACCGTTCGAGGCGATGCGTCGCCGGACCGCCCAGTGCGCAATACGCCCCTTCAAAGCTCCGGGCAAGCAAGATCGGCGCTGACGATCTCCTCACCGCGTTGTTGTGCCGCGCGGATGGCCTCTTCTTTCGTCGAATATAGACCGATCGCGTCAGCGCCGTCGAAAGGATAGAGTAGCCGCCCGTCCGTGACTCTTACAACCTTCAAGGTTCCCAAATACCCAGCGGTCTTGCTCCCGCGATACGAGGCATAGATACGGAAGTCGTCTTCGCTGGCTGCAGGCCTGGGCGGACTCTTTCGCGTCGGATAGAAGACCAACTTGGGACGCTTTCCAGTCAAATGGGTCATTCGTCCACCGCAGCTCAGACGTGTGGAAGTGTGCTTTAACAACCACGGTAAGCCCGTGTAATGGGAACTTCCCTATATTCGCGCGCACCGATCAACTGAAAAGCAGCACGAATAGTGCCGCAACAGCCAAATAATTCGGTTCGTCGAGGCGACGGCCTTCGACAGGCCTGTATTGAGCGCTGATCTTTAGCCTCTCGCCGACGGATCCGTGCGGGGCACCGGATCCGGCCGGATGCGGTCGTCGGATGGAAAATGTATGAGCGCACTGCGGCCGAAGGGATACTATAGGGTGATACCCAACCAGTCACCAGTCGCCCATGCCAAGCAAGCACGCGTTCAGCGTCAGTCTAACGGAGCGTCTCGCTACGTTCATACGAACGGAAGTCGCCTCAGGTCGATATAGCTCAGCCAGCGAGGTTGTCCGTGCCGGTCTGCGGCTTCTCGAAGAGCAGGCGTCACACCGCGCCTCGTCGGGCCGCACGGTTACTGCGCGAACGAAGCAACCGGCGCGCGCGCACGGGAAGGCGCGCGCCGCGATGGAGAAAGCATGAGATCAGCGGCCGATTTTCCGATTGTAGGCGTGGGTGCCTCCGCAGGTGCGGTTGAGGCACTGGAGGGGTTTTTTCACGGCATGCCCGAGAAGCCCGGCTTGGCGTGCGTGATCATCACCCATTTAAGCCCCGATCGCGAAAGCATGCTGCCGGAGATCGTATCGCGCTTCACCGCCATGCCGGTGCACGCCATTACCGATAACACGTCCATTGAAGTCGATACCGTGTATCTGTTACCGGCCGACGCGGTCGTCACCGTGGAGGAACGTACGCTTCGCGTCCACGCGCAGGATGCTCACCGGCGGGAGCGCAAACCCATCGATCTCTTTTTCAGCGCGCTCGCGGCCGACGTTGGCGAATTGGCCGCCGGGGTAGTGCTGTCCGGTGGCGACTCTGACGGGACACTGGGCATCAAGGCCATCAAGGAGCACGGCGGACTCACCTTGGCACAGGCGGCCGACGGTTTCGGCCCCAACCATGCGGACATGCCCAGGAGCGCAATTTCCACCGGCCTGGTCGACTTCGCCGTATCCGCCGAACAGATGGGCGCGAAACTGGCCAGCTTTGCAGCGGGTGGCTTCATGCTCGACATGCTGGCCGGGAACGCCGGTGCGCAACCCGAAGGCGCCGTTTTTGATGAACCTCGCAATGCAATTTATGCGATCCTGCGCAACCAGGTTGGACATGATTTCAGCGGCTACAAAGTGAGCACCTTCCTGCGCCGTGTGCAGCGGCGCATGCAGGTGCTGGAAATGGAAACGCCTGAAGCGTATGTCGAACGACTGTCCTCGGACGCGGAAGAGGTCGCGGCATTGTTTCGCGACCTGCTGATCAATGTCACCAGCTTCTTTCGCGACGCCCACGCATTTGAAGCGCTCGCTGACATCGTCTTGCCGAAGCTTTTTGAAGGGCGCGGGGTCAACGACACGGTTCGGGTTTGGGTGCCGGGTTGCGCCACCGGCGAGGAAGTTTATTCCATCGCCATGCTCATGCGCGAGCACATCGATGGGTTCGAACGCGCACCGCGCGTGCAAATCTTTGCGACCGACATTGACGACGCGGCGCTCGGTGTTGCTCGGTCAGCGCGCTACCCGCTGCCGTTGCTGGACGGTGTGTCGGAGGAGCGGCGACAGCGATTCTTCGTTCGCGATGGCAGTAGTTACGTTCTCGCCAAGGAAGTCCGCGATCTCTGCATCTTCTCGCCGCACAGCATCATTCGTGATCCGCCCTTTTCGCGCATTGACCTCGTCTCCTGCCGCAATCTGCTGATCTACTTCGGCACCGAGATTCAGAACCAGGTCATCCCGACGTTCCACTACGCGCTGCGCCCGGATGGCTACCTGTTTCTCGGTACGTCCGAAGGCGTGAGCCAGTTCGACGAGCTTTTCGTACCCGTTGAAAAGAAGCACCGGATCTTCCGCCGCCGCGCCGATGTTTTGCCGCAGCTTCGCGTGCCGCTGTCGGTGTCATCCCTAAAAGTCGGTCAAATCGCCGAACTCGCACCCGGTCGTCCCGCGCTGACAGGCGCGGCGTTGCGCCACGTGGTCGACAACCACATGCTGGAGCGTTTCACGCCTCCGCATGTGCTCGCTTCGCGCGATGGCGATGTCCTGTATTACTCCGCACGCACCGGCAAGTATCTGGAGGCGGCATCCGGTGCGCCGACGCGCCAGCTATTCACCATGGCCCGAAAGGGACTAGGCCTGGATCTGCGCTCAGTGTTTCGTGAGGCCGTCGAATCGGGTCGCCCGGTCACGCGCGAGGGCGTGGTAATCGAAGGCGACGAAGATCGCGTACAGGCGATCAGCCTGAGCGTCGAGCCGGTGACTGGCCAGAACAACGGTGAGCGCATGTATCTCGTCGTGTTCAACGATCAGGGCCCCGTGCTCTCACGCGAGGAGGCGCTTGTGCGCGCCCAGGCCACGCACTACGGAACGACCGTGCAGATCGAAAAGGAGTTGCGCGACACCCGCGAACGCCTTCAGTCGATGATCGAAGAGTATGAGACCGCGCTCGAGGAACTCAAGTCATCGAATGAGGAACTGGTGTCGGTCAACGAGGAAATGCAGTCGTCGAATGAAGAGCTGGAGGCGTCGAAGGAAGAACTGGTGTCGCTTAACGAAGAGTTGCACACCGTCAATCTCGAACTGAGCCGCAAGATCGAAGCGCTCGATCGCTCGAACAGCGACCTGCAGAACCTGTTCGAGAGCACGTCGGTTGCAACCGTGTTTCTTGACCGTAATCTGGTGATCCGTTCGTTCACGCCGGCCATGGACGGCATTTTTCACATCCGCGCGATTGATCGAGGTCGACCTATCACGGAACTCGTCAGCCGGCTGGAACTGCCGGGATTAGAGGCAGATATCGAGGCTGTGTTCAACAATGACAAGCCGCGCGAACGCCACGTGTGCAGCAAGGACGGCCTGAGGCATTTCTTGGTGCGCCTGGCACCCTATCGCAATGGAGAGCGAAAATCCGACGGCGTCGTGATCACCTTCGTCGACGTTACTGGCATGGTGCATGCGGAGGAAAGGCAAAACGTGTTGATCGCCGAGCTGCAGCACCGCACGCGCAACCTGCTGACGGTGATTCAGTCGATTGCCCAGCAGACGCTCAAGCAGGACGTCGCACTCGAGACGTTCAACAGCCGCTTGGCAGCACTCGGTCGTCTACAAGGACTCATCGGCGAGGCGGACGGCAATCTGATCAACCTCGGCGACATCGTGAAGCTCGAGTTTGATGCGCTTGGCGTCGCGGACGGTGACCGGATTGTTTTGGGCGGCCCGGTGGTGCCGCTCGGGTTCCGCAATGTACAAACCATCGCGCTCGTTTTACACGAGCTGACGACCAACGCCGTTAAGTATGGTGCGCTGAGGGATGCGGCCGCACGCCTGGAGGTTCGCTGGAAGGTTGAGCCCGAGGGGCATGATACCGCCTCACTCGTGATCGACTGGGTCGAAAGCGGTGTGCGCGTGGCGCCCGACCGCTCGAAGAGCGGTTTCGGACGCCAGTTGATTGAGAAAGCGCTGAGATTTACCCTGCGTGCCCGCACAGAACTGGCGTTCAATCGCGACGGCGTTTCATGTCACATCGAAATACCGTTGCCGCCGGCCACCTCGCATGACGTATAGAAGGCGGACATGAACGAACGGGCAAGAATACTGGACGGTCGAAGCATCATGGTGGTCGAGGACGACTATCTGGTGGCGCTCGCGCTTTCGACCGTACTCGAGGAAGCGGGAGCCCGCGTCGTCGGGCCGATCGCCAGCGCGCAAGAAGCCGTCGCGCTGCTCGAGGCAGGTCGCGAAAAGGTGGACGCCGCGGTTCTGGACGTCGACCTGAACGGCGAGAAGTCGTATCCGGTGGCCGATGCGCTCGCGTCGCGGGACATCCGCTTCGTTTTTGCGACGGGCTACGGCATCGATGCTCTTGCTGAAGACTATCGACATTATCCGCGTTGCCAAAAGCCATTTGACCACCGGGCGATCTTGAACGCCCTCAAAGCGTGATGGGCCGGAGGCATGAATCCCCCCGTCGTCCCCGCCGCCGAATGACAATTTGTGGCTGGACTGAGAAACTTGTGCTTGCGGCGGCTCAGGGCTCTCATCCCAGCGTGACGTGCTCGGGCGGCTCGCTGCGTCCAGAAGGCGGTGCGATCCGTGGTTAAGGGTCCCCTGTTGCAATTACCTCGCAGTGCGTGCGGCAAACGCCAGCGTCGCTTCGTTGGCGCCGCTGCGAAGCTGAGCCTTGCGTCACGGCAACGCCCACGCCACTGAACGTTGCTCTGTTCCTATGGCCCCTATCTCGCTTTTCCATGCCGGTGAAGCGAAGCGACCAATGCCGCTTTTTATCCAAGCTTTTTTCGGAAGCTGTAGCAGACTGCCGCGAGGAGGCGACCTTGACGATTGAAGCCGTTTGGTTCCTGATCGTCGGGGCGCTAATGGTCCTGATGGCGATCGGCCGAAAGTTCGTTGAGCGGTTGCCGATGACGGGCGCGATGGTGTATCTGGTTGTCGGCTTCGCACTCGGTCCGGCGTGCGCCGGCTTGTTGACGCTCGACCTCGAGCGAGACGTTACGCTGCTGCGCACGCTCGTCGAAGCGGGACTCATGGTCTCCCTGTTTGCTATCGGGATGTACCTGCGAATCGAACTTTCAAATCCGCTTCGGAAATTGACGCTGCGACTCGCCGGCCCTGCCATGCTGATCCCCATCGCCGTGATGTTTGTCGCAACGCGGTGGGGTCTCGGGCTTGCCGTTGGCCCAGCGCTGCTGCTCGCCTCGGTGCTGGCGCCGACCGACCCCGTGCTGGCCAATGAACTCCGGGTCGAGGAAGCGGGCGACGATGAGCCGCTGCGCTTCGCCTTGTCATCGGAGGGTGGACTCAACGACGGCGCGGCCTCGCCGATGGTCTACATCGCGCTCGCCTTGTGCGGCGTCCATAGCCTCGGCAGCGGTGAACCTTGGACGTTCGCCCTTGCGATCCTGTGGGGTCTTTGCGCCGCTGTCGTCATCGGATGGGCGTTGGGCGCCGGTGTCGTCGTTCTCGTGACCAGGCTGCGCATACGCTACGACCTGGCGTTGGGCCTGGAAGGTTTCCTCGCGCTCGGGCTAGTGGCACTGACGTACGGGGCGACACTCATCGTCGACGGATACGCCTTTATTGCGGTTTTTGTGGCAGGCGTCGCTCTCAGGCGGCAGGAAATGAAGGCCACCGGCGAAACACCGCCCAACGAGGCGTTGCAATCAGTCGAGCGCGGCGAGCGCGAACAAGCGGCCAAGGACCCTGAACTGGCCCACGCCTATATCGCTGAATCGATGATGGGCTTTTCCGTCGAAATGGAACGGTTCATCGAACTGGGGCTCATGGTCATCATCGGCAGCACAGTGTCTGCGCACTGGCGGGAGTTGCTTCACTGGTCGGTGATCTGGCCCGTCCTTTTCCTTTTCGTCATCGCTCGACCACTTGGCAGCAGCCTCTCGCTCATCGGCTCATCGATGGATCGCCACCAGCGCGTCCTGTCGGCGTGGCTGGGACTGCGCGGGGTCAGCGCGTTTTACTACCTGCTGTTTTCGTTAGAGAAGGCCGGGCACGGCACGGTTGCTCAACTCCTGCCGATCATCTTGGCGGCCATTGTATTGTCCGTGCTCTTGCATGGCGCCACTGCGACCGTGCTGCTCGACCGCTATCTGAAGAAGTGATCGCGTCCCGAAGGTCGCTTTCTGCAAAGGGCGGAACAACCGCGATGAACATGAAAGTGCCGACAGAAGAGGCGATTGCCGCCGGTCGACCGAGCCGCCCGGGGCGGCGGTCCAAATGGCGCAAGCGATCTTCTTTCGAGCCGTTGTCAGCCAGCGAGTACCTACCGACGGACAACCCCGGAGCGAAGCCGCGGACCTTCAACCTTTCTACGCCAGTTTTTCCGCCGTCGACGTGCTGGACTCCAGCGCCAATTGCCTAGTTGCTTCTATGGTCGCCTGCAAACGGTCTTTTCGAACGCGTAGCTCTTTCACTTCGGAGCGACGTTCGGATTCGGCCAGCGAGACGAGTTCCTCTACAAGGAGCAAGCTCTCCTGCAAATGCCGCACAGCCGACCATAGCGCGTTCTCAGCCCCGTTCCGCTGCTCCGACTCAAGCGACAGCGCCGAAAATGCATGCCCGGTATGACAGCGGAATCGAAGTGGTAAATCATTTCCGATGCGCCACACGACGCCTCCGCAATCAGGGCATGTCATGCTCGACCGATGACCGAGCCGCTCGAGATCGCTAGGCGATGAATTTCCTGTCAAGGCTATTTTCGTTTCCAGGACAATCCGCTCGCGGCCGTCCATGCTGAATCCTCTATGCGAATCGTCAGTGAGTCCACTGATGATAGCTGCGGCCATGCTTTCGATGGGCACAACCCTGTTCGGTGAAACGGCCTGCAGAGCGGCTTTTGGCATATCGGGCGCGGCGCAGGACGACGGTTCCTGAACGATCGTAAAGCCACCGCACGCGTCAACAGCTTTGAGCCCCGCAGCGCCATCATCAAGCTTACCTGTCAAGACTACGCCGATCACACGGGGGCCGTACTCGACTGCTGCGCAACGAAACAAAGGGTCAGCGGCCGGGCGGGCAAAATTCTCCTTTGGTCCGGATGACAGAACAATAACGCCGTCGCGCATCAGCATGTGGCGGTCGGGTGGCGCCACATATATCGTCGCTTTGGCGATGGGCTGGCCGTCCAGCGCATGGAGGACCGGCAGGGGGCAGTCAGCCTGAAGAATCTCGGGGAGCTGGCTGGGCCACGCCCCAATATGCATTACGATGAAGATACTCGCAGGAAAATCAGCGGGCAACGAGGACAGGATCGTCCGCAGTGCCTGTAGGCCGCCAAGCGACGCGGCCACAACCACGATATCTCGCGCGTTCATCGTTTTCATCATGGTTTCTGCCTCGTTTTGAAGTGCTGGGAGCAAAATCCAAACCTGTCGTTTCAGGGCACTGTGGCGCGGAATCACCCCCACTCGGCAGCACGGTCTCGCTTGTTGGCTCGTCGATGGACTGCCATCAACGTGCCCTTTGCGGCTAGGAATGCGCAACGTCAGCGCGCTCTATACATTCGTTATCCCTGGACAAAGCGAACAGAAGCACGGTCGGGCAGACTCGCGCCGATAATTTTTGCGGCCTTCGTGCTACCCGTTTTTCTGCCTGGACCCGCTGCCAGGGTGCGCTCGCGCGGTATTTGAGGAAGGCGCATTGAGCCGCAAACCAGCTGTAGCTGTTTTCAAATGACAGTGCGCCTCCCGACGGCCCCTCGCACTGAACTCGTCCGCTCGCCTGCTAGGGCCGTTGGGCAAGCCATTTCCGTTCGCGGGAATGGAGGCACGGCCATTGCGCATAGACGAGGGCTCCCCGTGGAGTGACGTTGTAACGTGCGTAGTACTTCGGCCCGTTTGCCCATGGCGGCGGGCTTTTTCTTCACCAGTCACCGCGTCGCTGATCCCTCCGTAGCTGATCGCGAGGCATGTTTCCTCGACGGCAGTCCTAAACTCGAATGCAGAGTTTTCAGCCAAAGCAAAGGCAAATGATCCTAAAGGGGATCAGATGCGCAGTGGCCGTGCGCATTGCCATGTGGGTAAATCTCGCGGCGCAGATACTGAATTTTCCGCGGCATTTGGCACAGCACTCGGGCGGCTTTGTGATCAGCCGCGGCAAGCTGACGCGCCTGGTGCCGGTCGAAAACGCAGCGATGCCGGATCGAAGCGCCATCCAATGGGATAAGGACGGTCTGGAAGCGCTCGGCTTGCTGAAGATCGACGTGCTCGCGCTCGGCATGTTGTCGGCCATTCGACGTGCGCTGGACATCGTGTCGGAACAACGCGGCGAGCGTTTCAAATGCAGGACATCCCGGCGGAAGACGCAGCGACCTATGAGATGATTTCGCGCCCGGACAGAGTCGGTGTCTTCCAGATCGAGTCACGTGCGCAGATGAGCGTGCTGCCCCGCATGCAGCCACGAGGTTCTACGATCTTGTGATCGAAGTCGCGTCCGCTATTTTGCCAATGCCAGTGAAAGCGGCATGCCTATTGCGCAGCGTCAGGACCATCCCCAAAACGCCCTGACGGAGACCATCATGCGACTTCTAACGACCAAAGACGGCCTGCCGCGGCTGTCGTGGGGTTCCATCATCGCCGGCGTCATTCTTTCGATGATTGTCTATCTGATCATGAGCGTGCTCGGTACGGCCATCGGCGCCTCGCTGCTGTCGCCGATGTCGAAGCCCGATCCATTGCATGGGTTCGGCTTCGGGTCGGGGGTCTGGGTCATCGTCACCACCGTCCTGGCGGTTTTCGTCGGCTCGTACTACGCAGGCCGCTGCGCTCCAGTGCTCGGATGGCTTCATGGTCTGCTGTCTTGGGCGGTGATGACGCTGCTCGTCGTGTACGGCATGACCTCATTGATTACCGGCGCAGTAAGCACTGCGGGTAGTGTTGCAGCGACGAGCGCACAGGTCAGCGCGACTGCCGCAAATCAATCCGGCACAACCCCGTCGATTGTGGATAACGCCAAGCAGCAAGTACAGGCAGCGGTTGCATCGGCGGCGTCGGCCGCTTCAAGTCCGCAGGCCGAACAGACGGCGCGCGAGACGGCAGACGCCGCGGCACGAGGCGTCGCACGAGCGAGTTGGTTCTCCTTTGCCGCGCTCATTGTAGGGGCCATCATCGCCATCGTCTCGGGCGGCGCTGGCTTTCGGCATCAACCGCCCTTTGAAGAAAGCGGTGGTACGGCTACTGGCGCCGATACGCCGCCGGTGCGCAGCCGTGCCGTGCCAGGAGGCGGTCGTCTCTAAGCGAGTGCGTTTTCGACCAGCCGACGCACTTCCGGCGGTCCGGTGCAAAAGGAGATGGCCGACAAGAAGGCCTCTTTGCGCAAGCGACTCGCGGCGAGCGGAGGGCTAAATCTTGATCTGGAGTGGCGCGCACGCGCGCACGAGGACCGCAGCAAAATCTTTGACTACATCGCAGAGGACGACCCACGGCCGCGCTCGAGTTGGACGACGAGATAGAAAAGAAGACCGACTCCCTGCCCGAGCATCCGGAGTTATACCGCATCGGTCGCGTGCGCTGCACGCGCGAAATGGTGTCGGCGCCCAATCACGTGCTGGTGTATCGAATCCTGAAGCGAAAGGCGATTATCGACATCGTCCGCATCGTCGGCGCGCGGCAGCGCTACGGACGTCGGGCGAAGGCATGACAAACGGAAGCATCGACCTGGCCGACGTGGCAATGCGAGCGAGCCATATCGACGTGGCCTGTTCTCGCTGTGAAAGACCCGCTATCAGTTTGCGCGGCTCGTTCACGCCGTTGGCGCAGACTCTCCGATGACGGATCTCGGCGCGCAGTTATCGAACATCCGCTTCGCGAGGACGCATTGCATGCAAAGCGATGCAACGTATATTTTCCTGGCCTGTGAAAACTTGTACGGCGACGAGCAAGCATCATAGACGGAATCGTCCGTGCTTGACACGCAGTTACATTAGTGCTCCATATTAAAAACGCTAAATTCCTTTATGTCAAACTATCTTTACGCTCGCCAGCTTTTGGCCGGAGAGAACATGCCCGCGCACCGGATTAACATGCGCATGTATCAACGACGGTTGTACGACTTATATAAGTTCGACGGCGGTTTCTCGCACGATCGCCACGTCGCTGGGCATTTCCAAGGGCATGGTCACGAAGTACCTCGGACTGGCGGGTGCCACCGGCCTGGATTGGGCAAGCGCCTGTGAGATGCGAGTGGCGGCTTCTTGGCAAGCCCACCGGACCCTCTCTCACGTTCAACCAGTGACTGGAATAGCTAGCGAATCGATAGTTAGATAGCTAATTAAGCTTATACAGGACCGAGCTTTGGCTTCTCTTGATATTGGCGAGAGCCCAGTCACCGCAAACAAGGTCACCGCTAGCAGTTCGAGCAAAGCCTTTCTGTTCTGCGCGAGCACAACATTGTCGCGCGCAAGGAGCGCCTTGAAAGCGGGATTGCGTAGCCACTCCCGATGCTGGGCGGCTTTGATTTCAGTTGCTCAATCATGAACGACAACTGAAACGGCATAGCCTGCTCGCTCCAGAGGATGCCATCGTTATCAAAGACCCCGCGATACGAGCCTCGAGAGGGACGTAAGTCGCGGAGCCCTCGTGCGTCACGTCCGCAATGAACTTGAGGATGCTGGGGCGTGCGGCATCGTCCCTCCACGATGGCAAAGCAGTGGCTGCCGCTTCGTTGGCAGGCGTCCGTTCTGCGCTGGCGGCCACGATTGACGTCGTGTCATGGTCCGGAAAGTGAATGGCCGTTCCGATGACGTAGGCCCGGGCACCGATGGATCATCGGTCTGAACTACCATACGAGGCAACTGCCGGTCGTACGGCAGGTCACGGCACGGCACGGCGAGCCGCGCGTGACAAGACAGAAACAGACTTTGCCATCCACTACCTTGCCGATTTATGTCCGGCGGACGGCGACACGTGTCGCACGGGGATTTTGTACCTAGCTTGACGCCTTTGCGCGCTTGACGAGTGCTATGCGACAACCGCATTGGGCGTCCTCGAAACACACGCTCATGCCATGCATCCCCGCGACGGCATTGACAAGGCTCAGTCCAAGTCCGCTTCCTGGCGTGTGCCGACTCGCCTCGCCTCGATAGAAGCGCCTGAGGACGGCATCGCGCTCCTCGAGCGCGATGCCCGGGCCGTCATCGATGACGCGGATACCCATGTCATCCTGGTTGCGAAACAGTTCGATTTCCACATGACCCTCTGCCGGCGCGAACTTGATGGCATTTTCCGTAAGATTGGCGACGGCCTCGAATAGCAGGTTCGCATCGCCTTGCGTCGCGAAGCGGGATGATTCGTCGCGATGTAGCGTGAACGAGATCTTGCGCTCGTCGGCAGCCGGCTCGTAGAACTCGAACACGTCGGCGGCGACGGCTCCAAGATCAACCTCGGCGAAATGCTCGCGGCGAGCACCGCTCTCGATCTCCGAGATGCGCAACATCGCGTTGAACGTGCGCTGGATCCCGAACGCTTCCGTGATCACGTCGTCGATCGTGGCTCGGTATTCGGCTTCGTTCATCGCGCGCCGCTGGGCCCGTTCGAGGCTCCCAATCAGTCGTGTAAGCGGCGTGCGAAGATCATGCGCGATCGCATCGCAAACGCCCTTCACCTCGTGCATCAGGCGTTCGATCTCGTCGAGCATGTCGTTCACCACGCGGACGAGCCGGTCCAGATCGTCATTCTTCGCATGCACCGGAAGGCGTCGACTCAGATCACCGGCGACGATCTCCTTGATCGAAGCCGTCACCGCGTCGAGGCGCCGCATCGAGCCGACGCCGATCAGGACCGCGCCCAACAGCCCCACCGAAAGCGTGAGTACCCCTGCGCTCACGAGCGCGTGTAGCAACTCCTCGTCGAAGTGATCGAGATCGCGAATGTTCTGGCACTGCAGAGCAATGCGCGCGTCCGGCAAGCGGGCGGCAATGCATCGCGCGGGCGCGTGTCCAGGCAGTCCTTCGAGCCGCGCGGGAAACGGTTTGTCGAAATAGGGGATTGTCGGCAAATCGGCCGCATACCCCCCAGCGATGCGGTGCCCGCCCGGATCGAAAAGACCGAACGGGCGTTGGCGCCGCGTGTCGTACTGACTCTGCTGGTCGAAGTTCGCAGCGAGATCGGTCGCCGACTCACGCCTGAGCGAGGCGTTCTCGCGCACGAGCCAGTCGTCGATGCGCTCCTTCTCGAATCCGGTGATCTCCACGTACAGGTAGCTGAAGAGCACAAGCGCAGCGGCGCCGAACAAGGCGAGAAACAGCGTCGCAAGACGAAAGCCCGTCGTTCGGTGAAGGTCAGTCAGGCGCACGCAGCATGTACCCCGATCCGCGGACGGTTTCGATCATTGGCGCATGGCCACATGCGTCGAGCTTTTTTCTGAGCCGGCTAATATGCACGTCGATCACGTTGGTGCGCTCTTCGAGCCGATAGTCCCATACCGCCTCGAAGAGCATCGTCCGGCTTACGACCTGCCCCTCGTGCTCCATCAGATACTCGAGCAGCCGATACTCGCGCGGTAGCAACGCGATGAGCTGCCCCGAGCACATGACTTCGCGCTTGAGCAGATCGAGCCGAAGCGGTCCGACCTGATAGGTCTGTACGCCGGGCGCGCTATCGCGGCGGCGCATCAGGGCGTCGAGACGCGCCGTGAGTTCAATGAAATCGAACGGCTTGGTCAGATAGTCATCACCACCGGCACGCAGGCCGCGCACACGCTCGTCGACAGCGGACAAGGCGCTCAGGATCAGCACCGGCGTTTGAATGCCTGCGCCACGCAGCGCCGCGAGCATCCCGAGCCCCTCCAGACCTCCAGGCAGCATACGATCGAGCACGATGGCGTCGTAGTCGTTGCTCACCGCATGAACTAGGCCGTCCTTGCCCGTCGGCGCCGTATCGACCGCACATCCGTGATCGGTGAGCGCCTCGACGATTTCGGCGAGCGTCTGTTCGTCGTCCTCGACCACTAATACCTTTGACATGCCGTTTGATCCGCGGAATGAGTATGTCGCGCGTTTTCGATTTGCGCTACGCTAGGAATCACGCGAATGCAGTATGCCGCCCTGCACCCTTCAACGATTTCGCGCGAACGTGAAAGAATTTTAATCCAGGCGACTCCCGTGATCCACGCATGCGCATCTTGCTGATCGAAGACGACCCGCGCACGAGCCAGTTCCTAACGCGCGGCCTAACCGAGACCGGCCATATCGTCGATCAGGTCGACGATGGCGCAACCGGTCTTACCTACGCGCGAGAGCCCATCTACGACGTGATCGTCACGGATCGGCGGCTGCCCGCGCTCGATGGTCTCGCACTTGTTCGCCAGTTGCGTGCCGGAGGCAGCGACACACCCGTTCTGATGCTTTCTGCTGCAGGCGAATTGTGCGAGCGTGTGGAAGGCATCCGCGCCGGTTGTGACGACTATCTTGCCAAACCTTACGCGTTTGCGGAACTGCTCGCGAGAGTGGAGGCGCTCGCCCGCCGCGCGGACCGACAGCGTTTGGACGTCCTCTTGCACTGTGCGGACCTCACGCTCGACCGGCGTGCGCGTTCCGGCACGCGCGCAGGCCGCGACCTGCTGTTGCAGCATCGGGAGTTTCTGCTGCTCGAATACTTGATGCGTCACGAAGGACAGGTTGTCACGCGCAGCATGCTGCTGGAGGCCGCCTGGAACTACGACTTCGAGCCGCGCGGCAGTATCGTAGACATGCACGTTCATCGTCTGCGCAAGAAGGTGGATCGTGATTTTGCGGTTCCGCTTATTCACACGGTGATCGGTGGAGGCTACATGCTGAGCGCAATCCCCCGCTGATCGCTTCTCGGGTACGTCCTAGTGTGCATGAACGAAATTTAATCTTCGCGCGAATGACCTGACAGGACACGTTGACTAAGCTCGCACCATCCGTGTTGCGAGAGGTTTCTTTCATGTCCTGGCTGCCTGGATCGGCGCCGTCGTCGATTCGTCTGCTTCCCATCATTACTTGCGTAATGACAACGCTTGTCGCTGGCTGTTCGCTCGTGCCCGCGTATCAACGGCCCGATACGCCGATGCCCAGCGCTTTCGCGGGCGCGCCTTCGGGTTCGCTCGACGCAACTGTACCGGTGCGCGCCGGCTGGTGGCGCGCCTACCGCGACCCTGCGCTCGATGCGCTCGTCGACGACAGCCTCGCTCACAACTACTCGCTGGCGTCGGCGGTCGCCGCGGTCGAGGAGGCGCGAGGCGTCGCGGAAAAAGCGGGGGCGGCGCAGTATCCGACGCTCTCAGCCGGCGCAAGCTTCGACCGCAGTCATCAGGGTGGCCATCACGGATCGAACAGCAAGGGCCAAAGCCTGTTTGCCGAAGCACACTACGAAGTTGACTTCTGGGGCCTGAACGCCGCAACCGCCGACGCATCCGCGTTGCTCGCGCGCGCATCCGAATTTGATCGTGACACGGTCGCGCTCACTCTGACCGCGTCAGTGGTTGACACATACTTCAGCGTACAAAGCCTGCGGCGGCGGCTGGCGCTCGCCCGCACGATCGCCGACGACGCCTCCCGTGTCCTGCAATTGCTCCTCGCCCAGCAGGCAGCGGGCGTCGCGACAGAACTTCAGGTGCAGCAGCAGCGCAACGCGCTTGCGACGTTTCAGGCCGCAGTCCCGGCACTGGAACAACAGCTCGAAATTGCGCAACACGCATTGGCCGTGCTAACCGGCCGCGCACCGGAGCAATTCGCGGTACAGGAGGTGCCGCTTACTGGCATCCCGGTCCCGCAACCACGTCCCGGTCTTCCGGCGAGCCTGCTGCAAACGCGGCCCGACGTTCGTGCGAAGGAAGCGCAGGTGCAGTCGGCCAATTTCGATGTCGGCGCGGCGCGCGCCGCGTTCTTGCCGAGCCTCGTACTCACGGCCGACGGCGGACTTGCCAGCAAGTCGCTTTCACACTTCCTGTCAAGCCCGTTCGCGAGCATCGCGGCGGCGCTGGTCGCCCCGCTCTTCGACGGCGGCGCATTGCGCGGGCAGCTTCACACGAGCCAGGGCGCAGCGGCGAAAAGCATCGCCGATTACCAGCAGACGGTGATCACCGCCTTGCAAGAAGTCGAGGATTCGCTGACAACCGCGCATCAGCAGGAACTCGTCGAGGCGGCTAACCGAAGCGCCGCCGACGCCGCGGCGAAGGCGGCCACGCTCGCCGAAGCGCAGTACCGACTCGGCACGATCGACTTTCTGACGGTGCTTGACGCACAGCGTACGCGCTACCAGGCCGAGGACACCCTCTTGCAGGCGCGCCTTGCCCGCCTGCAAGCGTCGGTGAGCGTGTACCGCGCCTTCGGCGGCGGCTTTGGCGTAACCGAGGCCGCCGACATGAGCCCCACCCCTTCCACGAATCCGTCCACCTCATGAAAATCGACGATCTTCCGCGCGAGAATGCGCCCCGCCACGATCGCAGCGGCGGACGAGGCGGCTTGCTGCTGATCGCCGCAATGGTCGCCTTCGTCACCCTCGCCGGATGGTGGCTGTGGCCCAAACATCCGCCGCCAGCCGCAGTTGCACCGGTGCCGGTCAACGCCGGACATCCGGTGCGGCAAGACTTCCCTGTCCGGGTGGCCGCCACCGGGGCCGTTCAAGCGATTAACACGGTCGACGTGAAGGTGCGCGTCGACGGCCAATTGCAACGCATCGCGTTCACTGAAGGTCAGGACGTGCAGGCTGGCCAACTGCTCGCTCAGCTCGACCAAGGGCCGTTGAAGGCGCAATTGCAGCAGGCTGAGGCCGCTCAGCGCAAGGATCAGGCGAGCCTCGACAATGCCCGGCTGGACCTCGACCGATACACGAAGCTGGTGGGTATTGGCGCGGCTACCTCGCAGAGCGTCGACAACGCGAAAGCGCAGGTGGCCTCGTACGCTGCGATGGTGGCCGCCGACGCCGCGTTCGTACAGAACATCAGGCTCCAACTCGGCTTCACGACGCTCTATGCGCCCTTTGACGGGCGCGTGGGCGCGCGCGAGGCGGACATCGGCGCGATCGTGCGCGCAGGCGATGCGACGGGCATCGCAACCGTCACGCAAATGGAGCCGATAACCGTGGTCTTCTCCGTGCCGCAGGATATCTTGCCCGAGCTGCTCGACAATCACGCGAAGGCGCCGCTGCCGGTTCACGTCACAACGCGCGCGGGCAGCGCCGCGCTGGCCGACGGCCAGCTCGTCTTCATCGACAGCATGGTGGACTCCGCCACCGGACAGGTCAGACTCAAAGCATCCTTCGCGAACAAAGACCGCAAGCTCTGGCCGGGCGAGCTGGTCAACGCGCGCGTTCTCGTGCGGACCGATCTCAGCCGCGTCGCCGTACCGAGCCGAGCGATCGTCAATACGCAGGATGGCACGCAGCTGTATGTCGTCGCGGCGGACGGCCGCGCGCAACTGCGCCCCGTGATGACGGGAGCGAGCGTTGACGGCATGACCGAGGTTCGCTCGGGCGTCACGTCGGCGGACCTCGTCGTCCTCGACGGGCAGAGCAGGCTGAATCCCGGCGTGCGCGTCACGGCGAGCATCGTCGCGACGACGGCCGAAGCGCCGGGCCATGCGGCAAACCGTACGGGAGACGCATCATGAGCCTGCTCGAACGTTTCATCGAACGACGCATCGCGACCGCTTTTCTCGCCATCGCCGTATTGCTCGCTGGCGTAGTCGCATATTTTTTGTTACCTGTCGCGCCGCTGCCGCAGGTCGATTTTCCGACCATCCAGATTGTCGCAAAGCTCCCCGGTGCCAGTGCGGAGACGATGGCCACCTCGGTCGCGACACCACTTGAGCGGCAGCTCTCCAATATTTCGGGCATCACGCAGATGACCTCTGCGAGCTCACTCGGAACGACCGGCATTACCGTACAGTTCGATCTGTCGCGTGATATTAACGGTGCGGCACAGGACGTGCAGACCGCAATCAACGCGGCCGGCGGCCAGTTGCCGAAGAACCTGCCGAACCCCCCTACTTACGAGAAGGTAAATCCGGCCGACTTCACGATGCTCTCGCTCGCGCTGACGTCCTCGTCTTTGACCCTGACGCAACTCGACGACTACGCCGAAAACTATCTCGCGCAGCAGATCTCGCAGATGCCGGGTGTCGGTCTCGTCGATTTCCATGGACAGCAGCGGCCGGCCGTGCGCATCCGGCTCGACCCGGACAAGCTTACTGCACGCGGACTTACGCTGGAGGACGTCCGTTCGATCGTCGGGGTGCAGACCGTCAATGCTCCCAAAGGCAGCCTAAATGGAACGGACCGATCGGTTGTCTTCAACGCGACCGACCAGCTCACCAGTGCTGCTGACTATCGCGACCTCGTGGTGGCCTACAAGAACGGCGCACCGGTGCGCGTTCAGGACCTCGGAACTGTCATCGACGCGCCCGAGGATACACAGCAGGCAGCTTGGCTTCAGCATGACCGCGCGATCATCCTCGACGTTCACAAGCAGCCCGGTTTCAACGTCGTGCAGACCATCGCGAATATCAAGGCGCGGCTGCCGGCGCTGCAGGCGAGCCTTCCGGCGGCGGCCAACCTGCATGTGGTCGGCGACCGCACGCAGACCATCGACGCATCCGTACGCGATGTGCAGTTCACGCTCATTTTAACCATCGCGCTCGTCGTGATGGTTATCTTCTCGTTCCTCCGCAACGTGTGGGCGACGGTCATACCCAGTCTGACCATTCCGCTCTCGCTCGTCGCGACCTTCGGCGTGATGTACCTGCTCGGTTACAGCCTCGACAATCTGTCACTAATGGGCCTGACGATCGCCGTCGGCTTCGTGGTCGATGATGCGATCGTCGTCATCGAGAATGTGATGCGACATATTGAGGAAGGGGTGCCAAAGATGCGCGCGGCATTGCTTGGGGCGCGAGAGGTGCGCTTTACGATCGTCTCGATGACAATCTCGCTTGTCGCCGTGTTCATTCCGATCCTGTTGATGGGGGGCATCGTCGGGCGGCTTTTTCGCGAGTTCGCCGTGACCGTGAGCGCAGCGATCGTCATGTCGTCGATCGTCTCCTTGACCGTCACGCCGATGTTGTGCGGCTGGCTCATCCAGCCGCCGGGCACCGACCGCGGTTGGCTAAAGACAACCGAGCGCTGGCTTGAAAAAGGCTTCGTCGCGATGGAGCGCGCCTACGAACGGGGGCTCGATCGCGTACTGCAGCACCAGAACATCATGCTCGCCGTGACGATGGCGACCGTGCTCGCCACTGGGGCTCTGTTCATCGCGATCCCGAAAGGCTTTTTTCCGCAGGAAGACTCCGGACTCATCATGGGCGTGACCCAGGCCGCGCCCGACATCTCGCCGCGCGCGATGGCCAAAAAAATGCGTGAACTCGGAGCGATCATCGAGGCCGATCCGGCGGTGGGCAACGTCTATTTCTGGGTCGGGCCGAATCCCACCGTGAGCCAGGGCCGCATGATGATCAATCTGAAGCCGTTCGATACCCGTACCGCCAGCGCGGGACAGGTGCTGAGCCGCCTTAAGCCGAAACTCGCGACCGTGCAAGGCATTTCACTGTCGATGCAGGTTCGCCAGGACATCCAAGTCGGCGGGCGCATCAGCGCGGCGCAGTACCAGTACACGTTGCAAAGCTCGGACATCGCCCAACTGAATCATTGGGCGCAAGTGCTGACCAAAAAGCTCGCGAGCCTGCCCGAACTCGCCGATGTCACCTCGGACCAGCAGGCTTCCGCGACCAGCGCGACGCTCGTGATCGACCGCAACACCGCGGCTCGGTTTGGCATTACCGCGCAGATGGTCGACGACACGCTCTACGACGCCTTCGGCCAGCGCCAAATCGCGACGATGTTCACCCAACTCAATCAGTATCACGTCATCGAGGAAGTGGATCCAAAGTATCAACTGACGACCGATGCACTGACTCACCTCTACATCCGTTCGCCACTGACGAGCCAGCTCGTGCCGCTCAGCACGCTTGCGAGGGTCGACAACAATGTTTCGCCGATCTCCGTGAATCATCAGGGTCTTTTCCCTTCCGTGACGATCTCGTTCAACCTCGCGCCTGGTGAGTCGCTCGGCAACGCAGTGACGGCCATACACAAGGCCGAGGCCACCGTTGGCAAACCCGATTCGATTACAGGCACCTTCCAAGGCACTGCGCAGGCGTTTCAGGCGTCGTTGCAGAGCGAGCCGTACCTGATCGCCGCGGCCTTGATCGCCGTCTACCTCGTGCTCGGCGTCCTGTATGAAAGCGCCATTCATCCGCTCACGATCATCTCGACGCTGCCCTCGGCGGGTATCGGCGCCCTGCTCGCTCTGATGCTATGTGGGCAGGACCTATCAATCATGGGGATGATCGGTGTGATTCTTCTTATTGGCATTGTGAAGAAGAACGCGATCATGATGATTGATTTCGCCCTCGTGGCCGAACGTGAGCAAGGGCTCTCGCCCGTCGAGGCGATTCGTCAAGCGTGTGTGCTGCGCTTCCGGCCAATCATGATGACCACGCTCGCCGCGCTGTTTGGAGCGCTTCCACTTGCGCTCGGCCACGGTGCCGGTGCGGAGTTGCGCGTGCCGCTTGGCATCTCAATCGTCGGCGGACTGATCGTTTCCCAGATGCTCACCCTCTTTACTACACCCGTCGTGCATTTATGGTTTGATCGACTGTCCCACTGGCTCGCCAGGCGACGCGTGCGGGACATGGCATCGGTGGAACGGGCAACGATCCAGTAACGCATCAGATCTTTTCGCTCACTCCTGGTCGAGCGGAAAGATAACCCAAAGGTGAATCGCGGGAGAAATCCATGAATAGCATGCCCACGGTAAAGTCAAGCGATTGGCCCAGCAAAGTCCCAAACATCACGCTGTCCTTCTGGATCATCAAGATCATGTCGACAACAGTGGGAGAAACCGGCGCCGATTATTTGAGCGTTAACTTGGGTTGGGGCTCAGCGGTTACCGGACTAGTCATGGCCGCAATGCTGGCGATTGCCTTGTTTCTGCAGTTGCGTACACGACACTACACCCCGTGGATTTATTGGCTAACCGTGGTATTGGTAAGCGTTGTTGGGACCCAACTCACCGATGCGCTGACCGATAGACTGGGCATCAGCCTTTATCTGAGCACCGCAGTGTTCGCCATGACGCTCGCTGCAATCTTCCTGGCCTGGTATCGGGTCGAACGAACCCTTTCCATTCACGACATCGTGACTCGCCGCCAGGAGCTTTTCTATTGGGCGGCCGTCCTATGCACGTTCGCGTCGGGCACCGCTGCCGGCGACCTGACTACTGAGGCTCTGGGACTCGGCTTTTCCTGGGGTGTCTTTGATTTTGGCATGCTGATCGGCCTCACATATACCATCTGGTGCATCCGCGGCAACGCTGTACTGTGCTTCTGGATTGCCTACATTCTGACCCGTCCGTTTGGAGCATCTTTCGGCGATCTACTTACGCAGGACAAGACGTACGGTGGACTCGGAATCGGCGCAATGGGAACCAGTGCTCTGTTCCTCTCGCTGATCGTCACCCTGGTTGCCATCGCCCAAGGTCGAATGAACGCACACCGGTGCGCCAAAGCTGTCCAATAGTCCGCTTCCAATTTCTCGAGGAGAAGATATGCTCACAAAATACGCTTTTTCCCGCTCAATTGTCGCCGGTTCGGCGATCCTGTGCTTAGTCCTCTTCGATGGTTGTTCCAAGTCCACCGATCAAAACGACAGCGACGCATCGCCCCGCTCAAATACGCAGGCCGCATCGACATCACACGCCAACTCGAGCTCCAGGCTCGGCGACCTCTCAGCGTTCCGCAGCATCGCAGTTGACGTGGCCGCCATCGTTGACAGGAACGATCTGCCGGCAGCAAAGACGCGAATCAAGGATCTGGAGCTTGCCTGGGATTCGGCCGAAGCCGGTTTGAAGCCTCGTGCTGCCGACGAATGGCATTTGCTTGACAACGCCATTGACCGCGCGTTGGATGCACTGCGCGCTGACGCGCCGACCCAAACAGACTGCAAGATGGCAATGGCTAATCTGGTGAAAACCTTTGACCGGCTACAAGGCAAAATATAACCGGGGAAACCGCTATGTGGAAATGGCTACAGACAAGGACAATTTAATCTGCATGACGAATCTTCCTACAGGTTTGCTCGACCCCTTCAATCAGCTTGAACCCTACCGACAAGAAGGCCGAGCGCGACAGACTGCAATGCGCGACCGTGAACGTTCGACAGCCGCTGTGTCGCGCCGTGAACATGACTGCGTCGGCGGAGCCGGCGGTGCCTCACACGGACAGGTGGGCCACCGGCGATTGGCATTCCGGACTTCAATCGCCCAGATGGTTCGGTCTGACTGGCGCTGCTCGATCAGTTATAGCCAAGAATAGCGATCGATTGCACGTCGGGACGATTCACTTCATCACTGACGAGTGATGCAACCGGACCCTCGAGCAACGTCGTATAAACACTTGCAGGGCGGACTTGCGCAGACTCGTTATTGACCATTTGCGAATAGGCAGCAGCTGGCACGACTGCTACGCCCGCGAATAAAGGTGTGTGAGCTTTCATTTTTAGCTGAGTTGTGTTCAAGGACTGACGCTGAAGGATCGATTCCTGTAGAGGCCTGATCTCGGTCTAACCACGCCGCTTTGCGCGTTCGATGCATGCACCACATAGAATGGACAGGTTACGCCCATAGCCGCCCTGTTTTACATTGTGAGTCGGCACGCGTGAGTCAAGAGCCCAGGAATCCGTTCACAAAGACTCGTACGAATTGTATGCTACGGGCCCGACGGCGAGCCGATTGAGGGTGGTTGACCTACCCCGTCTCGTGGCCGAATGGTTCGTCATAGTCGGCGTCTGACCTGGGCTTTCTCCCTGTGCGCGCTGCCCTTCTCATCCGAAGTGTGCCAGTACCAGCAAGGTCAGCGTGACCACGATTGCACCGCCGATGCGGGTCGCGATCTGCGCGAAGGGCATCAGCGTCATGCGGTTCGCGGCGGTGAGAATCGCCACGTCGCCCGTGCCGCCCTGGCCGCTGTGGCAGGCGTTCACGATCGCGGTGTCGATAGGGTACATCTTCATCAGCCGGCCCACCACGAAGCCCGTGCCCATCAGCGTCGCCACCGTCACGACGATCGTCACGATATTGGCGAGGGTGAACGCCGCCATCAGCTTGTCCCACGGCGTCATCGCCACGCCGATCGCGAACAGCAGCGGATACGTCACCGCCGTCGAGAAGAACTTGTACACCACAAACGCGCCTTCCTGAAGCTGCGGCGACACCGCGCGCGCGAGCTTCACCAGCACCGCCAGGAACAGCATCGCCACCGGCGCCGGCAGGCCGAAGATGTTTCTGCACATCAGGCCGAGCAGATACAGCGTGATCGCCGTGATGCCCGCCGCCGCGATGTGCGTCACGTCGATATGCCCGCTGATCTCTTCTTTCACCGGGTCCATCTCGTCCTGCTCGCCGACTTGCAAACGGCCCTGGCCCGTCAGATGCGGAAAGCGGCGGCCGACCATGTCGAGCACGCCGGACAGCACGATCGCGGTGAGACTGCCGAGCATCACGGGCGGCAAGACCTGCGCGAAAAGCTCGCCCTGCGGCAGATGCATGATCTCCGAGTAGCCCACCGACAGCGGAATCGCGCCTTCGCCGACGCCGCCCGCCATGATCGGCACGACGATATAGAGCAGCGTGTGACGCGCGCCGAGTCCGAGCGCGGTGCCGACCAGCGTGCCCACGATCGCCGCCACGATCGAGCCTGCGGCGAGCGGAATGAAGATCTTGACGAAGCCCTGGATCAGCACGCGCCGGTCCATGCTCAGAATGCTGCCGACGATGATCGACGCGATGAAGAGATAGAGGAAGTTGGTCTGCTTCGTGAACTCCGTCGTGAGATGCAGGATCGGCTTCGGCAGCAGATGGTAGTAGGTGAGCGCCGACGGAATGAAGGTCGCGAAGATCGCGGCCGCGCCGATGTTGCGCACGAGCGGCATGCGCTTGCCGATCTCGGCGCAGGTGAAGCCGAAGAAGGCGAGCACGGCGATCGCCATCGAGATTTCGCCGGGCACCTTGCCCGTCACCGCGAACCCGGCGATCAGGCCGAGCAGCAGCACGTACACCGGCAGCGGAATGACGCCGATGCGCGTTTCCATCAGCTTCCACCAGCCCTCGGGCCAGAAGCGCTTCTTGTTTGTCGATGACGCCGTTTCCGTCGGGGTGCTTGCTTGCGGCACATCGTCGTGCGGTTCGGTATGGGGTGTGATGTGCACAAATGCCTCCTTGCTCTGTCAGGGCCGGCGACGTGTGACGCCGACCCATCGTTGTGTCGGTTGACCAGTACTGGCGACGCCGGCGTTCACCGTATTTCGGCCGTCGTCCGGGCGAGCAGGGTCCTGGCGGTACGTTCGTGCCGGCGAGCGCCGCGCCCGGCACGCTCCGCTGCACCGGCGGCGGCCGTGGTTGAGTGATAAGCGGGCACGACGTGCACGCCGTCAACGCCCTCAAGGCCGTCAATGCGCAGAGGATGCCGCTCTCCCGAAGCGCGAAATATCGCTCAATGCGTCGCGCGCTCAATGCGTCGCGCGCAGCGCGGTATCGACGAACGCGTTCGTGTAGGTCTGATCGACCTTCACCGACGCATACGCCGGATTAGCCGCCGTGAGCACCCGCAATTCGTTCGCCGCGCCATCGGCCGGCATCCGCCCGTCGTTCGCGAACATGGGTATCTCTTCCTTCAGCACCTTCAGATACGCGGTGCGGTCCTTGCCAACTATTTCCGGCGGAATCACGGCCATGATTTCCTCCGGCGTATGGGTGTTGATGTACTTCAGCGTCCGCACAAACGCGCCCGCGAGATGCCCCGCAATCTCGGGATGGGCGTGTACGCGTGCGCTCGACATATAGACCGTGCTCGACGGAAACAGCGTGCCCAGGCTCTGGCGCGTGCCGTCGACCGTCGTCAGATCCGCGAACACGGTCGCGACGCCCTTTGCCTCGTAGACGTCGCCTTCCGGCGTTGGCGCGACGACGAAATCGGCTGCGCCGCCGCGTAATGCTTCGACATTCTTTTCCTTGCCTTCGGTGCCGAGGCGCGTGTAGTCACCGATCCCGAGTCCGCCCGCAAGCACCAGCGCGTTCGCCACCGTGCTCTTCGACGAACCTGCGCCGCCTGCGATGAAGCGCGCCCCTTTCAGGTCGGCGGGGCGGCGGTACTTGTTCTTCGCCTGGTTCGCTATGAGCACCTTCGCGCCCGGCGTCACACCGAGCGTGACGATCGCTTCAGTGTCGATCCCGTGAGCCTGGTTGACGATGTTGTGATGGTAGTAGGCGACAACGGCGTCGACCCGGCCGTCCTTCAGCATGTCGGCCGTCGATACGTCGTCGCGAATGTTCATCAGCGTAACTGTCGTCTTGCCGTCGTCGAGGTAGCCGAGGTGCTCGGCGAGCACGACCGGAAAATTGCGGATCGCCTTGATCTCGTCTACGAGGACGACGATGCGTTGCGGCGCTGCAGCCGCGTCGGGTGTGGGCGGTTGCGCGGCCGCCGCGTGGCCTGTGGAGATGCACGCCGCGAGCACGGCAAGGGTGAGTCTCTTCATGGATGGGCTCCTTAGGGCAGTTGCATCATTCATTCTCGGCAATGGAATCGGCAATCACGACCTGTTCCTCATTCCGCACGTTTTTCTTGCTGTCGCTGATCGCCTTCCAGTCCGGGTTGTTCTTCAGGCGCTCTCGGACCTTTGCGACCACCGCCTCGCGCGCACTCAGCGCAGCCTCGTCCTTGTACTGAAGCAGCACCATCGCATTCCAAGGCCGTCCCGCCGGGAACTGGCTCGTGTACAGCGAATATCCGGCGAGCACGCCCTCATCCATCCAACCCTTGAACTGCGGAATCACGTACCCGTCCGCGTATTTCTCGTACTCGTTAGCCGACACGAGCGTCTTGTACGGAATGACGACATACACGGCGTTCGGTAACTTCGCTTGGAGCGCGGCGGCACGCTTCGCGTCGACTGGCGCCGTGTGGATCGACGTCGCTACCGCGAGCCCCTTGCCGGACAGCGCGGCCGGCCGCTCACGCTCGACTGCGCGCCAGCGGTAGAGATCTTCCGGCGTCGAGAACGTCAGGACGGTCATCGCGTCCCAGTTGTCAGAGTCGACGTAGCGATTGAACAGGACGTTGTATTGCTGGAGGTGCCCGTCCCGCTTCCAGCGGGCGAGCTCCTGCGCGGTCGACTGCTCGAGCTCGTGGCGCAGCGCCGGCCGATTCCCGGGTGCGGTCTGGTAAGTGATGATCAGCGATAGTGCGTCGCCATCAGTGGGGCCCGCGCTCGCGGTACCAGCCTGCAGCGCGCCGGTCAGCGCGGCGGCCGTCGCGAAGACGCGGCCGAAGGTGCGAATCGAGATAGGTTTCATGAGAACGTTTGTCGAAGACGATTTGAAAAAGGCCCAATGCCGCGCGTCAGAAGTCAATCTTTGCAACCGCTTTTACGCTGCGGTCCATTCCGGTCCCGAGCGTGCCGGTCTGCACGGAATTCCAGTAGCGCTTGTTGAACAGGTTGTCGATCGCGAGCCTGAAATCGACGTGCTTGCCGCTGATGCGCGTCCCGTAGCTCGCGCCGAGCGAGTAGATCGTATAGCCGGGGATGTACCCCTGGTTCTGCGGATTGACCGGGCGCTTCGAGATGAACGACGCGCGCGTCGTCAGCGACAGGCCCGGCAGCCACAACGGGCGGTACGTAACCGCGATGTTGCCGATCCACTTCGGCGTGTTCTCCGGCGTAAGGCCATTAATCGACATATCGGTGACCGGGTTCTGCACCGCATGCATGTACTGAATCGCCTCGGTCACCGACCACTGCCGCGACAGGATCTGGGTGAGCACCGCTTCCGCACCCCGATATTCGATCGTGCCGTCGTTCGCGAAAATCTGCGTCGTCGAATTGGTCACTGCGTTCGCACGCTTGATATCGAACACGGACGCGCTCGCCTGCAGCCATTTGAAAAAGTGATCGCGCACGCCGAATTCATATTGTGTCGACACCGCCGGTGCGAGGATCTGATACGCGTTCCTCGCGGTCACGGGGGCGACGCCGCCGTCCTCGAGGCCCTTCATGTAACTCGCGAACAACGTCGTCGTCGGCAGCACGTCGTAGAGGATGCCGAAGGCGGGCGATCCGACCCAGGTCGACGACGACAGCGCGCCGTCGTTCGCTGACGAGCGGCTCTCGCGGAAGCCAAGCAGCACCTTCCATTTCGGCCCCAACCCGACGACGTCGTATGTATAGAGGCCCGTGTCCGAGTTGATCTGATTCGGCAGCGACGTATCGGGTCGGGTCGGAACCGGCGCGGGCAACGGAATCGGATCGAAGATGTTCACGCGCACGGGCAGCACGATCGAGTTTTGAGCGGGCGTCTCGGCGATCCGCTGGCTATACGACACGCCGAACGTCATGTCGTGCGAAAGCGGCCCCGTCGTGAACTTGCCCAGCAGTTCCGCGCGCTTGTACTTGTTGAAATAGACCTGTGTCACCGTGTTCACGGTCGGGATGCCTCCTGCGCCCGTGACCACGTCGTAGCCGCTGATGCGTGTGGTCAGACGCGAGCGGTCGGAGTCGGACTGGCCGATCTCGGCCAGCGCTTTCCAACCCGGCGCAATATCGTAATCGACGCGCCCCTGGACGTTCATCGTCCTCGCGGAAAAGGTCGCCCACGGGCCCGAGAGCAGGTTCCGCGGATCGGGCACGCGCGGCACCGTCACCTGTCCGTTTACGGCCTTTGGCAAGCTGATGCTGCCCTGCTCGACGACTTCCTTGCCATATGTCTCGAGATCGAATTCGAAGTGCAGCCGGTTCGTTGCCTGCCAGTCGGCGCCGATACTGCCGAACCAGCCGCGCCCCGATGCGCCATGCACGCCGTTCTCAAGATGCGTGTCCGATCCGTTCACGCGAATACCGAACTGCTTCTCGCTGCCGAACCGATGACTGACGTCGGCCGCGATCCCGATCTGCCCGAACGAATTGCCGGCGAGCGCGATCGACGCGACGTCCCTGTCCATGGGCGCGCGCTTCGTCACCATGTTGAGGATGCCGGCTGGGCTCGCAACGCCGAACATGAGCGCGTTCGCACCCTTCAGCGTTTCGACGCGTTCCTTATCCTCCGCCGGCACCGACATCACGTTCGCGGTCGGAAGTCCGCCGTTCAGTCGATAGTTCGCGAACAGATTGACCTTGATCCCGCGAATGCTGGCTGCGTCGGCCGGACTTCCGGACGAGTTCGTCGGCGCGACGCCTGCCTGATTCTTGACCGCGTCGGTCACGCCCTCCTGAGCGGACTGCAGCGACGCCGCGCCCATCACCTCCTTCGTCATCGGCAGCGATTCCTTGTTGCCCAGCGCATCCTCATTGAGCCGTGCTGCGATGACCGATGACGCGGGCTCGAGCCGCATCGGCTCGTACAGCGCGGCCACGTCACGAATTTTTAAACGAAGGCCGTTGCGGATTTTCTCGGCATTCTTTACGAACGCTGCCTGATCGTCGCCTGTCCGGAATGGCATGACGACAGCGAGCGCGCCGATCGTGTGCCCTGCGGCATCCTGCAACGGCATCTCCACTTCGAGACGATCGCCATCGCGGCCGATCTCGATCTGCGGTTCTCCGGTCTCGATCACGCGCCGGTCGCCCGCGTCAGCCGGCTTGCCGATGCGCCCAATATTCGACGCGATGATCGGATAGTCACCGTCGCCGCCAAGCCGCGCCACATGCATCGCCACCACCATCACGTCGCGCCGCGTACGGATAACGTCGTCGACGAGCGTCTGCGCGTAAGGATTCGCGGGGACGCCGGTGTTCTCCAGCACCGGATCGAAGAGTTCGACCCCGTAGCGGATTTGCCGGCTCAGCTCGTCACGGATCAGCGCTCCCGCGTGAATCAACGCTTCCTTGTCAAGTCCGGATCCGGCCGGATAAGGGAACGTCACCTCGATTTCGCCGATCACCTTGCGGGTCACGTCGAGAAGCGGCAAATGCACTTCGACGTTCTGGTCACCGTGCTTGTTGACTTCGACGAACGGCGTGCCAGTCTTCACGACATCGAGATCGTCGCGATCTGTTTTCTTGCCGATTCGGCTCGCTGACTTCGCGGCAACGATGGCGCTGTCCCCGCCGCCCCGCGGACGCATGTGAATGTCGAGCTCGACGAGCTCCAGATGCCGAGCGACTGTTCGATCGACGAGTTGCTGTGCATAGGTCTTCGTTTGCCCGCTCTGCTGCGCACGCGCGGCCGCGTTCGGCCCGTTCTCGGCCTGCGCGTGCAGCGCAGGCGAAAACATGGCCATCATGGCCATTGCCATCATCGTCTTTCTGAACACTGTCTCCTCCGAGTGAATTGCTATTTTGATATCGAATGCCGGTCCGTCCTGTGCACGATGCACCGCCGGTTTAGTTCAGATGTCGAGCACGAGCAATTCGCCCTTGGCACGGGAGCAGCACGGCGTGAAATGTCCATCGCGTTCGCGCTCTGCATCCGTCAACACGCAATCGAGATGCTCCACTTCGCCGGCGATTACGCGCGTGACGCAGGTACCGCAGACGCCCCGTTCGCACGAGGTCGGAATTCTCACCCCCTGCTCGGCCAGCGACGCGGTAACGGTCATGTGCTCTGGGATTCGGTACACCTTGCCCGTGCTTGCAAGCTGCACGTCGAACGCGTGCATGACGGAAGGCGTACGCGCGTTCGACATGAAACGCTCGCAATGCAGTTGATGATCCGGCCAGCCTCGCTGGCGTGCGGTGAACATGACTGCGTCGATAAAGCCGGCGGGGCCGCACACGTACAAATGGGTCTCTGGCGACTGGGTGTCCAGCGTGCGCTCGATGTCGAACCGCTGCATCGCGTGCTCCTCGCTGAAGTGGTAGCGCACGCTGTTCGCAAATGATGCCCGTGTGAGACGCGGCAGGAACGCCGCACGCGAGCGCGACCGCGCACAGTAATGGAGTTCGAAGTCGGCACCGCATCGCGAGAATTGCTCGGCCATCGCGACGATCGGCGTGATGCCAATACCGCCCGCAAGCAGCAGCGACCTTGGCGCAGATTCGTTGAGCGCGAAATGATTGCTCGGCAGACCGATCTCGAGCAGATCGCCTTCGCGCAGCCGATCATGCATCGCCGCTGAGCCGCCGCGCGACCCCTCGACGCGCAGCACGGCGATAAGGTAGCGATGGCGTTCGTATGGAGCGTTGCAAAGCGAGTACTGACGCACGAGACCAGCGCCGATATAGACGTCGATGTGCGCGCCGGCCGTGAACGGCGGAAGCTTGCGGCCCGATGGATCGACCAGCTCGAACGCGCAGACGCCGTCCGCCTCGACCATCTTTCGCGCCACGCGCACCGTGAGCCGCGCGTCGTTCAGCACCGGCCGCTGCTTGCGACGCAGGAAGTTGCGCAGCCCCGTGTAGGCGAGCACAGGCACCGAGAGCGCAGCAAACAGGAGCAACAGTTTTCCGAATACGCCGCCGACTTCACCCGTATGCCATGACAGCGCCCAGAAATAGACCTTGTGCCCGAAGCTGCCCTTCGCGTATGGCACGAAGCGCAGCACCTTGCCCGTATACGCGTCCATGAACAGCATCGTGCGCGCATTCGAATGCGGCGCATCGCGGTCGATCAGGTACATCTCGACGGGGTCACGGCGCTTTTCGGGGATATGCATCAGCGCATCCCGCGGCTCGGGCGACAGCGACAGCGCGGTGCGCCAGAACGTCTCGAGCGGCAGGCGCATCGCGCCGGGCTGCGGCGGCTCCGATTGGGGTGCCTTCGCGGGTTGCGGCGAACCGACGACCGTGTAGATGCCGTGCGCGTACCAGTCATATGCCTGGGGCAGACCGGTCAGCACCATCGACAGCAGAATCATGCTGGCGCAGGGCCCAACCAGCCGATGCAGTCGATACGCGGACACGGTGCCGCGTGGGCCGGAACGCAGCGTGAAAGCATGACGCCAGCCGCGGCGCGTGCGCGGCCACCAAAGCACGATGCCGCCGACGAGGAGCGCCAGGCCAAACGCGATCGCGCTCGAGCCTGTGATCAGGCTACCGTTTTTCATGAAGCGGAATCGATGGATCCGCTCTATCGTGCCCAACAAGCCGCCGTAGCGCGGCCGCTCGCCCAATACCTGGCCCGTGCATGGGTTCACGTAGACAAACACTTGATCGGTAAAGCGGACCATCGCCGACGGGATCCGCAGCGCTCCCGCCTTGCCCGAGACGATTCGCACGTAGTCGAGTTTGGCGGCAGGGCGCAATGCTGCCGCGTTCGCGGTCAACGTATCGAGCGGTACACGTGCGGTGCAGGTCGGCACCGTCAGCAAGGCTGGATTAATCACGGGCTCGAGGTCCGGACGGAAGACGATCGACGCGCCGGTGACTGCCATCAACAGAATCACCCAGCCGACCGTCAAGCCGCACCAGCGATGCATCTGCAGAAACAGCGGACGGGATGCGAGGTTCATGAGTTTCCCAAGCGGTGACTGTTCATGTCTGTCATCATTGCTAGGGAACCTGAATGAAATCTGAATTTGATCTTGAGCAAGGGTAAGTCCGGATTCGCAACGCCAAGCTCAACACGCATTCGAGGTGTGCTTCGTCGGGAACGCGCTCCAGGAGGGGATGGATCCTGTGTCGGCGCCAAGGAAAACCGGAGAAACCCTTGCCTGCCGCTGGCTCCAATTGCCAAGGCAATCGACGTACGCTAGCCTGAGCCACCTCCAATGGCCGTTCATCATGAAGATCCTGATCCTAGAAGACGAGCGGAAGCTTGGTCTCTTCCTCAAGCAAGCGCTGAGCGAGCGCGCGTACACCGTCACGTGGGTCGAGACATGCGCGCGGGCGCGCGAAGCCCTATGCGAATCGAGCTACGATGTGATCGTGCTCGATCTCGGCCTGCCCGACGGCGACGGCCTCGACCTGCTGCGCGAGTGGCGCCGCGCCGGATTCAACGAACCGGTACTGATTCTTAGCGCGCGCGACGCGGTAGAAGATCGCGTGAAAGGTCTGGATGTCGGCGCCGACGACTACCTGCCGAAGCCGTTCAGCCTCGAGGAGCTGCTCGCACGCACGCGCTCCCTGCTGCGGCGCCAATCGTCGGTCAAGGAAACGGTGCTTGAGCACGAAGGGATCAAGCTCGACCTGTTGAGCCGTACAGCCCATCTGCTCGGGAAACCGGTCGATCTGACGGGACGCGAATTCGCGCTACTTGAAATCTTTCTGCAAAACCCCGGACGCATCCTGACGCGCACGCTAATCGCGGAAAAGATCTGGGAATCGCATTTCGACGTCGACACGAATCTGCTCGACGTCTACATGAGCCGGCTGCGCAACAAGTTCGAGGTCCCGCTCGGCAAGCCGCTGTTCAAGACCGTGCGTGGCGTTGGTTATCAGCTGCTATGAAATCGATCGGTGCACGCCTTGCGCTCTGCTATGTGCTGGCGTCAACGGCCACGTTCGCGGCGTTGTTCCTCGCCGGGCGCTATTACATCGAATACCACGCGATCCACGCGCTCGACCTGCTCAACCAGTCGGAGTTCGAGCATATTCGCGGAGGTCTCGCGTCGCTCGGCGCGAATTCGTCCAGTGCCGCAATGAGCCAACGCGTCGATTCGATGATGAGCAACAATCTCGAGATGTTTTTCACCGAGATTTACGGCCCCGACGGTGCAGTCGTATATCGCTCGCCGGAGCTGCAAGGGCAGGACATGACACCGGCGCCCAAGCGGCAGGAGTTCAACGTCAAAATCAGCGGCCTCAGCGAGTTGCGTGCGGGAAAGTTTGCGCTCGGAACTTATACCGCCGTGGTCGCGACATCGAAGCGCCACGTGCGCACCGTCATGATCGGCTACGAGCACACGTTCTACCTGCTGCTGCTCGTCATGGTGGCAGTCAGCAGCGTAATCGGCTATGGGTTCGGCCGGATGGCGCTGCGACCGCTGCGGCTGATTCAGAACACGGCCAATCGCATCCGATCCGACAATCTGAGCGAACGCATCGCGGTATCAACCGCGCGCGACGAGATCTCCGACCTCGCGCGCCTGCTCAATCAAATGTTCGACCGCCTTGAGATCTCTTTCAACCAGATTCGCCGGTTTACCGCCGAGGCGTCGCACGAACTCAAGACGCCGCTGACACTTGTGCGGCTGCAAGCCGAGAAACTTGTCGTCGATGGTCAGCTGACGCCCGCGCAGGAAAATGCGGTGCAGGTCCAGCTCAAGGAGCTCGAGCATTTGAACCGTATCATCGAGGACCTGCTGTTCCTGTCGCGCGCCGATGCGCACGCGGTCACGCTCGATCTGCGCCGCCTGGATCCCGAGCCGTTCCTGCAAAACTTCGCGCAGGACGCGCACGTGCTCGCCGAGTATCGCGAGCAGCGCTTCTTCCTGACCCATCACGGCGACGGGCAGGTCGCAATCGAGCCGAAGTGGCTGCGCCAGGTGCTGTTGAACCTGCTGACCAATGCGCTCGCCGCATCGCCCCCCGGGAGCCGCATCATGCTGCGCTCGTCCCTGCTGAAGGATTGCTGGCAGGTGCGCGTCGAGGACGAGGGAACCGGCGTCGCGGCCGACCAGCGCGAACAGATTTTCGAGCGCTTCGTGCGTGTTGCGCGTCCCGCCGCGGACGACAAGGGCAGCGGCCTCGGGCTCGCGATCTGCCGCAGCATCGTGGAACTGCATGGCGGCCGCATCTTCGCCGAAGCAGGCCCGGGCGGCAAAGGGCTTTCGATGGTGTTCGAAATTCCCGCGACGACAGTCGACCCGGCCGCGTCTGCAGCGCTGCGCGCGTCCGGCCCGTCCACCCGTTCCGCAGATGCCGCCTGAATGCACGCGTCACAGGTCGCGCTGATAGCCGATGTAGTAAGAGAACCGGTTCGTGTCATTCACGTGCGTGATGCCCCGCCCGACTGAAAACAGGATCCGGTCGCTCTCCGTGAGTCCGTAACTGCCGCCGACATTGAAACCGAATGCGGACGGATCGTCCGTGCTCGCGGCGCCCGTGTAGAACACCTCGCCGCCAAGCTCGAGCTTCTCGCCGAACTTGCGCGTCACGGCCCAGCCGGCAGTCCAGTAGCCCTTCTGCCCCGCGTGACGGTTGAGCACGTATCCGCCGCCGCCGAACGTCGTCCACTCGCCGATCGACTTCTGCATCCATATCGGCAGCAGCAGCGTCGCATGCCCGTCGCCGAGACCGAGACGATCGTTACCAGTCGGCAGCGCAATGCCCGGCGAGAAAGCGACCTGCGGACGCCAGCTCTTTTCGTCCTCGGTGATAAAGCGGTACTTCGCGCCGAGCTCGCTATCACCGAAGCCATAGTGCCCGGGCTGACCGACCTCGTGCGCATACGCCATGCCGAGCTTTACGCCGATCTCGACGTTGTCGAAAAGCCCGTAATTGACTTCGACGCCTGGAAGTGTCGCGCCATCACTTCCCTGGCGCACGGTACCCAAGGCGGCGACGTCGATCTGGACATGTCCTTTCTCGACCGGTTCGGGATCGTCGGTCACGAACGGCGGCCCAGCGAAACAGATGTGCGAGAAGAGGCACGCGCCAACGGCAAGCAGCGCGCTAGCGAGTCGGATGTGACGCGGCGCGCGGCACACGACCGGCTCCGATAACGCCGGACGACGGATGAACGGCATGAGGCAGAATCTCCTGATCGACAGTCGGATGGCGCCGCGAACGAGCGCCGAACGAAATGCATGGACCGATCGGCCCATGCGTACACCAAGGGTGGAAATGGAAGTTGCGGCGACGGTCAGCGCGCGCCGCTCAATGGCCCGAATCCGAGCATTGCGACGGAAGCCATTTCAGCAGCTTGTTCTCGAGTTGCGTGAGCACGAATTCCGCGCCGAGCGCAACGACGGCGAGCACGATCATCGCTGCGAACACGCCGGCCTGATTGAATGCGCCCTGAGCGGTCGAAATCAGGAACCCAATACCCTGCTTCGACCCGAGAAACTCGCCAACCACCGCGCCGACGAGCGCGAAGCCGAAACTCACGTGCAGGCTTGCGAGAATCCAACTCATAGCCGCGGGCAGTACGACGGTCATCGTCACGTCGCGCTTGGTCGCGCCAAGGATGTGCGCGTTCGCGATCAGGTTGCGGTCGGCTTCGCGCACACCCTGGAAACCGTTCGCGGATACGACGAAGAACACCATCACGACCGCGAGCGCGACCTTCGATGCCACGCCAAGACCAAGTGCGATAATGAATACCGAGCCGAGCACGACGCGCGGGATCGAGTTCGCGATCTTGATGTCGATGCTGAACACGTCCGCGAGCAGCCTGTTGCGGCCGAGCGCGATTCCCGCCCCGACGCCGCCCGCGCTGCCGACGAGGAAGCCCAGCGCCGTTTCCTCGAGCGTCACCAGCACCTGCACCCAGAGCGGGCCTTGCGATGTGCCCTCGGTGAGCAAGTGCCAGATCTGTTTCAGCGATTAGCGACGGCGTCGAAAAGAAGAACGGATCGATCCAGCCGACGCGTCCGGCAAGCTCCCATCCTCCAAGCGTGACGACCAGCACCGCGACACGCAGCACATGCACGAGTGCCCGGCGGCGATGCATGCTCGCCTGCGCACGCGCCTCGAGCTGCCGCAACTCGGTCTCGGTCGTGGCAACTTTCGTTATGGTATCCATGCTCATCCTCAATACGTCGCTCGGCACTCAGATATAGACTGCGTCCCGCAGATCGTTCCAGATCTGGCGCGACAACTCGATGAAGCGGGGGGAATTGCGCGCCTGGGCGACGTCGCGTGGACGCGGCAGGTCGATGTCGTACGAGGACTTCACGGTCGCCGGACCTGAAGTCAGCACGAACACCTTGTCCGCAAGCGCAATCGCCTCCTCGATATCGTGCGTAACGAACACGACCGACGCGCCGTTCTCGCTCCACAGGTGCAGCAACTCACCCTGCAGCAGCGTGCGCGTCTGCACGTCGAGCGCGGAAAATGGCTCATCCATCAGCAGCATTTCGGGCTCGTTGACGAAGGTCTGCGCGAGCGCGATGCGCTTGCGCATGCCGCCCGAAAGCTGGTGTGGATAGTGACGCTCGAATCGCGCGAGCCCCACGCGCCGGATCCATTCCATTGCCCGCTCGTACGCCCGTGCCTTGACCTCGCCACGATAGAGCGGGCCAGCTGCGACATTGTCGAGTACGTTCTTCCACGGGAAGACTGCGTCGGACTGCAACAAGGCCGATCCGCCGATTGATGTCGTCGACAGGCTTACCCCAGATCCGAAAGGTGCCGGAACTTGGCTTCGCAAGGCCGGTGACGAGACTCAGCGTCGTGGATTTGCCACAACCGGTCGGGCCAACGACGGCGCAGAACTCGCCCTTCGCGACGGTCATGTTGAAGTTCTGCAGCGCCAATATTGCCTTGCCGTCCGGGCTGATGAAGCGCCGGCTGACGCGGTCGAGTTCGATCGCCGGCACGTCATGCGACGCGATGTGGGAATGCTGCATGGTTGCGAGTCGGGCTTCCATGAGATGAATACCTATAGAACCGGATTGATATCGGTGGCCCGCCCGTGACAGCCCGCTGCCGGATATCGCTCGCGACGCGGTTACTGGGTCACGGAACGGTTCCAGTTATACGGAGCAACCTTAAAAGGAGGCTGAACGGAGTATGAATCTCCGTTCAGGGAATCCTCGCCGCTGCCGTTCTTTCTTGCGCTCATCTGCGAGAGGTTGATTGCGCCGAACAACCGTCGCAGATAGCCCAGCAGCCGGCCGGACTAAGCACCGGCCAAGCCTCCCCGGAACGCTTGAACTGATTTTATAGATCGCTCAGATTGCATTTAACCGGCGCTTCTAACGTTGCGATGCATCTGCGTAAGTGCGCTCTGCCGGGCGCGTCTCTGCAATACCGACGAGGCAACCGCGTCTGGTCTTTTGCACCGTCGACGCTCACAATGACGTGCCGTCTCTCGCTCGAAAAAAAAGGAGGAGAAACCCCGTGAGCCCAAACGAATCCCGTTCAGTAGAAGCTCAGCGCCCGACCCGCTTCCCGCATCCACTGACCATCGCGGCAGCCATAGGTGTTGCGGCGTGTGCAATGAGCGGCCCCGTCAACGCCGGTCCGCCGCCGATGATGGAGTGGCTCGTACCCGTCCCCAAGAGCGCGATGCCGCCAACCAAAGAACAGGTTAACGATGCAATGAAGGTCGGTCGCGCACTGCCCGAACCGGAAATCCTGCAACCGCGGCTTGACGATGCATTGCCCGACTACAGCCCACGCACCGATATTGCGCTCAGCGGCTCGTTCGCTGGGGCGACGTCGGACGTGCTGCCCGCGCTCGTCAATCGCTGGATCGACGGCTTCAGGAGGTACTACCCAAACATCGACATTCACATCTCCCCGCCGTACGCAGGCAGCATCGGCGTGAAGGAACTCGTCGACCAGAAGCTCGATTTCGTGTTTGTGTCGCGCGAGCTCAAGCCCGACGATGTCTCTGGCTTCAGGGCTAAGTTCGGCTACGACCCGTTCAGCGTCCCGATCTCCGGCGGGTCGTACCGGCATGCCGGCTTCGTAGACGCAATCGCCTTTTTCGTCAATAAGGAGAACCCGATCGAAAAGCTCAGCTATGCTCAAATCGACATGCTCTACTCACGTACGCATCTGCGCGGCGGCGAGCCGGTCAGGACCTGGGGCGATTTGGGTTTGATGGGCGATTGGGCAGATAAACCCGTGCACGTCTACGCGATCAGGCCGTGGAACGGCTTCGAGGAGTTCGTCCGGCAGCGAGTGCTCAGCGCCGGTGGCCAGCGAGGCGAGTGGCGCAACGACATCCGCTACGATAAGCTCGTATTCCCGCTCGCGACGAACGTTGCGAACGATCGCTACGGCATCGGATACTCGGGCATCGCGTACATCGATGCGCCGATCAAGATGCTGCCGCTCGGCGAGTCGGACAGCGGCCCATACATCGCACCGACCTACGAAAACATTGCGCTCGCTACCTATCCGCTAAGTCGCCTAATCTACTTCAACACCAACAAGGCGCCGGGCAAGTCGCTCGATCCGGTCCTTGTCGAATTTCTGCGCTACGTGTTGAGCAAGCAGGGCCAGCAGGTCGTGCTAGATCACGCGACATATATGCCGCTGCGTGCGAGTCAGTGTGAACGATCGCGCGCGATGCTTGCTCCGTGACCCAGACGGGGCGCGATCCTTCCTGAACCCAGCACCGGTGCCGCGCGCGCGGTCCGATGCACGTTGCAGGGTCGACCAACCGTCCGATTTTGTATTCGTCCAATGCCGCCGCAGCGCGAGCCCTGTAGCGCCGGTCTGGCCGACACAACCTGAATTTTCTTTCAGGCCGCGTTAATGCTCGCTCAAGGTAGCGCCGTCAGACTTTACTCGCAGCCTGCTTCCACGACGTTCGCACCACCCAGAGAGGAGACACATGACGACCCCTATCAAGACGCTGCTTGCCGCTATGCTCTGTGCGATGTCGATGTCCGCGGCGTATGCTGTCAAGGCCACCACGACCGCACCCTTGCCCCATCCGAAGAACTGGACGCCACCGGCCACGAAGATCTATGCGCAGCAAATGGCTGAGCAGATCATGCACCGGCATCCGGATTTGATCAGCGTGACGTTTCACGGCGTTCCGCCGGGCATGACAGATACGTACACGATGTTCGCGGGCTCTTACGTCGATCGGATCGGCAACGCCGACGATCCAGACGACATCGATATTTCCAAGAAAGGCATCACGATTGTCGATCCGCGTTGGCATCGCCCGAACGACTTGGTCAAGAAATTCGCGATGATGCTGCCCCTACGCGACGCGCATGGCAACAACGTCGGCGAAATCGTGCTCGCGTACAAGAACGACGGCGCGAACGCGAAAAGCGAGACCGCGTTCTTCCTTGAGTCGACGAAGCTGCGCGACGCGCTTCAAAAGCAGATTCCCAGCTACGGCGCGTTGTTCGAGCCCGCGAAGTAGGCGCTATCCAATTCTTGCTCGTCAGTTACACAGATCGACAGGAGCGGCGAGCCAGCATACTTAATAATGAAGAGCGTGACCACTCAGTTGCCTCTTACGAGGTACTGCACTACCTGTTGATCGCCGCTCGTTCTCGCGATCGCCGTGCAACGCTCGGTGAGCGCACGGCAATTCGCGACGTTCGACGGATGGACGTTTTGGCTTTTGGCGACAGTTGTCCGGTAAGAGACACCCGCCCGGGTATTTATTTATCCGCGCACCATTTTCCCCGCGAATCTTGCAATCACACACTGCAAGCGGCGCCGCAGCGCGTTAAACGCGTGGCTAAGAAATCAGTCATCGACGCGACCCGATTCTGAAATTCCAGAATCGAAGGCTATACCCTGCCCTGTCTTGTGAAGAAGCATTAATCAAATCAATAGGTTGAACCTTTGCGTTCGCCGTCCCTTGTTGGCGCGGGACTCAATCAGGCTCGCGACGCACTCGCGTGTCCAGAGGTAGAACGGCATCGCCAGTTGGTCCGGCATCCGAAGGGCGGCGGCCCCGTTTGCCAGGCTTCAACGCCCGTGCGCCGCCTTCTCTGGACAGCTTCATTCATTTGGACCGCTCGCAGGCTTACACCGTACGTTGCGACCGCCCCGGTTTGTGTCATCCCGCCACGCACCGCGCTTACTACCAGCTTTTCAGGTGGGCCTGCGTTGGCTCCATCCAACCTTCGGGCATCAGTTTTTGCTTTCATGCCCATATAACGCATTGCGCACTGTTTGGTGCACACGTCAGTATCTGGGCCATCGGACAACTGCTCATTCCGATGCGCGACGTAATCCAAGTCCGAGAATCAGGACATGGCCACGCGGCTTCGTGGTCACGAACGGCTTGAACAAATGCGCGAGCCTCGCGGTTCGATGCCGCGAGCGTCGTCACGACGAAGAGAAGGACGCGAGACTGGTCGTCTATCCGGCAATCTCCGATGCAGATGCGGCGTCCGTCGCACGTGGCGAGCGCATTGAGCCCGTCACCGAACAAATTGGCGATCACCTGCCCCGGTGCGTCCGGGCTTGCTTTTATCACCCCGTCCGGCCCGGCATCGATATCAACATGAGCCGTTTGGTAGCCGGTCAAATCTCAGACTGGACGGCATCCTGAAAAAATGTTCAGGATGCTTTCAGAATCTATTCATTCGAGCATCGTATCGTGGCCACAATATACCGATATCACTGGACGACTCAACATGAAAACCAGACCGGCCAAGCATAGCTTAATGGCTTCAGCTATAGCCCTCACTCTCGCCGCTTCTCCGTCTGCCTTTGCCTTCGACGGCTGGCATCTGCTGAACGCCGCCGTCATCCCCGGCGAGGCATCGGGATGGGACTATGTCTCGGTCGATTCAGCAAGGCACCACGTTTTCCTCGGCCACCGCGAAGAAGGTTTGCAGGTCTTCGACCCTACGCTCCGGAAGGTAATCAAGGTGATCGGCAATACGGCGAACGACAGGTCGGACGGTGCTGTACTCATTCCCGACTTTGACCTTGGTATCTCGAATAACGAAAATGGCACCATTACGCCCTTCAGTCTCTCGACTCTCAAGGCGAGGCCCTCGATCAAGGTCGGCGACGATCTCGATACTAGCCATTACGATCCCGTCAGCAAGCGCCTTGTGCTCAACATGGGTGCCGAGGCAAACGGCACAGAGTTGATCATGCTCGACGTGCCGTCCCTGAAGGAAGCAGGCCGCTTTAAGGTGCCGAGCAAGAAAGCTGAGGGCGGCGACAGCGACGGCAAAGCTTTTTTCTTCTTGGCGGCGCAGGACATCGATAAGGTTTATAAATTAGACACCAGGGCAGGCAAGCTCGTAGACACCTTCGACGTCGCGCCGACGTGCGGTCGTCCCACCGCGGTTACTGTGAACGGTGCCGACGAGCGCGTCTACATCAGTTGCCGAGGGCGCGATACCGTGAAGCCCTCGTTTGTTGTGCTCAACGGCGACAACGGCAAGGTCGTTTACACCGCCCCAATCGGTGAGGGCACCGACAGCATCATCTATGACGCAAGCCTCAAGCGCATCTTGACGGCCAATGGCGTGAGTGCCAACCTTAACGTCTTCGAGGTCGATGGCCCAGACAACTACAAGCCGCTCGATACGCTGGGCACGCGTGCCGGCATGCGCACGATGGCCATGGATACGAAAACCCATGTGATCTACGCTGTCACCGCGGAAAGCAGCGCTGATCCGTCCAAGAAAATCCGGACGGAGGTTTCGCCCTTTTACGGAAACACGTTCTTCCCCAACACTTATACCGTGATGACGTATGGCAAGCACCGTTGACCAACCGAAAAATGCAGTCTATTCGTAGTCCGATGTATATAACGTAGCTTTTTGGGTGATTTGGCGTGAAGACGACTGGTCGCCAGGACCGCTGCCTCAGTTATTACCGCCCACGTCGATCGTGCCGGCCCCGCCGGTCGTCGGCAGTCCGGAGTCGGGATTAATCACCGGTGGCCCGGGAAAATGATTGCTTGCCGAGGCCAGAATAAACCAGTTGCCGACCCGCCCGTGATCCGGTTGGCAACGTCGGAGATGCCAACGACTCCAATATCAGGTCGGTGTCGGGCCGGTTCACGTAAATCTTCCGAGTCAAAGCCGAGTCGGCGGCAACACTATGCTGCTGGATTGCGCAACCCGAACGGACTTTCGTGGCAACCGAACAGCGGGGCCTTGTGGAGGCATTGCGATTCGTTCACGAGCGCCCCGCACGAAGCCGTTTGTCGAGCAGCAAGATCAGCCGCCCTCGCCTCACTTGGCCAACGGCCAGCGTTCGGCTGCGCTTCATCAGCACCACTTCCTCGCGCTCCGATTCACTCAGATTCATTTTCCCCATCCGGGTCCGGAGCGCTACACGTAATATTAATAGATACGGTAACGACTCAACACATTGCGTCACTGCGCGACGGACGACAGGCCTACTCGACATAAAGCGGTCGTCAACAGACATCGCCCCGCTCCCGCGTGCCGCAACTCGACTCGCCGCTACGTGAGCCTCGACGGCTATCCGACCGCATCCCGAAGGCGTCGAGAAGAACTGCGGCACCGCCCTTAGTCGTCGTCATGGGCAGCACTATCGCGGGCTAAGGGGACACAGTCGTGCGGCAAAAAAGTATCAAAGCACGAACCGCACATGAAACGCGTGGCCGACCGATCAGCCGTCAAACGTGGGCCGATTCTGAAGTTAAAGAATAGAACGGCCGTGATCCTCGTTAATTTTTAAAAAAATCACGTTAAATCAATAGGTTAGTTATTTTTGTTCTGCACGTTTTTTTGGCATACGACTTGCCTTATTACCAGCCATAGGCCTGCCGTCGCGACTCCGCAGCGTAAAGGCCAACTAGGCGACCGGGTCCCGGGCGTCAATCCGGAGACAACATCATGACCCTGTCATTGCCCAAGTGCCGCATCGGCAAATCATTAGCAGACCGCTCCCGCTTTCCCTGCCACGCGTCACGAACCATCCGCTAACCCGCGACGCGGGGAGACGCGCTTCGTTCGAACGACACGGTTAGCGCCGCCTCGCAAGCGGGATGTTAGACCACCGCCCATACAGAAACCAAATCCGAAGGAGACGATATGCAAGTCACAGGTATGTTATACGGCTCGCAACTGCTGCAGTTCGGCGGCTTCCCAACTGCCGAGGTGCTCGGCCCGGACGCCAGCGAGGAACAAATCAAGGCGCTGATCGACCGCCACGGCTCGGTGTTCGTGAAGCCGATGTTCAAAGGCGGCGTAGGTAAGAAAGGCAAAGCTGGGCTCATCGGACGTGCGAGCGATCTGCGCACGGCGCTGAAGGAGAAGGAGCGCCTCTACTTCGCGGAGCATCGGCACGGCAACCAGTACTCGAAAGCTAACGGTGTAACGTTCGAAGGCGCTGTGCCCGCCACGCACGAGGTGTATTTCTCGATCACTGATTCCACGCGCTTTCGCGCCCCGACGATGACCCTCACGCATCACGGTGGCATGGACATCGAGGAACTCGACCCGAGTATGATCGCGCAAGTACCATTCGATCCGCTCACGGGCCTGAAGGCGTTCGTTGTCGCCAATGCACTCTCACGGCTGAATGCGCCGAAGGAGATCATCTCCCCGCTCGTGCAGCATCTGCCAAAGCTCTGGGAGCTGTATCACAACTTCGGCATGACCACGCTTGAGCTTAATCCGATTCGCATGCAGCCGGGCCGCGATGGCCGTCTGACGCCGGTGGCCTGTGACTTCAAATGCGGGTTCGACCGGGACGACGCGCGCTGGCAACGCCTGGACCTTCCCGCACATCTCTTCTCGGTGGACTACTCCGACTTCGAATCGGAGATCAACCAACTCCGCACCTACCAGGGCCAGAGCGACGTGTACGTCATCAACGAGCGCGGCACGATTCTCGCGCCCACTTTCGGCGGCGGCGCGAACTCGCTTGTCTCGGAGATGCTCGGCGACGACGCCATTATCTCCTCCGACTTCGGCGGCAACCCGCCCTACGAGAAAATGAAAGAGGTTGCGCGCATCTGTTTCAAGCACTGGTTGAAGCAGACCAATGTGCTCTTCATCATCGGCGGCAAGTCGAACAACACCGACATCTTCGAGACCCTTCGCGCCATGGCCGACGCCCTGCGCGAGCACTTCAGCCAGCACGGCCCGACGCCGCTCTACCTCGTGATCGGCCGCGGCGGTCCAAATCTCGTGCGCGGGCTCGGCGCGATTCGCGACACGTGCGATGCGTTGGGTCTGCCTTATAGCATCTTCGGCTTCGATTCGGACATCAGTGAGGTCATCCGCTATGCGAAGGCGACTGACGCATGGATGAAGGCGGGGGGCCGCGAGCAGATCGCGGCAAAGCTCAACATCCCCACATCCAAGGCAGCGCACGCTTAAGCGAGACCTCGCGATCGCATCGAATAATATCCTGGAGGAAGACTATGTTTCAGAAGGGTGTAGGTGAATTCAAGTACCACGTCGGCATCAGTTCGCTCGCACAGGCGGCGAGCCGTGAGGACCGCGTGTGTGTGCTCAACATTCTCGGCGGCGAGTCGCGACAGGTCACGCCCGTTGGCCATGTCTATTCGGGCGGCAACGTCGTGTTCGGCACGTCGCCGGGACGGCGCGGGCAGTTTCTGGAAACCCAACTCGGCAACATTCCCGTCTACAACAATGTGCTCGAAGGCCTACAGGACGGACATCGCTTCAATTGCGGTGTAGTGTACCTGCCGCCTTCGGCCGCGCGCGACGGCGTCGCCGAGCTAATCCGCGTCAACCCCGAACTGAAGAAGATCTTCATCGTGACGGAGAAGCTCTCCGTGCACGACTCGCGCGAAATCCGCGCGATGGGTCAGCAAAACGGCATCGACATCTTCGGAGGTAACTCGCTTGGCGTGGCCGATGCGTGGAACCGCGTGCGTATCGGCGGTGCGCTCGGCGGCGATAACCCCGACGAGGCCCTGCGCAAGGGGTCGATTGCGCTCTTTTCCAACTCGGGAAACTTCACAACCACGATCGCTACGTACCTGCGCATGGCGGGCTGGGGAACAACCACACTTCTGTCAAGTGGCAAGGACGTGTACATCCACTTTGCGGCGCCCGAATTCGCCTTCGCACTCGCCAATGACGCGCGCAGTAAGGCCGCCGTGCTTTATTCCGAACCGGGCGGATATTACGAGCTCGACGCCGAGTTCACGAAGCCGGTGGTCGCGTGCGTGGTTGGCCGCTGGAAACAGAAGCTTACGCGTGCGGTGGGACATGCCGGCGCGCTCGCGGGCGGCAACGACGACGCCGCCTCGAAGGAGCGCTGGTTCATGGAGAAGTTCGGCGTCGATCGCGAGTTCACGCCAGACGATCCTGTTTGTAGTGCTAAAGGTGCGCTTGTCACCAATATCGCCTATATTCCTGCGGCGCTTACTGCTGTGATGCGCGAGAACGGATCGCGGCCGGATTTTGAGCCAGAAGGCAGCCTCGCGTTGAAGCCCTGGTTCCGCTCGTCGCAGGGGCTTACGTTGCCTACGGAGCTCGATCTGCCGGCCGTTACTGCGCTCGCCCCTTACGATGCGCAGATCGCCACGCTGAACCAACAAGTCGGTGTCGTGCTGCCACGCGAGAACATGAAGGATGCATCGGGCGCCTCGCAGATGGACCTGCAGACGCAGGTGGCGAGCTTGCATGGCGTGTCGGTACTGCAGGCGTCGCAGCACTCACTCGAAGCGAACCTGTGTCTCGCGCTGTTGCACGAAACTGGCGGCGAGAACGACGCAAAGCTCGTCAGCACCGCGATTGGCGCGTCGGTTAACCTTTGCGGGGACGTCACGCTCGCCGCCGCCCAGGCCGCACGCGAGGCAGGCAACGCGCCTAATAGCGTGCTCGCGGCGGCGGTGAGCATCGTCGGTCCGCGCCGCGCCGAAGGTGCGCGGCAGGCCGTGCGGGCTCTGGTCGACCTCGGCGTCGCGGCGGATCTTGCGGATGCGCTCGACGACGCGTTCGACACGTCAACGCTACATGCAGATGACGCGACCCGCGCGCAGTTCACCGCGCCCGAGCCTGACGAGTTGGCCGAAGCGATGCTCGTGGGCCTCGATCGCCGTGGGGCAAAGTCGGTGTTCATCCGTTATCTGCGCTCGCTGGGCGTGCCACTCACCGCTGACGCCGTCCTCGCGGCCATTACCACGACGATCGCATGGGGCCCGCTCGCGCGTAAGCGCGTATCGCGCGTGACGGTGGAAAGCCTGCCATGGTGGGTTCGCATCATCGGCACGATGATCGGTGCATCCGCTGACGCGCGGCAGCACGAAGCGGGACGCTTCTGCGGTATGGCAATGAGCGATGTGATCGGCGCCCGCTCGGTGACGACGGTGGCCTGCGCTGCGTTGCTCGGCAGCGAGCCGGGAGCGGCGGATCTGTCCGGATTCCAGACGCTTGTCGGCTTGCTGCTCACGAACGGGCCGGGTGCGATCTCGGCGCAGGGCGCGAAGGGCGCGGTCTCCGCCGACGGACCAGAGACACCCGAGCGTGTGCAGCTCAACAAGGCGATGACCGGCTTTCTTACCCACGCCGGCTATGCGCACGGCGGCAATGGCTTCGAAGGCGTCGCTTTTCTGCTCGAGCGCTTCAGGGACGCGAAGCTGACCGATCCTGGCGACGCTACCCACGGGCTCGACCTTACGGCAATGGCCGCACAGTTCGCGCGGACCTATGGCGAGGAGCGTGCGCAGCGCAAGGAGCTCGGTGCGCAGGCGGGCGCGCTGCCCTGCATCAACCATCCTGTGTTCAAAGGGAAGCCCGTGAACGTTGATCCGCGCGAGGCGTTCGTGCGCGAGCGCTTCAAGGCGCGCGGGGAATACAACGTCTTCCACGAGTACTACCGCGCGTTGGTGCAGGCGTTGTACGACGAGGGCGTCACGCGCAACGTGTTCGCCGTCAATGTCGACGCGGTGATCGCATCGGTCCTGCTCAAGATGCTGTGGACGCGCCACCAGGAGGGCGGCTTCAGCGAGAAGGCGCTGGAGACGGCCGCGTTCACGGTGTTCCTGTACGGTCGCATGATTGGCTGTGCGGGCGAAATCGACGACCACCTCAACCGCGGACGAAATATGGATACACGCACGCCGCAATCAAAGGTGCGGTTCGTCGCCTGAGGGCGCGTGACCCGTCACACAACGATGAGCCGGCGCGATGCGTCGCCGGCCCTAACAGAGCAAGGAGACATTCGTGCATATCACATCCCATACCAGTCAGCATGCCGATGCAACGCCGCCAGGCGTGAGGACCGAGGCGACGGAATCAACCAATAAAGAACGCTTCTGGCCGGAGGGCTGGTGGAAGCTGATGGAGATTCGCATCGGCATCATTCCGTTGCCGGTGTACGTGTTGCTGCTCGTGCTGATTAGCGGCTTCGCGGTGACGGGCAAGGTGCCGGGCGAGATCTCGATGGCGATCGCGGTGCTCGCATTCTTCGGCTTTACTTGCGCTGAGATTGGCAAGCGCATGCCGCTCGTGCGCAACATCGGCGCAGCGGCGATCTTTGCGACCTTCATTCCGTCGGCGCTCACTTACTATCATTTGCTGCCGAAGCCGATCCTGAATCTGACAACCGAGTTCACGAAGCAGACGAACTTTCTCTACCTATTCATTGCCTCGATCATCGTCGGCAGCATCTTAAGCATGGATCGGCGTATGCTGATACAGGGCTTCGTGAAAATCTTTATTCCTCTTGCACTCGGCTCGCTGGCTGCGGCGATTGTGGGCACGCTTACAGGCATGGCGTTCGGCCTAGGCGCACGCCATACGTTGCTCTACATCGTGGTGCCAATCATGGCGGGCGGCGTCGGCGAGGGCGCGATCCCGTTGTCGGTGGGTTATTCGGAGATCATGCACTTGCCGCATGGAGAGGTTTTCGCGCAGGTCCTGCCTCCAGTGATGCTGGGAAGTCTGACGGCGATCGTGTTGTCCGGGGTGCTTGACTTGGTAGGCCGACGCTTTCCGCACCTAACGGGCCAGGGCCGCCTGCTGGTCGGAGAGCACGATGAGATGGATCCAGTGCAGGAGGAGATTCGCGGACATATGGACGTGACACATATCGCCGCGGCCGGCATTACGGCGATCACGCTGTATCTGATGGGCCTGATGTGCCACAAACTGTTTGGTCTGCCGGCGCCGGTGGCAATGCTGTTCCTGGCGGTGGTGGTGAAGTTAGCGCGAGCGGTGTCACCTCAGCTTCAGGAAGGGGCGTTCGTCGTGTACAAGTTCTTTTCGACTGCGGTAACGTACCCGCTGCTATTTGCGATTGGCGTAGCGATGACGCCGTGGGACAAGCTGATGGCGGCTTTCACGGTGGCGAATATCGTGACGATCGTGGTCACCGTTGCGACCTTGATGGGAACGGGCTTCGTGGTAGGGCGGCTGATGAAGATGTACCCGATCGACACGGCGATTGTCAACGCATGCCACAGCGGCCAGGGCGGCACGGGCGACGTGGCGATTTTGACCGCCGCCAACCGAATGACATTGATGCCTTTTGCTCAGATTGCGACGCGTATCGGCGGTGCAATCGTAGTTACGCTGACATTAATCGTACTGGCGCATTTCGGCTGAGTAGGACGACACGCTCTCGGAAAGGCGCCAAGTCCGGCGCCGATTCTGACAAGCCGTTCGACCCACGAGACGGACCAAGCCAACCCGGTCGGTGCGACGCCTCGGGCATTGCAGAGGTCTTAACTCGCGCGATTCAACCGGAAGAATCTTGTGAAAAGCTTCTCAGCGCTGGCCCATACATCCCGACTGTCGGCGTAAAACAGATCAGCTATGGCCGGCAATTGCGACATTCGGAATTGCGTGAATCTATGAACGCGCAAACGGCTGCGTTTAATCAAGGTAAGGCCCGCATACATCTACCTTCTAAAGCGTAAAATCCTCACCACAACTTGGTTCAAAACATGAAATCTAACATTTCTCAAATCTCGATCGGAGTGATCGTGCCATCCACTGCTTGCTCGGAAATGGTCGCAAGACAGTCTACTCAAACTCGCCCGGCAAGCACCTATGCGACGTTGCTTGAGAACCCCGTTGCGTCGCTGGTCAGCAATGTAGCGGATCGGCCCGACGTTCAATCCGTCGCTATTCTTGGCTATAACTGACTGAGCCCCGTCAGTCAGGGCAGCCAACAGATGTACCGGGGAGTCACTCTGCGCAAATTTCGTGGGCCGCGCAGTCCAGTGCCGTCGACGAGTGTGCTCGCGAAACCCTTGCAAGAGCGCGAGTTCATCGAGTGCAAGTTTTTTTTATGAAGTAACGGTCTGGCTGTTGGTTGCGATGTGCGTGGCTATGATGCCTTGAGACGAACTGACGGCGGGGTTCGCGTTCGCGAACGTCGTGACGATCATGGTGATCGTGACGACATTAATGGAAACCGGCTTCTTGGTCGGGTGCCTCATGAAGATGTACCCTATCGACACGGCGATCGTGAAGGCGTGCCATGGCAGGCAGGCCCGCACCGGAGATGTGGAGATCCTGACGGCGGCGAGCCACATGACGCTGATGTCGTCTGCGCCGATCGCGACGCGCATCGCAGGAGCGATGATGGCGACCGTTACGATGATCGTGCTGGCGTATTTCCGTAAGACGGAAGGCGCGTGTGGGGAGAAGGCCGCGGACTGTACGACGACCACGACCCATCCGCGCACCAACCCGATCGACCTCGCCCTGCGCGCAACCCTCATTGAAATCCAGTGAAACAGACCCGGAAAACAGGCATCGCGATAAAGAGCATTCCGTTGTGGGCGTGGGCTGCGACGGCGGCGCTCTACTTCGCCGCGGCGGCCGCTTCGATGGAGATAGTCTGGCAACGCGCGCTGGATGGGCTCACCGAGGTGGGCGCACACCGCCTGGACCTGTACGCGGCAAGTCTGAAGAGCGAACTGGGCCGCTACGAGATCCTTCCGGCGATCGCTTCGCGCCAGAACAGCATTGAGGTGCTTCTGGAAGCGCCGCCCGACGAGAGAAAGGCACTGCTTCCTTCCGTGAACGACTATCTCCAAGCTGTGAACACGGACGCAGGCAGCGTCGCCGTGGACGTCATCGACCTGAACGGCACCGTCATTGCCGCGAGCAACTGGAAGCAGCCGGTAAGCTTCGTCGGAACGAACGTCGCATATCGCCCCTACTTCAGGGACGCGCTGTCGAGCGGCAGAGGCCGCTTCTTCGGCATCGGCACGAATACGGGCGAGCCGGGCCTGTACTTTGCGAGCGTGGTTCGCGGCGAACAGAAGGTGCTCGGCGCAACGGCCGTCAAGATCAGCGTCGAATCGTTGGAATTCGCCTGGCGCACGCCGAATGAAGCCGCCATGGTCGTCGATAGCAACGGCGTCGTCGTCATATCAACGGTGCCAGCATGGAAGTTCACTGCACTCGCGCCCATCGATGCACAAAAGCAGCAGCAGATCCAGGCGTCGCGCCAGTACGCGGGCCGCGAAGTCGAAACCCTGGCTTACGAAAAACTCGACAGCTGGCGCGACGGTGCTCGGTTCGCGCGCCTGCCCGACTGGTCGCATCCCGGGCGTGAGCGCCGGTATCTGACGATGTCGCGAAGCGCGCCGCAGGCGGGCGATTCGATCATGGTGGTCCTCGATCTCTCGGTCGCGCGGCGTCAGCAGCAGGTCGCGCTGGCGTTCGTGACGGGCGCGTTCCTGATCGCGGGCCTCTATGGCCTCTATGCCGCGCAGCGTCGGCGCGTGATCGCAGAGCGGCTCAAAGCGCAGGACGCCCTGCAACGCGCGAACGACCGCCTGGAAGCCACCGTCCAGCAGCGTACTGCCGCCCTCGTGCTCGCGAACGAACGCATGCAGGAGGAGATTGATGAACGCGCCCGGACCGAGCAGCGGCTGCGCGATTCGCAGCAGGAGCTCGTGCACGCGGGCAAGCTCGCCGTGCTCGGGCAGATGGCGGCCGGCCTCGCCCACGAGTTCAATCAGCCGCTCGTCGCCATCCGCACGCTCTGCGACAACGCGCGGACATTTTTCGAGCGCAATCAGCCCGCGCAGGCTGTCGCCAATCTCGAGCGCGTCGCGAAGCTGATCGACAGCACGGCGGTTTTGACAGCCGAGTTGAAGGCGTTTGCGAGAAAGCCCGACGTGCAGACGATGCCCGTCTCGCTCGGAGATGCGGTTTCGCGTGCGCTGCTCATCCATGAGGCGCGCATCCAGGACGAAGGGGTCCAACTCGCCATCGATATCGCGCCGGACGCGGTCGTGGCGGCCGAACCGGGAGCTCTGCAGCAGGTGATCGTCAATCTGCTCGGCAATGCACTCGATGCGCTCGCCGGCCGCGAAGGACGCCGTATCTGCATCGAGGCGCGTCGGGTGCCGAACGCGGCCCGGGTGGTCTTCTCGATTGCCGACAACGGCCCCGGCATCGACCCGCAAGTGCTTACTCATCTGTTCGAGCCTTTCGTGACGACCAAGCCGCGCGGCCAGGGCCTCGGCCTCGGGCTCGCAATCACCTCCCGCATTGTTGACGGTTTTGGGGGCAGAATCTCGGCCGCCAATCCCACGGGCGGGGGCGCGCAATTCACAATCGATCTCGCAGCGGCGAACGGCGGGGTTGCCACCGATGGAGACACAGATGAACGCGCAGTCGGAGGTTGAAATCCGCGTAGTGGTCGTCGAGGACGACGAGAACGTGCGCCTCGGCGTCGAGCAGGCGTTGGCGCTCGCGGGTTTTGCCGTGGAAGCGCATGCGTCGGCGGCGAGCGCGCTCGGCACGGCCGCACCCGGTGCGCCGGTGGTGTTCGTCTCCGACCTGCGTATGCCTGGCATGGACGGCATGCAACTGCTCGAACGTGTGCTCGCGGTGGATCCGCAGATTCCTGTCGTCCTCATCAGCGGCCACGCGGACATCTCGACCGCGGTCGGGGCGATGCGCGTGGGTGCGTACGACTTCATCGAAAAGCCGTTTTCCTCGGAGCACATCGTGGGACGCGTCGCGCGGGCAGTCGAGAAACGCCGTCTCACGCTGGAGGTTCAGGGCCTGCGCGCCGCGCTTCACAACTGGCGAGGCATTGAGGCACTCGTGCTCGGCAACTCCCCGACCATCGCCGAGGTGCGCAAAAAGATCATGCGGCTCGCGGACACTGCGGTTTCGGTGCTCATTACGGGCGAGACCGGCACCGGTAAGGAACTGATCGCGCGGGCACTGCACGACTATGGCGGCCGGCGTGAGCATCACTTCGTCGCGCTCAATTGCGGCGGTCTGCCAGAGCAGCTATTTGAGAGTGAACTTTTCGGGCACGAGGCGGGCGCATTCACCGGAGCGACCAAGAATCGTATCGGCAAAATTGAGTGGGCCGATCGTGGCACCCTTTTTCTTGACGAGATCGAGACCATGCCCATCGCGTTGCAGATCAAGCTTCTGCGCGTGCTGCAGGAGCGGCGCGTAGAGCGCCTGGGCACAAACGAGTTAATCGCCGTCGATTGCCGGATAATCGCGGCCTCGAAGGCGGATCTCGCCGCGCTTTCCGCTGAGGGGCGTTTTCGTGCTGACCTGTTTTACCGGCTCAACGTCGCGTTGATTGACCTGCCGCCCCTGCGCGAGCGTCGCGAAGACGTGCCGCTGCTGTTTGAGCATTTCGTGCTTGCGGCCGCGCTCCGCTTCGGACAGCCTGCGCCCATCGTCACGGCCGCGCAGGTATCAGAGTTGATGACGCATCAATGGCCCGGTAACGTACGGGAACTCCAAAACGTGGCGGACCGCTTCGTGCTCGGGCTCTCAGGCGATCAACTGATTCCGTCTGGCGATCGGCCACGTGCCAATGGCTCGCTCAACGATCAACTTGCCCAGTTCGAGCGCATGCTGATAGAGGACATGTTGCGCCGCCATCAGGGCAACGTGAATACGGCGAGCGAGGAGCTGGGCATGCCTCGCAAAACGCTTTACCACAAACTGCGGCTACTGAAGCTCCCTGTGAGAGACGCGGGCTGAGCTCGATTCTATTAATGGGATGGGCGCTAGGTCTTCCACCGGGGCATAGCAAACCTGACTGCGTTCCTTCGCTCATAGTGTGGTGCACGCCGCGCTTGATGCAAGCGTGAAACGCGCGATTAGATGTTCTCGCGCAAATCCGACAAGTAGTTGTTCAACTCAGGCAGTGTTATTGGCGCTGTCGCCTCCCGTCACGTCATAGGTGGCGCCGGAGACGAGATAGGCATCGTCGCTGGCGAGGAAGACGACCGCGGGGGCAACGGATTCAGGCGGAAGCCAGGGCACGCCGAGCGGGGATTTCGCAGTGAGCTTTTGCTTTGCCGCGGCTTCGAGTTTGTGGAGCGGTTCGGTGTTGTTCAAGTCATCGATAGCCTGCGCGTACCGCTGCCTGTGGCGGGTGAGCGGCGTGTCGATCAAGCCAGGGATGACCGCGTTGACCGTGATGCCGTATTGCCCAAGCTCCAGGGCGGCCGATTTCATCAGGCCGATGATTCCCCACTTGGAGGCCGAATAGGCCGCACCGTACTTGGTGCCGTGCTGTCCTTGCGTCGAGGACGTGACGATGATGCGGCCGCCGCCGTTCTTCACTAGGTGAGGCGCGACGGCGCGAATGGCATTGCAGGTGCCGTTCAGGTTGACGTCGATCTGATCGTGCCAGTCCGCATCTTCCATCTCCAGGAGCGGCTTGAAAGCTTGGATGCCGGCATTCGCAAAGAGGATGTCGATCTTGCCAAAGGCCTCGGCCGTCCATGCGGCAGCCTCGCGCAAGGCCCCAATGTCACGTTGGTCGAGCTGGCGCGAACCCCATTGCGCCCCTGCGGCTGTAACCAGCCGGCCGGTTTCCTCCAGTTCCTCGACGGAAGCCGGCACCACCTCCAAGGTCTTGCTGACGGCTCCTGCGATGTCGATGCCGACGACGGTGGCACCTTCGCGTGCGAACGCGAGAGCAGTGGCGCGTCCGATGCCGCGTGCGGCCCCCGTGACGATGGCAACCTTCCCCTCTAGACACTTCGATGACATTGGTTTGCTCCTTCAAGATAGAGTCATTGCCTTTACAGACAAGCCTCTGGGCAGCACCCTGAGCTTTTCCGACACTGCATGATCAGTACTATAGTTGGTTCCGATGCGGCGCTCCAGTATCGACCGGGCGCGGGCTGTCACGCCATCGACGATGCGGCCTTCTTCCTGCTCAAGCACATGCGTGACAGCCTCTTCGATGTCTTCACGAACCGAACAGCAGATGCAGCCGCCGGAGCCACGACAGCCATCCTCGCAGCGTTAAGTAAAGTCGATCGACAATCTGCTTAATCCATCGCTTTGGTTTTTTTCACATTTTTGCCCAACAGCCCAACTCCACCGGTAGCTGGTTGGCTAACGGACACGTAAATCCGAGCGGATCGCACAACAACCTGCACAACAACCGACGCGCTCGGAGGGGAGCTCGCCGGACGCCAGCTTGGCACCCAAGAGCCGAACCAGGGACCGCGCATAGACGGTGCCGGTCTCGCAACCTTGCTCGCTTAAACTGCAACCGTTGCGCGCAGGCGATTGACGAGTTGGTTGTCCTTGCCCTGAACCATCGGTGTCAAAGCAAAGTTGAACTCGATCTCCTTGTACGTGTCAACCTTCAGGCCGAGCGCCGTGCCGCCAGTCTTCTCGGTCACAGGCGGGATCAGGCCTTCACGCGTGGCGTACGCGAAGTCGTCCCAGATAAGCGGATCGCCTTCGATGTTGATCTGCGTGGTTAGCTTGCGAAGACCATTGCTCGTCACGAAGAAATGCAGGTGCGCCGAGCGGTTGCCATGCCGTGCCAGCAGGTTCAGCAATTGTTGAGTCGAACCTTGCGGAGGGCAGCCGTAACCCACGGGCATGAGGGTGCGGAACTCATAGGTTCCGTCTTGGCCGGTGCGGACTGCGCCGCGTAGATTGAACGCGCTTTGCGCGTCGGTCGGATCGAAGTGCGAATAGAAGCCCTTCGAATTGGCGTGCCAGCATTCGACGACCGCGCCCGCCAACGGCTTGCCGTCGGGTCCCGTCACCGCACCGCGAATGACGAGCGGACCGGCGTTCGGATCGGCATCGAGATCGATTTTCGACATGCCATCGCGGACCGGAGCGCCTTCCACATACAGCGGGCCTTCGATGGTGCGCGGCGTGCCGCCATCGATTTCGGCTTGCCTGTCTGCAGCATCCATGCGAATGTCGAGATACTTTTCCAGTCCCAGTCCCGCGGCAAGCAATGCGGCCTCGCCATCCTGACCGAGCCTGTTGGTGAAATTCACCCCGGCCCAGATTTCATCGGGCGTCATGTCGAGATCGTCGATGGCCTTAAACAGATCGCTCAACAAGCGATGCGTGATCTGCTTCGCCCGCGCATTGCCGCTATTGCTGCCGAGATTGGTCGCAGCCTCGAGCAAGTCCTGCACTTCCTGATTCGCAAACACTTTGACGCTCATGATTTCTGTCTCCATCGATATTGAGGTTGTTCAACACACTCACACGTCGCCGTCGCGGATGGACGACGGGTGACAGCACAACGGCGTCACCGAAATCTTCATGTAAGTAAAAAGCGGCAAGGCGATGAGCATGTCGTGCAGTTCGGCATTGCTCTCGACATCGAAGACGCTGTAATTCGCGTACTCGCCCGCGACGCCGCCAGATATGACGCCATTTACCGCTCTTTTGGAGCGCCTGCGAATAGGCCTTCTCCCGCGACTTGATTTCATCGGCGACATGGGCTGGCATGTCGGGCGGAAGGTTCACATCCATGCGTACATGGAAAAGCATCGTCGGCCTCCGGGGATTTACTTGATGACTTTCTTCAGACCATCGCGCGTAAAGCGCTTGACCGTGGCTTCGTCGAGTTCGATGCCAAGACCGGGGCCATCCGGCACCGTCAGTTCGAAGTCGCTGTAATCGAGGGGCTTCGTCAGAATTTCTTCGGTAATCAGCAATGGCCCGAACAGCTCTGTGCCCCATTTAAGATTCGCAAAGGTAGAAAAGAGATGCGCCGATGCCACCGTGCTGAACGCGCCTTCGAGCATCGTGCCGCCATAAAGCTCGATGCCAGCGGCATCCGCGATTGCAGCAACACGCTGTGAGGCGAAGAGACCGCCGCTCTGCTCGATCTTGATTGCGAATACGTCCGCGCCGGCGTGCTTCGCAATCTCGAATGCGCTGTCCGGTCCCTGGAGAAGTTCGTCGGCCATCAATGCAACGGGAAAGCGCCGCGTGAGGCGTGCCGTGGCTGCGGGCGATGCGACCGGTTGCTCCACCAGTTCACAGCCCGCATCGGCCAGCGCGGGGATCGCCCACGATGCCTGCGTCTCGCTCCATGCCATGTTCACATCGACGCGCACGGCGGCGCGATCGCCGAGTGCGCGCTTATTGACGTTTTCATAAATCATGACATCACCACAACGTTGCCTGAATCCAGCACGCGGCGATGATCGAAGGTCGGTGCTGAGCGCTTTTGAGTTTGTTGCGAGCAACGGTGTGCAACTCGTTGAGATTGTCGGGGCAGAAGTTCGCAATCGCATGACGCTTGAGCCATGCCCACAGGTACTCGACGGGATTGAGTTCCGGGCAATACGGTGGCAGAAAGGTGATCTGAATAAGGCCGTCGAGCGAATCCAGGTATTGGCGGACAATCGCGGCATGGTGAGGCCTGGCACCATCCCAGATGATAAGCAGCGGCTGCTTCAGATGGGCTTTGAGCGCCTTGAGAAACTCGACCACCTGTTCCTTCTTTACGCTACCTTCGTACAACCGAAACAGGTAGTTCGTGCGACTGAGGCCCGCGATCGCCGACACGTGGTGCCAGTTGAAATGAAACTGGATAACTGGCGTTTGCCCCTTCGGCGCCCAGGTGCGCACCCGTGTGGGGCGCTCGCTGATGCCGGTCTCGTCGATAAAGACAATCAATCGGCCTTCGCGCTTGGCTTTTTTTTAAGCGCGGGCCAGGTGTGCCGCTTCCAGTGGCGCACCGCTTCTTCATCGCGCTCGATTGCGCGCCGCTCAGGCTTCTGTGCGCTGAAACCAAGCGTCCCGAGAATGCGCCAGATTTGCGTGTGTCCGAACTCGACCCCATACATGCGCTTGATGAGCACGCCCACGCGCTTGAGCGTCCATAGCTCGGTGCCAAAGCCGTGTTCGGTCGGCTTCTGTAGCAATACCTGCCGTAGCTGCGCCAATTGCTGCGCATCAAGCCGCGCTGGACGACCTCGACCCGGCACCGCACGCAGCGCATCGATTCCGCCTTCATCGAGTAACCGCTTCCATGTGTACACCGTCTGTCGGGCTACCCCCACGGCAAGTGCCACCTCTGCCGGACCTTTGCCCGCCAAAAGCATCCGGGCGGCCCGCAAACGCTTCTTCGTTGCCTCGTCCAACGGCTTCGTTGCCATGGCGCGCATCTCCGATCAATCCGTCAGAGATATAACGCGCCAGCATCGAATCGGTTGTCATGTTTTACGGAAAACTCAATAATCGTCGCGACATGCTCGATGTCGGTCTTGATGGACTTTGCGCCGATCTTCAGCTTGAAGATGTTGTGACGTCTCGCTTCGAGCATCGTGTGTGCTTCAGTGATGTCACGGTCGCTATCGCCCGAAGCAAGCGTCCATGCCACCGGCAGCCGATCGCGGCGGCGTCCGCCGAGCAGTTCGCTGACCGGCACGCCGAGACGCTTGCCTTGCGCATCGAGCAATGCGGTTTCAAGCGCGCTCTTCGCGAAGTGATTGACTTTGACGAGCTTTCCGAGGTGCGCCATCAATGCCTGCACGCGCGTCGCGTTCTTGCCGATGGACGCAGGCGCGAGATAAGCATCGACCGCGAGCTTCACCGATTCGGGGCTTTCGGGCCCATAAGCCATGCCCGCAAAGGTCGTGCCCTCGCCGATGCCCATGATGCCGTCGCTGCAAAACACCTTGACGAGCATGAGCGTCTGTCCGTGCATCGTCGCGACGGAGAGCTTGTGCGGGCGTATCGTCGGTAAATCGACGAGAGGGGTTTCGATACGTTCGATGATCGCTGCGCTCATTTTTCCGCCCATTTTTATGCCGCAAGCAGGGTTCGCAGGGCCACAGTGGTATCGCGAAGCGCGTCGATATCGAGCGGTTTGCCCGCTGCGAGCAGTCGCTTGCATGCGCCCATGTCGCGACCCGCGTTGACGGCGGCCACGGCGGCCAGCGCACCGGCGCCGTTCAGCGCCAACACGCAGAACGAACCCGACGACGGATCACCGCGCAGCACCGTCTCATGCGCCGGTTCGAAGAGGCCGAGCGTTTGCACGTTGCATTCGTATTGATCCGACCATAGCCACGGCATCTCCGCATAATGCTCTTCTGCGCCGAGCATGTTCGCCGCCGCAATGACGGGCTGGTTCTCGGCGACCTGCCACGACTCAACGCGTACATGTCGCTTCAAAAGCGGGTTGAAATGCATCGTGACCTCGCCCGCCGCGAAGATCGAACAGTCGTCGGTCCTGCATCGCTCGTCCACGACGATGCCGTTGTTTACCTCAAGCTCCGCTGCCTGCGCGAGTTCCACATTCGGCATCACACCAATGCCGACGACGACGATGTCCGCCGCGATATCGCCGCGATCCGTCTCCACGATCGCATGACTTGCCCCACGTCTCACGGCGAGCGGCTTCGTATCGAGCCGCATGCCCACGCCTTTCGTGCGATGCAGCGTGTACATGAAGTCCGCCATTTCCCGCGGCATCGAACGCATGAGCAGTCGTTGCGCTGGCTCGATCAGCACGACCGCGCAATCCGCCTTGATCGCGGACGCCGCTACTTCGAGCCCGATGAAGCCGCCGCCCAGCACCGCGACGCGCTTGCCCGGCGACAGCGCCGCGCGCAGCGCGCGTGCATCGTCGACAGTGCGGACGTAATGCAGCTTCACGCCGTCATCGACATGGCCTGGAAACGGCCGCACGCGCGATCCCGTTGCAAGCAGCAAGCACTCATATTCGATGCGCGTACCATCATTCAACACGACGCTTTGCGACGCGCGATCGATGGCTTCTACGCGCATGCCGAGCCGCATATCGATACGTTGTGCGTCGTACCACGTGGCATCGCGAACGAAGATGCGGCGCTCGTCTTCTTCGGACAGCAACGCGCCTTTCGACAGTTCCGGGCGGTCATAAGGCAACGCGCGTTCATCGCCGATCATGACGATGTGTGCATCGGCATCGCGCGCACGCAGCGTTTCGGCTGCGCGACGCGCGGCGTGTCCCGCGCCGGCGATCACATAAGGCTTACTCGACATGGATCTCGACCTGTCCATCGACGATGCGGATGGAATAGCTGCGCACTGCTTCGGTCACCGGCGCGCAACGCGGCGCGCCGCTGCGAATGTCGAAAAGCCCTTGATGCAGGGGACATTCTACGCAGCCGTCCTCGACGTAGCCTTCCGACAGCCGCGCGTGTCCATGCGTGCAAAGATCGTGCAACGCGAAGACTTCATCGCCGATACGGAAGACCGCAACCGGCTTGTCGCCCGCGACGACCGCTGACGGCTCGCCTTCTGTGAAATCGTCGAGCATGCCGATGGCTTGCCACGTATTCGCCACTTGTTCCATGTCGGATCCCTAGATCGCCGTCGCGAGCAGCGTCTGCACGCGCGATGTGTCGTAGATCACGGGCTTGGCCCGATAACGCAGACCGTCTGCGGTGCGCACGACCTTGTCGAAATACTTGCCCGCCTGATACACGTTCGACTCACCGTTGGTGCGCGTCTGAATCACGACATAGTTGCTTTCGGTTTCGATCACGCCGTCTTGCTCGCGCGTCACAGTCAGCCCCGACGTCATGTGCCGATAGCTGTGCTCCTCGAAGATATTCGCGTGCCGCAACGACACGACGCGATCGCGCAACATCTTCTGATTCGTGCAATGGATGATGCCGACGGGCAAGCCCATGTCCGCGTTTTCCTTCGGCACGATCTCGTACAGGCAGTCTTCCGTGAAGAGCGTGGGTCATGCCTCGAGCTTGCCGTTATCGAGCGCGTTGATGTATTGGTCCTGCAGCACGTGCAGTTCGAACCACAACTTCATCTGTTCCATGCGTCGCCTCGCTGCTCAATAGCCCATCAGGTTTTGGTAGCCGACCCAGAACTTGCGGATCAGGCTTTCGGTGATGACCGTATCCTGCTGATCAGGATTGGCGCGTGACATTTCGATGACCGAAGTCGCATCCGCATCGCGCACGGTTCCGCGCTGCACGAGTTCGGTCGCTTCGGTGTCTTCCATCGAGATATAGCCGGCGGGACCGACTAGATTGGCCTGCTTGATGCGCAGCGCGCGCAAGTCGGGCGTATCGTCCACATAGCCGAAGAAGTGGAAGACCAGCTCGAAGTTGTTCGGCCCTTTCGGCAGCAACTGGCGCGCAACGAGCGTATTGTGGATCTGCTGGACGACGAGCTGCGGAAAGATTGGCTGAATGTGATTCGTCGTGTCTTCTTCGTATTCGGAGACCAGGCCGAGAATGGAATCGTCTTCGAGCGCGAATCCTTCATCGAACGAGCGGATGTTTTGCTGCTTGTACGCGGACGACGTGTCTTCGCCCGTCTTCGTCACGGTGATGATGCTGTGCAGGCCATGCGTCGCGTCCGGAATGGAACGCGCCTTCATGCCGACGCGAAAGATATTGAACGTAGTATGGAACAGATGCAGCATGCTCGCGTGATACGGGTCCTTCACGTTCTCGAAGTACAGTTTCCAGTTGGATTTGGAGCACTGGCGCGTGCAGCCGAGATACTCGATCGGCTTGTGGAAGATGCGGTCGATCCACGGACGCATCTGTACGCCGAGATAGTCAGGCAGCGGCGCCACTTCGTCGCCGAAGCTCGCGAACACGAGGCCCTTGTAGCTATCTACGCGCAGCTTGCGCAGGCTGTGATTCTTCGGGTCGAAATCGGCGGGCATGCCGGTCATGCCTTTTTGTCCGCGCCTGAACGGTACACCGAGCAGATTGCCGCTGTTATCGAAGCTCCATTGGTGATACACGCATGTATGCGAGGTCGCATTGCCGCGCGACTTACGGCACACGGATGCGCCGCGATGCGCGCAGCGGTTCACCCACTTGCGAGGCCGCCGTCCTCGAGCCTCGTTACGACGACCGGCGTATCGCCCACGAACGTGCTCTTGTAATCGCCGGCTTTTGGAATTTCCGCTTCGAGCGCCACGAAATTCCAGGTCGGGCCGCGAAAGATGCGCTCCTGCTCGCGGTCGTACACGGCTTGCGAACTAAAGACCTTGCAGGGCACGCGCGAGCCGTCGTCGTGCGGAAAGTGAACGTGATCCGAATCGGTCGGACCTTGAGGGCGAAAAACCAGTTCAGCCGTTTCCACGGATGTTCTCCTGTTGCGGGGTGCCGTAATCGGTGCGTCACGGTGTCATCGCATTCTTCGGGAAAGAGAATGTCAGGTCTATCCGCCAAAAACGGCACCGTTTCGCGTACTATCCAAAAACAGCGGTACATGAAATTGTCTTCACGCCGTCGAACGCTTCATACAGCCGACCATGTCTCCCAACGTCTTCGCGCCTAACGCATTACGCAGCTATCGGCTCTTCGAGTCGAACGATTTAGACGAAACGCGTGATCGGATCTCGGGCGTCATGCAGCCGCATATGCTGGTGCCCTCCGGGACAGGTCGCGGCCAGTCGTACATGGACTTCGTGAAGTTGGGCCGGCTTGGCTTGGGCGCAATTTCGTTCGGCAGCTCTATGCACGTCGACGTCGAGTCAGTCGATGGTTATTTTCTTCTGATGTTTTGCTTGTCCGGTCAAGCGCGTGTCCGCACGCTTCATGCAGCCGTCGACGTGGATTGCAACAACGCGGTGCTGTGCGCACCGGGTCAACCGTTTGACGCGTGGCTGTCGTCGGATTGCGAACAGTTCGTGCTTCGCATCGATGCTGACGCGTTCCAGGCAGCAAGATGCGGAGCGGGCGCAGGTTTCGCGCCGCGCATATCGATCGACAGCCCGCCTATGCAGGGATGGATGCATCAATTGCGCACGCTGACCGGGTCCTCAGCGCTACTCGATTGCGCGCGGGCAAATGCCGATGTCGCTCGGCACATGGAGGAGCTGTTAATTGAGCTGTTGGCTTGCGCATTGCCAAGAGCGCCTCTGCCCGAAGCGGCGGTAGTGCCGGCGTTCGTCAGGCGGGCCGAGGAATTCATCCGCGCACATGCGGGCGAGCCTTTGCAATTGGACGACATCTCGCGCGCGGCCGGAGTGTCACCACGCACCCTCCGGGAGCGCTTCGGTATGGCTCGTGGCATCAGCCCCATGCAGTTCCTTCGCGATATGCGGATGAAGCTCGCACGGGAAGCGCTGCTGACCGCGGGGCGACATGCACGTATCGCCGACATTGCGCTGGCGTGCGGCTTCTTTCATATCGGGCGATTTTCAGTGGCGTATGCTAAGGAATTCGGTGAACATCCATCGGCGACCTTGCGCAAGCGAGCGAATTAATTGGCTGCCACAAGCGGCAAACGCTGGGTAACCCGACGGGGTCGTAGTTTGACTCGTTATTCTAAGGGCGGTGGCGGGCCAGCCGCTCTGCCTTCACTAGGCCGCTAGTTCGCGCATGACTCGCATACTTCGCATATCTACGAAAGTGCCATATATCGAGTGAACCAAGTGAGACGCGCGTCACTCAACGCGCCTCATTTGTCGAGCCTCCGGCAGCGGGCGAACTGCGTCACCTCACCAGTGTTTCCTACAATGCTGCTGGTCCAGAACACAACGCTGAACTTTTGCGGCATGCGCGATCGGCCTCGCCCCACTTCTTCCGCGGCGAGGTCCTGGTCCGATGCGTTGACGGGTGTCGACGCATCGCATATCGATCTGCCATGCCTGTGTCACCGATCTCGAGATGGCGGTGCGAACCCGCATCTGCCTTGGTTAGACGAAGTCAGTCAAAGCATGGTCCGCACGTGCCAAAGTTCGGGAAACAGCACGACATCGAGCATCTTGCGCAGATAAGACGCGCCCGCCGTCCCGCCCGTGCCGCCCTTGAAGCCGATGATGCGCTCGACCGTCGTCACATGCCGGAAGCGCCATTGCCGGAACGCGTCTTCGAGATCGACGAGTTCCTCCGCCCATTTCGTACAGCTCCCAGTGATGCGACGGATCGCGATACACCGCGAGCCACGCCGCCTCGACGGACGGATCGTGCGTGGTCGGCTGCGTCCAGTCGCGGTTCAGCCGCGCCGGATCGATCTCGAAGCCGCGCCGTGCGAGCAGGCGGATCACTTCGTCGTAGAAGGAGGGCGCCTCCAGCGTCTCGCGCACCTGCGCGAAAATCTCCGGCCGATGCTCGTGGGGCTTGAGCATCTGCGTATTCTTGTTGCCGAGCATGAACTCGATCTGCCGGTACTGATGCGACTGAAACCCCGACGACTGGCCGAGATACGGCCGCATCGCGGTGTATTCGGAGGGCGTCATCGTCGCGAGGACGTTCCACGCCTGCACCAGCTGCTCGAAGATGCGCGACACGCGCGCGAGCATCTTGAAGGCGGGCGGAAGCTCGTCGCGATGCACCGCCGCGAGCGCCGCGCGCAGTTCGTAGAGCGCGAGCTTCATCCATAGCTCGCTCGTCTGATGCTGCACGATGAACAGCATCTCGTTGTGATCGGGCGAGAGCGGATGCTGCGCGTTGAGGATCGAATCGAGGCCGAGATAGTCGCCGTAGCTCATCGAGTCGGAGAAATCGAGCTTGGCGTCGTGCCAGCCTTTTTCCTGCGCCGGTGCGCCGTGGCCGAAGGGACAACCTTTCGCTTCGTTCATGACGTCAATCCTCAGGTCACCGATGCGCGCTCGGCGAACTCGGGCGCGCGCCAGCTCTCGGTCGCGAGCACGTCGCGCAGGGTTTCGACGGCGTCCCACACATCGACGAAGCGCGTGTACAGCGGCGTGAAGCCGAAGCGCAGAATGCGCGGCTCGCGATAATCGCCGATCACGCCGCGCGCGATCAGCGCCTGCATCACCTCATAGCCGTTCGGATGCTCGAAGCTCACCTGCGAGCCGCGTTGCGCGTGCTCGCGCGGCGTCGCGAGCGAGAGCGGGAAGTCGCCGCAGCGCTCTTCGACCAGTTTGATGAACAGATCGCTCAACGCGAGCGACTTGCGGCGCAGCGTCTGCATGTCGGTTTGCAGAAACACGTCGAGCCCGCATTCGACGAGCGACACCGAGACGATCGGCTGGGTGCCGCAGAGAAAGCGGCCGATGCCGTCGTCCGGGCGATACACCGGATTCATCTCGAACGGCTTCTTGTGCCCCCACCAGCCGGAGAGCGGCTGCGAGAACGCGTTCTGATGGCGCTTCGGCACCCACACGAACGCGGGCGAGCCCGGTCCGCCGTTCAGATACTTGTAGGTGCAACCGACCGCATAGTCCGCGTCGACGCCGTTCAGATCGACCGGCACCGCGCCCGCCGAATGCGCGAGATCCCAGACCGCGAGCGCGCCCGCGCGATGAATCGTCTGCGTGAGCGCGGCCATGTCGTGCATGTAGCCGGTGCGGTAGTTGACGTGCGTGATCATCGCGACCGCGGTGTTTTCGTCGATCGCGGCGGGCAGTTCCGCGGGATCATCGACGAGGCGCAGTTCGTAACCGCGATCGAGCTGCTCGATCAAACCCTGCGCGATGTACAGATCCGTCGGAAAGTTCGAACGTTCGGAGACGATCACGCGCCGCTTCGGATCGCGCTCGTTCGCGAGCTTGAGCGCGGCCGACAGAATCTTGAAGAGATTCGCGGAAATCGTGTCCGTCACGACGACCTCGTCCTCGCCCGCGCCGATCAGCGGTGCGAGTTTGTTGCCGAGGCGCTTGGGCAGCGCGAACCAGCCGGCCGTGTTCCAGCTACGGATCAGGCCTTCGCCCCATTCGGCAGCAATTAGGTCGGCGGCGCGCGCGGCGGACGCCCTGGGCGGCACGCCGAGCGAATTGCCGTCGAGATAGATCACGCCATCGACCAAGGCGAACTGGTCGCGCAGAGCGGCGAGCGGATCGTCGCGGTCGAGCGCCGCTGCTTCGTCACGATGTTTCATCGAAAAGTCCATATATTTGAAGATCATCAGGAAAGCGGACGCAGGACGGCCCGGACCGGACTCGCATCGAGCGTCGAGAATTTAAGCGGCAGGGCAACTGAAGGTTGTAAGACTGCTTGCCCGCTGACGGCCGGTCAACTTGACCGGCCCGTCGAATTTAGTCAGGTCTCCTACACCCTAGACACAGAATTACATTTGCCCGCTGCCGTTAATCCGCGACTTAGCCGTCGATCCCGCGCTAGAAAGCCCGTCCATGGGTGCGAACCCGCACCCAAAGCGCTAATTATGCGACCTCGCGGCATGCACATCAGCAACCGGGCCTGTAAGCAGTCGTGGTTCGCACCGTCGATGAGTGATGTGATTCGCTTTCTGCCTTTGGACTCAGTTAGCGGCTGGAGCATCGCGCATGTAACATAGCCCAACGACAAGTCCCACAGCCAGCATGATTAGTGGATAGACTATGCCGGCAATCATATTTCCTGTAATCGCCGCGAATGCGCTCATCACCAAAGGCAGGAAACCGCCGAACCAACCGTTGCCGATGTGGAAGGGAAAAGAAACTGCGGTGTAGCGAATGCGGGGTGGAAAGAGTTCGCTCAGGTACGCGGCCATCGGACCGCTGATCATCGCGGTGCAACTCAGCAACAGCATCAGCAGCAGAATCACGGCTACCCTGTTGACGCGCGCTGGATCTGCCGACGAGGGCCAGCCCTCGTCCATCAACGCAGCTCGAAAGTGTGCTTGGTCAAAACCGGTGAGCGTGGTTGCACCGATGCGCGTGACCACGTTGTCGGCACCTTCGGCCGGCATGGTCGTGTTGTAGTTCACTCCAGCGCCTGACAGGAATTGTCTAACCTCGTCGCAGGTCGACAGACGACTATTGGCTGTCGTAATAAGTCGCATGTGGCAGTCCCTCGCCGCGACGGTGACGGGCACCCGCTGTTGAAATTCCATCAATGCTGGATTTGCGTAATGACCCAATGAAGAGAATACCGGGTAGCAAGTCAGCAATGCCAGAAAGCAACCGGTGAGCATAACCTTGCGCCGCCCAATTCGGTCGGACAAACTGCCGAAGACGATGTAAAGGGGGAGCGTAAGGATCAGGGCCACGGCCATCATCCCATATACCTGCAGCGCATCGACACGAAGCGGACCCGACAAAAGAATCAGCGGTGCAAGCGATGCCGCGATAGAAATCACACCAAGCGGCATGGTAGCGCCCAGCAGTGCGATTAACATATCCTTGAGGTGGCGCGGTTCTCCGAACGTCTCCGTAAGCGGTGCCTTCGACACCTGTCCGGCCGCCTTCATTTTTAGATAGACCGGCGACTCGTCGAGTTTGAAGCGGATCCATATGGACACGGCCAGGAGGATCAGAGAGAACTCGAACGGTACGCGCCAGCCCCATTTCGCAAATGCGTCCGGACCGATTAGCGCGCGCGCGGCAAGAATGACTATTGTGGCCAGCAGGAAACCTGCGGATCCCGTAATCTGAATCCAACTCGTCTTGTAGCCCCGATCACGGCGTGAACAATGCTCGGCTATGTAGACCGTCGCGCCTCCAAATTCGCCTCCCACTGCCAGTCCCTGAAGCAAGCGGAGGATGACCAGTAGCACAGGCGCAGTCCAACCGATTTGAGCGAAAGTTGGCAGAAAACCCACTGCGGCTGTCGACACCCCCATGATGATGATCGTCAACAGGAAGGTGTTCTTGCGACCGGCTATGTCGCCCAGTCTACCGAAAACAAGCGAACCCAGTGGGCGCACCGCAAACCCTGCTCCGAACGTCGCCAGACTCGCAAGCAGGCCAGCCATTTGATTCTCAGGCGGGAAAAACCAGATTCCGAAATAAGTAGCGAGGCTTCCATAGAGAAAGAAATCGTACCACTCGAACACAGTACCGAGTGACGCTCCTAACACCACCATTCGCGACGTGCGGCGCTCCTCTGCGGTGTGCCACTCGCTCGTGGTCGAGTTCATGCTGTTGTGTCCTGTCTCCATATCTTTCATCCCAGCTGTATGATTTGAACGTATCAGACTATGCTCGTCGACCGCCAACAGCACGCACAACACTCGGATCGGCCTTACATCCGAATCCGTAGTTTTCGCGTTTGTTTCGGCTGCAAATAGGTGTCAGCCGAAGCCTCCTCGCGAGGCGCCACATTGATGCGGAGGCCGACCATGAGAGCGAATTACCAGCTTCAGTAGCGAGCATGATCGGACGGCACAGAGAGCACGCATGGCCTGGTCTGCAGCTAACTTCGAACTTGTGTGACCGGATGCCTCTCGCGCGCCCGTTGGCCATTGCATGCGACCTGGAGAAGCAAAAAACGCGACGACGGTATACCACGGTATACCCCCGACGGTCCTCCGCTTTTAGTACGGTGAGGAAATTGCCGCGCGACCGTAGCCTTCGTCTTCACCGTCAATGATGCGGCAGTGCGACGCTTCTTCCTGGGTAAGGATCCGGCGGAAGGACGCAGCGATCCACAAGCTCGCCGCGGCGGCCGCGGCCGGTATAAATTCGGGCAATGCGAGGCGCAGCCTCCGACGTCCAGATGTGCCGCTGGCGGTGCAGAAATAAATCGCTGCGATGTTTACCAGTGGCCGTTGCAACGTGCACGGGCTCGACGATCGCAGATCAAGCCCGCCGGACGGCTGCTTTGTTTTTTTACGTTGCCAAGGAGACAAACGTTGCGTCAAACCTCCGCGAGTTTATCGAGCGGCGGCACGTCGCCTTCGTTGGCAAGAAGCGCGCGCTTTCTCACATATCGCATGATGCTCGTAGAACCGTAGCGCGAGCCGCCCATACCGGATTTCTTGAAAGCAGTCTTCTCGCCCGCGAACATCATCACGCGCGGGAGTTCCGTGTCGTTGATGCTCACGCCGCCCGCTTCCATCTTTGTCGCGAAATCGCCGGCCGTGTGCGTGTCGGGGCCGAACACCGCGCCGCTCAGGCCGAACATCGAGTCATTCATCAGCCGCTCGGCTTCGTCGACGTCCGTGAAGCGCATCACCGGCACGATGGGTCCGAAGGTCTCCTCGGTCATCAGCGACATGTCGTGCGTCACGCCGGTCACGATCGTCGGGTCGATCCACACAGCACCGTCCACCGTTTCGCTCTTACCGCCGAGTACGATCTTCGCCCCCTTCGCCACGGCGTCATCGAGTTGCGCGTCGATGATCTTGGCCTGCTGCGCGAAGATCATCGGACCATAGTGGCCGCCATCGCCCGCGGCGTGGCTGCGCCTGAGCGTCTTCGCCTGCGCGACGAGTTCCGCGACTAGCGCGTCATGCAGCGATTCATGCGCATACACGCGCTCGATCGCATAACAGACTTGTCCCGAGTTATAGAGCGCGCTGCGCAAGATGCTGGTCGCCGCGCGCGCGACATCCGATCCCTCGAGCACGACCGCCGCGTCCTTGCCGCCCAGTTCGAGGAACGCGGGGACGAACGCCTGCGCGGCCGCGGCCGCAATCTTCTGCCCGGTCGGTATGCTGCCGGTGAACACGATGGCATCGGCCTGCGCGACGATCGCCGCGCCGGTCTCCGCCCCGCCCCGTACGAGATTGACGATGCCCTTCAGCGCAGGCACCGCATCGATCGAACGGATCAACGGTTCCACGAAGCGCGGTGTCACTTCGCTCGGCTTGATGACGACAGCCGCGCCTGCGACCAGCGCGGGAATCGCATCGATGAACGACAGCACGAGGGGAAAGTTCCAGGGGCTGATGACGCCCACTACCGGATACGGCGCATACGTCACCTTGAAGACGATGTCGGGATGCGCATCGAGTTTGCGGAACGGCGTGGCCAGCACCTCGGGTGCAGCCTCGCAGAAGCCGTGAATGAAATGGATGACGGCGCCGAGTTCTTCTTCCGAAATGCGATGACGCGCGGTATCGACAGCGAGCGCCGCGACGATATCGCCGCCATGCGCTTCGAGCTGACGGGCCCAGTCAGCAAGCGCCTTGATGCGATGCTCGAGTCCGAGCGCCGCCCAAGCGCGCTGTGCGTGGCGTGCTTCGCCCGTCACGGCTGAGACGTCCTGCGCGGTTGCCGATGCGAACTCGTAATCGTGCTCGCCCGTGCGAGGATTGCGTACTTGGATTGACTTCATCATATTTCCGGTCTGTTGATCGGTGGCCTCGAAGGCCGGGTGGCATAGGGTGAGACGATGCTATCAACAGACGTCGCGGCATGGCAGCCAGTCAGGGGCGATGCGGCCGATTTCCTAAATTTGAATGCCTTGATCCAATGTGACGCGTGCGCCTCACGGTTTGCCCGCGTTCTCGATCCTGGCAGATTGCCCCCTCGCGGGCGCGCTGGCATCGGTCATGCCCTCGGGCGCGAGAGAGGCTTTGCCTGCCGGCGCTTCGTGTCGCTGAATCGCGGGGCTCGCAAGCCGGCGCGCGTCTTTCGGCGCGAACCCGAAGTAGTCACGAAACGCGGCGGTGAAGCTGGTTTGATGCTGGTAGCTGGTCGCAAGCGCGACCTGTCCTACCGGTAACCGTTCGTCGACGAGCAGCCGCAACGCATGATTCATGCGGCAACGATGCCCGTATTCGAAGATGGTCATGCCGTACAGGAACTTGAAGCCGCGCTTCAGCTTCGACGAGTTGGTGCCGACTGCGCGCGCTAGTTCCGGGATGGTCGGCGAAACACGCAAGTCTGACACGATGATCTTTTGCGCCCGCTCGATGAGCCGCAGATCGCGCGCGGAAAGCGTCTCCCCGGGCTTGTCCTCGTTGAGATGGGCAAGCCACATCTCGATGCAGGCACAGAGGATCTCGGTGCATTTGCCTTCAAGATAGAGCAACTGCCGCGCGCCGCGATAGGGCGACGCGAGCAGTTGCTCCGCAATCTGCAAGGCCTCGACGCTGAATGGCATCTGACGGTTGTAGATCTGATCGTGACCGATCGTGGCGAGCTCGGAGCGGATCTTGTCGGCCTCGCCGCCGAGCGCATGTGCGAGGCGATCGAAATAGCGTCTCGCCACGTACATGCCAACCGATTGCCACGGCCCGGGCCCGCAGGTCACCTGATATTGCACGTCGGTGCCCTGGACGCACACGAGCAGGTTGGGCGCGTTGACGTGCAACTGACCCGCGTCCGAGAAATCCACGCTCGCGGGACCCGAGAGCGAAAAGTGGAATTCGATGAATCCCTCTGGCAGGACGTTCTCAGAACGACTGTGCGCGTAGTTGCAGTCCGACACGACAAGAAAGATATCGTCGCGGATGCTTGCCATCTTCCAGGCGCCCTCCTCCGCTTCGCCCGGTACCGAGACGATCGCACCGTACAGGCCGAACTCGGGCACGCTCACGCAGTCGGGACGCACCCGCAATTGATAGAACGCTTCCGTTAGGCGTGCCTGCGGCCCCGCCAGCGCGTTTCTGAAGAGTCCCGTATGGTCGTTCGTCATTGCGTCTCCCTATAATAGCCGCGCGGCGGCGCTTCCCTCTTCCTCTTCGCCGCGCGCGCTTCATTATCTGCCATCAAACGGACCATCCGTCGCCGGAAGCATGGTGTCGCGTGCTCCTCGACGCTGCGGGCACGGCAAAAAGAACCCAATTCCTAATTTTTGTGCGTTTTTGCGAATCATCGGCCCTTATTCGTCGGCTATAAGGGAAGCACCGGCGCGTGCTGCCGCTTCATGCGGCATGGGCGCTTTCATTCACGATTCGCGAATTTGCTCACGATGAGACACTACCTCTCCCGCCTGCGCGCGCGCGGCGACCTTTTGACCGTCACACGAGAAGTCAATCCGCGCTTCGAAGTGGCTGCGGTCGCGCGACGGCTTCAGCGCGAAAACACCCAGCCCGTCCTGTTCGAGAACGTGCGCGGAAGCAAGCTGCCTGTATTGCTCAATCTGTACAGCGATCATGACCGCTTGCGCGAGATCATCCGCTGCGCACCCGATGAAACGTTCTGTGCCCGTCTCGATCGCGAAATCTCGCTCGCCTCGACTATGGACAACACGTTCGAACACGTTGCGATGCCCTCCGACTGGGTGACCGGTACGTTGTCCGATCTGCCCATTCTGACCTATCACGAGCGCGACGGGGCACCCTACATCACGTCCGGCATCTTTCTGGCGAAAGACCCCGACAGCGGCGTGCCGAATCTGTCGTTTCACCGCTCCATGGTCGTCTCCGACTCCGAGCTGCGCATTCGTCTGGGCAGCAGCCACGATCTCGCGCAGTACCAGTTGCGCGCCGAGGCACGCGGCGAGCCGCTGGATGCTGCGATCCTGATCGGCGCGGCACCCGAACTCTTCATGAGCGCGTGTGTCTCCCTGCCACCCGACGCCGACGAGTTGGCGCTCGCGGCCGCGATGCGCGGCGGCCCCCTCGCGATGCGCCGCGCGCTCACGCTCGACCTGGACATTCCGGTGGCCGCCGAGATCGTGATCGAAGGCCGCATCCTGCCGAACGAGCGGCGTCCCGAAGGGCCGTTCGGCGAATTCATGGGCTATTACGTCGAAGTCGGCGACAACCACGTCTTCGAAGTAACGCATGTCGGCTGGCGCGAAGGCGCCGTCTTTCACGGCCTCGTTTGCGGCTCCGACGAAGACCTGCGTCCGCTCGAAGCGGCGACTGCGGCCCGCATCTACAAGGCGGTATCGGCGCAGGTGCGCGGCGTGCTCGACGTCACCTGCAAGCCGACGGTCATGAACACGATCATCAAGATCGACAAGCAATACGACGGCCACGCGCAGCATGCATTGCTCGCCGCGCTCGGCTCGCATCTCGACTACAACAAACTGTGCATCGTCGTCGACAAGGACGTCGACATTTACGACATGAACGAAGTCATCTGGGCCTTTCTTACGCGCGGCCGCGCGGACACGCGCACGATGGTGATCCCGGACGTGCCCGGCTTTTATCGCGATCCGCACAAGGACCACTGGGGCCGCCTTGCAATCGACGCCACCAAGCCGTGGGGCCGCGAAGCAGAGTTCGAGCGCAAGTCCATCCCGGGCGCCGACACGCTCGCGCTCGACGATTACCTGCCGCACTTCAATCCGCGAGCGTCCCGATGAACCCGCGCCAGCCCCGCATCGTCGTCGCGATCACGGGCGCGACGGGCGCAATCTACGGCGTGCGTCTGCTCGCAGCGCTGCGCGAGCGCGCGGTCGAAACCCATCTGATCGTGTCGCGCGCGGGCTGGCTCACGCTGCACGACGAGATGACGCTCGAACGCACGGCCGTACGCGCACTCGCGAGCGAATGGCACGAGCCCGGTGAAATCGGTGCGACGCTCGCGAGCGGATCGTTCCAGCATGACGGCATGGTGGTCGCGCCGTGCTCCATGAAGACCCTCGCGGCGATCGCGCACGGCCTCGACGACAATCTCGTCACGCGCGCCGCCGACGTCACGCTCAAGGAGCGGCGCAAGCTCGTGCTGCTCGCGCGTGAAACGCCGCTCACGCTCGCGCATCTGAACAACATGACGCTCGTCACGCAGATGGGCGGCATCATCATGCCACCGCTGCCGTCTTTCTATGCCAAGCCTGACAGTATCGAGGCACTGGTCGATTACACGGTCCAGCGCGTGCTCGATCAGCTCGGCATCAATGACCCGGACGCGTACGCACGATGGGCGGGGCTGACTAAAGCGAGCTGATCGCATTGCACGATCGATCGGGGTGCTGGTACGCAGCGACAAACATACCCAAAGCACAGCCGCCACTCCCCGCATGCTGATTCAATAGCCGTGCGGGCCGCGGGCGCGACTTTAAAGCGAAATGTGCCGCACGATAATCGTGCGGCACATTTCTTTGCTTGGTGTGAGGCATCGCCTCAACTACTGGCCGAACCCACCGGCTCCAGCTTCTTGCGCGCGGCGCCACGCTTCTTGCGCTTCGCCATGGACAGCAACGTGCCGAGCACGAAGAGCGCCGTGACGAGCTTGAGATCCGACGGCTGGAAGCCGAGCGCGAGCACCGCCGATATCAACTGGAAGTAGATGATCGAGCCGAGCACGGGCGCGATCACTTGGCGCGTCATCGAACGATTGCCGATGACGGCCTCGCCGAGCAGCAACGCGGCCAGCCCGTTCACGAGGACGCCGAAGCCCATGTTCACGTCTGAGAAGCCCTGGTTCTGCGCAAGCATGGCGCCGCCCAGCGCGGCGAATAGATTCGCGAGGCCGAGGCCGATCAGCGTGTACACCTTCACGTTGATGCCCTGCGCCTTTGCCATCGACGCGCTCGATCCGATCGCGCGCATCGCGAGGCCGTGCTCGGTGCCTAGGAACCAGAGCACGCACGCGGCGATCGCCACGTCGATCACCCCCAGCATCACGATGCGCGGCAGGTAGCCGCCGGCGTCGCCGGGCAGCCACGAGAACACGCTCGGGAACGCGAAGAGCGCGGCGTTCGGCTGTCCCATTACGCGAATATCGATGGAATAGAGCATCGACAGCACTAGAATGCCGCACAGGAGCGTGTTGATTCTCGCCTTCTCGTGAATGTAGCCCGTGGCGAGTCCCGCGATGAAGCCGGCGAGCGCACCGCCGAGTAGCGCCATGACCGGATTGAGTCCGAGCATCAGGAGCTTCGCGCAAACGCATGCGCCGAAGGGAAACGCACCCTCTCCGGTCATGTCCGCAAAACTGAGGATGCGAAAGGGGATCATGATCGCGATGGCGATCAGCGCATAGGTCAGGCCCTGCATCAGTCCCACAGGCACCAGATCGAGGAAGCCGCTCAAAAAGTTCATGAGTTCACCGTGAGTGCCGTTGCCGGCTCGTCGTTGAAGGTTGCCACCAGTTTCTCGATCGTCATCGCGCGTTTTGCGTCGCCCGATAAGTCGCCAACGATGCGACCGTCGCGCATCATGATGAGCCGGTTGCCGTAATCGATGGCGTGCTGCATGTTGTGCGTGACCATCAGCGTGGTGAGGCTCGCCTCACGCACGACATGCTCGGTCACCCGCATGACGATGGCGGCCGTTCGAGGATCGAGTGCGGCCGTGTGCTCGTCGAGAAGCAGCAGCTCGGGACGCTGCAGCACGGCCATCAGCAGCGAGAGCGCCTGGCGCTGGCCGCCCGAGAGCAGCGACGCCTTGGTCTTCATGCGCTTCTCCAGCCCAAGATCGAACGACGCGATGCGCGCCCGTAACTCTTCGGATAACGACTGCGTGAGCCCGAGGCTGAACGAGCGCTTGTGCCCGCGCCGATTCGCCACCGCAAGGTTTTCTTCGAGACTCAGCGCCGCAGCGGTGCCGACCGATGGGTCCTGAAACACACGTGCGATGTGCCGCGCGCGCCGGTGCGTGGGCAGCGCCGTCACGTCACTGCCACCGACGGTGATGGTGCCGCTGTCCGCCGTCACCTCACCTGCCAGCAAATTGAGGAACGTCGATTTACCCGCGCCGTTGCCGCCCACGACGACGGCGAAGTCCCCGGCGTGCAGTTTTAACGAAACATCCGATAGAGCGATACGCTCGTCGACGGTGCCCGGGTGAAACGTCTTGCAGATCTTCTCTGCCAACAGCATGAGTATGGGGCGCTCGCGCATCGTGGTGACCTTCGCCGCACGGCGGCCGCTTAGTTGATGAAGCACTTGCAATCCTCGAATTCGGCAGGCACCTTGAGGCCCAAAGCCTGAAATTGGCTTTTGCTGATCGACGTCACGTAGTCCGTGGCCATGGGCATCGCGGGCGGCAGCGCCGATGTCTTCTCGCCCTTCAGCACACGTCCCGCGAGCTTCGCGGCGTTCGCACCCACCGACTCCAGCGACACCGCGTAGGACGCCGTGGCCATGCCTTTCTTGATCGCTTCGGTCTCTGAACTGAGCACGGGAATCTTAAGGCGCTGCATGCTTGCGGCCACGGCGGGAATTGCGGACTGCACGAGATTCGAGCCGGTGATATAGACGAAGCCCACGCCCTTGAGCAATTGCACGCGCTGAGTGATGTCGTTGACCGTGTCGACGCTGACGGGTCGGAAGGCCAGGCCCGCCCGCTGGGCGGCGGCTTCCAGCGCCTTTGTCGTGACGACGTCGTTCGCTTCGCCGGCGTTGTAGAGCGTGCCGAACGACTTCACTCCCGGAAACGCCTTCTTGGCAAACGCGAGCACCGCATCGAAATCCTGCAGGTCCGACGAGCCGGTGAAGCGCTCGCCGCCCTGCTTCCAGTTCGGCACGAGGCCGGCCGCGACCGGGTCGGTGACTTCGGTGAAAATGAGCGGGGTTTTCGGATCGACGACGGCCGAACGCGCAACCTGGGAGACCGACGTCGTCACCGTCAGGATAAGCGCCGGATGCTGCGCGACGATCTGGGAGAACATTTGCGGCATCAGCGCCTGCGTGAAATTGGCGTCGCTGTAGACATAGCTCGTGTTCTTGCCTTCTACATAGCCTTCCTTCGCCATCTGCTGCTTGAAGCCTTCGATGGTTTTCGCGAGCGATGGATGCGGTCCGAGGCTCGCGATGCCGATGACCGTCGTGGGGGGCGTTTGCGCTGCCACTGGCCCCCCGGCCGATGCAAGCGCGACTACCATGGCCGCCCCGAGCACCGACGACAGCTTGCGGCAGGCCGTGCTGACGCGCCCGTTTCTGTTCATGCTCATCTCCATGTTGACTCCCGAAAGTTCGATCGAAATTCCATTGCAGGCACGGCGGCAGCTTTGCAATGTTTTTATCACCGATAGTTCGCACGGCATTAAAGCGCGTCGAGCAATTGCCGTTTCGCTACAACTCACTGCGGTTTGCCTAAGTTTCAGGCGCTCGCGCACGTAAGGGCCGCCTGCATACGTGCAACGAGCGTCTTCGCGGCACGCTCGCCGCTCGCGCACGCGCCTGTCAGGAGGGCCTGCGAGAGCCAGTCGCCGCAGTACACGATCGGGCTCCCACCACCTTGCCGGCGGTCTTCCTGCCAGGCCCAGAAATTCGCCACGCGCGCGCCATATCCCGGCGAGAACACTGGCAGCTTGCGCGGAATCCACTGGTTCGCGACCGCGACGACATGCCGGTCGAAATCAGGGATGCGCGTGCGTAGTTCTTCGCGCACCAGCACGTCCAGCTCGTTTTCGAGGCCGCGTCGCACAGCTTCGTCGGCGGCTTCTGGCGTGAGCTGGCAATAGATCTGGTTAAGCGGGCGGCCGCCGCCGGGCGTGACGGGCAACTGTTGGTACGTCGCAATCCTCCCGGGCTGGCCGCGCATCGCGAAGTTCATTTTCGGTGGCAGCGGCAGCGCGAAGCCGTAGTGCACGACGCCGAGCACGTTGTAGCGCACGGCATCGAGCATGGTGCGCTCGGCGCTCGTCGGCGCTTGGACGAGGGACTTCGCAAGCGAGCCTTCCACCGCACACACGGCGTAGTCGGCATGCACGTGTTCGCCGTTGGCGAGCGTCAGGTCGACGCCGTCGCCCGTGGCGCCGCGCTGGATGGTGCGCACGGGCGTTGCGGTGCGTACGGTCAGTTGCGCGGCGAGCACTTGACACACCCGGCCCATGCCGCCCTTCAAGGTATGCACGGCGCTCTCGCCGATCATGTGCGGCACCGTCGATGCATAGAAGAGCGCCGAGAGCGTCTCGGGGTTAAAGCTGCGCGTCGCGCGAAACACCGGTTCGACCATTCGCGCAAGCACGTTAGGTCCGAGGGTCTCGCGGATGTACTCGGCCAGCGTGATGCGATCGAGCCGGGGATCGGCGTCGAGCGCGCTCGTCGCCCAGTCGGGGTCGACGCGCGGCTTCAGGCGGCGCATCGAAAGCGCGTGCGTGATGAGCCGCAGGCGTTCGCCGGCGGCGAGACCCGGCGTGGCGAGCGAGCGTGGCGAGGGCATCAGTTCGATGGTGTGCTCGCCGCCGGGGGCGATGCATTGCGCGCTCAGCCGGTGCAATGGCACCAGCGCATCATTGAGCGACAGCTCCGCGACGATCCGATTGAACGCCTGGCCGAACGGATACACGAGTCGCGCGCCGCTGTTGAACACGAGATCGCCTTCGCGGCGATCGCCCATGCGCCCGCCGACGACCGGCTGCGCATCGAAGACGGTCACGCGCACACCGGCCCGCTGCAGGCGGTAGGCCGCCGTCAAGCCGGCGATGCCCGCGCCGACGACCGCGACATGTCGATCGGAAAGAGAGTGGCTCATCATTTAAATTCGGAAACTTGAATACGGTTAGCCGACCGGCTTGGTCACGTCGGAGGACACGCGCAGTTCGATCAGCGACACGCCGCCTGCGGCCAGCGCGCGATGAAGCGTGGGCGCGAACCCGTCGGTCGTCTCGACGGTCTCGCCGCGTGCGCCCAGCGCCCGCGCGAACGCAGCGAAATCGATCGCGCCGAGCGCCGTGCCCGTCGTGCGGCCGAACTGGCGGCGCTGCGCGCTCTCGATCGCGCCATACGAGCGGTTGTTCACCACGATCACGAGTAGATCGATCCCGAGCCGCACGGCGGTTTCCAGCTCCTCGGCGTGCATCATGAAGCAGCCGTCGCCCGCCACGGCAACCACCCGCCGAGCAGGCGCGAGGAGCGCCGCGCCGATCGCCGCAGACAACCCGTAGCCCATCGCTCCGCTCTTCGGCCCCAATTGCGTGCCCGGCCGGCGATGCCGCAAATAGCGCTGGGGCCACATTGCATAGGCACCCGCGCCCGAGGCGACGAGGACATCGTCGGGCAGCGCGGCGTCGAGCGTGGCGTAGACCACGCGCAGATCGAGCGGACCGGGGCAACTCCCTGTGTTGGCGAAAGCAAGTCGCTCCGCGTGCGCCGCGGTGAGCCACGCAGCGCGCTCGGCATGGGGCGCGTCGGACTCCGGATTCCGGGCGGCAGCATCGGCCCAGGCCTCGACGAACGCGTTCGGATCGGCAGGGATCGCGAGGTCCGCGCAATAGACGCCATTGAGTTCCGCAGGCTCCGCGTGGATGTGCACCAGCACGTTCGACTGGCGCGGCGGCGTCCAGAGCGTGAAGCCGCTGAAGGCGCCCGCCCCGACGGTGTTCAGTTCGCCGAGGCGCCCGTTCAGTACGATCACGAGATCGGCCTGGGCGATGCGTGCAGCGAGTGCGCGGTCGATGCCCAGCCCGATTTCGCCGACGAAGTTCGGATGCTCATGATCGATCAGGTCGCGACGGCGGTAGCTCGTCGCGAGCGGCACGCCGTGCGTGTCGGCGAGCTGGGTCAGGGTGAGCAGCGAGTCGTTCTGCCAGCCGGTGCCGCCGACGATCATGAGCGGCCTCTGTGCCGCCGTAATCAGGGCTCTGAAGCGCGCGAGGTCGGGCGCGGCGGGGCCGGCGGCCGACGGCGACGGACGAGGCAGATCGGCGACCTCGGCGAGCTCGCGCGAGACGTCTTCGGGCAAAACTAGTACGACTGGTCCGCGACGCCCTGACATCGCGATGTGCCAGGCTCGCGAGAGCATTTCAGGAATACGCGCCGCCGATTCGATCAGTCCGACCCACTTGGCGAGCGGCCCGAATACCTGATGGAAATGGCTGACGCCGAGCATCGCCTCGCGCTCCGCGGCGCCCATGGCGGCCTGCCCGACGATCATCACCAGCGGCGCGCTGTCAGTATGCGCGGTATGCACCGCGAGCGTCGTGTTGAGCGCACCAGGCGCGCGCGCCGCCAGACAGACGCCTGGCTGGCCGCTTAATTGCCCGATGGCCTGCGCCGCGAATGTCATACCGGCTTCGTGACGAAAGCTCGCCAGGCGAATCGACGGCGCGCGCACCGCGAGTTCGTCGACGAGCTCCAGAATGCCCTCGCCCGGAATGAAGGTGACGACGGGCACTTCGAACTGGCGCAGCGTATCGGCCAGGATCGCCGCGCCGCTGCGGCTTTCGCGCGGCGTCGGCAACATGTTATTCAGCACTTGACCATCCTCGTGAATGGGCGGCACGGCCGCCCGCAATGCGTTCGCTCAGAAGCGATGGAAGATGCCCGCGGTCACCGCGACCTGACGCTTGCTCGTGGACGCGCCGCCGCTGCTTGCATATTCGATGTTCGCGTGCTGCGCGTCGCCCGCGGCGAGCTGGAAGATCGCGTCGACGTAGAGCGCCGTGCGCTTGGACAGGAAGTAGTTGTTGACCAGCACAAACTGATGATACTTCGGCGAGAAATCGGTCGGTTGCACCTTGCCGAGCGTGTACACGTAATCGAACGCCGACTGGAAGGCCGGCGTGAAATAGTGGCTCACGTTCGCTTCGATGTTCGTGTAGCCCGCGCGGCCGTGCGTCAGGCCGAGTTGGGCGACGCCCAGGTCGTCGTAGCGGCTGTGGGTGACGACCAGGCTGAGCGTGGTCTGTCCGAGCACATACGAGCCGCCGCCGCCGTAGATTTCCATGCTCGACGGCGCGAGCGCGTAGGAGAAGGTGGGCGACTGCGCCGAGATCGACGGGAAGAGCGCGGTGTTCCAGATCCCTTCGCTCGCCGCCACGGAAGGATGGTTCATCCGCATATACGCCGCCGAAAGCGAGAGCGGGCCGCTCGCATAGTTCAGGCCAAAGCTCGTTGCGCTCTGATTGCCGAAGCTGCCTGCGACGCCGCCGAAGCTGTACATCGCGCCAGCCTGCAGTCCGCGATAGTTCGGCGAGACGTACTTCACGGCGTTGTTGGTGCGGAACTGGAAGTTGAAGTTGTTGTTGTCGCCGACCGTCGCCGCGTAGCCGTTCCAGCGATATGGCGCCGAGTATTGCGCAAGCCAGTCCTGTGTGAAGTCGTACTGGCGTCCGAAGGTGAGCGTGCCCAACGTGTCCGACTGCAAGCCGACGAACGCCTGACGGCCGAACTCGCGGCCGCCTTGCGACATCGTGCCGGTGTTCGGATTGAAGCCGCCTTCGAGCGTGAAGATCGTGCGCAGCCCGCCTCCCAGATCTTCCACGCCTTTGAAACCCCAGCGGCTCGGTCCGTTGGCCGTTGAAACCGACGGGCCCTTCAGTGAGTTGTTCGTGTAGATGAGGCCTTCCATCACGACGCCGTACAGCGTAACGCTGCTCGACGATGATGTCTGGGCGTGTGCGGCGGTGGCCAATGTAAGCAGCAGCATCGCAGGGCAAATTCGTTTCATGCTTTTATCCCGTGTAGGCGGTGATGATCTGGAGTCGAACCTGGTCTCGAGTGCGGTGAAGCGGCGCATGAATGCGAGCGCCAGATCCGGAGATTAAAAACCGGCACGCCGGCCGACAATCGGGTCAAAAAAGTTAGAACCGAAATCCTCCAATTGAGGATCGGATGACTAGCGGGCGCCGCGAGCGCATGCGGGCAAACCCGCATGTTCCGCCGCGCTGAGTCCTTACATCGCGCGGTTCATGTGCGGCTGCCCGGCAGCATGGGCAGCGAATCGAGGTTAGTCGCCCAAATAAATAGGCAATCGGACTTGTTTGGGTCATCGGCCTGCCCGCGCGCGGCGCTTCTTTACACAATGGGAGTCAACCGAGCGCTCCCGTCCACTTCAGGTTCCACTCCATGCGTCCACTCGTTCCTCAAGCCGGCATCGCCTCATCTTTCTCGTCGCTCTTGCGCAAGCTGCCTGCGCTCGCCGCCGCTGCGGCGCTCATTCATGCGAACGGCGCGGCCGCCCAGGCCACGACGGTAATCGGCATCGCGAACTTCGGGCCGCATCCCGCGCTCTCCCGCACGATCGCGGGTTTCAAGGAGGAGATGACCAAGCAGGGCTACGTCGACGGCAAGAACGCCGAGTACGTCTACAGCGACGCGAACTTCACGCCGGGCCTGATACCGCAGACGCTCGCGCAGATCGTCGCGAGGCATCCCGCCGTGATTCTCACCGTGACGACGCCCGTCGCGCAGGCCTCGGTGCGCAACGTGTCGGACCGCTCGGTGCCGCTCGTCTTCACGCAGGTGACCAATCCGGTCGCCGCCGGACTCGTGCCCGACTGGGCGCACGGCAGCGACCGCATCACCGGCACGGCGAGCGTCACGGACTACGACGCGGTGCTCGCGTTCGCCAGGAAGGTGTTCCCGAAGGCGAGCTCGTTCGGCGTGCTGTATAACGCGGGCGAAGTCAACGACGTCGCCGCGATCGCGAGCCTCAGGACAGCCGCGAGCAAAGCCGGGCTCGAGATGCTCGCGACTTCCGTGGATTCGACCGTCGACGTGCCGCAGCGCACGGCCACCATGAAGGGCGTCGGCTTCTTCTATGCGATCGGCTCGAATCTCGTGCAGTCGTCGCTGCCGGCGGTCGCGTCGGTGACGGATCGCATGAAGGTGCCGATCATCAGCGCCGAGCACGAGATGATCAAGAAGGGCGACATCGTCGCGGTCGCCTATGCGCCGTCCTACGAGTCGCAGGGCGCGCACGCCGCCGACCTCGCCGTGAAGATGCTGCATGGCACGAAGCCTTCTGAGCTTGCGATCTATCGGCCGCAGCAGGACGACTACGTGGCGATCATCAATCGCGCGAAGATGAAGGCGCTGAACCTTCCGATCGCACCGTCGCTCAATGATTGCAACTGCTTCATCAACTGACCATGCGCGCGAACTCTCCCGCACGGCGGGCACGTACGATCCATGGCGTGAGCATCGGCATCCTGATGCTTGATACGGGATTCATGCGTTTGCCCGGCGACATCGGGCATGGCGCGACGTGGCCCTTCCCCGTGCAGTACGCGCTGGTTGAGGGCGTGAGCGGACCGCAGGTGATGGCCGCTGCGGCCGGTGACAGCGAGGCCGCCACGCCGCTGCTCGAGCGCTTCGTCGACGCGGCGAACGGACTCGCACGGCTTGGCGTGGACGCCATCACGACGAGCTGCGGCTTTCTCGTCCTGTTCCAGCACCAGCTTGCCGCGCGCTGCGCCGTTCCGGTGGCGACGTCGAGCCTGCTGCAGGTTCCGCTGGCCGCGAGCCTTCTGCGCCGTGGCCAGCGAGTGGGCGTGCTGACGGCGAAGCGCTCGGCGCTCACCGCCGCGCATCTGCTCGCGGCGCACGCGCCGCACGATCTCCCGGTCGCGGGCCTACCTGAAGCATCGCGCTTCTTCCAGAACAACCTCACGAACGCGGCGCAGGTGAGCTTCGATGAGCAGGCCGAGGACATCCTCGACTGTGCCGGGCGGCTCATCGACGAGCATCGGGACGTCGGCGCGATCGTCAGCGAATGCGCGAATTTCGCGCCGTATTCGGCGCTCATCGCCGCGCGCTTCGGTGTCCCGGTATATGACATCGTGAGCCTCGTCGAGTGGTTCCACGCGGGTCTTCGTCCGCGTATCCATCACCAGCCTATGGAGTTGAAGATTTGACGAACGCATTCCGCGACCCTGCTGCTCACAGGCGCACGCGCTGCCGCGTCGGCATCGACATCGGCGGCACCTTCACCGATCTCGTGCTCGAAACCGGTGAGCGCCGAATCACCCATAAGCTACTCACGACACCGCTGGCGCCCGAACGAGGCGTGCTCGACGGCCTCGCGGCGCTGCTCGCGAAGGCGGACGCGGCGCCCGGCTCGCTCGACGCGGTGATGCACGGCACGACCCTCGCCACCAACGCGCTGCTCGAACGACAGGGCGCAAGGACCGCGCTCCTCACGACGGAGGGCTTTCGCGATGTCATCGAAATGGGCACGGAAAGCCGCTGCGACCAGTACGACCTGATGTTGCGCAAGGCCGACCCGCTCGTGCCGCGCGCGCTGCGTTTCGCGGTCACGGAGCGCATGAGCGCGCGTGGCGACGTACTGCTGCCGCTCGATCACGCGATGGTGGAGGCTCGGGCGCGGCAGATCGGCGAAAGCGGCGCCCGAAGCCTCGCGATCGGCTTCCTGCACAGCTACGTGAACCCCGCGCACGAACAACAGGCGGCGGAGATCGTCGCGCGCATCCTGCCCTCGCTCGACATCAGCCTCTCGTCCGATGTCTCGCCCGAAATGCGCGAGTTCGAACGCTTCTCGACGACCTGCGTGAATGCCTACGTGAGGCCATTGATTCGCGGCTATCTGGACCGGTTGCGCGCGGGACTCGACGCACTCGGCGTGCGCGCGCCGCTCCTGATGATGCTGTCGAACGGCGGCCTGTGCGACGTCGCGACCGCATGCCGCTATCCGGTGCGGCTGCTCGAGTCGGGACCGGCGGGCGGCGCGCTGCTCGCCGCCCGCCTGGCACGGGAACATGGCTTCGACCAGGTGCTGTCGGTCGATATCGGCGGGACCACGGCCAAGCTGTGCTTCATAGACGGAGGCGAGCCCCAGACCGCGCGCTCCCTCGAAGTCTCGCTGTTCTATCGCTTCAAGGCGGGCAGCGGCATTCCGCTGCGCATTCCCGTGATCGAACTCTCGGAGATCGGCGCGGGCGGAGGCTCGATCGCGCGCGTCGACGATCTCGGCCGCGTCGCCGTGGGCCCGGAAAGCGCGGGCTCGCAGCCCGGCCCCGTGTGCTATGCGCTCGGCGGCGAGCGGGTCACGCTCACCGACGTCCATCTGCATGCCGGCCGCCTCAGCCCCGAACACTTCGCCGCGGGCACGATCGCGCTCGATGCGGCAGCGGCCTCGCGAGCACTCGACGCGCAGATCGCGCAACCGCTGCGTGTCGATGCCGACGAAGCTGCTTACGCCGTCGCCGAGATCGCCGACGAAGCGATGGCGCAGGCCGTGCGCGAGCACGCGGTCGATACGGGCCGCGGCGTCGCGGGTCGCACGCTGATCGCGTTCGGCGGCTCGGCGCCCTTGCACGCGGCGCGCCTCGCGGACAAACTGCAGATCGACCGGGTGCTGATTCCGGCTCAGGCGGGCGTTGGCTCGGCGCTCGGCTTCCTGCACGCGGCGCTCGCGTTTGAAACCACGCAGAGCCTGCATCAGGACCTCGAGCGCTTCGATGCATCTGCGGTGAACGCGCTGCTCGCCGAGCTGACCGCGCGCGGCCGCGCCGCGCTGGGCGCGCTCGATCCGGACATGCCGAGCTCGACGACGATGCACGCGTTCGTCCGCTACAAGGGACAAGGCCACGAGTTGCGCGTACCGCTCGCGGACGTCTCGTTCGACGAGGACGGTGGCCGGCGCCTGTGGGCCGCCTTCGTCGATGAATACGTGAAGCGCTATGGCCGCTCCATCGAAGGTGCGGGTGTCGAGGCGCTCGGCTGGACCGTCACGGTGACCGGTCATGAAGCGCCGCCCGCGACCCGCGGTGCGCGCCAGGCGCAAGACGCGCCGGCCACTGCCGTGCTGTCGCGAATTGCCGAGACCCGCAGGGTGCTCGATCAGGCGAGCCGCCAGCGTGCGGACTTTGCGGTGGTCGCGCGCGACGCGCTCGCGATGGACGTGAGCGCGACCGGACCAATGATCGTCGTGGACGAGGAAACGACCATCGTCGTGCCGCCGGCTTTCGAGATCCGTGTGCTCCACAACGCCGACATTCTCCTCGAGCGCAGGCCGCTCGCTTCCAGCACAGAGGTATAAGCCATGTCCATCCGACCAGGAGACGACGTCGACGTCGTCACGTTGCAGATCGTCTGGAACCGCCTCATCTCGACCGTGGAGGAACAGGCGCGGCTGCTCATGCGCACCGCGTTCAGTCCGACCGTGCGCGAGGCCGGCGACTTGTCCGCAGGTGTCTTCGATGCGCACGGCCGGCTCGTCGCGCAGGCCGTGACGGGCACGCCGGGTCATGTCAATTCGATGGCGGCGGCCGTGCGCCACTTCGTCGAGCGCTTCCCTGCCGGCTCCATCGGCGAGGACGATCATTTCATCACGAACGACCCGTGGCTCTCCTCGGGCCATCTGCACGATGTGACGGTCGTCTCGCCCGTATTCGCGAAGGGCGAGCTGATCGCTTTTTTCGCCTGCACGTGCCACCAGGTCGATATCGGCGGCCTCGGGCAAGGGCCGGACGGACAGTCGGTCTACGAAGAAGGCCTTTGCATTCCGGTCATGCGGCTGATGCGCGCGGGGGCGCCCAACCAGGATCTGCTGGACATCGTGCGCGCCAACGTGCGCCAGCCGAATGAAGTGGTGGGCGACCTGCTCTCCTACGTGACGGCGAATTCGTTGAGCGGCAGGCGTCTCGTCGACACGCTCGGCGAATACGGCATCGACGACTTCCAGGCGCTCGCCGACGTCATCATCGAACGCTCCCTGCGTGCGTCGCGCGCGGCGATCGCCTTGTTGCCCGACGGAACCTATTCCTACTCGATGCAGATCGACGGTTATTCCACGCCCCTCGATCTCGTCGCGGAACTGACGATCGACGGCGACCGGCTCAGTGTCGACTATGCGGGGTCGTCGAATGCGAGTGCGCGCGGCATCAACCTCGTGCTGAACTATACCCGCGCCTACACGCTCTATGCGCTACGCGCGGCGATCGCGCCCGAGGTGCCGAACAACGCAGGCTCGCTCCAGCCGTTCGAAATCGACGCGCCCGTGGGCTCGATTCTCAACGTGCAGCATCCGTGGCCTGTGAGCGCGCGGCACATTATCGGGCAATTCTTGCCGGACGTCGTGTTCGGCTGCCTCGCTGCCGTGATGCCCGAACGCGTGCCGGCTGAAGGCGCGTCGTGCGTCTGGGGCGCCCAGTTGCGCGGCGGTCCGCAGGTCAGCGCGCTTGCCGGCGCGCCCGAGCACGCGACGCCCGCGTTCGAGACGCTTTTTTTCAACAGCGGCGGCTCCGGCGCGAGGCCGGGCGCCGACGGACTGTCGGCGACCGCCTTCCCGAGCGGCATCAAGGCGATCTCATGCGAGGTGATCGAAGCCGGCAACCCGATCGTGATCTGGAAAAAGGAGTTGCTCGAGCACTCGGGCGGTACGGGCCGCTGGCGCGGTGGGATGGGGCAGCGCATCGAAATCGGCACCATCAACGGCGCGCCTTTCCAGTTCTTCGGGATGTACGACCGCGTCCAGCGACCCGCGCGCGGCCGCGACGGCGGCGGGGCCGGCCGATGCGGCTGGGTCGGCCTTGCCGATGGCACGCCGCTCCCGTCGATGGGACTGCAGACCATTCCGGCGCACGCGCATCTGCGGCTCGATGTGCCGGGCGGCGGCGGCCACGGTGCGCCTGCCGAATCCTGCGAATAGGCCATGGGAGACGCGTCGTCTAATGGCATAAACGTAGAACATTATTATCAATAGGTGCCGCGGGCTTGAAATGGACCGCCGCGCGCGGGCGCGCGAGGAGAACAGGGTTTATGAGCTGGTGGCCAGACCGCACATTTTCATTGATTGCCGCTGTGCTGCGTGAATCGATTGCCACTTGGTGTAAGTTCACCGCCATTCATCCATGAATTAAGGACTTCCGATGGTTACGCTTCCCGTGCAGACACGTTCCCGAGTGGCATGCGCCCTGTTCTCGCTTTTCAATCCCATACCATTCGGATGCTTTGTCGCAGCGCTGACCTTTGATGCGATCTAGCCTATAACGCCGATGTGCTCTGGGTCAAATCGGCCGCTTGGCTCAATGCAGTCGGTCTGATTTTTGCGATAATTCCTCGACTGATCAATTTGGTCCACATCTGGTTTCCAGCAAACCGCAGCACCCGTGTCGAGAAAATGGATTTTTTCCTCAATCTCGCTGCCATCGTCGTGGCGGTCGTCAATGCCTTCGTGCACAGCCGAGATGCCTATGGCGTCATGCCTGAAGGTGTCTGGCTTTCCGTGGCGACAGTGGCCCTCGTTTCGATCGGATTTGTTGCCAGTGCGTGGCATCTTGCCGCAACGCACGGAGGCCGCCATGCCTAGAGCGAACTTCAAAAAGTTGTGCGCGGTGGCGCTAGTGACGGCGCTGTGCGCATGCGAAAAAGCGACCTACGCACCTGCGCAGCAATCTGGAGCAAATCCACCACTTCCGGAGCCGCAAAACTTCCTCGTTCCCCCGATGAAGGTTCCTGAAGGAACGGGTTGGGCCCAGGGTGGAAAGCCGACCGTCGCCGATGGGTTGGAGATCGAAAAGATCGCCTCTGGCTTGATGCACCCTCGGCAAATTTTGACCTTGCCGAATGGCGACGTGCTGGTGGTTGAGGCCAATAGTCCCGGCACCGAGCCTATCACATCGCCCAAGCAGATGATCGCGGGAGTTGTCAAGAACCGTTCAGGCAAGGGTGGCAAGGGCGGAAACCGCATCACGCTCTTGCGCAAGACGCCTGGCGCGCGCGGTGAGTGGGAGAAACACGTCTTCCTCGAGAACCTGCATTCTCCGTTCGGTGTGCAATTGATCGGCGATACGCTGTATGTCGCCAATACCGATAACATCCTGAAATATCGCTACACACCAGGTGAGACGCGCATGGCCGCTTCCGGGGTGGAGTTCACGGATTTGCCCAGCACCGTCAATCACCATTGGACCAAAGCGTTACTGGCCAGCCCCGACGGCAAGAAGCTTTATGTGGGCGTGGGCTCGAACAGCAACATCACGGAAAACGGCCTGGACGTAGAGTATCGCCGTGCCAATGTGCTCGAAGTCGATGTCCAAACCGGGGCAAGCCGCATCTACGCATCGGGCATTCGCAACCCAACCGGTTTGGGTTGGGAGCCGATGACCGGCAAACTCTGGGCCATCGCCAATGAGCGCGATGAAATCGGCGCAGATCTGGTGCCTGACTACTTGACATCTGTTCAGCAAGGTGCGTTCTATGGCTGGCCCTACAGCTATTTCGGGCAACACGTCGATTCGCGGGTACAGCCCCAACGGCCCGATCTGGTGGCAAAGGCCATCCGCCCAGACTACGCACTGGGTTCGCACGTAGCTCCTCTCGGCTTGTGGTTCTATCGAGGTCGAAATCTGCCAGAGAAGTACCATGGCGGGGCCTTCGTCAGCGAGCACGGAAGCTGGGACCGTACGCCATTGAGCGGTTACGACGTTGTCTACGTGCGCTTTAAGGACGGCAAGCCCGATGGGATTCCTGAGCGCGTTGTCGCCGGCTTTGCATCTGCCGACGAGACAACGTTGAAGGGAGCTCCTGTTGGTTTGGCCGAAGACGGCGATGGCGCTTTGCTTATCGCGGATGACGTCGGCAATACCATTTGGCGGGTCTCGGCGCATGGCACCAGCGCGTCTACATCACGTTGAGTCCGTACTTGCGCCGCATCGCGCCCAGACACAACACGCGCTCAGCTTGTGTCTGGCCTCTTATCCTGCTGCTAAGCATGAGAGGGCACCCACGGCGACGCTTGCATCCGTCACGGAGCAAGCGTTCGCTTCCTGGAACCTCGATTATCGAAAGACCCAGCGTCGGTGCGCCGCGCAGGGCCGTTCCAGTCCCGGCGAGGACTCTATGATCGAAGGAGCAAGCTCATGTCATCGAAGCGCCTAGAGGGCAAGGTTGTCATCATCATGGGAGCCGCACGCCGCATCGGGCGAGCCACCGCCATTGCGTTTGCACGCGAAAGGGCAAACGCCGTCGGATTCGATATCGCTGGAGCGATCAGTAATACCTTTGAAGTTGTGCCAGCCATTGTTGGGAACCGGATGAAACCTGAAGGCTCGTGACAGCGGCTGGCGGAAGAAAGGGCGCGCGCCAGCTCGACTAGCGCGACATGGTCGCCTTGCGCGAGGCCGCTGCATGGACGGCCAAGACTTTTGGCAGGATCGACATCCTATCTGCCAATGCCGGCATCCAGGCTTTCAAGCCGCTGCTCGAGATGGACGATGCGGACTGGCACGATCAAATCGACGTCAATCTCAACGGCACCTGTAACACCATTCGCGCGGTGGCGCCCTATCTCATTCAGAACGGCGGCGGCCGCATCCATGTCACGTCATCGACGCAAGGGCAGCACGGCACCAAGTACGGCTCGGCCTATTAGGGTGGCAATCTGCGCCCTTGGTCGAATCAGAAGGCACAGGTAGGGCGTCATTAGGTGATCGTTACCCGAAAGCTTGACGTTCTCCGATCATCCGTTCGAGTCAACAATCGTTCGAGATCTTCTTCTATGCGTCTCGCATGGCCATAACGTCTCTCGTAGCGGGGGCCAAGCTGAAAGAGTCAGCAGGAGGCCATCAGTTGGACGCCTGCCGAGGATCGAACGATCGAACCGCCTGGTTGACGTCAGAAGCGGTGTTGCAGCCCTGCCGTCACGCCCGCCTGCAAATCGGCAGCTCCGGTGAGGTCGCGCGAAAGACTCACCTTTTGGTGATGCTGGGCGAATGCATATCCACCCGAGAGGTACAGGGTCGTTCGTTTCGAAAGTGAATAATTTGCACGCACGGAGACAAGGGTCGGGTCCGCATCACTGCTTCCCTTGATGTCTTGATGGTACACCGCTCCAATAAAGGTGAAGTCCGCTGTGAAGGTGTACGCGCCGCCAAGCCAGTACATATCACTGCGCTGCGTCTGAGCCGCCGTTTTGAACGTGCGTCGATAGTTGCGATATCCCGCCATCACGTTCATGGGACCGAAGTCGTAGCTCAGACCGGCATGGATACCCTGAATGTAGTTCGTTGGATCCGCCGGAGTGACGCTCGTATCGGCGCCGTTTTGACGATCGAACGTCACGGCTGCGGCAATTGGCCCGCTCTCGTAGCCCAGGCCGAAGTCATACTTCGACGCAGTTTTCATGCTCCCTGGCACGTTGCCAAATCCATACAGCGCACCGAATTTGAAGCCGCCGAATTTTCCGTCGTACCGCACTGCGTTGGCTGAACGGGAGAAGAGCCCGTCCTTTCGACCTCCGGTAGCAGTCGAACTCGTAGCCCAGGAGTAGTTCGGCGCATAGCCCATCGGGTCGAAGGGCAGCATGTAGTCGTAGGTGGTCGTGAACGTGCGCCCGAGGGTGAACTGGCCCCAACGCTTGCTACTCAGACCGACTGTTGCACGACGATCAAATATCGCTCCCGGCCCGTCGTCGAACTGGCCATTGGCGATATTGATCCCGCTCTCAAGCTGGAAGATCGCCTTGAGCCCACCGCCCAGATCTTCAGCACCCTTCAGCCCCCAACGCGAGGTGTTTTTCCCCCCGGACACGAGCCGCGCCGTGCCGCCGTTGTCGCTGGCGTGATTCACATATTCGATGCCCGCATCCACGATGCCGTACAACGTAATACTGGATTGGGCCTTGCAGGTACTGCTCGCTGCGATGAGCGCGATCGCGAGGCTAGGCGCCGCTTTAAGGTAACGGTGGTTCATGCAGATCTCCTTTTGATTTGTTGTTTAAGGACGAGATGGGCCGCGCGCGAGCGCAGAGCGCACGCGCGGCATGAAAGGAAAACGGTTGGTTCGACCTTGACTAACTGGATTGAGCGAATGCCCAGCACTGCTCGGCCGGAAATTCGACCCAGTGGTCACCCGGGTCGTGCAGCGTGTGACCGAATGCGCGAAACCGCAGGTCGCCGCAATGGAACAGGTATTCCCAGCGGTCACCGAGATACATCGATGTCACGAGGCTCGCCTGCACGCGGTTCGCGCCGGGGCCGTCGGCGACCTGCACGCGCTCCAGGCGGATCACGGCCTGCGCGTCCTGTCCCGGCTGCAAGGCTTCACGTGCACGTGCTTCGAGCTGGAAGCCGTCGCCCGCGAGCATCACCCGTTCGCCGTCGATCGACGTCACCTTCGCTTCGATGCGGTTGTTGCTGCCCATGAATTCAGCCGTGTAGAGTGACTTCGGCGAGCCGTAGAGTTCCGCGGGCGTCCCTTCCTGTTCGATGCGGCCGTTACGCAACAGCAGGATGCGGTCCGACATCGCCATCGCCTCGGTCTGGTCGTGGGTCACGCACAGCGCGGACAGACCCAGCGACACGATCAGCTCGCGCAGCCATGCGCGTGCTTCTTCGCGCAGCTTGGCATCGAGGTTCGAGAGCGGCTCGTCGAGCAGGATGACGGGCGGGTTATACACGAGCGCCCGCGCAATCGCCACCCGCTGCTGCTGCCCGCCCGAAAGCTGATACGGAAAGCGCTCTGCGAGATGGCCGAGGCCGAGCTGATCGAGCGCGCTCTGCACGCGCCGCTTCTGCTCCGCGCCCGACACCTTGCGCAGCTTCAGGCCATAGCCGACGTTGTCGGCGACGGTCTTGTGCGGCCACAGCGCATACGACTGGAACACGAGTCCGAGCGAGCGCTGCTCGACAGGGCAATCAATGCCCTTCGCGCCATCGAAGAAAACTTGCTTGTCGAGGCTGATGCGGCCATCCGATGGCTGTTCGAGACCGGCGACCGCGCGCAGCAGCGTGGTCTTGCCGCTGCCTGACGCGCCGAGCAGGCAAACCACCTCGCCCGCTTTCAGTTCGAACGACACGCCCTTCAGAATCGGATTGGTGCCGTAGCTCAGGAAAAGATTGTCGACGATGAGCTTATCCATGAAGTTTCACTCCGAAGCGCAATGCCACGGCAAGACCGACGCCGACCATCGCAATGTTGATGACTGAAAGGGCCGCGACCTGATCGACCGCGCCCGTCGCCCACAGCGAGACAAGCAGCGCGCCGATTACTTCGGTGCCGGGAGACAGCAGATAGACCGCCGTCGAATACTCACGCTCGAAGATCATGAAGATCAGGAGCCATGCGGCAAGCAGGCCGAAGCGCACGAGCGGCAGCGTCACGTCGAGACTCACGCGCGCGCGCGTGCCGCCGACGCTGCGTCCTGCTTCTTCGAGTTCGGGGCCGACCTGCAGGAGCGCGCTTTGAATCAGGCGCATGCCGTAGGCGAGCCACACGACCGTGTACGCGATCCAGATGCTCCACATCGAGTTCTTCAGTTCCTTGATGCCGGGCACGAAGAGGAAGATCCACAGGAACGCGAGACCCGCGAGGAGACCCGGCACGGCACGCGGCAACAGCACGAGATAGTCGAGGAGCCTCGTGCCCCAGTCGTTGCGGCGATGCCCCGCGAACGCGACGAGCGAATAGAAACCGACCGCGAGGGCCCCGCCGATCACGCCGATACCGAGCGTATTGAGAATCGCGCGCACGAGGTTGTCCTGCTCGAAGAGATCGACGAAGTTGGACATCGTCAGCACTTCTTGCAACGCGACGCCTTCGCCCCAGTTCGTCACGAATGCGCGCAGCACGATGCCCGAAAGCGGCACGAACACGGTGAGAAACAGCCACAGCGCGACGATCGCGAGCGCAACCCAGCGCCATGCCCCGAGCGGCAGCACCGTCTGGCGTCCGGCCTTGCCCTTCACGGTGACGAACTTGCTTGCACTCTTCAACAGGCGCCGCTGCAGCAGCACGAGCGGGAACGTGATCGCGATAATGCACACCGCCACCGCCGCCATCAGGTGATAGGACGGCACGCCGAGTTTGTTGGTGAGCTTGTACAGATACGTCGCGAGCACGAGGTGCCCCTCCGGATCGCCGAGCACGAGCGGCAGGCCGAACACCTCGAAGCCGAGGAAGAACACCAGCACGCCTGCGAAGAGGAGCGCGGGCATCGTCATCGGCAGGCTGACGTCCAGTGCGACGCGAAACGGCCGTGCGCCCGCGACGCGCGCCGCTTCCTCGACATCCGAGCCGAGATTGCGCAGCGCCGCCGACGAATACAGGTACACGTGCGGCACATGCGTCAAACCGACGATGATCGTGATCGCCAGGATCGAATAGATGGACCACGGCGCATTTTCAGCGCCGAAGAGTTCCTTGAACCACACCGAATAGAAGCCGACCGGACCGGCCGCCACGACATAGCCGAACGCCAGCACCATCGGCGAGACGAACACCGGCGTGAGCAGAAGCGGTTCGAGCCAGCGGCGGCCCGGCAAGTCGGTGCGCACCATCAGGAACGCGAGAATGCCGCCGAGCGGGATCGAGATGAACAGCATGCCGCCCGCGATGATGAACGAGTTCTTCACCGCCGACCAGAAATCGGGGTCTTCGAAAATGAACTTGAAGCCCGCGACACCGAACGTCTTGTTAGCGTCGAAGAACGGCGCGTTCAAGAGACTCTGGAACACGATGAACGAAAGCGGCAGCAGCACCGCGACGGTCAGCACCGCGATCACGATCCAGCGGAACATCGCGGCGAGTCGGCGAAAGCCGCCCTCGGGCAGCTTCGGCACCTTGCCCTCGCCGTTGGTCGACAGGACCGCACCCGGGTCCTTTGTGCTCGATGTAAGCATGAGTGTCCCCTGCGCCTTGCCGACGCATCGAAGAAAATACGGGAGAGGCCCGCGTCAGGTGCGGGCTGGGAAAGGCTTTAGCGCTTGATTGCCTGCTGCCACTTCTTCAGGAATTCAAGCCGCTTGCTCTGGTCGAGATAGACCAGGAGACCCGCGCCGATCGGAATCGGCTTGAGCGACTCGCCGAGTTGCTTCGTGAGGCCGGCCATCGAGGTTTCGCCCTCGACGTCCGAACGAATCGAGAACAGATCGGCCTGGTTGGCGAGCAGCGTCTGGCCGCGCTTCGAGAGCAGGTAGTCGACCCACAGCTTCGCCGCATTCGGATTCGCTGCCTTCTTCGAGATCGTCACGAGGCGGCTCACCACCAGCGTGTAATCCTTCGGATAGACATAACCGATCGATGGGTCTTTCTTCGCCTTCGCGAATGCGTACGAGCCGAGGATGTTGTAGCCGATCAGGTTCTCACCCGACGAAATACGCTCCATCATCGCGCCCGTGCTCGACTGGAGCTTCGGGTTCGACGCGCCGATCGCATCGACGAGCTGCCACGTCACCTGCGGGTTCACGCGTGCATCCTGCGTGAGGTAGTTGAAGCCGACGCCCGACTTCTCGATGTCGTAGGTCGTGACCTTGCCCTTGTATTTCGCGGCCTGCGTCTGCAAGAGCTTGATGAGGTCGGCACGCGTCTGCGGCACTTCGTTCGCGGGCACGAGGCGCTTGTTGTAGACGATCGCGAGCGGCTCGTAGGTCGTGCCGTAAGCCTGCTTCTGGTACTGCGCCCATTGCGGCAACTGGGCCGTCTCGGGCGATTCGTAGCTCGCCATCAGGCCGTCGTTGACGAGCTTGACCTGAAGGTCCATCGCCGAACTCCACAACACGTCGGCGCTTGTGCTGCTCGCCGCGTTCTCACTGATATAGCGGTTGTAGAGTTCCGTGCTGTTCATGTCGTTGTATTCGACCTTGACGCCGTAGAGCGACTCGAAGTCCTTGATGAGCGGACGCACCAGCGCCGTGTCCGTCACCGAATAGACGAGCACCTTGCCCTCTTTTTTCGCACCCTCGATGACCGACTGATACGATCCGGGATAACCCGCAGGCACTTGCGCCTGAGCCGCATGCGCGGCGAACAGGACGACGGATGCAACGGTAACCCGCAACAGGGGATTCAATTTTTTCATGTCTTCCTCCAGAATTCGCTTTGTAATGGTTATGTGTTCGAGTGGCGCATGTTAAGTCGCGAGCGCTTTCTGATCGCTTTCAATCTCCGTGGGTTTCGCTCATTCCAGGCGTTTTCTTCCCATGGATTTCCCTAGTTCACTGTCATGCGCGTTCTGCTAGTCGAAGACAATCCCATCCTCTCGAAGTCGCTGACGGACGCGCTCACGCAAGCCCGCTTCGCGGTCGATTGCATGCACGACGGCGAAGCCGCGGATCACGTGCTGCGCACACAGGACTACGCGCTCGTGATCCTCGACCTCGGTCTGCCCCGGCTCGACGGCCTCGAAGTGCTGCGGCGCTTGCGTCAGCGTCGCAATCCGGTGCCCGTCCTGATCCTGACAGCGCACGGCTCGGTCGAGGACCGCGTGAAGGGCCTCGACCTCGGTGCCGACGACTATCTCGCCAAGCCGTTCGAACTCACCGAACTGGAAGCGCGTGCCCGCGCGCTGATCCGCCGCAGCCACGGCCACGAGCACACGCGCGTGGAATGCGGGCCGCTCGCGTACGACAGCGTCGATCGCAGCTTCCGGCTCGATGGCGAGCCGCTCGCGCTGACGCCGCGCGAACGTGCCGTGCTCGAAGTGCTGATCCTGCGCAACGGCCGCGCGATCAACAAGGACACGCTCTCGGAGAAGATCTTCGGCATCGATGAATCGGTGAATCCCGATGCGATCGAGATCTACGTGTACCGGCTGCGCAAGAAGCTGGAGCACAGCGAGGTCGCGATCGTGACGCTGCGCGGTCTCGGCTATCTGCTCGAAGCGAAGCCCGCGAATGCCTAAGCCGAACTTGCGGCGGCAGGTGTCGCTGTGGCTCTTGCTGCCGCTCGTCGCACTGCTCGCGCTCGATTCGTGGCTGACCTATCAGCGCGCGATGAATGCCGCGCATGTCGCGTTCGACCGCTCGCTCGCCTTCTCACTGAAATCGATCCGCGAAGGTACTCGGCTGCATGACGGCCAGATTGAAGTCGATCTGCCGTACCTCGCCCTGGAGCTGTTCGAATCCGATGTCGGCGGCAAGATCTATTACCTGATTCGCGAGGCCAGCGGACGTGCCGTGACCGGCTATGCGGACTTGCCGCTGCCGCCGAAGCGCGCGATGCCCGAGCCGTATCAGATGCGTTTCTACGACGCGACTTATCGCGGCGAGCAACTGCGCATGGGCGCGCTGCGCCTGCCGGTGCATGACGTGCCCACTGCGCAGACACGCGTCGTGTGGATCATGGTCGGCGAGACGATCGAGCCGCGGCAGGCGCTCGCGCGCGAGATCCTGGTCGGATCGCTCACGCAGGAAGCGGTTCTTATCGTGCTCGCGCTTGGCATCGTGTGGCTCGGCGTCGGGCGCGGCTTGCGGCCGCTTAACCGCTTGTCGGCGACGGTCGCCGCCCGCGCCGACGACGATCCCGCCCCACTCGATCAGGACGGCCTGCCGCGCGAAGTCGAACCGCTCGTCGAGTCGATCAATCAGTACATCGGGCGCCTGAGGCGCATGCAGGAATCGCGGCGCCGCTTTTTCACCGACGCCGCGCACCAGTTGAAGACGCCGCTCGCCGTGATTCAGGCGGAATCGGAACTGGCGCTGCGCGAGACGCGCGACGAACGCGCGAGACTGCACCTGAAGCGGCTGAACGACGCCGTGCGGCAGGCGGGCAAAGGTGTGCAGCAACTGCTGTCGCTCTCGCGGCTCGATGCGGACAGCGGGCATTCGATGAAGCTCGCGCCGCTGTCGCTCGACAAGCTCGCGCGCAGCGTGACGCTCGACTGGTCGCCGGTGGCGCGCGCCCGCAACATTGACCTCGGCTTCGAGCAGGAAGACGAAGTGGACGTGACCGGTCAACGCGATCTGCTCGGCGAACTCTGCGGCAATCTGATCGACAATGCGATCCGCTATGCGGGCGATGGATCGGTCATCACGGTGCGCGTGGCTTCAACGAACGACAGTGCATTGCTGCAAGTGATCGACAATGGTCCCGGGATCGCGGCGCAGGAACGCGATGCGGTCTTCGAGCGCTTCTATCGAAGCTCGGCGACTCAGAACGTGGAAGGCAGCGGGCTCGGTCTTGCGATCGTGCGCGAGATTGTGCGGGTGCACGGCGCGCAGGTTTCGCTTGACGATGCGCCCGGCGGCGGGCTCCTCGTTAGTGTAGTGTTCTCGCCGGCGCGTTTAAGGCCTCCTCGAGGCTGTTACGCTGCGCAGAAAACGTGAGAGAAGTGGACGACGTTTAGTTTATCAATGAAAGGAACGCAGGGGACTGGGTTCTCTTCGGGTTTCGATTACGTATTCTAGTGGGGGTTGGCACCCTCACCGACACAGCGCTCGCTGAGCTGTTTTTGAACGTGGGAGATGGCGCCAGTGATTAGGTCATTAAAGACTGATTGTTGCGCGCGTTGCGCAACAATATGCGTCAACACGGAGATACGGCGCGGCCCGCAATCGGTGCTCCCCTCGACTTTTCGTCAAACGAAAGTGACGCTTACCAAGTATCCGAAGGCCGTCGAGAAGCTCACGAAGGACCGCAATGAATTGCTCGCGTTCTACAATCCCGGTGGAGCACTGGCAGCACCTGAGGACAACGAATCCGATCGAGCCCACCTTCGCCACGGCGCGCCATCGCACGAGCCGCGCCCGAAATTGTCTATCGCGCGCAACGCTCCTCGGCATGGCGTTCAAGCTTGTTGAATCGGCCGAGCAGTCGTGGCGTCGGATTCGGGGCGCCGAAAGAATCGGACAGCTTCTGAAGGGCGTTCCCTTCGAAGATGGTATCCCGGTGATCGAAAGCGCAGCGGCTCAGCAACCGCTCGCCGCTTGATCATGCTCTGCCCGCCCATACACCAGCGTTGACATTACCTCTTGGCAGAGCATGCCTTCACCGCCGTTTTACGCGTCAGCGCATTTCCAGTGCCCTGCTCGCGTTCAGATTTTTGCGCAACGTCTCCACATCCTTCGCATCGACGGCTGCTGCCGCGTTACCCCAGCTGTTGCGGATATAGGTCGCAACAGCGGCGGCATCAGCGTCCGACAACTTCCAGGCGAACGCGGGCATCTGCGCGCTGGTCGGGTCGCTGGCCGTCGGAGCGCCGCGGCCGCCCACCAAAATCGTGCGGATGAGGTTATTAGCACCCGGCGCCTGCACGCCTGGGTTGTGCGCCAGCGACGGCACCATCGCACTAACGCCGTCGCCATTTGTCTTGTGGCAGGCCGTGCAATTGATCCGGTACAACGCATAACCGAGCGCCATCGTCTGGTCGCTTCCGGACAGCGCTATCGGCGCCGACTTGTCGGAACCCGGCAGGCTCTTCAAGTAAACGGCTATGGCCTTCAGATCGGCCTTCGTCATGTACTGCGTCGAGTTTGTGACAGCCTCCCCCATTGACCCGGCGGCGACGCTGATGCGATTGCCGCCGGTCTGCAGATGGGCGACGAGATCTGCTTCGCTCCAGTTTCCGATCCCGACGTAGCGATTGCCTGTAATTTCCGGTGCGTGCCAGCCGTCGAGATCGTAGCCTTGCAGATAACTGATATCACCGCCGAGGAAGTTCTTCCCGCTATGGCACGCGGTGCAGTGGCCAAGCCCATCGACCACATACGCACCACGATTCCATTCGACCGACTTCGATGAATTCGGCCTGAACGGTGTGGGATTGAAGAACAGCAGATTCCATCCAAACATCATCTGCCGGATGTTGAACGGGAACGGCATCTGATTGCCCCGCGGCGTTTGGGCGACTGCCGGAACCGTTTTCAGGTATGCGAAGATGTCGAGCAGATCCCGATCGCTGACGCGCGCATACAGGTTATATGGCATCGCTGGATACAACAGCTTGTGATGCGGCGCGACGCCTTGCTTGACCGCCTTGAGGAATTGCGCGTCGGTCCAGCGACCGATCCCATGCTCCAGATCCGGAGTGATATTGCTGGACACGATAACGCCGAATGGTGTATTGAGGCCGAGGCCGCCCGCGAACGGCGCGCCGCCCTTCGCAGTATGACATGCGATGCAATCACCGGCCCGCGCCAAATACAATCCGCGCCTGACCGGATCGGTCTGTGCACTGCCGTCTGCCTCGCCGTATTCGACGACACGTTTGAGTAAATCAGGATCGTCAGCGCTGACATTGCGCTGGGCGCTCCGCCACGCAACCAGTCCGCCCAACACCAGAAGTGCGAGCACCACCAGCACCGCAAGCACGATGCCAACGCGCCGAGCATGTGCGCCGGGCGGCTTCAGTTCACCCGTGGATTGTTGTGTCATCGTTCATACCTTGACCAGTGGGCCGGGCGCTTTCAGATAGGTGTCCCGGATCGCCTGCGCCGCATGTAGAGTGAGCGCCGCGACCGTCCCCGTCGGGTTGTAGCCCCCGTTGTTCGCGAACGCCGAGGCGCCACAAACAAACGTGTTCGGGACGTCCCAGCTCTGCAGATACTTGTTGACCGCGCTGGTTCGCGGATCATCGCCCATGCAAGCGCCGCCCGTGGTATGCGACGACAGATTCGTCATCGGCGTAAAAGGAGCGGCTGTCGGCTCCGAGCGCTCGATGGTTTCGGCATTCATCGCGCGCGCAATTTCTTCTGATTTGCCCGCCATGAACTTTCCCGAACGTTTGTCGTTCTCGTTCCAGTCGAACGTGACACGCAACAGCGGCTGTCCATGCCGGTCCTTGTAGACCGGATCGAGATCGAGGAAAACATCGCGATGAGGATAGCTGTTACCCATCACGTAGATCGAGTTGAAATTCTGGTACGCCTTCTGATAAGCCCTCTTCCAGGCCGATCCCCAGGCCGGTGTCCCTTTCGGCAGCCCGGAGGACATGCCTATGGGACGACCGTTCGTCGAGTGGATGATCGCCACGCCTCCGCCAATAAAGTCGTAGCCCGTGTGGTCGAAGTTGTCGCTGTTGAAATCGTCGATGCCGTGTGCGAGCGCGCCAGCGCCGATGAACGGATTGAGTTGCTGATCCTTGAGCCAGATCGACGCTCCAGAGATCGTCTGATAGGCGTAGTTGCGGCCCACCACCCCTTCCCCGGTGTCGCGGTTATACGGCTTGCCGATGCCCGACAGCAGCATCAGCCGTACATTATCGAACTGATAGGCGGACAACACAACAATGTCGGCAGGCTGCTCCCATTCCTGCCCGTCGTTATCGATGAACGTCACGCCGCTGGCCATCTTCCTGTCCGCGGTCAGGTTGACGCGCAGCACTTCGGCATTCGGAATCAAGCTGAACTGCTTGCGCATCATCAGTGCCGGCAGCACGCAAGCTTGCGGGCTGCTCTTCGACCAGTTGCCACAGCCGAAGAACTCGCAATAACCGCAGTACGTGCACGGCGCCATCTTTACGCCCAGTGTGTTCGTATAAGCGCCGGACGTGTTGCCGGCCGGCACCGGGAACGGGTGATAGCCAAGGCCCTTCGTCGCCTTCTCGAATAGCAGTGCCGCCTGCGTGCGCGCAAGCGGCGGCAGAGGATAATCGCGCTGGCGCGGCCCTTCGAAGACGTTGCCGCCTTCGATCTTGTTGCCCTGGATATTGCCTGCCTTGCCGGAAGTGCCTGCGATGCGTTCGAACTTGTCGTAGAACGGTTCGAGTTCGTCGTAAGTGATGCCCCAGTCCTGTACCTGCAGCCCCTCGACGAACTTCTTCTTGCCGTACTTCTCAACGGTATGCGAATACGTGACGAAATCGGTGGGCAGGAAGCGCCACGTCATCCCGTTCCAGTGCGAGCCCGCGCCACCCACCCCCCAACCGAACTGATAGGTATTCAGGTCCCGCAGCGGCAGCGCCTCTTGGTCCGGCCGGTTGCGAAACGTCATCGTCTCTACGCTCAACGGCTGCATCAATTCGCGCCGGCGCGCGAAACGCAACTCGTCGGTATCGATTGTCGTCGGAAAATCCGTGCTGGTATCGCGCCACGATCCGCGCTCGATCGCCACCACGTTTAACCCTGCGAGCGTGAGTTCATTTGCCATCAGCGATCCGGCCCACCCCAGGCCGACGATGACAGCATCTGCCTTTGGTCGCTTTTGCGCCATGCTGGAAACTCCTGTTGCGATGTATTGTGGAAGCGGCGCGTATCGGACGCGCCGATGCCTTGATGGATTCAGGACTGAACCGCCTGTGACTGCTTGCGAATGAAGCTCACCGGCTTGATCTCCAGTTTTTGCCCTGGCTTGTCCAGATAGTCGCGGAAATCGTATTGCGCCCCTGGAAAGCCCACCATCTTCCAGCCCGCCATGTCCTTGTTCCCACCGTAGATCGGGTCCGAGAAGAAGCCTTCTCGGACATTCCACAGGACCAGAGTAAAAAACTGCCTGGCGTCGACGTTCGGCATCGGCAACGTACCCGCTTCCCACTGGCCGATCATGTCGTCTTGCGCATCGGACGCCAATGCGACGAATGGCTTGCCGCCGGAATGCGCCTTGACCGCCGCATCGAAAGCGGCCAGGCCGGCGCGCCAGCGGGCCGCGGGCCCTTCCTTGAATTGTGGACCGGCTTGGGGCAGCCCCTCCTTCAATGGTCCGTCGAGATAGAGATAGGTCCCCTTGCCGTATTCTCCAGCGAGCTGTGCGTCGACAAACACCGCACAACCGGCTTCCTTGCCGCCGATGCTGAGATCGTCAGCCGGGATAAGACGGTTTGCGATGGCTTCGGTCAATGCCGCTTCGTCCTCAGTAAAGAATTTCCACCCGTCTGCCACGATTGGCTTCGGCGGAGGCGTTGCGTTGCCGGTCCATGGCATGCCCCCCCAGATGACCTTCGCTTTTGCAACCGCGATGCTGCCAACCAGCAGCGCGAACGATATAAGAAACCCGCGTCTACGCATGCGTAACCACCCAGGAAGTCAGTGAACAAAGATTGCCGGTCAACACCATGTAAGCCGCTCGGAAAGTTGCGCGACGCCGACCTATGATCGTATGTCGAGATTCGCAACCCAACACTATCATACAAATCTTTAGATGCTTCATCCATCTTTCCGGCTTTGATTGGGACGCTTTTATTTAGGCATGCTATCCACTAAAGTTGTATGGTATACCGGCCTGAAGACAAAAACTAAATGACCGGCATCACCCTGGCGGATGCTTCGTGACGTAACGTCCGGGCGCAGGCTCGATCGTTCTGAACTTCGTGTTGCCCAGCTTATTCCGTGCCCCGACCTGCTTGCTCGCATGCAATGCAGCCAGTCGCTCCAGTGGGTCCACCAGCTTCCCGGATGTGACGTTGCCGATGTGAGCTAGGCTTCCGGATCGTCGCCGAGCTTGCGGCCGGCCCAGTAGCTGCGCTTGTTCTTCGACGCCGAATTAGACCTCTACGCAACCGTCGCCACTCTGCCGTTTGGCGAATCTTCGCCGCGTAGTTCCCATCGGAGCCGCGTGGATCTCGGATAGACGCCCCAGGCAGATGGAGAACGGAGTGCAATTGGCCATTGCGTCCGACCAGTACGATGAGTCGCATCCGCATAGCACGGCTGAAGCGAACGAGCATCGGCCATGGACTTTCGGCACGGCCTACCCTAAAAGCGTAAGGATTCGAAGCGTAAGGATCTAACACTCTGTTTCGTGATTTAGGATGTCGGTGCCAGAAATCGGCATCGCGCGGCTACAGTAGGTGCTTTTGCATACCCAAGTCGACGATGCGGCCGATTAGCCGCTCGCCGTCATCCGATTCGGATTAAGGCAATGCTGATCAAGCCGTGTAAACGCGACCGATCACGATTGAGCATGCGTAAACTCTTCGAATAACCGATGAAGATGGTCATTCCGCTTCCTTTTATCGTGCCGCAGGCGTTCTGCACGGGCTTTTGGCCCGTGTTTCGCCCATTACGGGCGCACCTGTCCCGTAAATCGGCCTCGCGACAGGTAAAGGTTCGCCAGCGCGAGCGAAACGAAGGCGCGATTGGCATTCTTCGCCAGGCCGCGATAGCGCACCTTCGTGAAACCCCACAACCGTTTGACCACGGCGAACACATGTTCGACGCGGGCGCGAATCTTCGACTTGTTGCGGTTCTTGCGACGCGCCACTTCATCGACGCTGTCCTTGCGGCGCGTGCGCTGATTCGTGAAGTCGCGGGCACGTGGGGCCTTGCCATGGATCAGCGCTTTCTGGCTCGCATACGCGCTGTCGCCATAGACCCGCTGCTCCTGGCCATGCAGAAGCTGCGGCAGTGGGTGTTTGTCGTGCACGTTGGCCGCCGTGACGACGACGCTATGCGTCAGTCCGCTCTGGCTGTCCACGCCGACATGAATCTTCATGCCGAAATACCACTGCTGTCCTTTACGCGTCTGATGCATTTCAGGGTCCCGCGCTTTCTCCCTGTTCTTCGTCGAAGAGGGTGCGCCGATCAGCGTGGCGTCTACAATCGTGCCACTCTTGAGCTTTGCTCCGCGTGCCTGCAACACCCGACCCACCTCGGCGAAGATTCGCTCGCCCAGCTTGTGCTCTTCAAGCAGGTGCCGGAATTTGAGCAGCGTCGTGGCGTCTGGAACGGTTTCGCTGCCCAGGTCGATGCCCACAAAACGGCGCAGGCTGAGGCTGTCGTACAGCGCCTCTTCGCACGCCAGGTCTGCAAGGTTGAACCAGTGCTGTACAAAATGAATCCGCAGCATGCGCTCCAGCGCGATCGGCGGGCGACCGTTGCCGCGTTTCGGGTAATACGGCTCGACCACGACACACAGTTCGGCCCACGGCACGAGCCTGTTCATCTCATCGAGAAACGCTTCGCGTCGCGTAGGTTTGCGCTGTGCTCCGAATCCCGCGCATTGATCGACTGCCATCGCCAGTGTCAGTTGCTTCATCGTTTTTTGCTTTTACCGTCGCATGTCTACGCTATAACGCATGACACCCGTGAGTGGTGGACTTGATCAGCATTGCCTTAAACCTAGTGGGAGATGCTTTCGAGGGACTTTCCTCGGGTTTTCGGCCCTAAGGTTCCAATTGCCACAATAACGAGCAGCATTGCACCGGCGATGAATGTGAAAACGCCTACGACGCCGAAGTCCTTCAGTATGAACGCAATGATGAAGGACGTGAAAACCGCCGACAGACGGCTAAACGAGTAGACGAAACCAACGGCGCGCGCGCGGATTGTCGTGGGATACAGCTCTTGCTGATAGGTGTGGAAAGTGAAAGAAATAATGTTGCCCGCAATCGTGAGGCAGACCCCCAACGCGATGATTGCTGCGGCAGCGCTAACTTGAGAAAAGAGCAGTCCGCATACAATATTAACACCGGCCATAAACATGATTACATGTTTCCGTTCAATTCGGTCCGCAATCCAGAATCCGATCAACGGGCCGACCGGTGCTGCCAGACCGATAATCGTGGTAAATAGCAGGCTATGCGTCACATTAATCCCTTGCTTGATGAGCAAGGTAGGGACCCAGTTTGCGAATCCATAAAATCCAATAGTTTGGAAAATGTGGAAGACGAGCAACATGATAGTCCGGCTTCGGTAGGGAGGCTTCCACATATCGGAAAAGCCAGCTTTCTTAACCACAGGATCCGTCGGGCCGATTTCCGGCAGCACGCCGCCGTGCTCACGCGCTACTTTTTCTTCTAGCTTGGTCAGGATAACGTTCGCCTCTTCGAGCCGACCTTTCGTTGCCAACCACCGGGGACTTTCAGGCAAATTGCGGCGGAACTACCAGATGAAGAGAGCACTCACGCCGCCGATCAAAGCGACCCACCGCCAACCATCGAACCCGAACGGACTAAGCGGCACCAAGAGATATGAAAGAAACGCGACAATAGGTACTGCGGAAAAGCCGATTGCCTGGCAGACGGCAAAAGCACGCCCTCGGAGATGTTTGGGGGCGAGCTCCGACATGTAGGTGCCAATCGTAACTAACTCAACGCCAATTCCAATTCCCGAAACGAAGCGCCACGCATTGAGTCCAAACGCTGTCGTCTGGAACGCCATTATGGTGTTTGCCGCGACGTACCACAACATCGCATATGTGAAGATGGCGCGCCGGCCAAAGCGGTCCGCGAGAAATCCGCACGCGAATGTTCCTACGAACAAACCAGTGAATAAAGCAGCGATAAAACTCGCGACGCCTGAAGTTCCAAAAAGTCCCGTCGTCGTTGCAGTTAATATTCCGCTTTTAACGAGGCCTGGAGCAATGTATCCACTGAACAACAGATCGTAGAGCTCGAAAAAAAATCCTAAGCTAAGCACTGCGATCAATTTCCATACCGAACGCGTGGCTGGCAATCTATCAAGACGTGCGGAGATGTCTGCGTTTTCAGAAGGCGTTGTGACGTCTCTAATTACCGACCCGTTTGTCGTCGGTTGATAATCGTCCGCATAAGGTCCGGCGCTAGGCATTTTGTCTCCTACTTAGTTGATGATGCGCAGCGGAACGCCGCTTGCACTTTTACTCGGCACCAGAATTCAGCGGCACAAACGCCATAGACTCGTTCTTGATTTCACTTGCAACCGAGGTGAATGAACAACTTGCTGTTGCCTCTCTCGCGCTCTACAGCGCGTCAACAACCGCGTCACCGATCTCCTTCGTGCCGACGATCCTGCCGTCCGCCGTCGCGATGTCGCCGGTGCGATAGCCCTGCTCTAGGGTGTTCTTCACCGCACTTTCGATACGGTCCGCCTGCTCGGTCTTGCCGAGTGAATAGCGCAGCATCATCGCAGCTGAAAGGATCGTGGCGAGCGGATTGGCGACGCCCTTGCCCGCGATGTCCGGCGCAGAACCGTGCGACGGCTCGTACAGGCCCTTGTTGTTCTTGTCGAGCGACGCCGACGGCAGCATGCCGATGGAGCCGGTCAGCATCGCGGCTTCGTCGGAGAGGATGTCCCCGAACATGTTGCCGGTCACGACGACGTCGAACGCTTTCGGCGCTTTCACCAGCTGCATCGCGGCGTTATCGACATACATGTGCGACAGCTCGACGTCCGGATATTCCTTCGCGACGTCGATCATCGTGTCGCGCCACAACTGCGACGTTTCCAGCACGTTCGCCTTGTCGACGCTCGTCAGCTTCTTCTCGCGCTTCTGCGCCGCCTGAAACGCGACGTGCGCGATGCGGCGCACTTCGGGCTCGGAATAGCGCATCGTGTCGAAGCCTTCCTTCGCGCCGGCAAACGGGCCGTCCGGCGCTTCGCGCAGGCCGCGCGGCGCGCCGAAATAGATGTCGCCGTTCAGTTCGCGCACGATCAGGATGTCGAGGCCCGACACGATTTCCGGCTTCAGCGATGACGCCGCCGTCAGTTGCGGATAGCAGATCGCCGGACGGAAGTTCGCGAAGAGTTGCAGGTGCTTGCGCAGGCCGAGGATCGCCTGCTCGGGACGCAGCGCGCGCTCGAGCTTGTCGTATTTCCAGTCGCCGACCGCGCCGAACAGGATCGCGTCGGCTTCTTTCGCGAGCGCCAGCGTGGAATCGGGCAGCGGATGGCCCTTCGCCTCATAGCCCGCGCCACCGACCGGCGCTTCTTCAAGCTCGAACTTCTCGCCGAGCGCGTTCAGCACCTTGACCGCTTCGGCGGTGATTTCCGGACCGATCCCGTCGCCGGGCAATACTGCAATCTTCATCGTCTCTTCCTTCTTTGATCGTGTTTCGATTTATCCGACGAGCCGGTTATTCAGCCACGGCTGCTTCGCGAGGCGCTCGGCTTCGTATTGCTTGATCTTGTCCGCGTGACGCAGCGTGAGGCCGATATCGTCGAAGCCGTTCAGCAGGCAGTACTTGCGGAAACCCGGCACCTCGAACGCGTACTCGGTGCCGTCGCCGGTGCGCACGACCTGCGCTTCGAGATCGATCGTCAACTGGAAGCCGACGAACGCGGAGGTCTCGTTGAACAGCTTGTCGACCTCGCTGTCGGTCAGCACGATCGGCAGCAAGCCGTTCTTGAAGCAGTTGTTATAGAAGATGTCGGCGAAACTCGGCGCGATGATCGCGCGAAAACCGTATTGATCCAGCGCCCACGGCGCGTGTTCGCGCGAGCTGCCGCAGCCGAAGTTCTTGCGCGTCAGCAAAATCGATGCGCCCTTGTAGCGGTCCTGATTCAGCACGAAATCCGGGTTCAGCGGACGCTCGCTGTTGTCCTGGCCCGGCTGGCCGACGTCGAGGTAGCGCCATTCGTCGAACGCGTTCGGGCCGAAGCCGGTGCGCTTGATCGACTTGAGGAACTGCTTCGGGATGATCGCGTCCGTATCGACGTTTTCGCGATCGAGCGGCGCCACGAGCCCACAGTGAACAATGAATTTTTCCATGTCGCTTTACCGGTGAATGTTGTGCGGGCCCGTTCAGGAGAGCTTGCGGATGTCGACGAAATGGCCTTCGATGGCCGCCGCCGCCGCCATCGCCGGGCTCACGAGGTGCGTGCGTCCGCCCGCGCCCTGGCGCCCTTCGAAGTTGCGGTTCGACGTCGACGCGCAACGCTCGCCCGGCTCCAGCCGGTCGGCGTTCATCGCGAGACACATCGAGCAGCCCGGTTCGCGCCATTCAAAACCGGCGTCGGTGAAGACCTTGTCGAGCCCTTCGCGCTCGGCTTGCGCTTTCACGAGGCCCGAGCTCGGCACGACCATCGCGAGGCGGATATTCGACGCAACGCGGCGTCCGAGCGACTTCACCACGTACGCGGCGGCGCGCAGGTCTTCGATGCGCGCGTTCGTGCACGAGCCGATGAAGATCTTGTCCGGGCGGATTGATTCGATCGGCGTGTTCGGCTGCAACGCCATGTAGGTCAGCGCGCGCTCCATCGCGTCGCGCTTGACGGGGTCCTTTTCCTTCTCGGGATCGGGCACGCGGCCGTCGATCGACGTCACCATTTCCGGCGACGTGCCCCACGTCACTTGCGGCACGATTTCAGCCGCGTTCAGTTCGACGACGCGGTCGAACTGCGCATCCGGGTCCGACTTGAACTGGCACCAGTATTCGGCGGCCTGCTGGAACTCCGTGCCCTGCGGCGAGAACGGACGGTCCTTCAAATAATTGATGGTGGTGTCGTCCACGGCGACCATGCCGGCGCGCGCGCCCGCTTCGATCGCCATGTTGCACACAGTCATGCGGCCTTCCATCGAGAGCGCGCGAATGGTCGAGCCGCCGAATTCCATCGCGTAGCCGGTGCCGCCCGCCGTTCCAATCTTGCCGATGATCGCGAGCACGATGTCCTTCGCGGTGCAGCCGCGCGGCAACTGGCCTTCGACCTTGACCAGCATGTTCTTGCTCTTCTTTTGCAGAAGCGTTTGCGTGGCGAGCACGTGCTCGACCTCCGACGTGCCGATGCCGTGCGCCAGCGCGCCGAACGCGCCGTGCGTGGACGTGTGCGAGTCGCCGCAGACAATGGTCATGCCCGGCAGCGTCGCGCCCTGCTCCGGCCCGATGATGTGCACGATGCCCTGGCGCAGGTCGTTCATCTTGAACTGCGTGATGCCCAACGCATCGCAATTGGAGTCGAGCGTGTCGACCTGCAGCTTCGAAACCGGGTCCGCTATGCCGTGCGAACGGTCGGTGGTGGGCACATTGTGATCCGACACCGCCAGATTCGCACTGATGCGCCACACCGGGCGCTCGGCCAGCTTCAGGCCTTCGAACGCCTGCGGGCTCGTCACTTCATGCAGCAGGTGACGGTCGATATAGAGGATCGAGGTGCCGTCCTCTTCGGTGTGAATCACATGCGTGTTCCACAGTTTGTCGTAAAGCGTGTTTGCTTCTGACATGAGCTTGAAGGCCGCGCGAGTGAAAAATGATCGGTCCTCGCCGGCGCGGCGCGCCGGAGCCGAGGAGAGGGGACAGTGACAACGTCGCTAGGGGAAACCCGGGGAATTGGTCAGCGTCGACGGTATGCGTGGCAGGCGTCTCGCGCTTGCCTTGATGTAGTGCTGGCTTTCATGTCGTCTCCGATTGTAATGTTTCAGCCAGTATATTTTGGTCGCCGATAACGGTAAAATCAAAAATAGCGAAACCTGATATGCGAAAATTGGTTCGTCAGGAAAAAGTATGGGTGGTCGGAGGCTCAGGGAGCCTTCCAAGTGCATGATATAGCGCGATTTCCGTCGCTTTGAAGGTCTTGAAACCATAGGCTTTTCTCATGGTCACTTTCGCCTTGTTGTTCAAGCCCTCGACGATGCCGCTGGAGAACTGCCCGCGCGCCCGGAAGTAATTGAGGATCAACTCACGATGGGCGCGCACGGTACGAGCGAACTTCTTCATCGGTTCGATGCGCGAGTACATCACCTGGGTACACCACTGATCGAGGAATTTCCCGGCCCAAACAGGTGAGATGTAATCCCAGAGTTGTTGGAACTCTTCTTTAAGCAGCCAGGCGCGAACGGTGCTCAAGTTGTATTGAAGCAAATCGCGCAGGCGCAACCGCTGTTTGTCAGTCAGGTTTTCCTGTCGCTTGAGCAGGCACCAGCGGGACTTCGTGAGCACCGGCTCATAGCCATCGCGGCGCATGCGGCGAGCTTCCTCGGCGCGAACCTCATCGATCGCCTTGTTCATCTTGGCGACGATGTGAAAGCGGTCGAGGATGTTTAGCGCATTAGGGCAATGCAGCGCGATCATCTCGAGGTAGGGCTTCCACATGTCTGAGCACACGAACTCGATCTTCTCGCAGAGCTGTTTTCCTATCACCGCGAAGAATTTGGCGAAACTGTCTTTCGTGCGCTCCTGCCCGACCCAGAGCAGCCGCGTGCAGCCAGCCTCGATTTGGTAGACGAGCGTGAGGTATTTGTGTCCACGACCATACTGGATTTCATCGACGCCCAACGCGCGGATCGTACCGAGTTCGCGATGGCTCAGCCCCCACTCGACGACCCATTCCACTGCGTTGAAGACCTTCTCCCAAGTGGTCCGGAAGCTGATTGCTGTTTCTTTCCAGGAGAGCTTACGTGCCCATTGCGCCAGGAAGATCATGTAAGCGCGGGTGAGCGTGTGCTTGCCGTTGGCCCACGGCAAAGCTTCGACCTTCACGCCACAAGCACGACAATCGACGCGCCGCATGGTATAGAGCAGAAACACGGCGAAGCCCCAGACGGGGATAAACTCGAAGCGGCGCTCCGTGAGCGAGTCATAACCCCGCGCAGGCTGGTTACAGCATGAGCAAATCGCCTTCGAACCCTTGCGCGGCCGAACGTCGATTTCGATGGATTGGGTTGCCTCGCACAGCCGTGCACCTTCATATACAAAGCCGGGAAAATGATGACAAGCATTAAGCAGACGGGTCAGCAACATGGTTAGCAAGCTCAGGACCGGCAAGGGCGAAGCCGCCATTGTCACCGAACAGCAAGCGCTTGAGCAGTACGTCCCAGATCTGCATAACTGGCCTGCGTCGTGGCGAGTCGACGACGAAGATATTTCGACTGGACGGACAATCGTAGCAATATTCACGCCGTTCCTTGAGCATCTCCTAACCTTGAGATGCGCGCGCAAGACATTGCTTCGGCACCGCGATCACATCTGGTTGCTCGGCGGCGAAATGATCCGACGCCGGCATGAAGATCCCGATCTTCTTACCCTCCCGGTGGAAACCCTCCTGGACAAACTCATCGAGGAAGACGGCGGACCCCTCATCTGGCCAGCTATCTCCGAGTCCGCACAAAACTCCTTTGATGCAACATGTCGCAAGCTCTATCAATATTTAAATCGAGCTTCACTTGGCTAGCCGCACACCCTTAATTCACCCACAGGTTTCTCCGACGAGCCCGAAAATTAGATGGCTGAGAATGTGACCTTTCGCAACGTTTCAAGTTGCTGCCGATCGAAGTTCATAGCGTCGATCTTCAAGTGCCACCGGGTCACACACCCGCCCGAACGCGTTAAGAACTGTTGTTGCGGGTTTCCCGTCAGGGGTTCACGCTTTGAATGTTGAACCCCACCATCAACAACTCCGCCTTGTACTAACAACCTCCCCCTATCTCTCGTCGACGCCACATTGCCGACCACACCCCTCCCTGTCTGAGCGGTCGGCTACCGGCCGCACCGACATCTCACCTGTCACTTTCGGTCATTTCGACGATGAAATCCTTCACCTGCTGAACGTCCGCCGGGAATAACTCGAAGCGCTGCGGCAGTGACTCCAGCCCGACGAACGCCGCGGGCCGCTGCGGCTCGCGTTGCAGCGCTTCGCGGATAGTTTCGCCGAACTTGATCCGCTGCGCGGCTCGAGCACGATCATCGGCACGCCGGGCAACCGGGAAGTTGGAGGCGAGGGGCATGTGCGTCTCGAGAACTCTGGCGTCGAGCAGCGAGACGTCGAAAGAATCACAACCGCCCTTCTTCCACCGACGACCGTCTGTACCCCCGGACTGCGGCGCCGTTTGGTATAAGGGTCCCAGCGCGAGATTCGTTTGGGCGCCACAACTTATAGGCACTCCTCACCTCTTTTCGCGCCAGGTTGACCATGTGCTTGCTTTGGCAAGATGCGTTGGATTCCGACGTGTTCCCCGCTGAAAGATTAGCTTATGGTCGCCGTAATGGTCACTTCAACCAACAGTTCCTCTGATGCCAAGTGTGCCTGGACGGTAGTTCGGGCAGGCGCCGCACCGGCAGGAACCCAGGATTCCCAAACCTCATTCATCGCCGCAAAATCACGGATATTTCGCAAAAAAATCATCGCGGTCAGAATTCTTGAACGATCACTGCCCGCCTTTGCCAGGAGGGTATCTACTCGAGACAGCACTTCGTGCGTCTGATGAACAACGTCACCTGCAGCTGCTCCCTTCGCAGTTTGCCCACAGAGATAAACAATGTTCTCGTGTCGGACGATCTTGCTCATGCGAGGTGTGACGTCAATCCGTTCAATTTGAGTTGTCATTCCGAACCATCCTCAATGATATTTGTTTCGTTGGCATCTGGATCTAGCGCTGCCAGTGAATGTAGTGGAATTGGTTTGATGGGAGCCCGGACACGATAGGCTCCAATCTCCTGCGGTGAGGCGCCGCGCGCCTCGGCCAATATTTGTGTCACGGTGATACCACACATGCGTCCCTGACAGGGGCCCATGCCGCACCGGCTAAAAAACTTGGTTTGATTTGGTCCCGCACAACCGAGTCGTGCCATCTCGCGAACCCGGCCGGCGTCCACTTCTTCGCAACGGCAGACCAGTGTCTCGTCGCTCGGCGAGCCAATCCATGCCGGCGGCCGATAAAGCGCATCCAGGAACGGACGAACGGCTCGTTCGTTCGCGAGACGCTTTGCCCAACGCGAAGCTTGCTTATCCCGCTCAGCGGCATCAATGCGTCCCAGGGCATGAGCAATCCCAAGTGCCGCGAGTGTACCGCTCGCCTCTGCCGCGCGGGCGCCGTCAATGCCGCCACCGTCGCCAGCAATCCATACGCCCTCTAACGCACTCATGCCCCTGCTATTCCGATCGGGACGCCAGGCTAGTTGAGTTTCGCTCCAAGTGTGCTTCAACCCCAACAAACGCGTGAGCTGCGAGTTTGGGACAACGCCGTGATGAACGAGCACGACATCTGCCGCTAATGCGACTTTCTTTCCGCGATGCAGAAAGTGCACCTCACGCACGCGATACTCGCCCTGAATCGAGACTTCGGTCGCGCATTTGTACCAAGGTATTCCGGACGAGCGCAGCTTCGCAAGCATACGCAGCCCTTTGAGTAGCGGCCCGGGAGCGCGTAACGCAGCGGGCAAATGTCGCAGCGCGCGAGTCCAATTTTCAATGGGCGCAGTCTCGACCAGTGCGGCCACGTGAGCGCCAGCCGAGAACAACTGACATGCGACGAGAAGCAGAAGCGGGCCGGCGCCCACAAGGACAATCCGTCCGTCTGGAATCGAAGGCCCTGACTTCAGCGCGATCTGCGCGGCGCCAGCGTTTAGTACGCCCGGTAGTGTCCAGCCCGGAACGGGCGATGGCCGCTCCTGAGCACCGGTAGCGATAAGCAGATGGGGCGCTTGGAGGCGCTCAGACCGGCCCGCCATGCTCAACGTAACGTTTCGATTCTGGTCAACGTCCCATACTAATGCGCCGGCACGAACGTCGACAGCAGTCTGGCTCAGCCGCATCAGCAGCGCGCTGCCGGCTACATAGTCACGCCCGAGGAGTGCCTTGACTGACGAATCGACTACGCCGATGTTCCGATAGATCTGCCCACCAGGCCTGGGCTGCTCGTCGACAAGCGCAACCTTCAATCCCAACTCACTAGCGGTCGCCGCTGCCGCCATTCCCGCGGGGCCTGCACCAACTACTATCATGTCATGCGTCATTCCACTCCTCCGGCGCAACGAGCCCCGCTCTGCAGGCGCACCCTCATGCCCTCCCCTACTTCGAGCATGCAGGCCTGGATATTTGGCTGACCGTCAACCTCGACGAGGCACTCGAAGCAGACGCCCATGAGACAAAGCGGCGCTCTTGGCGAGCCGGAGACGGGCGTCGTACGAGTGTGGTCGATCCCAGAATCGAGCAACGCGAGCGCAAGCGTGTCGCCTTCACGCGCTTCAACCGTACGACCCTCGACAGTCAGCGTTATGGATCGCCGCGGCGATTCAGTTTGTAGAGTTCTGAACATGGAAACGATTTGCCCTGAAAGTTTGAACGTCCGCGGGCGCCGCCGCGCCGCAAATCCAGTCTGATATAGTGCCAGCATGATGCGCGGCCAAGGTAATTCCGCTATGACAGGTGACGAGATATGCACCAGGGCACTCTTGTGACACGTCGTATATCGGATAACCGTCGGGCGTCATAACGCGCAATGCACCCCACGCACGTATCACATTGACGGTCTTCAGAAGGGGGAAATATCGCTCTGCGTTCCTTGCGATCCGCCCTAGTTCCTTCACGGTGGTTGCATCATTAAACCCGACGTCTTCTTTCGAGTCCCCTATCTGAATCACTCCCTCGCCGGTCTGCCGCACGTGCAAAGTCGGATAACGCAGAAACGGTTGCATCCGCTCGGTCACAAGAATTTGTCCACGTACGGGTTCAACGGGCGCATGCAGGCCGACCATAGGCGCCAATGTGCGATTGCCCAGGCCCGCCGCAAGTACAATGCGACTTGCGGCATATCGGCCCTTCTGGGTCCGGACGTGGAATTCCCCCCCGCGATGGTCGATTGCCTCGACGTTTTCTCCGGTGCTCAACTTGCCGCCGAGGTTCGCGAACGCCTGCACCAGGGCACGAAGCAGTCTCAGCGGACTCACGTGACCGTCGAGAGGCGAGAAAATCGCCCCAACAACGTCGGGACCGACCTCTGGAATGCGCGCTCGTACGTCGGCCGCACTCAGGCGTTCGTAGGGATAGTCGCTTCCGAGCGAGTCATGAATGCGATCCATATCAGCGGCCCAGCGCGTCAGTTCCCTATCGCTGAAGCTCAATCGCATTCCGCCTACTTGCGACAGTTCGACCTCGACGCCCGATTGTCTTGTCAGCTCAGCCGCGAACTCTGGCCACAGCGCGGCCGACGTTACACTCCATCTCGCGTACGGTGGCTTTGCGACTCCTTTTCCCTGTACCCAAACCAAGCCAAAGTTTCCTCTAGTCGCCCGAAAGACATCGTCGCCCTGGTCCAGCACGATTACCCGCTGCCCGGCTCGCGCCAGGCCGTAGGCGACAGACATCCCGCTTACACCTCCGCCGATGACCAAAACGTCAGTTGAAGAGTCGGTTTTCATGTTTTTCCAGAAAGAACACGGTCAAGACCGAAGAGCCGGTCGAGCACAATCAACAGCAACAGGGTCATTGCGATAAGGACGGTGGATACGGACGCCAGAAGCGGGTCGATAGTATTAGCGATGTAGTTGTACATCTTGACGGGAAGCGTCTCGGTCGCTGCGGAGCTGACAAAGATGGACATTGTCAGTTCGTCGAAGCTCGTGACGAACGCAATCAGCCAGCCACCTGCAACGCCCGAAATGATCAACGGAAGCTCAACACGACGAAATGTGGTCCATCCGGATGCGCCCAACGTCTGTGCTGCATTGGACACGGACCGATCGAATCCCGCTGCTGACGCGACTACGAGTCGCAAGGCATAGGGCAGGATGACCAGAACGTGACCCAAAACAAGCGTCGACATGGAACCCGCAATGTTCAACTGGGAAAAAAAGCGCAGAAGCGCAATGCCCAACACAACGTTTGGAACCATCAGAGGCGAGAGAAGAAGACTCATTACCGCGTCCCTTCCCCAGAAGCGGAACCACGCGATCGCCAGCCCTGCTGGTACGGCTAGGACCGTCGCGATAGTTGCCGCGCCAGCTGCAAGACCCACGCTTCGTTGAAACGCCGCAATGAAATCAGGTGCGTCGAGTATCGCGCGATACCACCGCAAGGACGCTCCATCAAATGGCATTGAAACGTATCCCTTATCTGTAAGCGAGACAAGCACGACTACAACGAGCGGCGCCAGCATGAAGCAGGCGAACGCCACATGAAACGCGAGAAGGTACGATGGGGTCTTGCGCATCAAAACACCTGTCTGTAGCGACGTTCAACGTAACGTCCGACACCGACCGAGATGAGCAACACCGCCGCCATCAGCACCACCGCGATAGCCGTGCCGAGCGGCCAATTAAGGTTACTCAGAATCTCGTCATAAATAGTCGTTGGAACGACCTTGAGTCGACGACCGCCAATGATTGCCGGGGTAGCAAACGCGCTAGCAGTCAACGCGAACACCACCAGTCCGCCAGAAAGCACGCCCGGAATTACTTGCGGCACTACGATTCGACGCAATACTGTCAGCGACGATGCCCCCAATGTTTCCGCTGCACTTTCAGTCGAAACGTCCATCCGCTGCAACGAAGTCCAGACCGCCAACACCATGAATGGCACCTGCACATGTACGAGCGCCACCACGACGCCGGAAAATGTAAACATCATCTTCACGGGTGCGTCGATGAGCCCGATTTTCAACAGTATCGAATTCAGTAGTCCTTCGTTGCCCAGCAGCACCGCCCAGCCAAGCGTACGTACGACAACGGACATGAGAAGCGGACCGAGGACGACGAACATCGACAACGCTCTCCACCGCGGTGATAACCGACTCAGAACGTACGCTTCTGGCACGCCGATGAGGATGCATAGCAGCGTCACGAGCGACGCGAGCCCGAACGTCCTTGCAAAAATTCCGCGATAATACTGGTCGCCGAACACCTGCGTGTATTGATATAGCGTTAGATGCGTACTCTCAACCGGAGGAGTTGAATGCAGACTCTGAGACAGCGTGAGAACAAGCGGAATTGCAACGAAAGCAAGCATCAAGACAGATGCGGGCGTTGTCAGCCAGTAAGGTAGTCGATTGCGCAATGAGTCCATTAGCCTTCACCTTTCGCAACGACGCACACGTGCTCGGACTCCCAACAGAGGCCGATCTTTGAACCTTCGGTTGTGGGCGGATTTCCGCTGTTTATCTGCACGTATTGAATTACACCCAGCGGAGTTTGCACGTTCAGCAACCAGTGATTTCCGAGGAATGTACGCCCGACGACCTCGCCAAAAATATACGCGCCGTCAGTGCTTTCTCGAATTTTCTCGGGCCGGACGATGTAGTCGACTTCGCCCGTCTGCGCGTCGCTCAAACAGGGCAAGCGAGTCCCATTGACGTCGACAGCGCCGCCGTAATTGAAGCCGCTTAGAACATTGGCCTTGCCGAGAAACTTCGACACAAAACTTCCGTTGGGTGCCTCGTACATATCGAACGGAGTCGCGACCTGCTGGACAGCGCCCTTGTTCATCAGGACCACACGGTCGGCCAATGTCATCGCTTCTGCCTGATCGTGGGTCACCATGACGGTGGTGATGCCGAGCCGCTCCTGCAGCGCCCTCAATTCCACCTGCATGTCCTCCCGCAGTTTCGCGTCAAGCGCCCCCATTGGCTCATCAAGCAGAAGCACTCGAGGCTCAATGACGAGTGCACGCGCCATAGCGACGCGCTGGCGCTGGCCACCGGAGAGCTCGCGCGGGAAGCGCTCACCAAACCTCTCAAGATGCACGAGTTCGAGCGCCTCCTGTACCCGCTTCTTTCGGTCAGCAGATGACACTCGCCGCATTTCGAGACCAAAACTGACGTTCTCTTGCACCGTCATGTGAGGAAACAGTGCGTAGCTCTGGAAGACGATGCCTAGCCCGCGTGCACTCGGCTTTACGTTCGTTATGTCCTCGCCATCGAGAATGATTCTCCCGGACGTCGGAGTAACAAGCCCTGCCACCATCTGGAGCGTCGTTGTCTTTCCGCAACCAGAGGGTCCAAGCAAGCAGACAAGCTCTCCCCGCTCGATGGAAAGAGTACATTCTTTGACCGCTACGAAATCGTCGTACCGTTTCACCAAGCCGTTCAGCTGTAGATAACTCACGCCTGAGACCCCTTAGTGTTCGACCGACCGATTCCAGCGCGCTGTCCACTCGGCACGCTTCACGTTAACTACGTCGTAGTTCGGCATAATCAACGACTTGACCTTATCCGGGCCGGAAACAACCTTTGCCGCCACCGCTGCAGGCAACGTGACCGTCTTGTTCACCGGCCCCCAGCCGGATACGGTTGCAAAACTCGTCTGCGCCTCCGGGGAGACGAGAAATTGCAGGAAGCGTTGTGCGAGTGTCGGTTGCGGCGCTCCTGCTACGGGACAGGCAGCGCTCATCAACGCGAAGGCTCCTTCCTTCGGATACACGAACGCCACTGGAGCTCCCTGATTGATCACGTCCTGAACGCGACCGTTTCCCCAAACTGCAAGCGCCGCTTCACCGGTCTGCAGCATCTGCGCCATATTTCCTGGCGACGGCTCCCACGCGAGAACATTGGGACTGACTTTCTTGGTGAGGGCCTGAAACCCTGGATCGATGTTCGTTTCACTGCCGCCGTTGATCCGTGCCATCATCAGCAATGTCAGAAGGCCGTATCCGTTACTGATCGGAGGGATGACGACCTTGCCCTGATACTTCGGGTCGGCAAGATCGCTCCATGAGGTTGGCGGCGCCCACCCACGCTTGGCGAAAACATCCTTGTTGTAGACAAGGCCAACGGCAAGCATTCCTATGCCCACGGAACGGTCGCCGGCCATTCTGGCGAGGGGATAAAGGTCTCGCACAGCCCCGGTTTGTTCTACTGGCGCGCAGAGGGCTTGCCCGACGGCCTGGTACATCGGGCCATCATCAATGATCGCTACGGAAAGCTCCTGGCGTCCCTTCTGGGCTTCGAGCTTCGCGAGGATATCGGTCGAGTTGCCCGCGACATAGACAACCTTCACGCCCGCCTCTCTTTTTTCAAATTCCGGAATGAGCTTTTCCTTGAGCAGCTTCTCGGTCGAGCCGCCATACCCGCCCACGTAGATCGTCGTATCCGCATTCGCGTTGGTGACGAGCGCGGTCAGGGCAAGCGCACTTATGACTTTGAGATATGTATTCAATTGCTTGTCTCCGGAAAAAATCTAGGAATAAACCCTAATGCTTAGTTGGGGTGCGCGACTGGAATGAGAGAATCGTAGTAGACACAAAATACGAAGAATATGTAAAACTGCGCACCTGCATATGCCTAGATGTTATATATGAGAAACGCACCGAATCTTCGCCATATCGAGGCGTTTCGAGCCGTCATGTTGACAGGCACTGTCGTGGGCGCGGCGACTCTGATGAACGTGACGCAACCGGCAGTCAGCCGGACAATCGCCCTTCTTGAGCTTCAACTTGGTTTCAAGCTATTTGAGAGACGAGGAAGGCGTCTCTTTCCGACTGCCGAGGCACAGACCCTCTACCGCGAGGTCGAAAGGCTGTACATCGGCGCAGAGAGAATTGGTCAGGCTGCACAGGACATTCGATTTCAGCGAGCGGGGGCCGTGCGAGTCGCGTCTCTCCCAGCACTCTCGCTCACGGTAGTCCCACGAGCATTGAGCACGCTGTTGCAGTCGCGGCCGTCGGTCACGGCGACAGTCCAAAGCCTTCCGTCCCGGCAGATTGCCGAACTGGTTTCAACCGGTCAATATGACGTGGGGATCGTCGAACTCCCGGTGTCTCGAGCCTCTGTTATCGTTGAACCACTCGCGCCTGGAAATTCTGTGGTTATCATGCCGCGCGAGCATCGGCTGGCATCGAAGAAGAGCGTTAGCTTTGGAGATTTGCACGACGAGCGGATGGTGCTGCTGTCGCAACACAGCTACGTTCGCTACCAGATTGATGAGGCGCTGTCGCAGGCGAATGCTTTTCCGAATGTCATCGCGGAAACACCAAATTCGCTCATCGCAGCAGCGCTGGTTGCGCAGGGGCTTGGAATTTCAATCGTATCGGGATTCACTGCCGAGATTTTTGCTCACGGCAATGTTGTCACAAGACCGCTTGAGGGGGCACTTGCTTCGCGTTTCGCTATTATCTTCCCGGAGTCAACGGCGATATCCTCGCTCGCAAGGGCGTTCGCCACCGAAGTGGCGAACGCCCTCTCGCATGAAGCAGGCTCAGACGCGGAGACCAATGGACGTGGATCCAACTACATCAGATAGTACAAAAGCACAGCATTGACGACGAGAACCATGAGCGCGGTCGGGGCCTGCGCCTTGATAACACCGTAACGGTCGGGCAGTTCCAATAAGGCGGACGGAATAAGATTAAAGTGCGCGGCCATCGGTGTCACAAGCACACCGGCATAGGCGGAAAACATGCCGAGCGCGGCAATCACAGCCGGGTCGCCGTAGAATCCATTGATAAGCACTGGAATGCCGATGCCGCCCGCCATGGGAACTTGTCCGCATTTTTGTGGGCGAGGCGGTTGAACAACACGGATTATCCATGCGCCTGCATAATCGGTCACCGAACAGGATAGCAAACTGAACCGTGCCGTCATCCAGGACCTGGCCACCGGCCGTTACCTGCAGGAGACCGCCAACGTGCTAATCGCCGGGCCGACCGGCGTCGGCAAGTCGCAGGCGCAGGCGCTGGGGCACTGCGCCGCGCGTCAGGGGCACGACGTGCTGTTCCTCACGCGAACCAAGCTGCTCAACACGTTGCATGCCGCACGCGCCGTCGGCGACTACGAGCGCCGCCTGCAGCAACTTGGTGCGCGTGCCGCTGATCATCGTCGACGACTTCGCGCTCAAACCCATCACCGCGCCGCATGACGAAGCGTTTCACGACGTCGTCGCCGAGCGTTATGAGCGCCGCGGGTCCTGGTCTTGACGAGCAATCTGGACTTCAGCGAATGGGGCGATGCGTTCCCGGCCAACCGCATGCTCGGCGCCGCCACCCTCGATCGGCTGCGCCACGGCGCGTATCGGATCATCCTCGACGGCGACAGTTATCGCGTGCCGAAATCCATGCCCGAATTGCCTGTTTCAGGCATTTTAAAAACGGACCAAGAACTAGCATTCTTGACGGCGTTCGAAACTGCGTTTCCGAACCCCTCCAAGTGGCGCCTTTACGCCGATCGTCCCCGGCTCCATTACGCCGATCCGTGACACAGTGTGAACTTTCGCCGTTAAGGAGCCAAACCGTTTTCGGCACAAAGGCGCCACTGGCATCTGAGTCGGGCGCTCGAACTTCGCCAACCGCCACCCTCCCGGCACGCATTTGCTCCGGAGGGTGGCTTGAAGAGGAAGTTCGAGATGTACCAATATCGACAGGTTCTGGTGCGAATGCGCCAGGGTGACTCCGACCGGGATATCGACCGGTCGAAAATCATGGGCCGTAAGAAGCTGGCAGCCGTGCGGGAGATCGCAACCGAGCGCGGGTGGCTTTCTCCGGACAACGCTCTGCCGGATGACGCGCAGCTTGCTACAGTGTTCAGTCGCAAGGAGTTCCTGCCCGCGAGCTGTATCTCGTCGGCCGAACCGTGGCGCGAACAGATTGCCCAGTGGCACGACGCGGGCGTGCCCGGCACGACGATTCACGGCGCGCTGGTGCGCAACCACGGCTACGCGGGAAGCTACTCATCCGTCTACAGGCTGCTTCAACAATTGAAGGCGGAGCTCATGCCGGATGTACCGATGCGGCTTGAGTTCAAACCTGCAGAATAATCGCAAGCTTGCGATTATTCTGCCAGCTCAAACGCCAGTGGAACATAAGCCTGGCGGCGAGGAGCCTGCGCCTGCCGCTCGCGCCAGCGCCGCACGAATATGCTCACACGCGTGTAGCTGCCGCCGTAGCCCTGTGCGCGAATCGCCTCGAACATAAAGCGCCCCGTGCGGCGCTCGCGTCTGGGCCGGTGGCTGTCGGCCTTCAGCCATTCCTCAAGCTGTCCAGCCCATGCGTCCACCACGCTCGGACTGACCCGCTTCGGGTACTTCGGCTCCGCTGCTTCTGGTTGACGCAGCCACGTTCGGATCGTGTTGCGCGACAACCCCGTTCGCCGTGCGATCTCACGCAACGGCACGTTCTCGCGGAAATACATCCGCCTGATCTTGGCCAGCATACCCACCGTGATCACCTCTGTATCCCCTGCTCAAATATTGAGCATGACATTCAATCACGTGCGTCAAATTTCGATGCAAATCACACGGCCAGGTGGGCCAATTCTGCTCGCCCGTTAACGCGTGTACGCTGTATCTTTTGCGCCCGTGGTCGGCGCTGTAGACAACTATTCGGCAGGGTGGCGCAAGATTGCGCAGCCCCGGAAGCCAGGATGCCCTGTCGCGAATCGGCTTGCCCGGCTCAGCCACCGTAGATGTTGAAGTTGAAATACTTCTTCGCAATCTTGTCGTACGTACCGTCTTTTCTCAGGCTATCGATAGCGCCGTTGATAGCGTCGCGGAGCTCCGTGTCGTCCTTTCTGATGCCGATGCTAACGCCCGGGCCAAAAATGGATTCGTCTTTGATGGCAGGGCCTTGCGCAAAGACGAAGTCCTTGCCCGGAGGGGTCTTCAGGAAGCCGGCGTCTGCTTGAGGAGCGAAGGCCATGGCCGCGTCGACACGACCTGCGATGAGGTCAGGCCAAATGAGGTCTTGCGTTTGGTAAGGGACAACCTCGACACCGCTCCCCGCCCAATACTTACGAGCGTAGGTCTCCTGAGTGCTGCCTTGCAGTACACCAACTCGTTTGCCCTTGAGCGACTCAGCTGTAGCCACCAGCGGGGAGCCCTTTTTGACGATCAACGCCTCGACGGGCGCGTAGAGCTTGTTCGTGAAGTCAATCACCTTGAGTCGTTGCTCGTTCTTCGACATAGAGGAATTGATTGCATCGAACTTGCGCGCCTGCAGAGCTGGAATCATGCCGTCGAACGAATTCTCGACCCAGACGCATTTCGCGTTGAGCTTGGCACAGATTGCATTGCCAAGGTCGATATCGAATCCAGCCAACTCGCCGCTGGCCGTCTTGGATTCAAACGGAGGGTACGAACTATCGACACCAAATCGGATTTGCTTGACGGTGTCTGCTGCTGCCAACGGCACGCAGACAACGCACAACGCGGCGATAATCATCTTCAACTTCATTGCAAGACTCCTGTTTGCGACTGGCAGGAGCGTCCGTAAATCGAACGTTCACCTGTTCTTGACTGAATCGAAGCGACGTTTGTTGTGCTTCATATAGCCGCCTTTGGCGCTAGACATCCGTCGGCGCCCTGCTGATTTCACGGGGCGGTTGCCGGTCGTCAACGCTTAGGCGAATGATGCGCGGGTCGTGTCAATCGCGTCCAATGCGAATAAATCGACAGGTTATGCAAAAATGAGATAGGGTCGACCCACGGAGGTGAGAGCGGCACCGCTGCATTTGCCTGGTGGCGATTGGACGCACCAATGAGCCGAGTGTCTGCAGCGTGGATGGGGGTGGGTTGCGAGTGACTGGTAAGCGACAGCCCCGCAGCGCGCGTCGAGTCGTGCCTGGCGATACTGCGTGACGGAGAGTTTGAGCTTACGCACAACCGGTCACGAGAAGCCTGAATCCACTGATACAGCGGCTGCGATGCCGGACGAAATAGCCCGCAACGTGACTAGCTGTGCGAAGAGGCGGCAGTGTGCGGTAGTGCCGCGCGCCGACAGGAAGAGCTACTTCCGCCACCCGGCGATTTCTCGCTCGAACTGGTCCCGTAACAGTTGGACGAACTGTTCGGCCAGCTGCGACATGGAGCCATGCGGCGGATACAAAAGAAAATTGGGATAGTTCATGGATGGGGAGAACGGCAGGATTTTGACTCCTTGCCCCACGAAATCCGATGCTACCAATGGATGGGCTAACGTCACGCCCAACCCAACCTTGACCATCTCGCAGCAACTGGCACTGTATTGTGCTTCGAGCGACATGTTGCGTGAGACGCCCTCCCGCTCGAATAGCCGGTCGGTCTCCTCTCTCGACCCATCGCCATGCACCAGGGAGATGTATTCCTCCCCCTGCAGGTCTGTCGCCTTTACCTTGCTTTTCCCGGCGAGTCTATGGTTCTTCGGCAGAATGCAAACAACCTCGGCGTCGGGGAGCGCGTCAACTTGGCATGTCGCGGCGGCAGAGACGAAAGCTACGATGCCGACATCGCAGAACTGCGAAGACACCCACTGCTCAACCGTATTAGACGTGTTCGTATGAATCGAGACAGTGACATCGGGTCGAGACTGCTTGAATCGCTGAACCACGCGTGGCAAGAAGCTGAGTCCGATTCCGGGGATTGACGCGATTCGCAGTCGGCCGCTTCCCAGGTTGCGGATAGTGTCGGCAGCATAGGTTAGGCTTTTCAGACCGACGAAGGCTCGCTCTACTTCTCTGAACAACGCCTTCGCCTCAGGCTTTGGGATGAGGCGGCCGCCCGTACGCTCGAACAGGACAAGCCGCGTGTCGATTTCGAGCTGACTGATAAGGCGGCTGACATTCGATTGAGATGTGTGTAACTCCTGGGCGGCCCCAGTGGTCGACCCCGCCTGCATGACCGCACGGAAAGCTTCAATCTGGCGCAGCTTCATCTTACCTATATCAATTTGGCATAGAGGCCTATTGTATTCGCATTTGACCGCATAAACATGGCGGCTCAAGATTCGTAACGACGCAAAACGACAACCGAGGGCTGTCGACGGTACTAATGGACCCTGGGTCAAATTCCTTCAGTCGCCCAATGGCTGGTCCGATGGGTGGCGATTGTTTAGGGCCCGTGCGCCCCACGCCACCCGCAAGTGCACAAATCAACCGGGAACTGGGCGAACGCTCGACGCCAACATAGACAGGTAAGTGACGGGCTGAGCTAACGCGGCCTGCACTCTGAGAACGCAGTAATGACAACACTCGAAATATCAAAGTCCTACGACGCAGTCGTCATCGGTGGTGGACTGGTTGGGTCTGCCGTCGCTTTCGGAATTGCGCGGGAGGGCGCGAAAGTCCTGATAATCGACGAAGGAGATGATGCGTTCGGCGCCTCAGTCGGCAACTTCGGCTTAGTTTGGGTCCAAGGTAAAGGCGCCGGAAAGCCAGGTTACACCACATGGACACGTGCATCCGCGGCACTCTGGCCGTCTCTTGCCGCCGCTTTGCTCGCTGAGACTGATGTGGACACACAACTGCTCCAGCCCGGCGGCTTCGATTTGTGCTTTTCCGACGAAGAGTTGGAGGAGCGCGCATGCCAGCTTTCGCAGATTGCTGAGGAGGCAGACGGCGACTATCCCTTCGAAGTCTTGCAGCCGGCTGACCTTGCTGCGCGTCTTCCCGGTGTCGGGAAGTCTGTTGCTGGAGCGACTTATTCTCCGATGGACGGGCACGTCAATCCCCTCAAGCTATTGCTTGCCTTGCGACGAGGGTTGGCTAATCGTCACGGGGATTTGGTCAATTCTGAGCGCGTGCAACACATCGAGCCGCAACCCGGCGGATTCGTCGTACATGGACAACGTGGCAGATGGACGACGGCGCGCGTCATCCTGGCGGCCGGCTTGGGAAACAAAGACCTCGCTCCGATGGTTGGGCTTAACGCGCCTGTCGTTCCGATACGTGGCCAGGTCTTGATAAGCGAGCGTGTCGCGCCGTTTCTTCATCATCCGACAGTGACGGTCCGGCAGACGAACGAAGGAACGGTTCAGTTGGGTGACTCGCTGGAAGACGTGGGCTTCCACAACGGAGTGACGACCGACGTCCTCTCGGAGATTGCTGCTCGGGGCGTACGGGCCTTCCCGCTGCTACGCGACGTTCGACTCCTGCGCGCTTGGGGCGCACTTCGTGTGATGACACCGGACGGCTTTCCAATCTATCAAGAGTCTGAAACTCATCCAGGCGCGTTCAACGTCAGTTGCCACAGCGGAATCACATTAGCCTCTGCGCACTCCTTGCGCCTTGGCAACTGGCTCACAGGCGGTGCGATGCCCCCCGATATCCAAATCTTCTCCGCAGACCGCTTCCTGAAACCCTATGAAGCCTTCTCCCATGTCGACTGATTCACTGTTTGAGCAACTACCGACTCCGCAGGGTCCGACGGTACGCATATCGTTCGACGGCGTCGACTATCAGGTGCCCGCCGGGTGCAACCTTGCCGCCGCTCTACTGCTTACCGGCGTTCGGCGCTTTCGTAGCACGCCGGTGAACGCCGCCCCACGGGCGCCGTTTTGCATGATGGGCGTCTGTTTCGAGTGTCTTGTTGAAGTCGACGGCCTGCCCAATACCCAGAGCTGCCTCCAGACCGTACGGGATGGGATGGTCGTTCGTTCTCAAGAAGGTGCACGCCAGGTTCGTCACGCAGTCGATGACGATGCACCAGCGGCCCAACTGCACCAGGAGTAGCGTTAGTGACGCCAGAATCATTTGATGTAGTAGTAATCGGAGCCGGGCCGGCTGGTATGACTGCAGCCACCGCGTCAGCGCAGGCAGGATTGAGCGTCGTGCTTTTGGACGAGCAAGAGGCGGTTGGCGGTCAGATATATCGATCGATTACTCGCACTGACGATAAGCTACTGACCCTGCTCGGCCCGGACTACTCAGCTGGGAAGGATATCGCATCAGCATTTGAATCAAGTAACGTGCGCCATGAACGGGGCGCTCAGGTTTGGCAAGTCACTGCAGAAAGAACTGTCCAATACGTACAGAAAGAACAAACGAAATCAGTAACGGGCAAGCAGATTGTTATTGCGACCGGCGCTATGGAGCGCCCCTTCCCAATTCCAGGGTGGTCGTTGCCCGGCGTAATGACCGCGGGTGCTGCTCAAATTTTACTGAAGGCGTCTGGCACGATTCCTCGGCAGCCAGTCGTCCTGGCAGGTTGTGGGCCGCTCCTGTATCTGCTTGCATGGCAGTACCTGCGGGCAAAGGTGCCTATCAAGGCGTTCGTCGAAACAACGACTTTTTCCGATAAGCGCCGCGCAGCAAAGCACGTGGTGGGTGCTTTGCTCGGTTGGAAAGACTTGGCGAAAGGCGTCGGTTTGCTGCGAACGCTTCGCCAGGCTCGGGTTCCTGTGTATCACGGCGCAACAAACCTTTGTGTCGAGGGAGCATCTGCTGCGGAGGCGCTATCGTTCACCGCAAACAATCAAAGCCATCGGATTGATGCCGGTTTGATTCTTCTCCACCAAGGCGTCGTTCCAAACACCCAGGTTTCGTGGTCAATTCGAGCGGCGCATCGCTGGGACGATATGCAACTCTGTTGGATCCCCAAACGCAGCGATGTTTTCGAACTCGACATCCCCGGGTTCTTCATCGTCGGGGACGGCGGTGGAATTGCTGGAGCCAAAGCGGCGGCGACTCAAGGCGAAATTTGTGGCCTTGAGATTGCCCGGCGGCACGGCAAGATTCGCGACGTTGAGTTCTCCAGGCTGGCCACAAAATTGCGCGCACGCCTTTCGCAGCAGCTTTACATCCGCCCGTTCCTGGACTCGCTTTATCGACCGAGCGACGCTAATCGGGTGCCCGCAGACGTGGTATTGGTGTGCAGGTGCGAGGAGGTGACTGCCGGAGAAATTCGACGTTCTGTCTCCCTTGGATGCGTGGGACCAAACCAGATTAAAGCGTTCAATCGTTGTGGGATGGGCCCCTGCCAAGGACGCATGTGCGGGCTCACGGTCGCAGAGGTCATCGCGGACGAGCGAAAGGTCTCTCCCGCAGAAGTCGGCTATTACCGTATTCGACCACCAATCAAGCCCATCACACTGGGCCAGTTGGCCGGTATCTTCCACAAAGACGACTGAGGAAAAACGCCTCTTTCGAAATTTAATGACCGCATCGTGCTTGATCAACCGTAAGCGCGAATTTCTCCGCACGCACCTGCTCCATCAATTGCCGCTCCGAGCGGACACTGTAGAGGATCTGAATCAACATTGCCCGCACCAGCTTCTCCGGCGCGATGCTCGGCCGCCCACCTTTTGTGTCGACTTCGTACATCTCGGCGAACACCCGATCCATCTTGGCGAGCGCTTCGTTCGCCATCACGCGAATCGAGCGCAGCGGATGCGACGCTGGAACGAAGTCGTCGAGCTTGCGGAAGGAAAACAAACTCTCGGTGAATGTGTCGGCGCCGCGCATGATCTCCAGGGGGCAAGTCAGGTCCTTCTATCAACGCTTCAGGCACTTCCTGCGATGACCTCTGCCGTCAGTATTTCAGCGGCCTGCTAATCTTACTGTGTCATAAAATATGTCGACGCAGAGCTGCAGAATGGGCATCGCTGGAGCCGCTTAGCGACGTGCGCAGCGATGCACCAGCGCAGCGTGGCAATCGAGTCAGCCACGTGGCGCTGCGCGCGCTGGGGAGCCGCGTGGCACGTAGTCCGAGGGTAAGCCAGATGTGTCGCGGATCGCAGCGTTTTTTTTACTGCCTCCCTGAATGAAGCGCTGAGCAACGAGGAAGCCGTAAGCGGCAATGCATAGCGATGCATGGTGATGAAACCCGCGCCAGCCGCGCCCCTCAAAGTGTCCGAGGCCAAATTCCTGCTTCAGGTCCTGGTAATCACGCTCGATGCGCCAACGCATTTTTGCAACCTGAACGAGGCGGTCCACAGGCGTGCCTGCGGCCAGGGTCGAGAGCCAGTATTTGATTGGCTCGGGCTCGCCATCGGGCCATTCAACCAGCAGCCATTCCTCGTCGCGCGGCGTGGGCCGCCAGTAATCGCGGTGTGAGGCGCGCACACGCACCGCTGCGAATCGCGAACTGAGCGTAGCGCGGGTGCCTTCACGCCACGAAACCGTACGATAGCGGGAAGCGTCGAGCCCGACGGCCAACTCTTTGACCGATGCCGGTTCATGCCCCGGTACACGGCGCTGCAGACTTCTCGGTCGGCCAGGCTTGCCGCCGGATGGCGCGGCGGGCAGCGGCGCAGTGCCCGGCGCCCATACACGGGTGCTCGATTGGATACCCACCGCATATTGCAAGCCGATTTCGCTGAGGGCATCGCGAAACGCAGTGTCGTTTCCGTATCCTGCATCTGCCAGTACGACACCGTCCGGTGCACCGCTTTGCCGGGCCTCGCGCAACTGCGTGAGTGCGATCTGCGGCTTGGTCGCAAACCCGATCTCATCGGGCACGCCAGCCTGCGCCCGCCGTAGCGGATCATCGGCCCATTCCTGTGGCAGATAAAGCTGATAAGCCACCGGCAGGCTTGCCTCTTCGGTGACCACCGACAGGCTCACGGCCACCTGGCAGTTATCCTGTTTGCCCAGTTGCCCGCAATATTGCCGCGCCACCCCAACCGAATGCTTTCCCTTCTTCGGGAAGCCCGTGTCATCGATGATCCAGTACAGGCCCTTTGCCGGATCCATGTGCGGCAGCACCCAGCGACGCACTTGCTCGAGTAACGCGGCGTCAGACCATTCCGATTTCGACACGAAGTGATGAAGTGATTGATGCCGCGCACTCACCCGCTGAGGTTCCAGATGTGCTGCCAGCGGCTCCACGCTCTTGCGCCGGATCGGCAGCATCAAGCCTTGGCAATAGCCAATCAACCCGGCGTGGCGATCGCTATGTCTGACTGCCTCACATAGATGTTCCAAATAATCGTCGAACGACGTCTCCCAGTCCATCACTTCCTCATGCAAAGGATGAAGAAGCTCCTATAATGCCATGAGTTTTATGACACAGTAAGACTTCTATGGGGCATTGGAAGTCAAGCCCTTTTACGATGTGCTTTCCTCGATTCAACAGCCTCCGTTTGATGGTTCTGGATATCTCTATGTCTGTTTGTAATCCTTCGTATGTGACCGTTCAGCAGGACGCTAGAGGCCGGAGTGTCTGATATCCGGGCGGTCTGCCCGTTGTAACTTCTATCCGTGCCGGCACCAGGCCGGTCACCACATACCGCATGCGCAGAGCGCTGGGGCCACTCCGTTACCAACGCACCCCATCTAAAACTACGGTTACCCACTGGGCAACCCTCTTACTGTCCGGGTGCGCAAACCTGCCTGACCTGCGTTGAATGATGGTCGCTGCTCGGGTTACAGCTTTGCCGCTGCCACCGGTTTGAGCCTTGCTCCTGCCGGAATCTCGCCATGTTCAAGATAGCGCCATATCGCGATTGCAAGACGGCGTGCGAGCGCGACAATGCCGATGCGACGCGAACGCTTGCCCGCATCGCTGAAGCGCTGGTTGAACCATTTGCTCAGCTCGCTGGCCGGCTGGAAGCGTAGCCAGCTCCATGCAAGCTCCACCATCAGCCACCGCACCCGCTTGTTGCCCGCCTTGCTGATGCCTTGTTCGGCTTCACTGGTGCCGCTTGCATATGGCGTTGGCGCGAGGCCGAGACAGCCGGCGAGTTCGCGGCGATTACCAAACCGACGCCATCCGAACAGTTCCTTCACGAGTGTCCATGCACTGCCGGTGCCAATACCCGCCAGCCGTGCCAATCCCGCAATGGCCGGCTGCTCGCCGTTGCGCACCTGATGAGCCTGCATTGTCTCAAGCGTCCTGATCTGGCGGGCGACAAGAGCGAGTCGCTCGAGTTCACGTTCAATCTCGGCACGCAGGTCCGGCAGGAGTTGCGCAGCGTGTTCCGCCCACCAGCGTCCCCAGGTGCGCCCACCGATGTGTTCAGTGCGCAGGTTGTGCAGCACCAGCAGCGAGCGGACACGGTTGCTGTGCGCCGTGCGCTCCTGCCGAAGGCGGCCGAGTTCCCGATGCACGCGCCGTTCATCTTCCTGCTCAGGGCTCGGGATACGTGCGATCGCCCATAGCCGCCGTTCGCCCGCGTGGTAGCGCATCAGCATCGCGAGCAGCCGGTCGGCGTCGAGCCGGTCGGTCTTTGCGCGGCGTGCCCGCCGGCTTACCTCGATGCTAGCAGGGTCCACCACCAGGTTGGAGATCCCATGCGCGCTCGCCCAGCGGTGCAGCCAGAAGCCATCACGTCCGGCCTCGTAGCAGCTGCGAACTGGAGCATCATCGGGCAGGCGGCAGCGCACCTTCGCTCTCGCAATCGCCTTCAGGACTGCCGCGGTATCACCGGCAGCCACCGTACACCGACTCGGCGAGCAAACGCCATCGCCAAGACAAAGATTCCAGCTTCTGTCGCCCAACTCGAAGGCGACGTACAACGAGCCGACCACCTTTGCATCCTGTCCACTACGGGTCATGCCGGGCGTGTTCATTTGCGTACTCCCACGAAGAAAACGGTTTGCACGTTCCGTTCTACTCCATGGGCTTTGCTTCTGCTGCCCTCATAGTATCTAAAGCGTTCCTCGAGTTCAACACGATGATGCGAGGCATTCATCCGGTGTCCGGGCAACGCGAAGTGCTGCCGGATCGAACCGAAGCCGGAAAGAAATGTCGGCGTGCGTTCGGGTTCGCGTAAGCCTCACATCTGGCGTTCGCGTCGGCGGGTGACTGTTCTCCGCGCCATTGTTAGCGCGAGCATCCGCCTTCAAATGCATGCGTGACGTGAGCGAGTTGGGGATTTCCGCCTCCGCGGTCGGACAGCTGCGCAACTGGTCGGTCACGATCTTGCGCGTCACCGGGTTTGTTGCAGTAGGAGCCTGCAGAAGCGCGCTTTGTCGCAGCTTTATTGCGCCGCTTCTGCACCGGCGCGCCCATTCGACGCCATGCTCGTCGCGTTAGCCTGCAGGCCGGGCACCACCGTTTCGCTCGGGGTTCGCCAAACTTGTAGTACCCCAAAGCAGCGCACGAGGCTGGGAACGCCACAGAAGCTCTGCGTGGAACCCCTGTCTATCGCCCCAAGAGGCGAACGATGACGTTTGTCGGTTTGTTGTCCTTGCGCCAGCCTGCGTACACGGCATCAGATTGCCCGACCTCAACCCTGTACGAAGAATGCAACCGTATTGTCACGCAAGCGCCCTATGCTCCTGCGTTGCCGTAATGAATCCAACCTCGGGCGAAGTAGTGTAAAGACGTTGTCCGCCCAGCCTGCTACAGGAACCCACGTGACTTTTTCTAAGATCAATAACTTGAAGCAGCGCAGGGGTGCTTTTACCCTCTTGGTCGGTATCTGCCTGGCGGCCGGTTTGGGTGGTTGCGGTGGCCACGATGACAATACTCCCCAGGTCTCCGGCCAGGTACTCGGCAGCTACATCCAGAACGCCAAGGTCTGTCTCGATCTCAACGACAACGGAAAGTGCGACAGCGGCGAACCGTCTACCGTGAGTGATGCAAAGGGTAATTTCTCCATCGGCGACAAGAGCAACGGCATCTGGAAAAATGTGGTCGCCGATTTGACCAGCGCACGGGAAAACGATACCAATGGGAACGACATGGGTCCCCAATTCGGCTCCAGTGCGTTCTTCCTCGCGCCGAAGGGCGCGACGGGCACCGTGAGTGCCATTACCACGCAACTGGCACAACTGGTTGCAGGGGGCGCCTCGCTGACCGATGCCAAGAGCACGCTGGCTGCCAAATATGGCGGTGTGTCTGCCGACAAGCTGCTCGGCGACTTCAACAGCGACACGAGTCTTGCCAGCGTGAAGGCAGCGAGCGACAACTACATCAAGACGGTCGTGAGTTCGAAGGCGGTTCGTCACGTGTTCGTGATCACGATGGAGAATAAGAACTACGAGGAGTCGTTCGGCACAAGTGCGGCGGCCAGCGACCAGGACCCATATCTTCAAGTCGCTGGTTCGTCAAGGCGCCTTGCTGACCAACTACTATGGTACCGGCCACGTCAGCCTGGACAACTATATCTCGATGGTGAGCGGCCAGCCTTCGACAGTGGATACGGAAACCGACTGCTTCAGTTTGTGGTCGGAAATCGTCGATGCCGGTAACGACAGCGCTAACCCCAAGGTGCTCAAGGCTGGCACGGATGCGAACGGCCACGCGGGCGGTGGATGCGTGTATCCGGCGCGCGTCAAGACGCTCGCCAACCAGCTCGATAACGCCAAGTTCACTTGGAAGGGCTACATGGGAGATATGGGCAACGACCTGAACCGCGATGGCACGAAGACGTGCAGTTTCCCGACGCGCACCGCGAAGCTGGCAGGCACGGATCCGACCAAAGCGGTCGACGGTACCCAGTCTGCCCAGGCAGGTTCCGCGTCCGGCGATGTTAAGGCGGATGCCTATGCGACTCGCCACAATCCGTTCGTGTACTTCCACTCAATCATCGACGATACGGACTATTGCGACCAGCACGTCGTGAGCCTCGACGACAACCTGCAGAACGACCTGAAGTTCATCGATACCACGCCGAACCTTGTTTTCATCACGCCCAACCTGTGCGACGACGGCCACGACGGCGACGGTACGGGCGCGGCAGGCAAGGGCTGCAAGAGCGGCGCGCCGGGCGGCCTGACTTCGATCGACGCGTTCCTGAAAAAGTGGATTCCGATCATCCAGGCTTCGGCGGCCTATAAGCAAGACGGTCTGATCATCGTCAACTTTGACGAGTCCAATGCGGCCAGTTCGCCCATGACCACGATGTTCAACGCCGACTACTCGCAGATGAATCTCACGATCAATCTGCCGGGCGCCTCGTGCTGCACGCAGCAGACCGGCCCAAACGTCAAGCGTCCCGACGATCAGATCCTGTCCACGCTTCCGATCATGTACGCGTCTTCGCTGGGCATCAACACCGCGTTGCTTCCGTCGAGCGTCAAGCAGATCAGGATCGGCATGCACTACGACGGCGTCGGCGGCGACCGCACCGGCGCACTGCTGCTTTCGCCGTTCATCAAGGGTGGCACCACCAGCGATACCGGCTACAACCACTACGCGCTGCTAAAGAGCCTGGAAGACCGCTTCGGTATTCCGGAGTATCTGGGCTACGCGAATGATTCGAACCTGGCGACTTTCGGTTCCGACGTCTTCAACCAGTAAAACCAAATGCTTTTCCAATGTACTGGATGGACCGCCCGGGGGGCGGCCCTTTTTTTCATCGCGAGCATGCTATTGACGGCGTGCGGGCAACAGGACGGTGGTACCGGTGTTACTGTCACCACCAAGGCTTCCGCGACGCCTTCCAACAAGGACATGGCCGAAATCGGCAAACTGGCCTTCTTCGATCCGTCGCTATCGGCTTCTGGCAAACAGTCGTGCGCGAGTTGCCATAATCCGGAACATGCCTACGGTCCGACCAACGGCCTCGCCGTGCAATTGGGCGGCTCCGATATGAAGCATCATGGCACGCGCGCCGTGCCTTCGCTGCGATATCTGCGCCGCGTGCCCGTCTGGACGCACACGTATGCGAGCAGCTTCAAGGAGCGACTCGAGGACGGAGACAACATGCCTTCCGGGGGCTATACCTGGGATGGACGCTTCGACCGCCCTGCCGATCAGGCCGCCTTTCCCTTATTGAACCCCGACGAGATGGCCAACGCGGACGCCGCCGACGTCACGGCCAAGCTGAGCAAGAGTGCTTACGCAGCACGTTTCCGCGAAGTGTTCGGCCAGGATATTGGCTCGCGCCCTGCTGACGCGCTCGCGGCGCTGGGCAAGGCGCTCGAGCGGTTTCAGTTCGACGATCCCAGCTTCCAGCCCTTCGACAGCAAGTTCGACCAGGTCCTGGACGGCAAAGCGGCGTTCAGCCAGCAGGAGGCGCGTGGCTTCGCGCTTTTCAACGACCCGGATCGCGGGAACTGTGCATCGTGCCACCTCGTCGACAAAGGCGCTGCCGGCGCGCACCCGGTGCTCACCGACTACAACTTCCAGACGCTGGGCGTGCCGCGCAATCCGGAAATAGCGGCCATGGGGATCCGAGATACTACGACATGGGACTGTGCGGCCCGGTCCGGGTCGACAAGACTGAGAATAAGTGGTATTGCGGCATGTTCAGGACGCCCACGCTGCGCAACGTCGCTACGCGCCAGGTGTTCTTCCACAACGGCCGTTTCCACACGCTGGAAGACGCCTTGGGCTTCTATGTGCAACGGGACACCGATCCGGCGAAGTGGTATCCGCATCCAGGCGGCAAGCAGCACTTCGACGACCTGCCGGTGAAATACCAGACCAACGTCGATCATCGTACTGCGCCGATGACGAATCACAAGGGAGGCAAGCCGGTCTGGTCGGACAGCGATATCCAGGACGTGATCGCGTTTCTCAAAACGTTGAACGACAGCGATGCGCGGCCGGTCGGGAATACGATGACGCATTGAAGTCTGAATACATCACTGAAGACCTTCGTTCTCGCGGTTCTCCGGCCAGCAAGGCACGGGCGAACAGGCTATCGATCAAAGTGGCGCGCCCGAAACCGTAACTATCGACAAGAGCGGTGCCAATCTGGCCCGGTTGCACGCGGTGAACGCCGAGCGTGAGTCGCCAATCAAGATCCGTCAGGCCAGGTATCCCAACAACACCGTGGAACAAGACCAACCGGGCAATCAAGCGCCGTACCCGGTCCGTGTTGGGATTGAAGGATTTTCGCTGTGCCGGTATCTTGTTGAGGGGAATTGAACTCATGCATATGCTCGTCAAGGGGCCGATGGAGGATGCAAGCAAACTCAATCCATCTGCCGCCCAGCAATTCTACTCGCCGACGATATAAGCAATCCTCATCATATCACCGCCGTTCACCCGAATAGCCCCCTACCGCGACCGAACCCTCGAACCGTGCCTCGCTACAAAGTCGGTCACAGTGTTGGCTGTCTAAGCTTGCTGCACCGCCGGCCAGCTCGCACGAAAATGCTGAATTTAACGGTGGCATGGACAATGCATTCACCTAAAGGAAGAAGGGTTGAACCCACCTTTGTTCGTGTGCATTTGCGAGTCTATGGACGGGCGCCAGGCTTAACGCATCTTCGCGACCTTCTCGGCGGTCGTGGTGCCGGACGGATTGCCGAATTGCGTCGTGACGAAGTTGACGAGCGTCGCAACTTCGCTGTCGCTCAGTTCGCCTGCGAATGCAGGCATGGCCACGTGGCCTGCGTTGGTCCGGCGGCTCACGCCGCGCAGGACCACCATCGTGAGGTTGTCCGCGTTCGCGGCGCCCACGGCTGTGTTGTGCAGCAGCGAGGGGTACGCGCCGGGGTCGCTGCCGCCTACGCCCGTGCCTGGCCAGCCGTGGCAGCTTGCGCAATTGGCATTGTAGAGCGTGCGCCCGTCGGCGGTGCCGCCCGTGCCCAGCACCGTGAGTGGTCGGTTGCGCAGCGCAGTCACGCTCTGGATCGTCGAGCCCCAGCTGTAGCGTGGCTGCGTAGCGCCGTCGCCTTGGGCGGGCACGGTGCGCAGGTAGATGACCATCGCCTTGAGGTCTGCGGGCGTGAGAAAGCGCGTGCTGTTCTGGACCACTTCGGCCATCGGGCCCGCCGCGTTCGCCTTGCCCGGTGCCACGCCGTCACGCAGATAGCTGGTCAGCTCCGCGTCGGTCCAGCCACCAACACCCCCGTTCCCATCAGACGTGATGTTGTACGCGGTCCAGTTGCCGAGCTGCGCACCCGCAAGCGATTTGCTGGACAGCCCCTGCATGAAGTTGCGCGGAGTGTGGCACTCTTGGCAATGCCCGAGCGCGCCCACCAGATACGCGCCACGATTCCAGTCAGCGCTCCTTGCCGGATCGGGCTTGAAACGGCCCGAAGAGAAGTTGAACAGATTCCAGAACACCATCGCCCAGCGCTGGTTGAACGGAAACGACAGCGCGTTCGCGGGCGCGGACTTGTTGACCGGTGCGACGGTGCGCAGATACGCGCGGATGGCGAGAACGTCGTCGTCGCTAAGCTGCGTATAGGACGTATAGGGCATCGCCGGATAGAGGCGCTTGCCGTCTTTCGACTTGCCCTCGCGGACCGCGCTGATGAAGTCTGCGTCGCTTAACGCGCCAATGCCGTGGGTGCTGTCGGGCGTGATATTGGTCGAATAAATCGTGCCGAAGGGCAGCTCGAACGGCACACCGCCCGCAAACGGTGCGGCCTTGTTCGACGTGTGGCACGCGATACAGTCGGCAGCGCCCGCGAGATATTCCCCGCGCTTGACGAGTGCAGCGTCATCGGCCTGCGCGAGGCCGCTGATCGTCAGGCCGCACAGCGAGAACGCGCTCGCGGGCAGCCACTTTAGGAGCGCGGCGACGCGTCCGAGAGGTCTCGTATTATTCTTCATGACCAGCGCCTCACGCATGTTTCATCTCATCGATCAGCTTGTCGGCGAGCCGCATCGACAGCGCGCACAGCGTGAGCGTGCAGTTCACCGTACCGGCGCTCGCCATCGTTCCGCTCGATGCAATGAACAGATTCTGGTGATCGTGCGAGCGTAGGTCGCGGTCCACCACGGAATCGCGCGGGTCGTCGCCCATGATCAGCGTACCCATGATGTGGTTGTTGTTGAAGTACGTGTCGTCGAAGCGCACTTCGGTTCCACCGAACAGGCTCGCGATGTTCGCGTAGTGCTCGCGCGCAACCTTTGCGCCCCGGTTGATGTAGTCGTCGATGCGGTAGTGAACTTCGGGGCGCGCAATGCCCATCTTGTCCTTGAACTCCGTGCTTGCGGTGATGCGATTTTCCGGGTCGGGCAGGATGTCGAAGAAGCTGTTCACCACAACCCAGCGCGAGCAGTATTCGCGGATCTTTTCGTCGAGCGCCGCACCATAGACGCCTTTCGAGAGCAGATAGTCGGTGACGGCACGCATCGGCGAATAGTTGCCGACGTTGAGCTTCATTGCCGAGTATTCCGAGCGGAATGCGCCGTCGCGAAGGTTGTTGATGCAGCTAAGACGCATCGGGCCGCGGCCCGGCCACATCGGTTCGGCCGAGAGGAACGTGACGGTGGTGCCCGGATGATCCATCAGATTGCGGCCGACCTGATCCGAGCTGTTGCCAATGCCGTTGGGAAACTTGTCGCTCGTCGAGATCAGCATCAGCTTGGGCGTCTCGATCGCGTTCGAGGCAAGCACGAAAAGCTCGCCTGTCACACGATGCGATGTGCCGTCCGGATCCTTGTAGTGAACGGCGACGATGCGCGCATTCGCGTCGTGCTCGATGCGGTACACGATGGCGTTCGGCAGCAGGCGCGCCTTCGCGGCTTCGGCCTTGCGGATCGCGGTTTCGCCCGTGTATTGCGCCTCGATCGGACAGATCGGCATGCAGTTGCTGTTGCCGCAGCACGCGGGGCGTCCGTCGAACGGTGCGGTGTTGCGCGCCGCGGGTTCGGTCACATGCTGATAGCCGTGCTGCTCGACCACCTCCTTGAAGCGCTGGTCGAAATCCGAAAGCGGCAGCGCGGGATGCGGGTACGGCTTCGAGCGCGGCGAGCCGAGCCCTTCGTCGGGGCCACCCACGCCCATTTCGACCTCGGCCTCGTAATAATACGGCTCAAGGTCGTCATAGCTGATCGGCCAGTCGCGTCCTACGCCATACAGCGTTCTGAGCCTCATATCGCTGGGCAGCAGGCGCCACGACTGAGCCGACCAATGCCACGTCGTGCCGCCGACCATGCGCAGATAGCCGGCCTTGTACGGTTCGGGACCGCGCTGCACCAGATAATCATTATTTGGTGAATATTGCGGATGCGGCGCGTACTCGGTGGGCGGATAGGGTGACTGGAAGTCCGATTTGAACGGACTATTGCGGTAATTTTCGACGACGCGCCAGCGCTCGACCCGAGGCCCCGCTTCGAGCATCAGAACATCAATGCCCGCCCTGGCGAGTTTCTGGGCGATCTGGCCAGCGGCGATGCCAGCACCGACGATCACGACGTCGGCTGAGTTATTCGATGCCATGGTGATATCAGAATCAGGAATGGGACAGGTGCGGGGGCTGTGCCCAGTAGCCGGGCGCGCCGCGCGCATAGCTCGGCATGACGATGACGTCGGCGATCGGTGGATACATTAATGCCTGTTCGTAGGCTACGGTGCGTGCTTTTTTGCCCGAGCCAACCACGCCCAGATACCACGCAGGCATGATCCGCTTGGGCAGGCCCGCGAGGGCGGGCTGCGTGCTGTCGAGCGCCGCTTGCAGAGCGTTTGCGGGCGTCTTCGAGCGCGCGACGAAGTCGTTGATCTGCGCGACTTGTGTCGCGACATTCGCATCTTCGTCATGCAGACCTGCAAAGATGGCCCGGGCGATCTCAACATCGAGTGTCGTTTTGCCGGTCAGGTACTGGGACAGGTGCATGAACGCCGCAAAGTCAGCATCGCTCACGGTCGAGCCCTGGGCCCAGGCGCTATGCCGCGCTGACATGCCACCAACAAACCCAGCCACGCCGAACGTCGCGAGCACAGCTGTGCCGAAAATGAACTGCCGCCGGGCCGGAGCGAAGGATGAAGAAGGGGGTGTCTGCGGGGTATTCGTTGACATTTCCTATCTCTTGCGTGCGTGAATGCCGGGCCCGGCTTATCGCGCCCGCATCTCCGCGCCGGCATGTTTTGAACGATCGTTAGGACCCGGTACGCTCAGTCTACTTGAAGCACCGAAACGGCGCATCCCCGAGTGCTTGCCGGTGTTATCGAACAGTCTTACTCCAACTGGGGCAGTGGTGCTGACGAGGTGTCACCGCCTCGTCGCGGGCTTGATAGTTTTCGGTTAGGTAGGTCGTTGTTCAACGGTCTGAGGTCCAGCCCTTTCAAGATCTTAATCGAGATGTTGCGCCTTCGGCGCGTTTAAGCAGACGGGCGGTTTGCCGGCAATCACATCAGGCACCTCATCTCGAAGCGTGGTGCCCTGCTCTCCTCGCTCGGCTGCAAAGACTGAGGTGGATTTCGCGGACGATCGATCGCACCTATCGATCAAGTCCGAATTACCATCACTCATGGGTTGCGCGACTCATCTCCGCGGTCACGGCACTGTCATCGGATCTGCCTCTGGACCAACGCGATCGCGGCGCCCAGTAGCGCAAGGACGATCATCGCGTGAAAGCCGTCCAGCACGCTCAGGAAGTTCGCCTGATCCGCGATGACGCGGGCGAGCTCCGCCAGCGCAATATTCCGTGCATCGATTGCGCTGTGTCCTGCCGCCTCGAACGCGTGAGTCATCGTCTCGAGCGTGCTCTGGAATACAGAATTGTAGGGGCTCGCGAACTCGGTCAGGCGGGTCGAGTGAACGGCCACGCGATGCTGTTCCAGGATGATGACGAACGCCGTCGAAAGCGAGTACGAGAGCTGCTTAACGATGTTCTTGAAACGGTAGCCATGCGTGAACTCGTCGTTCGAGAAGATCTGGAACGCGGCGCTGGCGGTGGGCAGAGCGATGAACATCAGCAGAAAGCCGCGCATGACGAGCGGCGGCAGGAGCCACGGCGTGCTGACGTCCGGTGTTAGGAACTGGATCCATGTGCCGATGAAGGCCGCCATCAGGAATCCCGGCACGATAAGCCATTTCTTGCGCGTGATGCGCTTGGCGTAGCGGAAGTAAGCGAATGCCACCGCGAGCGACGCAAGCGATGTGAAACCCACCAGCCGCCCCATGTTTTCCACCGGATAGCCGAGGCTGCCCTCCAGCAATCGCGCGATCAGGTAGCCGATCGCATTGCTGATGAAGTAGTAGAACGAGTACAGCATGATGCCGATCCGATAGGCCCCTTCTCGCAGCGCGTTCAGGCGCAAGAGCGGCCTCGGATCGTGCCATTGATGCCACGCGAACCAGCCGAGCGCGAACAGGCCGGCCACGGTCAGGAACAACAGCATCGGCGATGTGGTGAACAGTTCGAAGCGCACCTGTTGCGTGACGATCTGAAGTGCGCCGAGGGCGAACGCGAACACGAGGTACGGCCAAAGGTGCGTCGCGCTGCGCCGCTCGGGGCGCCGCTTGCCGACGTGCGGCACGATTAAGAAGGCGAACGCGGACGCCGCGGAGCCGAGCACCGTCGAGCAGCTGAAGAGCGCACGCCAGTCGAAATGCGCGACGAGAAAACCGCCAATCATGGGAGCGAGCGCGCTGGCAAGAAGAATCGTCGTCAGAAAGGTGCGCGTCGCCAGCGCGCGCTCCTGCGGCGTGAAGCATGTCTGCAGCAAGATGCGGCAGGTGCCCAGCATCGGCCCGATGAAGTACCCCTGAAAGCCGCGCGCGATCGCGAGCTCAATCGACGATTCGCTTAGCGCCGCGGCGATCGAGCCCACGGCGAACATCAGAAGGCAGCCGCTGAGGTAGCGGCGAAAGCCGATTCGCTCGATCACCCACTGCTGTTGGACGATGCCGAGCACGGAGGAGGTCGCGTACGCGGTGGCCGCCCAGACCAGTTCATCCGACGATGCGTTGATGCCGCCGGCAATGAAGCTCGCGAAGAACGAGAAGACCGTGTTGTCGAAGTAGTCGATGCCGACGGCAAGCGCGATCGCCCATGGCAACAGGTCCTTGCGTAGATGCCTGAGCGTAAGCAGGCGCGTACGAGATACGGTAGATCTCATGTTCGGGCGCCTTCACGTCCTGGTGAGACCGCCCGCCATCCACATGTCACGCGTTGCTTGCCGGCGGGTGTCGCCGACAGAACGGGAGAAGGCGTCGCATAACGGTTGCGGGGCGTACTGGCAGTGCAGGGCGTTTCGTTGCGAAGGGGGAAACTGGCGGAACTGCGTGCGACATGGAGTGCGACCGGATGGCAACCGGCGCGGTGCCGGCATCAAGCAGGATGCTTGGACTTTTCGACAACCAGGCGGGTAGCCGTCGAGATTGTGCGCCCACGCGCACCGCCGCGGCAGTCGCTCGCGGGCCGCATCTTGCGAGTACATGATTTACATCGGCGACCGATGCAGCATGCTATCGCACGTGGCTGAGATCGCGGCAACAAAAAGGCAAAAGTTCCGTACTTTGGAATATGGGACGGTGCCGGTTGCGGCCACATACGTGGACGTTCAGCCCTTACGACGTCCTGTTCGCAGTCTGTAACGTCAAAGACGGGTCACTCCTCACCGGCTACGCCATCAAATCTGCTCCGCCACCGCTCAGACGGCAAAGGATTGATTGCGTTCTACGGTCGGGAAAACAGCAGCGTGGACTCGACATGTAGAAACCGGTGCAACGCCGCAGCCGATACAGTAATTGACATGGGGTTATCCCTAGTAGTATTATTAATAAAGCATTAGATTCGAACTTGGGAGACGAGGTAGATGAGAATGCATCACAACGGCTTTTTTATCAGTCCAATCGTTACAAAAATTAACGGAAAATTTAATTCAAACGTAGCGATCCGCCATTCGAATGGCGAACAACAGATCCATGAATCGATCGGGCGGTTTGCTTCCAGGGACGCTGCCACCTTGTTTGCGGTGAACTGGGCTCTCGCCAATATCAAGAGAAGCCAAAATTCGGGCCTGTATAAAAATTAGGTAGCTACCTAATTATCGGTTAGCGAACTATCCCAGGGTCCGGTGGGCTTGTGCCCACACAGCCAGCGCCACCAGCGGCCCACCGTTCGCGCCGGTCGACGCCGACCACCGCGGCGATGCGGCGCAGCGACATGCCGGACATCCACAGGGAGAGCATCAGCTGCTGCAATGCCCAGCCGTACCAGCGACGCGGGCAGAAGCACAGCGGCAGGCGCGAACAGGTACGGCAGCACGCCGTGCAGCGAAAGCGCGGCACCAGAACGGGATTCAGGGCACCGGCTGCGCTGCGATCAGCCTTGCGGTCGTAAGAGCCATGCCCCCAAAGGCTGGCGACGCCACAGTGCGGACAACGCGGCGGACGGTAGGATTCGAGCGTGGAGAGGATGGCGCGCTGGTGTTGCTCCAGCGCGCGATAGGCGTGTACGATACGATGCATAGGCCGGTCAGTTCTGGAAGCGTGCGGGGTCTGGACAACGTCGCACGATACCAGAGGTGCATCGGCCTTCTTTACGCCTGCAGCTCGCGCGCTATGCGCGGAAAAGTTTAGAACATCGTTCTCGCCATCCGCGCAACAAACATCCCCTGTTCTCTCTCACGTTGCGCGCGCCATAACACCTACGGTCGGACATAGACTTCCGCGACGCGCAGCGAGGCTGCCGACAAGGGCCCGCCTGAATTAGCCACCGACGAGCCTCTTGATCTTGCCTTCAAGATAGCTTTTCGCGGTCGCCACCAATAACTCAACCGTAAACCCGCCGGCAGCCGCCGCGAGCTGCTTGGTCTTATCCCACACATCCGGGCTGCGCACGGAATCGAGAAAGTCGTGGCCAGCCCATGTCAGACCGGCAAACTCGATCGACCCCATCCGGCCACTGCCCACCGAATGGATAAAGAACGCCTCCTTGAGTAAGGCCAAGTGATAAAAGACCTCTTCAGGGCTGTACCTCCCGATCTGGATGATGACATCATCCGCGCCCAGACGCACGATGCGGTTCGCGGGCAGGGCTTCCAGCTTGAGCAGCAGCTCGCGGATCAAGTCCATGTCGCGTTGCATGCGCTCAGCCCCGTCGTCCGCGCTTGATGATCTCGTCGCGATACCGCTTTTTGAGCTGCTCGACCATCGACTCCACCAGCTCATTGCCCCGATAGGGGCGGCGTTCTGATCGATGGTCGCTTCTAGCTGCACAATGGCCGCCTGCACACTCGACCGGTCGCCTGGAACAATGTTGGCGATTTCGCCATCCAGCGATTGGAAGGCCCGGCTGGCGTCCTCGAGTTGGCGCGTCAGTTGATCCAGCCCGTCGATCTTGAGCATCTCGGGGTTCCTTTTGGATAAGATAAAGGACATCATATATAACAACGATCATTCTGTTGCCACCGAAGCTTGCCGGAGGATGTACGGCCCCGCAAGGTGGTTACCTATGCGACGAATACGGCGTCCCCTCGCCGCAATGGTCTCTTTCATTTCGGGCGGTAGCGGCTTGTCGGTGAACAGCTTGTCGATCTGTTCAAGATGACCTTGCCGAACGAGCGCTCGGCCGTCCCATCTTCGTATGATCGGTGACGAGAAACACTGTGCGCGCATGCTCCATAATCGCCTGTGCGACGCGAATCTCGCGTGTGTCGAAATCGCGCAAGGTGCCGTCGGTTTCAATTCCCGACGTGCCAATCACTGCGAAATCGACGCGAAATTAGCGGATGAAGTCGATCGCCATCTCCCCGACGATGCCCTTGTCCCACGGCCGCACGCGACGAGCGACGCGATACGCCGCTTCTCGTCGTGGCAAATCTGTTTGGGCGCGCTGTACGCGACGTTTTCCGTGCTCGAAGGCATGGTCACGCCGCCGTGGAAGCGCCGCAGCAGGTCCATGTCCGCGAACCAGTTCACATCGCGGCGGATGGTCTGCGGCGTCACCTGAAACGCGGTCGCGAGTTCGTCCACGGTCAAGTACCCTTCTCGCCTCACGCGTTCGAGCAGTTCCTGTTGACGGGCGTTGAGTGCGACTGGGAGGGTTGTTCATGATCGATGAAGCCAGTTCGGCATAGAAGATTTGCCGTGAGCGGCCGCAAAACGAACTCGAACTTTCTGCACACTTCTCGGCACATTACCGGCCTTGCGTCGGATAACAAAGTCCGGATGCATGGCCGCAATCCTTACCTTCACTCCCGGGTAGCCGGCGGCATGCGTGTGCATTGCAATAATACCCGACTACCGAAACGGCAGCGGAGCGAAAGGTAAAAAGTCCGTCTAAACGATTAATCGACCTGCCTTGAATGATTTAAAGATTAAAACCATGTTTAACGTTTGCGCGCGTTTCCCGTTTTCTGATGCGAATGCATAATTGCTGGATAGTTCATAAAAATGACGAGAGAAAAAGGCATGATCGGGGAATGTCGCGACCTTTGGTATGTGGGCCAAGACGTGCCCGCAGACTTGCGCTCTGCACTAGAAAAGCGTCGATGGTCCATCGACTTGGTACAACCGAATAGGGGTTGCAAGACAGGCCGCCGAGACGGACGCGTCGGCGCTGGCATAGTGGATCTTTCAGGCGTTCGGATTCCGCAGGACTTGCGTGCTATCGAGCAGTTGCTCGGCAGTTCGCATGTGGGATGGGTAGCAACTGGCTACCCCGAACAGATCAATGACGCCGTGGTGCCCCAACTCATCCGCAACTACTGCTTCGATTATGTGACGCTGCCGACGTCAAACGAACGGATCGTCAATGCGGTCGGTCACGCGCACGGCATGATGAAGCTACACGATAAAGCGTCACACGGTGCGCGCCCGGCTGCTGAGGAGCACGGTATAGGCGGAATGATTGGCTCCTGCGAGGCGATGCTCGAGCTCTTCCGGTCGATCCGCAAGGTCGCGGTGACCGATGCACCAGTCTTCATCTCCGGCGAATCGGGGACCGGCAAGGAACTGACGGCCTCTGCAATTCACCAACGGTCGGCGCGGCGCGATCAGCCGTTCGTCGCGATCAACTGCGGCGCGATCCCGCCGCACCTGCTGCAGTCGGAACTGTTCGGCTACGAGCGCGGCGCATTCACGGGCGCCCACCAACGCAAGATCGGCCGGGTCGAAGCGGCCAACGGCGGCACGCTTTTTCTCGACGAAATCGGCGACCTGCCGCTCGAAAGCCAAGCGAGCCTGCTGCGCTTCCTTCAGGAGCGCAAGGTGGAACGTCTCGGCGGCCACGGCTCGACGCCCGTTGACGTGCGCATTATATCGGCGACTCACGTTGACATGCAGACGGCGATGATGGAAGGACGTTTCCGGGCCGACCTTTATCACCGTCTTTGCGTGCTGCGGGTCAACGAACCGCCGCTCAGGGAGCGCGGCAAGGACATCGAGCTAATCGCCCATCACATGCTCGAGCGCTTCAAAAAGGACGCGCGCCGGTGTGTGCGCGGCTTCTCCCCTTGCGCGATTGCGGTGCTCCACACATATAAGTGGCCGGGCAACGTGCGTGAACTCATCAACCGCGTGCGCCGAGCCATCGTGATGTCTGATGGGCGTCAGATCACCGCCCGGGATCTGGAACTCGGTGAACACGCCGAAGCTGAACCAATCTCACTCGAACAAGCACGCAGAGCAGCCGAACGGCGAGCGATCGAAATGGCTCTGCTGCGTCATCGGGGCCGGCTCGGAGAGGCCGCTAACGAGCTCGGTATCGCTCGCGTGACCCTCTACCGCTTGTTAAACGCACACGATCTGCGCCCCGAAGCGCTCGATGAACGGGATAGCCCTTCGTGTTCCAGGCAGTCGGCAGCTTGAGGCATGACGAGGAACTTCAAACACGTGAGTTAAAAGGCGCTGTCTTCGATTCGGCGTGGTCTGAGCCGACTGCGAGGACCGCGCGGGGTCGAAATAGAGTCAAGCAGACTGCGCCGCCTGCTATTTTCACGAGCGCTAACGTACAGTGAGGACACGGCGTCCGTTGGATCGGAGTGGGCATGGCAACCGTGTGGCGCCGGGCGCCTCGTACACGCAGCGCGCTCTCCCTGCTGTTTGTCGACAACATCGACCGGTTCAAGGCCTACAACGACACCTACGGCCACCAGGCCGGGGACAAATTCGTGGTGGTACTGAAGAAGGCGCCGTTTTCGGCGACAGTTTGCCGCTGAATTTCGGAATGCGGGATCAGTGACGCGCTTGGCTCGATTTTCGTATCCGTCAGCGCATCCCGTGTTGACAGGGCTTCAATCAAATATCGAGGATTTTCCGTAATAGACCGTACGAGACGCGCCAGTGTCCTTCGGAGTCTGTCACGGCGATCGACGCCGTTTTGGCGTTCAGCCTGACGACGGTGCCGACACGCTCGTTTAGATGCTTGTCGGTGAATCCCACGGTGTCGCCGATGAAGAACTCTTCGGGACGCGGGCGCGGTGGCGGCGCTTCCTTTTGAATTGGGGCTGCGGTGGCATCGAGGAGAATCGCCGCATACGACACTGCCCATCGGCGTCGAGTCACGTTGTCCTGTACGACCGCTTGCGTATGTCGCAGCTCGGTGATAGTGCCTTCCGAAGGGGGTCCCAACGGATTGTCACCGATGTATCTGACGGTCATGCCGATGTGCAGTCGTTGACGGACTTCGAGAATGCGTCGGGGGTCATCGAGCATTTTGCCGATGGTCAGATAGAGGCGATACAACTCGGCGCTGGGCGCCTGCCGAAGGGAATCCAGAATGTCCATAAATGTCGGGGTAGCTAGCGGGCAAGCGGCAGCAGTTCGTGCACGCGATTGACGGAATACGACGGCAACTTCTCCAGTGTTTCCTTCAGCCATGCATACGGTTCGAAACGTATCCGTCAGCGCAACCCGTCTTGAGTGTCCGAGTGCACGATGCGAAGGTTTCGGCATCGTGGTGATTGGAGTGGTGCGATGGACGACGACGTGATGGGGAGAACTGCCGTGCGAACGGGCGCTCGGCGCCCCCGCCAAGGCGAGGCGTTCTGGCGAGAGATGGTGGCAGCATGGAAGATGAGCGGCGTTGGCACTCGGCGCTTCTGCCGCGAACAAGGCCTGGCCGTCAGCACTTTCGGGTTGTGGCGCAAGAAGTTTACGGGCGAGACGCCTGCAACGATTCCGCTGGCTGTGACGGCCGACGCCGCGTTTGTCGTCGCTCGCCTCGAAGGTGAGCCTGCGGCGACACCATCAACTGCGTCGGCCGATACGTCATCGTTGTCAACGCGTGATCGCGTCACCTTATCGATCGCCGGCGTTCGCATCGAAATGAGCGGCGTGCATGCGGAGCGCATTGTGCGCTTCGTGCTCGGACAGCTTGGCGGTACACGGTGCTGATCGCCGCTGACGTTCGAGCTTACATATGCCGCGAGCCGGTCGACATGCGCAAGTCGATCGACACACTGTCGTATCTGGTCGAACCGCTGCTTGCGCAGAAGCCAAGTTCAGGCAACTTGTTCGTGTTCGTCGGCCGTGACCGCAAGAAGGTGAAGTGTCTCTATTGGGACCGTACCGGCTTCGCGCTTTGGTACAAGCGGCTCGAACTTGGGCATTTTCCATCGCCCGCGGCATTGGCACAGCGCGGTTTCACGCTCGCAGAGCTCAATGCATGGCTTGAAGGTATAGAGATTCCGGCGCGCGAACCTCATCGCGCCGTCGCCGTGACGCGCGTTGCGTAAGCGCCTGAATCGCGCGTAATTCAGGGCTGGCGACGCTTGTAAACGTCGCAAGAGTTGGGCATCATGGTTGACATGTTGCCCGCCGCCGTCACTGCCGGGGATCTGCCACTGGAGCTCGAGGCGCTGCAAGCCTTCGCACTCGAACAGAACCGGCTCGCATGCGTGTTGTGGGAGCAACTGGAGAGCCTTCAGCATCAGATCGCACAACTCAATCGCGCACGCTTCGGCGCGAGTTCTGAGCGCCTGGCGGGTCAGGCCGAGTTGTTTGACGCTGCCTTAGATATTCCCGTTCCTCCCGAGCCGGCGAAGGTTCAAGTCACGGGGCACACCCGGAAGGGACGCCCCGCGTTGCCAAAGGACTTGCCACGCACGCGCATCGAATATGACTTGAGCGACGAGCAGAAGGCCGCATTCGACGCGCTTGAGCGCATCGGCGAAGAGCGTAGCGAGACGCTGCACTACGAGCCATCAAGGCTCACGGTCATCGAACATATCCGTTTCAAGTATGCAGCGAAGAAGGATGGCGAGTCGACCATCGTGACGGCGAGCGCTCAACCTTCGCCGCTGCCCAAGAGTAACGCGAGCGCGAGTCTGCTCGCGAACATCCTGGTCAACACCTACGTCGATCATCTCCCGTTGAATCGGCAGGAGATGCGCTATGCGCGCCGTGGCATTCACCTGCCGCGGGCCACGCTGTGCGAATGGAAGCTGGCCGCAGCAGAATTGCTCGCTGCGCTTATGCCACCGCTGCGTGCGCATCAGTTGCAGGCGCCGCGCATGCACGTCGACGACACGACACTGCCTTTGCTTGAGAAGGGCCGCAAGACCACCCGCACTGCTCGATTATGGGGCTATCTGGGTGCGGGCCAACGCGAGGAGAACGGCGTTTGGGTAGATCACCCTCCGGCGGTCGTGTTCGAGTTCGCTGAATCACGCGCGGGCTCGCATCCGCAGGGTTACCTACGAACTTACAAGGGCTACTTGCAGGCCGACGCATACAGCGGGCACGAGGCCCTCTACGAAACCGGCGACATCATCGCGGTCGGTTGTTGGGCGCATTGCCGCCGTCGGTTCTTTGAAATCGCCAAGACCCAAAGCAAGCCGGGACTCGCGGCACAGGCGCTGCAATGGATCGCCCAGCTATACGCCATTGAGTCGCGAATCAACCATCAGACCCCTGACCGCAAATACGCGGCGCGGCAAGCGGAGGCATTGCCGGTACTGGCGAAGTTCCGTCAATGGCTGGAAGGCAACGCCATCGGTTTGCCGACTCAGGCACCGCTCGCCAAAGCGTTTGGCTACGCGCTACGTCATTGGCAAGCGCTGATTCGCTACACTGAGAGCGGTGTTCTGTTACCGGACAACAACGCGTTGGAACGGCAAATCCGGCCGATTGCTCTTGGAAGAGTCAACTGGACCTTCGCGGGCTCGCCGCGAGGCGCTCGTGCGACGGCCACCATGTATTCGTTGCTTGGCACGGCTCGCTTAAACGGTTTCGAACCGTATGCATGGCTGAAGGAAACACTGGAGAAGTTGCCGTCGTATTCCGTCAATCGCGTGCACGAACTGCTGCCGCTTGCCCGCTAGCTACCCCGACATTTATGGACATTCTGGATTCCCTTCGGCAGGCGCCCAGCGCCGAGTTGTATCGCCTCTATCTGACCATCGGCAAAATGCTCGATGACCCCCGACGCATTCTCGAAGTCCGTCAACGACTGCACATCGGCATGACCGTCAGATACATCGGTGACAATCCGTTGGGACCCCCTTCGGAAGGCACTATCACCGAGCTGCGACATACGCAAGCGGTCGTACAGGACAACGTGACTCGACGCCGATGGGCAGTGTCGTATGCGGCGATTCTCCTCGATGCCACCGCAGCCCCAATTCAAAAGGAAGCGCCGCCACCGCGCCCGCGTCCCGAAGAGTTCTTCATCGGCGACACCGTGGGATTCACCGACAAGCATCTAAACGAGCGTGTCGGCACCGTCGTCAGGCTGAACGCCAAAACGGCGTCGATCGCCGTGACAGACTCCGAAGGACACTGGCGCGTCTCGTACGGTCTATTACGGAAAATCCTCGATATTTGATTGAAGCCCTGTCAACACGGGATGCGCTGACGGATACTTCGAAACCGTTTAAGCGAGCCGTGCCAAGCAACGAATACATGGTGGCCGTCGCACGAGCGCCTCGCGGCGAGCCCGCGAAGGTCCAGTTGACTCTTCCAAGAGCAATCGGCCGGATTTGCCGTTCCAACGCGTTGTTGTCCGGTAACAGAACACCGCTCTCAGTGTAGCGAATCAGCGCTTGCCAATGACGTAGCGCGTAGCCAAACGCTTTGGCGAGCGGTGCCTGAGTCGGCAAACCGATGGCGTTGCCTTCCAGCCATTGACGGAACTTCGCCAGTACCGGCAATGCCTCCGCTTGCCGCGCCGCGTATTTGCGGTCAGGGGTCTGATGGTTGATTCGCGACTCAATGGCGTATAGCTGGGCGATCCATTGCAGCGCCTGTGCCGCGAGTCCCGGCTTGCTTTGGGTCTTGGCGATTTCAAAGAACCGACGGCGGCAATGCGCCCAACAACCGACCGCGATGATGTCGCCGGTTTCGTAGAGGGCCTCGTGCCCGCTGTATGCGTCGGCCTGCAAGTAGCCCTTGTAAGTTCGTAGGTAACCCTGCGGATGCGAGCCCGCGCGTGATTCAGCGAACTCGAACACGACCGCCGGAGGGTGATCTACCCAAACGCCGTTCTCCTCGCGTTGGCCCGCACCCAGATAGCCCCATAATCGAGCAGTGCGGGTGGTCTTGCGGCCCTTCTCAAGCAAAGGCAGTGTCGTGTCGTCGACGTGCATGCGCGGCGCCTGCAACTGATGCGCACGCAGCGGTGGCATAAGCGCAGCGAGCAATTCTGCTGCGGCCAGCTTCCATTCGCACAGCGTGGCCCGCGGCAGGTGAATGCCACGGCGCGCATAGCGCATCTCCTGCCGATTCAACGGGAGATGATCGACGTAGGTGTTGACCAGGATGTTCGCGAGCAGACTCGCGCTCGCGTTACTCTTGGGCAGCGGCGAAGGTTGAGCGCTCGCCGTCACGATGGTCGACTCGCCATCCTTCTTCGCTGCATACTTGAAACGGATATGTTCGATGACCGTGAGCCTTGATGGCTCGTAGTGCAGCGTCTCGCTACGCTCTTCGCCGATGCGCTCAAGCGCGTCGAATGCGGCCTTCTGCTCGTCGCTCAAGTCATATTCGATGCGCGTGCGTGGCAAGTCCTTTGGCAACGCGGGGCGTCCCTTCCGGGTGTGCCCCGTGACTTGAACCTTCGCCGGCTCGGGAGGAACGGGAATATCTAAGGCAGCGTCAAACAACTCGGCCTGACCCGCCAGGCGCTCAGAACTCGCGCCGAAGCGTGCGCGATTGAGTTGTGCGATCTGATGCTGAAGGCTCTCCAGTTGCTCCCACAACACGCATGCGAGCCGGTTCTGTTCGAGTGCGAAGGCTTGCAGCGCCTCGAGCTCCAGTGGCAGATCCCCGGCAGTGACGGCGGCGGGCAACATGTCAACCATGATGCCCAACTCTTGCGACGTTTACAAGCGTCGCCAGCCCTGAATTACGCGCGATTCAGGCGCTTACGCAACGCGCGTCACGGCGACGGCGCGATGAGGTTCGCGCGCCGGAATCTCTATACCTTCAAGCCATGCATTGAGCTCTGCGAGCGTGAAACCGCGCTGTGCCAATGCCGCGGGCGATGGAAAATGCCCAAGTTCGAGCCGCTTGTACCAAAGCGCGAAGCCGGTACGGTCCCAATAGAGACACTTCACCTTCTTGCGGTCACGGCCGACGAACACGAACAAGTTGCCTGAACTTGGCTTCTGCGCAAGCAGCGGTTCGACCAGATACGACAGTGTGTCGATCGACTTGCGCATGTCGACCGGCTCGCGGCATATGTAAGCTCGAACGTCAGCGGCGATCAGCACCGTGTACCGCCAAGCTGTCCGAGCACGAAGCGCACAATGCGCTCCGCATGCACGCCGCTCATTTCGATGCGAACGCCGGCGATCGATAAGGTGACGCGATCACGCGTTGACAACGATGACGTATCGGCCGACGCAGTTGATGGTGTCGCCGCAGGCTCACCTTCGAGGCGAGCGACGACAAACGCGGCGTCGGCCGTCACAGCCAGCGGAATCGTTGCAGGCGTCTCGCCCGTAAACTTCTTGCGCCACAACCCGAAAGTGCTGACGGCCAGGCCTTGTTCGCGGCAGAAGCGCCGAGTGCCAACGCCGCTCATCTTCCATGCTGCCACCATCTCTCGCCAGAACGCCTCGCCTTGGCGGGGGCGCCGAGCGCCCGTTCGCACGGCAGTTCTCCCCATCACGTCGTCGTCCATCGCACCACTCCAATCACCACGATGCCGAAACCTTCGCATCGTGCACTCGGACACTCAAGACGGGTTGCGCTGACGGATACCGATTTTCTTGCCCTGATGGGCCGTGCAAGTGGGTCTCTCGACCGACTTTGGGCCCTCGTTGACGCACCTGTCTCGCGGCTCATGTAGATGTGACTCAACGCCAGAGCGGTGAAGGCACGCGTGGCGTTCTTCGCCAGGCCGCGATAGCGCACTTTGACGAAACCCCACCGCCGCTTGACTGCCGCAGCCGCCCGCCGCCCGCCGCTCGCGGGCGTCGCTGCGTTAAAATTCCGATGCCAGCCATTCTCCGCTTCTCTGCCCAGCTTTCCATGCCTCGCAGCGCCGACCGAACAACACGAACGCCGGGCAAGCCGGCCGGTTCCCGCCGTCCGATGACTCGCTCAATGTTGTTGCCCCTACCCGCGGCAACAACAGAGAAGATGTCGCTGCAGTTTCATCTCGCGCTGGCGGCCTGCCGTAAAGCAGGTAATGGAAATTCATACCAGTTCAATGACCTGTTGCGCGCCCTGTACATCACGCACCACCTACAGGAAATGGGCTTTGGCTCCCTACCAATGCAGGTGTTCGCGTGCGCCGAGTTTGGGATGAATGCGGCATTGTCAAAGCGAAAGCAGAACCAAGCCTGGTTCGTCGACGCGCGGACGGCATCGCTGCTCGAACAAATCTTGGCGTTGCACGACTGCCAGTTAGGCGCAATCCGAATGAAGGACCTGACGGCGGCGATTGAACAGCTCGAACGCTTCATTCGCAGCCAAAGGGCGTCTCCGCTGTCCGACGAACTTCGCGCCGAGGCACGCAAACTCGCAGCCGAGTGGCCAAGTGAGGCGGAGTGACGGCGGCCGGCAAAGAGAATTGATCTATTGCATTCCTAACAAATAACGTTAAGACCGCGTTATGTCAAGCATCGCCCCGCAACGAGCGGGGCCAACAGGCCCGGCGCGTAGTGCGCGTACTGTCAAGAGTCTGTCATCAGCGTCGACGTGTTCTCGCCAGTGACTGGTTCGCCCAACATGCACCGGCAGGTGTTCGTGATCAGCGTTGCACGAAATCCCGCAGTGTGTCAGTGGGTCACACGTAAGCCTTCTTTTGGTCGAGATTGTTTGCAACATGACCACATGAAGCTGTCGCCCAGAACACATTTGCAAATGTAAATGCTCCACTCGTCTCTCAACACGTCACCCGATAGTGAAGCGCCACTTCAGGCTAGCCGCACGTGCAGCAGGATCAAACAAACGTTGGATCGAATCCTTATCGTCGCGACCGAGGCGCCCCCAAGTAGACCATTCGTTAGGCTTAGCGGTTACGTCAAAGCCCGCTGGCACGCTGATACCAATCACATCAGCAATGAGGTATCGCTCGTGAAAGTCATCCCAGAAGAAGACATCTGCCGCCAGATTTTGGGCTGCAAGAGAAATGCTCAGTGATGAGTAGGCTGCCTTCCAATCGGCCTCGGTAGGAAACGTTCGCGCCGGCCCGTCGCCTTTGCAAAAGCTGCGATGAATTTCAATTCGGGGCTTGACCGCCCGTCCAGCGAGCGGTGCGAGCAACTGAATAAATTTGCGATAGTTGTGGCTGCTGGGATCAAGATTCGGATCGGTGAACATCAGCGAGTTGGCTTGCAATAACACTCGACGGAGCACGCGCAGATATTCAGCTGTTTTGCGATCTACCGTCGCAGAAGGACTACGGCTTTGCCACCACGGGGTGCCGGTCAATTTTTCAATCGACGCGACTTCATTCTGCGCGAAGTTCTGCTTGGTAGTGTGGCCAGCGATGATGCCGGTCAGTGCGTCTACTGCTGACGTGCCCAGCCCCTCCAGGCACCAGTCGGATGCTGTTGCAGGGTCAGTGGCAATGTGGTGGGGAAAACGGCAAAGCCGGTTGCTCTGTGCGAGCTTCTTGACTATCTCCTTGCAAAGCCGATGCAGGCTCCCCGAATTCGCCATGCAAAAGCGACTCCAGCCGCCATCACACAGGTCTCGAACCAACGCTTCTTGCAGCAGGGGCTCTTTCAGGTGTGGCAGGCACATCTCGATGAACGCGGCGTTAGCGTATGCGGCCGGATCGAAAACGTCTGGAACAATGGCGTATTCCTCAAGCATCGCCGAATTGCTCCCTCAAACCTTCTTCGAAGAACCCCCCGGGCCATGACTTGACCAGCTCACCCAATTCGTTGAGGGGCATCTCACGAACGATGCTTCGCATAGACGACGCACTCGAGATGGCGGAGCAAACCGAAGTCTAATAAGTCTTGGCCGGCGAGCGGGCGCTTGCCGGCCAGCTTGAGTCATTCAGGGCTTCAGGAAAGCTGTCAATCAACCGCCTGCTGTCCAGCCGAAACCCGTCACCGCCATCCGATGCGGTGTCGGATACTCCGCGTCGCCGTGTCCGCTGATTCGCGAAGAGCGCGGTGAGTGTTCTGCCTCGACAAGATTAGCGGCCTCCGTTGCTTGTATGTGATTGCAGGCGCTGTGTGGGCTTGAGCGCCTTGGCGCCGCCACATCGCTTCTCACGGCTGTTCCGCTCCGGCAGTCATCTCAGCGCGGCCGCGAATGAATATACCGTTCGTTCGCGGCTTTACAAGACTCTCACGCGTCCCTATCGCAAGCAAACGTCAGAGGAAAGATCGGACTCCTCGCGCTTCCCGAACGGACAGCGCGCCGTGATCGACGTTGCCGGGTGCCTTGGCGAACAGTCGCGGCGCCTGTTTTCGTGCATGTTCGTTACTCTCACGCGAAAGCCGCCGGCCCTCGCGAATCTCATCGCATTGCGATTTCATCCGGACGTCGGGGCCACGCGACGAAAGGTTCCAACGCAGGAGGAGTACACGTGCTGAGCGCAGATGTGCAATCGGTAAGACGACGTCTCGGCGGCGTGCATCAGGATCACAAGCGAATCGCGAGAAGCGCGGCCGTCCTCCTGATATTCGTGATCGCCGGGAAATGCGTCGGCGCATCGAAGGAAATGGCGATCGCGTATCGCTACGGAATCAGCGGCACTGTCGACGCGTATCAGTTCGCGCTCACGCTCGTCACCTGGCTGCCCACGATGCTCACGAACGAGTTGGCGGTGCTGCTCGTTCCCGCGCTCGTCTCGCTTAAGGAGGACAGGTCCCAGCGCGATGGCTTTCTCGGCGAGCTCGAAGGCGTCGGGCTCGTCCTCGGCCTCGCCTCCTCGCTCCTGCTCTGGTTTTGCTGGCCTTATCTCGCCGGTGTGATCGCGGGCAGTCTCGCGGAATCGACCCGCGACATGTGCCGGGCGATGATCATCAGCATGACGCCGGTCGGCGTGCTGACGTTCACGATCTGCATCTCGTCGTCGCGCCTGCAGGCTTCGGGCAAGCACATCAATACGTTGCTGGAATGCGTGCCGGCCATCGGCCTGTTGGTCTTCGTGCTCGCCGCGCCCAATAACACGTCGATCATGCCGCTGGTCGCGGGAACGTCGCTCGGCTTCGTGGTCCAGGCCGCGTGGCTGCGCGTGCTGGCGAACCGCGCAGACACGATGCGCGCGCTGCCTCGCGTGTCGGCGCGCGCGAAGCAATGGCCGTCGACAATTCGCTCGATGGGCATGCTCGCGATCGGTTCGGTGGTGGCGAGTCTCTGGCTACCCATCGACCAGTATTTCATGGCGCAGCAAGGCGACGGCGCCATCGCGACGCTCGGCTACGCGAACCGGCTACTCTCGCTCGTGCTCAGCATGGGCGCGCTCGCGATCATGCGCGCGACCTTGCCGATTCTCGCGGAGATTCTCCAAGGTCAAAATAACTGGAACATACTGTTCACGATAGGTTTCATACCAAGTCTTAACAAAGTCCGGGGACTGATACACTGTTCCCCAGGAGCACGCTTCGTTTAGATCGAGCCATTGTTCTAGAAAGAAGGGATCAGAAACCAAATCGAATGCGCTTTTACCGCGCGAAAAGACGGTCGTTCTTTCATTTGATAACGTCTCCGATATCCGACTGAGCAGTCCTCGCAACAGTGGCGCTGTTGACCGTTACCGACGAAGGTTAGCCATTGTCGCCTGCATGATCGCAATCACCTTATGCTCGTCCCCGACTCCGGAAAACGCCCGCACTTTACCCGTGCACACGGTAAGGGTCTTGCCCGCGTTCTGTACTCGTCCGATAGCCAGAAAGCGCTCACCGACAGCTGGCCGCAAGAGATTAATCTTGAACTCTGCTGTGACCACATCAAAATCAGGCGCTAACTTCGTCAGCGCTGCATATCCGCATGCGCTGTCCAGAATGCTCGTCGTAGCGCCCGCATGGAGATAGCCATTTTGCTGAGATAGGTGACTTGAAAATGGCAGTCCGATCTGCACCTCCCCGTCTTTAACGAGGAGAAGCTGTGCACCGAGTGTCAGCATCAACCCCTGCGCGTTGAAGCTGTTGGCAGTTCGGGTGTGAAGATCGGCCATTGTCGTCAGTAAAAAAGTGGTTCGATGAACAGCGACTCCGCGACACTTATATGGTATCGAGTACTCAGACGACGGAGAACAGTCCTCGGATTCGACGGACGTCGATGTCGCCGAAACCATGAAGCTGCTGCAACCGCGAGCCGACCGTCTCAGCATATTGAAGCTGCCAGCAGCAACTCGCGACAAGCAGCGATCTTACGTGCCCAATCATCAATCATCGCAGCGAAGCGCTCGCCTTCGTAACCTTCGAGCGCCTGTTCGCCCGCAGCGTTCAGCGCTGTGAGCTCGTAGCTCACCCATACTTCGGTGCGCGCCTCGTCGAGTGCGACACAACGCACTTCGACACGACCGGTGCGCGAGGCCGGCGTGCAGCGCAAATAGCACGATCGGTGTGCCTTGCGGTCGAAGTCAGTCAGAGTCCAGATAGTCCGCTCATCACCCTGACCGGTGATGAACACCATACCGGCCTCTGTGCGGCCATCGCGGGGGTAGACGTAGACTGGCGCCCAGCCGTCGACCCACAGCTCCTCACCGGCCGGCGTGAAGAACATGAAGGCCTGATCGACCGCGGCGTCGACCACGATCCTGTGACTGACGTTCAGCCGGTGCGTCACGGGTTGATCCTCCGATGATCATACGATGAGCTGACCAAGCTGCCATAGCCCGAGTCCAGCCAGCAGTGCGGCAGAGCACAGGTTGACGGCGCGTTGCCAACGTTCGTCGAAACGGTCGCGCAACCGAGCCACACCGGCAGACAGGATCAACCACCATAGCGCCGAGCCCACCAGTACGCCGACCACCATCACCCAGGGCGACGCCGAAGGCGAGCGGCCTGCCAGTGCACCGAACACCGCCATGAACGAGAGGATGGTCGTCGGGTTCGACATCGTCAGTACGAAAGTGCCGGCCATATAGCGCAGCAGCGTGCTGGTCGGCGGTGAGGCATTCACGCTGCGCACCGCCGGCTTCGTGGCGATGCGCCAGGCAAGCCACAGCAGGAAGCCGCCACCGAACAGGCCCAGCCATAGCCTCAGGCTCAACAACCAGCCGATCAATCCGCTGACGCCAAACGCGCCGATGGCGCCGTACACCGCGTCGGCGAATGCCGCCCCCAATCCAGTGGCGAGCCCCGCAGGGCGGCAATGATCCAGCGTGCGCTGGATGGCCAGCAATCCTATCTGGCCGACCGGCGCAGCGATCGACAGCCCGATCAGTAGCGACTGGCCGAACAGCACGGGAATGGGTGACGACAAGATGAGATCCATGTCGGAGATTATCCGGCGGCATCGAAGGCTTGCACAGAATAAAACACCAATCGAAAATCTAGTTCATCTTCGATTTTTCAGGTGGAAGCCCGTCATGACCGAAGCACTGCAACTCGACGCCAAAGCCTGGGCGCTTCTGATGGCGCTACAGGACGATGGGCGCGCGCCCTTGAAGGCGCTGGCCCTTGCCGCGGGCTTGTCGGTGCCTGCAACGGTGGAACGACTCAAGCGCCTGAAGGACGCCGGCGTGGTGCGCTCCGTAGGCGCCGACCTGGATCCCGTGCAGCTCGGCTATGCCGTGCGCGCCATTGTCGGCATCACCGTGCAGCAGCCCGGCAAAAAGACGTTCCTCGACAAGCTGCGCCGCGCACCCGAGGTGCTGGAATGCCATCACGTCGCCGGTGCCGATTCCTACATCGTGACCGTGGTATCCCCCAGTCTCGAACAACTGGAGCGTTTTCTCGCCACCATCAACTCCTATGGCGAGACGCGGACCTCGATCGTCTTCTCTACCCCCATTCCGCGTCGCGGCCTGGTGGCGCCGGGTGCGTCGCGCTGAGTCTCCAACGTTCGCTTCGAGTACTCGCCGAGCATCGCCTGCGGGTTCAGCCGCACGGCGTCGAGACTAGGCGCGTTCGACGCTGTCGGCGAGCGCGCGCAACAAGGCCGCGCCATCGCCGTGCCAGGCGCTGCCGTGCATGCAGGCCAGCGTTGTCGGCTGCAATGCGGCAAGGCGTTCCAGCATGGAGCGGGCGTTTTTGGTGTGTGAGAAGTAATCCATCTCGTGACGGAACGCCTCGCTGGGTTCGAGGATATCGCCCTCGGTAAGCGGCGGGAGGTGCGAGCCGCCTTGGGTAAATAAATCGCCACAGAGAAGCGTCGCCGACGCGGTCTCCATGAGAAAGCCGCATTCCCACGCGTGCGGTAGATGCGGCGTATCGAGCCAGCGCACGCTGTGCTGGCCTAGCGAGATCGTCTCGTCATCATCCATCGCGCGTGGCGGTCGGTCGGCATAATCGCTGACCGAGACCATGGCCGCGACTTGGCCGCACAACGGCTCCGCATGCGGCGCGACCGCGAGAAACTCGTTGAGTGCGCCGCATTCGTCGGACTCGAAATGAGAGAAGCCGATATAGCGCAGACGATCGATCGATATGATGCGTTCGACTGCTTCACGGACGACCGGAAACAGCCTGCGCAGACCGGTATGAAATAGCAGGGGCTCGTCGTCGTCGATCAGATACTGGTTGAACGAAAAGCCACCCCCACCGGGAATCTCGACCGGCGTGGAGATCCGATAGATGCGTTCCGCAATCTCGTCGATCGTTGTGCCGCTCGAAAGGGACAGGCTCGGCATGATGCGCTCCTTTGCTGGACAACTTACGTAATCCGGGCTCGGTCAGATCGTCGATGCACGTGCGCCGATTTTCGGCCATCCGGGTATCGATGTCCATTGCCTCTAGGTCGATCACCGCATCATGCAAACGGAATGGCTTTTTGAATCTCCCCACGGGCGCGATCGATCGGAAGCACGCGATCCGAATCGGCCGTCGAGCCGAGCGGTTGCAGGGGGCAGTTGTGTAAGCGATGCAATCGCCTTGGCGAGGGGAATTGCGAGAGCCGTCACGCACGCAGCCCGAGCGTCGCGTTCAAAAGCGACGACGCCCGTTCGTTATGTATCCAGGGTGAAGGAGCCCAACTTCGATAAACGCAATCGACCGGCAGAGGCGACCCATGGATGTCACATGCAACCACCACGAGGCGTGTTCGGCTACATCCGACAACAATGCACCGCCGCAAAGCGGCGCTGCATCTGACCCGCTGCGCGCCCTGCTTGCAGCGCGGACGGCGCAACTTTGCAGCGAGCCATCGCCCGCCGTTGTCATTGGCGAACTGATTGCACTCGTGCAACAGGGCCGGGTGCCTCTCGTGTTCTACCCCGGCCAAAGTGACCATGCCGCGTTGCGTGCCGCTACGGTGGTCGATCTTCAGCGCGCTGATATCGGTCGCCGGGTCGTCCTCGTGTTCGACGAAGCGCGCGCGAGTCGTCCGATCGTTGTGGGCGTCCTGCGCGAGCACGACAGCGAAGGTTGGCCATCGACGCCCCCAGTCGGTAACGTGGAATTGGAAGCCGGCGGCATGCGGATGATCGTCAGCGCAAAACGCGAGCTCATCCTGCGCTGCGGCGAGGCCAGCATCAAGCTTCGTCACGACGGCCGCATCGAGATCAAGGGCGAAAACATTGTGACGGAGGCCATCGGCGCAAATCGGATTCGTGGCGGTTCGGTCGAAATGAACTGAACGGCGCGCACGGGCATGCAAATTCGTACATATCCGGCGACACGGCCGATTGGCTTCAGTCCACGGGAAATCTCGACGCGGGTCCTGCGTCACGTGGTCGACATGCACGCAAGCGAGGCAGCATTCCTGTGGAAACAGCGTGATCGCGCGGCACACGCTCCGCATTTTGCACTCAGGCACCTATCCAAACTCGATGCGCGTCTGCTCGCGCATCTGGAAGGACTCACCGTGGCAGGCGAGGCGGGATGGAGCGCGGTCCAGGCCGGACTGGGCGAAGCAGACGCGGGCGCGCTGTTTGCCGGGGCTTACGTGGCTTTTTCCACCCAACGGACCCAGTTGATGATGCAGATGTTGCGGATCGCTGCGTCCGAGCCGTCGTTCGATCGCCCTCTGCAAGCCGCGCTCGCCTGGCTCGACCTGGAGCGGCTTCGTCCTGCGCTCAACCGACTCGCTGCTTCGGACATTTCAGATTGCCGCCGGCTCGCGCTCGCCACCTGCACGGCGCATCGGTCACTTGCACGTTCGCTGCTGTCGCAATGCCTGCGGGACGATGATCCGGCGTTGCGCGCGCGCGCATTACGGGCAATCGGCGAGATGCGTCAGCATGAAGCGTTGCCGGCCGCCCGGGAAGCGCTCAGCGACCCCGTACCCCTCTGCCAGTTTTGGGCAGCATGGTCCGTTGCATTGCTCGGTGACACGACCGGCGCCTCTGTCGCGCTTGCCGCAAGCGAAGCGCTTCCCGACTTGCGCGTTGTCGCGATCGAGGTGGCGATGCGCTGCGGCGATCCTTCTTGGGCACGGGACATGGTTCGCTCGTGGGCGTCCGACCCCTCGCGAAGGCGCACGGCGCTCCGCGCGGCCGGGGCGCTGGGCGACTCCGCATCGGTTCCCTGGCTCATCGAGCACTTCGACGACCCCGTGCATGCGCGCATCGCGGGCGAATCGTTCTCCATGATTACCGGCGCCGATCTCAAGTTTCTCGATCTTAACCGCGACGCCCCCTCTTCCGCGACGGACGATGTTCCGGAGGACGAGAACTTGCCCTGGCCGGACGCTGCCGCCATCCGCGAATGGTGGAGCAAGACGTCGCCGCGTTTCACCAAAGGCCTTAGGTATCTGACGGGGCAGCAGGTGTCGCGCGCAGGCGCGATCCGAACCCTGCGCGACGGCTTCCAGCGGCAGCGGCGCGCGGCGGCAATGGAACTGGCGCGCGCGAGCGACGCGTCCGTCCTGTTTCCGGTCGATGCGCGCGCCGACTGGCAGCGCGGGAGGCTTGCATCGTGAATCTGGTGAATGCAACCGGCTTGCCTGCGGGCTGGACGATGGGGCTGCGGCGCGATGGCCGCGAAACGCTCATTGTCATCGTGAAGTCAACCTGGACGTTGCCTGCGTCGGGTCACGCGCCGGCGATCGCCGCCGAACAGGTTCCGCTCGTCGAAGCCGATTGTTTCACCGGCGAACCAGGCTGTTCCGCTCCACTGTACGAAACCGATTACGCCCACTTCAAACCGGCTTGCGACGTGTTGTTGATCGGCAGCGCATGTGCGCCCGCGGGCCGCCCGACGACGCGCGTGAACGTAGGCATCGGCGTGGGGACCGTGCTCAAGCAGTTCGCCGTGGTCGGGCCGCGTCGATGGCGCAAGCGTCTTACCGGCGTGCGACCAGATGATCCAACTCCGTTCGTCACGCTTCGGATCGGTTATGACGTGGCGTTCGGGGGCACCGATCGCACCGAAGAATCCCACGGCCGCACCGCGACCTACCTGACCAATCCTGTCGGCCGGGGCTACTGGCGGCACACGGCGAAAATCGACGGACAGCCACTGCCGAACACGGAGCAAATCGGTGTGCCCGTTACCGATCCCGGCGGAAGCTATGTGCCGATGGCGTTATCTCCGATCGGCCGCTCCTGGACGCCGCGCTGCAGGTTTGCCGGAACCTACGACGAGACGTGGCTCGAGAACACTGCACCGTTATGGCCGAACGATTTCGACGAGCGCTACTTCCAGGCCGCGCCCGCAGATCAGGTCCTTTCGTACCCTAAGGGAGGCGAGGAGATCACGCTCCTGAACCTCACCTCTGACGGCCGCCGCCACTTTCGCCTGCCCGAGAAACGCATGCCGGTGACTTTCATTCCGTACAAGGGGTGCGACGTCGTCCGCGAGGCCTTCCTCGACACAATCGTGCTCGAACCCGACGACCAACGCTTTACGCTGACCTGGCGCGCGACCCTGGCTCTAGGTCGCAGCATATTCGACGTGAAGGAAGTGGTAGCAGGTGAAATGTCGGCTGCGTGGCACCGCGCAAGGCGCTTTCCCCATAAAACCTACTATCGCAGTCTCGCGGACGCCGTCAAAGCGCATCGCGCGCGAAGGGAGTCGCAATGACGGCTCTTTCAGTGATCGCGAGCGGCTTGGTGACCGGCCTCGGCTTCAACGCGCCGGCAACGCTCGCCGCGCTGCGCGCCGGCATCAGCGCCGTGCGCGGGACGGGTTGGACAGACTACCAGACCGGCGAACCCTTGCAGGCGGCGAAAGTGGATTTGCCTCATTGGTGGGAGGGCGTCGGCAAGCTCGCAGAGCTGATCGCGCCGGCAATCGACGAATGCCTGCAGGCGATTCCCTCCGTAGCACCGGAAAGCGTTCCGATTCTGCTCGGCGTCGCCGCGCCCGAGCGACCAGGCCGCGTTCCGGGACTCGACGACGAGTTGCTGGACGAAGTGCATGCGCGGCTCGAACTGCGCCGTCATCCCGAGACGCAATCTTTCGCCATGGATCAAACCGGTTGCGCGCATGGCCTGATCGTCGCGCGCACGCTGATCGAGCGCGGTCTCGCGCAACGCGTGATCGTCGCGGGCGTCGATAGCTTTCTACATCAAGCGACACTTCAGGACTACATGGAACGCCGCCGTTTGATTTCCCCCGGCAACTCGAACGGCTTTTTCGCTGGCGAAGCGGGATGCGCCGTCGCCGTCGGTGCGACGGGCACGCATGAAGGCAGCGAACTTGTCATCCTTGGCATCGGGTTGGCGAACGAGAGCGCCATAATCGACGGCACCGAACCGCTGCGAGCCCGCGGTTTGACCAATGCGGTCAGGCGGGCGCTCGAGAATGCCGGGGTCAGGATGAGCGACGTCGCATACCGGCTCACCGACTTGTCGGGCGAACACTATAAGTTCAAGGAAGCCGCATTCGTAGCAGGACGCCTGAGCGGCGAGCCGCGGCCCACGCCCTTCGATCTGTGGCACCCGATCGAATATCTCGGCGAGATCGGGGCGGCGATCCTCCCCTGTCTGCTCGCGCAGGCGCTGCACGCGGCGCGGGAGGGCTATGCGCCGGGACCCCTCGCACTGTGTCATGTCGGCAGCGACGGCGGTGCGCGCGCGGCGCTGGTCGTCGGCATGGCCTCGAATTCAACCGGGAGATACAGATGAGCAAGAATGTTTTCGCCAACGGCCGCGAAGTTTCCGCGGGGAAGGACGGCAACCAGTCGCTCGCGGGTATGCCGGACGTTTGCCTGTCGCCGCCGTCGCCGCCAGCGGGGCCCCTGCCAATTCCCTATCCGAATTTTTCGAAAGCCACCGATACGGACAATGGAACCCGCACCGTCGAAATCGGGGGCGCCGAAGTCGGCATCAAGAATAGCTCCAACTATAAGACCAGCAAGGGCAACGAGGCGGCCACAAAGAGCCTCGGCATGGGCATAACGAGTCACCAGATTCAAGGAACGACGTACTTCGCCGCATGGTCGTTCAACGTGAAGTTCGAGGGCGAAAATGCAACACGCCATCTGGATCTGACTACTCATAACGACATGAATTGAGAGCGTCACATGGGAAATTCAGCTTCGGTTCAAAATAGTCAGGCCAGTCAGAAGCCTCCGCCCCCTGATCCGACTTGCGAGGATCTCAAGAAGAAGAACATTGAACAGCGCGACAAGGTCGTACGTAACCTAAGCGCGCGGGAAGACGAACTCAACAAGGAGGAGCGGTTGACGTTGGAAAAAGCTGAGGGCACCAGGATGACGTTCTCGTCGATATTCAGCACGGTTCCCGGTGCGGGGGGGGTCATGACTGCATGCAGCAGCGGATGTGCTCAGGCGTGCAGTCCGAATTCGTTGCAGTCCGGCGGACCGCCGGAGGTGAAGAAGGGATTGAGGAAGAAGATACGCCAGAGCAAGGCCAAAAGGCATGACAAAGCCAAGAAGGAAGCCGGTGTACTTTGCGGCAAGTCATACGTGCATCCGGGAGGAGGCAAGGGTGCGCACGCGGAACCGAAACTCATCAACAAGATGTCTCAAAAATCTCCGATGCAAGGCGGAAAAATACTGCTCAGTATCGACTGGAGGTTCAATAAAGATGGCAAAGCCGACAGCTCGGGCATGCCTTGCCCTAGTTGTTACGCGATGTTGTGCCACGCAGCCTCGAAGTGCGGTATCGAGGTCTTCATCTGCGACAAGTACGGAGTTGAGCAACCCTTCCCGAAGGACTGCGAGAACCCTACGAGCTACGGAAAGCTGTCCAGGCGGATCGACGGCAATCCACAGCCTGGGCGCAATGCACCATAGGGCCCGCCGCCACTTGGCGGCGCAACTCTTCCCCGATGTGCAACGTGAGATATGACCATGGACCTGCCTGCCTACCTCGTTTCATACAACCTCGCCTCGCTACCAAAGGACTACCCGTGGGATTCGGTCCTGTTCAATACGTTCTGGGCCGTCAACGATGAAAGCAATCCACGGCTGGCCTCGCAAATCAGCGCTATCTCGACGAAGGCCGCATACGCGCTAAGCATCGCGTGCTCGGAGTGGGTGATCGCGCGCGTCGAAGGACATGTCGACACGGCGGATTCCATGCTGCGCACCGAAGCGGCATGGGCCGCGGCGCTCGACCGGCGCTATGCGATTCTTGCCTTTCCCGAGGAGATTCCTCCGTCCGAACCCGAGGAATACGCTTACCCGCTGCTGCTGGCAATGCAACTGGTCGCCTACGCTCATGAGACTTTGGGCGGATCAGGAACCGGCGTCAGGACATGCACGCATGGCCTTGCGGCGCTCGTCGAACACATTGCCGGCCGCCATCCTGCTTTCGCGCCTTGGCTCTCCGATTCATTGCGTCGTTGCGTCACGCATTTCCCTCGCACCGATGTTCCTCTTGATCAGCAGGACGCCGTGCCCAAGGACTACTTCGACCCAGGTTTCGTGTGGCGCGACGGAATTGCAGTACCGTCGCTCGAACGTTTCGTGGCGACGCTCGATCCGGCGCATAACCCCTATCTTCAGTCTGCGGGTGGAATGCGCGCCGCCGGCTTCACAGGGGTCCCGTACGGCTCCGCGCCCTGAGGCCCGGAATCATGCTCATCCGTCCGACCTGGGTTTGCTTCAACGAACGGGACCGGCGCCGCCTCCGCTACATATGGGACGACACGCGTGCGTTACTGGATTTCAACGGCGACGCGTCGTGGGTCGTGGGCGCATCGATGAAGATGTCGCTGCGCGCCCGCATGGCGCTTTGCATGGGACTTTACGAGTGGGTCCTGTGGCGCTTCGATGGAATGATCTCCCGGCCCGAACCGCTTGAGATCGCACAAGCCGGGTGGTGCGCGACGGTCGACCCGCGCTATCTGTTGTTTTACGAACTGGAGCGCGAGGAGTGGCAAGGCCCAGTCGACGGCCCGATATGGTGCGCCACCGCTTGGCTTCAGCCAGCGATGTCCGAGGCTCATCGATTCCCGCGACACGTGTACGAGGCCATTTCGTTTCTCACGCGCCTCGCGCTGCATGTGGTGCCCAACGCGGTTCCGTTCGAGCGCTGGCTCGCGCTCACGCTCGAACGTCTTGCGCGCGACTGGCCGGAAGTGCCCGACGATCCTTTCAGCGATCTGTTCAGCCGGGAACCTCAAGCAAGGCTCGGGTCGCTGATTGGTCGCTCAGCGCTCGATCCAACCCTGCCAGTCGACCGACAGCGAATGCGGCGGTCTCTGGCCGACCTCCTGAGCGAAACTAGCGCGTCCGACAACCCCTTTTTCGCCACTCCAGAAGATCTCGAGGACCTGGGTTTCGTCGGCACGCCCTATGTGCTGCCGCGTATCTAGTCCCTTCGCTTCGGTGGACGTGCCGCCACCGCCATGACGCGTATGGTGTGCGAAACGAAAGGATGCTCGGAAAGGTAGCTCGCCTAACCAAATGGCAATTCGTCCGGATACGTCCCTCCCCCAGCGCCTTTTCTGCGGCTCGGTCGCGACCTTATCCGATTCTCGGGTTCACCACCGAGACGTTCGGGCCTGACGGCATCCAGTCGCCCAGATACCAGTTCTCCTTCCACACCGGATTCGTGCTCGTGATCGCTCCCGTCACGATGTAGCCGCTCGGTTCCAGACCGCCGACACTGAACGGACCATCGGTCTCGCTGTTGTCGATATGGTTCGTGATCTGAATATCGACGATCTTGGCGACCGGTCCCGCGAGCGATCCCAGATCGATCTGGATGCCCGGGCCCGCGCAGCCCAGCGTCTTCGGGCTGACGATCCTGATCGCCCGGAACACCGCCGTGTTGTCATTCGGCTCGATATCGAGCCCTGCCTGCGGCGCCGTTCCGCCTATGTTCTGCCAGACAGGATGGTCGAAGGTGATGGTATCGCCGGAAATGATCGTCACACCCTGCCGACGACAGCCGTCCGCGAGATGATTGGTGATCGTCACGGCCTTGCTCGTCACGCCGTCCTCGACATAGCTGTTGGTGATGTAGATGCCGTCACCCCAGCAGTTGATGGTCGTCGGCGACGTAATCGTGACGTTCGAGCTGCCGGCGATCGAGATGCCCATGCCCCACTCCCCCGACGTAGCCGCATTGAGCGCCTTGCTGCCGTCGAGGTACGGCGACTCGATGTTCACGTTGCTCGCATCCCAAATGCGCATCATCTGATACGAGTCGGTATTGTGAGCCAGCAGCTTGATCGAAGCGCCCTGAGCGAAGCGTATGTGGGTGTTCGAGCGCAGCGTGAGTCCCGTGGTGTCGATCCGGCTTTGCCCGGTGATCAGGAGAATCTGCCCCACCGATCCGTCGATCGCGGCCTGGAGTGCAACGCGATCGTTCGTGGTTCCGTCGCCCTTCACGCCGAAGGATACGTCGAGCAGGACGCCGTTCGGGCTGGTGTCGCTCGCGCTTTGAACGCCGTTGGATGTGCCTGAACTGGTTTCGCTCGCGCCCTGCGGACTGGTGGCCGTACCTTGACCGGGTTCGCTCGTGTCCTGCGAGCCGGTGGCCGTGGTTGTGCTCGTGCTCGGGCTCGCGCTCGGGCTCGTCTTGCTCGACGATCCGGCCGCATTCGACGAACTCGCGCCGCCGCCTCCACAAGCGGACAGCACGAGGGAGCCAGCGCCGAAGACCAGCGTCGAAAGCACTTTGCGACGCATCGTGCTGGAAATATCGGAGCGTGTCGAGGCCATGAACGATTCCCTCGAATGACAAGTGCGCGACCGGGCGGAGTCGGATTGATTTGCGCCTCAGGGAGATGAAGCGTCAGGCGACGAGCGAATCGTTTCGGCGCTTGTTTGGTTTACGGCGCGAAAAGCAAAGTCCTTAGTGAAAAGGTCGTGGGGGCGTCGTCTTTGCCCGTCGCGGTTCACGATGGATCGGCGACAGAAGGTACGTTGTGGTGTTGGATGAGCCACTGCGACCGTTGTTATCAACGATTCCCATCGATCGAGCGTTCGAAAGCCCGTCGTATCCTTCGAGGCAGTCGCGACGATTTCGCTGAACTCGACACAGTCGCCAAGGTCCAGTGCTTGAACGGCAACCGGCAACCCCTACGCCAATCGCAGATCCCACAACACATCGAGTACGTGTTGAGTGGCACGCTCGACGTGCCCTGCACGGTGTGCAATGCCTAGTCGACGCCACAGCGCCGGGCGCAGCGGACGCATGACGACGCGGCTGTCGGGTAAAGGCGTCGTGGCCTCATGGGGCAAGAGCGCCGCGCCGTAACCTGCCGCCACAAGACTCTCGATCGCGTCGTTGTAGTTGAGCTGAATGCGCGGCGCAGGATGATGCCCCGCGGTCGCAAACCACTCCGTCGTCAGGCGCGAGAGACGCGTAGTCGCGTCATTGAGAATGAGAGGCTGAGCCGCGAGCCATTGAGGCGTTACACGAGCCGGGCATCGCCAATGCGCCGGCACGAAAGCCATTACGGGGTCGCGGCGCCAGGGCTTTATCACGAGTCCGGCCACTGGCGGCTGTGGCAGCGCGACCAGCCCGATATCCAGCGTCCCATCCGCCAGTCGGGACAGCGTTTCTTGCGACGTGAGCACCGCAAGCTGAATATCGATTGCGGGATTGCGCTGGCGCAGCACCTCGAGCGCTTGCGGCAACAAGTACGCGATCACACCGGTCGACGCACCGAGCCGCACGCGCCCTTCGAGCCCTTGCACCTGGCGTTGGATATCGTCCAGCGCCTGCCCCGCATCGGCCAGCAGTCGACGCGCGCGCTCCACCAGCACCTCTCCTATCGCCGACGGCTTCACCTGCCCGCGCTTCCTTGACAGAAGCGGCGCCCCAATGCGGTCTTCGAGTTCAGCGATATGGAGGCTGACCGTCGGAGGCGCGAGATTCAGTGCGCGCGCTGCATCGGCAAAAGAGCCACGCTCTGTAATCGCGATCAGAGTGCGCAAGCGGTCCAGGCTGATCTCTCGCATGTCGTCGTCCAGGTTCAGAAAAACTGAATGTTCAGGTCATGAAATTCAACTTTCCCCATTTTTACCGATTCGGTGAACATGGGGACTCCTTCAACCCGGTACAACCACTCGGAGAATTGGCGCATGAGCGCTCCCGTTGTTTTCATCGATGGCGATCAGGGCACCACCGGACTGCAAATCCACGAACGGCTGCGCAATCGGACCGACATCACGGTACTCACGCTTCCCGCCGCAGAACGCAAGGACGCGCGCCGTCGTGCAGAAGCCATCAACGCCTGCGACATCGCCATTCTCTGTTTGCCCGATGCCGCCGCACGCGAGGCAGTAGACGCTATCGTCAATCCTGCCGTCAGAGTCATCGACGCAAGTTCGGCCCACCGCACACAGCCGGGCTGGACATACGGCTTTCCGGAAATGACGCCGGGACAGGCTGAGCGCATCGCGAGCGCGCGTCGGGTCACGAATCCCGGCTGCTATCCGACGGGGGCGATCGGCTTGCTACGTCCCCTGTTGCAGGCCGGGCTCATACCGGGCAACTATCCCGTCAGCATTCATGCGGTGTCCGGCTATTCCGGACGCGGTCGTGCCGGCATGGAGGAACACGAAGGGCAAGATGCCGTCAACGCACCTTCATTTCAGGTATATGGTCTGGAACTCGCGCACAAGCACGCCCCGGAAATTCAGGCGCACGCAGGGCTCGCGCAGCGGCCCATTTTCGTCCCTGCGTATGGTGCGTTTCGTCAGGGCATCGTGCTGACGGTGCCGCTGGCGTTGCGGCTGCTCGCTCCCGACGTGGACGGCGCCACGTTGTACGCATGTCTTGCACGCCACTATGCGGACGCAGCGCACGTGCGTGTCTTGCCGATGCGTGAAGCGGATGTGTTGAAGCACCTCGATCCGCAAGCGCTGAACGGTACGAACGACATGCGCTTGAGCGTATTTTCTAACATCGAACACGGGCATGTTCTGCTGTCCGCGGTTTTCGACAATCTCGGCAAAGGGGCATCCGGCGCTGCAGTTCAGAATCTGAACCTGATGCTCACGCGCGAATAGCGGCCGCGGCGAAGCCGCAATGCCGGGTTCACTTCGAAGTGAAATGAACCGCGCAGCCGCTATCCGGGACTGCGCGCACAGTCCCGGATCTATCGGTTTGCGATGCGAAGGGGCTAAGCGAGAGACGCCAGGCCGGTCAGATCGATTCAGGAATGAGCAATACCTTGCTGGACTTCGCCAATCCGGCGTGGAGATCGGCAAAGGCTTGCGCGCCTTCCGAAAGCGGCCGTTGCTCAAGCCACGTCAACGTACCGAACGCGCCTTCGTGCAGCGCGCTGACCGTCGCTCGAAGGTCGGCCATCGTGTAGGTGTAAGTGCCCAGCAACGTGATTTCAGCGAGCGTGAGCTTTCGCATATCGATCTCGTTCGCCCAGTCTTGCAGGCCGATATGCATCATGACGCCGCCCGTCTTGACCGCGACGAGCGCGCTGTTCCGTGTCGCTTTCGCCCCCACCGCGTCGATCACGCAATCGAAGCGGTTCGGCTCCGCCTCATGCTCCAGCGGATTGTAGGTTCTGCACTTCGCTTCGTGCTCCGCCGATGCACGTCGGGCGGCGTTCGTCTCGGCGACGGTCAGGTCGCGACATCCATACGATCGTAGCAGTAGCGCACAGAACAGTCCGATGGCCCCTCCTCCGATGATCAGAACGCTGCACTCCGGAATCGGCCGGCTCAACGCACGCATGGTCAGATTCACGGCATGCAGTGCAGTAGCCGCAGGCTCCGTTGCAGCAGCGATGTGCGCCCGCATTTCCGGCGGAATGGCGACGAGGCTGGCGGCCGGAATCGACATGTATTCGGCGAAGGCTCCCGGCCTCGTCATGCCCACCATCGTGCGATTGGCGCACAGGTTATCCCGCCCTTGCACGCAATACTCGCAAGTGCCGCACGTAATCAGCGGATTACCCGTCACGCGTGTGCCTTCCTTCCATTTCGCGTCGCGGCTTTGCGCGATGGTGCCTGCAAATTCATGGCCGAGAACCAGGCCTGGCTTACGGCGAGGATCATGGCCGTGATAGGCATGCATGTCGGACCCGCAGATACCGACGGCATCGATCTTCAATACGACCTCGCCGTCTTCTGCCACTGGTACCGGGCGTTCGAGCAATTGCATCTCGTTAGGCTGTGTATAGACGAGCGCTTGCATCACAAAGTCTCCAGACGTTGAGTGGCATTCGATGTGCGCGCGCGAATGCGCTCGCATCGTGGGGATTTGCGGTGGCGCGCGAGCCAGGCGCAACACAGCGCGCTCAACGTCCCGGCACCTAGCACATAAGCGCACAGATACCACGGCTTGCCCGACTGGAGGCCAGTGAGATAAGTCGCCGCTACAGGCGTCAAGCCTCCCGCGAATACACCGGCAAACTGATAGACGAAGGAAATACCGCTATAGCGAACATCGGGTTCGAAAGCCTCGGAGAACAGCGACGACATGGTGCCGAACACCGCCGCATGAAACACGCCGAACGGGATGATGATCGCGATCCACACGGGCAACGCGGAATGGCTGGCGTTCTGCATCAGCATGAACGCCGGATAAGCCGAAAGACCCGCGAGCAATGCACCCATGCCGTAGACGAGCGGCTGTCCGACCTTATCCGACACACGGCCCCAGAAAGGGATGAAGAACGTCATCACCGCCGCGCCGAACACGACGCCGAGCAGCGCGGTCATGCGCGGGAAGTGCAGCGTTTCGGTGAGATAGTGGATCGAGAAGACGCCGAATACATTGAAGAACACACCATCGATGACACGCGCGCCCATACAGGCGAGTACTGTGCGCGGATACTTGCGGAACACATCGATGATGGGTAGCGCATCGTGCTTCGTTTTCCTGGCCTTGTTGAAATCGTCAGTCTCCGCCACGTGCTTTCGCATGTAGAAAGTGAGGATCACGAGCACGCCGCTTGCGACGAACGCCGAGCGCCAGCCCCATGCGAGGAATTGAGCATCGTCGAGCGTGTAGGACAGGATGGCGACCACGCCCGATGCCAGCACGAGTCCGAGCGACATCCCGATCTGCGGCAGGCTCGCATAGAAGCCGCGCTTCTCAACGGGCGCTGATTCGTACGTCATCAGCACTGCGCCGCCCCACTCTCCCCCCAGCCCGATGCCTTGCACGATGCGGCATACCAACAGAAGCAGCGGCGCTGCGATACCGATGGACGAGTAGGTCGGAATCAGGCCGATCATGACTGTTGCGCCGCCCATCAAAAGCAGCGTGAGCATGAGCATTTTCTTTCGGCCGAGCCGGTCGCCGAAATGGCCGAAAATCACACCGCCTATTGGTCTTGCGACGAAGCCGAGCGCAAACGTGGAATACGCGAGCATGGTCGAGACGACAGCGTCCGCCTGCGGAAAATACAGCCGATTCAAAACGAGTCCTGCGACGACACCGTAGAGGAAGAAGTCGTACCACTCGATGACGGCACCGAGCACGCTGGAGATCGTGACCGCTCTCAGATTGTCGGAACCTGCGGCGGCGCGGCTTTGCATTGCTTCCTGTGCGGAAGGGGGCGCTCCGGGAAGGCCCCGCCCCTGACTTTGCCTGTCCTGTATCAACATGGTTGTCTCCACCATTGTTAATCAACGTGCGGTATATCCGCCGTCGATCATGATTGTTTGACCACTGATATAGCTGGATGCATCGCTTGCAAGAAACACGGCGAGGCCGTCGATGTCCTCCAGTTTGCCGTTACGGCCGATGCACGTCTGTTCGGCATGCTTGCTCGCGAGCGTTTCATCGGCGAACACGGACGCGGTGAGCGCTGTAGGGAAAAAGCCAGGACCGATGGCATTGCACGTGATCCCGTGCCGGCCCCACTCCTGCGCGATCGCGCGGGTGAGCTGGACGACGCCGCCTTTGCCTGCGCCATAGGGCGCGCTGTTCGCGAACGCCCGATACGACTGCAAGGACGCGATATTGATGATTCGTCCCCAGCCCTGCGCTCGCATGAGCGGCGCGAGTTTCTGCGTGAGGAAGAACGGCGCGCCCAGATGAAGCGCCAGTTGCGTCTGCCAGGTCTCGGGCGTGACCTCGGCGAACGGCTGACGCAAGTTGACGCCGGCGGCATTGACGAGAATATCGATGCGCCCGTTTTGCGCGAGCGCTTCTTCGGCGCAACTGATCGCGGCCTGAGGCGAGCTTATGTCGGTGGCGATGAAACCCGCTTCTATGCCCTTGGTCGCGAGGGTTTCCGTCGCGTCGCGCAATGCGCCTTCGCGTCGGGCCGCGAGCACCACGCGCGCACCGGCACGTCCCAACGCGCTCGCAATCGCGAGGCCAATGCCGGCATTTCCTCCGGTCACGAGCGCGACGCGTCCTTTAAGGCTGAACATACTGGCAAGTTCCATCGTCACTCCATCGTAAGTGCGTTTCGGGACTCAAACCTGCACGGCGTCGCCCTTTTCGAACTGCTCGTTCGGAAAGTACTTCTTCAGACGATCGTCCGCCGTACGCGCATGCGCTTCCATGCCTTCGAGCCGGGAGATGCGCGCGGTCACTTCGCCGATACGACGCGCTGCGTCGCGCGTCATGCGCTGCCAGGTGAGCGTCTTGACGAACTTGTGCACGGACAGGCCGCCCGAGTAGCGCGCCGCGCCCTTGGTCGGCAGGACGTGATTCGGGCCGCTGGTCTTGTCGCCGAACGCGACAGTCGTTTCCTCGCCGAGGAACAGCGAGCCGTAACACGTCAGGTTATCGAGCCACCATTCGAGATCCGCCGTATGGACTTCGAGATGCTCCGACGCATAACGGTCCGACACTTCGACCACTTCCTCACGCGTGTCACAGACGATCACTTCGCCGTAGTCGCGCCATGCACTCGCGGCTGCGTCGCGTGCGGTCGGCGGCAAATCGTCGATCAGGCGCGGCACGAGCGCCATGACTTCGGCAGCCAGCGCTTTCGATGTCGTGAACAGCCATGCAGGCGATTCATGTCCGTGTTCGGCTTGCCCCACGAGATCGCTTGCGACGATTGCCGGATCGGCGGTGTCGTCGGCAATGACCGCGACTTCCGACGGACCCGCGAATACATCGATGCCCACCTTGCCGAACAGAGTGCGCTTCGCTTCCGCGACGAACTTGTTGCCAGGCCCGACGACCACATCGGCAGGCTTGCCCGTGAACAGCCCGTATGCCATCGAAGCGATCGCCTGCACGCCGCCGAGTGTCATCACCACATCGGCACCCGCCGCCTTGAAGCCATAGAGCACGTAAGGATGAATGCCGCCGCCACGGAACGGGCTCGAGCACGCAATCACGGTCTTCACGCCCGCTGCCTTGGCGGTCGCGACGCCCATATAAGCCGAAGCGATATGCGCATAACGACCCGCCGGCGCGTAGCAGCCGACCACATTGACCGGGATGACACGCTGGCCGGCCGTCACGCCCGGATGCAGTTCCACGGAGAAATCTTCGATCGAGCGGCGCTGCGCGACGGCGAAGTCGTGAACCTGCTTCACGGCGAAATCGATGTCATCGCGGATATGCTGCGGCACTTCGCGCGCGCGCCGCTCGATCTCCTCGCGCGGCACGACGATGTCGCCGTCCCAGTGATCGAGCTTCTTCGCGTACGCACGCACGGCCGCTTCGCCGTTGGCTTCGATTTCAGCAAGCATCTCCGTGACGACGCGCTGCGCCGTAGCAGTTTCGGTCTCCGGGGTTTTGGTGGCCTTCTTCAGATAAAAAACCGTCATGGTCCGCTCCTGATGTGGAAGATTTTCGGTTGCGCCTGAATGCAAGCGCTTGCATTTCGAGGGTAAAAATAAGCCGGCAACGGTTGCGGCGATCTGATCGCTCGCAGGTAAATGCAAGCGCTTGCATCTATAATAAAAGAAGCGGTTTCACTTTGAATCAGTATTGATACCTATAAGCCTCGCGTCACGTCGGTGGGATGCTGATGCAGAGCCTGACCAAGCAGAATGACGATGAACGACGCAATTGAAACGAGTACCGTAGACCGACCGCGACTGTCCGATGTGGCAGCACTGGCGGGCGTATCGACAGCAACGGTGTCGCGCGCGCTTTCGAATCCGGACATGGTGAAAAGCAACACGCGCGAGCGCATTTTGCAAGCGATTGCGCGTCTGGGCTATGTTCCGGACGGTGCCGCGCGGGCGCTGGCGTCTGGCCGCGCCCGCATGGTCGGCGCCATCGTCCCGACGCTCGACAACGCCATCTTTGCGCGCGCCGTTCAGGGCCTTCAGAGCACGCTTTCGAACGCGGGCTACCAGTTGCTGATCTCCGCGCACGAATACAGCCTTGCGGCCGAGACAGAAGCGGCGCGCGCGCTGCTCGAACGGGCAGTGGATGCGCTCGTGCTCGTTGGCGCGGAGCACGCGCATGAAACATGGGAAATGATGCGAGCCAGCCGGATTCCAGTGCTCATCACATGGACCAATGCCGCCGCCGCAAGCGAGATTTTGACGACGACGGCGCCGCTCATCGGTTTCGACAACAGGTTGATCGGGAAGCTCGCGGCCGAGCATCTGCTCTCTCTTGGTCACCGGACCTTCGGCATGATCTCGGGGATGATGCGCCAGAACGATCGCGCGCGTCATCGGGTCGATGGCTTTCGCAGCGCACTCGCCGAGGCGGGCATACGACTGCCCGAAGCGAACGTGATCGAGCAGCCTTTCGGCTTCGACGGCGGCCGTACCGGCCTCAAGCATCTGATGCAACTGCGCCCTCGCCCCACGGCCGTGTTCTGCGGCAACGACGTTCTCGCGCTTGGTGCGCTGTTCGAAGCGCAATCGCTGAACATAAAGATTCCGGACGAACTGTCGATCGTCGGTTGCGACAACCTGCCCATCTCGTCGCAAATCACGCCCGGGCTCACGACCGTATTGCTGCCGACCTATGAACTCGGGCAGCGGGCCGCGCTTACGTTGCTCGACTGGCTGACCACGCAGCGCCCTCCCGCGGATGTGTGTCTGCCGATCGAACTCGTCGTGCGCGGAACCAGCGGCCCCGCGCCCGTTTGAGCTTTCGTTCAGCGGGTCACAGCCTTGGGAGGCATCCCGAGCGTTTCCCGCATGCACACGTCGTCACGCTGACGCTCCCAGTGCGCGACGGCCACGGTGGCAACAGCATTGCCGATCATGTTCGTCGTTGCGCGGATTTCGGCGATGAAGCGATCGACGCCCAGCACGATGGCCGCGCCCTCGATGGGAATATGCTTGAACGCGGCGAGCGTCGCGAGCAGGCAGATGAAGCTCGCGCCGGCGACACCCGCCATGCCTCGCGAGGTCAGCATCGAAATGCCGACGAGCACCGCCTGTTCCGCGACCGACAACTGAATGCCGAACGCCTGCGCGATGAACACCGCGCAAATGACCTGCGCCACGCACGTCCCCGCGAGATTGAACGTGTAGCCCATCGGCATGACGATACCGACCACGCCGGTCGGGCATCCGAGCGCTTCGAGTTTCTTCACGAGTTGCGGAAATGCGGCTTCGGACGACACGGTGGCGATCACCAGCAGGATCTCGCCACGAATGTATTTGAGCAGACGCCACAGGCTCACGTCACACATCAGGCAGATGCCGCCGAGTATCAGCACGATATACGCGAGCGTCGCCGCATACACCGTGACGAGCAGCATGAACAGCGAGTTCATCGTGCCGAAGCCAAACTTGCCGACCGCATACGCCATCGCACCGAATGCACCGATGGGCGCGAGCCGCATCACGATACGCACGATGCCGAACAGCGCATTGCCTACGCCTTCGAAGAACTTGTAGGCCGTCTCCCCAGTCTTGCCCGAATGCGACAGGCCGATCGCGAAGAGCGTCGAGAACAGCACGACCTGAAGCATGTCCGCGTTCGCGAAGGCCGACACCGCGCTATCGGGAATGATGCCGAGCAGAAATCCCATCACGCCGCCGGAAGAAGCATGCAGCGATCGCTCGTAGCCGTTCAGCACGCTCGCATCGATCGAACTGGGCGTGAGGTTCATCCCCACGCCGGGCTGGATGGTGTTGACCGCCCATAGTCCGATCAGCAAGGCGATGGTCGTCGTCAGTTCGAACAGGATGATCGACTTGCCGCCGATACGCCCGAGCGCGCCCGCCCCGCCCATCTCTTTCGCGCCGAGCACGATCGTCACGAAGATGAGCGGCGCGGTCACCATCTTCACGAGCTTGATGAACGCCGTGCTGAGCGGCGCGACGCTTTGCCCGGCGTTGGGAAAGTAATGGCCGAGCAACGCGCCGGCTACGATTGCGATGAGAACCTGCACGTAAATCTGACGAAAGATCTTTCGCATGCTTGTCTCCGGGCGTCCTGCCGACGCCTGCATTTGTATCGCTGTGGGATGAAGCGGGATGCGGGGTTCTGTTCCTGTCGGTGTCGTCGTGATGAATGCGCGTGCCGGCTCGCGTCAATGCGCGTCGGCGCTGTCGTTCGCGAGCGCGCGAAGCTGCTCGAACAGCTTGCGATTCAGCACGATGCCCGCGCTCTCGCTCGCCGCCGCGATCTCGTGGCGTCGATAGCCGGGCAGGCGCACGTCGTCATCCACGAGCATCAGTTCGATGAGCGTCTCGATGCGTTGCTGATAGACGCGCGAGCCCGCGAGCGCATCGGGGTCGAGCAGCCAGAACAGATGCCCGACGCGCGAACGCGGACCCTCTTCGGTCAGAAACGAACCGGCTTCCGAGCCGAATTGCGCGCCGGAAAGCGCCGCCGCGAGCAGTTCGACCATGAGCGCCAGCACCGCCCCCTTCGCACCGCCGAAGGGCAGCATCATGCCGCCGAGCGCGGCGTGGGCATCGGTGGTCGGCTCGCCGTCGATGGTCGTCGCCCAGCCTTCCGGAATGGGCTTGCCGTCGCGCGCCGCGACCATGATCTTGCCGCGCGCCACCTGCGACAGCGAAAGGTCGATCATCAACGGCTCGGCCTTTGCGCGCGGAAACACGGCGGCAATCGGATTGGTGCCGAGCAGAGGATGCTTGCCGCCCCACACGGGCATCGAACCCGGCGCGTTGCTGAATGCAAGGCCGACGAGACCCGCGCGGCCGACCGCTTCGAGATGATACGCACCCGCGCCGAAGTGATGACTGCGCGTTACGCTCGCCGCAGCGGTGCCGAACGTGCGCGCCCGTTCGATGCCGGTCGAGATCGCGAGCGCGCAGGCGTCGAACGCGAGGCCATCGGCGGCATCGACGAGAAACGCCGCGCCCTTGTCGCGCACAATGCCGGGCACCGCCGCCGCATCGACGCGGCCGTTGCGCAATTGCGCGAGATACATCGGCAGGCGCGCGACGCCGTGCGACGAGAGGCCGCGCGCATCGGCATAGACGAGCGCCTTCGCGGTGGCTTCGGCAGTGGCTTCGGTGGCGCCCGCTTCGAGCAGGGCGAGGCGCGCCAGCGCGTGCAGCGCGGCGGGCGTGATGGAGACGTTTTCGGATGCGGTCATTTCTGCATGTCCTGCGCGGGTTCGATCAACATGCGCGCGTCCTCTTCGAGGGCGGCACGCGGATCGGCGAGTATGGCACGCGCTGCCTCGACATCGAACACGCCCTCCCAGCGCGCGACCACCAGCGTCGCCACCGCATTGCCGATCATGTTGACGAGCGCGCGGATCTCGTTGAGCACGCGGTCGATACCGATGATCAACGTGATGCCCGCCACCGGAATGATGTTGTGCGACGACAGCGTGGCCGTCAGCGCGACCAGCGCCGCGCCCGCCACGCCGGCGCCGCCCTTCGACGTGAGCAGCAGGATCGCGAGCAGGCCGAGTTGCTGCATCAGCGTGAGATGCGTGTTGGTCGCCTGCGCGATGAAGAGCGAGGTCATCGTCAGATAGATGGCCGCGCCGTCGAGATTGAACGAGTACCCGGTCGGCAGTACGAGACCCACGACCGACTTCGGGCAGCCGAGCCGTTCGAGCTTCTCCATCAGACGCGGCAGCACGGACTCCGTCGTCGATGTGCCGAGCACGATCAGCAATTCCTCGCGCAGATAACGCAGCAGAGACCACAGACTCACGCCCGCCCATCGGCATGCGGTGCCCAGCACGAGCACGACGAACAGAATGCTGGTCACATAGAAGCAGAGAATCAGCAGGCCGAGTTGCTGCAAGGTGCCGATGCCGTATTTTCCGACCGTGAACGCGATCGCGCCGAACGCGCCGAGCGGCGCGAGCCGCATGATCATTTCGACGATGCGCATCAACGCGTCGCCGAGTTGTTCGATGCATTGCGAGAGGAACTTGCTGCGCTCGGACATCAGCGACAACGCGACGCCGAACAGAACCGAAAAGAGCAGCACCTGCAGCAGATCGCCCCGCGCGAACGCGCCGACCACAGAGTTCGGCACGAGTTCTTCGAGCAGGCTCTTGTGTTCCGCCGAATGCACCTCGGTGACGAAATGCGAGACCGCCCCGGGATCGAGCGTCTTCGGATCGATGTCGAGGCCCGCGCCCGGATGCACGACATTTGCGACGACGAGTCCGATGACGAGCGCGATCGTCGTGACGACTTCGAAGTACAGGATCGTCTTGAAGCCGACGCGCCCTACCTGCTTGAGGCTTTCCATGCGCGCGATGCCCACGGACACCGTGCAGAAGATCAGGAGCGTGATCAGCATCTTGATCAGACGGATGAAGGTATCGCCGAGAGGCTTGAATTGCACGCCGAGGCTGGGCGCGAAATAGCCGACGAGAATGCCGGCTGCCAGTCCGATCAGGACCTGGACATAGAGATGCTTGAGCACGCGCAAGATGGTGTCTCCTCCACTCGCTGCTGCAAGATGTGACGACGGGCGCGCGAACCCGGTTCGCGCCGCCTCTGTGATGGCTGTCGAACCGGTGCGCGCACCGGGCGGGGACTGCTTGTTGTCTGCTTCTGCGTGGCGATGAAGCTGCGTCGTCGCGGGCTTACGCGCTTTCGAACAGACGCGTCAGCACGAACTCGCGATGGCCGAGCGTTTCGGCGGCGGTCCAGCGACCGTTGGCCGTCGCGAGCATGCATTCGAGCAGTTTGTCGCCGCTTTGATCGAGGTTCTGTTCGCGTTGCAGGATGCCGGACACATCCACGTCGATGTGCTCGCCCATCGTGCGAACCGTGCGCGGATTCGCGCAAATCTTGATGACCGGCACGATCGCGTTGCCGATCACATTGCCTTGCCCCGTCGGGAAGAAGTGCACCGCGAAGCCCGATGCCGCGCACAGCGTCACCATTTCCGCCGCCGCCGACGACGAGTCCATGAACCACAGACCCGAATGCGTCGGCTCCTCGGCCTTGTCGAGCACGCCATCGACCATGCACTTCTTGCCGATCTTCTGAATGTTGCCCAGCGCCTTTTCTTCGATGGTCGTCAGGCCGCCCGCAATGTTGCCCTTGGTCGGCTGCGACTCGGAAAGGTCGTCGGTCTTCCAGCGGTTGATCATGTCCTGATAGCGGTCGAACATGAACTGGAAGCGCTCGCGCACGCCGTCGTTCGCGCAGCGCGCCGCGACGATCTGCTCGCCGCCCGTCAACTCCGACGTCTCGCCGAACACGAGCGTGTTGCCGAGGCCGTAGAGCTTGTCGAACGCATTGCCGACGGTCGGATTCGCGCCGCAGCCCGAGGTCGTATCCGACTCGCCGCATTTGGTCGACACCCACAGCTCGCTGATGGGGCATTCCTCGCGTTCGAGCGCGGTCGCGTACTGCACCATTTCCTTCGCGGCCTTCGATGCACGCATGATCGTGTCATGGTCGCCGTGCAGTTCGATGCCGAAGCCCATCACCGGCTTGCCCGATTTGGCGATGCCGTCGACCACGCGCTTGGTCCAGCCTTCCTCGATGCCGATCACGATCACCGCCGCGACGTTCGGATTGCTGCCCGCGCCGATCAGCGTGCGGAAGTGCAGGTCCAGGTCGGCGCCGAACTGCAGGCGGCCATACGGATGCGGAACGGCCGTCGTGCCTTTGATCGCCGACTCCACGGCCAGTGCCGCGGCATTGGACAGATCGTCCACCGGCAGGATGATGACGTGGTTGCGCACGCCGACGCGGCCGTTTTCACGGCGATAGCCGCGGAAGGTAGTGTCCAGTTGAATCACGCTCATGATGTCTCTCTCGATATGGGGTGGAAAAGCCTGGCTGCGTGTCGGCCGATTACCAGCGCTTCGTCTTGATGTTGTGCACGTGCGCGTGCTCGCCCGCCGTGATGGGCGCGACCACCTTGCCGATATCCACGCCGTACTTGAACACCGTATCGCCCACATTCATGTCCTTCAGCGCCACCTTGTGGCCGATGGGAATGTCCTGCTTCGCGTTGACCGTGACGATCTCGTCCTCGTCCATGATCCACGCGTTCAACTGCGAACCCGCCTTGATGCCCTCGATCACAGCGACGCCCACCGTGTCCTTCGCCTCGTGCAGCACGATATGAATCGTCTTGCGCTCGCCCGCTTCTCCCTTCGCCGCACTGCTTGCTCCCGCTGCTGCTTGATTCATTTGCTCCTCCTGGTTGATGAATCGGAGGCCAGTTCCTTCGCTTGGCGCCGTCCGTTGAGTGCATAGTAGGCCCACATCTCATACATGTCAACTAACTCATCTATATGTCTTGAATGTCTCGCGGCGAACGGTACAATCGGCGTCATGGAACAATCAAGCCAGGGAGACGTGATGAGCACAGTCACGGCCATGCCAACCAGTCCCGGTGGCACGCGGTACAAGGAAGTGAAGGAAGCGATGCTGGCCGCCCTGACGGCGCGGGAATGGAAAGGCGGCGAGGTGATTCCGTCAGAGAAGCGTCTGGCCGAACGTTTCGGCGTGTCGATAGGCACGTTGCGCAAGGCGATCGACGAGCTGTGCGCGGAAAAGATTCTGATCCGTCACCAGGGGCTCGGCACCTTCGTTGCTCAGCATCGGCGGGATCGCCACTTCTTCCGATTTTTTCGCGTTGTGCGGCGCGACGGCGAGCGCACCTATCCCGCCGTCACACTCGTCAACTTCAAAAAGGCGAAGGCGTCGGCGCTCATTGCGGCGAAACTTGGCATCGAGAGCGGCGCCCGTCTCTTCGTATTTACGAATGCGCTGTCTTTGCACGGCAAAGCCGTGCTCATCGACACGGTCATGCTCCCTGAGGCGAAATTCCCCGATCTGACCGAGACCATGCTACGCGACCGGACCGATACGCTGTACAACTTCTATCAGGACGCTTTCGGCATTAACGTGACGGGCACGGATGAGCGCCTACGCATTGCCCGCGCGAGCGAGCTCGAAAGCGAGTTACTGAAGATAGATGTTGCCGGTCCGGTCTTGGAGGTTGAACGCGTCGCATATTCGTTCAATCAGTTGCCGGTGGAATACCGCTTGACTCATATCAACACTGAAGACTACGAGTACGTCGCGAGCACGATAAATAGCGGCGAGAGCTAGGCTCCGCGAAGTTTGACGAAGCCGTCCGCACTGATGGAGGCGCGCTTGCGCGCGCCGTCTCAAGTTCGCGTTGGCCAGCGGACACTTTTTAGGCCGAACCGGCCATTCGAATGACAGCTCGATGCCGTGGTTGAGTGGCCGCAATTGGCCGGTTTCTGCCTGACGGTGAACGCTGGCGCCTCGGCCTCTGCTCTTGTTCGAGGTTGGAGCGTCGACAGGCAAGAGTGCTTCGCCTTCCGTTCGCAGTTCGCCAGCGTCATCTAAACACTGTGCCAGCTCTTAACCTACGCGGTGTCTGCGCTTCCACAGAGATAGAAACCGCCGACAGCGATGCATGACAAGGATTGCCTACATGACGTCCGTCGGCATGCCCGCCCGATGTCGTGCGAGCCGGGGGGCTCGCTGATATGTCCCTAGACCAATGGCGCACCTTCATCAAACGCCTGTCGGCCCTCGACGCTTTGAAATGAAGGGCTGTTGTAACATGGCGAGCCAATCAACTCGCGGGTTCGCATCTGCACGTGCCCTCCTTCGATGCCTCATTCCGTTGAAGTCGCTGCCGCTGTTATCTTCGCCCTTGCACTGATCCATACGTTTGCTGTTGCGCGGATCGATACGCTTGGCCACCGCTTTCCTCGACACTCAGGCGTGTTTCATTTTCTTGCCGAGGTTGAGGTCGTCTTCGGATTTTGGGCACTAGCCCTGTGTCTTGTCATGTGGATGCTTGTCGGCTCCGAGGCAACGATCGACTATCTTGAAAATCGTGAGTTCACGGAAGCGCTGTTCGTCTTCGTCGTCATGGTCATTGCGGCAAGTCGCCCCATCCTGGTGCTGATGACGAACGCCGTGATGGCGTTGTCCCGGTTCTTGCCGGTGCGCACGGAAGTGGCCGTTGTCTGGTTCGCACCGTGCGCAATTCCGCTTCTTGGTTCCTTCGTCACGGAACCTGCCGCCATGACGCTCGCTGCGCTCTTGCTGCGTGACAGATTGTTTGTCGCGCAGGTGCCCGAGCGAGTCAGATACTTCGGCCTCGCCTTGCTGTTCGTCAATGTATCAATTGGGGGCGTCATGACCGCGTACGCGGCTCCGCCAGTGTTGATGGTTGCAAGTGCGTGGGGATGGAACACGGGTTTTATGGCAGCGACTTTCGGTTGGAAAGCAGCGCTCGCCGTCGCTTTCAATGCGACACTCTTCGTCGCACTCGCGGCTAAGAGCGTGCCTACGCTGGCGTCAAACGATCGCGCGGACACGTCGCCATTAGAGCGTGTGCCGGTGGGCGTTACCCTTGTGCACCTCGCATTCCTCGCACTGGTCGTGATCAATTCGCATCATGCCGTCGTCTTCATCGGGGCGTTCCTCTTCTTCCTCGGATACACACACGCCTACGAGCGCCATCAATCTGCGCTCATGCTCCGCGAAAGTCTTCTGGTCGCATTCTTCCTCGGCGGCTTGGCGGTGCTAGTACAACATCCCTCAAATAGCTTAATAATTATCGGGCTGCAAATAAGGCTGCAGGAGCGTGACGACGATCTCGGCCATCTCGTCGAGCGAACCTGTGCCCGGCAGCGGCTCCCATCGTCCGGTGTGGCTGCGAAAGGCGGCACTATAACGATTGCGGGCGAGCTCGGTAAGGCGCGCCACAACAGTCGGTTCGTCATCATCGAGGCGTTTGATCAGCAGGTGCCGCCCGTAGGCTTGTGTGACGATCTGCTCATGGCCGAGCAAGCTGCGCAGCTTACGCTGAAGTTCAGTCGCGTAATGTTTGGTGGGTATGGCTGGCATGTCTGTCTCTCGATTACGATGTGCCCGTTTGCAACGGATAGCCCCGGAAAGTCCATTTGAAGGGGCGTGCTGCCTGATTATGCTCGTGCGTAAACTGCGCGGTGCGCTCGCGCAGGTGCGCGGTGCTGGTATGACTGGCATGGCGTAGCACCCGACGCGTATAGCGGGCAAACCACAGTTCGATCTGATTGACCCAACTCGCGTGCAGCGGGGTGAAGTGGAAGTGAAACCGCTGATCATGCCGCTCGTTGAACGCCTGCCAGACGGCCTGAGCGCGATGCGTATTGAGATTGTCCCAAATCACGTGCACCTGTTTGCCCGGGTGCGCAGCCGCTACGCGCTCCATGAAGGCGACCAGGTCGTCTTGGGTGCGCCGCTCGCGGCAGTCTGCCAGCACCTGACCGGAATGCACATCAAGCGCGGCAATCAGCGCCTGAGTGCCGTGCCGGATATATTCAAACTCCCGACGACGCAGCCGTCCCGGTGCCGGCGCGCGTCCCGGGTGCTTGCGCTCGATGGCTTGAATGCCCGTCTTCTCGTCGATGCTGAGCACCACCGCGTTTTGGGCGCCTTGCGGTACAGCTTGCAAATCACATTCACCTTCTCGCGAAAGGCCGGGTCAGGACTGTGTAGCCATTGCCGGACCCGGTGCGGTCGAACGTCGCCAGCCTGCAAAATGCGCTGCACATGGCTGCGGCTGATCTGTTCGACAATGCCACGCTCAATCGCGCGCGCCACTATCTCGTCCAATGTCGGCGTAACCCGTCCCTCGGGTTCGTGTGCTTCACATGCCAACGCAATCAACTGCAGTCGCGTTTCTTGTGTGATGCGTGGCGGACGGCCGCTACGCTCACCCTCGCGCAGGCCCTGTGCACCGTGCTGTGCGATGCGCTTGCGCCACCTGCAGACCGTCTGCACCGATACGCGCAGCTCTCGAGCAATCACTGTATTCGGATGTCCCTCGTGCGCCCACAGCGCGATGCGTGCCCGCATCACATCTCGCTGAGTCGCGGTCTTCCACTCGATCAGCGACAGGAGTTCTTCTCGTTCTTTCTTCGCCAACTTCACTGGCGTTGCATGACGGCCTTGGCTCATCCCGAAATGATAGCCAAGACAATTATTTAATCAAGCTATTTAGGGGATGTTGTACTAGGTGGACTGCAACAATGGTGGCTACAGCCTCTCGTGGGTTCGATGGACGCGCTAACCCTTTACTTCGGCCCCATGGAGACAGACGTCTTCGCAAAACCCACGAAAGGCGAAGGTTGCACGCCGGCGTAAAGTTGGGATTACGTATAAATATGAGCTACGGCGGGCGATTCTATACGCCCTCCCCCGGCGTCAGGATAGATGTCGCCTCTGATTTTTCTTGATTTGAAGAACTCAGAGGTGCAGGTTGAAGGCGAAACAGACGTATTCTGTTGAATTCAAAGAGCAGGCGCTGGCAAAGGTGCTGCAACGAGGCAACCGGTCCGTAGGAACGGTTGCCTCGGAACTGAACATGAACGTATTAACCTTGAGGAAGTGGATCCGCGTGTCTAACGCCGCAAACCGCAATCCGGGGCCGATCAATGCACGGCGCCCGGAAGACTGGTCTTTGGAAGAGCGCCTGCTGGCCTTGCAGCAGAGCCATGGACTGGGCGACGAGGCGCTGAACGCGTGGTGCCGCGAACGGGGCCTGTTTGCCCATCATCTGGACCAGTGGCGCGCTCAGTTCTGCTCGGCTGGCACGGCGAGCAGCGCACGTGCAAACGCTCCAGAGATGCGCGAGCTCAAACAGGCCAACGCGCAACTGCAGCGCGAACTGAAACGCAAGGAAAAGGCTTTAGCGGAGGCAGCCGCGTTGCTGGTACTTTCAAAAAAGTATCAGGCGCTGTTCGGGGACGAGGACGAATGACTTCCCCTGAAGAGCGCGCGACATTGCAAGAGCTGATCGGTGAGGCGACGACAGCCGGGGCTCGTCAGGCACGCGCATGTGCCATGGTGGGATTAAGCGCGCGCACCGTGCAGCGCTGGCAAGGCGGCGGTCCTGAAGCGGTGGACGGGCGCACCTTATGCCATCATGATCCTGTTCACAAGCTGTCGGCCGACGAGCGCGCTGACCTATTGGCTGTGGCCAACTCTGTCGAATTCGGTCATCTGCCACCGAGCCAGATCGTGCCTCGCCTGGCTGACCAGGGCCGCTACATCGCCTCGGAATCGACGTTTTACCGGGTACTGCGCGAAGAGAAACAGCTTGCTCATCGGCGCAGTGAACGACCGGCCCGCACCCGCAGCAAGCCCCGCGCGGTATGTGCCGACGGGCCCAATCAGCTGTTCAGTTGGGATATTACTTACCTGCCGACGACGGTTCGCGGGCAGTATTTCTATCTCTATCTGTTCATGGACGTGTTCAGCAGGATGGTCGTCGGCTGGCAGGTCTACGCCGAAGAGAGCAGCGCCCAGGCCAGCGAGCTTCTGAAGGATCTATGTGCGCGTGAAGCGATCAAGCCGGGCCAAGTGATTTTGCATTCGGATAACGGCGGCCCGATGAAGGGGGCCACGATGCTCGCCACTCTGCAGGCTCTGGGTGTCATGCCGTCATTGAGTCGACCGGGCGTGAGCAACGACAACCCGTATTCCGAGTCGCTGTTCAAGACACTGAAGTATCGGCCGGCCTATCCTCTGCGGGCGTTCGACACTCTGTTTGCCGCGCGCGCCTGGGTCACCGGGTTGGTGCGCTGGTATAACCACGAACATCGTCATAGCGCGATCCGTTTCGTCACGCCTGCCCAACGGCACGCCAAGCTCGACCAGCAGATCCTCGATCGCCGCGCGACGCTCTACGAGGCGGCAAAGCAGCGCAACCCGCTACGATGGAAAGGCCCTACGCGAAACTGGAAGCGCGTGCACACGGTCCATCTGAATCCCGATCAGACAGACAACTTCGAACCCATCCAACGCGACCACCGACAGGAGCAAAAAGCCGCCTGAATTTAATCGTTGAGGCGACATCTAGCTTGAAAATTTCCGCCCTTGCAGGTCGAACCGCGTCTGCATGAGCGCACGCTGACGGGCAACGACGTATCGCAGGTGTATTCGATGACGGGCTGGCGCATCGGCTAGGCGGGCGGTCCAGCGTGGCTAATCCGCGCGATGCAGACGCTGCAATCGCAGAGCACGTCGAATCCGAGCACGATCTCGCAAGTGGCGACGCTCGCGGCGCTGGAAGGCGGTACGGATTTCCTGATCGAATGGATCGATGAGTTGCGCATCTGCCGCGATCTCGTGCTCGACACCGTGGCGGGCTGTCCCGGCCTGCACTGCGATGCCCGCGATGGCGCGTTCTACGCCTTCGTCGACTATTCGGGTGCGATCGGCGCAACCACGCCTTCGGGCGATGTCATCGCTACCGACCTCGACTTCGCCAACTATATGCTGGCGGCGGCGCATGTCGGCGGGTAGCAGCAACGCATTGCTGCGTCGCCGCCCCCTAAGAACGCAGCGTGCGACTTTCACCGCACTGCGCTCAAGCACAGCGTTAAGGCAATGCTGATCAAGCCGTGTAAACGCGACCGATCACGATTGAGCATGCGTAAACTCTTCGAATAACCGATGAAGATGGTCATTCCGCTTCCTTTTATCGTGCCGCAGGCGTTCTGCACGGGCTTTTGGCCCGTGTTTCGCCCATTACGGGCGCACCTGTCCCGTAAATCGGCCTCGCGACAGGTAAAGGTTCGCCAGCGCGAGCGAAACGAAGGCGCGATTGGCATTCTTCGCCAGGCCGCGATAGCGCACCTTCGTGAAACCCCACAACCGTTTGACCACGGCGAACACATGTTCGACGCGGGCGCGAATCTTCGACTTGTTGCGGTTCTTGCGACGCGCCACTTCATCGACGCTGTCCTTGCGGCGCGTGCGCTGATTCGTGAAGTCGCGGGCACGTGGGGCCTTGCCATGGATCAGCGCTTTCTGGCTCGCATACGCGCTGTCGCCATAGACCCGCTGCTCCTGGCCATGCAGAAGCTGCGGCAGTGGGTGTTTGTCGTGCACGTTGGCCGCCGTGACGACGACGCTATGCGTCAGTCCGCTCTGGCTGTCCACGCCGACATGAATCTTCATGCCGAAATACCACTGCTGTCCTTTACGCGTCTGATGCATTTCAGGGTCCCGCGCTTTCTCCCTGTTCTTCGTCGAAGAGGGTGCGCCGATCAGCGTGGCGTCTACAATCGTGCCACTCTTGAGCTTTGCTCCGCGTGCCTGCAACACCCGACCCACCTCGGCGAAGATTCGCTCGCCCAGCTTGTGCTCTTCAAGCAGGTGCCGGAATTTGAGCAGCGTCGTGGCGTCTGGAACGGTTTCGCTGCCCAGGTCGATGCCCACAAAACGGCGCAGGCTGAGGCTGTCGTACAGCGCCTCTTCGCACGCCAGGTCTGCAAGGTTGAACCAGTGCTGTACAAAATGAATCCGCAGCATGCGCTCCAGCGCGATCGGCGGGCGACCGTTGCCGCGTTTCGGGTAATACGGCTCGACCACGACACACAGTTCGGCCCACGGCACGAGCCTGTTCATCTCATCGAGAAACGCTTCGCGTCGCGTAGGTTTGCGCTGTGCTCCGAATCCCGCGCATTGATCGACTGCCATCGCCAGTGTCAGTTGCTTCATCGTTTTTTGCTTTTACCGTCGCATGTCTACGCTATAACGCATGACACCCGTGAGTGGTGGACTTGATCAGCATTGCCTTAAGTGTCGTCCCGACACCGACCATGTCGACTACACATGGACTTCGCATACGTCTCATCGTTGATTCTCCGTATTGCCAAGGCGAAAGGCGCCGAACCGTAGTGATACCGGTCTCTTCCAGGCTTCCTCTCGTCGAATCTCAGACGATGGCATACGACAGCTGCACCATGCGGAAGTGGGCACCCTTTCAGGTCAGGGCAAATCTGGAACCCTTATGCGCCCCATTACAGGCCGCCGTTCGCTTTTTCCGCAATCCCATGCCCGCTCCCCCAACAGGATTCGAGCGGCAATTCACTTACGTTGTGCATTCGGAACTTGCCTCGCCTTCATACCGCCTTGCTGCTCGCAATGGCGGCGGAGTGTGACAAGACAGGGAAGAGCTTTGCCATCCAATACCTCAACCGGTTTACGTCCGGCAGACGGCGACACGTGTCGCAAGGCGTGGTACACGGTAGCGCGTTCGGCGTGGAGAACCATGTGCGGATGGCGTATGCTGTCCCGATGCCCAAGCCAAGCGACGCGTGCCGGCGCATCGAGACCGCGTGTGCGGCGTTGACACCCGCTGTCGCCGCGGTCTGAAGCGCCTAAGCACCAGACGCCATGCCCGCGACACGTGTGCCGTGCGCGGGTTTTTCTTTTCATCGGATGGCCTTCCATGCTCTATCTCATCGAAGACGCTACCCCCGAGCCGGCGCAATTCGGCGCCCTTCCTGCGCTGTTCGCCCGGACTTTGAATGCCGAACTCCGCTGCGCAGGCGTGCATTTCGACGAACAGCGGTTTCCCGATGCACACCAGCACGTCACAGCGGATGGACGGTTAGTCGCGAGCGGTCTGATCTGGCGCACGCGCACGGGCTTGCCCGATGCCGCCGAGCCATGCCATGAGATTTTCGCGCTGGCGCGCACGCGTGATATCGTCATTCTCGTGCGATCGTTCAAAGCGTTTCCCACGCATTGCACGGAAGACGTGGAGATGTTGCGCGTCGTTCATGAAGCCGATAGTGCACAGCTCGTCGAAGATGGTTCGGGCGTGGTTTTGCAAGCGCATCGGGATCACTATGGCAGATGGCGATCCGCGGAAAAAGCCGCATCGCGCGCGAGCGGGCCGTCCATGACGATTGCGCTGATAGGCCGTGAGTGCGACCAGCATCAGCAATACCCCGCGACGCTCGCCGCCCTCGGTGACGCCGCCGATGCGCTCGGCTTCGATCTCGACGTGCGCTTCATCGCAGCGCAGGACATCGACCGCGACAACGCAGAAGCTTTGCTCGCCGATGCACACGGCATTCTTTTGGCGGGCAGCGCGAACATGGCGCACGTGGCGGGACAGATCGAGGCCGCGCGTTTCGGCTGGCTGGCGTCGATTCCGGTCGTGGGTTTGGGTCTCGGCATGCAGTCGATGGCGACGGCCATCGCGCGGCTCGCGCTGAAGAGCGATGAGATTGGCATGAAGGAAGCGCAGCCCGATGCGCGCGTCGCCAGCTTCGAGCCGATTCATGTTGGCGAGGATGGCGTGTTGTTGCATCGCTCAGGCTTGCGGCCGATAAGCCTGGTGCCGGGATCGCGTATCGCGGCCATGCTCGGCGCGCAGGCGAGCATTCTCTGCAATCATCGCTACAGGCTCAATCCGGCGCTCGAAGCGCCGCTCTCGACGCTCGGCGTGACCGTCACCGCGCGCGACGAGAGCGGCTCGATCGCCGATGCCATCGAGGCCGATAAGCATCCGTTCTTCGCGGGCATGCAGGGGCGTCCCGAACTGTTGTCGCGTGATGGCGCGCCGCACCCGCTCCTGATTGCGTTTCTGGAAGCGGCGGCGCGCCGTTCATCAGCATAAGCGCCCGCTTCGAAAGCGGGCGCTTACGCAAAAGCTCAACCTTAGCTGATCGCCGACGCGAACAAGGTGGCATCGACATTCCCGCCCGATGCCACGATCAGCACACCGGGCGTTCTTGATTCCCGTGCAGATTTCGGGTTACAGTACCTTCACGTTCCTCGCGGTCAAGACCTGCCACAGGAGCTTTGTGCCGTGATAGACCGCGACGTCAGACTTAATTTCATCGATGAAGTTTGCGACGAGTTTGTCAGCATTGCCGCATCGATTCACTCCGGATAATGCACTGCAGTTGAAGCCCTCACCCGCTTCGGCTCAGCAGCGCGTGGGCAGCCGGTCTATGACGGAGGCGTCCACATCGGTCGGCTGTTCCGTCACATCTTCCTTATCGATTACTTCATGAACACTTGCTTGCGCACGGCGTTGCAGCACGCATGTGGCAAAGCATCCAGACTTCCGCTAACAGTCGAACAGGCTGCCTCCGCCTAGATGTGCAGGCCCGGCGCATCTTGGAATCGGACGTTGTTCGGGAGATCAATAGATTTAAGGCAATGCTGATCAAGCCGTGTAAACGCGACCGATCACGATTGAGCATGCGTAAACTCTTCGAATAACCGATGAAGATGGTCATTCCGCTTCCTTTTATCGTGCCGCAGGCGTTCTGCACGGGCTTTTGGCCCGTGTTTCGCCCATTACGGGCGCACCTGTCCCGTAAATCGGCCTCGCGACAGGTAAAGGTTCGCCAGCGCGAGCGAAACGAAGGCGCGATTGGCATTCTTCGCCAGGCCGCGATAGCGCACCTTCGTGAAACCCCACAACCGTTTGACCACGGCGAACACATGTTCGACGCGGGCGCGAATCTTCGACTTGTTGCGGTTCTTGCGACGCGCCACTTCATCGACGCTGTCCTTGCGGCGCGTGCGCTGATTCGTGAAGTCGCGGGCACGTGGGGCCTTGCCATGGATCAGCGCTTTCTGGCTCGCATACGCGCTGTCGCCATAGACCCGCTGCTCCTGGCCATGCAGAAGCTGCGGCAGTGGGTGTTTGTCGTGCACGTTGGCCGCCGTGACGACGACGCTATGCGTCAGTCCGCTCTGGCTGTCCACGCCGACATGAATCTTCATGCCGAAATACCACTGCTGTCCTTTACGCGTCTGATGCATTTCAGGGTCCCGCGCTTTCTCCCTGTTCTTCGTCGAAGAGGGTGCGCCGATCAGCGTGGCGTCTACAATCGTGCCACTCTTGAGCTTTGCTCCGCGTGCCTGCAACACCCGACCCACCTCGGCGAAGATTCGCTCGCCCAGCTTGTGCTCTTCAAGCAGGTGCCGGAATTTGAGCAGCGTCGTGGCGTCTGGAACGGTTTCGCTGCCCAGGTCGATGCCCACAAAACGGCGCAGGCTGAGGCTGTCGTACAGCGCCTCTTCGCACGCCAGGTCTGCAAGGTTGAACCAGTGCTGTACAAAATGAATCCGCAGCATGCGCTCCAGCGCGATCGGCGGGCGACCGTTGCCGCGTTTCGGGTAATACGGCTCGACCACGACACACAGTTCGGCCCACGGCACGAGCCTGTTCATCTCATCGAGAAACGCTTCGCGTCGCGTAGGTTTGCGCTGTGCTCCGAATCCCGCGCATTGATCGACTGCCATCGCCAGTGTCAGTTGCTTCATCGTTTTTTGCTTTTACCGTCGCATGTCTACGCTATAACGCATGACACCCGTGAGTGGTGGACTTGATCAGCATTGCCTTAAATAAAGTGACACGTCGACGAACCCAGCGATGCCCGAGGAGCGTTCGTGCGACATCTGACGGAATGATCTACGTGCCGGTTATGGGAAAAGAATCGAGAGATAATCGCGTCTGCTATTGAGAATCCGTAGCACGTCGATTCGGTCGTCGGCCTCAACGACACGGTAGAAAATCTGATAGTTGCCGTGAACCCGATGCCGAATTCCGCGTTCCTCGTAGCGCGGGATGAGCGGGAAAAGCAAAGGCGTGTCGGCCAGCGTCATGCAGGCTTGTTCCAGTTCTTCCACAAACGTCTCGGCGCGCTTCGGGCTACCGTTGCGCGCGATGAAGTCGCCGATTTCTTCGAGATCAAATTCAGCGTCCTCCGCGACATCGACGAACATCAATTCCCTTCCGACATTGCCCGATATTTGGTCCTGAGCCGACCGAACACTTCCGGCGCCGGCTTGCGGCGGCCCTCGTCAGCGTTCGCGATCGCGCGCTCGAGGCTGGCGTCGAGCGCGGCCAGTTGCGCTTCTCGATCCTGAATGAGCCGAACCCCTTCGCGCAGGACTTCACTTTTCGAGCCGTAGCGGCCTGTCTCAACCAAAGCGGCAACGTAGCTCTCGAGCTGTTGTCCGAGGTCAGCACTGATCATGTTTCTGCCTCCGTTTTGTACCTGGATCGATTTTACAGCAGTTATTAACTATTATCAAACTGCCCCCATCGATTTTCTCAGCGGCTTCCCAATCCTTCCTCCCAACTGCACTGCGCTGTCACCACTTTCACCGTTTTTCGTGATGACCTTCACGGTTCACCTAAGTCAAGGCCGTTTTCGACGCACCATTGCCTCAGCGCACTTTCGATAGAGTCCGCTTCAAAGGAGTACCAGCGCTCGAGAGCGCCCTCACGCGCCAGCAGATCCTTGAAACGGCCATACGCCCCTTGTCGTCGGAAAACCCCTTCGACCTGTTCATAACGCGCAGGCAATTGTTGCGCGACAAAGCGCAACGCGAGACTTTTTCCCAGCTCGAGCTCGTTCTTATGCGGTATCGCGAGGTAACGATCCGATGTTTCAAGGTCGCCAGGATGATCTTCGTCGAACGCGTCGTCGAAATCGGAGGTCCAATAAATCTTGCCCGTATCAAGCGAGACATACGCGTTATGCTCCATCGGCGACGCGTCGCTAACGAAGTCGAATGCCATAGAAAGATCGGTGTATTTGACCGCAATCATGCCTCTACCCTCATAGGCTGTAGCCTTCGAGCGGCCGGGTCGGTGTAACGGCGTAGAGGTGGTATTGCTCATACGCGATCAGTTCGTCGTCCGTCGGAGGCGATTATCCCCAGCCTCAACCCCTGACGCCGAAGTTCGCCTCGCCGCTGTCATCCAGGCCCGCAAGTCCGTGGACGTCGCCTTCCCGATCAACCAGCCGCAGCCATGTCGCCAGCTTTTCGCTGCTACCGTCCAGTAGCCGGTCAGTCAAGGTATGGTCGTTCGCCTTGCCCAGCATATTGTGAAGCCCGAGGTACGCGACCAGAAGGTGGTACATGGCGCCACGCAAATCATCGCGTCCGCCCTGGCAGCGTTGCGCGTGCCGATGCAAGTCTTCAATCGCGCGACCGAGTTTCTCGCCGACGTATGACAACGGCACGCCATGCCGGTCCTGCCACGACGTGTCGGCGCGACGCCATCTTCTCCTTCGAGAAGCACCGGTAGGTACACGTCCGGCTCGTCCAAGGTATGGCGCAACTCAGCCGCGATTGTGTTCCAGTGACGCATGAGCAGCCCCATGATCTCGGCAGCCTGCTCATCGCTCTCGAAGGCGAAGTCTTCGCCCCATATTCGGGGCAGATACTCGCTCGGCGGGACCATCTCGGGTCCACAGATCAACGCTGAAAAGTAGCCATCGAGCATTTCGATGTTTATCGCACTGAGACCGACAGCGTCCAGAAAATCAGAAAGACGAGTGAACTCGTCTTCGGTAAGCGGCTGATCGGTGGTCAGGTTCACAATGGTAATCGTGTCTTGAGTTCAAGATGGAGGCTGCTTCTCCGCTTGCTTGGGAAGCCGGTAATCAATAATCGGCGAGTTCCCACCCTACTCTCTTTGCCGATCGATTATATGACGTCGGGCTCGCTGGGTATCGCTCCGCGACCGATCGTGCCTGCTGCGCGACTGTGGAGGTAGGCTTCCAGCATCGGTCGCAGCGGCATGAACAACATCTGCCGAGAACGTCCTGCCGCAAATGACAGGCCAGGACGCCGTCCTCAACAGTCCCTCGCTCGCGAGATCGCACCGTCTCGACGCTCCACCCCCCTGATGCAGTTCGCCGCCTCGCACCAAGCGCTGCGCACATGGGCCTCCCGTTCGACCGATCGAATCGTTGATATTACTTCGCATTCCTATGTTGGATCGACAATGTTACTTACGTTAAATATGAGCTGCAACTGAAGCGCGTCTGGTTAGTCAACGTCGGTCGACGATATCGATTGTTGTTCGCAGTCTGCTCTTGCCAACGCGCGAGCCGAGCCTCCTCCTCACTTGTGCCGTATTCCGCTTCGGCAGCGGAGACAACCCCGAGATTGCGCCGGTAAGGATCCACGCGCGCATTGCCTTCGAGGAGGCAGGTCCAATAGCGCTGGCCACGACACCAGAGCTTGACGCCGTTACGAACGTAGGCGACGGGAAAAAACCCTCGATCAGCGTGCGCTTCATTCTCGGCAGCGCGTGACACTGTCCGTGGCATCCGTGCGTTTCCCCTACGCCCTTCTTCGCCGTGAGATCCTGAGCCGGTGAGTCTTCAACCCCGGAACGGCGACGCGTCGAACTTCGCCAGAAGCGCGGCGGGTCCGGGATAAATGGCTATACAGCCGGCATCTCTCAGCGACTCGTCGGAAAACCCTCCCGAAAGCAGACCGATCGGCTGCAAGCCCGCTCGCTTCGCCGCCTGCGCATCGTACGGCGAGTCGCCGACGACGATTGCCTCCGAAGGCTCGACGCATAGTTTGTGCAGCACCGTTCCAAACACGTCAGGGTCCGGTTTGGAGCGCTCGACATCTTCCGACGACACCGTAATGTCGAGCAGATCGGCAATGCCGGCGATATCGAGGTACATCTCCAGTTCGTCTTTTTTCGCCGACGATCCGACCGCGAGCCTCGTGCCCTGATCTCGCAGTTTCCGCAGCAGATAGGGGACCGCCGAGAACGGCCGCACCCGCGTCAGATAATTGGCCTTGAAGTGCTGGCCGCGCCACTTCTGCAGTTGCTCGCCTTGTTCTCGCAGCTCCGCTTCCGAGAGGAAGACTGGCAGCAATTTATCGCCGCCCTTTCCAATCTGACTACGCGCCTCGTCGAAACTGACGGTCCGAAGTGCGCGAACGCTTCGCACCACGCCAGCGCGTGCAGGTCGACGGAATCGACCAGCGTTCCATCAACATCGAAGATTGCGGCGCGTGGCATGAGACCTCCAATAAAAAGACGCTTCTGCAAGGGCGAAAACGCGCTAGCATTGTTCGTGCCACGGTGCGCGCGGAGCAACGCGCCGGTCGGCGCAAGCTCGTGCAAACGACGCTCGCAACGTGGTGCTGAGCGTCATGGACAGCATTGCCCGATCCTCCGCCAATTGGAGATCTTTCTCGGGATAGTCGTCGCGGGTTTTCCAGCGAAATTGAAGGAAGGCGGAGTGTGCGATCGCCATCGAACTCGCCGAAAGCAAAAAGCGCGTGATTCGCGAAGCGACCGCCCGCCACCAGCGAACGCTCGGTCATCGCCGCGCATCATGCGCTCGATTCCTCGCTCCCGGAGCGCGGCACGAAGCGCGGCGCAAAGCGGCCTGTTGCACGCTGAGTCGCGTCAGCGGGACGCGCGTCGCGCCAGCGCGGCAATCGCGAAGCCGGAAGAGAGTGCGACATAGGTCATGGCCAGCGAGCGCTTCGACAGATGGGTCTCAAATCCCGGCGTGAAGCGTTTCGGAACGACGTGATAGTCGAACACATAGGCGATGAGCGCGGTCGCCGCGGCAGCGCTTACAATTCTCGCGGGACGGCTCCGTCGTCCGCATAGCGCTTCGAACAGCACGCCCCAGAACACCGCGCTGCCCATGCGGATCGTCGCTCCTAGCGCCGTGTATCTGATGCTCGGCGTTTCCTGCGCTGATGCGTCCGGCGACAGGCAGCGCGTTACCGCATTCATCGCGGCGTAGGGCCCACGGCCCGAGCGCAGTGCACCGGTAGACGCCGCCGACGCCGATGCGAGTCCCGCAGCCGAAACCCGAGCAGAGAACGCGGACGATACGATCATTGAATTGCAGTTCCATACGCTGCTTTCCTCTTTCTGCGTAACCACCAACGCGTCCGACGCCGCTACCGTCCTCGAATCGCATACAGCCGCGTCGGCAGCGCGATGGAGCTCTGCGGATCGAACCAGCTCATTTCGTGAATGCGCGAATCGGTGATATATACCGTGCCGTCGGCGCTTTCCGAGAATGTGTCGGGCCAGACGAGCGCGCGATCCCGTAGCAGCGTATCGAAGCGTTCTCCGTCATGCACGCGAATCGCGTGATGCTCGGACCGACGAAACACAGAGGCGTCCACGCTCGTCGAAACTAAAGCCCGTCCGCCGGTCCATCAATGCCGACGACTTCCACGCGCTCGGAGACCTGTTGCGGACTCAACTGCGCGTTCTGCAGCGCGTCCGTTGCGATGCGATAGAGCGTCTTGCCCTTGACCGCCTGCCAGTAGAGACAGCGTCCGTCCGGCGTCAGCGCGATGCCGTCCGCGGAGAAGCTCACACGCCTGCCATCCGTCTGTTGCAGCGGCTTGCCATCGACTTTCACGGTGACGGCCAAAGGTGCTCAGGGTTCAGCATCAACGGGAAGAACACATGCCATCTCACGATCGCACCTCGTCATCCATTCATGCTCCGCTCTCGGAAGGGCCGAAAGACGAAGCATCGCCGCCGGCCGCCGGGCGACGCGCGTTTATTCAACAATCCAACAAAAAAGCCGCTCGGACTTAATGATGTGTTTGAAGGAGTAGATCTCTTCCGGGACTAGCGGCGCCCGCAATCGCCCAGCTCGGCTTTTGACAACAACTGGATCGACGCGACAGCGCGCGCCCTGCTCGCTTCGCTATCCGATCAGGAAACTGCCGAGCTCACGGAGCACGCGGCCGGAATGGGCAGACAGTCTGCAACCCTCCTCTCACGGCCCATTGGGCTGGAGCACGTGGACCGACGGCGGCCGCACCCGGGCGGCGAACAAACATCTCCGACGCGGGTCGCCGTTGCACCGAGGATTGCCCTACGCACGTGCCATCACGGTTAGGAACGCGGCGCCTTCTTCTTGGCAGAGGCCGCGGGCTTCTTGGCCACAGAAGCCTTCTTCGTTGCTACGGGCTTCTTCACTGCAGCAGCGGGCATCTTCGCAGCAACTGCGTTCTTGGGCTGTCCGGGCTTTTGCCGCATCAGCGACTCGATCACCTGCTGCATGCGGCGCCCGATCACCTGCTCGATGCGTTGGCCGATGGCATCCAGGTCATCCTTGAGGGCATGAATCTTCACCTTAGCCCTCAGCTTCTTCAGCACCGCGCTCGCACGTTTGGCGTCCGCCTCGGCGAACACCGCGTCTTCGTCGCTCGCGGAACGAGCCATCAGTTGGACCAGTTCACCCGCTGCCGCAAGAAGTTGGGCATCGCGTAGGGCTGAAGACAGCAACGCGAACTGCGCTCGCTCGAACAGGGCGATCCACTCGCGGCCGGCTGGTGTACTGGCCAGCAACTCGTCGCGCACCCTCCGCAGCGCGGCGACTTCGGTGCCGCCTTTGAACAGGCGGGTGCCGATCAGCTCGATCGCACAAACCGACTGCTGCATCAAGGTCAGCATCGCCGCCTTGGCGTCGCGCTTGATCAGCGTCGGGTCGGTCGGGTGGAAGGACTCGGGAACGTTTAAGGGAATCGACGGCCCGGTCTCGAACGTGAAGCCGTAGGTCTTATTCAGGCTCGGGTTGGCGATGTGCCGGGCGTAAGCATAGTCGCTTTGCGAGCCGGTGGTTGCATATAGGGCGTACGAGGTCTGCGGCGCGTAATGGCGGCCGCGCACGGCAGCGATGTCCGCAACGATGCGGCCGGCTACCGTCTGGAATCGTTGCACGTCGAGCGGTGGCATGTATTCAGAGTAGCTAGCGGGAATGCTGGCGGTGCAGGTACCAGTTGGCAAGCCGGTGAAGCGCAGGGTTGGGTCGGTGGACTGCGTAGGGGCGTGGCCCCACGGGTACAGCACCAGTTCCGAAAACGAGTGCACATCGGCGAACGAGACGACCCGCTCGGTGTCCAGCAAATGCTTGACGTTGCGCGTCTCAGGCTCACTGAATGCCGACGGACCGCAGTAAGTTTCGGCACAAGGCGAGCACGAGATCTGGCCCTGCGCGACACCCCAGACGACGTCAGCATTGCGGTTCAGGTCCACGCCATCGCAGGTCGTGCCGGGGTTGTCGCGCCGGTTTTTGCGCCACATATCATCGACCGTCATCACGTACTCGCGTCCGTCCGGGTTGACGCAAGGCAGCAGCCAGATGTCCATCGCTTCGAGGATCAGCTTCACGTCGTTTGCGGTGAACGTCTTGCCGCCGTAGCTGATGTCGGTTCCATTCGAATAGCTTAGCAACAGGTCGATAGCAAGCTCGACGATTGCGTCCGGGTTCATCAACTCACGCGCATGGGTGCCGCCGACGATCAGCACGGCACGCCTGGCGTTGCCGCCTCCGGCGCGCATGCGCAGCGCGAACACCGGCCGCCCTTCTGCCGAGGGTTCGGGCAGCTGGACACGGTCGAAGATTTGCGGGAACCACAATCCAAGGATGTGGGTCGCCGAATCGATTTGGGCTACGGTGCGGTACATCAACGGCCCCCTTGGCGGGGAAGGTCCTTGACCTGCTCTTCGAGCCAACGATCCGCCTGCGCGTCTGACATGACCACGCCCTTGGCGAGCGGCCGCACAGGGATAGCCGATTTCAGATGGACCTCGAAGCCCTGCTCCAGCAGGCGCCGAGCGTCATCCACCGTGAGCAGAAGCCTGACTTTGCCCTCGGCATCGGGCAACCGGTCCAGGTCTAGCGCCGAGGCCACGGTGACGGCTTTGGCGCGGGGCACGTCACCCAAGGTGGCCTCAAACCGCACCGTAGGGGCCGGCGCGGCCTGGGTTGGCGAAGTTTTTGAGCGGGTGGCCATAGCAATTCCTGACACGACGGGAGTTCGGCTAACCCAGCAGCTCCGACTATTGCTGCAGATTTTTCAATAATCGCGCGGTGACCCCGGAACGGCATACCGTGCCTGCACCAGAGTAGGATGCGTGGGTAAGGACCGCAAGAAGCGTGTAAACTTTGTATGTGCGCTGGCGCACATGGCCATACTACGACTAGTCGTTTGAAGATCTGTCTACGATTACCGGAATTGAATCCAGTCGAGTCGTCGCTTGCCGCATCGCTTGCGGCGTAAGCACAGGCGCAACGTCGAAATGATCTGGCTCACGGACCGCCTAACACCAAGTTTCAAGACGATCGCTGACTTCCGCTGGGATCGCGGCGTAGGTATTCGCAATGTCGGTCGCCGTTTCGCGGCTCCGTGCTATGACCTCCGGCTATTCTCGCAAGCGCTTGTTGCCAATCGATGGGAAAGTATGCGTGTCGCTTCGTTTTGGACATTGAGGGTGAGTGCAATGGTTAGTCACGAGATATGGCTCGGTTCCCTACAAATTATTATTTCGAGAATAACATTGCATGAGTCAACGTTGACATGTGAGAAATGGGATTAACTAAGCACCGCAGGAATCACTGCGCACAACCCGACGCTGCACTGGCAACGGAAATTACCCCTATCCTGTCGCGAACGTTGATATGTGGCTTGAGCCAGCACAGTCTGCTGCATTTCACGTCTGCCAATCGGCCTGTGACAAGGCGTCGAAGCGCGCCTGATCGGCGGTGGATAGCGTCGCACTAATTGCTCCCATCCTCGCGCCCAGCTACGTGCACATGGACGCGAGTGCAGTGTTGCGACCATGCAGTAACGAGCGCTTTCGCGCGGCGTCGTTGGCTGTTAGGTAAGGTCGCACGCTTATGTCCGTACATGGACTCCCGCCTATGAGCAAGATGGTGTGCATTTCGATGGTCTCGACTGCGTCCGTACTTCGACTTTCGATGTGCCGCCAGCGGCACTGCGCTCGGCATGCTCTTCGAACTAGCGAACAGCTCATACGAATGGAGCACGACTTTGGAATCCCGGTCCTCGGATGTTCTACAGCAAATCTGTGTTCAGAAAAATTCGGGCTGCGGCAAAGCTTCCGCCGGCAGATCATGCTCGCGTCAAGCATCGCTATCATCGGCGCGGTCGCTGTTGGAGGGGTTCTCGCAACCGCACCGCGCGACGAAAGTCGAATGCAGCGCAGAGCGAACGCGACTTCGGCAAGTGGCCGTGTGCTCCCGGCTGAGCAGGCAGAACGCCTGTCTTCGACGAGTGCACTAAAATGAAGTCGGACCACAACAACGCAGCCCTACGCCCAACGTAAACCAGAACAGATACGACGCCTGTTTTTAGCTCCCACTGCGACATTTGTATCTGGCCGTGACATTGTGAAGCGCATGGATCACTCAAGACCGAACAAAAGTCTATTTTTGCGTCTGATCGCTGTCCTCCGGACCTTCGGCGTGTTCCCGATCGTCGCGCAGTCGCGAGCGAGCCGCCGCAATCGACTGGTGAAGTTTTGCTTCGAGCGTCTCCCGTGGCGGCAACACGGTCAGGTATTCAGCGACGTGTCTTCCGCTTTTTCCCAGTTCCAGCAGCTCAATCAGCTCCTGCTTTTTGCCAGCACACAGGACAATGCCGATGGGAGGCTTTTCGTCGGGTTCCTGCTCGTACTTCGCGAGCCAGCGGAGATACAGTTCCATTTGACTCTTGTACTCAGCCTTGAACGCGCCCAGCTTGAGTTCGATCGCAACAAGCCGCCGAAGCTTCCGGTTGTAGAACAGCAGATCCAGATAAAAATCGTCGTCGTCGATCTGCAGGCGCTTCTGGCGCGCGACGAAGGTAAATCCCGCGCCGAGTTCGAGCAGAAACTGCTCCATCTCTCGCAGGATGGCGTCTTCCAGATCGCGCTCCAGATAGCGGTCGTTCAGTCCGAGAAAATCGAGCACGTACGGATCTTTGAGGACGACCTCGGGCGTAAGCTCCTGCGTTTCCTTCAACTGCGAAAGTTCGTGTCGGATCACATCGGCGGGCTTTCGGGAAAGCGCACTGCGCTCGAAGAGCATCGACTGGACGCGTTCATGCAATTGGCGCGACGACCCCACCGCTCCAGTCGGCAAAGCTCGATGTAGTAGTCACGCTTGAGAGGGTCATCGATATACATCAGCGTCTTGAGATGGGTCCAGCTCAATTCTCTCCGCAGCGCGGAGAGAATTCCCTCGTCGGGAAAGACCTCCGCCACCCTCACGCAATGCCGCAGCTGCTTTTCGCTCCAGCCACGGCCATACGCCGCCGTCAGTTGCCGGGCTAGCGCGGCGAGGACCTGCTGCCCATACTCGGCGCGAGCGCCACCGAGCACGCCTTCGCCGATGCGACGACCGATCTGCCAATACAGAAGCGTGAGTTCGGCGCGCTTCGTCGTGCACGGTTGGCCCGTTGATATGGCAGATGCCCGACTCGACGAGCTTCGCCCGCTCCAGCGCCCGCGCGATATCGCGGCTGAAGATGGCCGCGGACAAGCCGAACTCGCTGTCGTTGGCGACGCGGATCGCTTCTTCGTCGCGCGTCTTTACACGGTCGCGGGCATGAACCATTGTTCGGGCGGCCCGACTGCCGATCAGTTCGACATGCTCACCCCGATGATCGCGTGGGTCGAGCAAGGCAAGGTGCCGGACAGCGTGACGGCGACCGCGCGCGATGCGAGCAACGAGTTTCCTAACAGCGAAGTCCCGGCTGACTGGGGCGCGGGGCGTACGCGGCCGCTTTGTCCTTATCCGAAGGTGGTTCGGTACAAGGGAGGCGATGTCAATTCGGCGGCCAGCTTCACTTGCGGTTGAGCGAGCGTGACGATGCGGACGATTCGCGGGGACCGTAACGAAACGGGTGGCTGCGCGAGGCGTTCGATGAGCGATTTTTTTTGGAGTGTGCGGGCAGACGTGTCACGTCAATTTAAACTCGACCACGGTTCTCGACCGAAGCCGCGTCGCCTGCTTCGATAGTCGAAGCCAGTTGGGGAATTTGCCGTGATAGCGCCAGCCGGTATCACTGAACGAGTGTAAAAACGTTGATTCACCGGGCGGACTATTCGCCCGGCCTGGCCACAGAGAAGGACGTTCAATTAACGCCATGCCGCGGTGGTCTCTCGGTCCAGCGCGAGCGCCGCGAGGAAAAGGCTGACGGTGACATTAATTGCCTCCCAGACGACCATGGCGCTGCTGTAGACCGACATTGTCATTCCCGTCCCGATCGGCTAAGTCATCGCGCTCACGACTTTCTTCGACCGTGCCACGTACGTGATTGCCGGACGCGCTTTTGCCGAGATGATGTGCGATGGGGGGCTGGATAAGTCAGCGATACGATCGTCCGCGCCAGCATCGCCAGCGCCGAGTGTGCCGAGCGCTTGCGTCATGAATTCACGTCGCGATGCTTGTCGGCCATTGCGGACCCTCGGCTGTCGGCGGTGGTGAGGTGGTTTAGGCCACCTCATTACACATAAGTCGCGACGGTGGCACGCCGCGAAAAGTCGTTTACGGTCAATGACATAGCGGGTGGGGTTGTAAACTCTTTCGGACTGGCGTTAACTCTTGCATTTTGGGCGGCACATGACGCAAGAGAAATCGAGCTGGGCAGCGGCAGAACTCAAGGGCATCGATTTGGGCGACCAACGCCTGAACAAGCGTGCCGTGCTATTGGCTGAGCGGCTGGCGGAGAAGCCGACGGCAAGCATACCCAACGCATGCGGCGGCTGGGCGGAAACGGCAGCAGCGTACCGCTTCCTGTCGCAAGATGAGTTGGACTGGCGCGACATCATGGCGCCACATTGGCAGAGTTCGACCGAACGAATGCGGGCGTGCGAAGTAGTGCTATGCATCCAGGACACCACGCAGTTGGACTTTAACGGTCAGACCATCACAGGGTTGGGACCGCTGTCGTATGAGGCGCAACGCGGGCTGTATCTGCACCCGACTTACGCGGTGACGCCATCGCGCGAACCGCTGGGCGTGCTTGACGCGTACATGTGGGCGCGCGAGCCGAAGGGTGCGGACGGTGTGCGCCCCGGCATCAAGGAAAGCACCCGTTGGACCGAAGGATATGAGAGGGTTGCCGAACAAGCGGCCGCACTGCCTGCCACGCGACTGGTTTATGTGGCTGACCGGGAATCGGACATCATGGCGCTGATGGTCAAAGCAAAGGAGTTGGGCCACCCGGCGGATTGGTTACTGCGCTCGCAGCACAATCGCACCTTGCCTGACGGCGGCAAGCTGTGGGACCAAGTGACTGCGGGTGAGCCGGCGGGCAGGATTCACTTTACGCTGGCAGCCCGTCAGGCTCAGCCTGCGCGCGCGGTTCGGCAGCAGGTGTGGGCGCAGCGGGTTGCGTTGACTGATGCTGCAGGCGGCGTGGTGAGTGCTACTTGCATCGTCGCCCGCGAGGTCGACCCGCCGGCAGGCGTCAAGCCGATCGAATGGCGCCTGCTGAGTAACCGCGATGTGAACGACCTGGAGGCGGCAGCGCAGCTTATTGATTGGTACCGCGCGCGCTGGGAGGTGGAACTATTCTTTCATGTGCTCAAGAACGGCTGTCGGGTCGAGGCGTTGCAACTCGCATCGATGGCACGGCTTGAACGTGCCTTGGCGCTGTTCATGGTGGTGGCATGGCGCATTGCTCGGTTGATGCGACTCGGTCGAACTTGCCCGGACCTGGATGCAGCGCTCTTGTTCGAGCGAGATGAATGGCGCGCGGCATTCATTCTCAACAAGAAGAAACCGCCGAAGAACTCACCGCGTCTGAATGAGGTCGTGCGCTTGGTCGCCATGCTCGGCGGATTCCTGGCGCGCAAAGGCGACGGCGAACCCGGAGTCAAAACCATCTGGCAAGGCCTGCAGCGAGTGACGGATTTCGCCGCCGGCCTCAAGTACGCCCAAGAACTCGGCGAATGACTTATGTGTAATCAAATGGGTTTAGGCTACTTCTCTGCCGTCCGGAGAATGATCAGGCGACTGTACGTCATCGACCTGGTGTGGACCGATCGGCGTTTTCCGATCGGTCCCGGACCTCCACAAAAGAACTGTACCGGGCGAGACGCCGGTGTACTCGGCGCGCACGCTCGATGCGGTTGCCGCGCACACGCAAGCCGCCGGATGAGCACTGCGCGGTAGGCCGCGTGAGAAGTCAGCGGCATCAATCCGCCATGCGGGATCGAACGATCGTGTTTAGTCATGCGCCACGCGGCCCTTTTTTAAGGACAATCCCTACTATCCAGACGTGGAAGCGGCGCGCCGTAGGGGCTGAAAATGTGGCCCCGTTCCCGCGCTCTGCATGCGATGTTTCTGTCGCATAAAAAATGGTAAGGTCTTCTCACCGTCTGTCCGGCAACTAACCCGCGAATGGCCATCGAGCTTGCTCGCGCGGTGCCGACAGGCCAATCATCGCTTTGTGCGCCCCAATCTGTATCCAATGTGACGCGAACAACGATGATCCAGTTCAATCGGATTGCTATCGGCCTTGTCGAAACCGACGAGCACGCCCAAGTCTCTGATTATTTCGCGAGGCCGGCATCCCGTTCCATTTCATTAGGTAAACGTAACGCGTGGGCAGGCTTGAATCGCTCACGTGGCATCGTCACGGCAATCTGGGCCGCTTGCGCGCTGGTGTCCGGATTAGGTGCATGCAGCTCGCAAGCGCAGACATCGCCCGTTCCACCTTCTGTCCAGCCACCGGCAAGCGTCAGACTCTGGTGCGCCGAACCACCCGGCTATTACCCGTCCGTACAGACCTGTGCGAGCAGCTGGCAGCGACGCGCGCCCGATCTGCCCGCTTCCGCGGTTTCTCCACCCGTGCTGGTCATTCCGGTCCAGCCTCCCCCAGAAGGACGATCCCAATGAAAACGATCCGACCGGTTCGGTGCGCGCTCGCGCGTGCCACCTTTGTGACCGCAGCGCTCGCACCGCTACTGCTGACGGGATGCGGCGGCGGCAGTGACGACTCGACGGCGTCGAGCGGCGCGAGCTCCGCGAAGCTCGCCGACACCTCGTCAGGCACGAGTTCGGTTTCGTTGTCGCCGCTGTCGAGCACGGTGGCGAGCACGCTGATGAGGCCGGCGTTCTACACGGCCCCGGTGGTGTTGAACGCGCCTTCCGACATCGACAGCGCGGCGCCTTCCGCGTCGGCCAATCAGGCGCCTGCCGCGCAAGCCTCGATGTCGACAATAGCGGCGGTGTCGCTTGCGCAGTTGACGCCGCAAACGATTGCACGGTACGCCACGAGGACCGCGCGGGCGGCGTCGAATTCAACGCCGGTGACGACGTACACACCGGCACAGATTCGCGCGGCCTATCAGCTACCGCCGCTGCCGTCGTCGTGGAGCAATCCGAGTGTGAGCGAGGCCGCACAAATGGGCGCCGGCCAGACGATTTACGTGATCGACGCGATGAGCGATCCGAACGTCGTCAACGAACTCGCGGCGTTCAACCAGAAATTCGGCTTGCCGGGCTGCGCGACGACCGCCATCGCGCCGAACGCGTCGCTGCCGCTCGCGGCCCCTGCCAGCAACGCGTGCCAGTTCTCGGTCGTGTACTCGACGACCAGCGGCGCGATGACGTCGAACGCGCCGTCGTACGACTCCGGCTGGGCCACCGAAATCGCGCTCGACGTGCAGTGGGTCCACGCTACCGCGCCGCTCGCGCGCATCGTACTGATCCAGGCGCCGGATGCGTCGTCCAACAGCATGATCGCGGCGGTCAACCTCGCGAACGCGATGGGGCCCGGCGTCGTGTCGATGAGCTTCGGCGCCCCCGAAGGCTCGTGGACCGGTTCCGTCGATTCGGCGTTCAAGCACGCGAACATGACCTACGTGGCTGCTACCGGCGATAACGGCACCGGCGTCGAATGGCCGTCCGTGTCGCCGAACGTGCTGGCCGTCGGTGGCACCCATCTGAGTTACGACGGCACCACGAAGAACGAAACGGTGTGGTCGGGTACCGGCGGCGGCATGAGTCAGTACACGTCGGTACCGGCGTATCAGAACACGTCGGTGCCTGGCCTCGGCACGCTGACGAAGCGCTCGGTTGCCGACGTGTCGTTCAACGCGGATCCGTTTAGCGGTCAGTACGTCGCGGTCATCACGCCCGACGCGGCCGCGCCGAACTGGTACAGCGTCGGCGGCACCAGTCTGTCGACCCCGCAATGGGCCGGCATCGTCGCCGTCGCCAATGCACAGCGGGCGCGCAACAGTCTCGGCGCACTTGGCCTCGCGCAGGCGCAGTTGTACGGTACCGTCTCGACGGACGCGGGTCTGTACGCGACTGCGTTCTACGACGTCACCTCGGGCAACGACGGTTCCTGCTCGAGCTGCTCCTCCCATACCGGCTACGATCAGCCGTCGGGTCTCGGCACACCCGTGGTTGGCAGCCTGCTGCCGACGCTCGGCGTGTCCAACGCGCCGCCGCCGGTCGTATCGCCCGCGACGGTCAAGGGCACGGCGGGCAGCGCACTGTCGTTCACGGTGGCCGCCAGCTCGTCGGACCCGCTCAGCTGGTCGCTCGCGAATGCACCGCAGGGCATGAGCATAGATAGCTCCGCTCAGGTGACATGGGCGCAGCCGGTCGCCGGCACTTACGAGGTGACCGTGACCGCGAAGGATACGGTCACCGGCTCGACGGGCAGCGCGAGTGCGAACGTGACCATCGTCGCGGCATCGAAGCCGGTCGTGCAGGCAGCGACGATCGTGGGCCAGGTGAAACAGCCGCTCAGCTATCAGGTCGACGTCAGTGCGGCCGATCCGGTCAGGCTCTCGCTCAGCGGCGCGCCTTCGGGCATGTCGATCAGCAGTGCCGGCGTGATCAGCTGGAGAACGCCTGCGAAGGGCACGTATAGCGTCAGTGTCAAGGCGACCGACACCAGCAACGGCCAGTCCGGTTCGGCGACGATTAGCGTGCGGATCTCGTCCGCGGCAACGGGCCCCGCGATCTCGGCTGCGCCGATCAGCGGTGTCGAGGGCCGCGCGGTCAGCGGCGTGATCGGCATCGAGGACCCAGGCGCGGACAACGTGAAGGTCGACATCAAGGGCGCGCCGTCCGGCATGGTGTTCGTCGAAAGCGGGCCGGGCTTCGTTGCCAAATGGCCGCACCCGGTCGCTGGAACCTACACGCTGACGCTGACCGCGGTCGATTCGGCGGGGCTCAGCTCGCAGGCAATTCTGGTGGTGACGATCGGTACGCGCTGAGCCGACTCGTCGCACTGCCGCAACGTCGCTGCCCGCGCCGTTGCGGCGCGCTGTTGGTGAAAGGGCGGCTTGGGAGTGGAAAGGCAGCGAGTCTGTCGGTCAGCATCGCGGCCGTACAGCGGAAATTTCCTTCGTTAAACTCAGCAACAGTCGTTCGTCGATCGCCTTTGCGAACGACTGCTTCCCAGCAGTAAGCGGTCTTGTCAGCGCCGGCGCAAGAATGTCGGCAATGGCCGAATCAGGCGCTTTGCCCACGTTCCGGGCCTCGTCAAGGGGGCGGGACAACGGCGGTAGACTCGGAAACCGGACGAAAGGGAGGCCAAAGTCGGCAGAGCAAAGAAGCAGTAGAGGAAGAGCAAGGCATTGGTCGCCCCGGTCGCCCTGAGCGATTGCGCCTCAAAGGTCACTCCTCGAGTTACGTTCCGCTTACCTCGACGAGTAAGTTCAACTGTAGGTGAATCGCCGCGCAGGTCCCACGCGGCAATCGCAGAGCGACTTATAGGCTCAGGTTCTCTGCTTCCGTGGCGACGTTTTGAGCAGGGCTTTCAACGGGGGCGACACTCTCCGCCGGCGCTTGAGACTTGCGGGCAGGAGCCCTCCCGATCGAGCGAGCACTTTTTGTCGCGGCGCTTTTGGCACTCTTCTTCGATGCCGTTACTTTTTTCGCGGACGCTACCTTTTTGGCTGCTGCGCCTTTGCTAGCGGCTGCCCCTTTCTTGGCAGCCGCTTGCTTCTTCGCTGCTGGTCCCTTCTTCGCAGCCTTCGTCTTCGGCGATGCTGCTTTTTTCGTGGCCGGTTTTGCGGCCGCTTTTGATGCTGACTTCTTCGCAGCCGGACCCTTTTTGGCGACCGCTTGGGTGCCAGCGCCGCTCGTGCCCGCAACACTGCCCTTATCAATCAGGAACGCGCTACGATCCTTTGCGCTCGTAATCCAACCGGGTGCGCGGCCGAATCCGCTCCACGTCAATCCCGAGACCGGGTCACGATAGAGAGCAGGCTGAGGTCCTTTGCGCGCGGCCGTCCTCCGCTTCACTGACAGCTTCGTGCGAGAAGTAGCCTCACTGGTGCCTGCCGCGAGGAATGCGGTCCGATCGCTTGCATTCGCAATCCACGCCGGCGCCCTGCCGCGGCCGCTCCAGGTCGCACCGGTCTTCGGATCGACATACTTGGCTGAATCCGCTTGTCCCACTGCGTTTGCTTTAGTCTTACCTGATGCCTTGCCGAAGAATCCTGCGACGTCATCTATCGAAATCTCATGACGCGCCATCAAGTCATGAATCTGCTTGAGCACCCCGCTCGCCGCTTTGGTTTTTAAAGCTTGCGCCTGGGTTTCTAGTTTTTTGATTCGCGCCTGAATCGATTCTAGCGTCGTCATTTTATTCCCCTGTATGAGATTTATCCGCACTATGCCACGGATGCCAGCGCTTCAGCTAGCGACATGCTTTAAATCGCGTCTTAAGGGAACTGCAAACGCTGTTTTTTTCGTTTGCCCGAGAGAGAGATAACAAAGGTTTACTTTCATGCTGACTTTCTTGATAACGGGTGTTGGCGAAGCGCCAGCTTCGCGTTAGATTGGAGGCTAGCGCAATTCAGTATATCTATTTTATGCCTATCGACGAATGGCTCGCTGATCCCGAATCGGCCTATGCGCAGTGGCAGCGAGCGCAAGCAACCGGCGCCGATCGTCGCCCTTTTGCGGATCAGTCGATCGTGCAACATTGCTCGATGTTTTCTCGATTCAACGACTATCTGTTGGCGCGCCGCCAAAGCGTCGCGACCTTTGGTGCCGACCACATCGAGGGCTTCTTCGAGAAACTCGCGCACGATTGCCAGCCTGGCACGACGACCCGCTTTCGGTATCTGAAGCTGATCGATCGAGTTATCCGGCATCTCGTGACACTCGACCTACGAAAAGAGAACCCCGCCGCCGGATTGCTCGCCCGTGAGACGTGGCCGGAAGATGAACCGACACCGATCTGTCTGTCTGAAGAGGACGACAAGCGCCTGCAGGCGGTGTGTGAGCCGACGACATGTTCATCCGCAAAGGCATTGCGCAATACGGCCATCGTCGCGCTCTTGCTCGGGTGCGGCGTCACGGCGGCCGAATTGAGTCAGTTGCGCGTCTCGGATGCGGACATGAACGACAGACGGCCCAGCGTGCTTGTCGATAAACATGGTCCGCGTCTGGCCAGACGCGTTCCTCTCGACCGCTTCGCGATCGACGTAATGCGCGTATATCACGACCTGCGCATCGAGACCGCTTGCCCGACCGATTGGCTTTTCGTGGCGACAGCCGGCGGCAAGCCGATGAAGCCCGACACATTGGTCAAATGCGTTCGCACGGCGCTCAGGACTGCCGGACTGTCGGCCGCAGACGAAAGTCCTCGCCTCTTACGCAATACCTTCGGCAGGCGCCACCTCGCCGCCGGCAAAACCAACGAACAGGTCAGCAACCTGCTCGGCCTGTCGAGCCACCGAACCGTGACTCGCCTTCGACTGACGCTTGACTCAACGGACTGCGTCGCCGGCTAACCACGAACGAGATAAAAATTGACGAAGGATGAAAAGAAAGTGCTCGATGATCAGATCCGACGCTGGACGTCCGAGCTGAACGCGCTTGCCGAAAAAATCGCGGCATCCGAGGGTGGCTGACGGTACGCAGTGCGCGCTACTGTTGGTTATGCCCAAAGGCGACTACGAGGACGTCGCGCCGGAGCTGATTGCAGAGGACGCGCTGGGCGTGGTCAATCACGGCTGGCCCGAGGGTTTCGAGGTTGAGATCGTCAACCGATCGAAGTAATCGATCCCATTCGACGGGATTTGGTCGACCAGGGCCGGTTCGGGCTCGTCCGGATCGTCGTCACGGGGCGCAGGCTTCAACACGGCGAGGGCGCTCTGTCTTAGATCCTGCTCCATAAGAAGAAGGCGGACCTTCTCCATGACAACGAGCTGCGCCAGATGTTCGTCTTCCCACGCCTTGCGGATTGCGTCGAAGTAAGCGCCGATCTCGCGCATGGCCTGACGCGCCTGCGCGATCTCCAGCAGCATGCGCTCAACCTCCGCATTGCCGCGATACTTCCTCCACAGCACGCGGCCCTCTTTGACACCAACGGCCTCAAACGGGGGAAGCTTACGGGCCATCTTGCCGTGCCATCGCCGAGCTTACCTTCCGCGCCACCGGTAGCGCTATCTGTTGCGCGCGCGCGGGCGAGCATTCACACGACCTCGTCGATTGCATTCGTTCCCCTCGCGTGCCGTTCGAATTGCGATGGGTGGAGCACGACTTGACTGCACGCCGTCTCAGTTGTCGCAAGGTTTCCCCCCGGTTGGTATTTGCAATGGACGAGATCCTCCTGAACACCGGGACAGACACCGTCTCCTTACAGAGTGTCGAACAAATTTTCTGACGCGAGGGCCGTCGACGGTTCAACGCGACCGATCGCCTCCGCCGATCGTCGCCGCCGAATGTCATCGGCAGAGTTTCGCCACTCTCGAGCCGCCTTGACTTCCGGATCAGATGAATAGGCTGAGAGATAAGCCGACAAAACGGCCCCGTCGTTCAACCATTCATCTATGTAACCCTTAAAGCGAGCCTCTATGCCCTACTCCATCGATCCCGTCAGCATTCAGTTGAGCGAGACAAGCCACGGCGTCAACGCGACGGCCAGGATCCTGCTCGACGGACGCGCGGTCGGTACGATCCACGACCACGCCGAACGGATCGTGACCGACGTCGTGTTCGGAACGGAGGAAGACCGCGTCGCATTCGCGATCGAAGCGAGGCGCAGTCTTGTCACCGTTTTTGGGAAGGCTAACCACCACGACAGCGCGTTCATCTCCGAATACGCTCGCGCCTTGCTCCAACAAGCGGAACAATGGCTGCTGACGCAGTCACGAACCGGTCCCGAATCGGCCTCAGAATGACAAGTCGATATGCGGTGGGCGACTGGCCGTCGGTATGGGCCAGCGAGCCCCATTTGACTCACCGCCTCGTCCTTGATCTGCAGTCCAGGTGCCTCATCGCGGGTCAGGATCGGCGGGGTCCGGATCGGCGCAGGGGGCGGCGAACCCCAATGAGCGTCGCCGATCTCGCTTACGTGCAGCAGATTCTTGACGAGACCTTCGATGACATCTGGACATCGCCCCGCGAGTATCAGTTCGACGTCAAGCGCAACGTTCCCGCGTGGGCGCTCGAGGCATGGCCCTGGCCGCGCGCTGCAGACCTCGCGGACGACTTTGATGCCGACGAATCAGGCGACGACTGTCTGTCCGTCGATGAGCACGGTTGTCGTTTCAGTGTCAGCCCCGTACTCCTCTCGTACAACGGAGAGTTGGATTAGCTGATCAGCTAATCGACCGACCAATCGATCAATTCTGCGGGCGCACGGACGCGATCATTTGCTCCAGTCGCTGGGTCGCGGCGAGGACATGCGCGAACCGCACCTCCCTCAATTGGCGATCGTATTCGTTCACGATGGCGGTCAGCGAGTCGATGGTCGCCTCGCTGAATGTCCACTCGCCGGTTTTGTTTCCGACATCCAGGATCGCGAGCACCGCCTCTTCAACCTGACGAACGAACGACAGCTCAAGCAAGCCGTGCCCCGCCTCGGTGAGGAAACTTGTCAGCAGAACCGTGTGGGCAAGAACGGTGGTCTCGGGACCCGCGGCACGACCTCCGCGGACCGATTCGAGCGCAATGCGCGCCTGCAGACAAAACATTTCAGCTTCCTGCCGCGGCATGGGAAGCAAAAATCGTTTCGACTGAACACGCGTCGGGGTCTTGGAAGACCGCTTTTCTTGGAAACGGGCATCGCGTCAAGTGTTTGCAGGGGAAGCTGACCTTATTCGAGCGCCATCCGCGTATCGTCCGCGGCCGATCCGGAGATCGCAGCACGCCCCGCAGAGAAGCTCGATGTCTGACGACCTCGGTATGCATCGCGTTTTTTTTCTGCGGCCGAGATGAAAGCCAGCAGATCACGATTCAAGTCGGCATCCTTCGCCCCGGGGCGCCATGGCACGCAACTGTGTTTCCTGCGCGTCTCGCGCGCCAGCGCCAGCGCATCTCGTGCTGCTTTCGCGCTCTCAAGGCTCACGTCTTCACACAGCGCGACCAGGTCGCCATATTCGGCGAATGACGCGAGATCTTCACACCCCGCATGTATTCTGGCCGGAAAGTCGCGCAAGTCCGACACGACCCGGTGACTGAGTCTGCGCCACTGGATGTTTTCCGGGAACACAAAGGCAGGCAGCATCGCGCTTTTTGCTGCATCGCGGTGCTGAGTACGACTGAATTCGTCGCGCGCCCAGTCCGCCCGGTGCATCATGGCGCGACAGACACGTGCGTAACCCTCGAGCGAGACCGCAACGTCCAGGGCCGCGTCGCGTCGTTCCCATCGATGAACGACCCGATTCTTCAAGCCTTGCATCGATAGCACGACGATGGAACTGGTGGCACTCGATGTGCCGACGATCGCGAGCCAGTTCGGCCAGTTGATCTGCGTCAGAAAACCCGGTACCTGCTGCCACTGCACCTGCCACATAGCGTGTCCTCAGAGCTTTGGAGCCGAAAGTATAAGGAGTTCTGCCGGCTCTCCCGAGCGTCAGCAAAGTGTTTGCCTGAGTGATGTGTGGATTATGCGACGAGGATGTGGATTCACGGTCAGTCCGTATTGCTATTCATCGGCAGCCGTGCTGTTTCAGGCCACCGGATTTTAAGTAGCTAACCAAAAGCGGTAAATCTTCGCCGGTGAATTTTTTTCGCGCTATGCTGATTTCACTCGCACAAAGATGGAGGGGACGGACAGCATGATCTTCTATCACCACGGTGCAGCCATTCAGCCATCCGTCACGCGCATCGGTCGGACCTACGTCGCTCGCGCCTCCATCCTCGAAGAAGACGGCGATGCCACGTCCCTGGGCGATCTCGGTGCGTTCGCGAGCAAAGATTGTGCGTACCAATTCGCCATTCGATGCGCATTCGCCTTTGTCGATGGAGAATCGCTACCGCTTCCGCCCTTCAAAGTCGCAACGAAATAATGGCATGACAGAGGGATGAAACTAAAACGTCAACGGCGACAGGAAATCGCGTGAGTTTTGAAGGGCTCATTTCCGATTGACCGGTCCGCGTTTCATCCATGTCATCGCTCCCAGATCGAACGAGGGCTTCGGACGCACGCGTGTGAAACGACGTGCGTGGCGGCGCATGCCGCGCTTTTTTGCGGCGCGTCTCATTTAAGCAAAGCGAGCAAGAGGCCAGACGGCCGCCAGCCGGGCTACTCCGCAAGTCGATGCTCGTAGTACGGTCGATCCCGGTCGTCGAGAATGGCTTGAAGCGCATCGAGCTTGGACGCGTCGGGATTCAGCCACGCCTCGACGTTTTCCGGCTTGATCGGCACGATGCAACGGTCGAGGCCTGCCGCGGCGACTTCAGCCGGCGGTCGCCCGCGATCGCTGCAAATGACAGCAGGTCGGGCTGATCCTTGGACGTCCAGCGCGACCAAAAAGACGCAACCAGCATGTCACCGCCTGCGTCTGGCGTGAACTCGAGCACGACGTTCTCGTCCTTACCCCCTTCCGCGAGTGTCCGGCCTTCCATTCGGGCCCGGCTTACGTTCTCGTAAAAGCGGCTCAGATCATGAGGCCGTGCGAGTACCCAAAAAGCGGCTTTCAGAAGCCTTCGAGATTGTCGCGTCGCGTTGTAGGTTTTGGGGTACCTAACATCGTAGCTCGCCGGCTTGCTCGCGATGCGGCACTGGTACCGCATGGCTTCACGACATACTGGCCGTTCTCGACGACGAGCACGGGCGCGTAGTGGCCCAGAAAAATCCGCGAGTCGCGATCTTTCGGCGTCGTACGCCGCAGATCGTCGAGCCTACGGAGGGTTCGGGTCGATTTTGTCGGTCGCGATGCGTCGACTTTCGGTCGCGGCCTTCGTGACTTTCGTCTCCAGCGCGCGTTCAGCGTCCGCGAGGCGCTTGCGCTGCTTGAAGAGATCCTGTTCGAGCGTGGCCGCCTGCTCAGCGTTGAACCGATCGATGAATGCCTTGATTTGGCGTTCGTCATCCGTTTGAGGATCGAGAAACGCGTCTTCTACCGCCTTCGGAACTTTCGCCTTGCTGCCTTCGGCACGCTCCCAGAACAGGCACGCGAATTAGCGAATGTCCATCTGCGCGCCGAACATCTTCACGTATCGCCAGTCAGCCTGGGTTGCGCCGAACAGCACACCGTCGCCTCCTTTCGATCTCGATCAGTTTAGCTGGCGGTGCCCGTCACCGCACAGCGGCATGCTCATCATCTTCTGACCGCGGCGGCAAAGGACGCAACTTCGGCATCGGACGTATCAAAGCCAGTCGCGCCTGGTCAATCTTCTGATGAAAAATGGGGCGCGATTCGCTGCCTCAGCTTTTGCGCTAAGATACTGTATAAATATACAGTGGTTGAATCAACCTCCTTCTCATTTCACTATGGCCGCCCTGCCTCAACACGTCGAGTCGATTCACCCGGCCCTCTGGAAGGGCAGCCAACTGGCGCGTACGTATGGCAAGACGATCGAGACGGGTTATGCGGCTCTGTCGGCGGAGTTGCCCGGGGGTGGCTGGCCGATAGGCGCGTTGGTGGAACTTCTGGTCCAGCAGCCAGGAATCGGCGAGATGCGGCTACTGAAACCCGCATTGGTCGCCGTGAGCAAGCGGCCGGTCGTGCTACTGCAGGCGCCGCACGTGCCAAATAGCCTGGCGTTTTCGTATCTGGGCCTGCCGCTGGACAAGCTGATGATGTTGCGTGCGCCCAAGACGGCGGACGCGCTGTGGTGCGCCGAGCGCGTGCTGAACGCCCGAAGTTGCGGCGCGTTGCTCTTCTGGCAACAGCACGTTCGGTCCGAAGCGTTGCGGCGATTGCATCTGGCGGCGCAAGCGACGGAGACCCTGCTGATTCTCGTCCGACCGCTCGCCGCCGCTCAGGACGCGTCGCCAGCAACGCTACGGCTGGGTGTCCGACCCGCTGACGGCGGCATCATCGTCGATGTCATCAAGCGACGAGGGCCAACCCGAACCGACCCACTCTCCATCCACCTTCAACCCTCGCCGATTCTGCTCAGTCCTCATGGCCGTGTTCGTCGCCATCTTCCTGCCCCGGCTTTCGCTGGAGGTGTTCCGTCCGAAGTGGTCGTCTCCGACTGAACACGGGTGTGTCGTGCTTGAGCGTGACAAGGTGATTGTGCTCGATCAGGCAGCGAGAGAGGCAGGGGTCATGGTGGGGGTGAAGCGCGGTGGAGTCACGACGCTCGCGGAGAACGCGTTAATGGTTGACCGCAATCCGGAACGCGAACTCGATGTGCAGCGCGAAGTCGCTTTCGCGCTGCTGCGCTTCTCGCCTCAGGTCGCCGTGCGCGAGGAAGACACCATCATCGTTGACGTGACAGCGAGCCTGCGACTCTTCGGCGGCATCGTGCACGTGTGCCGGCAGATGCGGGAAGCGGTCAATGCGATCGGCGTGACCGCTCGCATGAGCGTCGCGCCTACCGGTCAGGGTGCTTGGCTGCTCGCTAAACGTGGTCGCCGGCGCGTGCTCAAGATGACTTCGCTCGAACGCTTTCTCGGCGAGCTGCCCTTTATGGTCGTCCCGGAGATTCGCGCCTTCGGCGACTGGTTCAACGGCCTCGGTTGCCGAGTGCTTGACGATATTCGACGCCTGCCACGTGCAGGTCTCAGGAAGAGGTGCGGCGTGGACTTACTGGATTCGCTTGACCGCGCCTACGGCCTGTCTCCCGAACTTTACGCGTGGCTGGAACTGCCGCCGTCTTTCAGCGCGCGCACCGAGTTGCCCGACCGCGTCGAACACGAAGAAGCGATCTTGTTTTCCGCTCGACGTCTGATCGTGCAATTGTGCGGCTGGTTGAGCGCGCAGCAGCTCGCCCTTACGCAAGCAACGATCACGCTCGAACACGAGCGCGGCCGCCAGGCAATCGAGCCGACCGTTATCGACATCGCGCTCGCGGAGCCCACATGGCACGAGGAACACCTCGTACGACTGCTCAAGGAACGGCTCGGGCGCATCGAGCTCGACGCGGCCGTCATCGCCGTGCGCCTGACGGCATCGAAAGTACAGCCCGCGGAGCCGCCTAGCGACTCGCTTTTCCCGGATCCGGGCGGTTCCGCGCAGGACCACAACCGGCTGCTTGAGCTGCTGGTGGCGCGCCTGGGCGCCGAGAACGTCTTGCGAGCCGCACCAACGTCGGATCACCGGCCCGAGCACGCCAATCAGTGGGTGCCGGTTCAAGCCATCGCCAAAGCCTGCCCCGCGCCTGCCGAACTTCCGCGTCCGACCTGGCTGCTCGAAACACCGGTGCGGCTGATGTTCAAGAACCACCGTCCCTTTTACGGTTCACCCCTTAAGCTCGTCTCAACGGGGGAGCGTATCGAAGCGGGCTGGCACGACGGTGAGTTGGTCACGCGCGACTATTACGTCGCGCAAGCCGCCGACAAGACCTGCTACTGGATATACCGCGAGCGACCAAGCGTCAAGACTGAGGAAGTCCGCTGGTATCTCCACGGGCTGTTCGGCTAGGTGATGGTGTCGCCGTGGATCTATTTTCGTCGGCCCTGCCCGACTACGCCGAGCTTTTCGCGTTCACCAACTTCTCGTTCCTGCACGGCGCGTCGCACGGCGAAGAGCTTGTGCTGCGCGCGTCGCAACTTGGCTACTCGGGACTGGCGATCACCGATGAGTGCTCGCTTGCGGGCGTCGTGCGTGCCCATGTCCAAGCGAAGGAAGAAAAGCTGCCGCTCGTCATCGGCTCCTACTTCCGCCTGGTGCATGCGGACAAGAGCCCGGCGTTCGGTCTCATTTTGCTCGCGCAAAACCGCAAGGGCTATGGCAACCTATCCGAGCTGATCACGCTCGGCCGCATGCGTGCAACGAAGGGCACGTATCTGCTGACGCCGCACGATCTCTCGAAACCCGAGAAAGAGTACGCCCATCTGCGCGGGATGCCGGATTGCCTGGCCATCCTCGTGCCCAACTTTCCGGCAAAAGAAGACGCGCTTTCGGCACAAGTCGAGTGGCTCAACGAGACGTTCCCCGCACGTGCGTGGGTGGGTCTGATCCTGCACCAGCGCGCGATGGATGACATTCATCGTGGCAGCGTCGAATACATCGCCGAACAGCACCGCACGCCCGTTGTCGCGCTCGGCAATGTCGTGATGCACGTGCGCTCGCGCAAACCGCTTCAAGACACGATGACTGCGATTCGCATCGGCAAGCCTGTGGCCGAGTGCGGATACGATCTCGCCCCCAATGCCGAGCAACACCTCCGGTCGCGCCTGCGCCTCGCCAATCTTTATCCCGCACACGCGCTCGCTCAGACGCTCAACATCCTGGAGCGTTGCACGTTCTCGCTGGATGAACTGCGCTATGAGTATCCCGATGAACTCGTGCCGGACGGATTTACGCACGAAGCGTATTTGCGGCAGGAGACTTACATCGGCGCGCATAAGCGTTTTCCTGCCGGCATTCCACTCGAAGTTCAGCAGCAGATCGAGCACGAGTTGCAACTTATCCGCGAGATGCGCTACGAAGCGTACTTTCTCACCGTCTATGACATCGTACGTTTCGCGCGCAGTCAGCACATCCTGTGTCAAGGTCGCGGGTCGGCCGCCAATAGTGCGGTCTGCTATTGCCTGGGCGTGACGGAAGTCGATCCGTCGCGCGGCAACATGCTCTTCGAGCGCTTCATTTCGAAAGAACGGGGCGAGCCACCGGACATCGATGTCGACTTCGAACATCAGCGGCGTGAAGAGGTTATCCAGTACATCTATCGCAAATATGGCCGCGACCGCGCCGCCATTGCCGCGGCGGTGTCGACCTATCGGCCGCGTGGCGCCTTGCGTGAAACCGGCAAGGCTCTCGGTATCGATCCGCAGATCGTCGACAAAGTTGCGAAGAGTCACCAATGGTTCGATCATTCGCAGGACCTGTTGCGACGCTTCGAAGAGTCCGGGCTGGATCCGGCCAACCCCCTCATCACCATGTGGGCGAAGCTGGCCGCGGAGATACTGAATTTTCCGCGGCACCTGTCGCAGCACTCGGGTGGCTTTGTCATCAGCCGCGGCAAGCTGACCAGACTCGTGCCCGTTGAAAATGCCGCAATGGCGGATCGCAGCGCGATTCAGTGGGATAAGGACGACCTCGAGGCACTTGGCCTTCTGAAGATCGACGTGCTCGCGCTGGGCATGTTGTCGGCCATTCGCCGCACGCTCGACATCGTCTCCGAGCAACGCGGCGAACGCTTCGAGATGCAGGACATCCCATCAGAGGATCCCGAAACCTACGAGATGATCTCGCAGGCGGACACGGTTGGCGTCTTCCAGATCGAGTCGCGCGCCCAGATGAGCATGCTCCCGCGCATGCAGCCGCGGACCTTTTACGATCTTGTGATTGAGGTTGCGATCGTGCGTCCCGGGCCGATTCAGGGCGGCGCCGTGCACCCTTACCTGCGACGGCGTCAGAAGATCGAGCCGGTGACCTATCCGAGCCCAGCGCTGGAAGTCGCACTGGGCCGCACCCTCGGCGTGCCGATCTTCCAGGAGCAGGTGATGCAGGTCGCGATCCTTGCTGCGGGTTTCACACCTGGCGAGGCGGATCAACTGCGTCGCGCGATGGCTGCGTGGAAGCGCAAGGGTGGACTGCAGCAATATTACGACCGCATCGTCAATGGCATGCAGGAGCGCGGCTATGAGAAAGAATTTGCGGAGGCCATTTTTGAGCAAATCAAGGGCTTCGGCGAGTACGGCTTCCCGGAAAGTCACGCAGCGAGCTTCGCCCTCCTCGTGTATGCAAGTAGCTGGCTCAAATGCCACGAGCCCGCTGCGTTTCTTGCTGCAATGCTCAATTCTCAACCGATGGGCTTCTATTCGCCCTCGCAGCTCGTGCAGGACGCGAAACGTCATGGCGTGGAGGTCGTACCCATCGACGTCGCGATCAGCGGTTGGGACTCGGTGCTCGAGCGTCGCATCGATCGCGCGAAGCCAGCCGTTCGTCTCGGCTTGTCGTTACTCAAAGGCATGCGAGATGGTGCCGCCGAGCGCATTGAGAACGCGCGCGCCGTCAAACCGTTTTCCAGCGTGAGTGACCTGGCGCGCCGCGCTCGGCTCGATCGACGCGACCTCCAGGTGCTCGCAGCGGCGAATGCCCTGCGGTCGCTTGCCGGCAATCGCCGTGAAGCGCTTTGGCAATCGGTCGCGGCCGTGCCCGACCGAGACATTCTCGCCGACAGCCGCATTGATGATGAAACGCCAGCGCTGGGCGCGCCGTCCGAAGCCGAAGACATCGTCAGCGATTACAACGCGTCGGGGCTGACCTTGGGCCGGCATCCGCTTTCACTCCTGCGCCCCGTCCTGCTGGAGCACCGGCTCATGCCCGCGGCGACGCTGCGCACGTATCGCAACGGACGACTGGCGCGAGGCTGCGGACTCGTTACCGTAAGGCAACGACCGGGCACGGCCAAGGGCGTCATGTTCGTGACCTTGGAAGACGAGACGGGCAATGTCAACGTGATCGTCTGGCCGTCGCTACTCGAGAAGCAGCGAAAAGAGGCCCTAGGCGCAGCACTGCTCGCCGTGTATGGCACCTGGCAGTGCGAAGGCGAGGTCCGGCACCTCGTTGCCCAGCGACTCGTTGACATGTCCCATCTGCTCGGCGGGCTCACGACCGTAAGTCGCAACTTCTGTTGAGGCCCACGCGGCCGGGGCTGAGCCTCGTTGCGCCGATTCAACTGTCGCGGCCGCTGTTCTCGCTGAGCTGTTTTGCTGAGCGGTTCTTGCTTAGCTTGCCTGCTCTCGCAGTCGCGTCTGCCTTCTGCTGCGTCTTCGACTTCGCCCCCGCCTTCGCCTGCGCTTTCACCTTCGCGTCGGCTTTCGAGTCGGACTTGGCTTCAGACTTCGTATCGGTCTTCGCCTGACGCTCTGCGGCCACCTTGGGAGTTTTCGCGGTTTTCTGTTTGCCGTTCGTCGCTGAGTTATTTTTTCCGACCTTTGCAGGCGCTTCTTGACCCACCTTCTTCGCCGCTACGCTCTTGCGCGCTTTGGGTTGGGAAGCATCTGGAGTAGCGACCGGGGTAGCGACCGGGCCGATGCCCGTACTGCCCGGCGCCCCAGCACGTTCGCGCCTGAGTTGCGCAATCGCTTCATGCCAATAATGCGCGTCACGTCCGTCCTGGCAGCCTTGCGCCTCCCACAGCAGATATGCGCGGACACGAATTTCGTCTGCAGATAGCGTGATATCCATCGAAGCTGTCTCTCGGAGAAGTTGAACTGCTGCAAACATAGCAGCTTGCCTCGCGGTGCTCAACGCGTCGTTGCCGTCGCGAAACACCGCGCCGAGGCTTTCAATGGAATGGTCCTTGCTCGCTCTGACCGGCACCATCCTTGGAGGACACCATGGCTACCATGCCCAAAGAGCAGAACCCGACCAGCGAGAAATCGGAGGACCAGGTCGACAAGTCGGTGGAGGATACATTTCCTGCGAGCGACCCGCCCTCGACCGGCGGCACCACGCGTATCGAGACGGACGAGGACGGCACAACGCCCGAGCACGCCGATAAGAAGCCGTCCTAGGCGTATGAAGTTGCGAATGGTGCTCGAGACTCGCCGGGCACCGCGCGCGCTGCGGTTGCTCATCCACGCTGTCCGCGCGTAATGTCGGGGACAATGATCATCGGGCACCGCCGCTCTTACCAACTATCACAGCATGGCCTCGCCCCGCGACACCACCGCGCCGCCCCTCGCCCGCTATCGGAAGAAGCGCGACTTCAGCATCACGCCCGAGCCGTCTGCGTCTACCGCCGAGACGTCCAACAGGGCACGCCAACTCGGCTTCGTCGTGCAAAAGCACTGGGCGAGCCGTTTGCACTACGATTTCCGCCTTGAACTCAACGGCGTCTTGCTCTCCTGGGCTGTGCCCAAAGGTCCCTGCTACGACCCAAGCAAAAAGCAGATGGCCGTGCACGTCGAGGACCATCCTCTGTCCTACGCGTCCTTCGAAGGTACGATCCCGCCTAAGCAGTATGGCGCCGGCACGGTCATTGTGTGGGACCACGGAACGTGGGAGCCGGTCGGCGATGCAGTCAAAGGCATGGAGATCGGGAAGCTGGTTTTTCGCCTGCACGGTCAGAAGCTTGCTGGTTTATGGGAACTGGTGCGCATCGCCAAGCCGGACGACAAGCAAGACCAGTGGATGCTGTTCAAGAAGCGAGACGAGTGGGCCCCCCGCTTCAAGAATACGACGTTATCAAGGCGCTTCCCGACAGCGTCGTTGCACGTCCTTTGGGGCCGATTGAAGAACGCGAGCCGAGAGCGGCGCGACGTGCTCGTGCTGGAGAATCGACGATCGACGCGATCGACCTGTCCGCCGCGGTGTCGGCACCGCTTCCAAAGAAACTCGAGCCGCAGCTGGCGACATTGGCGAGTTCGCTTCCCCGCACCGGCGACTGGATAACTGAGACGAAACTGGATGGTTACCGGCTGCTTGCGCGCATCGACGACGGGCGAGTCAAGCTCTTTACGCGAAACGGACACGACTGGACCGCCAAGTTTCCGGCGCTTTCCGTCGCAATCAAGGAGCTTCCGGTTGTGAGCGCATGGCTCGATGGCGAGATTGTGGTGCTTCAAGACGGCATTCCGAGTTTCTCTGCACTTCAGAACGCGATCGACGGGCGAGACAACAAGGCCATCATCTTCTTCCTCTTCGATCTGATGTATCTGGACGGTAACGACCTCAGGAAGGTACCGTTGTGGGCGCGGCGAGCTCAGCTGGCGAGCGTTCTTGAAGAGGCAGGCGAGCAGCTTCTGTTCAGTCAGGATTTCGACGCGCCGCCCGCCCAGGTGTTCGAAGCCGCTGCGGGGCTCGGGCTGGAAGGTCTGGTGCTCAAGCGACGCGATGCGCCGTATGAGTCGGGACGCACGGAATCGTGGTTAAAGGCGAAGGCCCGACTGAGGCAGGAACTGGTCGTCTGCGGAATGACCGGACGTGGCGGCAAATCGGGTGCGGTCGGCAGTCTGCTGCTTGGCTATTACGTCGGTAACAAGCTTCATGACGCGGGAAGCGTCGGCACCGGGTGGGACGCAAAGACCGCTCGGGAACTTTGGAATCGGCTCATCCCACTGGAGGTCGGTGCGGCGCCTTTCGATGGGCAGGTCATAAAGGCGCGGCGATGGTCCAGACGTGCAGCCGGCAGCGAACGGTGGCTGAAACCCACTACGGTCGCCGAAGTCGAGTTCGCCGAATGGACCGGCGACGGTGTGATCCGGCAGTCGTCGTTCAAAGGTTTGCGGCTCGACAAGCCCGCCCGCAGCGTCGTGCGCGAAGGAGGAAAGACACAGCTGCCAGAGCCGCCACCGCAGCTCAAAATCACTCACCCGGAAAGAGTCATTGATGCGTCGGCGACGATTACCAAGGCTGATCTCGTTCGCTACTACGCAAGCGTAGCTGACTGGATGTTGCCGCACCTCAAGGACCGGCCCGTGGCCCTGGTTCGCGCGCCCGACGGCGTGGCCGGCAATCTGTTTTTTCAAAAGCATGCCGAGCGGACGGCCATGCCGGGCCTGACTGCGCACAACCGCGAACTCTGGCCGAACCATCCGCCCTTGTTGACGGTTGATACGACAGACGCCTTGCTTTGCGCTGCACAACTGAACACGATCGAGTTCCACACGTGGAATTCGGTCGTCCCTCAGATCGACAAACCCGATCGGGTGGTGTTCGACCTCGATCCGGGCGAAGGTGTGAAATGGAATCACGTTCAAGAGGCCGCTCTGCTCGTTCGCACGCTGCTGTCCGAGCTCGATCTGAAGTCATGGCTCAAAACGAGCGGCGGCAAGGGCCTGCACGTCGTCGTGCCGCTCATTCCAGAATCAAGTTATGTGACGGTCAAGTCTTTCTCGCAGGCCTTCGTCCGGCATCTTGCCAAGACGATTCCTGAGCGCTTCTCCGCGATCTCCGGACCCGCAAATCGCCTCGGCAAAGTCTACGTCGACTACCTGCGCAACGGGAAGGGGCAGACGACCGCCGCGGCTTTTTCAGCGCGTGCCCGACCGGGAATGGGCGTTTCGATGCCGGTGGCATGGGAACAGCTCACCGATCTCAAGAGCGGCGCTCAGTGGAACGTCCAGACGGCACGCGAATATTTGAGTTTCCAGTCGCGCGACCCTTGGGCGGACTTCTGGTCGACCGGACACTCTTTGTCTTCGGCAACCGAGCGTCTCCCCTAACGCCTGCGATCTCGAGAAGTCGAGTCGCGTATTTTGCCGTTAAGGTCAATCGTCATGTCCTATGTCAATGGGTACCGATGTTTTGCCTGCAGGCGGCGGCATGACCTCGGCATAGCGTTGAAGAATTGGGAAGCCCGTCCGCTTCGCCTCCACCACGGCGCCCCGCGGCTCCGAGGTTCTGGATCACAGTCACGCCCTTTTTTGCCTGCCGTTGGAAGTTTGGCATATACACGAGCCGCCCCGGGACGCTAGTGACGGCTTTGACGCCGCGGCTGATCGACAGCATCAAAAGTTGGCATCGTCTATGCGTCACCCAAGCGGACGCGGTTGACAACCGCAACCGCAGCACCCCCGGGGAACACCATGCGGATTCTCGTTTTGGACGACGACCACGACTTTGCGGCGGGTCTGGCCGCGCTCATCGAACGGATGGGTCACGAGCCGTCTATCGCACACGACTGTAAAACCGCACGCGCACTGGCGAGCCGCCAGCTCTTCGACGTGATCCTCGCGGACGTCGAACTGCCCGATGGCGACGGGCGGCATATCTGCGACGGGCTTCGATTGAACGGAGCTTCGCAGACCGCTTACATGGTAGCGATGACGGGTAGGTCTGATTTGGGCGACAATGATTTTCCGTCGTTTGACGGATATCTGCGCAAGCCGGTCGCCTATGATCTGCTCGAGCGCGTGCTCGAAGAATGGCGGGTGGCCGCCGGGCTAAGTCGGCACTCGCGTATGGACGAAGCCGATGTCGCCAAGGCAACCTCAGGCGCATAGCCACGGTCCGATACGGGCCCGCTACCACAAGGAGGAGCGCGATGGCAGCTCGTTCGATCGCTTCAATGACTCTGAGCTTCGGGCTCGTCTCCGTGCCAGTCAAGGTCTACACCGCCACGGAGAGTAAGTCGGGCGTCGGCTTCAACCTCATGCACAAAGAGTGCGGCACTCGCCTCAGACAACAGTACGTCTGCCCGCACGATGGGAAAGTCGTCGAACGCGCCGATATGGTCAAAGGGTACGAGTTCGAGAAAGAGAAGTACGTGATCTTCGAGAAATCGGAATTAGAGGCGCTGGAAGCCAGCGCGAGCCACACGATCGACATTGTGTCGTTCGTGCCGACCGAAGCGATCGACCCGATATACCTCGACAAGCCCTACTACCTCGCGCCCGACACGCGCGGCGGCAAACCGTACCGGCTACTCCAGGAAGCCATGAAGGACAGCGGCACGTGCGCCGTAGCCCGTTGGACGTGGAAGGGCAAGCAGCACATGGTGCAGGTGCGGGCCGGCAACGATGGCCTAATTCTTCAGACTTTGCTCTACGCCGACGAGGTGCGTTCACAAGTCGACATCGGCATCGAAGAGACGGAAATCCAGCCGACCGAGCTCCAGCTCGCCGAGCAACTGATCGAGCAGTACCGCGTCGATGCATACGACGCGGCCGCGTACAAGGACGAGGAGAAAGAGCGCATCCTCGCCGAGATCGACAAGAAGATCGCGGGCAACAAAATCACCGCCGCGCCCGCCATCGAGCAGTCCGGCGCGCAGGTCATCGACCTGGTCGAAGCACTGCGGGCGAGCTTGAAGAAAAAGCCGTCGGCCGAGCAGCCAACGGCGCCGCGAGCGGCACGCAAGAGCGCGCGCACCGCCGGGCCAGCGGAAGAAGCCGCCGAAGCGGCTCCGGCGCCCAAGCGCCGTGCCGTGCGCCGCGCGGCCACTGAAGACCAACCGGCACCGGCCCGCAAGACTGGCACGAAGCGGTGATATGCAAGACGACGGGTACAGCCTTCGCGATGTGCAGCGCATGCTGGGAGTGTCGCGCACCGTCGTTGAGCGGTTGATCGCGGCGGGTTTTGTGTCACCGGCGAGCGGTGAGAGACGCGAGCGGCGCTTCACCTTCCAGGACATCGTGATGCTTCGAACCGCGCACGCGCTGCGCGTAGCGGGTGTTTCGCCCATGAAGATCGTCCGCGCGCTCGATCATCTTCGGAAGAGCTGGGGGCGCGAAGGATCGCTCACTGGCGTACGCATTGCTGCTGTCGGCGATCGCGTCGCGGTGCGGGACGAAGCAAGCCGCCAGTGGGATGCGGAGACTGGCCAATTGCTGCTGGACTTCGAGCAGGCCCAGGCATCAGGAAATGTTGCCTCCATGCAAGCGCCGCGCGAGCAGCGTGCGCGTGAAGAAGCCGTCGAACTGTTCCGACAAGCGCGCGGTCTGGAGGACGATGACCTCGACGCCGCCGAGGCGGCCTATCGGAAAGCGCTCAAACGCGCGCCCGACTACACCGACGCATCGCTGAACCTTGGCGGCATCCTCATGGATAGCGAGCGGTTCGACGAGGCGATAGCCGTGTATCAAGAGGCGCTGCAATACCGTGCGAACGACCCGGTGCTGCTTTTCAACAGCGGCGTCGCGCTTGAAGATGCGGGCCGCTTCCGGGAGGCACTGCAGTTCTATGAGCGTTGTATTGAACACGACCCCGACTTCGCGGATGCTCACTTCAACGCCGCCCGCATCCATGAAGAGCTCGGCGAGGCGATCATGGCGATTCGCCACTTCAACCAGTTCCGCAGACTGCAGAAGCTCTAACCAGGGAGATGCTGATGACGATCGAAGCCGTTTGGTTCCTGATCGTCGGGGCATTGATGGTGCTGATGGCGCTGGGCCGCAAACTGGTCGAGCGGCTGCCGATGACCGGCGCAATGGTGTACCTCATCGTCGGCTTTCTCCTCGGTCCGGCGGGCGTCGGACTGTTGACGATCGACCTCGAGCGCGACGTGCGCCTGCTTCGCACGCTTACCGAAGCGGGACTTATGGTGTCTCTGTTCGCCATCGGGATGTACCTGCGCGTCGAACTTTCCGACCCGCTTTGGCGACTGACGTTACGCCTCGCCGGTCCAGCCATGCTCATTACTATCGCGGTCATGTTCGTCGCCGCGCGTTGCGGTCTCGGGCTCGCCGCAGGCCCGGCATTACTGCTGGCATCTGCGCTTGCGCCAACCGATCCCGTTCTGGCCAACGAGTTGCGCGTCGAAGAAGCGGGCGACGACGAACCATTACGCTTTGCCCTGTCATCGGAGGGTGGACTCAACGACGGCGCAGCCTCTCCGATGGTCTACATCGCGCTGGCGCTCTGCGGAGTCGGCAGTCTGGGCAGCGGAAACCCGTGGACCTTTGCCCTTGCTATCGCGTGGGGGCTGGCGAGCGCACTCTTCTTCGGCTGGGCGTTGGGTACCGCCGTGGTCGTGCTGGTGACGAAACTGCGCACGAAATACGATCACGCGCTGGGGCTGGAAGGCTTTCTTGCGCTTGGGATCGTTGCCTTGGCCTACGGTGCCACGCTAATTGTCGACGGCTACGCCTTCATGGCGGTCTTTGCCGCCGGCGTCGCGCTGCGGCGGCAGGAAATGGAGGCAACCGGTGAGAAACCGCCAAGCGAGGTGTTGGAATCGGTCGAGCGGGGTCAGCGGGAGGAAGCCGCCAAGGATCCGGAACTGGCTCACGCGTATATCGCGGAGAACATGATGGGCTTCTCGGTCGAGATCGAACGCTTTGTCGAACTGGGCCTGATGGTCATCATCGGCAGCGTCGTATCTGGGCACTGGCGCGAGCTAATTCATTGGTCCGTTGTCTGGCCGGTGCTTTTCCTGTTCATTGTCGCCCGGCCGCTCGGCAGCACGCTATCTCTTGTCGGCTCGTCGATGGACCGCCATCAGCGGTTCCTGTCGGGATGGTTGGGTTTGCGCGGCGTGGGCGCGTTTTACTACCTGCTGTTCTCCCTCGAAGAGGCCGGGCACGATCGCGTTGGCCCACTGCTTCCGATCACTCTTGCGGCCATCGTACTTTCGGTGTTCCTGCACGGCGCCAGTGCCACCCCCCTTCTCGATCGATATCTCAAGCGGAAGTAATCGCGCCGGAACGATCTTTGCTGTTGGCAGGCTATAGCCGAAACCGAGGAGGAAGATATGGCAGAACAGCACCAGCCCGGTGAAAAGGTTCAGAGTTCGGGCATCTACAAGGTCGTGAAAGAAGGCGATGGCGGATTCGGCTTCGAGGTGACGTGCGTCGAGGGCGAGCATTTTCCGCCGACACGAAGCGGCAAGGGCGCGCATTATGAGCTGGTGCATGCGGCCACGCACTCGCACAAGCACAGCGAGCTTGGCAGCGGCGATTAATTCCGACAGGCCATCCATCGTGGGCGCAACATCCAAACGCTTGCTTTCCGCTATTGCGTCGGCAAGTTTGCTCGGCGCTTGTGTAGCCGTCGGCGAGATGCCGCCGCCAGGCAGGTATCTTACCGACCGCGAGTGCCACGATCTGACTGCGCTGAAGACAAATGCGAACCCCACGATGGCCGAGCACCAGTCGGAGTTAGCCGCGTTACGAAAGGCAGGATACGACCCATCGCCGTTTTGGGACGACCCGTACTATCCTGAGGACCTGCAGGCCGCGCAGCGCCTCGTCGACTACTGGTACCGGATGGAATGCGCGCCATCACGAACGCAGTGAACCGGTGACCGAGATTCACTCGATCGCAACGACGGACGCGCGGGAACTGTCGATCGCTATCAGCAAGGCCCGCGTCATTCCCGGCTCTCCAGCGCGTGCGACGTTCGTCCTGCAAAACCGTTGTGACTTCGATTTTGAGGTCGTCAGCAGCGCATTCGAGATCAAACGAGGTTTGCCATAGTGGATAGCGCCGAAGGGCGCGAGAAAGAAGAGAACGAGGAGCGCCCCTTGTGGGGGCGACTCCCCACAAGGGTTGATAAGAAATCAGGCGGCGAGCGCCTGAACGTCGATGACGGCGTCGGCCTCAGCGACAAGGTCGGGCGTCTGCGAGATGAAGAACTCCCGCTGATACCCGCCTTGGCGCAACACCTCCCGCTTCATTCGCATGAACTGCAATTTGCGCTCGGGATCGAGCGGGCCGTCTGACTCGTCGCTGAACAAGGTCTGATACGGCTGACCCGTGTTCTGCGCGAGATAGAGCGCGATGCCCCGCGTGAGGCACTCGTTAGTCCAGACCTTCTGACCGCCGGACATGACGGAGACCGACTTGCTGCTGTCGGACTCGGCGTCGTGAACGAGGATCTCGAAGCCTTCACGCAATTCACCGCTCGCGAGGGTGCGCTGCGTGCGGATCTCAACGGTGAAGCGCATGCCGTAGCACGCGAGCAATAGCTCGTTGACGGTGTGCGTCAGCGCCGGCCCCGCGTCATCGATGGTCAACGCGATCACGCCGTCGTTGCCCAAGCCCTTAGCCAGCAGCTTCCAATGCGCAATTTCATCGGAGAGGCGTTCGGCACGCGACTGCGTGGCCGTGAACTTCTCCAACTCCACAGCCAGGGCTTCCGCTTCGGCCTGCAACACGCTTTGTGAGCGAATGGATTGCTCGATCCGACCATCAAGTGCCGCGACAGTCTCGCGGTTCAGTGCGATGTCGCGATCCAGCTTTGCAATCACAGCGCTAACGTCGACAGCGGCGAGTCGCCCGACCTCCTCGGTAATACGAGCAAGCTCCGCTTCCATACGCGTCTTCTCAGACTGGTACTTGGCGGTGCGTGCCGTACTGTCCTCAGCGATCGAGCGCAACTCGGTTCGCGCCGCTTCGAGTCCCGCCACGGCGGCATCAAGCAATGGCTTCGTCGCAGCAAGCTCGGCGGCCGCCTGCAGTGCACGGCGAAGCTGCGCGGCGGCATCGGTGATGGCGAGCATTTCGACGCGCTTTGCCGCCAACTCGGCCGGCACGCGAGCCAAGGGTCCGGCCTGCGCTTTCTTCTCGCGATACTCCGCGCGAAGATTCGCCACCGAAACACGCTGCACTTCCGCTTGCTCTTTGGCCTGGAAAGCTTGCGCGAGCAGCGGACATTGCGCATGCATCGAATGACCGACGCACGGCACCTGCTCCGCCACCGCTGCCTGCTTGCTCAGCGTGTCAAAGTGCGCGGCTTTCGTCGTGCCCTGGCTCGTCAAGCTGGTAAGCGTTGCGTCAAGCGTCGTCAACGTCGCGCGCTTGACCTCCAAATCGGCAATGTCGCGCTGCAGGGGAGCAAACCTCGCTTCCTCGCGCGCAATCGCCAACTCGGCCTCCTCGCGCTTAGCCGCCGCACCGAGGATCGCCTCGCGGCGAGCCAGCGTTGCTTGGTGCGTGGCCACGGTTCGACTCAGCACGGAAACGCGCTGCTGGCAACGAACCGCTGCTGCTTGCTCGTCGTCGGCCGCGCTTTTCAGGGCACGCCCCAACTCGTCGCGGCGCACGCCCAGCTCTCGCAGGCGCGCCTCGGTCGTGGCCGATTCGCTCTGCTTAGCCGCAAGCGTCGCCCGCTCTTGAGTCAGCTTGCTCGCATGCTCAAGCGCGGCATCGCGTTGCTCCCGAGCGGCACGCAGAGCGTTGCCCTGCGCGACAATCGACTGCTCAGCGTCGGCTTTACGTTGCCGCTTTCCGGCGAGCGCACCAAGCTCAGACTGGATGCCTTCGAGCGACTTGCCGAGCACCTTCGCGACCTCGCCGGCTTTCGCCGACAATGCCTTCAGGTGGTCGATGCCAAGGAGTTCGGCCAGCAGCGTCTTGATCTCGCCCGCACCGTAGGACGCGAGCGGCCGCCGGTTCTGAGCCGAGAACACGCTCGTAAAGAACGTTTCCAACGAACCGTTGATCGCCTCGACACAGCGGTTATACGACTCCGCCTTGCCGTCCGATACCGTTCCGTCAGGCAGCGACACCGGGCGCCACGTACCGTCGACGCCGCGATAGGCAAGGTAGTACTCCGCCTTGCCTGTCTTGCCGGGCTTGCGAAACGTGAAGGACGAGCGATAGCGAATGCCGTCGTGCTCCCATTCGAGTTCCTTCAACGCACTGGTGCCGCAGACGTGATCCCAGTACGAGAAAGCGTCGACCGACAGCTTCGACGCACGCGACGGCATGATCGGATACGGATGCAGATTGTCCATAATCGTTGTCTTGCCAGCCCCATTAGGTCCGGTCAAGGCGATCAGGCCATCCGGCAACGTCTCCAGATCGAGCGTCACGCTGTCGCGTTTCATGCCATCGCGCACGCCAACGAAGCCTTCCAGTGTCAGTATCAGAGGCCGCATGACACGTCCTCCGATACGCTCATCGATGCAGACATCGCTGCCATCTGCGAATAGAAGGCGTCGTCATCCTCGTTGGGAAACGGCTCGTTCAGGTCAGCGGACGCAATAACACGGGGCGGCGCCTGAAGCGTCCCATCGAGCGCGGCAGCTACCTGATCGCAGACTCTACTGAACTCGCGACGCGCGTTCGTCAGAAGCTCGGACCAGCCGCTATGTCCGGTGAGGCTACGGATTTCGGCAGCAGACCACTGACTTGCATAGCCTTCCTGGTAGGACCAGAGAAGGTGCTGCATTTCAACGGTCGGCGTGACGGCGATTTCGCAGGCGCCGGGCGTCGTGGCAACCAGCAACAGCGTCTGACCGATCTGCGCCAGCACTGCGCCGCGGTGTTGGCCGAAGGGCTGATGCTGAATCGCCGGGGTGAACCCAGCGAAATCGACCAACGACTTTTGAAGGTCACGCGATGAGCAGCCGCCCAACGCAAAGGTGCGAACCCAGTTCGGGCCAGCGGGATAAAGACCAAACATGATGCACTCCGTTATGGTGGGCGGAATGCGGCCCCGGTAGGGATCGCTCCCCGCCAGGGTGAAAGAAAAGATGAACTGCTAGAGAAAGGTTTGCCACTACTAGTCGATGCGTCGAAGACGCGGTGAAACCTCTGTTTCGATAGCGACGACCAGAATCGGCTATCGGAACACGGCTCGCGTGTCCAGGCGGAGGAGCCATAATGGCCTCCTCTGCATGAGCGGCTACTTCGTTTGCTAATTAAGCCGCGAACAAATCATCGTTGAGCCACGAAAGCTGACTTGCCGAAGCCGACTCGACGATTTCCACGGTCGCATCGGGCATGGGCAGTGCATCGTCGCCAACATCGCCATCCAGAGCTACGTGGGCCGTCACCGGCGCAGGCGCTAATATGCTCGACGATGTGTCAGCGTCGCTCAGTCGCGCCAGCACGCCAGCGGCGATTGCCTCCGCATCCCCCGTTTCCAACAACTGAAGCCGGTCAAGCAAGGGCGCCGGATCAACATCGGTGTGCTCACACCAGCGCTCGAGCTTTCGGTCAATCGACGTTTCGAGGCTGATGCCTTGCGCGCGTGACCGGACGACGGGAAGAATGCGAGCTTCGACCTTCAGCTCCGCCGCATTGCCGAACAGCGCCGCGATCGCGTCGCGGTCCACTGACTGTTTGTGCTCTTCGTCGACCTGCCAACGAATTCGCACGAACTTGTCGGTCGCATCGATCGCGATTGCCGTCAGGCGTTGCATGTCGGGCGGTCCGTCAAAGTCGACGCAGATCGTCTGCCGGGACGGCGTCACGACCAGATCGGCTTGCGCGCTTCCCACCTCGACATTCCACATGAGAAAGCCCTTGTCGCCTTTCTCACCGTAGTGGAATCGCCCGATCGAACCGGGATACGCCACAACGCGCCCCGCTCGCTCCCACTGCTGTGCTTTATGAATGTGCCCGAGCATGAACGCATCGCATTCGGCCTCGAACAGACTGCCAAGCGAAAACTCATGATCGAACCCCGCCATCGTCACGCCGTGCTCGGTCGTACAACCGTTGACCGTGCCGTGTGAAACCCCGACAGTCCGGATGCCTGCGGCACGAAGCTGCTGGTTGACGCGCCCTGCTGCGCCGAGATAGTCGCCCAGCACTGCTTCAAGACCCGTCCCGGCTTCCTTGGCACCAACAGCGACCGCCAGCGCGCCCTTATTGACGGTGGGCAGACACGTGAACACAACATCAGCGCCGATAGTCAGAACCTCGCGCAGCTCGTCGTCCGAGAACACCGGGCCGTCCGAGGGGTAGAACCGCCCCTCGTGAAGGCTTACCTGCTGCACGCGTTCCGCGACATAAATCTGATGCGTGGTCGCCATCAACTCGAAGTTGCGCAGCGTGCCCGGAGGCTCATGGGAGAACGTGCCCTGCAGCATCAAGACCGGCATGCTGCCGCTCAGACCGTTGATCCGGCGTGCGAGGCGGTTCAACGACGGCGCGTGTGCGTCGAGACGATGGTCCGTCGCATCACCCGAGATGACTGCCACGTCGGCATGGGTCAGCACCGCATGGTCGATGCCAAAACCGAAGCATCGGTCCGACTCTTCGATGTTGCCCGGCGCGTAGTGCAGGTCAGAAAAATGTGCGATCTTCAAATCGCCTCCTATAAATGAAAAAGGCCACCCGAAGGTAGCCAGTATTTGCCGATGCCCCGCTAGGGCGCGCTAAAAGAGGGGTTACGTTGACAGCGTGTCGCGGACTTTCATCAGTGCCTTGCCCAGAAGGTTATGGCCGCGCCACTTCGATTTGTCCGTGATGTCTGGATGATGCTCACCGAGACCCACGCCCCATATCGTGTCGTAAGGACTTGCTTCGACTAGCTCGGTCGGCGCCGTCGCAAGCAACAGCGTTCGCAGACCCGGATGCTGCGCGAACTTCTCGCGGCATCCGACGTACACGATCGACTCGCGCTTGGCCTTCCATGTATCGAGGTCAAAGCCTTTGACCTTGCGGCCAAGGGCTTTTTGTTCCTTCGGCAGATGCGTGGCTAGCACAGCCTGAGCGATGTCCTCATCGCCAAACAGCTTGGCTTTGGAGAACATCATGAACTGCTCAACACTGACGAAAGCGACGTCGTGATACGAAAAGCGGCACGGATGCCAGTTGCTAAAAGCGTCCTCCGCGCCGAAGAACAGCGTGAAGTTGCCGACTCTACGCATCGGAATCTCCTTCGCGTGAACAAGTAGATGGGCCGCCGAGGCGGACGGATTCGATGCGCAGGTACAGCGCGGTCGAAAACATTTGAGCAAGCGGTTCTTGCTGAAATGCTCTCATGCGCGAGCAAGAAAGGCTGTGTGACACGAAGAAAGGATGCCAGCCCCCGAAGGGGGACTGGCCAAGGTTAGACGTAAGCGGCTTGTGCAATCGCGTCCTGAATTTCGACGTCAAGCGAGGCGGGATCATCGAGCGCGTTCTTGAGACGTGCATTCATCGCATCGACATCAGCGATGCGTTCGATCCAGCCGCGACCGTAGGTCTGGTGCGCGTATTTGCGAAAGCCGTTCTGTCGCTCCGGCTGACTAAGGCCCAGACGATGCAGCAGGTCGGACATACGGTGACGCTTGTCTTCCAGCGTCTCATCGGGGTCGGGCGAGCCGTCGTCATGACCAGATGCGCCGTCGATGCCCGATGGCTCTCCATCGCTTGCCCGTTCAGCCCCGGATTGCTCCTGCTGAGGCTGAAGGACCGGATCGCCAGTCGACTGTACCGTCCCGTCTGACTCCAACAGCGCCACCGCACGACTGGCAGCATCGAGCGCCGGTTGAGCCTCGTCCGCGCCGTCCAACAGCGCGCCCAGGTCGATATCGGCATCGAGCACCGTCAACATCTGCTTCTGACGCACGGCCTGGCCGTTGTCGTCAATCCGCGTGATGTCAAACTCTTTCTTCGAGAGCCAAAAGCGCGTGCCGGTGAGCCTGCCACGCGCCAACGCCACGGTCTGCATCGCCGAATACGCTTTCTGCAGCACGTAGATGGAGTTGGTCGGCAACTCGATCAGCCCAAGTCCCTTCACGTCCGGAACTGCAAACAAGAAGTTTGCGGTCAGGTTGCACTTGCGGTCCTGATACTGCGGACAGACGTGAGGATCACAGACGCCATCGGGAATGTCGTCGTCTTGCCGGTGAACGACCAGTCGCCCACCGAAGGATCGCCGCGCCCGCTGTGCGCGTGCGTTACGCTCGACCGGTGCATACGTCTTGCAATAGCGTTTGCCGTCGCGGTCGTACTCCGAGAAGTACTGTCGCCCGGTTGTGGTGTACGCGGCCATCTGATTCGGCACATTGCGCAGCCAGTCGTCGAACGCGAACATGATCGGGAAACGGTATAGCCTCAACCCGTGACCGCGATCTTCGCCATAGAGCCGCAGGATCTCATCGGCCGTGTCCGGATTCGAGAAATCCGAGCGTCTGCAGACAAAGTAGTCGACGTTGCGCGGAAAGAGCGCGTTGCGCAGCTTCAGCGACGTTTCGAGCACCTTGCCGATGGCTTCGAACGACTCGCCCGCGGCCACCATGTCGTTATAGAGCTTGACCGCTTTTTCGTTGGCTTGGTGCGCCCGCGTGAGTACCTTGATACCGGGTCGAATCTTGCCGATCGTGGGCGGGCGAATAGCTCGTTCTTCAACGAGACTGCGCGGCGCGTGATCGAACATCTGAACTACTGCATTCATGACGGTTTCCTCGCGAGAAAGAAGATGGCGTTGGTCCGCAGTGAATCGGCCTGAGATTGCATCTCTCGGGCTGCCGCACTGCCGCGACGTTCGCTGATATGGGAAATGAAGACAGAGCGCTCTGCGTCGCTGAACATCGCGACTCGAGCGACTTCGCACCGCTCACGCCAAACGGGGGACGTGGTGTCCGCCTGCTCGCGCTCGGTATTGATTTGGTGCGTGATGGCCTCGGCGATACGCTGATTGAGGCGGTCGGGCAACAGCATGGAACAGCACCTCCGTTGAGAAATGTCCGGCCGCAGGAAGCGACAGACGAAAAAAAAGCCCGCTCCGATGAGGGAGCGAGCTTCTTGAAATCGATAGAGACCTACGCGCCACGTCCCTTCCGGGGACGTGGCGTGCAGGGAGCGGCCGGCATACGCCGGTGTCGCTCGGTCAGAGAACGTAAAGTCGTTCTCGCGCAGCATGGTCACGCCGCGCAACAGCCCTTTTCGGAATTACTTCCGCCGCAGGAATCACGATCAGCCAACTTCGATCGTTCTACCCAGATCAGGCTCTGGAGAGAGAACACCCGAAAACCCGGGTTCGAACGATGTACCGGCGCAAATGAATGCAGCACAGGGTACGAGTATCACGGCTGAAATTGGGGAGTGTGTAGCGAGCACACTCAGCACAAGGAAGATTTCCACACCGGTAGCTATCCGGTCGGCGCATGCCAACGCACGAGGCGGGCACGACTTGGAGAGAAAAGATGGACTCCGGGCTTGGAGTCGAGGTCGATGCGTCGGTGACGCGGGGAATGGAGTTGAGTATCCGGGTTATCGACGCGAGCGTGCGGGTGAAAGCTCACGAATTTGACCTAGCTTTCGCCGCCTTGACTCTTGCCTAAACAATGAAAATCTTATGTGAGAGAGAACACAGACATACCGAAAACGATCATGGCTGGTACCGAGATGGAAGCACCTGAAGACGGATTAAGATCAAGCTCACCTCCGGTCGCGCCGACTGGCGAGAGCGGTCTTCGGCGGCTCGACCGCCTGACCAATGACAGTCGGCTCGCGCGAATCCATGGGGATACGCTGGCCAAGACAGAACTGCCGTACCACTCGGGATTCGCACGTGAGTTTTTGCGGGGCGACTTCAACTTTGCAGCAGCGAAGATGACCGTCGCTCGCGGCGGCAAGCTCATCGCTATCGAATCTGAATTTCGAGTGGCCGAAGGATGGTTCCGCAAAGCAATGGCTTGGGCCAATGAACTGCCCAAGAGGCAGACTGCGACGTATCCGGAGATTGTGACGCTCGAAATCAAGCACGCCATGTCTGGACGATTGGTACGCCTGCTCACTATCTATGACCAGCTCTTCTTACTGACGATGGGTGCACTGATCGCTCGATCGTTGGGCTCGGAAGCTCGCCAGAGCACCCTCGATGCCGCTCAGACGCGGATTCGCAAGATCGCCTATCTCTGCATCTTCGATAACGATCGCTTTGCGCCCGAAGGTGTGCTGCTTCCCGACCCTGGCCAAGCCCACTGATACCGTCTTGAGCGCGCCCATGCGCTCCTGTCTTGACTAGCGGGAGCGCTGGTTACGCTCGACCTAATGTAACGACGAGAGGACCTCACATGGACCTACGCGATATTCAGCGACTGCACGCACAGTTCGCACCTGACTCAATGACCATCGATCTGCCGCGGCAGATTGCTGCGCTTCCGGCGCCGGCGGACCTGGCGGCTCAGGACAAGGCGCCTTCTATGAAGGTGCGCCTGCCGAAGGCAGCGCCCACCGCCCGCCAAACCCTCGTTGCGGTGGCAATCGCCGCTGTGGTCGGTATGGCAGGAATGGGAGCCGCTTCCCTCTACAAGTCGTTCGGCGCACCGTCTGTCCACAGCGCCGCTCGCTCGGATTCGGGTGCAGGCAAGCTCGCGGGAACCGAGCAGCCAAGCGCACCATCGACGCGTCCGATCGACGCGGAACCGCCTCATCCGGTTGCCATGGCGCCGATGCTCACCGCGAAGGACCTCGCTCCTTTGGGGGTTGGCTTGACGGCTGACCAGTTCAGAAACTCGCTCGGAAGCAACGCTCCCGCCGTTGGCGCAACCCCAGCCAAGTCGGCCCCGGTTTCGACGGAGGAGCAGCGAGCGGCGGCGTCGCCGATTCATCAAGCCCGTCGTGACGCGGACGCGGCACAGCAGCCTGCAGCCAACTCTCCCGCGATGAAGGCCGCTGCACCGGCAGCGCAAAGCGCTGCGAAGCAACCGACGACGTCGGCCACGACGGCAACGCCCGCCGCGACGGCGCAAGCCACAGAGGGCGCGACGACAGAGACCTCCACGCCGTCGCACTCGCACAGCTACCGCCACCACGCAAAGCGCGCGCGCGACGAGCAGACCACGGAGTCCGACGGCGCAGCCGCATCGAATAAGAAAGCAGCACCCGCGACCCGAGGCGGGTCGAACGAAGTGCAAATGTTCTAGGAATCGACACCATGAAAACCGAACTCAATATCACGCTTATCGCGCGCGGCTGCGCCATCACCGGCGACATGGTCGTGGATCACGGCATTTCGTCTTTCGGCCTGCTCGACGGCGGCATCATCTCCACGCAGGGTCTGCTGCACATCGGCGAAGGCGGCCTCGTGAAGGGCAGCGCACAGGGCGAGCACGTTCGCATTGACGGGCGCGTCGACGGCGATGTGCACGCGCGTGGCTCGCTGGAAATCAACGGCCAGGTCTCGGGTGACATCTTCTACTGCGGCACGATCCGCCTCGGTCCGCGTGCGTCGCTCAACGGCACGCTCAAGCGCGTCGCCAGAATGCTGACGATTGATGCCGATTCGACGCGGGACGAAGGGCCTATCGCCGGTCCGCGCTTGGACGACACGAAGGGCCTGGAACGCACTGAATCGAACGTGACGGAGATCTCGCGCGCCATCGCCTGAGGCCCTGAACAAGTCTGGTGATTTGCCGATAACGGGTCAAAGTCTCTAAGAACCCTGATCATGAAACCCATCGAACCGATATTCGTTTCCTCACTAAGACGTGGGACGCGGCAGCGCAAGAAGCCGCGTTCGAGGGCCATTGCTTTTGCATGCTCGACACTGGGCGGCTTGTGAACAGTCAGGCGATGACGCTCGGCACGCCACACTGAAACCGCCCCGCGTACTAGTCCGTCTTGACGTACAAGTTGGCTATGCGTCAGAAACCATAGGGTTTATACTGACCACGTCTCCTCCATGTCTCGACTGATATGGATTGCTGCCCGCCATTGAGCGGGCTTTTTTTTGGGCCGAGCGACCAGATAGGGGCGCGTTCGATCCGACGGAATGCAGCCATCATCGTGGCACGCGCGAGCTAGCAAGTCCCGTCACGAGGCATTCCGGCCTATATGCGATCCCGAAGGTGCGTCCAATGCATCTCCCGAGTTCATCTGGCAAGTGACCTTGGTAGTCTTCGCCCTGACTGTTACCAAGAAGCTGCTTCGAGATGTCCGCTGCTCGTATGCCGAGACGCACGATGAACTGATGTGACCACTTCGCAATGCGGAAACCGTTGGCGATCTGGACGTGCGGCGTTCTTGGGCGACCCTCCACGCGCTCCAAAACAGGCGGCAAGCTCCGCCGCCCGTGCTGCTCATGTTCGTAGTAAGCGGTGACTTTGAAGCTGTCGCATTTCGCGCTTCCGGGCATGCGGCCGGTCATACGGTAATGGACAGTGACCTGGTCGATAGCATCGTTGGGGACGCGGACGGTAACGTTCTCGCCGCACTCGTTGAACGCCGCGATCGCGCCTGCGATGCTATCGGCGTCAACGGCGTCAAAGTCGACGTGCGGAGGCGCGAGTTCGCCCCTTTGCACGGCTGAGAAATCGGGTGCCAACTACAATCCGAGGACTTGGTGAAACGTCGACATGGCTGCTCCTCCTTCGGGCGGAAGTACAGTCCATGGTATAGGCGATATTCCCGGCTACCGGTGAGCCTTCCAAAAAATCAGGCAGCGGCGGCGACCTGCTGTAGCTGCGACTCAACGACGAAACGCGATTCGAAGTTCTTTGACGTGCCCGAGATCATCAGAGATTCACGCGCGCGCGTCATTGCGACGTAGAACAGTCGCCGCTCCTCCGGTTCCGTCGATTTGGCATCAGGGACGATCGTCTCTTCGCTGCGCGCGATCCACACGTGATCCCACTCCAGCCCTTTCGAGCTGTGCATCGTCGTGAGGATGAGCGCGCCGGGCGTCGGCTCGTTATTATCCTGACGCAAGAAAAGAAGCCGCTCAGCGAAGCTGCCTGACAAGCGGCAGAGGACTTCGTTTGTCGCTTCGATGGCGCGTATTGCCGAATCCTTTTTCGCGTACTTCAGCATCCACTCAGCGACGCCTGAGAGCGTCAGCGAATAAAACTTGCGATCGCGCAGACTTTGCCATTCCGCCAGCCGCTTCATGAACTCACGGTAGTTCGTCGCGACGTCCTCGGGCAATCCCAGTTCGACCAACTCGGCGCGGCCCTTCTGCGTCAGTTCCGCGCCCATGTCGGCATGCAATGCGCGCAACTGCTGCGCGGTCAGGCCCAGATGTGCGAGAACGGCGTCGAGACCGGTGTCTTTGATGCGCTCGACAATCTCCAGCAGGTTGCACATGAGCGCGCCCTCGGGGCGGCTCAGCACCGATGCGCCCGATGCGCGGTAATACTTGATACCGTGAGAGCGGCAGACGGATTCGAGCGGGTCAAGGATGCGGTTGGTGCGCGCAAGGATGGCGCACGATTGTCCTTTGGCGAGCCGTGGCCCCAGCACCTCGACTGCTGCGGTCGCCTCTTCGTACTCGTCCGGGTGCCGCGATGTCAGGACGCTACCGCCCGGCCCCTTCTCGGCGCGCAGCACCTTCGCAATCCGGTCGACGTTATTGCGGATCACTCGGTCTGCCGCGCCAAGAATTTCCGCGCGACAGCGATAGTTGCTGCCGAGTACAACCGGCTTCGCGTCGAACGCCTCGATAAACGATTCCATGCCGCGATAACCGAGCGCCTCACGGAAAGCGTAGATACTCTGGTCGTCGTCGCCTACGACGGTCACGATCGAACCCGCCTTCGCATGAAGCTCGATCCACCGGTACTGCAGCGGGTCGGTATCCTGAAACTCGTCAACGAGCAGATAGGTGAACGCGTATGGGGCAATGGTGCCTTGCTCCATCCCCTCGACGGACAGGCGCAGCATGTCCTGAAAGTCGATCTTGCCGTTACGCGCAAGCGCGTCCTGATAGGCGTGGTACAGCTCGCCGTCGGCAGTATCCGGATCGCACCGCCCGAAATTGGTTTTGATCTTCTCGATCGTTGGAATGACGTCTTCTGCCTTCCCGTCGCGCCCGAGTTCCTGCATGACGCGGATGAGCAAGCCGAGCCGGTCACCGTCGGAGGCGATATCGAGCGCCCGCGCACCGGGGCGTTTCAGTTGCTTGAAAGCGAGGGAGTGGAAGGTACCGGCGATCAGGCGCTTCTTCGCCGACTCGCCGGCGGCAGCCAGAATGCGCTCGCGCAATTCCAGCGCGGCGTCCTTAGAGAAAGTGACGGCGCCAACCGTCGCGGCGCTGTCTTGTAGCAGCAGGGCTGCTTTCGTGGCGATTGTCTTTGTCTTGCCCGCGCCGGGGCAGGCGATCGCCACGCAATGCTGGCGCAACTGGGCGACTTCCCGTTGCTGGGGATTGAGTTCGTCCAGCATCGCGCCTCCTTAGTTGCCGCGGACCGTCGTCATCAGCTTCAGGTGCGTCATGTACCCGCGAATGCCGAGCGGATTGAAGCGCTTGAGGAAGTTGACCGCTTCATCGTCCACGTCGGACTGGTCACGAATGCCGTTCCACACCATGAAGTCGAAGTGATCCATCGCGCGGTCAAACTTCATGATGGCGCTCAGCACGCGCATCGAGAAGCGCGAGTAGGCCTCGACCTCGATGTCCATCGCCGGCATCGGAATCGTCGGCTCGAACACGAATTCCTTGTTCGCGCGAAGCTCTGCTTCTTTCTGCTGGCGGAAGCCTTCTGCCACGCGCAGCTGCTCGTGCACGTAGCTCTCGATACCTGCGAGCAGCTTCTCCAGTGCGCTGTTGACGACTTCCTTGTCGTTTTCGCCGAACGTCGAGCGGCCGAAACGCTGCATGTTGATGCTCATGCGGTTGATGTACGGCCACCACTGTTCGAACAGCGGCTTCAGGCGCGTATGGTTCAAGCGCACACGCGCCGTCACGACTGCCGCGCCGGAAAGCTGGCGATCGAGCAACTGCCGGCCGATCTCGCGGCGGCGCTTGATGATCGAAATGCGCTCGGCGGCAGGCAGGTCGCGGAACAGCTTGCGCGTCTTGGCCACTTCCGCGCGCTTCATCTGCGCGTCGTCGGACGAGATCACGCCTTCCTTTTGAAGGCGATCCGCGTCCGCTTCCATCTGGGTCAGCTCGCGCTCAAGCTCGCCGTCGTCCGCACCATCGGTCGTGAGCGCAGGCTCGCCGGTAGCTTGTTCGAGCGCGCTGTGCACGACCTTTTCTTCATTGCCGGGTTCGACCACGGTGCTCATTCGCTCTCCTCTTTGGACCCATTGGCCCGTTTCATCGTTGGGAATCAGGCAAGCAGATCGCGCTGCCTATGGATCCATTGTTGCGGTCAGACGCAACAGCCAACATCGGAAACAGCGACTATTTCGCGCGCCTTTCCGACGAGGAAGCCTAACCAGCAGGGCCTTCGCCCCGCCGCCCGTGGCTTGGCACGCACGCGACGGTCATGCGCGCGCTGAGAGTCGAAGGTGGGGGAGAGCAACGAAGGGCCGGCTCGGGATGAGGTCGGCACTTGGGATGGAATGAAGCGACCAGGAGGGTGTGCTGGTAACCGGGGGACGTATCATGCTGAAGCCCGTTCCCCACAAAGACGCTGTTTTTTGCGAGCTTTCCGGGCTTCACCTTACTAACTACTTTCTAACGCGCAGATTGAAACGACTCTGCGGCTTTCCACAGTAGCGCGCCAAGCAGCGCGGCAGCCGCTACCCAGTATCCCGCTAGCACGGGCAACGGCGCGACGAGCACGGCCAATAGCGTGCCGAAAACGAGCAAGAGGCCGTGGCTCGCGAGGTGGAAAGACAGTGGGCTGACGAAGCCCGCCGCCGAGGCTTTGATCTTTCGCCTAGCGGTGCCATCGATGAACATTCCGATGGCAAACAGGATTGTGCCCACGATCCATAGCTTCATCACCATCGCGCGAAAGACGATTCGATAGACGAGCAGCCAGAAATTTTCGGTCCACGTATGAGCGAAGCTGGAAAAACCTCCGTCGTTCATTCCGCCGACGCTCCCCGACGCATTCAGTGTCCGGTGAAGCAGGCCCGTATCAACGAACGCATGGCGAAATATTCCGTTCGCCCGGCTCACTGCGGCATCAACGTTCTGCTGCCCAACGGTAGCCACCAACGACTGAGTCTCGACGTCCGGCACCTCGAATAACTTCCGGTCGGGCACCGCAGGCATCACGGCGATTGCCAACACCGGGACCAAGAGAAACCAGATCTTCAGGTGCGAACCGAAGCGGCTAGCCATGTAGCACCTTCACCGCCGCCAACACGGGTATCAGAGCTACCGCAAGCAACCCGCACCAAAAGAGCGCGGGGCGATACTCGGCGATGGTCGCCAGGGCGTAACAACGCGCGCCGGCGCCATGAGTGAACTCTTCGGGGACGGCGGCATTCGCATCGCCGTCGAATGCCATCGCGGTCTCGAGTGCTCGCTTGGCCGTGCGGAAATCAGTCTGCGACAACTTCGCTATTATCGTAACGGTGAGCGACATCGTATTCCTCGAAGTAGCGGCGGAACGTCTCGCCGTGCAGCACGCGGGATGCGAGCTGGAATGCTGCGGTACGCTGCGTGATATGGTCCGGGCAGCGCTCGTCGACCATCTCAAGCTCGTAGTCGGGATGGCGCTGCTCAAACGCGGTGATCGCCTCAACCATCGGACACCACACCTCCACCTTCTCACCACGGCGCGCAACGTAACGACGCGCGTAGAGTGCCTGGGCCGGCTCAAAAAGACCTTGCATGAACGCCACGTACGGTTCGCCGTTGCGCTTGGCCCGCCTGTAACTGTCGAGTGCCGATTCGATCATCTCAGCAGCCAACGGCCGCTTGTCTCCCATGAAACGTTCGCCGATGAAGTCGGCCACGCGGGAGCACGCGAGCTCGAGATCCGGCGACACGTTGAACACCGGCATGAGCCGGTGCGACAGCTTGTGATCGCGGATGATGTGTTTGTATGCAGCGGACATAGTTTTAGGTTTAGCCTTCGATGATGGGAATTCGACCCTGATACACGGCACCTCCCGAGATGCGCATGAAGTACTGCAAGTTCGGCAAGCTATGGAGAAGGCGCACCGGGATCAACGGCACCTTTTCGAGCTGAAGCGAACGCGATTGCGAGCCGCTGAATTCCAGTGCATGCGCCTCAGTCGTAGTATTCAAGCTATTTGAGACGTTCACCACGCGGATCGCGGTTTCACCGACCTTGTCGGAGAACCATTTAGCAGTATCTGAGTCCTCCAGTCTGAGGACTATCTGGTTGTTCAGGTTACCCAAAACCTGCAGCATTTTTGCTGCGTTTCCGAGTTTTGCTTCCAGGTCGGCGCGCGCCTGAAACGCGACAAACGCCTTGAACCCGGCGCCGCGTCCCTTGTTCAGGATCTGAATCACCTGCTCGTTGATGGCCTCGGCGATCTCGTCGATGATGAGCACGACGTCGGGCTTCTCCGCGTAGAAGTTATAGATCGCTCCGCACACCGCCGCGACGTCAGACAGCGCCATTGAGGCGATCGCCTTCTGAACGATGTTGTTCGACAGCGAATCCAGGCCCATGTAGAGGACCGCCTTCTGCTTGATGATCTTGTCGATGTCCCATATCTCACGCTCGTCCTCGAAGTCATCCGCCTTCGGCGCGAGCATCAAGCCGGTTTCGCCAGTCGCCAGCATCTGCAGCAGCGGCAGCGCCGAGGCGATGATCTTCATGTAGTGTTCGCGGTCGTGGGTGTGAGTCGCGATCAATCCGTCGATCGTCTCGTGCCCGCGATCGTGAGCAGCAAACCGGTCGAGATAGAGCTTGACCATCCCGTCGACCATTGACGCGTCGTTGCGGCGCTGCGCATCTTTGACCGTTGCCGTGACCGTCAACTCCTCCCAGTCCGCCAGCCCATTTTCGATGAAGAAGCGGCGCAGGCCTCGCTCCAGCAGGTTGGAAATCCCCGACTGCGCGTACTTTAGAATCGATCGCAGGTTGGGCTTGTCGCCGACGTACAGCTCGCCCTTCACGGCGCGGTCGATGAACAGAAACGCGAAATCCCGGAACTGGCCCTCCTCCATCAACTGTGCAATCCGCGACGGAATCTCCGACGGCTGCGACCAGTTTTCGAGCGGGTTCAGGCGAATCGACTCGTGCGGTTTGGCCTGATTGAAGTAGAGGAATTTGCGGCCGGTGCGGGCGCACTCCTTCTCAACGCGCTTTTTCCACTCGTCGTCGTTTTTGGGGTCGACAATAATCAGAACGTCTTTGGGGTTATGGATCACCTGCGTGGAGATGACTTCATACGTTCGGGTCTTGCCCGCGCCTGTTGTACCGGCCACGAGCGTGTGACCGCCCATTGCCTTGTAGTGAAACGGCACTTTCACCTTCTGCGGCTCCATGCCGTGGATCCACGATGATCCCTGCGGCATGAGGTCCCGGATGCTGTCGCTCGGTCCGAACAGCCGCTCGATGCGCGCCTCGACGGACCGACCGACTTCGGTTTTGGGCAGCCACTTGGGCAACGACGGAATATCCGTCACCGGCATCCGAAGTATCTCGTGCGCGATCTGCGTGTGCTTCTGCGTCCATTCGTAACCCGTGCCCAAGTACATCGAGTCCGCTTTTTGCCGCATCGTCTTCTGCGTGGCGAGGAGCTTGTCGATATGGATCTTGCTGAGCCACTTCGTGGAAATCGCCATGCGAAAGCTCAGCGCCTTCCAGATTTGCAGTGCGCGCATCGAAAGCAGCAGCACACCGGCCAAAGCGAATGCCCAGCCGTACGGCATCCCCGAGACTAGTATTCCAACGATGACCACCGGCCAGACGACGAATGGCCTGAACTCGTAGATGGGCCGGAAGTGGTTGACGTAGCTCATGCCGCTGACCGCTCCATGATTAGACGCCCTGCTCGCTCAACAATGCAGATATCGTTGCCATGAGCGCGCATGAGTAGCTGGCGCTTCTTAAGCTGCTCGACGAGCGTTTCGCTCGTCATGCCGTACGCGCCGACGAGGCGCTTTTGCACGGCAAGGCCTTTTTCTTCCCATGTGACCTTCGCTTTTCCCGATGCGACGTCGCCCGCCAGTGCCCTGAAGAATTCTTTCATCATCGCGGCACCCGGCCCCAACACCTCCGTCAGTTCCTCGTCTGACGGACCGGCTCGGCTGGCGCTGCCGCGGGCCGTATTGGTTGCCGCAGGGTCGACCGGCGCCGGGCGCTGCGGCGCGGGACCCGGGGCAGTAGAGGAGTCAGCCGACGCGGCGGTAGCGGCGGGTGCCTGGCTCCGCTCCAACGCGTCACGCAACGACTGCGACAAATTGGGCGGCGCTACGGGGACCTTCTGATCTGGCGAGTTGGATGCGGCGGCGCTCGGGGTCGCGGCCGCGCTGGTCGTTGCCGAAGCCGGGGCAGTCGAGGCCGGGGAAGTCGAGGGCGCCATGTTGCCGGTTGCCGACGCTGGCTGCGGACTTGGCCCGTTCGCGGACGTCTCACCGCCCGCCGGGGCCGCCGATTGAACAAACTGCGGCTCGAGTGCGAGGGCAACATGCACGGCGGACGGAACATCGTATTTGACCGGCGCAAACACCGCTTTCTGCGCTTTGCGCTCGAAGTCTACGGCAACGTCCATCGCCTGCCGTACCACTTTATGGACCAGCGGCTCGTACCCTTGCGGACTGCGCTCAGGATTGATCGCGTTGAAAAGGTCGTCCAACACCCCGGTGTCGAACCCGGAGAGCAGATCTGGCGCAATGACAGTCTGGGCGAACATCGCCGTGCGCATCCGCTCGTTCTTGAGCGGCGCTGCGCGCCGTTCCACCGTGTATTGGCCGCCGCCGAGCCACGCGCCAAACGCGCCGTGCGCCGCCGGATTCCACTTCGACCGGTCGGACAGGCGAATCATCTCGAAATGACGGAATGGCTCGTCAAGCAGAGAGCACGCAGCCGCCAAGAACACGGCATAGTTGTACTGCGGCTCCAGCCGCCGCCGCTTGTCGGACGTGAGGTCCGCGGCGAACTTCTGCGCACCGGCCAGCCGCATCGCATAAAACGTTGACTCAATTGTCGCGCGGAAAGCACCGCCCGGCTCACGGTGCAGCTCCGGCGTGAGCGGCATGGAGGAGAACCAGCTCGCGCAGCGGCGCAACACGGACACCCACTTCCGTGCGAATTCCGCTTCCGTGCTCTCATTGGCGCATTGGCGAACGAGTTCGATGCGCTTATGGTGCGTGGCGAACAGGTCTTCGATCGCGATAGCTTCGTGAGCGATTGTCATGGGATGAATTTGCTCGCCAGCTTAAGAGCGCCGGTACCGGTTGCCGTCGCACCGCCGCCGAAGATCGTTGCCAGCTTCGGAATTTCGAAGGACAGCAGCAGCACGAACACCGCCAGGTCGAAGACATACGCCCCGTTGACGGTGGTAGATCCGCCTACGTGCGTCGCCTTGCTTACCGCGTCTGAGATGGATGTCCCGACGAGCTTTATCAGGACGGCCACCACAACGGTGTACATCCCCGCGCTGATCATCCAATCCAGCCACTTCTTAAAATAGCTGCGCGTGTACGACGAGAAGCCGAGCGCAATCGCAATCGGGCCAAGGACGATACCGACGGCGGCCTGAATTTGGCCAATCGCGGTGTAATAAACGAAGATGATCGAGGCGAGAACCATGAGCATCCCCGCGAAGGCGAGAACGATGACATCGGTCAACAGCGCAGGAATGTCCCACAGCTTGACCGTCTTTAGCTTCGCCGTGAGCGCGTCGATGATGGTTCCCGCTAGGGAGGCCATCTGGGAGCCCACCGACCCGTTGTCGGAATTGCTGATATGTGCCGCCAACTGCTCAAACCAGGTCCAAAAGCCAGCCGCCGACGACGTGTAGCCAAGGTACAAGGCGACGAAGATGCCGAGGACCGCGACTTCCTCGAAAAAGTCGACCCATGCGGAAATCGGATGGTGCGTCCCGGCGAACCTCACTCCGACGAGAACTAACGAGATAACGCCCAGCCCCCAGGCGAACTTGTTAGCCTCGCTCATCACGTTGGAACTCGCATCCACTGCCGTCGTGACGACGTTGCCGAGCAGAACATGGATCTGCTGTGCGGCGCTGCTTGCCCCCTTGCTAAAGTCGCCGGCCTGGCTTGCCAGTAGTGCAGCCGAGCTAGTCGACGACGCAGGCACAGCGGGGGCCGCTTGCGCCATTGCGCGGCCAGAAGTAAAGCCGACGCAGCAGATCACCGCCAGAAAGACGAGGAGCGACCTCATGAGCGACATTGCTGATCGCATCATCATTGCCCCAGCACCTTCGACGATCCGATTTGAGCGTCGAATGCCGCGCGTTCTCTGTCCTGTTGCGCTTTCAGCGCCGCCTGACTCGCATTGTTCGCCTGCTGGTCCGCGACCGACGCCGAATCCTTGACTGCGTCGCTGCGCTGCTTTGCCGCCATCATCGTAAGAAGGTCGCTGTTCTGGCTGGAGATGATGTCGAGCATATGCGTGGTCAGCTGAGCCGTTGCCTGCATCGTCGGCGACATATTCAGTTGGTCCTGAATCTCCTGCCGGCGCTTCGCGAGCGTGCTCACATGCGAGATGACGTCGTTGCCCTGCTGGAAGAGTTGCTTGGCGGTCTTGTCGTTGTTTTGGAGCAGCGTGTTCTGGTCGGTGAACCACTGTTCCGGCGTCTTGCCCGACTGCGTGATAAGCGCCTGAACTTTGCTTGCGTATTCCGCGTTGTTTTGCAGCCCGCCGTACAGGTCCTTCAGCGCATCGGTGTATTTCGACAAGCTCGTGATGTCGCTGCTGATGCTGTTGAACTGCGCCAGCATCGCTGCAGGATTCAGGTTGGTCGCCTGCTTCAACTGGTTAAGCATCATCTGGTACTGATAGACGAGGTTCGAATCCTGATAAACCTCACCCTTCACGGCGGCCGCGGCGGTCATCGTGTTCTGAATGAAGTTGGACGCGTCGAACACCGGCATGTTTGCGTTGGCGTGTTGCACGAACCCCAGCGTCATAACGCTGGCGGCTGCGACGCAGCGGAGCAGTTTTTTCATCATGGCGATACCTTTAACTAATGCGTTCAAGCGTTGACGAGCACGTCGCGCACATAGTCCTCCCGCCAATGCGGGCTGCCTGACTTGACGTGCTTGTCGAGGAGCGCCTGCGCGCGACCGTCCGAGCGCAGGTAGGCAAGTGCCTCCTTCGGGAACTGCGCCTGCAGCATCCGGCTCTGCTTGGCCGTCACCCACAGGTAGTCGCGGTTGGGCACCGCGTCGGAAATCATCTTGATCTGGTGCTGCGTCAGACCGAATACGTCGCTGTACAGCCCTTGGTTGTTGATCGCGTCGCTGTTCGGCAGGTAGATGATGTTCGGGATGTTCTCTTTCAGAATCTCGAAGTTCGGCACGCGAGCCAGCTGGCCGAGCGACTGCGTGGCCATCAGCAGCGCCGCGTTGAGCTTTCGTATCGTCACCGCCCAGATTTCGAGGCGCGCGTAGAACTTCGGGTAGGTGAAGAAGAAGCCCGCCTCTTCAATCTCGATCACCGTGTAGCGCTTGCCGTCGAGAATCTGCGCGATCCGGTAGAACGCGTAATCCATGAACAAGGCGGCGGCGACCGGGAAGTTCTGGAACAGGTCGCCCATCTCGATCGACAGATCGTCCGAGATAGCAAACCCGTCTTCGGCGTGGTCGAAGAACTTGCCGTTCTTGTTGCCCTCGGTCCAGACCTGAAGGCGCTCACGCAGATCCGCTGGCAGCAGCGTGATCAGGCCGGAAAGACGCCACTTCTCGGGCGGAAAGCCGAGCGCCAACGTCCGGATGCGCTCGTAAATCTCCGTCTGCTGCTGCGGCGTGCAGGTGTAGTCCTCGCCCTCAATGGCGAGCTGCACCCAGTCCGCGACGTAGGACCAGTGCTTTTCATCGCCGATGAGCGAGAGCGGGTTGACGGAGGTTGCGGCCTCAAAACGTCCGGTTGCGTCAATGAACCGGCCACCCGCGAGCAACGTTGGGATGCGCGTCGAGCGGTCCTTGTCGAAACGGATGCGGCGCGCGCCGTGGCGCCCGGTCTGCGTCATCAGGTAGTTCAGGAACACCGACTTACCCGCACCGATTGGGCCGACGACCAGCGTGTGCGCCTTGCCGCCGGGATGATGCAGGTCGAAATACTGGAGCGTGCGATGGCGGGTGGGCAGGCAGGTGAGCGGCCCGGTTTTCGCACCGGACTGCTGCGTCAGCCATTCATTGACCTTCGAACCCTCGCCCACGCTGCAGAGCGGCGCAATGTCGGAGACGGCAGGTGTCTCAACGAACTGCAGGCGCTTCTGCTGGTCCCAGCGGCCCGGCAGCGTCGCGCTCCACGAGGCGAACAGGTTCGTCTTTTCCAGAATCACGCCAAAGCCCGCATTGCCGATGACGCCAACGACCTGACGCGTCGCGTCTTCGCATTCCTCGGGCGTGCTGCCGTAGACGACCACCGAAATATTGGCGAAGCCGTACTGCTGACCTTCGGCGTCAAGTTTCGCGAGTGCGTCGCCCGCCTCTTTCGCCAGAATCTCGCGACCCTCGTCGTTCTTCTGCTCTTCCTTCGTTGCCCACTGCTTAAGGATGGCAACCGGATTAAACGCCGCCACCTTGTAGAAGCCGCGGATTTTCTTGATGTAGGCACTTGCTCGCGAGGTGTCGAGGAAACGGAACATCACGCAGACGTCCAGTTCCGCGTCCACCTGCGAAAGGACGTCGAGCGCCGCCTCTTGGAAGCCCATCCATTCCTTGATGCCGATGATGCGGGCGTAGACTTTGCCGTGCGCCGATTCGAACATCAGCTCTGTCGCGCCGATCGTCACTTCCGTTTCAGTCAAGTGCGTATCCAGCATCGTGACCGGGTAACGGACGCGACGCTTGGGCGTCGACGGATTCGCTCGCTGATGCAGGAACGAGAGCACGTTCTGAAGTTGCAGCCGCTTCATCTTCAGGCGCGTTACACCCCCGACGAAGCCGTCGATCACCGACTCGAATCGCTTGATCTCATTTTGGATCTTGGTCAGGTCAAAGGCGAAGGCGCTGCGAGCGAGGATGGTGTCTTTCGCGGCTTCGAACATCGCGACGGCCAGATTCTTGCCGCCGACGGTCATGTGATAGCTGATCTTGTCGAAGATCCGCGAAATGCCGGTCTCGGGCGTGAAAGCGAGCGCCAGCGAATGCGAGTTCTTGAAGTATTTGCCGCTGCCGATGATCGCTTGATTGATCGCGTCGACGCGCGCGTCGGCTTCGGACGCGAAGTTGCCCTCGATGCCGCCGCGCACCCGCCGGTGTGACATTCGCCACCACGCAGTTACCCGGTGGTCAAAGTTCCGGCATGCATGGTCGAGGTTGTCACGCGCGGCCGTAATGTCGCCGGGATTCGGCGAATCCGCGTCGATACCTTCGAACTCGAACACAGTCAGGAGCGACCCGTCCTTGTTGAGCACCAGTTCGGGCGTGACCATCGTGGCCCACGGCGCGATCTCTTGCACCGCGCGCTTGGTGAACATCATCTTCAGCATGGAAGGTCCTGATCAAACCCATACGGGCGCTTGAAGCGCGCGCTAAAACGGCTGCTCGGCCCCGGCTCATAGACGTCCGGGTAGCGGTTGTACACCAACATCACGATTCGCCACCACGGGTCAGTCGAGCTTTTCCAGCGCAAGAACACATGCACCACCACGCCGACAAGGAGAAACCCCGGCGTCCAGCTCGTGTAGGTGAGCAGCGCCGTCATCGTCCCGTTGAAAATGGCGAGTCCCCGGTCTGCCCCGCCCATCTGGCGCGGCAGCGAAAGGCCCCGACTAACCTTGTGTTGACGCATATCAGCAGGCGTTGGCCATGTGGAAGTGGCTCTGCATGATCGGAACGGCCACCGACGCGATACCGAGGCCGACGAGCACCACCGAGAAGGTCTTCGCGATGTTGCTTTCCGAATTGGCCACCGCGACGCCGCCCAACGTGATGAGCACGATGCCGATGCCGTAGAGGTACGGGCCGCTGATCAGGTTGCTGATCGTGCAGATGATGTCGGTGAGGCCCGTCAGGTTCGAAAAATCGCCCCCAGCCATTGCCGCAACCGACACGACGCTCAAAAGTGCGCCGACCAGCATGGACTTGCCCGGACGCAGACGTTTTGCCACCGTCGCGGCTCTGTTGAGTACCTTCTTGCCCTTCATTTGATGCTCCCGTTAAAAAACGCGTTGTAGGTCGTAATCGTTGTTTTTGAATCCCCTAATTTCGAGGATTTCGGAGACGTGCCGCATCTCGCCGGTGCGCTTGAAATGCACGACGTAGTTGAAGCAGTCAGCGATGTTTTTGCGCATGTCTTCCAGCTCCCACCGCGATCCGGTCGGGATGCCTAGCATGGCGAGCGATTCGAGGCGGCTCAGCGCCGTGCGCCCGTTGTTTGCGTGGATAGATGCGAGGCCGCCATCGTGGCCAGTGTTCAGTGCCTGCAGCAGGTCATAGGCTTCGCCGCCCCGGACTTCACCAACGATGATGCGGTCGGGGCGAAAGCGCAGGGTATCCGTCAGCGCATCCCGTGTTGACAGGGCTTCAATCAAATATCGAGGATTTTCCGTAATAGACCGTACGAGACGCGCCAGTGTCCTTCGGAGTCTGTCACGGCGATCGACGCCGTTTTGGCGTTCAGCCTGACGACGGTGCCGACACGCTCGTTTAGATGCTTGTCGGTGAATCCCACGGTGTCGCCGATGAAGAACTCTTCGGGACGCGGGCGCGGTGGCGGCGCTTCCTTTTGAATTGGGGCTGCGGTGGCATCGAGGAGAATCGCCGCATACGACACTGCCCATCGGCGTCGAGTCACGTTGTCCTGTACGACCGCTTGCGTATGTCGCAGCTCGGTGATAGTGCCTTCCGAAGGGGGTCCCAACGGATTGTCACCGATGTATCTGACGGTCATGCCGATGTGCAGTCGTTGACGGACTTCGAGAATGCGTCGGGGGTCATCGAGCATTTTGCCGATGGTCAGATAGAGGCGATACAACTCGGCGCTGGGCGCCTGCCGAAGGGAATCCAGAATGTCCATAAATGTCGGGGTAGCTAGCGGGCAAGCGGCAGCAGTTCGTGCACGCGATTGACGGAATACGACGGCAACTTCTCCAGTGTTTCCTTCAGCCATGCATACGGTTCGAAACCGTTTAAGCGAGCCGTGCCAAGCAACGAATACATGGTGGCCGTCGCACGAGCGCCTCGCGGCGAGCCCGCGAAGGTCCAGTTGACTCTTCCAAGAGCAATCGGCCGGATTTGCCGTTCCAACGCGTTGTTGTCCGGTAACAGAACACCGCTCTCAGTGTAGCGAATCAGCGCTTGCCAATGACGTAGCGCGTAGCCAAACGCTTTGGCGAGCGGTGCCTGAGTCGGCAAACCGATGGCGTTGCCTTCCAGCCATTGACGGAACTTCGCCAGTACCGGCAATGCCTCCGCTTGCCGCGCCGCGTATTTGCGGTCAGGGGTCTGATGGTTGATTCGCGACTCAATGGCGTATAGCTGGGCGATCCATTGCAGCGCCTGTGCCGCGAGTCCCGGCTTGCTTTGGGTCTTGGCGATTTCAAAGAACCGACGGCGGCAATGCGCCCAACAACCGACCGCGATGATGTCGCCGGTTTCGTAGAGGGCCTCGTGCCCGCTGTATGCGTCGGCCTGCAAGTAGCCCTTGTAAGTTCGTAGGTAACCCTGCGGATGCGAGCCCGCGCGTGATTCAGCGAACTCGAACACGACCGCCGGAGGGTGATCTACCCAAACGCCGTTCTCCTCGCGTTGGCCCGCACCCAGATAGCCCCATAATCGAGCAGTGCGGGTGGTCTTGCGGCCCTTCTCAAGCAAAGGCAGTGTCGTGTCGTCGACGTGCATGCGCGGCGCCTGCAACTGATGCGCACGCAGCGGTGGCATAAGCGCAGCGAGCAATTCTGCTGCGGCCAGCTTCCATTCGCACAGCGTGGCCCGCGGCAGGTGAATGCCACGGCGCGCATAGCGCATCTCCTGCCGATTCAACGGGAGATGATCGACGTAGGTGTTGACCAGGATGTTCGCGAGCAGACTCGCGCTCGCGTTACTCTTGGGCAGCGGCGAAGGTTGAGCGCTCGCCGTCACGATGGTCGACTCGCCATCCTTCTTCGCTGCATACTTGAAACGGATATGTTCGATGACCGTGAGCCTTGATGGCTCGTAGTGCAGCGTCTCGCTACGCTCTTCGCCGATGCGCTCAAGCGCGTCGAATGCGGCCTTCTGCTCGTCGCTCAAGTCATATTCGATGCGCGTGCGTGGCAAGTCCTTTGGCAACGCGGGGCGTCCCTTCCGGGTGTGCCCCGTGACTTGAACCTTCGCCGGCTCGGGAGGAACGGGAATATCTAAGGCAGCGTCAAACAACTCGGCCTGACCCGCCAGGCGCTCAGAACTCGCGCCGAAGCGTGCGCGATTGAGTTGTGCGATCTGATGCTGAAGGCTCTCCAGTTGCTCCCACAACACGCATGCGAGCCGGTTCTGTTCGAGTGCGAAGGCTTGCAGCGCCTCGAGCTCCAGTGGCAGATCCCCGGCAGTGACGGCGGCGGGCAACATGTCAACCATGATGCCCAACTCTTGCGACGTTTACAAGCGTCGCCAGCCCAGAATTACGCGCGATTCAGGCGCTTACGCAACGCGCGTCACGGCGACGGCGCGATGAGGTTCGCGCGCCGGAATCTCTATACCTTCAAGCCATGCATTGAGCTCTGCGAGCGTGAAACCGCGCTGTGCCAATGCCGCGGGCGATGGAAAATGCCCAAGTTCGAGCCGCTTGTACCAAAGCGCGAAGCCGGTACGGTCCCAATAGAGACACTTCACCTTCTTGCGGTCACGGCCGACGAACACGAACAAGTTGCCTGAACTTGGCTTCTGCGCAAGCAGCGGTTCGACCAGATACGACAGTGTGTCGATCGACTTGCGCATGTCGACCGGCTCGCGGCATATGTAAGCTCGAACGTCAGCGGCGATCAGCACCGTGTACCGCCAAGCTGTCCGAGCACGAAGCGCACAATGCGCTCCGCATGCACGCCGCTCATTTCGATGCGAACGCCGGCGATCGATAAGGTGACGCGATCACGCGTTGACAACGATGACGTATCGGCCGACGCAGTTGATGGTGTCGCCGCAGGCTCACCTTCGAGGCGAGCGACGACAAACGCGGCGTCGGCCGTCACAGCCAGCGGAATCGTTGCAGGCGTCTCGCCCGTAAACTTCTTGCGCCACAACCCGAAAGTGCTGACGGCCAGGCCTTGTTCGCGGCAGAAGCGCCGAGTGCCAACGCCGCTCATCTTCCATGCTGCCACCATCTCTCGCCAGAACGCCTCGCCTTGGCGGGGGCGCCGAGCGCCCGTTCGCACGGCAGTTCTCCCCATCACGTCGTCGTCCATCGCACCACTCCAATCACCACGATGCCGAAACCTTCGCATCGTGCACTCGGACACTCAAGACGGGTTGCGCTGACGGATACAGCGCAGGCACAGCGCAACGAGCAGCTGCGTCGTCACGTTCGTGTCGGCATTGGAGAGCAGCCGCACGCGGTTGGGCACGTGCAGCTTCAATTCCATCGTGTCCTCGATGGAAATCACCCGCTGGTCGGACGGGATCTGTTCGATCAGCGCGTTGAGGAACGTGGTCTTACCTGCTGACGTGCCGCCGGCGACGAGGACGTTCTTGCGTGATTGGACGAGCGCGACGAGCGCGCGCATGAGCGCCTCGTCCTCGATGCCTTCCTCAAAGTGAATGGCTTCCGCGAACTCCGGCCGAGCATTCGCCGCAGAGAACGCCCCCATGCTCACGTAGTCCGAGAGCGTCAGCTTCGACTCCCGATGCTTCCGGATGCTCAGCGCGTGCCCGTCGATCGACGTCGGACTCATGACCGCTGCGATACGCAGGTTTTGATGGCCCGCGTTGATGATCCCCTTGTCGCTTCCCGCCTTCGCCGACTTTTCCACCGACGACGCGAGAGAATGAATTGCGCCCTCAAGCTGTTCCGGGCGCAGGTCGACGTTCTCGCGCGTCATCACGCCCCGACGCTCCACCCAGACGTTGCGGTAATCATTGATCATGATTTCCGCGAGGTCGGGCGCATCGAGCAGCTCGCGCAGCGGCGAAAGCGCATGGAAAAACATGCGCACGGCTTCCGCTTCGAGCGGGCGCAGCTTCAGCAGTGGGTTATCGGCAGACTCGGACACGCGATGCTCTGTGGGCGATCGAACATGTCGGGTATTGTTGGTGCTGCGGCGTGCACGCGGACGCGCAAAAGACGCCTCAAATTGACCGGCTTTTAGGGTATAGCCAGCTATCGCCCGCCGGTAATTAGCTCTGGCCTGCCAGAAGGGCCAAGTGAATTATCATGATGAAACGCATTTGCCAGAAAGACGTCAAAAATGACATAGCTTTCCGGCTACAGCCTGCGGCGAGTGGCTGTTAGGCCTTCCTATTTTGCCCGGCGGCCGTTTTCGTTGACTGCCACCGCTTCGTTCGTTTTTCCGCCCCTGAGTCATCGGCGATGCGCATCGGAAAACCAGTCAAGCCTCTTCCTCACCCCAATTGCGACTATTGCGGCGATCCAGCCGTCGTTGCGCGTGCAGGCGACCACGTCTACCCTTACCGGGACGACCACGGCCCGCTGTGGCTGTGCCAGAACTGTCAGGCGTGGATCGGCGTGTTCCCGCGCAGCACGCGCAATGTGCCGCTCGGGCGTCTCGCCGACGCTCGCCTTCGAGAACTGAAGGCGAAGCTACACGCAGCGCTCGAACCACTGGTGTCGGCGAAGGTTCGCCGCGACGGCTGCAACGTGTTTGAGGCTCGCGCCAAAGCAATGAAATGGCTGGCTGGCGAAATCGGCGCGGACGCGGAGAAGTGTTCGATCCATACGCTCGATGCGGACCGGTGCGAACGCGCGATCGCTGTTGTCGAGCGGTTCCAGCACGGCCGCACCGCCACCGCTTCTTCAGAACCGGCTTGGGAAGATCGTTAAGCCAGGCAGTCAAATCATGCATTTCCTATGTCCCGCAACCTTCCAGCGTTCGTCTCAAGCCGCCCGTGCGCGCCTGAAAGCACAATTGCTCCCGATCCCCCGCGCAGTCGTGGACGACCTGGCGCTCCGGGCTCATCTCTCGTTGGAAGCCCTCCGCCGCGACTGCGACGAGATCGCTCCCGCGCAGCACATCACCGAGGTGGTACTGCTGGCCAAGTTTCTTTCGGAGGCAGGCCACGGTGAGTTCTCGCACGAAACCCTGCTGGCCGCCGACCGCGCGATGGCCCAGGTTTTCGAAGGCGGTCGAGAGCGCGGGATTTGGCGCGTTTCCTCCGACGCGGCGTTCGCTTTGCTGACCGCAGTCGTCTGCGTGTACGACCAGCAACTGCAGTCTGTAAGCCTTGGCGCACTTACCACGGCGAGCGAGCGGCTTGAGCGGTTCAAGGGTGGCGAGGCATATCAGCCGCTGCAAAAGCAGCGCGCCTGACGCGACCGCAGACGAAAAAAAAGCCCGGCGCGCCGGGCTTGTTGTTAAAGGGATGCACGGCTTAGCCGGGTTCTAGCAGATCACCTCCATCGTCTCGCCAAACGGTGCCTTGCGGGCGCGCGTCAGAGGGGTGGTCGATGCCCACAGCACCGGGTAGTGCGGCGCGACGGTTGGAAAGCGCCCCACCATATCTGTCAGGTAGACCAGAAAGGCGGGGTTCATGCCGTCTTGCGCGACCCGGATGAACGGGTCGACGAACGCCGTCCCGCCCCCACCGCGCACAGGCTTGATCTCGGGCGAGTCGCCTCGCTCGAAGATCTGCACCTGCGTGACGCGCGTGTCGCAGTCCATCACGATCAGCCGCGCGGGCTTCAACGAGTGGAAAACTGCGAGGATCTCCGCGTCGAACTGCGCCTGCGTCTCGTCGAACACCGAACCGCTGGAGTCACGCACGAAAACCGCATCGCCGATCGCCGGTGTATGCAGCGCGGGCAGATAGAACCCGAGGTGCAGGTATCGGCGATTAGGCGTCGCGAAGCTGTAGTTCGACGGCGACGACTGCTGCGCGAAGCGATGCAGCACCGCGCGCCAGTCCACCACAGGCCGAACCGCTTCACCGGCCATCGCCTGCAGATCGCCGGGGAGCTTGCCGCGCATCGCGGCCGCTTTCGCGGCCTGCGTGACGGCAACCTTCCACTCCGCCTCCTTCACCGGCTTGTCAGGACCTTTGTAGGGCCGGACTTCGCCGAAGGAGCCGGGCTTCGCTGGCTGGTCGGCGGGCGACTGCCCCGGCGCGGTGCCGTTCTGGCCACCGGGCTTCGGAGCCTGCCCGGCTTTCGGCTGCTGCTGGTCTTGCGGACCCGGCTGCGGCTGCTGCGGCGGCTGTTGCGGCTGCTGGTTCTGCGGCTGCTGCTGATTCGGCTGCGGAGGCTGTTGCTGCTGTTGCTGCTTTTCCTTTGCCTCTTCCGTCAGCAAACCGTAGATCTCCTCGGCCGACTTGCCCGTGTAGCGCGGATCGATGAGCGCCCCTTTCGGCAGAACCATGCCCGACGACAACACGATCGGGTTGATCGCGTAGTCGCAGGCATCGTTCCATCGGTCGGGATCGCGCGCGCCCTGACGCCAGCAGTGGCCGTTGGCCACGTGCAGCACCTCGTGCGCGACGACGCCGCGCACTTCAAGGTCGCTGAGCGACTCCATATACGTCGGGTTGTAGCCCAGCGTCTCGCCGTCGACCCAGAACGTTTTGGTCGACGGGTCCTCACGAACATTTAATCGGAGCGCGAGCGCCCCGAAGAAAGGTTGCGAGAGAACGAGCTCAGTGCGCTGCCGGGCAATGCGCGGATGGACCGCGCTACTGCCCAGCACAACATCGGTGCGGTCCATGACGCCCCCTTATGCGACGAGGCGCAGTTGGCTTGCACCTGCCGATTCGACTTCCATCGGCTCCGGCTGCATGCCCATGAACGCGGCGATCAGCCCTTCAATCTCCTGTGCCTTGCTGGCCACCTGAGAACGAAGCACGCGCGAGTCCTTCAGTTCCGCGCCCGTGTGCACGGCCAGATGCGTCTTGGCTTGCTCGAGGATGTGCGTGAGCTGCGGGTCATTCGCGAAGTTGAGCTTCGACAACAAGGCGCACAGTTCGCGCACGTTGTTCGCCACGTCCAGTCGCACGTTGCCGGTCGCGTACAGGCGGTTAGCCATCTGCGAGACAGCTTCGTACAGACGCCGCACCAGATCCTCGTTCGCGGTCGCGATCGAGGCGAGAACGTGCTGGTCCAACTCGCTCTTGAGCGTGTTGAGCACGTTTGCCGGAAGCTCGACGCCGAACTGGCTCGCGTCGGGGAACGGCAGAACCGCCATCTTCACGCCGAACTTCGTGGACAGCTCCGCGAGGGTCGGATAGTCCGCCTCGTTGAAAAGTCCGTTCAGTTCTTCGCGAGCGGCCTCCTTGAGATTCAGATAGTCGGTGAGAAACACGGAAACCGCCAAGTCGAACTCGTCTTTCAACGAGCGCATCTTTTCGGCGAAATCCATGTAGACCATCGTCGGCAAGAGCCGCACCCCCAACTGGTCGTACTTCAGGGTGTGGTCGTAGAAGTACGAGCGGATGCGGCCGGCGAGCGTCACGACTTCTGCGAAGCTCGGCGCGTGCTCGGGCAACAGGCGTTTGTTGAATCTGCCGATGCCCTTCGCGTGGTGCTTGCTCTCGACTTCCTGCGTCACCTTGCCGTCGAAACGGCGGGCGACCCAGGTCGAAATCGTGACGGAGCAGAGCATGACTTTCGATTGGATGGAAGTGATGTCCATGAGAAAACCTCGTAGAAATGGAATGGATGAAGCAAAGAAGAAGGCCCTGCGCGTCCGAAGACACGGCAGGGCCAACATGGGTGAGGCTGAGAAAGGGGTATTGCGTGGTTACTCGCCGCGGATGATCTTGCCGATCTCTCCGCCTTGCGCGCCAATGAAGGCATACGAGTTCTGGATCTGCGGCGAGCGCTGGACAGCATCTCGCACGAGCAGCGCCGCGAACTCGCGGTGCCCCTCGCCGATCAGACGCTCGGTGTAGCGCACGACGCGATCGAAGTTGTTTTCGTTCGCGCGTGCCGCAAGCGCTGCCGCGATCGCGTACAACGCCGAAGGCGTCGTCGGGATCATGGCCGTGTCGGGCGCGAGAAGGATCGCGTCCGGATTCGGCAGTTCGCGGAAGATCTGGAGGAACGCAACCAGTTCCGTCGCGGCACCCTCTCCCACCGAACCAGCGTAGGAGATGTGCTCCAGATGCTTCGGCACGACGTCCATCGTCTTCGCGACAAACCCCCAGCTACGCGGGCTCGGTGCGTTTTCGATATCGCGCGACGTCTTCTGCACGGACAGCAAGTCCGGGCGGAAGCGCAGGAACGCGATGAGCGCGGGCGGGATGTTTTCGCGCACGGCCCACTGCGTCCAGTCGTCGATGGTCGGTTCGAGTTCAACCACGGTGGCGAAACGCGAAATCACCGGATCGAGAATCCCGGAGACACCGGCGTTGTCGGTACGGCGGTTCGTGGCCGCGAGGAACGTGACCTGCGGTGGCAGGACGTGCTCACCGACGCGCCGCGCGAGCAGCAACTGCATCTTCGCGGCTTGCACGGCGGGCGAGGCCTGCCCAAGGTCATCCAAGAACCAGATCAGCGGGCGTCTGGCCGTCATCGCGCGCTCCAGATCCCCGAACGGCAGGAACTTGGCGGTTGTGCCGTCGGGCGAAGGAAACGGCAACCCTTTCGAGTCGGTCGGATCCTCGACAACCGGGTGACTGATGAGCAGTTCGTGATCAGTCGCATGTGCGGTCTGCTCGACGATGTCGCTCTTGCCGATGCCGGGACGGCCAGTGATGAGCACCGGCAGACGCTTCGGCACGTACAGCGAGAGGAGTTCGGTGAGTTGAGCGGGCGTGACTTTCATGATGGCTTCCAAGGAGAAGCCCCATAAAGACTACGCCCGTAGGGACGTGGTCCCTTAGGGGCAAGATATGAAAAAGCCGGCTCGTAGCCGGCTGGGTCGATGCGTCAGTGACGCGGGTGATAGATGCAGTGTAGGGGTCGTGCGGTGGCGCAACCGGTGCAAAGATCACTAATTCATGGTGCCTTAAGCCATCGCGACGGCCGACGCGGCTAAAAAAACCCGGCACGATGGCCGGGTTGGTTCGAAAGTGAGTTAGCTTGCGCGCTGTTCAAGCGCCACGCGCGCATAGGCAAGCGTACCGTCGTTTGCGCGAAGCGATACCTGCAACTGCCGCACAGGATCTGCGAGCGCGTAGCGCACGCTCGTCCCCTGCCGCACGCTCACGATCTCCGAGAAGCCTTCGGCGATCGTCCGCTCCACCCACTGCGTACCTGTCACGGCCGCACCGTCTTGCATGCGAATCCGCGACATCTCAGCCGCTTCGCGAGCGCGAGCGACCTCGCGGGCGACGCGCCTCGCCTCACGTTGGGAAACCGACAACGCCTCCCACTCTGCTTGCTGCGCGGCGTCCATACCTGCCAGTTGAAAGATGCCCCGGCGCCGAGCCGCAGCTCGAACGCCGATGAGCTTGATGCCGAACACCTCGCGCACCGCTTGCTTGCTCGCGCGGTTCGCATCGTCGGGCCGGTCCAGGATACTGTGGAGATAGGACATGTCGGCCGTCTGCACTGCCTTCGCAAACTCGTTGGCAAAAGTGTGCGTGTGCCTGCCGTGATCGAGAATGGCCAGTTGCGAGTCCAGCTGGAAGCGGCGGGCGCTGATGCTGCCCGACTTCCGCGCCTTCTCGAGTTCCGCTAGCCGGTTGTCACGCGCGCTGTCGGCGAGCGTACGCCGCAGTACCTCCGCAAACTGGCAGGTCGGTAGGCCGACATCGACGGGCTTCAGGTACGCCTCAGGCAAAGGATGCGCTCCGAGAATGCCCTTCGCGTACAGCAGGTCGTCGACTTCGACCGTCGTTGGCGAGTTCGGCACGAGACCCATCAGCATCGCGAGCAGCGCGGCATTGTCAGAGGTGATCGCCTGCTTCGAATGGCGCATCACCGTTGCGAGCGGCTCGAGCTTCGCAAGCGGCAGCGCCCCGCGCAACTCCGGCACCGCGAGAAGCGGCTTGGCCCATTGCAAATCGGAGTCGAACTTCGACAACGAAGCGTAGTCATCGATCACCGCCTGCGGAACAGGCTTGCCCGCAGCAAGCGCGTAGGCGACGTGAACTTCATGCCGACCGTTGCTCTGTCGATCGTCCAGCATCGGGCCGGCGTAGCGGAAGCCGAACCGACGCTCGGACTCGTCCTGCAGCAGCTCGAACAAATCCAGCCCGCGACGGCCGCTCTTAGCCGCCTCTTCGTTGGCTTGCGCCAGTTGATCCGAGGAGAACAAATACAGCGGCTCGCGCGCCAGATCAAAAGCCAGATAGAGCAGTTGCCAGTGCTCGCGCCGGATTTGCCACGCTTCGAGCGCGGCGAACGACGGTCTGAAGTAGGCCGCGTCGATCTCGTCGATGAGCGACAGGAAGAGGCCTGTCGCCGTTCCGAGCCGACGAACGGTAAGCTTGCCGTTATAGCGAGTCACGGATACGGAGTGGCTGACGAACGTAAGCGCGATCTCTGTCGCGTCGACTGCTGCGACGCTCGCGTCGTCTCGCAGGAAACGGAGCACTTCGAGCATCGTACGGAAGGAATGGGCCGCGCCCGAGAAGGAAAGCTGATACATGGTCGATTGCCTCGGAAAAATTGCGGGCAATCGCTCCCTGTCGGGTCGATGCCCGGCAAGGGTTAAATGCGCCGAATGGGCGCTTGACGAAGTTGAGCTATTAAGCCGCGTCGATTAAACGGGCGATTAGACGAGCGAGCGACCACGCGTGGTCAGTCGAAAAGACCTTCGCGCGGAGCAACGGGATGATCGCGTAGGTGCGGTCGAGCGAGTCGCTAAGCTGCGGTCGGCTGATGAAGTCGACATGAATAAGCCAGCCCTCGCTGTTTCCGATGCACACGGAAACGGAGATTCGTTCGTATGACGACGGCTCGGGCCACGGTCTGCTGTGGCGCGCTCCGTACATGGCTTCGTTAGCGTCGTCCTGCAGGTTCGCGTGACAAAGCCACTCGGGTTCGAGCTCCGTTCCGCGCACGAAGCGGCACAGATCCTGGAAGACCTGATCGACTGTCTTGCCGTCGGTATCCAGCCGGGCGACCGACTTAATATCGACCGCACCATCGGCGGAAACACCTCCCCGCAGCGCATCCGTGTTTGCTAAAGACATAACCAACTCCTGAAAATGAAAAGCGCGCCCGAAGGCGCGCCAGAAAACGAAAACGGTAAAAAAAACCGCACCTCGAAAGGTGCGGTTTCGTCTTTGGACTTAGCTTGCGCTGCGTCGAATCATTTGCCCCACTCGCGCTCGCGATCGCGCTTCTGTCCATTGTGGTTGGTCCACATGAAGAAGCCCGCGATGGAGAGGCCAAGTACTACCGTGAAGATGGTCGCGCCCACGTCATTCTCCTTTCATATGTAAGAAGCCGGCATACCACAATACTACTCCAAGCCCGACAAGAGCGGCGGTCCCGACAACGGTCGGCCCATCCCAAGCAGCGGACGAATGTGCATAGCCAACTGCGCCGCCGATGGATGCCGCCGACAACGTGTGCAGGTAGCGGCCGTTCTGCTGCCGTTGATCCTTCGACGGATTAGCAATTGCGTAAAGCCTATCGCCCAGTCCGGGGCCCAGATCACGCGGAACGGACACGACGTAAGTTCCGTCCGGATGGGCAGTCACCGGCAAGACATGGCCCTTGTATTCCAAAGTGAACGACGGAGAACACTCAGACTCCTCCATCTTGCCGAGTAGCCCGAGTACACGCGGTGCCAGATGAACCTGCCCTGTTGTTGGATCGAGCGTAACCCGGTCCACGATCTTGGTGCCGGCGCTGTACTCGATTTTCACCTTCGCCAGCTTCATCGACGACCTCCGCACTTCGGATCGATGCCGCCGGCCAAACGCAGGCCGTCCAACATTGCTCGATAGCCCGAGGGCGTCTCGAGTTGCGTCAGGGCGACGTGGTTTTCGCCACCGCCCGTCAGGTCGGAGCGGCCGCGCCCGGTTCTGAAGCTCAGCGCGACACCTGAACCTCCTTGACGCTCGAGCACGTCGACAAACAACGTCTCGGTGCGCAACGACACCCGTACTTCGGAATTGCCGCGGCGCGTATCGGTGACGATTTCGTGCGCATGCGCCGGAAGACGCAAGTCCTGCGCGACGCGTCGCAGAACGCGCGTCGCATGGCGTTGCAGAGCCGCTTTCGCGCCGGCATTGGCACTACTGCGGTCCGCATAAAACACTCGGGGAAATTTCATGATTGCCTCATTGCAGACGAGGCAGGTCCCTTGCGGGGAGCCTGCCCCGCAAGGGTTGGCGCGGTTTTCACCGCGCATTCAGAAGATGCGTACTGCGATGCCCGATTAGAGGAATCGCGCCTTGTAACCGTCGAGCGCAGGCTTCAAGCGTTTGAAGCTCGCGTCGCCGTAACCGTCGCTGATCCGCCCAACCTCGGCGAACATATGCGGCCGCGCGCCCGATGGGCAGAACTCCGGGTGAGACACAATCGCCGTGAACTCGTCAACGTCGCCTGCTTGCGCAGCGACTTCCACCGGAAGCATCCCGTAGAAGTTCTTGCCGTTGACATCGTTGGTCGAAGCGTCCCAGCCGCTGGTCTGGCCGTGGGTGATCAACTGATAGTGGTTCATTGATGGTTAATCCAGTTGGTCGAGGCGTTGCCGCCAGTTAGTGGGTGATCCGGTAGCCGGACCCATTCGAGACGAGAAACACCTGCTGACCAACAGCGAACTGCTGATCGTCGACCTGTGTAACGACCCCGGTCTGACCGTTGGCGCGACGAAGGAAAACTTCGACACCGCTGTGACGAGACATAGCGGCGCTCACGCGCTGAGCGACCAAGCCGGAGCGGAGCCGGAAAGCGCGCCGGCAATATAGCGGCCGCTACCGTTGCCGATGACTTGCGAGCCCAGGAAGGCACCTGCCGCTGCGCTGACGATCGATGCAATGCCCGACGAGCCAGAATTGCTCTCGATGGTGATCGGACGCACGCGCAGGATGGTTGCCTGCTCGAACTGGCCGATGCGTTGAACGTCGTAGCGCTGGTAGGTATCCGGCGAGCCGAAGTCCGCCGTGGCGCAGCCAGTCAGAACCGAAAGAAGCATCACGGAACAGAAAAACTTGATCATGGATCACCTCGATTGAATGTGAGGCAATCCATTCCCGAAGGGGCTGGTTTGCCCCAAAGGGAAGAGAAACGGGAAATACGCAGCGAAAAGCTACGTGAGTCAGTGGATGACCGAGGCGATTGCCGTCGAGACGTACACAACGACAACGAGAAACGACAGCATCTTCCAGGCTTCGGCGTCCTGCTTGGCGTACCAGGCGAGGCTGCTGATAGCGTGTTTGAGCATCGGGAACATGGGCAACTCCTGAGAAAGGTAGGAGCCGCCCTCGATGGGAGGCTCCCATCAAGGAAAGATTTGGACCTGAAGAAACGGCGTCCAGCGAACTGCACTGGACGCGTCATTTACGAAGACCTACGAGGCGGCATGGCTGAGGTGATGCAGTCTGACACGACCGCTTTGCACCAGATGCCGTTCGGCTTGATGGTTGAGCGAATAGTCCCAATCCACCATCGCCGTGCCGTCGCTCCACACCGAATGAATGCGTCCGGTGTAAAGCTGCGGCGGGCTGGCCTCGACGTCCTGACCGACCACACGCTGATTCGCCATGAAACCGTTCTTGCTGGAAACTTTGACGACAGGTGCGAGATTGCGAGACATAGACAACTCCAAAAAATAAAGGGAGCTGTCTCCCGAAGGGATAGGCTCCCAACGGGACGAAAAAAGGCGACCAACGAAGGTCGCCAGAAGATTGCCGTCATAGACGGCTGGAGAGAAGCTGGTCCTCCAGCACGCTGGAGGGGTAGGTCGATGCGCTAAAGCGCGGGGAATGGAGCCAGTCTACGGAGTCAGCCGCGAGGTCGGCATTGGAAAGCTCAAGGATTCGCTATGCCTTTCGCTCGAAACGGAGACGAACAGCTTTCGGACGGTGACTAACCTCGCGACGAATCGCCCCGAGCGGCACCGCACGCACGGAGCCGGGACGAAAAAAAGCGCCTGCTCCATTGCTGGAGCGGCGCTTGAAAGTCCGTCGCAAAATCCGAGGGCCGTCGACGAACCTGAGAGAGTCGCCATTCTAGCCATCGACGCCATAGCCAATGCGTTGAAAAGACCGCTAAAAACACTTCGGTTCGAAATAAACAGCGTTTCCAACGACGGGAAGCGAAGAAAGATGCGGTTCGAAGGAGCGCCCCGACGAAGCGCCAGAGGCGGGTGTGGGTCATGGCGCTGGTGGCCGCCCTCACCAGGGCGAAGAAAAGGCCACCCAAGGATGTGCCTTGGGTGGCCTTAGTTTTTTAGTTTTTGTATTGTCTGGTCTCTCAGCACCCTTATTAGCGGGTAGCGTCAATATAGACTGACAAATCGAAACGATCTGTTAGGAACATCACGTTTCGGGCTCGCTCAGGACCGCCCCCGACCGGTCTTAGTCGTAGGCCGCCTTTCCTTGCTCATCTGAAATTTGCAACTAAGCTATTACTGCGCGTCCTCGTGGCTGTGGGCGCGCGCTGTTGTAGATCACATCCATTAGCCCGCTGTCGTTCGCCGCGACGCGGGCTTTCTTTTGGTCACTCCTCTGCAAGCCCCGCATAGCTTGACTTTGCGCTGTAGCTGCGAAGATGAATCATCTGCCCCGATTCTTCTTCGACCATGCTCCAGACCATCGACCTGTCCTCGCTTCGCACCAGTTCAAACGCCTACGCTCCCGCGCGTGCCCGCGACGTCGCACTTACCCCGGAGGTGGCGGCGCTGCTCGCAGCGGACGCTGTCGTCGCTATCGGCGTGAGCGGCGGCAAGGACAGCGTCGCCTGCGCGCTCGCGGTTGCCCGCCATCTGGACGCCATCGGCCACAGCGGTCCGCGCGTCCTCGTTCATTCCGACCTCGGCCGTGTTGAATGGAAGGACAGCGGTCCGGCGTGCGAGCGGCTTGCGGCCCATCTCGGCTGGGAACTGCTTACGTTGCAACGGCAAGCCGGTGACATGCTCGCCAGATGGGAGAAGCGCTGGTCGAACAACGTCGAGCGCTATCGCGATCTCTCCTGCGTGCGGCTGATCCTGCCGTGGAGCACGCCGTCCATGCGCTTCTGCACCTCAGAATTGCAAGGAGACCTAATTAAATCCGCGCTGAACAAGCGTTTTCCGACGCACAACATCGTTAGTGTCACCGGCGTGCGCCGCCAAGAAAGCAGTTCTCGAAGCAAGATGGCTGTTGCGGCCCCGCTCGCTCCCCTGTCGACCAAGGGGCGCACCGGCGTGACGTGGAATGCCATCATCGAATGGACTGTCGACGAGGTCTTCACCGAGATCGCTGCGGCCGGACTGGCGCTGCATGAGGCGTACACGGTGTACGGTGCGTCGCGCGTCTCATGCGCGTACTGCATCATGAGTTCGCTCGACGACCTGCGAGCCGCGGCAAGCTGCGCCGACAACCACGACGTCTACCGTGAGATGGTGCGCCTGGAAGCCGAATCGACGTTCGCCTTCCAAGGGCAACGGTGGCTGGCCGACGTCGCGCCCCATCTTCTGCCGCCTGAACTGGCCGCGAACGTTGCGCGTGCGAAGGCTGCCGCGATCGAGCGCCAAGCCATCGAGGCGGAGATCCCTGCGCACCTGCTCTTCTCGTCGGGCTGGCCGACCACGCGCCCGACGCCCGACGAAGCGGAATTGCTCGCGAGCGTACGCCGCCGCGTCGCCCAGACAGTCGGCATCGAGGTCGGCTACACCAGCGCGGCCGACGTTATGCGCCGGTACGACGAACTGCTGGCACAGCGGCAAGGCGCGCCTTCGTCTGCCGACGCAAATGCCACCGAGCCCTCAGCCGCGTCAGTCCCGGCGCAAGCGAGCTTCGGGTTCTAGCGGGCGAAAAAAAAACCACGCCCCGAAAATTCGGGGCGTGGCGTTGATCAAAACAGCACTAGGCGAGACACAGCGAGAGCTGAACGTCCGACGCAAAAAACGCGGGATCCGGCGCGGCGCCTTCACGCGCCACGGGGACTTCCCACTGGAGTTGCGCATCGCTGAAGGAACCGAGGCCGTACAGCAGCCGGTCCGTGTCTTCGCGATTGAGCAAGTCGCCGAACGCAAAGCTGAATACAGCCGGCGCACATGCGTCCTCACCCACAACGCCGAGCGTTCTCGCAAGCTCGTCGGCGCGGCGAACCTTCCACTCCTCGGTGCCATCGGGCGAACGCGTCACGGTGATGCGCGTCGCCGACGGCACCTGCGGGGCGTTGCTCACCGCGTCGCGGAACGCTGGAATCGCCTTTTTGGCGAATCCCGGCGTTTCCATTTCCACCGGATAAGCGACTTCAGTGATGAAGGAGCCGACCGCGCTGTATTGCCAGCCAGCGTGACGCCACGGTGCGGCGCCCATTGCAACCAACACATTGTGCTGGTCGATGGAACGACACCGCACCTCCGGCATCCGCTCCATCGCCGTCTTCGTTGTGGACGGCACCGGCACCTCGATCTGCGCGGTCCCACAGTCGTACTCCTTGAGCACTCGCCAAACGCTGAGCGGGCCGCTGTTCCCATAGATCGAGAGCAGCAGGTCGATGTCCGCGTGCAGCGAAACGGTCAAGCTGCCGCTGACCAACTCATCGATACGAGACTCGAAGCCTGCCCGAATCAACGACAGCCGGACATCGTTCAACTGCGACTCAGGCACCGCCGAGTAGCACGAGGAGCCGACTGACAAATCGATTGCCCGATCCCGAAGCAGCGTGGGCTTGGCAAGCTCACTTCTCCAGCTCGCGATGTAGTTTTCAGGCCGGATCGATCCATTGCGGCTACGGAGCATCCCGCCTTCGCAACTGGTCGCGTGCGAGAAGATGCGGCGCATGACCTGCGCATAGTTGCCCAGTGCCACGGCCGACCAGTGGTCGGTATGCGGGTAGACGTTCGACTCATAGCCACGCTCGAACAACGCGTAGATCCACTCGCCGTCGGATTTCTGCATTGCGCCTGCGCGCTTGCCCGTCAAAATTGAAGAACCCATGTCTTGCTCCATTGATAGGCGGAGCAGCCCCAACGGGCTGCGTACCCGCTGAGGTAAAAGAGAACCGCTCCACGAGGGAGCGGCTAATGCTGTTAGCGCAGACGCGGCATAACCGAGAAGGCGGTCAGGCACTGCACGCAGCACATGACAAGGCCGAGCCAGACGCCGAACGCCGCGGCGAACACAACGCCATGTGCGCCGCACGCGGCGCTTGCGCCAATAACCACCGCGACGCCGCGCGCAAGATGCAACATCAGGACGCGGTTGACGACCCAGTCGCACACACGGGGGAAGAGTCCTGGGCGGGCGCGGTCTCGCTGACAGGCGACCTGCCATGCGAGCGAGGCCGCGAGAACGCCGAGCAGCCCGGCCATGATTCGGCCAACGCCCGATGCGTCGTGCAACAAATGCTCGTAGGCGAACCTGACGGCCATGCCGAGGTAGCCCGCCGGCGGGAGCGAATTTGCGGCCGTTGCGACAACAAAGGCCGCACAGCACCACCAGCGCTCTTGCCACAACGCCGCCGCCACTTTGAGCGGTGCCGAAACTACGATTTCAATGTCTTCCGACATTCGGATACTCCTGTTGGGGTTGTCGTGCCCGTTGAGCACGAGAAAAGAAAATGCCGACCCCTTGCGGAGGTCGGCAGTGATGGAACAGCGACTACTTACGCAGCGAGCTTGGCCTTGCGGCTCTTCCTCGCTTTCTTTACGGCCGGCTTCGGGACTTCGTACCCAAAGCGCGCCCACGCGGCCGGATCCAACGGAATCGGATTTGTGCGCCCCGTTGCGAGGTTCACAAACACGCCCGAGAACGGCACCGCGCCGGTCCGAAACATGGTCCAGAGCATGTTGAACGCTTGGACCGCAATGGCCTGATTGATGACCAGCGACTGCTTGCGCAGCGCCTCGGCCATCGAACAGGACGGGGTCTCGTCTTTTGCATCGAGCTTCGCGTCAATCAGTTCCGGAAACAACTCGCCCACATGCGGCAGCCGTTCAGGATGCTTCAGCGCGTAGCTCTTGCCACAGACTTGACCGATGACAACTTGGCCGCGATCCGTGTCGTTGCCGCAGTCGAGGTAATACGCCTCGGTGTACTGCGCTGCGCCGACAATCGCGGCCCGCGCGGCACGCGTGTCTACGCAGCCGATTACGAGATCGACGTTGTAGAGCGGCTCGCCCGGACCGAATCGCCGGGTTTCCGCCCGCCAGTTCGTGCCCATCAGCGCGTTTAGCCGATTGACGATGAGCGAGGCTTTGTACTCGCCCACGTCGTTCGGATAGAAGCCCTGACGGCCGACGTTGGTCGGACTGACCGTGTCGTCATCGAACACGGTGCAGTCGATGCCGCCCGGGTGGCCCAGTTCCAGCATCGCGTGGTGCAGTCGCGCCAAGCTCGGGAGCACCGCACTTCCGGTGCCGCCCGCGCCCAATACGACCACATTCCAGCTCCGCTCGAGCATCCGCGAAGGAAGTTGATGTCGGATGGTCCCGGTCATGCAACCTCCTGCGCGCGAGCCGCCGCGTACCAACTGCTCGGCACGCGCTCGACGTTCTCGAAGATGCCTTTGGCACACAGTCGCATCGCCATACTCGGCACCGACGACGCGCAGTTGCCGACGACGAAGGCGAACTTCGTCTCGTGTCGGTCATCTTCGTAGTCTGTCGGCGAGAAGTAGGCGGGATGCGCGCCGTGCGAATGGCAGTCGATCACCCGCAGTTCACTTGGCAGAAGGTCCGGCCGCTCGTACTTCAAAGAGCCGGTTCCCTGCGACAGCACCTTCACGGGCGCGAGGCGAAACTGCTTCGTCTCCACGTTCCAGACGATCCAGGCGCCGGTTTCCAGCGGATGCGAGGCGCGCGCCATCGCGACGAATTCGCCGATCAACTCGGGCGGCACCGCACCGCACCGCAATGCAACTCGGTCGATTCGGCCACTTTCCCGTACGGGATCGCGGTCGGGACCGTGTAGTGCGCAATGCGGCGAACGACCGAGAGCCACGGCAGATCGATTTCTAGAAAAACACCGTTCTCGCCGATGAGCAGCCGCTCACCGGCCGCCTGCATTGGCGCGACCGGCTCACGCCGGGGCACCATGACAGTCGGAAATGAGCGTTGAAGCGCGGCATCGGCAGGATTCAAAGCACCAGCATCCATCATCGAACTCCTTGTTTGTCGGCGATCAGCTCAGCGAGACTAAGGTCCATGGGGACGAGCGCGTCTTTCGGGAATTGCTCGCCGTACTTGCCGTCGAGCATCTCCTTCCAGAACGCAAATTCGCCATTCGGATGCGAAACACGTTTGTTGCCGTGGTTCGGGTGCGTGAAGGCCGATTCGAAGAATCCGCCCTCCCATCCGCCGATCGATTCGATATCGATCCGCTTAGGAACGTGCGCCGAGCCGATGCAGATCCGCCCCCAGTCCCAGGTGTTAAAGTAAGGCGGTTCATGCAGCTTCGACTCAGGTGTTGGCCGGCTGTCCTCATGCAGCGCGAACACGGCGAACCCGCTCGAAGCTGCATGGAACACCAACCCCGGATGCGGGACGACAGCACTGCGCCGCCCGATCTCCTGACAGTCGAAGAAGACTCTTCGCATCGCCGGTCTGCACCACCACATCACCGCGTCTTGCGACACCGCGAGCACCGTCTCAGGCAAAAATTCCGCCTTCGGTGCCGCGTTCTGAGCCAACTCACGCAGGCAATCAACAAGCGCCATACGGTCGATCGGCCTTCCGGCTCCAATCGTTGCCCGGCCACTCTTGCCCTGCGTCACCGGATGAACGGTGCCGTAGACCGCGCTGCGGTCCTGACGGCCGTATAGCAAGATGGCACTGATCGCCGCCAGTTCATCGACGCGGTCTGAGCCGATATCAAGCCCTTTCATATAAAGCTCCTCGTTATGCCGCGAGACACGCGATGACGCGGTCCAGTTGGCCAAGAATGGATAAGCCCTGCGACCAGTCCGCGTACTGCTTGCGGATGGCGTCAGGCGTAGAGGCAAGCGGCGTGAAGCCAAGGTAAGTCGTGCCGTCGCCGGCGCTGGCGAGGTACTCGTAGTGCGAATCGAGTACTTCCCCCACGCGGGTGTCGTTTTCCACGGTGAGGGTGGCCGACGCATAAGCGCAGCGCGGCCGATATTCACAGCCGAAGAGGTCGCGATTGCCGACCCGCTGCAACATCAGCGACAGCTTCTCCAGCTCCGCACAGATCCGACGCGTGCGACCGGCGGTGAACCGCTGAAGCCGTCTGAGCGCCGCAACGCCAAGTGCCCGTTGAGGCAGATAGCGCCGGGTTTTCGCGTGCCACCGGTAGACGTCCATGTCGTCGGGACAGAGCTGCGGACGGACAACGGAAGGGAGGTAGTACTCCATGTCCGCCTCGTCCTCGCCGAGTCGGTCCGTCAGCATCTCGCGCGCTTCCTCGTCGGTCGCGTTCGAATCGCCGTCCCAGAACCAAGAGGCGAATTCCCCAAGGAACTCGTCCGGCGTCCGAATCCACATCGTGCGTCCCGCTGCACGATTGATAAGCACCATCGCCGTCGATACCAACCGCGGATGAACATTGCGAAGCTCGGCGGCACGCCTGCCGATCTCGAAGATGCTCTCCTCCGTTATCTCGATGCCGAGATAAACGGGCGAGGTCGGATTGAACTCGCTGCTGTCCTCCTGATACTGGACAACGTCTTGCACCGCCTGTACATCGCACAGTACGAAGTCAAAGCCGAGGCAGTCCAGACGCGGCGTATGACGCTTGGCCCACGCGAAAAAGCCGTGGGCAAGCGCGTCACCCGCGCCTTTGAACTCCGGTACGTCGCGCGGCCTCAGCACGCCCGAGTTGAACTGGGCGGAGATAAGACCCGCGACATCCTTTTCGGCTTGCCAACGCATCACTGCGCGCGTTTTGACGTCCGAGCCGATGGCCGGCAGGCTTAGAAAATCATTGGGAGTTCGACGTCCGGCAGAGGGAGCGCGTCGCGGTTGCCAAGGCTCTCCCGCGACAGCGACTTCTGCACCAGACGGGCGAGGATCGAAGAGCATTGCTCGATCTCCTTGTCATGAAAAACAACCGCCCTTCCGGGCGGTTGCTGATGAGAAAGAGCCAAGTCCGGATCGGACAGGGCTTTGAGGAGGTCGCGCTTACGCATGGACGCGGCAGGCCATGACGGCACCCTTCGCACCCGCCGCACGCACGAACGTGAAGCGCATGACTTCGCCCTCCGTCGTGGGTCCGTCGATCGCCGCGGTCGTCAACTCCGGGTACTGCGCGGAATAGAGATCGCGAACATCGTCGGGTGAGAAGGTCGGCCCCGGATCAGGGAACGTCACGCCGTTGTAGACGAACTCGCGCGTGAGCTTCGCAACTTGGATAGCCATGTCTGCTCCTTAGTCGAAAAGCGATGCGAGGTTGGTCCCGGTGTTAGCCGGTTCCGCCGGTGCTTCCGCTGCGAACGATGCGTTCGGGGCGGTGCTCTGCCCTTCGGCGTCGTCACTTGCGTCGTCATCATCGTTGTCTGCATCGGTGGTCGATCTGCCGGGCGCAGGCAAAGCAGGCTTGCTTCCGCCCTTAGCCAGCGTCTTGGTCGCTTTGGAGACTTGCGTCGTCTTGGCGGCCTCGAGGATGGCGGTGGTGGCAGCTACCTGCTCGGCGAGCGACGCGTGCGCGCCGGTATAGGCTGCGAGCGCGTCGACGAAGCCCGCGTCGAGTTCGGCCGCCATCGCGGTGAGCGCGAGCGGCTGAAGCATGGCGGCGTCTTTTGCCGTGCCTTGCGGCATGACACAGACAACCATCTCTTCGCCCTTCATCTGCAAAGACAACGTGAGCTTCGTGCAGTGACGCAGAAGCGGTTCAATAGCTGCAAACATGGAAAACTCCTGAGAAAGAAAAAAGACCGCCATCCAAAGGATGGGCAGTCTATGAAGGATGGAAACTACGGTCGATGCACGGGCGAGCCGCGCGTTAGAACTTGAGCACCTTCGGGATCTTGCCCGCGTAGTCGAAGCCTTCGACCGCCAGAAGCGCGTCGATGACCTCGGACTTGGACTTGCCGAAGGCCTTCTTGAAGTTGTCGCCGAGCGCGGCACGAATGCGCAACTCGTCGGCAACCACCATCATTTCGGACTTCGTGATCAACTCCATAAACTCTTTGCAGAGCTTCCAGTGCTTCGCGAGATCGAGGTGATGGTGCTTGCACAGACGCGTGAGGTGCTGGACATCGAGGCCCTGGATCGCGGCAACCGTCACACCGGTGACGGCATGCGCGAGCTTCGCGTCGTCTGCGGCAGCCGTCGAGGCTGCAGCTTTCGACACGTCACCGGACGCGACCTGCTCCTCGGTGAGCTTTTCCCAGATGCCCGAGAGCGTCTTTTGATCGACGCAGCGCATCTGGTCGGACAGTGCGATCGCAACGAGATATCGCTGAGCCAGCGCGGGATCGGCTCCCACCTCGCGGCGCAGGGCTTTACGCCACAACGCCACGCGATACGCTTTGATCCGGTCCGACTCAGCCACCACCGTCGCCGGCGGATTGCTTGTCGTCGATGCCGCGGACGAACCAGCCGCTCCCTTCGCTGCTGCAGGCGACGCTTTCGCGCCCGCCTTGGCTGCTTCGGGCTTCGGCTGCGTCGCGGCTTTGACCGCTTGCAGTTGCGCCGCCACCTTCTTCATGTTGCAGACGGTGTCGAAGCACTGGCCGCGATAGACCTTGCCGATCGAATCAGGCAGACCGCTCACCGCCGCGCCATAGTTCTGGCACGCGTGACACGCCTTGGCCTGTTCTTCGCCGACGCCTTTGGGGCCATCGACTGCGAGTTGCACGCGCGTGTGGTTGTCGCCAGCACGCACGATGCGCACGACCGGATATTCGTCGCGAAGACCAGTGGCCGTCGCTTCAAGCATCTTTTCGGTCTTCTCGTTGTAGCAGGTGCGGTTCGTACAGTTTCCCGTACCGATGGACTCGCCGAACATTTCGCCTTGCGTGGACGAGTTGTGCGGGCATCCGGCGCAGTCGGCCTTGTCGAAGATCGCGGCTGCCAACGAACAGGCGACCTGTTCGATGGTTTTCTTAACCTCCGCCACCGCCTTACCCTCCTTGATGATCACCGGCAGCAGCTTGTCCTGCGTCTCTTTGGGGAGCGCGGCCAGCAGCTCGGCGTGACCGAGAAGGATCTGACGCGTGCTGAGTGCATCGAGCACAGGCGTGCTGCAGTTCATCAGCGCGAGACGCTTGTCGAGCGTCGCGCGTGACCAGCCGAAGACGCGTGCCACTTCGTCTCGATCGCCTTTGCACAGCCCGACTTGCTCGGCTGCCGCAATGGCTTCTTCGGCGGGTGACATGTCGGCTCGCTGGATATTCTCGATGATGGCCAGTTGCTTCGCTTCGACCTCATCGATGTCTCGAACGACGACCGGAATTTCATAATCCTCGCCGTGCGCCGCAAGCGCCGCCTTGTATCTGCGGCCGCCGGCGACGAGGCTGAAGCCACCGTCGGCGAGCGTGCGCACGATGACGGGCTGGATGACGCCCTTTTCGCGCACAGACGCGGTCAGTTCTTCCATCTCCGCCGCATCGAAATACTTGCGGGGATTGATGGTGACCTGAATGTTCTTGAGAGCGAGAGTAGGTTGTTGCTGCATGGCAGGGCTCCTGAAAGGGAACCTGCCCCCTTTGGGAGTGGTTCCCAAAGGGTTGAACAACGTGGGCTGACGAAGTCAGCGCGGGGTCGATGCGTCTATGACGCGGGTGATGGAGCAACAATAGCGGTTTACTTCGCGCGCACGCCGCGCAAAAGCTCACGAATTCATGCCGTCTTTCAGAGCCAGGCGGGTCGCGGCTCATTCTCGTCCGCATCCAACGGCTTGCCTCGTGTCCACGCAAGTCGGTGAAGCGAGACGAGATCCGCCGCTAACCGCTCCGAATCGGCCGCCGAGAGAGCAAGGCTGATCGACCGAACCTCATTGATCCCGACTGCCACTTTGACGACCAAGGTCACGTCGCGATAACCCGGCGCATCGAGCTTGTTTTCGTACTGGCACGAATGCACCACGTCGTCGTCCGGCAGCGCCGTGTCCGCCGGCTCGTGAGCCAGCCCCCATCGTCTAATCATTGCCAGCCAGCGGGCCTCCCCCTTGGGAAAGTAACGATGCACTTCCGTCGCGTGTCGAGTGTCCAGCCGCAGCACCTGGATGCAGTGCTCTAGCAGATCATCGTCGAGCCGTCGAAAGTCAGTGAGACTGAAGGGGAAGTCCTCGCCGTTGTAGAGGCCAGCCAGAAACTGAGCAGCGACGCGTGCCTGCCCAGAACTGCCCTCGGCCACGTCAAGGAGATAGGCAAGCGAATCAAGGCTCGCGTCGCGATCCTGAGCGCGTATCTCGGCCGCTCGCTGCGCGGGTGTCGTTCCGCCCGCCGCTTTTGCAAGGAAGTCGTCAACGGTCTCTTTGAGTGCTTCGGCTAAATGCGTTGGGACGGTAAAGGAGAGGGATCGGGTGCTGGTTGTTGGCGAATTGCTCATTGCATTGTCGTGGCGTTACGGACGCTCGAAGTCGCGCCTGTTCGAATGATGCCATGAGCGAAAAAGTGCGCCGGCGGAACGCCGGCGCCCAAGACAGTCGGCGCATAACCGGGGGACACCAGACCGCGAACGAAGCGTATTGGCATTAAGGGCCACATGATGCGGTGCAACGAACACTCGGGCTCGCGATGGCGAAAACACCCCGACGCGTGGCCGAACGGTCATCAGGTCTCGGGGGCAATGTCGAAAAAAACCCGGCTCGAAAGCCGGGTTGGGATAAAGGGTATGACAGCGGCACCGAGGATGCCGCTGTGTCTCATGCTTCCGCGCCAGTCGGGGGCGGCATCGACCGAGACAGCAGAGTCGTGACCGCGCCCGCCAACGTCCAATCGCCAAACTGCTGCTCATGGCTTTCATGAACGAGGCGGTCAAGGCACAACACCTCTACGCCATCGACTTGTACCTTGCCGAGGACGTTCGCCAGCACCGCGCGATTGGAGCCTTCACGTTTAACCGTGACGACGCCCTCCCCGACCACCACATACACGTTCGAGTCTTTCGGCATTTATGCAGCCTCCTTCAAAAGTTTGCGCATGTCACCGGACGTTTCCGCCGACAGCAATGCGAGGTCATCGACAAAACGATCTAGCAGGGAGTCCATATGAAGGAAGGTCTCGTCGTCCAGTTCCGGCGTCGCCCAGTCCAGCCCCGCCTGCGTCGCGTCACGTTTGTGCGCGACCATTTGGTCCTGATACTCGTCGATGCTTCCCGGTAGGTGAAAATAGACTACTTTCAACACGCCCTTCCGATTCCATCGCAGCGCGCGCCGCATCGCCTGATACTCGATGCGCCACGTCCACGAACGGTCGTAGAAGAGGATGTAGTCGGCGTTCGGCAGGTTATAGCCCGCGCGGCCCGATGCCTTGGTTGCCATCAGACCGGTTGCCAGTCCGCCCAAGAATCGCTTGTCCTTATCGGCCACGCGACGCTTGATCGGGATCTCGCCATGACACGGCACCGTCTGCACACCATGCGCGTCCAGCTCGCGCGCCAGAAGATCGAGCACGCCCGGGTTCTCGGCGAACACGATCGCTTGCTTGCCTTCCGCCGCGATCGCTCTCATACGGGCCGCGATCGCGCGTTGCTTGCTCGTCAGCCCGCCGATGTACTCCACGCCCTCCATCCCGAACTGCGGGTAGTTGGCGGAGAAGTGAACAGCACGGATACGAGCGAGGATCGTCACCAGGTTGCACGCCTTCTTGTCATCGCGCGATGAGCGATACCAATCGGCGAACTCGTCAGCAGCGCGCAGGTACGCGGCCAGATGCCCGCGATCCCAGTCGACCGTCTCCACCTCAAACTGCGGCGGCTCGATCTGGATATAACGCGAGACCTCAGGCTCGGCGACCAGCCGCCGCTTGATGTGCGGCGCGAGCATCGCCCGGTACAGGTGCAGGTTGCCGATCTTCGGCACCTCGCGCTTTGCCCCGTCCTGCAGGCTCTCCGCGAACTGCCACGTGACCCACTCCAGCACCACGAAGTCATCCCTGAATCGATCGACGCCGCGCATCGCGTACTCCACCGAATTGATCCAGTTCTGCTCGAGATAACCGACGCGGTAGCCATACGGCTGAGCTGCCGTTCCATCACCACCGGAGAACGCAATCAACCCGAACGCGTCTCTGGGGTAGTTCGGGATGGGACTTCCCGTCAAAACGAACCGTCGCCGCGCCGACAGCTGCCAAAGCGCGCGGCTCTGATCACTTGTCGGATTGGCGAGGCGTTCGCCTTCGTCGGCCACCAGCAGGCCGATACGGCGGCGAAGCCGATGGGCATACGTCACGCGCGCGGAAGCTGCCTTGTCGACCGGCATGCGCAGCCGCTCATACGAGATCAGGTTGATTCGCCGGAGGTCACCAAGGTCCGCCGCCGATTCGATTACCTTCACCTGATCGGCCGCGATCGGCAACTGGCCGATCTCCTTCAGCATCTCCTCGATGAGCCGGGACTCAACGACGATGAGGCCGTGCTTCACACCGGAGACGAGGATCAGCGCCAACGCGAGCCGGGACTTGCCGCAGCCCTGCTCCCACGCAACGACGCAACCGGTCGGTTTCAACAGCGTTTCGACCAGATCATCGACCTGAAACTCCCAATCGAGCCACTGATCGACGCCGAGCGCCTTCACGCGTGAGCGCAGCGCCGCTGCTTGGTCGGGAAAGCGCGCGCACAGACCTTCGTGCACGACTTCCCATCCCTCGCTGACGTTATCGACCGCGAACCGCGCATTGAGCTCGTCGACAGACAGGTGATACCAAACGCCATGCAGCGCGTATCGGTATCGCCCGTCGGCTTCGCGATCAAAGTGGACTTCGTCGCCCGCCTTGATGAGCGGACTGGCCCAGCGCGTCGCATCGACCTTGTGGGTCTCTTTCGCGATGCCCGACACCTGATCACGCGATCCAGCGCCAGTTGTCCACGCCACGTGCCGCAGCGGCATTGCCTGCCGTACGCTGCGACGCATGCGTCTGCTGAAGTGCTCCATGAAGCCGGGCGCGAGTTGCGGCTCGCCACCGATGCCGCGGATTCGATCGAGCAACTGACCAAAGGCCGCGACCGGATCGTCTTGCACCAGATACGTTTCCATATCCAGCAAGCCTTGCCCCGAGTAACGGAAACCACGCGGCAGCCGGTGGCCGTCACGCGAGTAGATGCGCTTCACTAGAACCGCGTTGAGCACCATCGCTTCGTTGAAGCCACACGCAAAGGACAAGCGAATGCGCCGGCCATCGTGCGACACCATGACAGACTTGTCGCCCGTGACCGCACGCGTGATGAGCGGCACGCTGTCATCGAGCTTCTGCAGTCGCAACCGAGCTTCCCCGAAGGAACGCTCCTCGAAGTGCAGTCCGAGATCTGGGCCAGGCTTCGCCAGATCGTCGACGACCGCCCGCACAAAGTTCGAGGGACGATCGCGATAACGGTCGAACACCACCACGGCCGTGCGCACGTTCGCGCCTTCCAACTCGAACGCGTCCGCTGGAAGTTCGAACAGTCCAGCCGCGCGGCGCTTCAATCGGTCGCCCTGCTCGCCCGCGATCATCGACTCGGCGGTGGTGATCGGCAGAAGCGCAACGACGATATTTGCCGCCTCCAGCGCCTGATGCACGGCGTAGTCGTGGCTCAACGCGCTGGTGTGCGCGCCGTACCGGCCCCACGTCGTGCATTCCAGCGTCTGCAGATGCGGCGACTCGAGATGGATCGAGAACGGAGGATTGATGATCGCGATATCGAAGCGCGCCGGATGGATGTCCTCCATGCCAGCCTGCCGGAACTCGCAATCAAACCCCCCGTCCTCGAACACCTTCTGGCACTGCTGGATGACATCGGCGTGGACGTCGACGCCGTACACGGCATGGCGTTCCGGGTCTGCGTACTGAAGCAGCCGGCCCGAGCCGACCGAGTTGTCCAGGATCCGGATAAGCCGATTGACCTTCCAGCCGCTGACGAAGCTCCACATGAACGCCGCAATGGCGTCCGGCGTGAAGAACTGCCCGAGGTGCTGACGCCGCGCCGCTGCCAGCTCGCCCTGATGGGCGATCGACGCTGCCTGCGACCCCAAACTTCTGATCGCACGCAACGGCTCGTACCAGTCGCGCTCAACCGAAAACAGATCTCTCTGCATGATTTGCCTCTAGAAAAGAAAAGACCCGCCGGAGCGGGTCGAAAAGATGGAACGGTGGGAACTTCAGTACCGGTCGCGCGAGGCGAGGTACTTGGCGCCGAACTCACTAATGAAGAGGGACAACGCATCACCCACGTCGTGAGCGAACTTGAACTGCCATTTGTCGTTGAACAGCACGATCTCGAGCCCCGTGAACGACAGCTTCTCGCGAGTGGAGAACGTCAGTCGGTGGACGCTGACGTTGCGCAGTTGCATCGCCAGCGCGCCGAACTGATGCTTCTTCGCGAAGGTCGCGAGTCCATCGAAGGTTGTGAACACCGACTGCTGCGACGAGTAGTAGACCTCGCGCTCACCTTTCGAGCGAAAAGACGCTTCGGACGAGACACGCTTTTCCAAGATCACCGCGCTGCTGGTGCGCTTGATCTCGGTATCGGGCTTGAGCCAGAAGCCGTCGATGATGGCCTTGGCTGCCTGCTCGAACGCAACGCGCTCGCCAGCTTCACCACCGAACGTTCGCTCGAGGTGTTGCCAGAAGCCGTCCAAGTCAGGGATCTTGTTTTTCCTCAGATCGTCTTCGATATCGAGGCCGCATCGGTCGAGTTCGCGACTCTGATCGATCTCGATTCTGCCGCCGGCGGGCGCAAACTTGCGGCTTGCCTCCATCACAAGCCGGGACAGCACCCTACGACAGAACGTGTTGAGCTCGCGTTCGACCTTGTATTCGCTGCGCACTTCCATCGCCGAATACTCGGTCAGCCCGTCTGCGAAGACATCGCGCTCCGCCTGAACGACGGCGCGATATGCCACTGCTGCTGCCGTTTGGGCCGTCTTGAACTGCTCGATCAACTGTGTGTACATGCGATTGCTCCATGGAATGAGCAGGCGCACGCCCGCGAAGGGGACATGCCCCTGCGGGTTTGGCTAGAAGTTTGTGTGCGGCGATGATTGCGTCGCCGAGAGTCGATGCGCTAGACGCGCGGGTGATGGTCCAACGATACCTGCACGACGTCGCCTTGTTGCGGGGAAAGGCGAGCTTTTGATAGCGCCTCTTCAGCCAGCCGATTTCAGTTATCCCCAGTTTTTCTGGATAACCTTGGGGATAACACGTCACCGCCGCGCACATTCACCCACACCTCTCCCAGAGGTCACGGTCCGGGGGCTTCATCATGATGAAGCGCGTTTGGCGAAAGACCCCCTAAAAACGCTAGCTTTCTGGTCGAATTGTCGGCAAGAAATTCCGGCTCAACTACGTGTGTGCAAGGCGAATCGAAAAGGCGCTCGAAACGACGCAGCTTTCTCACTCCTTCGCTAATGGATCGCCGATCGCGAGAATCGTGAACTGCGCTACCCGCGTCACCGATTCCGTGAGCACATGAAACTGAGTCACATAACTACTGTTGCCGTCCTCATCGCTTCGTGCGCGACCTCGGATGCGGCGATCGGCCTTGTTGTTCACGGATTCAAACTCGAGCGAACAGCCGTACCGGTCGTTGCAAGTACAGGCCTCGTCGAGCGCATGCAAGGCGTCTCTGATGCGCTTCAGCATGTTCCGGCCAACGTGCAGGCGACTGTGCTTCAAAACTATGGGTTTCGCGACCGTCAGTCGTTCGACGACGAGCTCGATTCGCAGCGTGTCGAACTCGCGAGGGCGCAGAGCCTTCGCGCCGAAGCGCTCGCAAGCAACGAAAAGCGCTTGACCGCGCTGCTCATCGCACTTGTGTACACAGGATTCGTCGCGGCGATGGGCGCGCTCGTCCTATGCGACAAGGCTTTGGCGAAAGCACCAATTCGCACCTAAGGCAACTCGCGGACCCCTCTTTGCCCGTGACCAAGGACGATGGACCTCATCATTGTTAGCTTCGAAGACATCAGAGATGACCCGGCAGGCGCACGCGCAGACGCGGAGCCGGCCGCTGGATTCCCCGACTCATGGCTGGACGCACTGATCGGCGCTGGCTCTGTGTTTTCTCGTGACTATGCCGCTCTGTGTCGACCGTCGGCGTGCGGTTTCCCAGCACTTTCCACGCAGAGCAGTTCTGCTTGAGCGTGCGCCAGATGGCCAATCTGCTGGGCACTCGCGCCCATGTTCACAAAGTCCCCAGCCACCAGGCGCGTTCCACGCTGAGCGAGGCCGAAAGACATGGTTCACGTCTCCTTTGACAATCTCACCGTTTCACTTGAGGACGTCCACAACAGCCCGGCACGCTACGCGCGCCAGCTTAAGCGTGCCAAAAAGTCACCGGGATATGCGCAATGCCAATGCAACGCTGCGGGTGCGGGCCAACCGCTGCGTCTCGTAGTTCGTCGCTACGGCGCGCTCTTTCATCTCGCGCGATGGCCCGACGAAGGGCCGCACCACAACTCGAAGTGCCCTTTCTATGCGGGGGCCGCTGCGACCGGCAAGAGCAAGTCCGACGCCGCTGACGCCATCCAGCACACGCCTACGGGCCTGAACGTCAAGCTCGACGCCACGCTATTCGTCAAAACAGTCGAAACCCTCTCCCCGCCGGTCCGCGACCACTTCAGGCACCGGCAGGACGCGCCGTGCAGCACCGCTGCTTGGCTTCCTGCAGCGTCTCTGGATCGAGGCGGATTTGCATAACTGGACGGGTGCTTCTGCGCGCAGTTGGGGGCAATGCAATGCTCACCTCGTCGCCGCACTTGGAGACGGCAAGCTCAACGGTAAGCCGATGCAGAGCGTCCTGCATGTCATGCGTCGCTATGACGAAAACGAAGCACAATCCATCGTCGCGGAGTTCGATGACTTTCTCGGGCGGATTGAAACGACGCCCACGGCGTCGCAACGTGGCTTGGTGCTTGGCGAGTTGCGCACGGTCGATGCTTCCAGATATGGCTTCGTCGTCAAGCTTCGCCAGACGAAGCGCACCTTCTTCGCCTCAAAGCAGTTGATTGAGATCGCGGCCGCATCATTTCGATCTGCATGGGCCATGGTCGGCGACGCGAGCGCGCGGATCGTGGTGTTAGCGGTCATCGAGCGGACCAAAGAAGGCAATCTTCGAATCGTCGACATCGCTCTACAGCTCTGCAACAGCAGCTTCATACCGTGCGACTCCAGCTACGAAGTCGCGATGGCCAACCGGCTGGTCGCGGAGCGCCGCCGCTTTACCAAGCCGCTCAGACTTGGGGCCGGCGATCAACTGCTTCCGGACTTTCAACTGACGGACACCGAGGCCCTGACCGCGATTGAAGTCTATGGCACGCAGGGCAACCCGCAGTACCTTGAGCGTAAGAAGGAAAAGCAGGCGCACTACGCGCGCACCGCAACGCCTTGTGTCGAGTGGATACCTCCAGCAGAACTGGCGTCGGTACGACTTCCGGCCGCTGCGTGACTTGACAGCGGGCATCACCGCGATACCTTGACCCAGTCTTCAACTTCCCGATACAACACGTGAGCTCGAACTCGTTCTTTTTGAAACACGCGACGGCTCGCGACGCCGACTGGCAGGTGAGCTACCCCGCGCTCGCAATGGCAAGTTCGATCGACCCGGTCGATGAGCGGCGCAAGCAGATCGTTGTTGCGGCCGCCGACGACAACGAAGTGCGCATGGTGTTCTTCAGCACCCTTGGCGCGATCCTCGACTTCCGAGCGTCGTGGGCCGAGATCGATAGCTCAGCGCGTAGCTGGCTAGCCTTCACTGTTCGTTGGAACAGGTGGTGGCTGCCCAATGCCGGACATGCCCGTGCACTTGAAGAACACGCGTCGATGCCGACCGATTTACGTCTCGCGCATTGTTCAATTGAGGGGCGTCTCTTTGACGACGCAGCCTTTCGGCGATATCTCGATAATGTCGAGCGACACTATCGGCGAGATGCGAGAATTGCTCGGGTTTTGTTTCCCGACAATCTAGGTGGCGACATTGGCCGTTGTCCGCCTAGCGACGCGGAGTACTCGCTGACTCCTGAATGAGCAACGTCCTTCCTTTTACGCGTCTCTCTACCAACGATGCGCGCAGTCACGGCAACGACTGCGCGCATCGTCATATCCGCCTGCACAAACACGGCGGCACCGTCTCCTGCTCTGACTGCGGCGCGGCCCTGGCGCCCTTCTCCGCGCTTTCAATGCTCGCGGAGCAGTATGGTCTCGCTCTCTCGCAGATCGAGCACCTCAACAATCGTCTGGCTCTTGCTGATGCGCGGATTCTCGAGCTCTCCAAGACGCTCGACGCCATCGATAACCTGAAAAGGGCATTGAAACAGCCTTCAACGGAGACTTGACCGAGCGTCAATCGGTGGTGCAATAGGCTATCAGCAACAACAGAGCACCAGCACATGAAGCAGACGTTTGCATGCGGTCACACCGGCAAGGGGAAGTTCTGCCACACCTGCGCCAACGCAGAAAAAGAGAAAGCGGAGCAACGCCTCGCGATGGAACAAAAGCGCGCGGCAAAGAAGAGTTCCACTGCCGACGACGCCATCGATCTGTCGCTGGTTCGACATCTGTCGTCCGTTCAACGCGAGGCACGCGACCTCCTCGCGAAGGTCAGCAACGGAATCCATCCCTTCTCGCTCGATGGCAAATTCCTGAAGTCGTCCGCCGGCAAACTCCTATCGGTCCCCGTTGGCAGATCGTATCGGTTGCTTTTCGACGCCCCTTCCTTGAGGCCCATCCGCTTGGTCAGCCACGAGGATTACAACGCGATCGCCGCCAATCGCGTCGCCGCGTAGTCTGTAAGGTGTTGTAAAGTTCGGGGTTGTTTCCTAATTTGGCGGTAAACGAACGTCGCTATAATGCACCCGCCCACACCCTTTTCGCCGACGATCGGCGAACGCCCCGGATCACGCTGCCATGACTGACGAGCTCTTCCCCTGCGACCATTGCGGCGGAAAATGGGCCTTTGGCTACTCGCACCGGCTATTGAAGCGCCTGTCGGCGCCCGCGAGTGACTATCTGAGCGCCGACGACCGAGCTGCTCCCCAGATAAACGACCTCGAAGCGCGCTCGCTCTTTGCGATCCCGCAAGAGAAGGTTTGCTGCATCTTTTGCGAAGACTGCGGCATGCAAACGCCTTGGATCGCGATCGGCGACGACCGGCACGCGGCCCTTGCGCAGGCCGGCGCGATCTGGAACGCTCGGACGCGGCGCCCCCCTGCCAAGGAAGGCGATCTGCTCAAGCTGATCAGGAAAGAAGTCAGCGCCCTCGATGCGCCGTTCCTGATCAACCTTTTGGCACGAACGGAAGGCGACTGGGAGAAGCGCGGCCCAGTTTTCGCCTTGCTGGCTGCGAAAATCGTCGACAGCAAGATCACCTTGAGCGACTTCTGGCCTGTCGACACAGTGCTCAACGATGCTGCGAGATACCGGAAGCTCCAGCAACTTGCGAAACGCGTCTACATCGACGGCATAGCCTCGATTCAGTTTCCGCGCATTCCCGCGACCGGCGGTGACGAGGGCAGTTTCGAAAACAGCGTGAACCTCGCAGTTGACGATCTGCCGGACCGCAATCGCTGGTAACTTGACTTCTGGCGTGTGCGTCCATACTGGATTGGTGCTGGCCAGTTGGCGCCAGCGACCACCACCACGGGGAAACACATGTCGCCCATCGACTACCTTCGCGCCGCTTACCGCCTGCGCTCGAAGCTCGCACCGCAGATCGCTGTGGTGCTCGCCTTGGCCGCGATCTGACTTATCACACCATGACAAGCCGGTCGCTGGATTGGCTCTTGAATTGATTCAAGCGCTGGACCGAACCCACGGGCCATATCACTGATATGGCCCGTTCCGGAAGCCATCGGTTTCTAACCATTTGTTTCCTAAGCGCTTTCCGAGAAATTTGAGTTGTGACAAATGGTGACCTTATGTCGTTTTGTCACAATCTCGGCTGCGATCAAGAATTCGATAGACGCTCTGCCGCGAGATCTGAAGGAAGTTTGCGGCAGCTTTTTTATTGCAGTTGAACCGATCAATGGCATTAAGAACTTGGTCGATCGTGACGTCGGCAGTCTTCCGCTGCTGCACTCGATGGGTCGACAGGTACGCGTTTGCAATCGATGGCCGGCTGTGGCCTGCCGCTTCGACCACCTGACGCCTGGCCTCCTCTTGCCGCACCTTCGGCGCAATCTCGCCTGTTCCCTTAACCGGCGCTTTAACGCCTGCCAACGCTTCGTACATAGTGTGGAAGTTTTGATGACGTAGCCCGTGGGCAGTTATGCCGAGCGCGCTCTTGCGCACGCCGTGCTTGCGGAGCACTCGGTAGAACCTGTCTTTCCACTGCTGCTTCGTATATCCCAGCGGGATCGTCGTCTTGGAAACCGGATTGGTCAGGGCGCCCGCCTCCTTCAGTACGTCCAGGCCGTCGCCCATTGGGACGACCCGGTTTCGACCGCCTTTTGTCCCCCGTGTGACGTGAAGCATCCCGTCATCGCCGACTGACTCAACTGGGCGCAAGAGGAAGCTTTCCTCGACGCGCAAACCGAAGGTCAGCTGCAGGCGGAGTTGGACAGCGACATACTTGTCGGTTTGTGCAATCTCCGCCATCTTCTCAACCGGATCAACCCCATTTCCCTCCCACGACTTGTCTTCGGTGGCGATGTACGAGCGCACGAGACCGTGCTCTTTGCGGTCAACGTAACTTTCCAACGGGCCGATCAGGTTTGGCTTGTGCATCCACTCGGCGAGAGCTCGAAGATAGGTCAGCTTGTTCTCGATTGTTCCTCCCGTCTGCTTGTTACGAACCCAGAGCTGCACAAGCGCCTCGACGTGCTTTTGCTTTAGGGCCCATGGGGACTTCAATGCGTATCCGTTCTCACGAAGCTCCACGAACGCGTGGCAAATCTTCTGAATCCTATATTGCTGTGTCTTCAACGACAGCGCATTCTTACTCACGCGGGTCCGGCTGTGCACGCGATCGACGTTGTCCTCCAGTAGCCGCTCTAGTTCGACTTTGAAGTCCTCCGGCAAGTTGTAGCGACGAAGTTCAGAGCGGACGTTGACGGTGACGGACATTAGCGATTCCCCTGTGCGTTTGTAATCATGTAGTTGGTTGAATGGCAGAGCGCCCGTCCTGTCTCGAACGATTGGCGCAGCTCGGGCGACCGTGCAATGTGGCCGGATATCTCAATCACACCTGCCGCCGCGGATTCCCAGCCGGCCGCCGCCGCATGCCTTAGCGCAGCTTGTCGAGCATTCACATCGTCAAAGCCGTATCGCACGGACAACTGCCACATGGACCACGCTAGGTCTGCCTCAAGCGGATGATTGACCCACGGCTCCTGGGCGGCTTTCTGCGAATTTGTAGTGGTGGCGTGACCCGCCGTCAGCGAGACGAAACGCCCGTGAGGCTCGATCCGCCTGAGCGACGGCTCAAGCAGGATTTCTCTGGCACTGAAGCGGAGTGCTTGAGAAACTTCTGGCGTCCAGGGCGAATCGCGCTCGACGGCCGATCCGAATGCACCCAAATACAGCGGCGGCGCAGGCGCTAAAACCTCTATCCAAGGTGTGGCTCTTGCCCACGCAGCCAAGCTCTCAGGGGTAACGGAAGAGTGATTGCACAGGGAGGCGAAGTCGCCGGTATGCCCGCCGGACTCGCAATTACTTTTGTCGAGCTTCGCTAGAAACGCATCTATGTCGACCGCACTGCGCTCAAAGCGATGAGCGCGGTCGAGGTCCAGCGTCAGCCCATGATGCCGTCCGACCGAACGGAATACGTCTAGGAAAACTGGCCCAATGACGCGGTGGTACGAGCCGACAACATATGAGCCCGTTACTGCCTTCCGAAGCACGAATACGTCCAACGGCTCCTGCATCGTTTCCTCGTTGTTTTGCGCTTGGTACGCGGACACTGACATCTGCCCGATCCCCTTTGTCGCCGGGCGAGGACCGCAGGGAGCCTATCCCCTCGTCTCTTCGCGCTGCGCGCCGCGTAACCCCGCCGGGTCCAACCTTCCTCGCCTTTAGCGATTCCATTCGATCAGCCCCGCACGTGGAAGAAACGTGCATCGACCGTCCGTTTTGCTGCGTGCTGCCAGTCTCACGCTTCGCGTGTTGACCGCCGCCGACTAGCCGCTGGTAGACATCAACGCGGGTCCGCTTCGCGGAACCTCTCGCCGTTGATTGCTCTCCCCGCTACTGCCGACAGTCCAGTCGCGCGCGTTTCTTTGCGCGACTCGGCTATGCCGCTGCTACGGCTACCGCGCCGGCCTTAGCACTAATGCGCTAAGGCCAATTGCTCGGTAATTGCTTTTGCGCTGTTTTGTTCCGGTTGCGCCGACCGTTCGTCTTCCGTACAGGGAGCAGTCGCCTCTCTGGCTTGCTCGCTCCCCCATCCCCAAGCGCGTTGAATCCGCCGCGGTGTGTCGGGCCTCATGCAACGTACCCAGCTTCGTTTGCTGTAAGGATGCGTCCATGCTCGTTGAATGCGTCGGTGTTAGCAGCAGCAGACTGTGTCCGTGTCCGCTCGCACCTCGACTCAACTTGCTTTCTCGGGCTGAACTGCCCGCAAACCCAATGGATATCGCGTGTCCGTGTTCCTCAACTTGGCTCACGGTGCGTTTGATTTGATTCAGAAAAATGCCGCATGATTTTGCGGCCTGTGACAGAGGGGATTTTCGCTAGGCAAAGCGGTCCCCTCGATGGTCCGTATAGGAGGTTCGATGCGCTGGTCGCGCGGTTGGTGATCGGAATAATAGCCGCTCGGAAGACAACGCACATTTCGAAAGCTGCCTAAATGTAGCGAGCTTTTGCTTCCTTGACATTGCGGCGTTCCAGATAGATTAGGTCAGTCAGCAGCAGCTTTGGCCCCTAGTGGGTACCTGTAGGTTCCCTAACAAGACTTGCCGCTCAGTGCGCGTCACGGCTTGGCCCCAACGAGGGTCAAGCAGGGACCAAACAGCGGACTTACGAGCAGCTTCACCCTTCCGAATGCTGCTCTTGGCCCGTGTAGCGGCCACGCAGGGACCGGCCAGGGGCCGGGCAAACTTTGTTGGCAACGGCTTATCTGAACTCTGGAGAGAGAATCATGCAAACACAGGTTTTTGCAGTTGACGTTGGTTACGGCAATACTAAATGCGCGTTTCGTATGGGCTCGGACCTCGCGACGATGATGTTTCCTTCGCTCGCACCGCTTCGCGTCAGCGAGGCGGTCTCGAGTTTTGCCAACGGTGTGCTGTCCGATCGCAAAGTGGCTGCCATTGAAATCGATGGAACAGTGTATGAAGTCGGTCCCGGCGTTGAACGATCGTCAGCTTATGGGAACGCAGGCCGGACGCTGTCTGAGGACTTCTGCACAACGCCGAACTACGCGGCGCTGCTCTACGGCGCCCTTCACTTCGCCGGCGTGACGGAAGCCGAACGTCTAGTTCTGGGCTTACCAGTTCATAGCATCGGGAAGTACGCCGACTCCGTGCGCGACGCGTTCAGCGGCACGCTGACATTTGGTGAGCACAAAGTGCGTATCGGCAGCGTGAAAGTCATCCCGCAGCCTCTCGGTTCGCTCGTCTCTTTTTCCGAGTACGGCGGCGATGCTTTCGATCGGGAAAACGAACACATCGTAATTGATGTCGGTTATTTCACGACCGACTGGGTGGTCGCAAGTGGCTTCACAATGAACGACGGGCGTAGCAACGGGGTTCCTGGCGGTGCATCGCAGGTCTATAAGCGCATAGCATCGCTGATTGGCGAAGAAAAGGGCGAGATCGTTACCGACATTGAGAAGCTCGATAAATGCCTGCGGATGAAGAAGCCGTTCCTTTTCTACAGCGACGAGATTGACCTCGCACCGTACTTGGAAAAGTCGCAAGCAGTGATCCGGAGCACCGTCAAAACAATCCAGGAAAAGGTCGGCAACACCGGTACGGTTCGCTCAATCGTCTTGAGCGGTGGTGGTGCAGCTCTCTACGAGTCAGCAGTACGCGAAGCGTTTCCGAAGAATCGAGTTCAATTGATGGACGCGCCGTGCTTCGCGAACGTGAAGGGCTTCCTGATCGTCGGTGAATCGACGCTTGCGCGTGAGCGCAAGCTCGGAGTGGCAGCATGACAAGAAAGATGCTGATCAAGGTGACGGTGGACGAGGCTCTCTTCCCTGAGCTGTATCAGCGTCTGGATGCACACAATCCACGATTGCGCGCGGCCGTGCTCCGGTCATTAGCCAACGACACAGCGCGGACCGCGATCGGCGGGCGCGAGTTGACCTCCGCGAGCAAAGGTGGGCGGTTGCCGGCCTACGCTGAACTGTCGGCAGAAGCGGTCTCTGCTCCAAGAGCCTCTGCTCTTCCTGTACCGTCTACCACGATGATCGCGGCCAATTCGGCAGTATCTTCGGGCGCAAGCGACCACGATGTCGTGACGCAGCTTTCTCATCGTTTCAATGTCGATGAGATCGCTGACCAGTTCGCTGGGTTTTAGTCAACCGGTGCCGTTGGCCCGAGTACCTGTTCGTCGCGCCGATAAAGCATCTCCCGACTGCGCCGCAGTCGGGCTCACTCGTGGTTGCATTGAAATATCATTATCACGGCTTGCCAAGCTCGCCCGTCCGCTGCGGCTTGACTTCGCCGCGTATCTGGCAAGATGGGTTTTATGTGCAGCCAGTGCACCTATCAAAACCAACGAACACTGAGGCGTGTTATGGACATTCTCAACAATCTGGCGCAAGCCGACTGGACGCGCGGCGTTCGTATGTGGACTTTCGTGGCCGCCGCGCTGGCTGCGTGGGAGGCAGCTTATCTGTTGCATCGCGCCTTGTTCCGCTCAGACGAAGGAGCCGACGATGTACGCTAGGTTCATGTCGCTGCCATTTTTCACCCGACGCATCATCATCGTGATGGCGTCTTTCTTCGTGATGTGGGTTTGTGCCTACCTGCCGAAGTGCGGCATCACTCAGGTGTTGATCGCGTCAAGTGCGTTCATCATGTGTTGGGCAACTGGCATCCTCGTTCCGTTCCTGAAGATCACGTTTTTCGTCCTAAGGTGGCGTTTGTGGTACGTCGTGCGCTACAAGTAGTCGCTGATTACTAGCCGCAAAATAAAAAAGCCCCGACCAAACGGTCGGGGCTTTTGTTTCAGGGGGTATCAATGCAGCAGAGATACACCTTGTGCGCTCGCCTGTCGACGAATGCAGTAAAACCAAGCAGTGTCCAGCGTGACGCCCTGCTTCTCCAGCCGGGCATGACCGCCGCGTTTGCGGTCGATCACGTCGTAGGCTTCCGCCTCTGACTTCCCTACTCTGACCGAGCCGTTCTCGACACCGGACGTTGCGACAATTTCATACCGGCCAACAATCATGCTGAAGCTCATTTCCTCTTCTCCATTGGAAAAGCTCGGGCGGATTGCGGCCCCGGCGGGGGACGAATCCCCACCGGGCGAAAGTTACTGTTAGCGGCCTCGATGCCGCCAAGAATCAAACATGCAGTGCTTCACGCAAATCGCGGCGCACTACGACTGCAGACGTCGGGGCGTGCGCACGGTGAGACGCACACCACTCGTCTGCGAAATCGGTCTCCCGCTTTTTCGGCCGATGAACCATAGCCGTGTACCCCTCAGCGCGGAGGCGCTTGGCCAGCTTCAACGCCGCGTCGACGCCCGGCGACTTCCCGGTACGTGGATCGACAGCATCGAAGTCGGCGTAGATATGCACGACACGAATGCCAAAGCCTTCTGGCACAACGAAATCCGCAAGAAGGATGCGATTCAGGCAATACCAGACCGGCACACCAAAGAGCATGTGCGCGGCGTATGCCGTCTCAAGACCTTCCGCGACGCCGATTTCACCGTCGACAGGTTCCATCAGCCGGACTGCGCCGCCGTTGAGCTTATGAAGCGTCACGTCGTTCAGCTTGGCCGGGAGGATCTCGCCATCGTTAGTAACGATGGACGCCTTCACTGGCTTCGAGCGCTCGAGGAACGTGCGATGCAGCGTTCCCAGACGGCCGTCCGGCAGCGTGAAGCGCGCGATGATGCCCGGCCACTGCCCGATGACTTTCTTGTCGTGCCAGTAGTCGAGCATTCCCATACGCAGCGCCAGAGACGGCGGTGCCGTCAGACCCGGCACCCGCTCGCGCAGGTAGCGCGGCACGAGGCCGTCGGACCCGACGAGCGTCGCCCGATCCCACATCGAGTCGAGGCGCTTCTTCGCCCACTCGGGATCGACCTTTCGGCCCGGCGCGGGCGCGTCTGGGCGTTCGCGAGTTCTGCGAGCGTCCGCAAGGCTCCCTCCTTCGAGTTCGATCATCAGCTCGCGGAACGTCAGTCCCGCGGACTTGCAGATCAACTCGAAACCGTCGCCGGCCTTACGGTCGCCGTCGTTGCACTTGCGGCAAACCCAGTCGCCACGGCCACGGTTGTTGTCATAGGTGAAGCGGTCGTTTCCGCCGCAGATCGGACAGGGCGCGCCCTTCCCGGTCAGCGAACTCGCGGGCACTCCGTACTTCTGGAGCAACGCAAGCCACTGTTCCGGGGACAGCTTGATGTCCTTTACATTCATTGTTCACTCCAGTTTGGGGTGGTTGAGGTCGATGCCTGAACAGGCGGTGAAACCGTGCTCAAAAAAGCCGTCCGCCTCGCCGGGTGAGGCGAAAGCGACGGACGGCTTTTTTCAGCAGGGAATTCCGAAAGCGGGGATTGCGACGGTAGAAGGACCGGCCGCGCGAAAGACACGCTTCGTGGCCTCGCCGACCGTTTCCGGTTCGACGAAGCAACGAAGGTGAGGAATAACAGGAAGCGAGGTGAGCTCTTACGGGAGGATCAGATAGCCGCCCATTCACGACCCATTAAATAGGGGCGGAACGGTTCTGTTTCGACTGCCTGTCAACATTTGTCGCAGACGCCTTGTGGGCACCGCGTCGGAGAAGAATAGCTTCGAGGCTCCGTAAATATTGGCCGACCGAGCGGCTTTTTTCGATGCGCCGAGCGCGGGAGTGAAGCCAGTTTAGATGCCGCCTACGATGAAGCAACGCGGAATGAAGACGAATTCATACGCGCTTTTAACTTTCGTGCAGCTTGCCGAACTCGAGTGCTGCTTCGAGGCAATGCGTTATCGTCGATGCTGCTCGTCGATCGGGCCGTCCAACTCGTCAACGCTCAGTCCTCGCCGTGAGCAGTGGTAGGCAATACGCTGCCAGCGTTCGATCCACGCCCGCTCGGCTGCCTCGTAATGGCTGAGCTGCTCACGCAAACTTTGGATCATCTGATCGAGGTACAGGATCTCGTCACTGGTCGATCGCGTCCGAGAACGACGTTTAGGCTTGTCCAGCGCGCGCTTGGCCGCCTGGTAGGCTCGCAAGATCGGTGGATGGCGGCTCAACGCTTGCCGCGTATAGCCAGAGCAATCCTCAATGCGCCCCCACGTCAAGTTTCGTCCCAATTCGCCGGCCCGCCAGCGATGCAGTTCAGCAATGATGCTGGCCATCTTGCCTTCGTCGAGTTTTGCGTTGGCACGGATCGATCTGACCATCACGGACCTTCTTTTTCAATATAGCGTGCAAGCTCAGTCTGGTCGAAGCCGAGCAACGCGAGTTGAGTCATCAACTGGACATACTTGGACTGCAGGTGCGTGGCCCAGTCCGGCGCCATGACGCCATCATGTGCAAGCTCGCGAGTCGTCTCCAAGCTGATGCTGACGACCGCTGCCTGACGCTTCAGTTCGTCGGCGCGTTCGAGGTCGCCGTCACGCCAGACATAGTCATTGCAATCGGCCGTACACTGCAGATGCCGCGGACACGGCGACATCTGGAAGTCGTGCAAACACATACCCGGGCCGACGTCATGCACCGCTTGAATTCGGGCTGCGAGAAACGTCTTCGCACGATCGGCTGGAAGCGTTCCGGCGATATCGGCGACTACGCCTTTCATGCGGCCACCCATGACCTCGCTCACCACGTGCGCGGCCCGCTCGACGGCTGTCATGTGCTGGTAGGCCTTCGTGTCCGCCGGATACTTGCGGCCAAACCACTTCGTCTGGACCAAATCCGGCGCACCGCCTTCATCCAGCAGGTGATTGAGGAAGTGGCGGAAGCCATGTGAGCGGATATCGATGTTCCCTCCACCCTCCATCACCATCTTGTGACGTTCGAAGACCGAAGCACATTCGCCCCGACCACCCAGGAAGTCGCTGACGTTCTGATCCGTAATGGGACGCGCCGCATAGCAGAGAGTTGTCCTGGTTCCCCGATGCATCTGGTTGGCATAGACCACGCAAAGCGCTTCGTGCAGCATCAGGCTAGATCCGGCGCCGCCCGGGATGACTGGCTTTGTCCAATGATCTTGCAGCAGGCCTTTATGCAGATCTGCCCGGCGCACCTGAACTCTTCCGCCCACGAGTCGATGAGGGATGTCCCGACATCTGAGGAATTGCATCACATTGGTGCTTCTCAGACCGAGCACCGAAACAAGCTCAGCGCTATTCACCTCACTCGGGCACTGCGCATCAGCGAGTAAATCCTGCGTCTCGTTGTAGCGTTGAGATACGCTGCGTGCGCCTTCAGTCGCCAGATGCATTTCTGCGAGTACCTCTTCGACGAGAGTTTCCGTCTCGCCAAGCAGCGGCTTATGCGTCCACTCGACCGCGACATCATCTGCCCTGCCTTTGAGCCGGGCATACCGTAGGGCCTTGCTGCCATCCTGAGCCGACGAGAGCGGCCGAGCCGGCAAGGTCAAGACTTCTCCGATACGCAGCCCGGTGCAAACCATCAGCGTCGCAACCAGCACGATGATGCGGTCTGCGCTCGCCGGATCGGTGGAGGGTAGACCGCGGGGAATGCTCTGGTACAGCGCGCCGATGGCCTGTATCGCGCGTTCGTCGGGAAGGCGCTCGCGCGGCTTGATGCCGCCGACATTACCTGGACGCCTACCGTCGCTGGAGAAACGAGGACGAAGCTTGCGACGGTAGCGCCAGTCAAGCCGTAGCCGGCACAGGCCATTGCGATCCAGCATATCGGCGAACTCTTCCATGTGACCTATTACCTTGTAAGCCGATGATTCGCGTTCCCGCTCGAACAGAGCATCCGCTGCAGCATCCAGATGATCGGCGCTCAGCTCGCTGATCTCGTACGCACGATCGGCCAGCGCCTCATACACGTAGCGCGTGGCGCGTACGAACACCATATGACTGATTGCAGACTGGCCACGTTGGCGGTGCCGCATGCAAACCAGCGCTTTCACCACGTCGCCAAATGAACCGCCCAGTGCCTTGCCCAGCTTCCGTGGTCCCGCCCCATGTCGCGTGAACAGCAGTCGCTGCACAGGTTTGTCGGCTTTATAGCCACGCATGCGATGCCGGTACGCTTCCGACACATCCCAGATCACGCTCTTCCACTCGACGCCCGCAAAGGGGATAACTGCCTGCGCATGAGCAATTAGCGTTGCTTCATTAACAATCCAATTCTTAGAGAGCGCCCCGACTACGCAATAAGGCGCCGCCATTGATTTGCGCGATCTTGCCGGTTCCATGGTCATTGCCCTCCACCACATCGACGACCTGAGCGACTGCGTAGATCACATCGTCCAGTTGCACCGCGATGCGGGTTCCGTATCGTTCAGCACGTGCTTCACGACCCGCGAGCAAAGCATCGAGCACCGCGCGGTGGTCTGCCTGCGCATAGGGTTGGAACTTGGGACACACGTAGCAGGAGAACGGCGGATCTAGCGCGCACAAGCCGCTTTTGCCACATGAGCCGATATTCACTGGATCGATTGCCCTCATGTCGCCAACAAAGACGACACGCTTGTCCTGCCGCTCGCCGTTGATTGCGTGATCGCTTGACGGGACGACCCTGCCTCTGAACAAAGCCATCAACGGCCCGAGTTTCAGCGCTGCCGCGCGATCGAGGATGCGCGTCATGCGCCGGCCTTTAAGCGCGTAGTAGACGTGGACGTGTTGCGTATCGGAGTGGTCAAGCATCGTTGCCAACATGCCTCTCGAAACGCCAAGCTCCACCATCGTCGTCGCGAACGTGTAGCGCAATCGACGCGGCGCGATTCGAATGCGACGCAAGGTGCGCGGCGAGACAAGCGACATTCGTTGCGCGAATCCCTTCACTAGGTCGGCGAACTGGTAGGACGTTATATGGTAGGCAAACTCGCCCATGTCAGTGTCCTGGCGCCACTTGTCTACCCGGTTGCGCATGAAGAGCGGTCTGGGGTAGCGGCCGCAGTCGACTGTCTTGTTGACCTCGAGTAATTGCCGCAACAGCGTCAACAGTTCTTCACTTACTCGCTCTTCGACGAACGCTTGTCGTGGACCGACGCCACGCTTCTTGATTCTCGGAATAGACAGCATCCATTGCGCGGGCACCGCGAATCCCTCAAGCGAATTGCGCAGGTCGGTCTCGCGCAACAGGCAGAAGTTGGCTGGATTGCGCCCGTAGGCGAGGCTGAGCGCCGTCGCCACGCGCTGCATGACGTCGACGCGCTGCATTGAGGCGTCATCGTTCAACGCTCGACGCAGCACTGTCACTTCAACATCCCACAACGGACCGCAATCTTCGTCTTCGAGTTCTACAGCCAGTTTTGACGGCCGTGCCGGAATTCGTATCTCATCAAGATCCTGTGCGAACGACTTGTCGAATCCAAGGCCAGTGAGCATTTCGGCGCACCAGACGTACCACCGACGGATCACGTAGAAGCTGGCAAGTTGTTTCGACTCGCGCAGCGTTTGGATCGAACTTTCTACTACCGCGCGCAATGCCGGGCGAAGATCCTGAGGATTGTCTATGTCGCTGAGGCCCTCCCAGAGACTCGCCCGACGCGACGAGACGACTCTTCGACTTTCTATTGCCCTCCCAGCAAGCACGCTCGTTATTGTCTTTACAGCTTGCCCGACACTGGCTCCGGATTTTTGCGTTGTGAGCATGATGGCCCAGCGACGGAGCGCGTAACTCACGATGACGTTGCTCACTTCGAGACGCGGCCAATTGATGGCGACGTGCGCGGTTGCAGCGTTGCATCGCCAGCTAACGCCACTCAGATCCACTCGTCTACCATCTCGGTCGATCTCGCCTTCGGGCAATCGAGGCAGTCCATAACGCCACAGGTGTGTGGCCATCGCCCGATTCACATCGTCGTTGGTCATGATTTCCCCTCCGATCGCGCGAACAAGGTGACCTGATAGCGCAGCCCGATTTCGTGCGCCTCTCGTCGGATGGCCGCGTCGATATACGGCTTAACTGAGTCCGCTGAGCGCCATCCAAAGAAGTACATCATGTTTCTCGTCACGCGTTCGTCGTCGAGACCGTTAGCGAGCCCGGCTGCCCTGAATTCGGTGGCACATGTGCTTCTCAACTGATGGGGGTGGAGATGCTCGAACTCGGGATGAGACGCGACGACTTGGCTCAGAATCCCATTGACACGTACAAGGCTCAAGGGGCCGCCGTTGCGATTCAAGAACAAGAAGGGCATGTGCGAAGCACCCGGTATTCGCCGACGAGAGCCACAAATGTAGTCGTTGAGTATCCGTGCCAGAGACCGGTCGCACGGTACGTGTCTTGGCTCTGTTTTTACTTGCGGCTCGGCCACCCGCGGATCAGCGGCATCATCAGGTGCCCGCACGATGCGCACGGCGGGAGCATCGCCGGATAGCAAACAATCTGAGACCCGCAGCTTGAGCAACTCTCCTCGCCGCACACCCAGCATCGCTAAGAGCAGAACGATGAGGTAGTTGCGCTGCCGATACGGCGCCTTCCAAGGATTTTCGGGACAGTCGGGATGGCAGACCTTGATGAGCCTGTCTAACTGCTCCGAGGATAACGGAGCGGCATGCTCCGCCGAGGTCCGTCCGGCTTGGGCGAGCGTCGCGAAGCAACGCTGCGTGAAACTCACTCTCGACTGGATGTCCGCGATCTCAGGCGCGCCAACCGGCAAGGCTGACATCGCGCACTCGAGGTGCCAGGTGATGCATTTAGCGACGACGTTGAGCCGGAAGGCTACGGTACTCGGCGCAACGACGAGTTTTGTCACTTTGCCCGACGTCTGGAAATCACGCCGCAACCAGGGGTACAGGCGGCTCACAATTTCATCCTGACTCAAGCCATGGCCAGAAACGAGTCGCGCTTGAAGCGGGAAGCGCTCGGATGTCGACCAGGTCCACAACTGTCCGAGCACGTACAGCGTCTTGATCAGGCTATTCATTGATAGCCGCAGGCGCAGGCGCTTGATCAGGTAGACGTTGATCCATGTGACAGGTTGTCGATCCGCGTCCAGCAATGCGGGCAGACGCTCACCGCCTGGATGCCGAATCACAATGATGTGGAATCGCGCGCTCATGGAGGCCTCCGCACACGCATGCGATCCAACCTAGGTAATGTTTACGTCTTTTCCGTGACAACGCTTGCTGAAGGCCGTCCGGCCTAGTTCGCAGCCGGAAATTGACCATCGCGGCTTACGAGCGCAAAAACGCGGGAGCCGCGGTACCCCTTCGTTTACTGTTGCAGCCTGTCAACTTCCCGCAGGCCCTTATAGAAAAAGAAAAACCCCGCACTAAGGCGGGGTCGATCTTTACACTCTCGGTTACGAAACTTCAGAACGGAATATCATCGTCCATGTCCCCGAATCCACCGCCTCCGCCATACGAAGTCGATTGCGGTTCGCGATTCGCCGGCGCGGGATTGCTCGATCGCGGCTGCGGCGACCGTTCCTGACGCGCGGGGCGCTGACTCTCGAAACCCTCGTTCGACGAACGGTCGGCAGGAGCCCGGCCGCCGAGCATCTGCATCTGCTCAGCCACGATCTCGGTCGAATACCGTTCTTGCCCGGCTTGGTCCGTCCACTTTCGCGTGCGGATTCTGCCTTCGATGTACACCGACGAGCCCTTCTTCAGGTACTCGTTAACGATTTCAGCCAGCCGACCGAAGAACGAAACACGATGCCACTCGGTCTGCTCCTTCATTTCGCCCGAGGCCTTGTCCTTGTAGCGATCCGTCGTTGCCAGGCGAATGTTTGCAACCGCATCGCCGCTCGGCAGGTGACGCGTTTCCGGGTCGGCTCCGAGGTTGCCCACGAGAATGACCTTGTTTACTGATGCCATAAAAAGCTCCTTCAAGATTTCTTGGAAATACACCAAAGCCACTTGTCCCAGAGCACTTGCGCGCCGCTGGCATCGAGCTTGGGTCGGCCACGTTTATCAACGGCAGGTACCTTGATCTTGCCAAGGCGCCTGACCTCTATGCGATCGCCAACTTTGCAGTGTGCTTCAGCGATCGCGTCACGAAGTCCCTCGCCTTGCAGCACGTCCACACCTGTACGGTGCTCGAGCGTGATGCAGAACGATTCGTAGGTCCGCCCCGGTCGTTTGCCGTCGGGGAATTCCTTCTCGCCCCACTCTTTCAGCACGCCATACCGTGCGCGCTCACTGGGCCGATGCGATGGCTCGGCGGCCCGCGCTGGCGACGACGCTACGCTCTCGACGACATGTCTTGTCGGTCGCGCGTCGCTTGCGGCGATTGAGCTGGTTGCCGCAACTGAACGCTCGGGAGGCGCCTCTGTCGGGTGAGCGTCCCTGACGGCAGCAGCTATCGCCTCTGTCAGTGGCCCCCTGTGCTCACGCAGCACTTCCCAGTGCGGAGCGAGCGCGGGTATCAGCTTCATTCCGACGGCGGTTGGCCGTAGCTCATAGTCGAACGCCGGGCGAAACTGCACGACCACATCGCCCTCGTCGCGAAAGAGCATCGGTTGACCAGCGATCGCGATGTGCCGCTCGTTGGCTCCGCCTTTTCCGACTTCGACGGGGGATGGTTGATTTGCGGGGTAGCGATTCCGAGGCTGCGTCGCGGGCTGCACTCCGAAGAGCGTTCCCAGCAGCCGGCCGAATGTTGATGTGCTCATCGTCGGCCTCCTAGATCAGCGTGCCGAAGCACTCGCGACGCACTTCTTCCATGTCGCGCTTGAGCAAAGGGTCGCTCAGTATGACGTCTTGCAAGATCTCGGGATCGACGCCGTTGATCTGGCAGACAAACCGATACGGCAGCGCCCCGCTCCAGAACTCCATGACCCAGCCGAGCGTCGCTCGGTAGTCTTCGAGTTCCATCTTCTTTCTGTTTTTGAGTCGCTCGCTGAACAGTACAGCGCAGTCCATCAACGACTCGGGCATGTTGTCGCCGCGCCTGCTGTCAGTCGCCAGACTGATCAACGCGTCGACCATTTTGTCTTTGACCGCCTCGCTCCACAGGTGCGGATCGGGCAGCGGATCGGGCTTGGGCTGGGCACGTGTGACCGGCGCTTCAGGAGCGCCGAACATGTCCAGTTGCCATGCGGCTACTTCTGCTTGCATGGGGATCTCCGGATGAACGGGAACCCATTCCCGCAACGGGATGGTTTCCCGTTGGGGTGAGGGGTCAAGACAGCCCGTGCGGGCTAATGCCGTTCAGTTAAGGTCTTTTCTTAGATAGCGAACGGTGTACCGTTTAGGGCGGGATTTGACGACCCGGTCGCATGTGCGTCCGGGTCGTTTTTCGTTGGGCAGAGACTTGAGCCTTTCGCGCAGACGCTGAAGGCAGGCGGGTAATTTTGCAAACGCCGGCGTGAGGGCCGCCCACATCATCTCGTGCTGGATCGTGTGGAGGGCTCGCACGAAGCTGATATCAGTCGGTGCAAGTTTCGCCTCCCGTGCGGCGCAGGCGATCTCGCGGCGAATCAGGTTGTAGGCGATCAACGCGCCCCATATCTCCTGATAGACGCCTGCGACGGTGCGGCTGCGCAAGGTCAATTCCGAACCCAGCATCGATTGTTTGAGCTCGGCGTAACTGGTTTCGATCTGCCAGCGGCGCTCATAACAGGCGACGATATCGGCGGGTTTGAAGCGTCGGCGATCGATCAGCGAAGTCAGCAGCACGCGTTCGCGTCCGCGCGCGTCGATGGCACGGATCGCCCGCGCACTCCAGAATTCGGGCAAAGCCGGACATTTCTGGCGCGCCTGCGGCGACACACGCATGCGCACCATCGCATCGTCAGCGCTACCCGAGACGACTTCCCAGCAGGTGTTGGCTTTGGCTGGAATCAGGAAGTGGCGATTGCGCGCGTTCATCGTCAGGCCACACAGGATTTCCGCGGCCAGAAAGCCTTTGTCGAACACCGTCAGTGAGTCTTCCGGGATCTGCGCCAGCAGGCTTTTGGCGTACACCATTTCGTTGGTGTCGTAGCGACCGAAATTGATATCGGCGATCAGGTGCGTCGGAATGGCGGTGAGCGTCACGGCGCGCACCTGCGGATAACTCGCCACCTTGCCGCTGGCATAGCCCTGCGCGCCAAAGTGCTCGCGGTTGGCCGCGCTGTCCGGGGTGCGCAGTGTGGTGCCATCCATTGCCCACAGACTTAAGCCCTTGAACGCATGGTGGGCCGCGTCCTGAGTCGTCCACGCTCGCGCGGTCTGTTCAAACAGCCACGCCATCGGCGCTTCGCCGATACGTTGACGCGCCTGCGCCGCAGCGCTCTTGCTGACAAACGGGGCGGCCTCGTTGGGCAAGGCCAGATCGAGGCTGTCAAGGACCTCGCTGATCGACCAGTGACGGTACATCGCCAGCGCAATGACCAGCCACACCACCTGCTCGGCCGGAAGGCGACGGCGCCGGATGCTCGCCGTGCCGGTCGCCTGGACTGCGCGTTCGATCCACTCGAAGGGCAGATGCTCGGCCAACCGTCGCAGATCGGCCGGCTCTTGTGCTTCGATCAGATAAGTGAGGTGGTCAGCAAGCATCGCACCGGAAAGTTAACAGCCCGGCGCTCCGTTTACAACCACTTCTCGCTCCACAAACAAAAATGCCGTTCGGCGCTAACTGAACGGCATTAGCCCGTGCGGGCAGTCTTGACATTCAGGCGTAGCGACTAGTCGTCGGTGCCTGTCTTAAGTGGAACGACCACTGCGGACTTGGCGTACTGACGTTTGATGGGCGTGACGTTGGCGTCGGCGGGAGCCGGAGCGACAACGGCGTGCGCGGGCGCCTTCGAATCCTCAGCTTTCTCCTCTTTCAGCGCCGCCTTGATGGATCTCTTGATCCAGACAGCGACGGTGGCAGAAACAAACAGAAAGGCAAAGAACGAATGCGCTGCAAACCACAGGGCAAAGCAAGCAGCGACCAACCAGCCGGGCGATTTCATCGCCTTCGTAACCAACTGCTTCGGCATTTTTCTCTCCAGAAAAAGACGCACTAGGGGATGTCCAGCCATACAGCGCTGGATGATTTTCGATGCTCGGGTGAGCAGGGAAAAATGGCGCGCGGAGAGACGCTTTCGTCACGGCTCGAATGAAGACGTGGCGGAAGCAGCTCACAGCAGGGAAATTGGATGCGAGCGCGCGGCCTATCGGCATGCGCAACTCGGGTCGATGCGTAGTGGACGCGGGGATAGGAGCGAATGTACGCCCTGCCGGCGAGGTGCGTGCCTTTGAAAGCTCCCGATTTCATACCGCCTTTTACTTTTTCGACGCATCGGTGACCGGACCCCGCAGCCTTGACTTCGCGCAGGCGCTGCCATGCTTGGAGCATGCAAATCACGGAGCCAGCACATGCTTATCAAAATACTGATCGCCGTCGGCGGTTACTACCTATACAGACGATCTAAAGGACGGCGTCGCCCGCGCACTTCGCATTCGGCGCGCACAGCGCCACGTTCGGCGGACGCGATCGGCGCTGCTGGCGAGGTTGCGACGCAGGCAAAGCTGCGTGAAACCCTCCGCTGGCTGTGCGGCGACGAGTTTTATCTGCACGATGGTCCGTTGGTCATCGAGCACGCGCCGGGGACGGCCTTTCCAACGGCAGAGATCGATCACCTTGCGGTCACGCCCTTCGGCATCTTCATCTTTGAGACCAAGAACTGGTCAGGGCACATTGCGCCGTCAGTGTTGCCCGGCAATCTGACCCGAACTTCGCACAACGGTGAAACTGAGGATAGGCGCTCGCCAATAGCGCAGAACCGGACCAAGCTCCGATTTCTTCGCGAACAACTGCCCGGCATGTGGCCGGTTGCTGGCGCGGGCGTTTTCACATAGTCCACGGCGGTGCTCCGCCGGGACCTGCCGACTGATCTGTTCTCGCTGAACGACCTGCCCTACTGGCTGCGGCACAAGCGCGATTCGTGCAAAGAAAGATCGCCGGTGGACGTCCGTCGCGCCACGGCCGCCGTGCTGATGTACGCCGACACCTCAACAACGGCCCTTAACGAGCACAAGTCACGGGTGGCGACCCAACCAGAATTTTCGACCGGAATCAAGCCATAGATTAGGAACGTTCTTCCACAAAAACGTTAAAGCGTTACATATCTGAACCGTTAAACGATTGCTTACATCAAGGTGTGGAGCTTTTGTTCGCACGGAGTGGCGTGAAAGAGGGGGTGAAATATGCGTCTTTCCGCCCTCGGAACGTGTAACGAAGAATTTACGATTGGTTACTTAGCCGATCGGTCGTTCGATAGGTCGCGGGGGGTGAGAGCCCCGCTCATGCAAGGCAGCGTTGGTCAGCGCTGCACACAACGGAGAGAAGAAATGCTGTCAGGCGAGACGTCCGGAAATGTTCCGAATAAATTCAATCCCAGTCTACCGGTTCCGTTCGGTGACGATTCCATGTCCGACTTCATCGTCCCGCGCGATGATAACAAAGGAGTCACGCGGGCCACCATCGAGAAAGCCGCTAAGGAATCCTTTGGCGGAGAGGACGAACTCGTCGCAAGACTGACGGACTCAATGATGGCCGTCTCCGAGTCCCGGGAGCGCATCTCCGCAGAGATGATTGCGCTCGGCAATCAGCTTTTCCACTCCCACTACCTCATTCGTAACAATCTGGTGGCGAAAGGCGGCGACACGGTTTCGATCCACCGGAAAGCGGCGCGCATGGCGTACGACTTCTTCGAGAACTCGCTGAAGATCAAGGAATCGGCAGCCCGCCAGTACATGCGGTGCTGGGAACGCTTTGGTAACAACGAAGAGGCTATCCGTATCTTTAATGTCGGCGAGCTCGACATGCTGGCCGCAGCACACGTCACCGACGCACAGATCAGCGAGATCATGTTGGCTAAGGAAAGCAAGCCAGACATGAAGCGCGCAGACGTGAAGAAGCTGCTCGACGCGCTGCAGAAGCAAGAGAAAGCGCTTGTTGATAGCCAAAAGCAAGTAGACAACGTCACGTCCGTCCTTGAGGACACGAAGACCGCACTCGACTTGGCACAGCGCGAGGCACAGCACCTCAAGGATGAGCTTGACGCCAAGGCCCGTGCACTGGCAGCAAAGCAGCAGCAATTGGACGGCCTCGACGACCTCTATAACCGCCGCACGGCGGGGATGAGCGACATGCAGAAAGACCTCGCAGACAAAGACAGGGAGATCGCCCGCCTGCTCGACGAGGTCATGAACAAGAAGCCGGAAGTTCAGGTGAAGGAGGTTCTTGTCACTCCCCCCGGATTCTCATCGCTGTCGGAAGCGTTGGAGGCCAAAACAGCCGAATTCAAGAAGACGACGGAAGCCTTGGACGCACTCAAGCAAGAAGTAACCGAAGTCGAGAAGAACCGCGAGAAAGCTAAGGCTGCGCTCGCCGCTGCGGAAAAGGTGCAAAAGACGATGGAAGGCGTCTCCGCCGCGTTTGAGTCGTTCGCTGGAAAGCTCACCGCAGCGCAACTGGCCGTCCAAGCATGCGACAGCCCTGCCGAGCATCGCACGATCCTGCAGACGTTGTCCGCGATGATGCGCAAATCGCAGAGCGAACTCGACGCATGGCTTGCTAAGTAAAAAGGGCTAAGACCGACCACGTGGCCGTGCGCCGTGAGGCGCACAGGATGACAGAAAAACTGATAACGACAATGTCAAAAAATACTCTGGACGCGATTGAGACCAACATCGCGTTACCGGCCTTCCTGGCCGAAAAGATCCAGCGCGAAAACTATTCGCTTACTGACGCGATGCACAAGGTGCTTGCGCGGTATCCCCACGCCGAAGGCGTGCTGGGCCTATCGCTGGACAATATGGAACTGTTCGACACGCACGCCGATCCGAAGGCGACGCTCATGAACATGCCGTTCCTCGCGTTGTCCCCTACCCTGCCGGACCCCAGAGACTGGGACACGTTCGTCAACGGCGTCCTGCGTTCCCGAAAGGTGGAAGAACTAACGGAAAAGATGCCCGAAGTCGATGGCATGACCGGCCGCGACATATTTCACAACAACAGCACGTATGTGACGCTGCTGAAAGATGTGCTGCACATGAACGTCCTGGCGGCACCGCTGCTCGGTCTCTCGCTCGAACTGGCGCACTACCTCAAAGGGCTGCCGATGCGGCGCATCCAATCGGCGATCGGCGCAATCAAGTTCCCGCTCTATAGATGGCGGTTCGACGACAACATGTTTTGGACCGAATACCGCACGGGATGGCTGTCAAACGAAGCGGTCGCCCATTACCTCATGCGTACTGCGCAGCTCCCGCCGTCCACCTTGCCATTCAAGCACGCGTGGTCGGAACTCCGGCTCGACCGGGCTCAACGCGATGTCTACGCGCGTGCGCTTATGACGCAGGGCTGCCGCGCTGCAACTGCGACCAATCTGTTCACGCTGAACGCAACGAAAGCACGGAACACTTATAGAGAGATCCACGGCGTCAGTTCGCCGTGCGGCTGCAACCCGACATCGCTTATCTGGTACGTCGAGCACCCGACACATCGCCTGCAGGGAACGTTCCTGGCATGGCTTTATCGCGCGGCGCTCGCCAACGGAGGCATCATCCCTGAGGCGCTTATCGCCTCGATCGACGTCGCCGAGAAGATGTTCGGCAAAGAGTTGGTCATTAGCCCCGACCGCGCAATCCACCTCACCCGAGCGATGGCGATCCACTCCCGGCTAACGATGACCCCGTGCCGGACGTGTAAGACCGAGTACATCCTCTCCAACGAGCAAGGAAGGATCGAACTGGCGAAGGACTTTTTCTGTCCGGGCTGCAGCTACAGCCTGAAGACGCGCTCCGCCAAAAAGCAGGCGAAGTCGAAGACCGAGTAGCGTTTAACCACATTGGAGGAAGCTCGATTGATGTCCGAAAAGTTTAGCGTTGAGGCTGGCCTCGTCGTTTTCTCGCGCGACGGCCGTGTGCAGTTTGGCTGGCTGGACCTTCAAACCGGCGCGTACTACGGCGAAGCCGATGGTCTGTGCATTGCCGATGCGGTCGGCGCGATCGAATTTCACTCCGACGTGACGCATTGAGCCATGCAGGACTTCGCTTACCTCTTTCGCGACAGCGTCGCGGCATGGTTACAAGGCCGCGGCGACTCGCGCTTCCAACGGTACGAAAGGCACTACCGCGCAGATCGCGCAACCGCGCGGTCGCAGGAGGTCTTCGACCTGGAGCAAAGCAACATTCGCTTCGCGCAAAGTTTCGGCTCAGGCCGGCGGCAGTTCGCGGCAGTGTCGAAAAGCAAAGCATTCGGCGCGCTCGCGACCTTTCTCATTCTCCTTTGGGGCGGCACCGCACTCCTTTCTTCGGTCGGCGCGACGCAGCCCGTCGCCGTCGCTGCGGTGCTCGGCGTGGTTTTCATCGCCTTGCGGGTAAAGCACTTCCGCGCTCGCGGGCAGAAGCGATAGCAAACGGTTGCGATCAAACAACGGTGCGGAATTTCGAAGCCTTACCGGGTATTACAATGCCTGCGCCGCCGTTTGGCCAACGGCAATTTGCCAACGAGGAAAGCGGTTTCGCGGCGGACTTCCGAGTCGCCTTGACTTCGAACACCGCTCGATAAGATGAAAGTAAGCAGATCGCGGGGGCGACTGCAATAACTAGATCGGAAACAACAAATGACAATTCAGAAAAGCTTCAAACTTTCGATGGCCGCGATCGCGGCATCGCTTTTGGTCGCTGCTTGCGGCGGTGGCGGTGGCGGCGGCGATGCGTCGCCCGCGGCCCCGGCAAGCGGTGCCAGCACGCCCGCGACTCCCACCAATCCGGCGAATCTGACCACGCCTCAGTACCCGGCTGACAGCTTCCATCTGGCAGCGTTCAACCTGCTCAACCAACAGCGCCAGCAATGCGGCTTCCCTGCCCTCCAGGAAAACACCGCACTCGATCAGGCGACGGCGGCACATGCGCAGTATCTTACGGCGAACGATGTCATTACCGACACCGAGGTAGCGGGCAATCCCGGCTTCACAGGGGCGACTTTCGTTGATCGTGCAGCCCATTTCGGATATACGTCGAACAACGGTTCCATCGGGGTATCGGGGGGCATCTATACGAACGCGACCTGGACGGAAAAGCAATATGGCGAGCAAGCCGTCTATGTATTCTTGGGCGGGGTGTATCACATCAGCATTGCGGCCTCGCCTATGAACACGGTCGGTATCGGCAAGGTCGCGAAAACGTACAACGGCTTCCCGCAAGAGCAGTTTTCGTTCAATCTGACGAACTTTCAGCAGCTATCGACCAACGCGCCGTTGACTTTCCCGTGCCAAGGGACGACCGGCGTTTTCTACGACAACTTTGGAGAAATGCCGACGCCTCCGGCAACGTCCGGTCATTGGGGTACGCCGGTAGGGGTTGCGGGCAACCCGACTGATACGATCGTGATGCAAACGGGCACGATGACAGATTCGTCGGGCCACGTGATCGCGTTGCAGGTTCTCGATTCGGCCAAAGACCCGAACAAGCTCTTGCTGCCGTATCAGGGCGTCGCGTACCCGACCACGCCGTTGTCGCCGAATTCGCAATACACGGTCTCACTTACGGGTACGAACAACGGCGTCGCGTTCTCGCGCACCTTCAGCTTCACGACCGGAGCCGTACTCGGCGGCTAGCAAGCAACGTCGCGCTTAGTAGGAGCAAAGCCGCCAGTCGATCTGGCGGCTTTTTTATTGATTGAGAGACCAAAAAAGCCCTGGAGTGAAGCTTCGAGGCGTTCGTTATGAGCAGTTGCTCAACCGCCCGAGCCCGCGGTGTCGCCATAGCCCTGCACATCATAGCCAATTACGGCGCCGGTGCTGTTATTCGCGCTGCACGACGCGTACTGGTAAGTGTTGAAGGACGTGTTGTACGTGTTGGTAATATAGGTAGTGTTTGTGCCGTCATTGAAAACAGAATTTTGTTGGCCCCACCCAGGCCAAAATCCAAGTTGCTTAGTCACGTAGGCTCGGCAGGCTTCCTCGGGATTCCCGGGCGGTTGTTGCTGCGCACCCGGGTAGCACAGCTGTCCAACCCACGCCGAGCCGTTCCACGACGGCGCAGCTTGTTGGATGTACCCGCTCGGGCAGCTCGGAGGCGGCGGCACATTGCAAGAGTAGTTCCAACCTGTCCCGGTCCAGACCGGCCCACTAGCAAAGCCGTATGCACAATTAGGTTGTGGCGTGGCGCATTGATATCGCACACCGAGCTTCTGCCAGGAATACCCCGGATCGCAACCGGGAGCACGCGGAACGCCGATGGGATTCTGGACCCATTCCGCGTTGGAGGTGACTGGAGCCGTCAGCACACCGCTAAGCGTCCCCATCAGCGCAAACGAAATTGCCGTCCTAATTCGCTTCATGTTCTTATTGGTTTGAGTAGTTGCAGCCAACGTCGATTTGCGCTTGCAGGCCAAGCTGATCTTGCACAAGTGTGTTTGCACCGTCAGCAAGCACGTCATAGATTTGGAGCACCCATTGCGAGCCGTTCCAACCCATCGCGTAACGCGCGCCCGAGATCGGTGGATTGTGATTGGAATAGTCGGTCGTCAGCGATTGCGGGGTGATGCGATACCACGCCGTGCTACCGGGGCCACATGAAGGAGGCGTAACACCCCACCCGTTGTACCAACCGCTGTACTGGGCATCCGCCGACTGGTTGCTCACCAAGGTGCTCGCGCCGACCCAGTTGCCCCACTTATTGCACACGTACATGAGGTTGTTGCGGATGGTCACTCCGTTCCAGCTGCATTTGCTGGCGGTGTAGTTGATGTTCGCAACGTTGCCGTTGATTGTGTTACCCGAGACCGTCCCCGACGAACTGACGTCCCCGACGTTGAGCCCGGCCGGGCCCGTTCCCTGATAGTTCTGCACATAGAGGTTGCCCTTGGTACGCACGGCCGCGTTCACGCTGTCACCGTAGTACATCGCGCCGTTGTCGATCTGCAGGCTGTTGCCCGCCTGCAACTTCAAGACCTTGTTCGCGCCGAGCGTGACATTGCCGACGTTCTGCATGTCCTGATTATTGGCGTTCATCGTGCCTGTCAGCGGAAGCGCGCCGTCACGGCGGTAGTACGGCGAATTGCCGTCCGCACCAAATCCATTGATTGCGAGGATCATCCCGGCCTTGCTGCCTACTGGATTAGCCAATGTCCACCCGCCGTGGATGCCGGTGACCGTCGCCGGCGCGCGGTTTGTCGAGTAGCCGAACTGCGCGCCCCCGGCGGCAGCAAGGACACCCGCTCCAGCGATGTCGGCCGTCTTGTCGGTCATGCTGATAAGCGGCAGGCTCGGATAGATTTGCGAGGCGATATGGCAGTTGCCCGCAGCGGTCGAGCAGTTGTCGGGCACAACGGCCAACGCGATCTGGTAAGTGCCGCCCCAGAACGGCCCGTTTTTAAACGTGACCTTGTCGTTCGACTGCGCGCTCAATTGCGCCAGCGTCGGCGCAGCGATGGGCGTAGAAGTCGTCTGCGAATACCCCACTGGAATAAGCGAGGCGTAGTTGTTGGTGATGTAGCTGCCGAGCGCCGAATTGATCGACGCAATGTTCTGCCCTTCGATCTGCAGCAGATTCTGGCGTTTGGCAGCGATGTCTTCCTTGATAACCTGTACCGTCAGCAAGGCCGCGCCGACCAGGACGATCAACATCTCAAGAATGCTTCCCATGTCGGCGGTCCGCGATCAGGTACGAGTGGTCCACAGTCCCATCGACGCCATCGCGCCGTTCGACGCGCATGCAGTGGCGACCGTCTGCGGGTTGAACGTGACCGTCGGCGAGAAGATCGTTGTGCCGTTTACAGTCACCTGCGTGTAGACAGTGATCAAAGCAGCCGCACTCAGCGAGCACACCGTCGACGTGACGGGATACGTCAGAATCAAAGAATCATTCGAGGTAACGAGCGTGCCGACGGCAGCCGTCACAGTGCCATTGAACATGCCCTTGACCGCTGACTTGTCCGATGCGACGCGCGATCCCGCGGAATCGAAGGCGTGATTCTGCGCCAGCACCGTGAGCGTTTCAGAGGAGAAATCGGCGTCGTTCTGCGTCGCGTTCAGGATCCCGGTGTGGAACATCTGTGCTTCGCTCTTGAACTGGGACGAATGAATCAGATCGAGCACGTACTTGCCGCCCGCATAGACAGCCAGCGCGAGCAGCGCAGCGCCAGCCATCACCGCGCCTGCCTCGATCATCGACAGCTCGCCCGACTGTTTCTTGGCACGGGCAATTTTAAGGATGCGCGCCCTGCGCTCTTTGATCGGGTCGATCTGGACTGGTTGCTTGTGTTCATTGGTCATTTTGCTTTTCCTTAATAGCTTGAAGCGGCGGGATTCCCCGATGTGAGGTTGACGGCACCCGTCACGACGTATGAGCCAATGCCGAGGGTCAGAAACAGTGCGGCAGCAAAGCCGAGCAGGATGAAGTGCGTCGTTCGAGCGTTGCGCTTAACTGCTTCAACGACGCGATCGAGCGACTCGCGGCCTAGACTCTTGATAGCGGCTTCGAACTGATCGCGGCCCGCAGCGTCGGTGATCGTGTCGACGATCGTGACCGAAAAGATGCCAGTGTCGAGCGCGCGAATCGGCTCATCGGATCGGGCCGTCAAGCGTCGATCCATGATCTTCAAATGCCAACGCAGCCATGGATCGGCTGTCTTGAGAAGCCTTTCCAGCGCCGCACGGAGCGTGAGGTTGGAGTCAAACAGGCCCGCGAGCGAAACAATAAGCAGCGCCGCGCGAAGGTCGCGGCGATTGCGCCAGAGCAGCGGCATGCGATCGAACCTGTCGCGCAGCGGACCGGCCCAGCGCTTCAGGCTCGAAAAGTAAGCGAGCACAAGGCCGATCATCGCCGTAAGCGTGAGCCACCAGTATTCGTAGCAGAACGTGTCGACGTAATAGAGAAACCGGCCAAGATCGGGCCATTGATCGAGGGGCCGGACGTCGAGCACCTGCGGGAAAATGACCCCACCAAACAGCATGCAGTACGCGTACATATAGACCAGCAGCAACGCCGGATAGGCCATCTGCACCGAGGTGGTCGACGACAGCACGCGCTTGGCCTTTGCGGCCATTTCCGCGAGCTCGAAGCCGCGAACGACCGCATCTTGGCGCGAAGACTCGTCCGCGATGTCCAGCAGAGCGTACTCGTCGCCGGGGACGAATGGCTTGATTGCAAGCGCGAAGCTTTCCCCGCGCTGCATCGTCTCGCGGATGCGCGCGAACACACGCCACTCGAGCTTGCCTCGCGAACGGCTGCGCTTCTCGTACGTTTCAAGCCGGTCGAACAAAGTCTCGGTGTTGCGCAGGCCCTTCGCGGCGATATCGAGACGCGTCTCGCGGTAGAAGTCCTCGCGCACTTTCTGAAACTGCCAGCGCGCGACGACCAACTGCTGCCGCACGGACAGCATCTTTGCGAACGTGGTGATCATGGAGGACTAGGTTTAGACCATCAAGCCATCGACGCCGGGCATCACGCGGTACTGCGCGAACGACTGCATCGAGCGATTGATGAATTGTGGATCAATCAAACCGCGCGAAGCCTTGAAAAGAGCATGTTCATATAGCGTCTTTCCAGTCATATCAGCGTTATCGAACCCGGTACGACGCGCCCCGCGCCAAACTGCGCGCGCACCGGCCCAATCGCGCTCGGCAACACGCTCCAGAAATTCCGGGGTCGGGCGATACAACTCGGCCGCCAACGAGGGGCGCTTGGTGCCACCCGCCACCTTCCCGTTGCGCGTGAAAAGCCCTTTAAGCCGGCAGTGTTCGCAGCCGTCGTAGTTGCGGCACGCCATCGCCGAGGTATCGAGGCCGAACTTCGTGCGCAGCAATTCAAGGCCAGCCTTCGGCATGACGTCCTCCGCCGGCAGCTTGCAGTGCTCGCAAAGCGTCGGGATCAGCTTCTGATTGCCGACTGCATTGATGAACCCCTCGGAAGCGAGCTCGTCGATCGGCAGTTGCAGCCGCCCGCCTGCCATACGCATCACGGCGGCGATAATGTCGCCGGCGTGCAACGAAAAGCGTACCGGGTGGCCGGTCAGCGCAAGTTCCGCGACCAATCCCATCACGACGCGGTCGCGCACTTCCCCGATCGTCAGATCGTCCGGGTCCTGCCGCATCAGCGTTCGGATGACTTCCGCGTACTTTCGGTTCGCTTCATCGTCGGTCTCGTCCGGGCGGCGGATGATCGAGTAGTCCGACAGCCACGGCATCGGATACTCGGACGGCTCGTTCACTGCGAACTGCTTCTTGAGTTCCCGATCCGGCAGCATGTATGAGAGCGCGCGCAGCGTTGTCGTCTTGCCGGAACCGGTCTCGCCGGTGAGCGCCGTGATGCCGCCGCTCACATAGTTGAGCGTTTCGATCAGCTCAAGCTGGCTCTTCTCTAGGCCCATGTCTTTGGGCAGCAGCACCGAATAGTTCTTGAAGTTGCCGTCGAGCAGACGCAGCGTGACGTCATACCCACCCACCAGCGGCGACGACTGCCACCGCAAGTTGACCGTGTCCGTCTTCACTACGAGAGGGATCATCGCGGATTGGGGCGCACTTGGCTGAAAGCTGTTTCCCGAGTTCGTGTTGCGCTGAACGAGATCGCTGTACGCCGCGAACAGCGCGCGACGCACAATCGCCTTGGGCATGCGGCTGAACGTGTACATATCACCGTTCACGCGAAAACGAACTTCGACCTCGTTGTGAAACTCACGTGGCTCAAAATGGATGTCACTCGCGCCGTATGCGTGTGCGGCCTCGACGATATCGCGGAAATTGCCGATCGCCCGGCTCCCTTCGCGGACAGTAGAGTTCGCGGAAGCAGCGGCCTTCCCCGAATAGACCGCGGCGATTACGGCCTCCGTCGCGATCATTTCCTCGCGCACGAGTATGTCGTTCGCGCCCAGATCCTTGATGAAGGTTGCGTACTGTGCCTTTTCTGCGAATCGTGCGGTGGCCACCGTGATCGCCACACCCGGTTGCAGTTCAACGGCGACGAACTCTTTGCGGGCGGCTGCGGGAATGCGCAACGCGGCGTCGTCATCCGCTACGGTCAGAATGCGCTTGAAGTCAGGAAGTGAATCGGGCGACACGAGTTCCGGCCGCCCGGAAGACAATCCACCGCCCTCGGGCTGATCTTCGTCTTCCGCTGGCTGTTCCTGCTCTGCCATCGTGGGCGCAGACATCGACTTTTTCTCGGCCGAGGCGATGGGCCGCTGAGGCGTGACATCCGCTTGCTTCTCGAACGCAAGCGGGCTCGCGTTTGCACCAGACGCGCCGCGCGTGTCGGAAGGCGCATCGTCCGCGGCGACAGCATCGTGCGCAAGGTTTGCCGACGGCGCGCCCATCGGCTGGGGTTCAGGCTGCGGCGCGTAGCCGAATTGGGCAGCGGCCGCGACAGATTGGGCTGCCGAGGCTGCGCCATCCAGTTGCACGCCGTGCTCCCTGGCCGCCATCGCCGCAGACATACTCGCGAAGGTGGGCCGTTCGAAGCTAGGCGGGACAAATGGACGAAACGCCACTTCATCGTCGGCCGCATGCACCGGAGCTTCGGATCTCTCAGGCACCGCCTGCGCCGGCGAGTGCCAATCATCGCCAACCTCTGTGCTCTCGACGTCCTCAATGTCGCCCCCCGACAGCGCGCGACCGAGAAACGTGACTTGGGGATTTACCGCGCGCGTGCTCACCGGCGACGCGTGTTCGGTTGCCGTTTCGGCCAATATTTCCCGCCGTTTGCGTTTTCCCGCAACCGGCTCACCCGCCGTGAACTTCGGTTCCGCACCCGTGCCGGGCTCAATGAAGCTCGAGCGCGGTGCGCGAAACCGTTTCAGGAAGCCACCACGCGGAGCGTCGGGCGTGCCCTGCTCTTCTTGTGCGAAAAGACCCATTTCTTATTTCCCAAACGGTACGAAGGTGGAAGCCGTCGACGCGATACCGCCCGGAGGAAGCGGCGATGACAGATCAGTGACCGCCCTGACGGCCGGCGAATCCGGAATCGCGGCGGGCGCGTCGGAGGGCGCCGCGATGGTCTCTTTCCAGTGGCGCTTGCCGTCGACAAGATTGACGGTGAAGCCGTCGATGGAGGCGACGGTGCAACCGTTGAGCAAGCGGCTACCGCTGCGCGCGGTATAAGTCGTGCCTTGATAGTCATACAGCACGTAGGAGCCCGACATGTCGGAATACGCGCCAACGAAGGTCGCTGGAATGACGCGCCTTACCGGGACACTGGGCTTGTGCTCAAACTTGGGCGCGGCTGGTGGGGCCGCCGTCACCGCAGCAGGCGTCGCGCCGAGCGGCGAAGCAAGGCAAGCCGTTGCCCGGTGCTGCTGCCCCGCCTTGGCCACCTTGCGGACCCCGCATCGAGTCGACGAGCTTTGCGCGCGCGAGCTTGTCAATGTCGTCCAGCGTGAGATGACTTTCCTGCGAAACCGCCGCGCCGGCGACGAACATGAGCGCGCCGAAGCAGGCGGCCCGTGCTGGCCACTTAGTTGAGAACATAGTATTTACCCTTCGCAGTGAAATGCACCCCGGTACCGTCCTCTTTCAGCTCCACGTCGAGGGTGTCCAGTGCCATGTTGTCGGGCAGGCGCGCGAGCAGCGCGCTTTGCCACTTGTATCCGTCGATCTGCCACGTGCCGCGCTGCACGAGCGGCCCCTGCACTTCGCCCGCCGTCGGTTGTCGCGCAATGAGACGCTCGGCGGGCTTGATATCAACGACGTAGCCGTGGCTATCGAGCGTATCCGGCTTGGTGGAAAGCTTTTGCGGATCGGTCTGCAAGTTCTTGATGAGAGCTTGCTGAGTCGGCCACGTCGCTTGTTGGGCGAGCGCGACCCGTTCAGTGACGGTCACTTCAGGACCCCGCGCGGTCAGATGCCAACCGTCCGGGTTAAAGGTGACCGGTCGCAACGACTCAGGCGCGCGTGCGTCGAATTCCTTGAACGTGCCGCCCTGCCGCTTGTAGGTTGCGATGCAAGGACCCGCGATCGTGCAGGACGCTTTTTGAAACTGCCATCCTGCAACGTTGGTTTCTTGCGCGCCAAAGCTAGCCAACAGCTTCGGTGCAAGCTGATTGGCAAGCGGAGCAGGCGCGGCGAGTGTGCGCATCACAGCCGACTGGTACTCCTGCATGAACGTCGGCGGCGGCGCCGGCGGCGGAGGCGGCGGGTTGAGCACGTCAATCAACTGCTTGCCGCCGAAGAACACGGCAGCGAGGATGACGAGCAACGGCACCGTCGTGGGCACCGCCACCGGGACCTTCTTGATTAGCCCGACCTTGCGCGCAACGAGCATCTCGCGAAGGTCAAACGACTCGTCGACCGCGTGGAGTTGCGCTCCGTAACCAAGAGTCGCCAGTTCGAGCCCTGCCTTGGCGCACCCGTCTTCGATCTCGTCTCGCTTGCCGGCAAGCGCGTTAAGTGCTATTTCCTGATCGAGCGAGACAGCGCCGCGCTGCACGAGCACCAGATGCACGCGCTCATCGTTCTGGATGAGAACGAGTACCGCCGGACGCCGACGAACGCGGTCCAGCGACGCAATACGAGCAGCGGCCGAGTACAGCTTGCCGCCCTTGCGCTGCGAAGGCTCCAGTTCGCAGAACCCGACGATGGTCTCGTCATTCGCCTTGTATTCGGTGTAGTGCGTCGCACCGGACTCCTCGACGTAGTGCCGGCGTTCGGCGCGAGCGCCCTTGGCGGAATAAGCGCGCCAATCCAGCCCGAATACGAGCTTCGCGCCCTTTTCTCCCGGTATGGATTCGAAGTGCATACGGATGCTTACCTCGCGCTCACATCGACGGGACGACGGTTGCCGTCAGCATGATCACCTGGAACGTGCGGCCCTTATTCCAAGCACCTGACAGACCACCAATGCCGTTGTTATTGCTTCCGTCATAGCGATTGCTCACCGCTCCATAGAGCACAACGGTCTGTCCATCCGAGAGTGCAATGGTCTGGTCATCCTTGTTGCCGAGAATGTCGGGCAACTGGATCTGCTGCAGCGTGTCGCCAGAACCGGTGCTGATGGTCGTGAAGGGACCGTTCAGCTTCGAGCTATCGCTCCAGTACGAGAGAATGATTTGGTTGTGGTCGTTGACCGACGGCAGAATATTCACGAAGTCACCCACGGTCACCGATCCCGGCTGCAGACCCGGTACGCCCGCGCTACTACCGGCGATCGAACCAACGCTCGGCGTGGTGGCTGCCAAATACCCTTTCGTCTCGAATGATCCGATGGACACCGGCAGGCCGTTCAACGTCAGCTTCGTCTGGGTGTTGTCCTGTACCGTCTTTCCGAAAGCGTTGAGGCCGCTGATGATTGCGTTGGTGCCTTCCATTGGCGAGCCGGGCTTCAAGACCGACAGGCCTACAGTGCCGCCAATCGCTGTTGCCAACGAGGTAGGCGAAGCCACCGTGATCGAATAGCGCTTCAGTCCGTCCGAGATGCGGTTGAACACGATGTCCGCGCTGACGCCTGCTTGCGACGAATTGCTCAAGTCGACTTGCAGCGTACGCACGCGCAACGCGACCTGACGCGTCGAGATCGCGTTCTCACGCGCGAGCAGCGCGCCCATGCGATCGACGGCTTCCTTGGTGTCGCGAACCATCACCAAGCGGCTTTGCGGATTAACCACGACTTCGCCGAGCGGCGATTTCAGCTTTTCAAGTTCCGACTGGATGATCGCAATCTGGTCAAACGTGCCATCGCGTCCGGTCGACGTGATCGACGAGAAAGACCCGGTATTCCCCGACGTGCCGCCCGTGGTGCCACCTGACGCCTGGTTACCGGTGGACGTATCCGTACCCTTCGACATCGTGGACTTGATGGACACCTTGCCCGGGATCGCCGCGATCGTGAACGTCTTTGTGACGAACCGGCTGATGGAAATGGTGCTGCCATCAAACGTCCAGTCGAGGCCGAGGTTTTCGGTCACGCCGCGCAGATACTCACCGACCTTGCAGTTACACGCCTGCGCATAGACCGGCTCGACATTCGACTTGGCCAATGCTTGCGGCTGCATCGGGGCACCCTGCCCGTTCCCGCCGTTGGTCTTCGGAATCAGCGCGTCGCGCGGAATGAACACATCCGGGCTCAGATGCACCGGATAACCGGTAGCGGTGGAGACAAGCGTGGCGATCTTCGACAGCGGGAGATTGCCGGGGAAGACAACCGACTTCTCGCGGAAGATCGCGGGCAATGTGGCTTCATACGCGACTGGGACCAACCGGTCGCCGAGGAACGCGGTCGGCACTTCTTCAACGAGCGACATCGACTCGGGGCCGTTGCCCATCGCGCGGGTGGCTTCTGCGTTGGTCGCGTCATAGGCGTGGTTCACGTCGGATTGCGACACCGCGCAGCCGGTCAGCGATGCAGCCACGAGAATGGCAATAGCAGATTTGATTTTCGTGAGGCGCATGGCGATTACTCTTGGCAGTTGGCTGCGCGTGCGACGACGCGGATTACGTTATTGGTGTGCTTGCAAACCCGCGTGGGCGTGCGCATGTGATTGGTCGCCTGCATCACTTGTGTGAGCACTGACTTGAAATCACCCGAAAAGCTCGCGTTGAACTCAAGCGGCAAGTCATCGTCGATCTTCCAGGCGAGCTGCCAGCCCTGCTGCTGCAGCCAGCGATCGAGCGCATTGCGCAGGTTGATGTCCTGCGGCGTGATGGAAAAGGTCAAAAGTCCACCGGGCGCCGTTGCACCGCCTTGCGACGGCACAACGACCGGAGCGACGTCCAACGAGCCGACAGGTGACGGCGCGGCAGCGCCCGGAAGCGCCGAAGGCGCAGCGCCACCGATCACTGCCTTGAGCGCGGCAGGAGAGGCAGGAGCTGCGGGAACAACAGGGGCCGCGACAGCAACGTGCGCGGCAGGTGCCACCATTGCGACCTGTGCCACCGGCGCTTTCGCGACCGGTGCGGAGAGCAGTTGCCAGCCGTCACCCGGCGGCGGCGCAAGGCGAGACTGATCAGGTTCCGCCGCTGCAAAACCCGATACGGTCGTCAGTGCCAGACACGCGAACAAGTGGGCCACCATGCGCGCGGTGCGATGCGTTTGAAGAAAAAAAGTAGGCGTCATGTTGGTCAGTTCGCGCGTTGCAGGCGGCGGTAAATGTTGTTGGCGTAGACGAGTTGCTTATTCGACGAGACTGCGTTGTAGGCACCGACCGCTTTCCATGTCGGACCGAACTGCTTGATGTTCGAAGCCAGGATCCATGTCCCCACATAAGCGTTCACGCAGGCGTCGAACAGGTGTTGACGGGTGATGCCGAAGCGACTCAGTTTTGGAAGCCAGGACGAGTTGATTTGCATCAAGCCAATGTCCTCGCTCCCATCGGTATTGCGGTTCGTCACATACGGGCGCATTCCGGACTCCTGCTGTGCGACCGCACGGACCACTTGAACGCTGACGCGGTGGTAACGCGCGGCATCGTCAAGACAATCGGCACGCACATACGGGGGGAGGCACGCGCAGAGAAGCGGCAACAGAAGGGATAGTCGGTTCATGACGCGGGCCGATCAAAGAACCGCACATCGTGTTTGCGCAGCACGTTGACGACATTGCCGTCGGCATTGACGATGAACTGCTCGGCGGTGCCATTGAACTTGTAATAGCGGCCCTTCTGCTCGCCGGAGGCCATGTGTCCCACGTCAGCAACTGTCACCTTGCCAACCGTGTCGGCGAACTTGAAGAACGTCGAGCCGTTTTCGTCGAACACGCTTTGAAGCGCAGCCTTGTTCGCGGCGTCGAACTCATAGACGGTTCCCGCGACTCGGGCAACTTCGACCTTGTCGGTGTCGTTGGAGATCGTGAAGCGCTCCGCGCGGTTGAACGTCACCACGGCCGTCGCCTCATCCCACTTCGGACGCAGCGATTTGCCGTCTTGACCCGTTACCTTCAGCTCCGCTGCGGGCTTCACCGAGAACTTGATCTGAATGTGGCTGTCGTCGCCATCGCGGATCGCCAGTGCTCCGAACTTGGCAGCAAGCACGGACCCAGATGCTGCCGGCGCGTCAGCAGCGACCCTCTTCGCGATGTCTGCGATGGGGTCTGTCCCAGAAGCTGCGCTCGACGCGGCCGCCGGAGCAGCAGCGACCTGCGACACCGGCGCGACGTAGTTCACCGCCACTGACTGCGGAGCCGAGCGGCGAAGTGTTATATGGTGAGAGTTGAAGTCGACGTCAGCGTACAGGTCGGACGCGGCCACCAGCCGATCAAGCGACTGCATCCAGTTCTCGCCATCGCGCGTGCCAAAGCTCGTCGCGGCCGTCAGGTCAATGTCCTTCTGTGCCGATCCCGTCCAACCCTGGGGCACCAGCGCTTTGACCAGTTGCGCGAGCGGCAGCGTGGCGTTCAAAGACCGGGTACTTTCGAGGCTGCTGCGCGGTCCGATCAGCGCAAGGCGGCCGGAGAAGCCAGAGAAACCGGACGGCGTGTCGCTGCGCGCCTTGTCGCCAATGAAGCGGTTTGCCTTCTTCCAGTATGCGGTGGCGCTCGAGCCGCCCGCCGAGTAGCGGATCACCTCGGGCGTGCCCGGCACGACAATGTACGGTCCCTGGTTATGCCCACCGTCCACGCGCAGCGACTGACCGGCACGCGGCTGGAAATAGGTGTCGCTGCCGTCGTTGAAAACCAGTGCCGGTCGCTCAAGCACATTGCCCGCGATCTCATAGTCAAAGTCGAGCGGGTCCGTGCCAGCGGCCGCCGCATTGAGCGTGACTGCGGCGAGCGCGAGAGTCAGAAGAGAGAGCGTGTGCTTCATAGACCGCGTTCGATTTGAGAGAGGTGCTTCACGAAGCGCGCGAGGTATTCGCGGCCCGGTGCGGGATTGGCGCTGTGGTAATACGCGACGGCCTTCACCGCGGAGTGCGTGAGCCGGTAGTTCTCGTTGAGGATGTCTTCCGCGACACGGATGTTCGTCGCCGGCGCGAGCGCATCCCAAGCACTCTTGAAGCGCTTACTGTGGTATCCCCAGTTCACCTGCATCAGGCCAATGTCGAAGTCCGAACGGCCGTTGCCGATGAGGTATCGAATGGCTCGGTACGCGTCCTCGCGCGTGCGGAAGAAAAAGCCGCGACCGGCGACGTTCAGCGTCCACGGCCATGCGCGACCGTTGTAGGCCGACTCGTTCAGCGCGATACCGGCGAGAATCTTGGGATCGACTGACGTGTGCATGACGTCGAATGGCGCTTGCGGGGACGCGCAGGCCCAGCCACCTTGCCGCTCTGCGATGCTCGCTTGTGCGTCATCGGTAAGATTCGCGGGGCGCAGCCACCCGGCTTTCACGAAAAGGCTTTCGAGGCTGACTGGCGACCCATCGATGCTCACGGCGACGCCGCCAGCGGCAGCTTCGACTGTTTGGCCTTCGAAACGGTTAGCCCATGCGAGGAACGGCTTCAGCCCGCAGGTGTAGACCGGCTCGCCGGGCAGTTCGACGATCGCCCGCTTTACGCCGTCGTCGAGCACGATCCGCGTCGGGCTGATGATCGAATCGATGATTGCAGCATGGGCGCCGAACGCCATAATAGAAAGGCATGCCGCCGCAAGAGCCTTACTCATGGTACGGCTCCATCACGATGTCTTGGGTGACCTGCACCAGAAACTTCTGACCGGGCTCTACCGTGATCGTCGGCGGGATATTTTGGTTGCGCTGCATGACGGTCTGGGCCGTCGCTGCCGCGACCTGCCCTGCCGTGTCGCCATAAGTAGTGACGCCGTTCGGCGTCGCGGTCGTCGCCGTCTGCGAACTGCTGTCGAAGGCCTTCAGCAAAATCGCAGTAATGAAGCCCGCGCCGAAGATTTTCAGGAAGTGGTTGTTCACGTCGCCCGAGAACCCGGCGTAGCCGTTCTGGTCCGCACCCTGCATGCCGTTGAGCGGCACGCTCTTGCCGTTGGGAAGACGCAGACTCGTTGAGGCGACCAGCAGGCGCTCTTGGCCGACTTTGACGTCCGCGCTGTACATGCCATTGATGAACGCGCCTTTCGGGATCATCAAGCAGTCGCCGCCCAAGCTGTCGTATACATCCTCATCGACCATCAACGCCACGCGACCCGGCTTGTCCGAGTTCAGCCCCTCCACCGTCTTGACGTGGATGACGTGCGGCGGCGTCAACGTGCAACCCGTCGACCGGCCATTGAAGGTTGTCCGTTCGATGCTGCCGCGCAAACCCGCATCGCGCAGGAAGGCGCGGTCGCGATCTTCCGGTGCTTGGCCCTGCTTCGCCAAGGCGATCGCCATCGCATCGGGGGTGTTGGCTCCCGCAGCGTTACGGGCAGCTCGCACATCGTCCAACGAAGGAACGCCAGCGGGCAGTACGCCGGTCGCCGAGTTGGCCGAACGCGACGCGCCTGCCTGCTTGAAAATCGAGGACGTATAGATCGCGTCTTGCGCCGCTTGGCGGGAAAGCTCGCGCGTGTCTGTGCTCGAGCCTTTGACTTCTTCCTGGAAGTCCGCACCGGTCAGCATCGGCTTGACGGCGGGCTTCGGAGCCGCCGCTGCCGATGCTGCCTGCGCGGCTGCCTCCGACGCCGCAGCTTCCTGCTGCTGCCGGATCATGTGGTCGATGTCGTTGTTGTTCGCGGCCGCGGGCGCTTCGGTGCTCGACTTCAGTGCGCTCGCCTTTTTCACGCGCGACTCTTCGTCCGCCTTGTTGGTGGCTTGCAGTTCGTAGTAGAAGCCGAGCCCACCGATCACGACAGCGGCCATAATGCCGATGCTCATGATCGCATTGCGCGGCGTCTTGCCCTTCACGAACGCCTCTTGTTCCGCGCTCGGCGTGGCCGCGTCCGGTTTCTTCGCCACCGTCAGAACACTCCGAACATGCGCCGACGGCCGCGCGTCACGGTGACCTCGTCCTTGCCGGAGCGCAGCGCGATCTCGTCGGCCAGACGCTGAAGAACGAGGAAGTCGCCGCGCCGAATGAAGTTCGCAACGACGCGGTCGCCGTGGTCGAGGATGAAGGGAACCGGCCACTCCTGCGCTTTGGCAGGCATGCGCATCCAGACAGCATGGCCGTCATCAAAAACCGTTTCCGGCGTGAATTCGGCGCGGCCGTCGACGCTGTAGTCCCAGTTCAGCTTGTCAGGCGCGACGCTGATGCTTCCCGAGTCCGCACCACCACGGTCGCCGTTCCCGGACGCATTCTCGCGAGCGTTGACGCGGGCGATTGGGGCGCGTGGATATTGGAAGCGCACCGTCTGATAAAACATGCCGCCCGCCGGTGACGCGATGAGCGTGAAGTCGTACTCCCGCAGGTTCGTCGTCAGGTGCAACGTGTTGACCAGATCAGCCTTGTGCGGCTTGATGAACACATGGTTCATCTTGTCGTCGTCGATCTCCCACTGGACGCTGTCGCCCATCGCCGGGTCTGCAATCAACTTCTCGCCCTTCTCCAGTTCGATCGTCGTGAGCTTCAGCGGTGCAGTGAGGACGCGGTAAATCTGGTCGCGGCTGTACGGGAACACGCCGATACGTGCATCACCCGGCATCGTCAGAGGATCGGCGCCACCGTTGAACGGGTTGATGGGGCTCATAGGGTCGCCAGCGACCATTGCCGCGTTAAAGCCCGGGTCGCTCGACGCTTTCTTCGCCGTAGCAGGTTGGGCAAGCAATGCTGCAAACGCAGCGAGGACGCACATGCCGACGACCGGCCGTTTGTTGAGAATGGTTGCGGTCATGCTTATGCGGTCCGCTCGAGGCGGAAGAACGGAATGAAAATGCCGAACGGATTCGTGGTGAGCGCCTGTTCGGCCGTCGGCGCAACGATCTGAAAGCGCAACGTCAGCGCGTACGACTTCACGTCGGGCTTGCCCGTCGCGCCGGCTTGCGAGGTGGTCGTCGTGAATTCGACGAGCACAGTGTTGTCTTGGAGCAGCGCGATGTTGCGTACATCGACTTCACGAATCAGCTTGGGATTTGCCGTGATCGCTTGGAACGGTACGTCAGCCTTCAACCAGTCGCGGAACTGACCAGTCGCGGCGCCGATCATCTGCGCCTTCACCGAGTTGATGTTGGCGGTCATGCGCGACGTCTCAAGCCGGTCCGACAGAACCGGCTCGATCGTGAACCAGCGAACGGCCATATCTTTGACGGTCGTCCGCACAGCTTGCGAGTCGGGCTTGTAGGCGACGAGCTCTGTCACGATCGGATGGCCGCCGGTGTCGGCAGAGACGCCCACAACGCGAGTGACCGAGGGCGGAGGTTGCCGCGTCCAGACAGCACCGGCCGCGACGATGGCTAGGCCGAACGAAATCAGCATCCAGCGGTTAGCTTCGAGCGTGAGCCTCGTGCTCGTCTCAAAAATCACCTTGCTCGGATCTTCCTCGGCATATGAGCCGGGGGCCGTGGACAGCGCGGCCCGACGCTTGTTCTTGAAAAGACGCATTGGCAACCCTTTGGAATGGTCACCATTGAAACAGCGCGAGCGTCCTTTTTTTAGCGAAAAGGCGGGTAGTTTTGTGCGTCATTGCACGGTTACCGCCGACGAGCTCTGTTAGCCGTCAAGCAGTGGGAATTATCATGATGAAGCCCTTTCCCCGCAAAGACGCTATTTTTTGGCGTCTTTACGCTGCACAACGATCTCGGAATATGAGCTTTTCTAGCGGCGACTGAGGCGTCGAGTGTGACAACTGCAAAAAGTGCCGGATTGTCACACCTGTTTTTTCTTGTTTTGTAGTTTTAAAACAGTAACTTAGCCTTGCGTCGCCCCGGCAAAGTGAATTATCAGTGATAATGCGCGCGTATCGGTAGGTGACGACTGGCCCCTAACACGAAGGCCGGCGCTGTTAGGAAGCAGAGAACTCGCTATCGTCCAATTTCCACCGCGTGTGCTGCTCGAGCAACCACTGACCAAACATTAGCTTCTCTTTGATGGCGCGGAACCGTCCCGAGCTGTAGGACGATATGGAACCCCCGCTAGATGCATAGGCAGTCACAAGCGCATCTAATTCGTGGCGGCCGAGAACCTTTAGCTCAATTGCTACATCCTCTTGCGCGGGGCCAGTCTGTGTTTGGGCCGTCGGCGATTGCTCACGCTTGGAGACGTCGACGTCGGTCACGTCATTGCCGCTCTCCCATACGGCTCGCATATACCCGCCGGCGTTCTTGATGTTTCGCCTGTTCTTAACCTGTCTTTCGACGTAGTCAACAGCGCGCGCCACCTTGTCCTGGTCTTCTTGCAACCACGCAACCGCGAGGCGATCAGCAATGTTCAGCGCGCGAAGTCGCGCGTAGAGTTCCGACTCCTTCAATCGTTGAACATCTTCCGAGTCGGCATTGTCGTACATTGATTTCTGCGGGTTCTCTTCAACCAAGAACCGAATTTTCGTGACCTTCCTGCTTTCCCGCTGATACTCAGGCTGCACAAGGATATTGGAAACAGCATTGACCTCGGTGACTGCTCGACCGATCACGTCGCGGTTGAAGTGATCCACTCGCGGATCTCGGCTAGGTTTACGTAGCACATGGCAGCATCCGTGGTAGAAGGTTCGATCGAAGTAAAGAATGTGCAACGAGCTCGATCTTGGAGCCGCTGCGGCGCTGCCTATCCCCGGAACTACTGCCGCAGCGCTTAAACTTCCCTCAACACCCTGATCGGTCCTTGCAGCAGATACTCCCATATCGGTGCCTGCGAAGCGGTGCCTTCCCAATACCTTTTCGCGTGCAGTAGACCAGCGATGCCCGACGCGCCGATCTTCAACTGATTCATATCGGCTCGGAACATCGAAGTCGGCTCGACTTCCAAGATCCTCCCTTGCCATTGAGCTCGTTGACGGAACTTGACGGCCTCCTCGATCGTTTCAAGCGCGAACATGGACGCATATCGAGATGGACGGGACGGAAAATCGCTTCGTCGCACAAGCTCGTAGATCAACTCGATCATCGGCGACACCGGGACCAACGGACCACCCGCGACCCCGGGCGTCCACGTCGGGTTAGCTAGCTGATGGTTAAGAAGATAGAACTTCCCATGGCTGGTCAGTCCTTCCGGGAACAGCTCTCTCAGATGGCTTTCAAGCTCCGCGCGGCTCGGGCCGTCATGCGTAGTGTGGAACTGGCAGTTCTCAAACTCCCGACTTAGCTCGACTGTCAATCCGGGGCGCAGGGTTCCAAGCCTGTCGATGGTATAGAAGGTTGCCATGAACGTTTAGCTGGTAAAAGACGAGATCATGCCATGTTGACGTCGCCGCCGCGCCCTAGTGGATCCAATCGACACGTATCTCCGAAATGACCGGTCGCGCGTTAAACCGGCATCTAGACGTCGCGCCGCCTGGTTTCCTAAGCATGAGTGCCGCCGCGCTCTTCGGAGCGCCCTTTATGCCGCTACCTCAGCTTGCCGCGGACAGGAGGTCCACCAGATGTCGTCGGGCTCGCGCGAGCTGCACACCGGCATCCCCTCTCCAGTTTGCCGGGTGTTGGATCCGATAGCATAGAAACTTACCGTGAAGTTCGAACTCTTCGAGCTGGCCTTTCTCAATGCCGATGTCCATCCAGTCGCGACGGCTTCTTTGACCGCTGTTGCCGTCGCATTTCTCGCCTACTACATCGTCGGCCAGCTCAGGCCACCGAAGGACGAAGACGTGCCGCCAGCCGCCCCTGGCGCGTGAGTGGCTTAGAGACAATTGCAGCGCGCTCCGAAGCGCGCGCTTTATGCCGTCGTCAGGCGAGCTTGCTACGGACAGCCGCCGCAAGTTGCTCATCTACCTGTTCGAGAACTTGCGCAACGGCCAGCCAGCTCTTTTCTCGAATGTACTTCGAGTGAATGTATGCCGATTGGATCACCACGACGCGCGCCGCTGCCTCGGGTGACCAGACCGCGGATACGTTGTCGACAGTCAATACCCGACAAAATAGTTATCCTTGACGGCAATCCGCCCCGCACACGCTGGACAATTCGCGCCGGCATCAACCACGCTCAGTACGACGGGTGTCTCGCAATGCGGGCAGTCCCCGTAGCAACCACCCTTCTTCGGTCCCTTTAAGGACATGATGATGAAGGGAATCCCAACGGTCGCGCCGAACAGGCTGAAGCATAAAAGCAAACCGGCCAATCCCATGACCTTGCTTACAGCCAGCTTAGCCGGCGGAACAAACTTTAGATCGTATTCGATGTTTGTCGTTGGTCATTGCCCCCGCGGGCGCATTCGGCTGTGCTCATCCGTTTTTTTGTTTTGGTTTAGGTTTGGTCAAGATAGTAAGGTCTGCCAGGTTCTGTATTGAGACGGTCCGCACACTGTGCAACAAAAGGCACCGCCACCATGCCTGCGAATTAGTTGGCAGGCCTATATGCCTCATCGGTTTTTTATCCCTGGCCCAAAGGGTATCGACTAAGCGCCTCACCCCGGTCGTACCCCCTTCACTCCCCATCCAGAGGACCCAATGTCCAGCGAGATCGACGCGGTAACACTGAACCGTTTCGAAGACGCCCCGATGATCCAACAAGGCGCCAGCAACCCCATTGGTGTGACCCGAGCGCTACAGCGCGCGATCAATGCCTGTCACCGAGAGAGCCTCTCGGCAAGCGAGGATCCGGCGGTGCGACTGATCGTGCACCAGCTCGCGTACATCTGCGGCGTGCACGCGATCGACCATGACCCCGACGTGTACAGCCAACTGAGTACGGCCTGTACGGGGCGATCCACGGCGATCAAACAAGCCCGCCAGACCGTAGCCCTCGCCGCGCAGCCCACTGCCTAAATGCAGATAGACACTCGGCTTATCGACCGGGCGCATCTCCGCAAAACCGCAGGAAAATCCTGAGACGGTTTCGAGTTTCGTGGCGGAGCGCCAATATCTACGCGGTTGCGTCAAAACGTTTACTTGCGTTTACGCGTATCTCAGTCTAATCTGCGTCCAATTCGACAGCGGCGCGCACTTTTCCCTCTCGCTGTCCAAATCCTCTCCAAGGTGACCAAGTGAACGCAGTTAACGAGAACCTCGGGCCGTCGGATGTTTTGTTGTCGGGTCCGGATGACACGACCGCAGAAGATCTGCTCCTGTTGGCGAATCGATCCACCGTGATGCTTCGAAAGATCCGGGATGAGATCCTGAAACCAGAACCTCGCAAAACGCCTCCCCTGGTCTCCTCCACGCGGGTGCAAGAAATCTGCGGCATCGACCGCAAGCGCATGAGCTATGCGCTGCAGACGACGGCGTTGCCCAAGGGCCAGCAAACCCGCGCCGGCGGTCAACGCGCCTTCACTTTGGAGGAAGTCACTGAGTGGGTGAAGGCCGAACGTCGACCGACGCCTCGCAAGGGTCGCGGTAAGGTTATCACCGTTGCGAACTTCAAGGGCGGCGTGACCAAGACCACGACCTCCACGCTGCTTGCACAAGGGTTGGCGATGCGCCACGCGCGCAAGGTCTGTCACATTGACCTGGATCCGCAAGGCAGCGCGACGACACTCTACGGCTACAACCCGCACGCCGAGATCGAGGCCGATGACACGATCATCCCACTGATTCAGGCGTATGTGGATGGCCAGGCGTTTGACATGCGCGAGCTGCCGGTACCGACGTACTGGCCCAACCTCGATCTGATCCCTGCCTCGCCCCAGCTCTTCAATGCGGAGTTCATGCTCCCGGCACGCGCCAACCTCGCTCGACCGGGCGATGTGCGCTTCGAGCAGGTTCTGCACCGGGGGCTGGAGTCGCTGCTGGACGAATACGACTACATCGTGATCGACACGGCACCCACCCTCAGTTACCTCACGATCAACGCGGTGTTTGCAGCTGATGGCGTGATCGTTCCCGTCGTGCCCGACATGCTGTCCTTTGCCTCGATGGTTCAGTTCTGGCACCTCTTCTCCGACCTCGTCACCGGGATGGAAGAGTTCGGCGATGCGGACAAGAAGCGGTTCGAGTTCATCGACGTGCTCGTCACGCGTGTCGCGCCCAACAAGCCCGCCACTCGGGTGCTCCAACAATGGATTGCCAACCTCTATGGTTCGCGTGTCATCCCAGTGGAGATTCCCGAGACCGATCTCGCGCGCAATACAAACATGCACTTTCAGACGATCTACGACATCGACAAGTACGAAGGCGGGATGGAGACGCTCAGGCGTATCCGAAACCCGATCGACCAGTTCGTGGATTTCGTGGACGCCAAAGCAAGCCGGTCGTGGACGCAGGGAGAGGGTGCATGAGTTCGCTTCGAGACCGGATGTCCAAGGGCTTTGCCATCTCACTTAGCGATGAGGACGAGGCCCAAGCGGCAGCTATGAAACCCTCGACGCCTACGACGGGGCCTGGCCAAACGATGACCATCGCGGCGCTGCGCAAACAGATCGCGGATCTGAAAGAGCAGTTAGACGCGAAGGGCGGTGGTGACATCCAGGCGGCCGAGGCGAAGATTCATGCGCTCGAAGAGCAGCTCGCCAAAGCCTCAACGCTGGACCTCGCCCTGGATCGACTGCGCGAAGTCTCGGGACGGCGCCGCTATATGGAACCGGCGAAGTACCACGAGCTGCGTGAAAACTTGCGTCACAACAAGCTCGTGCATCCGATCGTCGTCCGGGCTCGTGGGGATGGTGACTACGACATCGTTTCGGGTCACCACCGGGTGGATGCCTATCGCGAACTCGGCCGCGAAACGATCCGCGCGGTATTGGAAGACGGCACCGAAGATCAGGCCGATGACGGCGCGTTCTTCGCGAACCTGATGCAGTCGGATCTAACTGACTATGAGAAGTACGTGGGGCTGAAGCGATTCCAGCGTAAGCATCCGGAATTGAACCAAAAGGAAGTCGCTGAGCGCGTCGGGATCAGCCAGCCCCATGTGAGCGCCCTGCTTTCCTACGAACGCTTACCCGACCAAGTCCGCGCCATTCTGGAAAAGCAGATGGCTCTCATCGGCGCTACCGCCGCTGCCGAACTCGCAGCTGTGGCTGAGGGTGGCAAGGCCGATCGGGTCGTGGAAGCTGTACAACGTCTCTCCGAGAAGAAGCTCGACCAAGCTCAAGCTGTACGGTTTGCGAAGGAAGTAGAGAAGCCGAAAGTCACGAAACCGGTGGCTACGACGTTCAAAGTCAAAGACGGCAAGAGCACGTGGTGTGACGTCCGCCGCGCTCGTAACGTGATGCGACTGGAGTTTCAGTCAGAGGCGATCGCCGAGGGCGTGCAAGAGGCGATTCGACGCCATCTTGAAAGCCTGATGGCGGATTCAAAACAGTAAGTACTTGATTTTGTTGACCATCGGAGTCCGATAAACCTTAAACAGTCGGAATCTATTCGCTGGCTGATACTCGACAGCGCTACCGGAGCTACTGAATGTAGACGGCAAAAAAGACAAAAGCCTCCGGCGGCAACCGAAGGCTTTTGAATAAGGGCTTGGCTGGAAACCGCGCCCCGCGACACTCTCCGACTGGAAATCGGAAAGAGCCCTAACACCTCGGAGTGTAGCGGAACGCGACAGTCAGTCAAGCGAAACCCATCCATTTTTTGAAAATGGACGACTGACATGTTGATCGCGCTCGCACCCTGTGCGGCTAGCGAGGGTGACACACACCCTCTCGAACCTGACCCACTCTTCACCGATACCACCAACCTGCCGTGGGTCATCTTGCGTGCCGTGCATCGAGCCGCACGTCTGGATGGAGTCTCTACGCGCGCCCGAGCGGTACTCGCTGCCCTCGCCCGTACCGTCGATGCCGGCAAGCCCTTCGGTGAAATCTACGCCCGCCGCACGCTTTTGACCGAGCGCGCCATGCAGTCTGAACGCACCTTCTACCGCAGTCTCGCTGACCTCGAATCCGCAGGTCTCATCGATCGCGCACCCCAGCGCCGCTATGTCGAAGCGGGCCTCTTCGGGCGCGCGTACCTGTACCTCACGCCGAAAGCCGCCATCCTGCTTGGTCTGATCGAAGCGCCGGCCGCGACCGGCGTCGCCACGGAATCGAAGGAGGGTGCGGGTACGAGGGCTGAAGGTTTTGAGCCGCCGTCTGCCAATGTGGCAGACGGTGCTAATACTAAGGATCTAAGCCCTACTTCTTTTCAAAAGAGACAACCGGGGCACGTCCCGCAAGACCTCCAGCGTCTGCGAACCCTGGGTTTTTTGGATTTCTTGATTTTCAAGCTGATGCGTGAAGCTCGCGAGTCTGGCAAGCGCCTGTCCGATGTCGTTGAAGTCTGCTGGCAGCACTTGCGGCAAGCGAAGCGCCCTATCAACTATCTGCGTGCGCTGCTCGCAAGCACGACGGACTTCAGTCACCAACTCCGCACGAAGGCCGAAGCTTTGTCTTCCGCCCGAGAAGCGGAACGAGCCCGTACCGACGCCGAGGCAACCGTCAGCACGCTGGCTGGCCAGTCGTTCGTTGATGCCGGTGGTCAAACACGCTACACCGTCGCCGATGCCGGCGCGACGTTGACAGTCGAAAGTCTGTCGGACGGCGTAATCCGTCGTGCGGCGGGGCAGTGGGCCGTCGGCTTTGTCACAGCACTCGAACAAGGGAGGATCACACTCGAGAACCCTTTGCACCGAATCAGCGTTAGAGCGGAAGGAGGTGACCGTCCGACCAACATCGAGGCCTGGGCGCTCTCGCAACCGCGGCGAGAACTCAACTCGAATGTCTCTGACCACCTTTCGAAGCTGCGCGCGCTGTGCCGGCGTGCGTGAAACAGTCTGAGCCAAAAGCTCATACTGTCCCAAGCCTTACTGGACGAGCTTCAGAGCGTGGAAAGCCGACTATGTTTCACGGTTGTTTAGGCGTCTCGGGAGGAAGTCGGTTAAAGACGCCTCTTGCGACCGCGAGGCAGCGGTTTCACCGGTCGCAGTGACTGATTCGTATCCGATGTTACGGAACTTGTAGTTATCAATACAAGGGGAGCAACCGACCAAAAGAGCGCAATAACACGATCGGCTCGCTTATTGTCGCTTTTCGCCGTAAAGGAGCCGGGTGTATTCGGCGTAATGGATCCATGGGAACCAAGACAAAGTCGGACGCCGCGATAGCCACCTCGGTGTTTTTGTCGTGCACGCTCGGGGGCAGTCGACGACGATCAGATCGTAGTTTTCTGCCATCCTTTTTATTTCCCGCCCGAGATTCGACCCGGCGTGCGAGGTTGACAACCGTGAAGGGGTACGGCTCTGAACCAGCGCTGGTCGCTCTCATGGATGAATTCTGGGAGTCGGCATCTATCACTAGGACCCGAAGGCTCGGGTCGTCATCGCAATATGCGCCGGCAAGATTAAGGGCAATCGTTGTCTTACCGCTCCCGCCCTTTTGATTCGCTACTGCAATGACTAGGCTCATTGGGGCACCCCCCGAAGTTACTGCATACATCTTATTTGTCCGGGATATTGGGATCACGAAGTCCCGGTCGCTTGACACACGATTTCCACGTGGAAACTGCTGCTAAAGAGCGTCGCGCAGCGTGCCGACAAACGGTTCAAACGGAGGAAGGACTTGGAAACATATATCGGAAAGCCGTTGAGCCGGAATCCACTGGCCCTCGCCACGGTTTATAGAGATGGGCTCGGACGCCTATGGCAAAACCAAAAGGAAGCTGCAGAGTCCCTGGCACGATTCGGAGTTAAACGTGAGGACGTCAACAGAGCGCTCCGCGTCTCGGCGATGCCTGCCGACGTGCTGCTCCTTTTCACTGAAAGTGGTCTGATCGGGAGGACGGCGCGAGAGCTTATTCGGATTGAACGGGCCATCGGGCGCGAGGCGCTAGCTCGAAGAGCTCGAGCGATTGCGAAGGAGGGAAAGTCATGGGCCGAGATTGTTCACCTGCTAGACAGCAAGTCGCCGCCCCTGCCAGAGCGCGGGGGAAAGCCGCAAGTCGATCTGCCTTTTGCTCGGGCCAGGCAGTTCGTCGAGGGTGTCGCAGCAAACAGGTGGTCAACGATGACTGAAGCGGCGAAGCTGCAAGGCTGGGGAGACAAACGGTTGGCCGTTGCGATCGCCGTATCCAAGCTTCCGCCAGTGATTACAGAACTGTTTGACGAGAAGCGCTTCACTCACGGCAACGCGAAAACGTTGCTAGCGCTCGTTAGGACGCTAGGCGTCTCGAAGGTGGCCCGCAATGCCAAGCTGCTCTCGGAGCAGCCCGGTCGCCGATCACCGGCAGTAATCTTGGACTATCTCGCTGGCGGGCCTGCGGACACCGACTGCAAAGTAAAGGTGCACGCCGTTGGGGACGTGGTTACCTTGTCCTTTAGCTTTAAGGCCTGTGCTACCCGGCGGAATCTCATAGACGTCGAGCAACTGCGAGCACTGGCAATCTCGACGCTGGCGAACTCCGTACAAATTGCGCGATGAGCCCGTGGTTTCCACGTGGAAACCGTCCGCGAATACGTGCGGTTTTGCACCGAGTCGCTACAGCAAGCATGGGTCCGGGCTGCCTCCCGCGGCGAACTCGCTAAATTGTCGATATACTGAATTGCGATTCGCCGCGCGACTACAGGCATGCGCCCGGGCACCGACAGCTCGGTAGCGTCGCGGGGGCAACCGACCTACACTGTATATCCATACAGCATGGGACCACAGTACGCCGCTCCCCAGTTTTCTGCCCGTTAGCCACCACGAGCTCCGTGTTCTATGGCGTCGGTACAACGGCGGAGGCGCAGTTGTGCTGCGGCTTGCCCTAGAAGTTCAGCGTTTTCAAGAGGTTGCCAACGAAGCGCACGCGTTGCACCAGACCATTGAGAAGTGTTGGCGCGAGGAAGGACATGGCCAGCTCGTAGCACTCGAAAGACTTCGCTTGCTCTTGAACAATGAACGGACGCGGTAATGGCAGTGGCGGCCCCAAGGGTTTCCACGTGGAAACCGGGCCGCGAAAGTTCGGATAAAGAGCTCGACGCCCGTTTGGAACGGGCAAGGCGCCCTTTCATCCCTTGGATAACTTGCTGCTGCCTGGGTGGGCGGCCCATACGCACCGATTTTCAAGAATGACGGGGGTTTCTGTCGTTGGGATGACAATAGTTACCGTTATCCGACAGATAACGGCAGCGAGGTCGAGCCCAGGTGCCGTTCTTGTCCCGCCATTACTCGTTGCTGCGTATGATCGTGACAGCCGGCCAGTTCACTTTGCAGGCACCTACGCCACGTGCAAACACGAACGGGCCGACGGCAGCTGTGGCGCGACAATCCGGATGAGAGACGCGCGACAATCAAGTTGAGAATGTCGCGGCAGAAATGATGATGCCGATGTTGATTGACGCTGGCAAGCGTTTATTGATTGACGCGCGGCGTTGATTGACGCGGGCGAGTGGGTGTCGCGCGACAATCAAGCTGAAGCCACCAGTCGTTTTGGATTGCTGTGTAATGGTGACGCCGCAGGTATTCTGGCTGCGCGACAATCAGGATGAGAATGTGTTGGCGTGGAAGATGATGCCGGAGTTGATTGACGCCGGCTAGCTTTGCCTACGAGCCGCGCGTCAATCAGGATGAGAACAGTGGGTCATTCGGTGAGGTCGATGCCGTGCTGATCCTCCTGTGTCGGTGGCACGCCAACGTTCTTTGGGGTCGCTCTACTGGCCGGGCGTCCCGGTCCCTGCTGCTTGCGCTGCAGGGCAGTACGGCGACGGTAGCTTTCGACATTCAGCTCAAAGATGGTCGAGTGATGTACCAGCCGGTCGACGGCGGCCACCGTCATGGCCCGGTCGGGGAAGACCTTGTCCCATTCGCCGAATGGTTGATTTGCTGTTATGCAAAGAGAACGGCGCTCATACCTAGCGCTGATGAGCTCGAACAGCACCGACGTCTCTGCCTGATCCTTGCTGACATATGCGAAATCGTCCAGGATGACCAGGTCGAAGCGATCCAGCCGGTTGATGGCTGACTCCAGCGCGAGCTCGCGGCGCGCGAGCTGCAACCGCTGCACGAGGTCGGTAGTGCGAGCGAAGAGGACCTTCCAGCCCTTCTCCAGCAGGCTCAGTCCAATGGCCGACGACAGGTGGGATTTGCCACCCCCACTCGGCCCCAGAAGAATCAGGTTGGTGCCGTTACGCAACCAGCCATCGCCCGCGCAAAGCGCCGAGACGTGCGCGCGGGATACCATCGGCACCGCGTCGAAATCGAAGTTCTCCAGTGTCTTGCCCGGCAGCAGCTTGGCGTCCCTGAGGTGACGTTCGACTCGGCGTCGATCGCGCTCGGCGATCTCGTGTTCGGCCAGCGCCATCAGCAGGCGCGCTGCCGGCCAGCCTTCCGTGTCGGAGCGCTCGGCAAAGCTGGACCAGATCTGCTTGATGGCGGGCAGCCGCAAATCGTTGAGCAGCAGCGACAGGCGGGTGGCGTCGATGTCGAGACTCATGCCGTCACCTCCGTTGCCATGTCGTCAAGCAGGGCTTCGTAGTCGCTCAGCGGTGCTAGCTGGACGTTCACCTCCGGCATGCTGTTCGTGCGCTTCGCTTCGAAACGCGAACGCAGTGCGTCCAGGTCGGGTAACTGTCCATCGTCCAGGCACTGCTGCAGCGCCTGGGCCAGTTGCGCTTCGCAGTTGTGCTCGTGGGCCAGGCTGAGCAGTTCAACCGTGGTCCTGCATGCCTGACGCTCCGGGAGCTGCTCGAGCAGGCGATCGAAGGTCAGTCGATACGCCTCGCGCGGAAAGACCTGATCGCGATAGACCAGGTTGAGCAGCGCCATGGGCTTGCGGCGCAGCGCGTGGATGATGTGCCGGTAGTTGATGACGTGGCCGTGCTTGCCATTGGGACCCGCACGGCCGCGCTGTAGTGTCATCAGGGCCGTACTGCCCAGAAACAGCTCCAGCCGGTCGTCGTACAGGCGCACGCGCAGGTGATGGCCGATCAGCCGGGACGGGACGGTATAGAACACCTTGCGCAGGACGAAGCCGCAGGTGGTCGTGACGTATACGCGCGTTTCCTCGTAGTCACACGTACGCTGGGCCGGAAGCGGCTGAAGCAGTGCCCGCTCGGCCTCAATGCGTTTGCCATTACGCGCGTTGATGCGACCGACGATCTCGTCGATGAAGCAGCGATAGAAACCGAGATTGTCGAAGTCGCGACTGCCGCGCAGAAGCAACGCATCACGCACTGCGCTCTTGAGGTGGCCATGAGGGCTCTCGATGGAGCCGTTCTCGTGGGCAACGCCACGGTTGTTGCGTGTGGGCTGCATGCCGTAGTGGGCGCACAGTGCATCGTAACGCGTGGTCAGATCCTTGCGCGCGTCGGCATCGAGATTGCGGAACGCCGCCGACAGGCTGTCGCTGCGGTGCTCGCGCGGCGCGCCCCCGAGTGCCCAGATGGCATTCTGCAGCCCTTCAGCCAGCGCGACATAGCTCTCGCCGCCGAGAATGACGTGAGCGTGCTCAAAGCCCGAGCAGGCCAGCCGAAAGTGATAGAGGCGGTGGTCAAGCGCGACACCCGCCACGGTGACGCCCAGGCTGTCCATCTCTGTGAAGTCGGACAACCCGAGACGACCGGGTTCGTGAACCTGACGGAACATAACGTCATGCTCCTCGCCATGGAGTGCGCGCCAGTCGCGAATACGGCGCTCCAGTGTGCGGCGCACGTTGCCCGGGAGGTCGGGATGGCGCCGAAGCATCTCGTCCAGTACGGCTATAGGCCGGATGCCGGGAGCGGACTGGAGCAGCGGCACGATGTCGGTGTCAAAGATTGCCGCCAGGGGATCGGGACGGCGACGCGCACGTGGCGCCTTCTTCTGCGATGGCAGTCGCCGGTCCTGATCGATGCGATACCCCGTGGCGGCGCTGAACCCGGCGCGCGCAGCCGCTTGAGCTGGTCCTTCCTTGAGTCTGTACTTCATGTAGAGCCTCATCTGATGGTCGTTGATGTGTCGGCCGGGCAACTCAGCCTCCCTTCGCTACATGGAAGAGCTGTTCATACCCGATTTACCGCGACCACCGACAAGGCACCCCGGTAGCGGGGTGAACTCCTCGGCGCGGCGTTGCGGCAGCGGTTCCGGGCTACGCCCTCCACCGCTGCCGCAACGCCAGTACTCTCATCCTGATCGACGCGCTGCTCTCATCTTGTTTGACGCGCGGCAGGCAGCACTCACGCGACCATTACCCGAAAAGTCGGTTCTCCAACAGAGACAGGGAGCGTGAGGTGTCCGCGCCGACGGAATTTTGAGCCACCGGGCCGATTGAATTTTGAGCCGGGGTGAAGACCGGTCTGAAGCAGGACCGGTTGTGGATAAGTGTATGGGTTTCCGGAGTTGTTGTCCTCCTTCGTATGAAGGTGCGTCGCGCTGGGGAAGCTACGAAGGGCGTAGCCCGTAGCAGCTTCCGCAGCGCCGGCGAACGACATCAGGTGGATTCGGCGGCGCCGGCGGGATCGCCTTTGCGTGCCGCTTCACGCGACCGGATGCGTTTCTTTGCACTGGCGCTGCTATGCCGGAAGCGATAGCTTTCGTTGCCGGTTTCCACGATGTGGCAGTGGTGCGTCAGCCGATCCAGCAATGCCGTGGTCATCTTCGCGTCGCCGAACACACTGGACCATTCGGCGAAGTCCAGATTCGTTGTAATGGCAACGCTCGTGTGCTCGTAAAGGCGGCTCAGAAGATGGAACAGCAATGCGCCGCCGGCCTGGCTGAAGGGTAAATATCCAAGTTCATCCAGAATGACCAGGTCGAGGCGCAGTAAGCTCGCAGCGATCCGTCCGGCACGGCCCTGCGCCTTTTCCTGCTCCAGGGCATTGGCCAGATCCACGGTCGAGTAGAAGCGCACTCGCTTGCCATGGTGCATGATGCCGGACACGCCGATGGCGGTCGCCAGATGTGTCTTGCCCGAGCCCGGTCCGCCGACCAGAACCAGGTTGTGCGCGCCCTCGGTGAACGTCATGCTGGCCAGTTGCATGACGAGCTGGCGATCGACCGGCGAGCCATCGAAGTCGAAGCCGGCGATATCACGATGCACCGGGAACTTCACCGCGTTCATCTGGTGGCTGACCGAACGCACGGCCCGATCAGCAATCTCGGCCTGCAGCAGCCGTTCAAGCAGCCACTGCGAAGACGCCACCTCGACGTTGCCCTGTTCGAGCAGTTCGGCCCAACCGGCAGCCATGCCGTGCAGCCGCAACTGTTTGAGTTCGACGATCAGATCACGCATGACCGGCCTCCGGCTGTTGCAGCGCCGGGCGCAGCCCGTCGTAGCGCGAGGTGTCGGCCAGCGGCGGCGTCGTCAGTTGCAGCGCCGTATCGATCTTCTGCGGCATCTGCACACTGTGCATGCGCGACAGCACATTCACCACATGCTCGACGCTGACGCGCCCGGAGGGCGGTGCCTGTTCGAGCGCCAGCTCGACCGCAATCAGCACGGCGTCCAGGCCGCTTTCCGGTACCAGCGCCAGAACCTTCGCCATCACGCGCTCGCCGCCCGTTTCCCGCAGCAGCGCCCGGCGCAGGCGTTGCAGCGGCTCGGGCATGTCCAGGAACGGCGCGCCGTTGCGCAGTGCGCCGGGCTTGCGCTGGATCAGCGGGATGTAATGCTGCCAGTCGTAGCGCACCAGACCTTCGTCGGCCAGGCGTTCGTGTTCGGCCACCACGGCATCATCGCCCACCACGACGACGCGACCCGGATAGAGCCGCGTGCTGACCATCTGGCCTGCAAATTCGCATGGTACCGAGTACCGGTTGCGTCCGACCACCACCAGGCAGGTCGACGACACCCGGGCCGCGCGTTCAACGTAACCGTCAAACGGTGTCGGCATCGGCATCAGATGGGCGCGCTCCTGCTCGAACACGTCGGCAATGCTCAGGTCCCGATAGTCCGGATGCTTCACCTGCTCCCACAACGAGCGGCACCGGCTTGCCAGCCACGCGTCCAGTTCGGCGAAACTGCCGAATCGCTGTCCGCGCGCTTCAATCCAGATACGCAGGCGGCTGTCCTGCACGTTCTTCTCAACGACGCCTTTCTCCCAGCCGCTGGCCACGTTGCAGAAGTCCGCGTCAAACAGGTAATGCGCGCACATCACCGCAAAGCGCGAGTTGACGGAGCGGCCCTTGCCTTTGTGGACCTTGTCGACGGCCGTCTTCATATTGTCGTAGATGCCACGGCGTGCCACCCCGCCGAAGGCCATGAACGAGCGTGTATGGGCGTCGAACAGCATCTCGTGACCCTGGCTCGGGTAGCCCACGAGCCAGAACGCCCGGGACGCGCACAGCTTCATGTGCGACACCTGCAGCTTGCGGTAAATGCCGCCGATAACCAGTCCTTCCTCGGACCAGTCAAACTGGAACGCTTCGCCCAGCTCGAACTGCAACGGCACAAACGCCGACTTCGAAACCGCCTTGCCTTCGCCTTGCCGCCAGGCCCGGATGAAATCGGTCACCCGCGAATAGCAGCCATCGTAGCCGCTTGCCGTGATCTCCTGGAACAGCATCCAGGCGGTGCGTCGCTCCTTCTTCAGCCGCCGTGCGTCAACGGTGAGTGCCTGCACCAGCGCCTCATGAAACGGCGTCAGCCGGGTCGACTGCGGGCGCCGTCGATACTTCGGTTCTTCCTGAACATCCATGCTCAGGTATTTACTAATCGTGTTGCGCGACAGGCTTGTGAGACGCGCTATCTCGCGTACCGACTTGTTCTGGCGGTGGAACATCCGCCGCACCTTGCCAATCATCGTCATCGGGATCATCCCCAAACACCCTGCCTGAAAAACTAGCAGGATAGGTTGATTACCCGGCTCAGTTTTCAGTCGGCGCGATCCCTACAAGTGGCTCAATTTTCGGTCGGCGTAAACACCATACTCTGCTATGCGCACGTAGTGAATGAGTGCTCGGAAGCCGAAAGGGCGCCCGTCAGGATGTGCCGATCGCGCACGTTCCAGCCAGCGGTACAATTGCCGCCGATTGACGTGGGTCGATTCCTCGATGGCCTTGATCGATTCGCCAGCTATGTAGCGCAGCACCGCTTGCCGACGCACCTCGAACTGCCGGCGCGAGCCTTCGTCGAGTTCGGTATGAGCAACGCTAGGCCACGAGTTGAGATCGATCGCCTGTAACTCCGGTTTGCGGCGACTCATGATATCGCCTCGGTCGCTGTGAACGAGGTAAGCAACGACAGCGGTTGGGTTTGAAGTTCCGGTGCGTTGACACGACCCGTACGCAGCAGGCTGAACAAGGTTGCGCGAACGATGACCAGGTCGTAGGTTGTGAATTCGCGCTCGATAGCAAGCAAACGCTGGGGGCCATTCAAGAAGCGCGTGATTGCCTGTGGCAAGTTTGGCGGAGCGAGACCTCGATTCGCGACGAGGTAGGGGAGGATGCGCTGCCAGTTATCTGTCCAAACACGCGCCGCAGCGAGCTCAGCCGACGCAACAAGGCGGACGTGAGATGTGGCGTCAAGATCGCGTCCCAACGTCTTCGTATCAGGGTTGCTTGATTCTTCGATTAGCACAACCAATTCTTCACAATCAGCGGACCGCACCCAGAAATCAGCAAGGCGGCGGTTTCCATCGATCAGAACATATCCGGGTCGCTCGCAGAAGCTGATCACTTTCGGCTTTGCCTCGAGCAGCAGCCATTGTTCGAGCAACGCACGCCGGTAGAACGTGACGCGACGGACGAGTTTGGGGATGAAGGCTTCGAACCGATGTGCGCCTCGCGGACGGGAAATCGCGACCGGCTCTGGAATGTGCAGGATATTCGTCATGAGATCTATTCTCGACGAACGGGATTCGAAGTGTAGGAGTTAAATTGACGAATTTAATGCGCAAATATGCGAATTGACACCTTTATTGCGCTGCGAGTGAATATAAGTTTGTCACCTCGGGACACGGACGGCCTTCCAATAAGGCTTCCGGATTGACATTTTTAATTTGTTTTACGGTATACGCTGTTCACGAACAGTCGAGCCGATAACGCGCGCTAAGATGAAGATGCCTTGGCGCGTTTCCGAGCTGACGATCCGATTGGTGCAGCACTGCCTCGAAAAGCGAAATGTCGTTGGCGTCGAGTTTCTAAGCCCGCGAGTGTTCGGCGCGTCGCAGAACGCGTTCCAACTCCCTCTCGGCGCGCGCGTAGACCATCGCGTCGGTGTCGCCAAAGCCAGCGCCCCCAACGTAGTACGCGAGAAAGATCATCCGGATCAGTTCATTGAACAGGTACGCAGAACCGGCATCACTTCGACACGCGACACAGGTCAGATGGTTCACCAGGGAGATTTCTCGCGCCGCGTTCTCGGGCATCGGCACCAAAATGGCTTTGGCGAGGGGCTTGCGCGAGGGCGCACGGGACGTGAACGGCGGGAAGGCATGCGAGAAAAAGAACATCGAGGAGAGAATGGATGCCGTCACTCCCGGTTGGCGAGCGCCGATCCGTTTGCGAACTGTGGCGCTCGGGAAATGTGGCCGCAGGATTTCCGTCGAAGATGCCGTCGGGGACCATGTTCGTCGGTCCCAACGCGTGCGCTACTCGATGCGCGGGAGTGCTCGCGGCGGTGCGCGGTGAAAGGGACGGTAGGGTGGAGCGACGGTATTCTTATTGGCGTGGCGTTTTCCCGTTCGGCGGTAAGAGCGATAATGTAGTCGCAACAGCCTTGGCTAGTGATGACGCGAGTGCTTCATATGGAATGGAAAAACACACGGCCGACCGCGCCCGGATACTACTGGTTGCGCTTCGTCGACGAGCGATCGCCCCAACAAACCATCGCGGAAGTCTCCGCGGTGCCTGGCGATGGGACGGTCGAGTTCGTTGTGATTCTGATGGGAGACGACACCATCATGGAGCTCGATGACGCGTACTTCGATGGGGGCCTCTTCGCTGGACCCATCGAGCCACCGCTGACTGAACATCGACCGTAAGGAGGCTGCGCGCCCGACAGCGCCTGCAGATACTGTTCGGCGTGTCCGAAGCATCCGAGTTCGTTCGTTCACTTATGGCGATGCAGACCCCACCGGTCTGTGCGTGCGGCGCACCCGGTATCAGCGGCCGATCAGCGCGACGCTCAATAGCGCAACCGCATGGCGTGCTGCTTTCGTGATTGAGACAGATGTGCTCATTGAAGCCTCCATCGAAACCGCTTTTTCGGCCGCCGCACGAATAGATCTACGGTTCATCGATGGAAGACGACCTGAAATACCTTCTCTGAAAAAATGCAGGCGATGCATCTCCGCTTCCCCCAGCCAGAGGCGATCGAGCGCGGCCAACCTGACGATCAAGTCTTACGCCCGATGACGTGCTCAGAATGACGCCGCACCCTCGGTCGCGACATGTCGTTCACGCACCGCGCCCCACCCGCTGTGCGAGCTCCTTTTATTGCGGCCGCGGATCTTTCACCCTTTCAAACGTCAAGATGCCTACGCCTTCGCGCCCGTCGATAGGACTCTTGTTTGGTTCGGTCTTGATCGTAAGCGTGTCGCCATCGATGGTGTAAAACCGCACTTGGTCGGTCCCGACGCGCCTGCCATCCCATTCGATGTCGATGTGATGCACGACCTTGCCCGGCGATAGGCTATACGTTCCGCCGTAGGCAAGCATCGATTTATGCAGCTTGATTCGCTCTTCGTCGGAGGGTTCGTTCCGTGGTCGTGGCTGATCGCCCGATACGAAGAACGCGAGCATCCGGCCATCCGGCGAGTAGGTGAGATAGCCGTCAGGATCATCGCCGAGCTGGTTGTAACGCTCGCCGGTGGCGGCGACTTCACGCACGAATGACTTCAGGCGCCATGTCCCCAGCAAGAGACTTGCATCGGCCCGGGCAAACGCCGACAGGCAAAGCGTGATCAGGATAAGTGAAACAGCGATTATTCTTTTGTGCATGGAACGCCCCTTTACGAATGAGCGCGGCTCGAGTCGACTATGGAAACGAATACATAAATATGGACTTCTATCGTAGCGAGAAGATGGCGCGTTCAAAGCACAGATTAAGCATGCTAGCGCGCTATCGACGAGAGATCAGCTTAAAACGCTGGAATAGATGCAGAAGAGTGAGCCTGGCTGCTCGACGTGGGTGCGAAGTAAGCCGTTCGAAGTGATCGGTGAGCCGACCGGCAGTATTCGACGCTACCGTTGCGCTTGAACGTCTCTCAATGTACCCAAAGGAAAAGGTCGATGATGATCCGAAAGAACCTGGTTGCACATCGCACCCTCGCGATACTACTGAGCATGATGGTCCCAAGCATGCATGTGGCCGCGCAAACTGCGACGCTGAAAGAACAGCTCGTCGGAACGTGGGCCTAAGTATCGGTCGATACCGTACGTCCGGACGGCGCGCGGCAACCCATGTACGGCAACAATCCGCAAGGGCTCGCAGTCTTCGACGCGAACGGTCATTATATCCTGATGACCTCCCGTGCCGATCTCGCCAAGTTTGCATCGGGCAATCGAACGGGTGGCACGCCCGAGGAAAACAAAGCCGTGGTTCAGGGCATGATCGCTCACTTTGGAACCTACAGCGTGAACGAGTCTGAGCAGACAATCACGTTTCATATCGCCACGAGTTCGTTTCCGAACTGGAACGGTGTCGAACAGAAGCGCCCGTTCAGCATCAGTGGAGAACAACTCAAGTGGGCGACGCCCGGGTCGAGCGGTGGGACGGCCGAGGTGATGCTGCGGCGGCTACGATGACGCCCGCGCGATCTGTCATGCCATAGCACCGGGACACAAATTGATAAGGTCACCTACGAGCGCGTAGACCATCGCCCCGACAACAGTAGATCGAAATTGGCACCCAGGCTGGCGCAGGGAACACGCGGAGCCACAACGGAGCTCGCGATCGAGCGCGATATACGTTTTTCACTTGGCTGCAGCGATTGGGTCCACAGTCTCGCTATCAGTCGACCCTAAAAAAAGCGAGGAAAGAAGTTGCGGGCCGCTTCGCGAATGGCCGGTCCAAGCGCATTGGAAAGCCTGATGAACCGGGCTGCGTACCGATTTGGTGCATCGCAGCAATTCGTGCTATAATCTTCAGCAGTGCTCAATCGCACTGTCTCTTGATTGCGCCATTCCTACCGGCCTGCTCGTCTAAGCGGGCCGCGTCATCGCTCGTTGCGAAATCACAAGCCGCGTCCGCCTTCAGCCTTGAATGTCCGTGACGCGCCGGCCGCAATGCTGTCAGCCGCTGGTCTCGTCATCGCCGAGCAACCCTGCCAAGGAGAATGCATGACAAGTTTTGATCGTGAAGATTCCGGGTCTGCTACAACCGAATTTGTGCGTAAGGCCCCAGGCCGACGCGGGCCCAAGGCCAAGGCTGCAGCACTGTTGCTGCCGGTGGACGCAGTCTTTTCAGCGTTGCAAGACGAGGAGCGCCAGCGTCAGATGCGCTCGCTGATCCAGTTGGGCAAGGCGCGCGGCTACCTGACCCACGCAGAAATCAACGATCACTTGCCGGACAACTTCGCGCAGACCGCCGCGATCGAAACCATTGTCAGTACCTTCAATGATATGGGCGTGGCGGTCTACGAGCAGACGCCGGATGCCGAGACGCTGCTATTAAACGACACGGCGCCGGCCGCCATGTCGGACGATCAGACCGACGAGGAAGCGGAAGTTGCCCTCTCAACGGTGGATTCTGAATTCGGCCGCACCACCGATCCCGTGCGTATGTACATGCGTGAAATGAGCGGGACGGAGTTGCTCACCCGCGCGGGCGAGGTTGAGATTGCGAAACGCATCGAAGGCGGCCTTCACGAAATGATCCAGGCGATTGCGGCTTGTCCAGCGACAGTCTCCACGATCCTTGAAAGCGTGGAGCGAATTGAGGCGGGTGAAGTGCGCATTGACGATTTGGTCGATGGTCTCAACGAAGAAGCCGCGGCGGCCGACGAACCGGTTTCGGACACGTCCGATTCGCCTGAGCTCAACACGGACGACACCCAAGGCGCTGATGGCGATGAAGAGGAGGGCGACGAGGACGGCGAGAACGACGAGGGCGGCGCGACCGAGCCAGAAGATTCCGCGAAGGCAAACGAAGCACGTCTGAAACAGCTCACGAACGACAGCCTTGCCATCTTCGCTCGGGTGCGCGAGTTGTTCGCTCAACTTCCGCGCGGCGAGGCGGCGCAGGGCGAGAACACAGTGGCCGTCGCACACATCTGTGAGGCCATGCAGCGCGAACTGGCGCCCATTCGCTTTACGGCGCGAACCATCGATCGGCTGTGCGCGGATGTACAGCAACAAGTCGCGCAGGTGCGCGCGATCGAGCGTCATCTTTTGCAGATCGCCGTTGACCGATGCGGGATGCCGCGCGAGAAGTTTGTCGAGTCGTTTCCAGGGCACGAAGCCGATCTAGGCTGGACCGAACGGATGGCCACTGAGTCGAACCAGTATGGCGCCGCGCTCAAGCGCAGTCTGCCGGCGATTCAGGCCGAGCAGCAAAAACTGATCGAGATCGAAGCGCACGCCGCGATACCGCTGCAGCAACTGAAGAAGATCAACCGGCAGATGATGGCGGCCGAGTTGAAAATGCGGCAGGCAAAGGGCGAGATGATCGAAGCCAACTTGCGCCTGGTGATCTCCATCGCAAAGAAGTACGTGAATCGCGGTATGCACTTCCTGGATCTGATTCAGGAAGGCAATATCGGCCTGATGAAAGCCGTCGACAAATTCGAGTATCGACGCGGGTGGAAATTTTCCACCTACGCGACGTGGTGGGTGCGGCAAGCGGTGACCCGTTCGCTTGCGGACCAGGCGCGCACGATTCGCGTGCCGGTGCACATGATTGAATCGATCAACAAGCTTAATCGGATTTCGCGCGAGATTCTGCAGCAGACCGGCCAGGAGGCGCATCCGGCACTACTGGCGCAGCGCATGGAATTGACCGAAGAGAAGGTCCGGGGCATGTTGAAGGTCGCCAAGCAACCGGTGTCGCTCGAGATGCCGGTGGGCGAGGACGGAGATGCAACGCTTGGCGACATGATCGAAGATCCGATGGCTGCATCGCCTGCCGATGCAGCCGTGCATGCGAACCTGCGTGCCGCGATCGACGAGGCGCTCGACGCGCTGTCACCGCGTGAAGCGAAGGTCCTCCGGATGCGTTTTGGAATCGACACCGCGTCCGACTATACCCTCGAAGAGCTCGGCAAACAATTCGACGTGACGCGCGAACGGATCCGGCAGATCGAAAGCAAGGCGATGCGAAAGCTGATGCACCCGAGTCGCGCTGACAAGCTCCGGCAATATCTCGACCATTAAATCATCAGGCGGCGCCTCGATAGCCCATCCATACGACACTTCGAAGATTAGGTCAGCGCTGTACGGGACGCGGCGCAGGCCTGATGGGACAAGCACGCGCGCGTGCTGAATTGTCGCCCAAAAGAAGGCGCATTGCTCGTTGACCTAAGCGTTGCTCGATCGTCACGGCTTCGCAGGGCGCGGTTGAGTCGCGTCCTCGGCGTTACAGCAATATCGCCTGTTGCAAAAGCTCCAGCGCTTTCAACTCATCCAACCGACCTGTGCGTGCTTTGCCTGCCAGGGTCTTGATCAAAGCTTCCGCGATCGGCTCGATACCGTGAAGATTGTCCAAGCCGGTCACGGAAGTGGAGGGAAGCGATACGCTTTTTTGTTGGGGTAGGGCGGGGGCGGCCTGCAGTTCGATCGTGGTCGGTAGTGGCGACGGAGAATGCTGCTCGCTTTCGCCAATTGAGTGAGCGCCAGGCTCGCCAGGAGAATCAGTGGCGTGCTCTTGCGGGCCGACGCCGACCGTCGCTTCGCCACTCGGGACATGTGCTGAGTCCGATGCGCTTTGTACATCGCCCAAGGCGTGCGGGTGAGGGCTTCCTGGCCGCGCCTTTGCCGCAGCGCGCTTCCTCGGCACGCTATGCTGAGCTGCAAGCGCAGGCGGCTCGTCGTGTTCAACGGATGCGCGACTACGGGCGGCAGGGGTGAGCAAACGTGACACCGACTCGGGAATCTCAGCTTCAGCGCGCGGCGTGTCCAACCAACCGACTGGCAAACCAAGGCGCTCCGTGAAACGGCTTGCCTCAGCATCGTCCATGCGTTTCTTGCCATGTAGACGATGGGCCATGTTCGATCCGCTCAACGCCATGACCACCCCAAGTCTGACTTTCGATCCATTACGGCTCGTCAGAACGTGGAGGTTAGCGCGTCGAATGTTTTCGACATTAGCGCCGTCGCTCAAGGGTAGCGCGTGTTGCTGGGCCGTCTTGCTGGATGCTTTGGATTTCGATGACGCGCCCTTGAGGGCAGCATCCCGCCTCGGCGGCTCGGCAATTTCGCGCGCGCTATTCCTGCTAGCCCTGGGCGAGCCGCCCGCTGGTTTCTTTGGCATTTCCACTTCCTCGGACGAACGGATTTCAACAGATGGTTGCTGGCTGACATTGACGGCTGAAGCAGGCTGACGGATTTCAGACTCGGCTTGCGCCTCCTCGTCCTCTTGAACAAAGTCGAGCGGTGCCTTCAGGCGAGCAATGGTCTCAGGTGAGAGCGCGGGGTGAGGCTGATCAAAAAAGCCGTGTGGCAACCCGAGTGTGGTTTCCATGTGAAACGCGGTCTCGGGCGTAAAACGCTCGCCCTTCATCAGTTCAGCCACTCGCGTCAGACTGGATTCGAGTCCCAATGCGATATTCTCTGCGCCCACCGCGTCGACCAGAAACTGGAACGAACGGGTTTTAAAAATCGAGGCGGTCTGAGCAGCGTCTCGAGGAGGCGCCTTCGGGTACGACTGTCCCTGCCGGTTGGACGACGATTTGTTCACGTGGCGAGGTTGGCGCTGGCCGCTGTCTCGAGGTCCCGCATGTCGGCCGCGGGGCTGACTCATAGGGTAGGGCTCCCTGCAATCGTTGATATGCTAATTTCTGGATTATAGTCGAGGCGGCATTGGTGTTCGGTCTGGAACAAACGCCAAACTATTCTTCGGAAGATCGTCCAGCGTGGTCCGACTGCCGCGTAGTGATTAGACTGCGAGTGATCAATCGTTGGGAAAAAGGGCCGTCAAGCAAAATTGGGAAAATCGCAAAACTCGATCAATTCGATATACTAATTTATAGACTCGACATATTCTATTTTCACGAAGGTGCAGCCAATCTCTCGAACGCAATTTTACTCGATAGGTGCCCGGATCTGTAGTGAGGGGTACGTGACGAAGAGCATTCCGTCGCCTAGCGCTCAAGCATGCTTGACGTGGTCACGCTTGACAGTCAGCATCATGCCACCGCCTGGCGTCTCGGCTTCCCTGTGCGGTGGAGACCGTCGACAGATTGAACTTTTTGTTCAGTATCGTGATCCTTCTCCTTGATGGCTCTGTGGGGTCTGCTACCTACCGTCTTACGAAGGCGTGAGAATCTGCTGTAAAAGCGGCTAATTCGCTGGAACGGTCGAACGGAGTGAAGGTCCACGGACGCTATCCAACAAGCCGGGAGGTCAGGGCATTTTTAATGACTCATGCGAGCAGTCTCCCGCGCGTTGTGCCCCGAGTTTCTGCAGCGTCAGCGACGGTGTGTGGCTTGAGCCGGCCATATGCGAGGCTCTATATTGTCATCGCGTTCTTGCATGGACGCCGTTGACTTGGCCCGTCGCGTGCGACGGGATTTTTTTTCGAATGAGCGTGCTTGCAGTCAGCGCGTCGGGTGCGCGAAAGGGTTGATAGGCTGTACTTTGTCTCTATCTTTCACGCGCTCAAGCATCTGCACGCGGCCCCAGTCTGCGACCAGTGCCTCAAGGCCTCTGACTATGTTTGCCTCAATCGCCTGCAACCCGGCGTCTCCCTTGAAACTGGCGGCGAACGCGTTGTGCCACCGATATTGAAAGAAGGCTGAGACCTCTTGGATGCGCTCGGGTGTCGCGGAGTCTGTGAACACGACGGACTCAGGCGAGAACACGTCGTAGTAGATAACCTTGCGATAGTCCGTCTGTACGGCGACTCGCGGCTCGTCGCTGACGAGCATCGAAGCTACCAACTGTATGGAGCCCTTCATCCCCTTGGGCGTCTTGAATACCCATATCCGCCTGGGCAAACGCTCAGCGAGTTCAACCATCCTCGCACTGTTGGAGCCAAGAGTACCGACTTGGCCGTTCTTGACGTTCTGCTCAAAACTCTGCGAGTAATAAAGGCTCTTTTGAAAACGGAGTGGGTAACGGCCTTCAGCGGGCATGTGAGTTGAATGCGGAAAGGTCGAGTTTGCCAGCGATAAGAAACAGCACCGTTCGCATGGTTGAGAAGCGCGTGTAGCCACGCGCCTTGCGCTTGGCGGCCTGAAACAAGCCGTTGATGGCTTCGATAAAGCCGTTGGTCTGTCGGGTCTGGGTCCACGCAACGATGCCGTCAAAGTGTCGGCGAATCAATCGTGCGACCTCCTTCATCGGTTCGACTTTCGAACGCATGACGTTGGTGCACCACTGCCGCAACAATTTGGAGACGACATGAATTTGCTTGCGTTCGAGAATCTCGCGCAACTGCTCGCGATACAACCAGGCGCGGGCCGTTCGCTTGGTGGTGTACTGCTTGAGAAGCGCCTCGAGGTCCGTCAATTGCGCAAGGTTCAGCTTGTCGGCGTCCTTAAGCAGTGTCCAGCGCATCCCTTTAAGTTCTGGGTCGGCTTTCTGTTGTTGGCGCCGGACCGTATCAAGCGCCTTGGAGGCATGGGCGACGACGTGAAACTTGTCGAACGTCACTCGCGCATTGGGCAGATGTTCGCCGACGCCTTTGATGAAGGCGGGCGACATGTCGATGCTCACGGAGCTCACTTGCTCCGGCGTGCCGTGATGTTGGCTAAGGTAGGCCGCAAAGCTCTCAATCGTCTTCGCGTCACGGCCGGGCGTGACGAATACGACGCGCCGAGCCTGCATATCGGCGACCAGCGTCAGATACTCGTGGCCTCGCCGGTACGAGGTTTCGTCGATGGCCACCGAGTTGACGTCCGACAGGTTCGCCGACGCCAGCGCGAGTTCCACATAGCGCGAGCAGATGGCATGCACCCGATGCCACGACAGATTGACGATGCGCGCCACTGCGGCAAACGGCATCTGCTGCGCCAGCATCAGCACCAGCGCCTCGAACAGCAACGTGAAACCGTCGAGTTGGCCGACCCATTCCGGCTCGACCAGCCGCACCGAACCATCGGGCAAGCGCACGCGTGGCACTCGCACTTCAAGATAGCACTCGTGCTGGAAGAAATTCAGGTGGCGCAACCGCTTGATTTGCGTGTCGTGCACTGGGTGCTCACCGGCGAGCCCGGGGTAGGCGAAGCGACTTCCTGCGACAAAGTCCACAGCAATCGTCAGCTGTCGTTTGGCCGTATCAAAGTCGACACCTTGCACGTACCACGGTGCCTTGATTCCCAGGGCGGCTTCAAAGAGTTGATTCGTCATTGTTCGCTTTGTCTTGCATGGCTGGTTGCCGCATTCTGCCGCAACCAGCCATGTCCCAGCTTGTCGATTCAAAGCGCCTCAAGGGTTCGCTGCGCCGGGCTCACGCCCGCCCTTGACCCGCACAACCACCCACTCTGATTTCAAAAGAGGCGTAATAAAAGACATCCATGCGCTGCCTATCCTGCCTTTTGTTGATTGAGACGCCGTCGGACGACGTATTGAAAGGCTCTCTCATGGAGCTCGCCCGCGCCACGCGACAGATGCAAAAAAGCCCGCGAAAAAGCGGGCTCGTTGAACGACGTTACTTCACTTACGCCGCCGCGTCTTTCAGCTTCTTGAGCGCACGAACCTTCAACTTCACCGTCGCCGGCTTGGCGTCGAACCAGCGGTCCTGACCCGTGAACGGGTCTTTCCCGAAACGACGCTTCTTTGCTTCCACCTTCTGGACGTTGATTTTCAGCAAGCCCGACAGCGTGAACTCGCCAAGGCCCTTCTTGTGTACGGAACCGAGAATCGTCTCTTCAAGTGCGGCCAGCACTGCCTTCACCTGCTTAGGCTCGACACCGGCTTGCGTTGCCACGTGGGCGGTGAGCGATGCTTTGGTGAATTGGTCCTTTACCGGCTTGAACGTTGCGCCGGCGGCTGCTGCCTTCTTCGCGGGTGCTGCTGATTTTCTCGCTGCAGTCTTGGTTGCAGCCTTCTTGGCTGCAGGTTTTGCGGTCTTCGTTGCCATGTGCATCCTCTGTCAGGTTTGAGAGAACGCTTAAGACGACGCACCCCGGAGCATCGAGACTCGGCACATGCGCCGTCGTAAGCTGTCGGCTAGCGTAGCAACGGTTTTAGTGATGCGCAACTGGCGAGCCTTAAATAGCGGTTTTCCCGAAGAATTTCTTGAGAAATACAACTCAAGCTCGCGCTCTCGTAATGGTCGCTGGCCGATTACGCAGGGACTTGTCCGGGGGCGCCATCAAGAATGCGCAGCTTCTCGTCGATGTGTGGAACATCATTGCCAGCAGCGCGAAGCGTTTCGACGAGTCGACGCGCCGCTACCCGGCAGCTGGCGAGAGTCTCGTGAAGCCGCGGGTCGGCTTGCATGCATGTAACAGCTCTTTCGTACTCGATGGGCTCTTCGCTCAAAAGCGCAGGGACGACTTCATCGGGCGGTATCAATGAGCCTTGGCTAAATAGCTGAGCCGTCCAGTCGGACCCAATGAGAATCCCACGGCGTTCGGCCTTTTCAGCTTCTTCCCGGTCGAGCGCCGTGAGGCTTTGACGGTTCTTTTGGATGGCGCCGCGCCAGGCGCCGAGCACATTCTGTCGGACTTCGGAAATCGCTTCGCCGAGCCCATCGTTTGCGCCGCCAGCGATTAACCGGCGGTCTTCCAGTACGTCCAGTCGCTCGCGGAAATCGTCCAGAAACGAGCGCCAATTTAGAGGAAGGTCGTTCGTCGAGTAGAACTCGCGACTAAGAACGTTGAGTTCGTGTCGTATGTCCTGAAGAGCAGGGTTGTCGGCAACACGTGCTTCGTGGACGTCGAAAGCGGTCACCATCTGCCGGTGCAAGGGGAAGAGCGGATTGTTATGGCGACGTCGCAGGTGGCATTCGGCGGCTCCAGCGTGGACACTCCATTTCCAATTGGGAAGCGAGACGGCGTTGAATTCGACGGCCTGAATCATGGCGCGAAATCTGATAGGGCTTGCTCAGTAGCATGACGGAAGCACGCAGCCAACTTAAATCCAAAAATCCTTCGCGGAATCGTGAAGGAATGGACATAGAAAACAACCTTCCACCGAAGGCGAAGATGGAATTTCAAGAAGAACTGTTGCACTTGAGTGAGACTGCCGATGGTTGGGCGACAGGTCTAGTAGGCCAATGCCGAGAAAGACTCATGCTGCAGCTTGCGAGGGGCGGCCCCGACAATCCGGTCACGCTCGCGCTGCTGACCGCGCTGCACGAAGCTCACGAGGCAATGCAAGCCTATCGGGGACATCTACTCGACACCCTTGGCCAAATCAAACAAGGGACTTTCTAGTCTCATAACAGATTGATGCGAGCCCGACAGTTTGGGGAAGACGAAAGTGAGCGTTTTCGATGATGCTCGCCGGATAGCGGAGAAGCCTTCGTTTTGGTGGGGTGTCCGCAAGGGCATTTGATTACACATAAGTCATTCGCCGAGTTCTTGGGCGTACTTGAGGCCGGCGGCGAAATCCGTCACTCGCTGCAGGCCTTGCCAGATGGTTTTGACTCCGGGTTCGCCGTCGCCTTTGCGCGCCAGGAATCCGCCGAGCATGGCGACCAAGCGCACGACCTCATTCAGACGCGGTGAGTTCTTCGGCGGTTTCTTCTTGTTGAGAATGAATGCCGCGCGCCATTCATCTCGCTCGAACAAGAGCGCTGCATCCAGGTCCGGGCAAGTTCGACCGAGTCGCATCAACCGAGCAATGCGCCATGCCACCACCATGAACAGCGCCAAGGCACGTTCAAGCCGTGCCATCGATGCGAGTTGCAACGCCTCGACCCGACAGCCGTTCTTGAGCACATGAAAGAATAGTTCCACCTCCCAGCGCGCGCGGTACCAATCAATAAGCTGCGCTGCCGCCTCCAGGTCGTTCACATCGCGGTTACTCAGCAGGCGCCATTCGATCGGCTTGACGCCTGCCGGCGGGTCGACCTCGCGGGCGACGATGCAAGTAGCACTCACCACGCCGCCTGCAGCATCAGTCAACGCAACCCGCTGCGCCCACACCTGCTGCCGAACCGCGCGCGCAGGCTGAGCCTGACGGGCTGCCAGCGTAAAGTGAATCCTGCCCGCCGGCTCACCCGCAGTCACTTGGTCCCACAGCTTGCCGCCGTCAGGCAAGGTGCGATTGTGCTGCGAGCGCAGTAACCAATCCGCCGGGTGGCCCAACTCCTTTGCTTTGACCATCAGCGCCATGATGTCCGATTCCCGGTCAGCCACATAAACCAGTCGCGTGGCAGGCAGTGCGGCCGCTTGTTCGGCAACCCTCTCATATCCTTCGGTCCAACGGGTGCTTTCCTTGATGCCGGGGCGCACACCGTCCGCACCCTTCGGCTCGCGCGCCCACATGTACGCGTCAAGCACGCCCAGCGGTTCGCGCGATGGCGTCACCGCGTAAGTCGGGTGCAGATACAGCCCGCGTTGCGCCTCATACGACAGCGGTCCCAACCCTGTGATGGTCTGACCGTTAAAGTCCAACTGCGTGGTGTCCTGGATGCATAGCACTACTTCGCACGCCCGCATTCGTTCGGTCGAACTCTGCCAATGTGGCGCCATGATGTCGCGCCAGTCCAACTCATCTTGCGACAGGAAGCGGTACGCTGCTGCCGTTTCCGCCCAGCCGCCGCATGCGTTGGGTATGCTTGCCGTCGGCTTCTCCGCCAGCCGCTCAGCCAATAGCACGGCACGCTTGTTCAGGCGTTGGTCGCCCAAATCGATGCCCTTGAGTTCTGCCGCTGCCCAGCTCGATTTCTCTTGCGTCATGTGCCGCCCAAAATGCAAGAGTTAACGCCAGTCCGAAAGAGTTTACAACCCCACCCGCTATGTCATTGACCGTAAACGACTTTTCGCGGCGTGCCACCGTCGCGACTTATGTGTAATGAGGTGCCGCAAGGGCCCACAGCTGCGACGTTGCCTTTTGTTGATTTATCGGCGCACTGCCGCGTGGTCGTGACTGGTTTGCATGACGAAGATGACGCGTCCAACAGCGAGGCGAATCTGCGGAGCGCGAAGGCGTGCGTTGATGGCAGGCGATGCGCGACTTCGCTTCGGGACTGCCATCCGAGGTGCGCCGCGAACATGAACCAAATCGAGGATGCGGTACACATTCTTACAAAGGAGTGGGCTACTGACGTGCACCACTCGGGCTGCTGCGGCGTTATTGCGGGCACACTCTGGAGTTCGCAATGAACGAGAACTTCATAAAACGCGCCATCCATCTAACCGCCGTGCTTCTCGGTAGCGCGTGCGCTTCGAGCAAAGCCTTCGCTCACGTGGATGTTGGGGTCTACCTCGGCGCGCCGGCGCCTTTGTATGTCGCGCAACCTGCAGTCGTATATCAGGCACCGCCGCCCGTGGTCTACGCGCCAGCCCCCGCCTATTATGGCTATAGCGACGGCGGATACTATGAGGAACACCGACGGCACGACAATGGCAGGCACCGCGGTTGGGAACGTCATCATCATGGCGATGACGATGATTGAGTCGCCGACGCCGACATATAACGCCCCTCAGGGCACGTCGAATTCTCCGAATGAGGCATCTTACGCGCCGTAGGGCTATGGCGCCCGCGCCGCATCAAAAGGCTTTTTACCCTGGATGACGAAAATGCGCGACGGCGGGGTGAAGCCGAACGATAGTGTGATTGGGTGGCGTTTCTCGTCGAAGGCACTGAAAGCCATGGCGCCTTGCCGGCTGTACCATGGCTTCGACTGCGGACGTAGTGCCTTGGCGACCACGGCGAATGCGGTGGTAGGCCGACCACGGCTCTTCAGCCACATTAATGGACTGTTATCAAACGACGAACAAGGCTTCCACGTGTGTCGGGTGAAATCGCACACTTTCAGTTCTGCGACTTGACGCGTTCGAATGAAGTCGAAAAATCTCCCTTTCTAAACAGTATCTTAGACGATTCACTCGCCTGCTTGGCGCTTGGCACAGAAAATGTGTAGTCGTCAGCGAGCGTGGGTTGAACCCGCTCACTGAGAGTCCCGGCCCTGCCGCCACATCACTTCTAAAGGTTGAATCGAAATGAGCACACTGACTATCGTTGACTTGCATCATGAGGAAGAGCTATCACGAACCGAGATGGCGCGTGTCGTTGGCGGGCATGATGTAGACAAAGAAAAAGCACTGGTTGAAGCGCCCGTGTCATCAACTCGATAAACACATTAGAGAATACGCCCGACCCGGCACCCGCCCACGTGGGGATGAGGTTGTAATTGTCGACCTTCAATGAAGGGGAGGTGACTTTCCCTTCGAGCAATGGTCTTCCGCGTGGCGTACCGACTGCAGGGATACGTCACTCGGCGCTTGCAGGCGAAATTGACGACAGGACACATGGGACCAGTTGAAAGAACGGCTGGCGAGGTCGCAGTGGTCGCCGGTGTCGCAGAAGCCGCTCCGGCTATTCAGGGTTGCATCACCGGCTTCGGAGAAGCAGATGCGCAGCTATCCTTGCTGACGCGTCCACTCGCTGGCCGCAAATGTTGATTGGAAAACTACCAGGGCCCTGACGCAGTCATGGCGCCCCTTTTAAGCGTAGCGTCGATAGGGCGTAAAACTCCGGCACGACTTCCTGGCGTCCGGCCATGCGACGAATGGTGGAAGCGGCGAAGAATGGCGCCGGAATGTGAAAATTGTAGGTGGCCGTTTCACGATGCCGCGAGCCAATGGAGCGTCAACCAGCGGCCCGGGGGAATGGGGTTGTCCCGACCCGCTGCGCTAGGGCAGTCTCCCGCTTCAAACGAAAACGCCCATCACGACCGCCGGACCATTCGCGCGCTTCCGCCGACGCCGCGTCCACAACCTGCGTCAGCCGAGATGCGCATCAGTCTCCCCATTTTGCGGATTCACTATCGACTCGCTTTGTCTGATAGTTCTCATTAGCAGTGAATCGTTTAATGGCTAACATCGAACTCCGCCCGGCTCCCTTCGAGCCAGGCCTGGGCCTGCTGCGGCGTGAAGTGCGTCGGCAGGCCGGCAAGCGCCTGGGCGGCGGTCATGACGGGTTCAGGCGGCACGAGACGCGCGACCGGCGTGTTGTTGCGTTCGATGATCACCGTCTCGCCGTCACGCGCGACGGCGTCAAGGATTTGGCGAGTTTGTCGCGCCAGGTCGGTGGCCGAGATGATGTTGCATGGATCTGGCCGGTGAGGCGCCCGTCTTCATCTCGGTGATCTCGCTGGGCGAACTGGGCTTCGGCGTGCAGGCGTGTGCGGATCCGGTCGAGCGGGCAGGGCGCGCGGCGTACCTTCAACAACTCGAGCGGCGGCCGATTCTCGAGGTCTCGCGGCACACGGCGGCGGCATTCGGCATCCTTGCAGCGGCGGTCAAGCAGTCGGGTCGTTCGCCGCGGCCCCGATATAACGATCTGTGGATCGCCGCGCAAGCGATTGAGCACAGCTACGCGCTGATGACCCTGAACGGCGCCGACTTCGCGGATCTGCCGGGGCTGCGCCTTGTCATCCCGCATAAGACAGTGGCGCCGAGCACCCTCAACATGGCACCTTCAACGTGACCCCGCCGCTGATAGTCAAATGGTCACCGCCGCGACGGGCGAAACTTAGCGTGCGGGTGCCGGCCCGGCTGTGGCTAAGTCCGGTGCCGCTGCGTTCGGTGTCGCGGAGGGCAGCCGTCGGCAGCCGGGCGGAATGCCATGCCGTGGTCAAACGGATTGTGTCGGACGCCGCCCGCCGGCCGATGTCCTCGCCGCCGTCATCCCGCTCGCGCATGCTGCGGGACGGAGGGCAGTACCGTCGGCGACACGAAAACAGACGAGACAAGCTCCCGTATCGGCTCACTGTGTTTTCCCGTAAAGGCTCACCGCATCGAGCCACGCGATGGGACTCGTTCAGGTTCGCGGTTTCGCCTGAGAGGGCGTATCACCATGGCTAATCAACCGCAACGGCTGACCCTGCCGCCGCCGCGCACTTACACGCGCACCGACTTCACTGCGCTGCGCGCGTTCGTGCAGCGCCTGCCCGTCGCGACCATCGCGCGTCTCTACTACGACCCCGAGCGTTCCCCGCACGCGGCCAGCGCCGATGCGATGGAGCGGTTTTTGGGCACGATGCGCGATGACCTGGTCCATCTTGCCTTGCTGCACGGCTCGTCGGTCCTGGCCGATCATCTGAAGGCGTCGATCAAACAGCACGGCAGCGCGAAGCTCACCGCGATGACCTTGCGCATGGTCGAGCAGGCATCGACCTTGGCAGCGGCCGTGCCGCTCGTCACGCATCCGGTGCACCTGTGGTTCCGGCCGCTGATCGCACAGCGCCTGAACGGAGAGGGCATCGGCACGCTTGGCGCGCTAATCGATTATTGCAATGCGCGCGGCGGCAGCTGGTGGCGCTCGGTGCCGCGCATCGGCGCCTTGCGCGCGCGAGCGATCGTCGCGTGGCTGCGGCGGCATGAGACGACGCTTGGGACGAACGTCGCCGCCGACGTCGATACCGCGTCATTGGTCCCAGCGGAGACGGGTGTAACGGGCGAACGCAGGGGTGAAAGGCCGGGCGAAGTGCAAGGCGCCGATCCCTTCATCGTCATTGGCGGCGATGTCCATGAACCGCGGCTGGCACCCTTCGAGCACCTCGCCGTGCCGGCGGGCCTGTCCGGCGCGAGGGGCTTCAATCGAGCGACAAGTTTTGCGTTCATTCGCGCCGAACACGATCTCGCGGCGGTGCATGCCTATCTGCACCGTTTCCGGGATCGGCCGACGACCCTTGCGCGCTTACACGCGCGAGCTCGAGCGGCTGATTTTGTGGAGCGTGGTGGTACGTCAAAAAGCATTGTCGTCGCTGACGGTCGAAGATTGCGAGGCGTACAAAGATTTCCTGAAGGCGCCGTTGCCGTCTTTTACGGGACCCAAGCGCCCCCGCACCAGCGGTCGCTGGCGCCCGTTCGCGCCGGAAGGTCTATCCGCCGACAGTCAGGCCTACGCGGTGCGGGTGCTGCGGGCCGCCTTTGCGTGGCTGGTCGAGGTCCGCTATCTCGCCGGCAATCCGTGGAGCGCGGTGCATGAACCAGCGACAGTCACGCGCGAATTGTCGGTGCAGGTGCATCGCGCGCTGTCGGCGAAACTCTGGGCCCAGGTGCGCCGCGCGCTCGATGCGCGTTGCGACGGTTTCGGTATCGGAGACCCGCATGACGATGATGAGGCCCGGCAGTGGCGTGCCGCGCGCGCGGCGATTTTGCTGATGGGTGATTCCGGACTCAGGCGCGCCGAAGCCGCGCTCGCGCGTCGCGAGGATCTGCGTCTCGCCGAGACAACCGACGATCGGCGGGCGTCGCGGAGTACGTCGTCGGAATCGACGAGGCAAAAGGTAACACCGAGCCCGCCCGAACCCGGCCGCGGCAACTCGGTGGTGTGGATGTTGAGCATTATTGGCAAGCGCCGCAAACAACGCACCGTGCCGGTGAGCGGGGCGACCATCGCCGCGCTGCGGGCACACTGGAAAGACCGGAACCGCGACTTCGACGCACCGCGCGCACAGGGGCCGCTGATTGCGCCGCAGTGGATTCCCGGCACGCGCAGCGCGCTTGAGCGACATGATGCCGATGCGGCTGACGCGCCTTACACGGTCGATGCGCTGGGGCGGCTCGTGCGCACGGCGGTGCAACGCCTGACCAGGGAGACCGCCGCGCTGGCCGAGCTCAGTACGGACGAGCTCGTGCAACTGGCGAACACGTCGGCGCATGCTTTTCGGCACACGTTCGGCACACGGGCCGTCGCCCGTGAGATGCCGACGGATGTGGTCCAGGCGATTCTCGGACACGCGTCGTTGCAGACGACTTCCATCTATGTACGCGCGGAGCGTCGACGGATGCTTGAGGCCGCGGCGCGCTACTATGCCGAGCACGAAGGATAATAGTTTCGTCATTCGAGCGACGTAGCGAACCACGGGCCGGTTCGGCGAGATAAAGATTGGGATGTATCACCATGTCCACCGATGCGAGCGACATCCAAGCCGATTTCCCGAACACCCTGATGCGCGAACAGAAAGTCGTTTGGGTGTTTCTGGTCAACGGGATCAAACTGACTGGCCAGCTAATGTCCTTTGACAAATACGTTCTTGCGCTCGAGTCACCGACGGGTATCCAGACAGTTTTCAAACATGCGGTGTCGACCGTGTGCGAATCGCACGTCATCGCGAACCGAGGAACGAACGATCGTCGAGCGACGCCTCGGGACCCTCAGCCCACCAGGGGAGATCGACGTTAAGCGGGGGGCGTTGCAGTGGATCGCAAGGTGCCCGATGGCGTTTAGACGCTGCGAGCGACGCCAGGGGAGTTCGAGGGACGTCGGCCGCGGTACGACGGGATTGTGGGCGGTGATGCTGGTTGACTACTGCTGCAAGCGCTGCTGAGCGCGAGGCGGCCTCTCGCGCGCCGCAAGGCGGACATCCTCGGCCAACGGCGAAACAGGCCCCCGCTGCTGAGGTTGTCCACAGATTCTGTGCGCAAGCCTGTGGATATCGCATCTATCCGATGCCTGCTTTCTCGACTGAAACGTGCTTGTCCTGCTTCTGTTATAGGCAATGACCGTCGTCCGCAGTGACGCAGCAAGCGATTTTCAGAGATTCTCGGCGGTCAACAAGCAGGGCAGCACTTACAAGGACCGCACGAGTGCCAGATACTCGATCATCTGGAGCAAGCCGTGCGGCGGTTCGCCTTTTCGGTAGAAGGCGTCGATTTCGACCTCTATGAGTTTTCCGTAAAACATGACAACCGATTCGATGCTGGCGCGTTATATCTCTGACGGATTGATCGGAGATGCGCGCCATGGCAACGAAGCCGTTGGACGAGGCAACGAAGAAGCGTTTGCGGGCCGCCCGGATGCTTTTGGCGGGCAAAGGTCCGGCAGAGGTAGCACTTGCCGTGGGGGTAGCCCGACAGACGGTGTACACATGGAAGCGGTTACTCGATGAAGGCGGAATCGATGCGCTGCGTGCGGTGCCGGGTCGAGGTCGTCCAGCGCGGCTTGATGCGCAGCAATTGGCGCAGCTACGGCAGGCATTGCTACAGAAGCCGACCGAACACGGCTTTGGCACCGAGCTATGGACGCTCAAGCGCGTCGGCGTGCTCATCAAACGCATGTATGGGGTCGAGTTCGGACAAACGCAAATCTGGCGCATTCTGGGGACGCTTGGTTTCAGCGCACAGAAGCCTGAGCGGCGCGCAATCGAGCGCGACGAAGAAGCGGTGCGCCACTGGAAGCGGCACACCTGGCCCGCGCTTAAAAAATCTATGGTCACCCCCGTTTTTGCAACCCTGATTTCTGACGTTGTGGTTGGCTTGCTTAAATCTATCCGGCGTCGTTGTGGGGATATCTCCCCGCGCCACGATGAGAATCGCGCCTGACGATCCTGAAAAGCCAATCGGCTTCAAGAGCCAATTTTTTTGGCAGGTTGTTCGTCAGGCCAATGTACCGTTCACGTCATCAAATTTCAGGCTATCGCAAAACCAGATGGGTAGACTTCGGTAAAGCAGGAAGCGGGGGCGGCTGTTCAGGCAGGCATGGCGGGCGAGTCCGCATCGAATGTCGAATGATGGGTCGCCAGCGCCCACGCGGTGCGCGCCAGCTTGTTGGCGAGAGCGCAGGCCACCACGTTCGGGTGTCGCCGCGTCAGCATCGCGCGGACCCAGTCGGCCAATCGGCCGGCGTGTTTATCGAGCCGCTGCATGTACGATCTTGCGCCCAGGACCAGCAGTCTGCGCAGGTTCTTGTCACCTCTCTTGCTGATGCCCAGCAGGTTGGACTTACCGCCGGTGCTGTACTGGCGCGGCACCAACCCGATCGAGGCGGCGAAGTCCCGGCTGCAGCCGTATTGCTTGCCATCGCCCATTTCGGCGGCCAGCACGCTCGCCGTGATAGGGCCCACACCTGGGATGCTCAGCAAGCGCTGGCCGAGGTCGTCTGCAGCGAGCTGGCGGGCCAATTCCTGGTCGATCTCATTGATTTGTTCGCTCAGGTACTTGAAGTGGGCGTGCAGGCGCTCAAGAATGGAAACCAGCGACGGCGGAAGGGAATGCTCGGCGAGTACCGTCGACAAGCGCCTGATCACAGCTTGTCCGATGGGCAGACTGATGCCGAATTCGAGCAGGAATGCATGCATCTGGTTGCTCGTCTTCACGCGGTCGCGCACCAGCGACTCACGTACTCGGTGCAGGGCGGACAGGGTTTGCTGCGATTCGGTCTTCGGCGTGACAAACCGCATGGCTGGTCGCGACGCCGCCTCGCAGATCGCCTCGGCATCCACGAAATCATTCTTGTTGCTCTTGACGAAGGGGCGCACAAACTGGGGCGAGATGAGCTTGACCTGATGCCCGAACGATGCGAGCTTGCGGGCCATATGATGGGCCCCGGCACACGCTTCCATGACCACGGTGCAGGCGTGAAACGTGGCGAAGAACTCGACCAGTTGCTTGCGGCTGACCTTCTTGCGAAACACGGGTTTACCGTGCCGGTCCTGGCCGTGAAGGTGAAACGAATGTTTGCCCAGATCGATTCCAACCAGCGTCACGTCTTGCATGATGGCCCTCACCAGAAAGAAAGACACCCCACAGCGTAACCCGCTCGGAGGGTGGGGGTGACCATCTCATTAGCCAAGCGCGAAGGCCGATTGATTGTCTTTATCGACGAGACCGGCATCAGCGAGCGCCCCACACGGGTGCGCACCTGGGCGCCGAAGGGGCAAACGCCAGTTATCCAGTTTCATTTCAACTGGCACCACGTGTCGGCGATCGCGGGCCTCAGTCGCACGAACTACCTGTTTCGGTTGTACGAAGGTAGCGTAAAAAAGGAACAGGTGGTCGAGTTTCTCAAGGCGCTCAAAGCGCATCTGAAGCAGCCGCTGCTTATCATCTGGGATGGTGCCAGGCCTCACCACGCCGCGATTGTCCGCCAATACCTGGATTCGCTCGACGGCCTTATTCAGATCACCTTTCTGCCACCGTATTGCCCGGAACTCAATCCCGTCGAGTACCTGTGGGCATGGCTCAAGCGTCATGCGATTGCGAACTTCTGCCCCGACAATCTCAACGAGTTGCACACCGTTGCTCGCAACAAACTCAAAAGCGCTCAGCACCGACCTTCGATCATCGCCGCGTGCTGGATTCAGGCAACGTTGTGGTGATGTCATGATTTATGAAAACGTCAAATAAGCCGCGCTCCACAACTTCCGCTTCTGCAAGCGAGCGATGCGCAACGATCGGCACCCTTGCTAATCGAGTCGAGCCACGCATGGCTCTCGCCACGCTAAAGCCGTCGAAGTTCCGCATTTCAATGTCAACGCAACGCCGCAGCCCCCGTCTGGGAGATGAGCCTCGCCACTCGATGTAGAGCTGGCGCGCCGCCCGCACGGCGATCTTGCTCATGGGTGATTCGGACTTGCGGCGGACCGAAGCTGCGCAAGCACGCCGTGAAGATTTGCGGCCTGGCCGGGCGGCACACCACGTTGGACTTTCGCGCTTTGCCCGGTTCGATCGGTCGGGCGCGCTTGCTGGTTTGCAGGCCTCAAAGGCGTAGCCTGCTAGAGAAGTGCTGCGGCCTCGGGCACTGATCATCGCGACGTCCAATACCGGCGTCCAACAAGGGTAACGAGCGGGTCGTTATCGCCGACATCGAGTTGCGCGCTGCGGGCATTCGAATTGCTTCGAGGAAGCGCCTGTTCATGCAAACGATTTAGGAGGAACCATGAAGCGCAATGTAGATTTGCTGTCGCTGCTTGTCTCGGCATTCGTCGCTGCGGTACCTGCCGGCGCGCTTGCCCAGACGCAAGCAGCGAGCACCACGCAGGCGAACGATCTGCCTGCGGTGGACAAGGCGTTCGTGCAGGCGGCGAGCGAGTCGAGCTCGACCGAGATCGACTCCGCCAAGCTCGCGACGAAGCAATCCCAGGACAAAGACGTGAAGAGCTTCGCGCATCATATGATGGTTGACCATACCAAGCTGACCGTGCAGCTTAAGATGGCCGCGCCGCATGGCGTTGCTGTGCCGAAAGACAACTCCGACGAAAGCGTCATCAATGCGTTGAAACCGCTGAAAGGAAAAGAATTCGACGAGACGTACATCAGGAAGGTCGGCGTGGGGGGACATCAGAAGGCGGTCGCCGCTTTCCAGAAGGAAGCCGAGGAAGGACAGAACGCCGACTTGAAGAAAGCCGCCCAGAAGGCGCTGCCGACCATTCAGGAGCACCTCAAGATGGCGCAGGACCTCGCGGCAAAGAAGGGCGTGCAGTAACTCAACCAAGCCCCGCGTCAAACGCGGGCTACAGACAGTGGCATGATGCCGGTTTTCTGCAGTCACGACCCGATCGACTCGAGCGGGTGGCGGCACGCTCGCCGGGCGTTCGCGCCGAGCGCTGCTGCCGCAACGTGCATATACGTGTGCGCCGCCCAACGCGTGGCACGACGTCAGCTCTCTTCCTGCCCGACCGCCCTCGAGACTTCAGCCGGCGTTTGGAACTGCTGATCTGGCAGCGCATCGAGCGCGGACATCACATCGTCGCTTGCGCCGTGCTTGCGCGCGGTGTCGATTATTGCCTGCTTGTCGGCGGGATAGTCGACGCCTTTCAACGCCTTCTGAATCTCGATGAACACGCTGTTCGAACCGCCAGAGGATTTTTCATTGGCCATGACGCTAAGCTCCTTCGGTGGGGGATGTCTGCTATCAGCAGTCGTCGTGCCGATGTCCTCGATTACTGGCGCACGATGGCGCATCGCTTTTCGCCATCGCGGCGAAGCCGCCGCGGCTGCCGCGGATCTGGCCGACGCGGGCGCGGCCGCCCGACGTGTCGCTGGCCGCGCTGCCCGCGCCGATGTTCTTGCGGTTGCAGCCCGCGGTGAGACAGAGGCCTGCCGACAGTGCGGCGATCAGCGAGGCTTTCAGCGCGGTGGAAGATTTCATGATGCACTCCTTGTGCGCCGGTCCAGGTAAAGCGACGAGCCCGCCGGGGAAGCTTTATTGGCTACCGTGCTTCACGTTAGGTGCAAGTACGTTCGGCAGAACAGGATTCTCGGGTTGCGTATACCGAGGTTGAATCAGGCGCGTGATCGCCTCGAGACTGTCTTTCGCCGGCTGGTCGGCATCGGCTTCGATGGCGCGGGCTTCGTTGGCGAGAGCCCCGTCGTCGATACCGTCGCGGAACCACGCGGAATAATCGCCGCGCCGAAGATGAAAGAGCCATGTCGCTTCGTCGACGCCCGCTGCGAGTTCGAGAAACAATCTGAGATTGTGCGCGCGCAGCTTGAGCCGATCGTCCGGCCCGCGAAAATAGAAGCTGCGCTCGGGAATCAGCATGCCTTCGGCGTACTTGCGCATGTGACGGCGGCGCTGCGTCTTGGCAGGCTCGAAGTGCACAACGTGCACTGCGCGCCATGTGCCTTCGCTCCCGGCTTCACGCCGCCAAACGATTGCTTCGCCGAGGCGGATATCGACGGGAATATCGCGTGGCATCTCGATGTTCTCGGCATGCGCGAATTCTCGCAGCACATCGGCCGCGCCCGGCCCCAACGCCGACGAACACGCTCACACGCGCGAGCAGACGTGCCGAGATGCGCGCCGGATGCGCGGCGCAAAAAATCGCCGGGGCGAGTTCCTCGGGCAACGCGGCGTCGGCGGCGTTAACGCCATCGGGGAAGAGTTGATGCGCTTCGTCGAAAATTATCCAGTTCGGGCGGCCGGTGAGTGCGCGCGCCGACTGCATCTGTGCGAGCAGCGCGGCGCAAATAGAGGACGTTCATCGAAGGCAAGCTGCATCAGATTCGCAATGACCGACTGGCGCGGCTGGCGTAGCAGGCGCATGACGTCCACGCCTTTTGGCGCGTAGTCCCCATCGCCGATCATGAGCGCCTGCTCCATGTCCTCGAAGTCGCCTTCCGGGTCGAGCGCGCAGAACTGGTAGCCCGCCGCGCAAAGCCGCTCCATCAGGCCGGCGAGCAGCGTGGATTTTCCGCCGCCCGATCGCCCTGCGATCAGCGCGACCGTGCCCGATTGCGCCAGCGCTTCGGTGACGTCGTTGCGTTGCCCGATCGTCACGCTGCCGCGTGCACGCGCTGCGTCGACGCTCGCGAGATCGTCCGCGAGAATTCTATCGATCAGTTCCACCGCGCCAGGCCCGTCCTCGCCCGCGAGCACGACATCCGCGTGCGACTTGAGCGCACCGAGCGCGTTCCCGACCGCCGCCGAGAACTTGCACGCGTCGAGCAGCGGACGATCGTTTTGCGCATAGCCCACGCCGACGGCGTTGCGCGGCGAAAGCGACAGCACATCGAGCGCCGCGATGAGCCCGCTCGCCTTGCTAATGCCGGGTGCGAGGATATCACTGCATCGCCGTTGAAGACGACGTGCAGATCGAGCCCGAGTTCGCGAATCGCGTCGTGCGCGTCTTCATCGTAGGGACGCGACGTCGAGACGAGCGTTTCGCTGACGCTGAGATGTTTGACGCCTCGGCGGCGCATCGCATCGACGAAAGCGGGCGGCGGCGGACCGAGCAAAGTACGCTCCCGCGTGGCGGGCATATAGAGCACGCCGCCGTTTTCCGCGACGACGCACGCAAAGCGATCGACGCGATCGCACAGGCTAAGCAGATCGTTGAGCTCGCGGCCGGTCACGAGCGCGATTTGACGCCCTGATGCACGCAGCCGGTACACGGCATCCCACGTCGTATCGTCGATGCGGCCGTGGCGGGCAAGTGCGCCCTCGCAATCGCTTGCGAGCACCATGCAGCGCATTCAGGCCTCCGTCAGTGTTCGTCGCGCGGCGCGCGCGCGGCTCAGCCGCTCGTAGATGTCTACGTAAGCGCGCGCCATGCGCTCCGCGGTGAAGCGCCGTTCGAAGGCGTCGCGGCACGCGCGGCGGTCGATGTCCGAAAGACGCGCGACGGCATCGGCCGCTTCGTCTGCATCGCGCACGATAAAACCGTTCACGCCGTCTTCGACGATTTCCGGCACCGAGCCACGCGCGTACGCGATAACAGGCGTGCCGCACGCGAGCGCTCCGATCATCGCGATGCCGAAGGGCTCGGGCCAGTCGATGGGAAAGAGTAAGCCGCGTGCCCCTGCGAGCAGACGATGCTTTCCGGCGTCGTCGAGTTCGCCTTGGAAATCGATGAACGGTGCATCGATGAACGGCGCCACCGCGCGCTCGAAGAACGGTCGGTCGGCGTCGTCGATCTTCGCCGCGATTTTCAGCGGCACGTTCGCGCGCCGCGCGATACAAATCGCAGCGTCCGGTCCCGTCGACGACGCGATCCGCCCGACGAATGCCAGATGGCCATCCGCGTGAGCGTGGATGGAAGCAGCGTCGCGGGCATTCCGTGCGGCACGGTGCCTATCCAGCCGGCCCACGGCAAGGGCGCGCGCTGCGCGTTCGAGATCGATACGAGTGGCACGTCGGCAAAGCGGCGGTAGAGCGGATCGAGCCCAGGAACATCGAGGCGCCAGTGCAGCGTCGTGACATGCGCGGCATCGAGCCGGCGCGTGTACGGAAAGCCCATGTAGTCCGTATGAAAATGCACGATGTCGAACTGGCCCGATGCGCGTACTACGTCTTCGAGCATCGCGAAGTGAAAGGCCTGCGGATCGGCAGTGTCCTCGACGAGCCGCACAGCGTATGGCGCGCCCGCCACGAGCTTCGCGCGCGTTTGGGAATCCGTGCTGGCGAACGGAGTGACGTCGTGGCCCATTTTGACAAGCTCTTCAGTCAACCAGGATACGGCACGCTCGATGCCACCGTAGCGGGGAAGACCGCCGAAGCGAAGTGTCATCGACGTCGTGGTGATGGACGGGAACGTCTATCTCGGCGACTTCGGCGATCATCTCGCACCCGAGATCGAATCGAGGATCAACCGGTGGACACTTACATGACCGCGAGACCAAGTGGAGGAACTCTACCAAAACCTGCTTGACCTAGCCGTCGAATATCGCGTAAGAAACAATTCATTTTAGTGAAATAGTTTCCTTTATAGCGGCGGTAAAACGGCCAAGCTGGGGTTCGACTGTGGATGCGCAAGACCCGATTCGGCCCGCCATGTCATTGAGCTCTGGGTTGGGACCAATAAGACGTCACAATCCGAAGGGAAACGTCTCTGGCATCTCATGCACTCCTTGCGAAGCCTCGATAGCAGTGATCGCGCGGGTCTTCTCGAACCAAACGAACGCGTCGAACTGCGCCGGCAGTTCGGCTTCAGCGTAGTGGCTATACAACTCGGTTTCCGGCCGATAAATCACGCCGATAAAGCGCTCCAACCGCCTCTCTGTTAGTGCCTCGCGAAGCGCCTCGACGCCATTCGGCCAAAGGTTGAGGAGACACGGACTTACGCCAGCGAGATGGAGTTGATATTCGTAGCTGTCGGCGCGCGACGGACGCACTTGCATAGTCTGCATCGGTCCATCCCAGACGGACGCGGCCGCGACCGTTCCAGTATGTGTCCCGAATCCGATCAACGCCGCTTGATCGCCGAAGCGCTCGCGGCACAACTGGCCCACGTTAAGTTCGCCGCGTACGCGGCCCATCTCCGTTGCGGATGCATCGCCTAGATGCGAGTTGTGCGCCCAGACGACCGCACGGGCACCCGGGCCCCGTGCGTCGAGCAGGCTTTCCAGCGTATTGAACATATGCGTGTCTCGGAGATTCCAGCTCTCGGCCGAGCCGCTATACATCGCGCGATAGTACTGCTCCGCGGACGCAATGAGCCGGGCGTTATTTGTAGCGTCGAGCAGGCCGGGGTCACTGACGGGTAACGCGAGGCGCTTCTCCAGCAGATCGCGCAACTGGGCGACCACGGCCTGCTCGCATTTGCCGAAGCCTGCTTGCCATGCTGCGCGGCCATAAACCGCAGGGTTCTTTTGCCACGGCGTAAGGCATCCGTAGCGTTCACGAGCAATGCGGGCTGCTTCGGGATCGTTGGCGTCGAGATAGGCGAGCACAGCAGCGATAGACTCCGAGAGGCTATAGAGATCGAGCCCGTAGAAAGCAGCCTGGCGTTCGCCCGGAAGTTCGCCATTGTGCTGCCGTAGCCAAGCGACGAACGCCGAGAATTCGGCGTTGCGCCACATCCATGTGGGGAAGCGCCGGAACGGTCGAGCCTCGGGCCGCGCGCTCGGGCGCCCGCGCACATGCTCGTCGATGATCGCGGCGTCGGGCCAGTCGGCCTCCACCGCTATGATGTTAAAGCCATGCCGTTCGACCAGACGTCGCGTGACCGCGGCACGCGCTTCATAGAATTCGGCGGTCCCATGGCTTGCTTCGCCGAGCAATACCACGCGCTTGTCGGCAAATCGATCGAAGGCTGCTGCGAAATCCGGGGCGTCCAACGTAGGTAGACGTACGGCCGAGGCGCGTATTAGCTCAGGCAAGGAACGTAATGCCGGCTTCGCTACGTCGGGCTGGGTCGGTTGAACATCCGGCTCCTCGCTCCAACCAGCTGCGCCGATTAACGGCACGAACATCACGCTGCCGAGATCTTCTTGCTCGAAACCTTCATTACTAATGCGCGTTAGCTTGACAAGACGCTGCGCTTCACGCGCATCGCCCACCGGCATGATCAGCCGTCCGCCGATTTTTAACTGTTCACGCCAAGCGGGCGGAATATCGGGACCGCCGGCCGCAGCGAGAATCGCATCGAAGGGCGCCTGTTCGGGCAGACCCACAGTGCCATCCGCATGATGCACGGTAACGTTCGTTACGCCGATCGCCAAAAGCAACGCGCGTGCATCGTCGGCCAGTTTTCGATGGCGCTCGATCGTTTCCACCCGTGATGCGATACAGGCTGCAATCGCCGCTGCATACCCCGAGCCGGTGCCGATATCGAGGACGTTGTCATCTGGCTGCAAGGCTGCTGTCTCGAGCATCAGTGCGACGATGTAAGGTTGCGAAATGGTTTGATTCGCCGCGATGGGAAGGGGGCTGTCCTCATAGGCAAACTCGGCAAGCTCCGGAGCGACGAAAGCATGCCGTGGCAACGTGCGCATGCATTCGAGCACCCGGACGCTCGTAATGCCGCGTCCCTTCAGTTGGCGCTCGACCATTTGGTCTCGGGCTTTTGAAAAGGAATCCATAGTCTTTTCGGTCTGAAGGGCAGAGATTGACACGGAAGCAAACGGTGGTCCCATTGTCCGATGCCTCATCCTCCGCTGGTTGAGGTCGAAAATAATGAAAAGGCAATAGGTTCCATTAGGCTCACAGCCAAGCGCGGGCGGCGAGGGCTACGCATCGAAATTGCAGTGCGCCGTTTCCCAGCTTCCAATGCGTTTTGCCGGCAATGCGCCAAGCTCACTGGTTTCGGCACGGTTTATGCGCGCCGAAAGGCCATTGAAGTAGAAAGGGTAACCCTATGAATTTCGATCACTACTTGGACAGACAAATGCACGCGCCTGATGTGGATCCAGATCCGCCCTTGCCGCCAGACAGCGAACCCGATCCGGTCCCACCAGATGGCGCGCCGCGTCCGATCGGAGATCCGCCCGGCACGAAACCGCCCGAACATGCCCGATACCGTTTTTTGCCGCGACTTACGGCCCGCTGCATTTGTACGCCAGTACGATCACGCAACGGGCGCTAGGAATGTGAGCTTGAGGACATTCTCAGAGCACAGCGGTTGAAGACCGGCGCGACGGGCGCCCAGTTCGTGTCGTCCTTCCGACGCGTGACGAGATTGATTCACTCGCGTCCAGACTGACGGTCGAAACCATTGACGAATAGTGAATAAGCCTCCGTGGTACAGCCTCTCGGATGGAGCAAATCCGCAGCGCGTTTCGTTCAATCGGTACGATGGTGCCGACGAACTGCGCCGGGAATCGATGCTCGGGCTCGGTAACGGGCTACTTTTTGTTCGAAGCAGTGCGCCAGAGCAGCGGCTTACACGCGTCGCGTCGCCGAAGAATGCGAAGCAAGCGGATCCCATACGCACTATCCCGGCATATACCGCGCGGGTTTATATAACTCGCTGTCGAGCGAAACTGAGGGCGAGCCCGTGCGCGAGACGTTCGTGCCGCGTCTGCCGGATGCGAGCGTGCTCGCAGTCAGACGCGCAGGTGGGACGTGGCTTGGCACCGACACAGCCGAAGTGCTTTGCTACCGGCAGGCCCTTGACACGCGCAATGCGCGCGTCTTGCGCACGCTCGTGCTGCGAGAGGAAGATGTGACGACGCGCATCGATGAAATCCGGTTCACGAGTTTCGCGAGTCCTTCAATCTTCGTCATCATGTGGCGGGTCACCGCTTGCGACTGGAGTGGTGAGCTCGAAGTCGTCGATGGTATCGACGGCGCGGTTCGCAATTCGATCAATGAAAGAGAACAACAGTTTGGCGGTCGGCATCTCGGCCAGCTCGTTCACCATTTGGGACCGGACGGCATGCTGGTGCTGACAGCAAAGCTAACGGGCGCAAGCGTGGATATCGCGCTTGGCACGCGCACGAAAGTTCACTGTCAAAACCGAGACAATTCCGACACCGTTCACAGCTGGGCCGATGAACAAGCCTGCTTCCGATCCTCTTGCTCGCGCGTGGACGAAGGCGGGACGGTGACCATCGCCAAAACAGTCACGGTACATACATCGCGCGATCCGCTTGTGCTTGATCCCGTCGAAACAGCGCTGGCTGATCACAACGCGTATCCTTACGCCGCATCGCGTGGACTTGATAACAACGCTTACACCAATGTCATGGCGATGTGGACGCTCCTCACTGCATGCGAAGCGCTCGAGCGCCTGTCAAAAGCGGATTATGCCGCGCTCGCCTGCCGGATTGCATTGGGCAAGGACGAACCGCGGCGCTGGGCAGAGATCGCGAAACTACTCTTTGTGCCCTTAACCGAAAACGATGTAATTGAGCAGTTCGAAGGCTTCGATAGTTTGCGCCGCTATCACAACCCGAGACAGGCAACACCGCCATACCAGCGAACCGATTGGGCTTCCGAGCGCAACGGTGACACTGTCGATGCATGGCAGATCGTCAAGCAGCCCGATGTACTGATGCTGTTTTACCTACTCGGCCAGCGACGCGTCGTTGCTCTGCTGCGCAACGCAGGCTACAAATTCAGCGAGGCCGCTGCGAGACGCACGATCGACTACTATCTTGCGCGCATCACGCAGGAGTCGACCTTGTCAAAAGTCGTTTGCGCAGGCGCGATCGCGCCGTCTGACAAGGAGCTTTCGCTACGGTATTTAAGGCCGCACACGCGACAGATTTCATGCCGAGGAGGGGCAGCGCGAAAAAGGGCGTTCACTTGGGCGCAATGTCCGGAGTCCTGGATGTCCTTGTGCGCCAGTATGCCGGCATAGAATTTGCGAACGACGCGATTTTGCTCAGGCCATGCTGGTCACAAGACTTACCGCCTGTCCGTGTGTCGCTACGATTTCAGCAGCAATTGCTTCGGCTGCATGCGACTCCCGAATTCACCACGCTGCAGGCAGATAAAAAGAACCGCCGGACAGTAAAATTTGCACGGGTCACATCGCCCACGGGCTCGCGCCTGGAGGAACCTTTTCGTCGATGTGCTAGCCGCCAAGGCACGGCCTATGCTGCCTTCTAGTTCACTTTCCTACCTCCCTAGAGGAGAACATCGTGCCATTAAAGAAAGGTACATCTCGCGATACGGTCTCAAAGAACGTGAAGACGGAAGTGAAGCATGGGAAGCCGCAAAAGCAGGCGGTCGCTATCGCGTTAAACGAAGCTCGGAAGTCGGGAAAAAAGATACCAAAGAAGGACAAGTAAAAGCCGCCGACCCGACGAACGATCGATTTCCGCCAAAGGAACCGGTAAGAAGCGACGTGCATCATCATGCCAATTAACCTGCTCACCCCGACCGGCGCCACTCAGCCGGCGGTCCGACTGTCGGGGCTGCTGTGGTGCCAGATTCGCTCCTGATATGCACTGCCCCGCAATGCTGCGAAAGAGCCGCCTCAAATCGGCGGAATGCCATCGCATGAATATTGAACTCCACCTATTGCTGGCGCGGAGCTTGCGCGCCAGCAATTTCCGTTTGCCTTCTTTCGGAGCGACAAAATGAGCGCAGACGACGTAAATTTGAGCAGAGCGGGCGCGAACGTCTTGGGCGGCGAAATCGGCGGAGGCCCTGGACCAGAGATAACGGTAGCGGCCACGCTCGCCGGCATTTCGGTCCATTCAGCAGAGGGCGAAGAAATAGGAAAAGTCTCTGACATCATGCTGGAAGTACGCAGCGGGAGGATCGCATATGCGATCCTGTCTGAAGGCGGTCTCCCTGGCGTACGGCCCAAGCTACATGCCATCCCTTGGAGTGACAGCGCGGTCGGAGACATCGCGCTCGCTCTCATTGTGGCGATTGTCCTAGCGCCGTTGGCGCATTGGACCTGTCTAATGTCGGCAAATAAAGGCATACTTTTTGACTGTTAAACCATTAACGGTCCCGGTAGCTGTAGCTGCTCAAAAATGCGATGTTCTACAAAGCGTCTTTGCAAGTTAGCGAGGAGAGAGAGTTTGGCACGGCGGCCGCGGCAGCGCCTCTCCTTCAACGAACGCCACACCGCACCGCATTGCAAAAGAGTACGCAGCGTCGGAGCTTGCGAAGTAGCCAAACGTGCCCAGTGACGTTGACTCGCCATCCTCTTCGAGAATGAACACTTTGGCGACATACAGATTTCCTTCTCTTTCAACTGACGCTTCTATAGCAACGTCGCCGTGCTGATAGCGATGCATCGTTCATTTTCTCCAGAAGGGTCAAACCGGATAGTCGAAAACAGTTTCACGAATTTTCTGCAGAGCCAGTATTTTGAACACCACGACGTAGGACTGACGCGGCATCGCCGACCGCTGCAGCCGGAAAACGACGCGCGTTGTAGGATCAGTGGCTTGCTGCTGCAGGGGCGCCGCTCGACGGACCACGGGAAAACTTGTTTGCGATGATCGTCGAGGCTGTCGGTGCCGATGCTGCATATCCGGAGCTGTCCCCGCACCGGTTTCTGAATTGCGTTTGCTCCCTGCGGTAATCGACAAAAATTACAAGAATGATTGCAAGCTGACTGGATTGTTCGGGATGGCATCGGACATGCTCTCACCTCACGGATTTCACCGAACCGACGCTTTAACGCTTGGGTTCGGACGGCGATGAGACGGAGGATAACGTGGACGCTGCATCACCTTCGGCGCTAGTAGCGAGATCGCCTAGGGCGAGGATACCTAACCTATCAGACGCTTGTCACGATTGACAACGGGCACCCTTCGAATCTGAGCGTCTTCCATTTTCTTTTGGACGTCGCTGAGGTCGTCGTCTTCGAAGCACCAGTTGACGGACTCTGTGACGACCTCTTGCACGGATGCGTCGGGACCCGGCTTGAGCATTCCTTCAACAAGGCCAGTCCACAGCGAGCCGGCCGTTGGCTAGAGGGCAGGGCGCCCGCGGGTGTGATGTTTGCTACATTCAGGAGAGCCGCCCGCGCATATCAACTGCGTCGACTTCAGCGTCAAGGGAGCCATCGTGCAACGCGAACCCGATCCGGCTAGCACGGACAAGTCCGTCCCCAGCACTTCCCGTACCGACTGCCAAGATGCGCCCGTCGACGGCAATGACTCTTCCGGTACAAAGCAGACGCAACTGGATCAAAGCGTGAAACCAACGCATGAGCCATCGGAAAATGCACTGCCCTCGACGCAGGAAAGAACGCTCTGCCGCCGGGATATTAGACCGTGATTCCATGGCAAGCGCTCATCGCGGCCGCGCTCAGTTGCGCAGTCGTCTGCTATACGCACTACGAGATTCCGGCGTTTACTCGCGGGACAGGCAAACGACACAGTGCACATCTCGTTCTGGTCGCAGTCGGCCTGGCATTCGGCGCGATGCGTGCGCATACGCTTGACTTTCCGACGCCGGGGTGGCTGATCGTGCTGCTTGGCTTCGGCGCGGCCATATGCCTGCCGCAGCGATCCTTGCTCTCAAGCGATTACGCGGTTCAGGAAAGTCGTGAACCTAGCGTCGCAGTGGTCAATAAGTACCGACGCTGAGCCAGCATCTGCTCGCATTTACCGCCGCGCCGCGGTGGGTACGGCGGTTGCGCCACAGTAGGGTATCCCATCGAGGAGGAAAATCATGACCGTACAGAATCCGACAACAGGCGCAGGCGGCCAAGGCGCAGACATTGTGGGTGGCGGTGTGGGAGAAGGACCGGGGCCGGAAATCATGGCAGCCGCTACGCTGGATGGCAATCAGGTTCGCTCCTCCGACGGCGAAGATATCGGCAAAATTTCGGACATCATGCTCGACGTGCGGGGAGGACGGATCGCCTACGCTGTGCTGTCCGAAGGCGGTTTTCTCGGTATGGGCACCAAGCTTCACGCCATTCCATGGAACGCATTGACGCTCGATACCGCAGAAAAGTGTTTCCGCGTCAATCTCACCGCCGAGCAAATCAAGAACGAGCCGGGATTTGACAAGGATAACTGGCCTTCAATGGCAGACGTACAGTGGGGCACGAACCTTCACCAATACTACAATCGTGAGCCTTATTGGACGGGTCGCGGAGGGATCGGCACTGGCGTCGGGGACGTTTGACGGTGGATTCAAACATTGCCGTCTGTATGAGTGCTGCCCAAAGTTCCGGGCCCGTACTATAGGAGGAATCAAATGACCTCGGTAGCTGAAGTGATGACACGCGATGCGGTTACTCTCGGTCCGACGGAGAGCATGCGGCAGGCAGCTAAGATTATGGATGAGCTTAACGTCGGCGCCCTGCCGATCTGCGATGGAGAAAAGCTCGTCGGCATGCTGACGGATCGCGATATCGTAGTGCGCGGCGTTTCCGCTGGAGCGAGCGTCGACACTCCGATCGAATCGCTTCTCAGTGAGCCGGTCGCCTGGTGCTTTGAAACTGACGATGTCGCGGATGTGCAAGAACGAATGGCCCGAGAACAGATCAGACGTATGCCGGTCGTCGACAATCAAAAGCATCTAATCGGGATCATCGCGATCGGAGATATCGCAACGAACGCGGACGGGCAGATCTCTTCGACTATAGCGGCGGTATCGGCGCCGTCGAAGCCGGACCGCTGAACGCGACAGGACGCAACCGCATGTCAGATCCGACTATCCCTGAAGCGCCTCCGACGAATGCACCGCCGCCTCATCGGCCGGCTGATGTGCCGGATGTCGGCTAGCCGGAGCGGGAACCCGGCCAGCAGCGCGGTACGACAGGAAATAATGTGCCGCCGACAGCGCCGCGTTTGCTTTCTTTTCGCACGCGGCGCATGTCGAACCTTCAAGGAGCGTGCGATGCGGTCACAGGTGAGCATGAGATCCCGACGGATTAGTCAACACCAACAAGCTTATTCGCAGCGTCAATAAGTACCGACGGTACCAAGCGTCTGTTCGCTTCTAGCGCAGCGCCGCCGTGTGCTACCGGTCTCGGATACGCGCGACTGATTCCTTCGTCGGTATGCTTGCAAGGTGCCCTTTCGGAGGCGGGTCGGCGCAAGGACGTGTTTTTGGCGATCCTGGCCCACGAAGGCCGGAACCCGCTGGTACCGATCCGTAACGACGCACGCGACTTGGAAAGTCTGCCACCGCAGATCCAGTGGAAGCAGGGGCATCGTTGAACGGCAAAGCCGTACCTTTCCGATCTCGTTGATGGCCTGCTCGACGCGTCGAGGAGCCCAGCCGCTCGCTGATGCGCGGCGGCGTCGACGGTCAGTCGGTCTCGCCAGCGAGCACGTTCGTGTGGATGGTGATCTGACGCGGCTCACCGGTCGTCTTCAATCTGCTCGACAACGCCATCAAATATCCGGCTGATGGCGGCGACATCCGCGTCGGGATTCAACTTGTACAGCATGCGGCGATGTTGCTCGTGGAGGACATCGAGATCGGGGTTCCCGCACGCGATTTGCCTCACATCTTCGATCCTTTCGTTCAGGCTGGTTTCGTAGGCCAAGAACACCCAGCATGGTCGGACTCGTTTTGTCCGGGCCTATTGGATGCAGATCCCGCTAAGAGGGACCGTTCGCCGATATACATTCTTGTGCAGCCATGGTACGAAAGTGTACTCGTCGTACGCGTTGCTGCCGATAACTATCCAGTTATGCAGAGCATTCGCCATGACATTTTTCTCCCTGAAACAATGATTTGCCGCGGAACGCCGAATTGGATCCCTGGATTCCGACCCGCAGTAGGCGCCTCCGGCGGATTGTCTTCGCTTGCTGAGATCGCCGCAAACGGTGTGCCGCGTCGATGCAGCTTGCCTCGCGTCGCGATCGGCAACCTTGGCTCGTCCGCATCCCCATCCGGTTCAGCAACGCGGCGATGTCCTGATCAGGCCATTGGGTAACCCTGCCGCAGATTGCCGCAGATAACTGAAAGCGCTTCGTCAGAGGTGCTGCACCCATTCCAAACTATCTACCGCTTTCTGCCTCGCGGGTACGCTCGATCGCAGCGCTTCTCGAAAACTTTAACTCGAGAGTGCCGAGTTTGGCACAGTCTTGGGGTTATGTTGCCGGTCGGAATATCTCGAAGGTGTCAGGGTCCTGCCTTTCGGTGATGAATTTCGCGAAGAAATTGGTTTTGGCGCAATTCACGAGAAATTCGGGCAGGCATTGCCGTAGTGCATTGGCGACGACCAACTCCGATGGAGGGATGCCGGGGCGGGTCAAACAGCCGGCCGAGCCTGATGCGGTGTTGGTCGTGGATGTCAAAGAGAGTGAACCAAACCGTGCGAGGCCATTTCGGTCGGCTTGACCGCCGTCATAGACGGCGTGACGGCGTCGTACCCGATCGGATCTGGCGCGTGGAATCTGCGAAGCCAACGAAAAGAGGTCAGCGAGCCCGGCCGGCACGCTGGCCGTTTCAGCTACGCTGGCGACGTTGCCACCCGATCGGAGTTGTTATGCGACTGATCATCGAGGCTCGCCTAGAGGGCGGGGAAACGAGTGAGACTGAAGCGACGATTGTTGCTGTGGTGGAACGAAAAGACCGCAGCCTCACCGACTTGGGACTCACGCTTGCCGAAGGTCGCGCCTTGCTCGCCGAGGTTCAATCGTTTTTGGTGTCCGAGCAGACTTCCGGGTGGCTGCAAAGCCAAATGGCATGCCACCGTTGCGGCTCGGTGCTGGCACACAAGGACGCCCGGTCGATCGTGCTGCGAACCGTGTTTGGCAAGGTCGACGTCCCGAGTCCGAGGCTGTGGGCGTGCAGCTGCGCGGCAAAGCCAGGGCAACCGCGCCGCTCCGTGAGCCCGCTGTGCAAGGCCGTTCACCAGCGTGTGACGCCGGAATTGGAGTACCTTCAGGCCAAGTGGGCCGCGCATCTACCCTACCGTCAGGCCACTGAGCTGCTTCGAGAGGTCCTTCCGCTGGACAAAGGAATTTCCTTCGGTAGTACTCGCCGTCGAATCCTCGCCGTCGGTAGCGCGCTGGACGCGAGATCCAGCGCGATATCGCGTCTGGACCAAAAGCGGTCAGCGCAGAGCAGGTTCGCGAGTCGACCACCGTCGGCTGCGTGAGCGTCGACTCGGCGTGGCTGAGCTTCAGCAGCAGCCCCAAGAGCCGCAAGGCGGCGCGCGATCTTGCGGAGCTGACATCACCTTGGGCGCAGAAGTTGACGCGGAATCGACATGTCAACGTCGTGGCAGGTCGTGCAACTCTTGCAGATCGCACCCCGCGTCTCTACGCGTAGGTGCATAAGCTGGTGCCATCGGCGCCCGCACGGCTGGACCAATTTCTCTTTGCAAGCGGCGTGGCTCCAGACGAACGAGTTACCGTGATCAGCGATGACGCTGGCGAATTCGGCAAGGCTGTGGACGGCAGCCAGCTCGCCAGGGGAAGGGTCCTGGACTGGTTTCACATCGCGATGAAGTTCAAGGCTGCCAAGAACTCGGTTTTAGGAAGCCAGACGATAGTGCCCCACGAGCGAATCGCTGCAGAGACGGAGATCGATCACGCCAAGTGGCTAGTTTGGCATGGAAAGGGCCGGCAATCGGTGTCCCGCATCGAGGCCCTCGATGCCACGCTGTTGGCGAAGGAAGGCTATGAGTTCTCGACGTTGTACTGGAACCTGCGCCGCCTGTACTTCTACATCGAGAACAATGCCGGTACGCTGATGAACTATGGCATGCGCTATCACAAGGGGCTACCGATCAGCAGTAGCATTGCCGAGTCCGCGGTGAACCAGGTAGTCAGCCATCGCATGGCGAAGAAGCAACAAATGCGATGGACGGACGAGGGAGCGCACTGCCTGGCACAGGTCAGAGTTGCTGTTCTCAACGAAGAATTTTCGGTTGAGAAACTCGCCTGGTTGACCAAGCCTTCTGCAGCTGCAAACTCGCCGAGTGCGTACCGAGCGGCGTGAACTGACGTCCCACGGTTTGGTTCACTCTCTTTGACATCCTCCCGCGTGAGGAGATTCGATCATGAGTGACGTCTACTTCGGAACAAATTTCTTTGCCGACCTCGAGCGCATGCAGCGGCAGCTCTCGGGACTGTTCGATGGTCTACCCTCCAGTCTACTGGTCGACCAGCATCGGCACCTTTCTACGCATTAATATTGGTTCGACCGGCGACAAGGCTGACCTCCGAACCGGCGACGCGATTGACGTCGATCAATAAGTGCAGTCGATGCCATGAGGATAACTTAATTGAACGGGGCGCTGCCGGGGGCGCGCCTGTGATCGTTGCATACGCGGCGGTGTTCGCGAGCAAAACGCGTAAGTAGGGAGGTCTTGGTCATGAACACGCGACGGATAGCACTTGCGATCGCGGCTGCCGCGGCCGTTTTCTGGTCAAACGACGCACTTGCAGCCAGTTCGCCAGTTAAGACTTTGCCTCTGCAGGACGACATCTGGATTACCGGGACTATCCAGCGGAGCAACGGGCAGTATGCGCCGGGCGAGTCTACAACGATCCTTCTGGATCGGCCCGCGAGCTCGCCCTGCAATAACAAGGTGATTACCGATATCCTGCTCGGCGAACGCGGCGCGCCAGCCCCGACTCTTCTGCTTCCCTACCTGGACCAGCGGGTCGTGGTCAGGGGGCGCGTGACATGCCCCAAATCAGGCATTCAGTTTTCGCCGCAGCCAGACATCGTTTTTCCAGTTTGGTAGAGAGGCTCCGATGTGCGGGCCGAGCCGACCCGTCGCTCGTTCGATTTTCGCTGTCACTCGGCTGCGGATAGAGAAGTCGTTCCCTGGCGCCTCCCAGGCTAGCTGGGGACAGCCTGAAAAACATTGGAAGCGCAAAGTTGTGCGCGTTACTGCAGTGGCGGCACGACGCCCAGCTTCTCCGCCAGCATTCTTTCGTAGACACCGAAGTGCAGATTGACTTCTTCCTGGGTGACCGCGGTCACGGAGAGATTGATCTGCGCGGGCTGCAGGCCCAAGACCGTCGCGATCGCCGCCTCTAGGTGCGGGGCGCATAACCGGTCGTCGGCGAACGTCGTGCCCACCGCAATCTCGTATGCAGATTCCGGTTGAAGTACCACTTCGACCAGCCGCGCGCGGGCGCTCATGTTGTTGTCGATCGCTAGCCGGATCACTTCGACCGCCGTGCGCATCGTCTCTGTCGGGAAACCCTTCGTCGCGCGCAGCCGGAGCCGGTGCCGGCCCAGCGTCAGCCAATCGTTCTCGAACTCCACGGTATCCTCCCATCATCTGTCAGGCGCGTCGTCAAGAATAGGGACTCGGTCGGCGCAATTCAAGCGGCGAAATTTCACCGCAGCTACTTGAAATTCTGCGCTGAGAGCCTATCTTCAATACCGCTCAGTCAGTCGCGCCGGCAACGGCGCGCTGCGTGTTTCGATTTGTTTGCGGTGCAGCATGGCAGACGGACTGGAGCGCGTAGACCAGTTCGTCTTCCTGCTGGTACCAGGAGGAAATGACCATGAGCGATCTCTACTTTGGGACTGACCTTTTCAGTGACTTAGATCATCTGCAGCGGCAGATGGCGGGCGTCTTGGGCGGCTTCCCTTCCAGCATCCGGTCCGGGCGTTCTGGCGCCTTCCCACAGGTGAACATCGGTTCGACCGACGACTCGATTGAGATTGTTGCGTTCGCGCCGGGAGTGGATCCTAAGACTCTTGACGTATCGATCGACCAGGGCCTGCTGAGCATCAGTGGCGAGCGCGCGCCAGCGCAACCAGATGCCGCCAGTGAGGACCTGCGCACCTATGCGCAGGAACGGTTCGTCGGGTCTTTTCGGCGGATGATTGAACTGCCGGACCATGCAGATCCTGACCACGTCACGGCGCAGTACGCCAATGGCTGCCTGACGGTCAGTATCGGCAAACGCGAGACGTCAAAGCCACGGGCCATCACCGTTCAGTGATTCCGTCGCAAAATTGAGGAAAAGATCATGAACGATACGACAGAACTTGCCAGAAAAGATGAAACCGAAGTGGCCCGGCGCGACGAACCGTCTCAACGTCAGGTCACTCTGACGCCGCCCGTGGACATTTTCGAGAACAGTCAGGGCGTGACCTTGTGGGCGGACCTGCCTGGTGTGACGAAGGACCGGCTCGACGTAAAGGTCCACGACGGTAATCTGTTTATCGAAGCCGAGGCGGTGGTGCCGACTCGGGAAGGGCTGCGCTTGCAGCACGCGGAGATCCGCCAGCCTCACTTTGCCCGAGCATTCTCTCTGGGGGCGGACCTCGACCCGTCGAAGATCGACGCCAATTTGAAGGACGGCGTGCTGAAGCTGACCATCCCGCGCCGGGACGAAGCCCGTCCGCGCCGGATCGAGGTGCGCACGGACTGAGTCGGCAAGCGGGGACCGGCGGCAGGAGACCTCGGAGGTGGCGGCAAAAGGGTCGCCACCCACGAATTCAGCGGCCATGCTGACGACTCAAAAGGGGCGAGCCATGAGCACCGATCCGAGAAAGTGGAACCCATTTAAGTTCCTGCGCGGGGGGACGCGCAGGTCCGACGCGGACAAGGACGAGGACCCGCCGGCCAGCGAACAGTGGCGGCCCCCGTGGCCTGACACGCCTCGATTTTTTTCGCGCGATCCGTGGCACGCACTCGAAGAGTTCTTTCACGACCCGTTCGGTGGACGCGGCGCCCTCGACAGATGGTTCGGTGACTTCAGTTCATCGCGCTTCCAGCCGCGTATTGACGTGGTCGATGAAGGGACAGTGTTACGCGTGACCGCTGAATTGCCCGGGATGGAGCGCGACGACGTGAACGTAAGCGTCGAGGATGGAGCGATCGTCTTACGCGGCGAGAAGAAACAGGATGTTCGCAGCGATGAGGACGGCTGCTACCGGCTAGAGCGGGCCTATGGACGCTTCACACGGACCATCCCGATGCCAGAGAACGCCGACCCCGATCGCGCCTTGGCTAAATTTCACAATGGCGTACTAACATTGACCGTGCCGAAATCGGAGTCAGAACGCTCCGCGAGTCGCACAATTGATATCGGGTAGGACGACCAAGCCGGGGGCGATTCTAGCGGCACGTTAAAAGGCGAGTTGGCTGTTAGAGCAGCGGACTCCATGACGTTAATGCGATTATTTGTTGAGGTAAGGAATACTGATAGACGCCATTATTGGGATAGCCGTTCAGGGGTAGAATCCTTTAATTTCCATTTACGAGAGAGGGAGAGGGCCGTGACACAAGCCGTTCCGCCCGATGACCACGAATCGGACAGCGAACCGGACGACGAGCGACACGACGACGTTAGAGGCACACCCGACGAGGCGCCCGGCGACGGGTACGAAGCACTGCCGGATTCTTCCGTCGCGCGCCTCGTGCACGAACTCGAACAGGCCATCACCGCGAGTCGCCGCACCATCGCCATCCGTTACGCCGCCCACGGCGTGACGCTGCCGGTGGCACCGACGCTAGACCGCGCGGAATTGATGGTGCTGACTGCCCTGGTGCAGACCTACGGGGTGGGGGTATTTCGCGATGACTTCAGCGCTGTGCGTCAGCGCATCGCGGAATGTGGTGCCGTGGTCGTCCTGCACGAGGTGGTGTTCGCGGATCGCCCGCCCTGGGGCATCCAACGCTATGGGGCGGGGCCCCGCGGTGGTTCCATAGGCGGCGTTGCAGCGCGCCTCCAGGAGGCGCGCCCGCTATTCGAGACGCTGTGCGAGCGGTTTCCCGAGACGTTTCTGATTCAAGCGCGCGCGCTGCTTGCTCGCTTAGCGAGGCGACCGCTGCCGCCTGAGCCGCCGCTCGAATCGGAGGACGGAGAGCGCGACGATGCCTGACGCCCGGCGCGCCGCTTCCGGGGCCTCCCCGGAGAAGCTCATCCAGAGACGCTCACGTCAAGGAAGCTGACTCTCAAGCGCGGTTACCTGACCAAGATTTCAGGCGCTGCGTGCCTACGTGCGGCGTATCGCGCCCGCGGTGATCGCGCGCACCTACTAACGCGACGAAGCCCTGAAGCCGTTTTCGCTGGACGTGTGCGGGGGCGCATAGGTTGAATCGATGTGACGATGCGGCCATGTCCGGTGGCCGATCGACTTCAGGCGGTCGTCCACCGGACATGGCCGCCAAACGGCTTTTTGACCGTCAAGCTGTTGTTCACGGACGTCACGCCCCGCACACCTTTAACGATTTCGGTGACCCTGTCGATCTGCGACGCCTCGACGACGGTCCCGCCGAGCGGTACGTTACTGCCCTTGGCGACGATACTGATGTTCCCGGCGCTGATCTCCTTGTGCTTCACGATGGCCGCGTAGACCTTCCCGCGCAGCGCGCCGACGGAGGTGAGGTTTTTTGTGCTATCGCCGATGACTCGACGCCCGGTGATCCGGCCTCGTCACGCTCCTCCGATGGACGCAGGTCTTCGCGCCGGGCAAGAGTGGCCTCGGCGCGGCGCAGTCCGGAATCGCCCATCAACAGAATCGCCGCGCGCGCAACTCGCCATTGACGGCGTCGTCCTCGGCGTCAGGCATGTCGGAACCGACGTCCGAACTCGTGCCGTGCGAACCCATCGCGTCCGAACCGAACCCTTCACAGCGCTCATCGAGTGCCGCCCGAACCAGCGCCGCATGCAGATCCTCGTCGGGATCGTTCGTGAAAATCTTCGGGCTATCGACATCCATGGCACGGTGCCGCCGCACGCGATTGTCGCTGTTTCATTTGCAACACTACTACTGCTTACGCAGTCTTCAGTGTGTTGCGTCCACCGGTTGAATCCGCCACCCACATCAGTCACTCAACTTCACACGATGCAGCGACCGTTCATCGAGGTTCAGCGGCCGCATGCCTTCCATATTTTCGCCAGCCCAATCCTTACCCAAGGTGGCATATCGACACTTGGTCAACCTAGTGAGTTCTCTCCACGGCGCCTGCCATTCTCTCGGCGAAATGCACGGTGAAATTCGCCAAATCCGCAAAGCCGAGACGGCATGCAATTTCCGATACGACCAGATCAGTTCCGGACTCTGGAACCTGCGACTGCAGACGAGCTTCGGGCAAGCACGAAACGGGTCGCGAGGGCGCGCCGCCGTATGACATGGGCGAGGGGAGCGAAGCCGCAAGGCTTCCGTCACGAGGTCTCGTAAGAGACAAGGAAGAATAGTTGGCGGTCTTTGTACCAGATAAGCGCGGCAGGCCGCTGATGCCCTGCAGTGAAAAGCGAGCTCGCTTGCTGCTTGCATGCGGCCGAGCGCGCATACACCGTGTTCACCCGTTCGTCGCACGATTGACGGACCGTCTTGCTGGAGACAGTGCATTCCAGCCGCTATACCATGCAAACGCACGTTCACGAAGTGTTTGTCCGAGCAATAGAATCGGGGGCCGCGGCCGGACTGGCGCCGACGGCGGTCGCACCCGCCGGCGCGATGCACAAGGGGCACCGACCGTACGCGGCGATGAACACCCTCACGCACTTCTCTGGCGCGACGCATCGTGGCGAAGGAAGCCGAGCGCAAAGTACATTTGCCTCGGCGCGGCGATTCATATGGGCAGTGCGGTCTTCTGGGGGCGTGCTGTTCGAAGCGCTGTGTGAACGCCGATACCGTCGATCCGGGGCGATGAACGTCGCGAACGCGAGCGCAACGACTGCGCTCGTGGCCTACGTCGTCGACTATCAAGTCGTGCCCAAACGCGTCACCCCAGGATTCGAGAGCCACCTGCCGAAGGGGGGCTCGTTGGGGCTGACGTATGTCGCGCTTGGTGCGGGCTTCGCGCTCGCGGCGGTGCCGCAGCCGCCTGCATGACGCTGACAGGATCGCTGCGCTGCCCTCGACAGGTGGAACCGTTGCTGCGGCGGCGCGTCGCGCGCCGATGAAAGCGGTCGCTCGTGCCTGGCGCGGCCTTTTCCCTTTGAAAGAACGTAGCTGTCCTTCGGTGCGTCGGAAGCTTGTCCGTGGACATGGACGCGAGTTCGTTGATCAGTCGACTCGCGGCGTACTCAGTTTAGGCGTTATTGGCTGGCGCCCGAAGGCGTGTCGCTGGCCGCGGTAGCAGGGAAGCTCGCCGCAGTCGGAACGGATGCGCCCGATCCTGGCGCGGCGGCCGAGGTGTCGCTGGCCGCATTCCCCGTGGTAACGGTGGTGCGGTTGCGGTTGCAGCCCGCCATAAAGCAACTGCACGTCGTCAGTGCGATGATCAGCGAGATTTTGATGCGGTTGGAAGCTTTCACGGTACGCTCCTGGTCAGACGGCCATTGAACAGCAATGAGCCCATTGGGGCTGGTTTTTTGCCCGTACATTGCGTAGCACGGCGGTAACCCGTCTCTGTAAAGTAAAGCTCTGCCATGCACTTGGTCGACGCCGGGACGCGAAAGCCGCTATGTATGTTGCACGATATCGCGCTGAGTGGTCGACGTCGACGAACACAACATAGCTCGTTGGTCTTTGAGATCAGGAAGCACCGCGCGTACCCGACTTATGAGACGGCGACGCGCCGAACGCAAGCGGTTGACCGCCCTGGTGGTCGACGACTGTTCGTGGGCTGCGTCAGCGAGTCGCTCGCGGCAGCGTCGGACGCTTCGATGTACTATTACGCCGCGGCCGCCAGCACGCCGGAAAGATGTCGCCGAAAATTTACCAGACACGCGCACGACGGGCGTGCTTGAGTGAAAAGTTCCAGCTCCACCGTAGCGATCACGGGGGTATATGGCGAGCCGCTGCAGATATGATTCTCTTTTACAAACCAGATTGCGAGGCGAAATCGGATGCTGCACTCAGTCTGCGGGGGGTGAGGTTTCCCGCTCGGCATCGACGCTGTTGCCGCCCCACGAGTCTGGCGCCTGCGGCCGCCGGAGACTTCGTTTCACGCCCTGCTACGAGGGCGTTCCTGGTGACGTCATCTGACGCGCCCGCCCAATCTCGCAACGCGAAGACGACTTTGCGCCAGGGCTTTTTGTGACATGAGATTTTTCCGGTCCAACGACGCAAGTCTTTCGAGCGTCGACAGGGCTTGTCTGGCGAAATCCAAGGCTCGTGATCGATCTCCGAGTTGCTCGTACGAATCCGCCAGGCGGTCGAGCCCCATGAACAGCTCGCGTTGCCATCCGGTGTTCCCGGGGTCCGAACTCGCCACCCGTCTGATCGCCTCGAGCGACGCGAGATAAGAGGCAATGGCTTCCTGCGTCTTGCCGCAGTCGCGCAGCACATCGCCGATGCTCGCATGAAGCGCGCTGAGATCTCGGTGCACCGCCGCATCGGATGGATCCGCTTGAGCCAGCCGATCAATCAAGGACAACGATGCTTCGTATGAAGCCAGTGAACCTTCCGGATCATTTTCTGCTCGCAGCAGGTCGCCGATCCGCCACTCGATCGAACCGAGGCTCCTCGAGTCGGGGTCGACCTCGTGCTGACGCGTCGCAACCGACTGCAAATCGCGAAAGGCCGACAGTGCGCTGGCATTGTCGCCCCTCTGATGCAGCGCGTCTCCGACTCTGCGCCAGGCGAGGCACAGATTCAGTTGCCACAGCGGATTCGACGAATCGGCTTCGGCCAGATTTTTCATCAAAGCGAGCGAGTCGCGGTAGGCGGCGAGCGCCTCGCTTCGCTGACCCGTCTGCGTCAGCAAGTCGCCGATCTTCCCTTGCGTCGATGCCCGAACCCGCTGCCACTCCTTGTTCGAGGGATCGAGCTCCGCCGCCCGTGTCAGACTCGATAGCGATTCGCGGTAATGCGCAAGCGCCTCGAAAAGTTTCCCCCGGTCCGCGAGCAGCTCGCCGATTCTTTCGTGAACCGAGCTCAGGTCGCGCTGCCAGGTCGGGTTGGACGGATTTGAATCCGCCAGACGTTGCGCCATCGAACTCGACTCGCGATAAGAGGTCAAGGCCGTTTGCGCTTCGCCTTCGTCGTATTCCACATCGCCGACTTTCTTCAGGACTACAGCGAGATCTCTGGCCCACTCGTCGTTGGGCGAAATGGTCCCGGCGAAGCGCCTCAAGATGGACGCGGCCGACCGATAAGCGGTCAGCGCTCTGGTTCGGTCGCCCAGTCCATGCCGCACATCGCCGATCCGCAACTTGATCGCGACCATCTGGCGCAACGATTCCGCGCTGGACGCATCTTCTTCGATCAGACGCCTTGCAACGGACTGCGCCCGGCGAAAGGCCATCAGCGATCCCTTCAGATCGCCGTTTTCACGCAATAGATCGCCGATACTGATGTTTCGGCCGCACAGATCGCGCATACGCTGCGCATCCGACGGTTCGACTGCCAGGGCTCGCTGCGTTGCTGCAACGGACGCCCGACCGCACGACACATTCGCTTCGCTCGTCTGGCCGGCGACCCGCGGCACTTTGCTAGCCAGAACATCGGACACGCTGGCCTGGTCTCCGAGGCGGCTCGCCAGCGCGATGGCCTCGGATGCCAAAGCTTCACTGCGTTCGAACTCTCCTGTCATCCGCAATGCAAGCATCAGCCGATTCAGAAGCCGGCATCGCTCGACCGTTTCCGCGGTGCCGACGCAAGCCAGCGCCTCGCTCAACAACGCGACCGAAGCCGCGCCGGTGCCGCCGAGGAGCATCTCGGCAGTGACGAATCCCAGCGCTGCCGACACCAGGTACGAGGTGAGCTTTTCCGCCCGCGCGATCTCCGCGGCGCGCCGGAACGTTTCAATTGCGTTTCCGAGTCCCAGCCGGTGTTCGGCGCCCCCGCGTATCAGGAGAAGAGGCAGTGTCATAGCCGCCCGGTCCTGAACCTTTGCATTCCCAACTTCGGCGATCCGAAGTCCGCTCTGCGCATAGGAAATGGCCTCCTCGTAAGCTGCACGTGCGAGCGCCCGCTCACCCGCGCGCTGCCAATAGGCGATCGCCCGATCGGGTTCTCGGGAACAGGCGAAGTTCTCGGCGATCAGTTCAGGTTGCCGCTCGACGATCACGGGGTAATGCTCTTCGAGCGCGGTCGCGATGCGGTGGTGACAATCGCGCCGGCGCGCGATGAGCAGCGACTGGTAGGCGACTTCCTGTATCAGCGCATGCCGGAACAGGAAAGCGCCGCGCCGGTCCGGCGTCCCCGCATCCGGAACGATGATTTCTGCAGCCATCAGGCGATCGAGCATCCAACCCAATTCGCTTTCGGGCTTCGACGCGACCATGGCGAGAAGGCTCGCGTCGAACTCCCGCCCGATCGTCGCTGCAATCTGGGCGATTTCCTTGATGCCCGATTCGAGGCGGTCCAGCTGAGACAGCAAAGACCCCTGCAGCGTATCCGGAATCGCGAGGGACCGTCGCATGCCTTTCAGTTCGTAGCGGCTCCCGGCGTCATGTAACTGGCCGCCATGAATGACGGTCTTTGTGAGTTCCTCGACGAAGAGCGGCACACCGTCCGTCTTGGCGACGATCTCCTTCAGCACGACAGCGGGAACGGGCTTGACATCGGTCAGTAGCCGAACCATCGAGGCGCAATCGCGGTGGGAAAGCCGCTCGAGATCGATCCGCACCAGACGCGTGGAGGACCATTGCGGCTTGAACTCGGGCCGCGCCGTGAGCAGCACCATAAGGCGTACTGAAACTAGCCGCTCGACGACCAGCCGAACGAATTCGAGCGACGATGGATCAATCCAGTGCGCATCCTCGACGACGAGCAGCACTGGCTGAAGGCCCGCGATGCTTTCGACCAGCGTGACGAGTCCGCTCAGGGTCCGGCGCTTGAAGGACGGCGACGAGGCATCGATGGGCGGATACCGTTCTCCCGTCGGAATGCCGAGCAGGGTCGCGAACACGAGCACCCGCTCGTCGGCGTCGGTGCCGGGCGCGCCGAGTCCGGCGTCCAGCCGTTCGAGATCGGATGCGTCTGGAGTGTTCGGATCAAGGCCATAGGCGCGTTGCACCCATTCCAAGACCGGCCAGAACGGGCTGTTGCGATAGTACGGCGAGCAGTGCAAGGAAATGGGCGTGTGCACATTGCCGTGGATGCTGTCCGTGAAAGCGCGCAGCACGCGCGACTTTCCGATGCCCGGCTCTCCAAGCAGCGTCACGCAGCGCATCTCCCCTTTGATGCTTTGCTGCCAGCATCGCCGGATCGTGTCGAGCTCGACCGATCGGTCGACGAGCGGAGTCATCCCGCGGTTCGCTCTGATCTCGAAGCGGCTGCGCGCATCCGTCGCGCATAGCACTCGATAGACCGGAACGGCGGCGGAAATCCCCTTTAACTTGTGCGAACCCATGCTCTCGAGCACAAATGAGCCCCGGATCAAATGCTCGGTGGCTGGGCCGACCAGGATCGCGTCGGGCGGCGCCAGGGCCTGCAGTCTTGCGGCGACGATTGGCGGACCGCCGACGGCAGCGTGGCGGTCCAGCGACGATCCAGCGCCCAACTCGCCGGCGACGACGAGGCCCGTCTCGATCCCGATGCGCACCTGCAGGCGCGCGCCATGTTCCGCATCGATGCGATCATTGGCCGGCCCCAGCGTCGAGATCACGGCGAGAGCGGCGCGCACGGCGCGCACAGCGTCGTCTTCGTGAGCTAACGGGTAGCCGAAATAGACGACGATTCCATCGCCGACATATTGGGCGATATGGCCTTCGTGGGCATCGACGGCCTCTACGCAGACCTGATGGAAAACGCCCAGCATGCGCCGAAAATCCTCGGGATCGAAGCGCTCCGCGAGCGAAGTCGAATCGATGAGATCGATGAACATTACGGTCAGTTGTCGCCGCTCGGCCTCGGAGCCGCGAGCCGCGAAGGACCCGGCTTCTCCAGCCGGTCGCCCGACGACTGGCCCGTCCATCGGCGCGCGCTCGTGAGCCCGCGCCGCAAGCGCTTTGGCCAGCCGCTTGCGGTCCCCCAGAGGCAGCCCGAGAGCTTGCAGATCTGCCTCGGAGAGATCGCCGAGCACGTCCCAGTCGATGTTTTGGGCTGTGAACGTCTTCGCGTATGCGCCTAGGCCAGCGCTTATGAGCCATTTCGTCAGGTCGTCCGACATTTGTTTTCAGCGGGTTGGCTGGCGGCAGAGGTAGCGCTTCGCCGCGGCACGCATTTCATCGACTGCGGCGGCCGTTACGAGGCGAAACTCTGGGCGTTTTCTGCATGATAGGCGCGCGAAGGTATCGGCCCATTGAAGGCCAGAACTTTTCGAATGCCTCTGGTGAAGAAAAATCGACGCCTTGTTTTGTTTGCCGCTATCCGAGTGCGAACTTTTGCGTCATGCGGTGGCATCCCTTACCAAAGCGGGCGCGTCGCCACAGGACGCTAGCTTGCAAACCGGCCTCGGTTAGGGAGGCAGCGATCGGGCAGCGGTGCCACGGTGTTCAATCCTTCGCGAGGCGATATAAACGGGTTGAGCGTTTATTATCGAATAGTTTTAATCTATCAGAATCCTAAGCCTGTTAATGGCTATTATCGGGATAGTGTTTGCGGGGTAGAATGGGGCATTTCCGATTTACCTGAGAGGGCAGGGCCCGTGGCACAAGGCGCAGACGAGTTTGACGACGCTGGAGGCGATCGCGACAGCGCGGACGACGCCCAGCGCTGGCTCAGTGAGGCGCCGACCGCAGCGGTTGCGCGCGTGGTGCTCGAGCTCGATGAGACGATCACGCTGAAGCGCCGCGCGGCCGCCGCGTGGCTCACCGCCCACGGCGACGCCGTGCCGCTGCTGCCGGTGAAGCCCTCCCGCCTCGAACTGGCGATCATCATTGCGCTGGCCGAAACCTATGGGGCCGCCCTCAGTTCGGCGCCGCGCTTCCTGCCGGTGATCGACTGCATCACGGACCACGGGGCCGTGACACTCGTGCAGCGGGTGATGTATGGCGCGCGTGCCGTGACGGATTTTGATCTCACTGCCTATGCGGCGGAGAACGCGCGCCTCGCGGCGCTCTTGCGCGAGGCCCGTACGTCGTTTGAGTTTCTCTGCGCGACCTGGCCCGAGATGTTCATGGCGCAGGCGAGCGACGCGCTCGCGCAGCTCGGCTTGCCCCGCCTGCGCTCGCCGGCGCCGCCGTCCGCGCGAGGGAGAAAAGGCGAGCCAACCGGCGACGACGATGCGCGGGATCGAGGCCACGACGATGCGTCGGGCGAGGAGGATGGCGATGCCTGAGCGCGCCTCCTCGTCCCCGGAAAAGCTCACCTCAGAGAAGTTGTCTCAGGAGAAGCTCACCGCAGAGAAGTTGACTCAGGAGAAGCTCACGCTGGAGCGGGGCTACACGGCCAAGGACTTCACCGCGCTACGCGCGTACGTGCAGCGCATCGCCCCGGCCATCATCGCGCGCAGCTACTACGACCCGGACGAGGATCCGCATGCGGCGACGCCCGCCGCGATGGAGCGGTATCTGAATGCGATGCTCGACACGCTGGTGCAGCTCGCGCTCGCCCATGGGTCAATGGCACTCGCGGAGCACCTGCGCGCGTCCATCAAGCAGCACGGGCGACCGTTGCTCACCGCCGTCACGTTCCGCATGGTCACCGAGGCCGCGCAACTGGCCGCGGCCGCGCCGCACCCGGAGCATCCCGTCGGCGCGTGGCTGCGTCCGCGCATTGCGCGACGCCTGAAAGGGGAGGGCATCGCCACGCTCGGTGAACTGGTCGCGTTCTGCAACCGGCGGGGGCCGAGCTGGTGGCGCTCGATTCCGCGCATCGGTCGCGGACGGGCGCGCGCGATCGTCAGCTGGCTCCGAAAACAGCAGGCGGCCCTGCAGCTGACGGTCGACATCGACGTCGACTCCGAGGAGCACGACGGCGTGCCGCTGGTGGCGGACGCGCTGGTCGAGGTGGTGCCGGATTTTGCGAGCGAGCGCTGTGAGGGGCACCACCCCGGACGACTTGCCCTGGCGCCCTTGGAGCGGCTGGCCGTGCCCCACGCGCTCTCCGGCGCTGACGGCGAAAACCACTCGACCGCGTTCTGCTACATCCAGGCCAATCACGATCTCGATGCGGTGCGCGCCTATCTGAACCGCTTCCGCGATCAGCCGAAAACCCTGCGCGCCTACACCAAGGAACTCGAGCGGTTTCTGTTGTGGGCGGTGGTGCTGCGCGGCAAGGCGCTCAGCGATCTGCGCGTGGACGACTGTGAGGCGTATAAGGATTTCCTGAAAAATCCCGATCCACGCTTTGTGGGCGAGCGCTTTGCGCGGCACTCGCCAAGGTGGCGCCCGTTCGCCGCGAGCACCAACGGATCGACGTCGCTGTCGGCCGAGTCGCAGCGCTACGCAGTGCGCGCGCTGCGTACGGCCTTCACCTGGTGGGTCGACGTGCGGTATCTGGGCGGCAACCCTTGTAAGACCGTCAACGATCCGGTGGCCATCAAGCGCGAACGCGCGATGAAGATCGAGCGCGCCTTGCCCGCGGAGTTGTGGCGTAAGGTGCGAGCGGAGCTCGATGCGCGGTGCGCGCAAGCGGACGTCGGGCCGGGACAGGGCGCGAACAACGGCGTGCAGTGGCGCGCCGTGCGCGCGGCGATTCTGTTGATGGGCGATTCGGGCCTGCGACGCGAAGAAGCGGCAAGTGCGCGGCGCGAAAACCTGTGTCCTTCATCGTATGGGACGCTCGAGCGACCCGTTTGGGAACTGACCATCGTCGGCAAAGGGCAGCATGAGCGAACGGTGCCGGTGAGCGCGGCGACGCTGAGCGCGCTACGGGCGCACTGGCTCGACCGGGCTAAGGATTTCGACGGCGCGACCGAAGACCACCATCAGCGCGGGCCGCTGCTTGGTCCCGTCATCATTCCATGGACCGACAGGGCGCGGAGGGCGGGGGCGGGCAGCCTGTGAATGAGGCAGGCTACGCCGCTGATGGACTGAACCGGCTGATTAGTCGAATGCTCACTGAACTGGTCGAGACGATGGACGACTTGAGCCTCGATGACCGGCGGCGGCTCGGGCAGGCGAACGCGCATACGTTCCGCCATACGTTCGGATCCCAATCGGTCGCCGATGAAGTCCCGGTCGACGTCGTGCACAAAGTGCTGGGGCATGCGTCGCTGCAAACGACAACGATTTACGTCCAGGCGGAGAAGCAGCGGGTGGTCGAAGAAGTGGCTCGCTACTATGCGGGCGTCGCCGCGCGTCGGATGGCAACATAACTGCGCGCCGTTCTTCTCTGTCACGACAACTGTGTCAAAAGCAAGTCGGGGATGTGCCCAACCTATAGCACAGGAGGTGCCGCAACGGTTGTGCTACTCGTAGACGGGAAGGGGTGAAACGCGGGAGAATGGCAGCATGGACAAGCAACCGCTCATCATTTCGCTACAGGATGACTCGCCCGGCTACGAAATCAGCCCAGCGAGGGTTCCGCTCGCCACTTTGACCAGTTTTATGAGCGATGTGCGGGATTTCCTCAAAGGAAGCGGACGCGATGCGGACGCCGACACCACCGAGGTAGCAGTCGTGCATGGGTCACTAGCTGTGCAGGCCTCTAAATTCAGTTCGCCCAGTCTCATCAATGATCTGCGGATGCTCGAAAAGGGCGCAGACATTAGTGGCATCGATCCCAAGCGTCGAACCGTCATTCAAAAATGGCAGAATGCAGCTTCGAAAAAGGGGTCGGTTCGCTTCAAGATTTCCACGCCGAGCGGTAATGTGATCGCAATCACTAACCAGACAGCCTTCAGAGCACAAGTAGAGCGGACGCTGGTCAATGTTGAGCGATATATACGGGGCGAGGTCGTCGATCTCGGCGGTGCCACGCAAGCGAACGCACATATCAAGCTGCCAGACGGAAAGACACTTGTTGTTCAGACCGATAGAAATCTGATTCGCTCAGAAACAGAGAACCACTTATACAAAGAGGTTCATCTGCGCATTCGCGCGCACATGGATCTCGAAACAGGCGAGTTGATCGATGCGCAGCTTCTCGAGTTCGTCCACTATGAACCGAGGTTTGACCAGCAGCAGTTCACGCGTCTGACAAAGAAGGGAGAGGAGGCGTGGAAAGACATAGAAGATCCCTCCGCGTGGGTTCGTCACATTCGGGGAGTGACTGATTGAATTCGGTATCGGTAGACACAAGTTTCCTCATTTGTCTCAGCAACCCGTCCCGACCGCATCACGAAGTAGCCAAGGAGTATTTCCAAAGGTTCATCGGGGCTGGTGTCATCATGCATCTATCGACGATCGTGATAAGCGAATTTGAGGTCCGGCAACGCGTCACCGATCTAGGCTTGAACAATTTCATCGTCGTGCCGTTCAATATCGACCACGCTGTCATCAGCGCGAAGGTCTTCGATCGCATGCACGGAATGCGGTCTGAAAATGATTCTCGGGTAGCGGTGAAAGACGATGCGAAGCTTATCGGGCAGTGCATCGCCGGCGGAATCACTCATTTCATCACTGATGATGCAGCTTGTGCACGTCGGCTCAATGCGTTACGCCAATTGGGAACCCTGGCGGGACTTCCTCACGCAATCAACTTACACGAGCCCTTCTGGGAAGGCTGGTTCAACGACAATAATCAAGGCGGCTTGCTTTAACTGAGGCGCTTCGTGGTGAATCCTAGACGTTCTTCTTTGCTATTTCCACCTTCGGGACCATCACCCTGCGAGCCAGAGGCAAAAGACTGCAGATACGGCTAGGCGACCTCAGTCGGTCCAATCGCCGCCCTTCGCCGAGGCCATTAGTTCGGGTGCCTACCGGCCGCTGATGCCGCACGGCCGGTGACGTTTGAGGCGCCGCACGGCCCGAGCCCGAGCGAGACACTGCCGGCGCGTCGGCTGATCGAGGCGGAAGTCGCGGCGTTCGCTGCGACCGAGCGCAAGGACGCCGATCTCGATTCGATGCGCGAGCGCATCGACGACAAGGCCGCGGGTAGGATGCGCTCGACCGGCAGTTTCATGAAGAGGCCCGCGTGAATTCAGCGATTACCCACGACGGGTCGCCGCCGCAATGCCCAACACAGCCATGCCGAGCGAAGCTCGCTCTCTTTGAGCGGCTTGACGCGAGTAGACGCGGTTCGCTTTGCCTGGTATTCGGCGCCAAGTAGCCCGGCTTCTTCACTACATTAGTCCGCGTAAGCGTATGCGATGTAGTAAATCGCTGCGCCGCTTCCGATCGCTGCGATGAGCAGTGCCGCAACAACGAGGGTAATGATCCCGCGGCTTCGCATGGAAAGTCTTGAACGCAACTTCATTGCTTCACGAGTCGACTTTCGAAGATTTGAGTCTAGTTCCGGCCCTATCGATCGGCAAGAAGAGTCTTTAGTCCACATTGCCGCGTGCGGAAGATATTGATCGACTTCGCTAATGCATAGCCGGCATTTGTCGATCTGTTAAATTGCAGTCGGCCTGCCGCTGATCGGCAAGCCATTCAATGAGCCACGTTCAGCCCAACGAAGGTGTCTGCGGCTTCACTTGCTTCGCGGCCATTAGCGATGCTTGTCATCGATGTTGAATGCGTGCGCATGTTTACTCGGACCCATTCTTGGTCCCACGGCAAGATGTTCGTTATCTTCGGACTCCGTATGCTCGTATTCGACGATATCAGGATCGTTTGCGGGCCATAGCTTTCCATGCGATTCCCACTCCCACGGCGGTCAGCACCGCCAGTACGACGAAAGTCAATGGCACGCCAAGCCGCGCCCCGACAAACCCTGCTATCGGATAGGCAATCATCCAGCAGACCGTGTGGCAGAGAGAACTCGGCGGAGAAGACGGCAGGTCGGTCACCGCCAGTCTGCTTGGAGGACGCTCCGCTCGGCGCGCCGACTTCGTCCTCGTCGAGCCGCTCGCGGCCATCTACGGTCGCTCAGCCGAAGACTAGACGGACGTGCAGACGTCGCTCCGAACCAAATGATGACTACTCCAGCGATGACTGCCTGCGTTTGCCATGTTCTCAGCGATCGCTATCGTTTCGAATGGCCCATTCTTAAGCGACCGCTCGCAAGACTCTCTTGAAAGTGTCGAGCTGAAATCGGAGTGGCGGTTATCGCCGTCGCCAGGTTAGATAGATGCTCGAAACCACGAGGACGATGACGAAGTACGCGACGACGAGGACGGCGGTTATTACACCGGCGAAATCTGCCGTGACGATCAAAGCAATGCCGACGTGTCGGGACGCACAGGCGATGGCCAACGCCGTTCGGTCATCCCGGTGGGGCCCACCAAGAAGCTGACCGATCAATAGTGCGAAAGCCATCAACGCCGCGAGCGCGAGGACGCCTTGCCAGCTGACATCAAGCAGGAGCCGCCAACGGATCGCCAGAAGGATAAGCCCGGACGCTGCCAAGACGAATCCGGCGATCGTGATGAGCCGGTCTGACAGGCGTTCTGACCAGGCGGGGAAAATGATACGTAGCCCCATGCCGATCGTGATCGGTAGCAGAATCGTTTTAGCAATGACTAACACGACTGTGCTTACGGATAGCTTGACCGAGACATCGAAGTACGCGCTTAGCAATGCCACCCAGACCGGGACGGCGATAACGGCGACGAGTGAGGACGTGATCAGCAAGCAAAATATGTATTCCCGGCTCCCGAGTCTCTTGAGCTTCTTGGGAAGCAATGGGGCTCCCGCTGACACAGCGAGCACCAGCAACGCCGCCTTTACCCCTTGGTGAATGGGCAGAATCAGCACAAGGCCGAATGCGACAAGGGGAACCAGCAGATACATCGCTGTCAGGGATCGTAGTAACAATCCGGGTCGCCGCCACAGATAGGTCAGATCGGATGGCGCGGTTCCCGCACCGACGGACACGATGACTACGACAACCGATATCTTCAGCAACATCATCAGGATTTCATTCATGACGCTGATGCCTTCTATTAGCTGCAGCAACCATGCGATTCGGAGCATGTGGTCTGACGATGGCGACGTTGATCCGGAAAATCTTGGCGGGTGAAGCAGCTGAATGCTCGATCTTCGCGTACGCTCAGAGCGACCTAATGACCATGCTTGGAAAAATGAAGTTCGCTTCGAACACGACGTGCAAGGAGAACTCCCGTGACATGCGTAAAGGGCAAGATTGTGATTTCTGCCGTCGTTTCTTTGGCCCCGGCGCTTTGCCATGCGCAGGCGTCCCCGGACGCTTGGCAGTTCGAAGCCACCCCGTATTTATGGGCCGCAGGTTTTAGCGGCTGGGGACGCATCGGAGCCCGAACGCCAACGACGAACGTGGACGCGAGTTTCACGGACGTGTGGAAAAGCCTTGACGTCGGGGCAATGGGAGCTTCGAAGCGCGTAAAGGGCGATGGGCAGTCATTTTCGATGCGATCTACGTGCAGCTTTCCAAGACGTCCGATCCGCTGCTTGGCGGAGCACTCGGCACCGTACGATTCAGGGTCAAAGAGGCGATACTGCAGGTTGCCGGCGCCTATCGCGTGCTCGACAGCGAGTCGACGCCCGTAGATGTGTTGGCCGGTGCGCGGTACACCCATCTCGATGGCGACATGTCGTTCTCGCCAAGCCGGTTCTTGCCGGGCGGTGCCGGGCGCAACGGCAGCGTCGGGTGGACCGATGGGTTCGTGGGTGCGCGGGTGGCATATGCGTTGTCTAAAAAACAGCCATCGCGACCCGTCGCGGCCCCATGGGTAGAAACGCACCGTGGCATAGACTGAAGTGCGCACGGACAGTGGCCGCTATGATTTTGGAGGCTATACGACCCCGTCAAAAAACCTGGCCCAGGGGGAAGCTGCGGACCCGCTTGTGGTGGCGCTTCATTGCGACCCCGTTTAGGAATGTGATCCCGTCCGAGTCCCCCGTCCGGTGCGCCCAACCTGCAGGAGGTTTCGATCATGTCCAATTCCCGCAGCAAGCTGTCAGGCCTGCCCGTCATCAATGACAGGGCAGCGGCCATCGACATCGGATCCCGTTTCCATGTCGTTGCCGTACCGCCCGAACTGTGCGACCAACCCGTCCAGACCTTCCAGGCGTTCACTGGCGACCTCGAGCGCATGGCCGACTGGATCGTATCGCTGGGCATCACAACAGTGGCGATGGAATCGACCGGCGTGTACTGGATCGCTGCGTACGAAGTTCTCGAAAGCTGTGGCCTCGAGGTGATCGTGGCCAATGCACGCGAGTCCCGCGCTGTGCCCGGCCGCAAGAGCGACGTCAGCGATGCACAGTGGCTGCAGCGGCTCCATGCCTGCGGCCTGTTGCGCCCAAGCTTCAGACCCAGCGGCGACATCGCTGCGCTTCGAGCCTATCTGCGGCTTCGGGAACGACATCTGGACTACGCGGCCGCACACATCCAGCATATGCAGAAGGCGCTGACCTTCATGAACCTTCAACTGCACCATGTCGTCACCGACGTGACAGGAGCCACAGGGATGCGCATCATCCGCGCCATCGTGACCGGCGAGCGCGATCCCGGCGTGCTGGCTGCGATGCGTGATCGCAACTGCAGGTCCAGCGTCGAGACGATCCGGGCCGCTCTCGTGGGCAACTACCAGCCCGAACACGTCTTCGCGCTGCAACAAGCTCTGGCACTGTATGACTTCTACCAAGCCCGCGTCGACGAATGCGACGTCGAGATCGAACGTACGCTGACCATGATTGCGGCGCAAAACCCCGTACCGCAACAGCCATTGGGGAAGGTGCGGAGCCGCACTCAACAACCGAACGCGCTGAGCTTCGACGTGCGCATCCTCATGTACCAACTCGCTGGCGTCGATCTCACCCAGATCCATGGGATCGGTCCCTACCTGGCTGTGCGTCTCGTCGCCGAATGCGGCACCGATCTCAGCCGTTGGCCGACTGCCAAGCACTTCACCTCCTGGTTGACCCTCTCGCCAGGGTGCAAGGTTAGCGGCGGCAAGGTCCTGTCCTCACATACGCGCAAGACAACTAATCGAGTGGCTGCTCTGCTGCGGCTGGCTGCCGTCACGGTGGGAAAGACCAACACGGCGCTGGGTGCGTTCTACCGCCGGCTGGCTGCTCGCATTGGCAAAGCCAAGGCCGTCACCGCCACGGCGCGCAAGATCGCCGTGCTGTTCTACAACGCCATGCGCTTCGGCATGCAATATGCCGACCCGGGAGCCGACCACTACGAGCAGCGCTACAAGGAGCGTGTCATCAAGCAGTTGCACCGACGGGCAGCCGAGTTCGGCTTCTCCCTCCAACCCGCGGAGGGCGTTTCTTAGGAATGGTCAGTAGTCGGCTACGCCGATGCCGGGACAGGAGGCGACAGGCTTTCGTGGCAGCTGCTGGCAGGGGTCAACTACAATATCTCGAAGATGATCGTCGCGAAAGCTGGCTATCGGATCGTCAGCATGAACTATGAAAAGCCGGATTTCCTGTACGACGTGAAGACCGCTGGCGCTTACGTCGGGCTCGGAATACGCTTCTGAACTACCCCGCCACCGAACCGACGTTGGTACAGGTTGGGCGAACGACTTTCGCCGGCCTTCCGACAAGCTCGCTCATCCGGAGCGCCTGACGGAACGGGGGCGGTTGAGTCGCCGCGACGTCCCAAAAAAATGACCCGGCAGACTCGTACGTCACCGGTGCGTGGCCTGGTTTATCGTGCCCTCAATGCCCCTGGCTTCCCGCGGCGTCCTCCAATTGTCGTAGAACCGCGTCCAGATTAAACGAGGCCGGCTTCTGACGCGGTGGAAACGCCTTGAACTCGTCGATTTCTCCGGCCACGATCGCCTGCATCGCATACAGCAGGTAGGCATGTGAAATCATCCAGTCCCAGTACGTGTTCGAGCTTTCGTCTGCCCGCTCAAACGGATCGCGCCGAAGGTTGAACATTTTGGGGAGTCGCAGGCGGACAAACGGTTCCGCCCAGCACTGCAGTCCAGCCGCCCGCTGTTCCAGCAGCACCATCTTCCAGTCCTTCATCCGGATCGCCAGAATGTCCCCGTCATCACTGATGTAGAAAAAGGCCTGGCGAGGGCTTTCGTTCACCTCGCCGCTCAGATAGGGGAGCATGTTGAAACCGTCAACATGAACCTTGAAGGTCTTCTCGCCAGCCTCGTAGCCAGTGAGCAGCTTTTCCTTGATATCCGGAACGCCCGCTGCGGCGAGGATCGTCGGCAGCCAATCCTGATGGGAGACGATTCCGTTAAGCACGGTACCTGCGCGAATTTTCCCTGGCCACCGTACAAACGTCGGCACGCGCCAGCCGCCTTCCCAGTTGGTGTTCTTTTCCGAGCGGAACGGGGTGATTCCGGCGTCCGGCCAGCTGTTGTAATGAACTCCATTGTCAGTCGAGTACATGACGATGGTATCGTCGGAAATGCCCAGTTCGTCGAGCTTTCCGAGCATCTTGCCGATGTTCTCATCGTGGGCGACCATCACGTCGTTATAGTCGCCCTGACTACTCTTGCCCTTGTGTTTCTCGGCGCAATGGGTCCTGAAATGCATTGCCGTTGTGTTGTACCACACGAAGAAAGGCTTGCCTTCCTGATGAGCCTTGTCGATGAACGCCAAGGCGTGGTCGGTGGTCTCGTCATCAATGGTTTCCATGCGCTTTCTAGTCAGCGCACCCGTGTCTTCAATCTTCTGCCCTCCCTTTCCGTCGGACCAGCAGTGGAGCACGCCTCTGGGCCCGAACCGCTTCCTGAACGCTGGGTCCTTCGGATAGTCGGGGTCCTCTGGCTCTTCTTCAGCGTTCAGATGATAGAGATTCCCGAAGAACTCATCGAATCCATGCATCGTTGGCAGGAATCTGTCCTTGTCGCCGAGATGGTTCTTGCCAAACTGGCCGGTTGTATAGCCAAGTGGTTTCAGCAGTTCCGCGGTCGTTGGGTCTTCATCCAACAAGCCGATGTCCGCGCCAGGCATTCCGACTTTCGTCAGACCGGTGCGCATCGGGTTTTGGCCAGTGATAAACGCGGCCCGACCCGCCGTGCAACTCTGCTGCGCGTAGTAGTCGGTAAACGCCGCGCCTTCGTTCGCGATCCGGTCAATATTCGGCGTGCGGTAGCCCATCTGTCCGCGGCTGTTAAAACTGATATTCCACCACCCAATATCGTCGCCCCACAAAATCAGGATGTTCGGTTGCTTCGTCGCCATGAATGCCTCCTTTGCTTCCAGCAGGAGCCCGGTCACCTATGCGCAGGCGGGGCCGACAGTGCGTCGCTTGCGGACCAGACAGAGCAGTTTGCAGTCCGCTTACTCCGTTTACCCAACAAATGCGTGGTATGTCAGTTAATGCAGTTGACGTACACGGCTTAACCCACCGCTTCACAAGTCGCGCTGATGTCGAGTACCCACTGCGTCCAAGGAGGGACGCGGCGCGCGGTTGCCGTGGCAAAACCGGAACTTCTGGCCGCTGCCGCACGGACAGGATGCATAGGGACCGCGTCGCTTGTCGCTCGCCGCGGTGAAGGTCATGATGTCAGAGGGAGGGCGACCCTCACGAAGGAGTTTGGCCATCGTCTCCATCGCGGGGCGTGACCGGGTAAAGAACATTTCGAGACCGGGGCACAGATAGTTTTGTCCGGGTTCGCCATCGCGCGAGAGCGCGAATCGGTCCTTCGGGCAACCACCATTGCATAGCGCCCTGACGTCGCAGCGCCTGCATTGAGCCGTCAGGGAATCACGCTTGTCCTGACCGAACCTGCGCTGTTCCGGAGACGCCATGAGCTTCAGCATGTGCGTCTCGTGTATGTTGCCCAGCCGATAACCGGGCTCGACGAAGTGATCGCACGAATACAGATCTCCGTTGTATTCGAGCGCCGGGCCGAGGCCGCACGTCGGTGCATGAATGCACAACAGATGTCGACCGAAGAAGGCCTCCAGCGTCACGTCGAACAGTTGCACGAAGACGCGGCCTACATCGTGGCGGACCCATTCCTCGAAGACATCCATCAGGAACCGCCCATACTGTTCGGCGCCGACTGACCGTTCGGTAACCAGGTTGCCCGTCTGTGTGTACAGTACGCGCTTGCGGCCGGGGCGTTCGCTCCAGCCCTGATTGGCCATCTCGATCGTCTGCTCGGTGGCGCGCTCGATGATCGGGATGAACTGCACCCACTTTGCACCCAGTTCGTCACGGAAGAAACGGTAGATCGAACGGCCGTGGCACTCGTTGGCGGCGTTGACCGTGCACAGGATGTTGAATTCAATCCCATGCTTTCGCAACTGCTGCCATCCCTGCATCACTAGATCGTACGTACCCCGTCCGCGACGATCAACACGAAAAGCGTCGTGGAGCTCGCGTGGACCGTCTACGCTCAGGCCGACAAGGAAGTCGTGCTCCTTGAAGAAGGCGCACCATTCATCGTCGATGAGGATCCCGTTCGTCTGAAACGTGTGCTTGATTACCTGTCCTGGTTTGCGGTACTTGTCGACGAGTTCGACCGCGGTTCTGAAAAAGCCGACCTTCATCAGCGTGGGCTCGCCGCCCTGCCACGCGACGGTGACCTGCGGAGTGCGGTGCGACTCGAGCAGCTGGCGGATGTAGGTCTCCAGGGTAGCTTCCGACATCCGGTGTTTCTCGTTCGGGTAAAGCGCATCCTTGGACAGGAAGAAGCAATACTTGCAATCGATATTGCAGGTGGATCCACTCGGCTTCGCCAGCAGATGGAAACATGGTGGCGCATCAGTTGGCCGACCATCATCTCCTGTCGGGCCGCTGGCAGGCCCGATCTGCACAGCATGAGGCGAGGACTTGAAGTCCGTCAAGGCAATCTCCCCGGTGGATGTGAAGTGCTCGGTTGTTGCCAGATGCTGCCACCCTGCCAGATGCGTTGAATGAAACGTGACCGGCATGCTTTCGAACAGGCGCTTGCAGATAGAAAGCAGAACTGTCACAGCCCCGAGCGGAACGCAGACCGCATTGATGCTAAATCTAGCTACCCCAGTTTAGGAAAGCAACCCAACTTGGCCAAAATCAACCCAGATCTGAAACGCGGACGACTCGTCCGGCTCGTGAGGCTCGCCCTCCAAATCGGAGAAGTGGGGTTGCTGAGACATCCGCGATTCCCTGTGGCAGCGCTAAATGAAGTGGGCGTTTACAGACCAGCTGCGCCGGCGCAGCTGACCTTAGTATTCAACCTGTCATTCCTTTTGGGGCTTCGCAGGAAGAACGTTCTTGTAATGCGTTCGTTGTTTGCACTGATTCGGGTCCGCGTCCCCGTCGATCGTTGTGGGCGCGCCCTCGGAGCGATCTGTTGCGAACAATCTCCCAATAGTCCGTTATCCTTCTGGGCTCGACGCCCGCGTTGCCCGGGAGCGCTGATTTTGCCCCGGGACCAGCCTTGGGTCTCCGTCAGCGCCAGAGGATCTGTCGACACTTGCGGCTTCAAAGCCATGACGATTCATGCGGGGCCAGCACTGCCTGTGGACCGGTGCTGATGCACGAGGTCCCTCAAGGCAGCGTTTGGCCTGACCGCGTGGATCGAATCGCTCCGCTTCAAACAACGCGCCAAGGTGACATCGATCATGGAAGGACAACCAAGACTTCACGATCTATCCTTGCTCGGTGGTCCGCTTCATCGCCTAGGATGCCACTTGCATCTCGTCCGCGGGAGAGCGAACACCGTTGCGTTGGGGGTGGCGCTTGGCTTGCTGTTGTGGATCGTCCTAATGATGCTTGCCATCACGGATGGCGTCCTGCACCGGATGTCGTCTCTTCTGGTTGTTGGGGTGCATATCCGCCTGCTTGCCGCCATCCCGTTATTCTTTTTTTGTGAATCGGTCCTGGACCCACGCGTGACCTCATTTGTCCGCTCCCTCGTGCGTTCAGGCGTGGTCTCCCAAGATGCACTTCAGACCCTCACGATAAGCGTCGCACGCATCACCCGATGGAAAGACTCTTGGGTTCCCGAAACAATCTGCGCATTGTTGGCCGTTCTCCTTTGGTGGTATGGCACCCCGTTGAGCCGTTTCGGAACGACGGCGGAAAACGTCGTTGGCCACCCGGCGATCGGATTCTTGACCGGGCAATGGTACTGGACCGTATGCATGACGGTGTTCCGCTTCCTGATGCTGCGCTGGCTCTGGCGCCTATGCCTGTGGTGGTATTTCCTCTGGACTCTGTCGGCACTGCCTCTTCGTCTATTGCCTGCTCATCCTGACGGCGCGGCGGGCATCGGCTATCTGGACGTCGTTCATGCGCATTTCGCACCGCTGGTAGTCGCCATCTCGCTGATTCAGACGGCATCCTTTGCGGAGGGGATTACCGCGGGCATGATGCCGGTTGAAGCCGTCTACCCCGCAGTCGCAGCCACGCTTTTCGTGGACGCGCTGTTATTTCTTGCTCCCCTGCTTATCCTCACACCGAAACTCTGGGCTCGCCGGGTAAAGGGGCGAGACGACTTCATGAATCTCGCAGAGCGGTACCTAGGTCGGCTCGAGAGGAAGTGGGTGGGAGCCAGTGACGCACCATATGACCAGCTGCTCGGTACGCCGGACTGGGCCCCCCTGGTCGCGCTGAAGAACATATTTGGCGACGTATGTCGCGTGCGGTGGACCCCGGCGAGTCCGCGCCTGATAACGCAACTGACGATTGCGGCGCTGTTGCCAATGGCCCCGTTGCTTTTGATCAAATATCCGTTCGCCGAACTGATGCAAAAGTTCGTCGAAAGACTGGCGGGCCTCTAGACACCAGCCCGGCACCATCCCTCTCTCCCTGCTCTGGCCCGACTGACGGGGCACCGTCTTCACGATCCCGCATATTGAGTCGCAGGGTCTTCATGGCACAATCGGCTGAAGATCATCGCCCGGAGGGTCCCTGTGCCCGCTCGTGAATTACACACCGTTTCGTTGCGCATCCAGGCAGGCGAGATGCTGCTGGATGGTCTTGATGTGATGCATGTGTCACACGAGCTCGGCCTCTCCGAAGCCACGGTGCGCAAGTATCGCGCAATGATCGAGCGCGGTGGGATCGCCGCCCTTCGGACGCTTTCTTTGGGCGGCCGGCGATCGGCGCTCGATGACAGCGCGCGGGCGATGCTCCGCGAGGCGCTGGCCCGCTTGCCTCGAGACTACGCGATTGAGAATGAGCGTTGGACTATCGGCGCGGTCGGACAATTAATCCAGCGGGAGTTCGGGCTATCGTTTTCACGCGTCTATGTGCGGCAACTCATCATCGATCTAGGATTCGGTGATCGGCTGCGGCCAGTCAGTTTGTCCAGCACGCCAGGCAAACCTCCCAAGCTCGATGCCGAAGGCTTTGCCTGGCTCCTCGCAGTTCTGAAGCAGTCTCCGCGAGTATGCGGAATTGAAGCCGACCGCTGGACCAATGCCCGATTGCGGCTGGCTGTCGAAGCGCGGTACGGAGTGAGGTATTCGCACTCGCACATGTGGAAACTCATCTCAGAGCACGGTCTGTCATCTTTCGTCAGTCGCGGGCGTCACTCGGCCACCAACAGGTAAGTCGACCATTCCGCGATGTCCGCGATGCGAGGGAAGTCAACCACGAAAGCCAGGCCCTACACGTCCTCGAACGAAGTGGCTATCGGTGTGTGCCGGGCGAAGATCGTCCGGTCGCCGACAAGCCCATGAACGTCCCGGTTCGTCCCGACCAGCGGCTATCGGTTAACCGAGATAGCCGACAGCGCGTTCTGTAGCGTCACGCCTGGGGGCGAACCGAACCGCAAAACAGGAGGTCGACATGCAGTTATGCAGCCGCCGGAACTGGTCACGTCGCGCCTTGGGTCTCGTAGGCGCCATAGTCGTTGCCTTGAGTGTTGCCGGCTGTGTCGGCCAAAGCGCCTCTGACGCGAAGTCGCCCGCTGTGGCGAGCGCGACCAACGCCGCCGCTGCGCTACCTTCCTGGCGTGAGGGAACGGCGAAGAAGAGGATCGTGAAATTTGTCGCTGATGTCACGCGCGAAGGTTCGTCGACGTTCGTGCCGCCGGCCGAGCGTATCGCCGTCTTCGACAATGATGGCACGCTGTGGAGTGAACAGCCGTTGTATTTCCAGTTCCTCTTCCTGCTCGATCAGATCACGGCTGCCGCGCCGAATCATCCGGAATGGAAGGGCAACCCCGCATACCAGGCGATTTTGAAAAAAGACTATGGGGCGCTCGCCAGCCTGCAAAAGCCGTTGATGCGGTTGGTCGCAGTGGCCAATAGCGGTATGACGGTGGATCAATACGACAAGACGATTCGCAATTGGCTGGCGACGACACAACATCCGACGCTGAAACGACCATTTACCGAACTCGTCTACCAGCCACAACTGGAACTGCTGGCGTATCTTCGCGCTAACGGGTTTAAGACGTTCATCGTCTCGGGCGGCACCATTGAATTCATCCGACCGTGGGCGGAGACGATCTACGGTATTCCGCCCGAGCAGGTGATCGGATCCAGTCAGCTTGTCCAGTACGAAATTCGCGATGGCCACCCGGCGCTAGTTCGCCGGCCCAAGATCGACTTCGTCAACGATGGTCCGGGAAAGCCGATTGGCATTTATCGCGAAATCGGCCGCCGGCCCATCCTTGCCTTTGGCAATTCGGACGGCGACCTACAAATGCTGCAATACACCGCCGCAGCAAGCGGGCCGCACCTCGCATTGCTTGTGCACCACGACGACGCCGTCCGGGAGTTTGCATACGACCGTCGGTCGAAAGTGGGCAAGCTCGACAAGGCATGGGACGAAGCGGTAACCGATGGATGGGCCGTAGTAAGCATGAAAGACGACTGGACGACGATTTATCCGCTCCCGAGGCGGTGAGCGAGGGTTGCGCCGTCGGCAGAAGCGCGCTGGCAGCCCGGGAAGCGGGGCGCCGCGACGCCATCCCGGGTTATGCGAGCAGGTCAAGCCGGCAACGGCCAGTTCTGTTGTGCTCCGCCGCTGTTCTTTTGTTCTTTTCGCTTGAATGCCGTCAGCGATCGTTGGATCCTCCGGTTGCCGGGGAATGCGAGCATATTCTATTTGGGCACATCGATGCAGTTGACCGAGGATCCACCTTCGTCTGTTCCTACGATCACGGGTGGGCCGCGTTCATATCATTGCTTACGAGCTACCGGGCGGCGAAAGCCTGATTCATCTGGCGGGCGCGCTTGACCTCGTCGCTCTGCAAGTAAATCGAGGTGGTTGCGATCGAGGCGTGGCGAATTGACGCAAAAGATGGAATCTGGGCCCGCACAGTTGTCGGTCTGGCGCAGGGTTCAGCTCAGTTCAGGGTTTCATGTTTAGTTCGATTGACAGAAATCGATTGAATCGGTGAATGTTGCGCATGAACAGGGTCGGGCGCAAGATGTTCTCTATGACGACGGCGAAGAACCACATGCTCACCTTCGTTTGCTCTGCGCCCCACTCATGAAAAGGTGCAGCTCTATTGAGGTTCTTCAGAGTTTCTTCAGGTTTCGTCGATGGCCCCCGCGCGCCGCTCGGCGCATCCTGACGGCTAGACGCGAAGTCCAGCCACCCGCAGGCTTCTTCTACGCGCCCACGTCCACGGCTGGTTTCTCGACATCCGTGGCCAAATCCGGAACCGGAGTATGCCGAAATGAAAATGACCCAGGTCGTAGCGGTTGTCGCAGCGATGGTCGTCTCTTGCCACGTATGGGCGCAAGACAGACCGTCGACCCAGCAGCCCCAATCAGCCCAGTCCGCAAAGGATATCGGCGGCGTCGCAGATACGTCGGTCACGAGCGCAGGTTCGCTTTCGTCCCTGGACCGAAGTAAGTCCAGTCCTGGCGATTCCGCACGGTCGGATGAAATGCGCTTGCGGTCCGATACGTTTCGGCACCACTGAACGGTCGCACGGAAAGTCAGTGGCCGATGCGCCGTTCGACATTGCGGAAACGTCCCATCGAGCGGAAACGCCTGAACCACGCGTTCGTGCGAAGCTCGCAAAGCCGGGGCGAGCGTTCCACGAGCGCGATTTCAAGCCAGTGGAACATCTCGTCCGGCCGCTCGAGCCGCGCGTAGATCTCGGCGAGCAGGAAAGGCGAGGTATAACGGTGTCGTCGTCTTGCCAGCAAATCTTGTAGGTACCATTCGAGAACTTTTTTATAACCGCCCGAACACCACACTGTCCGAATCGCCTCGGCACGGGCGAATTCATTGCAGCGCGTGAGCGCGTCGATGGTCGCGTCGATCGCTTCCTCGAAATGCTCCTCGACCTCGAACGCGGTCGCGAGCAATTGATAAATGAGCGGCGAGCTAGGGCCGCGCCCCGCGCTGAGATACTCGCGAATCACTTCGTCATGCCGGCCCGACTGCACGAGCCCGAAGACGCGCGAACCTTCGAATCCGAGGGGATCGACTCTTTCGGCAAGTTCAAACTGGGCGCGTCCTTCCGCCTCTCGGCCGAGCACGAGCAACAGTCGCGCATAGAGGCGGCTGGTTTCCGCGTGGCTCGGATTCAGGCGCAGCGCCGCGAGAAACTCCTCTTCCGCGCGGCGCCAGTCCCAGTCGTAAAAGTAATGAACGCCCGCGAGGGCCTGATGCGCCTCGGGAAGGCTTGGGTCCAGCTCCAGGGCGCGCAGTGCCGCCTCGCGCGCTTTCGGATAGCCCTGCGAGGGCGCATAGAAGCCGTGGGTTGCCGTGGAGCCGTAGATGTTCGACATTCCCACGTAGCCCAGTGCATAGGTCGGATCGAGATCCAGGGCGGTCTCGAAGTAGCTGTGCGCACGGATGAAGTCCTCGTCGTTCAGCGCATGATGTGCGGCGAAGCCGGCATCGAAATGTACGCGGCGCGTCCAGTAATAGCGGCCACGCAGATACGCGTCGTGCGCGGCCGGATCGATCGGCAGCCTGCGTGACAACCTGTGTTGCTGCCGCTCGGCGAGGGAGGGCGAGACTTCCCTCGCGAGCGCCGCGCCAACTTCCTTTTGAATATCGAGCGCGCCTTTCGCCATCGGCTCGTGCGCGCAGCCGAGGAGCTGCACCTGATCGAAGGAGCGAATCAGTTGCGCCAGGATGCGGACCCGTCCGCCTTCGCGCATCAGCGATCCCTCCAGCACATAGTCGACATCGAGCTCGTGGGCGATCTGAGCGATGCTCTTGTTGGCCCGCTGATAGCGAGCGGCCGTGGTGCGTGCGATCACCAGGATGCGCTGCGGATCAAGCATGCCGACATTCGCGGAGGTCTCGTCAGCGAGCGCGGCGCAAAAACTGTCGAGGCCGATATCGTCGCTATTGTTCTCGAACGGCAAAACCAGAACGCGGATCGGTGCAGCGGTCGTAGCAGGCGTGGGTTGGGCGCCCGGCTCCCCGGTCACGGTTCGAATGCCTTCCAGGCGGTAGCCCTTGCCCTTGACGGTGATCAGATGGCACGGGACGTCGGGGTCTTCGTCGAGCGCGACACGGATCTTGCGGATGGCCGTGTTGATGCTGGTGTCGGTTTCACGGTACGCATTCGCGCCCCACAGCGCCCGCACGATGTCCGCGCGCGTGACGAGCTGCCCGTTGCGCGATGCCATCAGGATCAGCAGCTCCATCGGCAGACGTTCGAGCTTGACCGGTTCGCCGCGGCGCCGCAACTCGTAGCGGCGCGTGTCCAGTTCGACGTCTTCCATGCCCGCGGAGCCAGGCGTGTTCATGGGCGCTCTCTCAGGGGCGATCGGATGTTCACATCCGTTGCGTTGGCCGGCCGGGCGTTGCGCGCCATCCCGAACGATGCGGCGAACGACAGCAGCGCGCACGCCACCATGACGAGCGCGGGCGAAGCGCGCAGTCGCGCATCCAGGAAATGCGCGGCGAGGGGTGTCAGCCCGAGCGCCAAGGTGAGCCCGAGATTCATCGCGGTGGCGACGCCGCTGAACCGAACGTCGAGCGGAAACGACTCGGCGATCGCGCAAGCGTAAGTACCGTTCGCTAGCGATGCGATGACCCCGGCCATTACATATAGCGTGGCCAGGCTGCATGAACGATTCGTCACCGCGATGAAAAAAATGGGCGCGAAGAGTGCGGACAAAACCGTGCCGACTCTGAACACCTGACGGCGGGACACGCGGTCGCCGAGATGCGATGTAACGAGGATGCATGCTGCAACGACGATGAGATATCTGATTTGCGCGTCGATGATCTGGGCCTGCTCATAGTGGAGTCCGCGCAGATAGGACGGCAGATAACCGATCAAGATGCCGCTCGACGCACCTACCAGAAGGCACGCGCCGGTGCCCGTCACTAGGCGCATGGCATGTCGACGGCAGAGCATGCTGAAGGGCGCACGATGGCGCGCGCTGACGGCGCGCGCGTACTCGTCGGTTTCGGCGAGACGCCTGCGTATCACGAAGCTTAATAGACCGATCATGCCGCCGATGAGAAAGCCGAGCCGCCAGCCGTACTCGTCCATCTGAGGGGCAGTGAACAACCTTTGCACGATGAGATTGACGCAGGTCGCGAGCAGCAGGGCGAGATTGACGGCGACGAACACGATGCCGCATAGGAACCCCGGCCGCGCGCGGGCGGTTTCCACCGCATAGACGACCGCACCGGGAAGTTCTCCACCGAGACACAATCCCTGAATCAGTCGCAGCAGCACGAGAAGCACGGGCGCGGCAATGCCCCAGTCGGAATATGTAGGAAGGACTCCAATGAGAAAGGTCGCCACGGACGCAATCATCGCGGACGACAGGAAGGCAATGCGTCGGCCATACAGATCGCCCAGGCGCCCAAACAGGATGCCGCCGACAGGTCTCGACAGATAGCCGATAGCAAGCACCGTGAAGGACAGCATTTCGCCGGATGTGCCCGCGTGCAGGGAGAAAAACGCAGCGCCAATGTTGCGGGCGAAGAAGCCATAGATCACGAAATCGAAGACTTCGAGTGCGCCACCTGTGCTCGCCACCAGTATCGTCCAGCGTTGGCGGGCAGTCATGGTCATCGTGGGTCGTGAACGGTTGTCTGGTTTTTTCGACACGAGGCGCCCCCATGAATGCCGGCGATCCGTTTCGATAAAGAGTAGGGCAGTTTTCTTCCTCGCGAAGCCTGGAAAGCGCCCGCCGTTCATGATTTCTTCACCTCGTCTCCATTGTTCGCCACCCGCCGCCGCCGCAGTATGGACAAGTGTCGATGATGAAGGGGACCGAAATGAAACACCGATTCTGGAGTGCTTACACGGCCTTGGCGGGCGCATTGCTGCTCTCGGGCGGTGTCGCACGCGCCGATGATCACCAGTGCTCGAACGCTACCCTGAGAGGGTCCTACGCCTTTGCCGCGCACGGTTCGCTGGTCGGCATCATCGTTGGCGGAACGATCTATCCGTACGCGAGTCCGCAACTGATCGACGGCGTAGCCGTACAGACGTTCGATGGCAGAGGGTCGTTCACGCGCAAAGACTTCCTGATGAACACCGGGATGGCGCGACCGGGCGCGGTCAATTCGGCGGGTTTCGCGCAGGGGCAGACCGGGGAGTATCAGGTGAATAGTGACTGCACGGGCTCGATGCACATCGAGTTTCCGGGAGCGCCGCAGGCGGGTGCGATACTCGATGTGCAGATTGTGGTCGAGCGCGACGGTCGCGTCGTCAGAGGGGTGTTGAGCCGCGAGCAGGTTCCCGGCTCGATGCCATCCGGAAACGGCACAGCATGCGGCTCTCCATGCCTGCTGGCGCCGCAGATTACTCTCGAAGGCACCCGAGGGGACTTCGACGGAGGAAGGTGAGGCTCGATCGCTGAAGCCGGGTGATGCGGACCGCGGGAAGCGGCAGGGACACCGCAAGCTAGCCTCGCGGTGAACCGCTTCCTTCTAAGCCACGAACAAGACTGGAACTGGTGGCGAAACTTATCCACAGATTCCGTTGAAAAGCTTGTGGACAACTCGCGCAGTACCTTATTAAGTGCTTGAAGTATGGGAGGTTTGTCACTCTGCGGACGAAGCATTCGTCGATCAGCCGGGCGGCGTTCGACGAGCGCAAGGCTCTCTTGCCGACGGCCCAGCATTGTTTGATATCGACTGCATCGTCATCAGCAAGTCGACGGCTTTGTCAATACTGTTCCCGTCCGCTTTCGTTGTTTGATCGGCGCATCTTGCCGTTGCATACGGCTATATCGCCTCCCGAATGGCGCATCGGCCTTAGCGATGCCGCTTACCGCAGCGCACGGAGCACAGACACGCAAGTCAAGAGAAAGTGGTTACTATTGCGTTTCGTAGGTACTTTTTTCGCAACTGGTAGTGGCCGAACCGGATCGGAGCTTGATGCGTTGCCGTTCTTTGCTATAACCGATTGGAAAGCTTCGACGCCTGATATTGCGATTTCCCGGAACCGCCCATGTTCTCGCCAACGACCGGAGCGGTCGGTTTCTTCATCGGCCGTAGTGACGAAATGCAACTGGCAGAGGCGTCACTACGTAAGGCTGCGGACGGGGCCGGCCGGCTCGTATTGCTCGCTGGATCAGCGGGAATCGGCAAGAGCAGGCTTGCGCAGCAGATTGGTTGGTCGGCGGCTCGGGATAATTTCTCCGTCTACTGGGGTCGCTGCCCGGAAGAACCGGGTGCGCCTGCCTACTGGCCTTGGCGCCAAATCTTCCGTGCTTTTCTCGAGACAGATCCCGGAGGCGGGGTCGCGCATCTGGTCGGAGCAGACGCGCTCATCATTGGCGCGGCAATTCCCGAGGTCCTCGTGCATGACGACGCGGACAACATGTTGCCCCGACCGATTGATACCGCTCAGGCGCGCTTCGAACTGTTCGACGCCATCACACGATTCTGGCGGAGCGCCGCGCGGGGGCATCCGATCCTACTGGTATTCGACGACCTTCACTGCGCCGACCCGACATCCATCCGGCTCCTGGCCTTCTTTGCCGGCCAGCTCGCCGACACATCGATCATGGTGCTCGGCACGTATCGCGACACCGACGTCGAAGGCGATCATCCGCTCAACGACGCTTTCGCCGATCTCATCCGCATGCCCGGCTTCCGCCGCCGTCATCTGAAAGGGCTGAATTGCCACGAATCGGGTCAGTTTTTTCTGGCCGCGAGCGGCGTGGCGGCCGATACAAGGCTCGTAGAGGCGTTGCACGTTCGCACCGAAGGCAATCCGCTGTTTCTGCAGGAGACGGTGCGCCTGCTCATGGAGCATCGCGAACGAACGGGCGTCTGGGCGCACGATGATCCGGTGCTCCTCACGACCATTCCCGAGGGGGTGCGCAATGTTGTCGCGCGACGCGTGCGGCATTTGCCGGAGCGCGCCAGAAGCCTGCTTACGCTGGCGGCGTGCATCGGCCGAACTTTCGAAATTGAGCTGCTGATCTGGCTTGCGGCAGACGATGAAGAAACAGTGCTGTCGAATCTCGAGGTGGGCCTGCACGCAAACTTGCTGGAATCGACCGCTGAAAGGGGCACGCTCAGGTTCAGCCACGTGCTGATTCGTGACATGTTGTACGAGGATCTCCTCGCCGCGCGTCGCGAGCGCTTGCACGGTGCGATCGGCGGATGGCTCGAAGCACCCGAGCGCGGCAATCGCGAGCCCCGGCTTGCGCAACTCGCGCACCACTTCTCGCAGGCGGGACGTCACGGCGATACGGCCAAGGCGCTGGATTACGCGCGTCAGGCCGCGCGTGAAGCCGCCCGCGCGTATGCCTATGAAGAAGCAGCGAGATTGTATCGACTGGCGCTCTCGTTGCAAAACGAGCATTGTCGCGAGGACGCTGCGCTGCGTTGCGAATTGCTGCTGACGCTCGGCCGAGTCGAGGCCGATCTCGGCGCGGCCGAGCCCAGCCGTGCGGCGTTTCTTGAAGCAGCTGAACTCGCGGGCCGTCACGCGATGACGGCTCAGTTCGCACAAGCCGCCATCGGCTTCGAGCATGCCAACTTTCGCACTGCGCGCTCCGGAGAAACATCCGTCGCGCTCCTGAGGAGAGCGATCGAAGCGCATCGGCGCGCGGACCCGATGCGGGTCGAGCTGCTGGCGTGCCTCTGCCGCGCGTATGTGTACTGCAACCTCGCGGACGAGGCGCAGTGCATGTGGCGCGAGTGCGTGACCCTCGCGCGCGAACTCGCCGACCCGCGCGGGCTCTATCTGGCACTCACGTCGATCACGTCGGCCGGCTACTGGCCGTCTTTGCTGCAGGAGCGTCTCTTGGCTGGCAACGAGGCATGGACTATCGCTCAGTCGTCGAGCGAGCTCAAATGGACGCTTGCCGATTTGATGGCGTATCGTCTATGCGACCTTCTTCGAGTCGGGGACATCGCCGCGCTGCGCGACGCCTTGAATGCCGATCGCCGTGTCGCGCGCGCGACGAACTCGCTCTATCACCAAGCCGTCGTGCTGTGCTTCGAGACGCTTCTATCGATCAACGAGGGTGCGTTCGACCGCGCCGAGCGGCAGGCGGAAGAAGCACTCGCTATCGGCGAGCGCGTCACGCAAGACGCGGCGTCCACGGCATATGGCATGCAGATGTTTTGTATCCGGCGGGAGCAGGGGCGGCTCGCTGAAGTACTGCCGGCGATGCAGCTCATGGTTCGCAAGAGTCCGACTGCCTCGCTTTGGCGGCCCGGCATCGCGCTGATCTACGCCGAGCTCGACATGCGCGATGCCGCGCGGGAGGAATTCCAAGTGCTGCGCATCGAGCAGATGCATGCCGTGCCGGATAATGCAGACGCTCTCACGCGCGCCTGTTTTGCTGCGGAAGTCTGCGTCTATCTAGAAGACGCGCCCCGCGCCGCTTGCCTGTACCGGATGTTGCAGCCCTACGCAGGCACGACCTTGTTGCTGGATATTGGAGGGCCTTGCCTAGGCGCTGCTGACCGTCTGCTGGGCATGCTGTCGATGGTCGGCAAGCAATGGGACGCGGCACAGAAGCATTTCATGGCCGCGATCGACATCGACTCTTCAACGGGCGCGCGTGCGTGGCTCACGCACGGACGCTACGAGTACGCGCGCATGCTTCATGCGCGCGGCAGCGCGGATGACCGGCCGCGCGCGCGCTTGCTTCTCGTCACCGCACTCGCCGACGCCAGTGCACTCGGCATGCAGGCGCTCGCTGCTCGTGTCGCGACGCTCTCCGCTGCGCTCGACGCGCCGGGCGGCGGAACCGTCTACCCATGCGGCCTGACGAACCGGGAGGTGGAAGTGTTGCGGCTGGTCGCGATTGGCCGGAACAATCGGGACATCGCGCGGGTTCTCGATATCAGCGCGAACACCGTTGCCAACCACATCAGGAACATCCTCGAGAAAACGTACACGGCCAATCGCACCGAGGCCGCCGCTTTCGCGAGCCACGCCGGATTGCTCGACGAACGAGAGACATCGGTCGAGGCTAACCGGACAGGAAAGCGAGCAGAGCCGCGTTGAATTCCTTCGGCTTCTCGACGGGCGCGAGATGCCGTCCGTCCTGAATCAGGACGAGCCGCGAGCCGGGAATACATCGGTTGGCGGTGTCCGCCGCGATGCGAAAGAACGGCCTGGTGGACGTGCCGCGCGCGATCGCGACCGGCGCCGAGATTCTGCCGAGGTCAACGCAGGTGATTGCTGGAGGCGGCGGGGCGTTGAGTTGCAGCGGAATCGTGCGGGCGTTGTCCGAGAGCACCGTCTGAACGGACGCGGGAAGCTGATCGAAGGTACCGGGCGCGCCGTTCACGCCATCGACGAAGGGGCGCAAGGCGGCCTGCTGATCGCCGCGCTTCGACGCCACGAAAGCCGCGCCAAACGCCTGCTGCTGATCCGTGGAAATCGACTTGCGATCGGCTGCATTCGTGACAAACGTTGTGAGCGATGGCTCGAAGGCGAACACGCTCTTCACGAGTTCGGGATGCTGTACCGCAACGACAAGACAGAGGTCCGCGCCGTACGACCATCCGACTAGATTCACGGGACCGACGTTCAACGCGCGAATGAATACGGCCAGATCGTCCGCGTGAGTCTGCATGGAAAATTTACCGCCGTTGTCGGGCCACGCGATGGTGCCGAAATAACGGTTCGACGGCGCAATGACGCGATGGTGCGCCGCGATCGCATCGCGGGTTGCATCCCAGGCGCGGTAGTCGGCGATGGCACCGTGCACCAGCACGACCGTTTCGCCTGTTCCCTGCTGCTCGTAGTGCATGGGCACGCCGTTGACGCTCGTCTCGCGGATCTGAACGCCGCCCGTGGTGAGCCTCGAATCTGAGCACGCGGCGAGCAACGACATCGCGAGCGACAGCCAGAAGAACATGCGCGAATTCATGTCGCTACTCCCCAATGAAACGGGCCATGCCGCGTTTATAGCCGATGAATGGGGTCGCGCAGAATAGTCAATTCTGACCATCGCGATCCGGCGCCCGACAGTACCTACTCAGCGAGCCGGCAGCAGCCATTCGGGCCGATGCTCCGTCACCTCGATGATTTCGTCAGCGGGAATATCCGCTCGACGCGCCGCTTCCCGGATCGCTTCCATATTGTTCGCCTCATACAGGCAATACGTCTTGCGCTTGTCGGCGGTGAGAAAAGAGACGAGCCATTTGACGCCGACATCGTTGTTTATTTCCGTCACCTCTTCGGCGCCCTCCGCCGTGAAATCAAGTTGCTCGGCGAAATTGCGCTCGATCATGAAGAGAGTCATGGCGTCTCCTTACCAGGCGGTTAAAGCAGCCGTGCACGATATTCGCAGTTCGACGGCGTTCGTCGTTAGCGCTTCGGGAAAACGACGTGCGATAGCGAGGCAAACGGGTAAAGGAAGTTTAGTCCACCCGAACACTGTTCGTTCCAGCCGGAGCAATGAATTCTGCTGCCGTCCGGCCCGATGGTCATTTCTTGCCATTTCCACCCGTCTTTGCGCGATTTACAACTGGGGGTAAGCGTTGACGGATCGAAGCGGTATCGCGATCGGTCGTCGGTTGAGAACGGCATCGGGAGACAAGCCATGAGACGAGATTGGATATCTGGAATCTTGTTGGCGCTCGTGCTGCGTGCGCCCGTCTCGTCATTGTCGGATGGTCGAGTCCCGAGCGCGCTGTTTCCCTCGAGCGGTGTCTGGGCTGTCGCAGGGCAGGCCGGTTTGTTTGGCGCGCCGATGGCGTCCGGCCAGGATGCCGCGCCGAAGTAGCGATTTGCCGGGGCAATGACGCGATAGCGCGCTGCGACTGCGCTACGCGTAGCATCCCACGCCCGGTGATCGGCGATGGCGCCATGCACGAGCACGACCGTGTCGCCCACGCCTTGCTGCTCGTGGTGCAGCACGACTCCATCCACGCTCGTTTGATGGACTTGCACCTGGCTCGCACCGAGTTTCGACGATCCGCATGCGACGAGCCATGGCACCATGATCGTCGCTACGATAAGCACGCGCCAGTTCATGGCATCTCTCCTTGGCCGAGCAGTGCAGGTCCCATTCTAGGGGGAGCGGCGGCTTGCGGAAATAGTCAATTTTGACCATCACGGCGGCGCTTTGCCACGCGATGCCCGTCAGTGCGCGGGAAGCAGCCATTCCGGCCGGTGCTCAGTCACTTCGATGATTTCGTCGGCCGGAATGTCCGCGCGCCGCGCCGCCTCTCGAATCGCTTCCATATTGTTCGCCTCATAGAGGCAATAGGTTTTGCGCTTGTCGGCAGTCAGGAAAGAGATGAGCCACTTAACGCCAACTTCATTGTTGATTTCCGTCACCTCGGCGGCGCCCTCAGTGGTGAAGTCGAGTTGCTCCGCGAAATTGCGCTCGATCATGAAAAGCGTCATGGTTTGCCTCCTCCTCAAAGATGCAAGAGCGGGGCATCGACGTTCCCAATGACGCCCTGAGTTATCCGAAATGTATTTGCGCGGAAGCATCGAATCCCGGTCGCGATGCGCCGACGCTCAAGTTTATCTCACTGAGGGACTTGCCGCGCAATGAGCGCGAATCACTGGGCGCACAGCGACGGATAGTCAATCCTTGCCATTCGCATCGCGGCTTTCGGGCTGTATAAATGAGTCAAAGCTGGCGACCGGCTGACTTGCGTTCAAGATCGGCCGTTTTACTTACGCGGGAGACGTCACCATGAGGCGAGACCTGATCCCCGGAATCATTGTTGCGCTTGTTTTGCGCGCGCCGGTCTCGCAGTTGTCGGACGGCCAGGTGCAGATCGTCAAGCCGCGGCAGAACTTCGCGTTGCCTGTCATCGAGCAAAGCAACTCACTCGGCGTCACACGCGTCGCGGCGTGCGAAAAGGCTTTGCTTCGCTTATGACGAGTGTACGGATCTACGGCGATGACATGCCGCGATCCAAGCTTCGATCTCGGCCCAGCAGAGGCAACTCACCATGAAACGCGCAGGTCTTGCGACAATCCTTTTTGTCGTATCAATATTCGTTGCACAAGTCGTTCACGCCTACTCGCAGGAGGAGGTCAATATGTTCGACGAAGAAGCGAGCACGAGCGGCGGTTTGAAAAACGACCGCGTTCCACCCGGGTCTGCTCACAAGACGGAAAACAACAAAGCGGCAGCAGATAAGCAGAAAGGAGACAGCAACACGGGTGATGCGGGTTCGAGCGAACGGAGAAAGGAGCCTTGAAACGACCTCAGTTTGCGAAAGCAGGCGAGGGCGTGCCTAAATTTACAAAAGTTGCCGGGCCGTGTTCGTAAGCTCATCTAAATGGGCGGCGCCAGCCCTTACCAAAAACCGGCTCATCCGGCTAGCGCCCACCGCCGCCACGCGCGCTTTCACATGACGAACACGCGTGTCGAATTTACAGGAGATATATCATGAAAACATCGTTCGCATTTTCCGTAGCCTGCAGCACCTTTGCGGCATTCTGTGCTACGGGCGCCGTGTTCGCACAGGGTGGCGGAAATGGTAATGGCGGAAGTGGAGGAGGCAGCGCCCATGGTGCGGCGACAGCAGGAATGACTTACCAAGGAGACCCTGTCTCTAGTCATTTGGGTGCGATGTCCAGCAATATGGAAAACGGCGCGGCCGAGTACGGTGGCGCCTTCGGAACCACCAGTGCAAGCGGTAACTTCAATCGGGGCAGAGCGGCGACCTGTGGTCATCTGTTCCAATGCAACGCCGATAGCGGTCGCTAAAGAAGAGGAGTCGAGAGCGGTGAACTGAATTGCCCCGAATGTCAGCGTGCACTTCTCATTGCCCGAACACACGTCGTGTTCGTCACAGAGAAAGCCGCGCGAGCGGAGTGCTTTAATGACGCCATGCACCCCGGCAACCGTGGCGATTCGTATGAGTACCGCATCGCTGCGCGAGAAGCACGGTTCGACATCCTAAAGAGTGGCTTCGCGATCGAAGAATCCCAAAACGCGGGCGTCAACCTTGTATAGTTAGGAAACCGGACAAGGATTATTATTTGGATAGGGTTTCAGCGGTAGAATTGGTGTTTGTTTGATTTAGCTAAGAGGTGGGGCCTGCCGTGGCTCGCGTCCGCTCACGAGAGCACATGGTTCCGCGTGTAAAAAAGCGCTCCTGAGGTTTCGCAGTGTTTCTTTTACTTCTGAGTAAGGTATTCCTAACGCGCACCGTCGTCGCGGCACGCCGTGACACCCGACGCTATAACCGGCCCCTGACGCGATACACCCGCGCGTCGCCCTCGACGCCGCGAAGCGGCGCGTCGAACTCCTCGAGATTGCTGCCCACAAGCAGTGGGCGAACACCTGGCGCCGTGTAGAGCGCTTCGGTCAGACAGATTTCGCCCGCGTCGGCGAACGACTGCACCCGCGCGGCTATGTTCACGGTCTGGCCAAAGTAGTCGAGATTCTCGTTAAGGATCGCGGCGATGGACGGCCCGCAGTGCGCGCCCATCTTGAGAATGATGGCGGGCTCGCCATGCTGGTGGTTGAACAGGCCGATCTCCTGCAGGATCTCGAGTGCCGCCGCCACCGTGTCGACCGGCCGCGAGAAGGCTGCCTTGACGGCGTCGCCGATGGTCTTCACGATGGCACCGGCATGCCGATGGGCGGCTGCCTCGAGAAGGGCGAAATGCTCCCGGACCAGGGCATAGGCATTGAGATCGCCGAGGCGCTCATAGGGCGCAGTCGAGCCCTTCAAATCGGTGAAAAGGAACGTCACCTGCCGAATGCCGAGGCCCTCATTTTCATCCACGCGCTCAGAGCGGAAAAGCTTGCGGAAAGCCTGACGCGTCAGCAGCATGCCGCCCGAGAGGTAGGGCTCGAATTCGAACCTAGTGTGGTGAGTTACAAGTTCATTGAATTATTTTCGCCGCGTACTAAAGTGCTATGTGTGGCACTGATACGAGGAGGCGGCGATGAGCGGACGGCCCAAACGAGAACTCGTGCTGAGTGAATCGGAATTCAAGCAACTGAAGGCGCTCACGATGCGGCGCAAGACAGCACAGGCGTTGGCGTTGCGAGCGCGCATCGTGCTTGCCTGTGCCGAAGGGATGGACAACAAGACGGTCGCGGCGAAACTGCAGCTTACACAGCAAACTGTCTCTAAATGGCGCGCGCGGTTTGTCGCGGACCGTGTGGACGGACTGCTTGACGCGCCACGCCCCGGTGCGCCCAGGACAATCGACGACACGCATGTCGATGCTGTTATTGCGAGGACGCTTGAGTCCGAACCTGCCGGGGCGACGCACTGGAGCACTCGAACGATGGCCCGAGAGATGAAGCTCTCGCAGACGGCAGTGTCGCGGATCTGGCGTGCCTTCGGACTGCAACCGCATCGGCAGGAGACGTTTAAGCTCTCTAGCGATCCGTTGTTCGTCGATAAGGTGCGGGATATTGTCGGCCTGTACCTGGATCCGCCGCTCAAGGCGATCGTGCTGTGCGTCGATGAGAAGAGCCAGATACAGGCATTGGACCGGACGCAACCCATATTGCCGTTGGCCCCAGGCATTCCCGAGCGACGCACTCACGACTACATGCGTCACGGTACGACCACGCTCTTTGCTGCGCTGGACATTGTCACTGGCGAAGTGATCGGCGAGGTGCACCGGCGCCATCGCAGCAGCGAATTCCTGCGTTTCCTGCGCACCATCGAAGCCAGCGTGCCGCCCTACTTGGATGTGCATCTGGTAATGGACAATTACGGCACACATAAGACTCCCTCGATCAAGGCGTGGTTCGCTCGTCATCCCCGCTTCGAGGTTCACTTCACACCCGCTTCGGCGTCATGGCTCAATCAGGTCGAACGCTGGTTCGCCACGCTTACCGAAAGATACCTTCGTCGCGGCACGCATCGTTCGACGCGCCAACTCGAAGACGCAATCCGGCATTACCTTGACGTCTACAACGCCCACCCCCAGCCGTTCATTTGGAGCAAGTCGGCCGACGAGATCCTGGCTAGTCTCGAACGGTTTTGTGTGCGTGTTCAGAAGGCCGCGGGATGAGTGTCATGAATATCAATACCGACGCGATCGACGAAGCCGCCCTGGCACTTCTCTACCTGACCCTGCACGATCAGTACCGCGCGTGGAAAGGCCTCGACTGGGACGTGCTGAATCGCCTTTACGAAAAGGGCTTCATCTGCGACCCCGTCAACAAGACGAAGTCGGTGGTCTTTACTGAGGAAGGGTTATATGAGTCCGAGCGCCTATTCAGGCAGCATTTCGTTATCCCGGACCAAACGAGCAATTAATGTAACGAACTTCTAACTCACTACACTAGCAAGATTTCCGCTAATGGTTATAAGGTCGCCTTGTAGATCCGACAAATCCGCGAGCGCTGCGTTACGAGGTGTCACCGCTTGGCGTGCGACGCGTCCTCACGATGCGGACAGTTCGCGCTCCCAGCCGAGATCAAGCATCGGAAAGTCTGCACCGAGCGTTTGAACCAGCCTCGCCAACAGATACCGGCCCCGGCGCTCGCAACGAGAACAGTCCACGTCGATATGACTCGCACGAGCTGCCACGTGGCCAAGGTCAATGCTCCCGTTCGTCATGCCTTTGCCCGCTTTCCATAGTTCTGCCGCGTGCCGACGATGCGCACGATTTCGATGATGGCCTTGCGCTTCAGGATCCGATACACCAGCACGTAATTGGGTGCCAACACCATTTCGCGCGTGCCGCGCACACGGCCGATGCGGTATAGCTCGGGATGCTCGGGTAGGGCGTCCGTTTTCTGCTCTATCTCGTCGTCCAGCTCGAGCGCGGCCGTGAGGTTGTCCTCGGCGATGTAGTCAAAGATTTTGTTGCGGTCCTCGTGCGCCCGTGCGCGCCACTCCACGATCAAGATTTAGCTCCGTTCGCTGCGATCCGCTTGCGCAGTGCGGCCTTCTTCTCCGCCATCTCTTTTTGCACTTGGGTATGCGGGACGTTCGGCCGCGGATCCTCCAGCGACTCCTTGACCTGCTCCCGGAACCACTTTTCATAGGCGGCGGCGTTCGAATGCGTCTGCTTCATGGCTTCCGCGCGATCGGGTCGGCTCGCCCGCTCGAGCCCGGCTTCGTCGGGTCGCCACGCTTCGAGCGAAAACCGCCCGCTCTGCAAGCCCAGCTCGCGGATCACTTCGAGCGCCTTCACCGGGTTGCGGAACGCACGCGGCCGGCGATTGTTCGAGGTCACCAGCACGGCGATGCCCGCGGAGCGGGTTTCCAGTTCGATAAAGAACTGGCCGCCGTCGGCTCGAAGGATGGCGGTGAGCACGCCACCGGCCTGGGCGGCGGCGGTTGCCTGGGAGACGTCGAGCGTTTTCATCGCGCACTCAATAGGTGAGTTTCCACGATCAATAGTATATCGTGCCTCGCGCAACCGTCGTCAGTGCCGCTAGGTTGTCATAATGCCTCTCGCGCGGGCCGAGCGCTGTAGAAGCAATATACAAATGTCGGGTTCTGTACCCACTGGCAAGCTGGCGATTTACTGCAGCATTGCAGGAGCCGTCCATGAAGCCAGCAACGTTGGTGACATTGAACATGCGCGAACTCGACCGTCTGAAGGTAATCCAGGCCGTGGTGGATATGGGACTCAAACCCGGTCGAGCCGCGGAGCGTCTCGGCCTGACGGTACGCCAAGTCGAGCGGCTGGTGTGGCGATATCGCGAGTCGGGCGCGGCGGGCCTTACGTCACGCAAACGCAACAAGCCGGGCAATCGGAAGCTTGACGAAGGCTTGGCCTTACGTGCGCTGACCCTTATTCGCGACCGCTACTTGGATTTCGGACCGACGCTGGCGTGCGAGAAGCTGCGTGAATGCCATGGCCTCGTGCTGTCGAAGGAAACCGTGCGGCACCTCACCGCTGCATAGTGCCGCCAGCAGTCGCTCGAAACCGGGTCGATGGACGCCTGAGCCGGAGCGTCCAAGATCGTCATCAATCACCGAAACGTCTGGCCAGCCAAGGTTTCGGGCGCGGTCCGCGAGACCGTACTGACGCAGACGGCTCTCTCGATTGTTCTGCACCTGATCGAATGTCGACTGCCGGACGTAGACGCACGCCTTGCGTGCAAGGTGCTCAGCGCGGATCTTCGTCATCTCGCGCCTCCCGCTTTGCCGCGTCGACCACCGACTGAATGAGCAACGCCAGTTGCCTCGTCACTTCGTCCTTCAACTCCTCCGACATCTGATCGTCGCCGCCGGTTTCCTCGAACAGATCCTGCTGCTTCCGCATCGGTTTGCGCATCGCCCGTCCCCTTGTGAGTGGACAACCCCGCACAAGATAATGCGGCGCTCAAAAGACGCCGCAGTTCGTATAACACCTCAAGCGGTAGCGTCGGCTGAGCGACGATGTGCATATGAGCGGCATCCTCCGATGTCATCCACGGCGGAAGATGTGTACGGGTGCCGTCCGGTTGCATGATGATCAGATACGACTCACCGCGAAATCGATTGACGCCGATTACATTGATGCGCTCACCCGCTCGCGGATGGAAGGGATACCGGACGACCACCTCATCTACATGATCATGGGCAGTGTGTTGCCGGTTCGCCGGGGTCCGGGAAATCGCATCTTGCGACAGCCATCGGCGTATCCGGCATCATGCACCAGGGCAAGCGCGTGCGCTTACTACTCGACCGTAGATCTGGCCAATGCATTGGAGCAGGAGAAGGCGCAGGGCCGCGCCGGACGGATCGCCGCGAGCTTGCTGCGTCTCGACTTGGTCATTCTGGATGAACTCGGATATTTGCCCTTCAGCCAGGCCGGCGGAGCACTGCTGTTCCATCTTCTAAGTCGGCTGTACGAGCACACGAGCGTTGCCATTACAACGAATCTGGACTTCGCCGAATGGTCCAGCGTGTTCGGCGACGCGAAGATGACCACGGCGTTGCTGGATCGGCTGACGCATCACTGCCATATCGTGGAGACCGGTAACGAAAGCTATCGCTTCCGGCATAGCAGCGCGAGTGCAACGAAACGCATCCGGTCGCGTGAAAAGGCGCGCAAAGGCGAGTCTGCCGGGGCCGGCGAATCCGCATGATGTCGTTCGCCGCGCAGGGGAAGCTGCTATGGGCTACGCCCTCCACAGCTCCCCTGCAACGCACTCTCACACGAAGGAGGACAGCGACCCCGGAAATTCCATACACTTATCCACAACCGGTCCCGCTTTAGACCGGCCTCCACCCCGGCTCTAATTTCAATCGGCGCGGTGGCTCAAAATTCAGTCGGCGCGGACAATGCAATTGAATTGTGCTTCCTGTCAAGGCAAGGACAAGGCTCGTCATGACTTGATACAGCGACAAGCAATTCAACGCGATCGATAGCGTCAAGTCGATCCAGTTGGATCCGCGACAATGGCGTAGAATTCCAACACACATCACCGTCAAAAAAATTTAGCATGGTGAAAGCGAATCCTCTTTGGTGGTGAATAGCGTTGATCGGGAGGAGCAAGGCGCAGATCAGCGGTTCGTCCAACTCGCTGATGAGCCTGAGCCCGGAAGCTGTCTTCTCCCCGTCTTTGCGTCACCAGTTCAACTACTATGTGACGCCCGTGCTACGTGACAGGTTGCAGCTTGGTTGCGTATAGCTTTCCGCGATCACGATAGTCGATTGCATTCGCCGCTATCGTTGAGATAACCTCGTCCGTGAGCTCGCGGATCACCTTCGCGGGTGACCCGATGATCAAGCTTCGTTCGGCATATGACTTGCCCTCTCCAACGAGGGCGCCCGCCCCGACAAGGCTATTTGCCGCGATGACTGCGCCGTTGAGGACAATCGCTTGGATACCCACGAGGCAGTTTTCGTGCACCATGCAGCCATGGAGCATTGCTTGATGACCAATCGATACAGCTGTCCCAATGCTGACGGGAAAACCGGGGTCCGCGTGTATGATCGCGCCGTCTTGAACATTGGCGTCACGGCGGATCAAGATTTTTTCGTTGTCGCCGCGGATGACAACTCCTGGCCAGACTGACGCTCCATCTTCAATCTCAACATCACCGATAATCACGGCATGTTCAGACACATAAGCGCCAGGATGGATTACCGGCCGACGTGATTCGAGCTGATAGAGAGGCATGTTACTCACTCACTGTAGGGCTAGCGCAAGTCTCCCGCGTCTGTTTTTCCAGCAAGGCGCGCACATCCTTCTTCGTGATCTTTCCATAGGCCGACTTGGGCAGTGCATCCCAGAACACGACGATCCGCGGCCACTTATACCGCGCGAGCTTTCCTTCCAGGTGATTGATCAACTCCTCGGGCGCGACTTCAGCATTTGTTTTGCGGACAACCACGGCTACACCGAGCTCGCCCCATTTAGGGTCGGTCATTCCCAATACCACCACCTCACTCACGCCCACATGAGTCAGTAATGCCTCTTCGACTTCGCGGGGATAGACATTTGAGCCGCCGGAAATGTACATATCAGAAGAGCGGCCCGTTATGTACAGGAATCCCTCTTTGTCTAGGTGCCCGAGGTCACCGGTATGAAACCAACCGTGTTTGAACGCTTTCGTGTTCGCATCTGGATTGTTGTCATATCCGAGCATTACCGCAGGTCCTCTTACGCAAATCTCACCCGTTTCATAGGGTGCCAGGCGCTTTCCCTCGTCGTCGAAGATGGCAATGTCGATGCCGGTGCGCGCATAGCCGCAGGTACCGGCGCGACAGTTTGGAGCAGCATCGTCTTCTTCGTGCAGCGAGGGGGGCAAAACTGTAATGTTCCCGGTGACTTCGCCAAGGCCGTAATACTGCACAAGGACGCGTCCGAGCTTGAGCAGTGCATGCTTCTGATCCGACCGATACATTGGTGCACCAGCGTAAATAACGAACTTAAGCGAGCTGTGGTCATGGCTGTCCACCGCTTCATGCTCAGTTAGCATTTTGACGATGGTTGGCACCGTGAACATGTTATCTACTCGATGCTTCTCGACCAGCGACCATACCTCATCTGGGTCCATGCGCTCCGACCCCGGCAGAACGCTTGCTGCGCCTCTCGCGGTATTGACGATTGCATGAATACCTGCGCCGTGCGACAGCGGCGCTACAACAAGCGAGCGCGAGCGATAGGTAATCCCGGGCATCAGATCTGCCAGATGATTGGTTACAACAAAGGCCATTTGCCCGTGTGTCAAGGTTCCGGCTTTTGGATGGCCGGTCGTGCCCGACGTGTAGAAAAACCACAACGGGTCATCGCGATCTACCTCTTCTGCCACAAATGGCGCCGAAGGGGCCGAACAAAGGGCCGCGTACGCCAGCTCGCCTTCGCGCGGCTCGCCCAACGCAACAACAAGTTCGAGTGCGGAGGATGCCTCACGGACTGTGTCGACGTAGGCATCGAATCCGCTGTCATAAATCATCACTCGAGCGCCGCTCGACTTAGCAAGATAAGCGGCCTCAGGCGGCGCAATGCGGTAGTTGGTCGGAACCCAGACAGCGCCGAGTTTGAACGCAATCCATGCGCTTTCGAAGAGGGGCAGGTTGTTGCGTGAGTGCACAAGGATCTTGTCGCCTTTTTTGATCCCGCGCCCGCGCAGTGCCGCACACACGGCGTCTACGCGTTGATTAATCTCGGACCAAGTGTGTGTCTGCGCGGGCGTGATGAATCCTGCTTCGTTTGGTAGGCGGCGAGCGACCTGCGTCAACAGGTCACCGAGGTTCATGACAGTCGTGAGCATTGCTAGTCTCTTTTATCGAAATGTTGAAGTGCTCAAACGCGGCGTTCGAGGATGCTCAGATAATTCGTGACCGCTGCACCGCCCATGTTGAAGACGCCGGCGAGGTTGGCGTTCGGAATCTGCATCTCTCCGGCTTCCCCCGCGAGTTGCATCGCCGCCATCACATGCATCGAAACGCCAGTTGCGCCGATCGGATGTCCTTTCGACTTGAGTCCGCCCGACGGATTGATCGGCAGCCGGCCTTCCTTTGTACTAACGCCGTCAAGAATCACGCGCGCTCCTTGACCCGGCTTAGCGAGACCCATCGCTTCGTATTCAAGCAATTCGGCAACGGTAAAGCAGTCATGCGTTTCGACAAACGCGAGGTCATCGAGCGTGAGTTGCGCGTCGCTGAGCCCGCGTTGCCATGCATGCCGCGCCCCGGCAAACTCTGTGCGATCCCGCCTTGAGAGCGGCAGGAAGTCGCTCACCTGCACCGATGAACGGAACGTGATCGCTCGGATCGCCTCTCCGGCCACTTCAGGCGCGGCGATTACCATCGCGGCCGCCCCATCGGAGACCAGCGAGCAGTCGGTGCGCTTCAGCGGACCAGCCACAAACGGATTTTTCTCTGATGGCGTGCGACAAAAATCGAAGCCAAAGTCTCGCCGCATGTGCGCGTAGGGATTCGATACACCGTTGTGGTGATTCTTGGCGGCGATCGCGGCCAGCGCATCGGATTGGTCGCCATATCGATCGAAATAGGCCTGCGCGATTGTGCCGAAGATGCCCGCGAAACCGCCGGGCACGCCTGCTTCTTCCTTTGCATAGGAACACTTCTGTAGCACGTCACCAACTTCCTTCGTGGGCAAGCTTGTCATTTTTTCATAGCCGATCACCAGCGCGTACTTCGAGCGGCCAGCACGGATGGCGTCGAGCGCAGAATAAATAGCCGCTGACCCGGTAGCGCAGGCGTTCTCGCAACGCACTGTCGATATGTAGCGAAGCTCAGGGATCGAGTTGAAAACAAGCGCAGACGGAAAGTCTTGATATACGAAACCACCGTTGAAGGTGCCGACATGGACTGAATCGATTAAGGTTGCGTCGATGCCGGCGTGCTGCAGAGCGGCAATTGCGGTCTTCGAGATCATTTCCTCCGGTTCAAGCGCGTCGAGTTTCCCGAAAGGAAGATGGCTCCAGCCGATGATAGAAGGTTGCATGTTTTGCTCCTTGAAATGGAATGTCGGTTCCTGGCAATCGCCAGGACAGGTTTTGTTCGTGTCGTTGCGGCGTCGACTGGAAGCGTCAAGCGCTACCTAGTTGGCGGAAAGCCAGCCATCCGGAAATTGCTATGCATTCCCCCCGTGTCTCAGAGGGCGCGATGCCTGCATCAAAGAAATCCGGTCGAGATCCAAGGGACGAGCGCTACCGCGACTACCCCTACGACTAGCGCCACCATGTAGTACAGAAGTGGGCCCACGCCTTCATCCGGGTTGACTTTCCCAACCGCGCAAGCCGTGTAATAGCCCACCCCAAAAGGCGGTGCGAACAGGCCGATGCCCATGGAAAGAATTACGACCATTGCGTAATGGACCTCACTAATCCCGACCATCTTCGCGATCGGAAACAAGAGCGGCCCAAACAGAACGATTGCGGGAATACCCTCAAGCACGCTACCCAAAACGATGAATCCCGCTACAGACGCTGCCATGAAACTCCATTTGCCACCAGGTAGGGCGGTCGCCGCTTGCGCGAGTGCCTCGGAAAAGCCGGACTGTGTTAGCGCCCAAGCCATGCCGGTAGCTGCGCCAATGATGAGCAAGATGGCGCCTGACAGTGAGGCCGCATCGACGAGCATCGTCTTGAGTCGCTTCCACTCAAATTGTCGGTACACAAGAAGTCCGACGACAATCGCATACGCGATACCAATAGTTGAGACTTCCGTTGCTGTCGCGACGCCCTCGACGACGGCGAAGCGGATCAAAAAAGGTAGGACAAGTGCCGGTAAGGCAGCGACGAACGCGAGGAGGATGTCACGGCGGGACTGCTTCTTCCCGGCCGCCATTTTGATCGTTCGGTTCCGGAACCACACGGCGACGCAAAGCATCGCGCCCACGACCAGTGCCGGCAGAATACCGCCCGTGAACAAGGCCGTAATTGACACACCCGTTACCGAACCGACCGTGATCAGAACAAGACTAGGTGGAATGGTCTCGGTTTGAGCGCCGGAGGCAGAGAGTAGTGCGACCAATTCACCTGGCTTGCACCCTTGCTTTCGCATTTCAGGGAAGAGCGCCGGAGCAATAGCAGCCATGTCGGCAGCCTTAGAACCAGAGATCCCAGAGACGAGGTACATCGCACCAAGCAGAACATAGGACAGACCGCCGCGGACATGTCCGAGCAGCGCTGCAAGGAACGCAATAAGCCGCTGAGCCATACCGGTCATCTCAATCAATAAGCCCAAGAAAACAAACAAGGGAACTGATAGCAAGATCATGTGCGACATCCCTTCAGCCATCCGGCCAACCAAAATCACAGTCGGCGTGGTGGTGGTAAGCGTCAGGTAAGCTAATGTTGAAAGTCCAAATGAGAACGCGATAGGAACGCCAGAGAACACACCGACGCTGAGCATCCCGACAAAAAAGATTACAAGGTTGAAGTTTCCTAAAGTAACAAGCCATGGCTTTGCGAAGACCAGGATGGCGGCGACGATGCCGATTACGAGTGCTGCCCGAAGAAGAGTTGTCAGCCGAACCGACCCGATCAAGCGCAAGAGCGCGCTTCCAACCATGAGCACGGCGCCAACCGGAAGCGCCGCCGATCGCCACGCGGCCGACACGTCGAGCGCTGGGAGCGTCATCATCTGCTCGTCGACCGCAAACTCGTATGCGGGCTCAAGGATTAGAAAAAGAAAGACGACGGCGATGAGAGTTGAGACAATGTTAAAAAACGCCTGTGTGTCAGCTGACATCTTGTTGACGAAGGAAGACATTCGCATGTGCTCGCCGCGACGGAGGGCCACGACTGCTCCGAGCATTGCTAGCCACAAAAACAGGACTGAAGCCAACTCATCAGACCAGGTCAAAGGTTGCTTCACCACATACCTCGCGATGATGCCGGCTAGCAATAGCACGATCTCGGCAACGACGAGGAGTGCCGCGGATATTTCGACGGCGTACCCGATGAGGCGTTCAAAGCCAAGCGCGAGAGAAGTCAGCCCTCGCGGCGGTGCTACAGTAGGCGTCGAGGACGGCGTTGGCATATTCCGAAAGGAGGTCATGACATTCTCCAGCGGGCCAGGGCACGGACCGCCTCAAAGGGGTAGGTAAAAGCCAAGCAGGGCCGACGTGCAGACGAGCTTGCGCGCCTGCGTTGTAGCAAGCTTGCCAATCAGGCAAGTTTGCCCGTATAAGCTTCAAGTTGAGCCCAGGCTTCAGCCCCAAATTTTTCCTTCCACGTTGAGTAAAACCCGGCCGCCACGAGCTTTTTCTGGAACGCCGTGGCGTCGATTTTGTTGAACACAATTCCTTTGGAAGACAGCTCTTGCTGAAGAGACACAGCCAGTTTCTCGCTGTCCTCGCGCTGTGCGACCGCGCCTTCATTAAAAATCCGATTGACCACGTCACGCAGAGCCGGGGGCAAGGCTTCCCATGAGCGCTTGTTGCCCAGCAGCCAGTAGCCGTCCCAGACATGCGACGTCAGTGCGCAGCGCTTTTGAACCTCGTACAACTTGGCGGTGGCGACGATCGGAAGCGGATTTTCCTGGGCGTCGATCACGTGAGTCTGCAACGAGCTGTACAACTCGTTGAAGTTGATCGGAGTGGGAGAAGCGCCGAGAGACTTGAAGAGAGAGAGAAGCAGCGGGCTTACCGGCACCCTAATCCTCATGCTCGCAAGTTCGGCTGGCGTATTGATCGGAGTGTTCGAAGTGATTTGTCTAAAGCCGTTGTCCCATACTTTATCGGCAACAATGAGACCGGTCTTGGCGATATGACTGCGGATGTAAGCGCCAAGATTTCCGTCCATCGCCTTCCAGACCGAAGGATAGTCGGGGAAAGCAAATCCAACGCTGTTCAGCGAGGCCATCGGCGCAAGGTTAGCCAGCACCACGCCGGGCAGCGTGAGGAAGTCAATCCCGCCACTGCGCACTTGGCTCAGCATCTCAGTGTCGCCTCCCAGCTGACCACTTGGAAAGACGCGGATGTCAACCTTCCCCTGGGTTTCGGCTTTAATCTTCTCGCTCGCTTCCTTTAATCGAATATAAATAGGGTGCGTTATGGGTACATTTGTTCCGACTTTGTAGTTAAACTGCGCGGTCTGAGCAAAGAGCGGACGTCCGGCAATGCTCGCGAGTCCTAATGATACAGATACCTTTAGTACGTCGCGGCGAGAGATGTTCATGATTGTCTCCGATATATCGTTTAGATGGTTGCTGCGCTCGGTCTAGGCGCAGCGGCCCGTGAGTCCGCCATCGACTACAAGACTCGTTCCGGTGATATATCTGGCCTCATCCGAGGCGAGAAACAAGGCAGCGAGGGCGGTGTCCCAGCCGTTACCCATCTTCCCAGTGGGAACCTGCATATCGCGCTTGCCGACCATCGCATCGACGTCGCCACCGTACGTTTCCTTCAGCGGTTCGCGGATGAGCGGCGTGTCCATGAAGCCTGGAAGGACGCAGTTCGCGCGGATTCCGTCTGCCGCATACTGCACGGCCATGTTTTGAGTCATTGCGAGCATGGCCGCCTTCGCCGCACTATATGCAAGATAGGGAAAGCCAATCCAGCGAATCGCGGCGATTGAAGCAATATTTACGATTGCGCCGGACTTGCGCTCAAGCATGTGAGGTAACACATGCTTGCAGGTTAGAAAGACGCTTGTTTGATTGACTGCGATGACTTTGTGCCATGCCTCTTCACTGGTCTCGATGGGACCGCCCACTTCTACAATTCCGACGTTGTTGTGAAGAACGTCGATCTTGCCGAATCGCTCGATACATTCCCGAGCCATCCTCTTAACGTCCTCCGAACTAGCGACATTGGCGCGTCCGGCGACGCAAACTCCACCTTCACCATTGATGATGTCGGCCGTTTCCTGCGCAGCCTCGAGCCGATTGTCTACGGCGAAAACCTGCGCCCCTTCGCGTGCGTAGAGAGCCGCTGCTGCCTTCCCGTTACCCCATCCCGGGCCCGATGACCCCGCGCCTGTGACAATGACAACCTTATCTTTCATGCGATCAGTCATATCGACCTCTTAGTTGCGAAGCAGCTTCCACTGCTGAGAATACTTCTGGCAGGCCTTTTAGCTAAGGCAGACCGGTCTAATTAGTAGTACAAAACAAAGCCGATACGGCTTTATTCGCAAATGCTTCGAAAGCGCGCTCTGAGGTCTTCTTGACCGGCGTGAAGTCACGGTGCGCAATGAAGTCCGGACGTGTGGGGCTCTGGATAGCATTTGAGACTGCGGAAAGCGTCAGGTAGACGATCCGCCGGGGATAGGGGGTAATGTTGCCTGCCGATCCATGAACAATATTGCCGTGGAACATGAGAAGACCACCCGCCTTTCCAGTGGGCGCCAGAATGGAATTATTTTGAACGAGATCGGTAACCGTCTGGTTATCAAGGGTCCACAGCGGGTAAGAAGTCGTTTGCAGGTCATGCGACGCTTCGAGCGCGCCTGCCTTGTGGCTCCGCGGGACGATCATGAGCGGCCCGTTGATAGGAAGAACGTCGTCTAAAAAGACAGCGATGTTCATCGCTCGGGGCTCAGGCATCCCATCGTCCTTATGCCAGGTGGGGAAGTCCTGATGCCATTGCCACACTTCGCCGGTAAATGCGGCTTTGGCGTTGATCTTAAACTGATGCAGGTAGACTTCTTCGCCAAACAATTGCTCAACGGGTTCAACGAGGCGTTCGTCTGAGGCAAGCAGACTGCACGCTTCGCTATATTGATGGCATGCAAACGCGGTCCTCGGCGCGCCGTTCTTCTCCCGCCATATCTCGGGACGCTCCTGACTGAAGATCTCGTTCGATGCATGACGAAGCGCTTCGACCTGAGCAATCGGAAACGCTTCCGGCATGAAGATATATCCGAGTTCGTCAAATTCTTGAAGTTGCTGTTCTGAGAGTTTCATGATTCATCCTCGATTTTCGGAAAAAAGCTCGCCCGCCCCGGGTGAGCGGGGTACGCGACACTTAAACGGTCCTGAAGAGTGCTGCTAGGTGTTGGTCGTAACCACCAATTCCGTCAGCTTCTTGTACATGTCCGTGCTGGCTCGCTGGAGATGCCTCGCGGCCAGTTCCGAAGCGTCCAAAACATTTCCAGCAAGCACGTTTTCGGCTATTCCGTCATGTTCTTCCCACGCCCTACCGGGTGTGTATGGATCATCAAGGACGATCAACATCGACCGCATGAGATGAGCCCATCGCCCACTCATCATTTGTCCAATAACGGCGTTCCCAGACAGCTGATAGAGCGCTGAATGAAATTTGTAATCCGCTTGAATGAGCAGCGGCAGTGACTCGTGATGGTCATATGTCCGGTGCCCGTTCTCTAACGCATGTTTCAAGGCGTCAATTTCAGCAGTTGGCGCTTTACGGTCCGCAATCCGTTGTGCGGCTAGTCCTATCGCAGTCACCTCTAGCGCTTTGCGGGCCTGGTAGAGCTGCCGCATGTATTCGGGGTCGATCGGGGTTACCTCAACTCCCTGCCTCCCGGCATCCCGAACCAATCCCTCGTGCTTCAAAAGTTGGAGAGCATGGCTGATTGGCTGACGTGAAACATTCAGCCGAGCGGCCAGCGCCGCCTGTCTGATGCGTTCGCCGGGCTTTAATTCGCCCACGGCGATTGCCTTCAGCAGACTTTCGAAGACCTGGTTGATGAACAACGGGCTGTCTTCGACTAGAGTTTCTTGAATTCCGAATTCCATGATCGTAGAGTAGAAGTCCGGTTAATAAACGTCAATCGATATTACCTAGGTAGTTTCCCTTTTGGTTGGAATTCCGCGCCTTGCTGGGAATGGTGGCTCAACGCGCTACATCGCGCACACGCCCGCTCAGCGGGGCAATCGCGCCGAAAGCTGACAAATCGTTCGGAACTGAAATCGCTGTCGAATCGGTCAAGTAGTAAACCCGTAAGAGGGAATACCCTGCCGAAAATGGCGTTGACGGGCTTCAGAACCCCACGTAGTCTTCAAAAAAACGGAATTCCGAATTCCGTAGTGCCGTAGGTTGCCACGGCGAGCCCGAAAGTTAGGCCTTTTCAAAAGTACCCGCCAGCAATTTTTCCCGCCTTGTTTGGGCCGCTGCTGCCGGAGTAAGCCCACATCCACCCTTGGAGCTGCACATGGAAACGAAATCTGACAAGCCGAACCATGACGCGACGTCGAAGAAAATGATCCCCTACGGCGGTTATTTCATGAGCAAAGTACCGGCGGCCGATCCGGAACTCACAGCAGTGGGCCCTGGAACGCCGATGGGCGAATATATGCGCAGCTTTTGGACCCCTGTTTGCATGTCTGCGGAAATCACCGACACGCCTGTGTTTGTGCGAATCCTGGGTGAGGATCTCGTCACTTTCCGCGACAAGAGCGGACGCATTGGACTGCTGCATGCGCATTGTGCACATCGTGGGACTTCGCTCGAGTACGGGGCAGTTCAAGAACGTGGCATCCGTTGTTGCTACCACGGGATGGTGTGGGACGTTGACGGAAGCTGTATTGAAGTCCCGTTTCCAAAGGGCGAGGAAAAGGAAGCCGAGAAATATGCGTGCACGGTGAGGCAGGGCGCGTATAAAGCATTCGAATATCACGGAATTGTCTTCGCCTACATGGGCAACCCAGCCAAGGAGCCTCCGTTTCCCAAGTGGGAGGAGAACTTCACTGTTGGCCCTGACGATGACCTCGTTCCATACAGCCATTGGCAGCACTGCAACTGGCTCCAAGTGCAGGACAATGCCGCCGACAATTTCCATACTGCCGCGCTGCATGCGGCCAAATACGTCGTAGACGGTAAGTTCCAGGGAACGACCTTTAACGAGAATACGTATGGCGCCTTGGAAGTCGCACCGGACATGCTTTTCGTTCCAGTCCATGGTGGTAGGGGACTGTCATGCACCGGGGCTCGTCGCGTCAACAAAGACCGCATATTTGTGCGCGTTCAGCACCAAGTATTGCCAAACATCAGCCTGCACGCATATGTGCACGAGGACGGATCGGAACGCAAGCACTTCGGGCGCTTGAATCTCGTGCGTTGGACGGTTCCCGTCGACGATGTGAACAGCAAGATGATCGGTTGGCAAATCATGGGCCCCGGCGTCGACGTGCGTAACAAACAGAAGCGCGAGATGGTCGGGTATGAAGCGATCGATTTTCTGGACGGCCAGGTTGCCATGCGGCGCCCAGAACGCTTCGGCACCTACAAGATTGACGACCTGCCGCCTATTCCGCCTAATCACAGAGAGCGGTCTTGCTACAAGGATGCACAGTATGCTCCGGGCGACTACGAGGCAATCGTTAGCCAGCGGCCCACGGCAGTGCATGCTCTAGAGCACCCAACTAAATTTGATACAGGGGTCTACCTGTTCCGCAAGATGTTACGCGAAGCGCTTCGCGGATCTAACCCGGCCACTGGGGCCGAGGGCTTCCTGGACTGGTTTGTCTCAGAAGACGGGGCTCCCAACACCTACTGCTCCGACTACGTCCTAGAGATCCCAGAGGGAAAGACGATCGAAGAGGAAGTCCAACGGCGTCGGTCCTTAACCAAACAGATCGTGCAAATCCTTACGTCAAGCGACAAGCTCAAAGGTGCCGCCCGTACCGCCTTCGTAACTGAAAAAATCGCGGAGCTTGAACGAGCGATGCAGGTCGTGTGAGAGAACGCCGCTACGCCCCGTTTCCAAAGCGCGAGAAGGCGGCGCCCGCAACATCGGCGCGGCGGCACATTGGTCGGCCCCGACCTCAGGAGACTTTCAATGAATGCAATTTCGCAAGCGGCGAATTCGGCTTCCCGCCTGAAGCTGATGATCCGGCAAGTTGCGTACGAGGCCGTTGGGGTACGCTCGTATGAATTGGTCGACCCAACTGGCGAGGACCTCCCTCCGGTCACCCCTGGTTCGCACATTGACCTACATCTCGAAGACGGCACGGTACGGCAGTATTCGCTTTGCAACGATCCGTCTGAACGGCATCGATATGTGATCGCTGTTCTCAAGGAGGAATGGGGACGTGGCGGCTCGAAGGCTGTACACCAAAACTTTCATGTTGAACACACCGTCGATGTTGGCGTTCCACGCAATAGTTTTGCGCTTGATCCGCAGGCGACAAAGCACATTCTCATCGCCGGTGGCATCGGGGTCACACCGCTGAAAGCCATGGCGCACCAGCTGCAGGCCAACGGTGCAGACTATGAACTTCACTACTGTGCTAAGACCCCGGCCCACGCTGCGTTTTCGCGGGAGTTGCTGGACCGGCTTGATTCCGACATGGTCTCACTGCACTTTGACGGCGGCAATCCTGTCGACGGACTAAACATCACCGATCTGCTCCACGAGCAGCCCGATGGGGCACATTTGTACTACTGTGGACCGGAAGGATTTATGGCCGCGTGCGACAAGGCTGCATCTCATTGGCGACCGGGCACTGTGCATTTTGAGCATTTCAAAGCTCCATCGCCTTCCAAGTCGGTAGTAGACTCGGCCCTCTCACCCGTGGCCCAGCCGGGCGAGGCGGAGTTCTCGATCCAGATTGCAAGCACAGGACTAGTGTTTGAGGTGCCTGAGAATCGCACAATCGCGCAGGTATTGGCAGACGCTAATATCCCGATCGAGACGTCTTGTGAAGCCGGGCTGTGCGGCGCATGCAAGATTGGGTATGTGGAAGGCGAGGTCGACCACCGTGACTTCATCCTCAGTGACGAGGAACACCAAGGGTGTCTTACCGCGTGTATATCACGAGCGAAGACTCCATTGTTGGTACTTGATCTTTAGCGAATGGGCGCGGTAGTTTAATAGCACCGAGCGGTTCTTGGTGTGTGACTTGAACGCGCGTGAGACTTAGCCGCAGCTCCGTAAATTTTCGCGCCATCCGATGCGGGCAGTAGACGCGTCCCCGTTTTCCAGTCGCGCTTGAACGGCGTGCGCGGGTTGCCAATTTAGGACGCTTCGTGAACTTCATGTCACCCTCCTCGTATCCGCGCTCCCGGATGATAGTTCATCCAGGTCCTTTCAATCCGACGCGAATCCAGAGTCGTCAGGCGAAGAGCGCGCGTCATATAAGACTTCAGCTAGCCCCGGGGTTGAGCCTCTTTGAAGCGCTCGTACGGCCGCTCAAAGCGTCGGGTAGGTGTGCGGCGCCGTGCACAGGTGGTCGAACGAGCCTATCAACTCGGATTGATCGGCAATTAGTACTACGCAACCGTCGAAATCGGATGGATGGATATTGATTGTCGTTCGTAGCAAACTCCGCGAGGCCTGACGTGGGAAGTTTTTCCCCGCGTCAAATGCAATTAAGGAGGCGCCTAAAAAACAAGTTAAAGCGATGAAGTAGTAGTTCGTTTCGAACCCAAGACCGCGATGCTTGAGTGGTGGCACAGAGAATCGGCTGCGTTAATCGTCATCACCATAGACGCCACATTTTCCAGTGCGAGATTCGCATTTACCCTACGCTACTACCGTAGTAGCGCGGTCTTTGTCGCGGAGCAGTTGAGGCCTCGTCATTACCGTCGGCGTGAACCCGAAGACTGCGCCTCAAGCGACCATGCCGCCGGTCCTCTCCCCTCTCGCGCATCCAACACTCTACCGCGAGCCTGCCGAATTCGGTGTTCGTTGAAGGCGAGAATGCGGCTGGTGTAGTGGTCCACTAAAAATCCCTATCTTTTGGCAGGTGTCCACCAATCTGTCGGAGCCTAACGTGTTAGCTACGGGACGCGCGGTCGTTCTACCACATTGTGCCGGCACACGTCGGAAGCGCCAGGAACTGCGTCCGCCGACGCAACGTTAGACCATCGGAGATAGGAAACAGCAATGACGACGCCAGCAAAGGAAAACGAGCAACTTGTGATCGGATTCTTCGAGACACTCAGCGCTGGGGATTCTTTCCGCGGTAAGCCGGGGTCGCAGTTGTTACGGGCTTGCTCCCAGAAGCAGACGTCGGCTGATAGTAGCCGTTTCCTCCGTTCCAAACCTTGCTGAGACCAAGGGAACTCACGCGGTGTCTGTTGAGTCTTCCGTTGGGAAGGTTCGGATGGCGTGTGGCGCTGGTGCCGATGTGAAGAGTGCTAGTGACGGATCCGGGGCGAGCAGCGAACCTCCGAGCGCGCAGAGAACTTAACATAAAGGCATTTACCGCTAATCGATTCATAATCCTAATTATTGTTTTGGACTTGGGCTTATAGTGGAAGTGCTGCAACCGCATGGCTAGAATGTAAACTGCGGCATGCACTTCCTGGATCTGATTCAGGAAGGCAATATTGGCTTGATGAAGGCCGTGGACAAATTTGAGTATCGACGTGGCTGGAAGTTTTCCACCTATGCGACATGGTGGGTACGGCAAGCTGTGACGCGTTCGCTTGCAGACCAGGCACGCACGATTCGCGTGCCGGTGCATATGATCGAATCGATCAATAAACTCAATCGGATTTCGCGCGAGATTCTGCAGCAGACCGGAAAGGAAGCTCATCCTGCATTACTGGCGCAGCGCATGGAATTGACCGAAGAAAAGGTCCGGGACATGTTGAAGGTCGCCAAACAACCGGTGTCGCTCGAGATGCCGGTGGGCGAGAATGCGGACGCAACGCTTGGCGACATGATCGAAGATCCGATGGCGGCGTCTCCCGCGGACGCGGTGGGGAACGCGAAGTTGCGCGCGGCGATCGACGAGGCGCTCGACGCGCTGTCGCCGCGTGAAGCGAAGGTACTGCGGATGCGATTCGGGATCGATACCCCATCCGACTTCACGCTCGAAGAGCTTGGCGAACAATTCGACGTGACGCGCGAGCGGATTCGACAGATCGAAAGCAAGGCCATGCGAAAGCTGATGCACTCGAGTCGCGCGGACAAGCTGCGGCAATTCCTTGACCACTGAGTCACGGGCCGGCGTCGAGGCCTTGGGACCTGATCTCGGAGTTACAACAATATCGCTTGCTGCAAGAGCTCTAGTGCTTTCAACTCGTCCAATCGACCCGTGCGTGCTTTGCCCGCAAGCGTCTTGATCAAGGCTTCCGCTATCGGTTCGATACCGTGAAGATGGTCCAGGCTGGTCACGGAAAGGGAGGGGAGCGATACGGCTTCTCGCTGGGGGAGCGCGTAGGCGAGCGGCGGCGCCATTGTTGTGGGTGAGGCTGGTGGGAAATGCCGCTCGCTCTCGTCACGTGAGTGGCCAGCAAGCTCGCTGAGAGAAGCACTGGCATGACCCTGCGGGCCGACCATGATCGTCTCTTCCTCACTCGGAACATTTGCCGCCCCAGCTAAGCTTTGGGCATCAGCCGGTGCGTCCAGCGGAGCGCCTTCTGGGCCTGCTTTTGCAGCGGCGCGCTTCGCCGGCACGCTGTTTTCGATTGCAAGCGCGAGCGGCTCGTCGTGTTGAGCAGATGCGCGGCCGCGCGAAGCAGGGGTAAGCAAACGTGACACCGACTCCGGAATTTCGGCTTCAGAGCGCGGCGTGTCGAGCCAGCCAACTGGCAAGCCAAGGCGTTCCGTGAAACGGTCAGCTTCAACATCGTCCATGCGTTTTTTGCCATGCAGCCGATGGGCCATGTTAGACCCGCTCAACGCCATGACCACACCAAGTCTTACTTTCGATCCGTTGCGGGTCGTCAAAACGTGAAGGTTAGCGCGTCGAATGCTTTCAACATCGTGGCCGTCGCTGAGGGGCAGTGGGTGTTGCTGGGTCGTCTTTCTCGATGCTTTGGATTTCGAAGGTGCGCCCCTAAGCGAAGCATCCCGGTTCGGCTGCTTAACCATTTCGCTCCCACTACTCCTGTTAGACTGGGGCGAGCCGCCCGCTGGTTTCCTTGGCATTTCCGCTTCCTCGGAAGAACTGACTTCAATAGATGGTTGCTGGTTGACGTCGGGGACTGAAGCAGGCTTACGTATTTCCGACTCTGCTTCCGCCTCCTCGTCCGATTGAACGAAGTCGAGCGGTGCCTTCAGGCGAGCAATGGTCTCGGGCGTGAGTACCGGATGAGGCTGATCAAAAAAGCGGTGTGGCAACCCGAGCGTAGTTTCCATGTGAAAGGCGGTCTCGGGCGTGAACCTTTCACCCTTCAAGAGTTCGCCCACTCGCGTCATGCTCGAATCCAGTCCTAACGCGATATTCTCGGCGCCCACTGCATCGACCAGAAACTGAAACGAACGCGTTTTGAAAATCGAGGCTGTTTGGGCAGAGTCTCGAGAAGGCGCCTTCGCGTGCGACGGTTTCGGCCGGTTGGACGAGGGTTGGTTCAGGTGGCGAGGTTGGCGCTTGCCGCTGTCTCGAGATCCCGCATATCGGCCGCGGGGTTGACTCATAGGGTAGGGCTCCATGCAATCGTTGATAGCTAACGTTTGGATTATAGTCGAGGCGGGATTGATGTCCGACCGGAGACAAACGGGAAAGTATGTCTTCAGAAGACCGCAGCAACGTGGAACGAGTGCAGTGTCGCGATTGGTCCGCGAGGAACTAATCATCGGGAAAAAGCGGCACCCGGATCAGCATCGGAGAATCGTAAAGTTGATAAATCAAAGTACCAACTAAAACCGATAGCGCGTTCATTTCACAGCCGTGCAACCGATTTCCCCACACGCAATCTTTGGGGATAGCTGTTCGGAGGTGTGGTGAGGCGTGCGTGACGAAGAACACTCCGTCGCTCCGCGCTCGAACGTACCTACCTGGATGACCTTCGCAACCGGCACCATGCCGCTGCCTTGCGGCTCGACTTCCTGTACTCGGACCCCGGGTGACGCTCCTGCGGAACCTAACTCTGGCGGCCGGACGCACAGGGCCGGGAGTGTAAGTTCTTGATGCAGGAGCAACATCCTGATGCTCGACACCGCCGTCTCGGCAACGGTTTTGACGATGGCGTCTTTCTTGGACAACTGGTTTCCAGGCGCCGAGCTTCAGCAGGTCATGGCGGCTATCGAAGCCGCGAAGGCGGGAGGCGCCAAAGTCCTAGCGGGCGGTACGCGCCCCGAACCGCAGATCGGACCGTGACCGGCGTTTCTTTGGGCTTTCGCTGTCCGCGAATTCTGTCTATAATGAGACGGCAGTTCGTCTATTTCGATACGGAGCGCTAGCCATGACGCTTGGTCAGAAGTCACATGCCAGACGCCAAGTTGGCGGCCTGTCCGCCCGGGCGGACGAATTTTCTACGATCGTCTACGAGCCAGAAAAAGGGGTTGATGCTTATGTGCGCGAGGTGAGTGCTGCTACGCCAATGGAAATCGTCGGGCTCGAACGGCACGGCGTACAGGGCATCCTTTTGAAAGATTTGTCAAAGAGGATGGCGCTTCCTGCGTCGCGCTTCTTCACAATTATCGGCGTGCCTAAAGCGACCGCGGAGAAGAAGGCCGCTGCTGGCGAGTTTGTCAGCGGCGCCGGCGGCCAAGCAGCGATAGGAATGATCAAGCTTCTCGGCATCGCACAGGACATTGTTGGAGACAGTACGGCGGAAGCTGCGAACGAGTTCGACGCTGCCAGGTGGCTGGGCGAGTGGATTGAGAGGCCGCAGCCCGCGCTCGGCGGCCGAAAGCCATCGGAGCTCATTGATACGCCCACTGGAGTTGACGTTGTCGCTCGGCTGCTCGGCTCGCTCGAGAGTGGCTCGTATCAATGAAACTTTGGCGCATTGCAACCGAGACTCGAAAGTATCCCGCCGACGATATGAGTGGTGCAGGCGCAGCGAGCAAGCCCGGGCGATGGAATGACACAGGAAAAGCAGTTATCTATGCCGCGCCGACGATCGCCATTGCGGTGCTCGAGACGGCGGCCTACGTCGACGACGGCGGCTTGCCGTTGAACCGCTTTCTGGTTGAACTCGACTTACCTGACGACGTGTGGAACTCCCGGGAAGAGTTGAATGCGTCGTCGTTGCCGCCAGCATGGGCAGCAATTCCTGCCGGCCAAACGAGCGTCAAAATCGGCTGTGATTGGCTGGACTCGATGAGGTCGCCCGTTCTCCTCGTGCCGTCCGTGATCGTGCCAGAAGAGAACGCCGCACTGATCAATCCGAAGCATGGGCCCTCGCTGAAGATTACGTCCCGAGTGGTCCGTCAATTCGAATATAACCGTCTGTTCCGTACCTAGCTGCAATAGCCATTGGATGTAGCAAGGATCATATTCGAAGGTGACAGTCGCCTACTTCTCCGACGAGTGTTTGACATAACGCCGTCGTGTCGTTCGTCGCATCAATCTGCGATTCCTGTTTCATATCAGGAACATAGCACTTGGTTTGGGGGCGTTATTTACACGGTTATCCACGTAAGATGTGGATAAGTTAAGTAAGCCCCCTGCGGCCCCGTGCAAAGCGGAAGCGGCTCCGGATCGCTGCGATAGCGACCTCGTGGAATTTCCGGAGTCCGGCCATGATGGAACATCCCAGATTGCCGTCGATCGGACGCTCCGACGTCAGCTTCGCTTCCGGGAAGGGCCATACAATCGACGGCGCGCCCCTTGCCCGTTGGGACAGTATTCGGCGTCGCTGGCGCATGGCGGATATGAGCCGCAACAGCAGTCTAGTTGTCGAACCCTTCGCCACCGCACAGCCCGGTTTAGCGCAAGAGTTCACCTGCAGCGCCGGTACCGTTCAGTTTGTTCGACGCCTGCCCTCGATTCACGGCTCACGAGCCAACGACAACGCGTATGGGGCGCTTCAAACCTCGATGAACAATGCAGCAACAGTGTGGCGCTGATGTCGGCGCCTCGATGCGGGAACTCATGGGGATGTGCGCCCCGACTCAGCGGCCATGTCGGAGAGTAGCGCGAAGACCTGATCGGTCAGCGCTTCCGCGAAAGGAGTCCGCCGTAATGCGGTTGATTGCCGGTTGGTGTCGACCAAGCTCTCGACCAGTCTGACCGTCGCCGCGATCCTGCAAAGTCCAATTCACGAAATACGAAAAAAGCCGCCCAATGAGACGGCCTAAAAGACATGACCGAGGTCCGATGTCCTGAGAGAACTGTGATTGTACTGTGTTGTTATATGTGATGCTTAACACCATTTGTCGAACGTGTACGTTTTTTGCCCATCGTTGATGCGATATGTTTTTACAAAGATCTCGGGCTTCCTCTTCCCATCTAGGAGCGTCGAGAATGAAGGGCATTGACCTAGAGGTGCGGAACCGCTAGACGACTGAATTTCTTCCACAAGGCCTTCATCGCGTCGTGGTCCTCCGCCGCTCGCGAGGCGAGGTACCCACGCGCGAATCCTGCGCCCGCTGCGGTTTCGGGCTTAGTCTCTCCTAACGACCGGAGCAGTCCGCTTGCCACGACGACGTCGTTGCGCCAACCCAGGTCGTCCTGCAGATCGCTCAGGGCGTTGATGTAATGCTTGACCGCCCGACGATCAAACAGGGAAGCAAAGAACTCGGTCGCATAGCGCACTTTCTTAGCCGCAATGCGTGCTCGATGGCGCGTTTCATCATCGAGTTCAGCGAGGCCGTCCCCTCGCTTGAGCAGTTTCTTGTGCCGGCGTTTGAGCGTCTCGCTGGCGAAGCCGGTGATGGGCTTGTCCAGCGTGTCGAGGAATTCCTTCGACTGATTCGTCCGCCATCCCTTTAGGTTGATCCAAAGCGTGAACTGGATGATCAAGCGCGTGTAGCGCACGGAGTTGACAGCGGCAACGGCGGCCTTGCGGTTCTCTGTCGCGATGGCCTGCGCCGCGTGCTGTACTGCCGTTGCGTCGGCGTCATCGGCAGCCGAACCAAATGCTTTTTTCAGCGTCGCACCTGCAAGCACTTTCCAGTCGCGCGCCTGGCCCAGCTCCCCGGCGATCCATCTTAATTCGCTGTCGAAATCAGTCGGCGCGGGGATGACCGGTGCGAACAGGTCGAGTGCGGAGCGCAGGCGGCGAAGTCCGACTCGCATCTGATGCACGCTTGACGGGTCCTGACCGAACACCACGCCTCGTTCATTGCCGTGTATTTGAGCCAGACAGTTTCTGGCGATCGCCCGAAAGGCTTCTTCGACGGAATCGCGCTTCTTCAGCTTGAGCGGCTCGGCTCTTACAGCGGCGCTCGGCTCTTGCACGAGCAGACCATAACCTCGGTCCGCCTTGCTGAGATGATCGATGCGAAGCGGTACGTCATGCAGTATCGCCAGCGCAAGTTTATAAAGTTGCTCAGGCTCGCCGCTCTTTAGCTCCAGCTCGATGCCGTGGATGGGAGCCGACGGTCCAGCGGTGGCTTCGACTGCGCCGTCGTCCATCGCAAGCTCGAGTTCTGTCCCGTCGGGCAACTGCAACGTGGCGGCGCATCGACTGATGCGGGTGAGAAAGAGCGGATCTAGGCGCTCGGCGAGCTCAGGCTCGGCAAGTATCTGGATGGCCTTCGAGTCTTTCGGTATCAGCGCGAGCAACGCGTCGAGGTCCGGGCGATCTTCGTTCACTGGGCACTCGAACTCATCGCGCTCAAACAGACCAGCGGTGATGGTCCCTTCCAGCTTAAGCGTTTGAAGGCGTTGCTCACCCACGGTGCGCACGCGCAGGGAGGCGCCGCTCTTACGCAGATGCATGTCCGGCGTGTCGAAGTAGGTGCTTACAAGATCGTCCGAATATGCCGAGCCGTTCATTAGCCGGCTGACTGCCGGGGCATGCATGATCTGGCTTGCCTTGCCAGCGGTCACCTGCAGCTTGAGTTCCTTTTCCATCGCGGCTACGTCCCCAGAAGACAATCACACGTGATGTAGCATGATTTGTACTTGGCTAACTGCGAGTCCTTTTGTTAGCTAGGCGGTGCCAATCGGAGGAACCTTCAACGGTCACGCGCAGTCATTGTTGCAATGCAACATCAACGACGTGACGAGAACGACCGTGAAGACACAGACCGTATTGGCGGTAGTGCGCGTGGAAACTCGCGAGATAGCCGCGGATTTCGAGGTTGCGACCGGGCGCTTGCTCATCTTCGAAGGTTCGACTGTCTTTGAGGACATCGGCCCGCCGGACTCATGGATGGCGTTCGCATCGTTAAGCGGTGGCAGCGCATGGGGAACGCGCCCGACTTCTGTTGACTTGCAGACCTTCCTCGAGCGCTATGTGGCCAGCCACCCACGTTTTCAGCTCGTTTGACGTTTGGCCGACAGCGCAAGGCGAGCCTTCGCCTCGGGGCTGCCGTCGACGTAATACTTGTCGGCCCAACGTCGATCGCGCTGCAGGCGCAACGGCGTTTTGTCCGTGCTATGCGTCGTCGCGGCGATGGCGAGTGCCCGCGCGCGATAGTGCTCGTATAGCCGCAGAAACTCCGCCAGATAGATGCCTGCGACGCGCGCATCGCGGATCTCGAGCAAGTTCTCGTCGTTGCGATGCTCGGAGTTCTCGCTCATGTTCGCGGATCCCGAATAAACGATCGGCTGTGCGCCTTCCGCGTCGATCACCACGAACTTGTGATGCACGACCACCGGCGGGAACGGCGGCGGTTTCTCGCCTGGAAATTGCCGCATCTCGACGTCGAAACCTTCGGGGACCGTCGCCTGCGTGAAGAATTTGCCATCGATCACATCGCGATTCGTGCGGCTGCGGTGATAAAGCTCGACCGCCGCGAGTTCGGACGCGTTCAGGATGGCGCCGTCTTCTTGCTTGTCTTCTCCTGTCTGCGCCGCGCGTGCAGAGATGGCATTGACGAGCCCGAACATCATCAGGCCCTTGTCGCCTGCGTCGAAGCACGCCTTGCGTAGCGCCCCGTCGGTTGGCGAGAACAGACAGAAGAGGACCGAGTGCTGCGCGCGGGTGATCGCCTCGACAATCGTATCGATCTGCGTTCGCTGGGTCGTCGGCTCAGGCGCGAACGACACACGCACCGACGCGCGGCCGACATGAACTCGTTCGCTCCAACCATCGTGCAGCTTTCGGGTAGCCGCGAGCGTCGGGTCGCTGGAAAGCTCTCGTGCGCGGTCGTCATAGTGTTGAGCGAGTGTCGGCGACTGAAACAGGTGCAGAAGATTCGCCTGTTCGGTCACCCCTTCGGTCGTGAAGTTTGCCGAGCCGGTAAGCAGCCGCGCGGGTTGCCCGTTGCTGTCGCGGCTGTCGGTCACGATGAACTTGTCGTGCATGATGTTCGAGGCACGGCGCGGATGAAAATCGATTTGGTCGCCAAGCGCGTCGACGGCCGGTTGATTGGGCGACGGTGTGGCTGCGCCGCCCTTCGGTGCATCGCCCGGGTGCGCGTCGTAGACGACGGCGGCTGCGTGAGGGCCGTTCGCGTGCGCAAAGCGTTTCAGCGCGGGAATCACCCAAAGATTGTCGGTCAGGTGATAGATGGCCGACGTGGCGCGCGTCGCGCCTTCGAGGACGGCAGTGAAACTCTGATTCAGATCGTTGGCAAGCCAGCTACGCAGTTCGCGCGCCTTGTCCGCGGGCGGGGGCTTTATGCGATCGAGGCCCATCGCGGCGACCTTGCGCGAGAACGCCTGCGAACTCACGACGGCACGATTGAACCACGTGCCAATGCCGTCCTCCATATGCGCCGGCAGCGTAACCTTCAGCGTGGCGGCTTGGTCGTCCAGCAATTGCGGCGACTCGACACTGTCGACGACCGGGTACGCGACATACTCGAAAGACGTTTCCCGATCCGGCTCGTCGATACGCGCGTCCCACCACATGAACTTCTGAATGGGCGCATGGTTCGACGGCGCATCGGCGTGTCCGGCGCGCACTGGGCCCTCGAACGTGAGGCGGTTTGGCAACCAGCTGTGTGCTTCGCGGTATGTGCCGTCGGCAGACCAGAAGCCGGGCGAGCGCCGGATGGCAAAGCCCAGAAAATCGGGGCGCGTTCTGCCGTCTTCCCAGTTGAGCGCGAGCAGCACGAGGGTGGGCGAAAGATAAGCGCGAATCTCGATGGCCATGTTTTTCTCCGAAGCGCGGCCATAGTAGACCCATCGCGTGACAAATCATGTCTCGACGATGACATGCTAGATTATGGGCAACGTCCATTGAGCAAACCCCACGTTCTGCGCAGCATTCAGGAGTTCGAACGCGATCTCGCTGATCTCCTCAGCGCGCGCCTGACAACAGACCAGTTCGACGAAAGGGTTCGAACGGCTGTGGGACCACATCAACCAGGTCGCCGCCGCGAAAATGCTTTCGCCAAGCGGCCGGCCGTACATCGCTCTTTTGTCCCGCATGCACGCTGTATGGGCATATCGAAAGCTCTCCGCCACGTCTAGACCGGGCGCGTATGCAATCCATTAACGGGTTCTCTTCCGCTCGCCTAGATTGTCGCCCCGGCAAGGCTCGGCGATCCGACGCGCCATGTGCTATTACCAGGCAAGTCACGGCCCGCACTTGTCGCAACTGACGCATCAAGATCGCTGGCGCACCGGCGGCGACCATACGGTATGCGCCGGCCGGATCAAGGATGTCTAAGAAACGACCGTGGCTTTTAGACGTCACGAGCACGCGATGGGCGAGGGCTATCGACGAGGCTTCAGAGCGTTCGAGGCGTCAGATCCCGCCGCTCCCGGCGCGTCCCCCGATGGTTATAGCGACTTCCTGCTTGCACTACGCAATGAGGTGGTCGCGTTTAAGCCGGTCGCCTATGTGCACGGCGATTCGCACTACTTCCGCATCGACCTGCCATTTCAGGATGCCCAAGGCCGGCGACTCGAAAACTTCCTGCGCGTCGAAACGTTCGGCGACAATCAGGCCAACGGCAACAACGACGTGCACTGGCTGAAAGTTTTCGTCGATGCCCGTTCCTGCGAAGTGTTTTCCTTCCAGCCGCAGATCGTGCCGGGAAACAGAACCGCTGTTCCGCAGCCCTAGACCAACAGGCTAGCGCGCGTTGAGAGCCGCGAGGGACCCGAACCCGCGGCATGCTGCGTGCTCTTCAGTCGTGTTACCACTAGTTAAGAGAGGCCAGCATGTCAGATGCTCAGACCGACCCGAAGGCGGACCCTTCGAGCGAACCGTTGACGCATTGCCGCCTGCGGTCGCGAAGAAGACGATTATCGTTCTGACTTCGGACCATGGCGACTATGCGGGCGCCCATGGCCTGATCTCGGGTAAGACCGGGACGTGCTACGAGGAGGCGTTTAACGTCCCGCTCATCGTCGTGGATCCGACCGGGCAGTACAACGGAGATCTTGATGTCGTTCGCAGCGGCCTGACGTCGTCCGTCGACATCCTGCCGATGTTGGCATCAATTGCGAACGGCGGTACGCGAAGCTGGATGACTGGAGATTACGCGCAGATGTACGGGAATCGGCATGACATGCTTCCGATGCTGAAAAGCGCGAGCGCGCCAGGCCGGCCGTATGTGGTCTTTGCATCTGATGAGATCGTGCCCGAGGTGTACAACTTCAATTCATCGGCATCGCACATCATTGGCGTAAGAACTGAGGCCGGCAAACTCGGGACGTACTCGTACTGGGCGCCATCGACGACCACTATCAGCGGTTCGAGCGATCTCGAGTATTACGACTACGGAACCGAACATGGGAGGCTCGAGCTGGACAATCAGTCTAGTTCGCGCGCGGCGCAGGACCTGTATCAGCAGTTGATGAAGGACATCCTTCCGAATGAGCTGCAGGCCCCGCTCCCAGGGAAATTCGTCGCCGCGCAGGATACGGCGCAGTCGCGGTATCTCGAGTACATCAGCCTGATCAACAGCGGGGGGAACTTCGAACTGCCGTTTAAGATCGGGGACGTCTAGCATCATCGGGGTTGCCTGGGTCGAAAGGCCTACCGGCCTACCGCACTATCGATGACGCGATCCGAAAAAGCAACCCGCCTTTTCCTACACGGTTCAGGCGGCCTTTTTGTGAAGTATCGACATGCGTTAGGTGAAAACCGTGGGCCCGGCTGACCCCTTTTCGTCAGAACACGCGAAACTAGGATTCTCGGGCGATATGCGGCCGGGCCGTTGGCTGAACCCGACGTAGCACGCGCGGATACGCCGGGACTTCGAACACGGGTTCATCGGACTGACGCCTGGGTACGGCGCGGCGGCGGCGCGAGCGATGCGAAACGGAGTGAGGGTGTAGGGGTTATCCGGTTCGTGGTCGGATGGTCGGCGAGCGGTGCGCCGCTTATGTCGGAAATCGGACATTCGCTTCGATCCAGATACGACCCCACAAAGTCGCATACTTGACGGCTTCGACGTTGTCATAGAAGAAGTCGAGATCATGGAACGTGCGGGCTTGGCCGCCTTGCCTTTCGATCCTAATGCTGGCCGTGTGCAGGCCGTCCCGCCGAGGTCCGGCAGATGCAATCAGACGAAAGCCTCGGTAACGTGTTCGAAGAGATTGCATCGACTCGAAGAGATAGATTTCAGAAACGGAGAAAGCTCATATCACCGATCGCATCATGCTCACCGCGGTTTACGCGGCGATGACCGAACGCGCGTCGGCAGTCATCGCTGCGTGTTCTCGAGAGCCTCGATCAACCCGGTGGGGCGTTCCCACTCGCCATGCTGTGCCCGATTTCCTGCAAGCAGCCCTCTCCAAACGAACTCCGTGCGGTCGCGTTGACTCTTCGCTCGTTCATGGGCCTCTTTGATCGAAGAAAACGCCGTCAGCGGTCAGCACGGTTTTTTTTTGCAAATCCAACCTGACATCGAGGCGGGTCGTGGATTACGGCAAGCCGACTATTTCCGATCGGGTTCGAGATGCAATCCGCTCCGATCACGCCGCTTTCTTCGGCACACGGCATCGCGCTTAAGCATTTGTTAAGAATAGCTTACCGCCCCGTCGGGCCTGCACGATGCCCTCGGCCAAAGCGAAACGGCGAGGAATGCGCGGCGTGAACACAAATCCTTCGCGTCCGTCAGCAAAGTGCAGGCAGTTTGAATCCAAATGTTCCAGCAAGCGTCACGATTCATTTCTAAGGTGCTCCGTGTAATGCGCGGTAACGAATGAAAGCCGCCTTACAAACGAAGTCAAACGGCAACTTCGCAAGGAGCTTTTATGAGCGTGGACAAAAGCAGGCTTCCTCCGGGCCGCTTCGCATTGAGCGTGGCCAGCCTCGCCTTGACGATCGCAAGCGCGATCTATCCGGGTCTCGCAGACAGTCAGTCGCAAATGCCCGATGCGTCGATGGACACGGCATCGCCCATCAAGCACGTGATCGTCATTGTTGGAGAGAATCGAACGTTCGACCATGTATTCGGTGTCTACAAGCCGCGTCACGGTCAGAGCGTGTCCAACCTGCTGTCCAAGGGCATCGTCACTGAAGACGGCAAGCCCGGCCCCAACTTCTCGCTGGCCGCGCAATACACGGCGGTGGCGAAGAACCCGAAACGTTTCGATCTCAGCCCGCACGAAAAGCACTTGTACAGTGTGTTGCCCGCGCCGAATACGGGCTCAACGGCGACCAAAGGAAGCGATACGCCCAGCACGACCGACACGAGCCCGCCGCCCTTCGCGACCTACGCGGCGGCGCAGAAGGCGGAAGGCGCCGTGCTCTATCCGGAGGACATCAGGCAATTGACGTACGGCGGGACAGGTTTGCCGCAAAAGGTTCCGGATACGCGTTTCGGCGCGAACACGTTCGATCTTCCGAACGGCCCTTATCAGATCTCCCGTGTCGGTCCTGACTACAACCAGTACATGAACAGCCCCGTGCACCGCTTCTATCAGAACTGGCAGCAGTCCGATTGCAACGTCGCTCATGCCACCAGCGACAACCCGAGCGGCTGCAAGATGGATCTCTTCGCGTGGGTCGAGACGTCGGTCGGCGCCGGATCGAACGGCGGCCCGTTACCGGCCAATTTCACGGATCAGTCGACGGGTGAAGGCGCGACCGCGCTCGGCTACTACAACGTGAATACGGGCGACATGCCGTACTTCTATCAGCTCGCGCGCGAATACACGATCAGCGACAACTATCATCAACCGGTGATGGGCGGCACAGGCGCGAACAGCATCATGATCGGCACGGCCGACGCGCTCTACTACACCGACGGAAAGGGGAGCGCCACCCAGCCCCCGCAGCTTCAGATCGAAAATCCGCGCCCGCAGGCCAATACCAACAACTGGTACACGCAAGACGGCTATTCCGGCGGCACATACAGCAATTGCTCGGACAGGAGCCAGCCGGGGGTCGGCGCGGTGCGTCGATATCTGGATTCGCTGCCTTATCATCCCGATGCGAACTGCGCGCCGGGCACGTGGTATCTGCTCAACAACTACAACCCGGGCTATAACGGCAACGGCAGCGTGAACACAACCGACTTTACGATTCCGCCTTCGCCGGTTCGCACGATCGGCGATACCTTGCTCGAAAAGAACGTTTCGTGGAAGTACTACGGAGAAGGTTGGCAGACGTTCGTCGCGCAATCATCGACCAGCGTGTATTGCAACATCTGCAATCCGTTCCTATATGAAACCGCCATCATGACGAAGCCGGATATCGTGAAAGCGCACCTCCAGGACACGAGCGATCTTTATGCGGACATATCGAGCGGCGCCTTGCCTGCGGTGTCGTTCGTGAAACCCGGCGGCCTGCTGGACGGCCATCCCGAATCGTCAAAGTTCGGTCTGTTCGAGGCATTCACGCGCAAGCTCGTCGATGCCGTGAAGAATAATCCGACGTTGTGGGCATCAACGGCGATTTTCATCACGACGGACGAAGGCGGCGGCTACTACGACTCGGGCTATATCCAGCCGGTCGATTTCTTCGGCGACGGCCCGCGCATTCCGTTGATCGTGGTGTCGCCATACTCGCGCGGCGGGCGTGTGGTTCACGAGTATGCCGATCATGCGTCGATCGTCAAATTCATCGACCGCAACTGGAAGCTCTCGCCGATCACATCGCGCAGCCGCGACAATCTGCCGAATCCCGTGCAGCAGCCCGATAACCCTTATGTTCCGGTCAATGCGCCTGCAATAGGCGATTTGTTCCAATCGTTCCGATTTAATCATGATCACCGTCACGATGACGGCCACGGCCACGATTCGCAGGACGATGACAATGCGCCGGGCAGCATGGGCATGTTGCCATTCTGAGCCTCGCGATCGGTCGGGCCACTTCGGTGGCCCTTCTTCCTTCATGCGCCGCAAACAATCGTCCGTAAATAGGTAGCAGGTGCAGAGCGACCGTTCAACTCTGATGTCTATGCTGCGCACCTTTTGGCCTGATTGTCGGTAACGGGTCGCTGCACCGAAAGCTGCGTGCCGGCCCGCGTCCGCGAAGGCCCCCCGATCAATCCCATAATGAACTGGTCAGGTACGGTATCTGCGCCGCCGCTGCTGCTGCCTGTCGGATGCGTTGCGCGCCGACCGACCTATTCGCAGAGCGCGGAATGGCAGGTTCAGAGAGAATCTGACTGAGATTCGTTGAAGCAGTCGATGCTTGCTTTCCTTTGTATCAATCCAATACGGTGTGCGGCCATGTTCTTCCACGCGCTTGCAACGGATTATGACGGGACGATCGCAGAAGACGGGGTAGTGAAGGACCCCACCTTCGAGGCGCTGGCTCGCCTTCGCGAGTCCGGACGACGACTGATCCTGGTCACCGGAAGGGAGATTGAGGACCTAAAACGGGTTTGCCCCCGTCTGGACATTTTCGACGAGGTTGTCGCCGAAAATGGGGGCGTTATCTATCGGCCCGCGACCCAAGCGGTCGATCTATTGGCTGAGCCGCCGCCGGCTGCATTCGTCAACCGGCTTCGCGACCGTGGCGTCACGCCTCTGTCCGTCGGTCACGTGATCGTCGCCACTTGGGAGCCAAACCAAGACATCGTGCTGGAAACCATCAAGGATCTCGGGCTTGAATTGCAGATCATTTTCAATAAGGGCGCGGTCATGGTGTTGCCGCCGGGGATCAACAAGGCCAGCGGGCTGAAGGCCGCGCTGCGCAATTTATCCTTAGCTTCGATCAATGTCGTGGGCGTAGGCGACGCCGAGAACGATCATGCGTTGCTCAACGCCTGCGGCTGCTCGGTCGCCGTCGCGAATGCCGTTCCAATGCTGAAGGCGGCAGCAGATTGGATAACAGACTCCCCGCGGGGGGCGGGTGTCGTCGAACTTGTGGATCACCTCCTGAAGGACGATTTGGCGGACATTGCCCGTAGCGACCGTCATACGGTGGCATTCGGCACAGTGATGGGCGAGCACTCCAGTGAACTCGAACCGGTTTCGATGCCGGTCGGTCAACCAGGTCGAATGCTGATTTGCGGCACCTCTGGAAGTGGAAAATCCACATTCACGCAGGGCTTTCTTGAGCGCCTCGCAGTTGCCGGCATGCAATATTGCATCATCGATCCCGAAGGGGATTATGAGGGTTTTGCAGGGGTTACCAGCATCGGCGATGCCAAGCGGTCGCCCTCTTTGCAAAACGTGACCGAGCTTCTCGAGTATCCGGATCGCAATGTGGCGGTCAATCTTCTCGGACTGCCACTGGACGACCGTCCGGATTTTTTGTCGTCCCTGATTCCGAAGCTGATTGAGCTTCGCGCGCGAACCGGTCGGCCACACTGGCTGGTAATTGACGAGGCGCATCATATGATGCCCTCAGAAAACGAATCAATGGCCAAGAGTTTGCCGGCGGATTTCGATCGGGTCACCTTCATCACCGTGCATCCCGACCATATGGCGAAATCCGCGCTTGTCGGCACGACATGGTTGGTCGCGCTCGGAATCGCCATCGGGGATACTGTGACGAAATTTGCGGCAGCAACTGGCTTGGCTGCCCCGGCGGGTCTTCCTGCCGCTTTAGATACCGGGTGCGCGCTGGTCTGGCCAATTGGTGCGGGACAACGGCCTGCGCCGGTTCACGTGATCCCGCCAAGCGAGGAGCATCGTCGACATTTGCGGAAATATGCCACAGGTACGCTCGGTGAGGATATCAGCTTCTATTTTCGTGGTCCGGACGGCGCGCTTAACCTGCGGGCCCAGAATCTGGAAATGTTCTGTCAGCTCGGCGAAGGCGTCGATGAAGAGACGTGGCGTCACCATGCTCGGGCAAACGATTATTCTCGTTGGTTGCGAGATGGCATCAAGGACCCGGAACTAGCGGAGGAGATCGCGGGCATTGAACACGCGGCTGAAGCGGATATTCAGGAGAGCCGGCAAAAGGTTCGTGCGGCCATAGAACGGCGATACACAAAAGCTGAATAGTGTAATCGATCGATCGTCAGCGACAAGCCGAGCGAAGGCGCGGCTGTGTTCCGGCGGAGCCAGATAAATGAAAAAACTGCTCGAAATCTGTCTGGGCGTCGTGACGGGGGGTTTCTGGAGATGGGATCGCTGGCGACGGCGGCACAGGGCGGCGCCATGTTTCGCTTCGAGCTCGGCTGGGCAATCGTGGTCGGCACGGTATGTCTCATCTCTCTTACCGAGATGGCCGGGCGCTTCTCCGCGGTGAGCCAGCATACGATCGCCGACGGGATCCGCGACCGATTCGGCATCAAGTTCTTTCTGTTCCCCCTCATCGGACTCGTCATTGTCAATACGCTGGTTCTGTCGGCCGAATCGGAGGCGTGAGCGTCGCGCCGAAGATGGCCACCGGCATTCGGCACGCATGGTGGGCGTTGCCCATCGCGATGCTTGCGTGGTTCGTGCTGTGGCGTGGCACATTCGGGCTGATCGAAAAAGGCATGTCACTGCTCGGCCTCGTCACGTTAAGCTTCGTCGCCGCCGTTGTTCCACTCCCGTCGAGCATGGTGCATAGGTGGACGACCGGTTTTGAGTGAAGGAGACGTCCGAGGGACCGCCTGCTGGCGATGGCGAATGACGACTGGTCGGAGAACTCCGCCTCGTTCCGAACTTCCGAGGACGACTCAGTATCCCGACGCTGTGTGAGGGGAAGCCGAATAGGAAGAGGATGACCCCACCTTCCGGAATACAATCAACGACTCTATGTCCGTGTAGCAGGATATACGGCAGATCCACTTTTCCCGGAATCACTGTGATCGATTGGAGAACTCTGATGAGCAAAAAATCACCGGCCGACAGTATCTGCGGCTCGAATGAAACAACTGAAACGACGCTGGCCGCGCTCGCTTTACAGATCAATGCTTTCGTCCTCCAAGGAAGCTTGGATAGCCGATGCGCCGTGAAGCTCGTCAAGAGACTGAAAAAGGAAGCCGACGCCATCCGGGAAGTAGGCAATTCGACGAAGCTCGGTCAGAACGAGTTAAACGTGGCCTTCGAAGCAGTCGACGCCACGTTGCGCGACCATGACGCAGCGCTGCTGGTAATGGCCAACGCGGCGCTCCGGTCGACAGACGACAAGGGGGGAACAAAAAAGTCAAAATAGCGACCGCAGGCGAAGCCGACGGATCGCCGAGCCCGTAAGAATATGTATCGTCGTTTCGTCGTCCGGCCGACGCTGTCGTAGTGCTCTCGTCAAACGAGCTGATCCGCACGAAAGCGTTCATAACCGGCCTTGTGCAGGTTAAATCGCCTCTCTCGGACGTCGCCAACTTTCACCGGAGGAGCATCGAATGGCTCATTCAAACATCGAGGACGTCGTACGAGCTATCGCAGAGGATACGCAGGCGTCATTCGAGACTATTGCCCAGTATATTCAGATCCATCAAGCGGCCCGGGGGTTGACTTGCTGGGTGGCTTTCGGGTAGCGTCCACGCCCCACGTCTGAAACGGGAATACGATGGAAACAAGCTGCGGAGATTTGGCCTCGGTCGAGATTGAACACGATGGAGTGCGGTTGAGGGGAAGATACCGCGTCATGGGTAAAACGGTCGTCGTCTACTTTGACGACAAAATCAAATTCGTCGACTATGGGTTGGACAGACCTGAGACCGTTGCCAAATGGCTGCTCTCGGACCTATCCCGTGCGAAGCCCCGGAAGAAACGAACGTGGTAACAGCACACACAGTCGCTGGCGTGGAGTTGCGCCACGGGCAACGTCGCTGCCGGCAACACAACCTCGATCTGACCTTTTCAGGACTTACTTCGTTTTTGACCGCGAGCGTCGAAAACTTTCTTTCTGGGTCGATCGCGAGATTCTTTCTCTCAACTCAGAAATGAGCCTTCAAATCGTGGCGGCTGGAATCGACCAGCTGAGACGCCGGCGAGAGGGCCCCATCCTGTGGCGGCCATCTTCAACCGGTCCACGAACGCTGTGTCAAGGGACAGCCGTGGCTTCGCAATACGCTCGGGCATAGTGTTTCGCTCGTGACCGCACGATTTACTACGCCTACTCTCTGTCAACCGCCGGACACACAACCGGAACATCCTTGCAAAACGCATAGCAAGGGTGATCGCCGAAGCATCGCGTTGATCGACAGCCTTGTCTATGTGCACTGGCCCGTTATCGCTTTGAAGCAGTTCGGGCTGACAGCACAGCGAGAACAAGGATCGATCATGGACGACATGTCTACCCCGAATCCACGGATCAGCCCTGAACATACCCGGAGCGGTCTTGGCGTCGAGGCGTTGACGCGCGATATCGTCGACAACCTGATATGTCTTCAGGCGCGATATCCCGAGATCGCAACGCCACACGACTGGTATATGGCGCTCGCCTACGCTGTCCGTGATCGCATGATGACACGCAGGGTTGCGACCACGCACACGTATGTCGCGCACGGAGCGAAGATCGCCTGCTATTTGTCCGCTGAGTTTCTCATCGGTCCGCAGCTCGGCAACAATCTGATCAATCTCGGTATCGAGGGCAACGCGCGCGATGCGCTGCAGGCGCTGGGCATCGAGCTCGAGAGCCTGCTTGCGATCGAAGAAGAACCGGGTCTCGGCAACGGCGGACTCGGGCGCCTTGCGGCGTGTTATCTCGATTCGCTCTCGACGCTCGAAATTCCGGCCATCGGTTACGGAATCCGCTATGAATTTGGCATCTTCGACCAGGAGATTCGTGACGGCTGGCAGGTCGAGGTCACCGACAAATGGCTCCAGAAAGGAAACCCCTGGGAGATCCTGCGCCCGGATGTTGCGTTCTACGTGAAATTCGGCGGCCGCACGGAGAGCGAAACCGATGAACATGGCCGGTTCGTGGTGCGCTGGATTCCGGCCTACACGGTGAAGGGCGTAGCCTGCGATACGCCGATTACCGGCTTTCGCGTGAACACATGCAACTCGCTGAGACTTTGGAAGAGCGAAGCGGTTGAATCATTCGACCTGCAGGACTTCAACGCCGGCGATTACTACGAGGCCGTGCACGAAAAGGTGCAGTCGGAAACGCTGTCGAAGGTGCTTTATCCGAATGACGAACCGGAGGCCGGCAAGCGGCTGCGGCTCGCGCAGCAATATTTCTTCGTCTCGTGTTCATTGCAGGACATGCTGCGGTTACTCGCGTTGAAGGGCGAACCGATCAGTCGCCTCGCCGACATGTTCTCCGCGCAGATGAACGACACCCACCCGTCGATTGCCGTTGCCGAACTGATGCGCTTGCTGGTCGACGAACGTGAAGTGGCCTGGGACGAAGCGTGGGAGATCACACGGCGCACGCTTGCTTATACGAATCACACACTCTTGCCCGAAGCACTCGAGACGTGGGGGCTGGCGCTGTTTCAGGACTTGCTTCCGCGCCTTCTCGACATCATTTACGAGATCAACGGTCGCTTCCTCAACGAGGTCCGGCAGCGATACCCGAGCGATGACGCGCGGATCGCCCGCATGTCGTTGATTGACGAGAACGGTGCGAAGCGTGTGCGCATGGCGCATCTGGCGACGGTCGGCAGTCACGCGATCAACGGCGTCGCGGCGCTTCATTCGAAGCTGCTCGAAGAGACCGTGTTGCGGGATTTCGCCGAGCTGTGGCCGGAGCGCTTTCACAACGTGACCAATGGCGTCACGCCGCGCCGCTTCATGATGCTCAGCAACCCGGGCCTTGTAAGCCTGCTCGACGAAACACTCTGCGAGGGCTGGGCGACCGATCTCAACCGGCTGCGCGAGCTCGACGAGCACGCGGACGACCCCGCGTTTCAGGAGCGCTGGCGCCGTGTGAAGCAGGCAAACAAGGAGGAGCTCGCCGCACAGATCAAACGCGCGACGGGCATCGTGGTGGACCCAACCGCGCTATTCGACATACAGGTCAAGCGGATTCACGAATACAAGCGGCAACATCTGAACGCGCTTTACATCGTCACTCTGTACCAGCGCCTGCGGCGCGATCCGCAACTCGCGCTGACGCCTCGCTGTTTCGTGTTCGGCGGCAAGGCTGCGCCTGGATACGCGATGGCGAAGCTCATGATCCGCCTGATCAACGGGATCGCGGAAGTCGTCAATGATGATCCCATCGTGAACGGTCGCCTGAAGGTCGTGTTCTTTCCGGATTTCAATGTGAAGAATGCACACTTCATCTATCCGGCCGCGGACCTCTCCGAGCAGATTTCTACTGCCGGCAAGGAGGCCTCGGGCACTGGCAACATGAAGTTTATGATGAACGGCGCATTGACGATCGGTACGCTCGATGGCGCCAACGTCGAGATTCGCGAAGAGGTTGGCGACGACAACTTCTTCCTGTTCGGCCTCAATGCGGACGACGTGGTACGCGTCAAACGTGAAGGCTACCGGCCGGGCGATTATGTCGATGCGAACCAGGAACTGCATGAAGCAATTGAGGTGATTGGAAGCGGCCACTTTTCACGCGGAAATCGGGAAGTGTTCCGGCCGCTGATCGATAATCTGCTGCACGCCGATCCGTTCCTTGTTCTCGCCGATTATGCTGCGTACGTCGCGCGCCAGGACGACGTTAGCGCCGCCTGGCAGGACGTGCCGCGCTGGAGCCGCATGTCGATACTGAACACCGCATATGCGGGCAAATTCTCCTCGGACCGGGCGATCCGCGAGTACTGCGAGCGGATCTGGAAGATCGGACCAGTGAAGATCGCCCTCGACCGGTGACCCTGAAAGCGCCTATACATGGCGCTCGACGTTCGGTACGGTAAGGTCTGGCAAAATATCTTTGTACGGATCGATGCTGAAATGGATACGGATGGTGACTGGTCGTTGCCGCGACCAAAAATTCTTTCCGGGAATTTTTAACGAGATTCCGTCTGAGGTAGTGCAGGAATTGCTGCACGCTCGAAGAGCAGAAGTCCCGGCGAATGCGTCAAGCATCCCGTCGAGTGAGAGCCATCGCTGGCTGAAAGCCAAGGGGACGGGTGTGGCAGCCACTCCTCAAGCTTGCGACTAACGATCGACGCCGACGTCGACTCCGTTGAGCAGGACGGCATGCCGCTAGTCGCGGCCCAACTCGTCGAGGTCGTGCCGGCGAACAGGGTGACACAAAGTGGCCCGAGCAGCGGGCCAAGCAGTGGTCCAAGCGGCGGCTCGGATTCGGAGAATCGGCTTACCGACCGACTGACCCTGGCGCCCCTCGAGCGACTCGCGGTACCGCACGCGCTCTCCGGTGCCGACGGCGAAAACCGGTCGACCGAGTTTTGTTACATCGAGGCGAACCACGATCTCGATGCGGTGCGCGCGTATCTGAACCGCTATCGCGATCAGCCCAAAACGCTGCGCGCGTACACCAAGGAACTCGAACGTTTTCTGTTGTGGGCGGTGGTGTTGCGCGGCAAAGCGCTGAGTGGTCTGGGAGATGCCGCGCATCAGACGCCGCCCTTTATGGGCCAAGGGATGGCGGCCGGTATTCGTGACGCATCGTGTCAGGCAACGCGCGTTGCGCGGCTTCTGTCGGAATCAGTCTGGAGCGACCACTCGTGCCGCGATGGAAGAGCGGCATGCCTAACATTTCTTCAAGTGATCGGACGAGTTGTCCAACCGCGGCCGACGTAACGTTGAGCTCGGCGGCGGCCGCCGAGAAGCTTTGATGCCGTGCGCTGGCCTCGAAGGCTCTCATCGCATTGAGGAAAATAGGCGCTTTCATGAAGAAAAGTAGTGCTAGCGGGTTGCAAACAATATAGCAGTTGCAAGGTGCGAGTTAATGGCGGAGAACCCTCGTACGAGGAGTCGTCGTCCATCTGCAGGAGGAGGATCTGATCGGCTTCGTCATCCGATGGTAGCGTAGTGACGGTCGGGCTTGCATCAGATCTCGCGTCTTTCAGCGGCGGTTGCTGCCTGGAAGCCGTGCTGTGACTAGGCCGTATCCGACCCATGAGCTACGCTCACAGACCCGTGAGAAAGAACCATTGTTGCTTGGAATTTCGTGCTGCTAGTCTAGCCGCAATAGGAGTCACGCCACCGGCGTGCCGTTCAGCGGATGGAAACTATCGTGAAGCTTCATCTCGAGTCGCAGGGCAGCGGCGCAGCACACAGGGATTTTGGATCAGAGTTCGACGTCGTCATCGATCGAAAGAAGTCGAATTCACTGAAGTGGGCATTCGCCGAAAGGCTCCTTGCAGCCGACGAATATGCCGCTGATCCGTTGCCGATGTGGGTTGCGGACATGGACTTCCGTACGCCCCAGCCGGTCATTGACGCGCTGCATGAGGCTGTCGAATATGGCGTTTTCGGCTACTCGCGCGGCGCCACTGAGAGCTATGTCAACGGGGTCACCGGCTGGCAGGCAAGACGCTTTGGTTGGGAGGTCGCAAGCGATTGGGTATTGCAATCGAGCGGCATCATTACCGCGCTCAAGAACTCCATTCAGGCCTTTTCGTCGCCAGGCGACTCCGTCCTGATCCAGCCTCCTGTGTATTCGCATTTCCATGAGGATGTTTTATTGAACGGGCGGCAGCTCGCCTACGCACCGCTAGAACGCGTCGGCACGCAATATCGCTTCAATGAAAAGACTTTTGAGGCGGCGATCAGGGACAACACCAAGCTTTTCATTCTCAGCAACCCGCACAACCCTACCGGTAACGTCTGGTCTGAAGCCGAACTGAAGGCCATGGGTGAAATCTGTATGCGCCATGGAGTTCTTGTGATTTCGGACGAGATCCACCAAGACCTCGTGATTAATCCGCTCAAAAAACATATTCCGTTCGCATCGCTCGGCGCGGCGTTCGCCGAGAACAGCATCACGTGCACGGCACCGAGCAAAACCTTCAACTTGCCTGGTTTGCAGAGCGCGAACCTTTTTGTGCCGAACCGCCGTCTGCGCGAAGAACTTCGGCGGCAGTTCGACCGAAACATGTATCAGTCGGTCAATACCCTGGGCATGGTCGCGGCTGAAGCGGCCTATACGCACGGTGAGCCTTGGGTGGAGGCGCTCGTGTCCTACATCCGTCAGAATCAAGCGCACTTCCGCAATGCCGTGCACAGCCTCACTTCCAAGATTGAAGTCTTGCCAACGGACTCGCTGTACCTCGCCTGGATAGATTGCCGGGGCCTTGGAATGGACGCGGACGTGCTCAACAAATTTATGTTGGTCGAAGCTCGACTCTGGCTCGACAAAGGGCAGAAGTTCGGTATTGAAGGTCATGGGTACATGCGCGCAAACCTCGGTTGCCCCCGGTCGATCATTGATGAAGCCATCTGCCGTTTGACGAACGCGTTAGCCGCCGTGTAGGGCCGCGCCGAGCGTTGCCGGAAGCGTTGCAACGATCTTCTGGCTTCGCGCAGCGAGTGCTAGACGCAGCGTTATCGCCCCCGAATAGGAGATTAACGAATCGCACTACTAAACGAAGCGGGAAACAACGAAAACTACGTTCAAACCATTTCAACATCACTTCAATAATAAAAACGAGCTTACTCATATGGAGGCGACATGAGCAATGAAAACAGCGCTCAGAACTACGAGCAGGAAGATTTAAAGCGCGAACTGAAGAACCGCCACATTCAGATGATCGCGATTGGCGGCGCAGTCGGAACTGGACTCTTCTATGGATCGTCGTGGGCCATCAGGACAGCGGGCCCAGCGATCCTGCTCGTGTATATCCTCGCCGCTATTGCAATCAATTTCGTCATGCGGGGAGTTATGGTCGGATCTGGTGTTTGGGTGAGGCAGGGATTTGAAGGCGGTGGCGGTTTAGCTGAGAATGTTGCTTGTCCAGAGTAACAACCAGCCAAACCGGAATCCACCACCAATGAAGAAGGTTACAGAAGAACTCAAGAGTGCCGAGTTCTTGCTCGCCCTTTTCACGGTCTCGATTCGACGATCGAGAGCGTCAGTCCACTTCTCGGCGATCCACTCCCGTTCGCCTAAGAGCCGCAGCACTTCTTGTATTTGCGCCCCGAGCCGCAGGGACATGGGATATTGCGCTCCACCTTCGTGGACTGCATGGGTAACGGTGGATTGAGCGCATTCTCAAGGTCAGAAATGTCCTCTGAACCTTCGAAGCCAATGATGTAATGCCAGCCGTTCTGCTGGCATACTCGCGCCACATAGTGAGCACGATCATCTGACGTCACTCGGACAATGATCGGTCGTTGTTCTGAGCCAATCTTTGGCATGTTCGATCCTGTGATTGCGGTTAAGGGGGCGGAGATTAAACCTGACGCCCGTTTCGTGCAGCATATAAGCCTGTACGGTTGGTTAAAACATTCGTAACCTCCCCGGCGCAGTTTTTTCAACTGCCGTTCTTTAGATTACTAATTTAGTAGTACTATGCAAACTAGTCAATACGAAAGCTCGAAGACTAACGATGACGCTTTGGATGGCTTGGTGGGACGCGATCTGGTTACTGCGCCCGGCGTTCTCGCGCCTGCGCAGCTTCATGTGGTTCGCAACCGTCGTGGCCGGCTTCACGGTGCGCACCGAGTTGTTGGGCGTGACCAGCGTCGTGCGTGCACTCAAGCTGCGACCTGCTCTGTACAACAAGCTGCGTGACAGCTTGCACAGCAACGCCGTGCAACTCGATCAGCTCACGGCGCTGTGGACTCAGGCGGTGTTGCGCCTGTTCCCGGATCCGCTACGCGTCAATGGCCGGCGCGTCCTGGTCGGAGACGGCATCAAGGTGGCCAAGTCCGGCAAGAAGATGCCCGGCGTCAAACTGCTGCATCAACAGTCCGACTCCAACAGCAAGCCCGAATACATAATGGGACACTCCATGCAGGCGGTCAGCATACTCGTGGGGGCCGCCCAGAGCGTCTTTGCCATACCGCTGGCCGTGCGCATTCACGAAGGTCTCGTGTGGTCCAACCGCGATCGGCGTACCTTGCTCGACAAGATGATTGCGCTGCTGGATATCGTCTCGGTGAAGGAGCCGTTCTACTTCGTCGCCGATGCCTACTACGCTGCTCGCAAGATCGTCAAAGGCCTGCGCGATCAGGACAACCACCTGGTCACACGCGTGAAATCCAATGCAGTCGCCTATGTCCCGTACCTGCAGCAAGGACCGCGCAAACGAGGCCGCCCCAGACTTTACGGTGACAAGGTCAAACTGAAATCGCTCCTGGCTGAACCCCAGTTCTCGAAATCAGCCGCCAGCCCTGTCTATGGCGAGCACGACCTCACCATTCAGTATCGTGTCCGCGATCTACTGTGGCCTGCGTGCGGAGGACGGGTGGTTCGCTTCGTGGCAGTGATTCACCCTTGCAGGGGTTCGTGCCTGTTGATGTGCACCGATCTCAGCCTCGATCCCATCCAGATCATTCGCTTGTACGGGTTGCGCTTCAAGATCGAACACACCTTCAAACAGGCGGTACATCGGATCGGCACTTTCGCCTACCACTTTTGGATGCAAGACATGAAGCCGCTTGGCCGCAAAAACCGCGATCAATACCTTCATCGCGAATCCCTCGAGTACCGCAACGCCATTAAGCGCAAGACACACGCCTACCACGTCTTCATCCAGGCCGGCATTATCTGTCAGGGACTGCTTCAGTACCTGGCAGTGGTGTTCCCTTCACTCGTCTGGAGTTCATTTGCATCCTGGCTGCGCACCATCCGCCCCGGCATCCCCCCATCGGAATTGGTCGTCGCCAATGCACTACGCCAATGCCTGCCCGAATTTCTCGTGAATAGCACTAAAACCAATTTCTTTGCGAAATTCATCGCCGAAAGGCAGGACCCTGACAACTTCGAGATGTTCCGCCTGGCCACATAGCTTCAAGACCGCGCCGAACACGGCACTCTCGAGAGAAGAAACGAGCGCGGGTAAATCGGAAGCACGGCCCAGCGGCCTTGACGATTTGATTCAACAAGGCGCCCGGCAGATCATCCAGCAAGCGATTGAGGCGGAGTTGACGACATTGCTCGAACGCTACGACAACGTGAAGACTCTCGATGGAAGACGGGCCGTGATTCGCAATGGCTACCTGCCTGAGCGCGAGGTTGTGACCGCGATTGGCCCGGTCACCGTGAAGGTGCCGAAGGTCCGCGATCGCTCGGGCTCGGGTGTGAAGTTCAATTCGAACATCGTGCCGCCCTACATTCGGAAGTCGCCCCGCGTGTCGGCGGCATTGCCCTGGCTGTATCTACGTGGCGTGTCGACCGGCGACATGGGCGAGGCGCTGAGCGTGCTGTTGGGCGAAGAGGCCAAAGGTCTTTCGCCCAATGTGGTCAGCCGTCTAAAGGCTCAGTGGGCCGACGAGCACACTTTGTGGAATCAGCGTGATCTGTCAAACGCGCGGTGGGTCTATTGGTGGGCCGATGGCATCCACACGGGGCTGCGCAGCGACGATTCGGACGGCCAGTGCTTGTTGGTCATCATCGGCGTCAAGCCTGATGGAACGAAAGAACGCGTGTCGATCGGCGATGGTTTCCGCGAGTCGAAGGACGCTTGGTGCGAGCTCTTGCTGGATCTGAAGGCACGAGGCCTGCAAAGCGGTCCGCTGCTCGCGGCCGGCGATGGGGCAATGGGTCTGTGGGCGGCATTGGCTGAAGTGTTTCCAAAGACCCGGCACCAGCGCTGCTGGTTCCATAAGACTGGAAACATTCTCAGCGCCTTGCCTAAATCCCAGCATGGTCGGGCCAAAGCTGGCCTGCAGGAGATCTGGCAAGCCGCCACACGCGAGGAAGCCCTCGCGGCCTTCAACCGCTTTATTGACGCTTATGCGGCCAAGTATCCGAAGGCGACGGAGAAACTCGTAAAAGACAGTGATGAGTTGCTTGCCTTCTATGACTTTCCTGCCGAACACTGGCAGCACTTGCGAACGACCAATCCCATTGAGTCGACCTTTGCCACCGTTCGGCATCGAACAACTCGCACGCGCAATTGCGTTTCGCGTCCGACCTTCCTTGGCCTCGCATTCAAGCTGATTGAGTCGGCGGAAAAATCGTGGCGGCGCATTCGTGCGCCCGAAAAAGTCGCCTCCCTGCTCGAAGGAGTTCCTTTCAAAGACGGGCTACCGGTGACTGACAGCACACCGGCTCAGCAACCGCTTGCCGCCTGATCAGACCAAACTCTCCAAACACCACATTTGACTTTATCTCTCATGCGGGCGCTGGGCGAGTTAGCAGTGGAAGAGCCTGTTTCGGGCTCGTACATCTCATACTCGAATCGTTATATTCATCGGTTCGCAGGTTTTTTGAATGGGTGGAACGCATTCATCTTTTTGTTGGCGACGAGCGCGGCGGAATTAAATGCCCTGGGGAACTATGTTCATTTCTGGTTTCCAGTCATACCTATCTGGATAACCGCTGGCGCCGCCGTGTCGCTTCTGTTCGTTGTCAACATCGTCGGTGTGAAGTTCTATGGTGAGGCAGAGTTCTGGTTTGCACTGGTCAAGGTCGCAGCCATCGTCGCCCTGATCATCTTTGGCATCGGCATGATCTTCTTCGGAATCGGAAACAGCGGAGTGCCGGTCGGCTACCACAATCTGGTCGATAATGGCGGCTTCTTCCCGAAGGGGGTCGGCGGAGCGTTTCTCGCAATTGTAATGGTCGCATTCTCGTTTGGCGGCGTTGAGAATCTTGGACTGGCCGCTGGCGAAGCAAAGGATGTCAAAAAGACGATGCCGAAGGCGGTCAGTGCGACCTTCTGGCGACTACTGATTTTTTATGTCGGCGCCATTGCGGTCCTGCTGATGATCTTCCCGTGGACGTCGTTGACCACGAAGGGAAGCCCGTTCGTCGATGTGTTTTCACGAATCGGTATTCCGGCGGCAGCAGGTATTATGAATTTGGTCGTGGTGACGGCGGTATTGTCTGCGGTCAATTCTAGTGTCTTCACCAATAGCCGTACCTTCTATAACCTAGCACTGCAGAAGAACGCGCCCGCGTGGCTGGGCGTGACCAATAGCCGGAAGGTGCCGCACCGCGCGATCTTTATGGTTTTCGTGACGATGTTCGCGGGCGTCGGGCTGAACTTTATGATGCCAGAGCAGGCCTTCGAGATCTTCTCGTCGGTGACCGTGTTTGCGCTAGTTTGCGCATGGGGTTCCATCGTTATCAGCCACCTCAGGTTCCGGAAGCTCAAGATTCAGAACGGCGAAGCGGATCAGATCTCCTACAAGATGCCGTTTTACCCTTATGGAAACTACATCGCCCTGTTCTTCATTGCTGCTGTGATGGTCGGCATCTCGATTCTGCCGGACATGCGCATGTCGCTGGTGGTATCGGCAATCTGGGTGTTTGTGGTGTATATCGCCTATCGGTTCTATGTGAGGAAGGAAGCGGCGCAGGATGCCGCCAATGCGGAGCCAGCGGAGGTAAAGGATTTGTTGGCTTAATGGTTCTTCGGGCATCGGTGACAAAGAGATGTAGCGCCCGACGGTTGCATCCGAAGTAGCATGCAGCAACGGCGGTTCGTAGCGGGAGACCGAAGCGAGCCGCCGTTCGAGAGTGGGACTACAGAGCTGCCTGATTCAGTTTCCGCCGGACCCGCTGTTTAACCCTTCAGTGGCTCTCTGTGGCCAACTTCGGATCGACTGAAACGGGCTCCGCTACGTCGCTGCCGCGGCCGCGCATATAAGCTTGTGGACTGCTCCCCATCTCCAGGCGAAACGCATACACAAACGCCGATGTGGATCCATAGCCAAGTTCCATTGCTGTTCGCGTTACACCCATGCCACCCCCGAGCAGTTCAATCGCTCTGAACAAACGCATCCGTCGACGCCATGAACGCAGGCTTATTCCCGTATCGGCAAGAAAGCGCCGCGCCAGTGTGCGCTCGGACATCCCAAGGATCTTTCCCCAGTCTTCCGGCCCTCGCGGGTCTGCCGGATCGGCGTATAGGGCCTCGCAGAGTGGTATCAGAGGATCGTCTCGCGGCCACGGAAGCGCAGTGGGAAGCGGGCGCGCACGACGCAACTGATCGAGAATCAGGTGCGTGATTCGACTGGCGTAGCCGTCATCGTCTTTCTGGCCTTCGATGTCCGTCGCCTCGACGATGAGCGCCTTCAACAGTGTAGTGACGGCAAACACCGTCGGGTTCTGGTCGGCAAGTGTTGGCCCAACGGTATCTGAAATCCACAAGCTTCGGAATTCCGCGCCAAGGAGGGAGCCGACGCGATGGCGCAGTCCGGCGGGCAACCAGATTGCCTGCTCTGGGGAGATAACCAGCGAACCGCCTTCGGAAATGACGGTAAGGCACCCGGAGATTGCGTAGACCATCTGGTGCCATGCGTGTGAATGCTCGGCGAAGAAGTGGCGCGCCGGAATCGATTGCGCTCTCACCTTCAGCGGCGCAGGGGGGGCAATGCCAGGTGGCGCCTCGATTGTCTTCCAGTTCATGTCCGTCTCCACGTTGACGGATATTCTATATAACTTGGCTATTCGTCGAAAGACAGTCAATGAAGGAGTTGATTTAATGTTGCTTACAGAAGGGAAACACTGCCCCGGTGCGTCTACGATCGCCGCCTCAGGGCGTCCCGCTTTAACCGGAGTTGCCAGCGCTATGTCTCGCCAAGACCGATACGACCTTCCTTTCTCCACGAATTCTGACCTTGCCGCCGATCGTTATCGTGCGGGCGTGGATCTGCTTTTGTCGCTTTGGCCTGGCGCTGCCGAGGCGCTCGATGAAGCAATTGCAGCGGATCCGGACTTTGCGCTCGCCTATGCCGCGCGCGCGCGACTGCAAGCAATCCGAGCGGAGCTGACTGAGGCTCGCGCGACGATTGTGAAGGCGGCCGAACTCGTCGCTCGCAACGGAACAGAGCGCGAGCGCAGCCATGTGGAAGTCATTTCCTTTGCCATCAATGGTCAGTCAGCAAAGGCGCTGGCAGCGGCTCTCGCCCACACCGACAAGTGGCCGCGCGACATCGTTATCTTGTCGATGCCGCTTGGCGCGTTCGGTCTCTTCGCATTTTCTGGAATGGCCGACCATGACCAGGCGCGGGTTGACCTTTGCGAACGTCATGCGCGGCACTTCGATGCCAACGACTGGTGGTTTCTTACGTATCGCGGTTGGGCACATGGGGAGAACGGCAACGTACCGCTTGGCCGAGAGTTGACCCAGCGCTCGCTCGAACTGCGCAGACAGAATGTGAATGCCGTCCATGCGGTCGCCCATGTGCTGTATGAAGCTGGCGCCAATGAAGACGCTGAGCGGGTGATCACCGGCTGGCTTCCCGAGTACGATAAGAGCGGCGTTCTGCACAGTCATATTGCGTGGCACGCAGCGCTCATTGCGCTCGAGCGGGGCGATTCCGAGCGCGCTATCGAAATTTATAACGAGCATGTTGCTCCGTCGTCGAGCGGCGTCCCCGTGAACGTCGTGAGTGACACTGCGTCGTTCCTCTGGCGCGTGCAGGCCTATGGGCATTCCGTCCCGGCCGGGTTGTGGGCCGACGCGGCGAAGTATGCGTCGGGATATTTTAAGCAGCCTGGATTTCCCTTCGCCGATTTCCACATGGCCCTTGTCGCCGCAGCGACGGGAGACAAAGCTGCGGTCGAGGAGCGCGTGGCGGCGCTCGGAAAACTCATCGAGGCAGGAACCCTGCCGGCAGGTACGGTCGTGCCGGCTATCTGCCGCGCTGCGGTGGCATTCGCTCAAGAAAACTACGCGCTATGCGCGGAAATTTTGGCGCCTGTCGCACGTGAGGTCGTGCGCATCGGCGGTAGTGGTGCTCAACGCGAAATCGTCGAAGACACGTTGCTGATATCGCTCATGCGTAGCGGGCAGGGTGCCAAAGCCCACGCACTTCTTGAAAAGCGATTACATCGTCGGCCGTCGCCGCGAGACGCGCGCTGGTTGAATCAGCTGATGACTGTTTAGCTCACAAACGCGCAGACGGCCCTGAAGGCGACCTCGATATCCGCGCCTGCTTTCAGAGCCGTCCGCGGCACGGCAAGTCGTTGTTTGGCGCCGTATAGGGCCAACACAATGCGCGGCTGGTCTTCAATGTTGGATGTAAGCAAGTGGACGTATGATGAATTCAAGCGTAACCGGGCGGGCCACGACGCTTCGCAAGGCGCTCGTGGAGGGAGTGGGTCCGGTTGCCACCATCGCGATCGCGCAGCTCTTCGGAACGGCACTATGGTTCAGTGCCAATGGCATTGCGTCCGACCTGATGAAAGTCTGGGACGCGAGCGCCTCGGATATTGGATGGCTGACGAATGCAGTGCAACTGGGCTTTATCCTCGGCACGCTGACGATCTCACTAAGCGGCATCGCAGACCGTTTTCGCGCCAGCCGGATCTTCGTCTGTAGCGCCATAGCTGGCGCGATCTTCAATCTCTGCTTCGGATGGCTTGCGTCGGGGCTGTTGAGCGGGGCGATTTGCCGATTGGCCGTGGGCGTTTGTCTTGCTGGCATCTACCCAATGGGGATGAAGCTGATTGTTGGGTGGGCGCCGAATCGCACCGGCCAGGCGCTCGCGCAACTCGTGGCGATGCTGGTGCTGGGCACCGCACTTCCTCATTCGATGCGTGTGGTCGGCGCTGGCTTTGCCTGGCAGCTCATCATTTCCGCCTCCTCGGTCCTTGCGGTGATGGGCGCGTTCGTCATCCACGTACTCGGCGATGGACCGCACTCGGCGATCAAAGCGCAGGTAGCAAAGAGCGCCCGTGGCAAACCGGCGCCCGCTTCGTCGGTGCTCGGCGCATTCCGGATCCGCCAGTTTCGCGCCGCGACATTTGGTTATCTCGGTCACATGTGGGAGCTCTATGCGTTCTGGGCCGCCGTCCCGCTGCTGATCGCGCACACGTCGCTTCCAATCCGCTTTCCCGGCCTCAGTGTTTCCGCGATGTCGTTTGCCGTCATTGGAATCGGCGCTTTGGGTTCTCTGGCGGGTGGCATCCTGTCTCGCCATATCGGCAGCGCGAAGGTAGCGGTGGCCGCCTTGGCAATTTTCAGGTCTGTGCGGGACGACCTTCGCGCTTGGATGGCGCGATCTTTCCCCCGAGGCCATCGCGGTATTGCTGGCGGTATGGGGCGCCTCGGTCGTGGCTGACTCGCCCCAGTTCTCGGCGCTTGCGGCGAAGGCATGTCCGCCGACTCTAGTGGGCAGCGCGCTTGCCATTCAGAACTCGATCGGCTTCGCCGTTACGGTGCTATCCATCGCAGCGACAACGGCGCTCCTGCAGCGGGTTGGACTGGATGCGACCTGGCTTCTGGTTCCTGGCCCGGCGATTGGCCTGGCTGCATTCGCCCTCACATCGCGTCGCAAGGCCGTCTCGGATCAAGGAGATTGAAATGCTAGACCTCCAGTACCTCTCGATCGTCAAGGAAGTTGAGCGTCTCGGCAGTGTGACGGCGGCAGCAGAAAGGCTCTGCGTCACGCAGTCGGCGCTTTCGCATATGGTCCGCAAATTCGAGGAACGGCATGGCGTCAAGTTGTGGACCAAGCAGGGGCGCGGCTTGCGTTTTACGCAGGCGGGCGAATATCTCGCCGCGCTGGCCGAGCGTGTACTTCCCCAGATGGAGCACGCCGAGCGAACGCTCGCTGATTTCGCCGAAGGCCGCCGCGGCGTGTTGCGGGTCGGGATGGAGTGCCATCCGTGCCAGAAGTGGCTTAGCCGGCTCACGCCGCATTACCTTGCGGCGTGGCCGGACGTCGACTTTGACGTTCGAACGGCGTTTCGCTTCGATGGCGTGGCAGCACTCCTCGGATTCCAGATCGACGTGCTGATCACGCCCGATCCCATTGACGTGACCGACGTCGCCTTCTTTCCAGTGATCGACTACGAACTCGTGTTGGTGGTGCCGGAGGCCCACGCGCTCGCGATGCGCGAATTTGTTCTGCCAAAGGATCTGCTGACCGAGGAGCTGATCACAGTCCCGGTGAGCAAGGAAAGGCTCGATGTCTTCACGCGCTTTCTGGTCCCCGCGCATTGCAAACCGAAGTTCCACCGGACGGCCGAACAAACCGATCTGATGCTGCAACTCGTGGCGGCGGGGCGCGGTATCGCAGTTCTTCCAGATTGGCTCGTTGTGGAGGAGGGCCAGGGTCTTCCCATACGGGCATTGCGACTAGGCGAGCGTGGTTTGCACAAAAGCATCAATCTCGGCGTGCGGCGAGGCGAAGAAGACGTCGCCTATATCGCTGGATTTCTGGACCTTGCACAAAAGTTAGGCGTGCGTGTAGGTCATAACGTTGCCGCCTAGAACGCGAGCGTGTATCAGCGGCGAAGAGTCGCTCGATATTTCACAACAGATAGACTTGGCGGAATGAACATGGAAGCCACGCAGGAAACTTCGTCGTTCGCGACTACGACTGCGAGAAGCAATGTCGCGAGATTGACGATCGCTCAGGCGCTTGCTGGCGCGAACTCGACGGTCATCTACGCGACCGGTGCAATTATTGGAAGCATGCTCGCGCCGCGGCAGGCATTGGCTACGTTGCCCATCTCGATATTCGTCGTCGGGATGGCAGCGCTGTCGCTTCCTGCTGGCGCAATCGCTCAGCGATACGGTCGTAGAGCAGCTTTCCTGGTCGGCACCGGGAACGGCGTACTCGTGGGGATTCTGGCCGCAATTGCCGTCGTTATCGGTTCTTTCTGGCTGTTTTGCGTCGCCATGTTCTTCGGAGGTGCATACGCTGCCGTCGTTCTCTCGTTCCGTTTCGCAGCGGCCGATTGCGTGCGACCCGAGCTCAGACCGCGCGCGCTGTCGTTCGTCATGGCGGGCGGTGTTTTCGCAGGCGTGATCGGCCCGCAGCTTGTCACCCTCACGATGAGTCTATGGCCACCGTACACCTTCGCGGTCACCTTCGTGGCGCAGGCTGCCGTCGCGGCGCTCGCCGGACTCGTGCTGCTCGGCGTGCGTATTCCGTCGCCGACAGCCAAGGAAATCGCCTCGGGCCGGCCTCTCTGGACGATTGCACGCCAACCGACCTTCGGGGTCGCAGTCGTGTGCGCGGTCGTTTCCTACCTTCTGATGAACTTCCTGATGACCGCCGCGCCACTCGCGATGCGCATGTGCGGTCTATCGCAGGCGTCGTCGAACCAAGGGATCCAATGGCACGTCATCGCGATGTACGCGCCGGGCTTCTTTACAGGACGCCTCATCTCGCGGTTCGGCGCGCGCAGTGTGGTGATGGCAGGCCTGGCACTGATCGCGCTTGCGGCAGCCGCGGGCCTGCATGGATTGGACACGGCCCATTTCTATCTCACGCTCATCCTGCTGGGCGTCGGATGGAGTTTCGGTTTTATCGGCGCCTCGGCGATGTTGCTGGAGTGCCATCGGCCGGAGGAAAAGGCGAAAGTCCAGTCGTTCAACGATTTCATCGTGTTCGGCACGATGGCATGCGGCTCTTTCCTGTCGGGTAGCCTTCTGACTGCGTATGGCTGGGAATCGGTGCTTCGCCTGACCTTTGTTCCCATGGTGCTGGCCACCATGGTGCTACTCGCGTCGACGCGCATGCGGGGTGAACGCAGTCTTCAGAATTGAGCGCGCGACGGGCGGCGAAGCAGCAGACTTCGCCGCTGGTCAGTGCTACATGCGAAGCACCATGCGGAACTTCGCGTCGCCCGAGCGCATTCTTTGATAGGCCTTGTTCGCATCTTCAAGCGGCATGACTTCGATTCGCGCGCGGATTCCCGCCAGCACGCTGAAGTCGAGCGTTTTCTCGTTATCCAGCGGCGAGCCGGTGATCGAACCCAGGACGCTGCGTTCCCCGCCAACGAAATAGCCCGTCGCTACGGGCAGCGGGTCCTTGCCCGCGCCAAGCATGACAAGGCGGCCCTGAGGCGCCAACCCGGCGAGCACGCTCGATACCGCGTCGGTCTGGCTGATGGTGGAGACGATCGCGCGGGCTCCGCCCATGTTTTCGAGTTTCGAAGCGGCGTCCTCCTCATTGACATCGATGTATGAATGGGCACCCAAGGATCGGGCATCGTCAGCGATGTCACTGCCGCGACCGACGGCGACGACCCTAAATCCCATTCGTCGGGCGTACTGCAAGGCCATATGGCCGAGCCCACCGATGCCGAGAATGACAACGGTGTCGCCGGCCTCGGCACCGCACTTCTTCAATGCATTGAACGTGGCGATACCGGCGCACAGGATCGGCGCGGCTTCTTCGGAGCTGAATTCTTCGGGAATGGACACTTCTCTCCCTCAAATTCAGCCCGGCACGCTCGCGCAATGATCATCGCACAGACCTTCTTCTACCCATCGCGATGAAACGTACGAAAAGAAGCCAACTATTAATACGTGGACGCAGAAGCGAACGAGCGCGGTGCTCGCCGTGCCGAGCGCGGTCGTCCCTGCTGAAACGAACTATCTGCTCAACCTCCTTCATCCAGACTTCGCGCGGACCGCCCTTGGGCGCGCGATGAATGGGAAACCGACCCGCGGTGGTTGCGGCGCGCCGCTCGGAACGACGCATGACACAGTGTCGCGCGCTCCAGTTGGACGTCGCCGGGCCCCCAGTTCGCCATGAGCCCCGAGTTATGCGGTCGTATCTACCGGTCGCAGATCAATGCAGCAGCATCGCGCATAGCGCCGTGCCGGTGATGTAAGTTCCGACGGCGCCGACGAAGCGAAATGGGTTGGGTTTCGCCATCGTTCGGCACACGATCAGTCCGACGACGACTAAACAGCGGCACGCGGTCGCCGCGACGATTAACGACAATGTCGCCGCCGAAGGCGCTCGTGCCCCAAGGTAGAAAAACAGCAACGCGAGGAACGGCGCGTATTCGGCCGTGTTGGCATGAGCCCGCACGAGCTTATGTAGCGCATGCGTGGGATCCGGCTCGCAGCCTGAGCCGATGCCGGTCCGAAAGCGCATCACCGATACAGATATTCCGAGGCCGAACAAGAGCAGCCCTAAAACGATCACGCATGCGAGAGCAACGTTGTCCATTTGAACAGTCTCCCTTGCCGCAAAACAACGAACGCTGGATGTCGGTCCCCTCGATTGCAACGGGCAGTGCACAACGACTGCCGTCGAAATCAATCGCAAGGGTGTTAGCCCGGCCTCTCGGCTGGTCCATAAGGGCCAGGAGCTCCGCATCAAGGCGGTGCTTCTTGCAAGCAACCCGTTGATACTCGCTTCGGCGACGGCGAAGGGACGTGCCCTTCACGCGGGAGAAGTGCCAACTCTTAGAGTTTTGCCGTCTCCCGAGATTTCCTTCGATGAGCGTCTTGAGCGGCTTCAACATCGCGAAATATAGGCGTCGAACACTAAAAGAGACGTACTCTGAGGAAGCACTCTTCGCTGATCCATGAAGGCTTACTCCGGCATCGCGGACGAATGGTGATTTAAAATCTTCCATTCACGATCGACTCGTTTATACACAAATGTATAGCGAGCCTGCACCTTTTGGTGCCTGCCACTTTTCGTCTAGTCGAACGTGTAGACGCCCGTGTCCACCGCCGAACTGTCATTCAGCATGCGGATTTCCCGAAGGTTGATGGTGCCGTTCGGCTTCAGCTTCAGAAATTTCACAAAATAGTCTTTGATGCCAGCGGGAGTTGTGCGGACTTCATTGGACACCGTGGGTTCGAGTACCGCATCGGGCGCGTACAGCTGGGCCACGGAGTCGGCGTTACCCGTTGCGAGGGCCGCATTCCAACGATCGAACAGCGACGCGATTTCTGCGTTGCGCTGATCTGTCGGTGCCGCGGCGATGTCATGGTAGACCTTCGGTACGTATACTTCGCTCGCAACGACGTTTGCGCTGAGAACAACTGCGGCGGCGATCAAAATATGCTTCATCATTGCGCTTAGCTCTTTCAAATGAGACGCCAACGCGGCGTCGGGGACACGCAGCCGATCGCGATTTTAGGCTTCGGCCTAAGTCAGTCATTGCCGCTTGGCCACGCCTGGCAAGCTATGTCGTCGAGTTCAGGAAGGAATCTTTGGCGGGAATTGCGACGGCGGCTGCTGCGGCATCTGCTTGCCAAGGTATTGCTGGATTTGCGCAGGGGTGACGTAGCCTTGATGAGCTGTATCGATTTGATCGAAATGCTCAGCAAGCGGCGGCATCAAGACTCGCAACTGCTCCTTGGTCAACTTGGCGTTGGGGTCGTTATTCGGTAAAGACGGTGGCGTGGGCAACTGCAGCGCTTGGCTTTGCGCGAAGACGGGCACGGTTGTGAGCACCGCTAACATTAATAGGTTGATTTGCTTCATTTCGGTTTCCTTGGGTCGTGTCCTGTCCATCAGTCGACCTTGTCGGGGACGGCTTTAGACATTAAACTCAAGATTGATAAAATAGTCAATAGATAGAGAAGAATGCGCATCTTCGTCCGGAAAAGAGCGCGCAGTTCAGCAGGGCAGAGAGTCCCTAGATTGGACTATAAATGGCGTTTCGGGCTGTTGGGTAGTCGCCCCGCGTGACGGCAGGCGCACGGCTCGCACGGCTCGCACGCCGTACTGGCGATCGCGGCTACGGCTAGCTGATTAAATCAGTATTGACTATAGGCGCGTAAGTGATATTATCATCATCTATTGACTGTCTGCGGGGCTGCTTTTGATGAGTCGCAGCGTTGCCAACGAGCCCTGCCTTACTAACTACGAGGGATCGGTCCGATGACTTCTCGGCGAAAGCGGAATGATCCTCTAGGACCGTGCCGCAAATGAAACGACCTGGTTTCTTCTTTACGTCGGTGTGTGCATGCGCGCTCGCTGCGACGGTCTGCGGCTGCTCCAGGACTGTGATGCCCACGCAGCGTGTAATCGCGATCATTGTTCCTGCGATGCCAGCCCCGCCAATCGCTGCGCCGCCGGATCCAATGGCGTCTCCTTGGTTGATCGAAATCACCGGGCACTCCAGGGGGCCATCGCAGACCAGCAACAATAAGCCAGCAACACAGCAAGACCCGCCACGTGGGCAAGGAAACGATAGGCGCACCCGCAGCGTGGATAGCGGCGCGACGCTGATCTGATGGATGCGGCCCGCCGCGACCGGTGCGCCGCCTGGCGTCTGCGTTCGCCGGAGCTTCCGTCGATGGCTTGACGCCACGGCGCTGTTACTTGACTCCTCGCCCAACCGGGGCGCTTATGACCGTTTATCATCGCCAATCTCTGTTTTGGGGCGCCGTTGCGTTAGCCGCTGGCCTCTTGCTGTGGAACCTGCGGGCCGTCCTCACGCCTTTTGTGCTTGGCGCCCTCGTCGCATACATCTTGCAACCTGGCGTGGAGTGGCTGGTGCGCCGTCGAACTCCGCGTGGACTCGCGGCACTGGCGATGATCTGTTTGTTCGCTCTGTCGGTCGCCCTGGTGATGCTGCTTATGTGTGTCGTAATCGAGAAAGAAGGGCCCGAACTCGTGCGGCAAGTTCCAGTTATCGTTGCAAAAATTGATGGATGGCTAAAACCGCATCTGGCTGCCTTGGGAGTGCATTCTTCGCTCGATGTAACGAATATCCGCGACGTGCTGGCGGGACGCCTCAAAGCTGATGAGCACGGCGCGCTGCTTGCCGTAGGGCGGTACCTTCGCACCGGCAGCAACGTAATGATTAATGTGGTGAGCAACGCGGTGCTGATGCCACTCGTCCTGTTCTATCTGCTCTACGACAGGCACGAGGCGTTCGCCCGCATCGAAGGCTTCGTCCCGCGGCGCTGGGTCGGCAAGGCACGAGAGTTCGTCGGCGAGATCGATCGCATGATGTCGCAGTACCTGCGCGGGCAACTGCTGGTTATTGCAGTGTTGGCCGTGTTCTATCCGACCGTACTGATGATCGCAGGGTTGGATATGGCAGTGCCCGTCGGCCTGTTTAGCGCGCTTGCGGTATTTGTTCCCTACATGGGTTTTGCGACCGGCTTCGTGTTTGCGCTCCTCGCGGCACTATTGCAATTCGGCGACTGGTATGGCCTCGGCATAGTAATCGCCGTGTATGGCGTCGGGCAGATGCTCGAGAGTTTTGTGTTGATGCCGAGACTGGTTGGCGAGCGCATCGGCCTTCATCCGCTTGCGGTCATATTCGCGCTCCTGGCTTTCGGCCGGGTGTTCGGCTTCTTCGGCGTACTGCTCGCGTTGCCGGTCAGCGCAATTCTCGCATCGGTACTGCGGGAACTGCGCCGCCGCTATCTGGCGAGTGCGCTTTACACGAGTTGACCTGCATCGCGATCGCCCCATCCAATGTCAAAGCGCCTCTCCCGCCTGTCCGTCAACTCATCGGCTCAACATTAGACCGCGAGGCCCCATCGGAAAAGGCCGCGCGAATCGCGCCGCTATCGCCAGGCTTAACCGCCCGGGCCGGCGGGCAGTGGACCTCGTGCGATCCGCTCGGCCTCGACGCGTGTGAGGCCAAACGCCTGCAACACAATCGCCGCGGTTCGTTGCGCAAACTTCTCTTCTCGCGAGCGGAGCACCTTTCGCGCCCGAACAGTTCGTTTGGATAAGGTTGCCAGCTGCAGTTCGGCGGAAACTCCCGCGAGTACGGTGCCAATCACGGAGATGACGCACATGAGCCGGTCCGCGACGACAAAGCGTCTTTCCGAAATTCCTCTCTCGCTATCACGCAACAGCCGTTGACCGAGCCCCCTGCTCAGCGCGCGGGGTGACAAGCTTTCGCGTATCAAGAGTTGGCCCCATACAGGTTCCCGATAGGCCCGCAAGAGCGTGTGCCGCACTGAGACGGAAATCACTTCCGCTGGGTCAGCGAGCTCGCTAGAGAGGCGATCGAGTGTCTTCGCGAATTCTTCGAAAAGCCATTCGACGAGCGCGTTGACGATCCCTTCCTTCGACGTGAAGTGATTGTAAAACGACCCGAAGCCAACATCGGCCGCCTCAGTAATCTCATTGATCGTGACGCCGTCGATGCCCTTTTCCGCGACAAGTGCGAATGCAGCCTCGAGAAGACGGGCGCGCGTCTCGCGCTTGCGCCGGGACGCGCGCGCATAGCATTCAACGGCGGTCTCACGCGCTTCCATTGACGCTTTGGGGACCCGCCGGCGGCTCCCGTGCGAATTCGGACCGTTGACCACGTTGGCTCCTTAATTATTGTACGTCCAGACTATAGATTTAAACGTCATTATTGACAATAGAATCAGTATTGGGTCTAATGTCACTAGAGCGAGATGCACGGGACGGGGGAGACCCGGGCACCGCCGTTTAAGCCGGTGCAGAACTTTGCGAAGGGTAAGCCTCGGTTCCGGAAAGAAGAGGGCCAGCCGGTCCCGCGGTCGCATATGCATGCGACACCCATCTCGGACGCTGGTTGCGCGCATAGCCCACGGGTCATATGTCGACGGTAAGCACAGGATATATGTAGGGATACCTACGATATCAAGCAATTTTCTCTGTGTGTCGAAGCTGATGGCCAACCGTGCTAGGTGGCACGCGTGCCCACAGCACCACAACCTTTTATTTGGGGCATCACCTGCCTTTTGAACATCGTGAAACATACCGGCCTTGACGCGCCGAAGCATGCGCGCTTCTTCTTAGCTTCCTTCGTACGATCCCCGCGGCGGGCGCATGTCATGCTCGCCGCTTGCGGGGCAATTTTGCTGTCCGCATGCCACCCTCGCGAAGCCGTTACGCCGGAGCTCAAGCCCGTCGTCGCGCGTGCGGTTCACCCAGACGGGCGCGTGTCCAGCACCTCGCTGCCTGCCCAGGTGCAGGCGCGATATTCCACGCCGCTTTCGTTTCGCGTCGGCGGTAAGGTTATCGAGCGCCGGGCTCGCATCGGCGATACGGTCAAGGCGGGACAGACGGTCGCGTTGCTCGATCCCACCGATCTGCGCAATAACCTTGCTAACGCGCGTGCGCAGCTCGATGCCGCCGAGCATCGGCTCACCTATGCGAAGCAGCAGCTCGATCGTGACCAGGCGCAGGCGCAGGCCAACCTGATCCCGCCCGCTCAACTGGAGCAGACCCAAAATGCCTACGCTTCCGCGCTCGCGCAGCGAGATTCGGCGCTAGCTTCGATGGCGCTCGCCACGGATCAACTGCGCTACGCCACGCTAACGGCGGACCATGACGGGGTCATCACATCGGAAGATGTCGACACTGGGCAGAACGTTCAGGCAACGCAAGCCGTCTACCACCTCGATTGGACGGGCGACGTGGACATCGTCTGCGACTCGCCCGAGCGCACGCTTAACTCGCTGACAGTGGGCAGCAAGGCCCGCGTGACGCTGCCCGCGCTGCCGGGCAAGAGCTTTGAGGCCCGCGTGCGGGAGGTATCGCCTGCTGCTGACCGCGAAAGCCGCACCTGGCGCGTCAAGCTGACATTGGCCGATCCGAGCCCCGATGTGCGCCTCGGCATGACGGCCGCTGTCGCGTTCGATGCTGTCGGCGACGCGCCCGCCGGCCAGATTTTCACGCTGCCGGTGACGTCGCTCTTTCACCGAGGAGAGAGTCCCGCGGTCTGGGTCGTGCGCGCCGGCAGCGACAGCCTCGAACTGCGCCCTGTGACGGTCCAACGATATGACGAGCGCACCGTTTCGATCGAATCGGGCCTAAAGGAGGGCGACCGCGTCATGCTGCAGGGCGCACACGCCGTGAGCGCAGGCCAGCACGTACAAGTGGTGCCGCCCCTGCATCCGGAGGATTTCCCGTCATGAATGCACGCGACAGCGAATCCGCCGCCACGAGCGTGCCGGTTCCCCATTCCGAGGCCGAAAAGCCCGGCGAAGGTGGATTTAACCTGTCCGCATGGACATTGCGCCATCAGCAACTCGTGATCTTTCTGATCGGACTGGCGACGCTCTTCGGCGTGATCGGCTATACCCATCTTCCGCAATCGGAGGACCCGCCGTTCACGTTCCGCACGATGGTGATCCAGTCTTACTGGCCGGGCGCGACGGCCCGCGAAGTGCAGGAGCAGATCACCGACCGGATCGGCCGCCAACTCCAGGCGGCGCCCTATATCGACAACATCAAGAGCTATTCGCGGCCCGGTGAGTCGATGATCTTCTTCGCGATGAAGGATTCGGCGCCCGTCAAGGAAGTGCCCGAGACTTGGTATCAGGTGCGCAAGAAAGTCGGCGACATCCGGGCGACGTTGCCGAAGGGGACGGTCGGGCCGTTCTTCAACGACGAATTTGGTGACGTCTATACGAACATCTATGCGCTGGAAGGCGATGGCTTCTCGCCTGCGCAACTGCACGACTACGCCGACAAGCTGCGCACAGTCCTGCTGCGTGTACCTGGTGTGGCAAAGGTCGATTACTTCGGCGACCCGGACCAGCGCATCTTCGTCGAGGTATCGAATGCGGAGCTGACTCGGCTTGCCATTACTCCGCAGCAACTCGCCCAGGCTATCGACGCACAAAATACGGTCGCGCCCGTCGGCACCATCATGACCGCGGACGACCGGGTGTTCGTGCGGCCGAGCGGTGCGTTCAAGGACCTGCAGGCGCTCGCGGACATGCTGATCACCGTGAACAAGCGGACGTTCCGCCTCGGCGATATCGCGAAGGTCACGCGTGGCTACGACGATCCGCCGGTGACCCAGATGCGCGTCGGTGGCCAGGCGGTGCTTGGCATTGGCGTGACGATGCAAAAGGGCGGTGACGTGATCGATCTCGGCAAGGCGCTTGACGCGAAAGCGGCTGAACTGCAGGCAACGCTACCCGCGGGTCTCAAGCTGGCGCCGGTCTCCAGCATGCCGCATGCGGTCAAGCATTCGGTGGATGAGTTTGTGAGGTCGGTTGGTGAGGCGGTCGCGATCGTACTGGTCGTGAGCCTCGTTTCGCTCGGCCTGCGCACAGGCATGGTTGTCGTAATCACGATTCCCATCGTGCTGGCTGTGACCGCACTGTGCATGCATATCTTCGGCATCGGCCTGGACAAAGTCTCGCTGGGCACGCTTGTGCTGGCGTTGGGGCTGCTCGTCGACGATGCGATCATCGCCGTCGAAATGATGGCGGTGAAGCTTGAGCAGGGCTGGAGTCGCATGCGCGCGGCCGCCTTTGCCTATACAAGCACGGCATTCCCGATGCTGACGGGCACGCTCGTCACGGTGTGCGGCTTCCTCCCTATCGCGCTTGCAAAATCTAGCACGGGCGAATACACGCGCTCGATCTTCGAAGTGTCGGCGATCTCGTTGATCGTTTCGTGGTTCGCGGCCGTCGTATTGGTGCCGCTGCTCGGCTTTCACATCCTGCCTGAACGCAAGGGCCGCACCGGCGGCGCAGACCATCACGAAGAGGATATCTATAACACTGGCTTCTACCGGCGACTGTCGGGATGGGTCACGTGGTGTATTGTGCGCCGCTGGGTTGTGCTCGGCGTCACTGCCGCACTCTTTGCGATCGCGATGATGGCCTTCACACGCGTGCCGCAGCAGTTCTTTCCAAATTCCGAGCGGCCAGAGTTGCTCGTGGACCTGCGACTACCCGAGGGTGCGTCGTTCGAGGCGACGCTGCGTGAGGCGAAGCGCCTCGAGAAGGTCCTCGAAGGCAAATCCGAGATCGAGCACTTTGTCGACTTCATCGGCACGGGTGCGCCGCGCTTCTATCTGCCGCTCGACCAGCAGCTCCAGCAACCCAACTTCGCCCAGTTCGTGATCACGACCAAAAGCGTTGAAAACCGCGAGGAGTTGATGCGATGGCTCGATTCGAAACTCGAGAAGGATTTTTCCGGCGTGCGTACGCGTGTAGCACGGCTTGAGAACGGTCCGCCCGTCGGCTTCCCGATCAAGTTCCGAGTGAGCGGCGACGACATCGCGACCGTGCGCTCGATTGCGGACACGGTCGCGGAAACGGTGCGCGCTGACCCGCGCACGCGCAATGTGCAGTTCGATTGGGATGAGCCAGCGGAACGGTCAATCTCGTTCGAGATCGACCAGAACCGCGCGCGCCAGCTTGGCGTGACGTCCGAGGACGTATCCAGCTTCCTCGCGATGACACTATCGGGCTTTACGGTGACGCAGTATCGCGAACGCGACAAACTCATCAACGTCGATCTGCGCGCGCCCAAGAGCGAGCGCGTGGATCCGGCGAAGCTCACGGGCCTTGCGATCCCGACGCCCAACGGCCCGGTACCGCTCGGTTCGCTCGGACACGTCCGGAACGCGCTCGAATACGGCGTGATTTGGCAGCGCGACCGGCAACCGACCATCACCGTGCAGGCCGATGTGCGCGGCGACGCGCAGGGCATTGACGTGACTCACGACATCGAAAATGCCCTTGCAACGCAACGCGCAAAAATGCCGGTGGGCTATCGCATCGACGCGGGTGGCGCGGTCGAAGAGAGCGTCAAAGGTCAAACATCGATCAACGCGGAAATGCCGCTCATGATCATCGCCGTGCTGACGCTGCTGATGATCCAGCTCAAGAACTTCGCGCGTACGCTCATCGTCGTGTTGACGGCCCCGCTTGGATTGATTGGCGTCGTGGCCGCGCTGCTCCTGTTCGGCAAGCCCTTCGGCTTCGTTGCGTTACTTGGCGTGATTGCGATGTTCGGCATCATCATGCGTAACTCCGTCATCCTGGTTGACCAGATCGATCAGGACATCGCGGCAGGGCACGGGCGTTTCGACGCAATTATCGGCGCGACGGTGCGGCGTTTCAGGCCAATCATGCTGACGGCGGCCGCCGCTGTGCTCGCCCTCATACCGCTGCTGCGCTCGGGCTTCTTCGGCCCGATGGCGACCGCACTGATGGGCGGCATCACGATCGCCACCGTTCTGACGGTGTTCTTTTTGCCCGCCTTGTACGCGACATGCTTCAGCGTTCGGCGCGACGAGCGTGGACTGGAACAGGTCGTCGTCGCCGAGCAAACGGAGGTTTGAACATGATCTCTCAACATAAGACGTCTGTTCTCGCTGTGGCAACGGCCCTTGCGATGACGGCTTGTTCGTTCGGCCCCGGCGGCGAGCCGCCTGCCATGCCATCGCCCGATCACTACGGCGCCCAAGCGCTGCCTTCCAAGACGGTTTCGGTGGGTGGTGTCGCGCAGCGGTTCGATATCGGCGCCACGACTGTGCCGCAATGGTGGCGACTTTACCGCTCAGACGCGCTTGATGCGCTCGTCGAGGAAGGCCTGCGCAACAGTCCGACGCTCGCCGCCTCGCAGCGCACGCTTGCAGCCGCGCAAGAAGAACTGCGCGCGCAGGTCGGCGCGTCGACGCTGCCCTCGATCGACGGCGCCGCTCAGATCGAACGCGCGCGTTCTCCGGTCGTGCCTGGGCTCGGCCCGGAGCAGGTGCAATATAACTTTTTCGCCGGGCAGTTTCTGGCGCACTACACGTTCGACCTCTTCGGCCAAACGCGTTACGCGAACTCGGCAAGTGCCGCCCGCGTGAACGTGCAGACGTATGAGCTGGAAGCGGCCCGGCGCGCGCTCGCGGCGAACATTGTCGGCACGACCATTAGTGTGGCGGCACTTGATCGCCAGATAGCGCTTACTGAGCGTCTCGTCGCTGTGGCCAACGAGACCGCGACCGAGGACCAGCAGCGGTACGCCCTCGGCTCTGTCTCGCGGGCGCAGTCGCTCGCGTCGACGCAGGACGCGGCTTCGTTGGCGGCTACCCTGCCGACTCTACGTCAGCAGCGCGCGCGCTCTATCCACGCGCTGGCGGTTCTGATGGGCCGCACGCCCGATCAGGCGCCGACCGTTCCTGTCTTCGAGAGCCTGTCGTTGCCTGAGCATGTGCCCGTGGTCGTGCCGTCGGATTTCCTGCGTTCGCGTCCCGACATTCAAGCAGCCGACGCGGCGTTGAAGGCCGCTGCCGCTGAAGTTGGGGCTGCAACCGCCCAACTCTTTCCGAGTCTGTCACTGACGGCCTCGATGGGACGCGGCGGCTTTAGCTGGCCGACGGTCCTCTCGGGAGCGGGTGGGCTGTGGGCTATCGGTGCGAGCCTGTCGCAGCCGATCTTCCACGGTGGCGCGCTGTTCGCGCAACGCCGCGCGTCGATCGACGCTTACGATGCGGCAGTCCTGCACTACAAATCGACGGTGCTATCGGCATTTCAGGACGTCGCGGACTCATTGGCCGCATTGGATAACGACGCGCAGACAGCCGCATCGACTGAAGCGGGGGCTGAGGCAGCGCGCGCGGCATTCGATGACACTGCATCGCGCAAGCGCCTGGGCTCGCTGCCTTCAACTGCAGAGCAGGCCAGCGAGCAGCGATTTCTCAATGCACAGATCGGGGCCGTGCGCGCAACAAGCCAACGCATGAGTGATACGACAGCACTGTTCCAGGCAATGGGTGAAATGCCGGGCGGTCAACCGCAGGCAGCGTCAACACAATGATCGCGAGCCGGTGAGGCAGGGGGTGGGAGGCTGCGAGGTCGCGGCTTTCGTTCGGGAGGCATGGCGCGTGCCACAGGTAACAGGTATTCGAATGACGAACGTGCCCGGTAAACATAATGATGCAAACGGTGTATGGCCTGCGTCGGATAGCGATGAATCGTCACTCTGGTCGGTTTCGGGTATAGAGAAAGCCAGCGGCGTCGTGCCCGGACTCGGGCTCTGCGCAATGAGCCCGTGTCTCGTCGTCGGTTGGAGATTGCAATCGAACCCGCGCTGGTCCGGCCAGCGTTGAGAGGTTGGAGAAAGGGCCAACAGCGAAGCGCTTGTCTGCAGAGCCGAAAGCAGACCGCTCCCATCCTGGTCTTCGCTTGCCTTGCCGGTCCAAGTGTCTGCCGGGGACAATTTTCAACCCAGAGCAAAATAATCCCGACAACGAGCAGCAAGCGCGGTACGCCATCATCACTGTGCCGCGACGGCGACGGTTCCTGGGGTACCGTCATCGCGTTCCAGCTTCAATTTGCTTCAACGGTCTCTTCTACAACGGGAAGAGGACGCACCGCAATTTTCTCCGCCTCCGCGCGCTTGAGCCCGAGTGTCTGGAGCAGCGTCGCGGCCGTGCGCTCAGGGAGATGTTCGCCGCTAAAGCCGAGCTCCTCGAGAACGCCTGCCGCGGGTGCGCCTGGCGCAACATAGTTCAGCTCGGCGGCAATCACCGAGAGGACAGTGCCGCCCACCGCAAGAAATCCGATGAACGGGTCGGCGACCACGAAGCGCTTCGCGGCAATGCCATTGCCGATGTCGCGCAGCAGCCGTTGACCCAGTCCGCGGCTCGTTGCTCGCGCTGAAAACCCTTCACGTATCAGAAAGCGCCCCCACACAGGGTCGTGCCGGGCCCGAAGGACCGTATGACGCACGGCCACGGCGATCACTTCGGCTGGGTCGGAAAGCCCACTGCCGAGGCGATCCAGCATGTTCGCAAACTCCTCGAACACACTGTCGACAAGGGTCGCGTAAATCGCCTCCTTTGAATCGAAGTGGTTGTAGAACGAGCCGAAGCCGACATCCGCGGCTTCGGTTATTTCATTGATCGCCACGCCCTCCATGCCCTTTTCGGCCATCAGTTTGAGGGCTGCATCGAGCAGACGGGCTCGCGTCTCGCGCTTTCGACGCGCGCCGCGCGGCTCCCGTTCTTCGGGGACGGCAACCGGGGAGACTGGCGCGGCCTGGGCGGGTCGCTTTGCGGTCCGGCGATTTGCAGTGTTCGGCATGGTCAGTCCAGGGTTTTGATCTCGTACCAGTATAGATGCAAGTCTCTATATTGACAAAACGATCAACGATGAGTTTAATGTCATAAAACGGCGCCCCCCGAAGGCCGATTCAACTCACAAAAGTTGGAGGGACTGTGGAGACAGCAACAGTAAGCGGTGCCGCGACGTCCGTCCGGCACGGCCCGGTTCGTTCATCGGTTGATGTGCTTCCGCAAGCGGTGGATGTCCTATTGGTCGGTTGCGGACCGATCGGCGCAACGATTGCCAATCTGCTGGCACGACACGGCGTGCATGTGATGGTGGTCGACAAGTCGACGAAAGCCTTCATGGCGTCTCGTGCGATCGCACTGGATTCTGAAGCGCTACGCATCCTTCAGCTTGCGGGCATCGGCGAGCGCGATCTCGAGACGGTCGCCATTGCTGGCACCCCGCGGATTCGCTTGATGCCCAAGCTTGGACAAACTTCCGAGGCTAATTTGCTGGGCGGAATCGACGGTGGATCTGAGCGCGTCACGCTCTGTCAGTCGGAGCTTGAGCGTTGCCTGCGCACCCGACTGAGGCGCTATGAGCGGGCTCATGTTGCGCTGGGCGTCGGCCTCGCACGGTTCACGCAGGACCGGGATCGCGTCGTCGCGACGCTCGACCTGGGGCACGGGCGCACGCATGTGCTTTGTGCCAGATATCTGGTCGGGGCGGACGGGGCGAACTCGCTCGTCAAGGCACTCCTCACGGGCAAGACGTTGGCAAAGAGTCAGCCCGACGTCGACACGCGGGTTGCTTCACGCCGAATCGATTATGTCGAGCGTATCGGCGATCCCCGTCAAACAAGTCGATACGTAGCCGTGCCCGATCAGGTCTGCTCGTTCGAGTCGCTCGCTTCATTGGATGACTCGGCAGACGCGACGATCAGACGCAGCGCTGTCGATCGCTTCAACGAGCGAAGCGGCGATGGATTGTGTGAAGGACGTGTCTTTCTCGCAGGTGACGCCGCCAATATCACGTACCCATCCCTCGGCACCGAACTCGTCGAAGGCCTGCGGGATGCAGCCAACTTGTCCTGGAAGCTCGCGTGGGTGATTCAAGGCCGCGCGGATTCACGCATTCTCGACACTTACGAGCAAGAGAGGCGGCCTCGCGAGGGAGCGACGATAAAGCTCACGAGGTTCATCGAAAAGCTCGTCATGCCGCGCAATAGCGGCATCGCCCTGTTGCCACACTGGCTGATGCAATTGTCACGAGTGAAGTCTCGGCTGTGCACAGCGATTGACGGATTACAGACCGAGCCGAAAAGCGCTCTGAAAAAAGGGCTGTATGTAAAAGGCCGCTCACCGACAAAACTTGTCCGGGGCGCCGTCATTGCGCAGGGGCGGATACGAGGTTCGGACGGCAAGACATGCCTAAGCGACGACGTGCTCGGGCAGGGACTGGTGCTGCTTGGATTTGGCACCGATGCAAGAGGCTCACTGGATCGTGCTGCGGCCGCCGCTTTTGTGCGCGCCGGCGGAAGCTATGTGCAGATTGCACGCCGCGGACTGCGGCGACATCTGAGCCGGCATGAGAGCTGGGAGGACCTCGACGATGCGTTCTTTGCACGACTCCCACTCGGATGGGCTGCCGTTGTGCGGCCCGACAGGACCGTGATCCACGATGGACCAGCAACCGATGCTTCACGGCTCGTGCGCGAAAGTCTTTCGTTGCTAGGCCAGCACTGCTGGGTCCTGCATTAAACGCGACGCGCGCCTGCCGCCATGAAACCGTTACCCCACTACGTGAACCTTCGACGCCAATGAATTTGACCACTGCACAGCCGGCGCGACATCCTGATCCCACTACGAAAGCATCGGCCTTAGCATATTTGATATTTGAACGGCCCGATCTTGAGAAAGCGGAACACTTTCTCAATGATTTTGGCCTTCAAACAATAATGCGCGGCGATTCGATCGTCCTTCTGCGCGGAACAGCGGCTTCGCACTTCTGCTACGTCGTCAGAAAAGCGCCGAAATCCCGGTTCGTTGGCTTCGGACTGAAAGTCGACAACAGGGCGGATCTCGATGCACTTGCCAAACTGCCTGGCGCCTCGGGGGTTGAACGGTCGCACCTGCCCGGGGGCGGCTACACGGTACGGCTGACTGATCCTTCGGGCTTTCGCGTCGATGCGATATGGGGCCAGGCGACAGCTCCGAAGTTGTCCCACCGATCGGCACTGTCGTTCAACTCCGTGGACGCGGCGGTCCGCATTAACGGGACGCAGCGCCCGCCCGAGCGTGCGCCAGAAATTATCCGGCTGGGGCATGTCGTGCTTGAAGTCGCCGATTATCAGGAAACCTGCGCGTGGTACGCGCAGCATTTCGGCTTTATCCCCAGCGATGTTCAGGTGCTTCCCGATGGCTCGCCCGTCGTCGCCTTCATGCGGCTCGATCTTGGGGCGAAACCGGTCGACCACCACACGCTCGCGCTTGCTCAAGGCTTTGCGGCGGCCTACAGCCATAGCGCCTTCGAAGTCGTTGACGCCGACGCGGTCGGCATGGGCCAGCGCGTCCTGCGCGACGGCGGCTGGACGCACGCGTGGGGAATTGGCCGCCATATTCTGGGCAGCCAGATTTTTGACTACTGGCAGGACCCGTGGGGCGACAAGCATGAGCACTATTGCGACGGTGATCTATTTACGGCTGATGTGCCAACAGGCGTCCATGCCGTCAGCCGCGAGGCGATGGCGCAATGGGGACCGACGATGCCCCGCAGCTTCACAAAACCCAGATTCACGCCCGCGAGTATTGTGGCGCTCTTCAGAAACCTGCGCCGCAGTCCCGACCTGACGCTGAGCAAGCTGCGCAAGCTTGCGAAGCTTTTTGCCTGAACCAACTCATTCATCGATTAGGGAGATCTGTCAATGGCACTTCATGTTCTTCATTACAGGCATCATGAGCGAGACCAGTGGGGCATTGTTGCCGACGGCGCTATCACCCCGATTGCGGGCGAGTTCAAATCAACTGCCGACTTTGTCGAGGCCAATCCAGTTGAACGGCTGCTCGGTCTGAGCGGTCCGACGATCCCCGAATCGGAGGTGCAATGGCTGTCGCCCGTGACCGCCAATCAGCAGTTCATCTGCCAGGGCGCGAATTATCGTCAACATATGATCGAGTCCGGCATGGATCCGGATGTGAAGAAGTTCAATATGATCTTCACGAAGGCGACGAGTTGCATCGTTCCTGCCGACTCGACCGTGGTAAAGCCTAAGGAGGTACGGTTTCTTGACTATGAGATTGAACTCGGTCTTGTCCTGAAACGCGACATCACCTCCCGCGAGACCGTCACGGAGGAGAACCTGCACGAATACCTTGCCGGCGCCGTCATCGTCAACGACTATTCCGCGCGCGACATCCAGATTCCGCAGATGCAGTTTTACAAAGGCAAAAGCTATCGCACCTTTGGCCCGGTCGGTCCTTACCTCTGTCTGCTGGAGAGACAAGATTTCCCGAAGCTGAAGGAACTCGTGCTGACCCTGACCGTAAACTGTACCGTCCGTCAGAACGACTCCACTGCGGGTCTCGTCTATGGGCCGGCGGAGACCTTGACGGAGCTCTCCGGCATACACGATTTGCAAGCAGGGGACCTGCTCGCGACGGGCACGCCCTCCGGCTGTGCTCTCAGCATACCGTCGCCGGAAAAGCAACGCGCCGCGGCGCAGTTGCCTGATGCCGAAAAATGGCGGCTCTTCCTGAATATGCAGGAGGAAAGACCTCAGTACCTGCAGATGGGCGACGTTGTCGAAGCGCGTATCGCTAGCTACGACGGCTCGATCAACCTGGGGGTGCAGCATAACGTCATTGTGGAAGCGACAGCATGAACGGCGTCGCAAACATCGAGGACGTCCTTCGCATCGAAACGCTCGAGCCATCGGAAAAGCTACCGTCAAGCACCTACGAGATGATCTGCCGGGGCGCCGCCATCAATCCATCGGCGCCGGCGCTTTCGTTCTTCGCAACGGTCGACGACTACCGGGGCGCCGAATGCTGGACGTATAGCGAGCTGGTGCGCGATATAACGCGCACGGCAAACATGTTATGGCGCGTGGGCGTGCAGCGTGGCTCGGTCGTGGCCTATGTCTTGCCGAATCTTCCTGAGACTCACTTTGTGATTTGGGGAGGGGAAGCGGCGGGCATTGTCTGCGCGATCAATCCACTGCTCGAAAGTGAGGCGCTTGGCGAACTGCTCATCGCCTCGGGCGCCAGTGTACTTGTCACGCTGGCGCCGTATCCCGGGGTCGACCTCTGGCAAAAAGTTCAATCAGTGTTGGACAAGGTTCCCGCTCTACAAGATCTGGTGCTCGTCAACCTGGCCGACCGAATGCCAGACGACAAGCAACTCGTGGCGCGGATGCTTCAGCGCGGCGAGTGCTCACGGCTGTATGGGGACGGCGGTGTGCGTAGCGCGGTTCCTTCGCACATCCAGATCCACGATTTCAGCACCGCTGTCGCACGTGAGTCAGGCGTGGCACTCATTAGCACGCATGCAATCGGCAGCGATGACGTATCGTCCTGCTTTTGCACCGGCGGCACCACGGGACTGCCGAAGATTGCGATGCGCAGGCACGGCAACGAGGTGGCCAATGCGTGGAGCGCAGGGCAGTTCCTCGGCGAAAGCATCGGGCCGGGCAAAACGCTTTTTTGCGGTCTGCCGCTCTTTCACGTCAATGCCGTGATGGTGACGGGGTTATTGGCGTTCTCTCGCGGAGCGCATGTCGTGCTCGGCACCGCGCAAGGCTATCGGGACGAGGGCGTTGTAAAGCACTTCTGGGCAATCGTCGAGCATTACCGCGTCAACTTCTTCAGCGGGGTCCCGACACTCTACGGCTCCCTGCTGGACGTCCCGGTAGGCCGAGACGATATCCGTTCGCTCGAATATGGCCTATGCGGCGCCGCACCCATGCCGGTGGAATTGCTCCGCACATTCCAGCACCGTACGGGAGTAAGAATCCTTGAAGGCTATGGTCTGACGGAGGGTACCTGTGTGAGCAGCGTCAACCCACCGGCCGGCGAGCGGCGAGTCGGTTCGATCGGTCTTCGTCTTCCCGGTCAGGCTATGAAAGCCGTCGTGATCGATGAATCTGGCCGGTACGTGCGGGATTGTGTCGCGGATGAGGTGGGTCAGCTCGTCGTCTCCGGCCCCAACGTCTTCGCTGGCTATACCCGTCAGGAACAGAACAGCGGCATCTGGATGGAGCTTGGTGACGGCGGGCGATGGCTCAATACCGGCGATCTCGGGCGCTGCGACTCTGACGGTTACTTTTGGCTTACTGGCCGAAAGAAGGAACTGATTATCCGGGGCGGACACAACATTGACCCGGCAGCAATTGAGGAACCACTGCATCGCCATCCCGCAGTCCAGATCGCGGCAGCGGTAGGGCGGCCCGACATGCACGCGGGCGAGTTGCCAGTTGTCTACGTCCAGCTAAAACCGGGCGTAACCATAACCGAGACGGAATTGGCGGATTTTCTGCGTCACGAGATCAGCGAGCGCGCGGCGGTCCCAAAGGGTATTCGGATTGTTGATGCGATGCCACTCACGGGCGTCGGCAAGATTTTCAAACCGGCGTTGAAACGGCGGGAGACCGTGGACGCGGTATCGTCGGCGCTCGTTCAGGCTGGCGTCCCAGGTGCAACCGTTAGCCTTGTCGACGACAACTTGCACGGGATGTCACTCCAGGTCGAACTTTCCGCTCCCGCGCTTGAATCACTGGCAATTTCCGCGCTCGGGCGCTTTCCGTTCCCATTTTCGGTTTCGGCCGTCGCGAACACATCACAGAAAGATCAACGCTGACAGGTGAACTGCATTGGAGACGCTTGGCAGGTCAAGCTTCGGCTAGCTGGAGAAGAGAATGGATGTTGCATCGGATAGGTCCTTGCGGCCGCTGGTTGAAAAATGACTCGGGCCGATTTCGGCGGCGCCAGTTCGGGTTACCCGGTTCGGTCGTGCAAGCTCGGGGCAAAAGCACTATGTGCGCATCGAGCTATTGCTAACGTCGGGCGCAGTCGGGCTGTTTTTCTTCCGGCACCGCGACGGCGCGTGGCGCGCGTTCCCGCCTGCCGCTGAACGGGCGGCGATGCGCGCATATTAGCGCAGTTGGCTAGCAGTGTTCAGAAGATATCTATACATGACCGTACTTAGTATTACTACGTAGTTGCATTTATTTTGGTCTTTGTCGTCGGATGAAGACTATGAAGAGCGACGCAACGCCCCAAGGCCGTGGAGCGGATCGGGTCCGCAGCGTCAGAAAAAAAGTCCAGGCATCGAGACAGGAGAAGACACTTGAGAGATTACAGGCGAACGATCGGCTCCGCGGGGATGGCGGCTTGCATCTGCTCGGCCATGCTCACGGACAATGCCAATGCGCAGTCGGCCGGGAGCATCACACTGGCGACAGGGTGGCTTCACGTCGCGCCCCAGGGCAACGCAACGCCACTCACGGTAGAAAGCATTGGTGGCGTGGCCGTGAATCAGCAGCTAGCCGGCAGCGGGGCGCATCCGACTTCAACGGACACGGTGGGAATTACCACTGAGTACTACGTCACGGACAACATTGGTGTCGCCATGCTGTTGGGGCTGCCACTCAAAGTAGATCTGGTTGGCGAGGGGACGCTTCAAAAATACGGCAACCTCGGCTCGACTAAGCCGATACCGCCCGCCATTGAACTTCGATACCACCTGTTTTCAGCCGGATCTAAATTCCGTCCATTCATAGGTCTTGGCGTGAACTATACGTGGTTCACTCAGGTCCGGATTTCGAATAGCCAGTTTGTCACTGATAACCTTGGACCAGGCGGTTCGGCCCACGCGGATCTCAGTTCATCGTGGAATCCCGTATTCGAGATCGGGGCCAATTATGCGATGACAAAACATTGGTCCGTCGGGACCTCGGTCGGCTACATTCCGGTGAAAACGCGTCTGACGTTATATGGACAAACCGCCAAGGGAACGCAGATCGTTTCCACATCGACCCTCCGACTCAATCCGCTGAACGTCTTCGTGAACGTCGCCTACACGTTCTAGCGGGTACAGGTCATCAACGCGAAGACATAGATGGAATATGTCATTTCCGCCCATCGCACCGTCGGCGACTTTGTTGCCGACTACACGACACGTTGCCCGCACGCTGTTGCAATGGGCGCCAGCGCATTCAGGCCATTTAAGTCCCGGCCCGGGATGATCAGGGCGCCCGATTAATTCGCACCCTCGGCGAACCGGTCGCTAGTGCCGTCATGCCAGCGCGTGTACTGCGAACTTCCTTTTTGGAACGAATAATGAAACGACAGGTCCTCAAGACCATTCTTTTTGCCTTGCCCAAGATCCTTGACCTGACGGCACGCCGCTTTCCCGTCTATCGTGATCGCTTGAAGGAGCGCGATCTCGTGGCATGGATTGGACTCGCGGATAAAAGCATTGGACGCGTCATCGAGTTCAGGAGCGGACGAGTTCGGTCGATAGCCGGCGGGCATCCGAGACCCGACGTGCGCATGGTCTTCAAGGATGTGCCCACGGCTCTGAAGTTCCTTTCGCCCAAGCCAGACCATGGCGAAATCATCCACGCTGCCAAAAACTTTAAGGTCGTCACCGAGGGTGAGGACGAACTGGTGGTCTGGCTGTTGCAAACCCTGAGCATGATGCAGACTGTTGGCCTGCCGATGGGCACGCCGATGCGCGACGGCACCCGCCGCTACACCACTTGCACCAACGGCGGTCCGCTGTTCGTCTACGTCAAGGATGGACGAGTTGTTCGGGTGACGCCCATCGAGCTGGACTGCACCGATGCGCCAAGTTGGGTGATTGAGGCGCGCGGGCGACGCTTTAGTCCGCCACGGCGTGGCCTGGTGGCGCCGCATGCCTTGACGCTCAAATCGCTCGTCTACTCCGACAAGCGCATCCTTCATCCCATGAAGCGGGTCGACTTCAACCCTGCCGGCGAACGCAATCCTCAGAACCGGGGAAAGTCCGGCTATGTCCGAATTGGTTGGGACGAAGCCCTGGACATTGTCGCGAAGGAAATCAACCGGCAGAAGCGCGTTCACGGTCCCGGTTCCATCACCTTCCCGATGTCGTCCCATCACCAATGGGGCAATGTGGGCTACTACCTTAGCGCGCTGACGCGCTTCGCAAACTTGATCGGCTTTACCCGCGTCGCGGCGAATCCGGACAGTTGGGAAGGCTGGTATTGGGGCGCCATGCATCACTTCGGCAATTCAATGCGTATCGGCGTGCCAGCCGGCTACGGCGGCGTCGAAGATTGCCTGAAAGAGGCCGACATGATCGTCTTTTGGTCCTGCGATCCTGAAAGCACCAACGGGGCCTATGCGGGATTCGAAGGAACCCCGCGGCGTCTATGGGCGAAGGAACTCGGCATCGAGTTCGTTCACATTGACCCGCACTGCAACCCCACTGCACAATTGCTGGGCGGACGCTGGATTCCGATCCGACCGCAAACGGATGCTGCCCTGGCCACGGCGATTATGTACGTGTGGGCGGTGGAGGACCTATACGACAAGGACTACGTCGCTGCGCGCACGACCGGGTTCGACGAATGGAAGGCCTATCTGCTGGGCGACATTGACGGCGTTCCCAAGACTCCCGAGTGGCAGGAGAGCGAGACCGGCGTGCCCGCCAAGGACGCCCGAGCGTTGGCGCGTCGCTGGGGAAAAAAGAAGGTTCATCTTGCCGTCGGGATGACCGGCACCGGATTCGGCGGTGCTGGACGTGGCGCGACGGGAGCGCAATGGGCGCGCTGCATGATCATGATGATGGCGATGCAAGGCTGGGGCAAGCCGGGGGTCAATTTTGGCTGTCTTGAAATCGGCGTTCCCCACGACCTCCATTTCTATTTTCCCGGTTACGCAGACGGGGGCATTTCCGGCGATTTGGCCTGGACCGCCAACGCGGTCAACAATTACCAGCGCATGCCGCACATCCTGAGCATGAATCCGGTCAAGCAAATGGTCCCGCGGCAGCAACTGCCCGATGCAATCATAAACGGCCACGCTACGGGCTATTTGTGGGACGGCATGTCCCAGGAAGCCCAGTTCGCACCGTTCAGCTACCCGATGCCAGGATATTCGCCGATCCACATGATCTACCGATACGGCGGGTCCGCCTTCAGCACGGTGACGAATTCCGGGCGTTGGGCCGACGCCTATAGGCATAACAGCATCGAGTTCGTAGTCAACCAGTCGATCTGGATGGAGGGTGAGGCTCAGTTCGCCGACATCATTCTTCCTGCATGCACGTCGCTAGAGCGCTGGGACATCGGCGAATGGTCGAATGCGGGCGGCTACGGCCACCACGGGCATGGCACCGTCAACCATCGCATGGTGACGCTGCAGCACAAGTGCATCGAGCCGTTGGGCGAGTCCCGCTCGGACTACGACATCTTCACCGCCATTCTGACCCGGCTGGGCTTGGGCGGAGTTTTCACCGAAGGATGCGGCGAGCTCGACTGGGTCAAACGGGTCTTCGACTCGTCGGACTTGCCCGATCACATTTCGTGGCGGGCATTCTGTCGCAAGGGTTATTTCGTCGTGCCGCCCGAGAAGCCCGAGTTGCGCCATCCGGTGGACATGCGTTGGTTCGCCGAGGGCAGGCGAAAGGATCTGCAGGAGCCTCATCCGCTGCCCTCCCAGTTCGCCGAAACGTTCGGCATGGGCCTGCAAACGCCGAGTGGCAAGCTGGAGTTCGTGCCCGAGGTGCTGAAGCGGAACACTGCGGACAACCCTGAACGGCCTGCGCTCAACCGCTATTTCCCCTCCTGGGAGGGGCTGCGCTCGGACTTGGCTCAGCGCTATCCACTGCAGTTGATCGCCACCCACAGCCGTTACAGCTTCCATACCCATTCTGACGGCAAGAACTCTTCGATCAACAGCCTGGACGATCATCGCGCACTGATTGGAGGGCATCGATTCTGGCTGCTGAGGCTGAGTCCGACCGATGCGGCGATTCGGGGCATTGCCCATCGCAATCTGGTCAAGGTGTACAACGACCGCGGCGCGGTGATCTGTGCGGCCGACGTTTCGCCGTTGGTCAGCGCGGGAGTAGTCAAATCGTACGAAGCGAGCGCCGAATTCAAACTGGTCGAAGTCGATGGCGAGCGCGTCGAAATCGGTGGTTGCATGAATATGCTTACCCCCGACCGACCGCAAACCGCCGGCACGAGCAGTATGAGTCCGAACTCCTGCCTGGTGCAGGTCGGGAAGTGGAAAAATGCCGACACGTTCATGATCGGTCGCGCAGCGTGAGGAATACAAAATGAGCAAGTGGAACCTGGTTATCAAGGTCGGGCATTGCGAGAACTGCAACAACTGCGTCATCGCCGCCCGGGACGAACACGTCGGCAACGACTTCCCCGGTTACACGGCGCCCGCTTCGGCCGACGCCGACAGCCCTATCCGCATCCTGCGCCGCGTGCAGGGCGACTCGCACATGGTGCGGACGACCTACCTGCCGGTCATGTGCAACCACTGCGACGAAGCACCCTGCATGCAGGTCGGCGGCGACGCCATTCGCAAGCGCACGGACGGCATCGTCATTATCGATCCCGAAAAGGCGCGGGGCAGAAAGGACATCGTGAAGTCCTGTCCATACAAAGCGATCGTCTGGAACGAGGAGCTTCAACTGCCGCAGACTTGGATTTTCGATGCCCATTTGCTCGATCAAGGCTGGCATCAGCCGCGTTGCCAGCAGTCATGTCCCACCGACGTTTTCGAGACGGTCAAGCTCGATGATGCCGCAATGGCCGACAAGGCCCGGCGCGAGGGGCTCAGGGTATTGCGGCCGAATCTGGGCACGAAGCCGCGCGTATGGTACAGCGCCCTCGAGCGTTGGGACACCTGTTTTATTGGCGGCAGCGTCAGCGCTCACGTCGGAGGCGCGATCGAGTGTGTCGCGGATGCGGCGGTTAGCCTATACGTCGGGAGTCAGAAGATGGCCGAAACCGTTTCGGACGCCTTCGGCGATTTCCGGTTCGACGGTCTGGCCAAAGGAAGCGGCAAATACCGAGTTGAAATCCGTCATACCCTTGGCAACACCTGGCGCGAATGCGAATTGGGGGAGAGCGTCTACCTGGGCGAGCTCGGCCTCGTCTGCTCGACAAACGCCGTCGGGGCCGTGTGAGTGGACAACGACGCTGCTTTGCCCGAGACCCGAGCGGACCGCCCGCCTGGACCGCGTTACGTCGTACCGAACTCCAAAGGCGCACGCTACCGCTGGAACGTCTCCGATATCTTGACCGAGCAACGCTGCTCTCGACCCGCTCCTCGGACCCCTCGCAACGGGCGCGCTGGCGCTTCCTGCGGGCATCTCGGCGTATTCTAAGGGTTCCCCTGTTGCAGACGGTTCCTTCCGAAGGCGGCAACCAAACCGTGCCGCCGACGTTGACTTGTGTATCAGAATTGAGTCTAATGTCAAGAATCGGGCGGCGTACGACAACCGGATCCATAGCCATTGTTGGTTAAAATATTCGTGGAAGCCATCATCCCGACAAGCCCGCCCATTTGGGCGGCACCAAAGAACCGCCTGACCGGTACCGTATGTCATGAAAACGCAACGCCTGACACGCGCGGAGAGCAGAGAGCAGACGCGAGAACGCCTGCTCGAAGCTGCACGGAAGTTGTTCGTTAGAAAGGGAGTGGCTGCGACCAGCGTTGAGGACATTGCTGAGGTGGCCGGGTACACGCGCGGTGCGTTTTATTCGAATTTCGGGGGCAAACTGGAGTTGCTGCTCGAGTCGTTGCGCCGCGACGACGATAGGGCGCGCGCGAGTCTCCAGGCGATTATCGAAGAGAGTGACACGCCTGAAGAAATGAAGGCGCGCACCATCGCCTATTTCGAGCAATGTCTCCTTGAACACGAATCTTTTGCTCTTTGGCTTGAGGCTACCCGGCTTGCATGCCGAAATACTGGCCTTCAGGCGCGCATTGGCGCGTTCCAGCACGATAGACTCGAGCACCTCAGCGCGCACATCCGTATGGTTTCCGAGCGCATCGGCAGGCCGCTGTCCGTTCAAGCTGACGCCGTCGCGTTCAGCCTGGCAGCCCTGTGCGAAGGCGTGCAGTTATTCAGAATGCGCAACCATCAAATGATGAGCGACCAAGCGATTCAGACCGCTCTTGCCGGATTCTTTTCGTACGTTTCGTCGCAATGGGTAGAAGAAGGTCTGTGCCATGATCATTGCGCGAGCGTGCCGGGCTGAATTTGCGGGAGAGAAGCAATGACACCGTTCGCGGCGCTTGAGCAGTTGAACTCAGCACTATTAATCAGTTACCCGACGTATTTAACATAAAGGAATATAACGCCGTAATGCATAGGTGTACTTCCGGAAAAAATGGATGTGCAGAAGTACTTCAAACTGAATGTAAATGGGTCAAGTCCGGGAAGCCACCTCGCAGTCGTTGCCGTCGACGCGGCCGTTGGGCTGAGAACTTCGGCAACCGGCCAGTAAGGGACATTCGACTTCTGCGGCGAGGTCGTTGACGATTAGGCGAATCTTACGGCCGAGACGCTTCCAGCCTAAAGATTTCAGGTCTGCCCGCCGTAAACACGTATGCCCTATCGGCTTCGCGATAAGCCAATACTACGTTCCGTTGAAAGCTATTATTGCAAACTGGTCCGACATTGCGAATGATCCAATCTGAGTCGAATTTTGGCCGTACTAGGTCGCTGCCGTCATTTCAACAGCGTTGTGTCGTCGGTTGGAGCATTGTCACGATCATCGCGATAATCGACGCCCTTTGGATTGCAACCAGTGCTCATTCAGTGAGATGGACAAGCCTTATCCCAACTTGCAAAGGGGCGTTAGTTCTGCTCGGCATTGCGGTGGTATTGCGGGCCATTGGCCGCATTCCTCGCTATCACGTCCTCACTAAGAAGTTGCATTACGCGAGGGTGTCGGACACAGCTGCATGGTGCGCGCTGCTTTCGTTGTTCGTATCGGCGACTTGTATCCTGTCTTATCTCTGCGTCTCGCTGGACGCGCCTCTCGTTGAGCGCTCGTTGATTGCGTTTGACCGTTCGCTAGGTTTCGACTGGCCCGTCGTTTATCAATGGGTACTGGCTCACCCGCGCCTCTCCGGAGTGCTTGAATTTGCATATGCAAGCGGACAATGGCAGTTAATGGTAGTACCTGTCTTCCTTGGATTGTTCGGAGCGCGCGAGGAATTGCCTGCTTTCTTTTTTTTACTTGTGATTGCAAGCGGATACTTGCTTCTGATCTCGACGCCTTTTCCGGCAACGAGCGCGTTCGTTCATTTCAATGTGAACGACAACGCCGCTAAGGCGACGGTGTCCGACTTCGCATTGCTCCGCGCGGGGTCTCTAAAGGTTATTAACCTCGCCAATGCACAGGGATTAGTGTCTCTGCCATCGTTCCACACGGCATTGGCAGTGCTCTTCACGTATTCTTTGCGAAGGGTCCCTTGGCTCGTATGCATCGCCGTACCGCTCAACGTGATTATGATTCTGTCCACGCCTACGCAGGGCGGTCATTATCTGGCTGACGTAATCGCAGGGCTTCTCCTGTTTGCACTGACTCTCTTTACTTACAACGCAATCGTCTGCCGGAGATCGTCGTTACCGAATGCTATTGCTCGTCCGCGCGGTGAGATGGCCGACTTTGCTGCTCGCGAGCGTCCGCTTTAGAGCGGCCGCGATGTCTCTTCCGGGTCGTGAAGGTGAGTTCACTGATGAAGGCCGTTGCCATCCGACAGTCGAGGCCGCCAACGTCAGCGATCCGGCCATTTGCAGACTTACAGTAAGAAGCTCCTTCCTCCGACGTAGGCCCAGGTGAAGCCGCAGCGTCGACGAATTCGCGGTGCCGTGAAAGCGACTTTGGCGCGAGGACTCCTGCGTCACGGTGGATCTGCGCCTCAAAAATGAATTCTCGTCGACAACCGGCGGGCAAAGTGGGAGAGCGATTGCTTCATGCACAGCTCGAAAATAAGCGGGGAGCTGGCGACAAAATCAGGATTGGTTCAGGCGATTTCACAGAAGGTAACGGAGGGGCGGATAGCGCGTCGCCTCCGTCCACTTGCAACTAATCGTCTGTCGCGCACTTCCGCTCAACAGCTGCGCCATTAAAACTTGCCGTCAACGTAGTCGAGGGCCGACGGTCACCTCAGCCGCGGGCGAAGTCAGCCGTCGTCAATTCAAGGCGTGCCGAGGGATGCGCGAGTAGCTTTCGATGAGCGACGGCGTAGATACGGTTGGCGCCATCCTGAAAAGTCTTCAACGTTTTGGCATCGTCCGCATCCGGCGGCAGCCAGAAACAGGCTTCCAACGCGGCGCGCGCAATCAAGCATTCAACGGTGCCGGCCTTCCCCGCGAGGACGAAGATCACGCCGCGTCGATTGGCCGAAATCTGAGCTTCAAGGTCAAGTGCTTCCATGGCGAGCGAGTCGTAGTGCGAGTTCGAGCGATTTTGGCATGACGTCGCACGATTTGGGACGCGTGTCGCTTGACTGTGTGCGCCACAGCGCTCCTGCCCAAGTCCGTCACCAGTCGATGCGATGTTTCTCGTCGGTTTCCCGATGACGTCGATCATCGTCGATATGCAGGTACAGGCTTGTCGTGGTCAGCGATGCGTGTCCGAGATTGTCGCGTACGAGCCGCAAGTCGACCTGTTGGTCAGCCATGTGCGAGCCCGCGCTGTGGCGCAACCAATGAGCCGAGGCTTTCTCCAGCAGATCGGCGTGGGCAGCGGACGATGCGTCGCGCTCGCGTAGTCGGGCTGCGGCGCTCGCGAACACCGCTTTGACGATCGCATGCAACGCGGCGCGCGTCAGCGGCGCACAGGTCTTGGTGCCGTGGTTCGCTGCCGTCGCGCCGATCGGCAAGACCAACGGCGTATCCTCATTCGGAGAGGGGAGCGCGCTCAGCCCGAGGTGTTGTCGGTAACGCGAGAGTTCCAGCATCATTTCCCGCGTCGCCGGCACCAGACGGTCCTTGCCCCCTTTGCCATGCACGGTCAGCCACCAGCGCATCGTGCCATCCGCATCACGCCGAACGAAGAACTGGCCCATGGTATTGGCACCGACCTCCGCGATGCGCAGTCCCCGAGGTAGAGGAGGGTGAAGAGCCACCGTACCCGGTACGCATGAGCGATCTCGCGGTCGGTCTCTCGCGGCATGGTAGCGATGGTGTCCTTGACCTCCTGCCAGACACTCGGCTCCAGGTAGCGTGTGATGCGTGGGGCTGCGTGCCGGGCGCGCTGACGAGAAAGGGAGAGTGGATTGCCGGCCAGATAGCCTGCTTGCACCAGCCACGAGAACAGCGCATTGAGGATCACGATCGCCTGGCGCTGACTGGCGAGCGACAGCGCACCATAGAACGGACGCCAGCGCGCATCGCTGCGCGCGTGCTCGCGGCCGCCGCCGGCGACCCACGTCGCGGCCGGTTGCGGATCGGCCAAGAACTGCTGATAGCGCAGGCAGTCTTCGTGCGTGAGCGAGGACAGCGGTTTGCCAAGCATGACGACCGACCAGAGCAAGAGCCGCTCGGCCTCTTTGCGGTAGTTCTCGAACGTGGTCTTGGTGTCCGTGAAGCGTGACAGCCACGCCCGGATCGCATCGAGATCGTTGTTGGCGGCGATCTGCGCGCGCCCGGTGACCGCGCGGTTCAGGCCCGTGCTGCCGTCCAACTCGGACGGAATGACGAGCCTCTCCAGCGGCATAGGCTGAAGTGCAAGTAGGGTGGGCGGGGGCGGGGCGGGCGTCAAGATCACGCGAATCCCTTATCGACGTTTCGACCATTGTAGCTAACATTATAAGCGGAACGTCAGACCAAAAAAGGTCGCAGAATCAACAAGATAATAGAATGCTCGCGTCCGATTTAGAAGTTCGGCTTGCAATCTAGAAGCGCCCCTGTAAGATGTAGCACATCTGTAGCACACCGAGGGCTGTCATGTCGACCACCACGCTTCGCCTGCCACCGGATCTTCGCGATCGTATCTCTCGCCTCGCCGAGCAGTCGGGGACCACGGCACACAGTTTTATGCTCGACGCCATCGCGGAACGGGTAGCGAACGAGGAGTTGCGCCAAGCGCTGTTCGATCAGGGAAGCACGCGCTTCGCGAACATGCTCGAGACGGGTGCCGGGCTCGACTGGACAGAGATGCGTGAGTTTTTGCGCGAACGCGCAGCAGGCGGCTCGCCACAAATGCCCAAGGTAAGGCGATGGCGCGAGTAATCCTGGCGCAGGAAATTGGAGACGACTTCGATCGGATATTCGAGTTTCTTTTCGAACACACGCCCGAGCGTGCGGCAGAGCGCATCGCCGACATCGTGTCCGCCCTCGACATTCTCCAGTCAAGTCCAATGATCGGCAGGCCGGTCGACAACCACCCAGGCATGCGCGAATTGGTCATTTCAAATGGAGCGCATGGGTATCTGGCGTTGTATCGGTTTTTGCCTGAGTTTGACGCGGTTTTCGTCCTAGCGATTCGAAGTCAGCGAGAACTACGCTACCGACGAGAAGCTCCTTGAGCGTTCTTGCTGATTCGTTGACGTTCAATCCAGCACAACGCATCCGTTGCGCAGCGAGGGGCGCGAAATGGTCAACCCAACTCGACCGCTGAAAAACCGGGAAGTATGCAGAACGACTATTCAATTGATGCGTCAGCTAAGCAGGACAAGCTGCTGCAGTTCCTAAGTGGAGTCGGTATTTCTGCAAGGAGAGCTGAGATACGGCACCCGGCCGAAAATCCGCTCGCACCGATTTCGTAGCTTCTTGGCAATCATGCCTCGCTGTTACGATCATTAATCGACGGCAACCTCAATGCTGCGCAGTGCGAGATGCTCAGGTGCACCGAGGAGACGCGTCTCACCGGGATGCTCCAATGAATTGGGCTGTGATCAAAAGCTCAGATCCGGAGGCCACCGCATGGGCGCGGGCAGCCGGCGTTCAACTGGGCCTGCCGCGCGGCGAGAGCATCCGCGACGATGAGTTCGATGGCGAAGGGGTACACATTCGACTGATCTTGCCGATGAATGGATACATCCGCATTCATCGATTAGCTCCAGCGGGCTTCTGGACATAGTCGCAAGCGCGGCGATCACCACGCATGGCCGCGCTCCAACTTCTGGACAATAGAAGTCGCCGCAGACGCGGGAGCGCAGCAACTTGACATGTCGGTAAAGGACGAAAAACCGTCATCGTTGCTGCGATGAACGACATGAACTTCTCAGGCCAACAAGGTAAAGCGACACGGCGCCAGAAACAGGAGAAGGAATCGAGACGAGTGAAAACGAAGTGATCGAGGCTGCGAAAGCGAAGTGGAACGCGCAGGCCGACGCGCACGACCAAAGGGACGAGCTGGGTTGCGACGAAAAGCTTGAACTGGCCGTGCGCACTGCGTTCGAAACGTTGAGCACGCAGGTCGTGGCGTGGACCACGGAAGATGGTGAGCGAGTCATCACCGACGCTTCGAAGCGCCGCCTGCCACGTGCCGTGCAGGCACCCTATACGCTGGCACTTGTGCGGGCAACATTGCGCGGGCGCTGATGGACGGCGAACAGTGAAGCAAATCGGCACTACCGCCGGTTCATCGGCCAGCGTTGGGTTGGCGGTGCGCAGGCATTTCCGATTCTGGCGGATCGAATGACACTGCGGGATGGAAGATACATGGCGTTCTGTAAGGAGCGCAGCGCCTTGCTGCTGCCGTCAATGAGCATGGTTCTGTATATCCGCAGGCCCCGTGCAAAGTCGCGAAGGGTATGGATGTCTTTCTCCGAGAGGGCAACGAGGCCTGGCGGTGCAACGCTGGGTACGCAGAACTTCATTTCGTGCTCGAGCCGATCGATTGATGCACCACCGGTGCTGTTCGAGACCGCAGACGCCTGCACGGCGAGACGCACTCGACGCCGACGTGTGGCTGACGCGCAGAATATTGCCTTCAGGAGTGACTTGGCGCGGAATGTCCTCGAAGGTCCACCGCCGCTTTATCTGTAGACCGAAGGCCATCCGTTTTCCGCTACCGGAGGCCGCACTGACTCGCCGCTTCGCTGTGCGTGGCAACCTAGTCCCGCCGGCAGACGACGTTTGATGATTGACCGGCCTGTTGAGCCGGCGAGCCAACTTATGCGCGTTACGGTGGACCTCCGGTGGATTCCAAAACTCGACATAGTGCTCACCCGCCATGGAAGCCGAGGCGAATGCCATTCCTATCGATATAACAAACAGGCCCCTGCGCAATTGCTCTTCCTCGTTAGTTGTCGACTCTCTCGGCCGCCGGTGGCGTCGCACGTACAAATGTTGGCGGGAGAACGGTCGCGTGAATCACACCTACGACCACACGTTCCGGCGATGGCCCTCTGCTGACGTGTCCGCCAATGACCGGCTGGCGCGAGCATCGTGCCTCGGCAGCGAGGCGACCGGTCTTCGGGGTGCTATGCGGGTTCTTCGCTTTCTGAGATGGCATTTGTGCATCCTCGGACGAACCCTCCGCAACAAACAACTGTTCTTGTGTGACTGGAACGGCCGGCCCCGGCACCGCCTTGGCGTCGTCATCCAGGTCGTCGTCCGTTCGAACAAACTCAAGGGGCGTTTTCAAGCGAGCAATGAGTTCGGGCGAAAGGACAGGGTAGGGCTGATCGAAAAACCCTAGGCAGACCGAGCGCGGTCTCCATGTGGAAGGCAGTCTCGGGCGTGAATCTTTCGCCCTTCGTAAGCTCCGCGACACGTGACACAGTGGAACCCAGCGCCAACGCAATATTCTCGTGGCCGACCGCATTCCCCAAAAACTGAAGCGACCGCGTCTTGATGACTGAAGCCGTCGGAGCGGGCTCCCTGGAGGGCGACTGCGAGGACGTACGGCTACCGGACGAGAGATTGGCTTTAGACAGGTGTTGAGGCTGGCGGCTGTTCGCCTTTTCTCGGCGTCCCGCATTTCGCCTGCGGGTCTGACTCATAGCTTAAGCTCCAGTGCGGCGCGTTGACTTTTGAACTTGGATTATAGGCGAGAGATGGTCGGCTGCCGCTATGCGAAAGCCTGCCGGAAACCCATCTCAATCGCCGTTAGCGCGGCGTCGTGATAGTGGGACGATCGCGTATTCGAAGCACCCTACTCGGTCTTCGCCGCCGCGGATTGCAAGCAAATCAAAGGCCGAATGTAGGGATGCAGCCGAGACTTTCGAAATGCACACCGATCTTGCTCAGAAGCGGGAGTCCATGGACGAATATGAAGCTGCACCGATCCTGTATGTCAGAGACTATGAGTGCTTGTTCGAACAGGGGCGCGTTCGTATGTGTTGAAGATGAGGCGTGTCGACATCTTCAGTCGTAGTCGAGGCAGTTCGCGCCGGGTCCGGCATACGGTTCGATCGGCGTGTTCGCATCGAATAGCTTTACTCTTTGCAGGCCTTCCATGACGCCGAGGCGAATGTGATCCTGCTGCAATCTTCCGCGCAGGTAGTTCAGCGTCGAATCGGCGCCGGGCATCGCGGCCAGCGGCTTCGACAGCGGCTTGAAGAAGTTGTCCCAGTGCACGGGAATGACGAGCGAGGGGCGCGCGCAGCCCACGGTATTGTCGTAGTAACGCGCGCGGAAATCGGAACCGCCCGTGAGCAGTCCGGCGGTGGACAGGAACACGGTTTCCGCATGCACGTTGTACAAGGCGCCTGCTTCGAAGTTGGCGGAGGCGACCACCAGTATGCTGTGCCCGCCGTTACGGATCAGGAGGTCATACGTGCGGCCTTCGACAAAGGCCTTCGCGGGTGCAGGCAACGTAAGGGGCGTGCGAATCTGCTGACCCAAATCGTCGTTGATGAAGCGAATCGGCGTCGAGTGCTTCGAGGGTATCGGCGTGACCTCGAAGTTGCCGACGCGATTGCCTTGTCCGCTTGCGAGATGAACGAGTTGTTCGCCCTTGAGACCGCCGCCGCGCCCGATGTTGAGCACGCTGTTCGATCCGTACAGCCGCGCGCCGGTCTTGTGCGCGAGATAGGCGACATCGAGCGCGTGATCGTAATGCGCATGCGTCACGAAGATGCCCTTGACGCGGGTCGCGCCCGTCTGCTTCAGGATCTCGTTGACCGCGCTGGGCGCGGTCTGCACCTTGTCGAGCGCGACGTTGGCGATCGATGGCCGCGTGATGAACGCGTCGACGAGAATCTGCGTGTCGCCGTCGTCGAACAGAAGGGTGGTGGTACCCAGAAACGTGACCATGATCGTTCCGGGACGCGCCGCCTGCGTGTATGCCGGCAGCTTCTCGTCGCCGGATACCGTGAGCGCCACGGCGCGCGCGGCGGTGACGAGCGCGAGGCACAGGAGCAGCCCGGCGATCAGCAGATTCTTCATGGCGGCTCCCCTGAGCGCGTTGTGAGCGAAAGCCTCGTGCGGTTACATCGCTTCGTTGCCAAGGATAGGAAAATAAACCGTGAACCGGGGCATCGCGTTTCCACGGATTGCAAGATGGCCGCGCGACAAGCGGTGAGGCCGTTCAAAGCGCGCCCTCGCCGCTCGTCTATGCAAAAGAGCGGAACGCGTCACGACAGCGCGGCGCGCCGACCCGTGTCGTGCATGACCGATCGAGGCTCAACGCGCCATGAACCATGCTGCCATTTCAGCCCATCATCACGTCGGTAACCTTGCCGATCCCGTTCGCATTCTCGGCGTGCCGATCTCGTCCTATTCGCACGCGTTGCTCCAGACGCTGGCGCAGCGCGCGCATCTGCCTTCGGTCTACGTGACGAGCGCCGAGCGCGCCGTATGCGATCAGGCTCGAATCTTCTTTCAGAAGCACGTGGTGGAAGGCAAGGAAGCGTCGTACAAGAATCACGCGGTCCCGAAGATCATCGCGCATGCGCGGGCGTTGCACGCGACCCATGCGGGCGAGCGCATCGCCATTGCCTACCTGATCCGCGCCATCGAGGGCGTGCATGGCGGACCGCAGTCGATCTCGCGGCACCTGGGGCGCAGCCCGTTCGTCGAAGTATTCGACGTCGCTCACTACAGCGGCCCGACCACCGGGCCGGGCAGGCGCAACAGCATGGAGCCCGCTCAGGCGAAGGCGTTTCTCGAAGCGTGCCGAACCTTCATGGCGTTTCCGATCCTCCGGCTGGGCCATTCCGTCGAACTGGGTTTCACACATGCCGGCGAGTTCAAGGACGAAAAGTGCTTTCACTTCGAGGTCGCTCAGCCGGCCTTCGACCGCCTGTCGATACCCGGCGGCGCCTTGACGGCCTAGCGCTTCGCGTGCATCGATCGATCCGATGAAATTCGCCGTCACCGTGGTTTCGCCGCCGGGCTATGTGCATTCCGCCGCCTTCCATGAAGTGGCCGAGACGCTTCATTACGCGCTGCTCGCGCTCGGTCACGACAGCGTGATGACTCGCGAAGGACGGCTCGACGGGCGGCGTCACATCGTGCTCGGCTCGAATCTGCTGCCGCACTATCCGTTGACGCTCGCGCCCGATGCGATTCTCTACAACCTCGAACAAGTCCACGCAGGTTCGCCTTGGATCACGCCGCCATTCCTCGCGCTCCTGCGCCGTCATGCCGTGTGGGACTACGACGCCGCCAACGCGCGCGCTTCGCGGCCCTCGGCGTGCGCGTCGTGCCGGTCGGATACGTGCCGGAACTCACGCGCATCCGTTTCGCCGAGCCGCGCGATATCGACGTGCTGTTCATCGGCTCGCTGTGCCCGCGGCGCGCGCGAGTCATCGAGCGCATGCGTGCCGCGGGCATCGGCATCGTCGCCGCGTTCGGCGTGTACGGCCGCGCCCGCGACCGGCTCATCGCGCGCGCGAAGCTGCTGTTCAATGTGCATGGCCGCGCGGACATCGAATTCGAGTACAAGCCGCAGGACGACAAGGGCGCGCTCGGCGGCGCGGTCAAGTTCGGCTGGGACGTGCGCACGACCGAAGTGCGCTGATTCTCGATGCGGAGGCGCCGATGGCCAGCAACGATGCCGTAACGGCGCAACCGCTCGCAAGCGTCGATACGCCGCTCGCCGACGACCTGCGCTTTCTGTCGCTGCGCGCGAGCGCGGCGCTCGGGCGCATGCCGTGCTGCGAGCTTACGCTCGTGTCGAAGCGCGCGGATATCGACATCGCGCGGATACTCGGCAAGCGCGTGAGCGTGTCGCTGCATCTGGAAGGCGCAAAGCCGCGCGTGTTCGGCGGCTATGTGGTGAGCTTCCGGCAGACCGGCATGCGCGGACGCCTCTTCATGTACGAAGCGGCGGTGCGCCCGTGGCTGTGGCTGCTCACACGCCGCAGCAACTGCCGCATCTTCCAGAACAAGACGGTGGAGGAGATCGTGAAGGCGATCTTCTCCGATCCGGTCTACAAGCAGCTCGAAATCGGCGAAGTCAAGTGGAAGGCCAACGAGCGCACGCATCCGCCGCGTGAATACTGCGTGCAGTATCGGGAGTCGGATTTCAACTTCGTCAGCCGTCTGCTGGAAGACGAGGGCATCTACTACTGGTTTCAGGACACGGACGGCAAGGAAGCGCTCATCCTGACCGACACGCCCGCCGCGCGCGACAGCGTCGCGGGCTGCGAATCGCTGCCGTACGGCGCGGTGATGAACGCCGCGCCCGCCATCGATTATGTGAGCGAGTGGCGTGTCAATCACATGATCGAAACGCGCAACTGGCTGCTCACCGACTACGACTTCAAGCATCCGTCGCGCGCCTTGCAGAAACAGGCCGTCAAGCAGATGCCGGGCTTCGACGCATTTTCCGGGCTGGAGCATTTCGACTATCCCGGCGGCTATGCCGACGCGAATCACGGCGAAAGCCGGACGAAAACGCGTGCCGACGAATGGCTCGTCGAGGGCGGCGCGAGCGCGGACCCAAGCATCAACTGGCATCAGGCCGACGCGCGCACCAACAGCAAGCGCGTGCGCACGGGCGCATTGCTCAAGCTGACGCGCCATCCGCGCGCCGATCAGAACACGCAGTATCTCGTCACGCGCACGCAATACGAGATCGATCTGGCGGATTACGAAGCCTTCGACGGCGCGCAGTCGAACCGCTGCGAGTGCTGGTTCTCCGCGATCGACGCGAAGCAGGCCTTCGCGCCCGCACGCGTGACGCGCAAGCCGTTCGTGCAGGGGCCGCAGACGGCGGTGGTCGTCGGGCCCGGCGGCGACGAAATTCATACGGACGCGTACGGCCGGGTCAAGGTGCAGTTCTTCTGGGACCGGCAAGGCAAGCGCGACGAAAACAGCTCGTGCTGGATACGCGTGTCGCAGCCGTGGGCGGGCAAGGGCTTCGGCGCAATCGCGATTCCGCGCATGGGGCAGGAAGTGATCGTCGATTTTCTGGAAGGCGATCCCGACCGGCCGATCATCACGGGGCGCGTCTACATCGCCGAGCAGATGCCGCCTTACGACCTGCCCGCGAACATGACGCAGACCGGCATCAAAAGCCGCTCGTCGAAGGGCGGCAGCGCGGCGAACTGCAACGAATTTCGCTTCGAGGACAAGAAGGGCGCCGAGCAGGTCTTGCTGCATGCCGAGCGCAATCAGGATATCGAAGTGGAGAAGGACGAGACGCATTGGGTCGGCAATGACCGCAAGAAGAACGTCGACCACGACGAGACCACGGTCGTGAAGCACAACCGCACGGAAAAACGGTCGGCAACGACGAGAAGATCGATGTCGTGATGAATCGCACGGAGACGGTGGGCGTCGACGAGCGCATCACGATCGGCTCGAACCGGACCAAGACCGTGAAGGCGAGCGAGACCGCGACGGTGTTTCTGCAACGCACCCACAGCGTGGGCATCAACGAGACCATTACGGTGGGCGCCGCGCAGGAGGTCACCGTCGGCGCGTTCCAGGCCGTGACGGTCGGCGCGTATCAGATCGTGACCATTGGCGCTTATCACACGGAGACCGTCGGCGCGAGTCAGACGGTGAGCGTCGGGTCCAGCGGTGGGCTCGGATCAGACCGTGAGCGTGGGCGGCAAGCAGTCGACGAGCGTGGGCGGCGATCAGTCGCTCGCGGTGAGCGGCGCACAGACGGTGACGGTCGCGAAGGATGCGAGCGAGTCGATCGACGGCGCGCAGTCGAGCACGGTGCGCAAGGGGCGCACGACCTCGGTGACCGAGGACGACGCACTCAAGGTGGGCAAGAATCTCATCATCGAGGCGGCGGAGTCGGTGGTCATCAAGACGGGCGATGCGAGCATTCTCATGAAGAAGGATGGCACCATCCAGATCAAGGGGAAGAATGTGTCGATCGTCGCGAGCGGGAAGATCAACGCGAAGGCGGACAGCGAAATCGCGATGACGGGTTCGAAGATTCTGCAGAACTGAACCGTGCCGCCGGGCCGCCCGGCGCGCTCACGGTGTCTGCGCGACAGGCTCCAGAAACGGATTCGATGCGGCTGTCGCCTGCCGGAGCAACGCCGCACTCCAGCGCGCGCCTTCGCCGATGTCATAGGCATGGGTCGTATCGAGCACGCTGCGCGCGATGAGCGTACCGCGGCGGCGCGCGGTTTCCTCCGAGAAGAGATCGTCGAACGGATCGTCGGGCACGAAGGGAAAAAGCGCGGTGAGGCGGGTCAGCACGTCGCGCAGCCATTGCTCGAATGGATCGCGCCACGGGCAGACATGCACGGCGAGACGCGTCAGGTATTGCAGCGCGTCTTCGATTTCGAAAGGGAAATCGTCGCCCGAGGCCACCGCGGGCCGAAGCCATGTGACCGCGCACCACAACGGGCCGCGCACGGGCCCGAGCCACTCGCGACGCGCCAGCTCGAACAGCGCGATGCGCGACGGGTCCACGGTGGCGCACCACGCGGCTTCGAGCACTTGCCGGGGCACGGGGTCATCGACGAAAGCGTCGAAGCGCCACATGATCCATTCGTAGAGGCCGACGCACAGCACCATGTTTGCGCGCGTGGACATGCCCGCCGCCGCTTGCAGCACCCAGTCCGGATCGTAGCGATAGTCTGCCGAAGCGCGGGTGTCGTCCCAGATGTAGCGAAGCGGCGCATGCCGGTCGAGACAGGACGCAATGGGCGGCAGGCAGTCGAAGTGCATCATGGCTTTTGGGGCGGAACGGAAGCGGGATCGCGTTGCGCGCGCAGCACTTCGTCGGCGATCAGATACGGATTGCGCGCGGGGTCGAGCGAGGCGAGGAATGCGCGTAATTCGGTGGTGGCGTGGGCGGGGGTCCAGTCGGGGGTGAGGTCGAAGAATTCGCGGGGGACGGGGGATTGGTGTTCGGGCGGTTCATCCTCCACGTACGGATAGTGCTTCGCCGCGCGCTTCAAGACGGCGGATAGCCACGCGTCGTATTTCTTTCGCTGCGGACACACATGTCGCGCGAGCAGGGCCATGCTCAGCGACTCGTCCACCACGCCTTCGCCGTCTTTCGTGTACTCGAACGCCGTCGTAATGATCATGCGGGCGAGTTTCAAGGGACCGTGCGCATCTTGCAGTTCGTCGGGGAACGGTTCGCCGGGCGTCGGCAGTGTCGCGAGACGCGGGTCGATCACGGCGGCGTAGCCCGCCTCGATGCGCATGAGCGCATCGCCGATATCGATGATTCCCTCGAAGCGTTGCGCCACCCATTCGGCGCTGGCCATCGCAGCCGCGAGCGCCGCGCGGTCGCTGATGAGTTCGAATGCGCGCGCGAGTCGCGGATGCTCCTCTTCGAGCGGATAGGTGATGCTTCTCGACACCTCGACGTCCCACTCGTACTGGAGCGGGGCGCCCGCAATGCCCGCGTCGCGGATGACAGAAAGAATTTCCATGTCGTGCCCTCGTGTGTGAGCGTGGTGCATCATCAGGTTATGCCATACAAAGGATGCTCGCCCATGCGCTTGTCGAGATCGGCGAGGCCGTCTTTCGCGGGATCTTTTTTCTTTTTGCCGCTGCATCCGGGTTTGCCGCTCGGGTTCTCGAACGGAACGAGCTCGTTATTGGCATTGCACAGCATGATCTCGAGGCCGCATTTCGTCGCTTTACACATGGCCTGGTAGCAGCCACGGCACGGCATCCCTGATTGGCAGGCCCCTTTCTTATGCTTCTTCCTGCGCAGCGACGTGTAGCGCCAGTCCGTTTTGAAAATGAGGGTGCCCCCGGTGAGGTTTCCGCCGGTCGCGTTCGCCACTTCCGTGATGAGCCGCGCTTCGGCGTGATAGCCATACCCGCCCTGCTTGTGCTTGAAACTCGCGCCGTCGCACAGCCTGACGGTAGTGGTGCCTGCTCCCTGCTTGGATTCGCCGCCGGCCTTCAGCGAATCGGAGAAGCGCTCCTGGGCCTTCCCGCTGCTGCATGCGCTCCACGTTTGCCTGAGCGGGCCGCCGTTCGCAGCGGGGATGTTGGCGCGCATCGAGCCGAAGGTCATGCCCGCTTTCGACGCTTTCTCATGCACTTCCTTTCCTGCATTGGTGCGCGAGCCTTCGAATGCCTCGGTCACTTGCTCGCGGTTTTCCTGGTTCCGCTTGTCCATGTCCTTGCACCTGGGATCCACCTTCGGCTCCGCATTCGCCTTGTTGTTCGTCACGCCCCCGTTAGTCGTCATACTCACCTCAACTGGTATGGTTTCCCGTCGTCAGATCCAGTTGCCGCGCGGCGTTCTCGCCTTCGAACTTGACATCGAAGGACCAGGCCGCGAAGTAGCTCGGATGCGTGATCTGATGGCTCATCACACCCATGCCGAGCGACTTCGTCGCCGCTTCGTTGCCGGTGCTCGTCTTGTAGTTCGACGTGCTCTTGATCGTGACCTGCTCGTCGCCGATCTTCACCGAGCGCGTGCCATTGCTGATATCCGACGCCTTCGCGAAGTTCGGATACGGAATCGGCACCGGCCCCGCCGGCGGACTCGGCGGCGACAGGCACACGTCGGGCATCATCGCGAGCGACTCGTTGCCGTCCTTGCCCGCCGATACCTCGCGTCCATTGGCGAAAACGTTCTTGCTCATCGCGGCTCCTCGTTCATGCGCGCGACAATCGCCACACGCTCGCCCGCGTCGCTGCCGATATGGCACAGCGCGACAGGGCCGGGCGCGTAACGCAGCGTCGCGGCGTGCAGCGCCTGCGCGAGCAGGCACGGCAGGATGGCTGCGCCGATCTCGCCCAGATATTCGATCGGATGCCACAGCGCAAGCGGGCCGCTTCGGTCGTCATCCTTAAAACGGTTGTACGCGAACGCCGCTTCCTTGAACTTGTAGTGCTCGCCCGAAAGATCCGTCAGCCGGTAGCCGATGTCCTTCATGCGCATCCCGGCGCGCGCGAGCGCCTCGCGGATCGCCCGGGTGAGCGCGCGCGCAGTCAGCGGATTCGTCGAATCGATCGTCGCGCTCTCGGTATCGGCGGCCACGCCTTCGATCACCAGCGCGCGCGCCGGCACTCCTTCCGCACCGGCGACGAGCACCGCGCAGCCCGCTTCGCCGGGGAAGAAGCCGTTGGAGTTCATTTGCGTCATCACGCGCCGCCGCTGCATGTAGATATCGAGCGCGGGCTGGCTCAGGAAGCTGTCGACGCCCGCGACGATCACGCGCGTCGCCACGCCCTCGTCGATGAGCGCCTGCGCGTGCAGCAGCGCAAGCGCGCAACCGGCCTGATCGTGCGCGAACACGCGCGTATGCGGATGCCGCGCGAGCCGCAGACGGTCGTGCAGTTCGTCGAGCAGGCCTTCGTCGAGCTGCGCGAGGCGCGCGGGCCGCCCCGGCGCGGCAATGCCGATGAGCAGCGGAATCTCGCGCAGCGGCAGCGGATGCGCGGCGGCCGCGCACTCATGGATCGCGGGCGCGAGCAGGTTCGCGAGCTTGCCGACGCCGTCCCACCATTGCGGCAAGCGCGCCTTCGCGCCGCGCAGCGGCACGCCCGATTCGGTGTCGGCGAGCCACGTCTGTTCGATGCCGCTGACGCCCGCGCGCAACGCGGCCAGCGTCGCGGGCGCGTTGAAGCCGAGCGCCGTGACCATGCCGCTTGCGAGCACGGCTACGCGCGTCATGACCGGCTTCCCTTGCGCCGGTCGAGCGCGCGCACGGCATCGGCGAGACTCGGATACCACGGCTTGCCCGCGAAGCGCCGCGTCATGCGCGCCGCCCGCGAGCGCTCCCCGACGATGACCTCGCGCACATCGAAAATGCTCTTGCCGAGCGGCAGCACGCTGCGCCATGTGAGCGTATAGCGCGCTTCGTCGGGTTCCAGCACGATGGTGTCGAGCAGGGCGTCGCGCTCGACGTCGCGGCCCTGATACGGAATGAACGTGACCGGCATCGGCCGGTGAGGAATCGTGAAGCGCCGGTCGCCATCGGGCGTCAGGTTCGACAGCCGCACGTCGAGCGGTGCGCACGGAAACGCGATGATCTGGTCCGGCGGCGCCGCCTGAAAGTAGCGGTCGTCGAAATCGTCGGGCCAGCACGGCGCGGTGTTGTCGATCCACTGCTGATCGTAGGTGCCCGCGAACCGGCTGCGCGGCAGCCAGTTGCGTCCGATCGGCGAGAAGGCCATCGGCGTGTAGCGTGCCTCTGCCTGCGTGACGGGCTTGCCGTGTTCCGACGTGAAGGGCAGAAGCTGTCCGTCGAGGCTCGCCGGATGACGCGCGAAACCCCTGCCGGCGGGATTGGGAAGAAACGTGTCGACGCGTCCGGTCCGCTTCTCCTCGCTGCGGTCGACGCCGCCGAACGCGGTGCCGTAGTGAATCGGCAGACGCTCGAACGCCGCGGGCGCGCTGGCGGCCATGACGCTCGTGCCAAGCCGCCGGTGCCACACGCGCGGGCCGGTCACGTCGAAGCGTTTCGTCATCGCGCCGACCTGCAGGCCGACCTGCACGCGCAAGGCGGCACGCTGGCCCGGCGCATGGGCGCTGCCGAGCAGCAGAACGTCGCACGCGGTCTTGCAGTGCGCGTAGTCGGTCTCCCGCAACGGCGCGGAATACCCCGGTTCGCCGATGAACTGGTCCGCTTCCACGAGCGCTTGCTGCTGCGGTGCGAGCACGGTGGGTTCGCCGTTTTCCGGCAAGGTGAACGTGCCCTTCACGACGACGATGAGCCGTTCGCGTCCATCGCGCTGATAGCCCACGGTCCAGCTTGCGGGGCAGGTCGTTTCGTTGACGAAGATCATCCGCGTAGTCTCTCGTGCTGCCGGTCCGTGCGATCGCGCACGGGGAAAAGACCCAGCGCCGGATCGCTCAGCGAGAGTTCGAGCGCCGCCGCCGTGCGCTGGCGCTGGTAGCCTTCGGAAAGAACGCGGCGAGCCTGCGCGGCGCACACCGGCTGGCCGCGCAGATGACGCGTGCCGGCCGTGAACCGGCCGCGCTGCGCCTGCCACCATGCATGCACGCGCGGCGGGTCGGGCCAGTCGAGATCGTCGTCGTCCGGGGTCGCTTCGGGCGCATCGTCGGGAGCCGGGCGCTTCAGGCCGTCATAGTCGAGATCCGCGCCCGTGATCAGCGAGAACGCCGCGCCGGCTGCGCGCGCGCACGCCGGGTCGTCGGCATGATTGAGCAGCCACGGCACGCTCGCCGGATCGCCGAATGCGCCCGCGGCCCGCAGGGCGAGCCTGCGCTCGTCGTCGTTCGATGCGAGCGCGCGGATCGTGCCGCGAATCCAGCGGGGATCGCCGCGGCGCATCGACATGTCGAGCGCGGCGAGGCGCAGCGGCGGCAAGACGTCGCCGGCTTCCATGAGCGCGGGGCAATGCCGTGCATCGCCGAAGAGCACGAGCGTCCACGCGGCCCAGAAGCGGCACGCCGGGTCCGGGTCGCGCAGCGCGGCCTCCGCCTCGCGTGCCTGGCTCCTGAGCGCCAGCACGCCGATGCCGCGCAGGGCGATGGCGCGCAGTCCGGCGTCGTCGTCGCGCAAGGCGGTGTCCAGGCGGGCGAACGACGCCTGGCGCCGCGCGATGGCCGCCGCGAGCGCGAGCTTTCTGTGCTGCACGTGCCTCGACCGGCCGATGATCGCAAGCACCGCGCGCATCGCGCCTTCCTGCTGCCAGGCGAGCGCGGTGCGCACGGGCTTTTCGAAACGCGGCTCGTTCGCGAGCAGCGCGAGGACCTCGGCCATCGCGTTCGGTTCGAGCATCGCGAAGGCTACGAACGCCGCGACGAACACCGTGCCCGGCCCGGCGTCCTCGAGATTGCGCTGCGCCGCGCGCAAGCCGGCGGCGCCCGCGATCTCCAGCCCGCACAGATGCGCGATGAGACGCATGTCGAGCTTGTGGAAGTGAAGCAGCGTGTAATGCGGCGCATCCGCTGCCGACGTGCGCAGGCGCCACAGAAAGGCCGCTTCGCTCGCGTGCTCGTCGATGACCGCGCGATGGGGCATCGTCGAGATTTCGCGAGGCTCGAAGCCGAGGTATGGCTGTGACGCAGAGGTCATCGCGCGGGCTCCGGTTGGGTCGGCATCGAACGCATCAGTTGAGGGAGATGCGCCCTCCGCGAATGCGATTCACCGCGACGGCCTCGCTCACGATGCTGTGTCCCTTGATGTCGATGCGGCCGTCGCGGTGAAGCACGATGCGCGCCTCGCCGCAGGCAAGCACGAGCTGCTCGCGGGCGCGCACGAGCATGCGCTCGCCGTCCGCCTCGACTTCGACCTGTGCCGGCATGTCGGGCAGCGGCCAGCCGGACTGGCCGCGCAGCACGCCGAGCACGATGGGGCGAGTCATGTCGCCCGCCTCGAAGGCCAGCACCACGGTCTGGCCAATATGCGCCGCGTGCAGATCGACCGTGGCGCGGGCGCGCACGACCTGAGGCTATGCGTTGCGCTCGATCATGACCAGCGCGTCCCGGGTTTCGCCCGCGATCGCGAGCAGCTTGCCCGTGACGATCGTCGGCGGTGCGGCCGGGCACGTGGCGCTCGCACTCTCGGGCATGCAGCCCGGTTCGGTCAACTGATCGCGGAATCCCATCGGTGGCTCCTGGCAGCGTGTCGTCCACCTTTAGACGAGCGAAGCGCACGCCGTTTGAAGTGCGGAAGCACGCGGTATCACGCCTCGAACGGCAGAGCAATCGATAGTCATCCCGATCGTATCCGGCATCCCCGCGCGTACGATGGGTCTTCCCGAGCGAATGCGATGCAGGAGAGACGTCCCGTGAAAGCATCTCGTTTGATGGTCCTGTGCGCCGCGCTTGCCTCGTCCGCCACGGCCAGCCACGCGCAATCCCTGCAGAATCTCTATGTGACCGCCGGCTGGTTCCATCTGGCGCCGCAGGACAGCAGCGGCCCGTTCACGGTGACATCGGTCAATGGCCGGCCCGTCAATATCGTGCAGCCGAACACGGGCGGTGCCGAAATCACAGCCGACGCGCGCCGCGAGCCGCACGATTGATATCGGCTAGAGCATCGAGGCCATCGAGTCGTTAGCTCAGTTGGTAGAGCAGCGGACTTTTAATCCGTTGGTCACTGGTTCGAATCCAGTACGGCCCATCGAAGTGGGAACGCGAACTTGAGAGGAGGTCTGGCCATCGCCCTGATGAGCGCTGCATGTCGCACGCTGGCATCTCTTACTGCTGGAAGGCTGCGTCGCTTCCCGACGCAGACATGCTTGGGCCGACGATCCCTAGGCGCGACGAGATACGGCAGTGGCCCATCCAGATTGAAACCGATTGGACCCGAACAAAATCAAACTAAATCAGATTAGTTCTGCCCGGGCAAGACAGCATGCTTCCGGGTGTTGGAGTCGTCCGATGCTTGACGTACATCAGGAACATGGGGCGACTATACAGTTGGCATTCTGACGTTCCCAACCCTTGAGCTGCAGACGCGAACGTCCTCGCCCGACGGTTACGTCGCAATCGTGCGCATCGACAAGGGCGGCGAGGTACTCGCCGACTGGCATCTGCCGCATTCCTCCCGAGCGTCCGATAGTGCCTCCGAGGCTCAACGGAACGCCTTGGAATATGCAATCATTGTCATCGGGCGCGGCGTTTTCGACGAAACCTCGGGACAGGCATGACGCCCCTGCTGCGCGACGATGGGTCGCTGTGCATCCGATCAAGCTGTTGCATGAGGGCATTGCCTTCAAGGACGGCGAACCGGTGCAAGACGATGGACCGGTTCGGCAGAAACTCGCCGCCTGACGTCGCCGGTCATCAACCGCTCAAACACCAGACTTGACCGTATCTCACGTCGTGCCAATGCGAACCCATGCGCCGTCTGACTTCAGTAAGAATCCTAAGCATTACCGGGATAGCATTTCAGGGGTAAAATGGGGCTTTTCTGACTTATCAGAGAGGGCAGAGCGTGTGGCACAAGGCAGCGACGATTGTCCGGCCGATGACAGGGATCGGCGCGGCGCCGGCGAATATGAGCGCTGGCCTAGTCAGGCGCCCACGGCAGCGGTCGCGCGCGTCGTCCTCGAGCTCGACGAGGCGATTACCGTGAAGCGCCGGGCGGCCGCGGCATGGCTGACTGCTCACGGGGATGCGGTGCCGCTGCTGCCGATCAAGCCGTCTCGCCTCGAACTTTCGGTGATGATCGCACTCGTCGAAACCTTCGGTGGCGCGCTCACTCAAGACGCCCGCTTTGCGCCGGTGTTCGACTTCATCGCTGAGAGGGGCGCGGTCGCGCTGGTGCAGCGCGTGATGTGTGGCACGCACTCGGATCACGACCACAGCGACGACGGCGCGTGGGCCTTCGCCCCGGGAAATGAGCGGCTTGCCGAGGTGCTGCGCCCAGCATGTCCGGCATTCGAATTTCTGTGCGGCACGTGGCCAGAGATCTTCATGGCGCAGGCCAACGCGGCGCTCATCCGGCTGGGGCTGACGAGTCTGGCGCCGCCGCCGTGTCGGCAACCGCCGAAGAAGCCGCCCCGTGCCGAGGACGACGCGGGTGAGAGCGACGACGAGGACGGGGGCCGTGCCTGAACGACCAAGGATTTCACGCGCTACGCGCGCACGTGCAGCGCGCATCCCACCCGCGGTGATCGCACGCAGCTATTACGACCCCGTCGAGGATCCGCACGCGGCGACGCCCGGTGCGATGGAGCGTTATCTCAACAGCATGCTCGACATGCTGGAGCAACTCGCGCTCGCCCATGGCTCGACCGCACCCGCGGAGCCCCTTCGTGCGTCGAGCCGGCAGCACGGGCGACGGTTGCTCACGGCGGTGACATTCCGCGTGGTCGCCGACACCGTGCATGTCGGCGGTCGAGTTTGGAGACCCTTGTGGGCCCGACAGCGCGATCTGCAGCCCGTGGCCCGCGTGCTGAAATCGAGCGCGAATGTGAGCGGCTCGAAATGCTACGCCAACAGATCCGCCGCCGCGAAGCTGAACAGGAGCAACAGGTGAAAGCGGCGCGAATCCCGGCATGGCGCTGCTGGCGCGACTTGCCAGCATAGGTGCAGGCAGCGCTTCTACGCGGGTTAGCGAGCTTTTTGGCTGCGGCAATTTCGCGACCGTCGGGAACTGGCCGGCTGCCTGGGGTTGTCGCCCACGCCCAACGCCAGCGGCACCGGCGAGGTTAAACAAGGTATCAGCAAAGTGGGCAATCGGCGATGCCTTTGGCCGATGGCGGAGCTCGCGTGGAGGCGGTGCGACTCGCCGCGAGGCTGAGCGTAGATAGCTATGTAGATGGTTTCATGCCATGGGCTATTGCGGACGATGAACTAGCGTTTTCGCGTCGCGTGCCGGCTGCTTCTTCGCGCCGTAGGCTTAGGGCACAATGTACGTGGTCTAGAATGTCTTCGGGACAGCGCTCAGAGCAGAGGCATGCAGTCTCGTAGTCTTCGCCGGGACGTCGTTATTCAACGAGGGGGCTAATGCAGAACAACGATCACGACATCGACTCAACATGGCAATCGCTGTTGATCGCGCATGTCTCGGAGTATGCAATCTTCAGGCTGACGGGCCGCGGCGAGGTAGTCAGCTGGAACGCTGGCGCGCGACGCATCAAAGGCTATGAGGCTGACGAGATCCTTGGGCGAAACTTTTCCGTCTTTTACACAGTAGAAGACCAGCGCAACGGCGTTCCGGCTGCGGCGCTGCGCGAGGCGCGGGAGCACGGCCGATACGATTTAGAAGGGTGGCGCGTACGCAAGGACGGCACGAAATTCTGGGCCAGTGTGCACATCACAGCGCTTACTGCGGCCGACGGTACGTTCATTGGCTTCGGCAAGATTGTGCGGGACACGAGCGACAAACGCCTGGCGCATGAGGCTGTGACGGAAAGCGAGCGGCGGTTCCGGCTGCTGGTCCAAGGGGTAACTGACTATGCGATCTTCATGCTTTCGCCTGAGGGACTGGTGACGAACTGGAACTTGGGCGCCGCTCGCATCAAGGGCTACGAAGCTCGTGAAGTGGTCGGTGCGCACTTCAGGCGGTTCTATACGGCGGAAGACGCCGCTGAAGGTCTGCCAGAACACGGCCTACATACAGCCGCGACGGAAGGGCGGTTTGAGACCGAGGGCTGGCGGGTCAGAAAAGACGGCAGCCGGTTCTGGGCCAACGTCGTGATTGATGCGATCCGCGACGAAGAGGGAGATCTTGTCGGATTCGCCAAGATCACACGCGACATCACGGAACGCAAGACCGCTCAGGAACAACTCGAAAAGGCCCGTGCAGCGCTGCTCCAGAGCCAGAAGATGGAGGCGCTCGGCAAACTGACGGGTGGCGTCGCCCACGATTTCAATAACGTGCTCCAGGTGTTGCGCGGCAATCTTGAATTGCTCGAAGGCCGCCATGGCCGCGATGCCTGGAGCAGAGAACGCCTGCACAAAGCGATCGATGCAGTCGAGCACGGCGCCAACCTTGCCTCCCAACTGCTCGCGTTCGGACGCCGCCAGGCACTGGAGCCCAGGGTCGTGAATCTGGCTCTGATGCTTCGCAGCATGGACGACCTGCTCCGGCGGGCGTTGGGCGAGGTGATTGACGTGGAAACCGTCATTGCCGGCGGGCTGTGGAATACGCTGGTGGACCCGAACCACCTCGAAAACGTGGTATTGAACCTAGCGATCAACGCGCGCGACGCGATGCCGGAGGGCGGCAAGATGACGCTGGAGCTGTCAAATGCAATGCTTGATGCGCATTACAGCGCGCTCGCCGATGACGTTCGCGAGGGGCAATATGTGCTGCTCGCCATTACTGATACCGGTACGGGCATGACGCGCGATGTCCTCGAGCGCGCTTTTGAGCCGTTTTTCACGACCAAGCCCGAAGGGCAAGGCACGGGTTTGGGCTTGAGCATGGCGTATGGCTTCATCAAGCAAAGCGGAGGTCACGCCAGGATCTACAGCGAACCTGGGCACGGGACAACCGTAAAAATCTACCTACCCCGCTCGATGGAGAAAGCCGCTGCGATCGAAGCCAGGCAGCCGGCGGTGCTCGCCGGCGGGTCGGAGACCATCCTCGTCGTTGAGGACGACAGACGCGTTCAGGCAACCGTGGTCGAAACGCTCAGACAATTCGGTTATACCGTACTGAAGGCCGACGACGCGCAGAGCGCGCTCGTGGTCGTGCAAAGCGGGATCCACATCGACCTTCTTTTCACGGACGTGGTAATGCCCGGCACAATGCGCAGCACTGAGCTCGCGAAACTCGCGACCCGGATGCTACCGCACTTAAAGGTTCTTTTTACCTCGGGATACACCCAGAACGCCATTGTGCATGGTGGCCGGCTGGACGAAGGCGTGCACCTGCTGAGCAAACCCTATAGTCGCGAACAACTCGCATCGAAGATTCGGCGGATGCTCGGACCCGCCCGCACGGTTGATGTGCCTTCGTCCCGCGGAACAGCGTCAGCGCACTCGACGTCCTGGGAGCAGTCCTACGCACCAGCGAACCTCGCGATACTTGTGGTGGACGATGACGATAGCTCGCGGGAGGCGATGAGTGAACTGTTGACCAGCATGGGCTATGACGTGCGCCAAGCTGCCGACGCGGAGGCAGGAATGCACGCCCTCACGACGGCGAAGATCGACGTACTGCTCACGGATATCGTCCTTCCAGGTCGGTCGGGCATTGAGTTGGCCAAAGCTGCTAGTGAGCGCGATCCGAGCATCAAGATTGTCTTCGCCTCCGGCCGAGATGCTCCTACGCCCGAAGAAGCCGGATTCGATTGTGCGTCGCTGCGCAAGCCCTTCACGATCGAGCAGTTGCATGCGCTCATCGCGCCGATGCACGGGTCAACTAAGACAGGGCGGCAGAATTATTGAGTTGTACCGAATCATGCCAACTGATTTCTCGCTTTAAGTTATATGATCATCATCTTGATCAAGGATGCTCTTCGTTGGCAAGATGAACGAGCGATGCGCAACCGAATCCGAGCTGGCCGCTTGCTGCCGGCGGGGCAAGAGCCGCCGGAAGCCGTCAAGCGCGTCGGCATCGGGGGCACTTGATACATGGAAGACCCGTCTGGACGAAGGCGGGATCGAAGCGCCGCGTGTGACGGCCGCGGATGGACAGCGTCAATTATAATAGGACGGCCAGCGCGTTCTCATGTCGCGCAGCGTAGGATGGTCGGCCGAAGAAGGCGACGTACACCCGACACGGGGCCGCCGCCAATCGTCCAGCCTCCGGCGCACCCAGCGACTCAGAAGTCTTCCAGTAGCCCGGCAGCATCCTTCAATACTTTCGACTGCGCTGGAGCTTCTCGAGCCAACATTTGCGCGCGGATTCTCAATTGCGCAACAAGCTTCGCCTTATTGTTCGTCGGTTCGCCACTCTGCCAAATGTCGATATGCTTGACGGCGTTCTCAACGAGAATCGACACGCGTCGCGACACGTCTTCGCCGCTCTCGCTTTTCACTCCGAGCTGGCAGAACATCCCAACATAGTGCTTCACGATCCCACCGTCTTCTTCGAGGTCCGACATTTCCGCCTCCGTCGCAAGATATAGGATTTTAGCGTGAGCGGAGGAGTATTCCAGACAATAGTGCGATGCGGTGCACTCATCGGCACGTCGGGTTTCCTGCGGGGAGCAGCCGATGAGCGAGAAGGAACCCTTCGTTGTTGCTTCGCGTGGCGGCGCGAACACGTGATCGTCGCATGACGCTCGAAGAGTTCTCCACAAGCACGTGCAGAAGCTCGCTATTCTGCACGGAAACATGACGAGACGCTTTACACGAATTTCGTCGACGTGGGCATCACGCTGTGCAGGGTGTATGGTTGCCCCTTAGCCGAGAAGGCGCACGCGCTCCACGCACCGCTGCAGTCGTCGGATAAGCACGTCAGCGCGCCGAAGAAGCCGTGGCTTCCGAGGGGAGGCCGGTTTCCTGAGCCGGTGTACCGCGCCTTTCGAAGGCTGCGGGCGTCCTACTATTTGCTGCGGTGGCTGCACATCTCCTGGTTTTCGGTCTACAGCAAGGCAAGCACTTACCCGTTAGAAATGCGGATGGCATCTTCCACGATATCCCGCTGATCACGGGGAGCGCGGATGCTGTTCTTCATGCGCGGCGCATGACCGGGAGGTGACGACCGATCAGCCCAAGTGTGGACAGTCATGGCAGGGATCACTTGCCAACGGCTACCGCCTAGACGCATAGAATGGACCAGCGGCAACATCAAGGTACAACTCCCCGCCCGGGCTCAACGAGTCAAGAGGGCGTCGTCAGGAACAGGCGGCGGAGGAGATGATGGAAGCGCGAGGACTCGTTCGGACGGCGCCACGGCGTTCTCTTAGACCGACCAGCTTTGGATCTGGAGTTGATTTATCGTGCCGACGCTCGTCTACATGGCGAGGGCGGCCAGAAAACCATGTGGACGCCGCATTCGGGTTCGCCCAGTTTAGGAACGGTGGACTCTCGACCTACCGGGGATGATCGCGCAGAAGGTTGGCGCTCAGTGCGGATGTCTTACGGGGTCCATTGCTTTCGTGAGAACGTGACCTTGCATTAACTCGCTGATGTGCCAACGCAGAGCCAAATGCTGCACGGCTCGTGGGCCGAGCCCAAATTTGAGGCGACATGGATGGCAAACGGCTGAGCAGTCGCGGCGGCGGGTTGACCGATGCAGGTTCTGCCGTCTGGGACGCATCATTGAGGATCTATTCAATAGGCGGCAGGTTGCGCCTGCACGACCGCAGACTCGGGCGACGCGCCGCAGAGCCATGTACGGATCCGACAAACGCACGCATTCATTTGCTCGAGCGACTGAACGACCGGACGGTGAGCATCGCTTGGCGCGATGCTACTCCTTGTCACTACGCTGAACAGGTTTGGACACGGTGCGTTGCACGGGCGACTAAGGTTCGGGCTGGTGCAAGTAAATCAGTGCGGAGCACTGAGGCCCGTCGGAAAAAGTGGACGCCAACATTCCGTAAAATTGAGGAATGGAGGCATACATGAATCGAATCCCCAAAGCCGTCTACACGAAGGAGTTCCGTGAAGAGGCGGTGAAGCTTGCAATGACCGAGGGCGTTGGCGTATCGGAGGCTGCGCGTCGGCTGTCGATATCAATGAAGACGTTGGCAAACTGGGTGCGTGCTGCGAAGGCCGGCAAGCTGGAGCGTGTAGGTCAGCATCAAAAGCCGCTGACGGAAATCGAAGCTGAACTCGGACGAGTCAAGCGGGAGCTGGCCGAAGTTAAAATGGAGCGCGATTTATTAAAAAAATTCGCGACGTACTTTGCGAGGGAGTCGCGGTGAAGTACGGCGTTATTGACCAGATGCGACAGGACTATCCGGTGCCGCCGATGTGTCGGCTGCTGGGCGTCTCCGTGAGCGGCTATTACGCGTGGCGCAAGCGCTCGCCGTCGTTGCGGGCACAGCAGGAGCCGCGACTGGAGGCCGAAGTGCTCGCGGCGCATCAGCGTACGCGCGAGAGCTTCGGGCCCGAACGCTTGCAGAAGCACCTTGACGAGCACGGCGTGCGGCTCGGTGTTCACCGCATAAAAAGGCTACGCAAGAAGCTTGGACTACGCTGCAAGCAGAAACGCAAGTTCAAGGCGACCACCAATTCGAAGCACGACCTACCGGTAGCACCGAACCTGCTGAACCAGGATTTCACTGCAACCTCGCCGAATCAGGCCTGGTGCGGCGACATCACGTATATCGCGACTGACGAGGGCTGGCTGTACCTCGCCGGCCTGAAAGATCTGTTTAGTGGCGAGCGGGTCGGCTACGCCATGAGCGAGCGCATGACGAAGCATCTGGTTATGCAGGCGCTGTTCCGTGCGGTTGCATCGCAGCGCCCCGCTCCTGGCCTGATCCATCACACGGACCGCGGGTCCCAATACTGCGCTCACGCCTATCAGGATCTCGTCGGCCAGTTCCGCATGCAGGCGTCAATGAGTCGACGAGGAAACTGCTTTGACAACGCGCCGATCGAATCGTTTTGGGGCACGCTAAAAAGCGAGCTGGTCTATCATCGACGCTTCGCCACGCGCGATGAGGCCAGGCGAGCCATCAGCGAATACATCGAGATGTTTTATAACCGGCAGCGCACGCAGGCTCGTCTCGATTACCTGTCGCCTGTAGCATTCACGCAGCGATACTATCTGAATCAGGTCGCTGCTTAACCCGTTGGCGTCCACGCGTCTCGACCGACCTCACACCCGTATTGATTCTGCGTCGCGCCTTGTGCCGAACGTTGGCGGGGCGACCAGACAGCAGCCCGCCCGGCGGACTGTGAAGACGCATTGCCTCGACCAATCGTCCTAAGTTCAACTCAATGAAAGATTGACGTTGAACGAAGGGCGAACATCGGAGATCCGCGGGCAATATATGCGATAACACCGACTAGCAGGCCCGAGGCAGATGACAACCGTCGCCCCCGACCGCGCCAACAGCCGCTTTCCCAGCGAGCGCGAAAGCGTCGTTGCTAGCAGTCCTTTGGTGAGTGCCCGTGGCCGGCGATGAACAGCCCCAAAAGAAAGCCCGCTCGATGACGAGCGGGCCGAATCCATATCAGGAGACATGGAGGAGACGGGCCTAGTATAAACCCGTATCGTAATGTTGCAAGCGGTCTGCGTACGAGCAACAACAAGCGCTCGAACCCGGTTTGCAGTTCGCAATTCGAGCCCGCTGAGCGGGATGCCTTTCGCCGGTTGCGCACTGCTGGCGAAAACGCCGTCAAATTCATAAGCGAGACGTACGCAGGCTTTAGCTTCGGCGGCCTGTACGCGTTCTCGAACCAGATGGGCGCGCGTGGAGCGTCGGCGCGAGCTACGCGATCGGCGAACTCACTGCGGCGGGCGCTTTCGCGATCGATTAACTATGGCGTGACCAACGCGGACGCTGGCGACCCGGCTTTATCGATCGTTGAGCAACTACGGAATCAACGCGACGTATCAACTGACGACGGCCGTCGCGCTCGCCGGCCCGGTCGATGGCGCGGGCTCATCCTATGCCGCCGCCGAACGCCACCGTCTTGCCGGCCGCCTTACCGGAACGTTTTTTTGGGCCGACGACACGAGACGCTGGATCGGTATCCAGCTGGCTTTGTGAGCAAGGGTCCGAAAGGTGCATCTGGCGCCACGGCCCTTCGCTGCCTTTTCCGCTCGTACCGGACTCTTGATGGGCGGTATTCCGTTGTTTAACGAAGGGAGGTTAGCGACGCGTTTGGATAGCGAAGAGTTTCTGCCGGATTTACCCTATAACGCAGATTCCCGCAAGGTTACTGCACGATCTCCACGGGACCGTGGTCGTCGCAATGGTCGCCGTGCGGATGGTGAAGGTGTCCATCAACTATTGAGTTTTCCGTAAAACATGACAACCGATTCGATTCTGGCGCGTTATATCTCTGACGGATTGATCGGAGATGCGCGCCATGGCAACGAAGCCGTTGGACGAGGCAACGAAGAAGCGTTTGCGGGCCGCCCGGATGCTTTTGGCGGGCAAAGGTCCGGCAGAGGTGGCACTTGCCGGGGGGGTAGCCCGACAGACGGTGTACACATGGAAGCGGTTACTCGATGAAGGCGGAATCGATGCGCTGCGTGCGGTGCCGGGTCGAGGTCGTCCAGCGCGGCTTGATGCGCAGCAATTGGCGCAGCTACGGCAGGCATTGCTACAGAAGCCGACCGAACACGGCTTTGGCACCGAGCTATGGACGCTCAAGCGCGTCGGCGTGCTCATCAAGCGCATGTATGGGGTCGAGTTCGGACAAACGCAAATCTGGCGCATTCTGGGGACGCTTGGTTTCAGCGCACAGAAGCCTGAGCGGCGCGCAATCGAGCGCGACGAAGAAGCGGTGCGCCACTGGAAGCGGCACACCTGGCCCGCGCTTAAAAAAAAGCCAAGCGCGAAGGCCGATTGATTGTCTTTATCGACGAGACCGGCATCAGCGAGCGCCCCACACGGGTGCGCACCTGGGCGCCGAAGGGGCAAACGCCAGTTATCCAGTTTCATTTCAACCGGCACCACGTGTCGGCGATCGCGGGCCTCAGTCGCACGAACTACCTGTTTCGGTTGTACGAAGGTAGCGTAAAGAAGGAACAGGTGGTCGAGTTTCTCAAGGCGCTCAAAGCGCATCTGAAGCAGCCGCTGCTTATCATCTGGGATGGTGCCAGGCCTCACCACGCCGCGATTGTCCGCCAATACCTGGATTCGCTCGACGGCCTTATTCAGATCACCTTTCTGCCACCGTATTGCCCGGAACTCAATCCCGTCGAATACCTGTGGGCATGGCTCAAGCGTCATGCGATTGCAAACTTCTGCCCCGACAATCTCAGCGAGTTGCACACCGTTGCTCGCAACAAACTCAAAAGCGCTCAGCACCGACCTTCGATCATCGCCGCGTGCTGGATTCAGGCAACGTTGTGGTGATGTCATGATTGATGAAAACGTCAATAAGTAATCAACGTAATCGCCGTGCGGCACGGGTTCGTGTCCACAACCTGGGCCGTGCACATGATCGGGTTCGTGACCACCGGCGCCGTGCGTACAGTCATCGGGGTTCTTCGCGCTCACTTCTACCTTGTGCTCATCTACATGATCTCCATGGGGATGATGCAGGTGCCCGTCGTGCAAGTAATCGACGTGATCACCATGCGATCGGGACTGGCACGTCATCGCCAGCAGCCCGGGATTGAGCCGTACGTTCCGCGCGTATCTACAGCACGATTTCGATGTCGCCAGCGCTGCGATCGCGAAAGCCGCGGCACAGGCTGCGATGACGGGGGCGGCGTCGTCGCAGGCGGCGGACCTTGAAGTGCCGGTCGAGATGCTGGCCGCCGGCAAGGCGCCACGGCAATTCTTCGCGCCGCGCACGCTGAACGACACCATCCGTATTCAGCCCTTGCTCACACCGGATAACTACCCAGGCCATGTGAAGACGCTGATCGAATCCGCGCAAACCAGTTTCTACATGCAGACCCAGTACATTCATCCCAGCGACAAGCCGGGCGACGAGGCGCACGAGGCGCTGATCATCGCCGTGAAGGCGCTGGCCGATCGTGGCCTCGACGTGCGGCTGATCACGAGCCAGTTCCAGGACGGCGGCTGGGTCGACAAGCTGGCGAGTGCGGGCATTCATCCTTCGGTGCTGCGGCGTCAGACCGGCGTGCATAACAAGGGCATCATCGTGGACGGGAAAGTGGTGATGGTGAGCAGCCAGAATTGGTCCGCGGACGGTACGCTGCGGAATCGCGACGCCGGTCTCATCATCTACAGTGCGGAAGCGGCCGCGTATGTTCAGCAGATCTTTCTGCACGACTGGAACAATCTCGCCTCGCCGGTGACGAGTTGATTCGGCCGTGGCACCAGCGGGCAGCCGCCGTGCGGGGCTTTCCGCATGATCCCTTGCTGACATGATGGTGCGCATGAGAATCGGCGTGAATTTGCGATTGCGACGAGCCTGAAGCGTTCTCGTCGGGCAAATCCCAGATCAGACTGTTCTCCGGTCCGAAGTTGAGCAAGTAACTCCGCGCCGTTTCGCGATCGCGAGGGGAGGGCAGGCCGTCCCAACGCACACGAAGCTTTTGCGCGGCCGCCATCATGAGCATGACGCAGAGCGGCGGCAGACTGCTCAGGTCCGTGTGCCGCATGACCGTAAACGGTAATTCCTCCGCATCTGGCAAGCCCAGCTGAGGAGGGTCAAGCTTGTGTCCGCAATCACAACTTGCGGACGCAAACATGACCCCTGACGATCTTGGTTTCCTCCCTCTCAAAGTCACGCACATCGATGAAGGCGGCCGGCGCTGCTTTGATCCAGAGGGCAAGCGCCGGCTGATCGAGGCATGCCGAAGACCAGGCGCGTCGGTGTCCGGGCTGGCCCTCAAGGCTGGCGTGAACGCCAATCAGTTGCGCAAATGGGTTCAGCGCGAGCGCGGAGAGTGCCGCCGCACGGAGAAGCCCCTTGACGTCCACGTGCCGGCGTTCGTGCCGGTCGTAGAGCTCGCCCTTCCCGGGCCGGTGACGTCCGAAGCCTTGCCAGCCTCAACGCGACGGGAAGCAGTGCGGCCCTCGCACCGCCCGCCATTGCCCTCACGCCTGGTGGCGCAGTTGCCCAACGGAGTGAGTCTTGAACTTGAATGTGGCCAACAAGATACGGCGCTGCTCACGGCGATGATCGGCGCGTTGAGGAGTCGCTGATGCTGCGCTTCGCCGATGACCTGAGGGTCTACCTCTACCGCGAGCCGATCGACTGAGGTCGGTCGAGACGCGTGGACGCCAACGGGTTAAGCAGCGACCTGATTCAGATAGTATCGCTGCGTGAATGCTACAGGCGACAGGTAATCGAGACGAGCCTGCGTGCGCTGCCGGTTATAAAACATCTCGATGTATTCGCTGATGGCTCGCCTGGCCTCATCGCGCGTGGCGAAGCGTCGATGATAGACCAGCTCGCTTTTTAGCGTGCCCCAAAACGATTCGATCGGCGCGTTGTCAAAGCAGTTTCCTCGTCGACTCATTGACGCCTGCATGCGGAACTGGCCGACGAGATCCTGATAGGCGTGAGCGCAGTATTGGGACCCGCGGTCCGTGTGATGGATCAGGCCAGGAGCGGGGCGCTGCGATGCAACCGCACGGAACAGCGCCTGCATAACCAGATGCTTCGTCATGCGCTCGCTCATGGCGTAGCCGACCCGCTCGCCACTAAACAGATCTTTCAGGCCGGCGAGGTACAGCCAGCCCTCGTCAGTCGCGATATACGTGATGTCGCCGCACCAGGCCTGATTCGGCGAGGTTGCAGTGAAATCCTGGTTCAGCAGGTTCGGTGCTACCGGTAGGTCGTGCTTCGAATTGGTGGTCGCCTTGAACTTGCGTTTCTGCTTGCAGCGTAGTCCAAGCTTCTTGCGTAGCCTTTTTATGCGGTGAACACCGAGCCGCACGCCGTGCTCGTCAAGGTGCTTCTGCAAGCGTTCGGGCCCGAAGCTCTCGCGCGTACGCTGATGCGCCGCGAGCACTTCGGCCTCCAGTCGCGGCTCCTGCTGTGCCCGCAACGACGGCGAGCGCTTGCGCCACGCGTAATAGCCGCTCACGGAGACGCCCAGCAGCCGACACATCGGCGGCACCGGATAGTCCTGTCGCATCTGGTCAATAACGCCGTACTTCACCGCGACTCCCTCGCAAAGTACGTCGCGAATTTTTTTAATAAATCGCGCTCCATTTTAACTTCGGCCAGCTCCCGCTTGACTCGTCCGAGTTCAGCTTCGATTTCCGTCAGCGGCTTTTGATGCTGACCTACACGCTCCAGCTTGCCGGCCTTCGCAGCACGCACCCAGTTTGCCAACGTCTTCATTGATATCGACAGCCGACGCGCAGCCTCCGATACGCCAACGCCCTCGGTCATTGCAAGCTTCACCGCCTCTTCACGGAACTCCTTCGTGTAGACGGCTTTGGGGATTCGATTCATGTATGCCTCCATTCCTCAATTTTACGGAATGTTGGCGTCCACTTTTTCCGACGGGCCTCACATCGACATCGACGCGCTTTGCCGTCATCCTGTGCGCCATTACCAGCACGCCAGCTAGCCCGGTGCGTTGCATGTAAACAACGGGAGGCGCGCCTTTTACGAATTTAGGTAAACCTACGACGCGCCGCGCTTCGCTACCCTGGAGCGCATGAAGAATGCACCCGACCTCAAGCACGTACCTACGGACGTTCAGGGCTATATCCAGGCCCTCGAGGCGCGTGTAGCCGACGACGCGAAACACATCGGCGAACTGAGCCAGCGCGTCGAGCAACTTGAGGAACAGGTCCGGCTGCTGCAGGCCGAGCGTTACGCGCCGAAAAGCGAAAAGCGCAAGGATCGCGTGTTCGACGAAGCCGAGCAGATTGCACGGACCGAACCCTACGACGACAACGATGAGGGAGTCCAGTCCGCGCTGCCCGACACCGGATCGCCATCGGCCAGCCAGCCTGAACGACGCAAGGCCGGACGCAAGCCGTTGCCGGCGTACCTGACCCGTGAACCAGTCGAATACGACCTGCCGGAGGACCACCGAGGCTGCCCCTGTTGCGGCAATCCGATGCATCGCATCGGCGAGGACGTCAGCGAACAGTTGCACGTCGAGGTCAAGTGGACAGTCCGCAAAAACGTACGTTCCAAGTGGGCCTGCCGACATTGCGAGCGGCACGCCGAACATACGCCGGTCGTGCTTGCGCCGATGCCGGTTCAGCCGATCCCGGGAAGCCATGCGGACGCATCGGTGATCGCGACGGTCGCGACCGCGAAGTACGTCGACGGCATGCCGTTGTACCGGATGCAGGAGGCGCTCGCACGCTGGCAGATTCCGGTGAGTCGCGGCACGCTCGCCCATTGGGTCATTCGCCCCAGCGAACTGCACTACGGCCGCCTGTACGACGCGCTGCATAAAACGTTGCTATCGCAACCGCTGATCCACGGTGATGAAACAACAGTTCAGGTACTCAAAGAGCCCGGCAAGTCCGCGCAGAGCAAGAGTTACATGTGGTGCTACCGCAGCGCGCAGGATTGCGCCGAGCCCGTGGTGTTGTTCGAGTACCAGCCGGGACGCGGCCAGGAGCATCCGAAGAAGTTTCTGGGCGACTACAGCGGCATGCTGATGAGCGACGGCTACAGCGCCTGGCGCACGCTTAAAAAGGCGGCGCACTTCGGATGCATGGCGCACGCGCGCAGGCTGTTCGTCAAGGCGGACAAGGCGGCTACAAAAAAGACGGACTCTGGCAAGCAGAAGATGCCGAACGCTCGCGTGGCGAAGGCGCTTGAGTACTTCCAGGCCCTATACCGCGTTGAGGCACTGGCCAAAGGCGATCTGCCCGCCGGCCAGACACGTGCGGACTATACCTACGACTTGCGGCAAAAACACAGTGTGCCGCTGCTCGAGGCCTTCAAGGCGTGGCTCGATGAACTGGCACCGAAGGTGACGCCGCAGAGCCTGCTCGGCAAGGCGATTGCCTATACGCGCAACCAGTGGGAATATCTCAGTCGCTACGTCACTGATGGTCGCGCCGCCATCGATAACAATGTCATCGAGCGCGACGTAAGGCCGTTTGCCACTTCGAGAAAATCGTGGCTGTTCAGTGACACGGTTGATGGCGCAAAGGCCAGCGCCACGATCTACAGTCTGGTGCTGACGTGCCGGGCTTGCGGCGTCGAGCCGTACGACTACCTGCTTCATGTACTCACGGAGCTGCCGCAGCGTGCGCCCGATGCAGACGTGACCGACTTGTTGCCATTCAATTATGCGCGGCAACAGCAGACCAAGGCGGAGACCGGCTGACTGACAGGCCGCGCGCCGGTCATCGTGACTGCGCGCTTCCCTCACTCCGATGCAGACTCACGAGTTGATATCCACCGCCGCGGTGCGGCTCCGCTCGATCGTCACTTGCAAACAATTCTCGATACGGTGTGCTAAAGCTCGCGCTTACGCATGACCAGCATCGTCTCGCGCGACTGAGGACTTTTCCAACGAGCGACTCGGAATACGGCGGAAACCACACGACGAGCGAGATTTCCGTTGAGAAGGGGCGAAACGCGGATGACCTTTGGTCGCGTTCGTCGCCCATTTTGCGAAGGACATCGTCGAACGCCATTTCCATGTCCTCGCCGATCTCGTCAAGGACTCGCTTGATGTTATCGCGCGGCGGCAGATGAAACCCGAGCATGCGCAACGCGAGCGCGATGACGGAAATCGGCGACACCCGAAGGCTTTCACGTAGGGTCAATTGCCGAACGCGAGCACACTGCGCAGGAAGTTGGTCCAGTCCTCGAGCGGTGGCGCGAACGCGCTTACCCTGAATACGTTCCCGGGCCCCACCTTGTTCGCCGCGCACATGATCAATTCGAACTGGGCCCGCCGAGTCCGCACGGCAAATGCTTCGTCGCCCGGGCCGATGACGAAACTGGACCACGCTTTCCGGGAGACGAGGCTCAGATGACCTGAGCAGTAATCCTTCGCAGCGGCGAGCTTTGTCGTTCTTCATATTTTCCCATAAACCCCTCACGGTTGATGTCCAACCTTTGGGGTTCACAACTTGCGGACGCAAACATGACCCCAGACGACCTTGATTTCCTCCCTCTCAAAGTCACGCATATCGATGAAGGCGGCCGGCGCTGCCTTGATCAAGAGGACAAGCGCCGGCTGATCGAGGCGTGCCGAAGACCAGGGGCATCGGTGTCCGGGCTGGCCCTTAAGGCTGGCATGAACGCCAACCAGTTGCGCAAAACGGTCCAGCGCGTTCAACCCTCCGGTCGTAGCTTTTGGACAACGTCAGCCAGCGCCTGGAGATTGAATGGCTTCGAAAGGCAGGCGTCGCAGCCGGCCTCACGCGCAAGCGCCTCCTCTTGCATTACAGGTCGACCACTCACCGCTACTATCGGAACACCGGAGCAAGTTTGCAGTTGCCGCAGTCGCGCGACAAGTTGGTAGCCGTCCATATCCGGCAAATTCAGATCGGTGACGATAACGTCGAACTCGGACGCTTGCGCCGCGCGTAACGCCTCGGCTGCGCTCGGCGAAGCCGTAACCCGTGCGTCGTACAGGGAAAACAGCTCTGCCATCGCCTGCAACGACTCTTCGGAATCCTCGACTAGCAGCACGCGGGCCCCCGCGAAGATCGAAAGGTTTGCCGGCTTGTCACCGGCTTGCCGATGAACGAACGAGGTCTCGGCCGGAAGCAAGACGACGAAGCGAGCGCCTCGACCCTCGCCTTCGGAAAATGCCTCGGCCTTTCCGCCGTGCAGGTGAGCCAGTTGGCGCACCAGAGATAGACCGATGCCCAATCCGACAGCTCGCGCACGCGGGGGCACGTTGGGGGCTTGCTGGAAGATATCAAAGATCGACTCAAGCAGATTGGGAGCGATGCCGACGCCCGTGTCGGCCACCTCCAGACACACCTGATTCGCTTGGTGCTGCAACCGGATGGTGACTGTTCCGCCCGGCGGCGTGAACTTCAATGCATTGCTGAGCAGATTCCAGACGATCTGTTCCATGCGTATGGCATCGGCCTCGATAACGACCGGTGTCGACGGAATGTGCACCTGTAGCTCGATCTTGTTTGCGGCGAAATCGTCGCGTACCGCCTCTGAGATCGACCGAACGACATTCGTCAGATCCGTGGGTGCGAAGCGTAGAGAAAGCTTGCCTGTCTGAATTCGCGAAAAATCGAGCAGGTCATCGATGATCTGCGCTTGCCCGAGCACTGACTTCTGGATCGCATCGGCGACTTCGCGAACACGGCTGATGTGTCGCGCTTCCGGAAGACGAGCGAGGATCTCCGCTTTCATATGGATGAGATTGAGCGGGTTTTTCAGTTCATGGGACAGCACCGCAATGAACTCATCTTTCAACCGGCTCGATTTTCGAATCTCGGTGTAATCGGCACGCTGCCGCGCCAGCACAAGGTCTCGCTTTCCCTGTACCAGCTTGCGTCTCGTCGCATCGTGAACGATCTTGGCAAAGCCGGAAAACCCGGGCACATCGATGCGACTCAGCAAGCCGCTGCAAAAGACGCGCTCACCGCTTTTGGTCGCGTGCCAGCGCTCGTCTTCGGCTCGGCCGTTATGGCGGGCTTTGTCGCGCTCGCGCGCCGGTACGCCAGCCGCGAGATCTTCAGATGTAAAAATTGCGTCTAGGGGGCCGCCCAGCATCTCGTTGGCCTTGTAACCGAAAATGCGACTCGCGCCTGCGTTCCAGCTGACCACTACGCCATCGTCGTCGAGGACAGCAATGGCGACGTCATGCGTCTCCTGTGCAGCGAGCTTGAGCCTCTCTGCGCTCGCGCGCGCCTGGTTTTGAGCGGCTTTCTGTTCTGAAATGTCGATCAGTGCGAGCACGGCCCCATCGATACGATCATCGTCGGTGCGATACGGAAGGACCCGGGCGAGGAAGGTGCGACCGTCCTTGCTCCGCACTTCCTTTTCGATCTTCTTGAGCGTCTCGAACGCGGCGCGCAGATCGTCGATCATGTCCGGATAATCCAGTTTGTGCGTCAGATGCTGAAGCGGTCGACCGGTGTCACTGGGCAGGATGTTGAAAAGCGTGTCGGCCGGAGACGTGTACCGGTTTATGTTGAGCGTACGGTCGACGAACACCGTCGCCACGCCGACCAAGGCGATGAGGTTTTTAAGATCATCGCTCACGCGGGCGGCCTCCTGGACCTTCGTCAGGAGCTCCGAGTTCACCGTGACCAGTTCCTCGTTAAGCGACTGCAATTCCTCGCGGCTCGCTTCTAATTCCTCGGTTGCCGAGCGCAATTCCTCGTTCATGGCCTGCAGCTCTTCGTTCGATGCTCTGAGCTCCTCGGCCGATTTCTGCGCGTCGTGCAAGGAGTTGCGCACGCGGCCCTCGCTTCCCGCCAATGCATGCCTAAGCGAGTCCAGCGTCTCGTCGGCAGGCTCGCCGCTCGCCGCGGGATCGGCCGCCGGAAGTGGCGTCAAAGGGTCACATGTGAGGGAGATCAGATCCTCGTCCCGTACAGGGTCGTGGTAGGGCCAGAAAGACAGATTCACCGCAATCTCGCCTGATGCGGTCGAGAAAGGCAGCGCCTGTTCGTCCTGGCGTCGTCCGGTCGTGGCACAGCGCCGCATCGCTTGCCGGATGCGAGGATGGGCGTCTTCACGGGTGATGTCGAAGAGATTGAGGGCACGGGCACGCCGCACGTCCTCAGTCAGCCTATGGGCATTGGCGGAACGATGGACGATGGTGCCGTCGGTGCGTACCACAATGACTGGCGGCCCAAACAGGTCGAGCGATCGTGCCGGGTTGGGCGCTTCGACATCAATCGGTTGGCTGCTGATTGGCGCAGTAAAGAACGCTTGACCGCCGCCATCGTGCGGGTGCTGTTGAATGTTGACGTAGGTCGGCAAGGGATTGGTTGCGGCGCTTGGCACCACTCGGTAGATCTTCTTGTACTTATCCACCGGCGCAAAGAGCTCGTGGGCGAAGTCAGCCGATTCGGCCGAGCCGAGAAACAGCAGGCCGTCGGGGCGCAACGAGAAATGGAACGCTTCGAAGACGCGTCTCTGGGCGCGGCGGTCGAAGTAGATCAGGACGTTGCGGCAGGAAATCAGATCGATGCGCGAGAAGGGTGGATCGCGCAGCAGATTATGAGCAGCAAAGATCACGGTGTCGCGCAGCGATTTCACCAGTCGGTATCGGTTCCCCTCCTGGGTGAAATACTGCGTCAGACGGGCAGGCGACAGGTCGTTCGAAATGGCCGAAGGATAGCTGGCCGCCCGCGCGATGGCGATCGCGCGTTCATCGATGTCACTCGCGTAGACCGTTATCCTCGGCCGATGGGGCAATCGACGTACTGCTTCGTCCAGCAGCATGGCGATTGAAAAAGCCTCTTCCCCTGTTGCGCAGGCCGGCACCCACGCACGCACTTCGTCACGGTCCTTGAGGCTTTGTATGAGCTCCGCCGGCAAGGCTTTCTCGAGCGCATCAAACGCTTCGGGATCGCGAAAGAAGTTCGTCACGCCGATCAGCATGTCCGCCAGGAGTTTCGGCGTCTCGTCGACATTCTCGGTTAAGAAATTCTTGTACCCAGCCACCGACGTCAGCGCATTGACCTGCATGCGGCGCTCGATACGACGCACGATCGTGCCGCGCTTGTAGTTGGAGAAATCGTGACGGGTCCGGGCACGTAGCGTGTCCAGCACCTCGTCAATTGCATGGGCATCGGGAATGGGCGATTCGATGCTGCCGACCTCTTCATCGGGATCCGACGGCGCGGGCAAGGCGATTCTCGCCGCGCTTTTGACGAGTTCCAGAAGCCTGGGAAGGATCTGCGCTACCGGCAATACGAGGTCGACGTCCCCGGTTGCAATCGCGTTGCTCGGCATTTCGCCGTACTGCGCTTCTTCCGGACGCTGAGCGATGGTGATGCCGCCCCGTTCCCTGACGCGAGCAATGCCCACCGAGCCGTCTGCGCCTGAACCCGACAAGACGACGGCCACAGCGCGGGCACCGTGAGCGTCGGCCAGGCTACGAAAAAACACGTCGATGCTTGTGGGCGGCAGGCGCGGCGGTTCCGGGTCGCTCAGGCACAGGTGTCCATCGACCATGGATAGGAGCTTGCCGGGCGGAATGACATAGACATTATTTTTTTCGAGCGGCACCGGGGTACTGACTTGCCGCACGCGCAAGGGGGTCACGTTTTGAAGGACCTCGTGCGCGTGGCTCGTATGATCGGGCGACAGATGCAGGACCACCACGAAGGCGATGCCCGGCGCGGGTGGGGCAGTTTCGAAAAGCCGCAACAGCGCTTCGACGCCGCCAGCGGAGGCGCCAATTCCGACCACTGCAAAGTCGGGTCCCACGGGTTTGCGTTGTTCTTTTGGGGTCATATCGGTAGCCTATTTCCTCCGACCCACTGACGCGCATCAGATAAGATCAAGCCGGGCAACTCACGTTGAAGCGCCACGCACACAAAACACGGGGCAATGCCCCCATTAAAGCGCGGCGACGCGTGCAATGATATCCAGTAAAGGCCCGGTTCCCGCGCCTTTCTGACAAAAGGCGTCGAAGCCTGCCGCAATCCCAAGTGGCTGTACGGCTTGCTCGTCCATCGAGGTAAACGCGATGAGCACGGCTTCGCCGGCACCGTGAGCCGTACGCAGCATCGCGGCGAGTTGGAAACCATCGGGCGACGGCATATTGATGTCGAGCACCGCGATGTCCGGGCTCCACGATGCGATGCGTTCAAAGGCGGAGTGCCCATCGGATGCAAAACGGGTTTCATGACCCCCGAACGAGAGCGCAAGCGCCACGGCTTCAGCGCCAAGCGCGTCATCGTCGACGACCAGAATGCGTAGCGGACGGCGCGGGGACGCTTTCCTATCGGTCCAGATTCCGGTCCAAGTTCCGCTTTTCATGTCGGTTCAGGTAATTGCGTCGGCTGCGGTGCTCGCGCAAGCACCATTCCCAGGTTCGCTGCTTGCTGTCTAGGCCATGCGGTCCGGACTCCGGAACTGCAATGAAGATCCAAGGGCGGCGACCCGGCCCGCCGCAGCCACAGTCTGAAGGCACGCAGTGCATCACGATCAGCCTATCGAGAATCGGATCGTCGCGGTCGGTACGTCGCTGGGCGGTCTCGACGCACTTCGCACGCTGCTGTCGTCACTGGCGACGGATTTTACCGCTCCGGTCTTGATCGTCATGCATATTGGCGCGCATCGCAGTCTGCTGCCTGAGCTACTGGCGCCGGTTTGCTGTTTGCCGGTTGCCCATGCGATAGACAACATTCCGCTCGAACCGTCGCGGATTTATGTCGCACCCTCCGATCGGCATATGCTGGTTCATGATGGGCGGATACGGCTGAGCGCTGGCCCGAAAGAAAATTTCACGCGTCCCGCCATTGACCCGTTATTCCGCTCAGTGGCCGTCGAGTATGGCGCTCGCGCCGTCGCAGTGGTCTTGACAGGGGACCTTGACGACGGGGCGGCTGGCGCTGCCGCGGTCAACGCCTGTGGCGGTCGTGTCATCGTACAAGCGCCGCAAGACAGCGTCGCCCAGTCAATGCCGGCCTCCGCGCTTCGCGCGGTCCCGGCCGCTACGGTGGCGTGCCTTGACCGGCTTGCGCAGGCCATCGTTGACGCGGTTCACCAACCCATAAAAGGAGGCCCCATGAGCGCCGATAAGCGACCGATCGAGATCGAAGCGCAGATCGCGCTCACTGGTGTCTCTTCGCCCGCACTGCTCGATCAGTTGGGCAAGCGCAGCACACTCACCTGTCCGGACTGCGGAGGTATCGTTTGGGAAGTAGGCGGTGCCGCGCCCCTTCGCTACCGATGCCATACCGGGCACGCTTTCACAGAAGCTTCGCTGGACGCCGCGCAAGAGGCGGATCTTGAAGATGCGCTGTGGGCGTCGGTGCGTCGAGTAGAAGAACGCGCGGCGCTCGCCGCCAGCCGCGCTCGTGCAGCCGAAACACAGGGCGATGAAGCGCGCGCGCAATCGGAGCACGCGTTATCCGAAAAATTGCACAGGCTCGAAGGGTCCCTGCGAGAATTCATCATGGGAAGCGCCAGGGCAGAGGATGATCAGACATTCGCGGTTCAGAAAACTGCAAGCCTTCGCACAAAGGGTGCGGCGGATGGCTCCGCAGTTCGTGAAGCCCGACGTGAAGACCAATAAGAACGACATGGCGGATGCAGAAGCGATCTGCGAGGCAGTACGCGTTCCGCTTATTGATCCAGCGCTTGACCGATCATCCGAAGGAACTCGATCGGCACGTCGAAGAGCTCGAGACGCAGATCAAAGCTTGGCATCATGCCAACGACGCCAGCCGAAGGATTGCATAGATTCGCGGGATCGGCCCCATCACAGCCAGTGCGCTCGTGTCCCAAATGACGCCGGCAAGCTCGCGTGCAACGGCGATGATTGCAACTTGCGCGCTCTCGCGGCGACACGTGCTTGCGAACATTGATGGTCCATGGGGCGCGCGCAGTCGTTCGCTACCTGGCCGATAACGATGATTCGTTCTCCGGCCTGCCTCGCCGTCTCCCGACGCGGACAGGCGGCCGGACTGGACCTGATACTGGCAGCGCTGCCGCCTGCACCTGCCACGTCGCCTAAACGAAATGTGACCGCCTATGTGGGGTCGAAGGTCACGCGTACAAGGTGTCACCGCCGCGGCCAGTTCGCCGCGCCAGTTGTGCCGCTCGTGCATGATGCACGGCAACTTTAACCATGTCGTGCTATTGCGAACGTGTACTTCTGCTCGTGCCGTCGGTCGTCGTGGACTGGCCATCACCGGCGGGACGGCTCGCGTGCCGGTCTGCTGACCGGCTGCAGCGCCATGCGCAACTGATCAAGTGTGAAGGGCTTGCGCAGCGCCGCCCATTCGTATCCGAAGCTCTCGTCGTCCGGCACAGCGTTTCCTGAGGCAAAAATGATCCGGAGCTCCGGACGGGTGGCAAACACGCGTCGTGCCAGTTCGGTGCCTGACATATCTGGCATGACGACGTCAGTGAACAGGACGTCGAAGTCGTTCTTTCCGTCAAGCGCGTTCAGCGCCTGCGCCGCGCTTGCTGCGCGCTGCGGACGCATCCCGATCAGCATCAGCAGTTCGCAGGTTGCGTCGAGCGGCGCGGCATCGTCGTCCACGACCAGGATGCGCAGGCCGTCCCCATCTCCAGCTGTCCCGGATCCGTCGCCAGCGCGCGTGCCGGCCGCGCCGGCTTCGCTCGCTTCGACGTCGCTGGTGCCGAGCTCCTGCCGCAGCTTGTCGGCGAGCTGCCGGCGGCTGTATGGCTTGCTCAGCAGTTCGACGCCCGGATCCAGTCGGCCGCCATGCACAATGGCATTCTGCGTGTAACCCGAGGCGAAAAGAACTTTCAGCCCCGGCAGCATCTCGACTGCCCGACGGGCCATTTCGGGGCTGCGCAGCAAGCCGGGCATTACCACGTCCGTGAACAGCAGATCGATGTGCACGCCGCTTGCGACCACGGCCAACGCCTGCTCGGCGTCGTTGGCCTTGAGCACCGCATAACCGAGGCCAGAGAGGAGTTCGACGACGGTCGACTGGACTCTCAAATCGTCCTCCACGACGAGAATCGTCTCGTTGCCGTGCCTGAGGCTACCGCTCTCCGAGCGCCCGCCGCAGCAGGTCGTCGAACGACCGGAGCTGACGCGCAGGATTGGTAACGACCCGGAGCGAGGGGTTGCTGGCGACCGAAGGCAAGCAGCTGTGATCCAAGCTTTGGCGCCGCGGTCGACGGCGTCAATCGCATTACCAAGCCGCTCGGCGCTCCAGTGGTCGCGGCCATGCCGGCTTTCGAGCAGTTCGAGATTGCCCCGCAGCACCTGCAGAACATTGTTAAAGTCGTGCGCCACACCGTCCGTCAGTTTGCCCAGCGCTTCCATCTTTTGCGCCTGGAACAGTTCGCTTTGCGTTTGCTCAAGTAGCTCGGCTGCTCGCCGTCGCTCGGTGATATCGCGGGTGACTTTCGCAAACCCGACGACCTGGCCATCCTCGTAGACGGCGTCGATGATGACGTGCGCGAAAAAGCGGCTACCATCGCGCCGTACGCGCCAGCCTTCAGCCTCAAAACGTCCCTCGCGTCTGGCTGTCTCCAGTCCCTGAAAAGGGACACCCGCTGCTACATCGTCGGGGGTGTAAAACCGGGAAAAGTGCGAACCGATGATCTCGCGTCGGTGTATCCCTTGATCCGCCGCGCGCCTGAGTTCCAGCTCGTGACGCGCCCGTCCGGCGAAATCATGAAAACGGCATAGTCGGTCACGCCCTGAACCAGCAGGCGGAAGCTCCGTTCACTTTTGAGCACCGCGTCGTGGGCTCACGACACCGAAGCCGCGCTCGTGGTGCTGAAGACGCTCGAGGACGTGCTCGGGGCCATGTACGCGCAGCGCGCGTTCATGAAGGGCTGCATCGAGCGGTTGAGGCGCGCCGCCTGAGCGCGGGCCGGTGCGCCGCATGCGTTGCACGCGGGGCACCCACGCCGCCATACTTGAAGGCGGCGATGCGCTCGCGCATGCGGGCCGGCACGAGCGGATTCACGCTCGGCGTGCGCGCCGCGCGCACCTTGCGGCGCGGATGGCGCAGCAGCGAGGCCCGCACGTCGTTAGCGAATCGTTGCAGGGCGTCGGTCGAGCCGCTCACGCTCATGTACGCTTCCTGTCCGATTTTGCCGTCGAGCAGAACCGTCATCCCCGATTTTCGGGCCATTCTCAACATGTCGGATTTCATGATTTCATGGGCCTTGGTGCCTTCTTTCACCGCGTCGGCTCCGCCGGACCCTGCGGAGCCCTTCGTACTTTCAATTGAGCATTCGCTATGCCGCCCGGCACTAGATGATGGGCTTGCCGCCCGTCACGGCGACCGTCGCGCCCGATATGTAACTGGCCTCGTCCGACGCGAGCATCACATAGGCGGCAGCCAGCTCGGCGGGCTGGCCGGGGCGCTTCATGGGCGTCTGCTTGCCGAAGTTCTCGACACTCGATGGCGGCATCGTGGACGGTATGAGCGGTGTCCAGATCGGTCCCGGCGCCACGCAATTCGCGCGGATGCCGCGCTCGGCAAGCAACTGTGCGAGCCCGCCCGTGAAGTTCTGGATGGCGCCCTTGGTGCTTGCATATGCGATCAGGCCCGGATTCGGCGCATCGGCGTTGACGGACGTCGTGTTGACGATCGCCCCGCCGGCCTTCATGTGCGCGAGCGCCGCTTTGGTGATGCGGAACATCGCACCAATGTTGGCTGAGTAGGTCTTGTCCCATTCGTCGTCGCTGATGTCCTCGAGCTTGTCGTAAGTCGCCTGATAGGCCGCATTGTTCACCAGCACGTCGATTCGGCCGAACGTCTCGGCCGTTTTTTCGACGATCTGCCTGCAATGCGCGCGGTCGGTGATGTCGCCGGGCAGAAGCAGCGCCCGCCGTCCCGCCTGCTGGACCCAGCGCGCGGTTTCCTCGGCGTCGGCGTGCTCGTTCAGATATCCGATGGCGACATCCGCGCCTTCGCGCGCAAAGGCGATCGCCACCGCCCGGCCGATGCCGCTGTCCGCGCCCGTGATGAGCGCCACCTTGCCCGCCAGCCTGTCGCTGCCCTTGTAGCTTGATTCGCCGTGATCCGGCGGCGGGTCCATCGGGCCGGTGAATCCGGGACGATTGTCCTGCTGCTGCGGCGGCAGGGGCGGGCGAGGGTATTCTGTAGGTGCGGTCATGAGATTCTCCTGGATGACACTGCAAGGTCAGGCGGCGGTCTCGAGCACGGAACCCGCGACGGCTTCGCTCGCTCCTGGACGAGTGCTTTCATGCTCGACCGCTGCTGATTGCTGACGGGGAAAAAGACGACCGCTTGCGCGGCCACGTCATGGGTTTAGCATTGGGTGTTCCCGAAAGCCGGCAGAGTGCGCTGTCGAGCCCGGAAAGTTCGGAATCCACGCCTTCTACACGTGCCTGGACGAGTACTCACGGTTGCAGTTCAAGGACGTCGCATGTAGCGGACGCCCATGAGACCGGCGCATCATTGGCCCGGTGTCTGAAGTTCGGTCATGACCGTCTTGCGAAGCCGGTGGAGCGCCCCCAGACTGCTGATCAGATTGTTCAGCAATGTTTCGGAGTCTCCGGTGTCATGCCCGCTTTGCCGCAGCCATTGCAGGCGCAGACGCTGTTCCGTGATGCGCAGCGCGCATTCGACGATGAACTGATCGAGCCTTTCGAGTTCGGCCTGTACCTTGTAGCGCAGCATGGCGTCGCCCGCTGACGGTCGCGGCACTGGGGCTGGATTGACGGTTTCGTCCTGATTGTCCATGGTGTGATGAGCCGGAAGTTTCAGTGCGGCGCCTATGCGTTTTCCGCGAGCCGCAACGATGATGCAAGAACCTCGGCGCTGATATTGGTCAGGACGCGCGCGTGGCCGGCGATGGGCGATTCGGCCGATGCCATCGTCGGCATGACGATGTGGCTCTGGAAGGTCACTTTCGGGACGTCGGCATGCCGACGGTAGCGCTTGGAAAACCGCGCGTTCCGGAATGATCTCGACAAGGTGAACATGACCGCGTCCGCGATTCGCGCACAGCTTGGTTTAGCATACGCTGGTTGGCATCCGCCGGTTATTTTTTGACTGCGCCAGTCCGCGTGAGCCGCCGCGCGCCTGACGCCCTTTGCGAACGGAACCGGCCATGAGGACTCTGCCTGCTCCGGTCTGGCGCGAGCTTTGCTCCGGGACACGGACGCAACGCCAATATCGATCGAAGGAAAGGACCAGATGAACTGCATTTTCCGAACCGTGACGATCGCAGCGCTCGCCGTTGCCTGCATGGCGGACGCGGCGGGTGCACGGGCGCAGCAGAACGGCGCGTCGCACTCTGTCGACGCCAAGCGCAAGGACTGGAAGGAGTGACGGCGCGGGTCTCCTCCGGCAAGGTGCGCGCGGCTCGCGGTCGTTTCGGTGCCGCTGATGCTGAAGCGCGTCATCGACGAGTTCAGTCATCCGGCCGCAAGCGTCGTCTTCCCCGTCTTCCTGGTGCTCGCGTACGTGCTGATGCGCTATCTCGGCGACGTGCTGAACGAGGCGCGCGACGTGGTGTTCAGCATCGTCACGCAGCGCACGGTGGCTTCATTTACCGAGCGAACCTTCGCACATCTGCATGCGCTGGGCGCGCGTTTCCATGCGCAGCGCGAGACTGGCGCGGTGGTGCGCGACGTGCAGAAGGGCGCGGACGGCATCGGTTTTCTGCTTGGCACCTCGCTGTTCACCATCGTTCCGGTGCTGATCGAAATCGGCACCGTCGTCGCCGTGATGGTGCGCTATTACTCGCTCGAATTCATGGCGATCATCGGCGTGACCTTCGTGCTGTACTCCGTGTGGACGATCATCTTCACGCGCTATCGCATGCGCTTCCAGCGCGCGGTCAATACGCTGGAGGCGCAGTCCGACAGCCGCCTCGTCGACAGCCTGCTCAATTACGAGACCGTGAAGTTCTTCGCGAGCGAAAGAACCGAAACGCGGCGTCTCACGGGCGTGCTCGAGGAATGGGTGCATGCGCGCGTTGCCAATCAGCGCGCGCTCACGCTGCTGCACGTGGCGCAGAGCACCATCATCGCGCTGGGCATCGCTGCGGTGATGCTGCGCGCGGCGCAGCATGTGGTCGCGGGGATGATGAGCGTCGGCGATCTCGTGTTCGTCAACGCGTATATCGTGCAAGTGGTCAGTCCGCTCAGCACGCTCGGATTCGTGTTCCGAGAGACCAACGACGCGGTAGTGAACGTCGAGCGCATGTTCGGCATTCTGCTCTCGCGCGGTCGCGTGCGCGAGGACGTGGACGAGCCGCGGGCGCGGCCGCTCGTCGTCGCGGCGGGCGAGATCGAATTCGATCACGTCGAATTCGGCTACGACCCGGCGCGGCAGATCCTGCGGGATGTCGATTTCCGCGCGCATCCGGGGAAGAAGCTCGCGGTGGTCGGCGGCAGCGGCTCGGGCAAGTCGACGCTCGTGAAACTGCTTTTCAGGCTCTATCAGCCGACCGCGGGCGCGATCCGCATCGACGGACAGGACATCGCGCAAGTGACGCAGAACAGCCTGCGCGCGACCATCGGCATCGTGCCGCAGGATACCGTGCTCTTCAACGATACGATTGCCTACAACATCGGCTGCGGCCGCCTCGACGCCACGCGTGCGGAGATCCTGCAGGCCGCGCGTGCCGCGCAGATCGACGGCTTCATCGAGCGCCTGCCCGATCACAACGACACGCGCGTCGGCGAGCGCGGCGTGCGGCTCTCGGGCGGTGAGCGTCAACGCATCGCGATCGCGCGGGCGATCCTCAAGAACCCGCGCATCATCGTGTTCGACGAAGCGACGTCCGCGCTCGACACGCGTTCCGAGCGGGCCATCCAGAACGAGCTCGACCGGCTCGCGAAGGGGCGCACGTCGATCGTGATCGCGCATCGTCTGTCGACCGTCGTCGATGCGGACTGGATTCTCGTGATGGAGCACGGGCGCATCGTCGAGCAGGGACAGCACGACGAGCTGCTCGCGCGCGACGGCGTGTATGCGCGCATGTGGTCGCTGCAATGGCAGCAGGGCGAGCTGGAGCACGCGCAGCGCAAGGTGTCCGCGCAAGCGATGGGACTCCATGCGCTCGTTGCCGGGGTGGTCGATGCGTTGCATGACGAGATCTCCGCGCGCGGCGTGAACCTTTATACCGTCATCACCGAGCCGGGCCTGCGCGTCTCGGGCGATGCGAGCGTGCTGCAGCAGATCGTGGCCGAGATGTGCCGTGTGCAGATGCGCGCGACGGTGCGTGGCGAGCGGATCGAGTTGCGCGTTTTTCGCGAGAACAATCATGCGAGCCTCACGGTCATCGGACAGCGCGAAACGCCGGCCGAGCTTTCCTCGCAGCAGATGCGCCGGCTCGAAAAGGCGCTCAACGAAACGGGTGGCAGCTTCGCGGCGCGCTACGTCGACCGGCACGTCGCTTATGTGGCGACGATGCCGCTGCGTCCGGTGCTCGACGAGCCGCAAATCTCGGAGACGGCGCACCGCGACGCGCTGAAGGGCGTCACGGTGATGCTGCTCAACGATCAGGAAGAAGCCCGCGATGCGCTCGAGTCCGTGCTCGAAGCGTTCGGCGCACATGTCGTGTCATGCGCATCCGGCGATGAAGCCCTCGCGCGCCTGCATGGCCTCGCCACCGTGCAATGGCCGGATGTCCTGCTCTGCGATATCGCGCTCGGCAGCGAGCAGGACGGCTACGAAGTCCTGCGGCTCATCCGCGACCAAGAGGCGAGCCGCGGCGCGACGCTCGCCGAGCGCATGCCCGCCATCGCGCTGACGGGCCACGCGCAGGCCGAAGCGCGTACGCGTGCGCAGGCCGCCGGCTTCCAGGCACGTCTGACCAAGCCCGTGCCCGCGCCGAAGCTGATCGCGACGATCGGCGGCGTGACCGCGCGCACGTCATCCTAGACGCCGTGCGCGGCGCGCGACTCGGCCGCTTCGATGACGCCGCGAAAATGCTGTACCGTGCGCCGCAGTCCTTCGTCGAGCGGCGTCGTCGGCGCCCAGCCGAGCGCATTGCGCGCGCGCGAGATGTCCGGCTGGCGATGCCACGGGTCGTCGAGCGGCAGGGGCTTGAAGACGATCTCCGACGACGACCCCGTCAGTTCGATGATGCGCCGTGCGATCTCCAGCATCGAAAGCTCGTGCGGATTGCCGAGATTCACGGGCCCCGTGAGTTCGTCGGGCGAGTTCATGAGGCGAATGAAGGCATCGACCATGTCTTCGACATAGCAGAAGGAGCGCGTCTGCGAGCCTTCGCCATAGACGGTGATCGGCTGCCCGGACAGCGCCTGCATCATGAAGTTGGAGATCACGCGACCATCCGACGGGTGCATGCGCGGCCCGTATGTGTTGAAAATACGCGCGATCTTGATGGAAAGGCCGTGCTGCCGCCGGTAATCCATGAAGAGCGTTTCGGCGCAGCGCTTGCCTTCGTCGTAGCAGGAGCGCGGACCGATGGGATTCACGTTGCCCCAGTACGCTTCCTGCTGAGGATGCACGCGCGCGTCGCCATACACTTCGCTCGTCGATGCCTGAAGAATCCGCGCATGAACGCGCTTGGCGAGGCCGAGCATGTTGATTGCGCCGTGCACGCTCGTCTTGGTGGTCTGTACGGGATCGTGCTGATAATGAATCGGCGAGGCCGGGCACGCGAGGTTGTAGATCTCGTCGACCTCCACGTACAGCGGAAAGGTGATGTCATGGCGCATCAGCTCGAAGTTCGGGCTGTCGAGCAGATGCGCGATGTTGTCCTTCGCGCCGGTATAGAAGTTGTCGACGCATAGCACGTCGTGGCCCCGCGCGAGCAGGCGCTCGCACAGATGCGAGCCGAGAAAGCCCGCGCCGCCCGTCACCAGAATGCGCTTTCTGAAGGCTTCTTTCATGTCTTCCCGTCCCCTTGATGAGGGTTGTCAGCTGCACACGTAGTGCAAGGTTTCGTCCCAGTCACGGGCGAAGCGCGCGATGTGGAATCGCTCGAGCGCGGTGCGCCGCGCGCCCTCCCCGAGACGCCGGGCTTCGGCGGGATCGCCCAGGAGGCGTTGCATGGCGTCGATGAGCGCCTGCGTATCGGTATGGATGTAACCGCTCTCCCCATTGCGGATCACGGTGGCGAGCTCGGTCGTGGCGAGGCCGATGACCGGCATGCCGATCGTCATCGCCTCGACGACGGCGAGTCCGAGACTCGTCCAGCGGATCGGATGGAAGAAGAATCGATAGCGCGCGATGAATCCCGCAAGATCCGGATTGCCGATCTCGCCAATGCCGCCCGCCGACTCCGCATCCATGCCAACGAGATCGAGCGGCACGCGGGCGGCGGCGTGCGCGTAGACATCGGGGCTGAGCCGCCTGCCCCGCTGGCGCAGATGATTGATCACCGCGATGCCGCGTTCGAGCTCGCCGCTGTAGCGCACGCCATCGGGCACGAGCACGCCGTGCTCGATCACGCGCGTGGGCGTCTCGCCGCTGTCCCACATCAGCCGGTTGAAGTGGGTGACGTGCACGAGCAGGGTGTCGCGCTCCTGAACCCAGTGCCGTTGCTCGAACGGATTCTCCAGCGGCGGATCGTGCTCGACGTAGATGCGCGGCAGGCGCCGCTGGGCATCAGTGAGCAGAGTGAGGCGGTCGTCGTCCCATTGGCGTTTGTGCTGGAAGAGCACGACATCGAACGATTGCGATGCAACTTCGCTTGCCGGCATTTCGTGCACGTTCGCGCCGAAAGGCAACGCGCCGGCCGTGCCCGCGTAACCCGGCGGATAGCCCGGCCGCGTGACGAGATAGAAGTCGTGCGGCGCCTGGCTCAGGTAGTACAGGTAGTTGCCGTGAATGTGCCACGTGAGCACACGCAGGCGGCGCCGGGAACTAGTCGTGGGCATAGTGAAACATCTCCTCTGCGACGGTCGATTGAAGCTGGGAGAAGGCCGCATCGAGCACGGCCTCCACGCTCACATTGAGCGCGCATTCGTGGCCGTAAGGGCAGTCGCGGAATGCGCAGGGGCGGCATGCTGGCCAGTCCGCCAGCACACGATGCCGCGCATGGTCGAGCGGCGCCCAGCGGCGCGTGTCGCTCCCCGACGCGATCACGACGCTCGGCGTGCGCATGGCCGCCGCGACATGCGAGAGCCCGGTGTCGTTGCAGACGATGAGCCTTGCCCGCGCGACGAGCGCCGCCAGCGCGCCGAGCGACGTGCGCCCCGCGAGGTCGATGGCGTGCGCGCCGGCGCCGCGGAGCACGCGGGCCGTGAGCGCCGCCTCGCTCGCGCTACCGGTGACGGCGATCTGCCAGCCTGCATCCGACAGCGCGCGCGCGACCACGCCGAAGCGCTCGACGGGCCAGCGCCGCGAAGGCAGTTGCGCGCCCGGATGAACGAGCACGAGCCGCTCGCATTCGATCGCGCAGCTGTGGATCAGTGCGTTGCATTCACGCTGGTCATGTGCGGTCAACGGGATTTCGAGGCCGAGGTCGCCCGCTTCGATGCCGAGCCGTTCCATCAGCGCCGTATAGCGCGCAGGTTCGGGCAGCTCGTCCGGCCAGGGCATGAAGACCCCCCGGCGCGTCGGCTGGGTCGGCTCGACGAAGCCAGCGTTGAAACGCGCGCCCATCCCTTCGATGATGTCGTTCGCCAAGCCGCCGCTGCCATGCAGTTGAATCGCGAGATCGAAGCGCCGCTCGCGCATGGTACGCAGAAAGCCCGGCAGATGCGCATCGGTTTCTTCCTGTTCGGGGAAGCCGCTCGCGCCTGGAAATATGATCAGCTCATCGAGCAGATGCGCGTATCGCTCGACGAAGCCCGCCGCCCACGGCAGCCCCACGAGGGCAATGTGCGCCTGCGGATACGCGCGGCGCAATGCCCGCAACGCGGGCACGGCGCACAGCATATCGCCGAGCTGTAGCGCCCTGAAGACGACGATGCGTTCGATCGGCTCGATGTTCATAGGAAGAACACCCTGAATCTGAACGCGCCGCGAATGCGCCAGTAGATCGACAGATACGGGATGATCGCGGACGTACACAGCATCTCCGCGATATGCGATGGCGTGCGCGCTGTCGTCTTCAGTCGTCGCGTGGCGAACCAGATCGTCATCGCGGCCCACGCGAATGCCGCTACGGCCGCCAGGCGCAAAGCGCCTGTGGCGAGCGATACGATCGTGGCGAGGATTGCAACAAGCATCGCGTAATAGAGCAACGGCGGACGGCGCCGGATGCGCGCACGAAACAGCACGGGATGCTTCTTGAAAAGCAGGGCGTCGAACTGGCTCTTCTTCTGCTGCGAGATGCTCACGCCCCAGCGCGCGGGGCGCACGGGATGCAGCACCTTCGCATCCTCGGCACCCGCGATGACGAGTCCCGCCTTCAACAATGCGAACTGCAGATCCGAGTCCTCGCGCCATGCGGACGTGAAGCGCGCATCGAATCCGCCCGTGCGTTCGAGCGCGGCGCGCGTGACGAACGTATTCGCGGTCGCGAATTCGGCACGGGCGAGGCCGGCAGCATCGAGTTCGTAATCGGTCGGGCGCGGACCGAGCGGCACGACGATGCGGCCCGATACCGCGTCCGCACCTGCATCGAGCGCGCGCATGCCGTTCGCGAGCCATTGCGGATCGGGAATGGTGTCGTCGTCCGTAAAGGCGATGCGCCGCGCAAGCGATGCGCGCCAGCCCGCGTTACGTGCGCCCGCCGGACCCTGTGTCGCCGTGACGGGCACATAGCGGATCCGCGGCCCGTACTCCGCATGCGCTTGCGTCAGGCGCTGCACGCACGCCCTCGTCGCATCTTCGGGGCCGTCGTCGCATACGATGATCTCGTAGCGCGCCGCATCGTACGCCTGCGCGGCGAGCGCGCGCGCGCAGCGTTCGAGCATCGCGGGACGGCGATATGTCGGCACGATCACGGATACGTCCGGAATGAAATCGCCGCGTGGCGTGGTGGGCGCATCCGTCGCGCTCAGCTCGCGGTTTTCGAAAAGGCCGGCGTAGGTGCTCATGCGCGCGGCCCCGTTTTTTCGACGAGGAACGGGCCGATCACGAGCGCATCGAGCGGCGAGGTCCAGAACGATTCGAGCGCATCGCGCGGCGTGTTGACCATCGGCTCCCCGCGCGTGTTGAACGACGTGTTGACGAGCACCGGCACGCCCGTGCGCGCCTTGAACGCGGCCAGGAGGTCGTAGTAGAGCGGATGCTGCGAGCGGTTGACTGTCTGCACGCGCGCGGTGCCGTCGATATGCGTGACCGCCGGAATGCGCGACTTCATCTCGGGACGCACGTCGAACACGAAGAGCATGAAGGGCGCCACGCGCGCATCGACGAACCAGTCGCCCGCGTGCTCTTCCATCACGACCGGCGCGACGGGACGGAAATCCTCGCGATCCTTGATCTCGTTCAGGCGCGCCTGCATCGAGGCATCGACGGGCGAGGCAAGGATCGAGCGTGCGCCGAGCGCGCGCGGTCCGAACTCGGTGCGTCCCTGATACCAGCCGATGACGCGGTTCTGCGCGAGCAGATCGGCGGTTTCACTGGCGACGTCGGCAAGCCTGCGATACGGCGCGCGCGTCCATTTGAGGAACGCCTCGATCTCATCGTCGTCGAATGCCGGCCCGAGATACGCATGATCCATGCGCCACTTGCGGCTGCGATCGCCGGCCTTCGCGCGCTCCCGATAATCCGTCCAGAGCGCGGCGCCGAGCGCCGTGCCGGCATCGCCCGCTGCGGGCTGCACCCACACTTCCGCGAACGGCCCCCGATCGCGCAGGCGCGCGTTCATCACGCAGTTCAGCGCGACGCCGCCGGCCATCGCGAGATTCGGCAGGCCCGTGCGCGCATGCAGCCACTTCACCAGTTCGAGCGCGGTCTCCTCGAGCACGACCTGCAGCGAATGCGCGATGTCGAAGTGATGCTGCGTGAGCGGACCGCCACGCTCGCGCGGAGGACCGAAGCGCTCGACGAGGCGCGGCGCATCCACGGTATAGCTGCCGTCGTTGCAGTACTTCACGATCTCGCGGAACCGATCCACATACGCGGGCTTGCCGAACGATGCGAGCGCCATCACCTTGTACTCGTCCGACGAATGCAGGAAGCCGAGATAACCGGTCACGGCTTCATACAGCAGGCCTAGCGAATGCGGCAGCTCGACCTGCTTGAGCCGCATGTATTCGCCGTTCACGAACTGGCCGAGGCTGGTCGTGACGCCTTCGCCGCGTCCGTCCATCGTGAGCACGGCGGTGTCGTCGAAGGGCGCGGCGAGAAACGCGCTCGCTTCGTGACAGAGATGATGATCGACGTAATGCCATGCGAAACGCGGCGCGCGCCCGCCGCTCGCAAAGCGCCGCTTCAGATGATGCGGCGCGCCATCGAGCAGCTGTCGCTTTGCATTGACGATATAGCTGAGAAACAACGGGTCCCACGGCGACTCGGATGGGTTGCTGCTCACGTGCTCCGACGGCACGAGGGGCAGTGCGATGCTCGCCTTCGGGTCCTTGGGCATACCCGAGAAAAGCTGCGGATCGTATGAATAGGCGACGTGGTCGACGTCGGCGAGCTCGATGCCCGCTTCCTTCAAACAATAGTCGATGGCATCGAACGGAAGCTGCCATGTCGAGAACGGCACGGGACGCTTCGCATGCTTGACGTGCGTGAAGCGCTCGTCTTCAGCCGCCGCGATGACGACGCCATCCCTGACGAGCGCCGCTGCGCTGTCGTGATAGACCGCATTGATTCCCAATGTGTACATGACTAAGAGGCTCGTGTTGTCGTGTTGATGGGCGATGGTTGTGCGTTGCTCAGTTCCAGCGCGGCCGCGACGACTTGCTCAACGCCGACGCCGCGAAGGCACGCGTGATGGCCTTCCGGACATACGCTGCGATAGCACCAGCGGCAGGGCACGTCGTGAGAGAGCACGCGATGCAGGGTCTGCCACGGCATGTGCTGTGGATTCGTGAGCGCGTAGAGATCGACGACAGGCGTGCCCAGCGCCGATGCGAGATGCACCGGTCCGCTGTTGTTGGAGATGAGCAGGCGGGCGCGCTGAATGAGCGCCGCCAGCTCGCCGAGTTCGAGTGCGCCGGAGAGATCGATTGCATGAGGGCTCGGGCCGCACGCTTCGCGGCATAACGCACTCTCGCCGCGCGAGCCGGTCACGAGCATCGGCCATTGAAGCTGCTGGCCCAGATGTTCGATCGCCTGCGCGAACCGCTCGGCGGGATAGCGGCGGGATTCGGCGCTCGCGCCCGGATGCACGACGATGAACGGCGCGTTCACATCGACGTTGCGTGCGAGCAGCTTGTGCGCGAGCGTCGCCGCATCGTCGGCACGCACGGTGAAGCGCATGCGGATATCGGTGGCTTTTGCGCCGACCTGAGCGACCAGCGCGAGCTGTCGTTCGACTTCATGCCGCGTGCCGTGCTGCGGCTCCGTTTCCTGCACCCAGTCGGTCAACAGGCCATACGGATTTTCACGGCAGTGCGCGAGCCGCAGCGGCACGCCCGCGAGATGGCAGAGCATCGCGGCGGGCAGAGGATTCTGGCTGTAGACGCTGAAGATCACGGCGGCGTCGAACTTTGCCGCGGCAAGGCGTGCGCGCATGGCGAGATCGGCGAGCGCATCGATGGGTGCATCCTGCTTGACCCACGGCGCGTCGTATTCGATGACGTCGTCGATCGCATCGATGAACGGCGCCGCGGCCTTGCCCGCGCGCGATGCAAGCAAGGTCAGATGCCGTCCAGGCTGCGCTGCGCGCAACGCGTGCAGCGCGGGCGTCGTCATCAATACGTCGCCGAGATTGTCGAGCCGGATGCACAGAATGCGCTTCACATTCGGGCCCCATTCGCGGGCCTGGTTCGCTGCGCTCTTGCGCGCGTGCGCCTCGATGACGGGCGGCAGTGTCGTGGAATTGACTGGATCGCGCTTCATGCCGGGTGCTCCGTGATGCGCGCCGGCGCCTCGACGATCGCGCGCGCTGCCTCGTGCAAGTCCTTCACGACGATATCCGGCTCGCGCCCGGCGCCCGCCAGCCATTCGGTCTCGTTGCCGTTGTCCACTAGCACACTGCGGCAGCCTGCGCGATGCCCCGCTTCCACGTCGTCGAGCATGTCGCCGATGAACCAGCTTCGCGCGAGATCGATGCCGTGCTCGCGTGCTGCGCGCAGCAGCATGCCGGGCGCGGGCTTGCGGCACTCGCAGCGCCGCGTGTATGCGGGCACGATGCCTTGCGGATGATGCGGACACCAGTACACGCCCGCGAGCTCGGCGCCGGCTTCCTTTACGAGCGCACGCAGGCGCGCTTCGACCGGATCGAGCGCTTCCCGGGTGAACTTGCCGAGCGCCACGCCGCTCTGGTTGCTGATCACGAACAGCGGTACGCCAAGCCACGCGAACACGCGCAACGCGTCGAACGTGCCTGGCGCGAGACGCATCCTGCGCGGATCGACATTCCAGGGCAGGTCGTCGAGCAAGGTGCCGTCCTTGTCGATGAAGATCGCGGGGCGAAGCGATTTCATGATCGTCATAGCGAGGCTCCGCCCATCGCGATGCCCATCGTGACGCGATTGGCCGCCCGCGCTTCGTCGCCGCTCAGGCGCGCATAGACCCGCGCGAGCGTCTGCGCGACGCCGGCCCAGGTGAACATAGCGTTGGCGCGCGCGAGGCCCGCTTCGCCCATCCGCTGCGCGAGCGTCGGATCGTGCTTGAGCGCGACCAGCGCATGGGCCAGCGCCGAGGGGTCCTTGGGCGGCACCAGCAAGCCGGTTTCGCCATGCGCGACCGAATAGCGGATGCCGCCGACATCGGCGCCGATGACCGGCGTGCCGCAGGCCATCGCCTCCAGCGGCGTGATGCCGAAGGGTTCATACCACGGCGTCGTCACGAAGACATCGGCCGCGTTGTAGAAGTGTTTGAGTTCGGCGCGGCCATGCCGGCCGACGAAATGCACCTGCTGCTCGATGCCGCACTCGCGCGCGATGCCGCGCAGCCGGCCGATTTCGGGCGTGGCGATCTCATTGGGTTCGTCGGAATTGCCGCCCACCACATAGAGCTCGGCACGTTCGCCATGCGCGGCGAGGCAAACGCCCAGCGCACGCACGACGTTATCGATACCCTTGCGCGGCACCATGCGCCCCAGTTGCAGCACGATGAAGCGGTCCTGTGGCCAGCCGAGGCGCGCTCTGGCGCGTGCCTTGTCGAGCGGATGAAACTCCGTGCGGTCGAAGCCGCACGGCACGAGATCGATGCGTGGGGGGTCGGCATCGTAGAGGTGGATCAGGTCGTTCTCGTCCTGCGGGCATTCGGCGATCACCGAGTCGGATCGCCGCACGAGTTCGTCTTCGATAGCGAAGCGGGCATCGGGAAAGCCGTCCGACTCGCCCTGATGCAGGCGCCTCACGCGCCCAAGCGCATGAAAGGTGGTGACCAGCGGCACACCGAGCGCGTCCTTGATGCGCAGGCCGACGAGGCCCGACATGAAGAAGTTCGCGTGCACGATCGCATACGGGCGGATTTCCTTCTTCATGAAACCGATCATGAAATCCGCAAACGCGTCCATGTGCGGCAGAAGCTGTTCCTTGGGCAGTTGCACGGGCGGTCCTGCCGGCACGTTGATCACGCGAATGTGCTCGAAGCGCGAGACGAGCGGCAGCAGCGAGCGATCGCAGCGCGTGAAGACATCGACATCGTGACCGATGCGCACGAGCTGGCGCGCGACATTCGCCACATAGATGTTCTGTCCGCCGCTGTCGACGCCGCCCGCTATCGCCAGCGGCGAGGCGTGTTCACTGATCAAAGCGATCTTCACGAGAGCCTCCCTGTTATTTGATCCGCATGGGCGTGTACCTGGCAGCGACCGGCTGGATCAGTAACGGGAGTTCAGCATTCACCGTGCCACTCGTTGTGCCGACCGGACGAATCACGAAACGAATTGCGGTTCGTCGCGCATCGAACCAAATTTCGTTATACGTTTGTCGGTGGAGGTAGGCATATGCCAAGGCTGCGCGGCGCCGTGAGACCGGCCCGCGGTCGTCGCCGCCCGGTGATCGCCGAACGGCAACTCAGGAAGACGAAGGTATCCGCGCACCGCGAAGGCAGCCGGCCTATGCCGGCTAAAGCAGTTGTTTCCAGTGATATCACGGACAGTGCTTCGGGCGATCCGTGTCCATCTCGCCGGTCTTGTTCGCTTTTAGCAGGCCTCGCCGTGAATTACTGATCTCAGCCGTGAACCCATGACGCACCCTCTCGACCCGAGGTTCGACCGGATCAAGAAAATGTCGGCGCAAGCATGGGACATCGTCGCCCTTTCGCGTAGGGCGGATGGAACTACCGCGGCAGCCGTTAGGATCCCGATGCTGCTCGTCTCAGTCTCAGTTGCCATCGCTGGTCTCGAGCAGGATCGGCTCCCGGGTGGAAGGAAAGCATGGCTGCGAGCAACGCTGATCCCTTGCATCGAGTCGCCGTTAGCCATCCGTTTCTCGTTCTCGCTGGGCCCCCTTATCGTCGCACGAGGCCCATTATCAGCGCGACCAAGAATATGACGACAAATATAAAGAAGAGGATCTTCGCGATACCCGCGGCACCCGCGGCGATGCCGCCGAAGCCGAAAGCCGCCGCAATGATGGCAATGATGAAGAATAACAGCGCGTAATACAGCATGACGTTATCTCCACATGGGCTGGAAAAGGGACAACCGCGCGCAGGACGGCTTCGCGGCCCGCGCGGCTTCCCGAGCAATCGCCGTACCCACGGGCGATGAACGCTCGTGTTTTACCGCGGACACCGACTGAACTCGCTCTTCTCGCCGGCCGGGCGGGCCCATCGAGCCATGGTGAGCGGCGGACTGGCATCTTGGTCCCGAACGCCCTTGCCTGCCCGGCGACCTTGCTAGAGCGAGCTTTTCGGAGCAGCGCTGGAACGATGCATGCGCGGATCGCATGCATCGACAGTCCGACCGGAGAACTTACATGAGCCCGATGTGGCAGCCGAAGACGCGCGATACCGCGTCCGACCGAAGGGCCGTAGGTACGACGCAGGATTCAGGAAGCTAGACATGGCGAATCTCGTCAGCTTCGGCAGCATCAACATCGATTTTCAGATGCGCGTGGACGAAACCGAGCAGCGCGAAACGCTCCGCGCCCGCGATTTCAGCGGAATGGCGGGCGGCAAGGCGGCGAACCGCGCGTATCTGGCGCGCAAGCTCGGGCACGACGTGCGGCTCATCGGCATGGTCGGCGACGACGACTTCGCGCGCGACGCGCTTCCGCCGCTGGGTTCCATCGGCGTCGATGTATCGGCGGTGGGCATCGCGCAGGGCATGTCCACGGCGGTCTCGTTCATCGTCGTGCCGCCGGACGGCAAGAAGCGCATCACGCTCGCCGGCAATGCCAAGGAAGCATGGAGCGCGGCGCAACGCGATGCGGCCGTGCGCGCGCTCGATTCCGCGCCGCGCGACAGCATCGTCTCGGCCGACGCGGAGATCGACGCGGACGCATGCGCTGCGCTGCTCGCGGCGGCCTCGCGGCGGCGCTTGCGCATCGTGTTCGATCCGTCGCCGCCTGATCACGCGCTCGGCGAGGCGATCCGCCGTCAATGGCCCGCGCTACATGTGCTCGCGCCGAACGTGGAAGAGGCGTCGAAACTCATACGCGTGTCGACTCGGAGCGAAGGCGATGCCCTGCGCGCGGCGCGGCGTTTGTGCGAGAGCGGCATCGCGCTTGTCTGCATCAAGCTGGACAACGGCGGGTGCGCGGCGGTGGCGCAGGGTCGCGCATTCGTGGTCCGCGTGCCGAAAATCGAGCCCGTCGATACCACCGGCGCGGGCGACGCTTTCACGGGCGCTCTTTCCGTGGCGCTGGCAGAGAATCAGCCGCCTGAGGCCGCGCTGTGCTTCGCGACGGCGGCGGCGAACATCACCGTGACGCGCTGGGGATCGCAGTCGACGGCGCCCGACCGCTATGAGATCGATGCGCAGGTCCTCGACATGCGTAACGCACGCGTCCTGCGCACGCTCGTTCTGCGCGCCGACGACGCGACGACGCTCATCGAGGAAGTCCGCTACACGAGCTTCGCGAATTGCTCTACCTTCGTCATCATGTGGCGCGTCACCGCATGCGACTGGAGCGGCGAACTGGAGGTTGCCGATGGCATCGACGGTGCAGTGCGCAACGCGATCATCGAAAGGGTCCGGCGTTTCGGCGGCCGGCATATCGGAAGCGTCGTGCACCGCGACGGACCCGAGGGCATGCTGCTGCTCGAGGCGAAGCTGACCGGCGCGAGCGTCGATATCGCGCTCGCCACGCGCACGCGGATCGACGGCCAGCCACGAATCCAGATCGGAGCCGGCCACACGTGGACCGAGTCCGAGGCGTGCTTCCGGTCCTCGCGCGTGCGAGTGGAAAAGGGCGTTCCCGTGGTCATCACGAAGACCGCGAGCGTGCATACGTCGCGCGATCCGCTCGCGCCGAATCCGGCCGACGCCGCGCTCGCCACGCTGAGCCGGTGCGGCGGCGCCGATGCGATGTACCAGGCGCATCGCCGCGCCTGGCTTGCCGCCTGGCGAAGCGCTCGGGTCATCTGCGCCGACAAGCCGCTTTCGCGCGCATTGAATTTGCGCGGGTTTAAAGTCGCGCAGACGGTGACGGCGCATTCGGCGATCGAGGACCTCGGCGTGTCCGCGCGCGGCTGGCAGGAGGGCTATCACGGCCACATTTTCTGGGACGACCTGTTCGTGCTGCCGACGGCGGGCCGGACTCAGCCGGACCACGCGCTTGGACCGCTGATGTACCGCTATCGCCGCCTGAACGCGGCGCGGCTTGCGGCGCGCGACGCCGGCCACGAAGGCGCGATGTATCCGTGGCGCAGCGCCGCGACCGGCGAGGAGGAGACGCCGCGTTATCAGTTCAATCCGCTCGACGGTCACTGGCTGCGCGACGACACGCGTCTCGAGCGTCACGTCGGCGCGTCGGTGGCCTGGAACGCATGGGGCTACTATCGCGCGTCCGGCGATCAGGAGTTCTTGCGGGCTCGCGGCGTGGAGATGATCGTCGAGATCGCGCGGTTCTGGGCAAGCGCGGCCCGCTTCGACGCGACACGCGGCCGCTATGTGATTCGCGGGGTCATCGGTCCCGACGAATATCACAACGAGTATCCCGGTGTTGCCTTGCCGGGCCTCGACAACAACGCCTATACCAACGTCATGGCAATGTGGACGCTCCGGAGCGCCGGCTACGCGCTCGCGCGGCTCTCGAAGGCGGACCACGCCGCGCTCGTCTACCATCGGGCTGCGGCCTGACGAACCGCACCGCTGGTGGGCCGAGATCGCGAGGCTCCTTTACGTGCCGTTCCTCGACGTACCGCTGATACTGGTGAGTTCGGCTACCCTCGTCTGGGATCGTGCACCGAAGAGTCGAGGGATTTCTTCGATGTCGTCGGGAAGACATCGATCAGGGTGTCCCGGCAACCGGTCCGGTGTTGATCGCATCGGTGATTGTTCCCAGCCCATCTCCTCGGCGCCGGCGCACGATACGCCGACCAAAGCAGAATCAGCATCACCTGTGCCGCATCGATTGATCGATTCAGACGCAATAGCCGCTGGCACCCCGGCGAGGCGAACCCTTGATCCGGATGAGTTCGCCTCGTGGGGCCGCCCTTGCTTAAGGGTGCGGTGAAGCGGGAGCACGATCTCCGGTTCGAGTCTATTCCTGTCCGACCGCCTTGGACACTTCCGCAGGCGTCTGGAATTGCTGATCAGGTAGCGCCTCCAGCGCGGACATCACATCCTTGCTCGCGCCATGCTCGCGAGCCGTCTTCACGATCGTCTCCTTATCGGCTGGATAATCGACGCCTTTCAACGCTTTCTGCATGTCGATGAACACGCTGTTCGAACCGCCGGACGATTTGTCTTGAGCCATGGCCTTTACTCCTTCGAAGTCGGTTGCGGTCGTATGCTGCAAGCAGTCTTTGTGCCCCGGCGCCGATGTGGTCTGCCGCCCGCGCGATTGCGCTTGCTGCCCGACTGGCGCACGCGGGCGTGTCGCTCGCGGCCTGGGACGCGCGGCCCCTGCGTGCGGATGCGTCGGAAGGTATCGCCTGCCGCACCTCTTGCCATGCTGGTTCATCACGCTTTCGAATGAAGTGATGCTGGCATGCCAAGCTGTCGTGCAAGGAGAAGATTCGCTTTTATGTTGCGGATATAGCGCAGTGATCGCTTGTACATCAATACGTCGGCAGCTATAAATAGAACAATCGATTTCCGACGAATCGTGAACCAGTCGCAACAGCGGTTGACTCAGTCACGATGTGCGTGCCGTATAGCGCCGCCTGAGCACAAGCACCACTTCACAATGCAACTCTCGGGATTTTGCCGAGCTATCGAGGTTATTGTCTTTTAGACTGGAAAGACCCCGACGCGCGGCGTGGATCGATTTCCCCCGCAGCCGGTGACTAACGGAATTCGCTGCTCATTGCCGATTTTCCTTACCAAGTCAAACCACGAGAGGGCACCATGGCCCAGCAATGTTCGGCCCGATCGGAGAGCCTGAAGAATTGGGTGATCTTGGTGACGGGCGGTGGAAGCGGTCTTGGCGCCACGCTCTGCAGGCGGCTGGCGAGCGAAGGGGCTACGCTTGTGGCCGCCGATGTAAGCCGCAAGCGCGCGGAAGATACAGCAGCCAGCATCCTGCTGACGAAAGGTCGGTGTCGTCCGCTTGAACTGGACGTGACTGATGCAGCGGCCACGGAGTCTGCCATAGACGATATCGTGCGCGAATACGGCAGTATCGATGTCGTCGTCAACAGCGCGGCCATTGACGTGACGGAAGCGCTCGATACCCTGTCGGTTGCGAACTGGGACCGCGTGCTCTCGACGAATCTGCGGGGCCCGTATCTCGTCACGCGGTATGCGGTTCCTCATATGAAAGCTGCGGGCCGAGGCCACATCGTCAATGTCGTATCGACCGCATCCAAGCGCGCCTGGCCAAATGCGGCTGCATATCATGCCAGTAAATGGGGATTGCTCGGCCTGTCCCATAGCATGCATGCCGAACTACGTCCGTTTTCAATCAAGGTATCGGCTATCGTCGCAGGCGGGATGAGCACGCCCTTCTTGCTGGACCGCTTTCCGGATATCGATCGCACAACGCTGCAAGACCCAGCTAACGTTGCGGAAGTGATTTACTTCATATTGACATTGCCAGGGGAAACCGTCGTCCCTGAAGTGATGGTTCTACCAATGCGCGAAACGTCCTGGCCTTAAGGAACGTCGCAGATATAGGTCGCGGACTCTGGCGCATTGCCGCGCCGATGAACTACCAAGAGCGAGTCGCGCCGACCATTCACCTTCCATAGAGATGAGCACGAGAGCGCGTGGTTTCGATGTCCCCGAACCCATGCCGAACGGTCAGGCGTCGACGCCGCCTTTTACAGCGCTTGCGTCCCTGCATTGCGAACCGGGTTTCGAATCGTCGCATATCAACCGTGGGTGTCGCGGATCCATGATGTCGATCTGATGCCACGCGATCCGATGGCGGCGGGAATGGCATGCGCGCTGCACCGCTTCGCGCAGCAGTCGCGGAAGGAACGTTACCGCGAGGCGCTCCAGTAACGCATCGGGACCGATGTGAAACTCGCTGATCACCCAGCTGTCCCCGTGACGGACTACATCGATCGCTTCGATGCGTCCGAGCGAGACGCCGTTTCGTGATCGCACCTTGCGGCCCAGCACAAGATCAACGTTGATCTTTGTCATCAGGATGCCCCGGGGATATGCTCAACGATGCGGTCGCGGAGCCACCGCTGAGAGTTGCCCAGCGGAGTGTCGTGTACGTCCGCGTCCACCTTGATGTCGACCTCGATGCGACGAATGCGCGTCCACGGAATGCTGTACGGCTGGGCGTATCGTTCGCCACCGATCCTGACGGCCAGTCGAGCAATCCACCTCCCAGCGCGTTCGCTGATGCGCCGCGCCATCGCTACCGATCCCGTTTCGATTGCAATGACTTTCGGCGGAAGGCCCGGCTGAAGCTCGACGACAATACCGTCGGCCCGGCCCATCTTCGCCCCGTGGCGATCCACCAACTGCTTATCGAGGACATCCCGCACGAGTTCCATCATCCGCCTCCGAGTATTTGCAGCGGCAGGCTCACCGTTGCCAGCACGAAGCTGAGCGCAATGATCGCGATGACCACAGCATTCGAGATTGCGCCGTTGCGGTGACGGCCGACATAGGTCTCGTCGTTCATCAGCACGAGAAACGGAACGACCGTGAGCGGCAGGCTCATCGCAGTAAGCGCCATTGAGAACACGGTCAGCTTGAGCGGATCGACGCCGGCCGCGATCGGGATCGCGCTGATCGCAAGCGCGCACGTGTACACGAGGCAGAACGCTGGATCTTCGCGCGGTTTGAGGTTCTTGCCCCAGTTCCAGCCGAAGCCCTGCGCAAAGAAATATGCCTGTTCCAGAGCGATCTCCAAGATCGCGCCGAAGCACGCGAAGGCGAGTGAAGCGACGAACAACACGAATCCCCAGAACCCGAAAACGGCGACAAGGACCAAGGGCAAGTGCTGATAGTCGTCAACGCGTGTTATGCCGTATGCGGGAAAGACACAGGCGGCGGCGATCAGCACTGAGAGCGAAATGCCGCCGCCAAAGGCCATGCCCGCAGCCGCGATTGCCCGGTTCGCACCGAGATACCCTCGGTTCCAGCCATCCTCGACGGCGCCCGACGAATAAAACAGAAACAGTGATGGCGTAATGGACGCGCCGAGAATACTGACCGCCGTGAACCAGTAGTTGGCTGAATTGTGATGCGGTACGGTGGGCAGCACGCCCGCCAATACGTGACGCCAGTCGGGCTTGAGCAGCACGGCCGCGACAGCGAAGCTCAACGTGACGAGGCCGAGCAGCGACATGCCTTTTTCGATGAGCCCGAAGGTACTTCGCCACAGCGTGAACCATGCGAGTATCGCTACAGGCAGCGCCCACCACGGATACCTTATCCCGGTGGCCAGCTCGAGCGCCACGCTGACGCCTCCTATTTCAGCCGCGAGAACGAGCGCGTTGACGATCACCGTCGCGACAAACGGTAACAGGAAGAACTTTATGCCGAAGCGGTCGCGGATACCGTCAGCGATCGTATGATGGCTCACTGCGGCGAAGCGGCCGGCCATCTCGGAAAGAAAGATGATGCACACAGTCCCGAGGACGATCGACCAGCCCAACTGGAAGCCGAACGCGGCACCGCCCTGCGCGGCCGTCGATAGCGATCCCATCTCCAGAAAGCCGCCGACGCTCGTGACGACCCCCAGAGATATTTCGAGCAGCTTTTTCACCTTATCCGGCTCCAGTCGGGGATGACTGCACGCAAGCATCATCCATTCCCATCGGTAATCCACCCTGACATTGGACGCCCGGGCGGGAATACCCGTGTGGTCCGCATTGGTCGACATCACGATGAACAGCGTGCAGCATCCCGGCCGCCTCGCGAAAACGTCTGCGACATGCGAGGCGCTTCAGGACAGAGTCCGGTGTTAGCGGGAAATGCGGCAAAAACGCTCGCGGTTTTATTTCCGGTCAGCGCACTCCCATCGACGGATAGATCGACCCAAACAGCATCACGGAAAGTCGCACTGGCGTGCAACGCTGCCGGCGAGAGGCAGCATCATCATGAGTGTCCCAATGAGCCTCGTTCCGTGTGAGTCTCGGCTTCGTCGGTGCGCGTCTGCGCGAGACGCGTGGGATAGTCTGTCTCCTTGATGAGATCGAGCGTCGCCTCTGCGACCTCAACGGACGGTATGGCTTTCGAAGACGCATGATGTCGTGGGGCGAAGGCGGTCCGATAGCGCCACGGGCCTTCGACATCGTTAAACAGAACTCGATTTGGCGTTTGCCATGGCCCGTGCTGCTGGTTGCCGAGCGCATGCAGATCGACGACAGGCGTGCCGAGTGCCGAAGCGACGTGGACCGGCCCGCCGTTGTTCGAAACGACCACTGTCGCACGTTCGATCAGCGCGGCAAATGCGCCGAGTTCGAACGCATCCGTAAGGTCGCGGATGAAAGGCTGAACGGATGGACCGGCAGCACGGATCAGCGTCCTGACAAGCGGTGCTTCGCGGGCGGTGCCCGTGACCAACACATTCATGTGTGTCGCGCGAACGAGTTGTGCGGCCGCCTCTCCAAAGCGCTCGGCCGGATAGCGAAGCCATTCGGCGCTCGCCCCGGGATGAACGACGATGTACGGCCGGTCCAGCCTGATCTTGCGCCGCAATAAAATTGCCGCGAGCGTCCTGCGATCCAGGTCGCGCAACTGCATTCGCATGCGGGTTTCGTTCGTGACGGCGCCAATCGCGCTCACGAGCGTCAGATGCCGTTGTACTTCGTGCTGCATGCTTTCTCCCGAATCCGTCTCGCGCACCCAGTCATTGAGCAGCGCGTAAGGATTTTCGCGGCAACGCGCGAGCCGGCGGGGTATTCCGGCCAGATAGCAGAATGTCGCGGCGGGCAGTGAGTTTTGGCTGTATCCGGTAAAGATGGCGGCGGCATCGAAGTGGCGTTCTTCGAGCAGCACACGCATGGCGAGATCGGCGGGATGAGTGCGCGGCGGTCTTATATGCGCCCACGGTGCGTCGTAGCGGATTACGTCGTCGACATCGGCAAGAAAGGGCGCGAGGGCCGCGCCGGCGGCGGAGGTCAGTAGCGTCAAATGCCGATCCGGGAAAGCGTGGCGTAGCGCATGAAGCGCAGGCGTCGTCATCAGCACGTCGCTGAGGGTATCGGTGCACACACAGAGAATGCGTCGGATCTCGCCGCCCCATGGCGCCAGCGGTCTCGACGCCAGAAGGCGCGCATGCGCGCTCGTAGGCTGAGGGAGCGGTGCCAGGTCTTGCATCATGCCGCCTCCACGGACAAATGCGGTTCGGACAGCGCTCCATCGGGCCAAAGCGCGTCCATTGAGGATCGCCGCGAGCGTTCTTATCGAGCAGCGCCTGAATCCTGTCGAGAAAGACGGACCCCGTTCCGTGCGCCCGGAGGGATGAACATCGCAATGTCGCCCGGAACGAGCTACGCACGCCGTGACCAGTGCGTGCAGCGCCGCACGGTTCTCGCACGTACGGACAAGAAGCGCGGAGCATCCATTGTGCCGCCGTCTGAGGTCTGCCAAGGTGTCCCTCATCTCATAAACGGGCAAAGACACCGGGTAAGGCGTTTCCCTGATCGCACGTGTCGATTTCACGAAGCCTTTCGCTCGAGCGTCCGGCATCGCTCAAATCGGGCGGCACGCGCTACGCCAGGTCCTATCCTTCGATGGCGAAAAAAATGCCGACCTCGCGGTCGGCAGAAAAGGCCTCTGGTCTAGAGATGATGGCTTCAATTCTGTACGCAAGCCCACCCTAATGAGACAACGGCACGAAGAAGAAATCGATTTCCGTGCGCCGGCCAACCGCCGGCAGCGCCTGGCCGGTGCCTGAGCGGCGAGGGATCGAGCCGAGCGAGCTCGAGTAGTCGCTGGCGGTGTTCCAAATCCGGTCTGCACGCGCGGATGCGGCCGCCTGCTGCAAGCGATCGCGCCGTATTCCTTTCGCGGCCGGGCATGCGATGCCCACTCGACGTTGGGTTGTCCGGCGCACGGGTCCGATCTCCATCTGCGCGATAAGATTAGCGATGCGATCGCCGCCACCCTCGATGAATGGACCATTTCGCGGCTGTCGCTCGAATGGTTTCGCGTCGACATAACACCGAGAAATAAATCGTCAGGCGAGAGGCGAAGCGTGATCGCGTCAGCCGCCTGGTCACAGGAGACTGCCATGCGTATCGGCGTACCCAAGGAAGTGAAGATTCGTGAGTATCGCGTGGGCCTCACGCCCGCCAGCGTCCGCGAACTGGTTGCGCGCGGGCATGATGTCATCGTTCAAACGGACGCGGGCGACCCGATAGGTCTGACCGATGAGCAGTACCGTACTGCTGGTGCGGAGATCGTGGCCAGGCCTCGGAGATTTTCTCGTGCGCCACATGATCGTAAAGGTCAACGAGCCGCAGCCCGCCGAGCGCGAGATGTTGCGGCCCGGCCAGATCCTATACGCATATCTGCATCTCGCGCCCGACCCGGCGCAGGCCCTGGCGCTGGTGGACTCGGAGCGATCTGTATCGCATACGAGACGATCACCGGAGAGGGCGGCGGGTTGCCGCTGCTCGCGCCCATGAGCGAAGTTGCCGGACGCATGGCAGTACAGGCTGGCGCGCACTTTCTCGAGATCGCGCAGGGCGGGCGGGGCATGCTGCTCGGCGGCGTGCCGGGCGTGAAGCCGGGCCACGTCGCCGTGCTCGGCGCCGGCGTGGTGGGCACCAACGCGTTGCAGATGGCGGTCGGGATGGGCGCGCGCGTCACCGTGCTGGATAAAAACCTCGACCGTCTTCGTCAGCTCGATCTCGTGTTCGGCAACCGGATCACCACCGCGTTTTCCAACGCGCAAAGTATCGAGGATGCCGTATTCGACGCCGATCTCGTGATCGGCGGTGTCCTGATTCCGGTGCAGCCGCGCCCAAGCTCGTCACACGGCAACACATCGCGAGCATGAAGAAGGGAGCGGTGATCGTCGACGTGGCAATCGATCAAGGTGGCTGCTTCGAGACCTCTCATGCCACTACGCATGCCGATCCGGTCTATCTCGTCGATGACGTCGTGCATTACTGCGTCGCAAATATGCCGGGCGGCGTCGCGCGCACGTCGACGTTCGCACTGAATCACGCGACCATAGGCCACGCGCTCACGCTGGCTGATAAAGGCTGGAAACGCGCGATGAAGGATGACGTGCATCTGCGCCGCGGCCTCAACGTGTGCGACGGACACGTCACGCACGAGGCGGTCGCGCGCGATCTCGGATACGAGTACGTCGATCCGGAAACGCTTCTCTGAGCAGAGCCAGGCGTAGTCATCGCGTCGGACGGTCGGCACGCGGCAAGGGGGCACGCTCGTGCGCATGGCCGCGATGGACCAGACGAGGACTCTCTTCGAAGTTCTCCGGCAGCGACAAGCTGCAAGCGTGCCGAGCGGCCGTCATGCATCACAAGAACGATCGGGACATCTCTAGCGACGCGCACGAATCAACGTGCCGTTGCCTTGCTTACCGCGCCGGCATTCGGGAACGCCCGACAGTTCCGCGAGGCGCATGCAGACTGCCGCGAAATCGCCATCGCTGACGCGTGACAATGCAATGTGAATCTCGTCGAGCTCCGGGTCATCCTCGGACTGTTGAAGAACAAACTGCTTTATCCGTACCGTCCCCATGCCGAGCGCCATGTAAAGGCTTTCGAATGTCACGGTCCCGTGCTCGCCCAGCAGCTGTATGCTGCGTTGCTGCTTGACGGAGATAAACTTGCGCTCGATTGGCTTCACGCCCGCAAGTATGACAAGAATGATGATGGTCGCACCGACTGAAGCGATGTACATGCCGCCACCGACGGCCAGGTCAATGCCGGCTACGGACCAGAAACTGGCTGCGGTTGTCAGCCCTCGTACGATCTCGCCGCGTAAAAGAATCGATCCGGCGCCGAGGAAGCCAATACCGGACACCACCTGGGCGGCGACCCGGGAGGGGTCCAGCACGACGTTCTTTTGGTCGGAAACGTCCACGAAGCCAAACGCCGACACGAGCATGATCAGCGTCGAGCCCACGCACACCAGCATATGTTGCGCAGACCCGCCGCCTAGTTCAGTCGCCCCCGTTCGAACCCGATCACGCTTCCCAACACAGCGGCGAGCAGCAGGCGGCAAAGAAGTTCGATGTTGGATATCATGCTTGCCCCTTGTAAATCTGCGGCTCGCGGGTTTCGCAACAACACTATTCCACGCGACCGACGACTGCGCTTGCATTGCTCCTTCGCAATCTCCGTCTGTACGTGCGGGATCGATCTGCGGAAGAGCCGTTCGGCGCTCAGGAATCGCTGCTGCATCGATGCCAGTCGCGTAGGCGGTCGGCAGGTGGCTCATCGGGCGAGAAACGGGTGCGACAGACCGACGACGAGCCGGCTTCGTGCGAGATATCGTGAGCGTCGATCGGGCCTCGTTGAAAGAGCGGGACGCGTGCTCGTACCGGGTATTCGGCTATGCCCTTGGTCGAGACGCTCGCAGGCAGTCTTTTGACGTCGCACAGCTTGACCCATTTGCAGCACGCAGTTTCATTGGCGGGTTTCGCTTCGAGATCGGGCGATACATGCGCGCTGAATACAAAGTGCTGTGTATTGAATCCCCAGAACTGGAAAAGGTAGTCGACGCGATGCGCAGTCAGTCGCGTCTCTTCGGACAATTCGCGTACCGCGGCCTGCGACAGCGCTTCGCCCGGTTTGCGCCGGCCGCCCGGCAATGCCCATCGGCCGTTCCGTTTTGCGACAAGTAATATGCGGTCCCGTCTCATGCTTAGAACGGTTGCACGATGTTTCATTGCGCTTTCTCCACCGGATATATCGGGCTAGAGCAGTCGGCGTGCCGCGAGCCAGTCAATCTCACGAGCCGCATTTGCGCCATAGCGCATGCGCTTGCAACGGACAAAGACGGTGCGTCGGACGCGGGTCCCTTCGAAACGTCCAGACGTCGGTCACTACGATATCGGTGCGGGAGTTCCAATCGGGACTGTTTCGTCATTGCATCGCTACGTCGACCGTGCGGCATTCGATGCGCCGTATGTGCGATAGCACGGCCGCCGGTCACGGGGCGGTTTCCGAGCCTATGCGGTACCGGCTGGATGCTTCGGGCGCGGACGAGGCGGCGCGCGATGCCTGCGCAGTGCTCGCGGGCAGCGCGATGGACGCCATCGGCAAAAGCAGACAAGCCGGCCCCGACGACCCGGCTCTCATGCCGGGCCGTCGGGGCCGGTGCATACGATCAACAGAAAAGCGTGCCGCTATAGCGTGTCGCTTACGCCGCCAACACTGCGGCCCCAGTACGGATCACGGTTGTAGTAGCGGTGGATCTCCGCTCCGTACTTCTCGTCCGCCATTGCGGGCCAATGGTCCTTGTCGAATCCCGGCTCGTCCTTTATCTGCTGCGCGGTCATATCGACGTGAAAGCACTTCTCCGCGGTATCCAGCGTGAGGGCGCTCCACGGAATGGCATGCAGCTTCGTTCCCACGCCAAGAAAGCCGCCTTCGGAAAGCACTGCATAGGCGATCCGCCCGCTTCGGACGTCGAGCATGATGTCTGAAATCTTTCCGATGTCCTGGCCGTCCGAGGATCGAACCTCATCGCCGTCGAGTGTCGCTGCCGCCATGACGTCCGGTCCGGGCCCTTCTCCCACGCCGCCGCCGACGATATTCCCGCCTTGTCCTGTGTTCATCGCATCCTCCTTGATAGATGGTGACCAGTACATGCGCAACGACCGTACCCGGGGAAGCGAAGTGCGATCGCGCGTTTGGCGACATCGACCGGAAAGGACCGGGGATTGGATCGACGCTGCCCGGGTCGGATCGCGCAAGGCTTGCCGCTAAAGTCGCATACGCGCCCGTCGTTGGGCGCTCCTGCTGGCCCGATACGCTTCAGTGCCCAGCGCGACTGCCGAAACAGCGCAAGCCGCCACTCCGCGCCTATGGCAATGGCTTCGAGCGCTGTTTCGGCGCCAGCAGAAGAATGCACGTTCGTGATGTCGGTCCGACGTCAGACGATGCGCACCGGAATCGACTTCGCGCCCGGCACCTTGCTTTCCTTCGCGTGATGCCATAGCGGCAGCAGCACGTTGCATTCAGGGTAATAGCCGCCGATGCAGCCTTCCGGAATGTCATACGCCTTGATTTGCAGCCCTTCGAGGCGCCGCTCGACGCCATCGTCCGCGAGCGTCTCCAGCGTGACCTTCTGCCCTTCCCGGAGCCGGCGCTTCTCGATGTCGGCGCGGTTCATAAGAATGACCATGCGGTTACCCTTCACACCGCGGAAGCGGTCATCGAGGCTGTAGATGGTCGTGTTGAACTGGCTGTCGCTGCGCAGGGTCATGAGGCGCAGGGCGTCCGGCGTCTTCTCGGTCATGTCGGGGTCTTCACCGAGCGACTCGGGGGCGAGGAACCCCGCCTTGCCGGATTTCGTCTTCCATACGCGTTCGCGGGCCGGTAGCGGACGATGAAAACCGCCCGGCTGCCACATGCGCTCATTGAAGTCGTGGAAGATGTCGGGATAGGTTGTCGCGATCTCGTTCCTGACGATGGAATAATCGTCGCGCCAGGCGTCCCAGTCGACGGTGGAGCGCTCGCCGAGCGTCGCCTTCGCGATCCCGGCGACGATGAACGGCTCAGAGCGCGCCTTCTCGCTCGCGGGCTCGGCCACGCCGCGCGAGCCGTGCATGCAACCGGTGCTGTCTTCCATCGAGACCGCCTGCGCGCCGCTCGCCTGTCGGTCGATCTCGATCCGGCTCAGGCACGGAAGAATGTACGAGACCTCGCCGTGCACGAGATGGCTACGATTCAGCTTGATCGTCACGCTCACCGTGAGGCGCAGCCGGGACCATGCCGGCTCTGTTTGCGAACGGTCGGGAACCGAGCGCACGAGATTGCCGCCGAAATTGACCACGGCTTTCACATCGCCCTTGACCATCGCCTCGAAGGCTTCCACGGTATTCAAGCCCTTGTTGCGCGGCGGCTCGAACGAGAACTGCTTGGCGAGCTGGTCCAGCGGCGCGAGCTCCGGCTTCTCGGTGATGCCGACTGTTCGCTGGCCCTGCACGTTCGAGTGGCCGCGTATTGGCGACGGCCCCGCGCCCGGCTTGCCGATGTTGCCGCGCAGAAGCAGCAGGTTGCAGATCATGCGCACGTTCTGCACGCCGAGCCGATGCTGCGTGAGCCCCATGCCGTAGTGCGCGATGACCGCATTCGCCCTCATGTACTCGCCGGCGGCCTCCTGCAGCGCGGCGCGTGGCAGGCCGCTCACGCGCTCGATCTCGCTCCATTCGGCGTTGCGGGCGAAGCTGGCGAATTCTTCAACACCGGTCGTATGTTCCTCGATGAACGCCACGTCGATGATGCGCGCCTCGCCCTGCGCCTTCGCGCGATCGTCGGCTTCGATCACCGCCTTGCAGATGCCGAGAATGGCGGCGGTATCGCCGCCCGTTCGGAGTTGATGGTATTGCGTGCTGATCGTCGTTTCGGCCGGCGTCAGCATCTGCACGGGCGACTGCGGATTCACGAACGCGACGAGCCCCGGCTCGCGCAGCGGATTGAACGTGATGATCGGCACGCCGCGCCTGCGTGCGTCCTGCAGCTGATGCAGCATGCGCGGGCTGTTCGTGCCGACGTTCTGGCCGAAGAAGAACATGAGATCGGTCTTCTCGAAGTCGTCGAGCGTGATGGTGCCCACGCCGACGCCGATCGCCTCCTTGAGCCCGACGCTCGTGCTTTCGTGGCACATGTTGGAGCTGTCGGGCAGGTTGTTGCAGCCGTACATGCGCACGAACAGCTGGTACATGTATGAAGCTTCGAGCGAGGCGCGGCCCGACGTGTAGAAGACGACGGACTGCGGATCGAGCGCGTTCAGCTCGCGGCCGATCTCGTCGAAGGCCTGCTGCCAGCTCGTTTCGACGTACTTGTCGCTCACCGGATCGTACTTCATCGGCGCGGTGAGGCGTCCGGCGTCCTCAAGATCGTGATCGTGCCAGTTGCGCAGTTGCTTCACCGTGTGCAACTCGAAGAACTCGGGCGTCATGCGCTTGGCGGTGGTATCCCATGCGGTGGCTTTCGCGCCGCTCTCGCAGAATTCGAACGTATGAGGATCGGCGGGCTTGGCCCACGAGCAGCTCACGCAGGCGAAGCCCTCGGGCTTGTTCTGCTTGAGCAGAATCGCGCTGTCCTTGAGGGCGACCTTCTCCTTCGCGAGGATCCGGGTCACCGCTTTCAATGAGCCCCAGCCCCCGGATGCGAAGGGATAGGCCGGGCTCTTGGTGTCGTGTCTCATGAGTCGGGTCCGCGGAATAGGAAGTCGTGGTGTTTCTGCTTCAGCAAAAGCTGTTCCTTCGTCTTCGACCGTTTGCGGACATCGATGACGTATGTCCTTCGAAAACTATCGTTGATGAATTGATGACTTCCGTATCCCACAGTACGCCGACATGAACGACAAGAACCCACCCCCAATGCCGATCCCATGGACACGGTCCCGTCGACGTCGAGCCCGGGATACGCCAAGGCGCATCCGGTCACGCGCGCATTCGACGCCTTCGCGAGCACCGTCACCCGCTGGGCAGGCTCGCCGGTCGCTTTCGGGCTTTCGGTCATCGCCATCGTGATCTGGCTGTTGTGCGGCCCCGTCTTCAAATTTTCAGATGGATGGCAGCTGGTCATCAACACCGGCACGACGATCATCACGTTCCTGATGGTGTTTCTCATCCAGCAGAGCGCGAACAAGGACAGCGTCGCCGTGCATCTGAAGCTGAACGAGCTGCTTGCCTCCCACAAGCAGGCGAGCAATCAGTTGATCGGCATAGAGGACGCCACCGAAGACGAGCTGCGCCGGCTTGCCGCCGCCTATCTTCAACTCGCGGCGGAAAAAGAGCCCGATGGCGAGCCGTCGCAGGATCACGGCGCCGCGGCGGAGATCGCGCGCCGGCCCGCGAGAACCATGCGCGCAAGCAGGGCAGCGACGAAACGGCTTCGGCGAAGTGAGAACGAGTCAGCCGATCGATGAAAAGATGCTCATGGCGCTTCCGTCGGTTCGGGCTTTTCGAAGCCACACGCAGCGTGCCGGAGTCGCTTGGCACGACTCACTTATGCAGTGTGCTGCGCATCGTGGTGACGTTGTTCGTGGTAACGGGGCGCGCATCGTTGCCCCAGGACGAACGCACGTATGTGAGCACCTGCGCGATCTGCGCGTCGGTCAGGCGTCGCGCGAATGGCGGCATCGCCTGTCGCGGCGGCCCGTGGATCGTCGCGGGACTGTTTCCGCCCTCGACGACGAGCCGGATGAGCGACGTCGTGTCCTCGGCGATGACGGACGGATTGCCGGCAAGCGCCGGGAACGCATTCGGCACGCCGCGTCCGTCGGCGCGATGACACTGCGCACAGAAGCCGGCGTATATGGCCGCGCCCAGCTCGGATGGAACATCGGGCGCGCGCGTCTTTAGCCGGCCCGCCTGCGCTAGGGCGGGATCGAACGCGCCGTCCGCGGCGCCCGTGGCGGGCAGGCTCTTGAGATAGACGGCGATCGCGCGCGCGTCGTCGTCGCTCAGGTACTGCAGGCTGTCCTCGACAGTTTCGACCATGCTGCCGTAAGCGACGATGCCCGCGCCGTGGCCGGTTTTCAGAAACGAGGCGATATCGTTCGCGGAAATGCGCCCGAGCCCCGATCCGGCATCCGCGCGCAGATTCGGCGCAAACCAGTTGTCGTTGATGCCGCCCGAATTAGAAAGCTCTTCGACGATTCATCGTAGCCACGCTCATGATAGGCCATCCCTCGCGGCGTGTGGCATGAGCCGCAATGCCCGAGCGACTGCACGAGGTACGCGCCGCGGTTCCATTGCGGGCCGCGATCGGCTTGCGGCACGAACGGCCCCTTCGGCGCAAGCACCATGCGCCATATGCGCAGCGCCCAGCGCTGGTTGAAGGGAAACGGCACTTTCGTCGGCGGCGGCCGGTGCTTCACGGGCGGCACGCCGTGCATCATGTAGGCGTAGAAGGCGCGCATGTCTTCGTCGCCAATCTTCACGAAGGCGGGATACGGCATCGCGGGATAAAGCCCCATGCCGCCCGGCGCGACGCCTTCGCGCAACGCCCTCGCGAAGTCCTCGTAGCTGTATTCACCGATGCCAGTCTCCCGGTCCGGTGTGATGTTGCTGCTGACAGGCGGCGCCATTCTTCGCTGCCGTATGGCAGCCGGCGCAGTCCGCCGCTTTCGCGACATAGGCGCCCCGCGCGAGCAGTTCGGGCGAGGGGCCGGGCGATTCGGCCATGACGGCCGGGGGCCATAGGGCGGCGAGCAGGAGCCAACGCGAAACGGCACGCATCATGATCGTGGTCACTGGTGATAGAGATACGCGGCGATGTCGCGCGCGTCGATCTCGCTCACGCCGAGATCGGGCATCGCACTGCCGGGCGCGATGCGTTGCGGGAAGCGGATCCACGTCTGCAGGTTCTCCGGCGAATTGGGCAACTTGCCTGCAACATAGGCGCGCTCGCCGATATCCTGCAGCGTCGGTGGTCCGACCGTGCCGAACGCGCCTGGTGCGCCGTCGATGCGGTGGCACGCGCCGCAGCCATAGCGCTGGATTGCTTCGAGGCCGTGCTGCGGATTTTGCCGCTGGTGACGGCGTCGGACGAAGGCGGCGTGCCCGGGCACGCGGCGAGCGCGACAACCGCGAGGCACACGATTGCGACATGGCGCATCCCGTCATCCTCCGCGCGCGACCCCGGCGCCAACGCTCGACGGCGGACGCCGCGTCAGCCAGCGCGCGCCGACGATGAGCCCGCCCACCAGATACGCGAGGCCGCCCGGCACCCACATCAGGAGACTGCCGAGCTGCTGATCCTGAAGCGGGTCGAAACGGAGCGCGAGCGTCGTCTCGATGCAGGAGGGATACCAGACGCCCGGCGCGAGCGTGAGGAGTGCGCCGAGCGCGCCGGTATGGACCATCGTCGTAAAGAGCGAGAGCATCGCGTGTGCGCTGTCGCGGACCTGCGCGTTCGCGGCGCGGCCGAATATCGTCCACCAGAAGAGCAGCGCGCTCGCGAGGAAACTCGCGTGCTGCAGCGTATGAATGCCGGGACTGGCGAGCGCCGCCTCGAAGAAGCGCGGCGCGTGCCAGCACCAGAGCGCGGCGGCGTGCAAGGTCCAGGCGACCGCGGCAGCGTGAGCCAGCGCCATGGACGCCTGATCCAGCGCGAGCGCGTCGCCGCGCCGATGCGGGCGCGAGCGGTGGCGGGAAACGCCCAGAGCCAGATGGCGAGCGGCCGGCCAATCACGAGCAGCGGCGCTGCCACCAGCATGAAGATTTCATGCTGAAGCATATGGGCGGAAAAAAGCCATTCGCTCAGGGCATGCAGGGGCGACACGAGCGCGACGACGAGCGCGAGCCATCCCGCGACAAATGCGGCGAGCCGCGCCGAACGCCCCGCGCGGCCTTGCGCACCACGCATGCGTAGCCGCCGGTAACCCGCGAGATAAAGCAGCAGGCTCGCGGCCAGCACGATGACGACCCACGGCTCGAAGGTCCACGCGAGCGGCGCGGCGTCGGTGGCGCGCGACGCCGGCGCGGCCGCATGCGCATGGGCGTCGGCGCACGCGGCGAGGGCGCAGGGCAGTGCGCAGTTCAACAGGCGGACAGTAGCCATTGCGGTATCGATATCGCGATCACGGACAGTACCGACAGCACGCCGACGCCGGCCGCCACCGCCGCGACGAACGCGGCGCGTGTGGGCCGCTCCGTCATCTCGGGCGTCGGCTGCCTGGGGGGGCGGCGGGCATCCTGCCAGCGCTGCCACGCGAGCAGCGTCGCGCCCACGCAGACGAGCAAGCTCGCGGCGCTCACGCCATCGAGCACGGCGTGGCCGCCCAGCCGGCAGGCGGGCGTCACCAGCGCATAGTTGATGCTGAGGCAGCCGAGCACGATAAAGGGAGCGCCGAGCAAGGCGAGCCAGGTTTTCATATGCGCGATGCCCCATAGATGACCAGGTAGATCGGCAGCCAGCTCAAGGCGACGAAGTACCAGTAGAGCGCGTTCTCGGTGACATCGACGAGCCGCTTGCCTTCGACCGGTCCCGTGAACAGCAGCACGGCGAGCACGGCGGTATCGACGGTATCGGTGATGAGATGCGTCGTGTGCAGGCCGAGCAGCAGCCAGACGGCCGATCCATACGCGTTCGTGTACCAGCTCACGTTGAGTGCGGCGAACTCGAATCCGCGTATCGCGAGAAATGCGAGGGACGCCGCGAGACAGATCGCGAGCCACAGCGCCGCCTTCGCCCGATCGCCTCGCTCCGCCGCATTCTTCGCGAGCTGATTCGGCCACAGGCTCGCGAGCAGCACGCCCATGTTGAGCGTGCCCCAAAGCAGGCGGGGCGCGTCTGCGGCCATCGGCCAGCTCGGTGCGCGCGTGCGCAGATAGAAGTACATCATCACCGCGATGGCGAACACCGTGCCTTCGATCAGCATCAGGCCCATCGTGCTCCACCACATCAGGCTGCGATGGCTGAACGCGAAAGTCGGGAGTGCGCGGACGTCGAGCACGAGTTTCGAGGTGTCCCGATCGTCGGGACGCGGGGCGGCCATGCGTGTGCCGGCGTTCATGGCTGGCTTGCGCGCGACCGCGACCCGGTTTTCGCCGCGATTCGGCCAGAACCAGCCGATCATCGCCACCACGACCGGCGGCGACGCCCAGACGATCGCCCACGGCGTATAAATGGAGCCGATGAAGAGAATCGTGGTCGCGACGGCGCTCGCAAACGGCCAGATCGACGGCGTCGGAAGCATCGGACGATGATCGGGCTGCGCATCGAGCACGGTCGTCACGAGCACTTCGCGCGCGTCCGCGGCGAGGCTCGCAACGAAGGCCGGCTGCGCGAAGGGCTCCCACAGCGGGTCGCGGCCATGCACGACGGGCACCGCATCGAAGTTGTGCGGCGGCGGCGGAGACGGCACGCTCCATTCGAGCGTGCCCGCGCCCCATGGATCGGCACTCGCGCGCTCGTCGCTGCGCAGGCTCCTCACCACATTGATGATGAACAGGAGCACGCTCACGGCGATCACGTAGGCGCCGATCGTACCCGTGAGATTCATGCCGTCCCAGCCAAGGCCGTGCGGATAGGTCCACACGCGCCGCGGCATGCCTTCGAGGCCGAGCAGGTGCATTGGAAAGAAGGCCACGTTGAACCCGATGAAGCAGCCAGAACTGCCACTTGCCGAGCCGCTCGCCGAGCATGCGACCCGCGAACTTGGGGAACCAGTAATAGAACGCGCCCACCGGCACATGCAGCTCGTTCGCGAGCGTGAAGCCGGGCGTGCCCCCGTCCGGGAGATAGCGCGCCTGCCACCACCATTGATAGCCCGTCATCTCGATGCGCAGCGCGTCGCTCACGGGCAGCCGCGATAGCGCGCGGTCGGTGAGCACGTCGCGAGCACGAGTCCGAACAGCAGAAACGCTGACACGCCGGTCGCGGCGCTGACACGGAAGCGCACGGGAGCTTGCGCACGGCTCACGACCGGAATGTCCGCGGGCGTTGCTCGGTTCGCACGCGGGGCGGGCAGTATCGCGATGAGGCACGCGACGAGAATCGCGGCGAAGACGACGCAGCAGACGGCCAGCGTCAGATTCCACAGATCGGGGATGCGGCTGGCCTGAATGCCTGCTGGGCTCAATGCGCTCTGCATGTCGTTCGATGATGCTTCCGTTGTCGTTCGCGCGCGGTGCGCACCGAGCGGCCGTAAAGGGGCGGAAGCCGGACAGCGCACGCGGCCACCCTTTAGCAATCATCGTTCCGCAGGATGCCACGCGGCGGGTTCTTCCTGCAGGCGCGCACGCCTGCGCCGAAAGCTGCGAGGCCAGCGCGCAATCGTCAGCGGGGCAGCGCGGTCATCGTCCGTCATGAGGCGCGCGCTTGGCCTGCCCGATCCGTAATCGATATCGAGCGGCCGGCACGCGCCGTTCCGAATGCTAGGTCCGCCGAGCGCGTCGCGCGGGCGCTGGCCGCAGACAATGCGCGATGGCGAACACGCCGAGCGACACCACGGCGAGCGATGCCAACGGAAAAGTGCCGGCCGTATTCGCAGCAATCGCCGCCGGCCGCTTCTGCGCGACGAGTTGCAACCTTCGTCGGGTCATGCGCGCGCCAAGCTCCGAAAGCTGTGAGGCAAGCGCGCGTTCAGCGGTCGGTATCAGCACCGTTTCCTCGTCCGCGACGTGATGAATCACTTCCCGCATGAGCTTCATGAAGCGCGCATCGAAGGCGGCGTCGTGAGGACCCATCGCTCGCAGTTTCGCGATGTCCTCGCGCATCTGGTCATGCTCGGGCTTGCTCTTCTGGAGCGTGTCGTCGCCGGACAACGCGATCCCGAGCGCCGGATAGAAAATCTCTTCCTCCAGCTGCGCATGAATTTCGAGTGCCGTGCAGGCCAGCTCGACGATGGCCCGCTTCCTCCACCACGGCGTGTCGGCGTGATATCGATGGAACGCAGCCATGACGTGCGTGTGATCCGTGCGGATCATCGTTGTGATCGACGGCGAGCAGTTTCGCATTTCCACTCTGGCTCCTTCGCGCGATGCGCTGTGTCGTGGGATCCGGCCTCTCGTTCTCGAGAGTCGACCGGGTATTGCTTTGGTGGTGCAGCAGCCTCTTCTTTTAGCGTCACGGCCGCTGTGGAACAGCGGTGCTTCGCGCCGTGCAGCAAGACGGACCGCACCATCGATGCGAGCACGATAAGCGCAGCGCGGCGCCCGCCGCGAAGACGGCGGTGAAGGCATCATCTGCGGGTGCGCCGTTGTCGGCCTTTGCCGCAGCAATCGCTGTTCCCATCCGATACGCGAAGGCACGCAGCCTGCTACGGCTTGCGTAACATCGCACGTCGGGAGACTGAACCATGGATATTCCCCGGCAAGTGGTCTCTTTTCTGACCTCTCGCGGGCTCAAGCTCGCCACGGCGGAGTCCTGTACCGCGGGATATATCGTCGCTGGTCTCTTCGGTACCGGGGAGCGGGCATTGCCTCGACGTGGGCTTCGTTACCTATTCGCCGACTGGCAAGACCGGCTTTCTCGGCGTGCGTAAGGAAACGATGGATCGCTACGGGCTGACGAGCGAATACGTGGCGCGGGAAATGGCAGAGGGCGCGTTGCGGCAGGAAGCGTGTTGCGCGGATATCGCGATCGCCAACACCGGCGTCGCCGATGCCGTGCCGGGCGGCGGACCTCCGCCGGGCACGCAATGCTTCGCATGGTCATACCGCACGCGCGACGGCGAGATAAACACGTTCACCGAGACCCGCGTCTTCCATGGCGAACGTAACGAGATCCGGCGCGCGGCGGCCCTGTATGCGCTGTCGCGAACCGAACACTACTTCGACCAGCAATGGCGGCGCTGATCGCTGCGTACCGGCGCGGCGGATGGGTGCCGACATGCGCGTTCTTCATGATCGTCATAGCGAGGCTCCGCCCATCGCGATGCCCATCGTGACGCGATTGGCCGCCCGCGCTTCGTCGCCGCTCAGGCGCGCATAGACCCGCGCGAGCGTCTGCGCGACGCCGGCCCAGGTGAACATAGCGTTGGCGCGCGCGAGGCCCGCTTCGCCCATCCGCTGCGCGAGCGTCGGATCGTGCTTGAGCGCGACCAGCGCATGGGCCAGCGCCGAGGGGTCCTTGGGCGGCACCAGCAAGCCGGTTTCGCCATGCGCGACCGAATAGCGGATGCCGCCGACATCGGCGCCGATGACCGGCGTGCCGCAGGCCATCGCCTCCAGCGGCGTGATGCCGAAGGGTTCATACCACGGCGTCGTCACGAAGACATCGGCCGCGTTGTAGAAGTGTTTGAGTTCGGCGCGGCCATGCCGGCCGACGAAATGCACCTGCTGCTCGATGCCGCACTCGCGCGCGATGCCGCGCAGCCGGCCGATTTCGGGCGTGGCGATCTCATTGGGTTCGTCGGAATTGCCGCCCACCACATAGAGCTCGGCACGTTCGCCATGCGCGGCGAGGCAAACGCCCAGCGCACGCACGACGTTATCGATACCCTTGCGCGGCACCATGCGCCCCAGTTGCAGCACGATGAAGCGGTCCTGTGGCCAGCCGAGGCGCGCTCTGGCGCGTGCCTTGTCGAGCGGATGAAACTCCGTGCGGTCGAAGCCGCACGGCACGAGATCGATGCGTGGGGGGTCGGCATCGTAGAGGTGGATCAGGTCGTTCTCGTCCTGCGGGCATTCGGCGATCACCGAGTCGGATCGCCGCACGAGTTCGTCTTCGATAGCGAAGCGGGCATCGGGAAAGCCGTCCGACTCGCCCTGATGCAGGCGCCTCACGCGCCCAAGCGCATGAAAGGTGGTGACCAGCGGCACACCGAGCGCGTCCTTGATGCGCAGGCCGACGAGGCCCGACATGAAGAAGTTCGCGTGCACGATCGCATACGGGCGGATTTCCTTCTTCATGAAACCGATCATGAAATCCGCAAACGCGTCCATGTGCGGCAGAAGCTGTTCCTTGGGCAGTTGCACGGGCGGTCCTGCCGGCACGTTGATCACGCGAATGTGCTCGAAGCGCGAGACGAGCGGCAGCAGCGAGCGATCGCAGCGCGTGAAGACATCGACATCGTGACCGATGCGCACGAGCTGGCGCGCGACATTCGCCACATAGATGTTCTGTCCGCCGCTGTCGACGCCGCCCGCTATCGCCAGCGGCGAGGCGTGTTCACTGATCAAAGCGATCTTCACGAGAGCCTCCCTGTTATTTGATCCGCATGGGCGTGTACCTGGCAGCGACCGGCTGGATCAGTAACGGGAGTTCAGCATTCACCGTGCCACTCGTTGTGCCGACCGGACGAATCACGAAACGAATTGCGGTTCGTCGCGCATCGAACCAAATTTCGTTTTGTGCGATGAGAGTCTGCGCGTGCTTTACGTGGCGCGTGTAGAAGTGAAAGAGCCAGACGTGCCCGCCTGCACGGCGCGCCGCGCATCGTCCTCGTGCACGATGCGTCGCATTTCCCGAACGCGCGCGGGAATCACGCGGCGTCTGCGCAGCGCCCAGCCGAGGCCCGCGACGAGCACGGGAAGGTCATACCGCAGCGAGCCCTCAGCACGCATCACACGCAATGCGCAGCCCGTGACGCGAAGCGCTTCGGCGAGCGGCAGTCGCAGCCAGGCGACCCACGCGGCATTGCGCGCAAGTAGCCTGCGCCGCTGAGCGCTGTCGCGCAGGGGCGAGGGATGATGATGGAGCACGAGTTCATCGACATAGACGATCTCGTGTCCGCAAGTGAGCACATCGAGCGAGACGAGGGTTTCCTCGCCGCCGATGAAGAGCCGAGGCTCATAACCGCCCACCTGTCGATAAACGTCCGTGCGAAACACGCACGCTCCCGCCATATAGCCGATGAGCGAGCGACCGGGCAGCCCGTCGTCCCGCAAAGGACTTTCGCGCATGCGTTCGCAGGTTTCATCGGGGGTGCCGTGCTCGCCGACCACGACGCGCGCATTCAGCACGGCAACGCGCGGCACAGCATCGAGGATCCGGACCGCGCGCGAGAGCGAACCGGGACTCCACCATGTGTCGTCGTCGCAGAACGCGATGTACTCGGTCGTCACGCGCTCGACGCCCAGGTTGCGCCCCGCCGCGCCGAGATTTGCCGGCGCGGTGACCAGTTCGACGAAAGGAAAGCTTGCCGCGATGCGCTCCGCGGTTCCATCGGACGAGGCGTTATCGACCACCACGATTCGTATGCGGTCGGGCAACGCGGCAAGTCTTGCGACCGTGTCGAGCACCTGATCGGCACGGTTGTACGTGAGCACGACTACCGTGAGACGCGCCGCATCGGAATTCGAAAGGGTTGGCTGTTCAGTCATCCTGGTCGGCGGCATGAAGGGTCCAGAAGCGTTCCGGCGCCCGCACGTCGTCGTAGCCGTGCGGGCCGAAAGCCTTGAGCTGGCTCGTGTAGCGCGCGACGGCGCGCTGCTTCGCCTCGAAGCGCGAGAGCGTGTCCGCGCCGATGGGATCCAGAAGCGGCGTCGCTTCGATGCCATCGCCTGAGAGTTCGGCCAGCCGCCTCTGCACGAGGCGTTTCATGCGCCGATAAAGACAGTCTTCATACGCAATGCACGCCATCGACCCGACGGAACGCCAGGCCGCAAGCGATGCCGCGTGCGTGAGCGAATGATCGGAATGAAAGAGGCCGAGCGGAATGAGCAGCGTGTCGAAATCGCCCGCGCCGATTGCATCGCGGATGGCCGATGCGATCTCCTTCGTCGTGCTGCTGTTCGCATACTGGGCGTCGAGAAAGCGAAGGTGCACCGCGCGGGCGGCGAGCACGTCCAACGCGGCCGCGTCTTCCGCGCGGCGCGCGTGCATCGCCTCATGCGCGTTGGCGAAGCCGCACTGCAGATCCCAGTCCGTGACGAGCGCATCGTCGGGCGTGCCCGCGAAGACGGTGCAGACCGTCGCGCCCGGCGACGCGGCGAGCATGGCGCCACAACTGAAGACGGCATCGTCGAGATGAGGCGACAACACGAGCAGTCTGCGGGCAGCTTGCGGCATGATCGGCATGTCCTTTGGCGACTGAGTGACAAGCGCAATGGACGTGCCTCGACGCGGACCTCAGTGCGGCGCGCCTCCGCCCACGGCATCGCGCATGCGCTGCACGTCGCGCGTGGTGACCGGAGGCGCATGGTTGCCCCAACGCCGAACGAACGACCGTCAGGACGCGGGCGATTTCGGTGCCGTTGAGTTTGTCGGCGAAGGTCGGCATTTTCTGCGGATCGGATCTACCTTGCGGGATCGCCCGCGAGCCGCGGATACCTGCTCCCGTCGGGAGAAAGCGTGAAACCGGATCGATCTTTCGATATCCGGGTTCGACGTCATTATTTACTCTGACTTCGGGCCGCATCGTTGCGCGTCGAATGCGAGGTGCATAGGGTCTAAAGCCGTCAGGCGAAGTCCTATTTTGAAGGACTTTCGCGTGTCAGTATGTTGGGTGTAAAGGTCTCTCCGGGTTCGCCTTGCAGTAAGCCAGTTTGACCCGCCGAGCAGGCGCTGCAGCTGTAGTCCCGCGCGTGTCACTCCGCGATCCCTTGGATAATGCGCATCGCCCAATTGGGGGCCACCTTTCTTTGATTTGCTCGTTCTGTACGGAACCCGGAACTACACTGACATGGCGCGGTCGCACCGTTCGCTCCTTTTCTTATTAATCAACTCAGCGAACTTATCGAATTGACACTTTCAAAGACGCGCGTGACCGAAATCATTTTAATAATCTCACTCTGCATAGCCTGCTTTCTCGCCTGGTTATCCATTGCGCGGCGATCCGCAATGCGTGCGGCTTCGCGCGCGCATTGCGGCGTTGTCTGCCTGCGCAATGTGCGTGCTGCTGGCCGCTTGCGGCGGCGGTGAAGGCAGTTCGGGCACCGGCAATCCAGGCGGATCGCAGGCGGCGTCCGGTGCCTCGGCCGCGAGCGCGCCGACACGGCGTCCGGCACGAGCGGACCCGCTGCCGTGATTGCGCCCACGGGCAGCATCTTTTACGGCATGAACGGCCATATCAACGTCGGCGGCGCCTATGCGCTATCGAGCCCCGCACAGCAGTTGGCGCAACTGAAGGATCTCAACGTGAAGATGTACCGGAACGACGTGGCGAGTCAGGCGCAAGCAGTCAAGCTCGCGAGCCTCGCGCAGATGATGCAGCAGTCCCGCGTCACGGTGTATCCCGTGCTTCTGGAGATCGTCAAGAACTTCCCTGATGAGGACACCGCCTATCAGGGCTCTTATGCACTCGCTCAACAGGTCGTCAATGTGCAGAAGTACGCCTACTACGAGGTCACGAACGAACTGGCCCCGCAATGTCTCGTCGGCTGGGTCGACGGCGTGCACAGCACCGACTACGACAACCACTGCTTTCGGGTCGCGCGCGGGATCATTCGCGGAATGATCGCGGGCATCAAGTCCGTCGGTCCGGGGGGCAAGATCATCATCGGCGGGAACACGTGGATGCATTACGGCTTCGACCAGATGCTCGCAAACGGCACGCAGCCGGACGGCACGAGCGGCCATCCCGTCGTCACATGGGACATCACCGCGTGGCACTGGTATTCGGAGCAGGGCGACATCCGCCATGCATGCGGAGGTTCGGGCTGGTCCGACGTGATCGGCACCCTCAAGTCCTTCGGCAAGCTGTCTGGATCAACGAAGTGGGCATTCGCCCGGACTTCCCCGGGACGCCGGAGCAGGCAGCGACCTTCCTCTACAACGACATGCTGAAGGCGCTTCTGTCGATTGCGCCGCAGTACGGCATCGAATCGCTCCAGGCCTACGAACTCTACGACGATCCCCCGACCGGCCAGGGCCCGTACGGCATCATGCTGAACGACGGCACCACGCACAAGCCCGACTATGCCGCGCTCGAACTTCATCGCCGATAACCCGGAATAGAAGCAGAAGCCGGCTCAGCCGGTGAAACCCGGAAGGCCCGCGGCCGCAGCGCTGCGAGCGAATTCGAGGGCGGGCTTCAGCAGCGCGTCGAATTCCGCATCCCCTTGCGGCTGCGGAAAGTGCGCGTGAAACAAGTCCGCCCAGCGAAAATCCGCGAGCGGCACGTCGGTCTTCTCATAGCCGCCCGCAGCGCGCACGATGGCCGCGAGGCTGCGGAATTCGTCGTCGACGGCGTCCCACATGCGCGGAGGCATGTCCCGGAAGGGCACGCGCCGGCGCGCGGCATCGTAGGGATAGACCCATGAACGATTTTCCAGCGTCAGCCAGAATTCCGCGGGCGACAGCGACGAAAAGTCGCCGAGCAGGACGTAGGGCACGCGCTTCACTCCGATGCGCGACAAGGCGCATGTGACATGATGATGGTCGATGACGAACGGCTCATCGCCCGGACCGAGCACGATTGCGATCGGCTTTTCCGCGATCGCCATCTCCAGATCGTGCGAATTCAGTGCCCGATACGCCGCCTCCTTCTTCCGTATCTGACGCTCGCCGTGCGTCATCTGGGTCGGGTGCAGGCGATCGATCTTCAGCATGTTCATGAGCCGATTTCCGTGGTGCAATGTCGTCGCGGAGTGTTCAGGCAAGCTTCGTTCCCGGTCTGGAACCGCTCTTGCTTTCCGTAAGAAACAGGGGCGCGACGATGGACACGAAAACCGGCCACGACGGCCGCACGACGCGCAGGCGCGCGACGGACCCGCTTCGCTGGATCAGCGGGCTCGCCGTGCTGCGCGCGTACCGCGCGCAATGGCTCGTGCACGACTTCATCGCGGGCCTGTCGCTGAGCGCGGTGCTCTTGCCGGCGGGCATGGCCTATGCCGAGGTCGCCGGGCTGCCGGCCGTGCACGGCCTCTACGCCTCCTTCGCCGCGATGCTCGCCTATGCGGTCTTCGGCCCGAGCCGCTATCTCGTCATCGGTCCGGATTCGGCACTCGTCGCGCTGATCGCGGCGAGCATCGTGCCATTGAGCCGCGGCGACCCGCATCGCGCCATCGTCGCGGCCGGCGCGCTCGCGCTGCTGGCGGGCAGCATCTGCATCGTCGTCGGTCTGCTGAAGCTCGGATTCGTCACCGAGTTGCTGTCGCTGCCGATCCGCCATGGCTTCCTGAACGGCATCATGCTCACGATCCTCGTCGGGCAGTTGCCGAAGCTGCTTGGCTACAAGGGCCGGGCCGAAGCGTTCTTCGATCAGGTGAAGGATCTGATCGACGGACTCTCCGCGTGGAAAGTGAACCCGACGTCGTTCGGCATCGGCATCGGCGCGCTCGCGCTGATCCTGCTGTGCAAGCGATTCTGGCCAAGGCTGCCGGGCGTGCTGATCGCGGCGGGCCTGGCCACCGCGCTCGTCAGCGCGTTCGACCTCGGCAAGCGCGCCGGCGTGGCGACGATCGGCAACATCTCACGCGGATTACCCTCGATCGAACTGCCGCTGCTCCCGCCCCAGCAATGGTGGCAGCTCGCTGGTCCGGCGGCGGCGATCGCGCTGGTGGCGTTCACGGATGTCGTCGTTCTGTCGCGCACTTACGAAGTGCGCAACAAGCAGACCATCGATCGCAATCAGGAATGCGTCGCGCTCGGTCTGTCGAATATCGCGGCCGGGTTGTTCCAGGGCTTCGCGGTGAGCGCGAGCGGCTCGCGCACGCCCGTTGCCGAAGCGGCCGGCGCGAAGACGCAGCTGACCTGCGTGATCGCCGCGCTCGTCGTGGCGGCGCTGCTCATGTTCGCGCCGCATGCGCTCGCGAGCACGCCGCAATCGTCGCTCGCGGCCATCGTCGTCGCGGCGTGTCTGGGCATGCTCGAAGTGCGCGGCATCGTGCGGCTCTGGCGGCTGCGCAAGAGCGAGTTCGTCCAGGCGCTCGTGTGTTTCGCGGGCGTGGCGGCGCTGGGCGTCGTCAACGGCATCGCGCTTGCGCTGGCGCTCGCCGTGCTGTCCTTTCTGTGGCGTGCCTGGCGGCCCTATGACGCGGTGCTCGGGCGCATCGACGGACGCAAGGGCTATCACGATGTCTCGCGTCATCCCGAGGCGCGGCGCGTGCCCGGACTCGTGCTGTTCCGCTGGGACGCGCCGCTCTTCTTCGCCAACGCGGAAATCTTTCGCGAGCATGTGCTGGGCGCGATCGAAGCATCGGATGAAACCGTGCACTGGATGGTCATCGCCGCCGAGCCGGTGACGGACATCGACCTGACGGCCGTCGAAGTGCTGGAGCGGCTGCATGAGGAACTCCTCGCGCGCGACATCACATTGTGCTTCGCCGAGCTGAAAGGGCCGGTGAAGGACAACCTCGAGCGCTATGGCGTGCTGCCGCAGATTGGCGAGGAATGGCTGTTTCCGACGATTGGCGAGGCGGTGAGCGGCTATCTCGCGGCGCATGATGTCGAATGGCACGACTGGGAGGACGCGTGAGCCGCGCGCGTCGGCGGGCCTGCGCATTGCTGAAGCGGCAATCCATGCCGCATGGACACTGGGAACCTCGACAAGGAGCATGCGATGAAAGCGTTGGTGTTTCATGGAAGAGGCGGTATCTCGCTCGAGGACGTGCGGGACTGTGCCGTCCACGTGGTGCGCGGCACGCAGCCGCCCGCCGCATGAGCTCCGCGCGGCCGAACTGGCGGGTGCTCGCGGGCGTTGGCGCGGGGGCGCTCGCGGCGTGGGCGGCATTCGAATGGATGCGTCTGAAGCGCACGCCCGCGCTGAGCGATGAAAGCGCTCGCGCGGGCATCACTGTGCGCTACACGCAGGCGGGGCCGTATCGCATGTTCTCGCGTCATGCCGCATGCGCGGGCGGACATGCCAGCCGCCTGCGGGTCGTGCTCGTTCACGGACTCGTGATTTCGAGCCGCTACATGGAGCCGCTCGCGCTCGCGTTGCGCAACGACTTCGACGTCCACGCACCCGATCTGCCCGGCTTTGGCGAAAGCGCCATGCGCGGTTCCGCGCTGTCCGTGCCGGAGCTCGCCGATGCGTTGCGCCTGTGGCTCGGGGCACGCGGCATCGAGCGCGCGATGTTCGTCGGCAACTCGTTCGGCTGCCAGATCCTCGCCGATTTCGCCGCGCGTTATCCGGAAGCGGTGGACCGGCTCGTGCTGCAGGGCCCGACCGTCGATCCAGATGCGCGTTCGCTGGTCGCGCAGATCGCGCGCGACTGGCGCAACGGCAGGCGCGAGCAGGCCCGCTCGTCGGCATCGATCGGACGCGTCGATTATGCGAAGGCCGGTATGGTGCGCGCACTCGCGACCATGCGTGCCCTCATGCGCGACCGCATCGAGCGCAAACTCGCGCGCATCGCGGCGCCGACGCTCGTCGTCGCGGGTTCGCGCGATCCGGTCGCTCCGCTCGCGTGGGCGAGCGAAGTGGCGGCGCGCATCCCGAACGGCGCGCTCGTCACCATCGAAGGCGGCACGCACACGCTCAACTACGTGTATCCGCACAGTTTTGCGCTGGCGATCCGGCCGTTTTTGCTGCAGGGCGGCACATCGTCATGACAATGACGAAGCCTCCGCGCGGCATCGCCCGCTTCGATTCCGCCGCCGGCATGGCGCAGGCGCTCGCACTGTGCCTGCGAGGCGAGCCGTTCAGCAGCCCGAGCCAGTCGCCGCTGCTCGATGCCGTCATGCCTGCGATCAACCGTTTGCCGCAGCGCGCCCGCGAATGGGTGTACGCGGTGGGCGGCATGTCCGAAGGCATTGCGGCGCGGCAGGCGCGCACGCTCGATGTCGAAGGCATCGGCGAATGGATCGCAGGGCTATACCCGCAGCGAAGCTACGACGCGGCGTTTGTCGGTTCGTCGAACGGCGCGCTGCTGCATGCCGCCGCGGCGCTCGGCGTTCCGTGGCTGCCACAGACGATTCTGTGCCCCGTGCGTGCGCCGTTCAGCGATCCCGACGACGCCTGCAAAGGCTTCGACGACGGCCTGCGCATCGTCGATGCCCTGTTGCGCGCGGATCCGCGCATCGCCGTGCATCACATGCAGGACCCGAATCAGGATCGTTTGATGCTTTCCGCGATGAGCTACTTCCGCCTGAAGCATCGCGCACTGCCGCTCGCGTATCGCGAGTTCCTTCTGCGCGCGCTCGCGCCCGGCGCGACCATCCATATCAGCCACTGCACGCGCGACTGGCCCGTCACGCGCACCGGCGATCGCTCGTTCTATCAGTTCGGCGCGGTGGGCGGCGCATCGGAGGACGAGTACTTCAACGACGGGCCGCGCGTCACGGAGTATCTCGCACGCTACGGCGTGACCCGCCCGCGATGGACGCCGCCGCCGCCGACCGAGCGCGCGCCCGAAGCCGAATGGGGTTACGACGACGCGCTCACGCGGTCGATCGTCGGCCTCGCGGCGGAGAAGGGCTGGCGTGTCGTCGAATGGCGCTTCGAGGAGCCAGAAGCGTTTAGCTTCGCGACGGCGGCGCTGTATCGCGCGTGGTATCGGAGCATGGGTATCGACGCGCGACGGCTCGTCGTCGACTCGTTCCTCTTGATGGATCCGCACACGACGCTGCGTCTGCACGCCATTCCGTTCTGGCTCGTCTTCTGCACGGAGCCTTCGGCGGAATCGCTGCGCCGCTTTCTGGACAGCGAATCGTTCGACGAAATCGACCTGCTGCTGTTTTCGCATGGCACCGAAGGCGTCGGCGTGACGGCCATCGGCACATGGCGCGGGCTGCTCGCGCGCGCGCGGCGCGAAGGGCGCTTTCTTGGTGTCGATGTGCGGCTATATCCGCGCGACTTCGCGACCTTCGTGCGCTTCGATCGGGCGCTCTCGAGCCTGGGTCCGCAATACGAAGTTCCGCCGCTGATGCCGCCCGCGTTCTTCGAGTCCTTCATGCGCGAGCACGGACCGGCGCATGGGATCGTCGCGCACGATCATCCTCGCTAACGGCGCCGCAGGCCCTGCAGGACACATGCCGTGATCCCAAGCGCCGCGCACGCAAGCAGGCCGCGATGCGTGCCGGCCCAGAGCGCCGTGCGCAACGCGATCGCCTGGATCGTCAGCGACGGATTCACGCCGCCCACGGTCGGCGCCGACATCCATTTCGCGCGTGCCGCGCACGCGGCCGATGCGGTATAACTCCGGACGCTCGGACAGGGCGTCGGTCTTCTTTTCTATCTCGTCGTCCAACCCGAGCGCGACCGTGGGTCGCCCTCTGCGATGCAGTCAAAGAGTTTTCTGCGGTCCTCGTGCGCGCGTGCGCGCCACTCCAGATCAAGATTTAGCCCCGGTCGCCGCGAGTCGCTTGCGCAAAGAGACCTTCTTGTCGGCCATCTCCTTTTGACCTGTGCATGCGACGCGCTCGGCCGTGGGTCGTCTAGCGACTCATCAGTCGTCCAACTTTCAGGGTGCGGTTCAACAACTGCGGACGCAAACATGACCCCAGACGATCTTGATTTCCTCCCTCCCAAATTCACGCATATCGATGAAGGCGGCCGGCGCTGCTTTGATCCAGAGGACAAGCTCCGGCTGATCGAGGCATGCCGAAGACCAGGGGCATCGGTGTCCGGGCTGCCCTTAAGGCTGGCGTGAACGCCAACCAGTTGCGCAAACGGGTCCAGCACGTTCAACCCTCCGGTCGTAGCCTTTGGATAACGTCAGCCAGCGCCTGGAGATTGAATGGCTTCGAAAGGCAGGCGTCGCAGCCGGCCTCATGCGCAAGCGCCTCCTCTTGCATTACTGGTCGGCCACTCACCGCTACTATCGGAACACCGGCGCAAGTTTGCAGTTGCCGCAGTCGCGCGACAAGTTGATAGCCGTCCATATCCGGCAAATTCAGATCGGTGACGATAACGTCGAACTCGGACGCCTGCGCCGCGCGTAACGCCTCGGCTGCGCTCGGCGAAGCCGTAACCCGTGCGTCGTACAGGGAAAACAGCTCTGCCATCGCCTGCAACGACTCTTCGGAATCCTCGACCAGCAGCACGCGGGCCCCCGCGAAGATCGAAAGGTTTGCCGGCTTGTCACCGGCTTGCCGATGAACGAACGAGGTCTCGGCCGGAAGCAAGACGACGAAGCGAGCGCCTCGACCCTCGCCTTCGGAAAATGCCTCGGCCTTTCCGCCGTGCAGGTGAGCCAGTTGGCGCACCAGAGATAGACCGATGCCCAATCCGACAGCTCGCGCACGCGGAGGCACGTTGGGGGCTTGCTGGAAGATATCAAAGATCGACTCAAGCAGATTGGGGGCGATGCCAACGCCCGTGTCGGCCACCTCCAGACACACCTGATTCGCTTGGTGCTGCAACCGGATGGTGACTGTTCCGCCCGGCGGCGTGAACTTCAATGCATTGCTGAGCAGATTCCAGACGATCTGTTCCATGCGTATGGCATCGGCCTCGATAACGACCGGTGTCGACGGAATGTGCACCTGTAGCTCGATCTTGTTTGCGGCGAAATCGTCGCGTACCGCCTCTGAGATCGACCGAACGACGTTCGTCAGATCCGTGGGTGCGAAGCGTAGAGAAAGCTTGCCTGTCTGAATTCGCGAAAAATCGAGCAGGTCATCGATGATCTGCGCTTGCCCGAGCACTGACTTCTGTATCGCATCGGCGACTTCGCGAACACGGCTGATGTGTCGCGCTTCCGGAAGACGAGCGAGGATCTCCGCTTTCATATGAATGAGATTGAGCGGGTTTTTCAGTTCATGAGACAGCACCGCGATGAACTCATCTTTCAACCGGCTCGATTTTCGAATCTCGGTGTAGTCGGCGCGCTGCCGCGCCAGCACAAGGTCTCGCTTTCCCTGTACCAGCTTGCGTCTCGTCGCATCGTGAACGATCTTGGCAAAGCCCGAAAACCCGGGCACATCGATGCGACTCAGCAAGCCGCTGCAAAAGACGCGCTCACCGCTTTTGGTCGCATGCCAGCGCTCGTCTTCGGCACGGCCGTTATGGCGGGCTTTGTCGCGCTCTCGCGCCGGTACGCCAGCCGCGAGATCGTCGGACGTAAAAATGGCGTCGAGGGGGGCGCCCAGCATCTCTTCGGCCTTGTAACCGAAAATGCGACTCGCGCCTGCGTTCCAGCTGACCACTACGCCATCGTCGTCGAGGACAGCAATGGCGACATCATGCGTCTCCTGTGCAGCGAGCTTGAGCCTCTCTGCGCTCGCGCGCGCCTGGTTTTGAGCGGCTTTCTGTTCTGAAATGTCGATCAGTGCGAGCACGGCCCCATCGATACGATCATCGTCCGTGCGATACGGGAGGACCCGGGCGAGGAAGGTGCGACCGTCCTTGCTCCGCACTTCCTTTTCGATCTTCTTGAGCGTCTCGAACGCGGCGCGCAGATCGTCGATCATGTCCGGATAATCCAGTTTGTGCGTCAGATGCTGAAGCGGTCGACCGGTGTCACTGGGCAGGATGTTGAAAAGCGTGTCGGCCGGAGACGTGTACCGGTTTATGTTGAGCGTACGGTCGACGAACACCGTCGCCACGCCGACCAAGGCGATGAGGTTTTTAAGATCATCGCTCACGCGGGCGGCCTCCTGGACCTTCGTCAGGAGCTCCGAGTTCACCGTGACCAGTTCCTCGTTAAGCGACTGCAATTCCTCGCGACTCGCTTCTAATTCCTCGGTTGCCGAGCGCAATTCCTCGTTCATGGCCTGCAGCTCTTCGTTCGATGCTCTGAGCTCCTCGGCCGATTTCTGCGCGTCGTGCAAGGTGTTGCGCACGCGGCCCTCGCTTCCCGCCAATGCATGCCTAAGCGAGTCCAGCGTCTCGTCGGCAGGCTCGCCGCTCGCCGCGGGATCGGTCGCTGGAAGTGGCGTCAAAGGGTCACATGTGAGGGAGATCAGATCCTCGTCCCGTACGGGGTCGTGGTAGGGCCAGAAAGACAGATCCACCGCAATCTCGCCTGATGCGGTCGAGAAAGGCAGCGCCTGTTCGTCCTGGCGTCGCCCGGTCGTGGTACAGCGCTGCATCGCTTGCCGGATGCGAGGATGGGCGTCTTCACGGGTGATGTCGAAGAGATTGAGGGCACGGGCACGCCGCACGTCCTCGGTCAGCCTATGGGCATTGGCCGAACGATGGACGATGGTGCCGTCGGTGCGTACCACAATGACTGGTGGCCCAAACAGGTCGAGCGATCGTGCCGGGTGGGGCGCTTCGACAACGATCGGTTGGCTGCTGATTGGCGAAGTAAAGAACGCTTGACCGCCGCCATCGTGCGGGTGCTGCTGAATGTTGACGTAGGTCGGCAAGGGATTAGTTGCGGCGTTTGGCACCACTCGGTAGATCTTCTTGTACTTATCCACCGGCGCAAAGAGCTCGTGGGCGAAGTCAGCCGATTCGGCCGAGCCGAGAAAAAGCAGACCGTCGGGACGCAACGAGAAATGGAACGCTTCGAAGACGCGTCTCTGGGCGCGGCGGTCGAAGTAGATCAGGACGTTGCGGCAGGAAATCAGATCGATGCGCGAGAAGGGTGGATCGCGCAGCAGATTATGGGCAGCAAAGATCACGGTGTCGCGCAGCGATTTCACCAGTCGGTATCGGTTCCCCTCCTGGGTGAAATACTGCGTCAGACGGGCAGGCGACAGGTCATTCGAAATGGCCGAAGGATAGCTGGCCGCCCGTGCGATGGCGATCGCGCGTTCATCGATGTCGCTGGCGTAGACCGTTATCCTCGGCCGATGGGGCAATCGACGTACTGCTTCGTCCAGCAGCATCGCGATCGAAAAAGCCTCTTCCCCTGTTGCGCAGGCCGGCACCCACGCACGCACTTCGTCACGGTCTTTGAGGCTTTGTATGAGTTCCGCCGGCAAGGCTTTCTCGAGCGCATCAAACGCTTCGGGATCGCGAAAGAAGTTCGTGACGCCGATCAGCATGTCCGCCAGGAGTTTCGGCGTCTCGTGCGCGTTCTCAGTCAGAAAGTTCTTGTACGCAGCCACCGACGTCAGCGCATTGACCTGCATGCGGCGCTCGATGCGTCGCACGATCGTGCCGCGCTTGTAATTGGAGAAATCGTGACGGGTCCGCGCACGTAGTGTGTCGAGCACCTCGTCAATTGCATGGGCATCGGGAATGAGCGATTCGATGCTGCCGATCTCTTCATCGGGATCCGACGGCGCGGGCAAGGCGATTCTCGCCGCGCTTGTGACTAGTTCCAAAAGCCTGGGAATAATCTGCGCCACCGGCAATATCAGATCAACGTCGCCGGTTGCAATCGCGTTGCTCGGCATTTCGCCGTACTGCGCTTCTTCCGGACGTTGAGCGATGGTGATGCCACCCTGTTCGCGGACGCGCGCAATACCTACTGAGCCGTCTGCGCCCGAACCGGACAAGACGACAGCGACAGCGCGCGCACCATGAGCGTCGGCCAGGCTGCGAAAAAACACGTCGATGCTTGTGGGCGGCAGCCGCGGCGGTTCCGGGTCGCTCAGGCACAGGTGTCCATCCACCATCGATAGGAGCTTGCCAGGCGGAATGACGTAGACGTTATCTTTTTCGAGCGGCACCGGGGTACTGACTTGCCGCACGCGCAAGGGGGTCACGTTTTGAATGACCTCGTGCGCGTGGCTCGTATGATCGGGCGACAGATGCAGGACCACCACGAAGGCGATGCCCGGCGCCGGTGGGGCGGTTTCGAAAAGCCGCAACAGCGCTTCGACACCGCCAGCGGAGGCGCCAATTCCGACCACCGCAAAGTCGGGGCCCGCAGGTTTGCGTTGTTGTTTTGGGGTCATACCAGTAGCCTATTTCCTCCGACCGACTGCCGCGCGTCCGATAAAGGTTCAAGCCGGTTATCTCACGTTAAAGCGCCACGCACACAAGACGTGGCAATGCCCCCATTAAGCGCAGCAAGCCGTGCAATGATATCCAGTAAAGGCCCGGTTCCTGCACCTTTCTGACAGAAGGCGTCGAAGCCTGCCGCGACGCCCAGAGGCTGGACGGCTTGTTCGTCCATCGAAGTGAACGCGATGAGGAGGGCCTCACCGGCGCCATCGAGCGCACGCAAACGCGCGGCGAGCTGGAAACCATCGGGCGACGGCATATTGATGTCCAGCACGGCGATGTGCGGCGTCCACGATGCGATGCGTTCAAAGGCGGAGTCTCCATCAAATGCGAAGCGGGTTTCATGACCCACGAAGGAGAGCGCAAGCGCCACGGCTTCAGCGCCAAGCGCGTCATCGTCGACGACCAGAATGCGTAGCGGACGGTGCGGGGACGCTTTCCTATCGGTCCAGATTCCGGTCCAAGTTCCGCTTTTCATGTCGGTTCAGGTGGTCTTCGTCGGCTGGGATGCTGGCGCAAGCACCATTCCCAGGTTCGCTGCTTGCTCGTCTAGGCCATGCGGTCCGGACTCCGGAACTGCAATGAAGAATCAAGGGCAGCGACGCGGCCCGCCGCAGCCACAGCCTGGAGGTACGCAGTGCGTCACGATCAGCCTATCGAGAATCGGATCGTCGCGGTCGGTACGTCGCTGGGCGGTCTCGACGCACTTCGCACGCTGCTGTCGTCACTGGCGACGGATTTTACCGCTCCAGTCCTGATCGTCATGCATATTGGCGCGCATCGCAGTCTGCTGCCTGAGCTACTGGCGCCGGTTTGCTGTTTGCCGGTTGCCCATGCGATAGACAACATTCCGCTCGAACCGGCGCGGATTTATGTCGCACCCTCCGATCGGCATATGCTGGTTCATGATGGACGAATACGGCTGAGCGCTGGCCCGAAAGAAAACTTCGCGCGTCCCGCCATTGACCCGTTATTCCGCTCAGTGGCCGTCGAGTATGGCGCTCGCGCCGTCGCAGTGGTCTTGACCGGGGACCTTGACGACGGGGCGGCGGGCGCTGCCGCAGTCAACGCCTGTGGCGGTCGTGTCATCGTACAAGCGCCGCAAGACAGCGTCGCCCAGTCAATGCCGGTCTCCGCGCTTCGCGCGGTCCCCGCCGCTACGGTGGCGTGCCTTGACAGGCTTGCGCAGGCCATCGTGGATGCGGTTCATCAACCCATAAAAGGAGGTCCCATGGGTGCCGATAAGCGACCGATCGAGATCGAAGCGCAGATCGCGCTCACTGGTATCTCTTCGCCGGCACTGCTCGATCAGTTGGGCAAGCGCAGCACACTCACCTGTCCGGACTGCGGGGGCATCGTTTGGGAAGTAGGCGATACCGCGCCCCTTCGGTACCGATGCCATACCGGACACGCTTTCACTGAAGCTTCGCTGGACGCCGCGCAAAAGGCGGATCTTGAAGACGCGCTGTGGACGTCGGTGCGTCGAGTAGAGGAACGCGCGGCGCTCGCCGCCAGCCGCGCTCGTGCAGCCGAAAGACAAGGCGATGAAGCGCGCGCGCAATCGGAGCGCGCGTTATCCGAAAAATTGCACAGGCTCGAAGGGTCCCTGCGAGAATTCATCATGGGAAGCGCCAGGGCAGAGGATGATCAGACAGCCGCGGGTCAGAAATAGGAAAAGAGGGCGAGGGCGAACGAGCCGTCGTTGCGTTCACTCGCTTTCCGTTCGGGAGCGCACTACACGTTCGCGCATAGCGGCACTGCTTCAGAAGCCGTCCTCGAGCGAACCGGCGACGCGCATCCCGGTCGTTGCGGTTAAAGCCAACCCCTGATCAATGGGCCACTTGGGAACGTATGGGACATGTTAATGGGAAGCGTCCGAAACTCGTTCTGTTTCCGACGAAAATCGTGGTGCCAACCCGCGGCGCGACTGGAGATGACTTCGAGATTTATGCGTCTTATCGGGGCGCCAGTACAAGCGGCTACTACGGCACCTTGAAGGTCGTGAGGAAGACCGACGGCAGGCTACTGTATCCGTTTGAAGGCGCGGCGCAAATCGGCCCGTTCGAAACCAAAGCCGACGCGATTCGCGCTGCGCATCAGCGCGGCGACGAAATCGTTCGCGGCGACCTGGAAAGTCCGGAATTATAGTGGGCAGCGCCGAAGCGATCAGCATCAGTGGGTCCATAACGTCGTCAAGCATGACCTTGAACGCCCTGGTTATGGCCGGTGAAGCCACTGCGGTAGCGGCTCGTCTGCGACGGCGAGGCGAAAGGTAGCGGTAGGTGAAGCGGACTACTGAGTTGGCAGGCGCTCGACCGCTGTTGGGCATTGGCGTTTCTCGGTAAAACGACGTCAAACACCGTCCTTCCATTGGCTGACTTCACCGTTACAGCTCCGTTGTGAGAGCCGATGATTTGTTTGGCGATGAACAGGCCAAGCCCCAAGCCTGCGCCCGTGCCGGCGCGCTTCAGGTCCATGGGGCGCGCGCAGTCGTTCGCTACCTGGCCGATAACGATGATTCGTTCTCCGGCCGGCTTCGCCGTCTCCCGACGCTGACAGGCGGCCGGACTGGACCGGCTACTGGCAGCGCTGCCGCCTGCACCTGCCACGTCGCCTAAACGAAATCTGACCGCCTATGGCGGGTCGAAGGTCACGCGTACAAGGTGTCACCGCCGCGGCCAGTTCGCCGCGCCAGTCGTGGCGCTCGTGCATTGATGCACGGCAACTTTAGCCATGTCGTGCTATTGCGAACGTGTACTTCTGCTCGTGCCGTCGGTCGTCGTGGACTGGCCATCACCGGCGGGACGGCTCGCCTGCCGGTCTGCTGACCGGCTGCAGCGCCATGCGCAACTGATCAAGTGTGAAGGGCTTGCGCAGCGCCGCCCATTCGTATCCGAAGCTCTCGTCGTCCGGTACAGCGTTTCCTGAGGCAAAAATGATCCGGAGCTCCGGACGGGTTGCAAACGCGCGTCGTGCCAGTTCGGTGCCCGACATATCTGGCATGACGACGTCAGTGAACAGGATGTCGAAGTCGTTCCCGTCGAGCGCGTTCAGCGCCTGCGCCGCGCTTGCTGCGCGGTGCGGCCGCATCCCGATCAGCATCAGCAGTTCGCAGGTTGCGTCGAGCGACGCGGCGTCGTCTTCCACGACCAGGATGCGCAGGCCGTCCTCCTCTCCAGTTGGCCCGAGTCCGTCGCCAGCACACGTGTTCCCCGCAGACGCTTCGCTCGCTTCGACGTCGCTGGTGCCAAGCACCTGCCGCACCTTGTCGGCGAGCTGCTGGCGGCTGTATGGCTTGCTCAGCAGTTCGACGCCCGGATCCAGTCGGCCGCCATGCACGATGGCGTTCTGTGTGTAGCCCGAGGTGAACAGAACCTTCAGCCCCGGCAGCATCTCGACTGCGCGACGGGCCATTTCGGAACTGCGCAGCAGGCCGGGCATCACCACGTCCGTGAACAGCAGATCGATGTGCACGCCGCTTGCGACCACGGCCAACGCCTGCTCGGCGTCGTTGGCCTTGAGCACCGCATAACCGAGGCCAGAGAGGAGTTCGACGACGGTCGACTGGACTCTCAGATCGTCCTCCACGACGAGAATCGTCTCGTTGCCGTGCCTCAGGCTACCGGGCGTGGCCGTTCTAGTTTCAACTGCCGCGCCGGCCGAACGCGGCAGATAGATCCTGACAGTCGTTCCTTCGCCGATCTCGCTGTAGAGGCGGATATGCCCGCCGCTCTGCTTGACGAAGCCGTAGGCCATGCTGAGGCCGAGCCCCGTACCTCGGCCCTCAGGCTTCGTGCTAAAAAATGGATCAAAAGCGCGCGCCATCACGTCCTGGCTCATGCCGGTTCCGGTGTCGGTGACAGCGAGCATCACATACTGGCCGGCGGCGACGTCAGGGATTGACGACACGTATTGGTCGTCGAGCGTCGCATTCGATAGTTCAAGAGTGAGCTTGCCGCCACCGGGCATTGCATCGCGGGCATTGATCGCGAGATTGAGGATCACGTTTTCGAGCTGATGCGGATCGACGATCGTATTCCACAGCCCACCCGCCACCACGGACTCGATCTCAATGGCCTCTCCCAGCGCCCGCCGCAGCAAGTCGTCGAGCGACCGTAGCTGACGCGCAGGATTAATAACGACCGGAGCGAGGGGTTGCTGGCGACCGAAGGCAAGCAGCTGTGATGCAAGCTTGGCGCCGCGGTCGACGGCGTCAATCGCATTACCAAGCCGCTCGGCGCTCCAGTGGTCGCGGCCATGCCTGCTTTCGAGCAGTTCGAGATTGCCCCGCAGCACCTGCAGAACATTGTTAAAGTCGTGCGCCACGCCGCCCGTCAGTTTGCCCAGCGCTTCCATCTTTTGCGCCTGGAACAGTTCGCTTTGCGTTTGCTCAAGTAGCTCGGCTGCTCGCCGTCGCTCGGTGATATCGCGGGTGACTTTCGCAAACCCGACGACCTGGCCATCCTCGTAGATGGCGTCGATGATGACGTGCGCGAAAAATCGGCTACCGTCGCGCCGTACGCGCCAGCCTTCAGCCTCAAAACGTCCCTCGCGTCTGGCTGTCTCGAGTCCCCGGAAAGGGACACCCGCTGCGACATCGTCGGGGGTGTAAAACCGGGAAAAGTGCGAACCGATGATCTCGCCCTCGGTGTACCCCTTGATCCGCCGCGCGCCTGAGTTCCAGCTCGTGACGTGCCCGTCCGGCGAAAGCATGAAAACGGCATAGTCGGTGACACCCTGGACCAGCAGGCGGAAGCTCCGTTCACTTTTGAGCACCGCGTCGTGGGCGGCTTTCTTGTCACTCACGTCGGCGATCACCGTGCCGAAACCAAGGAGTTGGCGCCGGCTGTCGCGCAGTGCCGTCGTGACGACGTTCGCCCAGAACGGGGTGCCGTCCTTACGCAGGCGCCAGCCTTCCATGACGGAGCGACCGGTCCCGGTCGCGGCCCGCAGCGCCGCCTCCGGTGCAGCCGCGGCGCGCTCCGTCTCCGGAAAGAAAACAGAATATGGCTGCCCGATAATCTCGCGGGGCCGGTAACCGTGGATGCGCTCGCCGCCGGGGTTCCACGTCAAGACAATGCCCTCGGGTGAGAGGGCGAAGATAGAGTAGTCCTGGGTGGATTCGGCCCATAGCCGGAGCCACACAGAGCTGAAGGCGGCCGGTGCTGGGTCAATGTCGCTCATTTGCTGGATTTATATAAGCTCTGTAACGGCGCGTCGCGCGTCAAGGGTTATGTGTTGAGCAATAAACGTGCCCATGGCGAGCCTGTCGGCACGTACCTATCATTATTACGAAAACCATCGCAGGCGGTTGGAACGCCGGCACTTTAACCCACAGGATAGCCAGAGTGGCTTCCGCAGTTTATTTAGGCACGAGCGCTCGAGCGGAAGGCAAGCTTCGAGAAACTGGCGAGCGCGGCAATCCCTTCGCTCGATCGGTGGCCCCAGCTTCGAAGCTGGGCGACCCCTGGCAGTGGCGCAGATCCTGAAGGCGCTGGTCGATCAACAGAAGCCCAAACTTGTCATTCTCGGCAAGCAGGCCATCGACGACGATTCAATTCAGACCGGCCGGATGCTTGCAGCGCTGGCCAGATTGCCGCAGGCGACGTTCGCATCGAAGGTCGTGGTCGTGGTCGCGGACGGCAAGGCCACGGTATCGTGCGAAGTCGACGCCTAACAATGGAGCGAAAAACTGGCCGCGCCCTGCGCGCCTCACGTAGCGCGGCTTGTTCAGGCGCAGATCCGTCGTATCAACGTGTACGTGAAGCGCAATCGCTTCCAGAGGGCTCAGAGACCGCTCTTCGGGGATGCAGATCCGGGTCGCCGTTGCTCGCCGCTTGGTGTGCTGTGATCGTGACGTTCATGGCGAATTGGGTAACTTTTCGCCACCGGAGCATGGACCGGCCTGGCACTTAGGTTTCGCAGTCGTGGAGTTTGTGGTCCGTAGAAGTCCCCTTCTCGGAGCAGCCCCCGCCGACTAAATTCTGAAAAGGCGCACGTTGTCACTGTCAAAGGAGGCAGTCGAAGTGCGACGCCCGAACGCGCCGACGACGCCGAAATCATCGTCGGCCCCTGCGCGGGCGGGAGGTGGCAGATCCAAATTCCGAGCAAGGAAGGAAAACACGTTACCGCGGTAAGCAGCGAGCAAGAGGCATTAGCCTAGGCGCGTGAGTTGTGGCCCGATGCTCAAATTCGCATTCTTCCGGCAACTGAGTCCACTGGGTCTCTGCGAGATTGCGCATCTGACGGAAGGTGAAATTATCACATCGTTACCGCTCGCCGAACTGCGTTTCGCGGACGACGTGCGCATGCATATGCAGGGGCGATCGAAGCAGCGCAATCCTTGGGGACCGCAGTGGTCGTCGCAGACATTGATTGTCTTGAATCTTGATGGCCTGGCACACAGACTTGGCGCTGGGCGTCGACGCTGCTTTCCCTTTGGGGCAACGCACGAGGATTCGTGGCCGCCAAACACCACGCCGCGAGCACGCCCTCGTCACCGAGTCCCTGCGAACTACCATTCATCGGGAGGGTCCGAAGCATCAGGCCTCAACGGAGAACATCATGCTCGAACTTTCTGGTACCGCCGAAGGAGATAAAGTCAAATGTGGTGTTTGGAGAGTTTGGTCTGATCAGGCGGCAAGCGGTTGCTGAGCCGGTGTGCTGTCAGTCACCGGTAGCCCGTCTTTGAAAGGAACTCCTTCGAGCAGGGAGGCGACTTTTTCGGGCGCACGAATGCGCCGCCACGATTTTTCCGCCGACTCAATCAGCTTGAATGCGAGGCCAAGGAAGGTCGGACGCGAAACGCAATTGCGCGTGCGAGTTGTTCGATGCCGAACGGTGGCAAAGGTCGACTCAATGGGATTGGTCGTTCGCAAGTGCTGCCAGTGTTCGGCAGGAAAGTCATAGAAGGCAAGCAACTCATCACTGTCTTTTACGAGTTTCTCCGTCGCCTTCGGATACTTGGCCGCATAAGCGTCAATAAAGCGGTTGAAGGCCGCGAGGGCTTCCTCGCGTGTGGCGGCTTGCCAGATCTCCTGCAGGCCAGCTTTGGCCCGACCATGCTGGGATTTAGGCAAGGCGCTGAGAATGTTTCCAGTCTTATGGAACCAGCAGCGCTGGTGCCGGGTCTTTGGAAACACTTCAGCCAATGCCGCCCACAGACCCATTGCCCCATCGCCGGCCGCGAGCAGCGGACCGCTTTGCAGGCCTCGTGCCTTCAGATCCAGCAAGAGCTCGCACCAAGCGTCCTTCGACTCGCGGAAACCATCGCCGATCGACACGCGTTCTTTCGTTCCATCAGGCTTGACGCCGATGATGACCAACAAGCATTGGCCGTCCGAATCGTCGCTGCGCAGCCCCGTGTGGATGCCATCGGCCCACCAATAGACCCACCGCGCGTTTGACAGATCACGCTGATTCCACAAAGTGTGCTCGTCGGCCCACTGAGCCTTTAGACGGCTGACCACATTGGGCGAAAGACCTTTGGCCTCTTCGCCCAACAGCACGCTCAGCGCCTCGCCCATGTCGCCGGTCGACACGCCACGTAGATACAGCCAGGGCAATGCCGCCGACACGCGGGGCGACTTCCGAATGTAGGGCGGCACGATGTTCGAATTGAACTTCACGCCCGAGCCCGAGCGATCGCGGACCTTCGGCACCTTCACGGTGACCGGGCCAATCGCGGTCACAACCTCGCGCTCAGGCAGGTAGCCATTTGCGAATCACGGCCCGTCTTCCATCGAGAGTCTTCACGTTGTCGTAGCATTCGAGCAATGTCGTCAACTCCGCCTCGATCGCTTGCTGGATGATCTGCCGGGCGCCTTGTTGAATCAAATCGTCAAGGCCGCTGGGCCGTGCTTCCGATTTACCCGCGCTCGTTTCTTCTGTAACCTTCTTCATTGGTGGTGGATTCCGGTTTGGCTGGTTGTTACTCTGGACAAGCAACATTCTCAGCTAAACCGCCACCGCCTTCAAATCCCTGCCTCAGCCAAACACCATGCATGGACGCCCCCGGTTTGCCAAGCTCTCATCTGCGACGGTGTGAAGGTTAAGATTGCAGCCATGCATCCGGACTTCGCTGTCCGGCGCAAGCCGGCGGTCCCTGATGGAATTTGCTGGTCGGGGTCTCATCAGATTTGCGTGCTGTCGCGCACACCGGTGTTTTCAGACTTTCCGGACCACGGTCTAACCTGTTCTGCCATCACGTAATGATTGCCCAGGCAATCGGCTGAAGTCTCCTGCTGTTCGTTATTCGATGCGGGTATTGCTGAGGTTAAACTGCCATTTTTGCCGCCGCGTAATCGCTCTCGAACTCGCGACTGCGGGCCAGGAGTGCCCATACGATCCGTGCATTTTTGTTTGCGAGTGCCACGGCTGCGACATTCGGGTTTCGCCGCTGTAACAGGCGCTGCAACCAATCCTCTTTCTGCTCCTTGCGACTGGCAGCCTGAATTACTGAACGCGCGCCGTGAATCAGCAACGTTCTCAAATAGGTGTCGCCTCTTTTACTGATACCGAGTAGCACGGTCTTGCCGCCGCTGGAGTTCTGCCGGGGCACCAGACCAAGCCATGCCGCGAGCTGACGCCCGTTTGAAAAACTCTTTGCGTCGCCGATCGAGGCAATCAATGCACTCGCGGTAATCGGCCCGATGCCGGGCACCTTCGCGAGCTTGCAACTGGCTTCGTTCTCGCGGTGCCACGTTTGAATCTGCACCTCCAGCTCCCGGACCTGACAGTCGAGTTCTTTAAGGTGTTCCATCAGGCGCTGAATCAGCAGCCGGAACGATCCCGTCAACTCGTTGGTCGCATCTTCGAGCAACTCGGGTACCCGTCGGGCAATGTGGGAGATCCCTTGCGGGACAACCAGTCCGAACTCACTAAGCAGACCGCGTATCTGGTTGGCTTGCGCAGTACGTGCCCGCACGAAGCCTTGCCGGACACGATGTAGCGACAGCACCGACTGCTGCTCAATGTTCTTGACCGGCACGAAGCGCATATTCGGCCGCGCGACGGCTTCGCAGATCGCCTCGGCGTCGGCCGCGTCGTTCTTGTTCGTCTTCACGTAAGGCTTGACGAATTGCGGTGCGATCAGTCGCACGGCATGCCCCATGGTCTCGAGTTTGCGAGCTCAGTAGTGCGCGCTCCCACAGGCCTCCATCCCGATCAGACAGGGCGACAGGTTTGCGAAGAACGTCGTAACCTGATCGCGTTTCAGTATCTTCTTCAGTACGGCTCTGCCATGCTCATTCACGCCATGCACGGCAAAAACAGTCTTCGCCAGATCGATGCCAATTGTCGTAATCTTCATGGTGGGCGCTCCCCTCGTTCAGGTGGTTGCTTTAACACTTCCACTTTGGCACATCGATGCCGTTTCGGGTGGGGGCGTCCATTCCATTAGATCCGACCATAACTCCCGCCGAAGTAGTGGTCGTCGAAATAGACACGCAACAAGAAGAACGCTTCGTTGTGACGGCCAAGGACTTCGACATCGAAAAACGTTCGATGTTGGACGACGATGTGATGCGCGAAGACGAAGAGGGCGAATACGTCGCCTACTTGAGCGCCCTGGGTTTTGATTTCCGACTCGTTGCGTCGCCACCCAATCATCTGGAAATCGAGGACGACCCGGAAGAGATCCGCGTTGAAATCGTCGAGAACAATATCGAGTTCATCGAGGCCGTGGGAGAGGACGAAGAACTCGCGTGACGCATAAACAAGTGCTACGCGCCGCAACGGCATAAGCGAACAGCGCCAGCGAAGGGCGAGCGCCATATGCTCCGACGAAGTGTCCCGCGCGGCGGGACTGCGCTTCCGAGCGAATTATTGCAAGGGTGGCGTTGTACCAAGCTTCTCGGCAAGCATGCGCTCGTAGAGTCCGAAGTGAAGATCGACTTCTTCCTGCGCCACGAGTTGCGCAAAGATGTTCACCTGCCGAGGCAGAAGCCCCATCACGGTCGCGATGGCTGCCTCGAGCTGAGACGCGCATATGCGGTCTTCCGGCAACGTCGAGCCAACGCTGATGTCGTAGGTTTTCTCTCGCCTCGCCGCAATCTCCACAATCCGGGCTCTGGCGCTCATGTTGTTATCGACCCCCAGACGAGCGACATCAGCGAGTTGATACATTGCCTCAGTCGAAAATCCTTTTAACGAGCGCAGGCAAACGCGATGTTTGCCGAGCGTGCGCCAATCAGTATCAAAGTCCACCTAGCCATCTCCGGTAACTTTCCGGCGTCAGACATAAGGGCAAACGTGAGAGTTTCAAGACAAAAAAATCGCGCGCAGCGCTCTTGAAAAATTTTCGGCGACCACTATCTCGAATTTCGCTCAGGCAGCGATCGCTGGATTTCAGTGGCGCCGCGTGTTTCAACTTGTTTGTCGCGAGCAGGCAGGCGAGACTGGAGCGCGTAAGCCCGTTCGCCTCCTCCCGCGAGAGGAGATTCGATCATGAGTGACGTCTACTTCGAAACAGATTTTTTGCCGACCTCGAGCGCATGCAGCGGCAGTTCTCGGGACTGTTCGACGGTCTGCCGTCGAGCCTACGGTCGACCAGCATCGGCACCTTTCCCCGCATTAACATTGGTTCGACCGACGACTCCATCGAGATCGTCGCATTCGCACGGGCTTGATCCCTCGCAACTGGACATCACGGTCGACAAAGGGATGCTTTCGATTGCGGGTCGCCGCGACCTGCTTGACGGTCGCGAACAAGCAACCAAAGCCACCGGTACAGGGACACCCTCGTCCCAAGGCGGGATACGGCAATACGCGCGCGAACGGTTTAGCGGTGCGTTCAGGCGAGTCATCGAATTGCCGCAACAGGCTGATCCCGACAAGGTAAACGCGCGTTATGTCGACGGCTGCCTGCTCATCTCGGTCGGCAAACGCGAAAAGTCCAAGCCCCGTGCCGTTCTGGTTCAGTAAATGAGGTGCATCATGAGCGAGAACACGCAAGTTGCAAATCAGCGTCGTGACTCCGCGGACCACCGCGAGGTGGATGCCGTCCGTCGTGCGGCGGTAACGCCGCCGGTTGATATTGTTGAAAACGCCCATGCGATTACGCTTTGGGCGGATCTTCCGGGCGTGTCACGGGAGCGCCTGGAAATTAAAGTCCACGATGGTGCTCTGACGATCGAGGGTGAAGCGACGGTTCCGGTCCCCCAGGACCTTCTGGCTATCCCACGCCGAAGTCCGTTTACCTTATTTTTCTCGTCGGTTCTCTGTGAGCGACGATTTCGATACAGCAAAGATCGAGGCCCTTCTCATAGACGGCGTCCTCAAGCTAACGATTCCGCGTCGCGAAGAGGCGAAGCCACGAAGGATCGAGGTTCAAATAGGTTAGCGTCTTATCACGGAGCCGGGGATACGGCTGATTCAGGGGCATAGCGTCGCATGCATTCAAAAACGCTGTCCGCTTGCTCGTCGACCTCATTGCTGCCTTGGCACGGCTTAGATCTTACTGTGTCGCTGCAAACGAGGTCGATTATGCGAGGGCGGAGCGTCGGCGCATGCTGGAGCCTGCGGCGCGCTACTACGCTGACGAGCGAGGGATAGGGCCGCCATCCGCGCCCACGTGCGTCGCGTTCATGCCGGTGTGGAGCAGTGCGAGCCAACGGTAGCGGGAGGCAGAAAGTTGCCCGCGCCGATTTGTCTCGATCAGTTGGACTACGGTTTGCTTCATCCTCCGTGGGACAAATGTCCGCCCTCGGCTCCCTTCTCGCGCAGCCCGCGCGAAAGAACGAGCCAATTACTCGACGGTGCCGAAATGATAGAAATGACGGTGGTCCTTGTGCTCCTCGGCGGGGCACTCGTCGTTTATTTGAACGGCCAAAACGGCGACGATGGCGTATGGGAAAAATGGGAACGCGAACTGAGAGATACTCGAGAAGACAGGTGAAAACACGTGAATCTCAAGGAACAAACGTGAGAGCTTGCTGCCGCGGGGCATCCGAGACGAGAACTGCGCGTCAATCGTTGGAACGAACGAGAGGCAACCTAGCACCAACGCCGGCGACGCCTGCCTGCTGCCGAATGCCGAAATTGGCTGCCTGAACGTTTGCTGTGACCCTCGCGAGCGTCCGTCTTGTATCTTCGAAACGCATGTTCATGTTTTTCGCCGGATCAAAGAAAGCCCGCAAAAAGAAAGCCCGCCTTAACGACGACGGGCGAAATTCAGGACGGCGCCGTCGACTGGGATGACAATGCAATGACACTGCAGCCCAGCGACGCGAGGAAGATGCTCTCCTTTACGCAAGCGTAATGGCCTCCCCTTGCGCACGGTAGGCCTGTTCGCATGTCCAATCGCCTCTTGCCCGAAGGATCACGCGCTGCGAGGTGGACCCGCGGGGAAGCACCGCTGGAAAGGAGTTCACACCTGTCGTCACCCCGAGCCCTGGATTGCCTAGCGTTCCAATTTGATCGGCTCACGCGGTAGCTACGACAGGAGGTGTCGGTCCTGATGAGGCACGATCGATGCTCGGATGAAGATTGCTGACCAAAATATGGAGACAGCCATGAAGCACGTCGCAACCCTGTTAAGCGTCCTCTTCATAGCTACGAGCGCTAGCGCGTTTGCGCAAAACACGCAGAGCGCTCCATCACTCGCGACTCAAGGCGGTGCCGCAACGGGCAAGGCGGCCAGTGCCGGTTAAACACATTTCTTCAAATGTAAACAGCCTCTCGGGTAAATGCGTTCGCGGAATTATCCAGTTCGGTATACGTATGGATATGCTTTAGCCGAGCGGCATCGAGCCGTGCGGATCAGCGAGTGTGCTCGGAGTACCGTCGTCCACGGGAGCGAAACTGTGGAATACAACAGCGACACCAGAAAACCGATGGGGTCCGAGAGACCTCACACCGAGGCAAGCGAAGTTCAGGACGCAGCGGCGTTACTGTTGGCAAAGGTGGTCAACTTGTGGCGCGACAATCCGGATGAGAGACGCGCGACAATCAAGTTGAGAATGTCGCGGCAGAAATGATGATGCCGATGTTGATTGACGCTGGCAAGCGTTTATTGATTGACGCGCGGCGTTGATTGACGCGGGCGAGTGGGTGTCGCGCGACAATCAAGCTGAAGCCACCAGTCGTTTTGGATTGCTGTGTAATGGTGACGCCGCAGGTATTCTGGCTGCGCGACAATCAGGATGAGAATGTGTTGGCGTGGAAGATGATGCCGGAGTTGATTGACGCCGGCTAGCTTTGCCTACGAGCCGCGCGTCAATCAGGATGAGAACAGTGGGTCATTCGGTGAGGTCGATGCCGTGCTGATCCTCCTGTGTCGGTGGCACGCCAACGTTCTTTGGGGTCGCTCTACTGGCCGGGCGTCCCGGTCCCTGCTGCTTGCGCTGCAGGGCAGTACGGCGACGGTAGCTTTCGACATTCAGCTCAAAGATGGTCGAGTGATGTACCAGCCGGTCGACGGCGGCCACCGTCATGGCCCGGTCGGGGAAGACCTTGTCCCATTCGCCGAATGGTTGATTTGCTGTTATGCAAAGAGAACGGCGCTCATACCTAGCGCTGATGAGCTCGAACAGCACCGACGTCTCTGCCTGATCCTTGCTGACATATGCGAAATCGTCCAGGATGACCAGGTCGAAGCGATCCAGCCGGTTGATGGCTGACTCCAGCGCGAGCTCGCGGCGCGCGAGCTGCAACCGCTGCACGAGGTCGGTAGTGCGAGCGAAGAGGACCTTCCAGCCCTTCTCCAGCAGGCTCAGTCCAATGGCCGACGACAGGTGGGATTTGCCACCCCCACTCGGCCCCAGAAGAATCAGGTTGGTGCCGTTACGCAACCAGCCATCGCCCGCGCAAAGCGCCGAGACGTGCGCGCGGGATACCATCGGCACCGCGTCGAAATCGAAGTTCTCCAGTGTCTTGCCCGGCAGCAGCTTGGCGTCCCTGAGGTGACGTTCGACTCGGCGTCGATCGCGCTCGGCGATCTCGTGTTCGGCCAGCGCCATCAGCAGGCGCGCTGCCGGCCAGCCTTCCGTGTCGGAGCGCTCGGCAAAGCTGGACCAGATCTGCTTGATGGCGGGCAGCCGCAAATCGTTGAGCAGCAGCGACAGGCGGGTGGCGTCGATGTCGAGACTCATGCCGTCACCTCCGTTGCCATGTCGTCAAGCAGGGCTTCGTAGTCGCTCAGCGGTGCTAGCTGGACGTTCACCTCCGGCATGCTGTTCGTGCGCTTCGCTTCGAAACGCGAACGCAGTGCGTCCAGGTCGGGTAACTGTCCATCGTCCAGGCACTGCTGCAGCGCCTGGGCCAGTTGCGCTTCGCAGTTGTGCTCGTGGGCCAGGCTGAGCAGTTCAACCGTGGTCCTGCATGCCTGACGCTCCGGGAGCTGCTCGAGCAGGCGATCGAAGGTCAGTCGATACGCCTCGCGCGGAAAGACCTGATCGCGATAGACCAGGTTGAGCAGCGCCATGGGCTTGCGGCGCAGCGCGTGGATGATGTGCCGGTAGTTGATGACGTGGCCGTGCTTGCCATTGGGACCCGCACGGCCGCGCTGTAGTGTCATCAGGGCCGTACTGCCCAGAAACAGCTCCAGCCGGTCGTCGTACAGGCGCACGCGCAGGTGATGGCCGATCAGCCGGGACGGGACGGTATAGAACACCTTGCGCAGGACGAAGCCGCAGGTGGTCGTGACGTATACGCGCGTTTCCTCGTAGTCACACGTACGCTGGGCCGGAAGCGGCTGAAGCAGTGCCCGCTCGGCCTCAATGCGTTTGCCATTACGCGCGTTGATGCGACCGACGATCTCGTCGATGAAGCAGCGATAGAAACCGAGATTGTCGAAGTCGCGACTGCCGCGCAGAAGCAACGCATCACGCACTGCGCTCTTGAGGTGGCCATGAGGGCTCTCGATGGAGCCGTTCTCGTGGGCAACGCCACGGTTGTTGCGTGTGGGCTGCATGCCGTAGTGGGCGCACAGTGCATCGTAACGCGTGGTCAGATCCTTGCGCGCGTCGGCATCGAGATTGCGGAACGCCGCCGACAGGCTGTCGCTGCGGTGCTCGCGCGGCGCGCCCCCGAGTGCCCAGATGGCATTCTGCAGCCCTTCAGCCAGCGCGACATAGCTCTCGCCGCCGAGAATGACGTGAGCGTGCTCAAAGCCCGAGCAGGCCAGCCGAAAGTGATAGAGGCGGTGGTCAAGCGCGACACCCGCCACGGTGACGCCCAGGCTGTCCATCTCTGTGAAGTCGGACAACCCGAGACGACCGGGTTCGTGAACCTGACGGAACATAACGTCATGCTCCTCGCCATGGAGTGCGCGCCAGTCGCGAATACGGCGCTCCAGTGTGCGGCGCACGTTGCCCGGGAGGTCGGGATGGCGCCGAAGCATCTCGTCCAGTACGGCTATAGGCCGGATGCCGGGAGCGGACTGGAGCAGCGGCACGATGTCGGTGTCAAAGATTGCCGCCAGGGGATCGGGACGGCGACGCGCACGTGGCGCCTTCTTCTGCGATGGCAGTCGCCGGTCCTGATCGATGCGATACCCCGTGGCGGCGCTGAACCCGGCGCGCGCAGCCGCTTGAGCTGGTCCTTCCTTGAGTCTGTACTTCATGTAGAGCCTCATCTGATGGTCGTTGATGTGTCGGCCGGGCAACTCAGCCTCCCTTCGCTACATGGAAGAGCTGTTCATACCCGATTTACCGCGACCACCGACAAGGCACCCCGGTAGCGGGGTGAACTCCTCGGCGCGGCGTTGCGGCAGCGGTTCCGGGCTACGCCCTCCACCGCTGCCGCAACGCCAGTACTCTCATCCTGATCGACGCGCTGCTCTCATCTTGTTTGACGCGCGGCATCAACTTAAGGTTTCTCCAATAAAGAAATGTTGCTCGCGTTGCAGCGCTTACATTGAGTCCGAGGATACCACTCCTCCAAAATTCACAATGATTAGGAAGCCCGAAATGCGCTATCGGGAAGCGCTCAGGGGTAGAACTGGCCTTTTCGCATTTACCAACGAGGGGAGCGGGCCGTGGCACACGCCTTTCCGCCGGATCACGAGAAAAACGACGGGACAAACGGCTTTGAGCGGTGGGCCGCCGAGGCGCCGACCGCCGCAGTCGCGCGCGTGGTGCTGCGGCTCGACGAAGCGATCACGCTAAAGCGGCGCGCTGCCGCCGCGCGGCTCACCGCGCAGGGCTCCGCGGTGCCGCTGCGGCCGATCAAACCGTCCCGCCTCGAACTGGCGGTGATCATTGCGCTGGCCGAGATCTATGGAGTTGCGCTCTATCGGGACGCGCGCTTTCTACCGGTGATCGACTTCATCGCCGACGAGGGCGCCGTGGCGCTGGTGCAGCGCGTGATGTATGGCGCAGTGCTGGATCACGACAACAGCGACGATCGTCCGCCGGTCATGGCCGAAGACAACGCGCGGCCTGCCGACCTGCTGCCCGAGGCACGGGTGGCCTTCCAATTCCTCTGCGCGAGCCGGCCCGATGTCTTTATCGCCCAGGCAAACGCGGCGCTCGCCAGACTCGGCCTGCCGCGACGGCAGCTGCCCCCGTCGGCAGGCAGCCACGAGGAGGGCGATGATGACTGACGCGCGGCGCTGCTCACCCGACGTTGCCCGGAAAAGCTCACCGCAGAGAAAGCCTACTCGGTGGTGGCGAAAACTGCGCAACGAACTCGATGCGCGGTCGACCGAAGCGGGGCGCGCAAGGCCGCGGCGTGCAGTGACGCGAGTCCCAAACCGGCATTGGCGCGCCGTACGCGCGGCGATTCTGGTGATGGGCGATTCCGGTCTGCGACGCGAAGAAGCCGCGAGTGCGCGGCGCGAACGTCGAAGTTACGATGAAGAGAGGCGAAGTGGTGTTCGCCGCTGCCCGAGCCGCATGCGAACTCGCTGCCAGTTGGATCGATGATACCGACGTGCCGGTCGCGACGGGACGATCCACGCTCTGAGGAACAAAGGAACTCATGGCGACGGTGGGGAGGTTGTTTTCGGGCTCCTGCCGCGCTTCGCTCTTCTTGGGCAAGCGCTCTTGGCGGCAGTCGTCCACTTGAATCGAACCCGCTCGAACGGCGCCCCGGATCGATCGAGGTCGGGGAGAGCGGGGGCAGCGTCGCCGCGGCGTGGCGCGACCGCGTTCTTCGCAGCTTGAGAGAACAACCGCTCAAAATAAGCCGTGATCAAATTAAATAACCATAGCTTGTTGTCGAATGTATATGAACGCCAGCGAACTTAGAATAAAAGAGCTTTCGCATATCCAGGCAGTCGTGGCGCTGAGTGCATGGCAAGTCCGTGTAATCAAAGGGTAAAGACGATCAGGACCGCGCCTTTGATGACTGCGAGAACGATAACAAGGCCGATAAACCACCAAACCAGACGCCAACCGGTGCGCCAGAAGGTAATGAGAAGCATCCAGGCGGTTCCCAGGGCCGCAAAGAAGTACATGAAGCCGTCAGGGCTGCGGGGCTGCAGCGTCGAGGCTGCTTGCTGACACCCCCACACCATGCCGAGCCAGACTAGGACCCACAGGGCTGCCTTGAATTGATCCGTGAAGCTGTCGCGCCGATGCTCGAGGTTTGCTTCCTGCCTCCGCTCATAAGCGACCTCGGCACGGCTGATGGACCGGCCGGTGTTCCGTGGCATCGTCGCCTCCCTTGCAGCCCCCATGGTCGGCTCGCGCCGTTCGGCGTATTTCCCTCGAAACTGGTTCATACTGTTCCCCGGTTGTGACTCTGTTCTGTCTTTATCTTGGCGGCACGTGTCGTCCTCACCCAGTCCGCGCGAGTTTATCTCGACTCGGGTTTCCAGAGATACCCCGCTATGTGCGATGGCCGTCACTTCAAAAAAGCCCAAATTTAAGTCGAGTGGTAGTTTGTTGTTCAGACCGGTGTATGAGAGACGCCCTTTAATGTTCGAATGTTCGAAACGCGTTTTCCGATTGCACGGCGAGGCCGCGCAGATTGTTTCGGCTGATCTCGGGCAGCGGACGCTCGACCCACGTGCCGGCGAAGTGGATCAACACTTCCACGCCTTCGAGCAGACGATCCACCGCCCCAGGATCGCGCAGATCGCCGTGCATGACATCCACGCCTTCGATGAGAGGCTTCAGCGCCTTGGAGCGTGCGGCCGAACGCAGCGGCGGCGTGCCGCGCGCGACGAACGCAGCGCGGACGACCGAGCCGAGTTGGCCCATCGGCGCTGCTGAGGACGTCGAAGCCCAGGTACAGAACCCCATAGCCACCCTGCGGGTCGTCGTATCGATTCGCAGAGCTTGTACCAAAATAGAGCGGCGTGGCGGCGTATTCGATTCGGCTAATGTGTTGGAGCAGTTCTCCCGCCGCAATGACGCGGCTTGGCATCGACAAAATCAAACTCGTTCCTCACCGTGGATACCGACCACGCTCAGCACAACCTCGACAAGTTGATCGAAGTTGCCTGGCGTCACGGCTTCGATAGGTGAGCGACCACCGAGCGAATCATTTCGAGACGACAGCGCATGATAGGTTTCGGTGAGCTCGTACAAATCGACGGCAGCGATCATTACTGGTTTGAAGACCGGGGGCCCGCGTGCACACTGCTGGTCTTTGTCGACGACGCGACGGAGCCGGTTGATGCACTTGCACTTCGCGCCGACCGAGGCTCGTCGGGCACGCGGCTGGTAGACCTTCGGCGGACGTTGCTTGCGCGGCACCCAAAGGCCGGCATCCGTCATCAGGTGCCGCACGGTTTCCTTCGACAGCACGAGGCCATGGCATTCACGCAGTTTCTCGCACGCCAGCGTCGGTCCGAAATCCAAGTAGCGCTCGCGAATAAGGGTCAGCGCACGTAAGGCCAAGCCTTCGTCAAGCTTCCGATTGCCCGGCTTGTTGCGTTTGCGTGACGTAAGGCCCGCCGCGCCCGACTCGCGATATCGCCACACCAGCCGCTCGACTTGGCGTACCGTCAGGCCGAGACGCTCCGCGGCTCGACCGGGTTTGAGTCCCATATCCACCACGGCTTGGATTACCTTCAGACGGTCGAGTTCGCGCATGTTCAATGTCACCAACGTTGCTGGCTTCATGGACGGCTCCTGCAGTGGTGCAGTCAGTCGCCAGCTTGCCAGTGGTCGCAAAACACGACATTTGTATCTTGCTATGATCCACCGAAGCTAAAATTCACGCGCGAAGCGCTCAGCCGAGCGGCGTCGGTTGACTCATGGAGGTCCGTGGTGAGCTGGAGCGGCGAGGGCGCGGCCTCCGCAAATTTCTCTCGAATCAACGCGTTCAGCTCGGCGATGAAGGCATCCTCGTCATCGATGCGTACGGCGCATTCGAATCGACTTTCAGTTATTTCGAGGCCACGCGCGCGTATCTCGAACGCCACGGCAAGCCGGTGGCATTCTATAGCGACCGCGCGAGCGTGTTCTACGTCCACAAGCGCGAGGAGACCGCGGGCAAAGGCGTCACCCAGTTTGGTCGTGCAATGTACGAGCTAAACATCGACACTTTTTGCGCCAACAGCAGCCCCGCCAAGGGACGCGTCGAACGGGCTCATCTGACGCTGCAGGATCGCCTGGTGAAGGAGCTGCGCCTGCGTGATATCAGCACCATTGCAGCTGCAAACCCGTTTGCCTGCGTTTTCATGGCGGCCTATAACGCCCGCTTCGCAAAGCCGCCAAGAAGCGCGTACAACGCCCACCGGCCGCTGCGCGATGACGAGAATCTCGACGCGGTTTTGACTTGGCGGGTACAGCGCAAGGTATCGGATGCGCTGACGTTGCTGAACGATCGCGTACTCTGGCTGCTCGATGACACGGCAGCGAACCGCAGGCTGATCGGCCGCTACATCGACGTGTGGGAATACCCAGATGGGCGCCTCGAAATCCGCGCTGACGGCAGCGTGCTGCATGCTGTGCCGTACGACAAGCTCGCAGACATCGACCAAGGCGCGATCATCGAGAACAAGCGTCTCGGTCATGCGTTGCAGGTCGCGCAAGCGTTACAGGCGCAGCGCGATAACCGTCGGATCTCAGGCTCGCTGTCTCGCACAAACCGAGGTGCTGCGGTGCGCACTCACAAGCACGAAGAAGTCGCGCGCATTCACCCGAGCCGATCTGGATCAAGCAATCATGCAGGTCGCGCAGCAGTCTAAGACGCCTTCAACACCTGGCCGACGGTCTGTTCGCACTCGCTGAACAGTATGAAACGCCCCGGTCCGATCAAGGCCGTCCTTCAGCACTACGTGCTTTCAAACCGTTGAAAACAGAGCCAATCACACATCAAAAACACGACATCTGTATTTAGCCGGCGGTACGACATTTCAATTTTGCTTTGACATCTTAGAGGCACTAACGTTCGTGGAACGTCCACGCCGCGTGGCAGCTTCAGCCTTGCCCGCCCGTCTCGCGACCTTGGCTAATTGCTGGCCGGCGGCCACCAAAATCCGCCGACGACTATAAACGCGAGCGGCACGAGCTGGTCGGCCGGCTCAGGAATGACCAAACTGCCAATAGGCGGCATCCACAATGCACCGTATGCGATCCCTGCTGCCAAAAGCGATCCGCCCGACCAAGCGCCGAACAGACACGCATGCCTTACGGCCTTAAACGGTCCGCTCTTTAGAGGGGCACGGGTTTTCCTGATGCCGTTCTTTTGCTAGCTAACAAGCTAACAGAAAGCCTTTGATCTTTCACGCGAGCCAACGGACCGGCGCAGGCCTCAGGGCGCGAACATCCGAGACCGAGCGCGGGGCGTTCATTGGCACAGTCCGGCCATCTACGGCCGAAACGCTACGCAGTTGAGCAAACATTGGAACGTCGGCTCGACCGAGGACAGCGGACTTTCGATGGACCATCAACAGAATCGGGTTTATGGAACCAAACACGGATCATTCGGGAACACGCTCACGCGGATTTACGACCACCGCTTCGGCAACGATGGAGCGACCAACTGCCCGCCGCAGTGCTTGAGGGATGGCATCGGGTGTTTTCCCTATTTGCCCCTCCCGCGATGAGAGGGGCGGCAAAGAACGAAGCTTCCTAGACTTCAATCTGAAGCAAGAAGGGAAAGGCCGAGACCTTGGCCAGGCGGGTTTTCCGGTTGACTCGGCGCCTGACAGGCGTTGTGACGTTTCAGGGAGAGCGAGATGCAAAACGGTGAGAATTCGTTGCGGCGCCTGGTCGACAAGTGGTTTGGGCACTGTGCGCTGGGAACGGTGCACGTGATCAAGTGCGATCGTACATCCGCCGATCGAAACCGCTATGTACGCGTCGGCGGCGGGAGGAAGCTGGCAATTGTTTTCTTCCGACACAGCGACGGGTCATGGAAGGTTTTCCCGCCGATGGGGGGCATGCCTACGATGAGCGCATGCAGGTTGGCGGCATAAACGAGTGTGTCTTCGCTGATGCCAGTTTGGCCCGGATGCCGGATGTCAGCGGACCAACAAGATTGGGGTGGAGTCGCCCTTGCTGGATTTCTTTGGGCTGGGGGCAGTCCTCTCGAGGCCGATCCACCAAAATACTTGGCCTTGTCCCCAGCGAGTGGCGAAGAGCCCTATGATCAATTGAGCCGAATCAGGCGTTCGAGTCAAGATCCCTCGCCGAGCCTCGGAGCGATGTAGCTAGTAGTGCGGTTTGTATCGGTGATTCATGCGCTTTAGCCTTTCAGTGCTTTGAAGATCGCACGGTGGTCGAACGGCTTCTGGCAACGCGGGTAGTGTCGATAGCCTTCGGCCACGGCATCGATGCCATAGCCCGTCGCAAAGACGAACCGAATGTCCCTCGACGCGAGCGCATCAGCCACCGGATACGACGTTTCGCCGTTCAGATCCACGTCCAGGACCGCGGCATCAACCCGTTCGCGACCCTCCTCGAGCAGCGCGACCGCTTCCTCCGCGCTAGCAACCGGCCCGACGACGTGAGCTCCGGCCTCTTCCAGTACAGTCGAAAGTGCGAGCGCAACCAGATAGTCATCCTCGACGACCAGTATTCTTCGACCATCCAGTATTTTCGCCCGTTCGTTCATGTTTGCCTTTTAAACATCATGCGAGCTCGCCGACGGTAACGGTATTTCGATGTGACACGAAACGCCATCCCGAAGAAAAGCCAGTTCCGTGCGCGCGCGCAGCGTAAATCGCAATGCTCTCTCGATCAACTGTCGCCCGAAACCAATCTTCGAGCTGTCTGGTGAAACCGATACACCGGTTTCGATCCAGTTGATGACGAGCGAAGCGGCATCGTGCCCTTTAGGCTCGACGTTCCAGCGGACCTCCAGTCGGGCCGCTTCATCCTGCAGCGCACCGTACTTCACCGCGTTAGTCGTCAGTTCGTGTAGGACCAGCGCGATTGTTTGTACATTACGAAAACCAAGCGGCACTACAGGGCCCCCCAGGACGATCCGGTCACTACCGGCGACGCCGAGTGCGTCGAACTCCAGCTTCACGATGTCGCCAAGGTTGATCAAATTACCGTCCGCTTCACCGATGAGACCTTGCAGCCGACCAAGCGCGCCCAGGCGGCTGTTGAAGGTTTCGAGTGCGACGTCCTGCGCGAGCGTCTGCTGCGCGATCGACTGAATCACAGTGAGCAGATTGCGCGTGCGGTGCTGCAACTCGGCGATCAACACGTTTTGCCGCTCTTCGGCGTGGATCATCCCGGTCACGTCGACGAAGGCGATCACGACACCGTCGGATTTTCGCTCGCCGTTACGATACGGTGCAAGGCGCACCAGGAAATGCGTCAGCTTGTCCCTGCTGCACACATGACGTTCCCGCGGCTTGTCCGTATTGAGCACGGCCTCGATATCTGCCTCCAGTCCGTGCAATTCCAGCCGGCTTACGAGCTCCGTGATCGGTCGGCCTCGATCGATGGTACGAATGTGGAAAATGCCGTCCATGGCCGGCGTGAACGAACGGATTACCAGGTTACGGTCGAGAAAGACGGTCGCAACCGACGTGCTCTCGAACAGGTTCTGCAGATCGCTGTTCGAGCGATCGAGCGCCTCGATCTTGCGGCCCAACTCGAGATTGACCGTGTGCAACTCTTCGTTGAGCGACACCAGTTCTTCCTTCGACGCCTCCAGCTCTTCGTTGGACGACTGCATTTCCTCGTTGACCGACACCAATTCCTCGTTCGATGACTTGAGTTCCTCGAGCGCAGTCTCGTACTCTTCGATCATCGACTGAAGGCGTTCACGGGTGTCGCGCAACTCCTTTTCGACCTGCACGGCCGTCCCGTCGTGCGTGGCCTGGGCGCGCACGAGCGCCTCTTCGCGTGAGAGCACGGGGCCCTGATCGTCGAAGACCACGAGATACATGCGCTCGCCGTTGGTCTGGTCGGTCAGCGGTTCGATGGTCAGGCTTATCGTTTGTACGCGGCCGTCCTCGCCCTCGATCACCACCCCTTCGCGTGTGACCGGCCGACCCGACTCGACGGCCTCACGAAACACCGAGCGCAGATCGAGCCCCAGGCCTTTTCGCGCCATGGCGAATAGCTGGCGGGTCGGCGCACCAGATGCAGCCTCCAAATATTTGCCCGTGCGTGCGGAATAGTAAAGGACGTCGCCATCACGCGAAGCGAGCACATGGGGCGGTGTGAACCGCTCCAGCATGTGGTTGTCGACCACGTGGCGCAACGCCGCGCCTGTCAGCGCGGGACGACCAGGTGCGAGCCCGGCGATGTGACCGATTTTCAGCGAAGACACTGACAGCGGCACGCGAAGCTGCGGGGAAACATCGGCGCGGCGCCGGAAGATCCGGTGCTTTTTCTCAACGGGTACGAAAAGCTCATCGAACTGGCTGACGCCTTCCGACGTGCCGAGGAACAGGTAGCCATCCGGGCGAAGCGCGTAGTGGAAGGTCGGGATGACCTGACTTTGGATCTCGGTGCCGAAGTAGATCAGCAGATTGCGGCAGGAGACGAGGTCGATCCGGGAAAAGGGCGGGTCACGAATGACACTGTGCGGCGAAAAGATGCACAGATCGCGGACTTCCTTGGCGAGCACATAACTGCTGCCATCAGGAACGAAGAATCGCTGCCGCCGCTCCGCCGACACGCCGTCAAGCAACGGTAGCGGATAACGTGCTGAACGCGCCACGCCAAGCGCCGCGTCGTCAATATCGGTCGCGAAAATCTGCACGCGCGGCGGGCGGTCGAATCGATCGATGTGTTCGCGCATGAGCATGGCGATGGAATAGACTTCCTCGCCGGTCGCACAACCAGGCACCCAAACCCGGATGGTGTCGTCGACGGCGCGCGCTTCGAACAGTTTAGGCAAGACGACGTCCGAGAGCGCTTCAAATGCCTCGGCATCGCGAAAGAAGCTGGTGACGTTGATCAGGAGGTCGCGAAAAAGCGCCGTGACCTCTTCTGCGTCCGTGGACAGTCGTGCGACATACGCTTCGGGCGTCTCCATTTCTAAGACTTGCATGCGCCGCTGCACACGGCGCAGGAAAGTCTTTACTTTGTAGCCGCTGAAGTCATGCCCGACCTGGTGACGCAGGATTGTATAGATTGCATTGCGAGCTTCACTGAAGGCGGCACTCTCGGTTTGCGCATCGGCATTTCCGGCCAGCTTGTCCAGCATGAACCTACCGGCTGCAAAGCGAGCCAGTTTGGCGCCCATCTGCTCCGCGGGGACGGCGAAGTCGACCAGACCGCTCGAAATTGCGCTCTCGGGCATGTCCGCGTGATGAGGACCAAACCCGTCGGCTGCCTGCGCCAAAGTGAGTCCGCCGCGCTCCTTGATGGCTTTGATGCCCAGTGTCCCGTCAGAGTCGCCACCGGACAGCACTACCCCGGCGGCCAATTCGCCAACGTCGGCCGCTAGTGCGCTGAAAAAGAGATCTATGGGTTTGCGCTCTCGCCGGTGCGAATCCTGCGCGTGGACGTGAAGCGTACGCTCCTCGACAGTTACGACCGCGTCGGTCGGTAAAAGATAAACGGTGTCGACTTCGATAACGGTGTTATCGGTAATGACGTGCACCGGCATCGCGGTGAAGCGCGACACAATCTCCGGCAGCATGCTTTCGCGATTGGGGCTCAAATGGGTGATGATCACGCATGCCAGGCCGGGCTTCTCCGGCATGCCGCGGAAAAACCCTTCCAATGCCTCAACGCCACCGGCGGAGGCGCCTACGCCCACGATCGGAAAATCCGCCGCTGCTGTCATGCTTTCTCCAATCCAGCGCGCGCGTTGCCGTTCGCCCGTGCCGGTCGCTTGGATCGCGCAGTCGCTCCGCGGCCCGACGAAGCGCGGTGCGACGTCTGCTCCTCCAAGAGCCGCAGCCCCGCACGGACGACTTCGCTCGCCGAACTGTAGCGACCGGTAGCAACTTCCGATCTGATGAACGAGGAGAGGTGTTCCGTTACGCTGATGCTAAATGCATACTTGCTTGGCATGGGCGACTCGTTGATAGATGGGTAACACCCTATAGTATCCCCTTCAAGGTCCGCGCGCTGGTCAATAAGTTTTAACTGCCGAGCGAGCGGCGAGCGTGCCCGACCGAGTCGTATGCTTTTAGATAAACCCAGCCATGTGCCCGGAATTATCAGCTCAGATGCAGAGGGGGCTTTTCAGCCGCCTCAGAATTCTAGCCGACCCTGCTGCGCGAAGAACGAGAACTGCATTCGTGCCGCCGAAGGCGAATGAGTTTGACAGCATCGTGAGTAGCGATGCGCTTTTGCGGGCAGCGTTGGGCACATAGTCGAGGTCACAAGCCGGATCGGGCGTGCTCAGATGCATCGTCGGAAGCAACGTCTGATTCTGCATTCCCATTAAACATAACAGGCATTCAAGAGCGCCAGACGCGCCGAGCAAGTGGCCGTGGACAGACTTGGTCGAGCTGATCGCGATGTCGTATGCCCGAGCGCCAAACACCGTTTTAACGGCAGCGGTTTCAGTCACGTCGTTAGCCGGGGTTCCGGTACCATGGGCGTTGATGGCATCAATCTCCGATGGATCGAGTTGCGCTGCAGCGAGCGCTGCCGTCATTGCCGCAGCCTGACCTTCGACGCTCGGCCGGGTGATGTGTCCGATGTCGGTCGCGATGCCGTATCCCACCACTTCACCGTATATCGGCGCGTTGCGAGAGATCGCGTGTTCCCATTCCTCCAGGACCAGGATCGCTGCACCTTCCGCAAGCACCATCCCGCTGCGGTCTTTCGAGAACGGCTTGCATGAAGCCGAAGGGTCGCTTTTGTCGACAGCGGCAAGCGTGTGGAGCGCCTCCCAGGCCTTTAGGGAGCCGTATGAGAGCGGCGCTTCCGAGCCGCCCGCAAGCGCCAGGTCGAGGTCGCCTCGCGAGATCCGCAGCCATGCTTCACCGACGGCAACGGTGGAGGACGAGCAGGCTGACGAGTAAGTGAGGCTAGGACCGCGCAGGCCGTATTCAAGGCTGATCCATGCCGCCGGAGCGTTGTACATGCCCATGAGCACGGTAAAGGGTTTGACGCGCTCTGAGCGCTCGCCATAGAGCGCCGCGTACCCTTCGTCCATGGTGTGCGCGCCACCCATACCTGTTCCGATGAAGACACCCGTGCGCGCATGATCGATCTGAGTTACCTCCAGCGCCGCCCGAGACATGGCCTCGCGGCTTGCAACCAGCGCGAACTGGCTGACCCGATCGAGCATCCGCGATTTCGCTGGATCAAAATGGTCGGCGGCGAACAATGTAGCGATGCCACCGATCGGGGAGCCTAGGCGACTCACCAACGCCTCATCAAGACAATGGATGCCCGACCTGCCGGCAGCGGCGCTGTCGTACGCTTGTTGCGCATCGCTGCCGAGCGGGCAGATGGCACCTAGCCCGGTGACCGCTACACGCCTCATGGCGAGGAAGGGGATGTGGGGTACGTCGCCCCTGCCTCGACGTCATCAACTCGCGGCTTCGCGACGTGCTCGTCGATGACGCGCGCCACGTCACCAAGCGTCGTTAGCGAAGCCGATTGGACCCCGAGGGTGATATGAAACCGATCTTCGACCTTAAAGAGGAGTTCCGCGAGGGCCAGCGAGTCCAGGCCGAGTGATTCCAACGTCGCCGCAGGCGTCAATAAGGCGGGATCCAGACTGTATTCGTTTTCTAGCGTCGTGCTCAACCAATCGAAAGTAGTGCTCATAGGAACTCGCGAACGTTTTGTTGTGTGAACGCGCTACGACCTGCGTCGTTAGCTCGTCAGAGGAACCGTGCCACAGTAGCAGATCAGTCGTACTTCATCGCGATACGGGCGTGCGCGCAGGCCCTATTGCGAATGCATCGCTCCTCCGATCAAGGCGACGGCGTCAGGATTGATTGCACACCGGGTCTTCCCGACCCAACGCGCGCCTTCAGACAATAAACCAGGCCAGAGGCTAGCGAGCGCCAGAAAAAGTGCGCCGCTACGCGCACGCATGCATGCGTGCGCGAATGCGAAAGCAAGCCTCATGCGCGGGAGGAACACATGGCGCCATTCGCGTGCGTAACGCCTTGCCGCGATGCGCTGCCATGACACGTCGCAATCAGGGCCGCCCTGCCATGCTCTCGCGCGAAGTAACTCCATGCACAGCAGCCAAGCCGATTGCACCGCCATGCTGATGCCTTCGCCCACGATGGGATGCGCTTCGCCCGCCGCGTTGCCGATGCGAAACAAGCCCTCGTCGGCGCGCAGTCGAATGCCCGGATCGATCGGTCCGGCACCGATCCAAGAACCTTCTCTGAAAGCTTGATCGAGAACTTCGCTTACGCCTACGCATTCTGTTCGAAGCATAGCCTCGAAACAATCGCCGGCACTTGCCCCGGTCTGCTCACGACGCAGTGCTTCAAGCCGGTCACGGCGAAGACAGCCCGCAACGGTGGTAACGCCACCACCCGTGTCGACCATGCCTCCGTAACCCCCTTCGAACGAGAAGATTGGAAGGAGTCCCGGCTCCAGCGGCGCCTCGTGGAAGTTCGCCTTGAACGCCAGTAGATCCGCGGGTCGCTGTTCTCTGCGATTCTGTGGGCCAGCAAGCGGGAGCGCTTCCCAGGACCCATGCGCTGCAATCATGACGGGCGTAGACAACGTGGTGATCGAAGACTCGGCCTGCCGTCGAATGCCGCAACGCCAGGCTCCGGGCCCGCCGACAACTTCCCTTGCCGAGTACGGCTGCAGGATCTCAACCCCGACCGTGCGCGCCTGTTCGACCAACACGGTATCCAGCGTCTCGCGCCCGATTGCTCGTCCCCAAGGATAAGTGCTATTCCGCGCCTCAGGAAAGTCGGCCACGACATTGCGAGAGCCTCGTATCAGCGCAACGCGACGCAAATCCGGGCCCGCGCGCAAGTCGAGTTGCTGTTCGATACCAAGGGCGGCAAGCAGAGACAGGGTGGGCGGCGAAACGCATTCACCGCAGACTTTTCGACGGGGGAAAGTCTGCTTCTCGACGAGGGCGACGGACCAGCCCGCCAGCGCGAGCAGGATCGCCGCCGTTGAGCCGGCTGGGCCCGCCCCAATAATCACGGCATCAAATGTTGTTCGCACGATTCTTTCCCGACGACACGCTCCGCGCTGAAGCAATGGCCGAAGAACCCTGCGGGGAACTCCGTAAGCTGCCACTCTGCTCCGTGCATTGGCCAGACCGCGTGCAGTTCCAGACCACGGAATCCCGCATGCACACTCAAAACGGCGTCATTGCGCGTGACAGCGTTGGCCCCGAGCACGCCGATTAAGTGGCTTCCGAACAAGGCCGGCAAGCTGCGCCGGGGCTCACATGCAAAGAAACGGTCCGTCGCCGATTCGATCACCTTGAACAACAAAGCGAGTTCGTCAGCTTCTAAATGGTGGAGGAAAAGCGTCGTGAAAATCATGTCCCATCGTTCAATGCGTGCTCCCTGTTCGTTGGCGCTTTCACGGATCCAGTCGCTCACGTCCGTTTTCGAGAGTTGGACGCTCCAACCGAGACGTGCATAGGCCTGGATGGTCTCGCGGGTCATGAGATTTTGACGGTCGAGCGACGTCAATTCAACGCCGTTTAGGGCAACGCCGAACTGTCGCGCGACCCGCAGTAAGAGCGTACCGTCACCCGCGCCAAGTTCGAGTATCTTGATCGGCGCTCGAGATCGACGGCAATTGACCATCGGAGCAAACGCGCGGCCGACGATCGCAGCAGTGCCCATGACTTTGTGGACGCGCTGCAAATCCCGCCGCGAGCGTTTCGCCGCCGGGTCGCCTGCGTCCAGCGTATCGAGGGTTTCGGCGACTACGATTCGCTGTAAGGTCATAAGGCTCAGCAAGTGATGGTGCAGGATGTCTTGCGCGTCATTCGGGTTCCACCTTAAGCAGCGCCCCATGGCAGCTGAAGCCCGCGCCAAATGAGGACAGCCACCACCATCCGGCAGGCGCTTGATCGGCCAAGGCTGCCTGCAATACAAAATAGACGAAGGCGCTTGACATATTGCCGTACTCACGCAGCATCGCCGCGCTATAGCGTAAGTCGTGCGCCGCCAGATCGAATTCTTTCTGAATCGCGAGTAACACGTCGCGTCCGCCGGCGTGCATGATCCACGTTGCGACGTCCGCTTTGTGCAAGTGCGCCCGCTCGAGCGCAGACTCCAGCACTTGCCACGCGTATCTGGCGGCAAGCGACGGAACGGCGCGCGTCAAAACGTTTCGCAACATACCTCCGCGCTGCTCGAACATCAGCGATCTTCGTTCGCCGGGGTCGATCAGCGATGTGCTCCCTACCCATTCGATCTTTCGCGACGTTGTGCTTGGATGACGCGACAAGACGGCGGCGCCAGCGCCGTCACCAAACAGACAGGCGCTAATGATCACGCCGGGGTCATTGTCGAGATACATCGCCGCACTGCTCACTTCGACGCAGACGGACAGGACGTTTTCGCAAGACTGGGACGCGCGGGATGATGACTGCAGCAGCGCGTTGCCGAGCTGAAGGTTTGGTAGCGCAGCAGCGCAGCCTTGACCCACTAAATCGAAGGCTTGCACGTCAGGTCGCAGGCCGGCGCGCTCGATGAGGTACCCGGACAATCCGGGGCACAGGTATCCGGTGCAAGTACTTACGACGACGGCATCGATCTCGCCCGGGTCGACTTTCGCGTTCCTTAACGCGCGGGTCGCTGCGGTCGTGGCTAGCAATGGGGCGTGATCAAGAAAGCGTTGAGCGAGCGTGCCTGGGTCGATCTTGAATACTTCACTGAGTGAATCGAGTGCAAGTCGTCGCGCTTCGATGCCGTTGTCTCGCTGCAAGACGGTACGAGCGACGAGGTGCGCACGAGCGTCGAGGCGAGAGTACCAGTCGGAGTCTTCGAACGCCGCGAGACATTCCGATTTCGTATAGCGCCACGGAGGATTGGCGGTGCCGATGCCACGAAGAAACATAAAACTCCTATTGGCGGATGTGCTGTACCGCGGCGGGTCCTCGTCCGCGGACGGAATGGCCCCCAAGCGCGGTGCATGTCGCCTCCGAGGGCATCGATTGGCTCTGGATCGCTTCGTTTCGCTGGTAGTCGTTCATGAGATGATACGAACAGGGATTGACTTCGCGCCGGGAACTTTGCTCTCCTCCGCGTAATGCCAAAGCGGCAGCAATATATTGCATTCGGGATAATATCCGCCGATGCACCCCTCCGGTACTTGGTAAGTCTTGACTTTGAGCCCTGACAGCCGGCGGTCGATGCCGTCATCCGCAATGGTCTGCAACGTAATTTCCTGACCTTCCTTGAGATGATGCTTCTTGATGTCGGCCTCGCTCATCAGGACGACCATACGAGAACCCTTCACGCCTCTGAACCGGTCCTCAAGGTTGTAGATGGTCGTGTTGAACTGGCTGTCGCTGCGCAAGGTCATGAGCCGCAATGCGTCCGGCGTCTTCGCCCGCATGTCCGGGTCTTCGCCGAGCGAGTTGGGCGTCATGAATTCGGCTTTACCGGACTTTGTTTTCCACACGCGTTCGCAAGCCGGCAAAGGCCGATGGAAACCGCCGGGCCGCCACATGCGTTGGTTGAAGTCGTGAAAGATCTCCGGATAGGTTGCCGCGATCTCGTCTCTGACGAGCGAGTAGTCGTCGCGCCACGCGTCCCAGTCGACCGTTGAACGGGAGCCCAGCGTTGCCTTGGCGATGCCCGCCACGATGAATTGCTCCGCTCGCGCCTTCTCGCTTGCGGGTTCGGTAACGCCCTTCGAACCGTGCATGCAACCCGTGCTGTCTTCCATCGAAACCGCCTGACCCCCCATGGGCGTGTGATGGAACTCGATGCGGCTCAGGCACGGCAACACATACGAGACTTCGCCATGCACCAAGTGGCTGCGATTGAGCTTGGTTGCGACGTTGACCGTCAGGCGCAAGCTCGCCCACGCGGGCTCCGTCTGCAGCCGATCCGGCACCGAACGCACGAGGTTTCCGCCAAGGTTCAGAACCGCCTTCACTTTGCCCTTGACCATGGCCTCGAACGCCTCGATGGTGTTCATGCCTTTCTCTCTCGGCGGCTCGAACGAGAACTGCTTCGCGAGCTGATCGAGGGGCGCGAGTTCCGGCTTTTCAGTGATGCCGACCGTGCGCTGGCCTTGCACATTGGAGTGGCCGCGTATGGGCGAAGGCCCCGCGCCCGGCTTGCCGACATTGCCACGTAAGAAGAGCAGATTGCAGAGCATGCGTACGTTCTGTACGCCGAGCCGGTGCTGGGTGAGTCCCATGCCGTAGTGCGCCATGACGGCGTTCGATTTCATGTACTCGTTGGCTGCCTCAAGAAGTGAGGAACGCGTTAAGCCGCTCACCCGTTCAATTTCGCTCCATTCGGTCTTGCGCGCATAGGCGGCGAACTCTTCGAATCCGGTCGTGTGCTCCGCGATGAACGTGACATCGATTATGCGCGGTGTGCCTTCTGCTTTTGCGCGGTCATCGGCCTCGATCACTGCCTTGCAGATGCCGAGAATCGCAGCCGTATCGCCCCCGGTCTTGACCTGATGATATTGGGTGCTGATTTGCGTTTCAGCCGGCGTCAGCATTTGCACCGGCGACTGAGGATTGGCGAACGATACAAGACCCGGCTCACGAAGCGGATTGAAGGTGATGATCGGCACGCCGCGGTTGCGAGCGTCCTGCAACTGGTGCAGCATGCGCGGACTGTTGGTGCCGACGTTCTGGCCGAAGAAGAACATGAGGTCGGTCTTCTCGAAGTCCTCCAGCGTGATGGTGCCGACACCGACACCGATCGATTCCTTGAGGCCGACGCTCGAGCTCTCATGGCACATGTTCGAGCTGTCGGGAAGGTTGTTGCAGCCGTACATGCGCGCGAAAAGCTGGTACATGTAAGCCGTTTCGAGCGACGCGCGCCCGGACGCGTAGAACACCACGGTCTCGGGGACCAGCGAATTCAACTGATCGGCGATTTCGTCGAACGCCTGCTGCCAGCTGACTTCGACATACTTGTCCGTAGCTGCGTCGTATCGCATCGGCGCGGTCAGTCGTCCTGCTTCTTCAGATCGTGGTCGTGCCAGTTCAGCAACTGCTTGACCGTGTGCATTTCGAAAAACTCGGGCGTCATTCTCTTGGCAGTCGTGTCCCAGGCAGTCGCTTTTGCGCCGCTCTCGCAGAATTCGAACGTGTGTGGGTCGGCGGGTTTCGCCCACGAACAGCTTACGCACATGAAGCCGTCAGCCTTGTTCTGCCTGAGCAGAATCGCGCTGTCTTTCAGCGGCACTTTCTCTTGCAGCAGGATCGTAGCGACCGACTTCAGCGATCCCCATCCGCCAGAAGCGAAAGGATACGATGGGTTCTTCGTTTCTTTGCTCATCAGCGCGCTCACGGGGATAAAAGGCACATTGTGACCAAAGCAAGCTTTGTTCCCCGTCGAGATCACAACCGTCGTTTCAACAGTCGGCAGGCGTAGGTTGGCGGCCTGCATTCACTAGCGCTTGCAGCGAAGATCAGCCGCGTCCGACGACAGCCGCCTTGCGACGCATTCGATCGTGAGACCTTGCGCAAGTACTGAAAAAACGACCACGGCATAGTAAGCATGACAATCGTGTCGCGTGCGTTCCTGAGGGGTGACAGGGCCAGGGCGATGAGATCGATCAAACCACGATCGCCGCGGACGCAGGCGACAGGCGAAGCAATCTGGGAAAGAGTTGAGGTTCACTGCTTCCGCTAGCGGCTCACTAGTTCCTCCAATGTAGGTGCCGCTGGGGCATATCAGCTTTTTGCCGGTAGCGGCTGATCAGCCTCGGTAGGCTCCCATGTTTGTTGTCTGCCGCATCGTCGACGCACGTTATTGTCTGACGGCTCAAGTGGTCGTCGCAGCGCGCTGCCGGGTCGAGCCACGTCCGCTTCGAGCGAGGTGCACTCAATCCCGGTGGAAATCACAGGTACTTGCATGCTTGCGCTCGGCTTCGCCGACTGTTCTTCCGTCGCGTTGACTTACTGTAAGCGTCACGCATGCCGTCTCGTCCGGCTGCGACGGCTGCTAACTGTAACCACCCGAATTTGCGTTGTCAGAAAGCTCATGGCTGTGAAACCCGGGAATGCATCAGGTGCGCACGACCGTACATCCAGTCAGGAGCTCGATGTGGGCGCTTTGCGCTCGTTCTTCAGAAAACGGTACTCGTGCCATGTAAGAGCGATAATGATGATGTCCAATGCCGTTATCAGCAGCAACCAGATCGATTGCGTGAACGTGTACCGGTAGAGCTGATAGCCAATGAACATACAGAAGACGAGCATCGAGACGGGGCAATACCAAAGCCGCTCCCGCAACAGGCCGACGATCAGCCAGAGCTTGATCACGCCGTGCCCCAACAGGTAAATGGCTGCGAACGTCTGCGTGCCGATCGAGAGGTGCTGCACGGAATGGAGAAGAAAGTTGGCTACGAGATCGTGGGGATCTTGGGCGAACTCATCTTTTGTGACCCAAAGGACGAAAATAAGAAAGAGCCGCTGCGGGACAAAGTACGTGACGACGCCCCCGACAATCTCTGCAAGCGCGAAAACCGCCTTGAACCATAGGCTCAGCTGAAATATCAGGTGGAGCTTCTTTTCGTCGAGATACGTGCGCAATCTAATCATGAGTGCCCGTCCAAGAGTTATCTTCGTGGACTTTACGACGGGACATCGGCATGGTAGCGTCGGCCGTCTTCGTAGATCAGTCCGTCACCCACTGCGCGGACACTGCAGACGGGGCGCGAGCCAGACGTTGATTGCGTCCGCGCTGACAAGACGACGTGAACGCATAGATGATTCTCATGGCGATCCGCTCAAGGCCTGTCCGCTAGGATGTGAGTGCACTCCGAGTGGCGTCGCCGGTTGCACGGGTGCGGACTGTGGCGACGGGCGCGGGTGCCCGTCGAGATCGTCTATGGCCGGATGAACACGATTTTCCGGCGTGAAGCATCCTCCCAAGGCGGCAGAGAGTATGACGATAAGCAATCTCTTCATGCTCAGTACTCGCTCGTGGTTCACTTGCCCGCTGTCTGTCTTGGCTTGATGTCGTCAGCAGTGACGGCCGATGCATGATTCGAAGGTATGTCTTGCGCGCCGGCCATAGCACGTGACCAAGCGCGGTTAACTCTGGGCGAGACCGCCGGTCCGACCTGCTCGCGCGGTGCGACCCGCCAGACAGCATTGCCGACGTTGTCGGCCACGAGCAAGGCGCCATTCGAGTCAAGCGCGACGCCCGCAGGTCGACCCACTGCGTGACCGTCCGCCAACAGGAACCCGTCGAGGCAATCTTCGGGCGCGCCGGCCGGCTTCCCATCGATAAACGGAACGAACACCACTTTGTACCCAGTGGGCGGCTTGCGGTTCCATGACCCGTGCTGGCCAATAAACGCACCTCCGCGATAGTGAACGGGAAAAAGTTTTCGGTCGTAGAAAACCAGACCCAGCGAAGCCGTATGATTGCCAAGGGCGTAGTCGGGAACTGCGGCTTTCTCTCGGGAGGAGTCTCGATTGCGGAGGTGGAATGGACGGTGACGCGCCTAGGCCAGTATCGATTGAACTTGACTGTCCAATCGCGCAGGCTGTCAGAGGTAAAGCCATTGCGACAGCTAGGTAATTGAGGAAGCGCATGCGATTTCCCTGGCGAAGAGAGCGTCAGTTGAAGAGGCCCAAGCCTCTCAGCAAGAAGCTTGCCTCTTACCGGTTGTGCTATCCACGCAGTCGGGGCGATTGCTCGCCCAGCTTCGTCGGCCCTGATGCCACATGCCGTTCTACGCTACCAGAACCAAGCCTCTTCTGACTAGCGGCGTCAGCGAGTGGACCTCCCATGATGAATCCTGTCTCACAAACCAGCGGCCATCGCTCTAGCGTTCGTCTCATTTTTTCGTCGGAGCCTTCGCTAGCGAGAAGCTCGTCGAACAGCTTGCCAGTGAGACCGTCGACGCGCTGTCGCCTTGGAGCGCCGAAGGTAGGCGATCGACGAGCGCGAGTACGAGTCGCGATGACCGGAGTCCGGCCTTGAAGAGGACCGCAGCGCATGACTGCGGCAGGGTTCGACGCGAAGCTAACAGGGCCGATTGACCTGTCAGAGCTCGGTTGTGAACTTGCGCTAGCGCGCGCTCGATGCGCAGAGGCCTAAAGTATTGCCGGAAGAGGACCCTGTCGCACTCAAAGAGTCTGCGTACTCAGGCTTGGAGCGGGGACCGTGCCTGAGCGCCACGACCGCCTCCTGCCGTCTGAAATTTACAGGAACAGGAAGGCCGCACCTGCGGTGATGGTGGGTAGCAAGGCGGCGCCGAGCAATCTCAACGGGCTCACTGCGCCTCCGGAGAACCGATGGCCCACTATCGCTAAGCCTGCCGGATTAGGCGCGTTGGCAATTACGGTCAATCCGCCCCCAGTAACAGCGCCGGCCACAAGCAGGTACTTTGCGCTGTCGGACAAACCGGGTATGAGGGATCCCAGATAGGTGATGGCTGCATTGTCCATCACAGCCGTCAGCCCTGTCGCGCCGAAGTAAAGGGCAAGCGCGTCCATCGAACTCACGACAGGACGCAGCCACCATTGCTGCAACCCGCCAAGCACAATTAAGCCGCCAAGGAAGAACGCAACCAAGAGACTTTCACGGAGCATGAGCGGCGATTGATGGCGCTCGTAGGCCTGCGTGTATCCGAGGAAGAAGAGAAACGCTCCAATGAAGACGACGGCATGATGCGAATTCATGACGACCAGCGCGAGGAATGCGATATGGACGAGCGTAACACCTAGAGGAATGCGCTGCGTTGGCGAAACACCAGCGTCTTCGCTGATCGACAGCGTCGGTACGCTCTTAGCGATCAGCGCAACGAAGATGGTTGCGTTGAGGAGCACGGCGAGCGCTGCTTTCCAGCCGAAAGTCGCTGCCATAAAACCCGTATTCCATTCCCAAGCACTTGCGACCATCAACACCGGCGGGGCGGCGTACGCGGTCATAACGCCGCCGATCGAAACATTGACGAAGAGCAAGGCGAGCCCGAAGTACTTGACTCGTTCCGACACCTGCTCGACAAACAATCTGTCACGCAGCAAAAGCGCAGCGAGGGTCATCGCAGCGGGTTCCGTAACGAAGGAACCGAGAAGCGGAATGGCGGACAGCGAAAACCAGACAACCGCCACTTCTGTGCGCATCGGCAAGAACCGAGACGACCGAATCACAATGTTTGTTGCAAGCACTAAGATTGGTCGACTCGCTGCAATGACCATGATGACAAAGACGAACAGGGCTTCTGTGAACTCGCGATGCTCTAGATAGCCGACAGTCGCTTCGGATCCGACAAGCACCCACATGACCAGACACAGGACAAGGGCCCAAAATCCAAAAATGACCTCGACCTCTGCAAGGAAATGGAAGAGGCCTGAGTGCCGAGGAAAGCGGTGGCCAAGCGTCTCGATCCGTGCTACAGCGAACGTATGGATGAGTGCAAGTGCGAAGATAACAGCGGCAGCGATTTCAACGGAATAAGGCATTGAAGGAGGGCGCGTGCGGATGCGAACCGCGAGTTTGTTGGACCGTTATATTACAACAACCCTTCATTGCAAGTTGATTTGAGCGGATAGGCTTTGGCGATAAAGCTTCCTGCGAGGGAAGGGGCGGTATGCGGACAGGGACTGCAACACACCAGAACGCAGGCGTCGGGGGACGGAGCGCTGGAGATACGGTCAAGTCTAATGGAATGGACGCCCCCACCGAGGCGGCATCAATGTGCCAAAGTGGAAGTGTCGAAGCAACCACTTGAACGAGGGGAGCGTCCATCATGAAGATTACGACAGTTGGCATCGATTTGGCGAAGAACGTTTTTGCCGTTCATGGTGTAAATGAGCATGGCCGGACGGTGCTGAAGAAGGTGCTCAAACGGAATCACGTTGCGGAGTTCTTCGCCAATCTTCCAGCCTGCGTGATCGGGATGGAAGCATGCGCCAGCGCTCATTATTGGGCTCGCAAGCTCCAGGCGATGGGCCATACGGTGCGACTGATCGCGCCGCAGTTTGTCAAACCGTACGTAAAGACAAATAAGAATGACGCGGCAGATGCCGAAGCAATCTGCGAGGCAGTTGCACGGCCGAACATGCGTTTCGTGCCGGTCAAGAGCATCGAGCAGCAGTCGGTGTTGTCGCTGCATCGCGTGCGCCAGGGCTTTGTGCGGGCGCGCACTGCGCAGGCCAATCAGGTTCGCGGACTACTCGCCGAATTCGGGCTCGTCGTTCCCAAGGGAATCGGGTATCTCGAGCGTCAGGTACCCGAACTGATCGAAGACGCAGAAAAGGAGCTCACTGGCTCGTTTCGATTGCTCATCCAGCGCCTCATGGACCATTTGAAGGAGCTTGACAGGCAGGTCCGGGAGCTCGAGGCGCAGATTCAGGCCTGGCACCGCAGTGATGAAGCGAGTCGACGGCTGGCGCGCGTCCCCGGCATCGGGCCTCTTACCGCGAGCGCGCTCGTCGCATCTGTCGGCGACGCAAAGAGCTTCGGGAGCGGCCGGCAACTTGCGGCATGGCTCGGTCTGGTGCCCCGGCAGAACTCCAGCGGCGGCAAGAACCTGCTGCTGGGCATCAGTAAGCGCGGTGATACCTACCTGCGAACATTGCTGATTCACGGCGCACGCTCCCTGCTGCAGGTTGCCAAACGCAAGGAGTGCAAGAACGGCTGGCTACATGACCTGCTACAGCGGCGAAACGCGAATGTCGCGGCGGTCGCGCTCGCGAACAAGAACGCGCGGATCGTCTGGGCGTTATTGGTCCACGACCGCGAGTTTCACCCTGATTACCAAGCGCCTGCCGCAACCGCGTAACCGTTAGCCGCATGTTCACCGCGTAACTACCAGCAGGAGACTACAGCCGATTGCTAAGGCGATCATAACGTGATGGCGAGACAGGTCAGACCGTGGTCGGGAAACTCTGAGTACACCAGTGTGCGTAAAGCACGCAAGTCTGATGAGAGTCCGACCAGCGCATTCCATCAGGGACCGCCGGCCTCGCGCCGGACAGCGAAGTCCGGATGCATGGCCGCAATCATTACCTTCTCTCCGTTACAAGTGAGCGCTTGGCAAGCCGGGGGCGTCCATGCATGGTGTATGAGCGGTTGATGAACGGCGACGTCAGGCGGCGAGTTTCTGCTGACCGGGTTGATCGTCTTGCACCGGTTCGCCGTCCTTGAAGGCAATGCCTTCCAGCAACAGCGTGATCTGTTCGGGGCCGTTGATGCGCCGCCATGTTTTCTCAGCTTCCTCGATCAGCTTGAATGCTAGACCCAGGAAGGTTGGTCGCGACACGCAGTTGCGCGTGCGCGTAGTACGGTGGCGCACGGTCGCGAACGTCGACTCGATCGCATTTGTCGTTCGCAAATGCTGCCAGTGGTCGGCCGGGAAGTCATAGAAAGCAAGCAGGCTTTCGCGATCCTTCTTCAACGTCTCAGTAGCCTTCGGATACTTTGCCGCATAGATCGTCACGAACCGATCGAAGGCGGCATGCGCGTCGGCGCGCGTCGCGGCCATCCATATTGCTTGCAGATCTGCTTTAGCTTTGCCTTGCTGTGACTTCGGCAGCGCGTTCAGGACGTTGCCCATCTTGTGGAACCAACAGCGCTGGCCTCGCGTCGCGGGAAACACTTCCTCCAGTGCGGCCCAGAAGCCCATCGCGCCATCGCCAATGGCCAGCAGCGGACCAGCCTGCAGGCCTCGCGATTTCAGGTCGAGCAGCAACTCCTGCCACGACGCCTTCGACTCCCGATACCCATCGCCGATCGCCACACGCTCCTTGCGCCCATCCGGCTTCACGCCGATGATCACCAGCAGGCATTGCCCGTCCGAATTATCGCTTCGCAGCCCGGTGTGAATACCATCGACCCAACAGTACACGTAGCGCGACTTCGACAGATCACGCCGACTCCAGTTCGTATGTTCGTCGGCCCACTGGGCCTTCAGGCGACTCACCACATTCGCCGACAAACCCTTTGCATCCTCGCCCAGCAGCACGCCCAACGCCTCACTCATGTCGCCCGTTGAGATGCCTTTCAGATAAAGCCACGGCAACGCGGCACTCACACGCGGCGACTTGCGCACATACGGTGGCACGATCGATGAATTGAACTTCACGCCTGACCCTGAACGATCGCGAACCTTGGGGACCTTCACCGCAATCGGGCCGGCTGCCGTCAATACCTCCCGCTCCGGCAAATAGCCATTGCGCACGACCGCGCGTTGTCCGTGCAACGTCTTGACGTTTTCGAACCGCTCCAGCAGCGCCTGCAGCTCTGCTTCGATCGCCTGTTGAATCACCTGACGGGCTCCGTGACGGACCAATTCGTCCAGACCCAGACCGCTTTCTGATAGACCGATAACCGCTTTTTCCGTAAACTTGCTCATGGTGGATGGTTTGTTGTTTGCTGGTTTCCGACTTCGACAATCAGATTCTCAGCTAAAACCTCCACCGCCTTCAATCGCCCGCCTCAACTCCCCTGTACACCATGCATGGACGCCCCCGGCTTGCCAAGCGCTCACTTGTAACGGAGAGAAGGTAATGATTGCGGCCATGCATCCGGACTTCGCTGTCCGGCGCGAGGCCGGCGGTCCCTGATGGAATGCGCTGGTCGGACTCTCATCAGACTTGCGTGCTTTACGCACACTGGTGTACTCAGAGTTTCCCGACCACGGTCTGACCTGTCTCGCCATCACGTTATGATCGCCTTAGCAATCGGCTGTAGTCTCCTGCTGGTAGTTACGCGGTGAACATGCGGCTAACGGTTACGCGGTTGCGGCAGGCGCTTGGTAATCAGGGTGAAACTCGCGGTCGTGGACCAATAACGCCCAGACGATCCGCGCGTTCTTGTTCGCGAGCGCGACCGCCGCGACATTCGCGTTTCGCCGCTGCAGCAGGTCATGTAGCCAGCCGTTCTTGCACTCCTTGCGTTTGGCAACCTGCAGCAGGGAGCGTGCGCCGTGAATCAGCAATGTTCGCAGGTAGGTATCACCGCGCTTACTGATGCCCAGCAGCAGGTTCTTGCCGCCGCTGGAGTTCTGCCGGGGCACCAGACCGAGCCATGCCGCAAGTTGCCGGCCGCTCCCGAAGCTCTTTGCGTCGCCGACAGATGCGACGAGCGCGCTCGCGGTAAGAGGCCCGATGCCGGGGACGCGCGCCAGCCGTCGACTCGCTTCATCACTGCGGTGCCAGGCCTGAATCTGCGCCTCGAGCTCCCGGACCTGCCTGTCAAGCTCCTTCAAATGGTCCATGAGGCGCTGGATGAGCAATCGAAACGAGCCAGTGAGCTCCTTTTCTGCGTCTTCGATCAGTTCGGGTACCTGACGCTCGAGATACCCGATTCCCTTGGGAACGACGAGCCCGAATTCGGCGAGTAGTCCGCGAACCTGATTGGCCTGCGCAGTGCGCGCCCGCACAAAGCCCTGGCGCACGCGATGCAGCGACAACACCGACTGCTGCTCGATGCTCTTGACCGGCACGAAACGCATGTTCGGCCGTGCAACTGCCTCGCAGATTGCTTCGGCATCTGCCGCGTCATTCTTATTTGTCTTTACGTACGGTTTGACAAACTGCGGCGCGATCAGTCGCACCGTATGGCCCATCGCCTGGAGCTTGCGAGCCCAATAATGAGCGCTGGCGCATGCTTCCATCCCGATCACGCAGGCTGGAAGATTGGCGAAGAACTCCGCAACGTGATTCCGTTTGAGCACCTTCTTCAGCACCGTCCGGCCATGCTCATTTACACCATGAACGGCAAAAACGTTCTTCGCCAAATCGATGCCAACTGTCGTAATCTTCATGATGGACGCTCCCCTCGTTCAAGTGGTTGCTTCGACACTTCCACTTTGGCACATTGATGCCGCCTCGGGTGGGGGCGTCCATTCCATTAGATCCGAGCATATCTCGGAGCGCTGCAATCAATCCCACGGCGCAACAGCGCGCTTCACCGCCGGCGGACGCTGGCGACGTCAACCGACGCTGGTGGCTTTAGAAAAACTCAATCAAACGCACCTCCCGGGTCGAGCTCCGGCAGGCGGATTCGGCTTTTCACGCCAACCTTAACAACTCGCGCATTCAATCCGCCGGGCCGTTCAACCTTCTCGACGGCTACGCATCTGCAACCTTCCATAGGCAGGCAAGTTTTGATTCGCGCGAGAAATGAGCCGTGGGCAAATTTCGGGCCCTCATCAACTAAGACCCGCCGTGAAGTGCACGAGCAGTTCACGGCAGGTGCTCACATGGATCCGATTGCCTCCGCCATTAATGCTCTCAGCATCTTGCCATCGTTCACGTTGGACGGCATACAGAAGTTGGGGTCCCGAGCGTTGTGCTAGAGGTCGGGAACTCGAGCGCCAAATCGTTGCTGCGCGTGAGGACGAAGTTCGAACCTCATCGCTTTCATGCCGGATTCGTCGCGTGCGTGTGGGACGAAACTTTGCCACGACAGCGTACGAGTTGGGAACGCGTCGCTCTCGTCACGAGAGGGAAGTTAGATGCGTTTATGGCACAATATGCCAATTCCGGAGCTGGTCTCCTTGATGGGGATCTGCCCGTTTCGACCAGCGTGTCGCTTCACCGAGATCAGTTCGGCTACACGGTGGCTTCGCTCGGCGGGGTGCAATTGGTCTGGATCTGAGAGTCTACGCACGGCTGATCGAAGCCATCCATGCCCGACCATTTCGGCACATACCCAATGAGGCCTGTCGGAGGTCCGATTTGAGTGGGCGTAGTGCGCAAGAGGACGTTTGGACGAAATTGGTACGAGGCAGTCAGGCCGCCGGGATGTTGCCCGAGCATGACTGAACAGAATCTTCAACCGGGACGAGAATAATCAAGGGTGGGGCACTCGTGTCGTCTTATATCGCACTGTCGTTGGTCTTGAAACACTGCGTGGAAGCCCGCGCGTCCCCGGTTACGAGGCGCTAGCACATCGCACGGCAACGCATCGTTGCGCAATGTGTGGCGAAAAAATCTCTCTCTCAAGGTATCAGACGGCAGATCATTTCAAGCTTGTTGCTTCCTAGATATGAGAACGTCCAGAAAATTTGTGCGCCTGTCAAGACACACACTTGATCCGCATACGCCTGCGCGCTGGCGATCGCGCGCGCTCAGCGGCGGATTTTCCGTGTTGTTTGTCGCGCTGATCGCGCGTGCTTTCTGGGTACAAGGCATCAACGATGCGTTTTACCGCCAACAAGGCGAGTTGCGGCAGGTGCGCGATTGGCCATTGCATGCTTCCCGCGGTCGAATCCTAGATCGTAACGGCTTGGCGCTCGCCATCAGCAGCCCGACGTCTTCGCTGTGCGTGGATGCATCCGGCACCGACGACCGGATTTCGCGACAGCAGACCGACGCGCTTGCACGACTTGTTGACGTGGAACCGGCCACGATCGAACAGATCTACGCTGCACATCGCGGATTCGCCTATCTAAAGCGCGAAGTCCCGCCTGATGTCGCTGAACGCGCACTACGCCTTAGCATTTCGGGGCTCTTCACGCAGGACGACTATAGACGCTCGTATCCGGAAGGGGAGATTGCCGCACAGGTCACCGGATTCACGGGCAGTAATGGTAGCGGCCAAGAAGGCATGGAGCGTTTCGCCGAAGGCTGGCTGCGAGGCGCGGACGGCCATCGGCGGGTGCTTCGCAATGCGCACGGACAAGTGATTGACACGCTCGCCATTCAAGCGCCTCGCAACGGCCGCGATCTGACACTTTCGATCGACCGTTCAATGCAATATGCTGCGTTCGATGCCTTGCGCGACGCGGTGAGCCGATCGCATGCGAAGTCGGGTTCGGCCATCGTCCTTGATGCGCATACCGGCGAGGTTCTCGCGATGGCCAACTGGCCAAGCTACGATCCGAATCAGCACGACGGGCGAAGCGGCATGGGAGTGCGCAATCGCGCGGTTGCAGACATCTTCGAGCCGGGATCGGTGATGAAACCCTTAACTATTGCCCTCGCGTTGCAGCGAGGACAGATTGCGCCCGACACGATTGTTCCTACCGATGGCGGAAGACTGCGACTCGACGGTCGAACCATTCACGACGATAAAAACTTCGGCACACTGACCGCGGCAGGGGTCGTTCAAAAGTCGAGCAATGTGGGCACCACTAAGATCGCGTTGCTACTTTCGGCTGCCGACATGTATGAAAACTTTCGGGCTTTGGGGCTTGGTCACGCGCCCCGGGCGGGTCTGCCCAGCGCGGCGGCAGGACGGGTGCGCCCTTATCGCCACTGGCGTCGGATCGAGCAGGCGACAATGGCCTACGGATACGGGCTTTCTGCGTCCCTGCTGCAGCTCGCACAAGCCTATACGAGCTTTGCAAACGACGGGCGTATTGCGCCCGCCACGATCTATCGTCGCGATCCCGCACTAGCTATGTCCGGGCGACGCGTGTATTCAGCGCGAGTCGCGCGCGAAGTCCGCGGGATGATGGAGAGCGTTGTATCGCGCGACGGTACTGCGCCGCAGGCTGCCGTTCCTGGCTACACTGTGGCGGGCAAGACTGGCACCGCATACAAATGGACGACAAAGGGCTACGACCATCAGCAATATCGCGCCTCGTTTATCGGCATCGTGCCCGCTAAGCGGCCGCGAGTGGTGATTGCGGTGTCGATTGACCGGCCGATGCGGGGATCGCATTTCGGTGGTGCCGTTGCGGGGCCGCCATTTGTCGCTATCGCAACGCAAGCGATGCAAACTTTAAATGTCGCGCCAGACAAGACTAGCGAGACGAAAGCGGAAGCCCCTGTGCCGATGGACCCTCAGGGTGCAAAGCAAGATGGTGAACACACGGTAGGAAGCACCTAAGATGTCACTGAGCGAGCGACATGATGCGGTGTCGCTGGGCATGATTGCTGGACTCATGGAAACTGAACTGTCCAACTTGTTCTTCGTTACGACACATGCATATTCGAATTTCGCAAAAAATCCAAGCAATGGAACCGAGAACGCGCACGCTGTTTGCGTTGCTATTTCTTGTCAGTTCAGCGAGCACGCATGCCGAGCCTTGCAGCGAAGCGCATAGAGTGCGCATTGTCGGTGATGCGCCTGCCGCGATCAGTTACGACATCTTCAAGGAAAGTCGCCCCGTCGACGCAGGCAATCTGGCATCGTTCATCGCTGCGCAGCAGGTCAAAATGCTTCGCAATGGAACGGCGGCATGTATCGTTTCCGACGACGGTGTCACAGATCCGACCGCCCTTTTGATTCGAGTACCCAACGAGCCGGTGAACTATTGGGTGAGGAACTGGAACGTTGAGTCGGTCGGCGTCGCGAAGTAGAGACCGTGACGATGCGGAAGCGGACGACTTTGATTGCGTACATTGCAACCTGCGTTGCCAAAGAGATTGAGATGCACCGGGATTTTATGCGTCGCGCGCTTGCTTCCGATGGACAGGCAGTCGATCGGAAGCGAGCATTGCGGGGGCCGTAATAGGGCCCAAAGCTTCGGACTTTGCCGTTGGGCGCGAGCCACTTTGTTCAGTCGTTTTTCAGCCACCACCTCTTTGGAGAGTCGGCCCACACAGGCCGAGTGCGGTGTTGATGACGGCCAGATGTGTGAGCACCTGTGGAAAGTTTCCGGCGAGTCGCTCGCTCAGGACGTGATATTGCTCCGAAAGGAGCCCGAGATCGTTCGCGACAGAAAGTACGCGTTCGAACTGCTCTCTGGCTTCGGTTGTGCGGCCCTGCATTTGAAGACAGTCGGCCATCCAGCACGAGCACGCGAGGAACGCGCCCTCGTCCGGGCCATTGGGAGTCTTCCGGTGCCGGCGTATCAACCCCTGATCGCTCAGGTCGCGGCGAATCCTGTCTATCGTCGACGCCATTCGGGGTTCGTTAGCCGGAAGGAAGCCAACAAGCGGCATCAAAAGCAGACTTGCATCCAGCTCTTCGCCCCCATAGTATTGGGTGAAGGTTCCGCGTCCCTCGTTCCAGCCTTCGCGAAGTATCTCAGCGTGGATGGTTTCACGCAATGCGGCGAGCCGGGCAGTGGTCTCGGAGTCTATGATTTCGGACGCGGATTGGCGCGTAATGAACCGATCTAACGCGACCCATGCCATTACTTTTGAGTAGGTGTAATGTCGTGGCTTTGAGCGCGATTCCCAGATGCCCGAACCGGGCGTGTTCCAGACGGTCTCGAGGTGTTCAACGATGCGCCGCTGTACGACATCATCCTGTCTTTCAGCCGGCAATCCCGCGCGTCGGGCTAGGGCAAGGCAATCGATGACTTCGCCAAGCACATCGATCTGGTGCTGACTGGCGGCCGCGTTGCCGACGCGAACGGGGCTTGCATAACGAAAACCCTGCAGCCAGTCGATGTTCCATTCGCGCACATGTCGCCCGCCGTCGACCCGATACATGACCCGGATGTGTTCTGGTGCCCCGGCAATTGTCCGCAACACCCAATTGCGCCAAGCACACGCTTCCTCGTCAAAGCCGGCGTTCAGCAGCGCTACCATTGCGAAACTTGTATCGCGCAGCCAGCTGTACCGGTAGTCCCAATTGAGTTCGCCCCCGGGCGCTTCGGGTAGCGAGGTAGTCGGCGCGGCAACGATCGCGCCCGTGCTATGGTGAGTCAACGCGTTCAGTGTGAGAAGCGAACGTCTTACGGCCCTCGGCCACTCGGTTCGCGTGTTGTCGAACTTGCCGATCCAACGGCGCCAAAATGTTTGAGTGTCGAAAAGCGCGGATTCCGCGTTGACGGGGCTCGGTAGCGGCCCATACGAGTCGCCGTAGCTCAGCACGAAAGCGATGCGAGCACCGGCTACGACATCGAAGACGGCTTGAACGCTGTCGTCGACCATTGACAGCTGCACACCGGTACGAAGGAGCACGCGGTCGGGGCCAATGCAAGCCTGCAGGAGGCCGTCAATTTGCTCGGTCCATGGCGAAAGGCGGCCATAGTCGAAGCGCAGCCTCAGGATGGAGCGCATCGTGACGGTTCCCCGCAACCCGACGACGAGGCGCACCACCGAGCTTGGAAGATCGCCGACCGGCATGAAATCGATGATGCGTACTTGACCGCCGCACGTTTCAAAATCGGTTTCGACGATCACGGTGTCGTCCTGGTAGCGGCGGTCCTGCCCGACCACCGCTTCGTGCGGAGCAAGTGACCAGCATCCATTTTCGGGCGTTCCCAGGAGCGCGGCGAAGCACGCGTCAGCGTCGAAACGTGGCCAGCAAAGCCAGTCGATCGATCCGTCGCGGCTTAGCAAGGCCGCCGTCTTGCCGTCGCCAAGCAGGGCGTAGTCTTCGATCTGACGGCTCATCTCACGAGCCCTTGCGCCTCATGAGGGCCGCCAGACCCAGGGCACCGACGCAGGCGAGCGACCAGAACATCGTCCGATGGCGGTCGGTGAACATTTCCCAACTGCGCGGCTTTGCCTGGTCATCGAAGCGGCCGTGCGCGCTGAATTCTCCCGGTACCGGCTCGAACAGATTGCTAGGCGCGTCCGGCCCCAAAGGCTCATCGGTCAGTTGGCCACTGTAACCGGTTCGTGCAAGGTAATGATCGATCAGCGCAGGTGCGACGCGGTTCGCAAGGATTGCTTTGACCGTCGGAAAGCCCACCCAGACCTCGCGCCGGCGGTGCGTCGCGGCGAAATAGATGGCGCGTGCGGCGACTTCGGGCTGAAAGATCGGTGCAACCGGTCGAGCACGCTTGCCCATCTTGTTGAGCGCCCAGTCGAACTGCGGCGTATTCACGGCGGGAAGATTCACCATCGTCAGATGAACATCGAGCTTGTCATGGATGATCTCCGAGCGCAATGAATCCGTAAAGCCGCGAATGGCGAACTTGGCGCCGCAATAAGCAGACTGCAGCGGTACCGACCGATACCCCAAAGCGGAGCCGACATTGACGATCGTCCCTCGATTGCGCCCACGCATGCGCGAGAGCGCTGCCATCATGCCATGCACTTGTCCGAGATAAGTGACCTTGGTAGCGCGTTCGATTTCCGCAGGAGTCAGCTCGGAGACCGGGGCGAACGCCGTCGCCATTGCGACGTTCGCCCATACATCGATCGGACCGAGCGTCTCTTCCACCTGCGTCGCGGCGGCCTCGACGGCACCCGCATCGGCGACATCGGTCGGAATGGGAAGCGTGCGCACCCCATAGGCGGCGCTGAGTTCGCTGGAAGCGCGGTCGAGCCGTGCGGAATCGCGCGACAGGAGCGCGACATCGTAACCATGACGGGCGAACTGTTCGGCGGCGGCACGTCCGACCCCCGCGCCAGCTCCCGTGACGACAACCACTTTGTTCATAGGGGCCTCATATCAAAGCTCGCCGCGCGCCGCAAGCGCTTCGATGCGATCGGCGGTGCGCAGCGCGATGGCCTGAATGGTCAGCGACGGATTCACGCCGCCGACCGTCGGAAACACAGAGCCGTCGCAGATCCACAGATTGTCGATGTCCCAGCTTCGGCAATTCGCATTCACGACACTTTTCGCCGGATCGTCGCCCATGCGCGCGGTCCCGTTCAGATGACACGTGTCGTCGGTTTCGCGCCAGACATCGCGCGCGCCCGCGGCTTCGAGCGCACGGCTCATGAAGTCTAGTGAATGGGCGACAAGGCGCTTGTCGTTATCGCACAGCGAATACGTGACGCGCGCGATGGGCAGGCCGTACTGATCCTTTTCATCCGCGAGCGTGACGCGGTTCTTCTCTTGCGGCATGGTTTCGCCGACGATCTTCAGGCCCGCCTGGTGGTTGTACTTCTGCATCTCGTCGAGTAAGGCCTGGCCCCAGAGTCCGCGTCCGTTCTGCGTCGCGGACCACGCGATCGGCAGCGGACCCTGACTCATGTAGCAATAGCCGCCGAAGAAATCCTTGCCCTTGTCCTCGTAATTCCAGTGCTCGGTCATCGCGAGCGACGGCGGTCCTTTGTACCAGCGGATTTCTTCGTCCATGGTGCCCCACGCGGCCTGATTGGTCTGCACCATCAAATTCGTCCCGACGAGGCCGGAGCTGTTGGCGAGACCATCGGGATAACGATCCGTCGCGGACATCAGCAACAGACGCGGCGTTTCGATCGCGTAGCCCGCGACGACGACATTGCGCGCGCGCTGAAAGCGCCAGCGTCCTTCGCGGAAATATTCGACGCCTGTCGCGCGTCCATCGTCGCCCATGACGACGCGGCCGACCATCGCGAGATCGCGAATCTCCGCGCCCGCGCGCACGGCGCGTGGTATCCACGTGACGAGCGCGCTTTGCTTCGCGTTGGTCGCGCAGCCCGACACGCAGAATCCGCGATACACACACGGATGCGCCTCGCCGCGCGGCGCGGAAACGGTGGCGAGCGGCGTCGGCGTCCAGTCGATGCCGAGCGCTTCGCAGCCGCGCGCGAGCACGAGCGCCGCCGCGTTCAGTTCATGCGCGCGATACGGATAACGCGGCCGCTTCGGTCCCCACGGATAGTTGACCGGGCCGGAGATCTTCAACGCGTTCTCGACTTCGCCGTAGTAGCGCCACATCTCGCGCCAGTCGAGCGGCCAGTCCGCGCCATAGCCGAGCAACGTTCTCGACTTGAACCATTCGGGGCGAAAGCGCAGCGACACCATCGCGAAGTGCACGGTGCTTCCGCCGACCGCCTTGCCGCTGTTGTTGTTGCCGAGCTTGAGCGGGTTGTCGCCGTCGCAGATGCGCTCGTCGGTCCAGAAGAGTTTCGATTGATGCGTCTCGTCCGATGCGAACTCTTCGAGCGGACGCCACCACGCGCCCGCATCGAATCCGACGACGCTGAAGCCTTTTTCCGCGAGCCGGCATGCAAGCGTGCCACCGCCCGCACCCGTGCCGACGATCGCGAAATCGACTGCTTTGTTTTCGTCGTATTGACGCATCGGCAGCCAGGCGCCCTTGTGGAAGACGTCGGGCGCGCGTCCGTGCTTGCCGCGTGGGACCTGCTGGGCGTCGTCATCGGACACGGCGGTTCTCCTTCTGCGCTTCCTGTTCGTGGCCGGGCGCGGCTTCGGCGGCTTCCCACGGATCGCGTCGATCGAAAACCATACGCACGTAGCCGCGCGGATTCGCCGGCCCACCGAAGCCGATCTCGCTCCATGCATGTGGATGCGAGTAGTACGCGCCGCAGATATCGTGGAGCACGCGTTCCTTGAAGAAGAGATCGGGCGGCATGCGTTGCCATGCTTCGTCGTGTATCTTGCCGTGCTGCATGTCTTGCACGAGTGCGTGCCGAGCGTTCACGTCGATGCTCGCGAACGGCAAGCCATCATGACGCGCGCGACTCTCCGCATCGAGCGCGGCAAGACCGATGCGCCACGCATCGGGCATCGAAGGAAGGCGGGCATCGCGGTAACCGTCGCCAACGCCTTTCATCAGCTTCGCGTCGAGCAATTCGGGCAAGGGCACCGGCTCGCGCGTGACGTCTTGCGGCACGATGCATTCGCACAGCGCGCACATGGCTTTCCATTGCACGGCATCGAAGAAGCGCGGTTCTTTCGGCGTCGCGAGACGTTCGTCGATGACTTCGCGCGTGACGTCGTCCCACGAAGGCGTATCGCGCTTCATCAATACGTCGTAGCCGGGATAACGAGGCAGCGTCATCGTTCCGTCTCCCGCAAGCGCAAAGCAGCGAGGCCCGCAAGCGCGAGCGCCGAAAAACTCGGCGGCGCAGGCAAGGGCGGTCCGTTGAAAAGATTCTGGCTCCAGTTGCGCCAGCCGCCCTGGTTGCGCGCAATGCCGCGCGCATGGAAGCCCACGCCGATGAAACCGAGCGCCGTCGTCATGCGCAGCCAGAGGCGCGTGAACCAGCGCGGACGCGGCGCGCCAATCGCGGTATTGACGAGCAACGCGGAAGCGATCGGTGGAATGACGATGGGCGCATACATCGCCGGATTCTGGAACGAGCCACGAAAATGCAGCAGCGCGACTTCACCGAGCGTGCCGACGAGTCCCGCGCTCGTCAGCAGCGCGAGCGACTGACCGGCCGGCATGCCGAACAAGCGCGGCTCGTGGCGCGGCTCATCACGCAGTCTTTCGGCAACAGCGCCGAGCGCGCCCGACAGCAGCAACGCCATTGGCGCACCGATCGGCGCGGCATAGAAGAGGTTGTGCCAGCTCCATCGGCCGGGGCGCTTGGTAATGTTGTAGAGATGAAACGCCGTGCCCGCGACGCCCGCGAGCGCCGCGCCGACATACACCGAATCGCGTACGCGATGACGCTGCGGATCATGATCGCGTCCGCCGTGCAGACCCGCCAGCAACGACAACGCGGAAACGACGAGTGGCGTATACATCGCGGGGTTGTCGAACGAGCCGCGATAGTGCTCCATCGCGCTGTCCGCGAGCACGGAAAGCGCGAGCAGCGCCGAACTCCGATTGAACGTGCGTGCAGTGTCGATATGCGTGTGCACCGACGTCTCATGCTTCGCTCTGTTCTTCCCGATCAAAATCGCGCCCACGGCGGCGATACCGCATGCAATCGCGATGTTTCCTGTCGTTTTCATCGATGCTTCCGTGGTTGTTCACACCGCATAACGTTGCGCGTCCGCATGCTTGAAATCGAGGCCGCAGCCGGGCCGCGACAAGTCCGGCACGATTGTTCCATCGATCGCGCGCGGGGCGCCGTCGAAGAGCATCTGTTCGATGCGGACGTGATCGTGAAACCATTCCTGATGCCTCAGGCGAGGCGTGGCGCACGCGACGTGCAGATGCATCGCGGGCGCGCAATGCGCGGAGAGCGGGACATGGAACGCATCGCACAGCGCCGCGACGCGCAGAAAGCCGGTGATGCCGCCGCAACGCGTGACATCGGCCTGGAGAACATCGACGGCTTCGTTGGCGAGCAGCGAGCGGAAGTCGTCGAGCGTATAGCCGTATTCGCCCGCCGCGAGTTCCATGTGCGCGGGCAACGCGTTTCGTATCGATGCAAGCCCGGTGATGTCATCGGATGAGACCGGCTCTTCGAGCCACGTCACGTCCTCATGCGCGAACACTTGCGCATAATGAAGCGCGTCTTTTCGATCGAGTGCGCCGTTCGCATCGACGAAAAGCCCTGCGTCATCGCCGATCGCTTCACGCGCGACGCGCACGCGATGCGGATCGCGTTCCGGGTCGCTGCCGATCTTGATCTTGACCCAGCGGCATCCGTTTTCGTGGACCCAGTGCGCGAGCTGATCGCGCATTTCGTCGTCGCTGTAAGTCGTGAAGCCGCCGCTGCCATAGAGCGGCACGCGCGTACGCATGACGCCGAGCAGGCGCGCGAGCGGCATGTCGAGCAGGCGCGCCTTCACGTCCCAGAGTGCACAGTCGAGCGCGGAAATCGCGGTGGCCGCGAGACCGGAACGGCCAACGTTGCGCACGCGCTGTTGCAGGCGCAACCATAGCGTGTCGATGTTCCACGCATCCTCGCCGATGAGCACTGGCGCGAGCGTCGCGTCGATCAGCTTCGCGGCGCTCGCATCCGTGTACGTGTAGCCGATGCCCGTCTTGCCCGCCGCGACGCTCTCGACGATGACGAGCGTCGTCGAGTTCCATGCGAACGTGCCGTCCGCTTCGGGCTTGTCGGTCGGAATGGTGTAGGCGCGCGTTCGAATCGATTCGATCGGCGCCTCGCGCTTGGAAAGGTGCATGGCGGCCCGGTTCGTGCGTTACTTGTCCTTGTGGCCCGGCAATACGGCGCCAAGCACTTGTTTCGCCGTATCGACGATCACGTTCCCCTGGCTCGGATCGCCTTTCATGAGCGTGGTCGCGAAAGCCTTCGCCTGCTGGAGCGTGATGTGCGGCGGCAGCGGCGGCACGTTCGGGTCGGCCTTCACTTCGATCACGACCGGACGATCGGCGGCCAGCGCTTCGTCCCACACGGCGGCCATGCGCTCGGCGTCATCGACATAGAAGCCCTTCAGCCCGATCAAATCCGCAAACTTGTGATAAGGCACCGATGGAATGTCCTGCGACGCTTCGAACTTTGGATCGCCTTCCATCACGCGCTGCTCCCACGTGACCTGATTCAGATCCTCGTTATTGAGCACCATGCAGATCCAGCGCGGATCGGACCATTGCTTCCAGTACTTCGCGACCGTGATGAGTTCGGCCATGTTGTTCATCTGCATCGCGCCATCGCCGACGAGCGCGATCACGGGCCGCTCGGGATGCGCGAACTTTGCCGCGATCGCGTACGGCACGGCGGCGCCCATCGATGCCAGGCCGCCCGAAAGCGAGCACATCATGCCGCGCTTCACCTTCAGATCGCGTGCATACCAGTTCGCGACCGATCCCGAATCGCTCGTGACGATCGCGTTCGCGGGCACGCGCGGCGACAGTTCCCACACCGTGCGTTGCGGATTGACACCTGCTTTCGCCGGCTCTATCGCGCGCTTTTCGAGCTTCTTCCACCAGTCTTCGATCCAGCCACCGATGTCCTTGCGCCACGCGGCATCCGTCTTCTGTTGCAGCAAGGGCAGGAGCGCGCGCAAGGTCTCGGCGCTGTCGCCGACGAGATTCGCTTCCATCGGATAACGGATTGACAGCATGTCCGCTTTCAGGTCGATCTGCACGCCGCGCGCGGCGCCTTCCTTCGGCAGAAACTCGGCGTAGGGAAAGCCCGAGCCGATCATGAGCAGCGTGTCGCATTCGTTCATCATCTTGTAGCTCGGTTCGGTGCCGAGAAGGCCGATGGAGCCTGTGACGAAGGGCAGATCGTCGGGCAAAGCGGCCTTGCCGAGCAGCGCCTTCGCGACGCCCGCGCCGAGCTTGTCGGCGACAGCGATGACTTCATCGGTTGCTTCCAATGCGCCCGCGCCGACGAGAATTGCGACCTTCTTGCCGGCGTTGAGGACATCGGCGGCGCGTTGCAAATCGTCGGCATAAGGCACGATCTTCGGCGCACGATAACCCACGCCCGAATGCAGCGTGCCGTGCTTGCGGCCCGGCGGCTCGTATTCGAGATCCTGAAGATCGTTGGGCAGAATAAGCGCGGTCACCTTGCGCTCCGAGAGCGCGATGCGAACTGCGCGATCGACGAGATGGCGAATCTGCGACGGCACGCTCGCCTGTTGCACGAAGGCGCCGGCGACATCCTTGAACATGGCGGGCAGATCGACTTCCTGCTGATAGTGACCGCCCAGAGCGGCACGGGCTTGCTGCCCAGCGATAGCGAGCACGGGCATGTGATCGAGGCGCGCATCGTAGAGACCGGTGATCAGATGCGCCGCACCCGGCCCCGACGTAGCGATGCACACGCCGAGTTCGCCGGTGAATTTCGCATGTGCGGACGCCATGAAGGCGGCCATCTCTTCGTGGCGTGCCTGAATGAATTCGATTTTGCCTTTGGCGCGATTGAGCGCGCCGAACACGCCGTTGATGCCGTCACCGGGATAACCGTAGATGCGGCGTACGCCCCAGGCATGCAAACGGTCAACGAGGAAGTCGCCTACAGTCGCGGCCATCGCTTTCTCCAGAATTTGGTCTTGTGACGTGCCTGTGCCTGCATACCGCTGGGCGAGCTTGGGCAACCGGTCCCAACTACGCAATACCTATGCCGCTGCAAGAGCTTGCGTGACCCTGCCTTTCCCATGCCGGGAAGGGCGCTGAGCCCCTGAGCACTCATCCGATTGGGCTGGCGCGTCGAGCGTCCAAGTGTTTGTAATGCCTTTTGCAAATCTTCCAAATATTTGTAACTTAGGCATGATGTGACATGTTTAATCGTCGCCCGGAAATCGAAAGCTATGTGTCGGGCGCGGGCTGTTTGTGTCACAATCTGCGCAGAATCTCACACCGTAGATCTCAATGAAATTTCCGCGCTGGATCGACCGTAAAACCATACTGCACGGCAGGCGACTCTGGCTTCACTACGGGGTGTTCTGGCTCGGTGCGGTAGCGACGGGACTGCTCGCCGTGCTGTATGCGCGTGTAATTGATTTCGGCTACGAAACTTTCCTGCGCTATACGCAGCAGTTTTGGTGGTTGCCGCTCGTGCTAACGCCAACGGTGGCTGCTGCGGGCGTCTGGATCACGCGCAGATGGTTTCAAGGCGCGGAGGGCAGCGGGATTCCCCAGGTGATCGCCACACTTCACGGGGGGCATGAGATGGGCCCGCGTCTGTTGAATCTTCGGATTCTCATCGGCAAGATCGCCGTGTCGTTTCTTTCGATTTTGGGCGGCCTGACGATCGGACGGGAGGGGCCGACTATCCACGTGGGTGCTTCACTGATGTTCACGCTGCGCTGCCTCTATCCGGCCCGCCTGCGACGCATGGGCGGAGCGAGCTTAGAGCGTAGACTGGCGCTCGCAGGTGCCGCCGCGGGACTCTCCGCGGCATTCAATGCACCGCTGGCAGGCGTTGTCTTCGCCATCGAAGAACTCACGCGCAGCTTCGAGCAGCGCACCAGCGGCGTCTTGATCACGGCAATCATTTTTGCCGGTATCGTATCCCTCGGCCTGCAGGGGAACTATACCTATTTCGGCTCGATCGATGTGGGCAGCCACTTTCCAGACCTGCTGGCCGCGGCGGTAGTTCTCATTGGTGTGCTCGCCGGTGTCCTGGGCGGCGTCTTCTGTTGGCTCTTGCTCAACACTCGCCGGTGGATGCCGGAGGCTCTCCTTGGCTGGCGTGCGAGGCACCCCGTGCTTTTTGGAGGTCTTTGCGGGCTGGTCATTGCCGTCATCGGCGTCGTAACTGCGAACCATACCTTCGGCAGTGGCTACGCGGAAGCACGCGGCATGCTGGAAGGGCGGGTGCAGTTAGGCGTTGAGTATCCGATCCTCAAAATGGTGTCGATGATCGGTTCCTACCTGCCCGGCGCTCCGGGCGGACTCTTTGCCCCGTCCCTCGCGATCGGCGCCGGCATCGGTAACGCACTGCATCTGCTCTTCGGAGAGATGCAACTGCCGATGCTGGTCGCTCTGGGTATGGTGGGCTATCTAGCTGCGGTCACGCAGAGCCCGATCACTGCATTTATTATCGTCATTGAGATGATCAATGGGCACGCACTGGTGATTTCTCTGATGGCGACTGCATTGATATCGAGCCAAGTTTCGAAATTTTTTGCTCCGCCACTTTATGAAGCACTGGCTCAAAGATACGAGTCAGCAGGCCGATGATGCCGAAGAGGCTGAGGTTGGCCAAGGCGCACTGAGCGGCGAGCGCGCCTATCCGTGCGCCTCGACGCTGCTGGCAAGCCAGCCGAAGGCACGGTACTCCGCGAAATGCAAGGAGGCCAGTTCCAAGAGGCAGCGTTCGCCTTTCGGTGTCAGATGAACTTCCACCAGTCGACGGTCAGCTTCACCGGGCTTGCGAACCACAAGTCCCGCTGCCTCGCATCGATTGACCAAGGCGGCGGTGCCGTTTGGCGCAGCCTGAAGGCGTTCGGCAAGCTCACCAACGGTCGCCCAGCTCTTTCCCGGTATGCCCTGCACGTGGAGTAGCAGTTGATACTGGAGCGGCGTAATGCCGGCTGCGTGGGTGATTTCCTCGGAGTATCGAAGGAACTTCCGGAGCTGATACCGGAAATTGGACATCGACTCCAAATCCTTTTTTGTGAGCAGGCCGCCCTGAGCGCGACTCTTTCGTTGATTCATGAAGGTAAATCTCGTTTCGAGACAATCGACACATTGGCTCCGATCATTCAACTGGCGACATGGTAGCAGAGGCCGAACCGTTATTGAGCAAACTGTCACCTGGCGAGTAAAAGTAGCAGGATGTGACGTATTAGGCCGTCGGCTTGCACCGAAGTCGCGCTGGCTCGCTGTGGCTCCCCAAGCTACGTCGCGGAACAGTGCTTGCTGTACTTTTGCAACCCTGAGGGCGGACCTTTCAGGGTGCGCAGGGAAAAGCGAGCGTTGGAAGACCTACGCATCACGGAGAATCCACGATGCCAACATATGGATCGCCCGCCGCGGTGTCGATATGGCTTGCGCTATCCGCGCTCTCGGCCATTATCGTTGCTTTCGATGTATGGTTGGGCGGACACCGGCAGCCGATGGTCATTATGTCCGTCGTTTGGCCGTTGACGATGCTCTACTGGGGTCCCGTTGGTTTGATCTTTTATTTTTGGTTTGGACGGTCAGCGTCGGGCGCTGACAAGTCCGAACCTCCGATGTGGCAGGCCACCTTTCTCGGTGCGACCCACTGTGGCGCCGGATGCGCCTTGGGAGATTTCATCGGGGAATGGCTAGCGTTTGGGTTTGGAGTGACCATTGCCGGATCCGCTCTAGCTGGGAAACTGACCCTGGCCTTCGTTCTCGCCTACCTGCTTGGCATCGCTTTCCAGTACTTTTCCATCGCACCGATGCGTAGCCTAGGACTGCGCGACGGGATCGTTGCGGCTGTCAAGGCCGACACGCTGTCCTTGCTCGCCTATGAGATCGGTATGTTCGGCTGCATGATTGCGTTCTCGGAATGGGCCGCGCCGTTGCAGCCGACGAGCGCTGCGTATTGGGTGCGGATGCAGGTGGCGATGGTCGCAGGTTTCGTCACGACGTATCCGGTCAACTACTGGCTCATTACACGTGGCGTAAAGGAGAAAATGTGAGCTGCGCACCTCGCTTCGCCGCTTGGTTCACCCGCTGCGGCCTGGCGCTGACGATTGCATCGGTCCAGGCCGAAGCACGGGCAGGGTCCGACGCGTCGGCGAGCGTGGCGACGTCCCTTGCCGGTGCACAAACGCCGCTCGCGTATTTCCTTCACAGCAAAGGTCCTGCAACCGAGCCGGTCCTTTATCTTGGGTGGGTACTCGCCGCAATCTGCATTGCGGTATGCGCGATTATCGCCGTCATGCTGATCATCGGGATGTTTCGGCGCCGTAAGCCTGAGGATCCAAGGGCGCTCAGCGCCGGGGGAGGCACGAGCTTTGTCTATATTGGCACGGCTGTTTCCACGGTCGCCCTTCTGGGTATCGCAGTGTATATGCTCGTCGTGCTTGCGCGGGTCGCTGAGCCACCGAGCGAACCTGCGATGACGATTACCGTCACGGCATACGACTGGTGGTGGAAGGTCGACTACGGCGATGGCCCAACTCACTTCTCGACGGCGAACGAACTGCATATTCCGGTGGGCGTGCCGGTGCTCGTCTTGCTGAAAAGCGCAGACGTCATTCACGCCTTCTGGGTGCCAGACTTATCGGGCAAGACACAAGCCATACCCGGCGTAATCAATCGCCAGTGGATACAGGCTGACCGCGCCGGCGTCTTCCGCGGGCAATGTACGCAGTATTGCGGCGTCCAACATGCGCACATGGCCTTTGAAGTCTACGCCCAGCCTCAGGCGGATTTTGAGCGATGGACGGCGGCGCAGCGAATGCCGCCTTCCGCCCCGATCAGTGCCCAAGCGGTGAGGGGCGCAAAGCTGTTCGAGAAGCGCTGCGCGGGCTGCCATACAGTTCGTGGCACCGGCGCTACTGGTGTGCAAGCACCCGATCTTACCCATGTGCTCTCCCGCCGATTGCTTGCGGCCGGCACGGTCGTTAATTCGCCGGAGAGCTTGATGGACTGGGTCCAACACGTTCAGGAAATCAAGCCGGGGGCGCTTATGCCCGACATGAAGCTTTCGCCTGCCGAGGCGGGCGATCTTTCGGCCTATCTCGCTACTCTTAGGTAAGGAACAACGATGTCCGCGACGAGTGATCACAACGTGGTGCAGTCGGGGCAGGTGGCTTTCCGACGAGAACCGGAATACGGCAGCGTGCCCGAAGATTCAGACGCGGAAAAACGCCTGCACGAAATATGGGAAGGGGAGGCCGGCTGGCGCGGCTTTCTTACGACGGTGGACCACAAGAAGATCGGCTTACGCTACATCGTCACAGCGTTCGCCTTCCTCCTCATCGGCGGGGTCGAGGCCTTGCTGATGCGCCTTCAACTGGCACGACCGAACGAGACGCTCCTATCCCCAGAACAGTACGCGCAACTGTTCACCATGCACGGCGTGACAATGATATTTCTTTACGCCTTGCCGGTGCTGAGCGGCTTCGCTAACTTCCTCTGGCCGCTCATGCTCGGTTCGCGTGACATGGCGTTCCCGCGCCTGAACGCGCTGTCCTACTGGTTGTTTCTGTTTGCGGGACTCTTCCTCTATTGCAGCTTCCCGTTCGGCGAGGCGCCGAATGCGGGTTGGTTCAATTACGTACCGTTCTCCTCGCTCGAATATAACCGGGGACCCAATATCGATGTTTACTCGCTCGGCATGGTCCTGCTGGGCATATCGACGACCGTAGGCGCGGTGAACTTCGTGGTTACGCTATTTCGCATGCGTGCGGTCGGCATGTCAGTGGATCGTCTGCCCATCATCGTGTGGGGAACGCTCACAATCTCGTTTGCCAATCTGTTCGCCGTGCCGTCTGTGAGCCTTGCGTTTCTCCTGCTGTGGATGGATCGTAATGTAGGCACCCACTTCTTCGACGTCGCCGCCGACGGCCGACCGCTCCTTTGGCAGCACTTGTTCTGGATGTTCGCGCACCCATGGGTGTACGTGGTCGTGCTGCCAGCGATGGGCATCGTCTCCGACGCATTGCCGACTTTTTGCAGGCGTCCGCTGGTTGCCTACGCCGCGGTGGCGATGTCAACGGTCGCCACGATGATTATCGGGTTTGAGGTGTGGATTCACCACATGTTTGCGACAGGCATCGCGCCGCTCGCACTGGCCTTTTTCGGCGCGGCGAGCGTGCTTATCTCGATTCCGAGTGCGGTGGCGGTGTTCGCATGGATCGCGACAATATGGATGGGGCGTCCTGTCTTCACAGTTCCTTTTCTCTACTTCGCAAGTTTCGTCCTGATGTTCGTTCTGGGTGGTGTTTCCGGCGTGATGACCGCCGCCGTGCCGCTTGACTGGCAACTGAACGAAACGTACTTCATCGTCGCGCACTTGCACTACGTTTTGCTCGGGATCAATGTCTTTCCCGTGCTCGGTGGCATTACGTACTGGTTCCCCAAGTTTACGGGTCGCCTCATGAATGAGCGGCTTGGGAAGATCGCCTTTTGGATCGTCTTCATTGGCTTTAACGTCGGCTTTTTTCCGATGCACATATCGGGTTTGCTTGGCATGCCCCGACGCGTTTATACCTATCCAGAAGGAATGGGCTGGGACACATCGAATCTCATCACGACCATCGGCTCGTTTCTGCTCGGTATAGGCATCGTACTTTTTGCCATCAATGCGTTGCTCTCATCCCGCCGCGGAAGGAAAGCGCCGCCTAATCCTTGGGACGCCCCGGGTCTTGAGTGGTCCGTCGCATCGCCGCCGCCGCCGTATAACTTCGCGGTGCTGCCCGTCATCGAATCACGCCATCCCATGTGGGAAGATCGCATTCGGCCAACTGGACGGCGTTCGCGATTGAAGGAGGGTTATCTGCTGCATCACGGCCGGGAAGCATTGGGCGTCCATCCATTCAGCGGCGCGCCGGACGTAATCTTGAAGATGCCGGATGACGCATGGTCTCCTTTCTTCCTTGGCGTCTTTGCCGCGTTCATGTTTCTCGCGTTGCTGCTGCGTTCGCCTTCATTCACGATCATCTCTTTCGCCGCTAGCGGCGCGACGCTGATTGCATGGATGTGGCCGCGGCGGTCATTAGCGCAGCGCGAACCGCCCACACCAAAACAGGTGACTGCGGCCGCAAGTCCGCGAAAGGATGATGCACTTCCCGTCGGCAGCGCCGGCGAACATTCCGGCGGATGGTGGGGTGTCCTCGCGCTGGTGGCCACGGAGGCAAGCCTCTTCGGTTATCTCCTCTTTAGTTACTTTTACTCGCAATCTCAAACGCAGCTGCCATGGCCTCCCGAAGGCATGCCGAAGGTCGGCGTTGGCGCAGTGAGTACGAGCGTGCTTATCTTGAGCAGCGTGTTTGCCTGGTTGTCCGAGCGCACGTTAAAAAACAACAAGAGATGGAGGGCCTTCACATGGATGCTGGTCGCAATCGCACTCGGGTGTCTTTTCATCGGCATACAACTGAAGGAATGGCACGACCATCCGTATGGATTGACTGCGCACCTCTACGGTTCGCTGTACTTCACCATCACCGGCTTTCACTTGGCGCACGTTCTAGTGGGGCTGGTGATCCTGATTCTGCTTGCAATTTGGATTGCATTGGGTTACTTCGACCAAGCGCGCAATGCGCCCATGCGCATCGGCGGCCTGTATTGGCACTTCGTCGACGTGGTGTGGCTGTTCATCTTCACCGCGCTCTACGTGACGCCTTTTTGGCTCAGGGGTCAGTGATGCAAACCCGCGTCCCCACTGATGAAGGACTGACACAGGCGGAAAAACGCCGGCTTTGGATTTATGCCGGTGCTGGATTCTTCATCTCACCGGGTGCGTGGCTTTTGCAGGTCATCGTTTCTGAGACCGTTTCAGCGCAGACGTGCGATGCAACGACGACGCCTCTGCGATCGCCCGGTGTCTCCCACATGCACGCATGGCTATATGCCACATCGGCGCTGGCGCTTGGGATTTCGATCGTTTGCGCGGCGCTCTCCACGTACGGGTTCGCTCTCCTGCGCGCAAGGCACAAACGTATCAGAGAGCAGGGCGGTCCTCACGAACTGAACGAGCAGCCGCCGCGCGAACACGAGGAGATTAGTCGGAAACGGTTCATCGCCCTATGCAGCACCTTGATCGGGTGTGGCTTTGTGGTGGGACTGGTGTTCACGATCCTTGCGGAAGTGTTCCTCGATTCTTGCAGTCAATGGCACTGATATGAACGCGCCGAGAAGCTTAAAGCCGACCATCCTCCTGCTGATGCTTGTAGCGGCACTCGTCCTTGGCGCGTGCAGTGGAAGCGCTGATGATCATCTGCCGACCGACGTTACTGCACAGTCGCCCATGACGGGCGATCCAACGCTCATTGCGCGTGGCGAATATCTGGCAAAGGCGGGCGACTGCAGTGCGTGCCATGACGCGGCTGACCACACACCGCTGGGCGGGGGCATGCCCGTGGACTCGCCTTTCGGCCCAATCTATGCGAGTAACGTAACGCCTGATCCCACGTTCGGTATCGGCCGCTACTCGTTGAAGGAGTTTTCCGATGCCCTGCGCTACGGCAAGCGCCGCGACGGAAAGCGCCTTTATCCAGCAATGCCATACGCGTCATTCGCCAAGATGACCGACGCTGACGTGACGGCGCTGTATGCGTACCTGATGCATGGCGTGACACCTACAGCGAAACGCGCGCCGCAGACGCACTTGCCGTTTCCGTTCAACCAACGCTGGGGTATGTTGTTCTGGACCTTCGCTTTCGGTAACCGCGATCAGTTTTCGCCAGATCCCAAACGAAGTGCTCAATGGAATCGCGGCGCGTACTTAGTCCAAGGGCTTGGGCATTGCGGCGCCTGCCACACTCCGCGCGGTCCGGCCTATAACGAGCTCGGCTATAGCGAGAGGTCGCCGTTATACTTGACCGGTGGGGTAGTCGACCATTGGTTAGCACCTAACCTCACTGGTGATCGGGGCAGCGGGCTGGGGCGGTGGTCGCGGCAAGACATCGTCAATTTCTTACACACGGGACACGGCGCTGGCGCGATCGCGTTCGGCGCGATGGCACCCGCCGTGGAGGATAGTACGCAGTATCTTACCGATTCGGACCTGAACGCCATTGGCGAGTATCTCAAATCGCTGCCCGCGCACCAAACGTATGGTGCCTACGACAACGACGCGCATGCAAGGGTACAAACCGCGCGCAGCCTGGAGACCGGGGAAAATGAACGGCATGGCGCAGGAATATACCTGTCATTCTGCGCCCGTTGCCACCATGCCGACGGGCGAGGCGAACCAGGGAAGGTGGCGGCTTTGGCCGGCAATCCCCTCGTGCTGGCTGAAGATCCGACCTCAATCATGCGCATAGTCATTGAAGGCAGTAAGAGCCCTGTCACCGAAACAGGCCCCGCGCCGAAAAAAATGCCTGGTTTCCATCATCAACTGACGTCTCGCGAGATTGCCGAGGTGGTCAGCTTTGTCCGAAGCACCTGGGGAAACCATGCGGCGCCGGTCTCCGACCGACAGGTCGAGCGGCTTCGCGCGAAGATTCATAAATAGCCGGCTCGCTTCGGGAAGTTGCGCGCCGCGGTCTTGCGCGCAACGCTCAAGAAGTAAATCCTCGAAACCAATCAAGAACCCTTGGCTGATCCATTTCCTGCCGAGAATCGCCCGAAACGCGGTAAAACAGGTTCGGTCGCAAGAAGGCGCGCGTGCCGTGGACCGCAGTTGACGGTTCGACGTTTTGCCTTCCGCGCCGCACATTCGGAATGGTCTCCAGAGATGCTCGAACGTGCAAGCGGAGACAGCATCCTCGCATTCCGCGCCCCTCGGGGCTCCGACCGTATCGGCGCATTCTTGTTATTGATTGACCTTACGAGAGGAGAGCTATTCTTTGCTTTTGTAAAACAGTCTTGGTTAATGTAGAAATGTCACAGTGTGATACAAATGTGGGGCAGCGGCGACTTTTGCAACATATCGGAATCGCTCGACTGGGTTTCGCGACCCGGCCGTAATGTTGTCACGTGGAAAGGCTATGGCACACCCTATGCGGCACTCTTCTGTCAAAGCCCGTAGGCGGGCTAGCGACTCGCGGGACGAAAACTTTAGGCGTCCGGGGTGCCATGCCCATAAAGGAGGATACATGAACCCGATTGGAAGGACGCGGTGGGCGATCGCGGAGGGATATTTGCCACCATACAGCACTGGGGATGGTCGCGAACTAGCAAGCCACGAAGCGGCATGTATCTTGAACACCGCGGAGCGCGACGCGCACATCGCGATAACGATCTTCTTCAAAGATCGGCATCCGGCGGGCCCGTTCCATGTTACGGTGCCGGCTAGGCGGACACTGCATCTGCGTTTCAATGATCTCAGCGATCCCGAGCGGATACCGGTCGGAACGGAGTATGCAAGCATCTTTGAATCGGACTCACCGGTAGTCGTACAGCATACGCGTCTGGATTCTCGCCAGGCTGAGCTAGCGCTCCTATCTACGATCGCGTTCAGAAGTAACTGATCCGTGGCATGCGGCGTCCTTTGGGAAGGCTGCCTAGGTTTCCGATTGGGGTAGTCGGGCCGGGCTAACCGGCGGTACGGACGACGCCGGTGTCTTGTTTTGGTTAAGGACTGTGGGCCCGGCAAGTCGAGGGTTTAGCACGCAAGGACTTTGGATGACGCAATGAAGATCAAGGACGCTGTCGACCTGGCCGGCGATGGGCCCGCCCGGCCGATGAGAAATCGCAGAAGATTGACCGTCGAAAAGGCGGCCCTGTCCTTCAGTTCATTCCTTACATATCGGCTCTCGGTTTCGGATCACGAAGCTGAGCAAACGCTCCGTATGCTGCCTAATATTAAGCCAGGCATGCGGCAGCTGCAGTAACAGTTCGGTCAGGAAGTGCATCATGCAGTGGCCCGAAAAGGGTCCAAGGGTCAGGTCCTCGTGCCCGACCAATCGAAGCGCTACGCTTCGCCTTTCAGTACGGTACGGTACAAATCGATCACCGGCCGCTCCCCGCAGCAGATTGGACAACCGAAGAGTGGCATGACCGCGCGCTCGCCGCGACCACATGGTGGCATCGGACCAATGTCCTTGCGCCTCGCAGCCGCGGCGTATAATTGTGGTGCCGCATTGGCGGCGATGGCAGAAAAAAGCCTGCCAAGAGATTCACTCCCAACGAGCCGGCTCTTTGACTTAGCACGACCGGGGCATGGCTTCACACCGGGCTCCCTGCAAGCCTCAAAATTATCGCGCCTTGTAACTCCAACCAACACTCCCTTTCACCTTGCGATCGTCACTTCCTGCGAACGGCGATCGCGGAATCGGTCCAAATCTCGACCGGTTCGGTGATCGCCTCCTCCAGGTTTTCGTTCGTCGCATCCTTCTGGCACCGCGTCGAGACCGTCGTCACATTGTTTCGATCCATCGAAGTCGCTCGCGCTGGCTTAGACAGGCATTTCTCGCTAAAAAAATTTCACCAACCGTGGTCGCCGATGGCGGCGAATAGTCCAACGGAATCGACGCGCAGTCGATTAGGTTTCCGACGCAGAGGTGCTAACCGGCGTTCTCCTGTCCATGTTATCCGCGCCTGGCTCTTTTTCCAGCTGCTGCTGCGCGAGTACCCAGAATTCATCAGAGCGGCCTTCGGGGCAGCCGGCCTCTTCCCACAATCGGTAGGCTAGCGTTTGAATTTGCTCCTCGTTTGCAGGTACTTCCATCATCGCCTCCTTAAATCGAAAAATGCTGCGCGTTGCCGGATTCCATTGACGAACCATCGATTTCGAGTCTTGATGCTAGTCGAGGCTGCTCGTGCGCGAGGCTCGTCCATCAACGTGGTTCCCCGCCCGTACGACGGTAGTCAGTTGCATTCTCCGCAATTGCTGTACCACTCACCGATACGAATGTAGGCAAACGGACTCCAAATGCGTTGCTATGGAAGGCCTCGTTGAAGAAGGCCAGGAACAGATCGAAGACTTCGAAGAACGGCCGTTTCGTGATGCGGCGTTGATCGCGGCGGCTCAAAAAGTTGAGCATTATGAAATCGCGACGTATGGCACACTTGCGACCTCTCGCCGATCATCTCGGGTTCAAGGACGCAAGCAAGATGCTTCGCGAAACCCTCACCAAAGAAAAATCAACTGACGATAAGTTATCCCAACTGGCGAAGCTTGAACTCTCCCACGAAGCGCAGTCGGCGGGAAGGTGATCCCATAGCTGTGTATGGGAAGTCGCCCCTGTGCGGCCGCGACTTCTGTGGTCTTGCGGGGTTCGAAATCTCGTGCCGGAGCGAGCTTTTCACCCTCGTGGTTTTGAAAGATGCGCCTTTTTCTGCCTCTTCGTCGACGCCACCCTTCTGGCGTTCTGGACCTTTGCAGCGCCTCACTCGCATTGTAAGGGCTGGTTTTGCGCAAGAAGGCGCGCCACACGGTTCAACCCAGCCATTAAGGCCTGAGAACCACCTTGATGCACCCATCCTCTTTGTCGCGGAAGGTTTCATACATCTTCGGCCCGTCCTCGAGCTTCATTCGATGAGTGATGACGAAAGACGGATCGATCTGCCCCTCTTCGATGCGTTTGAGTAAATCGTCGCTCCAGCGATTGACGTGCGTTTGCCCCATGCGCCAGGTGAGCCCTTTGTTCATTGCCGCGCCGAACGGAATCTTGTCGATCAATCCGCCATACACGCCGGGCACCGACAGCACGCCAGCGGGACGGCATACGTAGATCATCTCGCGCAGCACATGCGGCCGGTCGGTTTCGAGCATGACGGCCTGCTTGATTCGATCGTAGATGCCGTCGAACGAGCGCGTCGCATGCGATTCCATGCCGACCGCATCGATACATTTCTCGGGGCCTTTTCCTTGCGTCAAATCGCGTAGGCGGTCGAGCACGCTCTCGTCCTTGAAGTTGATCGGAATCGCGCCTGCCGCTTGTGCCATCGCAAGGCGTTCCGGAACGTGATCGATGACGATGACCTGTCTGGCCCCCTGCAATATCGCGCAGCGGATCGCCATCTGTCCGACGGGGCCCGCGCCCCAGACCGCGACGGTGTCGGTCGGCTCGATTTCGCAATTGACGGCGGCCTGCCACCCGGTTGGGAAGATGTCGCCAAGAAAGAGCACTTGTTCGTCGGTCAGGCCATCGGGAATCTTGATGTGCGTCTTGTCTGCGAACGGCACGCGAACATATTCGGCCTGTCCGCCCGCGTAGCCGCCTGTCAGATGCGTGTATCCGAAAAGACCGGCGGTGGCGTGACCGAAGAGTTTGTCGGCGGCGTCCTTGTTCCGGTTCGAGCGTTCGCAAACGGAGAAATTGCCCCGCTTGCATTGGTCGCATTCGCCGCAGATGATCGTGAACGGAACCACGACACGATCTCCCACTTTGAGGACGGCGTTATCGCGGCCGACTTCGACTACTTCGCCCATGAATTCGTGACCCATCACATCGCCCGACTTCATTCCGGGCATGAAGCCATCGAACAGATGGAGGTCCGAGCCGCAGATCGCGCAAGTCGACACCTTGATGATCGCATCGCGGCCGTGCTCGATCACGGGGTCCGGGACCGTGTCGTAACGGATGTCTTTGTTGCCATGCCAGATGAGTGCCTTCAAGGTTGCCTCCTGCGGGTCGGCTCGATCGTTGGATAGGTTGTGGTCGCTGCCATTCGAACTGCGCAACGCGTATTCCCGCCGAGGCATGGCACATGCACATACACACTTGTACGGTTCCTCCGACATCAAGGACACAGTGCTATGACCAACGGTATGGTTGACCTCTTTCGGCGTCTGACGGCGGGCGTCTATGTGATCGGCGTGGCGGACGGTGCAACAAGGAACGCGTTCACGGCGAGTTCGGTCATGCAGGTCTCGTTCGACCCTCTGCTCGTTGCAATCGCCATCAATCCGGCGCATGCGTCCTATACGATACTCGAACGCGGACGCGCGTTCTCCATAAACGTGCTGCGCTCGGATCAGCAGGAATTAGCCGAGCACTTTGGGACGCGCTCGGGCCGCACGATCGACAAGCTGTCGTCGACGCCTTGGAGAGCCGGCCGAAGTGGGGCGCCAATACTGCGTGATGCACTGGCGTATTTCGACTGCCAGGCTCTCAGCGATATCGAAACCGGAGATCATCGCCTCGTGGTCGGCAGTGTGATCGGTGGTGCGGTCCTTTCTCCGGAAGCGCAGCCTTTGATCTATGCCGCGACTGGAGATCTGGATCGGAGCGCGCAGCTCTACCCAAAGTCGTTCAACGAATCTAAGTAGAAATCACGCTTGCGGCGGCTGTCCGTTGGAAGCGCTCAGGCTGCCGTCTACTGGCAGATTGACTCCGGTGACGAAGCGCGCATCGTCGCTGGCGAGGAAGGCAATCACCGGCGCGATATCGTCCGGTTTCGCTGCGCGGCCAAGCGGAATGCGTTCCCGAAACTTCGCCATCAGTGGCTCGTCGGCGAGCATGTCCTGCGTGAGATCGGTCTCGATCAGGCTCGGACATACCGCATTGACGCGCACGACGTCGCGGCCGTGATCCATCGCGAGCGCGCGCGCGAAGTTGGTTACTGCGCCCTTTGCCGCGTTGTAGAAGCTCATCCCCCAATCGCCGCCGAGTCCCGAAACCGACGACACATTGACGATCGAACCCTTCGCATCGATCAGATGACGGATGGCCGCGCGGCAGCAATAGAAGACACCGTCGAGATCGGTCGACATAATCGCCCGCCAGTCGTCGAGCGACGCTTCGTCGATGCGCCCGGTCGGCGCGACGCCCGCATTGTTGACGAGCGCGTCGATACGGCCGAAGCGCGCAACGGTCGCATCGATCAGTTGTTGCGCCTCTTCGTACTTCGACGCATCGAAGGTATGCACGAGCGTTCGCGCAGGATCGAGATCGCGCGCGACGCGGTCGAGCTTTTCGCGCTGCGGCCGGCCAGCACGACTGACGCGCCCTCGGCCGCAAAGCGCCGTGCGGCTCCTTCGCCGATTCCCGATCCCGCGCCGGTCACGATGATCGCTTTCAATTTGAAACGCATGCTGTGTTCATGGATCGATCGAGGAAAGCGGGTTCTTATTTCAAATCGGCTGACACTTTGCCGCCGTTTTCCGCGAGCTTTGTCATGACCTGCCTGTACAGCCAGATGTTCATCGCGGCGGAGTCGTCGGTGTTGCCGGTGTAATGCAGTTCTTGCGCCAATGCCTTGCGCGATTCGAGACTGCTATCCAGATCGAGCAATTTCAGCAGATCGACGATGGACGATCGCCAGTTCAGTGCCGCGCCGCTTTGCTGCTGCTTTTGCGTGAGGATCGCGTCGACGTCCACTTCGGGCAATGGCGTGACCGGCGGCCGGGCGGGTTCGACGCCGGGGGTCGCAGGCGTGCCGGCCGCACCGCTCGCCGAACCCAAAGGCGTGCTGGTCGGATTCCCCGATGACGTCGAACTCGATGGGGGGGCCGCATTGGCTGCCGCGGGCGGCACGGTGCCGCCCGAAGCAGTGGTCGCCGGATGGTCGTGCGGAAAGATCTTGTTCAATATGTTCGAGAAGATGCTCATGTGGTCCTCTGTGCGTCGGTGATGTCGATGTTCTGCGCATTGCGCACTAAGCGTGCCGCGCGTCTCGTCATGCGATGGGCCCGTGTACGAAGTGACGAAGCAATGGCGCGAAGGTCATTGCTTGGGTCGGCTTCGCACAAAACGCGTCGGAAATCCGCGTGCTTTGCGCGTTGCAGATCGGCCTCGCTTGCTGCGGCCGAACGGGCGATCAGACTCGTGCTGGACCTACTTGCGTCCGTGCGAAGACGGGCGGCGACTTCCAATCCGGACATGTCGTGCATTCAGATATCCAGCATGACGAGTTCCGGCTTGCGTTGCGCGGTCGCGGCGATTGCGCCATGTCCCTCGTAGAAGGCATCGGCGTCGGATCCGCAGACGGCCAGCACTATGTTAATGGCGTCGGCCGTATCCACATAGTCGTCGACGACGTGCACGCGCGGCGCGCCGAACGCGGTATTCGTTCTACGCGTCCAGATCGCGCGTTTCGGTACCAGAGATTGGCTCGCGGCACTCATGATCGGTTTGCGCACGATAACGGCTCGACCGGCGCTGCCCTGAGCCGGAGCAGCGCCGCCCGGTCTTACACCTCGTTGGCCTGTCCTGTGCCAAGGTCGGCACCGGTGGTCGGGTCGGCGGACGGATCCGAAGCCGTGCGCGATGCCATCGCCTGCAGCACGTCGACGTCGCGTTCGGTCACGGTCACGGTCGCAGTTCCATCGCCACCATCGACGGCCGGTTGCGGGTCATCGACGAACTTCCAGTCGCCGCCCTCGTTCCACGGCCCGCGCGCGTCATTGCCCTTCGACATGTTGAAGTAGACGCTCGCGAACTCCGGCTCGCCCGGCAGCTTGCCTTGCGGGAAGTTCGGCTGGATCGAATGAAGCGCCTTTTCGAACGACTTCTGATGCGCGATTTCGCGCGTCATCAAAAAGCCCAGCGCTTCCTTGATGCCCGGGTCGTCCGTCACGTTGATGAGACGTTCGTAGACGATTTTCGCACGCGCCTCCGCGGCGATGTTCGAGCGCAGGTCAGCCGTCGGCTCGCCGATGGTGTCGATATAAGCGGCGGTCCAAGGCACGCCTGCGGAGTTGGTGAGGGCCGGGCCGCCGCCATAGAGCAGCGCGGTGGTGTGCGAATCGTTACCGCCGCCTGTGAGCGATCGATACAACTCGGCTTCCGATTCCACGGCCTCCGCCAGCTGGCCCTTTGCGCCCTTATTCAGCATCGCGACGATCGAGCCGATCACTTCGAGATGGCTGAGTTCTTCGGTGGCGATGTCGAACAACAGGTCTTTGCGGCCCGGATCGTCTTCGCCGACAGCTTGCGTGAAGTACCGGCACGCGGCAGCCAGTTCGCCCTGCGGCCCGCCGAACTGCTCGAGCAACAGGTTGGCGAGACCCGGGTTGGGCGCGCTCACGCGGACGGTGTATTGCAGACGCTTGTTATGCACGAACATTTGCACGACTCCTTTTTTGGGCGCATGAAACCCTTCACGGTCTCGGCGCGAATCATCAAGGTTGAACGGTTTTTGCCCGCAGCGACCAAGAGGACGTCGAAGCGTCGCTTACGGCCGTGCTGCTGCGAGCCTCAGCGCGATGACTTCGCGCTGGCGTATCGCGGGGAAGCCGCGTCGTGGAATGGAAGGCCGGCTGCCCGGATTGAGTCCGCGACCTCGGCCTGAATGGGATTAGCAACGCACATGCCAAGCGGCCGGCAGGTCTCAAGGCCGGGCATCGTCGATGCTTGGTGCCCAGCGCATGGATCAACGGAGACAGCCATGAACGTCAGATCGCTTATGAGCCGAACCTTTGCGTGGCCCGCACGCACGTTCAAACGTTTCGGCACCGATCGCGCCGCGCCGATGGCGGCGAGCACCGCGTTCTCGCTCGCGCCGACGCTCGTCATGGTGATCGCTGTCGCCGGACTCGTGTTCGGTGCGCAGGCCGCTCGTGGTCAGCTCTTTCATCAGATCAGCGGCTTGCTCGGCAAGGATGCCGCCGCGAGCGTGCAGGCGATAGTCGAATACGCACATCAGAGCGGCGGAAGCGGCCTTGCCGCAGTGATCTCGTTCGTAGTGCTGGCCGTGGGGGCATCGGCGACGTTTTCGTCCTTGAACACGGCGCTATCGATCATCTGGCCAAAAAGCGGCAGAGAGAAATCGGGCGTCGCCACGCTCGTCAAGGTTCGGCTGATCTCGTTCGGTCTCGTCATGGGCGTCGCGTTCCTGCTGATCGTGTCGCTCGTGCTGGACACCGCCGTGCAGGCCGCCGGCAATTGGGTGTTCGGGGAATCGCCGCTCGTCGTCATCGGCGACATCGTGCAGTTCGTGCTCGGTCTCGGAATCCTTTCGTGCGCTTTCGCCACGCTGTTGAGGTGTCTCCCCGATGGTCACGTATCGTGGCGCGTTGCGCTCGTGGGCGGTATCATTTCCGCAGTGCTGTTCTCGGTCGGCAAGAAGCTTTTCGCGCTCTATCTCACGCATGCCGGGACCGCGAGCGCAATCGGCGCGGCCGGCTCCCTCGCCGTGCTCCTCATGTGGCTGCATTTCGCGGCAGCCGTCATGCTGCTCGGCGCGGAAGCCGCTGCGACGAGAGTCGAGGCGCGTGAAGGCAAGACCGACGAATCGCGCGAGAAGCACGCGTCTCATGCAGCGCCGACGACGAACGTGCCCGCGAACACGCGTCCGCAGATCGCGCCCGCGATGCAAACGAGCCAGCGCGTTTCGCCGAATGGGTCGCCGGGGATCGCGGAAGTAATCCGCGCAGTGAGGGCGAACCCCTGCCGATTTGCTGTCGCAGCGGCAGGCGCGACGCTCTTCGTGTTCGTGAGGGGCGCACATCGACATCACCCGGAAAGACATTACTGAGCAACTTCGGCACGGCGGATGCTGCGACAAGTGGGAGCGTTCGGCAAGGAGCCACACATGCAACGGCATTTCGACGACCTGTTAAAGCGGGCCATCTATTCAGGCTCCGCCGCCGGACTCGCTTCGGCTTGCGCCGCGTCGACCGCGGCTGTTCGCGCGGGACATGGGCCATATGCGGCGATCAACGCCGTTTCCCACTGCTTATGGCCGAGAGCAATCTTGGCATGAAGAACCGAGCTTCAGATACAGCGGGTTCGGCGCAACCATTCACATGGGAAGCGCGGCTTTCTGGGGCGTGTTGTTCGAGTCGTTATGCGGATCCCGTTCGCGCCCGGCCACGATCGTTGCCGCCGCCGCGACGACCGCGCTCGTCGCCTATCTTGTCGATTACTACGCCGTGCCCAAGCGAGTCACACCCGGCTTCGAAGCTCATCTGTCGAAGCGCTCCCTCGCGATGACCTACGTCGCGCTCGGCGCAGGCTTCGCGATCGCAGCGCTGATTCGCAGACGCGTGGCACGCTGAGGCATCGGCGTCATCGTCCTTGTTGTCCATGAGCACACGATGAACAAGGATCAAAGGGAAGGTATCAAGGAACAGGTCAAAGGCTGGCCCGATACGGCCATCGGCACCGTGACGGGCAACGAAGATCGCAAGGTGAAGGGCGATGTCGAACTTACCAACGGCGGCAATCGCAAGGACTATGGCGACCAGAAGGCCAACATCGAAAGGGCTTGGAAGACTCAGTCGATCCGACCGACGAGTAGTCGATAGCGCGCAAGCGTTGAAACAGGGTGGTCGTATCGTGTGGCCGCCGTAACGAGGCGCATCGAACAAAGCACGCCATCCCAGCAAAGCGGACGAGACTAGAAGACCTCCGACCACGAAACCCTCACCACCGATGTCTCGGAAACGTACGACGAAGGCACGACGGTGCGCGAAGCCGAAGTGAAGAAGGACGACTCCAGGAAGGCAAGCCGAACGAGGGCGCGGGCGAACCGGAGTAACGCACGTCATTTGTGAATGGTCGCGCGAAACGATGCGACATCATTGGTCGTGACCGGGCGCGCGTCGTTGCCCCATGACGCGCGCATATACGTGAGCACTTGCGCGATCTGCGCGTCGGTGAGGCGTCCGGCGAACGGCGGCATCGGCCGACGGGCCGGCCCGTCGATCGTCGCGGGACTGTTGCCGCCTTCCACGAGAAGCCGGATCAGCGAGGTTGGATAGGCGCCGCGATTCCAGCTCGCATCGCGATCGGCGTGCGGTTGAAACGGCTGCTTCGGCGCGAACGCCATGCGCCACAGGCGCAACGCCCAGCGCTGGTTGAACGGAAAGGGCACTTTCGTTCCGGCGGCCGGTGAATCACAGGCGGCACGCTATGCATCATGAAGGCGTAGAGCGCGCGCAAATCGTCGTCGCTGATTTTCGCAAACGCCGGATACGGCATCGCGGGATACGGTCCCTTGCCACCCGGCGCGATGCCCTCGCGCAACGCCTTCGCGAAGTCCTCGTAGCTGTAGGTACCGATGCGCGTCTCGCGATCCGGCGTGATGTTGCTGCTGACGATGGTGCCGAACGGCGACGTCATCCCAAGCCGGCTCGCATACGGCGCGGCGTTCGAGGGCGCGGTATGGCAGCCGGCGCAGTCGGCGGCTTTGGCAAGATACGCGCCGCGCGCAATCAGTTCGGGCGATGGCGACGCCATCTCGTCCGCCCTGACGGCGAGCGGCCACACAAGCAGAACGAAGAGGAAGCGGGATACGTTCATGGTCATTGGTGATACAGGAATGCGGCGATGTCACGCGCATCAATTTCGCCGACGCCGAGATCGGGCAGCTTGCCCGCAACGTAAGCCCGCTCGCCGATGTTTTGCAGCGTCGGTCCGACCTTGCCGTACGCGCCCGGCACGCCATCGATCCGGTGACACGCGCCGCAGCCGTATCGCTGGATGGCATCGAGCCCGCGTCGCGGATCGCCGCCGGTGATCGAGTCGGACGAAGGCGGCTTGCCCTGGCAGGCGGCGAGCGTGGCGATCACAAGCGCGATTGGAGTCGTGTGCGTGCAATCATCCTTCGCGGACCACGTCGGCGACGGCGCGCGGCGGCGGTCGTCGCATCAGCCAGCGCGCGCCGACGAGCAATCCGCCAATCAGATACGCAAGCCCGCCCGGAACCCAAATCACCAGACCGCCGAGTTGCTGATCCTGCAAGGGATCGAAGCAGAGGGCGCGCGTCGTCTCGATGCACGCACCAGAGCGCGGCGGCGTGCAACGTCCACGCGACGACGGGCAAGGTCAGAAAGCGCCACGGCAGTTTGATCCAGCGCGAACGCGTCGCCGCGCCGATGACTGCGCGAGCAGCGGCGGGAAATGCCCAGAGCCATACGGCGAGCGGCCGGCCGATCACGAGTAGCGGCGCGGCCACGAGCATGAAGAGTTCGTGCTGCAACATGTGCGGAGAACAGCCATTCGCTCAATGCGTGCAGCGGCGAAACCAGCGCAACGACGAGCGTCAACCATCCGGCGGCAAACGCGATCAGCTTCGCGGTCCGCTCGCGACGGCCTTGCGCGCCTCGCTTGCGCAGCTTCAGATCTCCGGCGAGGTAAAGCGTCAGACTCACCGCTAGCACGACGACAATCCACGGTTCGAACGTCCACGCGAGCGGCGATGCCTCGGTCGTAGCGACGTGGGCGTACGTATCGTCGGACGACAGGAGCACGCAAGGCAGCGCACATTTCAGCAGGCGGACAGTAGCCATTGCGGTATCAAAATCGCGATCACGAAAGCACCGACAACGCGCCCACACCGGCTGCCACCGCCGCGATGAAACCGGCGCGCGCCGGGCGGTCGCCGGTGTCGCGCGTCGGCATGGCGAGCTTGCGTCGCGCGTCGCGCCAGCGCTGCCATGCGAGCAGCGTCGCGGCGACGCACACGATCGCGCTCGCGCCGCTCACGCCGTCGAGCAACGCATGGCCTCCGAGCCGGCACGCCGGCGTCACGAGCGCGTAGTTCAAGCTGAGACATCCGAGAAAGATGGACGGAGCCCCGAGTAGCGCAAGCCAGGTTTTCATAGCCGCGCCACCCAGTAGATCACGCCGTAGGTATTTCGTCGTCTTGAGCCGAGCAGCAGCCAGATGACCGAGCCATACGTTCGTGTACCAACTCACGTTCAACGTTGCGAATTCGAATCCGCGTACCATGAGGAAGATCAACGATGCGACCAGGCAGACCGTGAGCCAGATCGCCGCTTTCCCCCGATCGCCGCGTTCCGCCGCGTTCTTCGCGAGCTGGTCCGGCCACAGGGTGACGAGCAGCCCGACCGTGTTGAGCGTGCCCTAGAAAAGACGCGGCGGCTCGGCGGCCATCGGCCAGGCAGAAGCGCGCGTGCGTAGATAGAAGACCATCATCACCGCGACGGCGAACACCGTGCCGTCGATCAGCATCAGGCCGGCCGTGCTCCACCACATCAGGCTGCGGTGACTGAAGGCGCAGGTCGGCAGCGCGCGCACGTCGAGCACGAGCTCGCCGGTGCCGTTCGCGTCGCGGCGCGTTTCGGCGTTCATGGCCGGCGCTCCCGCGCGAGCGCAAGCCGGTTCTCGCCGCGATTGGGCCAGAACCAGCCGATCATCGCCACGGCGACCGGCAGCGATCCCCATACGCTCGCCGACGGCGTGTAGATCGAGCTGATGAACAGAATCGTCGTCGCGACGGCGCTTGCAAACGGCCAGATGGATGACGTCGGAAACATCGGCCGATGATCGGGCTGCGCATCGAGCACGCTCGTCACGAGCACTTCACGGTTATCGGCGGCGAGACCCGCGACGAAGGCCGGTTGCGCGGACGGCTCCCATAGCGGATCGCGTCCATGCACGACTGGAATCGCATCGAAGTTATGCGGCGGCGGCGACGACGGCACGCTCCATTCGAGCGTGCCCGCGCCCCACGGATCGGCGGCGGCACGTTTGTCGCTGCCCAGCGTCTTCACGACATTGACGATGAAAAGCACCACGCTCAGCGCGATCACACATGCGCCGATCGTCGCGGTAACATTCATGCCGTCCCAGCCCATTGCGTGCGGATAGGTCCACACGCGCCGCGGCATGCCTGGGAGACCGAGCAGGTGCATCGGGAAGAAGGTAACGTCGAAGCCGATGAAAAACAGCCAGAACTGCCACTTGCCGAGCCGCTCATCGGAGCCAGACGCGCGCTTGCTTAAGCAATCCGCATGCCGGCCAAAGCACTTACCTGCGTTTGCAATATCATTAGAGCAGCGTCGTGGCGCTCGCGCCATGCAGCGCGGCAGCACGATCCTCCCGAGCACGATGAGCGCGTTCGCTTTTAGCTGATCCTTGCCTACGCACTCGAGACTGAAAAGCAGGCAGTAGAACGCGCTGACGCCGCGAATCCCGAGCCTCCCCACAAGCCAGCGCTGAGTTGCGTCAAGTGACGATCCGACGAGCGACACGGTCGCGGCGAGCGGTTGGGCCACAAATTACATGAATAATACCGACCGAATCACGCGCCAGTCGAACAGCGGCTGCCAGTGCGCCAATAGAAGGCTGCCGATGCGGAGCAGCAACCCGAACTTAGCAAGCCGCTCCGGCTCAACCGCGAAGGCCGTCATCGTCTTGGCCACGAAAGCATGCGCGAGCTCGGGAGCTTTCGCCGCCTCCTCGCGCTCCCCGCGTTCCACTGATTCGAGTGCTTCAGTCGGCGATTTCTCTCGTGTCGCTTGCAATTCTTCACGCCTAAGTCCGACGTCTGCAGCAAAAGCGGCGACGAATGCATACCCGTGCGCGAGCAGCGCGCAGCCGTAACTGAACGCCATCAGGCCAAGCGCAAAGAAGCCCTCTACCCGAGCGCCTGCCCGTAGCGCCTTCGCAGATTCGTCACGACTACCACGGCATTGCGGACACGGTTTTCGGTATGACGAATGTTGTTGCTTGATCTCCAAGAAGCGGCGTGACTCGGACGGGAGAATTTGATGACCACGTAGCCGAAGTGCTGAAACGAGAGGTGCAGGCCATCGTACCTACTGACACCATGCGCCGCGCGGCTGAACTGATGGACGAACTCAACGTGGGCGCGCTGTCAGTATGCGACTGCAGGCGGCTCAAGGGCGTCATGACGGATCGCGATATCGTCGTACGCGCAATTGCCGTCGGCAAAGATTCTTCATGCCTGGGCAGGAGGCAGCTAGCGAGCCGGTGGAATGGTGCTTCGGACACATCGGAATCGAAGATGCGATGCGCAGGATGGAGCAGTTGCGGATTCGCCGCATGACTGTCGTGGGAGAGCGAAAAGCAGCTAGTCGGCATGCTCGCACTGGGGGATGTCGCGACGTGGTCGGACGGGAAGTACCGTCGACCCTCGGCGCGGTTTCGACCCCCTCCGTCGTCGCTCCCGATGAACCAAGATAGCAGCGCAGGTGTATCGTGATTTTGCCTTTCGAAGGCCCTCCGAAGAGGTATGTGACTTGCTTCAGCGTGGAGTAGGCAAATCGACAGCGCGTGAGACGAACACATGGCCGAGTCAGACAAAGGCGTTCACAAGAACGCCGCGTACCCCTATTCGTCGGGTGGTTGGGGATCGGTGAGGGCCGTCACTGGCGCGCTCGTACACGAAAAGGTGCCGCTCAAGGTCAGCACTGTTCTGCTAAAGCAGAACAAGCCCGAAGGGTTCGCCTGCGTCAGTTGCTCATGGGCAAAGCCCGCCGATCCGCACACCTTCGAGTTCTGCGAAAGCGGCGCGAAAGCAACGGCGTGGGCTCTGACGGCCAAACGCATGACCCCGCAGTTCTTCGAGCTTCATACGGTGACGGAGCTATGCGCATGGCATGACCACGATCTCGAGGACGCGGGACGTCTCACCGCGCCGCTGCGTTACGACGCGGCCACCGACAAGTATGTGAGCGTCTCCTGGCAGGAAGCCTTCAATGACATCGGCCAAGAGTTGCGCGCGCTCGATCCGAAGCGCGTCGCTTTCTATGCATCGGGAAGAGCTTCGCTGGAAACTTCGTACATGTATCAGCTTTTCGCGCGCATGTACGGCACCAACAATCTGCCCGACAGTTCGAACATGTGCCATGAAAGCACGAGCGTCGGATTAAAAGAAGCGATCGGCGTGGGCGTCGGCACCGTCAGGCTGGAGGACTTCGAGAAGACCGACCTCATATTCTTCTTCGGACAGAACGTCGGCACCAATAGCCCGCGCATGCTGCACCAGCTGCAGGACGCGAGAAAGCGCGGCGTCCCAATCATCACCTTCAATCCGCTGCGCGAGCCGGGTCTTCTAAAGTTCGCCAACCCGCAATCGCCGGTCGAGATGATGACGCCCGCGCATACGCTCATCAGCACGCAATATCATCAGGTGAAGGCGGGCGGCGATACGGCTGCATTGCTCGGCATCTGCAAGGCGGTCATCCATGCCGACGATCGCTCGATAGAGAGCCACGAACCGCGCGTGCTCGATGTCGATTTCATCGAAAAGCACACCGTTGGCTTCGAAGCGTTCGCGAATTACGTGCGCGCCGCATCGTGGGACGATATCGAGCGCGTGGCGGGACTGCCGCGCGCGGACATCGAAGCTTCCGCCGATGAATACATGCGCGCGAACGCGGTCATGGCGCACTACGGCATGGGCATCACGCAGCACAGGCAGGGCGTGCAAAACGTCCGCATGCTGTGCAATCTGCTCTTTCTGCGCGGCAACGTTGGCAAGCCGGGCGCGGGGCCGTCGCCGGTGCGGGGGCACTCGAACGTGCAGGGGCAGCGCACCGTGGGCATCACGGAGAAACCGGAACTCGCGCCGCTCGACGAGCTCGCGAGCCAGTTCGGTTTCGAGCCGCCGCGTGAAAAGGGAATGAACATCGTCGAAACCTTCGAGGCGATGCTCGACGGCAAGGTCAGCGCGGTCATCAATCTTGGCGGCAATCTCGTGCGCTCGGTGCCGGATCGGATGCGCATCGAACCGGCGTGGCGCACTCTGAAACTCACCGTCAATGTCGCCACGAAGCTCAACCGAAGTCATCTCGTGCATGGCGAAAAGTCTTACATTCTGCCGTGTCTGAGCCGCATCGAGATCGATACGCAAGCTGGCATCGAGCAGGCTGTCACGATGGAAGACAGCACCGGTTGCATTCACGGCTCGCGCGGCGTGGCCGAACCCGCTTCGGCCGATGCGCGCTCGGAGCCGTATATCGTCGCGGAGCTGGCGAAGCATACGCTCGGCGATCGATCGACCGTCGATTGGGATCGCTGGCGTGACGATTATGCGCTCGTGCGCGATGAAATCGCGAAAACGTATCCTGAGACCTTCCGCGATTTCAACGAAAGGATGTGGACGCCCGGCGGCTTTCCGCGCAGCTTGCCGGCGCGCGAACGCAAGTGGCAGACAAAGAGCGGCAAGGCGGAGTTCGCCGTGCCGGAAACGCTCGGCGAAGATCCGGACATGCCCGAGCGCGAGCCCGATTCGCTGCGCCTCATGACGCTGCGCAGCGACAGTCAGTTCAACACGACGATCTATAGCCACGACGACCGTTTTCGCGGGGTCAAAGGTGATCGCATGGTGATCTTTATGTGCGAAGCCGACATGGCGCGACACGGCTTGAGCAAGGATGACCGCATCACTTTGCGCACCATCGCCGATGATGGCTTCGAACGGCGCGTCGCGGGTCTGCGCATCCAGCCGTACAACATACCTCAGGGATGCATCGCCGGTTATTACCCCGAGTGCAATCCGTTGCTGCCGCTATGGCATTGCGCGAAGGAAAGCAAGGTGCCAGGCGCAAAGTCCATCCCGGTACATATTGTCGAGATAAACGGCACGCCGCGCCGATCATAAGCGGCGTTACGCGCAATATCCGCGGCGCGCGGAGGCGGGCCGCAGACAGTGCAGGAGCGCGAGCGCGCCGATCGACATCAACGCAAACGACGCGAGCGGAAACGTGCCCACAGTATTCGCCGCGATGGCACCGGGCTGGTGTTGCGCAACGAGTTGCATGCGTCGCTTCGTCATGCGAACGCCGAGCTCGGATAACTGCGAGGCGAGCGCGCGTTCGGCCGTTGGAAGCTGGGCCGTTTCCTCGTCCGCGACGTGATGCATCACTTAACGCATGAGATGCATGAAACGCGGATCGTAGGCGGCGTCCTCCGGACCCATCGAGCGCAGCTTCGCGATGTGTTCGCGCATCTTGTCATGTTCAGGCTTGCTTTTCGTTAGGCGCCCATCGCCTCGCTGAGCGCGGGATAAAAGATCTCTTCCTCAAGCTGCGCGTGTATTTCCAGCGCAGTGCAGGCGAGTTCGACGATGGCGCGCTTCCTCCACCACGGCGTATCCACGCGGTAACGATGAAAGAATGCCAGCACGTGCGTGTGATCAACCTCAGAGAACTAAACATTAACCCCCGTTGCACTTCGGTTTGAAACCGCCCCTCCATTATTTCCCCTGTTCGATTTACACTGGTACTTCCAGACGCTGTAGCCGTTGTATGTCACTGCACTGCATCCTCGCCGGGAGGAACGCTTCATGCGGAGCGCTCCGTCAATCGCGTTGGCGGATTGCGCAATGGTCACTAATCATGAAAAACAGCTAGCGGATGAAACCGCGCGCGGGAGCAAGCGGGCGGCGCACTCGTGGGCCGCGGACGTCGGGCCAGGATTAGCGAGCGTCGCATCGGACAACGATCCGGGCGGCATCGCGACTTACACGCTCGCAGGCGCGTGGTACGGATTCGACCTTCTGTGGGTGTGCGTGCTGTCGTATCCGTCTACCGTTGCGCTGCAGCTCATCGCAGCGCGCGTCGCGGTAGTGACCGGGCGCGGCTTAACCACCAACATGCGGGCGCACTACTCGTCGCTCTTTTATTTCTTCGCGGTGGCGCGCTTTCTCTTTGCCAACACGCTCAACGTCGCCGTCGATTTACTCGCGATGGGCGTGGCGTTGCACCTCTTCATCGGTGGGTCCGTTGCATGGCTCGCACTGCTGTCGGGCGCTGCGTCGATCGCCCTCCAATGCCTCGTTCCGTACGCACGGTACGCGCGGATCGTAAAGTGGATGGCGCTCGCCATGTTCGCGTATGTCGGCGTTATCGTGGTGGTCGAAGTGCCCTGGCAGACGGTTCTCATGCGCGCATTCGTGCCGCGAGTGGACTGGAACGAGGACTACATCACGATGCTGATTGCCGTGCTCGGCACCACGGTCAGCCCTTATTTGATGTTTGCGCAGGCCGAACAGGAGGTGCGGGACGGCGGCCGTCGAGACCAGAAGGCGCTAAACGGGCAGATGCGCAAGATTCGTCGCAACACGCTGCTGCGGACGGCGCTTTCGAACGCGGCCGCGCTGTGCATGATGATCGCGGCCGCCGCGACGCTGCATCTTATGCAAAAGACGCCCGTAGGCGAGCCGGTCGACATGGCGCGTGTATTGGCGCCGTTCGCGCATGGCTATGCGAGCCATGTGCTTGCGGTCGCGCTGATCGGCTCTGCATTGCTGGCCTTGCCGCCCCTGGCGGGCTCCGCGGCGCAGGCTGTGGCGAGTTCGTTCAATTGGCCGCGCGGCGAACAACGCGACCGGCGGATCGCGTGGCTGCTCGTCGGCGTCACGGGACTTGGCGCAGCGGCGGCGATGGTGCTCGCGGTGTTGCGCGTCGAGCCCGTTCATGCGCTGTATTGGAGCGCGGTGGCCAACGGCATGACGGTTACGCCGGTGCTCGCGCTCCTCGTGCTGCTCGGTGCCAAGCGGGAAGTCGTCGGCGATTTCGTCTCGCACTGGACGGTGCGTGTGTTGAGCTGGTTCGCCACGCTCGCTACGGGCGCGGCCATCGTCGCACACTTCGTGCTCGAGTTCGTGTGAAGCGAAAAGCGTTGGCGCGAATCCGCGCGCTGATCGAAGTCTCAGCAGGTCGCGTGCATGCGGGCACCGAACTTGTCACAAAGGCCGCGAGACGATGGAAAGAATGACATCTGCAGTGGAGCGCCTGACCGACATCATGGATGAGATCGCGTCGGCGTCGCATGAGCAAACCCGCGGCATCGAGCAAGTCGATCAAGCCATTGGCCAGACGGACGAAGTCACGCAGCAAAACGCCGCGCTTGTCAAACAGGCCGCCGCAGCCGCCGGCTCGATGGAAGAACAAGCGGCGTACCTGCGAAGCGCAATGGCTGTTTTCAAGATCTCGCAAACGGGTGAGTCGAGCCGGGCATCGACCAAAAAGGAGCGCCCGCGAGGGCGGGCGAAACTGGGGTGAACAGGGATGTGATCCTGCACCAATGGAAACACGTTAGGCGTATCACGAGCGCAATATTTTTCAACGCAGCTTTACGGCTCGGTTGTAGGCGTGTCGTCGGCATCGTCCGCAGCGTCTTTCACATCTTCCTTCAGATCGCCAACCTCCTTACGGGTTTCGCCGGCGACTTGCTGCGCGTCGCCCTTCGCTTCCTGTGCCGGATCATTCGTCACCTTGTCGACGCCCTCGTTGATATTACCCTTCACTTTCTCGCCAACGCCTTTGACTTAGTCTTCATTCATGGTCTTGCTCCGTTTGCCGCCTGCGGACCGCAGGCAAACAGATCCACGCAAGGACAATGCCGGAGATCGAGCTGTTTGAAAGAGTCGCACATCGCTTATCGAGCAGATGGCAGGCACGTAACCGGCTTTACCGATATGCCTGGGACCGCCGACGGTTTAACGGCGACACTCCAGCTTGCTGCGAAGCAAGCGTCGGAGGAGGTTCGTCGTAGTAGGGCACTCGAAGGGCCTGTTTTGGAATTTCGAAAAACCAGGCCGGCGGCTTGAGCCGGCGCCTAGGCTTGTCTGCACGGCTTCCTAAAAACACGCTCGACGTACGAAGATGAAAGCATTGATTTGGGGCATACTAAATTGCGGCAAGGGCATGAAGAAGTCCCTCGCTTCGCGTTCGAATTGCATGATGGAGCGCGGCGCCGCCCGTCCGAGAACGGTTTCGTTGGCTATGGCTCGTGTAGTGGGCGCGCATCTACAAGACGAGAACGCATTGGTTCAGAAGCATTTGATTACACATAAGTCATTCGCCGAGTTCTTGGGCGTACTTGAGGCCGGCGGCGAAATCCGTCACTCGCTGCAGGCCTTGCCAGATGGTTTTGACTCCGGGTTCGCCGTCGCCTTTGCGCGCCAGGAATCCGCCGAGCATGGCGACCAAGCGCACGACCTCATTCAGACGCGGTGAGTTCTTCGGCGGTTTCTTCTTGTTGAGAATGAATGCCGCGCGCCATTCATCTCGCTCGAACAAGAGCGCTGCATCCAGGTCCGGGCAAGTTCGACCGAGTCGCATCAACCGAGCAATGCGCCATGCCACCACCATGAACAGCGCCAAGGCACGTTCAAGCCGTGCCATCGATGCGAGTTGCAACGCCTCGACCCGACAGCCGTTCTTGAGCACATGAAAGAATAGTTCCACCTCCCAGCGCGCGCGGTACCAATCAATAAGCTGCGCTGCCGCCTCCAGGTCGTTCACATCGCGGTTACTCAGCAGGCGCCATTCGATCGGCTTGACGCCTGCCGGCGGGTCGACCTCGCGGGCGACGATGCAAGTAGCACTCACCACGCCGCCTGCAGCATCAGTCAACGCAACCCGCTGCGCCCACACCTGCTGCCGAACCGCGCGCGCAGGCTGAGCCTGACGGGCTGCCAGCGTAAAGTGAATCCTGCCCGCCGGCTCACCCGCAGTCACTTGGTCCCACAGCTTGCCGCCGTCAGGCAAGGTGCGATTGTGCTGCGAGCGCAGTAACCAATCCGCCGGGTGGCCCAACTCCTTTGCTTTGACCATCAGCGCCATGATGTCCGATTCCCGGTCAGCCACATAAACCAGTCGCGTGGCAGGCAGTGCGGCCGCTTGTTCGGCAACCCTCTCATATCCTTCGGTCCAACGGGTGCTTTCCTTGATGCCGGGGCGCACACCGTCCGCACCCTTCGGCTCGCGCGCCCACATGTACGCGTCAAGCACGCCCAGCGGTTCGCGCGATGGCGTCACCGCGTAAGTCGGGTGCAGATACAGCCCGCGTTGCGCCTCATACGACAGCGGTCCCAACCCTGTGATGGTCTGACCGTTAAAGTCCAACTGCGTGGTGTCCTGGATGCATAGCACTACTTCGCACGCCCGCATTCGTTCGGTCGAACTCTGCCAATGTGGCGCCATGATGTCGCGCCAGTCCAACTCATCTTGCGACAGGAAGCGGTACGCTGCTGCCGTTTCCGCCCAGCCGCCGCATGCGTTGGGTATGCTTGCCGTCGGCTTCTCCGCCAGCCGCTCAGCCAATAGCACGGCACGCTTGTTCAGGCGTTGGTCGCCCAAATCGATGCCCTTGAGTTCTGCCGCTGCCCAGCTCGATTTCTCTTGCGTCATGTGCCGCCCAAAATGCAAGAGTTAACGCCAGTCCGAAAGAGTTTACAACCCCACCCGCTATGTCATTGACCGTAAACGACTTTTCGCGGCGTGCCACCGTCGCGACTTATGTGTAATGAGGTGGTTCAGAAGTTCCAGCTGTCGAGCCAGCGAACTGCCTGAGGGGCAGAGCCGTCGGCGGCGGCGAGCGGGGGCTCGCGCGCCAGGTTGGCAGAACGAACCGGAGCGCAGGGGAATCACGTGACCGAGGTAGGCGGACGCGTGCGACACGCGTCACGGTGACTCACTACGTCGGTTCGATTCAAGGCGTGGGCGTCGCAGAACTGTCGTCGGCGGCGGCATTGCCGGCGCGTCCTTCAAATCTTCCTTCGTGTCACCGAGTTGTTCCCTGGCTTCCCGCCGGCCTGTTGGACGTCACTCTTCGCTTCCTGGGCTCACCCGTCCGTCACTTTCCCAACGCCCTCGTTGATTTGTCCCTCTACCTTCCTTAAATTCCTGCCGATCGCAGGCTTTACTACACTCACAAGGAGAGGTCCGACCGCGGTAATGTCCGAAGGAGATAATAACCGTGTCCGATTCTCCGGAAATCCGGGTAGAACGTCAGGCAGGTGGCTGGATCTGGATGGCTGTGGCAGCCGATCCGAATGGCGGGCCGTCGCTCGTGCTCCATCAATCTCAGGAAGCATTCGTGAGCGAAGAAGCCGCCCTCCTCGACGCAGCGAAGGCTTTGAGAAAACTGGGACCACTGGCTTCCGAAGACTGACCGTCGGCATGGCCGTTGCTGAGTTCTCGAAAACTCAGCCTTCTCGAAATGCAGCCCGGCTCTCCGTTACCCCACGGCTTGTGGAGCGTTCGAACGTTCACGAGCGTCACCCCGCCTGTCGCGGTGCTGATCGTCGACGACGATCGGGCCGGCCCGGAAGCGCTTGCGGCTGTTTTGGTGCTCGAGGGCTTCCGAACGGACGTGGTCGATGGAGGACGATCAGCGTTGAAGGCGCCGCCAGTCTCGACACCTCATATCGTGATCCTCGACCTCGAAATGCCGCTTTGTGACGGATTCACCGTTGCTGCTGCCATGCGCCAATCCACCGGATATTCGGTGGTTCCCATCGTCGCTTACAGCTCACTCGACGAAGCGGAAGTCATTGAGCGCGGCAAAGAAGCTCAGATTGACGGGTTCCGTCGCAAAGGTAACGCCTTGAGCTGCCTATTCGAACTGATCGACTATATGGCGCCGCGCCGATCTGCCGGTAGCTAAGGCAACGCGCTTTCTCGGTGCCGCGCTCTATACTCTGACGCGGGCTGGGCTTTTTCCCGAGCAGCAGTGCCGTGGTTGGTGCCGCTCGCCGGCGTGGCGGGCTGGCTGCCGCCCGAGGAACCTTGCCTTCGAGGTCGGGCACTACCCGGTTCATTCCCAGCAGTGCCGCCCGGCGTGTACGCGGGCATGTGTTCGTGCGAACCGTGGAGCGCTTCTTCCAGCGAGCCCTCGCCATAATCCGCCTAGAGCTCCGGTGAGCGGAGGTCCGCCTGGACGATTTCCATACCGCGCAGCGTCGCGGCACTTTTCGCCGCATCCTTCGTGTCGAACGGACCGATTTCCTCGGCTCCATCGAAAGGGAAAAGCAATCGGCCGTCCGTCACGCGCACGACCTTCAATGTACCCATGAAGCGCCCGCTGGTGCCCGGCCGATACGACGCATACACACGGTAGTCTTCCGCTGAGTGCCCCGGAATCGGCTCGGGGCACTTCGTCGCGAAGAAAACAAGCTTGGGCCGACGCGCGTTGTCCATAGTGGAGCACGGCCTAAGGGACGCCCGCTTTTGGGATTACCACACTGAAGCAAAAAACGCTCCGTGTTTCATTAGTCCTATCGCCGCGCCCGCCGAGCGCCACGCGATGAAGGTCGCACTGCTGAAATACGCGCGACTTCGTTTCAATGAATTTCAGACCCGCGATCTAAACGAACGAAGACAGCTCGATCTACAGATTGCTAGGTTACAGGCTGATATGTGGGGACTCGCCGTTCAGGTGTCTCAGTCTCAGCCGACGCCTATCGGGGCGCTGGTCGTTGCGGGAATGAATGATGTGTTGAACTCGCAGGACTATTCGGAGGCTGCAAGAATCAACCACATACCGATTGGCGCCTGGATTTTGATGATCGTAATTGCGCTGTTTGGTTGTGCAGTTCAAGGGTATGGAGCGAAGGGTAAGAGGCGCGCGGGTCTGCTCATGACCATATTGCCCGTGACCATCTCTTTGTCTCTCGCGCTTATTGTTGACATTGATAGCCCGCGAGGAGGAATCATCCGCGTGCAGCCGCAAGATCTTGGCAGACTCCTCCAGTCGCTGAGCGCGTCTAGTTCGTGATGCTCTCTCCCGAGCATGTGCGATAGGCGTCGGCCTGAGGAAAAGTCTTTCTCGCAACGTTGCACATCATGGGGAAGTCTTACGTCCATGCGCCGTCGGATTGCCTTGACAGCTGGTTGCGTTATAACGTGCCTGCAGGTAGCGACATCTGCCTTCGCTGAAAGCGACTCAGAACTCGCGAAGCAACTGACATTGCAGAAGTCCATTGATGAGTCTTCCGCGGGCGATGCCCGCTGCCACAACACGCCAAATCGGCGAGGTTCTGACTTCATCGGTAACGGTAAGCAATGGGATGGACGCCCCCACCTATAACGGCATCGATGTGCCAGAGTGGAGTTGTCCTCAACCACTCGAACGACAGGAGCGTTCACCATGGAGATTACGACGATCGGAATCAATTTGGCGAAGAACGTGTTTCAAGTCCACGGTGTTGACCGACACGGGAAGGCGGTACTGCGTAAGCAGCTTCGACGTGACCAGGTGGCGCCGTTCTTCGCGAACCTGTCGACGTGTGTAATCGGCATGGAGGCCTGCGGCAGTGCGCAATATTGGGCGCGCAAGCTGCAGGCGATGGGACCGTCAAGTTGATCGCGCCCCAGTTCGTGAAGCCTTATGTGAAGAGCAACAAGAACGACGCGGCCGACGCTGAGGCGATCTGCGAGGCCGTCGGGCGCCCCTCGATGCGCTTCATACCGATCAAGAACATTGAGCAGCAGTCAGTGTTGTCGCTGCACCGAGTTCGTCAGGGTTTGTCAAAGCCCGCACGGCGCAGGCCAACCAGATCCGCGGCCTGTTGGGCGAATTTGGACTGATCGTGCCACAGGGCATCGCCCACATTGCGCAGCGTGTGCCGGAACTCATCGAAGATGCCTGCAATGAATTGCCGGGCGCGTTCCGTCTCTTGAGCGCCCGGCTGCTCGACCGTCTGCAGATGCTGCATCGTCAGGTCGACGAGATTGAAGACCAAATCAAGGCTTGGCATCGCAACAGCGAAGCCAGCCAACGTCTGGAGAAGGTACCGGGGATCGGGCCGCTCACGGCCACGGCACTGGTAGCCACGATCGGCCATGCGAAGAATTTCGACAACGGGCGCCAGCTGGCAGCGTGGCTGGGACTTGTGCCGCGACATCACTCCAGTGGAGGCAAGCAGAACCTGCTCGGCATGAGCAAACGTGGCGATGCCTATCTCAGAACCATGCTGATCCATGGCGCCAAGTCAGTCATCTGCCAAGCGATGCAGAAGGCCGATCCGAAGAATTGGGTATTCAACGTGGTAGCTCGCCGGAACAAGAATGTTGCCGCTGTTGCGGTGGCGAACAAGACTGCTCGGACCATCTGGGCAATGCTTGTCCACGACCGACAGTTCCGAGCCGACTTCCCAGCCGCTAGTGCAGCTGCGTAGCCAGATCGACTGAATGAGGACAGATCTACACCGAAGGAAACACACCACCGATTGCTCAGGCGATCACGAAGTGATGGCAAGACAGGTAAGACCGTGGTAGGTTCAACCCACATTGACCGAGGCACCTCGAGTGCGCGTAAGCGTTAGGGCACCGACCAGCAAAACCCATCAGGGACAGCGAGCTCGTCTCGCATAGAAAGTCCGAATGTGCGGGTGCAATCTTTCCTTTCGATCACCACGACTGAGAACTTGGCAAACGGGGGCGTCCATGTACGTGCAATGTTCAACTTCTCGGTTAGCGGTGAGACGATATCTGGGACCAGCGACACGCCGAGCCCTCTGTCGACCATCATTGCAGTCGCCATCAGGGAGTTCAGCTCAAATAGCTCGTGTGCACACCGCGACATGCAGTTGGACAGCCCCGGTCGGCGGTTTCCATCGATCGGGACTAACGCGTATTGCGGTATGGAGAAAAACGAAAAACGCTTTGCCACATCAAGGGGTACTGCTCATCAACTGCGATCCATCTACTTCGATTACGACACTTCAACGCTTGGCTGTTTCCCCCCAACATCAAACGCACGCCACCCTATCCGAACATGTTCCGGGTGTCGGCTATGTCGAAACAAGTCGGCGGGAAACGGAGGGGGACAGGCACGATCCGCCTGGTGCATGTGTTGAAGAGCCGCCGGCTGCAAGGAATCCTCCGTGCTTCCATGAAGGCTTCGAGTTGAAAGCGGTGGCCGTTTTTTTAAGCATCGTTTGTGCCAAATCTCCGACACGTGGGCGGGCGCACGGGTTGCTGGCAAAACACGGGTTGTCAGCGGGAGGAATGGTTCAATGAACCGAATCTATCGGACAGTACTGACACTCGCGCTCGCATGCGCGTGCATGTCGGGCGCGGCAGGCGCGGGCGCGCAGCAGAACGGCGCGCCGCCCGGCAACAAGTCGCCGGGAGATGGCGTGTCGGGCAAATCCGCGGGCGTGGCGGGCGGCGCGGGTGCGGCTGGACAATCGGGCACTGATCCCGCGACGCTCAAGCGCGCCGAGGAAGCGCGCGTGCAGCAGAGGCATTCGCAGGGCGCATCGGGTGCGGGCGCGGCGAAGCGCAAGGACTTGAAGGAGTGACGCTTCACGCCGCATCCAATGTGTCCAGCGCGTCCGATGCGCAGCGCACGCGCGTGCGCCGCCGCATAATCGCGGATCTGTGGCGCGCGGTCTGGGCATGGCGCTATAAGACCGCCGCCGCGATCGTCCTGATGATCGGCGCGCGTCTTGCGGTCGTGTCGGTGCCGCTGCTGTTGAAGCGCGTCATCGACGAGTTCAGCCATCCTGCGACGAGCGTCGTTTTTCCCGTTTTTCTGGTGCTTGCCTACGTGCTGCTGCGCTATCTCGGCGATGTGCTGAACGAGGCGCGCGACATCGTATTCAGTATCGTCACGCAACGCACGGTGGCGTCCTTCACCGAGCGAACGTTCGCGCATCTTCATGCGCTGGGCGCGCGCTTTCACGCGCAGCGCGAGACGGGCGCCGTCGTGCGCGACGTGCAAAAGGGTGCGGACGGCATCGGCTTTTTACTCGGCACGGCGTTCTTTACTGTCGTGCCGGTGATGATCGAAATCGGCACGGTCGTCGCCATCATGGTGAGCAATTACGCGCTTGAGTTCATGGTCATCATCGCCGTGACTTTCGTGCTCTATTCGGTGTGGACGCTGATCTTCACGCGCTATCGGATGCGCTTCCAGCGCGCGGTCAACAAGCTGGAGGCGCAGTCCGACAGCCGTCTCGTCGACAGCCTGCTCAACTACGAGACCGTGAAGTTCTTCGCGAGCGAACGCATCGAGACGAACCGGCTTTCCAGCGTGCTCGAAGAGTGGGTCCATGCGCGCGTCGCCAATCAGCGCGCGCTCACGCTGCTGCATGTCGGGCAGAGCACGATCATCGCGGTCGGCATTGCGGCGGTGATGCTGCGCGCGGCGCAACATGTCGTCGCGGGCACGATGAGCGTCGGCGATCTCGTGCTCGTCAACGCGTATATCGTGCAGGTGTGCAATCCGCTCAACACGCTTGGCTTCGTGTTTCGCGAGACCAATGACGCGATCGTGAACGTGGAGCGCATGTTCACGATCCTGCTTTCGCGCGGCCGCGTGCGCGAGGACGTCGACGAGAAAGAGGCGCAGCCGCTCGTCGTGATGGCGGGCGAGATCGAGTTCGATCATCTCGAGTTCGGCTACGACCCGGCGCGGCAGATTCTGCGCGATGTCGATTTTCGCGCGCATCCGGGTAAGAAGCTCGCGGTAGTGGGCGGCAGCGGATCGGGTAAATCCACGCTCGTGAAGCTGCTTTTCAGGCTCTATGAGCCGACGGCCGGCGCGATCCGAATCGACGGGCAGGACATTGCGCAGGTCACGCAGGACAGCCTGCGCGCGATGGTCGGCATCGTGCCGCAGGACACGGTGCTGTTCAACGATACGATTGCCTACAACATCGGCTATGGACGTCCCGATGCGACGCGCGCCGATATCGTGCAGGCCGCGCGCGCGGCGCAACTGGACGGCTTTATCGAGCGTCTGCCGGATCATTACGACACGCGCGTCGGCGAGCGCGGCGTGCGGCTTTCGGGCGGCGAGCGGCAGCGCATCGCGATTGCGCGCGCCATTCTAAAGAATCCGCGCATCATCGTGTTCGACGAAGCGACCTCCGCGCTCGATACGCGTTCGGAGCGCGCGATCCAGAACGAGCTCGATCGTCTCGCGAAGGGGCGCACGTCGATCGTGATCGCGCATCGGCTGTCCACGGTCGTTGATGCGGACTGGATTCTCGTGATGGAGCATGGACGTATCGTCGAACAGGGGCAGCACGACGAACTGCTCGCGCGCGATGGCGTGTATGCGCGCATGTGGTCGCTGCAATGGCAGCAGGGAGAACTGGAGCACGCGCAGCGCAAGGTGTCGGCGCAGGCGGTCGGACTCGATACGCTCGTGGCCGGCGTCGTCGATGCGCTGCATGAGGAGATCGCGGAGCGCGGCGTGAATCTGTACACGGTCATCACGGAACCGGGCTTGCGCGTGTCCGGCGATCCGAGCGTGCTGCAGCAGATCGTCGCCGAGTTGTGCCGCGCGCAGATGAGCGCTGCGACGCGCGGCGAGCGCATCGAATTGCGCGTGTTCCGCGAGGAAAATCAGGCGAGTCTCACGGTGATGGGGCAGCGCCCGAATCCCGCGGATCTTACGCCTCAACAAGTGCGGCGCCTCGAAAAGGCCTTGACGGAGACGGGCGGCAGTTTGGCGCCGCGTTATATCGACAAGCATGTCGCCTATGTCGCGACGATGCCTCTACGCCCGGTGCTCGACGATACGAGCGCGCACGCCGCCGCACACGACGACGCGTTGAACGGCATCACCGTGATGGTGCTGGACGATCAGGAAGAAGCGCGCGACGCGCTGGAGGCCGTGCTCGAATCGGTGGGCGCACTTGTGGTGCTGTGTGCGTCGGGCGACGAAGCGATCACGCGATTGCGCGGCTTGCCGACGGCGCAATGGCCGGATGTTTTCCTGTGCGATATCGTGCTCGGCGGCGAGCAGGACGGTTATGAAGTCTTGCGTCTGATACGCGAGGAAGAGGCGAGCCGTGGCGCATCGCTTGCCGAGCGGACGCCCGCGATTGCGTTGACGGGACATACGCAGGCCGATGCGCGCGGGCGCGCGCGGGCGGCGGGGTTTCAGGCACATTTGACGAAGCCCGTGCCTGCGCCGAAGTTGATTGGGACGATTGGAGGGGTGACGGCGAGGACGTCTTCAGAGTAGCAGTCGAGTCTTCCGCGATCCCCGACATCGTTTCACCACGAGTCGAATCAAGAGATACAGACATAGAAGCCCGAATGCCACGACTGCCCATGATGCGAGAGAAGTGAACACGAGCGAGATCGCGGTGATATCTCCCGAATCAGGCGTGTCTCCGTTTCCGGTATGGTCGAGGACCAATCGGATCGCGTCGTGCATCCATAGAGGCATTTCGTAGAAGGCGCTCGTGATAGCGCTGTGCCGGGAGATGACGTTTGCCGCCGTGGCATCGGGTGAAGGCCATCTGTGACCGTTACGTGGACCCGGCCGTGGCGGCGACTGATCTGTCCCAGCTCAGCGCAGAAGCCATCGATGAAACCTCGTGCCGACGCGGCCACGACTACGTTTCGCTGGTGGCTGACATTGACAATCGACGCGTGATCTTCGTCACACCGGGCAAGGGTTCCGGGGTGGTCGAACGCTTTGCCCTGCACCTGGAAGAACACAACGCAGCGCCCGGCAGATCGAATCGGTAAGCATCGACATGTCGGCTGCTTTCATCAAGGGCGTAGACGCACACCTGCCCGATGCGCGTGTGACCTTCGACAAGCTTCATGCCGTGGCGCATGCGTCCAAAGCGCTTGATGGCGTGCGCCGTGCGCAGCGGAAAATCGATCCCTCGCTGAAGGTATGCGGCTGGTCGCTGCTCAAGGATGCTGAGAAGCTCAATCTCGCGCAACTGACCGAATCTAATGAAGCAAGGGCTGCTGCGAGGTTCGACAACCCTGAAATCCGCAGATGTGATTTCTATCGAATCAACCATGCGGGATCTCGAGGGGAAGCATTCAGTTTTTGTCCTTGATATTCGGCATGAGCGTCATAATGGCGCCGACCTTCCCATCCTCGAGATGAACCGGTGTAATAGGCTTCATCCTGCCTCTCCTTCTCGACCGTAAGGGGCGAGTGGGTGCGCTGACCCGTCACCTTTCCCGTGAGAGCGTCTACGGAACGGGGAAGCAATGGGAGAGAGCAAGCACTTCAAGGCTTCCTTCGGGGCCCTGCACCGTCGAAGAACCGCGCAAGTCGCGGCCTTGATCGTCTTGCAGTTACATGTGAACCGGCATAACCACGTCGTCAAAGATCCTTGCGGTAGAGAAAAGCCCGCTCATTGAAGGCGGGCTTTCAACAATATCTCTGACATGTCTTGTCGTGTATGGCTTTTCGTAATACTCGCTTCAGAATCCTGCGCTAGGGCATCGAAGACTTTCTTCGACTGAATGGAGTCAGCCGTCTCACTAAACCCTCTGCGCCGCCCGCGCATCCGCCGCTTCGATAACCCGCCGAAAATGCCGTACCGTGCGCGTGAGCCCATCATCGAGCGCGGTCGTGGGCATCCAACCCAAAACCTCACGCGCCATCGAAATATCCGGCTGACGATGCCACGGATCATCCATTGGCAGAGGCTTAAACACGATCTCCGACGACGACCCCGTCAATTCGATGATGCGCCGCGCGATATCGAGCATCGACAGCTCATGTGGATTGCCCAGATTCACCGGCCCAGTGATTTCCTCAGGCGTGTTCATGAGGCGAATGAACGCATCGATCATGTCTTCGACATAGCAGAACGAGCGCGTCTGCGTGCCTTCGCCATACACTGTGATCGGCTCGCCGGAAAGCGCCTGCATCACGAAGTTGGACACCACACGCCCGTCGGATGGATGCATGCGCGGCCCATACGTATTGAAGATGCGCGCGATCTTGATCGAAAGCCCATGCTGCCGCCGATAATCCATGAAGAGGGTTTCCGCGCAGCGCTTGCCTTCGTCATAACACGATCGCGGGCCGATCGGATTCACGTTGCCCCAATACGCTTCCTGCTGCGGATGCACGTGCGCATCGCCATACACTTCGCTCGTCGATGCCTGAAAGATTCGCGCGTGAACCCGCTTCGCCAGCCCGAGCATGTTGATTGCGCCGTGCACGCTCGTCTTCGTCGTCTGCACGGGATCGTGCTGGTAATGAATCGGCGAAGCAGGGCACGCGAGGTTATAGATTTCATCGACTTCCACATAGAGCGGAAACGTCACGTCGTGACGCATCAACTCGAAGTTCGGGCTATCGAGCAGATGCGCAATGTTGTCCTTCGTGCCGGTGTAAAAGTTATCGACACACAGCACGTCATGACCCAGCGCCAGCAGCCGCTCGCACAGATGCGAGCCGAGAAAGCCCGCGCCGCCCGTTACCAGAATCCGCTTTCTATACGCTTCTCTCATGTCGTCATGTCCTGTCTGATTGATCCGCTAGCTGCATACGTAGCGCAAAGCCTCGTCCCAGTCGCTGGCGAAACGGTCGATATGAAAGCGTTCGAGCGCGGTTCGCCGCGCGCCTTCGCCGAGACGCCGCGCTTCGGCGGGATCGCGCAGCAGGTGCTCCATCGCGTCGATCAGCGCCTGCGTATCCGTATGGATAAAGCCGCTCTCGCCGTTGCGAATCACAGTCGATAGCTCGGTCGTCGCAAGTCCGACGATCGGCATGCCTATCGTCATGGCCTCGACGATGGCAAGCCCGAGGCTCGTCCAGCGAATCGGATTGAAGAAGAAGCGATAACGCGCGGTAAAAGCCGCCAACTCCAGATTCCCGATCTCGCCGATGCCGCCCGCCGACTGCGCATCCATGCCGACGAGATCGATCGGTACGCGGCGGCGGCTTGTGCATAGACATCGCGGCCGAGGCGCCTGCCGCGCTTACGCAGATGATTGATGACCGCGATGCCGCGCTCCAGTTCGCCGCTATAACGCACGTCGTCCGGCACGATCACGCCATGCTCGATGACGCGCGTCGGCGTCTCGCCGCTATCCCACATCAGGCGGTTGAAGTGGGTGACATGCACGAGCAGCGTGTCGCGTTCCTGCACCCAATGCCTCTGTTCGAACGCGCTTTCCTGCGGCGGATCGTGTTCGATATAGACACGCGGCAAGCGCCGTTGCGCATCGGTGAGCAGGTTGAGGCGATCGTCGTCCCATTGATGCTTGTGCTGGAACAGCACGACATCGAAAGATTGCGACGGCACTTCGCTTGCCGGAATCTCCTGCACGTTCGCGCCGAACGGCAACGCGCCGGCCGTGCCCGCATAGCCCGGCGGATAACCCGGACGCGTGACAAGATAGAAGTCGTGCGGCGCCTGGCTCAGGTAATACAGATAATTGCCGTGGATATGCCACGTGAGCACACGCAAGCGCCGGGAACTAGTCGTGGGCATGAAGAAGCGCCTCCTCCGGATGGGTGTATGCAAGCTGTGCGAAGGCGGCATCGATCACGGCGCGCGTGCTCACATTGAGCGCGCATTCGTGGCCGTAGGGACATTCGGGAAACGCGCAAGGCCGGCAAGTGGGCCAGTCCGCGAGCACGCGATGACGCGCATGATCGAGCGGCGCCCAACGGCGCGTATCGCTGCCCGATGCGATGACGACACTCGGCGTGCGCATCGCCGCGGCGACATGCGAAAGGCCTGTGTCGTTGCAGACAATGATCCGCGCCCTCGCGACGAGCGCGGCAAGCGCACCCAGCGACGTGCGTCCGGCGAGATCGATCGCCTGCGCACCGGCATCGTGCGCGACGCGAGCCGTCAGCGACGCTTCGCCCGCGCCGCCAGTGACCGCGATCTGCCATCCCGCTTTCGACAACGCGCGCGCCACTTCGCCGAAGCGCTCGACGGGCCATCGGCGAGACGGCAACTGCGCGCCCGGATGAACGAGCACGAGCCTGTCGCAATTGATCGCGCATATGTCGATGAGCGCATCGCATTCGCGTGTGTCGTCATCGGTCAGCGGAATCTCGAGAGCGAGTGCATCCGCGTCGATGCCGAGACGTTGCATCAGCGCGGTATAGCGCGCGGGCTCGGGAAGTTCATCCGGCCAAGGGATGAATGCTCCTTCGTGCATGCGTTCGTCGGGCTTGAGAAAGCCCGCGTTCATCCGTGCGCCCATGCCTTCGACGATACGGTTCGCCACGCCGCCGCTGCCATGCAACTGGATCGCGAGATCGAAGCGGCGTTCGCTCAACGCGCGCAGAAATGCGGGCAAATGCGCGTCGGTTTCTTCCTGTTCGGGAAAGCCGATCGCGCCGGGAAATACGATCAGTTCATCGAGCAGATGCGGGTAGCGTTCGATGAAGCTTTTCGCCCAGGGCAGGCCGACGAGCGCGATATGCGCTTGCGGATGAGCGCGCCGCAGCGCCCGCAACGCGGGTACGGCGCATAGCATGTCGCCGAGTTGCAGCGCGCGAAAGATTACGATGCGCTCGATCATGGAAAAAACACCCTGAACTTGAACGCGCCACGAATGCGCCAGTAGATCGACAGATACGGAATGATCGCCGACGTCCATAACATTTCGGCGATATGCGCGGGCGTGCGCGATGTCGTCTTCAGCCGCTGCACGGCGAACCATAACGTCATCGCGATCCATGCGATCGCAGCCATCGCGGCGATGCGTGGCGCACCCGCAAATATCGACACGATCGTGACAACGAGCGCCGCGAGCATCGCATAGTAGAGAAGCGGCGGTCCGCGCCGGATGCGCTCACGAAAGAGCGCGGGATGCTTCTTGTAGAGCAGCGCGTCGAACTGGCTCTTCTTCTGCTGCGAAATGCACACGCCCCAGCGCGCGCGGCGTACGGGATGCAGCACCATTGCGTCTTCCGCGCGAGCGATCTTGAGTCCCGCGCGCATCAACGCGAATTGCAGGTCGGAGTCCTCGCGCCATGCCGATGTAAAGCGCGCATCGAAACCGCCCGTGCGTTCGAGCGCCGCGCGTGTCGCGAATGCGTTCGCGGTAGCGAACTCCGCGTTCGCGAGTCCGGCGGCGTCGAGCTCGTAATCGGTCGGACGATCGGGCAGCGGCACGACGATGCGGCCCGATACCGCGTCCGCGCCTTCATCGAGCGCACGCACGCCGTTGACGAGCCATTGCGGATCGGGAATGGTGTCGTCGTCGGTGAAGGCGATGCGTCGTGCGAGCGATGAGCGCCAGCCCGCATTACGCGCGCCTGCCGGGCCCTGGCTTCCCGTCACCGGCACGTAGCGGATCTTCGGACCGTTCTGCGCATACGATGCAGCGAGACGCTGCACGCATGCTTTCGTCGCTTCGTCGGGGCCGTCGTCGCACACGACGATTTCGTAACGCATCGGATCGTACGCCTGTTCGGCGAGGGCGCGCACGCAGCGTTCGAGCATTGCGGGACGGCGATACGTCGGGACGATCACCGACACATCCGGAATGAAATCGTCGCGTGGCAAAGCGGGCGCATCCATCGCGCTCATTTCGCCGTTCTCGAAAACGCCCGCATACGTGCTCATGCTTGCGCACCCGGCTTTTCGATGAGGAACGATCCGATCACGAGCGCATCGAGTGGCGACGTCCAGAACGATTCGAGCGCATCGCGCGGCGTATTCACCATCGGCTCCCCACGCGTGTTGAACGATGTGTTGACGAGCACCGGCACGCCCGTGCGCTGCCTGAATGCCGCGAGCAGATCGTAGTAGAGCGGATGCTGCGCGCGATTGACGGTCTGCACGCGCGCGGTGCCGTCGATATGCGTGACTGCCGGAATGCGCGCCTTCATCTCCTCGCGAACATCGAAGACGAACAGCATGAACGGCGCGACGCGCGCGTCGACGAACCAGTCTGCGGCATGCTCTTCCATCACGACCGGCGCGACAGGGCGGAAGTCTTCGCGATCCTTGATCTCATTCAGACGCGCCTGCATGTCCGCATGGATCGGCGATGCGAGAATCGAGCGCGCGCCGAGTGCACGCGGGCCGAACTCCGTGCGGCCCTGATACCAGCCGATCACGCGATTCTGAGCGAGAATCTGGGCCGTTTCTTCGGCGATATTCGTGAGCTTGCGATACGGCGCGCGCGCCCATTTGAGGAACGCTTCGATTTCCTCGTCGCCGAATTCGGGGCCGAGATACGCGTGATCCATGCGCCACTTGCGGCCACGGTCGCCTGCTTTCGCGCGTTCCTGATAATCCGTCCACTGCGCCGCGCCGAGCGCGGTGCCGGCGTCGCCTGCCGCAGGCTGAACCCACACTTCATCGAACGGACCGCGATCGCGAAGGCGCGCGTTCATCACGCAGTTGAGCGCGACGCCGCCCGCCATCGCAAGATTTCGCAGCCCCGTTTTTTCATGCAGCCACCTCGCAAGTTCGAGCGCGGTTTCTTCGAGCACGGCCTGCAGCGAATGCGCGATGTCGAAGTGATGCTGCGTGAGCGGCCCGCCGCGTTCGCGCGCAGGACCGAAACGTTCGACCAGACGCGGCGCATCCACCGTATAACTTCCGTCATGTCGATATTTCACGATTTCCCGGAATTGATCGATATACGCGGGCTCGCCGAACGACGCCAGCGCCATCACCTTGTACTCATCCGACGAATGCAGAAAGCCGAGATAACCTGTCACGGCTTCATACAGCAAGCCGAGCGAATGCGGCAGTTCCACTTGCTTGAGGCGCTTGTATTCGCCGTTGACGAATTGCCCGAGGCTCGTCGTCACGCCTTCGCCGCGTCCGTCCATCGTGAGCACGGCGGTGTCGTCGAAAGGCGCCGCGAGAAACGCGCTCGCTTCATGACACAGATGATGATCGACGTTATGCCAGGCGAAGCGTGGCGCGCGTCCGCCGCTTGCGAAGCGACGCTTTAGATGATGCGGCGCGCCGTCGAGCAACTGGTCTTTCGCGTTGACGATATAGCTCAGAAACAGCGGGTCCCAAGGCGATTCCGACGGATTGCTCAAGGCCTGCGCCGACGGCATCATCGGTAACGCGATGCTGGCCTTTGCGTCCTTCGGCATGCCCGAGAAGAGATGCGGATCGTATGAATACGCGATGTGATCGATATCGGCCAGTTCCATGCCTGCTTCCTTGAGGCAATAGTCGATCGCATCGAAAGGAAGCTGCCATGTCGAGAACGCCACGGGGCGCTTCGCGTGCTTCACATGCGTGAAGCGCTCGTCCTCGGCAGCCGCGATGACGACGCCATCCTTGACGAGCGCCGCGGCGCTGTCGTGATAGACCGCATTGATTCCCAATGTGTACATGACTAACTGGCCTGTATTGTCGAGTTGATGAGTGCTGCGTTTTCAGACAGTTCAAGCACGGCGGACACGACCTCGTCCACGCCGACCTGAACGAGGCACGCGTGATGACCTTCGGGACACACGCTGCGATAACACCATCGGCACGGCACATCGTGATAAAGCACGCGATGCGGCGTTTGCCACGGCATGTGCTGCGGATTCGTGAGCGCGTACAGATCAACGACGGGCGTGCCGAGCGCCGATGCGAGATGCACCGGTCCGCTGTTGTTCGACAACAGCACGCGCGCATGCTCGATGAGCGCAGCCAGTTCGCCGAGTTCAAGCGCGCCCGACAGATCGATCGCATGCACGCTATCTCCGCATGCTTGGCGGCATAGCGAGCATTCGCCTGGCGAGCCTGTCACGAGCATCGGCCATTGCAATTGCGTGCCGAGACGTTCGATGACTTGTGCAAAGCGCTCGGTCGGATATCGGCGCGATGCTGCGGTCGCGCCTGGATGCACGACGATGAACGGCGCATGCAGATCGACGCCGCGTGCGCCGAGCTTTTCCGCGAGCGACGCGGCATCGTCGGGACGCACGTCGAAACGCATTCGCGTATCGGTTGCGCGTGCGCCGACTATCGCAACGAGTGCGAGTTGACGTTCCACTTCATGCCGCGTGCCGTGCTGCGGCTCGGTCTCCTGAATCCAATCTGTTAGAAGACCGTATGGATTTTCACGACAATGCGCGAGCCGCAGCGGAATGCAGGCGAGATGACACAGCATCGCGGCAGGCAGCGGGTTCTGGCTATAGACGCTGAAGATCACGGCCGCATCGAACTGCAATGCCGCGAGGCGCGCGCGCATCGCGAGATCGGCAAGGGCATCGGTCGGTGCATCCCGCTTGACCCAGGGCGCGTCGTACTCGATCACGTCGTCGATCGCATCGATGAACGGCGCGGCTGCCTTGCCCGAACGCGACGCGAGCAGTGTCAGATGCCGTCCTGGCTGCGCGCCGCGCAACGCGTGCAACGCGGGCGTGGTCATCAGCACGTCGCCGAGATTGTCGAGACGAATGCACAAGATGCGCTTCACGTCCGCGCCCCAGTCGCGCGCGTCGCTCGCCGCGCTCTTGCGCGCATGCGCCGCGACGACCGGCGGCAGCGTTGATGGATTCACCGGATCGCGTTTCATGCAGGACACTCCGCGGCAACGATCGCCATCGCGGCTTCATACATGTCCTTCACGACGAGGTCCGGGTTGCGACCTTCGCCGTGCAGCCATTCGGTCTCGTTGCCGATATCGATGAGTACGCTGCGGCATCCCGCACGATGGCCCGCCTCGACATCATCGAGTATGTCGCCGATGAACCAGCTTCGCGAAAGATCGATGCCATGCTCGCGCGCCGCGCGCAGCAACATGCCCGGCGCGGGCTTGCGGCATTCGCATGATTGCGTGTACGCCGGCACGATGCCGTGCGGATGATGCGGGCACCAGTAGATATGCGTGAAGGCCGCGCCCGCTTGCGCAGCGAACGCTTGCAGACGCGCTTCGACCAGATCGAGCGCATGCCGCTCGAACTTGCCAAGCGCCACGCCGCTTTGATTGCTGATGACGAACAGCGGGACGCCATGCGATGCGAACACGCGCAACGCGTCGAGCGCACCGGGCGCAAGGCGCATGTGATGCGGATCGACATTCCAGGGCACATCGTCGAGCAGGGTGCCGTCCTTGTCCATGAAAACGGCGGCGCGCGACGACCGTGGCGCTTGCGTCATCGCGATCCTCCGGCCATCGCGACGCGAGCAGCGTCCTGCGATTCTGTGCCGCTCACGCGCGCATAGACCTGCGCGAGCGCCTGCGCGACGCTCGACCACGTGAACATCGCGTTGGCGCGCGCAAGGCCCGCTTCGCCCATGCGTCCCGCGAGTGCCGCATCGCGCTTGAGCGTGGCGATTGCCTGCGCGAGCGCAGCCGGATGCTTCGGCGGCACGAGCAGGCCCGTCTCGCCGTGCGCGACCGAATAGCGAATGCCGCCTACATCGGCGCCGATCACGGGCGTGCCGCACGCCATCGCTTCGAGCGGCGTGATGCCGAAGGGCTCATACCAAGGCGTCGTCACGAACACATCGGCGGCGTTATAGAAGTGCTTCAAGTCGCTTCGTCCATAACGTCCGGCGAAATGCACGTGCTCTTCGACGCCGCATTCCCGCGCGATTCCGCGCAGCCTGCCGATCTCGGGCGTTGCGATCTCGTTGGCTTCGTCGGAATTGCCGCCGACCACATAAAGCTCGACGCTTTCGTCATGCTCCGCATGGCACACGCCGAGCGCGCGCACGACGTTGTCGATACCCTTGCGTGGCACCATGCGCCCCAATTGCAGCACGATGAAGCGATCCTGCGGCCAGTCGAGCTGTTTGCGCGCCTGGCGCTTGTCGAGTGGATGAAACTCCGCGCGATCGAAGCCGCATGGCACGAGATCGATGCGCGCTGAATCGGCTTGATAAAGATGGACCAGATCGTTCTCGTCCTGCGGGCACTCTGCGATCACCGAGTCGGAGCGCTTCACGAGCTCGTCCTCGATATCGAAACGCGCATCGGGGAAACCGTCCGATTCGCCTTGATGTAGACGCCGCACGCGTCCGAGCGCATGGAACGTCGTGACGAGCGGCACGCCGAGCGCGTCCTTGATGCGCAAGCCGACGAGACCTGACATGAAGAAGTTCGCGTGCACGACGTCATACGGCTGCGCTCCCTGCTTCATGAAGTCGATCATGAAGCTCGCGAACGAATCCATGTGCGGCAGAAGCTGTTCCTTCGGTAACTGCACCGGCGGGCCGGCCGGCACGTTGATCACGCGAACGTTTTCGAAGCGCGAGACGAGCGGCAGCAGCGAACGATCGCAGCGCGTGAAGACATCGACATCGTGGCCGATACGCGCGAGCTGCCGCGCCAAATTGGCCACGTAGATATTCTGGCCGCCGCTGTCGACGCCGCCCGCGATCGCCAGCGGCGATGCATGTTCACTGATCAAAGCGATCTTCACGAGTGCCTCTCTGTCATGCGATCCCCTTAGGCGTGTAGCGCGGCGCGCAGTCGCGTGGATCAGTCCTCCGGGTTCAGCATTTGGCGTGCCACTGGTTGTGAGTCTCGACAGAAGCACGAAACGATTTTCGGTTCGTCGCGCGGCGAACCAAATATCGTTTGGTTCGTTGCGCGCCGCGCGCGCTTTTATGTGGCGCGTGTAGAACCGACAGCGCGTTCGCCGCTTATGTGCGCTTCGCGGCGTGCGTCGTCTTCGTGGACAAGACGCCGCATGAGTTGCACGCGCTTGTCGATCACGCGCCGCCTGCGGAGCGCCCATGCGATGCCCACGATCAGTTCCTTCAGATCGGGCAGCGCGGGTAGGACAGCGATCGCGGCGCGGGTAGCGCACAGCGCTTCGGCCAGCGGCAGACGCATCCACGCGACCCACGCGGCATTGCGTGCGAGCAGCCTACGTCTTTGCGGGCTGTCACGCAGCGGAGAAGGATGATGATGAAGAACGAGCTCATCCATATACACGATCCCGTGGCCTGCGCGAAGCACATCGAGCGAGACGAGCGTCTCTTCGCCGCCGATGAAAAGCCTCGGCTCGTAGCCGCCCGTTTGCCGGAAGACGTCCGCGCGAAACACGCACGCGCCCGCCATGAAACCGATAAGCGCGGGGCCCGGCAGCCCGTCGCGCGCGAGCGGACTGTCGCGCATGCGCTCGCAGGTTTCATCGATTGCACCGTGTTCGCCGACAATCACGCGCGCATTTAACACGCCGACGCGCGGCGCGGCATCGAGCACGTCGACGGCACGAGACAGCGAGCCGGGACTCCACCACGTATCGTCGTCGCAGAACGCGACGTATTCCGTTTGGACGCGCGCGACGCCAAGATTGCGGCCCGCCGCGCCCAGATTGCGCGGCGCGCGGACGAGCTTCACCAAAGGAAAGTTTGCCGCGATGCGCTCGGCGGTGCCGTCCGTCGAGGCATTATCGACCGCGACGATCTCGATGCGATCGGGCAACGCGGCAAGTCTTGCAAGCGCGTCGAGAACCCGATCGGCACGGTTGTAAGTCAGCACGACGACGGAGAGCCGCGCGCGGTCCGCGTCGGGAAGAACGACTCGTTCACCGGTCATGGTGTGCGGACTGCAAGGTCCAGAAGCGCTCGGGCGCGAAGACATCGTCGTAACCGTTCGGGCCGAACGCCTTCAACTGGCTGATATAGCGGCTCACAGCGCGCTGCTTCGCTTTGTGATGACGTGCGAGCAGAGCCGTGTCCATGCCTTCGGATAAGGGCGTCGCGATGATCCCGCAAGCACGGAGATCGGCGAGGCGCGTCTGCACGAGGCCGTCCATGCGCCGATATAAAGCGTCCTCATACGCGATGCAGGCGAGCGTTGAATCGGCGATCCATGCCTTGCGGCACGCGCGGTGCACAAGGTCGTGATCCGAATGAAAGAGACCCAGCGGGACGACTAGCGCACGACAAGCCGTCGCGCGGATCACGCCGAGCAGGGTCGTGGCTATTTCATCGTGTGTGGCGGGGCTATCGCCTGCATATTGCGAATCGAGAAAGCCGAGATGGATGGGGCGCGCGCCGAGCGCATCCAGCGCGGCGGCGTCTTCGGCGTGGCGCGCGCGCATCGCCTGATGCGCGTTCGCGAAGCCGCATTGTGCGTCCCAGTCCGTGACGAGCGCATTGTGCGGCACGCCCGCGAAGACTGTGCATACGATGGAATCCGGCGCAGCGGCGACAGCGGCACCGCAACTGAAGACGGCATCGTCGAGATGGGGCGAGATGACGAGCAAAGGTTCATCTGCGTGCGGCATGGGCGTCGCGTTTTGGTGTCGGCATGCGCGGCACTGCGCAAAGCCCGTGCCGCGCTCCTTCGCTGCGTTCGTGGCTTGAGAACAACCTTGATGCAACGGTCTTCCCTATCGCGGAATGTCTTGTACATATCGGGGCCGTCCGCGAGCGCGACGCGGTGCGTGATGACGAAGGTCGGATCGTCTGGCCCTCCTGAATACGCCGCAGGAGGTCATCCGTCCATCGGTTCACGTGCATCTGGCGCATGCGCCAAGTCAGCGGCCCGTCAACGACAACTCGTCACGTTCAGCCGCGCCTGCGCCGGACCGCTACTTGCACTGCTGGCCATCGACTTCACAAGTTCATTACGCTCAGAAGGCATGGGTTTCTGGTCGACCCTCGCTTCAACCTGCTGATCGCCAAGAACGACCCCCTGACGTGGACAAGCTCCCCTCCTAGTGACTGAAAGCGCGCGACGCTTCCTCGCGTTGGCGCATTAGCTGGACCTGTCCGTCATTCGGCTAGAAATCGACGGGCGCACCGCGTCTTGCGTAATCTCGCATATGGCTAACGCGACACGAGCATGCCAACAATTAAGCCCCCTAATCCAGCCATGACGATTGCCTTCCGCGGATTGTCATGCAAGAAATCATCTGTCGTGTCGCTCGCAGCTCTGTCGTTTTTGTATCGGGACGCTTGGCATGTTCGCAAGCGAAAAGGCGGCGATGGGTTTCGCGGTGCGTACCGCGACGGCGTTAGTTGATGGCGAGCCATTGCCAAAATCAAACGCTTAACGCGAATGACTTGGTTGCATCTCGCGATGGGGCAAGCGCCGAGGCGCGAACAGAGGTTCGAATTGAGGGAAGGTGTTTTTGAATATCTCCTCGTACGAAAGAGAGGCGCGGAAGATGACATTCGCGGAAAGAGCCCAGCTTCTCTGCTGGCTCACCTGCGGACTGCTATAAATCTGGAGAGTGGCCAAGCTTGGCGTATCGTGTCCAAGCCGTGCACCGGTGGCTTGATGCGCATGATCGGTGGGCCGACTGGAGATTTAGACTCCGTTGCCGGTGATCGTGCCGCCCCCTCGACGCCTTCTGGAGGCTGGACTGGTGTTAGGGAGGCTGATGCCGCTCCATGAAGAAGCCACAGATGCCGCCATCGCGATCAGGCGCTTGACCATGGTCGCGGTATGAAGATGCCGCGTCAGCCCCTTGAACGGATCGGGCGTTGCCGAAGAGCTTGATTAGATCGCGGCATGCGGTGTCGTGTTTCTTGGTGCATATCTCTTCTGGCGTACATTTGAATTTGCGTCGGTCGCACGGCGTGCAGTAACCCGCAGAGTATTTGCGCGCCAATAGTTTGGCGGGCTATTCGGCGTGTCTTCGACGAAACTCGGGGCTGATTGCATTTCGCCCGCCGTGCTGTGGGGCGCGACAATGCAGGCCATGCTTCACGAAGCAAGAAGCCTACCGCGGGCAAGACTAGTCGCGGCGACAAACCTGGCGAGGTATGCGCACCGTGAACGTCGTGATGGGCCTCGGTTGATTCGACCGCTATCGTCCCGTCGTGGGCATGCGCAATGCACCGGCATATATACAGGCCTAAGCCCATGCCGGCGGCTGTTCCGCGGGGCGAGGACGACGGATTTACCCGCGTGTCAGCGGGTCAAATAGCGTAGGGAGGGCGTGCCGGGGTATCGGACTGCCTTCGTTCGAAACTGTGAGGGTGATTTGTTCACCGTCGCCGCATGCCTCGACACATATCGGTCCAGCGCCGTGCTGCACGGCATTCACCAAGAGGTTGATGACCATCTCGGCGATACGGATACCATCCCACTCGCCGGCGAGGTCACCTGCAAGGCCTACGTCAATGCGTGCGTCGGAGTATGCCGCCCGCGCTTCGTCGGCCGCGTCGCGGCAAATCCATCCGATATCTTGACGCGAGCGCTCGACTGGCAACCCGTTGCCGAGACGAGTACGGGTGAAGACGAGAAGATCGTTGATCATGCGCTTCATGCGTGCGGCACTGCCTTGCAGATTCGGGACCGACCTCGTTCCACGCGAGGATAGAGCATTGTCGCGAAGGAGGACTTCCGACGAATTAATGATCGCGCTGAGAGGCGTGCGCAGGTCATACGCGAGCACGCCGGCAAACAGGTCCCTGGTGCGCTCGGTCTGTTGCGCGTGCTGCCTGACTGATCCGGCTAGCGCCTGGCCAATGGCTTCGTTGAACCGGATCATCTCTTGGAGGGGCACGGCACCGCGCGGCGCGGCGCGGCGCGGCGCGGCGCGCTCCCAGCGGCGCAAAAACACTCGCACGCAGCGCCCGAAATCCCGCGACGACATCATTGATGCCAAAGCCATGAGCGAGCCGATCGTCGGCGTGCTGGAGGGCAATCCTATCGAGCCCACATTCCCGCGCGCTTTCATTGTGTGACTTGGCTTCCTGCTGCCCGCAACTCTGCACTTCACGCATATCCGCTGCATTAGCGCACAGGAGCTTGTGGGCGGAATCCCGCAGTTCGCTCTCGGTGAGGCGGGTTCCGTGCCGGGTAATCTGGGCGGCGAAGGCAGTCCAGTCGGCGATCAAATCCTTGAGATGTCGCTTGATAAAATCAGACAGGCCCATCGATCCTCACCTCGCTCTGGTCGCAGGTCACGCAGAAATTCTTCATCCGACAAGCGCGTCATAAGGAATAGACGTTGCTAACTGCTCTAAAGCCGGTCACTCCCTATGTCACTCTTATCCACGACCGCCCGCTGGACGTCGCGCACACTGATCGAGCCGGAAGCGGGTCTCAGGCGGCGGCTGCTTGTCGGCTACGATTTCCTGCCGGCGGCGGAGGCGACCACTGCATAGCTTTTGATGTCCGGTTATCAAGCCCAATTCGTCGTTGACGGACCCGCAGTGTTTGGCGTCATTATCGCGTGGGTGCCCGACTCGGTCGTGCTCGACATTAATATGCCTGGGATGGGCGGGTATGCGGTCGCACGCCAGTTGAGGCAGGACGCGCGTTTGCAGCATGTCATCATCATCGCTTTCACCTCACAAGAGGAGTCTGCCACCCGCCTCCCCGGCATCGAGGCTGGCTTCGATGCATATTGCCGCAACGACGCTGCGCCTGACCAGTTGCTGGGCCTGCTCGCGCTACTCGCCGGGGAGACAGGAACATGAGAACAGTCCACTTTCTGATTTGATGGACCAGCCAGACGGTCAAGTTTGCTTACGATGGCGGGGAACGCTCATTGTCGGCTAGAACCAGCCGCATAAAACCCGTCAGGCGCTCGCGGTCACACGCTAATGAAAAAAAGGCCGTGCAAGGCAGTGCGAATGGTAGCGACTGCACTTGCTGGATATAAAATTCCTGCCGGGTCGTTCGCCAATCTCTCGCTAGGCACCGCCGATGCTCGATAGGTGGCGGATTTTGCTTCTTGTCGTTTCGTCGACGCACGGCCCTCGGTGTGGTTTAGCCCCGGTCTTCGCGCGTTTTCCTGTACACGAACCGCCGACTGCGGCGCGCGGCAGCGGGGCGCAGGCAATGCGCCAGAACAAAGGCACCCAGCGACACCACTGCGAGCGAGGCGGCTGGAAAGGTCGCGACCGTGTTCACCGCGATCGCGGCAGGGCGCCTCTGTGCGACGAGCTGCAGCCTGCGCGTGCTCATTCGCTGACCGAGCTGCGAGAGCTGGGACGCAAGCGCGCGTTCAGCGGTCGGCAGCAGCAGTGTCTCTTCGTCGGCAACGTGGTGGATCACTTCGCGCATGAGGTGCATGAAACGTGCGTCGTAAGCGGCGTCGTTAGGGCGCATCGCTCGTAGTCGAGCGATGTCCTCGCGCATCTTGTCGTGGTCAGATTTGCTCGTTGCAAGGGTGTCGTCGGTTGGCAGCGCGGCGCCGAGCGCCGGATAAAAGATCTCTTCTTCGAGTTGCGCATGAATTTCCAACGCCGTACAGATAAGTTCGACAACAGCGCGCTTTCTCCACCACGGCGTGCTGCGGCGGTAACGATGAAAAGCCGCCATCACATGCGTGTGATCCATTCGAATCATCGTGGTGATGGAAAGCGGGAACGATTGCAGGTCCACGGCGGCTCCTCGACGGTTGGCGCTTCATCAATGGCTGCCCCTGGTAAGCGGGCAGGCTGCCTTTTTCGTCGCGCTTGTTGCGGAAAGCTTTTCAAGTGAGGCAGCAGAATGCATACCCATGACCGCACATGCGGCCTCCTTTAGCGAACGTCGGGTCTGCCCGATTATCGAAGTATGCTGAGGAGAGGATTGGCGGTGCAAGGTAGCGCACCGCGGGTGCTTGCTATCGCTGTGTCGCGGGTCGACGAGCAGGCCAACCCGTGCACCGCCAAGCGTCCAATTTCCAACGTCGTCGCGACCGACAGGGTAGTCCAGAAGGCCTCGCAGAGGAGTTGTGGGAGCAGGCAAAGGCCTCGCTCGAAGCGGAAGCGTCACCGAAAGGGCCCGCCCAGACGTTGGCAAACGGCACCCTCGCGCTGAGGTCCCCTACGTGCGAAGTTAGCGGTCGATGCGGGCCCGCTGCCCGCTGCCCGCTGCCCGCTGCCCGCTGCCCGCTGCCCGCTGCCCGCTGCCCGCTGCACGCTGCACGCTGCCGCGCCACGCCGCTTGTGCGGCGTGCTAGTAGCGAGCCAACGTCGGCCCCGTCAGGCGGCGGCGATCGGTTGCAGGCGCTCTGGGGCGACTCGCTTAACGTCGTGCGCTGCGACGGATCGTGAGATTCTCGAACCCTGCGCATCGAGTAGCAGGCATGCGCATTAGACCATCGCATGGTTCTGAGGCACATCGATTCAATCGCGGGGCCACATTCGACCTACAGGACGACGGATGTGCTCAGCGTCGCAGCGCGATAATAGCGGCGAGGTAAAGTCCTCACGTCACGCACGCGCGGTAGTGCAGCTTGCCGAGGCATCTAGAGTGCGCTCCTTGGCAGGCTGCCGCACGTACAGATCGGCCGGCGCACCGGCTTGAGGCTCGACGACGCGCGCTACCCGCCGCGCCCGCCGCGCCCCAGAACGCCAGATGGCTCCGGTAGGGCGCGTCGGTGCGCGTGTTCACCAAGCGCCGAGGTTGGATGGACGCGGCGAGGCACGCCTTTTGCATCAGTCGTGTGCCCGAATACGGACGATGACCAAAATGAAGGCCACAATAATCGCCCACGAAACTCCTCCGAGAGACGCGTCGGTGGAGATTCATCGATTCAAATTTCTGCTCGACGACGGTACTGCTCCTCCACTCGCCGAGACGATATCACTGCGCACAGCACGAGTCATTGTCGAAAACTTGGAGGACGGCAATGCCTTCATCAAGATGCTTAGAGCGATTGTAAAGGCACCGTCGGCCGAGTACGACGACTTGGTCGGTCGGATCTTCCCTGATCATTACAAACACTCTCCCGACGGTGGAGATCCGACGCAGCGATGCGACGGTGCGTCTCCACTTTAATGGGGTATGCTGCCGGTTCGGGGCGTGTCCGCTTGAATCTGACGGGCATTCCGCTGAAATTTTGTTTGCATAAATTTCCTCATCGGCGAGAGGGTCAACGTGTATGCCGTGCCGTGCCGGTGCCCTTGGTTTGCAGCCCGGATCGTCGTCTCGCCGACAGGGGCGACGGTCACGCCCTGAGGCATTGAGCGACGATACGAAGTGACCCGGCGTAAAGCGCGGAAACGCGTGCCGCATTGGCCTTCGCCTGTCGGTACTGAGCGCCGCGGAACAGCAATTGCGCGAGTGGCAATGGCAAACGGCGTTTATACGCCCTCCGTTACTGCCAATCTATCCCGCTGGAGGGAAAAATGCGTGCACTTCGCTGGCATGGAAAACACGACATCCGTTGCGACACGGTTCCCGATCCCGAAATCGAAGAAGGGCGCGACGTCATCATCAAGGTTTCATCTTGCGCGATCTGCGGCTCGGATCTGCACCTGTTTGACGGCTTCATGCCGACCATGAAAAGTGGCGATATCCTGGGCCACGAGTTTATGGGCGAAGTTGTGGAAGTGGGTCGTGAGAATAAGGCGCTTAAAGTCGGCGACCGGGTGGTTGTGCCATTCACCATTTTCTGCGGCGACTGTGACCAGTGCAAACGCGGCAATTTTTCTGTTTGCGAGCGCAGCAATCGTAATAGAGAGGAGGCCGATAAGGTGTTTGGCCACGCGACCGCTGGCCTGTTCGGCTATTCGCATTTGACGGGCGGCTATGCTGGTGGGCAAGCTGAGTTCGTCCGTGTCCCATTTGCCGATACTACGCATGTGAAGGTGCCGGAGAGTCTCACCGACGAGCAGGTGCTCTTTCTCGGGGACATCTTGCCGACCGGTTGGCAAGCCGCGGTGAACTGTGAAATCGTCCCGACGGATACGGTTGCGATCTGGGGCGCTGGTCCGGTCGGCCAGATGGCAATTCGCAGCGCGGTCCTGCTGGGCGCCAAGCAGGTGGTGGTTATCGATCGCGTGCCTGAGCGCTTGACGATGGCACGGCAGGGCGGCGCTACCACGATCAATTTCGACGAAGAGAGTGTGCTTGACCGGCTTGCTGAATTGACGGGCGGAAAGGGCCCGGAGAAATGCATTGACGCGGTGGGCATGGAGTCACATGCGACGCGGTCCTTTGGCGCAATGTACGACCGTGTGAAGCAGGCCGTCATGCTCGAGTCCGACCGACCGCACGTGTTGCGGGAAATGATTTATGTCTGTCGTCCAGCCGGCATCTTATCGGTCCCGGGTGTTTATGGTGGATCGATCGATAAGCTACCCTTTGGGGCATCGATGAACAAAGGCCTGACGTGGAAGATGGGACAAACACACGTCAACCGGTGGACCGATGACCTACTGCAACGCATTCAAGAACGTCAGATCGACCCGTCTTTCGTAATCACGCATACCGTTGCGCTTGAGCAGGGCCCCGGAATGTACAAGACGTTCCGTGACAAAGAAGATGGCTGTATCAAAGTCGTGCTGAAACCATGACGCCTCGATTAAGTCACCTCGAACAAAGTTGAGGTAGCTGCCCGAACGATTGATCGTCCTGCAAAGCGTCATTTATCTCGGCGAACGCTTGGTGCTGTTGCAAGGACGCGGACCCGGACGACCGCCCTCGTCCGGGAGGTGCAAATGCTCAATCGATGCAGGCCGTGTGGCGGTACAAGCGGAGTTTATGGGCGGAACAAAGTGACGGAATAGAAGTCAGTGCTCCGCTGTTCCCGCCTCGAAAACTGCGGAATTAGCCAAGATCCAATGTCTTAGCTTGACGGGCCGGTCAGTAAATCAAAGCAGTGCCACTCCGCTGAGAACGAAAGGCTCGCAGCTAGGACCGCGCATCGCCCCCACATGGATGTCCGGAGGTATTTGACCTGAGGAGCCCCAAACGCCCCTCGTTCGCCTGCACGATGCCGGGGCTCAGTGGAATCGCTGAGGAACACACCTCATGCGTTCGTGACCAGGGGAACTATTGAATCACGCCTGCACAAATCGTTGTACACCGCGGGTCCGTATGTCTATCGCGCACAAAGTGCTTCTTTGGGAAACAGCATGTCCGATCAAACCGCAGGTGCGGAGTCCCCGCATCTTGACAGCAGCGAGCGCGAGCAGGCGGCCGACCATTCGACACCGCATCCGCTTGTCATCCATGAAATCGTTCGCGAAGAGGGCGAGGCCGCGATGGAGCGCAGCAGCACTGCGCTCATGTGGTCGGCCCTTGCGGCGGGTTTGTCGATGGGCTTCTCTTTTCTCGTCCAGGCGATCCTCGAAGGTGCTTTGCCTGATGCCAGTTGGCGACACTTGATTACGAGCCTCGGCTACACCATCGGGTTCGTATTTGTAATCCTCGGCCGTCAGCAACTCTTTACCGAAAGCACGTTGACCGCTGTGCTTCCCGTCCTGACGCGACGCAATCTCACCACGCTCGGTAAGACGCTTCGGTTGTGGGTCATCGTGCTCGTCTTCAACCTGGTAGGCACGACGGCTTTCGCCGCGCTGTTGCAGTTCAAGCACGTGTTCGGCCCGGAGGTGACAAAGGCGCTCGCGGAGGTTGCACGTGCGCCGTTCAGCGCGTCGTTCGGCGTGACACTGGTGCGGGCTGTATTTGCAGGCTGGTTGATCGCGCTCATGGTCTGGTTGTTGCCGACTGCCCGTTCGGCTCGTCTCGCGACCATTCTGCTCGTCACCTACACCGTCGGAGTTAGCAAGCTGACGCACGTGATCGCAAGTTCGGCCGAGGCCGCTTATGCAGTGATGATCGGTGCGGTCGGGGTGGGCGATTACTTCAACGTCTTTTTGTTGCCGACGCTCATCGGCAACATGCTGGGCGGAATCTCAATGGTGGCAATCATCAATCATGCAGCGATCGCGCCAGAGATCGACGACGCGCGGCGCGAGGAGTGAGCTGAGGCTGCGGGCTTTCGAATTTCTAAATAACGGTCTCGCCGCCTCGGCCATCGATCCGGGTCACTTATGTATGGAGCTGCGCAGCGAACCCACGTCGTTCGCGGTCACAGGGCGTGCATCGTTGCCCCAGGACGCACGGATATAGGTGAGCACCTGCGCGATTTGCACATCGGTAAGCCGGTCAGCGAATGGCGGCATCCGCTGGCGCGGGGGGCCGTGAATGGTTGCCGGGCTGTTCCCACCTTCCACGACCAGTCGAATCAGCGAGGTCGTGTCTTCGCTGATCACCGACGGATTACCTGCCAGCGCAGGAAACCCATTCGCGACGCCGTGTCCGTCGTCACGGTGGCATTGCGCACAAAAGCCGGTATACACTGCTGCGCCTTGTGCGGGCAGGACATCAGGCGCGCGTGTCTTGGGGCGCCCGGGCTGCGCGAGTGCCGGATCAAAGGTGCCGTCCGCGGAGCCCGTCGGGGACAGGCTCTTGAGGTACACGGCGATCGCCCGTGCGTCGTCATCGCTTAGATACTGCAGACTGTCCTCCACAGTTTGGACCATGCTGCCGTAGGCGACCGGGCCCGCGCCGTGGCCCGTCTTGAGGAATGCGGCGATGTCGTTGGGCGCAATGCGTCCGAGGCCAGAGCCCGCATCCGAGCGCAGGTTCGGTGCGAACCAGTTGTCATTGATGCCGCCGGACAGGAATTTCGTCGACGCTTCGTCGTAACCCTGTTCCTGATAGCCCATCCCGCGCGGCGTGTGACACGAGCCGCAATGTCCGAGCGACTGCACGAGATACGCACCGCGATTCCACCCGGCATCGCGGCTCGGTTGCGGTGCGAACTGCTTCTTCGGCGCGAAGGTCATGCGCCACAGCCGCAACGCCCAGCGTTGGTTAAACGGAAACGGCGCCTTGGTAGGGGGAGGGCGGTACTTAACGGGCGGTACGCCGTGCATCATGTAGGCGTAAAGCGCGTGCATGTCCTCGTCATTCATCTTCACGAACGACGGATAGGGCATCGCGGGATACAAGCCTTTGCCGCCCGGCGCCACGCCCTCGCGCAGCGCCCGTGCGAAATCCGCATAGCTGTAATTGCCGATGCCGGTCTCCTTGTCCGGCGTAATGTTGCTGCTGATGATCGTCCCGAACGGCGAAGCCAGGCCTAGGCCGCCCGCATACGGCGCACCGTTGAGCGGGGCGGTGTGGCAGCCCGCGCAGTCCGCTGCCCTGGAGACATATTCGCCACGTGCGAGCAACCCCGGGGAAGGGGTATCCTCCGCCATGACGAAGCGGCAGGGCGACAAGGCGGTGAGCAGTAGAAGAGCGGGGAGGGCGGCACGCATTGCATTCACTGGTGGTAGAGATAGGCAGCGATGTCGCGCGCATCGGTTTCATTGACCTCAAGATCGGGCATTGCGTTGCCGGGTACCACGCGTTGCGGGAAGCGGATCCATGTTTGCAGGTTGTCGGGCGTGTTCGGCAGCGTTCCGGCCACATAGGCGCGCTCGCCGATGTTTTTCAGCGTCGGACCGACCTTCCCATAGGCGCCGGGCACGCCGTCGATCCGGTGACACGCGCCGCAGCCATAGCGCTGGATTGCGGCGAGGCCGCGTTGCGGATTGCCGCCGGTGATCGCGTCGGACGTCGGCGGCTGCCCTGTGCAGGCGGCGAGCGCGAGACACGTCAGGAGCGCGGTTGTGAGGTTGGGCATGTCGTTAGCCTTCATGCGACACGCTCACGATATCAGGCTGCGCGCGCCGCACGAGCAGACGCGCGCCCACCCACAGCCCACCGATCAGGTAGGCGAGGCCCCCCGGCACCCACATCACGAGTCCGCCGAGTTGCTGGTCCTGCAGCGGATCGAAGCCGAGGGCAAGCGTCGTCTCGATGCACGACGGATACCAGACGCCCGGCGCCAGCGTCAGCAACGCACCGAGCGCGCCGGTATGGACCATCGTCGTGAATAGCGACAGCATCGCGTGGGCACTGCCACTAGCTTGCGCACCGGATCGCCGCCCGAACACCGTCCACCAGAACAGCAGCGCACTGCCCAAAAAGCTCGCGTGCTGAAGCGTATGAATGCCGGGGCGAGCGAGCGCCGCCTCGAAAAAACGCGGTGCGTGCCAGCACCACAGCGCCGCTGCGTGCAACATCCAGGCGACGGCGGGCTTGGTCAACCATTGCCAGGGCGCCTTGATCCAGCGCGAGCGCACCACCGCGCCAATGGCTGCCCTTGCGCCGGCCGGAAATGCCCATATCCACACCGCGAGGGGACGGCCGATCACGAGCAGGGGCGCTGCGACCAGCATCAGCAACTCGTGCTGGAGCATGTGGGCGGAGAACAGCCACTCGCTCAACGCATGCAGGGGCGACACTAGTGCGAGTACCAGCGTGAGCCATCCAACGCCGAATGACGCGAGCCGCTTCGAGCGCGTCACCCGACCCTGCGCGCCGAGTGGCCGCAACCGCATGTATCCGGCGATATAGAGTGCGAGGCTCACCAGCAGCGTGATCACGACCCACCACTCGAAGATCCACGCGACCGGCGAGGCATCGGTACGTGGTTCGCTGGCCGGGAGCGCATGCGCCCGCACCGCGTCGCTCCACAAGACAGTGCAGGCAAGGGCGGGCGCAACTGCCCTTCTCAGCAGGCCGGAAGTATCCATTGCGGTATCCAAATAGCGATGACGGACAGCGCCGACAATGAGCCCACGCCGGTCGCCACGGCGGCGACGAAGCCGGGCCGTGCGGGCAGGTCGGACGCATCATTGGTCGAGACCGGATGAGCGCGCCGCGCGTCGCGCCAGCGCTGCCAGGCGAGCAGCGTCGCCAGCATGCACACGACGAGGCTCGCGCCGCTGACGCCGTCAAGCAGCGTGTGATTTGACAAGTGGCAGGCGGGCGCTAGCAGCGCGTAGTTGACGCTCAGACAGGTCAGCACGATCGACGGAGCGCCCAGCAGCGCGAGCCAGGTTTTCATGATCTGTCTCAGAGACGGGCCGCCCAGTAGATGACCGCATAGATCGGCAGCCAGCTCAGCACGACGAAATACCAATACACCGCGTTCTCGCTGACATCGACGAAGCGCTTGCCTTCAAACGGTCCCGTGACGAGCAGGACGGCGAGCACGGCGGTGTCGACCGTATCGGTGATCAGGTGCGTCGTATGCAGGCCGAGCAGCAGCCAGACGACCGAGCCATACGCGTTGGTGTACCAACTGACGTTCAGGGAGGCGAACTCGAAGCCGCGTAGCACGAGAAATGCGAGGGAGGCGAGCAGGCACATCCAGAGCCACAGACACGCCCGGCGTCGGTCGCCGCGCTCCGCCGCCTTCTTGGCAAGCTGATTGGGCCACAGGCTCACCACCAGCACCGCGGTGTTGAGGGTGCCCCAGAGGAGGCGCGGTGCGACGGCCGCCATTGGCCAACTCGGAGCGCGGGTGCGCAGATAAAAGTACATCATCACTGCAATAGCGAACACCGTCCCTTCGATCAGCATGAGCCCGATCGTGCTCCACCACATCAGGCTCCGATGGCTGAAGCCGAAGGTCGGCAGCGCGCTGACGTCCAGCACGATGCGGGTGCGCTCGAGATCGTCGGGGCGCGCCTGCGCCATGCGCGAATCGGTATGCTTGGATGCCGTATTCATGGGTGACGCTCCCGCGCAACGGCCATCCGATTATCGGTGCGCCTGGGCCAGAACCACGCAATCATCGCTACCGCCACCGGCACCGATCCCCACACGATGGCCCACGGCGTGTAGATCGAGCCGATAAACAGGATGGTCGTCGCCACGGCGCTCAGGAACGGCCAGATCGATGGTTTTGGAAACAGCGGTCGAAGATCCGGCTTCGCATCAAGAACCGTGGTGACGAGCACTTCGCGCGCATCGGCGGCGATGCCGGCGACGAAGGCGGGTTGCGCGGACGGCTCCCACAGCGGGTCACGGCCATGGACCACAGGAATCGCATCGAAGTTGTGCGGCGGCGGCGGCGACGGCGCACTCCATTCGAGCGTGCCTGCGCCCCACGGATCGGCGGGGGCGTGATCGTTGCTGCGCAGCGTCCTGGCGACATTGGTCATGAACAGCAGCACGCTCGCTGCGATCGTATAGGCGCCGATGGACGCCGTCAGATTCATGCCGTCCCAACCCATGCCGTGCGGATACGTCCACACACGCCGGGGCATGCCTTCGAGACCGAGCAAGTGCATCGGAAAGAACGTCACGTTGAAGCCGATGAAGAACAGCCAGAACTGCCACTTGCCGAGCCGCTCGTCGAGCATGCGGCCCGCGAACTTCGGAAACCAGTAGAAGAACGCGCCGAACAGCGGAAACACGGCGCCGCCGAGCAACACGTAATGCAGATGGGCGACTACGAAGTAAGTGTCGTGGACCTGCAGGTCGATTGGCACCGAGGCGACCATGATGCCCGTCATTCCACCGATCACCAGGATAAAGAAGAACGCAAGCACGTACAGCAGCGGTGTGCGCAGACTGAGGCGCCCCGTCCAGAGTGTGGCGATCCAGCAAAAAATCTGGACGGCCGAAGGAATTGCGATCATGAGGCTGGCGGCCGTGAAGAAGCTCTTGCCCAACTCCGGCACGTTGGTCGCGAACATGTGATGCACCCATAGCCCGAAGGCGAGAAACGCCGTAGCGATCAGCGAGAGCACCATCGCCGGATAGCCGAAGACGGGCCGGCGCGCAAAGGTTGGAATGATCGACGAGATGAAGCCTAACGGCGGAATGAAGACGAGATAGACTTCAGGGTGCCCGAAGAACCAGAACAGGTGTTGCCACAACAGCACGTCGCCGCCCTTGGCCGGGTTGTAGAAGTGCGTGCCAACGAGGCGGTCCAGAATGAGCGCGGTGCTGCATAGCATGACGGAGGGCATCGCGAATATCACCATGAACTGGGTGACGAGCGTCGCCCATACGAACAGGGGCATGCGGTTGAGCGACATGCCGGGCGCGCGCATCTTGAAAATCGTCGTGATGAGCACCACGGCTTCGATGAGGCCGGCAAGCTCGGTGAAGGTGATCATCTGCGCCCAAATATCGACGCCCTTATTGGGCGAGTAATTGGGGCCCGCGAGCGGTACATAGCTGAACCAGCCCGCGTTCGGTGCTGTGTTGACGAGAAGCGACGCGAATAGCAACAATCCGCCAAATAGAAAGACCCAATACGCGTACGCATTCATGCGCGGAAATGCAATGCTGCGCGCTCCGATCATCAGCGGCACGAGGAAGGCAGCCACGGCCTGCATTACCGGGACGGCGAACAGGAACATCATCGTCGTGCCGTGCATCGTGAAGAGCTCGTTGTAGAGATTTGGCCCGATGAGCCGCTGGTCTGGGCGCGCGAGTTGTGTGCGCATCGCAAGCGCGAGCAGTCCCGCTACCAGGAAAAAAACAAAGGTCGTCACAATAAAGCGCCGTGCCACGGTCTTGTGATTGATCGCGCTCAGCGCACCGATGAAACCGGGTGGATCGCTCCACGTCCTCGCTAGCGCGTCGAGCGCTTCCGGCGAAGCGTGCGGGCCATCAATAAGTCGGGCGGCCTGTTGCTGATCGCTCATTTGAGGGTCTCCAGCCAGACGAGCAGCGCCTGCAGATCGGCGGGCGGCAAGCGCGTGCCCGGCATGATGGTGCCGGGTTTGAGGGTGCGCGGATCGACGATCCAGCCCGCGAGATTGCCGCGATTGTTGGCGAGCGTGCCGGCCGCGATGAACTGGCGGCTCGCCAGATGCGTGAGATCGGGACCGATGGTGCCAGTCGCATCGGTGCCGCGCACTGTATGGCAGCGCGCGCAGTCCTGGCTAATAAAGACGTCGCGCCCGTGCAGCGCGAGGGCGTCGACGGGCTTGGCGGCCGGCTGACGCTGCTGCGCGGCCCAGGCCGCGTATTGCGCAGGTGGGTCGGCGGAGATGGTAAACGCCATGAGCGCATGCTCGTAGCCGCAAAATTCCGCGCACTGACCGCGATAGACGCCCGCCTTGTCTGCGCGGAACTCGATGGTCGTATCACGTCCGGGAATCATGTCTTTCTTGCCATGCAGGTTCGGCACCCAAAACGTGTGGATCACATCGGCCGCCTTCAGAGAGATGATTACCGGCCGACCCACCGGTACGTGTAGTTCGTTGGCAAGCGTAAATTCGGGCGCGTTCGCATCGCTCAGGTATTTCGCTTCCCACCACCACTGATAGCCGGTCATCTCGATGCGTAACGAGTCGTCAACCGGCAGGCGCGATAGCGCGCGGTCGGTCATGACGTCCGCGAACAAGAGTCCGAGTAGGAGCAGTGTCGAGACGCCCGTCGCGACGGCGACCCAGAATCGTGTGCGCGGTTGCGGGCGGTCATTGCTCGACAGATCGACAGGGGTCGCGCGATTGGCGCGTGGTGCACGTATGATCGCGACAATGCACGCCAGCAAAATAGCGGCGAAGACTGCGCAACAGACCGCAAGCGTGAGGTGCCACAGTTCAAAGATGCGGCCGGCTTGAACGCCTGCCGGTGACAACGCGGTTTGCATAATGCGCATGTGGGCTCGGGTTTACCTGAAGCTTCACCTTTCGTGACGAAAGTTCGACACGGGGCTCGCGACTGCGGCAAAGCAAACCGCATACCGCCTCGTCCGCAGGCGTCTCGCCAGTTCGCATTGGCGTTAAATATCCGACTGCCGTTTTCGATCGCGATGACCTGTCAAAGCAAGGCCTGCCATAAAAGCGCGGTGTTCAAGCCGACGATGAGGCCCGCGCATCCCCACGCCGCGACCAGTGGCGTACGAGCCACTCGCCAGCGGCCCATGAGGCGGACGTCCGAAGCAAAGCGCACCAGCGGAACGATTGCAAGTGGCAATTGCAAACTCAACACGACCTGCGTTGACACGAGCAGCGCGTTCGACCCATGTTGCCCATAGAACCCTACGGCGAGCAGCGCAGGACCGATTGAAAGCGCCCTTGTCAGGAGCGCACGTGCCCATTGTGTGATTCGCAGATTCAGGAAGCCTTCCATCACCGCTTGTCCCGCGAGCGTGCCCGTGACCGTCGCATTCAGGCCGCAGGCGAGCAAGGCGGCGGCGAACGCAACGCCGGCCCAGTGACTCCCCACGAGCGGCGCAATGAGCCGATGCGCATCGGCGAGATCGTCGACCTCACGATGGCCGCTCGCGTGGAAGACTGCTGCCGCAACGACAAGGAGTGAGGCGTTGACCACGAATGCTAACCCGAGTGAAGCAAAAGTATCAATATTCACCCCCTTAAGCGCGCGGCCGATGGCGACATCGTCGTGATTGGGCGCGTGATTCTTAACGAGCGCCGAATGCAGATACAGGTTGTGCGGCATCACGGTGGCCCCCAGAATGCCCGCGGCAAGCCAAAGCATGCCGGCGTCTCGCAGCAACGCGGGGGGCGGGGCAAAGCCTCGCAGCGCGTCAGCCCAATCGGGATGGGCAAGCGCCAGTTCCACGACGAAGCAAAGTCCGACAAAGAGGATCAGCGCCGTAATCGCGCATTGCAAGGGCCGCTTGCCACGGCTTTGCAGCGCGAGCATGACAAACGTACCCACTGCCGAGCACAGAACGCCGGCGGTGAGTGAGATGCCGAGCAACATCTGCAGGGCGACCGCGCTGCCTACGACCTCCGCCACGTCGCATGCAATGATCGCAATCTCGCACGCCACCCAGAGCCCGAGCGTCGTCCCCCGACTGAACCGTTCACGGCAAAGTTGCGCTAGATCGCGTCCGGTGACCAAGCCCACGCGTGATGCCACCCATTGCAACAAAATGCCCACGAGACTGGCGATCAGAACGACGAAAAGCAACCGATAACCATAGCGGGCGCCGCCCGCCAGCGCGGTCGCCCAGTTTCCCGGGTCCATATAGCCGACTGCGATAAGCGAACCCGCGCCGACGAAAGACCACCAGCGTCGGCGCGGTGTGCAGGGCGACTTATCAGGCTCGCGAAGGTGCAACGGAACGTCAGATGCGCGGCCAGAAAGCTGGGCAAGCGTGGACGGGTCGGTATTCATGTGATCAATTGCCTTCTCAGTCCCTGCAACGTCAATCGAATAGCCCTCGATCGGGCCGGGCATTGAACCGTCGTTGGGATTTTTAGGAGCTCGCTAGTTAGAGCAACTCGCGTTCCGTGCCGACAGCGACAGAGACCCCCGCCAACTCACGCCTGCAAATCCCAGCAGGAGTGGGTTCAATCGAATCTCCGTTGCCTTCAATGGTGCGCGTGTCCTGGGTTGATGAACAACCGACGAGCAGGTCGACTGCGCCCCGCAGAAGGCTCTCAATGTTGTCGCGGAGGAGGCGGAAACCGTCGGCGATGGCGCACTCGCCGACGCGCCGAGATCTACGCTTATGGTCCATCGGGACAAGGTACTCGAACCGATCAGAACCACGCGTTTCTCGGAGTCTCAACCAAGCGAAAAGAGGGTGTATGACGAGCCATCCGTTGCGTAAGGGCAGAAGCTAATCCACCGAACGATCCGCTTGTTTGTTGGATTCTTGGAAGGTGTCAATCGGGATTATGAATTGCTTACCGCTAAACTAACCGGCCTAAGAAAAGAGGCGAATATGGACATTCCGACTCAAGTGGTCTCGTTCCTGAGTGCCAGAGGATTGAAGCTCGCTACGGCCGAGTCGTGCACGGCTGGTTTCATCGCGTCGT
>NZ_OZ180038.1:0-1169233 GCF_964261745.1 Caballeronia sp. S22 | reverse complement strand
ATCAGCATGAAGCCGGTAGGCGCATCGACGACTTCGAGGAAACCGTCAGCGTCCGGGGCATCGGCGGCCACGCGTGCGCTGACCGGAAACCGGCTATAGCGCGCACGGAAATCGGAATGCCGCGTGCCTGCTGGCAATGCCGCTTCGAGACCGCCTTGCGGCCAGCCTTCTGTTTTCTTCGGATAGACGCCCGCCGCGACCAGACGGTCCGCCCGCACGAGCCGCAGCACGTCGGCGGCCGTGAAGCCGATGTCGCTGTCGATCCACATCAGGTGCGTGAACTCCTCATTCGCGAGAAAGTTCGCGACCATCACGTTACGCGCCCGCGTGATCAGACTTTCGAAGTTGTTGAACCCCACGGTGAAGGTAATTCCGCTGTGGAAACGGCTGTTCACCAGATCGAGCAGGCCGTTGATGTAGCACGTCGTGGCGGAGCCTCCGTAGCTCGGCGTCGCGATATAGATATGCGTCGGCTTGACAGGCGCGTTCATGGGCTTCCACGGAGGAGATCGATTACGCGCAGTACAGTTTTTTTATTCTGTGATCCTAATTAGAAAGCTCCTAAGTGCAGGTTATATCTTCAATGATGCGCACGGTTGCTGCAAACCGGTCCGCTTCTGGTTACCATCCTCGGAACCCGTCGCGCAGGCGCGTCGACGCAATCCGCAAACTCGTTCGAAGGAGCAGAGATGGATCTCAAGATCGCCAACAGGCTCGCGCTGGTATCCGGATCGACTAAAGGCATCGGTCATGCGATCGCCGTGGCGCTGGCGCGCGAGGGCGCGCGCGTGATCGTCAACGGCCGTTCGCAGGCGTCCGTCGATGCCGCGCTCGCGAAGCTGCGCGAACTCGTGCCGAACGCGCAGGCCGAAGGCTTCGCCGGCGACGTCTCGGACGCCGCGCAGGTCGCGGAACTCGTGAAGCGCTTTCCTCAGGTCGATATTCTCGTCAACAACATGGGCATCTTCGATCCGAAACCGTTCGAGGAAATCGCCGATGAGGAATGGCTGCGCTTCTTCAACGCCAACGTGATGTCGGGCGTGCGGCTCGCGCGCGCGTATCTGCCGAAGATGAAGGAGCAGAACTGGGGCCGCGTCGTGTTCATTAGCAGCGAAAGCGGCATCCAGATTCCCGTCGAGATGATTCACTACGGCATGACGAAATCGGCGCAAATTTCGATCGCGCGCGGCCTCGCGGAAACCTGCGAGGGCACGGGTGTCACGGTCAATTCGGTGCTGCCGGGGCCGACGAGTTCCGAGGGCGTCACCGATTTCGTCGAGAAACTCTCGGGCGGCAAGAGCTTCCACGACTTCGAGACGCAGTTCTTCGAGGAAGCGCGTCCGACCTCGATTCTCAAGCGCTTCATCACGCCCGAGGAAATCGCGAACATGGTGGCATATGTGTGCTCGGAACTCTCATCGGCGACGAACGGCGCGGCGTTGCGCGCGGACGGCGGCGTGATTCGCGCGGCGTTCTGAGCTTACTGGCCGCTGAGTTCGCGCGCCCTTTCGAGCGCCTCGACGATGGCCGCGACGGTTCGTTCGCGCGCGGCTTCGTCGTTCTGGCGCAGCGCATACGACGGGTGATACGTCGCGACGACCCATTTGTCCCGATACGGCACGACGCGCCCGATATGCGCCGATAACGTCGCGCGTCGTCCGAAAAGCGCCGCCAACGCCGTCGCGCCGAGCGTAACGATCACCCGCGCGCCGACCTCGTGCAACTCCTGTTCGAGCCAGTACGAGCACGCTTCGACTTCCTGCTGCGCGGGCGTCTTGTGCAGACGCCGCTTGCCGCGCGGCTCCCACTTGAAATGCTTCACCGCGTTGGTCAGATAGACCTGCTCGCGCGGCATACCGGCACGCTGCATCGCGTCGTGAAGCAGTTGCCCCGCCGGGCCGACGAACGGCTCGCCCTTCAAATCCTCCTGATCGCCGGGCTGTTCGCCGAGCAGCATGATGCGCGCATCGGATGGACCCGCGCCGCGCACCGCCTGCGTCGCGTTGCGCCACAGATCGCAGCGGCGGCAGGTGTCGAGCGACGTGGGCGCGTCGCGTTCGGGCTGTGCGTCCTGCGCCTGCACCTGCACCGCCCTGCCGCCGAGCGCGCCGACGCTTTGCGCCTGCGCGACGCGTCGTGCGCCGCCGCGCGCATCGCTCACGAGTTTCGGAATCAGCGCGCCTTCCGGCAGCCCTTTCCAGAAACGCACCGGCATATGCTGTTCGAGCGCGGATTCGTTCAGGCGCGCGGGGTTGAAAATGCTGCCGTAGTAGGTCATCCAGAGCGCTTCGGCGGCGTCGGGCGTATCGACCGCATGTTCGGATGCCAGCGCGCGGCGTCGTTCCAGTTGCAGGCGCTCGCCGTCGAACATCGCGGCACCGTCGGGCGTCGCGATCAGCCACGTCGAGCGTCCCATGCGCGCCGCGAAATGCTCCGCGCCCCAGGCGAGCACGTCGTGCCCGGGCTCGTACCACGCGACATATTCGGGCGCGCCGAGCGACGCCTCGCGCTGCCGGAAGCGCACGTACGCGATCATGTCGTGCTGCGCGCGGCGCACCGCCTTCGCCATCTTGTAGAGGCGTGCGCCGTCTTCATCGGCAGGAGATGCAACCGCGCGGTCGCCCTGCGCCCAACGCCAGAGAACACGATAGAGAAAGCTCCAGCGATGCGCGTCGCGGAAATGCGCGGCGTCCTTCAACAGCGACGCGAGTTCGCGTGACACACGGATTTGCGGCGCCTCCGCTACGCTAGCCAATTGCGCCGGTTCGCTGAACAGCGCCGGTTCCCCTTGCGGCGTGCGCCAGTCGATCGATTCGGGCGTGAGTCCTCGCGCGAGCGCATCGAGCGCGGCGGCGCGCCAGGCATCGAAATCGTCGTCGATGAGGAGGACATGCATCAGATCAGCGAAAGCTGCACGGGCTCTGTGGCGAGCGCGCGCCGGAGATTGTCCGAGGGCGCCTCGCCGAGCGGCGGCCGGTAGTCCGCCGTGACGACGAAAGGCTTCACCTTGTCCATGGCGCAGCGCAGTTTTACGAGATCCTGATAGCGCACGCGCCGCGCGCGCCGCAACTCGACGATCCGCTTAGCGTTGCGCATGCCGATGCCCGGCACACGCGCGATCATGCGCGCGGGCGCGGTATTCAGATCGACGGGAAAGCGGTCGCGATGCGCAAGCGCCCATCCGAGCTTCGGATCGATATCAAGCGGCAGATTGCCGGCGTCGGCGAGCAACTCGGCGGCCGCGAACCCATAGCCGCGCATCAGAAAGTCGGCCTGATACAGCCGATGCTCGCGCAAAAGCGGCGGCGCTTTCGACGGCACGCCGGACGGGCTGTCGGGAATCGGACTGAACGCCGAGTAATAGACGCGCTTTAACTGATATGAGCCGTACAGCGTTTCGGCGGTGCCGAGGATAGTGCGATCGTCGGTGTCATCCGCGCCGACGATCATCTGCGTGCTTTGCCCTGCCGGCGCGAAACGCGGTGCGCGCGGCTCCGCTTCCGACTCCTCGCGCGCGACGCGGATATTGCCCATCGCCAGCTTGATCGTGCGGCCGCTCTTTTCGGGCGCGAGACGCTCGAGGCTGATTTCCGTCGGCAACTCGATATTCACGCTCAGGCGGTCGGCGTAGCGTCCCGCTTGCGCGATGAGTCCGGGGTCGGCATCGGGAATCGTCTTCAGATGGATATAGCCGCGAAAATGATGTTTCTCGCGCAGCGTCTTCGCGACGAGGCCGAGCTGCTCCATCGTGTAGTTCGATGAACGAATTACACCCGAACTGAGGAACAGGCCGTCGATGTAATTGCGGCGGTAAAAGTCCAGCGTCAGGCTAACGACTTCATCCGGCGTGAAGCGGGCGCGCGGCACATTGCTGGAACGGCGGTTAATGCAGTAACGGCAGTCGTAGAGACAAAAGTTCGTCAACAGAATCTTGAGCAGCGAGACGCAGCGGCCATCCGGCGTGAAGCTGTGGCAAATGCCTGAGCCGGTACTGGCGCCGAGGCCGTCGATGCCGCGCGACTCGCGTTTCGGCGCGCCGCCGCTCGCGCATGACGCGTCGTATTTTGCAGCGTCGGCGAGGATTTCGAGCTTTTCGGAGAGATCCATCTTGAATATAATACTGTATGTATATACAGTATCTCACGAGAGGTAAGGAGTCAAACGCAAATATGCTTGCGCACGCTTCGCGCCTGCCCGCAAGTCATCTTCCCGGAGCCCGTTTATGCGATTCGACTACAAGACGTTCCATATCGATTGCACCGCGCATCACGACCAGGACGGCAGCTACTACGCCCACGCGAAGATCACACATCTGCCGGACGAACACACGGCGCATGTGGAAGTTTTCGAATCCGGCGAACTGGATTCCTTTGCGAGCGAATCGGATGCTGTCCATTGCGCGCGGGCATGGGCCATCGAATGGTGTGACGAGGCGCTTGCGTAGTTATCGCGCGTCTTCCCGCAGCATGGTCTGACGCGCCGCCGCCGCGTGCGCTCGCGTGCGGCACGGCGATTGCGCAAGTCAAACGGTGACACCGCAGCATTTTGCGAGGCGGTGCGCATCGAGACCATCGATCAACGGGAGGACACCATGAAAAACGCGAAGAGAACTCTGCTTGTATCGGCACTGATGCTGGGCTTGTCGGGCGCAGCGTTCGCGCAGGGCGCGGGCGGCGGTGCCGGTGGCGGTACGGCCGGCGGCAACGGCGCTGGCCAGGGCGGGACCGGCATGAGCACGCCAAACGCCAACGGTGTGACGGGCACGACGTCGGGCGCTTCGGGCGCAAGCACAATGGACTCGTCTCACAGCAACAAGATGCACAAGAACAAGAAGAGCAGTATGGACTCGGGTGCGTCGAGTGGCGGTGCCGGGAAGTCAAACTAAGCGTATTGAAGTCAGTTCCTAAGCGCGCTCGGGTCTCTTCGTGAGACCGAGCGCGCTTTTTCTTCCACTCCGCGGCACTCCCCACCAAAGTATCCCTACGAGATAGGGATTTCTCCCGCTCCCGCATCGCCGTACCTTAAGCCCTGAGCGCTATTCATTGCGCCGACGCGTCTTCTATCGTCGCGTCGGGGGAAGCATGTAGCGGCGAGTTTGCCATTGCGCTCGATCCCATCCATCGATAAAGCTGCAAGGAGTCCGAGAATCGTGTTTCCCGGCTGCTTGTGCATTCGTTTCAAGGAGCTGGAGCATGAAGGCAAAAGTCAATCCAAAACTCTTCGCGATGATGGCCGCGTGCGCGATCGTCGCCACCGTCGGCACGGCACACGCTCAGGGCATGCCCGCCGACGCGCAGCAACTCGTTCAGACGATGCGTCCGATGTACATGTCGCAAGCCACGCCCGAACAGGACCAGACCATCGCAACGCGCGCTGCCCAAACCGATGACGCCGCGTACGGCGGCATGGCCGCGGGCGCAAACGCATCCGCAAGCGGTCGCGCTCAGAGCAGCTGCCGCGACGCGGCCCGCTGCGACATCTTCTTCGGTCAGTAAGCGGACATCGTCCTACCCGAAGCGAGTCGTCCATGCGAATGACGCGATGACCGACTCGCCCGGCTTCAGCTCCGCGCCGCCCTTCATCGCGTGGTCGGCGTCGAGGTTCACCCAATCCGCCACGTTGCTCACCGGCTCGACGCACAGCAAATCGGGATGCGACGCCGGCGCGTACACCACCATGTGATCGAACGGCGTCTCGGCGTCGAGCGTGATCGCGCGCCCTTCGTCCGGCCACGCGATCGTCGCCGTGCGCGACCAGCCGGCGCAGTTGTTGTCGAGATCGAATGCATCGGCGGACATGCCTTCTCTCGACGCCATCGCATCGACGCACGGATGCGCTCCCGCATGCGTCGGCAGCAGATCGGGCGTGCTATGCCACATCGCCGCGACGCGCGCGTGAACGCGTGTGTTTCGCGTGCGTGGATAGTATGGATGATGGCCCATGCCGAAGGGCATCGGCCGATCGGACAGGTTGCGCGCGGAGATCGTGACCGTTAGCGTGTGGTCATCGAGCGCGAATTCCTGCGTCGCTTCATACGCAAACGGCCAGTGATGCGCTGCTGCCTTCGAAGGCTCGTGCGAAAAATGCAGGCACGCGCGCGACTCCGACACCTCGCCCACGCGCCACGGCAAGCGCCATGCGTTGCCGTGAAGCGCATGCGCAAAGGCATTGCCATCGCCGGACAGATCGACGAGCGCATCGTCGAACCTGAAGCGCGCATCGCGGATGCGGTTGCAATACGGCAGCAGCGGAAAGCTCGCCATGCCGAGGGGATCGCGGGCGGCGAGCGCGGCGGGCGTCGCGGGACGCAGCCAGTCGATCGAACGGCCATCGCGTGTTTCGTCGAAGGCCGCGATCGAGCCGCCCACGTGCGGCGCGAGCAGCACGCGCCGTGCGCCGTAACGCAACTCGACGAGCGTATCGGACAGTGCGGCGCTCAATATGCAAACTGCCGGTAGCTTTCGTCGAAGGTGCGCGCCGTCTTCTCGACCAGCGGATTGAAACGCAGCAGACGCCGCGCGCGCGCGGGCAATTCGGCGAACACGTCGCGCGGCACGTCGATATGCACTTCGGGCCGGAAATACCACGCGCGGCTGTAGCCGATCACCACCATCGGACGCGGCTCGCCGCTCAGATTCGGCGTGCCCCGATGCAGCCCGCGCACATCGCGAATCATCACGTCGCCGACTTTCATCGGCACCTGCTCGGCGGCGAAGCGCCCTGCCTCCAGACCGGCGAGCGCGTCGTCCCGCGACATGCAATGCGTGCCGCGCGTCGTTTCGAGCGGGCCGTTGCGCTCATCGACATCGACGAGCGGGAAATTCACCGCGAGCTGAAACGAAGGCGTCTCGGGCGCGTCGTCGAAAAGCGGCGGCGTATCGCGATGCCAGTCCTGGTATTCGGAGCCGGCCACGGGCGTATCGGTGGCGAGCTGACACATCACCGGATCGCGCCCGGCCACGCGCTCGACGATGCCGACGATGTCTTCATCGCAAAAGATCGACGGGTCCGCGAACGCGCCTTCGAACGGCAGCGTGACGTAGTAGCGGCCCGGTCCGCGATTACCGCTCGTCGATGCTGCGCGCGCGGCTTCGATATGCGGTTGCAAGAGCGGCGCGAACGCATTGTTCCAGGCTTCGAGCGCGGCACGCGGGAAATGGTCGCGCAACAGCACGAAGCCGTCTCGTTCGAACGCTTCGGCGAACGCGTCTCGCGTGCTCTCGTCGTATTTGCCCATGCGCCCTCTCCTCGTTGCGAGTGCCAGGACAGAATCGCACGCGTGTAATCCGTTCGTCAATATTATTAGTAATAACCGGTGAAAACCCTGACCCGAAATGACCAATAAACCCGTGCTTTCCGCGGCATTCATCACTAATATTAGTGGCAAGTTCCTTCGGCCCGCGCGACACGATTCGCGGAAGCTTCAGACGCCGCACGCGGCACGCACAATGAAAAAATCCACGCAACGCCGCCCGACGATGACCGACATCGCGAAGCTCACAGGAGTCTCGCAATCGACGGTCTCGCTCGTGCTGAACAACGCAAGCGGCGCGAAGTTTTCCGATACCACGCGTGACAAGGTGCTGCGCGCCGCGCAGGAGCTCGGCTATCGCATGACGCAGCGCGAACCGGTCGCCGCACTGGAGAGTCAGGGCGAACGCAACCTGATCGTCTATCTCGCCGACGAAATTTCGACGAGCCCGCATCCGGTCGTCAGCATCGACGGCGCGCGCGATGCCGCGTTCGCCAACGGGCGCATGCTCGCGGTCTATTCGACGCACGGCAACGCGGAGATCGAGGCGCGCGTGCTCGACGCGACGCTCGGCAATCCGAACGTGCTCGGCGTGATCTACGCGACGGTCTACACGCGCCGGGTGACCCTGCCCGCGCTTCTCGCCAGAGTTCCGACCGTGCTGCTCAACTGCTATACGAGCGATGCGAGCGTGTCGTCGGTCGTGCCCGCGGAAGTCGCGGGCGGCCACAGCGCGACGGATCATCTGCTGGCCGCGGGCCACAAGCGCATCGGCTATATCAACGGTGAGCCGTGGCAGGACGCGGCGCGCGATCGGCTGAAGGGTTATCGCACCGCGCTCGCGACGGCCGACTTGCCATACGCGCCGGAACTCGTGCGCGAAGGCGACTGGAGCCCGGGCACCGGCTTCGAACAAACGCTCTCGCTGATGCGCGAACCGAATCCACCGACCGCGATCTTTTGCGCGAACGACCTGATGGCGCTCGGCGCGATCGAGGCGCTCAAACAGCTCGGCCTGCGCGTACCCGACGACGTCTCCGTGCTCGGCTATGACGATCAGGAAATCGCGCGGCACACGCATCCGCCGCTTTCCACCGTCGTGCTGCCGAACTACGAGCTCGGGCGCTGGGCCGTCGAGACGCTGCTTCAGGAAGAAGAAAACCGCGCCGCGGGCGCACCGGTGCGACGCCGCACCGTGAAGCTCGACGGTCCGCTGATCGAACGCGGCTCGGTCAGGGAAATCACCGTAGCAAAACAGCTCGCAACTAATAATATTAGCGATTGACCAGTAATAAAACGCGATGAAATAATCGCCGAAGTCGCAGTACGCATGACCACTCTCGCAGCAGGCAGACCGGGCAACACAAGCATCGGCACCACTAGAAAAAGGCAAACCATCCTATGGAGGAAGACATGCTGTCGCTAGAGAAGAAATCGCGCCTGGGCCTGCGCCCGCTCGCCGCCGCACTGACCGCCCTGACGCTCGCGGCCGGCTTCACCGCCGCCCACGCCGCCGATGACGGACTGCCGAAAATCCCGAACAAGAAGCCCTTGAAGGTCGGCTTCGCGCAGACGGAGAGCAACAACCCGTGGCGCCTCGCGGAAACGAAGAGCTTCAAGGATATCGCCGCGAAATGCGGCTGGCAGATGGTCATGACCGACGCCAACAGTTCGGCGGCCAAGCAGGTCTCGGACATCCAGAGCATGATCGCGCAGCACGTCGATCTGCTGGTGTTTCCGCCGCGTGAAGAGAAGCCGCTCGTGCCCGTCGTGATGCAGGCGAAGAAGGCGGGCATTCCGGTGATTCTCGTCGATCGCAACATCGACCAGTCGATGGCGAAGGCGGGCAAGGACTACATCACCTTCATCGGCTCGGACTTCATCGATCAGGGGCACCGCGCCGCCGACTGGCTCGTGAAGGCGACCAACGGCAAAGCGACGATCATCGAGCTGGAAGGCTCGACGGGCGCTTCCGCGGCGAACGATCGCAAGAAGGGCTTCGACGAAGTCATCGCGAAGAATTCGGGCATGAAGATCGTCGCGTCGCAGAGCGGTGACTTCGCGCGCGACAAGGGCCGCCAGGTGATGGAGACGCTGCTCCAGGCGCATCCCGATGTGACCGCCGTCTATGCGCACAACGATGAAATGGCGCTCGGCGCGATCGCCGCGATCAAGGCGGCGGGCAAGCAGCCGGGCAAAGACATCGTCCTCGTGACGATCGACGGCACCAAGGGCGGCCTCGAAGCGATCAAGGCGGGCGAGCTCGGCGCGAGCGTGCAGTCGAGCCCGTTCTTCGGGCCGCTCGCGTGCGATGTCGCGCAGAAGTACGCGAAGGGCGAGACGATTCCGCCGTGGGTGAAGGTTTCGGATCGCTTCTACGACAAGAGCAACGTCGACGCGAGCATGCAGTACGGGTACTGAGCGGAGTGTGTGTGTGTCTTGCGGGCGCCTGATCGAAGGCGCTCGCTTTTTCATTTCGACGGACTCACGGCATGGCTCAGACTCCCCTTCTCGACATGCAGGACATCGACATCGCGTTCGGCGGCGTCGCTGCGTTGAAGCGCGCGCGTCTCTCGGTCGCGGCGGGCGAAGTGCACGCGCTCATCGGCCAGAACGGCGCGGGCAAGTCCACGCTCATCAAGATTCTGACGGGCGCATATCGCAAGAGCGCGGGCACGATTCGCTTCGATGGCCGCGAAGTCGATTTCCGCACACCGAAGGACGCGCGCGAAGCAGGCATCAGCACGATCTATCAGGAGATCAACCTCGTGCCGTTCCGCTCGGTCGCGGAAAACATCTTTCTCGGGCGTGAGCCGCGCCGTCTCGGTCTCATCGACTGGAAGACGGTGCAGCGGCGCGCGGCTGAATTGCTCGAATCGTTCGGATTACGAATCGATGTGAAGAAACCCGTGCGCGAATATTCCACCGCGATCCAGCAGATGGTCGCGCTCGCGCGGGCGGTGTCGTCGGATGCGAAGCTCGTCATCATGGACGAATCGACGTCCTCGCTCGACGAGCGTGAGGTCGAACTGCTCTTCACCGTCGTGCGCCGTTTGCGCGATGACGGGCGCGCGGTGATCTTCGTGTCGCATCGGCTCGATGAACTGTATGCGCTGTGCGATCGCGTCACCGTGATGCGCGACGGTCAGACCGTCGCCGAAAACTCGATGCAGGAGATGGACAAGCTGAAGCTCGTCACGACGATGCTCGGCCGCACGCTCGCCGCCGTCGTGCACGAAGATAGCGCGGTGAAGGAAGCGAACCTCGCCAAACGCGGGCCTGTTGCGCTCTCCGCGCAAGGCCTCGCCGCGGGCACGAAAGTCACGGACGTATCGCTCGATGTGCACGCGGGCGAAGCCGTCGGTCTCGCGGGCCTGCTCGGCTCGGGACGCACGGAGACGATGCGCCTTCTCTTCGGCGCGGACCGTCCGGCGAAGGGCGCGCTCGCGGTCGGCGGCGAGAATGCCGCGTTCAAATCGCCGAAAGATGCGATCGCGCGCGGCATCGCTTATCTGACGGAAGATCGCAAGGCCGAAGGCATCGTGCCGGAGCTGTCCGTGCGCGATAACCTCACGCTCGTATGCCTGCCCGCGTTGACGAAGCGCGGCGTGGTCGATATCGCGAAACAGCGCGAGATCGTCGATGGTTTCGTCGAATCGCTCGGCATCAAGCTGCGCTCGCCGGATCAGCCGATACGCGAGCTCTCGGGCGGCAATCAACAGAAGGTGCTGCTCGCGCGCTGGCTCGCGACGCACCCTCGCCTTCTGCTGCTCGATGAACCCACGCGCGGCATCGATGTCGGCGCGAAAGCCGATGTCGCGAAGATCGTGCGTGAGTTGCGCGATGCGGGGCTCGCGGTGCTGCTGTCCGCATCGGAACTGGAAGAACTCACGGCCGTGGCCGATCGCGCGGTCGTGATACGCGATGGCGAAACGGTCGCGCAACTCGACGGCGCGCAGATGAACGAGGCATCCATCATGGACGCGATCGCGTACGGCGCGGGCGCGGAATCGACGCTCGCCGAAGCGGTGGAGGAAGCGAAACATGATCGATGACACGCAACGCGCCGCACCGATCGTGCAGGCGCCCGTGAAGAAGAAACGCGGCGTCGCGATCCAGCGTGAAGTCGCCGTGCTGATCGCGATGATCGTCTTCAACCTGATCTTCACGCAGCACTTCCTTTCGTTGCAGACGTTCAACGTGAATCTCACGCAAGTGGTGACGATCGTGATCGTCGGCATCGGCATGACCCTGGTCGTCGCGACGGGCGGCATCGATTTGTCGGTGGGTGCTTCGATGGCGATTGCCGGTGCGCTCGCGCCGATGCTCTTCATGAATATCGACGGGCCGCTCGGCATCATTCTCGCGTTCACGTTGCCGGTCGTCGCCGCTGCGTTATGCGGCGTGTTCAACGGCTTTCTCGTCACGCGTCTGAACGTGCAGCCGATCGTCGCGACGCTCGTGCTGTTCATCGCGGGACGCGGCATCGCGCAGGTCGTCACCGATGGCAGCCTGCAGGCGTTCAACAATCCCGCGTTTCAGTGGATCGCGCTCGGCAAGGTGGCGGGCGTGCCCTTCCAGATCCTGTTGATGCTCGTGCTCGTCGCGCTCTTCACATGGATCGTGCGCAAGACGCTGTTCGGCAAATACCTGCTCGTGACGGGCGGCAACGAGGACGCCGCGTATCTCTCCGGCATTCCGACCGCGCGCGTGAAGATGATCGCGTACACCGTATGCGCAGCGCTCGCGGGACTCGCGGGGCTCATCTCGATCTCGGTGAACTCGTCGTCGGATGCGAACGTGGTGGGCCTCGGCGTCGAACTCGATGCGATCGCGGCGGTCGCGGTGGGCGGCACTGCATTGACCGGCGGCAAGGCGTATATCACGGGCACGCTGATCGGCGCGCTCATCATTCAGTTGTTGCGTTACACGTTGCTCGCGCACGGCATTCCGGATGCCGCCGCGCTCGTGCTCAAGGCCGCGATCATCATTGCCGCGGTGTACGTGCAACGCAAGCGAGGCTGACTTTTCCATGAAGAAGAACCTGCCCATTCTGATCGCGCTCGTCGCGTTGCTCTTGCTGGGCGTCACGCGTTATGAGCATTTTCTGTCGGCGTATAACGTGACGTCGTTCTGGCGATACAACTCGATGTTCCTGTTGATATCGATCGGCATGGCGTTCGTGATCATCACGGGCGGCATTGATCTGTCGGTCGGTGCGGTGGCTGCTCTCGCGAGCGTCGTATCGGCGTTGGCGAGTCCGCATGGCGCGCTGGCCGGCGTGATCGCCGGGTCGTTCGCGGGACTTGCGATCGGCGTGTTGAACGGGCTCGTCATCACGCATATGCGGATTTTGCCGTTCATCGTCACGCTGGCGACGAGCCTCGGCGCGCATGGCCTCGCGCTTTTGCTCGGTCATAACGATGCGGTGGCGATATCGTCGGATACGAATTTCGCCGCATTCGGGCAAGGCGATTTTCTGGGCCTGCCGATTCCCGGGATCGTCTGCGCGGCGGCGGCGGTGATCGGGTGGATCGCGTTGCGCAGTTCGCGCTTCGGGCGGCATGCGCTGGCGATCGGCGGCAGCGAAGAGGCGTCGCGCTTGATGGGCCTGAACGTCGATCGCACGCTGGTCTTCGTTTATACCGTTTCGGGTTTGCTTGCAGGCATCGCCGGCGCGATTCTCGCCGCGCAGTTCGGCGCGGGGCAGCCGAACGAAGGCGTCGGCTGGGAGTTGTTTGCGATTTCGGCCGTGGTGCTTGGGGGCACGCGTTTGACGGGCGGCGAAGGTTCCATCGCGATGACGATCGCCGGTGTCGCGCTGCTTGGGCTCGTGTTCAATCTTTTGAACTTTGAAAACGGGTTGGGGTATATCTCGCTTTCGGCTTATTGGCAGTCGGTGATTCGCGGGTTGTTTTTGTTGCTGGTGATCGTGTTGCAGGCGCGGGTGCTGGGGGGGAAGAAGGCGGTGAAGGTGGCGCGTTGATTGGTGGGTTTTCGCTGGATCTAAGGCAACGCTGAACAAGTAGCTGGATTCATCGAAACGGACGCGAAATGTTGGGGATTCGAATGAATGACGCTTTGTGCCTTCATCTGCCGCCCCGCGGGACATCGTGCGTGGGCCTGCTCGACGCCAGCGCGACGAAAGCGCGATTGGCATTCTTCGCCAGCCCCGGGTGGCGTACCTTCGTGAATCCCCATAGCCGTTTGACGACTGCGAACACGTGTTTAACTCGTGCCCTGATCTTCGACTTGTTTAGATTCTTGCCACGCGCAATCTCATCGACCTCTCCCGCACGACACGTACGCTGATTGGTAAAGTCCCGCGCGTTGGGCGCGTTCTCGTGAATCAGTGCCTTTTGGCTCGCATAGGTGCTATCGCCATACACGCGCCGCTCTTGTCCGTGCAGCAGTCGCGTGAGCGCGTGCTTGTCGTGGACGTTGGCCGATGTGAGCACCGCGCTATGCGTCAACCGCTTTGACTGTCCACTCCGATGTGCAACTTCATGCCGAAATACCACTGCCGGCCTTTGCGCGTTTGATGCATTTCGGGATCGCGCGTCTTGTCTTTATTCTTCGTCGAACTCGGCGCAACGATCAAGGCCGCATCGACGATGGTCCCGCTGTTGAGCGTTCCCGTGACAACCGTGCCCATTCCGTGCACAGGACACATGTGTCGATGACCTTCTAAAACCACTGACGCATCGAAAATTCCCTCCGCATATCGATTACTTCACCGATATCTTTCCCTGTTCACCGACATACTTCCATCGGAAACTGAACGGATCGACGCCAATCTTTCCGGGCAGGTTCGGCATAGAATCGCCTTCTTTGACGAAGGTCTCGTGGTCGCCGCCGATGATGTCGATGGTCTCGCCCACCGCCTGCCAGTAGCCCGTCTTCGGTGCAAAGTCTCCGGGTCGAGCGTACGGCAGCGCCAGCACTTGGGTTCGCGCGTCGACTTCGCCAAGGAATTCAATCTTCCGGCCCCGTGCGGCTTCTTCATCCGTAGGTTTGTAGACCTTGAAGTACAGCCGGTTTGAAGGCGCGTTGTCGGTCAATGGGTACATCATGCGGCCCGGACCTTGAGCGTCAGTTCGTCGAAGTATTTCGCGGACATCGATCCAGTCGAGTTGGTTTTGCCAATAGACCATTTCGTAAATGTGAGTGCCCGGAAGAAGCTGACTGTAGTCAATTGCAAAGTCACCTGGAATGTCTCCCTTCCAAATACTGTTGGCTTCAACTACATGGCGGTAACGTAGGGTCTCATCGTCACGAGGGGGCACCTGACTACCCTTGATTCCAGGTGTCCTCGATGCCAATGGATCAATCCGTTTTTCGTCGCAAAAGAATCGAATTGGTTCTTCATTGGGCGTGGGACTTCCCGTCCACCTCACCTCGATATTCGTTGGATTTTCAAATGAAAGGGCATAACGCACCTTTAAACTATCCTCCCTTAAGCGTGCATCAACGAATCCGATCCGAGTAATCAACGAATTCTTCATCCAATTGATACGCCTATCCGGAATCCCCGTCTGGTTTGCCGAACTTCCTGGAGGCTGACTTCTGCTCATGACATTTTTCCCGTCGCTGTTTTGGGTGATTGAATTCGCCGTTACGTCATACGAGCACGCGGCAAGCACTGCGAAACTCCATAGCGCAATAGCGTACCGGCTAAACCGCCGTTTAACTGTTGAATACCGCCTCATCTTTTGCACTCTCGATAAAAAAGGCAACGTTCTCTGCATTGGCCATTGCCTGCTCTGGGTGGAACTCCGCCAACACGCGAGCGCCCAACGCACCATAGGCGGTGGTCGTATTGAATTGCCAAGAATCAACAGTACCCTCAGGCAGCAAAATCACCTTGTCGTCCGCACAGGTGGTTCCGACCATATGCGATATCTCATGCAACTGCGTCTGCATGCGGTTCTGATCAACGGCATCGCTGCGGACGAATGATTTAAAGCCTAGCCCGTATTGACAGGCGATATTGACGCACTCCATCTTGAACCCACTCGCCGCTGGAACTAAGGGCTTCTCTGGGCAAGCGCCTTGCCAAACATAGGCACCTGCTTCGAATCCAAGCGATCCTTTCTGAATTTGCTGCGTTGACATGTGTCTGAACACGTCTTTCATCCCTTTCATGTAGAGATATACATGATGACCCGCAGGCGCTGAGGTGCGCGACTGACGCGACGTCGAGGGGGCGATGATCGTGTTAGGGTCAACGCCAAACCAGTAGATGAAATTCTCCCATAGCGTGGCATGGCCGCGATTTTGAATGCTCCGCGTGGTTGCATATTCCCGGACAATATTGGGCACGCTCGCGGGCGGAGAAGGCATCGGCATATTGGGCTCTTTCCACGGCTCAAGCTGTTTGAGGCGTTTTTCAACCAGTTTCATCCCGATGATCCAATTGCGGCGAATCTCGGTTTCGAACTCCTCTTCGGAGAGGACCGCATCCGTTGTTAGGCACTCCCGCATCTGAGCCAGAAATCCGACTGGATGGAAATGCCAGTTCTCGGTCGTCATCTTTGAATCCAAAGGCGCGAGCGTCGGTCCCTCGACGCCGTCCGTTTGCACTCGCGCATCCGCCCAGAACTGCTGCTTGCCCATGTCCTGAATAAACGCGCGGAACTGCGCGTCGATGAGTTTGGGAAGCGGCGGGTGCTCGCCCGTCTTCAGTTTCTGGTAGCGTTTGGACGCGGCGTGGCTATCCCACTCCGTATGAAAACGCACCGCTGTCTTACCCAAAAGGGCGTCCACGCCCTCACCGTGCAGGTCGTCAAGATTCAAAGCGGCCGATGATTTATGCGCGATATTGATAATCTGCCGCATAACCGCGTCATCATCCTCCACGAACGCGTCATCGGTATTGTTGAGCTCGTTATCCTCGTACGCCTGCCATCCGCGCGTGACCCAGTCACTATCCGTAGTCAGCGTGACCCACACTTCCTTAACGAAATCTCGACCGTCTGCGGCCGCATCGTTCTGGTTCGCGTAGGCATAGTATCTGGTACCGTGGAGATCAAATAGCTTGAAGCAAATCAGATCGGATGGGTTACCGTTGGCGGTTCCATCCTTTAAACACGGAGCCGCGGAGACGAAACACGAGCCGGCTGAGAATCGCACGATATCCTTTGCCGAGAGAGCGGATCTCACGGATAGCTTGTCAGTCGCCAAGTCTGCATTCCTCGTCAACCACACCTTGCCCATGCCGTCGCTCTTCTCGCCGTTCTCATAATCCTGATGCGAGGTCTCTGGTTTGAGAATATTCAACGGCACAAGCGGTTTCATTGGTTTGACAAGGACGTTCTTCGCCGAGAATATCTCGAAATGAAAACTATCACTTAGCGCACCATCCAGACTGTCCGTCTGTCCCCCGTATCCGATCACTTCTCCCACGCGGACAGGGTACGAGAGCGTCATCACCTTATCCCGTGTGCGCCACTTTCGCTCAGCCAGATGATTCGCATAAAGCGCGCAAACCGGATAGCCGAGTCTGTGTTTCTGTCCCGCAGCTAGCGGCACCGGCGGTCCCTGCTCTTCGTCCAGATCAAGGTACAGATGCTCGATCCAGCCTTCAACCTTGACTTCCTTATTGACGTCGGTCACGCGAACCTTGGTCATCCGGTGCCCATCACCATTGACCGCCAGTATTTCCACCTCATCGCCGCGCAAAGCACTCACTGGCAGTAGCGCTTCGCCCGTAGTCAGAAAAGGCGGCAGCAGCGGCTTCTCATGCAAATGCTGCGCGGGCATCAGGTTCGCATAAAGCGAATAAAAGTGCGCGCCGGCATATCGACCCGATATACCGTTGTGCTTCTCGCACTCGTGACGAATCAGCACGAAGCTGCTGCTGAACACTCGCGACGGCGCTGAGGTCGCGCTCGACGGAGTATCCTGTCTGACTTGCGCATCAAACGCGCTACTCGTGTAATCCGTATCCAGCCGATACGCAACGATCGTCCCATCGGCAATTGCCCGAATCGGCTTCGTGCCTTTCAAATGCACGCCACCATGCCAGAATCTGTTCGTACCGACCGGAAACACGCCGCCCGCGACGCCTCTCGCAAGATAAAAGTATTTCTTGGCAAGCGCGGGAGTGGTCAGTGCCGCGGCATTCGACTGCGTATATGAAACGGGCTGCGGAGCGCTGTAATAAGGATCGTCTTCAAACGGAAACGTAATGATCATCTGTCTAGTCTTTTTCTATTTCGTATGGCGGAGCAAGGCAGTACTGCCTGTGCATCAACCAGAGAACGGGAATGTGCCGATATCCATCGGTTTTCCTTCCTTCGGAGCAGAGCGCATCTCGAGCGCATTCTTCACCCATCCCGTACTCGCCTGAACAGGTCCCTTCAACGTGATCTTGGTCGCCTCCAGCGTGATGCCATTCGCATCAAGCGTGATCGTTCCAGCAGGACCACGGATCTGAAGTACGCCACCTGCCTGAAGATTCAAAGCCTTCGTCTTTACGTCTGCGGCTTCTCCCGCCTGCATGCGGAAATGCCCTTCGATCTTATGCTCGGCATGCCCACCAATCGCCACTACGTGATTCGCTGCAACATGGTCTTCGCGATGATTCCCGACGCGCTCGATACGATCCTTGCCGATCTGTGCGATGTGGCTTCGATCGACTGAGAGAAATTCGTCATGGCCGATGTGATGATGTCGGTCGTGACGAATTTCGACTTGCTCGTTATTTCCCACCGTTTCCGTTCGATCGTGACCGATGTTCGTAGTCTCATCGTTATCCACGATTTTCCTTCGATCATGCGCGACCGAATGTGATTCATCGTGCTCGACCTCGGTGCGAAAATCCCTTTCCGCGTGGATCCACAGTTCCTCCTCGCCTTTTCTGTCTTCGAAGCGAATCGCATTGGCGTTCTCATACTCACCCCCCTTGGTAGAGCGTGTGAGCACGCCGCTCTGCGTTGCGTTCTGCGGCAACTTCCACGGCGGCATCGCCTGCGCGTTATAAACCTGCCCGATCACGATTGGACGATCGGGATCGCCATTCTCGAAGTCGACGATCACTTCCGTGCCCACGCGCGGCACACCGATGCTTCCGTAGCGCATCCCCGCGCCCGGATACGCCACGCGTATCCAGCACGACGACGTGTGATCCGTTTCTGGCGATCTGTCCCATTGAAATTTGACCTTGACCCGACCGTACTGGTCGGTCCAGATCTCGCTGTCGCCATAGCCCGTCACCACCGCCGTCTGTGGGCCGGTGGTGCGTGGCTTGTTATCCGGACGCGGAGCCCGGAACATCACCGTGTTGGGCTGCACTTCGAACGTGGTCTTGAAGTCCGTCTTTCCCGACGCCGTCACGTCGCCGCGTTCCTGTGCGTCGATACCGGTTTTAATCACCAGATACCGACGATTGGCGTCGCTCTGTGCAAAGCCCTTGAGACTGAACACCGTGCCACACACCACATTGCGCAGGTTGCCCGCGCCGTAGGCCCGCTCACCGCGTGAACGATGTTCCTGAATGCGTATCAGCGCCAACCGTCCGCCAGCCTTCGGGTCCGCGTAATCGCCTGGCCACTGGTAACGCTCCAGATCATTCCAGATGGTGTCCTGCGGCATCTGTTTTTCGGCGGTCAGATCGGCGCGCGGTTGCTTGAAGTCGTAATCGTCGTAGGTCCACACCCCAGGTTGCAGCGTCTGAGCGACACTGAACTCGCTGACGTACTCTTCGTCGATCTTGTTGCCCGGCGGGTAATACGACAGCGTTTGATACGCCTCGCTCTCTACAGGCTTGTGCGCGCCGATGTTGTCGACGATGACCACACGGTGGTAGCCGTTCGAATGCTCGACAAACCAGTACAAGCCGTGCTCGGCCATCAAACGCTGAACGAATGCGTAGTCCGACTCGCCATACTGGACCTGATACTCGAGCGCCGGATAGCTTTCACCGATGCGCCAATCGCACGAATGAGCGTACGGACGCAGTACGTCTCGCACGATGTCCACGACCGACTTATTCTGGAAAATGCGGAAGTCAGTGCGCTCCCGCGCTAAATCGATCCAAGGTTTGAGCTTCACCTCATAGCGCGCCTGACGATTGCCTTGACCGAGGTACCGCGCCTCGAACACCAGTCCGGTGATCTCTCGCTCGCACGCGCCGATGTTGCCCATGCCCAGCCCGCCGGGCAGACCCGGAATGTACTTCCCGAAGCCCTCGCATTGAACGATCACCGTCAGAGGCTTGGCGATCATCGCTTTCAGATCGATGTTCGCTGCCAATTGTTCGGGGATGAAAGCTTCCGCGGGCGTCGTGAGTTCCAGCGTGTATTCGAACCCCTTGGACAGCGCTTCCTCGCCCTTGATCGAGCGCAGTTGCAGCAGTGAGTCGCCCATCGGCGATTTGGGCATCGCAGTGCCATCGACCGATAACGTGCGGGTGGAGCGGAAATTCAGCAACGAAGTCAGCAACGGAAACCTCCAAAGACACCGGGCAATGCTGTGTTGTTCATCATTTTTTCTCTTTCAGCCGATCCGCTCACACCACCCCGCGCATGCCCATGCGCACGGGAAGACTGGCGATCAGGTCTCGCTGAATGGTGTACAAATCAAGTTGTACGAATGAATGCGCCGAAACGTGACGGCCAAGATAGCGATCCACCACCACACCGAACAGATAAGGACTGGAGGCGCCGAAACCCTTTTCATCTACCGTCAGACGGATGCCGTAGCCCCGACCGAAATGAATCGGACCGCGCCCCGGCAACTTGCGCGTGACGCCCTCGATCTTCAGGCTGACGATCGACTCGATCTGCTGGTGTGCTTCGGTGCCCTCATCCACGAAGAGACGCAGCAGCTTGCGCAGCGCTTCGGCCGACCGGTCTTCGTCGAATAAATCCAGCGTGTCCATGCCCGAGTTCAACTGGCCGATCAGATCCCAGGCCGAACGGCCATGCGCGAGCGGAGGCTTCGGCGCGCTCGGCGCGCGCACCAGGCCGATACTGCCGATGGGTGTCGACTCGAACGGGGTGAGATCGGTCTTGCCGTTGCACGTCAGCAGGTTGGGCAAATCACCGTTGGTCACCCACACATCCGCTGACAGATAACTCAGCGGCGACGCATAAGGCTGTTCATGCCGATCGACCAGGGCCGCGATCAGATCCGAGCCGGTATAGGGCGTGCGCGTGCCGTAGCGACGCGAGGCGTCGCCCGACTCCCGCGGTGTCCGACGCACGGTGTAGAAGCGCCCGCTGTTCGACTCGTCCCGATTGAAGGCGTCATGGCGCGGCAGGAATTCCAGTTTCTCGGAAGTCGACTCGATATGACCGAACAGATGCTCGATGCGAAACACTTCGTAGTCCGGCGCAACTGGACGCACCACGACTTCATTGCCGGCGTGAAACTTACCCTTGCTTTGCAGTTCGATCGACTCGATCTCCAGCGGAAACAGATTGACAACCGGCGTGCAGAACAGCGCGAAGTTGCTGAGACCAACCTGTTCGGCAAGTTCGCGTGGCGGCTGATTGAGCAACACGACGATCTCGACTTCAGGCCCTGCGATTCTGCTTAGCCCCGTGCGCAAACCGGTCAGCGTGAAGAACCAGAAACGCGAAGGGAAGCTGAAGTATTCCTGGATCAGGTTATGGCCGTTGAACTTCTCGCAAATCATTGGCAGGACGCCTTGTCCCGGTTCCAGTGCCTCGTGCTCCACCACCTCGGGCGTGATGACGTGAAACGCCCCATCCTGCTGCGCGAACTGTCCCGGCACGCCGATTACGCAACCCAACGCTGCGGTATGCACCAACTCGAAGAGTCTGGAGGCGATCACTTCGTCACCCGAAAGGTATACGGGCAAGCAGTCGAGATTGAGCAAATCCTTGATCGCGCGGCCTGAAGCGCGCAAGCGAAGTCTGAGTGCGCCTCGGACCTTTCGATAATCGGGCGAGCGTCGTTCGAGCGATGGGATATCCGGTGGTGCAGCCGTCAGCTGTGCACCAACGATTTCGAGCGGATAGAGCGTGACGTCCTGCGTGCTGCAAAACACACACTTGACGTCCTCGCCTACCGGCGCCGCACTGGTCAATACCGCGCCACGTGGGATCTTGAATCCGGACTGGACATCGCCCTCGAATTCGCCTGGGTAAAAGCGGGCAACGGCAGTCGCGGGTGTGGGCGCGTTGTAGTATGGAAAAACTGTTTCAAGCAGTGATTGGGTGAACTTCGGGAAGCTATCGTCGATCTTGCATTGCGCGCGTGCCGCAACGAAGCTGAACGCCTGTATGAGTCGCTCGACATACGAGTCACCGATCTCGCCTTCGACCTGCATGCCGAGACGCCGAGCAACCTTCTCATGCCCCTTCGCCCATTCGCTCGCAAGCTCGAGCGTGTAGGATCGCTGAGCGTTATAAGCGTCAAGAAACTGCTGGTCCATTCCTTCTTAACCTCGAGTCCTTCCTGAACCGCGACTCCATAAGCATCAACGCGCGAACAACACTGACCACATCGACAGTTGCTTCGCGATCTCCAGGTCGCGCAGAGAAATTTTCTAGCGCGTTTCATACTAAACGTTTGCTAACATTTCTCCAAACGGAAAAGTCTTAAATGGCCAACAAAGCGAAACAGAGCGACGCCCACAGCGCTCGATGTTCAACGACCGTGCGCCTCCCCGCGCGTTGCACAAGCGCTAACAAAAAAAACGGCCCGAGCGCACAAATCCCCCGGGCCGCCAACCAACCAAATTACCAAACCCCTTAAGCGTGCCGATGCTCCGGCAACCCCTCATGCGCGACATCCTCACGACGCGCCCCGCCGCCCACCTTCACACCAGGAATTTCCCGCCCACGCAGCGAGCACCCCACCGTCTCGGTAACGAACAGCAACGCAATCGCCCCCACCGCGCAAGCGCCCATCATGTAATACGCCGGCACCAGCGTGCTGCCCGTGCGGCCGATGAGCCAGTCGGTGACCATCGGCGCGGTGCCGCCGAAGATCGACGTCGAAATGTTATAGGCGATCGCCATCCCCGCATAACGCGCCTGCGTCGGAAACATCGCGGGGAACATCGCCGAAATGCTCGCGAGTTGCGGCACATAAAGCAGCCCCAGCACGCCAAGTCCGATCAGCGCGCCGGCGATGCCATGCGACATCAACGTGAACATCGGCACGGCCGCGACGAAGATGCCGACGAGCGAAAGCCACCACACCTTCTTGCGCCCGATGCGATCCGACAACGCGCCCGCGAACGGCAGCAGCACCATCATCGACAACATGCCGATCAGGGGCAGCAGCAGCGAAAGGTTGTCGCTCATGCCGAGTTCCTTCTTCATGAAGGTCGGCATGTACGCGAGCAGCACGTAGTTCACCACGTTCAGCGCGACGACCAGCCCGCCGAGCTGAAGCAGCGGCTTCCAGTAGCTCGCGAAAAGCTCGCGCAACGGCAAGCCCGCGTGGTGCTCGCGTTCGGACGCTTCGGCGCACTCGCGGAACACCGGCGTATCTTCCATCTTCGAACGCAAATACAGTCCGATCAGACCGAGCGGCGCCGCGACGAGGAACGGCAGACGCCAGCCCCATGCGTGCATCGCGTCGTTGCCGAGCAGGACCGAGCAGCCGAGCATCAGGAACGCGCCGAGCGAGAAGCCCGCGAGCGTGCCGAACTCCAGGAAGCTGCCGCAAAAGCCGCGCTTGTGATCGGGCGCGTACTCGGCCATGAAGGTCGCCGCGCCGCCGTACTCGCCGCCCGTCGAGAAGCCCTGGATCATGCGCAACGCAACGAGCGATGCCGGCGCCCACAGGCCGATGCTCGCATACGATGGCAGGACGCCGACGAGCAGCGTCGCCATCGACATGATGATGATGGTGAGCGCGAGCACATGCTTGCGCCCGAGCCGGTCGCCGAGCGGTCCCCAGAAGAGTCCGCCGAGCGGCCGCACGAGAAAGGAAATCGCAAAGGTCGCGAGCGCGAAGAGCGTGGCCTGCGCAGTGCTGCCGGGAAAGAGCGCGGCTGAAATATAGGTGAGGCCGTAGCTGTAGATGCCGTAGTCGAACCACTCGGTCGCGTTGCCGATGGCCGAAGCCGCCATCGCGCGTCTGATGGGTGCGCGCGACTGCGCGTCTTGACTCGTGGAGGGTTGCACGTAACTCATAGTCGTTGTCCGGATGCGTCAGTGACCCGGTGCTGCGCCCGAGTTCGCGCGCCACGCACCGCCTTGAGTTCAAGATACAGACGCATCCCGCATGCCTCGCATGTCCTAGGACGATCGGGACGCTGGGGTTTTCCCCGAAGCACGGGCGATTCTTGCCGATGGGTCCGGGATATCGCGGGGCTTTTTACCGCGTGTCATAGGACATTCGCGCCGGCATGCGATCAAGGCTCGGGATTGGCGATGTCCGCCGTGACGATGCGTCTGCCGAGCGCTTCGGCGGCATGTCGCGCATCCTCGCTGGATTCGAACGGACCGATGGTCTCGCAGCCGTCGAACGGATAGAGCACGCGCTTGTCGCGCTTGCGAACCACCTTGAGTGTGCCGATGTGCATGCCCGTCGCGTTGACCACATACGACGCGTAGATGTCGAAGCCTTCGTACGTCCCTGCTTCGGAGGTGAGTGTGGTTCTGGGCATCGATCTGGACATGTTCTCGAACGTCGTGGCTGCGTGAGTACGCAATGTGCTTGGGTCGGCATTGGTTCAGCAAAATGCGTTCCGAACGTCCGGCGCGTTCCCGTCTGATGATCCGCGGACACCGGAGCGCGTTTGCAGGCGGGCCTGCCGCGCGCAAAGCCGACACAAACCGAAGCCGTTTTCCGTGCGAGAATTCGAAATCGCCTGCGTGCCATGAAGCGCGTCGCGCAAGCGATTCGAACCTTAATACGTGCATTGCCGGCACATGACGTCGCCGCATCGAGACCGGGCGAGGAGACCAAGCGTCGATGAAAGCTGACAATCTGATCGCGGATACGAGAATGAACGGGCTAGACCCGAGCTTTCTCCTGGGCGGCGGCGAAATGGGCGCGCTCATCCGCGAGGTCGATTGGACACAGACTTCGCTCGGCTCGCCCGAACACTGGCCGCAAAGTCTCAAGACGGCCATCCGCATCATGCTGACGTCGCGCCAGCCGATCTGGGTCGGCTGGGGGCCCGACCTGCTCTTTTTCTATAACGACGCGTACAAGCCGATCATCGGCGGCAAGCATCCGCAGGCGCTCGGCCGGCCGACGTCGGTCGTGTGGCGCGAAATCTGGAACGAGATCGGCCCGCTGCTCGACACCGCGCTCGTGGGCGTCGAAGGCACTTACGTCGAACAGAAGCTCCTCATCATGGAGCGCAACGGCTTTCCCGAGGAAACGTATTACACGTTCTCCTACAGCCCGATTCCCGACGACCGCGGCGGCGCGGGCGGCATCATCTGCGCGAACAGCGACGACACCCAACGCGTGCTCGGCGAGCGCCAGTTGAACGTGCTGCGCGAGCTGGCGGCATCGGCGGCCGATGCGCGCACCTGGCGCGAGGCGTGCGAACGTTCGATGAACGCGCTCGAAGGCGCATCGCGCGACATGCCCTTCGCGCTGCTCTATGCGGTCGAACCCGGCGGCGACACGGCTGCGCTCGTCGGCGCTTGCGGCATCGGGCCGGAGCATCGCGCCGCGCCCGCGGTCCTGCACGCGGCGCACCCGGACCCGTGGCCCTTCCACGAGGTGCTGCGCGACAACGAGGCGCGCATCGTGACGAATCTGGATCGCCTCATCGACGCGCCGCTGCCCACCGGCGCATGGAGCGTCGCGCCGGCGAGCGCGGTGATCGTGCCCATCGCGCCCTCGGGCGACACGGGCCGCTCGAGCGTGCTGATCGCCGCGCTCAATCCCTATCGCCTGTTCGACGAAGGGTATCGCGCGTTCGTCAATCTGGTCGCGGGCCAGATCGGCGCGGCGATCGGCTACGCGCACGCCTACGACGAAGAGCGCCGGCGCGCCGAAGCGCTCGCCGAAATCGACCGCGCGAAGACCACGTTCTTCTCCAACATCAGCCACGAGTTCAGGACGCCGCTCACGCTGATGCTCGGCCCGCTCGAAGAGCTGCTCGCGAGTCCCGACCGCGTGAGTCAGGAGGATATGCGGATCGTCGAGGTCATGCATCGCAACGGCTTGCGGCTTCTGAAGCTCGTCAACGCGCTGCTCGACTTCTCGCGCATCGAGGCCGGGCGCATCGAGATCCATCGGCAGCCGACGGATATCGCCGTGTTCACCGCCGAGCTCGCATCGCTCTTTCGCTCGGCGATCGAAACGGCCGGACTGCGCCTGGAAATCGACACCGGACCGACGCCCGTGATCGCGGAAATCGACCGCGACATGTGGGAAAAGATCGTGATGAACCTGCTGTCGAACGCGTTCAAGTTCACGTTCGACGGCGTTATCCGGATTGCGCTCCATACGAACGCGGAGCACGGCATCGAACTCTGCGTGAGCGATACCGGCATCGGCATTCCGGAGCAGGAACTCGCGCGCGTGTTCGAGCGCTTTCATCGCGTCGCGGGCGCGGCGGGCCGTTCGATGGAAGGCAGCGGCATCGGGCTCGCGATGGTGCAGGAGCTCGTCAAGCTGCACGGCGGCACGATCCGTGTGGACAGCACGCCCGGCGATGGCGCGTGCTTCACCGTCACGTTGCCCGCGCCGCGCGAACCCGCCGCCGACGCAGAAGGCGCGCCGCATGCCGAGGCGAGCATACGCGCGCGTTCGTATGTCGATGCCGCCATGCGCTGGATGCCCGACGCGAATGAGCGGCCCGTCGTCGAGAGCGATGACGACACAGCGCTCGGCGTGAACGCGACCGATGAGCCGACGCTCGCCGACGCGCTGCCGGGCCGCGTGCTCGTGGTCGACGACAACGCCGACCTGCGCGACTACATGCGCCGCATGCTGATCGCGGCGGGCCACGAGGTCAGCGTCGCCGCCGATGGCGAAGCCGCGCTCGAGATCGCGCGGCGTGTGCATCCCGAGGTGATCGTCTCCGACGTGATGATGCCGCGCCTCGACGGCTTCGGGCTTTTGCGCGCGCTGCGCGAGGACGAGGCGCTGCGCGAGACGCCGGTCGTGCTGCTGTCGGCGCGCGCGGGCGAGGAGGCGCGCGTCGGCGGGCTCGAAGCGGGTGCGGACGATTATCTGACCAAACCTTTCCCGGCGCGCGAACTGCTGGCACGCGTGGCGAGCAATCTGCGCCTCGCGCGATTGCGTCACGCGACCGAACAGAAGCTGCGCGACGAATCGCGCACGCTGGAGATTCTCAACCGCGTCGGCACAACGGTCGCGGGCGAACTCGAACTGAGCCGCGCGGTGCAGGTCGTCGTCGATGCCGCGACCGAGCTGACGGGCGCCGCCTTCGGCTCGTTCTTCTACAACGTGCTCGACGACAAGGGCGCCCGCTATACGCTCTACACGCTCTCGGGCGTGCCGAAGGACACGTTCTCCCGATTCCCGATGCCGCGCAACACCGCCGTGTTCGGCCCGACATTCGCGGGCGAAGGCATCGTGCGTTCGGACGACATCACGAAAGATCCGCGCTATGGTCACAACGCGCCGCATCACGGCATGCCGAAGGGCCATCTCGCCGTGTGCAGCTATCTCGCCGCGCCGGTCGTCTCGCGCAACGGCGAAGTGCTCGGCGGACTCTTCTTCGGCCATCCCGAGCCGGGCGTCTTCACGGACCGCGCGGAGCGGATCCTGACCGGCATCGCGTCGCAGGCGGCGATCGCCATCGACAACGCGCGTCTTTATCAGGCCGCGCAGGACGAGATCGACGAGCGCACGAAGGCGCAGGACGCGCTGCGCGATCTGAACGAAACGCTGGAACGCCGCGTGGCCGATGCCGTCGCCGACCGCGACCGCTTATGGGAGCTGAGCGAGGATCTGTTCTTCGTCGCGAGCTTCGAGGGCGCGCTGCTGCGCGTCAGTCCTTCATGGACGACAGTGCTCGGCTTCGACTCGCAGCGCCTGCATTCGCACACGGTGATGGACCTCGTGCATCCCGACGACGCGCACGCCGCCACGGCCGAACTCGGCAAGCTGCGCGCGAACGGCCTGCCGGTGCGCTACGAATGCCGTCTGAGCCGCTCGGACGGCGGCTGGCGCTGGATCGCGTGGACGGTGTCGCTCGATCCGCGCACGCGGCGCATTCACGGCGTGGGCCGCGACGTCACGGCCGACCGCGAAACCGCCGACGCGCTGCGTCACGCCGAGGAAGCGCTGCGCATGGCGCAGAAGATGGAAGCCATCGGCAAGCTGACGGGTGGCGTCGCGCACGACTTCAACAACCTGCTGCAGGTGATCGGCGGCAATCTGCAATTGCTCGCGAAGGACGTCGCCGGAAAGGACAAGCCTGAGCAGCGCGTGCGCAACGCGCTCGCGGGCGTCGCGCGCGGCGCGAATCTCGCGTCGCAGTTGCTCGCGTTCGGCAGACGTCAGCCGCTCGCGCCGAAGGTCGTGAATCTGGGGCGCTTCGTGCGCGGCCTCGACGACATGTTCCGCCGCGCGCTCGGGGACGGCATCGAGATCGAGACCATCGTGTCGGGCGGCTTGTGGAATACGCTCGTCGATCCGTTTCAGGTCGAGAACGCTTTGCTCAATCTCGCGATCAACGCGCGCGATGCGATGAACGGTCACGGCAAGCTCACGATCGAAGCGGGCAACGCATCGCTCGACGAAGCCTACGCGATGCGCAACGCCGACGTTTCGCCCGGCCAGTACGTGATGGTCGCCGTGACGGACACGGGCTCGGGCATGTCGCCCGAAGTGCAGGAGCGCGCGTTCGAGCCGTTCTTCACGACCAAGCGCGAGGGCCAGGGCACGGGCCTCGGGCTCTCGATGGTGTACGGCTTCGTCAAGCAGTCCGGCGGCCACGTGAAGGTTTACAGCGAGCAGGGACACGGCACGACGGTGCGCCTCTATCTGCCGCGCGCGCGTGCCGAAGAAGACCTCGAAATCAATATCGATGCGGGCCCGGCGAAGGGCGGCAGCGAAACCATTCTCGTCGTCGAGGACGATGAGGAAGTGCGCGCCACTGTTGTCGAACTGCTCGTCGATCTCGGCTATCGCGTGCTGCGGGCGAAGGATGCGCAGAGCGCGCTGGCGATCGTCGAGAGCGGCGTGCCGCTCGATCTGCTCTTCACCGATGTCGTGATGCCCGGGCCGTTGCGCAGCACCGAACTCGCGCGCAAGGCGCGTGAACGTGTGCCGGGTATCGCGGTGCTGTTCACGTCGGGCTATACCGATAACGCAATCGTGCATGCAGGACGGCTCGACGAAGGCATCGATCTGTTGAGCAAGCCTTATACGCACGAGGCGCTGGCGCGCAAGGTGCGGCATGTGCTCGGGCTGTCCGCGCAGGCATCGGAAGCCGTTGTCGCGGACATCGACACGCATGTGCCGCGTGTCGCCGAGGACGATGCGCCGTCACGCATGCGCGTGCTGTTCGTCGAAGACAATGAACTCGTGCGCACGAGCACCGCCGAGTTGCTGCGCACATTCGGGCTGGATCTGATCGATGCAGGCAGCGTCGATGAGGCGCTTGCGCTGTTGCGCGAGCATCGCTTCGAAGTGTTGCTGACGGATGTGGATCTCGCGGGCCAATCCGGTGTGGATCTGGCCATCGACGCGTGTCGCGAGGCGCCAGAGCTGGGCGTCGTGTTCGTGACCGGCTACGATCTCGCGCTCGGCGATGACGAGCGGCGCGCGTTGCCGAGAGCGGTTCAGGTGCGCAAGCCGTTCGATCCGCTGGCGTTGGTCAATGCGTTGAATGCGGCGGTGGCGAGGTAGGGATGATCCGCGGACCTCGCGTCCAGTCGCAGCCCGTTTCGATCGCGTAGCGTTGGCAAACAGCGCCAGTTGCGGCAATCAATCCATTCTTAAGCTCGAACCACATCGAGATCATCCGACACGTCCCTCGCCTGGACGAAAACCAGAGCCTCGTCCGGCTTTTCGTTGACAAAAAACAATCTTTTGACGTTCAAGTTTGGTGTTTCGCTCTGCTACCATCGCCGTGCGATAGCCGGCCGATGCTGAGTTCAGCATCGCACGCGATGTCACTACGCTCGACGAATAAAACATCACTGACCATGCCCATATAATTATGCATAACGAATCAAATACGTTGGGGAACCTGGCGATCTTTCGCCGCATTGTCACCGCATCGGTACTCCTCGCTACAGCGCTTCTCGCTGCGTGCAGCAGCGTCTATGTCGACACACAAACGAAACAAGTCCCGGTTGCACAAATGAAGAAGGTCGCCGACCCGAAACCAGTGCAACTCGTGTTCGAGTTCCAGACGAAGGGAGCGCCCAATGCACGGGCAACGGATAGGTTAAGCAGCGTGGTAAGCAAGGAAGTCAAGGATTCCGGCCTGTTTTCCACGGTTTCCTCAAACCCGCAGCCAAACGCGGGCATGCTCAGCGTCACCCTCAACAACGTCCCCATCACGGAAGACGCCGCTTCCAAAGGCTTTGTTACCGGTCTGACCTTCGGGCTCGCTGGCAATACCGTCACGGATGGATATATCTGCACCGTTAGCTATCTCGCTCCCAATCGGACGACACCGATCGTCAAAACGGCCCGCCACGCGATCCACACAACGGTGGGAAACACCAGTGCGCCACCGAACGCGCAGAAGTCGCCGTCGGCCGTCGATGCTGTCAATCAAATGACGCTCGATGTGCTGAGCAACGCGCTTGACGACTTGTCGCGCGATCCGGCGTTCGAGTGAGGTCGTCATGAGAGCAATCAACTGGATAGCACCGCTGTCTTTGAGCGCGGTCATGCTTTTGGCCGGATGCATGCAGATCCCGATGCACGCCCCGCAACCAAGCGTCGAAAATCTCGCCAAGCTGCGCCGCGCCGATCCTCCTCCCGGCAAGGTGGAGATCGGCAGGTTTTCGCTGGACCCATCGCAACCGGAAGGCATGGATCGCAGTGTCAGCGTCCGTGGCAGTACCGTGACCTCTCCCGTGAAGGACTCGATGGCTCAATATCTGGGTGAGGCATTGCGCGTCGAGTTGCAATCGGCAGGATTACTCGATCCGCAAGCCAACACGATAATCTCGGGCACGCTTCTCGACAGCACATTGAATGGACCTATTGGCACAGGCAACGCCTCGTTGACGGCGCGCTTTGTCGTCAAGCGTTCCGAGGCCGTACAGTACGATCGGACACTTCATGTGGATTCGACGTGGGACTCGCCGTTTGTGGGTGCCATCGCGATTCCTGAAGCAGCGAGGCAGTACGAAGGTTTGTACCGAAAGCTGATCGGCATGCTGCTCGATGACGAGTCGTTCATCAAGTCGCTTGCAGCGCGTTAATCAGCCGCATTCGGCAACTGGGTCAATGGGTTGAATGCGGCGGTGGCGAGGTAGCGTTCCATCGAAAACGCTACCTCGCCCGCATCGACCGCTACCCCGCTCAGCCCGCTCAGCCCGCGCGGCGCTTTCTCACAGCTTGCGCAAGCAGTTCGAGCACCGGCTCGCTCTGCGTCCAGCCCAGGCATGCATCGGTGATCGACACGCCATGCTTGAGCGGCACGCCGGGCTTGAGATCCTGACGCCCCTCTTCCAGATGGCTCTCGATCATCACGCCGGTGATGCGCCGCTCGCCCGCTTCCAGTTGCCGCGCGATATCCTGCGCGACGTCCACCTGACGCAGATGCGACTTGTTCGAGTTGGCATGCGAGCAATCGATCATCACTTGCTCGCGCTGGCCGAGCTTGGCCAATGCGCCGCATGCCGCCGCCACACTCTCCGCATCGTAGTTCGGCCCCTTCGTGCCGCCGCGCAGGATCACATGGCAGTCGTCGTTGCCGCGCGTTTCGAAGATCGCGGCCATGCCCATCTTCGTCATGCCCATGAACGCGTGGCTCGCGCGCGCCGCGACGATCGCATCCGCCGCGACCTGCACGCCGCCGTCGGTGCCGTTCTTGAAGCCAATCGGGCAACTCAGACCCGATGCAAGCTGCCGATGACTCTGGCTCTCCGTCGTGCGCGCGCCGATCGCGCCCCACGCGATCAGATCGGCGATGTATTGCGGGCTCAGCAGATCGAGAAACTCCGTCGCGGTCGGAAGACCCAGCGCACTGATGTCGAGCAGAAGCTCGCGCGCGCGGCGCAGACCTTCGTTGATGCGGAAGCTGCCGTCCAGACGCGGATCGTTGATATAGCCCTTCCAGCCCACCGTCGTGCGGGGTTTTTCGAAGTACACGCGCATCACGATGAAGAGATCGTCGCGCAACTGGTCGGCGACTTTCTTCAGGCGCTGCGCGTATTCCATCGCCTGATCGTGATCGTGAATGGAGCACGGACCGACGACCACGACGAGCCTGTCATCGCGGCCATGCAGTATGTTCGCGATGGCGCCGCGGCTTTCCTCGACGAGCGTCTGCACGTCGGGCGTCACCGGGAGTTCGTCGAGCAGCAGGGCCGGCGAGATCAGCGGACGCACGGCGCCGATGCGCGTATCGTCGATACGGGTCGTGTCTTGCGTGGCGTCGGCCACGCCTGCTTCCTGATCGCGGGAGGGATTGTCGATGCGGGTCAAGATAGGCTCCGTCATGCGTAATTGATGCAAAATTCAAGGACTTTGTGCGTATTGTCCGCGAGATAACCGGCTCGCGGCGCAAACATCCATTATCGCACTTGCAGCAGCCCGCTTGCCCGATCGTGCGTATGATGAAGTCGCTCGGACACACTCATGGGAGAAGATCATGCGTATCGAAACGTCATTCCTGTTCGACCTGGACGGCACGCTCGTCGATAGCGTCTATCAGCACGTGCTCGCGTGGAAGGAAGCGCTCGACGCCGAAGGGATCGAGTTGTCCGTGTGGCGCATCCATCGCAAGATCGGTATGAGCGGCGGGCTCTTCACCAATCAGTTGCTGCGTGAAACGCATGGCGAGATCAGCGCGGATCGCGTCGAACGGCTGCGTCTGTTGCATGCGGAAGCGTACAAGCGGCTGCGCGCGCAGGTCTGCCCGCTGCCGGGCGCGCGCGAGTTGCTCGACGCGCTGACGCAGGCCGGTACGAAATGGGCCATCGCGACGAGCGGACGCATGGAGACCGCGCAGGTCAATCTCGAAGCGCTGGGTGTCGATCCGTCGAAGCAGGTGGTCATCACGCGCGACATGGTGAAGTACGCGAAGCCCGATCCCGATCTCTTCCTCGCCGCGGCCGCGCGCCTGAACGTGCCGATAGAACATACGGTCGTCGTCGGCGACAGCATCTGGGACATGCTCGCCGCGCGCCGATGCCGCTCGCTCGGCGTCGGCCTGCTCTCGGGCGGTTATGGCAGCGACGAACTGGAGCGCTCGGGCGCCTTGCGCGTGTATGAAGATCCCGCGGATCTGCTGCTGCATCTCGATGAAGTCGCGGCGCGTCCGTGAGATGATCGCGCGCATGACCTCCTCTTCTCTCATCGACATTCGTCCCTGGGGCGACGCGCATCTCTACACGTTGCGCAATGCGTCGGGTATGCGCATCGAAATCAGCGATCTGGGCGCGACGCTCGTCTCATGGCTCGCGCCCGACCGCGACGGACATCTCGCCGACGTGCTGCTCGGTCACGACGCGCCCGCCGACTATCTGAACGGCAGCGCATTCATGGGCGCGATCATCGGGCGCTGGGCCAATCGCATCCGCGATGGACGCTTCATGCTCGATGGCCTCGCGTATCAGGTCGAGCGCAACGAAGGCGCGAATCATCTGCACGGCGGCTCGGCGGGTTTTCATCGGCAGATGTGGCGCGTGGACGTGGCCGATGACGCGCTCGTCATGACGCTGCGTTCGCCCGCGGGCGCGGCGGGCTTTCCCGGCAATCTCGATGTGTCCGTGCGCTACGCACTGAACGACGCAGGCACGTTATCGATCGATTACGAAGCGCGCACCGATGCGCCGACGCCCGTCAGCCTGACGAACCATGCGTACTTCAATCTGGGCAATGACGCGAGCATTCGCGATCATGAAATATCGATTGCATCGGATACGTATCTTGCGATCGATGCGCAGTCGATTCCCGTTGCACGCGAAGCGGTAGCGAACAGCGTGTTCGATTTGCGCGAGCCCGCATCGATCGGGGCGCGCCTCGATGCATCGCATCCGCAACTCGCGCTCGCGGGCGGCTTCGATCATTGCTATGTGCTGGGCGAAGACGCGCAAGAGCCGCGCACGGTCGCCGTGCTGTTCGACCCGTCGAGCGGACGCGAGTTGAGCGTCGCCACCGATGCGCGCGGCTTGCAGTTCTATTCGGGGAATTATCTGGAAGGCGTGAGCGCGCGCAATGGGTCGCGCTATCGCAAGCATGCGGGGCTGTGTCTCGAAGCAGGCGGCTTTCCGGACGAGATCAACATGGACGGCGAGCGCGCCGTCCTGCGTCCCGACGCGGTGTATCGTCAGCGCACGCGCTATACCTTGCGCGTGCGCTGACGCGCGATCAGAAGATGTTGCGCAAGCCGATCGATACGCCCGTCTGATTCGAGCGGCCCGGCAGTTCGACATCGGCCGCGCCCGTCACCTTGTTGAAGTCGACGGTGCCATACACTTCGGTGCGCTTCGACAATGCATACTCCGCCAGCGCGACGCCCGTGTAGCGATTGCCGCTGCCCGTCGCGCCGCCGCCGATGGCCGCGTTCTTCATGTGATCGTAATAGAACGCGCCCGTGAGCAGCAGCGCCGGCGTGACCTGGTACGTGATGCCCGCGAACGGACCGTCGTCGCGGCGGCCCGAGCCCTTCAGGATATCCGTGCCCGACACGAGCCCGCGCTGTTGCAGGATGCTGTCGACGAAGCCAGTGTCGTCGGTCGAATGCAGATAGCCCGCATAGAGTTTGGCCGCGCCGATCGTATAGACCGCGTTCGCGTTCCAGATCTTCTGCTTGTTCGACGAGTTGTCGCTGTTCTGCTGATAACCGCCGCCGATGGACAACGGGCCCATCGCATACGACGCCGTGAAGCCGTACATGTTGCCCGCGCCCATATGGCCCGGCACCTGACCCGAGAAGCCGCCCGCGCCGGTCGCCGTGTAGTTCGTGCCGAACGAGTACATCGCGCCGAGCGTGAGGCCCGCGAACGTGCCGTTGTACTTCACCGCGTTATCGGCATAGAGACCCGCGCCAAGTGCGACCGGCAGCCATGCGTTCTCGAAGTAGTTGCCGACGGTGAGCGGATCATACGTGTCGCCGAGCATGTCGAAGAGCGGCGTCTTCTGGCGGCCGAGCGTCAGCGTGCCGTACTGGTTCGACAGACCGACGTAGGCCGCGCGGTTGAATGCGCGCGCGCTGTCGGAGTACTGGCCGTTCTCCAACTCCACACCGCTTTCCAGCCGGAAGATCGCCTTCAGGCCGCCGCCGAGATCTTCCTCGCCCTTCAGGCCGATACGGCTATTGGTGATCGCGCCGTTGGTCATGAACAGCTTGCCGTCGTTATTGGCGTTGGCGTTCGTGAGATAACGCACGCTGACGTCGGCGACGCCATAGAGCGTGACCGAGCTTTGCGCGAATGCGGACTGACAGGCGAGCGCGATGACCGATGCACCCATTCCTGCGATGGCACGCGATGTGATTGTCTTCATGATGTGTTGGAGCGTCTATTTATTAGCGATTTTGTGGGGCTTCGATGCGTCGCCTTTCAGTTCACTGTCTAGATGAACGCGGCTTCGGCGTGACGCATGAAGGCACGCGATTTTTAACACATCAATTGTCGCGATGCGTGGTTTCGTGCACTACGTGTGGTGTTTTTGCGCAACAGCGAAGGCGTCACGCTCTCGCTTGCATCGGCTCGGACGGCACCGCTTCGAGAAACCCGCGCCCCATCTCCTTTTCGAAACGCGACGGGCTGCCCTCCCACACGATCCGCGCATGTTCGAGCACATAGACGCGGTCCGCATGAGGCAGCGCGAACGTGACGTTCTGCTCGCCGAGCAGCACGGTGATCGGCGTGGTCTTCTGCATCAGTTCCATCGCCTTCGACAATTGCTCAAGGATCACCGGCGCGAGGCCGAGCGTCGGCTCGTCGAGAATGAGGAGCTTCGGCTGCATCATCAGCGCGCGAGCGATGGCGAGCATCTGCTGTTCACCGCCCGAAAGCGTGCGCGCGGTCTGCTTCTCGCGCGCTTCGAGAATCGGAAAGAGTTCGAAGAGCCACTTGAGCTGATCGGCGCGCGCCTTGTCGGAGAGATGATAGCCGCCGAGATCGAGGTTCTCGCGCACGGTCATATCGCCGAAAAGCTCGCGCGTTTCCGGACATTGCACGATGCCCCCGCGCGCGATCGCCGCGCCGCTCATGCCCTTCAGATCCTTCGAGCCGTAGCGGATGGTCCCTTCGTAAGGCACGAGCCCGGAGATCGCGTTGAAGAGCGTGGTCTTGCCCGCGCCGTTCAATCCCACGACCGACACGAACTCGCCTTCGCGCACATGCATGTTCACGCCGTCGAGCGCGCGCGCCTTGCCGTACAGCACGCCGACATTGTCGACCTGAAGGATCGAAGGCTTGCTGTTGACCACTTCCGCGCCGCGCTCGCGCGCCTCGATCTTGCCGCCGAGATACACGCGGCGCACGGTTTCGTTTCGCATCACCTCCTCGGCGGAGCCTTCGGCGACGTACTCGCCGAGATACATCGCGAGCACGCGATCCGCGAGCGCCGCGAGGCTCTTCACGTTGTGATCGACGAGCAGCACCGCGCGCCCTTCCGCACGAAAACCGCTGATCAATTCGGAGAAGGTTTCCGACTCGGCCGCGGTGAGTCCCGCGAAAGGTTCGTCGACGAGCACGACGCGCGGATCGCGCGCAATCGCCTTCGCCATTTCCATGCGGCGCAGATCGGCGAAGGGCAGCGTCGCCGGATGACGATGCATCACTTTCGCGAGACCCACACGCTCCGCGATCTCGCGCGCGCGGCGATTGACATGCGGATCGGCGGCGAGCTTCACGAGCGAATCGGGCAACAGCGCGAGCTTGATGTGCTCCAGCACCGTTTGCCGATGCAGCGGCCGCGAATGCTGAAACACGATGCCCACGCCCGCGCGCGCGATGCGATGCGGCAGCCAGCCGGCCATCTCGACGCCATCGACCTTGATCGAACCCGCATTGGGCCGCTCGATGCCCATGATGAGCTTCATCACCGTCGACTTGCCCGAGCCGTTCGGGCCGATCAGGCCGAGTATCTCGCCGGGTTCGATATCGAAGCCGATATCCTTCACCGCGACGAGACCGCCGAAGCGCTTCGTCAGACCGCGCACGGAGAGCAGAGGTGAATCGTTCATTCGTGCTCCTTCACGCGGAGGATGTTGCCGAGCAAGCCATCCGGAAAGAACAGGATGACCGCGAGCGCGACGGCCGCGACCACGAACGTGTTGATCTGCCCGAGCGGACGCAGGAATTCGCCCGCGACGATGAGAAAGATCGAGCCGAGCACCGCGCCGAGTATCGTGCGCCGCCCGCCGAGCACGGCCGCGATGATGATCTGGACGCCGATGCCGATATCGACCACCGTGCTCACCGACGCCGTGCCCTGATAGAACACGAGCATCGCGCCCGCGACGCCGGAGAACACCGCGCTGATGCAGAACGCCGCGAGCTTGTGCTTCACGACGTTGAAGCCGAGCGCCTGCGCGCCGATGGTGTCCTGCCCGCTCGCCTGCAATATGAGGCCGATCGCCGAGCGCGACAGGCCGAACAGGATGATCGCGCAGCCGATCAGGAACGCGAGCGCGATCCAGTAGTTGTTGCTCGCGTCGACGGACATCACGTCGGGCACCATCATGCCGATCTCGCCACCCGTGATGCCCGCGAAGATGACGATCGCGTTCTGCAGCAGCAACACGGCGACAAGCGTCACGAGGCCGAAGTACGGCCCGCGCAAGCGCAGCGCGGGCACCGCGAGCAGCAGGCCGCCGACGAGCGCGACGAGTCCGCCCGCCATTACGCAAATGGGTATCGGCGCGGCGGCGTGCGCGTTCAGTATCGCGGCGGAATAGGCGCCGAGTCCGATCAGGAAGGTCGGACCGAAGTTGACCTCGCCGGCGAAGCCGAACAGCAAGTCCCACGACATCGCGAAGACGCCGAAGTAATACGCGACGGTCAGCACGCCGAGGATATAGCCGGTGAGCCACCACGGCAGCGTCGCGGCGACGATCGCGAGCAGAATCGCGGACATTGTCAGACGCGAGCGAACGATGTCTTTCATGATCAGCGCCGTCCGAGAAAGCCTTGCGGCCGCACATACACGACGAGCACGAGCAGCAGCAGCGCGGGCAGCGGCCGCAGCGTCGGCGCGATGAGATACGCGGTGACGGTCTCCAGATAGCCCACCACATACGCGGCCATCAACGAACCCGAGACGCTCCCGAGACCGCCCAGCACGACGATGGAAAACGCGCTCGCCGTGAGTTGCCCCGTGTTGTTCGTGCTTACGCCGAGAAACGACGCGAGCAGCACGCCCGCGATGCCCGCGAGCACGCCGTATAGCGTCCACGCGAGCAGATAGATGCGCGACAACTCGAAGCCGAGCAGCGTGAGTCCGCGCGGATTCATCGATGCCGCGAGCAGCGCCTTGCCCGCTTTCGTGCGATTCACGAAGAGCCACAACAGGCCGATCACGACCCAGCACACCACCGCGATCATGATCTCGTTGTATGGCACGCGCACGCCCGCGACGCTCGCGACGCCGGGAATCAGCGGGCGCATCGTGATGGGGTTGTCGGAGAAGAGATAGGCCATCCCCTGCTGGATCATGATGCCCCAGAGGAGCGTGCCCGTCAGCACGAAGATCTCCTTCTCTTCACGCGGAATCGCGGCGGAATTCTGAATGGGCCGCACCACCATGAAATAGGTGATGAAAGCGGCGATCATCCCGCAGATCACGCCGAGCGGCGTGGCGATGTACGTGCCCAGACCCGCTTCGCCGGCGAGCGCCCACCCGAGCAGCGCGGCGATCAGCATCACGCCGCCATGCGCGAGATTGAGCACGCCGGAGACGCCGAAGATCAGCGTGAAGCCGATCGCGCCGAGCGCATAGAGCGAACTGATGGCGAAGCCATCGATGAGTATTTGCAGTGGCAGCATGGCGGCCTTTTTAGTCGATGTCTACGTGGAACCGGTCCCCGCAACATGCGCAAGGCGCACGCGCCTTGCGCGACGCCAAGGCGTTCAGTTCGCGGCCGCCTGCACCTTCACGAAGGCCGGAAACTTGACCTTCCCGTTCGCCACCGACTTCGGCCAGATCGCAACCTGCTTGCCGTTCTGCCATTGCAGGTTGATGCCGGTGATATAGCCTTCACCGTACTTCAACGCATGCGTGAACTGATCGTTCTTGCCGTAGAACTGCCAGCGTCCGATCGTGCCGACATAGTCGGTCTTCTCCAGCGCATCGACCATCTTGTCGGGATCGGTCGAGCCCTGGTTGCGATGAATCGCGTCGGCAATGATGTACACGAGGTCATAGCTCGTGAAGCCGTCGTATGCGGGCGATACGCCGGCAAAGTGTTTCTGGTACGACTCGACGAAAGGCACGGTCTTCGGCGTCATCGCGACGCCGGGCGCCGCCGCCGATGCCGTGATGACGCCTTCGGTGGCGCCGTTGGTGTCTTTCCAGAAGCTCGTCGTCGTGGCCTGCGAGCTTTGGCCCGACATCGGAATCGGCACTTGCTGATCGTGCCATTGCACGGTCGGCTGCACGCCGACATGGCTGATGCCCGTCGTGATCGTGTCCGGATGCTTCGCTTCGATCTGGTTGAAGATCGGCGTGAAGTCCGACGTGTCCGGATTGAAGCGGACGTGATCCAGCACTTTCAGGCCCGCTTTCGGCAGGCATTCGAGGTAGCGTTCGTCGAGCGGCTTGGTCCACGCGGCGTCTTCGCTCATCACGACGGTCGTCTTCATCTTGAACTCGCCGACGAGCACGTCGTGCGAGAAATCGCAGATCGACTGCGCGATGAACGCGGACGTCATCCAGCCGTGGAAGGTGTACTTGTAGTTGGCGTAATCGTCGTGGACGCGCTTCGAGATTTCGTTGCTCGCCGCGCCCGGCGTGATGAACGGCATCTTCAGGCGCGCGGACCAGGGCTCCATCGCGAGCGCCACTTCGCTGATATAGCTGCCGATGATCGCGACCACCTTGTCCTGGCTCGCGGCGCGCTGAAACGCACGCACGCCGTCCGATGCGGACGAGTGGTCGTCATAAGCGATGATCTGGATCTGCCGGCCATCGACGCCGCCCTTGGCGTTGATCTCCTCCGCGGCGAGTTGCGCGGCCTTGCTGATCGACGCACCGGCCACGGCGGACTCTTCACTGATGACGCCGATCTTGATCGGCTCTCCCGCCGCGTGCGCCGTGGCCGAGAGGCCCAGCCCCGCCATCACCGTACCCGTTGCAATGACGGTACTCATTCCCCGCCGCGACTTGCCCTTTGACATCATCAGTCTCCTCTTTGTAATCGCGAAACGATCGTGGAGCGACGCCAACCAGACACATGACACATGCAGCAATTAAGGATTTGCCGACAAACAGTAGCACTCGCGTTTCATGCGCTGAATCGGTACTAACGATAAAGACGGTCATGCGGAAACGTCATCAATGATGCGCGATGCTTTCAGACAGCTTGCGCGATGAAGTCGCGCAACCATCGATGCGCCGGATCGCGATGCACGCGTTCGTGCCAGTACATCGACATCTCGTAGCCGGGTACATCGACGGGCGGCGCGACACTGCGCAACTCGGGCCAGTGTTTCGCGAGCCTGAGCGGCTGCATCGAAACGAGATCGGTCGTCGCGAGCACGGAACGCACGAACAGGAAGTGCGGCACCGAAAGCGCCACGTGCCGTTGCATGCCGAGCGTCGCGAGCGCGGCGTCCGTGGGTCCGGCGAATCCTCCGCCATCGGGCGACACGATCACGTGTTCCAGCGCGCAGAACTGCGCGAGCGTAGGCCGCCGTTTCAACTTCGGATGATCCTTGCGTCCCACGAGCACATAGCTTTCCGTGTACAGCACCTGCTGATGAAAGCCGGCCGTTTCAGGCGATGTGATGTGAAACGCGAGATCGATCTCCCCGTTCTCCGCCTGCTTCGCGAGCCGCTGCGGCATGATTTCCAGCACTGCGATCCGCGTATGCGGCGCGCCCGCGCGCAAGCCGCTCAACGCGGGCAGCAGCACGGTCGATTCGGTGTAGTCGGTGGCGGCGATGCGCCATGTGTTGTCGGCGGTCGCGGGATCGAACGCGGCTTCCGGCGACACCGCGCGTTCGAGCGACGCGAGCGCCTCGCGCAATGGCTCGCGCAGACTTTCGGCGCGCGCCGTCGGCCGCATGCCGCGCGGTCCGGGCAACAGCAAGGGATCGCCGAAGATATCGCGCAGCTTGGCGAGATGCACGCTCACGGACGGCTGTGAGAAATGAAGACGCTCGGCCGCGCGCGTGACGTTCTGCTCGGCGAGCAGGACATCGAGCGTGACGAGCAGATTGAGATCGAGCCTTCTCAAGATATTAATCATGGCAATGCCTGCAATTTCAGATATTCATTTCCACTATACCCGTGCAGTCTCTAAGCTGGCCATCATTCCTGAACCGATTTGGAGATTGCCTGATGAAAGTGTTGATCGTGTATGCCCATCCGGAACGCCGCTCGCTGAACGGCGCCATCAATGATTTCACCGTCGAGCGCCTGCGCGCCAGCGGTCACGAGGTGCAAGTCTCCGACCTGTACGCGATGAACTGGAAGGCTTCGCTCGACGCGAACGACGTGCGCGAACGCAACGGCGATGCGCCGTTTCATGCGGCCCTTGACTCGAAGCACGCATTCGAGAACGGTCTGCAAAGCCGCGATATCGAAATCGAGCAGGACAAGCTGCGCTGGGCCGACGCCCTGATCCTGCAATTCCCGATGTGGTGGTTTTCGATGCCCGCGATCATGAAGGGATGGGTCGAGCGCGTGTATGCGTATGGTTTCGGCTACGGCGTGGGCGAGCATTCGGATACGCACTGGGGCGATCGCTACGGCGAGGGTCTGATGGCGGGCAAGCGCGCGATGATCGTCGTCACGACCGGCGGGTGGGAATCGCATTACAGCCCGCGCGGCATCAACGGACCGATCGACGATATTCTGTTTCCGATCCAGCATGGGATGCTGTTCTATCCCGGGTTCGATGTGCTGCCGCCGTTCGTTCTCTATCACACGAGCATGATGGACGATGCGCGTCTTCGTGCGACTTACGATGCGCTCGGGCAGCGGCTCGATCGACTCTGGGATGACGCGCCTATCGCGTTTCGCAAGCAGAATCATGGGGATTATGCGATTCCTCTTCTCACGTTGCGTGAGGAGCTGGCTGCGGGGAAGACGGGGTTCGCTGCGCACGTCGATTGAGGCAGGGCGCGGGAGAGGTCGATGGGGTTTCGCCGGATCCCGTTAGCGTGGTGGTCTATTAGCACTGCCCCTCCCCGGGGCGGGGGTCACTTTCTTTGCTGCTGCAAAGAAAGTGACCAAAGAAAGCAGCTTCTCATCGCCCGCGGTCACACGCACGTTGGCCATGCTTGCCAGCCGACGGTGGCACTCGCCTAAGTGTCGCCCTCGAAGGCCCATCCGGGCTTGGCTCGCGCACGGTCTGCCGCCCGAGAGGTTTCAGCGCGCTGGTTCAGCACGAAAGAGCTTCGGCACAGCGCTACGCGCTGCCGTTGGGTATGCGAGGGACACCTTCGAAGAAGGAGCGCGCGCAAACCCGATTAACCCATCGGCCGCGTAGCGGGCCGGAGCTATTTGGTGCTGAACCAGTGAGGCAAAACATTTGGTGCGGCAGACCGTGCGCGGTCCAAGCCCCGCGAGACCTTCGAGGGCACTCGCTACTGCCGGGCCATTCAGCCAATCGCCTGTGCCGCGGCCGGTGTGAAGTGCTTAGGCTGGGGATAGCTGTTTCTTTGGTTACTTTCTTTGCAGCAGCAAAGAAAGTGACCCCCGCCCCGGGGAGGGGCAGTGCTAATAAACCAACACGAATACGGGATCCGGCGAAAACCCAAAAACCCGAACCCAACCGATAAGCAAAATCCAGCCAAACTCCCCAACTCACTCTAAGATTGACCCTTCGACGCGCCGAACACGGCGCACTACCGGAGGATGACATCGAATGCTGACGATCTGGGGCAGAGCCAACTCGGTCAACGTGCAGAAAGTGCTGTGGTGCTGCGATGAACTGAAACTCGCGTACGAACGCATCGACGCGGGCCTGCAATTCGGTCGCAACAACGAGCCCGGCTATCTCGAGATGAACCCGATGGGCCGCGTGCCCACCCTCGTCGACGGCGATTTCGTGCTGTGGGAATCGAATTCGATCATCCGTTATCTCGCGATGCAATACGGCGCGGCCACCACGCTCTACCCCGCCGAGTCGAAGATTCGCGCAAGCGCGGATCGCTGGCTCGACTGGGCGCTCTCCACGCTGCAACCGACGGAGCGCCCGCTCTTCTGGGGCTATATCCGCACGAGCGCGTCGGATCGCGACGTCAAGCAACTCGCCGCCGCCGCAAGCGAAGTCGAAAAGCTCTGGCGCGTCATCGATACGCATCTGAAAGGCCGCAACTATCTCGAAGGCAACACGTTCACGCTCGCCGATATCGTCATCGGCGCTTATGCGCGCCGCTGGTTCGGCATCGCCGAACTCGTGCGGCCCGCGCTGCCCGAGCTGGAACGCTGGTACGTGGGCATCACGCAGCGCACAGGCTTTCAGCATCATGTGTCGCCCGCATTGACCTGACCGGCGCGCATCGCCATGACCATCGAACTGCATACCTGGAACACGCCCAACGGACGTAAGATCAGCGTCGCGCTGGAGGAAATGCAACTGCCCTACAGCGTGAAAACGGTGAACATCACGAAGGGCGAGCAGCATGCTCCTGGCTTTCTGCGCATCAGCCCGAACAATCGCATTCCGGCGATCGTCGATCCGGACGGCCCCGACGGCCAGCCGATCAGCATCTTCGAATCCGGCGCGATCCTGCTCTATCTCGGCGAGAAGACCGGCAAGTTCCTGCCCGCAAATTTGCGCGAACGCGTGCCCGTGCTCGAATGGCTGATGTGGCAGATGGGCGGCTTCGGCCCGATGCCCGGACAGGTGCATCATTTCCGCATGGTCGAGGCGGAATGCGACCGGCGCTATGCACTGAAGCGCTATTCCGATGAAACCCGCCGTCTGTACGGCGTGCTCGACAAACGGCTCGCGCAGGTGGAATACGTGGCGGGCGATTTGTCGGTTGCCGATTTCGCGATTCTCGGCTGGGCGTGGCGGCACGAACGTCATCAGGTTTCGCTCGATGATTACCCCAACGTCAAGCGCTGGTATGAAGCGCTCTTCGCGCGCCCGGCCGTCAGACGCGGCTTCGAGGTGAAGCTCGACGATCTCGTCTGACGTTCGCATGGTGCGCCGGCGTCAGTCGTGTGTAAGGCTTGCGGGCATAATCGAAGAAAACGCATCGAAATGCGCGCACAGGAGACGACGATGACACCCGGCATGTACGACGATGGCCTTCCCAAAACGGCCGCCAACTTCGCGGCGCTGACGCCGCTCATGTTCATCGAGCGCGCGGCGTCCGTGTATCCGACGCGCCCCGCGGTCGTGCACGGCGAGGTGCGGCGCAACTGGGCCGAGACCTACGCGCGCACGCGGCGGCTCGCGTCGGCGCTCGCGGCACGAGGCATCGGTCTCTCCGATACCGTCGCCGCAATGCTGCCCAACACACCGGAAATGGTCGAAGCGCACTTCGGCGTGCCGATGACGGGCGCCGTGCTCAATACGCTCAACACGCGCCTCGACGCCACCACGCTCGCCTTCATGCTCACGCATGGCGAAGCGAAAGCGGTGCTCGTCGATCGCGAGTTCTCCGACGTGATGCGTAAAGCGCTCAAGGACGTGCCGCAGGACGTGCTCGTCATCGATGTCGACGATCCGCAGTACACGGGCGCGGGCGAACGCATCGGCGAAATCGACTACGAGACGTTGCTCGCGAGCGGCGATCCCGCATACGAATGGTCGCCGCCATCGGACGAATGGAACGCCATCTGTCTGAACTACACGTCGGGGACGACGGGCAATCCGAAGGGCGTCGTCTATCACCATCGCGGCGCGTACACGAACGCGGTCAGCAATATCCTCGAATGGGACATGCCGAAGCACGCCGTGTATTTGTGGACGCTGCCGATGTTCCATTGCAACGGCTGGTGCTTTCCGTGGACCGTCGCGGCCCGCGCGGGCGTGAACGTGTGCCTGCGCCGCGTCGATGCGAAGTCCATCCTCGATCTGATCCGCAGCGAAGGGGTCACGCATTACTGCGGTGCGCCGATCGTGCAGAACCTGCTCGTCAACGCACCCGACGAGATGAAGGCTGGCATCGAACAGAAAGTTCACGCGATGGTCGCGGGCGCCGCGCCCCCCGCCGCGATGATCGAAGGCATGGAGCGCATGGGCTTCGAGCTGACCCACGTCTACGGTCTCACTGAAGTCTATGGTCCGGCCACGGTCTGTCCGCAGCAGGCCGAATGGAGCGCGCTCGATATCGGCGAACGCGCGCGGCTCAACGCGCGGCAAGGCGTGCGCTATCACCTGCAGGATGCCGTGACCGTGCGCGATCCGCTTTCGATGGAACTCGTGCCTTCGGACGGCGAGACCATCGGCGAGATCATGTTTCGCGGCAACATCGCGATGAAAGGCTATCTCAAGAACCCTGCTGCGACGGAAGAAGCGTTTCGCGGCGGCTGGTTCCATACGGGCGATCTCGCGGTCGCCTATCCCGATGGCTACGTGCGCATCAAGGATCGCAGCAAGGACATCATCATCTCGGGCGGCGAGAACATATCGAGCATCGAAGTGGAGGATGTGCTGTACCGGCATCCGGCCGTGCTCGCGGTTGCCGTCGTCGCGAAACCGGATGCGCGCTGGGGCGAAACGCCATGCGCGTTCGTCGAACTGAAGTCCGGCGCGCAAGTCAGCGCGGAGGATTTGATCGCGCATTGCAAGAAGCATCTGGCGGGCTTCAAGGTGCCGCGCGCAATCGAGTTCTGCGAGTTGCCGAAGACATCCACCGGCAAGATTCAGAAATTCGAATTGCGCAAGCGCGCGGGTTCGGTGACCGCGATCGATGTCTGAAGGAGAGCATGAGCATGAGCGAACTCGTTCTGATCGAACGCGATGCGTATGAAACCCGGGGCGTCGTCAAGCTCACGCTGAATCGGCCCGATGCGTTCAACGCCCTATCCGAAGCGATGCTCGAAGCGCTCGAACACGCGCTGAAAGACATCGCCCAATCGGATGCGCGTGTCGTCGTGCTCGCGGGCGCGGGGCGCGCGTTCTGCGCGGGCCACGATCTCAAAGAGATGCGCGCCGAACCCGCCCTCGATTACTATCGCGAGCTGTTCGCGCGCTGCTCGCGCATGATGCTGACGATTCAGCGCATGCCGCAGCCGGTGATCGCGCGTGTGCATGGCGTCGCGACCGCGGCGGGCTGTCAACTGGTCGCGATGTGCGATCTCGCGGTGGCATCGAGCGAAGCGCGTTTCGCCGTATCGGGCGTGAATCTCGGGCTCTTTTGCGCGACGCCGGGCGTGGCGCTGTCGCGCAACGTATCGCGCAAGGCCGCGTTCGAGATGCTCGTCACCGGCGAGTTCATCGATGCGGCGACCGCGCGCGAACGCGGCCTCGTGAATCGCGTCGCGTCGCCAGCCGAACTCGACGATGCCGTGCACACGCTTGCCGCGACCATCGCCGCCAAACCGCGCGAAGCGGTCGCGGCGGGCAAGGGTTTGTTCTATCGGCAACTCGAAAGCGGCATCGAAGCTGCATATGCACTCGCATCGGAAACGATGGCCTGCAACATGATGCAGGACGCCGCGCTCGAAGGAACGCAGGCGTTCATCGAAAAGCGTCCGCCGCGTCGGGATTGAACGTTCTAAGTCACGTGCTCGACCGGATGCTTGTCGAGCCACGCGTTCTCTTCGTCGCTGTATAAACGGGAGCGCGTGAGAAAGCGCAGACCCGACGGACGCTCCAGCGAAAACATGCCGCCATTGCCCGGCACGGCATCGATGATGAGCTGCGTGTGCTGCCAGTACTCGTACTGCGATTCGGTCATGTAGAACGGCACGCCGCCGATCGCGCCCAGCTTCACGTCCGAGCCGCCGACCATGAATTCGCGGACCGGAAAGCACATCGGCGCACTGCCGTCGCAGCATCCGCCGGATTGATGGAACAGCACCTCGCCGTGCTCGGTCTTGAGCTTTTCGATCAAGTCGATCGCGGCGGGCGTCGCGGTCACGCGCTGCACTTCCTGTTCGCTCATGATGTCCCCGTTGTTCGAGTTGGCCGCCGCCGGAAACGACGGCGGCCCCGCAGACTTTAGAAGAAGCCGAGCGGCTTGTCGCTATAGCTGACGAGCATGTTCTTCGTCTGCTGATAGTGATCGAGCATCATCTTGTGATTCTCACGTCCGATGCCCGACTGCTTGTAGCCGCCGAACGCCGCGTGCGCCGGATACGCGTGATAGCAGTTGGTCCACACGCGTCCCGCCTGAATCGCGCGGCCGAAGCGATAAGCCCGCGTGCCATCGCGCGTCCACACGCCCGCGCCGAGACCGTAGAGCGTATCGTTCGCGATTTCGAGCGCCTCTTCCTCGGTCTTGAAGGTCGTCACCGACAGCACCGGCCCGAAGATTTCCTCCTGGAAGATGCGCATCTTGTTGTGGCCTTTGAAGACCGTCGGCTTGATGTAGTAGCCGTTCTTCAGCTCGCCGTCAAACGTGGCGCGCTCGCCGCCGGAGAGGCATTCCGCGCCCTCCTGCTTGCCGAGATCGATATACGACAGGATCTTCTCCAGTTGCTCCTGCGATGCCTGCGCGCCGATCATCGTCTTCGTATCGAGCGGATGGCCCTGCGCGATTGCGGCGACGCGCTTCAACGCGCGTTCCATGAAGCGCTCGTAGATCGATTCCTGCACCAGCGCGCGCGACGGGCACGTGCACACTTCGCCCTGATTCAGCGCGAACATCGTGAAGCCTTCGAGCGCCTTGTCGAAGAAGCTGTCGTCGGCGTTGAGCACATCCTCGAAGAAGATGTTCGGGCTCTTGCCGCCCAATTCCAGCGTCACGGGAATCAGGTTCTGGCTCGCGTACTGCATGATGAGGCGGCCCGTCGTGGTCTCGCCGGTGAACGCGATCTTCGCGATGCGCTTGTTCGACGCGAGCGGCTTGCCCGCCTCCAGACCGAAGCCGTTCACGACGTTGAGCACGCCCGGCGGCAGCAGATCGCCGATCACTTCGAGCAGCACGAGGATCGACGCCGGCGTCTGCTCGGCCGGCTTCAGCACGACGCAGTTGCCTGCGGCGAGCGCGGGCGCAAGCTTCCACACGGCCATCAGGATCGGGAAGTTCCACGGAATGATCTGCCCGACGACGCCGAGCGGCTCATGGAAGTGATACGCGACCGTATCGTGATCGATCTCGGAGATGCCGCCTTCCTGCGAACGCGCGGCGCTCGCGAAATAGCGGAAGTGATCGATCGCGAGCGGAATGTCGGCGGCCATCGTCTCGCGTAGCGGCTTGCCGTTGTCGATGGACTCGGCCAGCGCAAGACGCGGCAGGTTCTGCTCCATGCGATCGGCGAGCTTGAGCAGCACGTTCGCGCGATCGGTGACGGAAGTCCTGCCCCACGACACCTTCGCCGCGTGCGCCGCGTCGAGCGCGGCTTCGATATCGGCTTCGCGCGAACGCGGAATCGACGTGAATGGCTCGCCCGTGATCGGCGAGATGTTGTCGAAATACTCACCGCCCGCCGGCGGCACCCACTTGCCGCCGATGTAGTTGCCGTACTGCTTCTTGTAGGGGTATTCGGTGCTCAGGAACTGCATCTCTGCGTGATTCATTTCTATGTGCTCCTCGCATGTCGACGTGAACGGGCCGGTACTGCCGATGTCCGGCGCCGGTCGCTCTTGATTGCGAGTTCCATGCCATGCCTTGCGCGACGATGCGACCGGCGCGCAAGCCGCATCGTCACGCGGTTTCGGGACGCATCGTCAGGGTTTCTACGAGGCCGATGTGAGCTGTTCACATTCAGAACACCTGCCCCGTCGCTGTAGCGATGCGACACAAGATCCCGGCAGCCCGGACGCGCCCGGTTCGCCTCGGGCAAACGCTTATGGCACGGGTGTTCATATTGCAAAGCCTTACGCAGTTGTCTATGGTCATGCCAGCCGTGGCAAAGCGCCGCACCTATATGGCATTTGATCGCATGTTTGGGTGGCGCGAAATGGCCTTGCGAGCGCGTGATGCAGACCGCATCGACGTTCGCACGACCACGGCGGGCTGCTCGTGTCCGGCCACCCCGGACGCCGGCACCTCAAGCAAACGATGAGCGCGCACGTGCGTGCATGACGCGCCACGGAGACCACAATGAACAGCACAATCAATCAGGGGGCCGTGCACGGCCCGACAAGCTTCTTCTCCAAGGAGGCGACCATCGCCCGGCCCGGGTTCTCACGCTGGATGGTGCCGCCCGCCGCGCTGGCTGTTCACTTGTGCATCGGGCAGGCGTATGCGTTCTCGGTGTTCAATGCGCCGCTCACGAAGATCATCGGCATCACGAAGTCCGCGCCGGATGACTGGTCGCTGACGACGCTCGGCTGGATCTTCTCGCTCGCGATCGTGTTTCTCGGCTTGTCCGCCGCGTTCGCCGGCAAGTGGCTGGAGAAGGTCGGCCCGCGCCGCACGATGTTCACCGCGGCCTGCTGCTTCGGCGGCGGCTTTCTCGTTTCGGCGCTCGGCGTCTATCTGCATCAGATCTGGCTGCTGTATCTCGGTTATGGCGTGATCGGCGGCATCGGGCTCGGGCTCGGCTATGTGTCGCCGGTATCGACGCTCATCCGCTGGTTCCCGGACCGCCGCGGCATGGCGACGGGCATGGCGATCATGGGCTTCGGCGGCGGCGCGATGATCGCGGCGCCCGGTTCCGTCGCGCTGATGAACCACTTCAAGAGCGCGACGAGCGCCGGCGTCGCGGAAACGTTCGTCGTGCTCGGCGTGCTCTACTTCATCTCAATGACGATCGGCGCCCTCGCGATCCGCATCCCGCCGGCGGACTGGAAGCCGGCTGGCTGGACGCCGCCCGTGACCGCCAGCAAGATGATCACGAGAAACCACGTGCACATCGATCAGGCGCTGAAGACGCCGCAGTTCTATCTGCTGTGGCTCGTGCTGTTCCTGAACGTGACGGCGGGTATCGGCGTGCTCGGCCAGGCTTCGGTGATGATTCAGGAGAGTTTCAAGGCGTCGATCACGGCGGGCGCGGCGGCGGGCTTCGTCGGATTGCTGTCGCTCTTCAACATGGGCGGGCGCTTCGTGTGGGCATCGGCATCGGACTGGATCGGGCGCAAGAACACTTACTTCGCCTTCTTCGCGCTGGGCGCGGTGCTGTACTTCCTCGTGCCGCACTTCGCGGGCTCGGGCAATATCGCGCTGTTCGTGCTGGCGTACGGGATCATCCTGTCGATGTACGGTGGCGGCTTCGCGACCATTCCGGCCTATCTGGCGGACATGTTCGGCACGGCGTTCGTCGGCGGCATTCACGGCCGGCTGCTGACCGCGTGGGCGGCGGCGGGCGTCGCGGGTCCGGTGCTCGTGAACTACGTGCGCGCGTATCAGGTGGCGCACGGCGTCGTCGGCGCAGAAGCGTACACGATGACGCTGCACATCATGGCGGCGCTGCTCGTCGTCGGCTTCGTCTGCAATCTGCTCGTCACGCGCGTGCATGAGAAGCATCACATGGACACGTCGGCGCAGACGGCAAGCTAAAAGTCAAAGAGGAGATTCGCGATGAATACCCGCATCGATACACAGGAAGCGCATCCGTCCAATAAAGGGCTGCTGGTGCTGTTCTGGGCGTATGTGCTGATTCCGCTCGCATGGGGCGTCACGAACACGCTCACGCAGGCAGTCAAACTGTTCCACTGATTCGGCAGGTGATGTTTGCGCGCGCCGGACGGCCGATGTGATTCGTCGGTTCACGGCGCGCGTTTTATTTGGCGACAGGAAGTTATTCGGATTCGCCGAGGTGAGCTGAAAGATCCATCTGCTGATGGAGAATCCGTACGATCTGGATCGTGTCCGCGACATCCCTGAAGAAGAGCACATGCATGCCGACGAGCGCCTTCCGATAGCCGTCACGAATGTCTTGTGCAGACAGGCTGCGCTGCGTGCCCGCGCCGAGTCCGACGACCGTGTCCTGAATCATGCGCAGATAGCGCTCGGCCTGCGCGGGACCCCACTGGTCAAACGTGTAGTCCCAGATGCCATCGAGATCCTGAATGGCCGCAGGCGTGAATACGCACTGCTTCATCGGGTGGACTTGCGCTTACGTGCGATGAACGCATCGAAATCGAGCGGCTTCGATGGGCCCGACTGCTCCCCCGCTTCAAGCGCAGCGCGCAATGCACTGAGCTTTGTTTCCTGTTCTTCGAGCAGGCGCAAGCCGGCGCGGACCACATCGCTCGCGGTGCTGTAGCGGCCAGCGCGTACCCGATTCTCGACGAAGTCCGTGAAATGATCGCCGAGCGAGACTGACGTGTTCTTGGGCATGACATTCCCCCGTTGCTTGAGCATCAAGAATACCAAAAATTGGTATTGTCGACGAGCACAGGGGAATGTAAGCCGACTGTTCTGGATGTTCTCAGTGCCCGCGATCCTCCACCCTGCTCAAGCTACGGCGCGCGAGCACGCTCATGAAGAGCGTGCCGCTCACGAGCGCCGCCATGTACACGCCTGCCATCATCCAGTCCAAGTCACTCACGGTGGTTCTCCTTCGAATTGAGCCGCGGCCGGGGCGCCGCGGGGTTGATTCACGCAATTTCAACTACGTTCTGGCCTGATTTACGGCACGCACGCGCAAAGGTTTAGTGCGATGGAATGAACGACGTTGGCATCACGTTGAAAGAGAATGCGAAAACGGGCTTCGGAGAAACCGATCGCGCGTGCGATTCCGCAAACGTATGGCATCGAACAACCGCTATCCGGGCAGCGCGGCGTGCGTCGGGGTATCGTTCGACTAGCGCCCCGAGAGCGCATGACGACATTCCCCGCAGACAAAAAAACGGTCCACGACAATGAACACGTCCCGTCGCAGCTTCATGGTTGTCAGCATCGGCATGGGCACGGCGCTGTGGCTCACGCGAGCCCGCGCCGATGCGCCGCACTTGAGCGAATCCGATCCGGCGGCGGTCGCCGTCGGCTATAAGGAGGATGCCGCGCAGGTGGACAAGGCGAAATATTCCAACTTCGCGGCAGGAAAGACGTGCGCGAACTGCTCGCTGTATGAGGGCAAGTCGAGCGACGCCTGGGGTGGCTGCTCGCTATTCAGCGGCAAACTCGTGGCCGGACGAGGATGGTGCGCGTCCTACACGAACATGTGAAGCCGGTTCAGCGCACCGAATAGCCGGCGAAACGCCAGACCTTGTCCGAATCGAGAAAGAACGTCACCATCTCGCGCGACGACTGATCGGGCCGACTAAACTGGGTGTCGTAGAGAACGTTGATATATGCGCCCGCGGGCAGATTGCCGGTGCCGTCGTAGCGATAGTGCTTCTCGCCCAAGGGCATACGCAGACCCGGTGCGCCGAGCGGCGAACGGTCGCGCGCGACCTTCTTCATGAAGTCATCGCGGGAAATGATCTGTTTCGCGATGGGCGAGGCCTGGTCCCACACTTCCCCCGCCTTGTTCTGATCGATCAGCGTGACCACAGCCGACGCGACTTGAGCGATGTCACGGTCCTGCTGGTCGAGCGCCGTTTGTTGCTCCCTCGTGAGCGATCGAGGAGCAGCGGACTGAGTCGGGTTCTGCGGCAACTGAGATTGCTGTGCACGGCAGGCAATACTGGCGGAGAAAAAAAGGAGCGTGGCAAGCGCGGCGGAGATGCGTGATTTCATGATACAGACGACATAGGTTTCCAGGGCGTAGATTGTATCGCCGGCAGCGGCTGAAAACGGTAAGAAATACTTAGTTTCAGAATTTCGCATGGAAGCGCGGGCGGACCGTACCAAGCACACGTCTTGCTGCCGGGAAAGGACGATCACCTTCCAACGCTTTTTCGCCGAGGCTGGACATGCGACTCGTCGACTGGAACATCCAATGGGGACGCGGCGTGGATGGCCGCGTCGATCTCGCGCGCATCGTCGCCGAGGCGAAGGCGCTGCACGACTTCGATATCCTCTGCCTGCAAGAAGTGACGCGCGGCTTTCACGAAAGCGAACAGGCGGGTGGACTTGCGGGCCACCCGAGCGCGGATCAATTCGCGGAACTCGAAGCGCTGATTCCCGGTGCGACCGTCATCGATGCAATCGGCTCGGACCTGCCGCCCGTGGGCGCCGGCATCGCACGCCGTCAGTTCGGCAACGCGATCGTCAGCCGCCTGCCGGTGCGTCAGGTTCTGCGTCATTCATTGCCGTGGCCCGCCGATCCCGCCAAGCCGTCGATGCTGCGCGTCGCGCTCGAAGCCGTCATCGATACCGACGTCGGCCCGCTGCGGATCATCAGCACGCATCTGGAGTTTTATTCGGAGAAGCAGCGGCTCGCGCAAGTCGCGCGTCTGCGCGAACTGCACGCCGAAGCGTGCGCGCACGCGCGTCAGCCCGCACGAGCCGAAAGCCAGGCAAGCCCGTTCGCCGACACTGCGCGGCCGATCTCCGCGATCGTCTGCGGCGACTTCAACAGTGCCTTCGACAGTTCGGCATATCGCGCGATGCTTGAGCCGATGACCGATGCGCCCTCGTTCGTGGATGCATGGACCTGCGCGCATCCAAACGAGCCGCGCGCGGCGACCGTCGGTCTGTACGATCACGATCAATGGCCCGACGGCCCGTTCGCGTGCGACTTCATCTTCGTCACCGAAGAGCTGAAGCCGCGCATCGCGGGCTGCGAAGCGGACCAGTCGAGCCGGTCATCGGATCATCAGCCGATGTGGCTCGAACTGCGTTAAGCGCCTTCCTCGCGCGATAGGCCGTAGAGCGCCTGCAACACCGCTGCCCGCGCCTGACCGATGATCATCCCGCGCCAGATATCGTCGTCGATATAGAACGCCGCGCGAATCTGGCGGCGAATGTCGGCCTTCAGCGCATCGGGTGCGTCCGCGTGATGGCGCACCCAGACATCCGCGCGCAGCATGTCGAGCATGTCGGTGAGCGGCACGGTGCCGTACTCGATCGCGATCGAAGCAATCGCGGCATGGGCGCACGTCTGTCGCAAGGTATCGAGCAGAGGCCCGGCGACATCCGCCGCGATCGACGTGCCATCCGCCGGGCTCGTCACGTCCGCGCCCCACCAACGCCGCGCGCGCGCCACATCGCCGACGCAGATCTTCGCGCCGAAGCCGCTCGGGCCGAGTCCCGTATGAAAATCGATCCAGCCGATCGCCGTGCACGTCTCGCCGTATTCCGCGAGCAGATTGCGCATAGTGCGCGTGCTCCACGCCGTCTCTTCGCCGCCGTAGAACATGCCCTGCGCGTGCGTGTACTGGCCCGTCGTCACCGCCTGCTGATACGCCCATTGACCGCGCGTGTCGATATAGGCGCGAATCGCCGCGACGTTCGCTTCGTCAGGCGGCCAGGTCGCGGGAACCAGCAAGTCATGCAGTTCCGCGTAGCCGGGGTTCTGCGGCAATGGCCCGCTGAAATCCACGCTGTTGCGATTCAGATCGACATTGCCTTCCGTCGTCCGGCTCAGATACGAAAAGCCATACGGATTGATCGCATGAACGAGCAGCATCGCGACGCCGAGCTTCTCCATCAGCGCGGGCAGAGCTTCGTCGCGCATCAACGCGATCTGCGCGCCCGAGCCGCAAAAGCCTTCGACGCCATGCGTCGCGGACGTGAGCACGAGCAGACGCTTCGCATCGGCCGGGCCGATACGCACGACATCGGTTGCGAGCGTCTCGCCTTCGAGACCGTCGACACCTTCGACCACGCGCGTATCGACCGCGAGTTTTCGATGAGCGGCCGTATCGAGAAATCGCTGGCGCGCCTCGCGATATGTCGATGAAAACATGTCCGCCTCCTCAGGCGCGCGAGAGAAATGCTTCGACCAGACGCACCCAGTACGTCGAGCCGAGCGTGAGGACGTCATCGTTGAAATCGTAGCTGCTGTTGTGCAGCATGCACGGCCCGATCCCATGACCGTGATCGCGATGCGCACCCAGTCCGTTGCCGATATACGCGTAGCAGCCAGGCCGCTCCAGCAGCATGTACGAGAAGTCCTCGGCGCCCATCGTCGGATCGATGTTCGTAGTCACCTTGTCCGCACCGACGACCTTTTGCATCACGCCGAGCGCGAACTGCGTCTCGGCTTCCGTGTTCACCGTCGGCGGATAGTTGCGCACGAAACTGACTTCCGCCTTGCATCGATACGCCGACGCCGTCGCCGCGACGATCTCCCTCATGCGCGTCTCGATCAGATCGAGCACATCGACGGAAAACGTGCGCACGGTGCCGGCAAGCGTCGCGGTCGTCGGGATGGCGTTGATCGCGTGGCCCGCCTGCATGCGCGTGATCGAGAGCACGGCGGCGTCGATGGGCCGCTTGTTGCGCGTCACGATGCTCTGCAAGCCCGTGCCGATCTGCAGCGCGGTGAACACGGGATCGACGCCATCGTGCGGAATCGCGGCATGCGCGCCCACGCCTTCGATGCGAATCTCGAACTCATTGCTCGATGCCTGCGTCGCACCGACACGCGCGCCGAATTCGCCCGCCGCCATGCCCGGCCAGTTGTGCAACGCGAACACGGCATCGACGGGAAAGCGCTCGAAAAGGCCGTCTTCGATCATCGCTTTCGCGCCGCCGCCGCCTTCCTCCGCGGGCTGGAAAATGAAGACGACCGTGCCGTCGAAGTCGCGATGCTTCGCGAGATATTGCGCGGCGCCGAGGAGCATCGCGGTGTGGCCGTCGTGGCCGCACGCATGCATCTTGTTCTCGTGGCGCGACGCATGCGCGAAGGTGTTCAGCTCGGGGATCGGCAGCGCATCCATGTCGGCGCGCAGTCCGATCGCGCGCTTGCTCGTGCCTTTCTTCAACACGCCGACGACGCCCGTCTTGCCGAGCCCGCGCGTCACTTCGATATCCCAGCTCTCGAGCTTTTGCGCGACCAGTTCGGCCGTGCGCGCTTCTTCGTAGCAGAGTTCGGGATGCGCGTGAATATCGCGGCGAATGGCCTGAATCTCGTCGCGCGACCGGGCGATCTCGGGAATGATCGACATGCTTTCCTCGTGTGTGATTGAGTGACCGAAGCATTGTCGATGGCCGGAAATAACAGCGAAAGCTGATATTTCTTGTCCGTGACTTAAGGAAAGCTTTAGCTTTCCTTCGACGGTATCGCGCCCCGCGAACGCATGCGGATGCGTTCCTGCACGACGCTCATGACCGCATGACGGTCGTGAATCCTGCGCTCCAGCATGCCGACGACGCGGCGCGGCGTGTTCTTCGCGAGCGGCATCACGCGCAACGCCGGATCGCTCGCCCACGAGCCGTATTCGAGCAGCGGCACGACGGAAACGCCCGCATCCTGCCGCACGAGTTCGACGATCACTTCGAGCGAATTCAGTTCGAGAAACTCGTTCACCGCGAGACGGTTGTGCTTCAGCGCGCGATCGATCAGCGCGCCGGTGCGCTGCGCGCGATCGAAACGCAGGAATGGCCGGCTCGCGAGCATGTCGGCCACGCTGACCGGGGCGATGGCGCGCGAACCGACCGCGACGAGCGGCTCCGAATAGAGCGGCGTCCAGTTGAGACTCGCCGGCGTCTTACCCGCCATCTCGACAATCACCGCGGCGTCGATCTCGCCCGCTTCCACTTGCGGCGCGAGCGCGAGCGCCTTGCCGGTGAAAAGCCGCACATCGAGCCGCGGATACTGGCCTTTCAATTCGGTGACGACGGACGCGAGCGCGCCCATCGCCGAATCGACCGCGCCGATGGCCACCGATCCGGCGATTTCATCGTCGAGGCCGGTGAGACGCATGCTGTCGTACAGCGCGACGATGCGCTCCGCCTGCGGCAGGACCTGCTTGCCGATGCTCGTCAGCCGGTTGGTGCGCCCCACGCGATCGAAGAGCGGCCGCTTCAGGTCGTCTTCGAGCGATTGCATCTGCATGCTTACCGCCGCTTGCGTGAGCGCGACTTTCTCGGCGGCGGCGGCGAAGGAGCCGTAGCGCGCGACGGCGATGAAGGTGCGCAAAAAACGAATGTTGCTCATCGTGCGTTGGGGACAACCCGGATCGTTCGATCAGGTTTCCTTGAGTGTCAGTTCAGAAATTCTATATTTTCTTATTTCAACTCGGCGTAATGTTTGCGTGTTGCAGCGGCTCGCGTGCCTCGTGCGAGCCGACATAAAAGCGGATGTCGTCGCCCCTGATCAATCGCCCCACGCCCACGGAGTGCATTCGATGAGCACCGTACTACCCGCAGCCCACGCGGCCGAAGAGAACGCCGCGATCAACATGTCCGGCCGGCGAGCGATCGTCGTATCGACCATCGGCAACGCGCTCGAATGGTTCGACTTCATGGTCTACGGCTTCTTCGCCGTGATCATCGCCAAGCTGTACTTTCCCGCGACTAACCCCACCATCTCGTTGCTCGCGACCTGGGCCACGTTTGGCGTCGGCTTCCTGACGCGGCCGCTCGGCGGCATCGTGCTGGGCGCGGTCGCGGATCGCGTCGGGCGCAAGTCGGCGCTCACGCTCACCATCTCGCTGATGGCGGTCGGCATCGCGATCATCGCGTTCGCGCCGACGTATGCCGCGATCGGCATCGCCGCGCCCTTGCTGATGCTGCTCGGCCGCCTGATTCAGGGCTTCTCGGCCGGCGGCGAAGTAGGCTGCGCGACGGCGTTCCTCGTCGAATACGCACCCGCCAACAAGCGCGGCTATTTCGGCAGCTTCCAGATGGTCGCGCAAGCGGCGGCGAGTCTCGCGGGCTCGTTCTTCGGCGCGGTGCTCACGCGCACGCTGAGCCCCGAGCATCTCAATAGCTGGGGCTGGCGAGTTCCGTTCGTCTGCGGTCTGCTCATCGTGCCGGTCGGTCTGTATCTGCGCTCGAAGCTCGATGAATCGCCGGTGTTCGTCGAGAAGGCGCAGAAGAACGAACTGAGCGCGCGGCCGATCCGCGACACCGCCACGAAGCACTGGATGCCCGTGCTCGCGGGCTTCGGCCTCACGGTGTTCGGCACCATCGGCACGTACATCTTCCTGCTGTATCTGCCGACGCACGCCACGCGCGTGCTGCACATGGCGCTCACCGACGGCCTCATCAGCTCGACGATCGGCGCGCTCGTGTATCTCGTCTGCTGCCCGATCTTCGGCCGGCTGTCGGATCGCGTCGGCCGCAAGAAGCTGATGGCGACCGCGCTCGCGCTGTCGCTCGTCACGGCGTATCCGATCTTCGCCGTGCTCACCGCGCATCCGAGCCTGCCGATGCTGATCGTCTGCCAGGCGCTGCTGATGACGTATCTCGGCATCTTCCAGGGCTGCTATCCGGCGTTCATCTCCGAACTGCTGCCGTCGAGCGTGCGTTCGACGGGCATCTCGGTGAGCTACAACGTCGCGGTGATGATCTTCGGCGGCTTCGCGCCGGCCATCGTGCAATGGCTGACGATGACCACGGGCGACCCGCTCTCGATCTGCTACTACGTGATCTTCGGCAGCGCGGTCGCGCTCCTGACGATCCTCCCGCTGCGCGACCGCTATAGCGACGCGCTGCGGTAGGCCTGCTGCATTGCGCTCGCAAAGGAAGGAGAATGGGCGGCCCGCACGGAAATCCGGCTCGCTTAAGTCTGAATTAAGAAAGCGCGCTTACGCTGAAGACTGACTGACCCAACCCCTCCTTCCGGCCGCGCATGCGGCCATTTTTTTTGGAGCGCCACGATGCAGATGATTCTTCGCCTGATCCTGATCCTCGTGGCGCTCGTCGTCTTTACGACGGTCGGGGAGTTCCTTCTGTCGCTCGTCGCGCGGGCCGTGCTCACGCACTGAAGCATTTTGCCGCTGCGGGCATGCTTCGTGCACCCGCAGCATCTCGTGGCCCGCGCCAAGCTTTCGATCGGGAAAGTTTCGCGTCAGGTGCCTATACTGACTGAGTGTCGTCTTCGCCGCATCGCCGGCGCACGAAGGTCCTGCGCCCGCCGCACAGACCCTTTTTCGCCGCCCTTCCTTCGCGCCATCGGCGCCCGACACGCTTCGCCGCATCTTCGCCTCTCTCACGCCGTGCCGCTTCATCGCCGCATTCGTGCAGCAGCTTGCTGCACAATTCCAGGAGATTGCCCGATGCCACAACGTCACATCCCCCAATCGAAAACCACGCACGCCGACACACCCAACAAGATGCGGCGAGCCAAAGCCGACGACTCGACCGCCACGTTCACCTTCACCGTCAACGGCAGCAGCCACACGCTGTCGATCGATCCGCGCACGACGCTATTAGATGCATTGCGCGAGCATCTTCATCTGACCGGCACGAAGAAAGGCTGCGATCACGGCCAATGCGGCGCATGCACCGTTCATGTGAACGGCCGTCGCGTGAACTCGTGTCTGTGCTTCGCCGCCGCCTGCGATGGCGACACCGTCACGACGATCGAAGGCATCGGCGAAGTCGAGGCGCTGCATCCGCTGCAGGCCGCGTTCGTCGAATGCGACGGCTATCAGTGCGGCTACTGCACGGCCGGCCAGTTGATGTCGGCGGTGGCGCTGCTCGATGAACCCATCGGCCCGAGCGACAACGACGTGCGCGAAGCGATGAGCGGCAATCTGTGCCGCTGCGGCGCGTATCAGAACATCGTCAGCGCGATCCAGTCGGTGCGGGCGACCAAGCCGTCATCGAAATAAGGAGAGCCGACATGGACACGTTCCAACTCTCCCGCGCGCGCGACATGCGCGACGCGATCAACGCGGGCGCGCTCGCGCATACCGCGCAGCAAGGCGCGGAAGTGCGCTTTCTCGCGGGCGGCACGACGCTGCTCGACCTGATGAAGCTCAATGTCGAGCGGCCGATGCGCGTCGTCGATATCAGCCGCCTGCCGCTCGACAAGATCGAGGAAACGAAGGACGGCGGCGTGCGTATCGGCGCGACCGCGCGCAACTCGGATCTCGCGCATCATCCGCTGATTCGCGATCGATATGCGGTGCTGTCGCAAGCGGTGCTCGCCGGCGCGTCCGTGCAGTTGCGCAACATGGCGACCACGGGCGGCAACATCCTGCAGCGCACCCGCTGCGTGTATTTCCGCGACACGACCTCGCCGTGCAACAAGCGCGAGCCGGGCAGCGGCTGCTCGGCGATTCAGGGCTTCAATCGCATGATGGCGATTCTCGGCACGAGCGAGTCGTGCATCGCGAGCAATCCGTCGGACATGTGCGTGGCGCTGCAGGCGCTCGAAGCGACGGTTCATATCGAAGGCACGGCCGGCAAGCGCGCGATTCCCATCGATGAATTCTTCCTTGTGCCCGGCGCCACGCCCGATCGCGAGAACGTGCTCGATGCCGGCGATCTGATCACGCACGTCACCTTGCCGCCGCCGGTCGAAGGCGCGCGCTCGGCTTATCTCAAGCTGCGCGATCGCGCGTCGTATGAGTTCGCGCTGGCGTCAGCGGGCGTCGTGATCGGCGTGAAGGATGGACGCATCGCCCATGCGCGCGTGGGTCTCGGCGGTGTCGGCACGAAGCCGTGGCGATCGCGCGAGGCGGAGAAGGAACTGCAGGACGCCGCGCCCGATGAAGCCACGTTCAGGCGCGCCGCCGATGCCGCGCTCGCCGATGCGAAGCCGCAAAGCGAGAACGGCTTCAAGGTCGAGCTATCGAAGCGTTGCATCGTGCATACGCTCAAGATGGTCACGCAAACATCCTGAACCCGACCGAGGAACCCGAACATGTCCACCGCGCCCGACATCACGCAGTCCTTCATTGGACGGCCCCAGTCGCGCATCGACGGACCGCTGAAGGTCTGCGGCCGCGCGACTTACACCTCCGACGTCGACTTGCCCGGCATGCTGTACGCCGTGCCGGTCGGCGCCACCATCGCGAGCGGCAGGATCACGTCGCTCGAATTCGCCGCCGCGCAAGCCATGCCCGGCGTAAAGCTGATTCTTCATCGCGGCAATATCGGCCGCTTCTATCGCATCTCCGGCAATTCGATCGATACCGGTTTCGTCGACGAGAATCGCCCGCCGTTCGAAGACGACGTGATTCGCTACTACGGGCAATACGTCGCGCTCGTGGTCGCGGACACGTTCGAAGCGGCGAGCGCCGCGGCCGGCGCGGTCAAGGTCGGCTACGACAAGACGCCGCACGACGTGAGCGCGACGCTCGATACGGACAAGAAGCTCGACGTCCACAGCGAGCGCGGCGATCCCGACAAGGCGTTCGACGATGCGCCCGTGAAGATCGACGAAAACTATGTGACGCCGGTCGAAACGCATAACCCGATCGAGCTGCACGCGACCGTCGCGCACTGGAATGGCGAAAGCTATACGTTCTATGAGACGAGTCAGGCCGTCGCCAACCATCAGGGCACGCTGATGCAGATGCTCGGCCTGCCGAAAGAGAAGGTGCGCGTGATCTCGCGCTATCTCGGCTCGGGCTTCGGCGGCAAGCTGTGGATGTGGCCGCATTCGCTGCTCGCCGCGGCCGCGACGCGTCAACTGGAGCGGCCCGTCAAGCTCGTGCTGTCGCGCAAGATGATGTTCCAGAACGTCGGGCACCGGCCGACCACGCAGCAGCGCGTGCGGCTCGCGGCGACGCAGGACGGCAAGCTCGTCTCGTTGCAGCACGATTTCGTGAACCACGAGGCCATCGCCGACGACTACGCGGAAGACTGCGGCGAAGCGACGCCGTCGATGTACAGCACGCCCAATCTGCGCGTGACGGGCGGCACTGTGAAACGCAATGTCGGCTCGCCCACGTCGATGCGCGGACCCGGCGCGGTGCCTGGCCTCTTCGCGCTCGAATCGGCGATGGACGAACTGGCCATCGCGTTGAAGATCGATCCTGTCGAGTTGCGTTTGCGTAACGAGCCGAGCGTCGATGAAAGCAGCGGCCTGCCGTTTTCGTCGCGGCATTTCGCCGAGTGCCTGAAGACGGGCGCGGACAAGTTCGGCTGGTCGAAGCGCACGCCGGAAGTCGGCTCGATGACGCGCGACGGTCTCACGCTCGGCTGGGGCGTCGGCGCGTGCAGTTGGCCGGGTCTGCGCTTTTCGGCGGACGCGACCGTCGATCTGCGTTCGGATGGCACCGCGCGTGTCGCATGCGGCACGCAGGATATCGGCACGGGCACGTACACGATCCTCGCGCAACTCGTCGCGGAGCATACGGGCATACCGCTCGACAAGATCGAAGTCGGTCTCGGCGATACGTCGCTGCCGCTCGGCCCGGTGTCCGGCGGATCGGCGGCGACGGCGTCGGTGATTCCGGCGGTATCGGACGCCGTTCGCGCGGCCATCAAGACGCTGCTCGCGCGTGCGGTGAAGGCGGAGGGCTTGCCGTTCGCGGGCGCCAAGGCGGAAGAACTCGCGATGAGCGGCGGGCATGTGCATCGCAAGAACGAGCGGCCCGAAAGCGGCGTGCCGTTCGGGCGCATTCTCGAAGCCGCGAAGCTGCATGCGGCGTCGGGTAGCGGCAGCGCGAAGGGCGGCTTCGACGATCCGCTGAAGAAGAAGTGGTCGATCCACTCGTACGGCGCGCACTTCGCCGAAGTGACGTGGGAACCGTCGACGGCGCGCTTGCGAGTGAGCCGCGTCGTCACCGTGATCGATGCGGGCAAGATCCTCAATCCGCGCGCGGGACGCAATCAGATCGAAGGCGCGGTCGTTATGGGCGTCGGCATGGCGCTCTTCGAACACACCGTCTACGACGAACGAAGCGGCGCGCCGGTCAACAGCAGCCTCGCGGATTACGTCGTCGCGACCAACGCCGATACGCCGAAGATGGACGTCACGTTCCTCGACTATCCCGACACGATCTTCAACGAGCTCGGCGCGCGCGGGATCGCGGAGATCGGGCTGGCGGGGATCGCGGCGGCGATAACCGGTGCGGTGTATCACGCGACGGGCGTGCGCGTGAGGAAACTGCCGGTGATGATCGAGGATTTGCTGTAAGCGCGTTTGCGGCGCGTCCCGGCTTCCGTAGCGTTCGACGATGCGGAAGCCGGGCTGATTCGGTTAGACCGGATTCGTATAATGGAGTCCGTGGCGAATCGGTTTTCGAATCGCGCATCCATTGGGCAACCGCATGAAAGACCGCACTTACAAAGCGCTGACTGAGCGCGAATTCGAGCGCCTGGAAGACTTTCTCGACTCCCTCGGCGATGAAGCGATGACCGTCGAAATGATGGACGGCTTCTTCGCCGCGCTCATTTGCGGCCCTGAATTGATCATGCCCAACGAGTGGCTCTCCGCAGTGCTGGGAAACAGCGTCCCCTTCACGACAACCAAGGAAGGCGAGCAGATCCTCGGTCTGATGATCCGTCACTGGAACACGATCGCAGATGAACTCGAGCGCACGCTTTACGATGAAGAGGCGCTTTATTTTCCGGTGCTGTCAGTGGACGAAGACGGCACTGCCTTGGCCAACGAGTGGGCCGTTGGCTTCATGAGCGGTGTGGAGATGCGGCACGGAAGCTGGCACGAGTTGTTCGATGACGACGACCACGCCGGATCGTTGGTGCCTATCTTGATGCTGTGCCACGAGCATGATCCAGACCTCAAGGCACGCACCGACCCGAAGGGACTCGAAAATCGGGAAGACGTGATAACAATGATGATCGCGGGCCTGAGCCACATCTACCGCTATTTCGAACCGCATCGACGGGCAAGAGCGAATGCAGGCGTGCCGCAAACGGCGCGGCTGAAAGTGGAGAAAATCGGCCGGAATGAGCCGTGCCCCTGCGGCAGCGGACGCAAGTACAAACACTGCTGCGGCGCCGACGCGTCTTCGCTTCATTGAGTGGCGCGTGGCCACTTCATAAGATCGAATTCGAGTCAGGCGGCAACGCCCTTTCCCAGGAGACGCTACGGCAAAATCGCTATGCTAGACTGCCTGCGCGGTGCTACGTCAAGGAAACAGACACCGGACAACCGTCGAGTCGGGCAACAGATCAACCTTCCAGACAGCCATGAAGCCCTCGATCGCACTAGAAGCTCACCGTGACGAGATCCGTCGCATTATCGAAGCGCATCGCGCAAAGAACGCACGCATTTTCGGTTCGGTCGCACGCGGTGAAGATACGGAGGAAAGCGACCTCGATCTCCTGATCGACCCTACCCCGAAAACATCACTGCTCGATATCGGTGCGATGCGCCATGAGTTGCGCGAGTTGCTCGGCGTGAAAGTAGATGTGTTGACTCCCCGCTCGCTGCCGGACCGGACTCGCGATGCGATCATCGCAGGCGCCATTCCGGTATGAGCCGGGACGCGCTTACGTTAAGCGAATACGTCGATCACGTTATAACGGCGATCGGACGAATCGCGCGCTATACAGACGGGCTAAACGAAGCAGCCTTCAGCGATGACGAACTGGTGCAAGACGCCGTGGTCCGCAATATCGAAGTCATCGGCGAAGCGTGTCGAAGTATCCGCCGATACTTTCCCGCCTTTGTCACCCAGCATCCCGAAGTCCCGTTCCAGTCCGCGTACGAAATGCGAAACGCTCTGACGCACGGCTACCATAAGATCGATTTCGGCGTCGTCTGGGTGACGGTCCGTGAAGACCTGCCCGCGCTTGGCAAACAGTTCGAGTCGCTCGCCGTCGAACTGAAGAGCGCCAGTTAGCGTCGTACAGGGCGATTCCATCAGGCGCGGCCCGGTCCCGCGCGCACACAGGCACACCGCTTGCAGCGCCTCCACGCTTCGATCCTCCCCCAAGACGCGCTACCATAGCTACCTGCCCATCCCCAAACCCCTGTGCAGCAGCAAACTCAGCCGGAGTGCCCATGACCGACATGATCAAACAACACGGCCTTCAGGTCGACGCGAATCTCGCGAAGTTCGTCGATGAAGAAGCCATCCCCGGCACGGGCGTCGATAGCGCGTCCTTCTGGAAGGGATTCGATGCCATCGTCCACGATCTCGCGCCGAAAAACCGCGCGTTGCTCGCCGAGCGCGACCGTCTTCAGACCGAGCTCGACAACTGGCATCGCAGCAACCCCGGCCCGGTGCGCGATCCGCGCGCCTATCGCAAGTTTCTCGAAGAAATCGGCTATATCGTGCCCGCGCCCGCGCATGTGCAGGCGAGCACCGCCAATGTCGATCGCGAAATCGCCGAGCAGGCCGGCCCGCAGCTCGTCGTGCCGCTCTCGAACCTGCGCTATGCGCTCAACGCCGCCAACGCGCGCTGGGGCAGTCTCTACGACGCGCTCTACGGCACCGATGCAATCGATGAAAGCGACGGCGCCGAGCGCACCGCGCAGTTCAATCCGAAGCGCGGCGCGAAGGTGATCGCCTATGCGCGCGCGTTCCTCGACGACAACGCGCCCCTCGCGCACGGCTCGCACGCCGACGCGACGAAGTACAGCGTCGAACAGGGCAAGCTCGTCGTCACGCTGAAGGACGGCGCCAAGATCGGCCTCGCCAACGCCGAGCAATTCGCGGGCTATCAGGGCGACGCGAAAGAACCCGTCGCGATCCTGCTCAAGCACAACGACCTCCACTTCGAGATCCAGATCGACGCGAGCAATTCCATCGGCAAGACGGATGCCGCGCATGTGAAGGACGTGCTCATCGAAGCGGCGGTGAGCACGATCATCGACTGCGAGGATTCGGTCGCCGCCGTCGATGCCGCCGACAAGACGCAGCTCTATCGCAACTGGCTCGGGCTGATGCAGGGCCATCTCGCCGAGCAGGTGACGAAGAACGGCAAGTCCTTCACGCGCAGCATGAATCCGGATCGCGAATACACCGCGCCGAACGGCTCGACGCTCAAGCTGCACGGACGTTCGCTCTTGTTCGTGCGCAACGTCGGCCATCTGATGACGAACCCCGCCGTGCTCGACCGCGACGGCAACGAGATTCCCGAAGGCATCCTCGATGCCGTGATGACCACGCTCGGCGCGTTGCACGATCTGAAGAACAAGATGAACTCGCGCACGGGTTCCATCTATATCGTGAAGCCGAAGATGCACGGTCCCGCCGAAGTGGCGTTCGCCGACGAGCTCTTCTCGCGCGTCGAAGACCTGCTCGGTCTGCCGCGTCACACCATCAAGATGGGCATCATGGACGAGGAGCGCCGCACGAGCGTCAACCTCAAGGCGTGTATCGCGGCGGCGGGCGCGCGCGTCGCGTTCATCAACACGGGCTTCCTGGACCGGACCGGCGACGAGATGCATTCGTCGATGGAAGCCGGCCCGATGATGCGCAAGGGCGACATGAAGTCGTCGAAGTGGATCAGCTCGTATGAGCGCAACAACGTGCTCGTCGGCCTGAACACCGGCTTGCGCGGGCGCGCACAGATCGGCAAGGGCATGTGGGCGATGCCCGATCTCATGCACGCGATGCTCGAGCAGAAGATCGCGCATCCGAAGGCCGGCGCGAACACCGCATGGGTGCCCTCGCCCACGGCAGCCACGCTGCACGCGCTGCACTACCACATGGTCGATGTGCAGCAGGTTCAGCAGGAACTCGAAAGCATCGACTACGACGGCCAGAAGAACGAGCTGCTCGATGGTCTGCTGACGATTCCCGTCGTCGACAAGCCCACGTGGTCGGAAGAGGACATCAAGAACGAAATCGAGAACAACGCGCAGGGCATTCTCGGTTATGTCGTGCGCTGGGTCGATTCGGGCGTCGGTTGCTCGAAGGTGCCGGACATTCACGATGTCGGCCTGATGGAAGACCGCGCGACCTTGCGCATTTCCAGCCAGCACATTGCGAACTGGCTGCGTCACGGCATCGTCACGGAAGAGCAGGTTCGTCAGACGCTCGAACGCATGGCCGCCGTCGTCGACAAGCAGAACGAAGCCGACCCGTACTATCGCCCGATGGCGCCCTCGTTCGACAGCTCGTTCGCATTCAAGGCCGCGTGCGCGCTCGTATTCGAAGGACGCACGCAACCGAGCGGTTATACGGAACCGTTGCTGCACAAGTTCCGTCTTGCCGTGAAGGCATCGGCGTAAAGCGATGAATCGCGCACATACGGCATCGCGCCGTATGTGCGCGTCGACAACTTACTGCTCCGACCAGAGCTTGCCCGCGGTCGCCCAGTTCTCGCGCTTCACGTCCGTCAGAATGATGTCCACCGAGCCCGGCTCGCAGCCGAGCGTCTCGCACGTCGTGCGCGTGATCGCCTCGACGAACTTGCGCTTCTCTTCCGCCGTGCGGCCTTCGAACAGTTGAATGTTGAATGTCGGCATGCCGTTGATCTCCTGTTTGAGTTGAACCGGTATTCAGTCGCGATACGACGCGTCGATGCGATCGAGCTTGCGCAATAGCGCGGGCCATTCGAGCGCGCCTTCGACGGCGTCGTCGTCGTGCAATTGCGCCGCGGTGCGCGTGACCACGTCCGGCGTCGGCACGATCATCTTGCTCACGCCCGCGAGCGCGCGAAGTTGAATATCGCATGCCTTGACGAGCATATCCATCAGCACATAAGCCTCGGCGATGGTGCGCCCGAGCGTGAGCGGCCCGTGATTGCGCAGCAGCATCGCGCGATGCGCGCCGAGACTCGCGACGAGGCGTTCGCCTTCCGCCGGCGAAAACGCGAGGCCTTCGTAGTCGTGATACGCGAGATGGCCGTGAAAGCGCATCGCGTGTTGCGATGCGGGCAGCAGGCCATGCGGTTGCGCCGAGACGGCGATCGCCTCGCGCACGTGCAGATGCATCACGCACGCGGCGTCTTCCCGCGCGGCGTGCACGGCGCCGTGCAGCGCGAAGCCCGTCGCGTTCACCGGATGTGCACTCTCGCCGATCACGTTGCCGTCGATATCGATTTTCACGAGATTCGACGCCGTGACTTCATCGAATGAAAGCCCGAACGGATTGATCAGAAAGCGCCCCGGCTCGCCCGGCACGCTCGCGGAAATATGCGTGTAGACGACATCGTCCCAGCCGTTGAGCGCGACGAGCCGGTACGCCGCGGCGAGTTCGACGCGCGTCGCCGCTTCGGCTGCCGAGCGCGGCCCGCTTTCCGCGATCCTGCGCTCAGGCGTGTGGGTGAACGACATGCGAATCTCCTTGTATCGATGGTCCGGTCAAGCGCCGCTGCAGGGCGATGACCGCCCACGACGCCAGCACGAACGGCGCGGTCAATGCAGCGATGCCGATGCAATCGATCACGCGCTCGATCAGCACCGCCGCGACGATCGCGATGATCGCATAGCGCTTGCCGAGCGGCGCGGCCGCGAGCGCCGCAAGCGCCGCGTTGAAGCCGCACGCGCCCGAGAGCACGACGGCATCGCTCGCGCCGCCGAGGCCGTGCAGCGTCGCGCCGAGCGCGCTGCCCGCGAGCGCCCAGCCCGCCTGCGATGGCCGCGACGCGAACAATCCCGCTGCGATCAATGCGCCCGCGAGCGCGCCGGTCGCGAACGTGATCGGCGCGAGCCCGGCGAACGCGGCCTGAAGCAACGGAATGACGCCGGCGGCGACTTGCGGGATCGCGCCCGTATCGCCGCGATCGGCGAAGAGCGGCAACCAGCACCAGGTGACGATGATGGCCGGGCTCGAAAAGGTCGGCAACCGGTAGCGAGCGAGAACGTGCGTGAGCTTGCTGGCGAGAGCGGTTGCGAACATCGCCGCGACGATGGCGACGGCCGTGGCCTGCGACGCATCGCCGATGAACGCGAACGCGGCGAGCGCGGCGAGCGCGCCATTGAAGCCGTAGAGAGCGTCCCGAAACGCGGGCGCGTCGTCATCCTCGATGATCACGCTGATGACATTGCCCGTCAGCGTCCCGATCAGAAGGCCGCACGCGACGCGCGGGCTCGCGCACAGGACCGCGAGAAACAGGAGCGCGCCGGTCGCGGCATTGCGCTGAAGCACGATTTGCCCGATCGCGCGGGCGAAACTGCGGAGCTGGTCGCCGAAGGCGGCGTTCGAATGGAGAGCGGAAGACATGCTGGGCGGCGACGGCACGGGAAGCCGCCAGCATAAAGCAGTCGGCGCGCGCCGGGCGGCGGTGCGCCGAATAACCTGTATGTGACCTGAAGCGGAGGGTGCGGCGACGCTTAATTGAAGGCCATCGGAACCAGCGGAGTCGGCTCGCCGACGCCCGGATTGGCCAGCGACAGATCCGCGCTCATTTTCACGATTTCCGTGACATTTTCGCGGAAGTTGGGGTGGCTTTCCCAGGTGATGTAGCTTGCGTCCATGACGGCGGACAGCGTAAGCAGGGCAAAAGCGACTTTTTCGATGACTTCGTAACGGCGGCGCATGGTAAAGGTCCTCAAACTTTGTGACATTGTAACAGATTTAAGGGTTTTCCCTTAAGGGTATGTTGCAACGCCGCAAACCCGCCGCCGTTACTGCGTTTGCGCTCCGGCCCTCATTCGACGGACGCGTTTTCAAAAGCGAAAATCGTTGAAGAACTTTTCGCGTTCGATCACGGTGAGTGCGGCGCGCTTGTGCGGGAAGTCGAATTCCTTCAGCGTATGAAAGCCCATGCGATGCATGTACGCGATATGCCGTACATGATCGACGCGCGGTTCGCCGACGAGCCGTTCGGTGCGCGGATCGTCGATGAACATGTAGTGCAGCACGCCGCTCCACCACGCCTTGAGCTTGCCTGCGCTCTGGAACTGCGCATCGCCGATCAGCAGATGCAGGCCGCGATCGAAGTCGCCCGCATCGTAGAACGGGCCCAGGCGATCTTCTTTCGCCCAGTAGAACTCGAAGTAACCGAAGGGATGGTCGTCGAAGTAGCCGATCATCGGATGCATGTGCGGATCATCGCGACGTTCCTTCAGGTAAGCCGCGTGCTCGGCGCGTGTGCCGCGCTGGTCCCAGAAGTGCGCGACGCGGTCGAGATTCATCCAGTCGCTGAAGACTTGCGAATCCGCTTCGGGGTCGGCGGTGCGCAGGCTGAAGGTCATGTCGATCTGTGGGAAGTGACGTTCGTAGATCGTGCCTTCGGTGTTGTTTGGTCTCACCGGATGGGTGACATCGCCGGTTTGCGTGTAGCTGAGCAAGGTTTCGCTCGATGCGGGGGCCTTGAGCCACGGTTTGGCGATTTGCCAGAACGTCTGGCGTGATGTCGTCAGCAGCAGTTGGTCTTCGACGTGTTTTGCGTTGTCGATCAGGTTTTGGTTTTTCGCTTGTGCTATGAAGGCTTCGGCTTTTTGTGCGTCGGTGCTCGAATAAGGTAGTGCAAGCGTCGCCGTGCGGCGCTCAGGTTCGTTGCAGTAGATATCGCATAGCGCTTCTAGCAATGCGTCGGCGTTCCATGTTGTCAACGTGCGGTTCGCTGGTTGCTTTGCGGTAGCCGCTAGGTCTGGATCGAAACGTATGTTCATCGTTGAATCTCGGGTAGGTTTGGGTTTGGGTTCGCTTGGGCTTTCGGTAAATCCTGTTTTCGTGTCGGTCTATTAGCACTGCCCCTCCCCGGGGCGGGGGTCACTTTCTTTGCTGCTGCAAAGAAAGTAACCAAAGAAACAGCTATCCCCAGCCTAAGCACTTCACACCGGCCGCGGCACAGGCGATTGGCCTAATGGCCCGGCCGTAGCGAGTGCCCTCGTAGGTCTCGCGGGGCTTGGACCGCGCACGGTCTGACAAGCCATAACCTCGAGCGCGCTGGTTCAGCACGAAATAGCTCCAGCCCGCTTCGCGGCCGATGGGTCAATCGGGTCTGCGCGTGCTTCTTTGCTGATGCCTCTCCTATAGATGGTTTCCCTTGCAAACCCCACGGCAGCGCGTAGCGCTGTGCCGAAGCTATTTGGCGCTGAACCAGCGCGCTAAAACTTCTAGCTCGTCAGACCGTGCGCGATCCAAGCCCGATTGGGCCTTTGGGGGCGACACTTAGGCGAGTGCCGCTTCCTGCTGGCAAGCATGGCCAACGTGCGTGTGACCGCGGGCGGTGAGAAGCTGCTTTCTTTGGTTACTTTCTTTGCAGCAGCAAAGAAAGTGACCCCCGCCCCGGGGAGGGGCAGTGCTAATAGACCACCGCGAAACCGGGATCCGGCGAAAACAAAAAAACCCCTAAACAACATCCCCGGCAAGCGTTTCGGCCATAGCCAAAAGCCCCCCTTCAAGCGCAGGAAACAAACTCCGCTGAAAGTTATTCCAGCGCAGTTCGAGAATAGTGTCGACGGGATCAATACTCGTGCCGAGCACATCAAAAATCACTTCCCCCGAATCGATCCCGTTATCGACGTAATGAAACGAAGCCCCAGTCCGATCGATCGCCGGAGCGGACTGCACGCGCATCGTGCTCCAGTCCACCACGCGCTGACCCCGCGCGCCATAAAGCGCATCGAGCGTCGCGTAAGCCCCCCGCCGCTCGAACGGCGAACCCAACCGCGTGACACCCGGATGAATATTCGCGATACGCCGGCAAAACTCCGCCCCCGGCCGAACGAGTTCATCGAGAATCACAAGCAAGCCATCGAGCACGACGAAATCCGCATCGAGCGCACGAAGCTTGTCGAGCAGACGCTTCTCGAACCCGCTCTTCTGCACCGCGCGCTCGCCAACCGCATCCAACGCCAAACGCCGATAAGAAGACGGAATCGCATGCAGCAGACTCGTCACCCGCACGCCCTGCACCGCAAGCTCCGGCGGATGAATCCACTGTCCGCCCGGCGCGTGACGAAAGCCATATCCTGCGAGCTTTTCGCGATCTCGCGGCGAGTCCTCGTCATCGTCATAGATCACGCCTTCGAGCGAATAGAGATCGCCAAGAGGCGAAACATTGAGTTGCTCGACAAGGTATTCCAGCGGCGACTTCATATAACGCAAGCCGCCCTTGTACTCGATATGCTGTCCCGCGCGATCCGCCGCGGCGTTGCGCAAGGACATGATGTAGACCAGCTTTATCTTCGTCATTGAATCCTGCTCGAAAGAATGGCGGCGCGAATCATGAGCCAACCGCGCCGCCGACGATCATCACCAGTTATAACGGGCGCTCGCAATCACCGTGCGCGGATTGCCATAGAAGCAGGCCGAATCAGACTGGCATCCGCTCACGAACGTGCGATTGAAAATGTTCGACGCGTTCACCGCGAAACGCCAATGCTGCGTGTCGTAATGAACGGCCGCGTCGTAGACCGTATAGCTCGGGATATAGAGCGAGTTGTCCGCCGCGCCCGCAAGGCCGCTCTGATAGCGGATGCCCGCGCCGAAGCCGAGGCCGTCGAGCGGTCCCGAATGCCACGTCCAGTCCGCCCACAGCGACGCCATCTGGCGCGGCAGCGGAATCGACACCGGCCACTTGTCGAGCGTCACGTCGTTCGCGCGGATGTTCTTCACATCCTGATAGACGTATGCCGCGATCACCGACAGATTGCGCGTCACGTTGCCCACCGCGGAAAGCTCGATGCCGCGCGAACGCACCTCGCCCGTCTGCACGGAAAACGTGCCGGTGGGATCGGTCGGATCGGGCGTGAGGACGTTCGTCTGGTTGATCTGATACACGGCCGCGCCGAGCATCAGGTTCTTGCCCGGCGGCTGCCAGCGCAGACCCGCTTCGATCTGACGTCCCTTCGTCGGCGCAGGCAGGCCGCCATCGGCCATCTTCACGCCGATGATCGGATTGAACGAAGTCGAATAGCTGATGTACGGCGAGAGACCGTAATCGCCGAGATACGTCAGGCCGACGCGTCCCGTGAATGCGCTGTCGTCCTGCTTCAGTTGCGTGCCGCCGACGATGTCGTCCTGCTTCGTGTTGCTCCAGTCCTCGCGGGCGCCCACGGTCAGCATCCAGCGATTCCACTTCACCTGATCCTGCGCATAGAGGCCGAAGCTATCGAGCGTCGTGCGCGTGTTCGTCTGGCCGAAGGAATCCGGGCCGCTGAAGATCGCGGTCGATACAGGCGTATAGACCGGGTTGTACATGTTCAGGCTCGGAGCCTGCGCGAGCCATTCGCTATCGGTCGAATTCTGGCGGTTGTACTCGAAGCCGAGCAGCACGGTATGTTCGAGCGGCCCCGTGCCGAAGCGCGCCTGCGCGTTGTTATCGATATCGAAGCGGCTGTAGTTCGGCTGGAACAGACCCGCATAACGCGCGAGCGTCTGCTGGCTCGGATCGCTCGGATCGAGACCGCCGCCCCACACCGCGCCGTTGTCGAGCGAGAGATGCATCCAGCGCGTGTTCTGGCGGAACGTCCAGATGTCGTTGAACTTGTGCTCGAACTGATAGCCGACCGACCATTCCTTCTTGCGATAGTACGAGTAGGTTGGATCGCCCGTATAAAGGTTCTCCGAAATCTTGCCGTTCGGATTGGGCAGCACCGTGCCTTGCGCGGGCAGGAAGTTATTCGATGCATCGCCCCAGTCCTGCAGATAACTCGCCGCGATCGTCAACGACGTGTTCGCGTTCGGCTGCCAGCGCACCGATGGCGAGACCGCGAAGCGCTGCTCCGCATGCGGTCCGGTCATCGAATTGCCGTCGCGCCCGACCGCGAGCACGCGATACGACAACGTGCCGTCCTTGTCGAGCTTGTCGCCGATATCGAACATCACCTGCTTGCGCGCATAGTTGCCGATCTGCACGCCCGCCTCGCGATAACGCCCGCCATCGGCGAGCTTGCTTTGCACATCGACGATCGCGCCGGGATCGCCCTGACCGTATAGCACCGATGTCGGCCCGCGCAGGATCGTGATGCTGTCGATCATGTACGGATCGACACGCCAGCTCGACAGGTTCAGCGTATTCGGCACCTGCAGTCCATCAACGAAGACCGTCGGCGTGAAGCCGCGCAACGCCGAATACCAGTCTGAGCGAACGTCCGAGCCATACGACGAAAAGCCCGGCACATAGCGCAGCGCTTCGTTGATGGTGGTCGCGCCCGTTTCCTCGATCTGCGTCGACGTGACCACGTTGATCGTCTGCGGAATCTCGTCGATCGGCGTATCGGTCTTCGTGCCCGTGCGGCTCTTGCGTGCGACGAGCCCGACCGTATCGTTCTTGTCCGCCGCCGCGTTCACGCGAACCGCGGGCAATGTGCTCGTCTGCGGCGCATCCTGCTGAGCTGCCTGTGCCTGTTCCTGTGCCAGCGCATGATCGGCGGCCGCCAGGCTGAATGCCATGCTCGCCGCTATGGCAATCGCACGGCGCGTCCCTCTTCCCCACGTCATTCTTCTACTCTCCATCGCAATGCGGCTTCCTGTGCGCCGCTACTTTGTCAAAGAGCCACGGCCACGCGGCCGCCGCTCACCCCGGTTTTCCTCGTATCCGCCGCTTGTTCCGCGGCGTGTTGCTGTCCCGCACCGGCAAGCGATGCGGCGATCTCGTCCGAGCGCACCGCGAGCACCGAAAGCAGCGTGTCGGAGAGACCGTGGCTGTCTTCACAGCAGCCTTGCAGATAGATGCGCGCCTTGAACTTCGAAGGCGTGACGAGCCGATAATCACGGCCGACATTGCGCTGCGCGAGCGCGTCGTCCAGATGCGGCGCGAGGTCGTCGAGCAATGCGAGATGCGTGTCGCGCCGATAGCCCGTCGCCAGCACGAGCGCGTCGAACCGCTCCGCGCGCGCGTGGCCCGTCAGCACATCCCGCATCGTCAGTTCGATCTCGCCGTTCGCACGGCGCGCGGTGTTTTCGATCGCCGTATTCGCGAGCAGCCGATGCCGCGTGTCATCCGAAACCTTCTGCAGATAGAGCATTTCGTAGATCTGCTCGATCAGCGGACGATCGACGACCGCGTAGTTCGTGTCGCGGAAGCGCTCGATCAGCGAGCGTCGTCCGTCTTCCGATTGCACGAAGACGACATCGGTGAATTCGGGGCTGAAAATCTCGTTGACGAAGGGCGTGTCGTCCGCCGGCTTGAGTGCGCTCGCGCGAATCACGAGCGTCGCATCGACATGCGGGAAACGGCGCGTGAGATCCGAAAACACCTCAGCCGCGCTCTGCCCCGCGCCGATCACGGCGATGCGCTTCTTGCCATCGCGGCCATCGCCCGCGACGCGCTCGATCGAGCTCAGATACGCCGACGAATGAATCACGTTATGCGGCCCGAGCGATGCGAACGGTTCCGGCACGCGCGCCGTGCCGCCGACGCCGACCGACAACGCCTTCGTCACGCGCCGCCATTCGCGGCCGTCTTCGTCCTGCGAAACCACGCGCAGCGCGCTTACGTCGCCGTTCGCTTCGAGCACCGGTTCGATGGCCGTGACGCTCTGTCCGTAATGCACGCGATCGTCGAAGGCTTGCGCGACCCAGCTCAGGTAATCGTGAAACTCGACGCGCGTCGGATAGAAGTTCTTCAGGTTCACGAATTCGTTCAGACGTCCGCGCTCGAACAGATAGTTGATGAACGTGAAGCGGCTCGTCGGGTCGCGCTGCGTGACGAGGTCCTTCAGAAACGAAATCTGCATGCGGCAATCGTCGAGCAGCATGTCGCGATGCCAGCCGAACTCGGGCTGCCGCTCGATGTAGCACTGCTTCATGTCCGACGTGCCGCGCTCTTCGGCCAGACGCACGGCGAGCGACAGATTCGACGGCCCAAAGCCGACGCCGATCAGATCGAATACGGTTTCTTTCTTCATTTCCCTGTGTCTCTCAGATGTCATTGGTCGATGCCAGCGAGAAGCGGCGTGCGAGCGTCGAGGCGAGGCCCGCGAAATGCGGTGTGGCGAATACGTCGCGAATGGCGATATCGAAACCGGCCTTGCGTGCCGCTTCGACGAAGCGCACGACGGCGAACGATGTCGCGCCTGCTGCGAAGAGATCGTCGTGCGGCGTGAGGGTTTTGCCATCGAAGAGTTCGCTCCAGATGGTCGCGAGCGTTTGCGCTTCGCCGGTCTCATCGTTCTCTTTGCTCTCTTCGTTCGATGGCTGCGGCGTGATACGCGCCACGCTTTCGAGCGTGGCTTCACACGCGTCGAAGACTTCATGCGGCGCGTGCGCGAACTGTTCGACAGTCGCGAGATAACGCTGCGCAAGCATCTCGACGAACGCAGCATCGACGCGTTCGTTCGCATAGGAAAACGCGCAACTCACGCGGCCATCGGGATATTCGGTCACGTCCAGTTCCAGATCGAACACCACGCGATGACGCACGTCATCGAAACCTTCGATCGCGAGGCCTGCCCAATCGCGCGAGGCCATCGCGGCCGGGCGAAGGTAGTTGAACATCACCTGGAAGAGTGGATTCGCCGCGCCCGGTCGCTCTGCGTTCAGCGAGGACACGACATCGGCGAACGGCGCATCGGCGTGTGCATAGGCGGCGAGCGCCGCGTCGCGCACGGTGGCGAGCAAGGTCGCGGGCGTATCGGCCTTCGACATGCGCGTGCGCACGACGACCGCGTTGATGAAGAGCCCGAGCGCATCGCGTGCGGCATCGCCCGTCGATTCGCGTGTCGATGCAAGCACGCCGATCGGCTGATCGAGCGCGCCCGTCAGACGATGCAATGCCGCGTTGAGCGCCGCATGCAACAGCATCGGCAGCGTGGCGTGGCATTCCATTGCGAGCGCGCGGCCACGTTCGACGGGCGCATCGTCGAGATCGAACGCGATGCGGCTTGCGAGCCATTGCGGGTCTTCCACGCGGCCCGATGCCGGCGCGGGCAATGCGATCGCGGGCAGTGCCTTTAGCGCGTCGCGCCAGAACGCGAGACGCGCGCCCGTCGCGGACGATGGCAGCACCAGTGCATTCGATACGCGTTCCGCCACCGACGCGCCCTTCTGCAAGGCTACATACGTCGCGCGGATATCGTCGAGCCAAAGATCGATCGACGTGCCATCCGACACGATGTGATGCACGACGAGCGACAGCACGTGATCGTCGTCGGCCAGGCGCAGCAGACGCGCGCGCCATAGACGCTTCGCGTGCGCGAGATCGAAGGGCGTGAGCGCGTCTTCATCGGTGATGCGCTTCGCTTCATCGATGCGGCCCGCGACATCGATCACCGGCAACTCGAAACGCCACATCGGCGCGATGCGTTGACCCGGCGCTGCGCCCTCGCGCTCGACCAGTTGCGTGCGCAACGCCGGATGACGCGCGGCCGCTTGCGCGAGCGCTTCGCGCAACGCGTCGGCATCGAGCGGACCGCGCAGGCGCACCGCGACCGGAATGTTGTATGCGGCGCTTTGCGGCTGCGCACGCCACAGGAACCAGAGGCCGAGTTGCGCGGCGGACAGCGGGCATATGCCGTTCTCGTCGGGCTCGAAGGTGTCTTGCACCGTATCCGATGCGCCTTCGCATGCGCTCGCCTGCTGCACGCGTTTCGCGTATTGCGACAACACCGGCGTTTCGAACAATGCGCGCACCGGCACATCGCGTCCGAGCATCTCCGCGATGCGCGTGACCACGCGCACCGCCGCGAGCGAATGCCCGCCGAGTTCGAAGAAATGATCGGCACGTCCCACGCGCTCGACGTTCAGCACCTCGCGCCAGATTTTCGCGAGCGCGGCTTCAGTGCCCGCGGCAGGCGCTTCGTAGCGGCGCTCCTTCTTCGGCGGCTCCGGCAACATCGCGCGATCGACCTTGCTGTTCGCGTTGCGCGGCAATGCATCGAGCACGACGATATGCGCCGGCACCATGTAATCGGGCAGCGTGCGGCGCAGATGCGCATCGAGTTCGGAGGCATCGGCGGCACGGCCGAGCGCAGCACGTTCGCGCGCATCGGCTTTCAGTTCGACATACGCGACGAGCGCCGCTTGCGCGCCCTTGCCGCGCACCGCGGCGCATGCTTCGCGCACATCGTCATGCGCGGCGAGCTGCGCCTCGATTTCACCAAGCTCGATACGCAAGCCGCGCAGCTTCACCTGATGATCGACGCGGCCGATGAAGTCGAACACGCCGTCGGCGCGGCGTCGCACGAGATCGCCCGTGCGATACAGACGCGCGCCCGGCTCGCCATACGGATCGGGCACGAAACGCTCGGCGGTCAGCGCGGGACGGTCGAGATAACCGCGCGCAACGCCGACGCCTTCCCCGCCGAGATACAGCTCGCCGATCACGCCGACGGGCAGCGGATTCAACCGTTCATCGAGCACATGCGCGGTACGCGCGCCGACGAGCGTGCCGATCGGCAGATACGCGCAATCAGCGAGCTTCGCGGGATCGTCGCCGGGATTGAACATCCACAGCATCGGCGTGATGACCGTTTCAGTCGGACCATAGCCGTTGACGATGCGCGCGTTCGGAAAGGCGCGGCGCATGAGCGCGAAGGCTTCGCGCGACGTCGCTTCGCCGCCGACCGTGATCGACTTCAACGTGGGCGGCGCGCCGTGCACGAGCGCCCATTCCGCGAGTTGCGTCGCGCAGCCCGGCGGCACGTAGGTCATCGTCACGCCTTCTTGGCGCATGAGTTTGCATGTCAGCGCGGGCGGCCAGAGCGTGTCGGCGGTGATCGCGACTGCCGCGCCCGAAATGTACTGCGAGAACCAGCCTTCGTGCGCGCCGTCGAAATTAACCGACTGGAACAGCATGAACGTGTCGCGCTCGGTCGCGCCATAACGTTCGGCGATGGCCACGCAATGTCGCGCGAACGAACCGTGATCGACGATCACGCCTTTCGGCTTGCCCGTCGATCCCGATGTGTAGATCGCATAGGCTGCCTGTTCCGCCGCGACTTCCGGCAACGTCACGCGCGATGTGTGATCGTCGGCGTAGAGGCTTTCATCGTCGAGCAGAAGGATGCGCGCGTTCGCGGGCACGGGCAGCGCATCGAGGCTCGCGCGTTCAGTGACGATGTGATCGATGCGCGCATCGTCGAGAATCTGTGCGAGACGTTCGCGCGGATGGCTCGGATCGAGCGGCACGAATGCGCCGCCCGACTTCAGCGCCGCGATCAGCCCCACGAGCAGATCGACCGAACGGCCCAGCGCGACGCCCACGCGCATCTCCGGACGCACGCCCGCGTCGATGAGACGTTGCGCGATACGCGTCGCGCGCGCATCGACTTCGCCGCGCGTGAAGGTTCTTTCCATATCCGCGACGCCGCGCGCGTTTGGCCGAGCGCGCGCATGACGGGCGATGCGTTCGTGCACCGCGATGAATTCGGGCTTGCGCTCAGGCGCATTGCGATTCCATGCCTCAAGCTGCGCGCGCTCGTCCTGTGGCAGCCATTGCAGATCGCCGACGAGCGTGTGCGGCGCATCGAGCGCATTGCGCAACAGTTCGACGAAGCGGCGCGCAAGACGCTCGATCGCATCGGCATCGAAGAGATCGAGCGCATAGATGAACGCTGCATCGAGCGAGCCGTCCGCGCGTTCCTCGAAGTTCGCGGTCAGATCGAACTTGGCGAACGGCGTGCCGGAAGGCAATTCGGTTGCGCGCACATCGGCGAATAAAGGCAGTGAACGACGCGCGCCATAAGCCGCCATGACCTGAAACAGCGGATGATGACTCGCGCTGCGCACGACGCCGAGCGCTTCGACCACTTGCTCGAACGGCACGTCCTGATGCGATTGCGCATCGACGAGCGCGCCTTGCGCGGCATCGACGAGTGTCGAAAACGGCTGCGTTACATCGACCCGCGCCGCGAGCGTCAATGTGTTGACGAAGAAGCCGATCAGACCCGCCGTCTCCGCGCGTTCGCGATTCGCGGCGGGCACGCCGATCTGGATATGCGCTTCGCCCGATGCGCGCGCGAAGAGCGCATCGAGCGCGGCGAGTAGCACGGCAAAAGGCGTCGCGCGGCGTTCGTTGGCAAAGGCGCGCAGACGAGCGGCAAGCGCCGCATCGAGCGTGAACACATGACGAGCGCCGCGCGCGCTGCGTTCGCCGGGACGCGCCGCCGCGCCTGGCAACATGAGCACGTCGCGCGAAGGGTCGAGCCGAGCGCGCCAGAAATCGAGTTGCCGTTCGCGCTCGCCCGCATCGAGCCAGCGACGCTGCCAGAGCGCGTAATCCGCGTATTGAATCGGCAATGGCGCGACGGACACCGCTTCGCCTCGTGCATACGCGCGATAGAACGATGCGAGCTCGGCCAGCGCGATATCGGCGGACCAGCCATCCGACACGATGTGATGCGTCGTCAGCGAAAGCCAGTGCGTGTTTGCATCGAGCCTGATCAGATGCGCGCGCACGAGCGGCGCATGTGCGAGATCGAAGGCACGCGATTCGTCGGCGAGTGCGAGCGCGGCCGCACGCGCCTCACGCTCCGCGACGGGAACATGCGTGAGATCCACCGATTGCCACGGACAGCGCATCGGCGCATGCACGGTTTGCAGCACGCCGTCCGCGCCTTCCGAGAAGGTCGTGCGCAGCGCTTCGTGACGCGCGATCAACGCATCGCACGACAGGCGCAGCGCGTTCGCATCCAGCGCGCCGTCGAGTTGCATGCGCTCGGTGATGTGATACGCGGCGGGCTCGTCGATCATGCGCGCGTGCAGCCACAGACGCGTCTGCGCAAACGATGCGGGCACGGCCGCCACCGGTTCGTCACAGGCCTCGCTTCTTGCGCGCGGCGGAATCGGCAGCATGCGAAAGTCGATGCCCGCGTCGGCGAGCCGCGCAACGAACACCTTGCGCTGCGCATCGGGCAACTGCGCGAAGCGCGTCGCGAGCGAGAGCAGATCGGGTTTGGCCTGCGTCATGCGTTTCCTCTTTTTCTTGCGGTTCTCATTGCGTCTCCAGTTCACCGAGCAGCGCGTCGATGGCGCTTGCCGCGTCATGTGCGCCGCCCGTTGCATCGCGTTGCTTGATCGCGGCATCGATCGCGACGGCGCAGCGTGCAAGCGTCCGTTCATCGAAGAGCGTGCGCAGCGGCAATGTCAGCGACCAGTGCAGGTTGGCCTGCGCGTTGGCCTGCGTCGCGAGCAGCGAGTGGCCGCCGAGCGCGAAGAAGTCGTCATCGCGGCCGATGGCTTCGAGATGCAGCACGCGCTGCCAGATCGCGGCGAGCTCGCGTTCGGTCGCCGTATGCGGCGCTTCGACGCTTCCTCGCGTGCGCATCGGCACGGGCAGCGCGTTGCGGTCGCACTTACCGTTGGGCGTCACCGGCAGCACGTCGAGCGCGATCACGTGCGACGGCACCATGTAGGCCGGCAATTGCGAACGTAATGAACTCAGCACGGCGGCTTCATCGAACGCATCGGGCGCGGCGCACGCGATGTAGCCGATCAACTGCTCGTCGCGAACGATCACGACCGCATCGCGCACATTCGGCTCGGCGCGCAGCAGCGCTTCGATCTCGCCCGGCTCGATGCGCTGCCCGCGCAACTTCACCTGTGTATCGATGCGGCCGAGATAGTCGAGCGCGCCATCGTCGCGGCGACGTGCGAGATCGCCCGTGCGATAGAGGCGTGCGCCCGCGATGAACGGATCGGGCACGAAGCGCTCGGCGCTCAGCGATGCACGCCCGAGATAACCGCGCGCGAGACCCGCGCCGCCGAGATACAGTTCACCGATGCCGCCGCAAGGCACCGGATGCAGCGCCGCATCGAGCACATGCAGTTGCAGATTCGCGATCGGATGACCGATCGGCACGGAAGCCGATTCGATATCGCGCGCACCGCATGTCCAGTGCGATACGTCGATGGCGGCTTCGGTCGGACCATAGAGGTTGTAGAGCCGCGCGTTCGGCAGCAGCCTGGCGACGCGCGCGACGAGTTCCGGCGCGAGCGCTTCGCCGCTTGCGACGATTCGTTCGATGCTCGCGCAGCGATGCGCGTCGCCGAACTCGTCGATATGCGCGACGAACGCCGCAAGCATCGACGGCACGAAGTGCAGCGTGCTCACGCGATGCGCTTCGATGGCCGCGACGAGCCGCGCCGGATCGCGATGATCGCCGGGCGCAGCAATGGCGAGCTTCGCGCCCGTCGCGAGCGGCCACACGAATTCCCACACGGACACGTCGAAGCCGAACGGCGTCTTGTGCAGCACGACGTCGTCGCGCGTCAGGCGATAGGCGTCCTGCATCCACGCGATGCGGTTCGCCAGCGCGCCGTGCGTGTTGCCCGCGCCTTTGGGCTTGCCCGTCGAGCCGGATGTGTAGATGAGGTACGCGAGTTGCGCATCGCTGACTTCGATGGGCGTTGCGAGCGTCGCGTCGTTCTGCATGAGCGCGGCGATATCAAAGACGCGCGCGTTCGCGGCGACGGTTTCCACGCGTTCACGCAGATGCGTTTGCGTCAGCACGACGGCGGGCTTCGCATCGTCCAGCAAGTACGCGATGCGCTCGGCCGGATAATCCGGGTCGATCGGCAGATACGCCGCGCCCGCCTTCAACACGCCGAACAGCGCGACCACCATTTCGAACGAACGCTCGACGCACAGCGCGACCGCCGTGTCCGGCTCGACACCCACGCTCACGAGCGCGGCAGCGACGCGCTGCGCGCGCTCGTTCAACTCGGCATACGTCATATGCTTCGAAGCGCCATCGCCAGCGTTCATTTCAAGCGCGGTGGCATCTGGCGCAGCCTTGACCATGCGCTCGAACTGCCGATGCAGCGGCGCGCGTTCGACGTCGTTCCATTCACGCGCCGTTGCGTTGAAACGCGCGGCGTCTTCGGCAAGCGAGATCGTGCCCAGCGGCGCATCGGCGTTCGCGGCAAATGCATCGAGACAGGCGGACATCGCGCGATGCAGCGCCGCCACGCGCGATTCATCGAGACGCGCCGCGTCATACCCGTAATCGATGACGATGGATTCGCCCGCCTCCACCACGAGCGTCAACGCGAAGTCCGTCGCTTCGATATTGCGCAGATCGCGCATCGCAAGCGCGCGTTCATCGCGGCCGGCCCACGCTTCATCGACAGGATAGTTTTCGAAGACGACGAGCGTGTCGAACAGCGCACCGCCGCCCTGACCCGCCCAGCGTTGAATCTCCGCGAGCGGCGTATGGGCATGTTCGTTGGCCGCGGCGTTGTCCGCCTGCAATTCTCGAAGCCACGCGGACGCGGCACGCTGCGGCAGCGGCGCGGTGATCACCGGCAGCGTGTTGATGAAGAGGCCCAGCACGTCGTCGATATCGGCGAGCGTGTCGGGGCGGCCCGCCACCGTCGAGCCGAACGCGACGCTCGTCCGATGCGTCATGCGCTGCAACGCGAGCGCCCACGCGCCCTGCACGAGCGTGTTGAGGGTCACGCGCAGACGGCGCGCGGTATCGATGAGGCGTGCGGTCGTCGCGGCATCGAGCGTCGCGCGCCACGTACGGTGATCGTCGAGCGATGGTCGATCGCTCGCCTCGCGTTGCGCGATAAGCGTCGGTTCGTCGAGACGTGCGAGACGTTCGAGCCAGAATGCCTCGTCGGCCTGCGCGTCGCGTTCAGCGAGCCACGCGATGAAGTCGCGATAGCGCGTCTTCATCGAATGCGCGGCGAAAGGCTGCGCGCGAGGCGGCTCGATGTAATCGCGCAACACATCCGCGAACATGCGCGCCGTGCTCCAGCCATCGAGCAGCAGATGATGACGCGTCCACACGATGCGCCATTCTTCATCCGAAAGTCGAATCAGCGTGACGCGCATCAATGGCGGCACCGCGAGATCGAAGCCGCGTGCGCGGTCGTCCGCGAGCCACGTTTCGAACGATGCAAGCGCATCGCTTCCATCGCGCCAGTCGAGCACGTCGAACGGCATGCGCGCCTGGCGATGCACGATCTGCATCGGCGCGGCTTCGTCGGGCGTAAAGCCGGTGCGCAGGATATCGTGACGCGGCACGGCCGCATCGAACGCGGCGCGCAAGCGCTCGACGTCGGGCGCGATCAGCGTCGCCGCGAGCTGGTTCACATACGTCGATTGCTCCGGAGCGAACAGCGAATGAAACAGGATGCCCTGCTGCATCGGCGACAGCGGATAGATGTCGGTCACGCCGCGCAGATCGACCGGCAGACGTTCGAGCGCCGCTTGCGTCAGGCCGCCATCGCGTGCGAGCGGGAAATCGCCCGGCGTCGCGCCTGCGCCTTTGGCCGCGATGCGTTCTGCGCACGCACTCACGATTTCGGTAAGCGCGCTCTCGAAGCGCTGCGCGAGCGCTTCGATCGTCGCGCGCTCCAGTTGCGTCGAACCGTAGACCCAGTGCAGCTTGAGCGTGCGTTCGTCGCGGTCGTCCACGTAAGCATGAATCGCGAGTGCATTGCCGAGCGGGCCTGAAGGATCGCGCTCACAACCCGCGCCGCCGAAATGCGGCGTGAACGCGGCGTCGCGCGCGTTCTGTGCTTCAAACTGGCCGAGATAGTTGAAGGTCACGCGCGGGCGCGGCAATGCTTCGAGCGATGCGCGCGTCGCGTCGTCGCCGTAATGGCGCAGCACGCCGAAGCCGAGGCCTTTGTGCGGCACGGCGCGCAACGTGTCCTTCGCGGCGGCGAGCGTGGCGACCGGCGATGCTTCCACCGGCACCGACACCGGATAGTGACTCGTCAGCCAGCCGAGCGTGCGGCTTGCATCGATGTCGTCGAAGACCGCTTCGCGGCCATGTCCTTCGAGCTCGATACGGCATGTCTTGCCGATCGCATGTGCGAGCGCGGCGATCAGCAGTGCGACCGTCTGCGTGCGATAGGCGGCGTTCGCTTCGGCGAGCACGGCGCGCGTGAGCGTGACATCGAGTGTCTGTTCGATGACGGCGGCATCGGCGTTCGTCGCCTTCGCTTGCGGGTGATCGAGATGCAGGTCATCGCCTGTCGCGAGTTGCGTCGTCCAGTACTTGGCTTCACCGGCGAACGGCGATTGCGGATCGCGTGCAGCCTTCGCAAGCCGCGCCGCCCATTGCGACGCCTTTGCGCCGGTGCGCGTGAGGCTCGCGATGCCCCGCGTTTCCGCCGCGCGATAGGCATTGAGCAGATCATCGAGAAGGATGCGCCACGACACGCCATCGACGATCAGATGATGAATCGCGAGGTACGGCTTCGTGCGCCCGTCGGGCAGCGATGCGGCGAGCGCGCACGCCAGCGGGCCGCGTGAAATGTCGAGCGTGCGCTGGATCGCATCGAATTGCGCGAGCGCATCGGCTTCGTCGTGTGCGGCGACGGCGGCGAGCGGCAACGTGTCGAACGCCTTCGAAGCCTGCACGATGCGCCATGCGTTCGTCGCGGCGTCGCGCTCGAAGCGTTGCCGGAAAATCTCGTGATGCGTCAGCAGCGCATCGAAGGCGCGCGCGAAGGCATCGAGATCGAACGATGCGTGGGCATCGAATTCGATCGACTGGTTCCAGTGGCCGCGCTGCGCAATATCCAGCGCGAAGAAGCGCAATTGCGCGGGCGTGAGCGTCACGTTTTCATCCGCTTGCTTCGTTGCGGCGACGGGCGCTCTCGCTTCGGCCGTATCGATCGGCTTCGTGACGCGGGAGAGTTGCGCGACCGTCGCGTTGTCGAAGATCTGCTTCGGCGTCGCGCGAAGGCCGCGTTTGCGCAGGCGCGCGATGATTTGCAGCACGAGAATCGAATCGCCGCCGAGCTCGAAGAAGTTATCGTCGCGGCCGATGTGCTTCGCCTTCAACACGTCCTTCCACACCGATGCGATCGTTTCTTCGACTTCGCCTTGCGGTGCGTCGCTCGTTGCGGCGGTTTCGACTGGCTTCATCGCGATATCGCGCAGCGCGGCACGGTCGATCTTGCCGTTGGCCGTCACGGGCAGCGCGTCGAACACGATGATCGTCGCGGGCACCATGTAGTCGGGCAAGCGTGCGGCGAGCGCATCGCGCAGCGTGGCTTCGCTTTGCGCCGTGCCGCTCACGAACGATGCGAGTTGCAGACGGCCATCGCGATCGATCGGCAAGGTCTCGGCCTGAGCCACGCCTTCGATCGCGCGCAACGCCGCGCTGACCTCGCCCGGTTCGACGCGATAGCCGCGAATCTTGACCTGATCGTCGAGACGCCCGAGGAACGCGATGCGTCCATCTGCGCGCAGACGCGCACGATCGCCCGTGCGATAAAGCCGCTCGCCGTGCGCGAACGGATGCGGCACAAAGCGCTCGGCGGTGGCGGCCGCACGTCCGAGATAACCGCGTGCTAGGCCCGGGCCGCCAAGATATAACTCGCCGATACCGCCCGGCGGCACGCACGCGCCCGATGCGTCGAAGACATAGGCGCACGCGTTCGGCAACGGACGGCCGAGCGGCGCGCCCTGCGCGTTGCGTTCATCGTCGGCAAATGCGGATGCCTCGCACGCGATTGCGCCGACCGTCGCTTCGGTCGGACCATAGTGATTGATCACGCGACACGATGGCTTCAACGCCCTGACACGATCGACGAGTGCCCACGGCAAGGACTCGCCGCCCGTCACGAGCGCATGCGAAGGCAATACGTCGGCGGGATGCTGAGCTTCCAGGAGCGCGTGCAGATGACTCGGCACGATCTTCAACACGCCCACTTCGCGCGTGCGCATCTCGGCGGCGAAACGGTCCGGATCGAATGCGCATCGAGCGGGCAGCAGATGCAGCGTGCGCCCCGAGCACAGCGCGCCGAAGAGCGTCGTGTGACCGAGATCGGCGGCGACGGTCGAGACCATCGCCATCGATACGTCGGGTGCAAACGCGAGTTCATCGAGCATGCCTTGCACGTAGTCAGCAAGCGCGCGATGCGGCACGGCGACACCCTTCGGCGTGCCCGTCGAACCCGAAGTGAAGATGACGTAGGCGGTTTGTTCCGGCGCGGGCTGCACACGTTGCGCAGCGGCATTCGCGAGCGATGCATCGTGCGCGAGCGTATCGACATCGAACAACTGCGCGTTGCCGAGCGCAGGCGGCGCGTTGTCGTCGTTCGTCGCGACGAGCGCGAGGCGCGCGCCGCACGCTTCGATTGCGGCATCGAGGCGTGCTTGCGGCATCGACGGATCGAGCGGCACCGCGTATGCACCCGACTTCATCGCGCCGATCAGCGCGACGACGAAGCGCACCGAACGTTCGATGCACACCACCACTGCGCGCTCGGCCTGCGCGCCCTCCTGACGCAACGCGAGCGCGACGCGGTTCGATGCGTCGTCGAGTTCGGCGTAACTGATTTGCGTATGCGCATCGGCGAGCGCGATGCGATGCGGCGTCGCGCCCGCATGCTGTGCGATCAGCGCGAGGATATCGTCGACGGCGAATGTCAGCGCGCGGCCGCGTTGCGATTCGCGTTGCGTCGTGCAATCGAGCGATGCGATCGCACGCGAAGGATCGCGCACCGCATCGGCGACGAGCGTCGCGAAGCTCGCGAGCCATGCGTGCGCGGTGGCGTCATCGATGCAATCGCGCGCATGAGCCGCGACGAGTTCGATGCCGCGCGCATCGTCGGTGAAATCGAGCGCGAAATCGAAGCGCGCCGCGAGATCGGGACCGGGCGTCGCGATTGCCGTTGCGTTCGGTAGCGCCGCCTTCAATTCGGCATCGAACTGCTGGGCGAATTTCACGCGCAGCCACTCGTCGCCACGCGCGACGGGCGGCTTCACAACATCGAGCACGCGATCGAACGGCACGTCCTGATGCGCGAAAGCATCGAGCGCATGCGTGCGCACGTCGTCGAGCAAACGGGAAAACGATTGATGGGAATCGACGCGCGCGCGCAAGGCCAGCGTATTCAGACACAGCCCGATGAGCGATGCAGTCTCGGGCCGCTGCCGATGCGCGACCGGCGTCGCGACAACGAAATCGTTTGCGCCGGTCAGCCGATGGAGCCATGCATCGAACGCAGATAGCAGCACGACGAACGGCGACGCGTGCCTCTCGCGTGCGAGTTCACGCAACGCATTCGATGTCTCGACGGACAAGCGCAACGACGCACGTCCGCCACGATGATCGCGTTCAGCGGGACGCGTGCGATCGTAGGGCAGCACGAGCGGTTCGGGCGCCGCATCGAGCGCCTTGCGCCAGAAGCCGAGTTGACGCTCGCCCTCTTCGCCATCGACCAGATCGCGTTGCCATTGCGCGTAGTCCGCGTATTGAATCGCCAGCGCGGGCAGCGACGGCGCTTCGCCCTGCACGTAAGCGCCATACGCGTGCGCGAGTTCTTCGAAGACGATGCGCGAGCTGTAGCCATCGGTGATTGCATGATGCGCGGTCAACATCAGACGATGCGATTCATCGCCGAACGTTACGAGCGTCGCGCGCAACAGCGGACCATTCGACAGATCGAACGCTTCGCTCGCGTGACGTTGCGCAAGCGCTTGTGCATCATCGATTGCATCGGCGTTCACACGCGCGATCGTCACCGGCAAAGACGCGTGAATGCGCTGCATGACGATACCGTCGTCGTTCTCGACGAGTGTCGTGCGCCATGCCTCGTGACGCCCGATCACATGATCGAGTGCGCGCTGCAAGGCGTTTGCATCGAGCTTGCCGGTGATATCCCAATGGCCCGCGATGTGATACGCCGAGCCCGCATCGCGCGTTTGCGCCAGCACCCAGAAGCGTTGCTGCGCGAACGATGACGGTCGATCGACGTGACGCGCGTTCGTCGATGCCGCGCTTCTTACGATGACCGTATCGCTCGCCTCTACCTCGCTTGCGTCGATCAGCGCGGCGAGTGCTTCCAGCGATGGATCGTCGAAGATCGCGTCGAGACGCAGGTTCACGCGCCAGTCGATGCGAATCGCCGCCTGCAACTGCATCGCCGCGAGCGAATCGCCGCCACGCTCGAAGAAGCGATCCGCGCGGCCGATGGGCGCGGCATCGTCGAGAATGCGTTGCCAGGTTTGCGCGAGACGTTGTTCGGTATCGGTCGCGGGTTCGATGTACTCCGCGCCACGCACAGCCGATGCTGACACAATCTGAGTCTTCAACGCATCGCGATCGAGCTTGCCGTTCAACGTATAAGGCAGGCGCGTGAGCCGCACATAGCGATGCGGCTGCCACGCTGCGGGCAAGTGTTCCGCGAGATACGTCTTCAACGCGGCATCGCTCGCAGCTTCATGTGCGATGACGAGACAGGCGGTTAGTTGCGCGCGGCCATTCGTCGATTCGGCAAGCACGGCGGCATCGCGAATCGATGGATGCGCGCGCAAGCACGCCGCAATTTCCGCAGGCTCGACGCGCACGCCGCGAATCTGCACCTGATCGTCGATGCGCCCGAGATAGTCAAAGGCGCCATCGGGGCGTTCGCGCGCGAGATCGCCCGTGCGATAGATGCGCGCGCCCGGCTCGCCCGAAGCATCCGGCACGAAGCGTTCGGCCGTCAGCGCCGCGCGTCCGTGATAACCGCGCGCGATGCACACGCCGCCGAGCAGCAACTCGCCATCGTCGATGCGCGCGACACGCGGACCGATCACGCGTCCGATGGGCAGCGACGCGTAGGCATCGGCATCGCTCAGATCGGGCGTGACGTGCGGCTCGACTGGCCACAGCATCGGCGAGATGACGGCTTCTGTCGGCCCGTAACCGTTGATGAGACGCTGCGCCGCGAACACGCGCCGCACGCGTGCGAACGCTTCACGTGAGAGCGCCTCGCCGCCGAACGCGAGCACGCGCAACGTCGCGGGCACGCCCTTGCGTTCGGCAAGCGCCGCGAATTCGCGCAGATACGCGGGCGGAAAAGCGGCGACGTTCACGCCTTCGCGCTCGATCAACGCATGCGCCGCTTCGGGCGCGAACGGCGGCGGCGCAGTAATGACGATGCGCGCGCCCACCGCGAGCGGCGCAAGCCAGCACTCGTGCGCGGCATCGAAATTGACCGATGCGAAATGCAGCAGGCTATCGCCCTCGCCGATGCAAAGCGCAGTCGCGAGCGCGTCGCAATGCGCGGCGAGCGGACCATGCTCGACGACGACGGCCTTGGGCAAGCCCGTCGATCCCGACGTGTAGATCATGTATGCCGCGGCGCGCGGATGCACGGGCGTGTCGTCATCGAGCGCGGGCGCATCGGCGTGATCGTGATGGACGTCGAAGCATTGCGCGAAACGTGCGCGCATCGCATCGTCGGCGGTGGCATCGACGATGCCGTGCGCGAGGCCCGCATCCTTCGCGATCCAGTCAAGGCGCGCGGCGGGATGATGCGGATCGAGCGGCACGAACACGCCGCCCGCCTTCAGCACGGCAAGCAACGCGACGAACAGTTCGCACGAACGCTCGACGCACACGCCGACGCGCACTTCCGTGCCGACGCCGGCCGCGCGCAATCGCGCCGCAAGCCGGGACGCGCGAGCGTCGAGTTCGCCGCGTGAGAGACGCGCGTCGTCATGTGCGTTGAATGCGAGCGCGGGCGCATCGGGTTGAAGGCGCGCAAGGTTCTTGATACGAAGATGCAGCGCGGTCGGGAAACTCGTCATCGGCATGAATTCCTTCGGTTCTGGCCGCATCGGAAAAAGCTGCGGCATGAACGGTGGGCCGCTGAAAGTGCGGCTTCACTCGGGATGACGATTCGCGCGAGAAAATATTTACCGCTTTGCTGGTGCTAAAGATTCGCTGCGCTGAAACGTCTCTATGTAGAGGTGCCTTCGCACCGCTTTCCCGACTTCAGCGACGCCTTGCCAATGACTGCCATCAACGAGCCTTTAGATTCCTCCGCCACGCAGAAGCCCGCGGCGCGCCTGATCCTTGCGTTGCTCAGGCGCTCGCGCGGCGCGTTCGCAACCGCGCTCGTCGCCTGTGTGATGAACGGCATCGCGAGCGTGATGCTCGTCGCGACGCTCAATCGCGCGCTGTCGACGCCCTCTTCCGCCGATGGCGCGCTCGCCTGGCGCTTTGCGTTATGCGCGGTGATCGCGCTCTTCACGCGCGTGATATCGGGCGTGCTGTTCGCGCGGCTCTCGCAGGACACGATGGCGCAGTTGCGCGAACACGTCGCGCGACGCGTGGCGGCGGCGGAACTGCGCGATGTCGAGCGCATCGGCGCAGCGCCCGTGCAATCCGTATTGACCGACGATGCCACCAACGTATCGATGCTCTTCTTCGCGTTGCCGAACATCGTCATGCACGGGTCGATCGTGTTCGGCTGCCTTGGCTATCTCGCGTGGCTGTCGTGGCCGGTGTGCCTGCTCGCGCTCGCGGCCATCGTAACGGGCTCGCTCGGCTATCACCTCGGCGACAAGCGCGCGATCGCATCGCTCGAAGCCGCGGGGCAATCGCAGGACAAACTGTTCGGCTATCTCGGCGCGTTGTTCGCGGGGGCGAAGGAACTGAAGCTGCATCGCACGCGCTCGCAACAGTTCGTCGACGGGCAACTGGGCGCGGCGATCGGTGAAGTGCGCGATCATCGCCGGCGTGCGTTCAGCGCGTATGCGGTCGGCGTTGGCTGGATCATCTTTCTGTTCTACGGCTTTCTTGGCGCGGCGGCGTTCTGGCCATCGCTTGGCGTGCGTGCCGATGCAGGCTCGACGGCGGGTTATGTCGTCGTGTTTCTCTTCATGCTCGTGCCGCTCGATGGTCTGCTCAACAACATTCCAACGCTGAACGCGGCGCGTGTTTCGCTCGCGCGCATCGAGAAGGTGATGGCGGAGTTTGGCAGTCTGCGCGTGCAGGCGTCGCCGGTTTCATCGACACAGGATGCGAAGTTCGAAACGCTCACGATGCGCGGCGTCACGCACTCGTATTTTCATGAGCGCGACGAGCGCATGTTCCGCATCGGTCCCGTCGATCTGACGTTCAGGCCGGGCGAGCTCGTGTTCATCGTCGGCGGTAATGGCAGCGGCAAGACCACGCTCGCGAAAGTGCTGACGGGGCTTTATGAACCGGAGTCGGGCGTGATCGAAGTCGATGGCAAGGCTGTCGATGCCGAGAGCCGCGCCGCGTATCGCGAGCGCTTCACGGCCGTGTTCAACGACTTCCATCTTTTCGATGCGCTGCTCGGCATCGTCGATCCGAATGATGCATCGCGCGCCGCCGCCGATGCGCGCGCGAATGCGCTTGTCGCGCGGCTCGCGCTGGATCACAAGGTGAAGGTGATCGATGGCGCGTTCTCCACGCGTTCGCTTTCGACCGGTCAGCGCAAGCGGCTCGCGCTGGTGGTCGCGTATCTGGAAGACCGGCCGCTTTATCTTTTCGATGAATGGGCCGCGGATCAGGACCCGGCGTTCAAGGCGGTGTTCTACGAGCAGTTGTTGCCCGAGTTGCGTGCGCGTGGGAAGACGGTGATCGTCGTGACGCATGACGACCGGTATTTTTCGCTCGCGGATCGGGTGCTGAAGCTGGAGAACGGGATGGTGGTGAACGAGACGCGCAGTGGGGTGAGGTCGGCGGTGGTGGATGTGGCCGCGAATGGGACGATGGGGTGAAGGAACGGGGCGCGATGCCCCGTTTTTTTGTCACCGCTTCGGCAACGCCAGCAACTTCTCCGTAATCACATCCCCCAGCCTCAACGCCGACATCGGCCCGCCGAATCCCCAGATATTCGGTTCGACGAGCGTCACGCGCCCTTCCTTCTTCGCGGGCACGAAGCGCCACACGGGCGAATCGAGTTTCGTATCGACGGGCGCGTCCGCACCCGAAGCCGTCACGAACAGCACAGCCACATCCGGCTGCTTCAAGAAGTCCGCCGACGTCAGATACACCGTGCCCTCGCGCGTCGGCTTCTCCGGCCACAGACGAACGCCAAGCGCGCGCGCCACGCCCGCCGCCGTGCTGTTGCCCGTATAGGCCCAGTATCGGTCGGGCAAGCCGAGTTCCTGCAACAGCGCGAAGCGCGTGCCCGTCAAACCAGCCTCTTTCAAACGCGCCGCGTGGCGCGCGAGACCCGCATCGAGTTTCGCGTCGGCATCGCGCGCTTGTTGCTCACGCCCCGTCATGCACGCGATCGTGTGAAAGATGCTGCGTGTCCATTCGAGCTGCGTGCGCGCGCCGTCGCCGTTGCCGTTCTCGACATCGGGACTGAACTGAAAGAGCACCGTCGGCGCAATGCGATCGAGCGCCGCGAAAATCGGCGCATGACGGTATCCCACGCCGATGATCAGATCCGGCCGCGTCGATGCAATCGCTTCCAGGCTCGGCTCCTGACGCGTGCCGACCGTCGGCACGCCCTTGAAGCGCGCGCTGTCGTAGCCGATCCAGCCGTCGTAGTACTCGGGATCGACCACGCCCACCGGCGTCATGCCGAGCGCGGCCACGTCCTCCGCGAACATGAATTCGAGCACGACGATGCGCTTCGGATGCACGGTCATCGTCTTGCTGAACTGCGAGACCGTCGGATTGCCGGCGAGCGGCGCGCATGCCTTGTTTTCGTCTGCGCACGCATGACGGCCCGCCAGCGCGATGCACAGACAAGCCGCGAACCATACCGCGCGCTTCAGCGGATGGCGTCCTGCAACGCTAGTTCGTCGTCGCGCATCGTCAAAAGCAGCGGGCAGCTTGCGCACAGTTGCGTCTCTCCAGGAATTTCATAGCGCACGCAGCACACGCGGCGCGCGCGGAACGGGTTGGGCAGGAGCGGCGAACGCGGCGTCGTGTCACGGAGCGGCACGCGCAGCGGGTTGGCATCGGTCGCGCGGAAGAGCCATGTCGGGTCGATATCCGCGTCGCTCAGAATCGATGGGCAATTCGCGAGCAGATAATCCAGCAGATTGCCCGCGTTGCTCCACAACACACGCGGCGCGATCTTCGTCATGCCCGCGATCATGCCGATCACGCTATCCAGATGCGCGACGAGGCTCGTATAGCGGCGCGCGGGATCGGCGTCGGGCGCGCGCAATGCATCGGCATCGAAATGAAGGGCGACGGGCATGCCTTCCTTCAGCACGAGATGCGTGCGTTCGGGCGACATGTCGAGCGGACGGCCGAGCAGCCGCGCCGCCGCCACGCCAGCGGGCGCGGCAAGTCCGAAGTAGTACTTGCTCCACTGCGACAGCAGCGCACGAGCGTGCAGCCCGGCATCGCCGCCGTAGAGCGCGATCATCGCGGCGAGCAATGCATCGCGATGATCGACGAGCGCTGTCAGTGGAATGCGCACGGCGTCATCGCCGGGACATTCATCCGGCGTGCCGAGCCACACGTTTTGCAGATACGGCGCGAGTTCGGGCGGCGCGAACGCGGCGAAGCTGCGCGCTTCGGGCTTCATCGCGCGCGGCCTCGTCCCTTGTCGCGGCGCGTTTCCATCACGAGCAGCGCCAGCATGTAAGGCGCGCCGATCAGGGCAGTCAGCACGCCCGCCGGAATCTCGCGCGGCGCGAGCAGCGTGCGCGCGGCGAGATCGGCGGCGGCCAGCACCAGCGCGCCCAGCAACGCCGCGAGCCAGAGCCGCGTGCCGTGCGAACGCGCGCCGAGCATCGTCGCGAGATGCGGCGCCATCAGACCGATGAATCCGACCGGTCCCACGGCCGCGACCGCCGCGCACGCGGCGAACGTCGCCACTGTGAGCACGAGCGGACGCAGCAACGCGATCGGCAATCCGAGCGCGGATGCCTGATCGTCGCCGAGCGCGAGCAGGTCGAGCGGGCGCGCGATCAGCGCGAACACCGGAAGCGCCAGCACGCACCATGGCAGGATCGTCGCGACCTCGCCCCAGCTTCGCCCATACGTGCCGCCGACCAGCCACACGACGAAGCGCGCCGGCTGCACGCTCTGCTGCGTGATGAGCCATTGCGCGAGCGTCGTGCACAGCGTGCCGATGACGATGCCCGTCAACGCCACCGCGAGCGGCGCGTATTGATGCCGTCGATTGAAAAGCAGCGTGACGACGAGCGTCGCACCGCCGCCGACGAGCGCGGCAGCGGCGAGAAAGAGATGACCGGCGAGCGGCCAGATCATCAGCGCGGCGAGCGTCGCGAGTCCCGCGCCTTGCGTCACGCCGAGCACTTCGGGACCGGCGAGCGGATTGCGCACGATGCTCTGCATCAGCACGCCGCTCGCCGCGAGCAACGCGCCTGCGAAGACCGCGCACAAGAGACGCGGCACGCGCAGTTCGAGCAGCATGCGGGCGATGTCGTCGCGATGCGTGAGTGCATCGATCCAGCGCGCGGGACCGAGCATCGTCGGACCGATGGATGCGCCGATGACGAGCACCGCGCATCCGATGACGACGAGCAGCGCCGCGAGCGCGGGCCACGGCAGCGCCGACAACATCCGCACCGCGCGCATGCCGCGTTTCACCGATTCACCCACCTGGCCCGCATGCAGCGCGTCGGACCACGCCGCGCCGCTGCGGATCATCGCGAGCATCAGCGGCGTGCCGACGAACGCGATCGCGACGCCCGTCGACAAGGTCGAATCGAGATCGAGCGCGAGCACGGCGCTGTCGGTGGCGAGCACGAGCGCGCCGCCCGCGAGCGCCGAAAGCGGCACGAGCGCCGCCAGCTTCGACGACTTCGCGCCGCGCATCATGCGCAGCAGATTGGGCGCGATCAGCCCGACATACGACAGCGGCCCCGCGATCGCCACCGCGACGCTCGCGAAGCCGACCGCGACGGTCATCGCGAAGAGGCGCGTCGCATCGACGCTCACGCCGGCGGCACGGGCGGCATCGTCGCCGAGCGCGAGCGGATCGAGCGGACGCATCACGAAGGGCAACGCGGCGAGCGGCAGCACGAGCCACGCGAGCGCCGACAGCAATCCCGACGCGCCGGGCTGATACAAACTGCCGCTCGCCCACAACGACGCCCCGACGACCGTCTGCTCGAACAATGCGAGCAGGAGCGTCGAGATCGCGGAGAAGAGCAGCATGCACACGCTGCCCGCGAGCACGAGCCGCAGCGGCGTCGCGCGCCAGCCGCCCGCCGCTGCCGCGACGCAGCCCGCCGCCGCGAGTCCGCACACGAACAGCAGCGGCACCGACGCCGCGCCGACGATCTGCGGCACGATCATCGCCGCGAGCAGGCCGAGTTGCGCGCCGCCGGTGATGCCGAGCAGATCGGGCGCGGCGAGCGGATTGCGCGTCAGCGCCTGAAAGAGCGCGCCCGCGACCGCGAGACAGCCGCCCGCGACGAGCGCCGCCGCGACGCGCGGCGCACTCAGATCGAAGAGGAAAACATGCGCGAGCTGCGCGGCATCGCTGCCCGGCGGCGCATCGAGCCATGCGCGAAATTGCGGGCCGAGACGCCATGCGGCGAGCGCGAGAATCGTCGCGATCAACGCAGCCGCAATCACGCCGACGCGATTGCGCGCAGCCACGCGATGCGGCGACGCGTTGGCATAAACATGCGTCGTCATGCGATCTTCCGTCCGACGATCAGCTCGATCACGAGCGACACGCGCCGCCAGAACGAGGCCTTGTGACGCCAGCGGCGTCGGGTAGCGAGCGTCGTCATGCAGCGATATCCCTTTGCCCGATGCCTTCGTAAGCGGGCACGCACATCGGCGCGCCGGTCTGCGGATGCGTGACGCGCAGCATGCGCACGCCAAAGGTCTCCTGCAAATGACGCGGATCGATCATCGCCTCGGGCGAGCCCTGCGCGACGATGCGTCCCGCGCGCATCAGCACGATCTCGTCGGAGAACGCCGCCGCCTGATTCAGGTCGTGCAGCACCCAGACGATCGTGAGTCCGCGCTCGCGGTTGAGCCTTCGCAGTTCGTGCAGGATGTCGAGTTGATGATGGATGTCGAGATACGTCGTCGGCTCGTCGAGCAGCACGATGGGCGCTTCCTGCGCGAGCGCCATCCCGATCCACGCGCGCTGCCGCTCGCCGCCCGAGAGCGCGGCGACATCGCGTGCGGCGTCGTCGATGAGTCCGCTCGCATCGAGCGCCGCATCGATCGCCGCGTGGTCCGCACGCGTGAGGCCGCGCATCCAGCCGCCGTGCGCATAGCGCCCATATGCGACCAGTTCGCGCACCGTGAGCCCCGCCGGAATCTGGTTGAACTGCGCGAGCATCGTGAGCGTGCGGGCAAGCTCGCGGCGGCGCATCGATGCGACCGGCTTGCCGTTCACGTCGACGATGCCCGCGCGCGCGGGCTGCAGTCCGGCGAGCGTGCGCAAGAGCGTGCTCTTGCCGCAGCCGTTCGGACCGCACAGCGCGGTGACGCGGCCCGCGGCGATATCGATATCGAGGTTCTCCAGTACGACGTCGTCGCGATAACCGACCGTCAATGAACGCGCGCGAAGCGCCGGACGAACGGTCATCGCGCCTCGCGATAACTCTGCGCCATCGCGACGACGACCTTGCGCGGTCCTTCGAACGGATCGCGTGCGTGCGCGCTCAGCATGTTGTCGAGCATCAGCACATCGCCCGTGAGCCACGGGAACGTGATGCGTTCATCGTCGAGCACGGCGCGGATTTCGGCGAGCGCATCGGCTTCGAGCGGCGCGCCGTCGCCGTAAAAGACGTTGCGCGGCACGTTGTCCAGCCCGACGGCATCGACGAGCGCTTCCTGCATGTCTTCGTCGAGCGTCGAAAGATGGAAGAGATTCGCCTGATTGAACCAGACCATGTCGCCCGTGCGCGGATGGCGCGCGACCGCCTGACAACGCTCTTCCGTGCGCAGCAGCCGTTCGCCGTCCTCGCTGTCGCGCCATGCGCAGGCGATGCCGCGCGCCGCGCAGATTCGCTCGACCTCGCGCGGATCTTCCGTGCCGAATGCGTTCTGCCACGGCAGATCGAGCCCTTGCCCGAAGTTGCGCACATAGAGCAGTTCGCGCTTCGCAAAGCGTTCGACGAGCGATGGAGACAACGCGCGATACACCGCGCGGCTGTCCGCGATCGGCGTCGCGCCGCCCGAGCGTGCGGCGAGCGCGCAGTGGAACCAGATGCGCATCGGCCATTCGCGCGTGTACGACTGCTCGTTGTGCAGCGGAATCGAGCGATGCGGCGGATATTCCGTCGAGGTATACACCGCGCCTTCGACCTGGCTGCGCGGCGTCGATGCGAATTCATAGCCGATCAGCGGATCGCCGAACGACGCGGCGAAGCGCTGGAACGCCTCGATCGACTCGACGCGAAAGCCGGTGAAGCGCACGCCGCCCGCGCGTTCGAGCGACTCGGCGACGATTCGTTGCAGCAGCGGCGTGGCGTCGGCGAGCGTCATGTCGGCGCCCGCGCGCGGCGATACGACGACCGGCAGGCCCGGCTCGATGCGCAGATCGGCCAGATCGGGCGCGGTCACGGATAGTTCGGTCATGCTGAATCCTCGAAGCGTGCGAATCAGTTGAGGCGCGCCTTCGCCTGCGCGTTGAGCGCGTCCATGTGACGGCGCAGGCTCGCGGGCCGCATGTCGGTCCACGTGTTCTCGATGTACGCGAGGCAATCGGCCTTCGCGCCGCGCTTGCCGGCTTCGCGCCAGCCCGCGGGCACTTCGCGGAAGGTCGGCCAGATCGAGTACTGCTCTTCGTCGTTGATGACGACCGTGTAGACGAGATCGTCCGCTGCGTGATTCTGGTTTTGCTGTTGCGTCATGGTGATGGGTCTCTCTGATGCGAAATGGGCCTTCATCGAATAGACGTTCGAGACGCGCGCTTTTTTACCGCCGACGCGCCCGCCCGCCGACGAACACAGGGCACGCGACATTGCGTTCGCGCGCATCGAGACAATCGGCGCAATGCTGCTGCGCGTCGCGCACCATGAAATGCACGAGCGTCTGCGAGACGTTCAGCGCGCGCGCCGTGCTCTGCAGCGTCTCTTCGCCGAGGCGAACCATTTCGAACGCGGTGCGGCTGCGGTCGGGCAACTGCGCGAGCGCATCGCAGACGCGGCGCAGCGTGTCGCGCGCCTGCACGCGTGCTTCGGGCGTGAGTTCCTGCGAGGGCACGTCGAAGCCGTCTTCCTCGTCCGCGCGATAGATGTTTTCGAGGCTTTGCCGTCGGCATGCGTCGATCGACGCGTTGCGCACCATGCGCGCGATGTAGCCCATCGGCTGACGCACCGCGTCCTGCTGCGGCAAGTCGATGAGACTGACGAAGACGTCGTGCACCACGTCCTCGGCGCGGCTCGCGCAACCGACGACGCCGCGCGCCATGTTCACGAGCATCTGCCGGTTCGCGACGGCGATATCGAGCAGGCTCGGCTCGACCGACGGCCGCTCAGGCACCGCTTCGGGCGCGACCGGATCGAGCCGATGCCAGTACGCATCGAGAGACAGATTCGAAGGCGGCGGCGAGATCGAAGAACGCTTCGACGATGCCGGCTGGACGCGCATGTAAGCCATAAATCGTGCTCCACTTTCGTAGGAGCCGCAAAGCTAGCGTAAACGCGAATCATTCTCAACATAGCCCCTGCGCGTCAGGAGGTTGTAAGTTTATGCCCGACTTCGGCGCATTCCCTGTGTGGGCGCGGGAGTCCGCGAGGCGGACAAAATGTCAAGAACGTCCGTCGAATCAATATTTTTTATCGCGCGTGCAAACTTCATTGCATGCGTTCGCCAGCGGCCGCCTGCCTAAAGTTTCGATCCGAACGACCGTTATCCGATATGTGGTCCGGCTTTCCCGCGAGGGTTCAGCCATCGCCGGACCGCCGCCGGAATCCAACATGGACCAACAGACTGAGGTGTTCACCCTGCCGCGCGGACGTGCGGCAACGTGGTTGCTGCACGCGGGAGCCGATATCCCCCGCGCGATCCGTGTCGCCCTCGTCGGGAGCCTGTTCGGGACGCTGCCGATTTTCGCGGGCGGCGTGCTGAATACGGTCGCCGTCGCGTGGGTGCTGGCTCGCCGGCATCCGACGACCGCGTTCCACATCTGGCTCGCGCTCGAAATCGCCGTGTGCCTCGTGCGGCTGTGCGTGCTCGTCGTCGCCCGGCGTCGGGCGCGCGCGCGCAAATCCACGCTGACCGACACCTACGTGCTGCTCGCGCCGCTGTGGGGCGCGACGGTCGGCTACGGCGCGCTCGTCTCCGTGCTATCGGGCGACTGGATCGCCTCGACGCTCTCGTTTCTATCCGCGGCCGCGATGGTCGGCGGCATCTGCTTCCGCAATTTCGGCGCGCCGCGTCTCGTCGCGGTGATGATCTTCCTGTCGCTCGGGCCGTGCTGCATCGGCGCCGTGCTGGCGGGCGAGCCGACGCTCTGGCTCACGCTGCTGCAAATCCCCTTTTATCTCTTCGCGATGAGCGCCGCGGCATGGCGGTTGAACGGCATGCTCGTCTCGACGATGAAAGCCGAGCAGGAAAACGACCGCCGCGCGCGCCACGACGAACTGACCGGCCTGTTGAACCGCGCGGGCCTCTTTCAGGCGGTGCGTTCGCGCGTAGCGGGGCATGCGCGCGACAGCGCGGGCACTGCTTTGCTGTATCTCGATCTCGACGGCTTCAAGGCCGTCAACGATGCGCACGGCCACGAAGTCGGCGACACGCTGCTCGCGCTCGTCGCGCGGCGCTTGCGGCATCTGTCGGGCGAAGGATCGCTGGTCGCGCGGCTCGGCGGCGACGAGTTCGTGATCGTCACGCCGCCGCACGCCGATCCGCTCGCGCTGCCCGATGTGATCGTGCGCGAACTGTCGAAGCCGTTTCTCACCGATGGCGGCGTGACGCTCGAAATCGGCGTGAGCATCGGCATTGCGATGTTCGACCATCATCATGACGAGCTCGACGGCGTGCTGCGTGACGCCGACAACGCGCTCTACGAGGCGAAGCGCGCGGGCAAGAGCCGCTGGGTTTCGGCGGGCGTGCGCGAAGTGGTCGGGCTTGTGGCCTGAAGCGTCAGCCGCTCAGGGTGCGCCTTCTCAAGCGCGAGTTTCGAACAACCGCCGATCCCACAGCACCGGGCGCGGTTTCGACACGTCGAACCTGGCGGCATCCGGATGCGCGGGATTCACGATCGCGTTGTACTCCGCGCGCGCCACGACGGATGGCACGAACAGGATGGCCGACCTCGCTTCATCCAGCCATTGATCGCCGATTCGACGCGCAATGCGCAAATCCGGGCCGTCCCATCCTCGGGGCAGATCGGCGGCTTCGATGCGCTCGATGCCGACATCGTCGGGCACGGTCGCCTCGACCCAGACATGCGTCTTCGGCACTTTGCCGATGCGTGCATGCACCAGCACTTCGAGCATCGCGCCCGCGAAATTCAGGGCGGCATAGATGGCGAACTTTCCCGGACTATTGAAGCGCCCCCCGACCAGCATGGCTCCCGTGCCGTTCCAGACCGGGTAGCGCCCATCGGCAATGCGGAACAGCCTCCGTTGACCCGCGCCTTGTTCTTTTTGCTTTCTTGCAGCGTTCACGCAGGCAGCCCATAGAAGAGTTTCCACATCAACTCTTCGACGCGCCGGGCGCCGAGTTCCGTGAGCGACACCTCGAGCGGCGTGCGCCCTTCGAGCATCGGATGGGGAACATTGAGGAATTCGCGTGCATCGTCCTCGTCGTCCCACACGTATTGCGCGGTCGCGACGACGCGCGCGAGCCGCTCCGTCCTCTCCGATTCATCGGGACTCAAACGATCGCGGCGACGCTTGAAGGTCGCCTCCGGAACGATGCGCGCCAGCAGCGCGCGACGTTCTTCGGCGCTGCGCGTCGCATGTTCGACCCCTTCCTTCAATGCGGATTTCGGCAATCCGCCACGAATCTGCTCGTCCAGTTCCGCGACGGAATGAGGAACGGGCTTGAGCGCCATCACCGCGGCGATTCTTTCGGGGGATACGAGTATCATTCTGACCACCTCGGCATCATATGATGCTTGCTGATAGCTCAAATGATACCGCATTTCGGCATCGCACTCAGCGCTTCTCCACTTCCACCGTCTTCGCATAGCCGGTAAGTTCGAGATACCCGCGCCCATTCCCGCCATCGCCGTCCAACGTCACCGCGCCTTCCCAATACAGCGCCCCGGTCGAATCGCGCGAGTCGAGTTCCTGATCGTCGATGAGCGGAGTCAGCCGCCAGCGCATCCCGCCGACGCGCACGTTCATCGCCACCGGATAAACCGTATTCGTGCGCGGCGAGCGCCATTGCCGCTCGGGCGTGAACTCGACATCGCCCGGGCCGAATTGCCGCATTCGACCGTCGGGCTCGCGCAGCGCGGCGTGCGCCCAGACCGCATGGCCGTCGCGGGCGCGGACCTTGAAGGCCATCAGCGCGGCGCCGTCGTCGAAATTGGCGCCGAGCCAGTCCCAGCCCGCCGCATCGGATGACAACAGCGTGCTCGACCATTCGTGATCGAGCCACGCGCGACCCGTCACGGCGACGCTCGCATTCGTTTTCCCCGATGCCGATGGCCGCGTCACGCTGCCCGTCACCTGCAACTGCGGCTCGCTGTAGTAGTAGCTCGCCCGTTCCGGCGACGGCCCCTTGCGCGAATAGCCCTGCTCGCCCTGGATCATCGGCGGCTGCGTCGGCGTGAAGGTGAGATGGAGCGCGAAACCCGCGGCATCGGCAATGACCGAATAGCGGCCATCTGCCTCGCGCGTCATGCGCCACGCGTCGAGCTTGACGTCGGTGTTGCCGTCCTTCGCATACGCGAGGCCGAAGCCCTGCCGCGCGACGTTCTGATCGTGTACGAGCCGTCCATACGCGGGATCGGACAACGCCGCGTGCGCGATGATCAGTTGCGACGGATCGAACGCGCTCCCGCCCTGCTTCTTTCCCGTGTTCGAGCGAAAGAACGTGATCTGAAAACCGAGCGGCCGATGATCGGGCGTTTCGAGCCAGCCGGTCGCGTACCACCATTCCGTGCGATACGACGGATGCGCCCCCGTATCTGTCGGCCATTCGATCGCGTGTCCCGGCGTGACGGGCGCGAACACCGGTTCATCGGCGAATGCGGTCAACGACGAAAACAGCCACGCGAGCAGCAGGACGCGCATCACCAGTCCTCCCGCACGGCGCGCACCGCATCGACGGACACGGCGCGCCGGCCCGACAGCACCGCCGTCGCGCACGACGACGCCAGCATCACGCACGCGATGATTGCGATCATCGTCCACGGAACATGCAGCGACATGCTCCAGTGAAACGACTGCGGATTCACGACGAACACGAGGATCAGACTGATCGCGAAGCCGAGCACGCAGCCCATCGCGATGCCGAGCAGCGTGAGCCATCCCGCTTCGGATGCCAGCAACACGAGGATCTGCGCGCGCGTCACGCCTACGTGCCGCAGCATGCCGAATTCGCGCGAACGCGCGAGCGTCTGCATCGAAAACGTCGCGCCGACGCCGAACAGGCCGATCACGATCGCCACCGCTTCCAGCAAATACGTCACGGCAAAACTGCGATCGAAGATGGTCAGCGTGCGCGCGCGAATCTCGCCCGGTTGCGAGAATTCGAGCGCGTCGCCGAACGGGAGTTTTTTGATCGCGTCGATGACCTGCGCCGCGCTCGAACCCGCGCGCAACGTGATCGCGACATCGGTCGCGGTCGTGTCGCCGGTGAGCCGACGGTAATCGGCGATACGCATTTGCAGCGCACCCGTCTGCCGCACGTAGTCGCGCCAGATTCCCGCGACGACGATGCGTTCGTTCGCCCCGCCGACAGGCAAGCCCACGCGCTCGCCCACGCGATAGCCGTACAGATCGGCCATCGCTTCCGAAGCCCAGACCGGCGTCTCGTCGGCGCGCCATGCAGACGGCGGCAACACGTCGCCGGTCATCTGCAAGCTCGCGCCGGGATCGGCGGCGTCGAGTTCGCGGGCGATCAGCGCAACGGGCGGTTTCGCGGCATCGAGCGTCAGTTTCGACGCCCGCGTGAACGCAGCGTGCGCGACGCCGTTCGCGGCGGCGAGCTGCATCTGCTGATCGGGCCGCAAGCCGCCCGTGTCGCCGCTCGACGCCATCCGCACATAGAGATCCGCCGACAGCAGATGCGCGAGCCAGTCTTCCACCGACACGCGAAAGCTCGTCACCATGATCGCCATCGCGACGATCAGCGTGAAGCTCGACAGCACGCCGCCCATCGCGATCGACGCCTGTCCCGGCGCATTCGCGATCCTCGCGAGCGCGAGCGCCGCGACGGCGTTGCGCGGCATCGGCGCGCGGCGAAACACGATCGCCGTGAGACGCGGCATCAGCGCGATGCCGCCGACGAGCAGCAGCGCGACGGCGACATATCCGGCGATGGGCGTATCGAAGACAGGCGGCGCCTGCGTCAGCGCGGCGCCCAGCGCCAGGCATGCGAGCGCGGGCCACGGCGTGCCGAGCGGCGCGAGCGCGGCTTCCTCGCTGCCCGCCTTCAACGCCGGCGCGGGACGCGCGCGCGCCGCTTCGAGCGCGGGAACGAGCGTGCCCGCGAGCGCAACGCCGATGCCGAGCGCGAGAAAAATCGCGCTGGCGACCGGCTCGAAGGCGATGCGCGGATCGACACCGGGGAAATATCCGCCGCCGAGATCGCTGCCGAAAAAGCGCAGCGCGAGCGCCGCGACCGTGAAGCCGAGCGCGATGCCGAGCACGCCGCCCACGACGCCGAGCAGCGCGCCTTCGAGCATGATCTGCCGAACGAGCGACGCGCGCGTCATGCCGAGCACGCGCAGCATCGCGAACTGCGCGCGGCGGCGCACGACGCCCGCGGCCTGCGTGGAAAACACGAGAAACGCGCCGGTGAACAGCGCAACGAGCGCCAGCACGTTCATGTTGATGCGATAAGCGCGCGACAGGCGGTCGGTGCGGCTTTCGATATCCTGCGTTTCCGTGACGACGAGCCGCCCGCCGAGTTCGCGTTGCAGCGTCTGCCGGAACGCATCGCGATCGACGCCGCGCGCCAGTTGCAGATCGACGCGCGAGAGCTTGCCCGCGAGCGCGAAATGCGTCTGCACGGCCGCGATGTCCATCACCGCGATGCGCTGCCCGGCACGCGTGCGCGCGATGCCGCCCGCGACACGCAGCGTCACCGGCGAAGTGCCGCTCTGCAACTCGACATGCCGGCCATCGTGCGCGCCGAGCCAGGTTTCTGCGGCAGGCGAAAGAAAGATGGCGTCCCCGTCGAGCACATCGAGCGATGCATCCGGCCTCGGCACGCCGGTCAGATCCGGCGCGATGCGTTTCGCGCGGAACACGTCGATGCCGAGCACCTTGAGCGGCGTGTTCTTGCCGGGCACGGCGACATCGACTTCGAGCACCGGACTCGCGAGCGCGACGCCCGGATGCGTCGCGAGTTGCGGATAGACGTTCTCGTCGATGAAAGGCTGCGCGCCGCGCACCTGCAAGTCCGCTTGCCCCGAGAGACTGCGCGCGGCGGCGGAAAACTCGTTGAACGCCGCGCCGTTGATGAGCTGCACCGCATATCCCAGCCCGACGCCGAGCGCAATGGTCAGCATGGCGACCAGCGCGCGGCCCCGATGACTGCGCCATTGCGCGCCGAGCAGCCAGCGCGTGAGCGTGTCGAAACCGCGGCGCGTGACGGCGACAGCGCTCATCGTGCGAGCGTCGCGGCGTGCAATGCGCCGTCGCTCAGAATCACGATGCGATCGGCGAATGCGGCGGCCGCTTCCGAATGCGTGACCATCACGGTCGCGGCTTGCGTCGCCTTCGTTTCGGCGCGCAGCAATTCGAGCACTTCGTGCGCGGTCTGCGGATCGAGATTGCCCGTAGGTTCGTCGGCGAGCAAAAGGCGCGGCCGATGCACCAGCGCCCGCGCAATCGCGACACGTTGCAGTTCGCCGCCGGAAAGCTGGCGCGGCATGTCGTCGCCGCGTCCGTCCAAGCCGACCGCCGCGAGCATCGCCCGCGCCGGTGCGGGCGGCATGCCGTTCAGCAGAAGCGGGACCGCCACGTTCTGATAGAGCGTCAGATGCGGCAGGACATGGAACGCCTGGAACACGAAGCCGAGCTTTTGCCGGCGCAAGCGCGTGGCGGCGTCGTCGGAGAGCGTGGAGATCGATGTGCCGTCGATCAGCACGTCGCCGCTGTCGGCGGTATCGAGACCCGCAATCAGATTGAGCAGCGTGGATTTGCCGACGCCCGAATCGCCCATGATCGCGACGAACTCGCCCGCCCCCAGCGCGAAGTCGAGCGCGTCGAGCACGATGCGGCCGCTGCCGTACTTCTTCGAGAGTCGGCGGCATTCGAGGGCGGGAGAAACGTCCGGGTCGGCGGGTCGCATTGCGGGTTGGATGGGGAGGATGTCGCGGTTCGGGATTTCGCAAGCATTGTGCCCAACGATCGCGCTTTCGGCTTGAATGCGTCGCGAGGCATGTCGGGTTATCCCTGATGCATCGTAGATTGACTTAAAACGATGCCGAAATCAAACTGTGATCACAGATCAAAGATCAGCAAGGAAATGCACGTGTCGCCCCGATCCCTGACGCAACCCATGCCGCAACTCGAAGTCATCGCCACGGAAACGATGGCGACCAAGGTCTATCAGCAACTGCGCGAAGCGATCATGAGCGGCAGTTTCGCCGCCGGCCAGCCGCTGAGCCTGCGCGGCGTCGCCGAAGCAGTCGGCCTCTCGACGATGCCCGTGCGCGCCGCGCTCACGCGACTGCGCGCGGAAGGTGCTCTGGTCGATGGCCCGTCGCGCGGCCTGATGGTCCCGCCGATGACGCTCGACCTGCTCGAAGAACTGCGCGACGTGCGCATCGCGCTGGAAGGCTGCGTCGCGGAGCGCGCGGCGGCGCGCATGACGAACGACGACGTCGCCGCCGTGCAGCGCATCTTCGACGAAATGGATGCCCACGTCGAAGCCGACGATGCCCGCGCCTATCTGCGCTGCAACTTCGCGTTCCATACGAGCATCTATCGGCACGGCGCAAGCGAGATGACGCTCGCGACGATCCAGAACATGTGGATGCGCATCGGTCCGTTCCTGAACATGGTCGCGCCCGACGTGGCGCACATGCGCGTGTCGATGCAGGCGCACCGGCAGATCATCGATGCGCTGTGGAAACACGACGGCGCCGCCGCGCGCGAAGGTATCGCAAAGGACATTCGCGACGCGGCGAGCGATCTCGAAGCGCGTCTGCGTTCGCAGGAACCGCGCATGCGGCGTCACGCGCAAAGCTGAACGACGAAGGCGCAACGCGCGCCTCTTCATACGATCATCAGTATTACTAATCGCTTGAGCGAGGACGGCGCACGTCCCGCAAAACATAACCAGAAAGGAGTCGTTCGATGGATTTCACCAAAATGCTCGTTCCGCGCGCAGGCCTGCGTGTGCTGATCACGGGCGGCGCGTCGGGCATCGGTCTCGCGATCGCGAAGGCGTTCGTATCGACAGGCGCGCGCGTGCATGTCTGCGATGTCGATCCGAAAGCCATCGACGCGGTTTCGACCGTTTCGCCGTCGATCACCGGCACGCGCGCGGATGTCGCGAACAAGAACGATGTGAAGCGCGTCTTCGAAGACGTGCGGCGTGAACTCGGCGGCCTCGACGTGCTGATCAACAACGCGGGTATCGCGGGGCCGACGGGCGGCATCGACGCGATCGATTCCGACGACTGGGAAAAGACCATCGACGTGAATCTGAACAGCCAGTACTACTTCTCGCGCGAGGCGGTGCCGATGCTGCGTCAGGCGACCGATGGCGGCGTGATCGTGTTCATGTCGTCGGTGGCGGGACGTCTCGGCTATGGCTTCCGCACGCCTTATTCCGCGACGAAATGGGCCGTGGTCGGCCTCGCGAAGAGTCTCGCCATCGAGCTCGGTCCCGACAACATTCGCGTGAACGCGGTGCAGCCGGGCATCGTCAAGGGTCCGCGCATGGAAGGCGTGATCGCCGCGCGCGCGAAACAGCTCGGCATCGGCTACGAAGAAATGGAAAAGCAATATCTCGCGAAAATTTCGCTGCGCCGCATGGTCACGCAGGAGGAAATCGCCGCGAGCGTGCTGTATCTCAGTTCGCCCGCCGGCAGCGCGGTCTCGGGTCAGGCGCTCTCCGTCTGCGGCAACGTCGAAACGCTTTGAAGCAAGAGGAAAACATGGCAACGAAACGCAAAGTCATCATCACGTGCGCACCGACGGGCGCGATCCATACGCCGTCGATGTCGCCGTATCTGCCGGTCACGCCCGACCAGATCGCCGACGCCGCGCTCGCGGCGGCGAAGGAAGGCGCGGCGATTCTGCATCTGCATGCGCGCGATCCCGAAGACGGACGCCCGACGCAAGACCCCGCCGTGTTCCAGCGCTTCCTGCCGCGCATCAAGTCGCAAACCGATGCCGTCATCAACCTGACGACGGGCGGCAGTCCGCACATGACGGTCGCGGAACGCCTCAAGCCCGCGCATCACTTTCAGCCGGAAGTGGCGTCGCTGAACATGGGCTCGATGAACTTCGGTCTCTATCCGATGCTCGACCGCTTCAAGGATCTCAAGCACGACTGGGAACGCCAGCATCTCGAGAAGAGCCGCGATCTCGTGTTCAAGAACACGTTCGCCGATATCGAATACATCCTCACGTCGTGCTCGGCCAACGGCACGCGCTTCGAGTTCGAGTGCTACGACATCTCGCATCTGTATAACCTCGCGCACTTCGTGGATCGCGGGCTCGTCAAGGGACCGTTCTTCGTGCAGAGCGTGTTCGGCTTGCTGGGCGGCATCGGCGGGCATCCGGAAGATCTCGCGCACATGAAGCGCACCGCGGACCGGCTGTTCGGCAACGACTATGTGTGGTCGATTCTCGGCGCGGGTCGCAATCAGATTCCGCTCGGCTCGATCGGCGTCGCGCAGGGATCGAACGTGCGCGTGGGTCTCGAAGATTCGCTGTGGATCGGGCCGGGTCAGCTCGCCGAGTCGAGCGCGGCGCAGGTGCGCAAGATCCGTCAAGTCATCGAAGGTTTGTCGCTCGAAGTCGCGACGCCCGCCGAAGCGCGGCAGATGTTGTCGCTCAAGGGCGGCGACAACGTGAACTTCTGATTTTCAAACGCACGCGCCGAGTGACCGGCGCGTGCGCTCGCCATTAAAAATACAACGCTTAACGGAGACACTTTCTTGAAACGCCTTCCCGACACCGCATTGCCCGCGCGCCTCGCGCGCCCCTTCTGATTCCGGGAGTCATCATGTCCAAGCCCAACACGACGAGCGCGTCGCACGCATCGCTCAACAGCCTGATGCTGCGCAAGCTGATGCCCTTGCTGGTGATCGTCTATGTGATCAGCTTTCTCGATCGCACGAACATCGCGCTCGCGAAGCATTCGATGAGCATCGATCTCGGCATCTCCGCCGCCGCATACGGACTCGGCGCAGGTCTCTTCTTCCTGACCTATGCGGCCTTCGAGATTCCCAGCAACCTGATCATGCACAAGGTCGGCGCGCGTTTCTGGATCACGCGCATCATGGTGACATGGGGCGCGCTGTCCGTCGCGATGGCCTTCGTCACCGGCGAGACATCGTTTTATGTGATGCGCCTCTTGCTCGGCGCGGCCGAAGCCGGACTCTTCCCCGGCGTGATGCTCTATCTGACGTACTGGTTCGGACGCGAGGAACGCGCCCGCGCTACCGGCTACTTCCTGCTGGGCGTGTGCGTGGCGAATATCGTCGGCGGCCCGCTCGGCGGCGCGCTGCTCGAACTCGACGGCCGGCTCGGCTTTCACGGCTGGCAATGGCTCTTCGTGATCGAAGGCGTGCCCGCGATCCTGCTGGCGTTCGTCGTGTGGAAAATGCTGCCCGATCGTCCGACGAGCGCGTCGTGGCTTTCACGCGATGAAGCCGTCGCGCTGGAACGCCGACTCGCCGCCGAACAGGACGCGCAGGGCGGCGGCCACGGCGCGGGCGCATTGCGCAGCGTGCTCGGCGATCGTCAGGTGTGGCTCGCGATTCTGGTCTACTTCTGCCATCAGCTGACGATCTACACGGTCATCTTTTTCCTGCCGGGCATCATCGGCGCGTCGGGGAAATTTTCTCCGCTGATGATCGGCATGCTCAGCGCGACGCCGTGGGTCGCCGCGGCGATCGGCGCAGCCACGCTGCCGCGCTTCGCGAGCGATTCGTCAAAGAGCCGTCGCATCCTGATCGCCGGACTCGTCATCATGGCGTCGGGCATGCTGATCGCGGCATGGGCTTCGCCGGTGATCGGCCTGCTCGGCGTGTGCCTCTCGGCGCTGATGTTTTTCGTCGTGCAGTCGATCATCTTCACGTTCCCGCAGTCGCGCCTTTCGGGCAGCGCGCTCGCGGGCGGTCTCGGCCTCGTCAATTCGTGCGGCCTCTTGGGCGGCTTCGTCGGACCGACGGTGATGGGCATCATCGAGCAGACGACCGGCCGCGCGATGAACGGGCTCGTGTGTCTCGCGGTCGCGCTCCTGTTCGCCGCGGTGTGCAGCACGCGCCTGCGTCACGGCAACGAGGATTGCGCCGACGACAAACGCGGCGTGATGTCGAACGCGTAATCCGCCGGCGTTTCAACCCTGCGGCAACGTGCCGGGCCGGATATACGCGAACATGTGCGCGATGTAATCCGGCTTGTCGAGCGGCACGCCGTGATTGCGCAGGATCGCGTACGCGGTCACGGCATGAAAATAAAACTGCGGCAAGCACCAGTCGCGCGCGTATTGCTCGCCGGTCATATCGAACACGATGCCGTTGGGCAGATCGAGCGCGATCTGCGCATCGGCTCCGGCATCGAGGGCATCGGGCGCAAGGCCTGAAAGAAACGCGATCGCTTCCGCGATGCGCGCCTGCGCGTCGGCGAACGAGCCGGGCTGCTCGTTCGACTTCCATCCTTCTTCACGCACGCTGCGCAAGGTCGGCGGCACGGCTTCTCCGCGCAATCGATACGCCGGCTCCTGCGCCTGAAAGCACACGAAGCGCACTTGCGCCGCGAGCGGATACATATCGGGCGCGAGACGCAGGGTCACGAGCGCATCGGGATTCGCGTCCTTTTCCTGCTGATGCGCGGCGGCCTTGTCGAGCCATGTCGACAGGTTCTTCAGCGTCTGCAAGAAGGTCGGAACGAGAAGACGGGTCAGTTGCATGAAAAACGCTCCACGGGTTGAAGTTCCGCGATCTTATCCCGATGCGGCACTTCCTCGCGCGGAACGCTTCATAGCAAGCCGAATACGACGACGCCGGTTTTCGTGCCTACATAGACCTTGCCGTTCGCGATGGTCGGCGAGATGAACTTGTTGTTGCCGAACTGATCGCGCGTGCCCGCCTGATTGCTGTTGTACAACTCGGTCGCGAGATTGCCCGCGTTGTACGCATGCAGCACGGCAGTGGGCGTGGTGTTCTCGACGCCCCATACGATGCCGTTCGTGTTGCCGTTCGCGGAGATGACGGGCGCCAAGCCCGGGAAATTCCAGTTGCCCGCCGGGCTCGTGGTCTGACTCGACGCGACCGTCGCCACTACCGCGTTCACGACCGGCAGCGCCTTGAGGTGATCGCCCGCAGGACCGATATAGATCGTATTGTTGTAAAACGCGGGCGCGGTGAACACAGGGCCGGTGATCGTCGAATACAGCGGCTGATAGATGTGATCGGCGTTCGAATCGAACTTGCCCATCGAGTCGCGATTCACGACGTACAACACGCGCGTCTTGCCGCCGCCTATCGCGAGATGCTGCACGTTGCCGTTGATATCGGTGACATCGGGGAGGACCAGCACGCCGCCCGAGCCGAGATCGAGGTCCGCGTTCGATTCCGCGATGGTATCCGACGGCTCGAAGTAATCGCTCACCTGAAGCGCCAGCGTCGGCGTCGGCGTGACCTTCAGGAAGCCGTTGCCGAAGTCGTTCTTGTTGGGCATCTCCTGCGCGTTGGTGGTCGGATCGAAGGTGCCGTTGCCGTCGAGGAAATAGATCGACGTGCCATCCGATGCGAGGCCCGCGCCGCCCATCCAGATGCCGCCCATCTGGCCGTTCGGCGTCACGTTGACGATGCCTGTCTGCTTGAGCGTATCCGCGCTGTAGCCGATGACCCAGCCGGTGTACGGCAAGGCATCGCAATGCGAGCTCCATGCCGTATAGACGACGCCGTTCATGAGCAGCAGCGACGCGCGCTCGATGTACTGGCCGGGCGTGAAGGGCACGACGCCGTTCACGCTGCCCGATCCGGTGCCGGGATACGAACCGGTGATTTCGGTCGGACCGCCGAAGAGCTCGGCGCCTGTCGCGATGTCGATTGCATGAATGCGCTGGTGATACGCGCCGCCGCTGTCCTTCGACATGCCGACGACATACATCGCGCCATTCGGCCCCCTCGTGCGATCGATGACGGGCGTCGCCGTGATGCCGATGGTCGGCGTGGTCTGGTCGCAACCGTGATCGTCGCTCGGAACTTCGCCCGCGAGCAGCGTGGAGACGTGCCAGAGCACGGCGCCCGTGTCGGCATCGAACGCGTAGATGCTCGCGTTCTCCGTTTCGACATACAGCACGTTATGCGTGCCGCCCGCGATCGGCACGTTGCCGAGAAAGAGCGGCTGGGCATCGACGGCGCCATCGACCGTATAGAAGCCGAGCTTGCCGAATGTCGAGCTGTTGACGTTGGCCAGCGTGAGCTTGGTTTCGGCGAGCTGCTGCGCGGTGCGGCGGATGTCGTTGTGATACGTGGTGACGTCCATCGGCGTCGATGCGGACGGCCGGGTCGTCGCGGGCGTGCTCGCGCCCGAAGGTGCGCTCGCGCCGCTTGCCGGCGACGCCGACGATGCGGGTGATGCCGACGATGCCGGCGTCGCCGGACTCGACGCCGCAGCCGGCGACGATGCCGATGCCGCGCCTCCGGATGTCGCGGACGGATCGGAGCTGGAACTGCCTCCGCTGCATCCGCCGATGATCGCTGCAATGGCAACTGCGGTCACGCCAACCGATAAATGCCCTTTCATCTGCGGATCTCCGTTTCGGGACGAGCGGCCGGCCCCCGATGCTCGCGATTATTGTCTGCGGCGGCTTAATACGGGAAAAGATCGTCGGGGGACGGCTAGGATTTGTCGGAACGGTCGGTCTCGCTCCCGTGCGCCCTTCCCTCTGAGTTAAGCACACGCCGGAGAAAAGTAAAAAAGCTTAAATCGGATAAGCCGACAAAAATTGAACGGTTAGGCTTATTGCTTACGGAATGAAGGGCATCACAAGTGCCACTCCACCGAAAACATAGAACCTGAGAGAACGATGACCCAATCAGAAAATGTCATCTACAAAGGCCATGTGCTGAGCGCGACCGCCGTGCTGGAGCAGGACCGCTATGCGGCGATGCTCATCGTCCGGGAACCGGACGGCACGCGCCGCTCGAGCGGCATGCTCGGCGAATTCGCCAGCGCGACCGGCGCGGTCCGCTACGCATTTGCGTATGGCATGGCCGAGATCGATCACCGGCAGTCCATGCAGCACCCACGCCCTTCCAGCGGCGCCCGCGTTGACCAGCACGCCTGATCCCGGGCGCAACTCGCGGCATGCACGCCGCCCGCGCCTCCGACCATTCCGACAAGTCAAATCTATGATCATCTATCATCGGGGAGCGGCTTTTCAGCCCTCCGTCACTCGTGTGGGCAATGCGTTCGTCGCGACCGCGTCGATTCTGGAAGAGGACGGCCACGCCACCTCGCTCGGCAATCTCGGCGCGTTCGCAAGCAAGGACGGCGCGCTCGGTTTCGCGGTGCGCTGCGCGACCGCCTTTCTCGATGGCGACGAACTGCCCATGCCGCCTTTCCGGCTGACTACGCAATAGCATTGCAGCGCGTCGCACGTTGCTTGCGCGCCTGCCCCTTGCAACGATGACGAACGCACCCGCAACCGAACCCGTCGATCCACGCGCGCCGCTCTCGCCCTCGCTGCAGACGGATGCGTCTTTCCGGCTTCTCGTGGAGGCCGTCGAAGACTATGCGATCTTCCTGCTCGACGCGCACGGCAACGTCGCGACATGGAACAACGGCGCAAAAAGGATCAAGGGCTATGACGCGCGGGAAATCGTCGGCCGTCATTTTTCCGTCTTCTATCCGCCCGAGGACATCGCGGCAGGCAAACCGCAGAGCGAACTCGCGATAGCGGCGCAGGCCGGGCGCGTCGAAGACGAAGGCTGGCGCATACGCAAGGATGCGAGCCGCTTCTGGGCGAACGTCGTCATCACCGCGCTGCACGACGCGCGCGGCAATCTGCTCGGCTTCGCCAAGGTCACGCGCGACATGACCGACCGGTTGCGGCTCACCGAGCTGCAACACGCGCGCGAACTCTCCGCGCACGTGCAGAGCGCGCTCGAAAACGAGCGCGCGTCGATCGCCCGCGAATTGCACGACGATCTCGGCCAGCAACTCGCCGCGCTCAAGATGCAGATCTCCCTTCTCGACACCGGCGCGCACGATGCGCATATCGCGAAGCAATCGCTCGCGCAGATCGACACGATCATCGGCTCGGTGCGGCGCATCGCGGCAGGCCTGCGTCCGCCCGTGCTCGACGACCTCGGTCTCTTCGCTGCGATCGACTGGCTCGCCTGCGACTTTCGCCGGCGCTACGATCTGACGATTCACCTGGATCTCGAAGGCGAGGAAGACGGATTCGACACGACCGCCTCCACCTCGGTCTTCCGGCTGGTTCAGGAAGCGCTCACGAACATCGTGCGCCATGCGCGGGCCAGCGAGGCGCGCATCGCGATCGTCTGCGCGCAGTCGCGCTGCACGCTGACCATAGAAGACGACGGCTGCGGCGCCGATGTCACGCGCGGGCGCGCCGCCGGCGCGTTCGGCCTGCTCGGCATGGGCGAGCGCGTGCGTCAACTGGGCGGCGTCATCGCGTTTCGCAGCGCGCCCGGCGAAGGCTTTCGCATTCGCGCGGAGATTCCGCTCGGGCATCGCGCCGGCGACGGCTTCCCTTGATTTGAGTCAACCGCTACGAGGCTGTCGTCGGTAAACTCGAACTCCGCGCGAGTCGGTCGACAAAAGGAATCGCATCGATGACGATAAGAGTGCTGATTGCCGATGACCATGCACTCGTGCGCGACGGCCTGCGCCACATCCTCGCGAACGCACACGGCTTCGAGGTCGCCGGCGAAGCGAGCGACGGACCGGCCACCCTCGCGCTCGCACGCGCGACCGATGCCGACGTCCTCGTGCTCGATCTTTCGATGCCGGGCCGCGGCGGCCTCGACCTGCTCAAGCAGATCAAGGACGAAAAGCCCGCCATGCGCATCCTCGTGCTCACCATGCACGCTGAACAGCAATACGCCGCGCGCGCCTTCAAGGCGGGAGCGTCGGGATACATCACCAAGGAAAGCGCGAGCGCGGAACTGGTCGCGGCGGTCGGCAAGGTCGCGTCGGGCGGCGTCTACGTGAGCCTCGCGATGGCCGAACGCTTCGCGCAGAGCCTCAGCGAACCCGCCGACGCGCTGCCGCATCAGCGTCTGTCGAACCGCGAGTTCGAGGTGTTCCGGCGCTTGTGCGCGGGCGAGTCGATCAGCGATATCGGCGAGGCGCTGTGTGTGAGCGCGAAGACCGTCAGCACCTACAAGGCGCGCATCCTCGACAAGATGCGCATGCCGCACGAAGCCGCGCTCGTGCGTTACGCGGTGCGCCATCAACTCTTCGACGACGACGGCGCCTGATCCCGATCGACGCGTGTCAGCGTTTCCCTACACGGCTTCCCGAACGCCTACAGCACGATCCGCCAGCGCCGATTTATTTTCGAGATGAAGCGGCCAATAATCCGATGCGTGGCATTCAGAATCGCGCATCGATGCGCGATCCGCCCGACAGGAGGCGCAGCATGATTCCCGCGAGCGCAGAGACTCTCGGCACGAGAGCCGACGTGAAGCGCACGAACACACGTTGTTCGACATGCTCGATGCAGCGCATCTGCATGCCGTCGGATCTATCGCCGGTCGATTACGAACGTCTCGACGCGATCATCTGCTCGACGCGCTCGGTGCGGCGCGGCGAAACGCTCTTTCGTTGCAGCGATCCGTTCCAGAGTCTCTATGCGGTGCGCAGCGGGTGCTTCAAGACCATCGTCATGCACCGCGAAGGCCACGAGCAAGTCACGGGTTTTCATCTGCCGGGCGACGCGCTCGGGCTCGACGGCGTGAGCGCCGATCGTCACACGTGCGATGCGATCGCGCTGGAAGACAGCGTCGTCTGCATCATTCCGTTCGATCTGCTCGAATTGCTGTGCCGCGAAGTCAGGGCGCTCCAGCATCACGTGCATCGCGTGATGTGCGGCGAAATCGTGCGCGAATCCAACCTCATGATGATGCTCGGCACGATGACGGCGGAGCAGCGCGTCGCGGCGTTCCTGCTCAATCTCTCGACGCGCATGAAGGCGCGCGGCTATTCGCCGGCGCAGTTCGTCCTGCGCATGACGCGCGAGGAAATCGGCAGCTATCTCGGCCTGAAGATCGAAACCGTCAGCCGCATGTTCTCCAGGTTGCAGAAAGCCGGCGTGATCGATGCCCGCGGCCGCGACGTGCGGATTCTCGATCAGGCCCGGCTCGAAGAAGTCTGAGCGCGTGCCTGGCGGAAGCGGAAAAATCCGCTGCGCAGCATGACCGATGTGCCGCCGACGCGGCTCAGCACATGCTCGGCGGCCCCTTCGATCGACGAGCGATGGCTCTCGAAAGCCTGCTGTAAATCTTCCTCCCGCCACGACGCAGCACCGAAGTGATCTTCCAGCGCCTCGGCGGAAATGGTGCACGCGATGCGCTCGCCATCGGCGAAGGCGGCGAACGTGAGTGAAGGGACATCGCCCTGATAGACGGGCGGCTGGCTGGGAAATGTGATGTTCATGCCGATACCTCGCAATGGTTTCGACCTGCGGCGCATATCCACTGAGTCTCGGCCATGAATTCGCGCTGCGTATTGATCTGGATCAATACCGCTCGCGCAGGATTCGCACGGCGTCGTCGAAGGCGTGATGCATCGCCACGGTCGGGTCGGCGTCGGTGTTGCGTTGCACCGTGACCTGCTCGGAATCGCGCGTGAGGAGCACCAGTTGCGCATCGTAGACGGGCTGACCGGACGGATCGGGACAGGCTTTGATCGTGAGCCGGCAATCGACGATATCCGCGGCGACGCCCGCAAGCCGCACGAGTTCGACGCCCGCTTCCCGTTCGATCACGTTCGAGCCGGAAAAGCCGAGGTAGGCGATCTGCATTCCGAGGCCCATGTGATTGTTTCTCCTGTCAGGCCGATGATCCTCACCCATCCTTGCCCTCACCATTCGGCGCACGCATCAGCAGCACGGGACACGTCGAGCGTCTGACGAAAGCTTCGGCGACGCTGCCGAGCGCAAGCCGCCGCAATCCGGTCCGGCCATGCGTGCCCATCACGACGAGATCGGCGGGCATATGCGCCGCGCGTCGCTGCAGGCATTTCGCGATCGTGTCGGTCACGTTGCGCGTTTCGGCGAGTTCGGTTTCGCAGTCGACGCCCGCAGCGATCGCACGCGCCTGCGCGGTCTCCAGCGTGCGCGTGCCGTCCTCGCGCACGCTCACGCGATACTGCGCGGGAAACGACGAAAGCGCGGCCACGTCGATGACGAAGACGATGTACACCTTGGCGAGCGCGCCGATACGGATCGCTTCGTCGAGCGCGCGTTGCGAGCATTCACTGCCATCGAGCGCAACCAGGATATTGCGGTACATCGTCTTTCGTCCTTCACGTCTGTGCGATGCGTTCGCGCACATGGCGCGGCGAACGCACTCACTTTATCGCGCTGCTTGTCTGCGCAATTGACCTGAATCAAGCGCAAGCGCATCGGTGCGCGACGCCGCTTCCGTTGATCTGAGTCAAGCGAATAAAGGCAACGTCTCCTTAGACTCGGGACCATCAACTCTCAGCGGACTCCAGGAGTCATTCGATGAGCTACAAGACGATCCTTGTGCATCTCGATACGAGCGTGCGCGCCCATCCCCGTCTGGAAACCGCGCTGCAACTCGCGAGGCAATGCGACGCGTATGTGATCGGCTTCTATTCGGTTTTCGAGCCGAACGCGCGCGCGTTCAATGTGATGGCCGGCACCGCCGCCTACTACGAAGCGCGGGCGGCCGTGCGCCGCGAACAGGCCGGCGCGCTGGAGCGGCTCTTTCACGCGGAGTTGAACCGTGCGGGCGTATCGGGCGAATGGCTCGCGCCAGCCGAACCGGCGGATCATGCGGTGCCGCATCACGCGCGCTGCGCCGATCTCGTGATCGCGGGCCAGGACGATCCCGGCGATCCCGAGTCCTATATCGGCGACGGCTTTCGCGAAAATCTCATCCTGTCGGCCGGACGTCCGGTGCTGCTCGTGCCCTGCACCGGTTTCTTTCCCTCCATCGGCCGGTTTCCGATGATCGCGTGGGATGGCGGCCGCGAAGCGGCGCGAGCCGTCCACGACGCGTTGCCATTGCTGAAGGCCGCCGGGCGCGCGACCATCGTCAAGGTCGATGAGAAAACGGATGAACGCATCGCGGACGCGGACATCGCCGCGTGCATCGCGCGGCATGGCGTGGAGGTCGATATCGTGTCGGGCGCGAGCGGCGCGGATGCGTCGGCGGGCGACATCCTGCTATCGCGCGCCGCCGATCTCGGCGCGGATCTCGTCGTGATGGGCGGCTACGGTCATGCGCGCTGGCGCGAACTCGTGCTCGGCGGCGCGACGCGCACCTTCCTGCAATCGATGACCGTGCCGGTGCTGATGTCGCATTGATGTGCGCCGTGTACGATAGAGACGTCGATATCGGATTTCAGGAGGCGCCATGAAAGCGGTATGCCCGCTGCACGGGCCGACAACCATCGTCCGCACGAACGCGTATGGCTTTCCGGTCTACGCGTGCTGCTGCGACGACGTGCCTTATGCCACGCCGCCGGATGCATGCACGAGGGCGCCGACGCAACGCGGCGCCCCTTCCGAGCCACAGAAGCCCCGGCAGCCGAAACCTCGAAAGGAATGATTGCGGGGCGCGCGCAATTGCTTCAAACCGGATCGGCCTGCGCAGCGGGGATGGCGCCAGCTTTCCGCGGTGAACGGCGCGAATCGATCAGGCACACCGCCAGCATCGCGATGACGCCAGGAATGGCAATCGCGACGAAGTTCTGCTGAAGCGGCAACGCGCGGCTCACGAGAAAACCGATCACGATGGGCGCGAGAATCGCACCGCTGCGCCCGATGCCCGACGCCCAGCCGATGCCCGTCGATCGAATGGCCATCGGATAGAACTGGCCAGCGAACGCATAGGTGACGATCTGCGTGCCGATGGTCGATGCGCCCGCCAGACCGACGAGGAAAAACAGCACGCCGATCGGTACCTTCACGCCCAGCAGGCTGATGGAGATGGCCGCGAGCGCGTACATCGCGATGAGAACGTATTTGATGTTGAAGCGGTCGGCGAGCCATCCGCCGCCAATCGCACCGATCATCGCACCGAAGTTCAGAACGAGCACGAACGTGAGGGCCGAGCCGAGGCTATGTCCGGCGCTCGCCATAAGCTTTGTGAGCCATGAACTCAGCGCGTAGACCATGAAGAGGCACATGAAGAACGCGATCCACAACATGACCGTGCTCAACCCGCGACCTTCGGCAAAGAGTCGCGCGATCGTCGAGCCGGGGACGGCTTCGCGGTCGGAGAGCGAAAAGTTATCGTCTTGCTGCGGCACGTATGCGGGGTCGACGCGCGGAAGAAAGCGTTTCAGGTTATCCGCGCGATTGTTTCGAATCAGGAACGCAAGCGACTCGGGCATGTACTTCAGGATCACGGGTGCGAGCAGAGCCGGAAAGCCCGCGGCAATGAACACCGATTGCCAGCCGTAGCGCTCGATCATCGCCTTGCCGACGAGCGCCGCAAGCATGCCGCCGATGGAATATCCGCTGAACATCACCGTCACCATCGTGCTGCGGATCTTGCGCGGGGAATACTCCGTCATCTGCGCGACGACGTTCGGCATGACACCGCCGATGCCGAGTCCCGCGAGAAAACGCGCAATGCCGAAGATCACGGGGTCGCGTGTGAATCCCGCGGCGGCCGTGAATACGCTGAACAGGAGGAGACAAATCACGATTGCGGGCACCCGGCCGATTCTGTCGGCGATCGTTCCGAGGAACACCGCGCCGAGCATCATGCCGAGCAAGGCGGAACTCACCATGAATCCGGCGCTCGTCGGTTGAATGCCCATGTCGCTCATGATCGATGGAAGTGCGATTCCAACGACGGCGAGATCGTATCCATCGAAAATGATGATAAGCGCGCACCAGCAGAGAAGCAGCAAATGAAACTTCCTGAACCGGGCTTCGTCGCATAACTTTTGAACGTCGATATGACGCATGGTGTCTCCTTTAATGTAGGACTTGCTTTAATTCCGCGATTTTCTATTTCGATTGATTCGACGGCTCGATGCACGCGCGCGCGTTTACCTTGCCGCGTTCGAAGAGCAGCAAAGCAGAGGCTGGCTGATGAATTACCGCGCTGACGTTCTTATGGGTTAGTCGGCTCAGGATAGGCGAGCCGGTTATCCACCGTCCAATACCGAATTGGTGCCCGGCTATACCTTTCGGGAATGAAGAAGTTATCCGCTTTCGCTTAATTGAATTCGGCGCGAAGCCGGTCTTTCAGATCGAGCAGCTTCGTTTCATGTGTTTGGAAAACGTCCTGCAATCGCGCGGCCTGATCGATCAATCGTTCGATCGAAGCCTCGCATTGCGCGGCCGCGTTGCGGCAAAGGCGCGGGACGTGCTGACGAATCGCATTGCCCAGCGCGGCATGCAGGCGTTGATAGTCGATACCGGCGACGGTGTCATCGAACGCGGCATCGTCATCGAGGTGAATAACCGCGAGCGAGACGTCCGGTTCGACGACGTAATCATGAAGCCGCTCATTCGCCTCGCGCGAAAACGATTCGAAGATCGCCTGCGATAAGCGATCGACGATAGCTTTCACGTCGCGTGAGGACGAATGCGCATCGAGCAATGCCGGCAACGTCGGAGCGATGCTGCGCCACACGGCATTCGCGATCTGTTCCTGCTGCTGTTCGAGCGCCACGATAGCCGCATCCGATAACGCGCGCAGATTAGCAAGCAACGCGTACACGTCGCAGCACAATGCGCTCATCACGTTTTCTTCCAGATGATGCAGGAACATTTCGGCCTGCTTGCGCCGCTTATAAGCCAACGTCTCTTCGGCAATCGCCATCAATGCCGCGTAGAGCCTTTCGAATCCCGCATCGCTCATTGCCGCCTGTGTTTGTCGCTGCTCGCGCGCGAGATACGAAAAGATCGACACTGGCGTCTTCAGCAGACTAGTGGAAACGCCCATCGACACGAGTTTTTCTTCCGCGCGAATCTTTACGTCAGCCTCCTGCTCGGCGCGGTTCTCCGGCGTCTTGTTGCGCAGGCACTTGACGATTTCACCGTCTATCTCGTCTTCCTCGTACACGTCGCTACGCGTGACCACGGGCAGCAGCGGCTTGTTGCGATGCAGTTCGCGGCCGAGTTCATCCAGTTCCTGCACTTGTCCCGGCGATGTGGAACTCGTCAGCCATAACACGCCATCGGCGCTATCGGTGAAGCGTTGAGTGAGCGCCGCGTTTTCCGGCGTGACCGAATGCAATCCCGGCGTATCCACGAGAACCAGCTTTCCCGCGAGACGTACGCCTTGAAGTCGCGCGGTAGTTTCCGTCACGCCTTCCCTGAAGCGTTCCGGCGTCTCGACGATACGCCCCGCATCGAGATAGAAGTACTCCACCGTCTTGCCGTGCGCCGCGAATCGATCGGCGAGCAAATTGCAGAACGAGCTCTTGCCCGCGTTGAACTTGCCGAATACGAGCAGCAGAACTTTATCGTCGAAGGTTTCGGCGAGCGCCTGCGCGGGTTCGAGATGCGCCCATTGTTGCGACCAGGCCAGCATGCTTTTCTGCACTACCGCGTTGATCGTCTCCGCATGTTTCGCCAGCGCGCCCTGCTCGTTAAGCCCTGCGCATACGAGGCGGCTGGATTGCAGACTCGCGCCCAGTTGCGCGAGCCAGTCTTCCATCGAATGCAGAATGCGCCCGAGATCATGCGCGATGAATTCGAACGCATCGACATCGGCGATGAAGCGTTGCTCGTTGCTCGCGTCCGCTTTCATGTGGCGCCTTCCAGCGCGCGCAATGCATTCGATGCCTTGTTCAAGGCATCGATCATCGATTCGCTTTGCAAGATCCGCGCAGCCAATGCTTTCCTGTCCGCCGACAACTCGAAGTAATGGGCGAAGTCGCGCTGCATCCGTTCGCGGCCCGCATCCGTGCAGAACATCCTGCGCAAGTCCTTGCGAAATTTCACCGACACGCCCATGACCGCCACCATAACGGAATTGAGCGCGCGCGCCACCGTTTCCTGTTCCGATGGCAAGCCGATTACGCCATGCCCCGCGAGAAAGCTATCGATTGCGATACACGCACGCGAATAAGCGATCTGTATATGCGCGCGTTCGAGCTTGCCCGCGGTGATCGCATAAGCGTCCTTCGCGGTATCCGGCACTGAAGCGTGGTCCGTACCGAGCGCGTTCAGCATCGCGTCGATATCGCCGCTTACTTTGTCGATGACGCTTTTCAATCCATGATCGAAGTCCACGCGCTGTTGCCGCTGCGTCTGGCGCAAATCATCGAGCAACTTCTCCTGCGCGATCAGAAGCTGCGCCAGTTCCTCGCGGGTTTCGTCGAACAACAGCGCGGCTTCATGCGCGCGTGCTTCCGGCACGCGAGCGAGCGCGGCGTCGATCGTCGCGCGCAGCGAAGGCATGCCGCTCTTTTCGAGCATCAGCTTCTTGCCTTCGTCCCGCCCCTTTCGATAACGCGTCGACGATACAGCATTCAAATCGATGTCAGGCCATTGCGCACCGATCGCGTGGCTGACTTTCTGCAACTCTGCATCGTCGGCAAGCTGGTCCACTTGCGACAGCACGAAGAGCGTCTGACGTTTCGACCGCTCACCGTCAGCGCAGAGTTCGGCGAGCAAGGCCAGCTCCTTCGCGTCGAGTTCCCCTTCCTTCGCGGCATGCACGAACAGGCGGATATCCGCATGCAGCCACGCGGCGTGCAACGCGTGACGATCGTCTTCGGTGCCGACGTCCGCATCGAGGCCCGGTGCATCCAGCCAGCGCACACCCTGATGGACGCTGTCCGATAGCTTCACCGTCTCGCGTTTGTCCGCGACGGCAAACGTGTCCCGTCCGATCAACTCGTTAAGCAGACGGCTCTTGCCGTGGTTGTATTTGCCGATGACAGTGACGATCGGCTCGCCGTCCGCGAGCAGGATCGCGAGACGCGCCAGGTCGTCCGCGCGATCCGGCAGCACGGACACGACCTCATGCAATGCCCCGCCGCGCGCGTTCATTTCCCCGCTTCTGGCAAAACCGCGATCGCCTTGATTTCGACGATATAACCGGCCGCGCCACCGAGCATATGCGCACCGACAGCCGTCCACGCCGGAAGCGGATGCGTGTTGAGATAGCGCTCGCGCACCTGCATGAACAAGGGCAGATCGCGCATGTCGGTGTGGAAGGTGGTCACGTCGACGACATCGCTCAACGACGCGCCCGCCGTTTCCAGCACGAGCTTCAGATTCTCGAAGGCCTGCACGATCTGCGCTTCGCGGTCTTCGACCAGTTGCATCGCCGCATCGCGGCCGATCTGCCCGGACACGTAAATCGTGTTGCCTGCCCGGACTGCAGGCGCGTAGCGAATCTTCTCGTACACCGCTTCCATTCCCGGTGGAACGATAGCTTTGTGTTCACTCATGGCATGCGTCTCCTGCACACTCAACCGTTATCAACCGTTATCGCCGCCGGCGACCGGCAGCACCGCGCCCGTGATATAGCCCGCTTCGTCCGAAGCGAGGAACAGGATCGGCGCAACCTGCTCTTCGAGGGTGCCGTAGCGCTTGAAGAAGGTCGATTCGGTAACCTGCTTCACCGCTTCGCCCATCCAGATTTTTTCCTGCTCGCTGTCCCCGCTCGCGTTGCGCGGGACGCGTCGGGCAGGCGCTTCGGTTCCGCCGGGCGCTGCGGCAACCACGCGGATATTGTGTTCGCCGTATTCCATCGCCAATGCCTGCGTCATCGCGTTGACGCCGCCCTTCGCGGCCGAATACGGCACGCGTCGAATTCCGCGCGTGGCATTCGAAGACACATTCACGATGGTTCCACCGCCACGTTCGAGCAGATGCGGCAACACCGCGTGGCAGGCGTAGAGCGTAGGCATGAGCGAGCGTCGAATCTCGGCGTCGATCTGCGCGGGCTCGAACTCCGCATACGGGCGCATGCGGATCGCGCCGCCGACGCCGTTCACGAGAATATCGATGCCGCCGAACCTGCTCACCGCGAAAGCCATCGCGGATGCCGCGCCTTCATAGGTTTCGAGGTCGGCGATAAAGCCGGCAGTATCCGCGCTCTCCGCTTCGGCCGCCACTTCGGATACGAAATCCGCACGATCGACGAACAGCACTTTCGCGCCCTCGGCGGCCGCACGCAGCGCCACGCCGCGTCCGATGCCCTGCGCCGCGCCAGTCACGACCATCACCTTGCCGGCAAATCGTTGTGCGTTCATGCGGTCACCGGCGCGGCGTTGGGCGTGAATTTCTCGTAGTGGAAGCTGTTGGGCTTCACGCCGTTGTCGTCGAAGTGCTTGCGCACCGCATCGACCATCGGAGGCGGACCGCACAGGTACACATCGACATCGCCGTCGTTCAGCGATTCAGCCGGCATGTGCTGTGTCACCCAGCCCTTGCGCGGATGATTCGAATCCGCATCGGCGACGACGGTGCTGAACGTGAAGTTCGGCAGTTTCGCCGTGTAGGTTTCGATCGCTTCGACCTGCACCAGATCGAGGTCGCGCGTCACGCCATAGATCAGGTGAACCTTCTGCTGCGAGCCGGTGCGCGCGAGCACTTCGAGCATCGAGAGGAACGGCGCCAGGCCCGTGCCGCCCGCGAGGAACAAGAGCGGCCGCTCCACGGCGCGCAGATAGAAGCTGCCGAGCGGGCCGGTCAATTCGACCATGCTGCCCGCCTGTGCGGATTCGAGCCACGTGCTCATCACGCCGCCGGGAATCTTCTTGATGAGGAAGCTGATCTTCGTCTGACCCGGCGCGGACGAGAACGAATACGAGCGATGCTGGCCGCTGCCGGGCACATCGATATTCACGTACTGGCCCGGCAGGAAAACCGGTGCGGGTGTGGCGGCATCCACGTCCAGTTCGAGCACGACGGCGGCATCGTTATGCGGCTCGATCTTCGTGACCGCCGCGGCGAACTTGCTTTGCGCCGTCTTGCATGCCGTGGAAGACGCCGGGACCGCGATCACGCAATCGCTCGACGGCACCATCTGGCAGGTGAGCACGAGACCGCCTTCCTTCTCGTCGTCGGAGAGCGCGTCTTCGATGTAGTCGTCGCCGAGATCGTAGCTGCCGCTTTCGGCGCGGCACTTGCAGGTGCCGCACACGCCGTCGGAGCAATCCATCGGCAGATTGATCTTCGCGCGGAAAGCGGCGTCGAGCACCTTCTCGCCCGCCTTGCATTCGACGAACCGCGTGACGCCATCTTCGAAATTCAGTGCAATGTTGTAGCTGGACATGTTGCCTCCTACTTACTGTCTCATCACCGGGAGCATCAGACGTGGTAGACGTCGAGCACCTGACGGATATAGTCGTTCTTCAGCACAATTTTCTTGTGCGCGATCACCAGAATGTCGTCGACCTTGCGCAGCGTCACGAAGATCGTGCCGAAGAAATGATCGGTGATCTTGTAGCGATGACTCAGCGTGTCGAAGTTGTAGCGCACATCCACTTCGTTCTCGCGCTCGGCCAGCACTTCCACGTTGGTGACGTTATGGCTCGTGCGCGGCTCGGGCATCGATGCGCCGCTGCGCTCGGTCTTGATGCGGAACACGCGATCTTCGAGGCCGCCGCGATCCGGGTAATACATCAGCGAGATCTGGCTTTCGTGATCGTCGGTGATGCGGTCGTCGTCGTCCCACGCGGGCATCCAGTAGGTGACGTCTTCCGCGTAGCAGCCCAGCCATTCGTCCCACTGACGGTCATCGAGAAAACGTGCTTCGCGATACAGCGTCGCGCAGATTGTGTGGTAATCGAAGCTCATGCCAATGCCTCCGCTTGTTCCTTCTTCAGGGCGTCGCGCATCACGTTCACCCAGTATTCATGCTGCACGACGAAGAGGCCTTCGTCCTCGCTGCGTTCGCCCGAGATGAGCGGCTTGAGACCCATGTTCTTCGCGTTGTCGTCCGGACCGTGAACCCACAGCGGCGCACCGCGCGACAGGTCGTTCCACATCGCCGTGATGCCGGCATAACCCGACTGGCAGGCGCGGAACTCTTCGAGATCGTCGCTCGTGCCCATGCCCGAGACATTGAAGAAGTCTTCGTACTGACGAATGCGAATCGCGCGGTCCTCGGCGCTCTCGCCCTTCGGCGCGAAGCAGAAGATGCTGACTTCGGTCTTGTCGACACCCAGCGGGCGCACCACGCGAATCTGCGTGCTGAACTGATCCATCAGGAACACGTTCGGATAGAGGCACAGGTTGCGCGTCTGATTGACGATGAAGTCCGCCTTCTCTTCGCCCACGCGCGCCTTGATTTCCTCGCGATGCTGATAGACCGGGCGCACTTCCGGGTTCATCGTCTTGGTCCACAGCAGGATGTGCCCGTGATCGAAGCCATACACGCCCGCGACCGACTTGCTCCAGCTATTGGCATCGACGGCTTTCGTGCCTTCGACCTTGCGGCGGCCCATCGTCGCGGCGTAGTTCCAGTGCACGGTGCTGACGTGATAGCCGTCGCAGCCGTTCTCCATCTGCATCTTCCAGTTGCCGTCGTAGATGTACGAGGAATTGCCGCGCAATACTTCGAGGCCGTCCGGCGCCTGATCGACGATCTGATCGATGATGACCTTCGTCTCGCCGAGATAATCTTCGAGCGGCATCGAATCCGCGTTGAGGCTGCCGAACAGGAAGCCGCGATAGCTCTGGAAACGCGGCACTTTTCGCAGATCGTGCGAGCCGTGCGTATTGAACTGAATCGGATATTCGGTGGTCTTCTCGTCCTTCACCTTCAGCAGCTTGCCGGTATTGGAGAACGTCCAGCCGTGGAACGGGCACGTGAAGCTGCCCTTGTTGCCATGCTTGCGACGGCACAGCATCGCGCCCTTGTGTGCGCAGGCATTGATGACCGCGTGCAGTTCGCCGGTCTTGTCACGCGTGACGACCACGGGCTGGCGGCCGATCCACGTCGTGTAGTAATCGTTGTTGTTGGGAATCTGGCTTTCGTGCGCCAGATACACCCAGTTGCTCTCGAAGATGTGCTTCATCTCGAGTTCGTACAGATCGGCGTTGGTGAAGATATCGCGGCGGCAGCGGAATACACCGTTTTCCTTGTCGTCCTGAACGGCCGTTTGCAGCAGTTCGTCGAGCTGGCTGACTTTGTTGGTAATGGCGGACATGTGTGCTCTCCCTATGCGGCTCCGGTCATGGAGCGCTTGCATCGGTATCGAATGATTCTTGCGGAGTGTCGAGCGGCGACAGAACTGTCGCCGCTCCGGGCGCGTGCCGGGCGATTACGCCGTGGCGGATACGCGCGGGCGATGGACGAGCTGGTTGTCCTTGCCATGCAACAGCGGCGTCAACTGGATGTCGAACGCGATTTCCTTGTAAGCGTCGGTCTTGAGTCCCAGCGCCGTCCCGCCGGTCTTTTCGACGACGTGCGGCACCAGTTCCTCGCGGGTCGCGTAGGCGAAGTCATCCCAGATCAGCGGATCGCCTTCGATATTGATCTGCGTCGTCAGCTTGCGATGGTTCTCGCTCGTCGCGAAGAAGTGCACGTGCGCCGGACGATTGCCATGACGCGCGAGCGTGTTCAGCAACTGCTGCGTCGCGCCGTGCGGCGGGCAGCCGTAGCCCACGGGCATGAGCGTGCGGAATTCGTAGGTGCCGTCGGCGCCCGTCTTGACCGCGCCGCGCAGGTTGAAGTCGCTCTGCGCGCCGGTCGGGTCGAAGTGGGAATAGAAGCCCTTCGAGTTGGCGTGCCAGCATTCGACCACCGCATTCGCGACGGGCTTGCCGTCCGTGCCGGTGACCGTGCCGCGAATGATGAGCGGACCGGCATCTTCATCGGGATCGAGATCGATCTTCGACACGCCATCGCGCACCGGCGCACCGGCCACATACAGCGGGCCTTCGATGGTGCGCGGCGTGCCGCCGTGGATGTCCGCCTCGCGGTCCTCGGCATCCATGCGGATGTCCAGATACTTTTCCAGACCGAGGCCGGCGGCCAGCAGCGCCGCTTCGCCATCCTGACCCAGCTTGTTGAAGTAGGTGACGCCGGCCCAGATTTCATCGGGCGTCATATCGAGGTCGTCGATCGCCTTGAACAGGTCGCTCAACAGGCGATGCGTGATCTCCTTCGCGCGAGCACTGCCGTCCTGACTTCCGAGGTTGGCAGCAGCCTTCAGCAGGTCCTGCACTTCCTTCGTATCGAACACTTTGATGCTCATGTCTGCTCCTGAATCTCGCAATTTTATGGTGGGGGTTAACCCTTGCTTCAACACCGGTACGAATATGCTCGGAAGGTATGGTCGGGTGTTGAAACAGAGCGTGAAGGCAGGATAATGGACGCAAAGAAGGCCAGTCCAACACTGATTTAGTATTGGGCCATATCCAGGAGGTATAGAGATGGAGCTGCGGCATCTCCGCTATTTCGTAGCGGTGGCAGAAGAACGGAATTTCACGCGCGCCGCGCAGCGACTGCATATCGCCCAACCGCCTTTGAGCCGTCAGATACAGCAGCTCGAAGAGACGCTCGGCGTGCAGCTATTCGAACGCAACTCCCGGCCGCTGAAGCTCACGGAGACGGGCAAGTTCTTCTATTCGCACGCGGTGCAACTGCTCGCGCAGACCGCCGAGCTGGAATCGATGACGCGTCGCGTAGGCAATATCGAACGCAGCCTTTCGGTGGGTTTCGTGGGCTCGACCCTATATGGGATGCTGCCGAAGATCATCCGGCGCTTTCGCGACGAGAACGCCACCGTCGAACTCAGTCTGCACGAAATGTCGACGATGGACCAGATCCGCGCGCTCAAGGACGGCCGCATCGACGTGGGTTTCGGCCGCATTCGTCATGAGGATGCGAATATCCGCCGCGTGATTCTGCGCGAGGAGCAGATGATCGTCGCGCTTCCCGTCGGTCATGCGCTCTCGCTCGGCAAGCCCATTCTCTCGCTTCGCGACCTGACCAACGAAACCCTCATCATTTTCCCGAAGGCGCCGCGCCCCAGTTACGCGGATCAGGTGCTCGCGGCCTTCCAGGACCGCGCGCTCGCGCCGCGCAAGATCTACGAAGTGCGCGAGTTGCAGATCGCGCTGGGTCTGGTCGCGGCGGGCGAAGGCGTTTCCGTCGTGCCGAGCAGCGTCAATGGCCTCAAGCGCGACGACGTGATCTACCGGGAACTCGACGACCCGACGCTCACCTCCCCCGTCATCATGAGCATGCGCGCGCTCGACGAATCGCGCGACATCAAGGAAATGCTCGAACTCGTCTACCGGCTGTACGAGGAGGAGCACATCAGCTATACGCCGCGCACCGATCGCGGGTGATGACGCGCGTCATACCTTCGGGGTATGGCACTAGACGTCAACGGTGTTGGACAGGCGGCAAATGGGCGGGCAATACTGCAGCAACCCTTCCTTTCCGACATTCCAGGTATGAACGCCCAAATCACATCCGTCGAAGCGATTCTGGTTGACCTCCCGACCATTCGCGCGCATCAACTCGCAATGGCGACGATGCAGCAGCAAACCCTCGTCATCGTCCGTCTGCGCACGAGCGACGGCATCGAGGGCCTTGGCGAAGCCACGACGATCGGCGGCTTGTCTTACGGCGATGAAAGTCCCGAGGGCATCAAGCTGACCATCGATACTTACCTCGCGCCCGCGCTCGTCGGACAGGATGCGACCAATATCAACGGCGCGATGCTCAGGCTGAACAAGATCGCGCGCGGCAACCGCTTCGCCAAGTCCGCGATCGAAACGGCGCTGCTCGACGCGCAGGGCAAGCGCCTGGGCGTGCCGGTGTCCGAGTTGCTCGGCGGCGCGGTCCGCAAGACGCTGCCCGTGCTCTGGACGCTCGCGAGCGGCGATACCCAGCGCGATATCGAAGAAGCCGAAATGCTGCTGGCCGAACGCCGCCACAACACGTTCAAGCTGAAGATCGGCCGGCGCGGCGTTCGCGACGATGTCGCGCATGTGTCGAAGATCAAGGCCGCGCTCGGCGACCGCGCCAAGGTCACCGTCGATGTGAACCAGGCCTGGAACGAAACCGATGCGGCGCTCGGCATCGAAGCGCTGGAAGCGGCGGGCATCGATCTCATCGAGCAGCCGACGCCGCGTGAGCAGCGCGGCGCGCTCGCACGGCTGTCGGCGCGCTTCATCGTGCCGATCATGGCCGACGAAGCGGTCACGGGACCGGAAGACGCGCTCGAACTCGTGCGTCATGCATGCGCCGACGTGTTCGCGCTGAAGATCGCGAAGTCGGGCGGCATCTACGGAATGATGCGCACGGCCGCCATCGCCGATGCGGCGGGTGTGTCGCTCTACGGCGGCACGATGCTCGAAGGCAGCATCGGTTCGATTGCATCGGCGCATGGTTTCAGCGCGCTGCCGCAGCTCGCGTGGGGCACCGAACTGTTCGGGCCGCTGCTCTTGAAGGACGACATCGTCACGGCACGGCCGCAGTATCGCGACTTCGATCTGCACATGCCGGAGGGATCGGGCCTCGGTCTTCAGATCGATGAAGAAAAGCTCGCGTTCTATCGCCGCGACAAGCACTGAACGCTCAGAACGCTCACACTCAACACCTGATCGAGGACACTATGCTTTATCTCGTAAGAATGGACGTACATCTGCCGCACGACATGCCCGCCGCGAAGGCCGATGAAATCAAGGCGCGCGAGAAGGAATACTCGCAGGAGCTGCAACGGCAAGGGAAATGGCAGCAGTTGCATCGTGTCGTCGGCGAGTATGCGAACTACAGCGTCTTCGATGTCGATTCGCACGATGAACTGCACACCATCCTTTCGGGCCTGCCCTTGTTTCCCTATATGACGATGAAGGTCACGGCGCTCGCGCGTCATCCTTCGTCCATCCGCTGACACGGCAAAAGGATTTCATGAAGCGAGACCCGGAACCCGGTCTGATGTCGGCCGCGCCGAAAGGCAGCGGGTCCGTGGCGGCGGTGAGCGCCGGGCTGCTTGCCGTCATCATCTCGTATGCCGGGCCGCTCGCGATCTTCTTTCAGGCCGCGCACGCGGCGCATGTCGGCAACGACGTGCTCGCGTCGTGGGTCTGGTCCATTTCGATGGGCGCGGCCGTCTCGGGCATCGCATTGAGCTGGTGGCTGAAGCAGCCGATCATCACGGCGTGGTCCGCGCCCGGCACGGCCTTGCTGGTCACGCTGTTCCCCGGCATGCCGGTGAGCGAGGCGATCGGCGCGTATATCGTCGCGGGTGCGTGCATCTTCGCGCTCGGCGTGTCGAGATGGTTCGACCAGATCGTCAAGCGCATACCGAAAGGCATCGCTTGCGCGATGATGGCCGGCATACTCTTTCAGTTCGGCACGAACGTGTTCAAGTCGGTGGCCGTCACGCCGTGGCTCGCGCTCGGGATGGTCGCGAGCTTCCTCGTCTTCCGCCGATGGGCGCCGCGCTACTGCCTCATTCTGGTTCTGCTCTCCGGTGGCGCGCTCGCCGTGGCGCTCGGCCTGACGAATTTTTCGTCGGTCAGCTTTCATCTCACGCGCCCCGTGTTCACGATGCCGACGTGGACCTGGCAATCGACCGTGAGTCTCGCGGTCCCGCTCGTCATCGTCAGCCTGACGGGTCAGTTCCTGCCCGGCTTCGCGATCCTGCGAGCCTCCGGCTATCACACGCCGACGCGGCCCGTGCTCCTCACGACGAGCCTCGCGTCGATGCTGGTCGCGTTCTCGGGCGGCATCACGATCGTCATCGCGGCGATCACGGCGGCGCTGTGCACCGGACCCGATGCGCATCGCGATCCTAAGCGCCGCTATATCGCGGGCATCGCGAACGGACTTTTCTATCTCGTGGGCGGATGTTTCGCCGGAACGGTCGTGATGCTGTTCGCCGCGCTGCCCAATGCATTCGTCGCCGTGCTCGCCGGCCTCGCGCTGCTCGGCGCGATCGTGGCGAACGTCGTCGGGCTGGTGCAGGACGAGGCGCATCGCGAAGCATCGTTTATCACGTTCATCGCTACGGCGTCCAACATGAGTTTTCTGGGGCTGGGTTCCGCGTTCTGGGGGATCGTGTTCGGCACGCTCGCCCATCTGATTCTCGGACGGACGAAGCACACGCGCTGACTCAAGAGGCGCTTTGCGAGTCTCCATCGACGGGAATGATCTGACCGGAGATGGATCGTCCCGCGCTCGATGCGAGGAATACCGCGAGCGCGGCGATATCCGCCGGATCGACGAAGTGCTTGACCGACTGATTCGCGAGCGCCGCCGCTTCCTCCTCGGCCACGCTGCGGCCGCTCACCGATGCGCGTCCCGCGAGCACCTGCTGAATGCGCGGACCTTCCACCGCGCCGGGCAGAATGGCGTTGACCCGGATGCCGAATTCGCCGAGCTCGCGCGACAGCGTCTTCGTGAACCCGACGAGTCCCCACTTGGTCACGGCATAAGGGCTGCGGTTCGGATAGCCGAACCGGCCGGCAAGCGAGGACATGACGACGATCGTGCCCGCGCGAGACTGCTTCAGATGAGGAATCGCATGTTGCGTCACGATGAAGGTGCCGGTGAGATTCACGCGCAGCACGTTTTCCCACGCGTCCGGGTCCATGTCCGCGACACTCGCGGCGGGACCGGCGATGCCCGCGTTATTGACGAGCACATCGATGCCGCCGAGCGCGGCCGCGGCATCATCGACCATGCGCGCGGCGGCGATGCGATCGCCGATGTCGCATACCAGGGTCACGACGTCCGGCATCTGCGCACGCAATGCCTGCAGCGCGGCTACGTCCAGATCGCAGACGCAGACCTTCGCGCCCGCGGCTACGAACGCCTGCGCGATGGCGCGGCCTATGCCGCTCGCGCCGGCGGTCACCAGCACGCGTTGAGCGGTCGATATCGTCATGGAAGTCTCCGTCATACGCAGGCAGCGCGGATGAACTCGGGGATCGGAACGGCCTTGAGGCGTCCGTCCGACTGCTTGACGCACAATGCGCGCGTCGCGCGGCCTTCGCAGATCAGCGTGTCGCCGCGCATGATGCGATGTTGCTGGATAAACACCTTGCCGCGCCATTCCTCGATGCTGCTATGAACCTCGACGGTTTCCCCGTACGTGACGGAAGTATGGAAGCGCGTGTGCATCTCCAGAAGCGGTGCGCCGATGCAGTTCGGCAGGTCCGTCATCGCGCGCCACGGCGGCAGGCCGCACTGGATGAAATAATCGTGCGAGGCGGCGTCCATCCAGCGCGAAAAGTTCGGGAAGAAGACGATTCCCGCCGGGTCGCAATCGCCGAACTGCACGTCGATACGGTAGATAGTTTCCTTGCTCATGAGCTCATGGCCTCCCTTCGATTACCTTCATTGTGCACGTCCCGGCTTCGCGACACTGTCGATCCCGCGACAATCGTGAGCGCGACCCGATGACCCGGCCCAAGCGCATGCCGGTTCCATCGCTCACGCTCGACGAACTGCTCGCGCAGTCGGCGTGGTTCGCGCGGCTCGACGAATCCGCGCGAGCGCGCGTGCGCGCGGAAGCCTCGGAGCGCGTCGTCGCGATGGGTCAGGTGCTCGGGCATCATGGCGAGCGGCAGCACATGTGGTTCGGCATGCTCGAAGGCCTCATCAAGTGGTCGATCACCGCACGCGACGGACAGACCGTGACCCTCGGCGGCCAGTCCGTCGGAAGCTGGTTCGGCGAAGGCACCCTGATTCGCAATGCGCCGCGCCAGTCCGATCTCATCGCGCTGCGCGACAGCCGTGTCGCACAGATTCCGTCCGCCACGTTCAACTGGCTGCGCGAACGTCAACCCTCGTTCAACGAGTTCCTGCTGTTGCAGGTCAACGAACGCCTGCACTGGTTCATGGCCGTCGCCGCCGCGCACGGACTGCTCGATACCGACAGCCTCGTGGCACGGGCGCTCGTCGGCATGATTCATCCGCTGTCGAATCCGGGCGGCACGAATCATTTGCGCATTTCCCAGGAGGAACTCGCAAACCTCGCGGCCGTGTCGCGGCAGACCTGCAACAAGGCGATGAGCCGCTTCAAGAGCGCCGGCCTCGTGCGCGCCGAATACGGCGAAATCGTCATACTCGACCTGCCGGGGTTGCAGGACATCGCGCAATGAGTGCTTCGCGTATACGCTGACCCGGACTGTCGCCCGATCGACAGTTGCCATAAGCGGATGTCGAAATAATGCGTGTCATACAAGACAGGGAGACACGCAATGAATCGCATTCGTTCGCTGAGCAGCGCGGCGGTTATCGAGAGTTCAATCGGCCGCTCGGAAGAAGACGCGGTCTTTCGCAAGATCAGTCTGCGTGTCATGCCGCTCGTGCTGATCGCTTACGTATTCGCGTTTCTCGACCGCATCAACATCGGTTATGCGCAACTGCAGATGAAGCAGGATCTCGCGTTCTCCGATGCCGTCTACGGTCTCGGCGCGGGCATCTTCTTCGTCACCTATCTGCTGTTCGAAGTGCCCAGCAACCTGCTGCTCGAAAAGATCGGCGCGCGGCTGACGTTTCTTCGAATCATGGTGCTCTGGGGCCTCACTTCGGCGGCCACCGCGTTCGTCTCGGCGCCGTGGCAGTTCTATGCGATCCGCCTGATGCTCGGCATCTTCGAGGCCGGCTTCTTTCCCGGCATCATCCTGTATCTCACGTACTGGTATCCGAGCCAGCGCCGCGGCCGCGTGACGGGACTCTTTCTCTTCGGCATGCCGATCACCGGCGTGCTCGGCGGCCCGCTGTCCGGCACGATCATGAGCGGCATGGAAGGACTTGGCGGCATGCACGGCTGGCAATGGCTCTTCATCGTCGAAGGCCTGCCGACCGTGCTGATGGGCTTCCTGCTGTATCGCATGTTGCCGAACAAGCCCGCCGAAGCGTCGTGGCTCGACGATGCCGAGAAGGAATCAGTGCGCGCGGCCATGAGCGCCGATCACAAGGATGACGCCGCACACGGCGGCCACGGCAAGCTCCTCGCCGCACTGGCCGATCCGATGACCTACGTGCTCGCCTTCATCTACTTCTGCTGCGCATGCGCCGTCTACACGCTGACCTTCTGGCTGCCGACGATGATCAAGGGCATCGGCATCGCCAGTCTGTCGACGATAGGCTGGTGCACCGCCGTGCCTTATTTCTTCGGCGCGCTCGGCGTGCTCATCATCAGCCGCAGTTCGGATCGTTTCGGTGAACGTCGCTGGCATGTGGGCGGCACGCTCGCCATCGGGGTGATCGCGCTGGCATCGACGTCGTTCGCCGGTTCGGGCGTCGGCATGGTGATGACGCTGCTGTGCATCGCATCGTTCTTCATTTTCGGCGGCGGTTCGCTCTTCTGGTCGATCCCGCCGACATACCTCGGCCGCAGTGCAGCGGCGGCGGGCATCGCGGTGATCAGCTCGCTCGGCATCCTCGGCGGCTTCGTCAGCCCGACGCTGATCGGCTGGATCAAGGGCGCGACGGGCAGCATTCAGCTCGGTCTGTTCGCGTTGACCGCGGTCGTGCTCGCCGGTTGCCTGACCACGCTGATCGGTTTGCCGAAGCGCGCGCTTCGCGTCGGTCCGGGCGCGAACTGAAGCGTCCTTAAATCAAAACCTATATCTGGAGAGAAAGATCATGAGCAAACCCAAAGTCATCGTGACGGTGGCGCCCACGGGCGGCATGGCGACAAAGACGATGAACCCGAATCTGCCGACACAGCCGCGCGAAATCGCCGACGATACCTACCGCTGCTACAACGCGGGCGCGAGCGTCGTCGCCGTGCATGCGCGCCGTCCGGACGATCAGGCCACCTGCGATCCCGCGATCTACAGCGAGATCAACCGTCTGATCCGCGCCAAGTGCGACATCGTCCTGAACAACTCCACGGGCGGCGGCATCAACGGCGACATGGTCCGCGAGCTGGACAACGGCTTGTGGGAGATCATGTGGGAAGAGCGCCTTAAAGGCATGCAGGGCGATGGCGTCGAAATGTGCACGCTCGATGCGCAAACCGTGATCGCGAGCTTCGAAGGCAAGGAGATTCTCGTTGCGACGCCGCCGTCGCGCATCCGGCAGATCGCCTGCATGATGAAGGAACGCGGCATAAAGCCCGAATGGGAAGTGTTCGGACTCGCCGATATCGTTCAGGACGTGCAGCGCGCGCTCAACGAAGGCCTCGACGATGCGCCGCATTTCATCAACATCGTCATCGGCGCGAATGCCTTTCAGGGCGCGCTGCCCTACACGCCGCGTTTGTTGCAGACGATGGTCGATCATCTTCCGGCGCATACCGTCTTCAATGTCAGCGCGATCGGCGCGGCGCAATTGCCCGCCGCGATGAACTCGCTGTTGCTGGGCGGACACGTGCGCGTCGGGCTCGAAGACAATCTGTACTACCGGCACGGCCAACTGGCGACGAACGTGCAACTGGTCGAACGGCTCGTGCGACTCGTGCGCGAGATGGGATACGAACCGGCCACGCCCGACGAGGCGCGCGAGATCATCGGGCTTAAGCCTTTGCGCGCGGAAGCCGGCGTTGCCTGCCTGGAGCATTGAACATGATGGCGAACGGTATCGAACGCGTGGCGGTTGTCGGCACAGGCGTGATCGGCGCGAGCTGGGCCGCGTATTTTCTGGCGCGCGGGCTCGCGGTATCGGCGACGGACCCTGCGCCCGGCGCGCGCGAGCGGCTGATGACGGCCGTCGCACGGCATTGGCCGACGCTCGAAGAGATCGGCCTGGACAAAGGCGCTTCCATAGCGAATCTCACGTTCCACGACGATCTGGAGAGCGCGCTGTCCGGCGCGCAGTTCGTGCAGGAGAACGGACCCGAGCGCGAAGACCTGAAGCTCGATCTGCTACAACGAATCGATGCGGCGCTGCCCGATGATGTCGTGATCGCATCGAGCACGTCCGGTCTCCTGATGAGCCGCATGCAGCGCGCGTGCCGTCATCCGGAGCGGGTCGTGCTCGGACATCCGTTCAATCCGCCGCATCTGATTCCGCTCGTCGAGGTGATCGGCGGCGAGGTCACGTCGGCCGCGTCGCTCGAAAGCGCGATGGCCTTCTACACGGCGATCGGCAAGCGTCCCATCCATCCGCGAAAGGAGCTGAAGGGCCACATTGCCAATCGATTGCAGGCGGCGCTCCGGCGCGAGGCGTTTCATCTCGTGTCGATCGGCGCGGCGAGTGTCGCGGATATCGACGATGCCATCGCGTACGGTCCCGGCCTGCGATGGGCGGTGTCGGGACCGTTCGCCAACCTGCATCTCTCGGGTGGCGAAGCGGGCATTGCGCATACGCTCGATCATCTCGGCCCGCCGATGCAGGATTGGTGGGATGACCTCGGCACGCCGCGACTGACGCCGGAACTTCAGCGCAAAGTCGTCGAAGAGATGAAGACGGCGCTCGATGGCCGGTCGTCGGCGTCGATGGAAACGGAGCGCGATCGGGTCATGCTGGCACTGCTGAAGGCGAAGCGCGCGGCCTCTCCTCGCTGACGACGCCCGCATTCGACGCGTCCCTGCATAACCGCCCGATCGCCGCGCGATTCACCTTCCCCTGCTCGGTGAGCGGCACGCGTTGCACGGCGGCCATCCGTACGGCCTTCGCAACGTCCACGCCGCACGCCGATTCGAGCGTGCGTATGCATCGCGCGATATCGACACGCTTGCCCGCCCACGGCACGACGACGACATCCCACAGATATCCGCGCGCGACATCCGCCGATGCCACGGCACGCGCGTAGCGGACATCGGGCAAGGCGCACAGCGGCGTTTCGATTCGCGCCGGTCCAATGACCGCGCCATCGATTTCGGCGACATCGGCGGCGCGTCCGAGCACATGCAGATGCACGTTTTCGTCGATGAAACCGATATCGCCCGTCAGGCACCAGCCGTCGCGAAACTTCTGCGCCGCTTCGATCGGCTGCCGGTAATAGCCCTGCGCCACCGCCCTCGATCTCACCTCGATGGCGCCGTGCTGCCCCTCGCGCGCGAACCTGCCATCGGCGCGGCGCAGGCGCACATCGACGCCCGGCCGGATGCGGCCCGCCGTGTCCAGCAAACCGGGATCGGCCAGATAATCCGATGGCGTCAGTACGCTCACGAGCCCCGCCTCGCTCGCCCCGTACATATGCGTGAGCACGGGTCCGAGCCGCGCGATCGCGCGCCGCCGCAGAATCGCGGGCGCCGATCCGCCGATATGCGCGATCGAGCGCAGCGACGACAGATTGCGCCGATCGACGTCCGGGTGATCCATCGTTTCGAAGAGTTGCGGCTCGACGAGGAGCACATCGGTGATGCGTTCGGCTTCGATCGTCGCGAGCGTGTCGGCGGGATCGTAGGAGGGTTTCAGCACCACCGTGCCGCCGCCCATCAACGTGTTATCGACGAGCACTTGCGACAGATAGGCGAGCGCCCCGTTGACGAGCTGACGGCGGTCCTCGGGACTCGGCGCGCTCACCATCGTCGAATACACCGCGAAGCTGCGGCGGCTCGCTTTCGGCGCGCCGGTCGAGCCGCCCGACGACACGACCACCGCGAGATCATCGCGCCGTGCGCGGCTTTGCACGGGCACATCGTGCTGCACGCGTGCGCGCATGTCCAGACGCGAACGCGCCGGGCCCGTGCCGACATAAGCGAGACGCGCGCCGCTGCGCTCGGGCACAAGATGTTTTGTCTCCGCGAACGCGACAAGCAATGCCGGTTGCATGCGCGTCACGAAGGCCGCGCGCTGCTCGGCCGATGCGATCGCGGGCAGGAACATCGTCGCCGCGCCGAGCAGGTTCGTCGCGTAACGGATGGCGAGCGCGTCGGGGCAATTCGGCGCGAAGATCGCGACGAGCGCGCCGCGCGTAATGCCGAACGACGCGAGCGCCCGCGCATAGCGATAGATCGATGCGCGCAGCGCGCCGCCCGTCACGTCCTCATCGAGATAGCGCAGCACCGCGCGATCGGCGTGCGCATCGAGATGGTCGAGCAGGACATCGACATAGGACCGATAGGCCGCTTTTTCACAGGTTTCCATGACTGCATCCCTCCTTTGTGAGCGATGGATGCAGTGTGCTTATGGAGAATGAGGTGAAAATGAGCGGCTACGCGATCTCTTTCGAAAGCACTTCGCCGATGGCGCTCGCCGTCGCGTCCACATTCCGTTCGTTCAACGCCGCGACACACATCCGGCCCGAACGAATCAGATAGACGCCGTGCTGCTCGCGCAGCACATCGACTTGCGCGGCGGAAAGCCCCGTATAGGTGAACATCCCGCGCTGCGCCAGATATCGCGCGAGCATCGCGTCGGGCACGTTGCCGCGCAGCCGCGCGTGAATCTCGCCGCGCATGCGCGCGATGCGCGTGCACATCGACGCCAGCTCCTCTTCCCACGATTGCCGCAGCGCCGGCGTCGTGAGCACGCGCGCGACGATCATCGCGCCGTGCGTCGGCGGGTTGCTGTAGTTCGCGCGCACGGCGCTCGTCAACTGCCCCAGCACGCGAGGAGCCGATTCCGCCGACTCGCAAACCACCGACAACGCGCCGCAACGTTCGCCGTACAGCGAGAAGTTCTTCGAGAACGAATTGGCGACGAGCGCCGGCACGTTCTGGCGCACGAGCTCGCGAATCGCGAACGCGTCCGCATCGAGCCCGGCGCCGAATCCCTGATACGCCATGTCGATGAACGGCAACAGATCACGCTGCCTGATCGCTTCGATCAGCTTCACCCATTGCGCATCGGTCAGATCGACGCCGGTCGGGTTGTGGCAGCACGCGTGCAGCAGCACCACGCTTTTGGCGGGCAGATCGCGGATGGCCGAAAGCATCGCGTCGAACTTCAGGCCGCCGCTCGCTTCGTCGTAGTACGGATACGTGCCGACCGTGAAGCCCGCGCGCTCGAAGATGAAGCGATGGTTATCCCACGTCGGATCGCTCACCCAGACTTGCGAGCCGGGGAAATAGCGCTTGATGAAGTCCGCGCCGACCTTGAGCGCGCCGGAGCCGCCGAGCGTCTGCACGGTCGCGATGCGGCCTTCGGCTCGCGCCACGGAGTCATCGCCGAAGACGAGCGACTGCACGGCGTCGCGATACGCTGCAAGCCCCGACATCGGCAGATACGGCTTCGCGGCGGGTTGCACGAGCCACTGCGCTTCGGCCTCGCGCACGGCGCGCATCACGGGCAGACGGCCTTCGTCGTCGTAATAGATGCCGATGCTGAGATTGACCTTGTTCTCGCGCGCGTCCTTCGCGAAGTCTTCGTTCAGCGAGAGGATCGGATCGCCCGGATAGGCATCGATGTGTTCGAACATGACTGTCTCCTTCAGACGCGCGACAACGCCGCACTCGCGCGACGACGGTTGCGAACGGCATAACCCACGCCCAGCACCACAAGCCACACCGGAATCAGATAGACCGACATGCGCAGATCGGGAATCAGGCACATCACCACGAGAATGCCGCCGAGGAACAGGAGGCACAGATAGTTGGTGAGCGGATAGCCGAGGCTCTTGAACACCGTCGTCTCACCGGCGCGCGCCTTTGCGCGGCGGAATTGCAGATGGATGAGGCTGATCATCGCCCAGTTGATGATGAGCGCCGACACGACGAGGCCCATCAGCAACTCGAACGCCTTGCCCGGCATCAGATAGTTGATGAGCACGCACGCTGCCGTCGCGATGGCGGAAACGCCGAGCGCGATGAGCGGAATGCCGCGCTTGTTCACCTTGAGCAGCGCGCGCGGCGCGTTGCCTTGCTGCGCGAGGCCGTAGAGCATGCGGCTGTTGCAATACACGCCGCTGTTATAGACCGACAGCGCCGCCGTGAGCACCACCGCATTGAGCACGTGCGCGACGAAGTTGCTGTTCATCGCATGGAAGATCAGCACGAACGGGCTGCCGCCGGTCACGACCTTCTGCCACGGATACAGCGAAAGCAAAACGCCGAGCGCGCCCACGTAGAAAATCAGAATGCGGTAAATCACCTGATTGGTCGCGCGCGGAATGGTATGCGACGGATCGTCCGCTTCGGCCGCGGTGATGCCAACGAGCTCCAGTCCGCCGAACGAGAACATGATGACGGCCATCGCCATCACGAGACCCGAGACGCCGTTCGGGAAGAAGCCGCCATGACGCCACAGGTTCGTCACGCTCGCTTCCGGTCCTGCGCCGCCCGAGACGAGGAGCCAGCCGCCGAAGCCGATCATGCCGACGATCGCGACCACCTTCACGATCGCGAACCAGAACTCCAGCTCGCCATACGACTTCACGCTCGTGAGGTTGATCGCGTTGATCACGCAGAAGCACACGAGCGCGGACACCCACGTCGGGATGCCCGGCCACCAGTACTGCACGTAGATGCCGACCGCCGATAGCTCGGCCATCGACACGAGAATGTAGAGCACCCAGTAATTCCAGCCCGACAGAAAGCCCGCATATTGCCCGCAGTACTTGTCCGCGAAGTGGCTGAACGATCCCGCGACGGGCTCATCGACGACCATCTCGCCAAGCTGACGCATGATGAAAAAAGCGACGATGCCCGCGATCGCATAGCCGAGCAGCACCGACGGTCCGGCCGTCTTGATCGTCTGGGCGATGCCGAGAAACAGCCCGGTCCCGATCGCGCCGCCGAGCGCGATCAGCTGAATGTGACGGTTCTTCAGGCCGCGCTTGAGCGTGCCGTGTCCCTCATGTGCCACGTGTCTCTCTCCTGTGCTCAATTTAGGGGAATCAGTGTAAATTTGATACGGCACAATATGATTTCCTAAGACGCGCAGACAAACCCTAGTTTCCGCGTCCGGATTTCGTGATTGGGCTCATCGGAGAAAGAAAATTGCAGACTATCGAGTTCGATCGTATCGACCTGCGTTTGCTCGGGATTCTGCAGTCCCGCGGACGCATCTCCAATCTCGAACTGGCGGAAGCGATCAATCTGTCGCCCGCGCAGACGCTGCGGCGTCATCGAAGGCTGGAGGAACTGGGTGTGATCAAGGGCTACGAGACGCGGCTCGATGCGCAGGCGCTCGGTTTCGGCGTGGTGGCCTTCATCCAGGTGACGATGGAACGCGGCCACGTGCGCGATCTCGCGAAGTTCAAGAACGTCGTCGCCAAGCTCGCGGAGATACAGGAATGTTTCGCCGTGACCGGCGATATCGATTACATGCTGAAGGTGATTGCGCGGGATCTGAAGGGGCTGTCGGAGTTTCTGCTCGATACGCTGATGCGCATTCCCGGCGTGAGCGGCGTGAAGTCGAGCGTGTGTCTCGACGAGCTTAAGTGTGTGAGCGCGGTGCCGCTGGACGCATAGCGCGGCCCGCGCTCGCTTGCGCGATGTTCAGATCGACATCCCGCCCGACACTTCGATACGCTGCGCATTGACCCAGCGATTGTCCTCGGACAGCAACGACGCGATCATCGGTCCGATGTCGTCGGGCAGGCCCGCGCGGCCGAGCGCCGTCATGTCGGCGATGCGCCTGTTCAGCTCGGGATTGTCGCGCACCATGCCGCCGCTGAAATCGGTCTGGATCGCACCCGGCGCGACCACGTTGACGGCGATGCGGCGCGGCGCGAGTTCCTTCGCCATGTACTTCGTCAGCACTTCGACCGCGCCTTTCATCGAGCCGTAAGGCGCGCTCTCCGGCACGATGATGCGTGTCAGGCCCGAGGAAATATTCACGATGCGCCCGCCGTCGCGAATCAGCGGCAGCAGCTTCTGCGTGAGGAAGAACACGCCCTTGAAGTGGACGGTGTAGAGCGCATCGAGCTCGGCTTCCGTCGTCTTGTCGATGCTGTTGTGATGCGACGTGCCTGCGTTGTTGACGAGGAAGTCGAAACGGTCGGCGCCCCAGTCGGCGAGCGTCGTGCGCACATCGTTCACGAAGGCGTCGAAGGCGCTCGTGTCGCCGGTATCGAGTTGCAGCGCGCGCGCCTTGCGGCCCGTCCCGGCGACGAGCGCCGCGACCTGCCCGGCTTGCGCCTCATTGCTGTGATAAGTGAAGATGCTGTCGATGCCTCGCGCGGCAAGGCTCAGCACCGTGTTTCGGCCAAGCCCGCGGCTGCCGCCCGTGACGATCGCGATCTTTTCCTTCGACATGGCTCACGCTCCTTCAAAGCCCACAGAATAGCGAGCGGAGCGCCGATCGATAATCCACTTCAATCCGCACGGGCCGTGCGAAAAGTCGAACAGCCGCACAATCAGGCGCGTTGAAGCACGCGCGAAAGCACTTGCTCTTCGAGTTCGGCGAAACCCGGCGCGGTGCGCGTGCGCGGTCTTTGCAACGAGACCGCGGTATCGAGCGTGATGCGCCCCGCATCGATCAGCACGATGCGATCGCCGAGCGACACCGCTTCCTGCACGTCGTGCGTGACGAGCAGCGCGGTGAACTTGTGTTCGCGCCATAGCCGCTCGATCAGCCCCTGCATCTCGATGCGCGTCAACGCATCCAAAGCGCCGAGCGGCTCGTCGAGCAGCAGCAGATCCGGCCGATGCACCAGCGCACGCGCGAGCGCCACACGCTGGCGCTGCCCGCCCGACAAGCGCGACGGCCAGTCCTTCTCGCGCTCGGCAAGGCCCACTTCGGCGAGCGTGGCGCGGGCGTCGTCGCGCTTGCTGCGCGGCAGTCCGATCATCACGTTGTCGAGCACGCTCTTCCACGGCAAGAGGCGCGCGTCCTGAAACATGATGCGCACCTGCAGTTCGCTTGCGCTCGCCGGTGCGTTGCGCTGCACGACGCCGCCCGTCGGCTGATCGAGACCGGCGACGAGCCGCAGCAAGGTCGACTTGCCACAGCCGCTTCGTCCGACGATCGACACGAAGCTGCCGCGCTCGATCGAGAAATCCAGTTGATCCAGCACCTTGCGCTCGCCGAAGCGCTTTTCCACGCCGCGCAGCGAGACGGCGAGATCGCGGCCCGCGAACGGCGCGCGCGCATGCGGTTGCGTTTCGGCGCGCCTGAATACGGGCGTAAGCGTATCGATATCGATCAGATTCATGATTGCGCCTTCGTTTGATAGGCCGGATGCCAGCGCAGCGTCGCGCGTTCGATCGCGCGCGCGGCCATGTCGGCGAACTTGCCGAGCAGCGCGTAGAGCAGGATGCCGACCACCACGACATCGGTTTGCAGGAATTCGCGGGCGTTCATCGTCATGTAGCCGATGCCCGATTGCGCGGAGATCGTCTCGGCGACGATCAGCATCACCCACATCAGGCCGAACGCGAAGCGCACGCCGACTAGAATCGAAGGCAACGCGCCCGGCAAAATCACATGCCGATACAACGCGAAGCCGGACAGACCATAGCTCTTCGCCATCTCGATCAGATCGCGATCGACAGAGCGAATGCCGTGATACGTGTTGACGTAGACCGGAAAGAACACGCCCAGCGCGACCAGCACGAGCTTGGCTTCCTCGCCGATGCCGAACCACAGGATCAGCAGCGGAATCATCGCGAGCGCGGGGATGTTGCGGATCATCTGCACGGTCGAGTCGAGCGCGACTTCGGCGGGCTTGAAAAGTCCCGTCGCCAGCCCGAGTACGAAGCCGATGCCGCCGCCCATCGCGAAGCCCGCGAGCGCGCGGCCCGCGCTGACCTTGACGTTGGCCCACAGATCGCCGGATTCGATCAGCGTCCATGCCGCCTTCACCACCGCGAGCGGTTCGGGCAGCACGCGCGATGAAAGCCCGCCGGTGCGCGCGGCGCTTTCCCATGCGATCAGGATCAGCACCGGCACGAGCCAAGGCAACGCGCGGCGAGCGATGGCATTCAGCGTCATGATGCCGATACCTTCGGCAGCTCCGACGTGCCGATGACTTCGCCGAACGGCCCCGACAGCGGTCCGCTCGCCTGCTCGCGCTGCTTGCGCGGCAACAGCGGAAACACCAGTTCGGCGAAGCGATACGACTCTTCCAGATGCGGATAGCCCGAGAGAATGAAGGTATCGATGCCCAGTTCCGCATATTGCTTCATGAGGCCGGCGACCTGCTCCGGATTGCCGACGAGCGCGGTGCCCGCGCCGCCGCGCACGAGCCCGACGCCCGCCCACAGATGCGGATACACCTCCAGCTTGTCGCGCCTGCCGCCATGCAGCGCGGCCATGCGGCGCTGGCCTTCCGAATCCATCTTCGCGAACTGCGCCTGCGCGCGGCGAATGGTGTCGTCGTCGAGCTTGCTGATGAGCTTGTCGGCGTCCGCCCATGCTTCCTCTTCGGTCTCGCGCACGATCACATGCAGACGAATGCCGAACTTGATCGAGCGGCCTTCGTCGGCGGCGCGGCGGCGGATGTCGGCCAGTTTCTTCCCGACGTCCTCGGGCGGCTCGCCCCACGTCAGATACGTGTCGATGTGCTTCGCCGCGATGTCATGCGCCGCCGCCGACGAACCGCCGAACCACAGCGGCGGATGCTGCTTCTGCACCGGCGGATACAGCACCTTGCCGCCCTGCGATTGCAGATGCTTGCCGTCGAAATCGAAGCTGCCGTTATCGTGCGACTGTTCGAGCAGGCCACGCCAGATGGTGAGGAATTCGTCGGTGATTTCGTAGCGCGTGTCGTGATCGTGGAAGACGCCGTCGCCGGCGAGCTCGTTCGGATCGCCGCCCGTCACGACGTTGATGAGCAGACGCCCGTTCGAGAGCCGGTCGAACGTCGATGCCATGCGCGCCGACAATCCCGGCGAGCTCAGTCCCGGACGGATCGCAACGAGAAACTTCAGACGCTTCGTCGCCGGAATGAGGCTCGACGCGACCACCCAGGCGTCCTCGCAGGAACGGCCCGTGGGCAAGAGCACGCCTTCATAGCCGAGCGTATCGGCGGCGACCGCGATCTGGCGGAAGTAGTCGTAATTCGCGGCGCGCGCGCCTTGCGAGGTGCCGAGATAGCGGCTGTCACCGTGAGTGGGAATGAACCAGAAAACATTCATCGCGGAATCTGCCTCGTCTGTTCGTCGTGTGTTGAATGAGTGCTTGCCGCGCACGATGGCAGCGGCGCTCCGACGAGTCTAACGACGCGCCGCGCGCAGCCGAACCATCGATTCGCGCGAAGGATATGCGTGATCGTGCTAACGCCCGGAACGCGCTCAGGCGACGTTCCAGCGCGCCTCGGTCACGTCGAGTTTCTTCGGAATCAGCTTGAGCCCAGTGAAGGTATCGGCGATCTGCTGCTGGTACGCGAGCGTCGCCGGCTCGATCGGCTGCACGCCGTACGACGTGCGCCTGAGCGCGGTTTCGAGGATGTCGGTATCGAGCCCGACGAGCGGCGACAGTTGCGCGGCCACGGCCGGCACGTTCTCGCGCGCCCAGCGATCGACCTGATCGAGTTCTTCGAGCACCGTATGCACGAGCTGCGGCTGCGCCGTGGCGATCTTGCGCGTCGCGAGGTAGTACTGCACGTTGCGCACGAGCCCGCTCGCGTCGGTGAGCTGACGGGCGCTGGCCTGCTTCTCGGCGGCGGCGAGATACGGGTCCCAGATCGCCCATGCGTCGATGCTGCCCTGCACGAAGGCGGCGCGCGCATCGGCGGGCGCGAGATAGACGGGCTGGATATCGGACCAGGCGAGGTTCGATTTTCTGAGCGCCTCGACGAGCAGAAAATGAACGTTCGATCCTCTGTTCAGCGCCACTTTCTTGCCGCGCAATTCCGCGACCGACTGGAGCTTCGAGTCCTTCGGCACGACGATAGCCTCGGCGCGCGGCGCGGGCGGCTCGTGTCCGATATAGACGAAATCGACACCCGCCGCCTGCGCGAAGATCGGCGGCGTTTCACCGACCGTGCCGATATCCACCGCGCCCGCGTTGAGCCCTTCGAGCAGTTGCGGCCCGGCGGGAAATTCGAGCCATTGCACGGCGATGCCTTGTGCTGCCAGGCGTTTGTCGAGCGATCCGCGCGCCTTGAGCACGACGAAGTTGCCGTACTTCTGATAGCCGATGCGCAGTGTCTTCGGCGCGTCGGCGGCTTGCGCGATGCGCCCGGCGAGTCCGCCCGACAGCCCCGCACCGAGCGCGGCGAGCGTGAAAAGCGTGCGGCGACGCGCGGGAAGAGAGGGCGTGTTCTTTCGGTCGGACATGCGTAGTTCCTCGTTGATCGAAGGCATCTTTACCGATGCCACTCCGAGGATGCTATCAACGCCCGCCTGCGCGGCTAAACGAGAAATCGTGATATCGATATCGCTCGCAGCGAATCTCAATCGTCACGCATATCGATAGCGCCCGATGTTATTTGTCGCGCACGCGCCGCGCCTCTAGCATCACGCTTCCCTCAATAGCATGCGTGTGCATCATGAAGATCAAGCATTCATTCAAAGCCACTCTGTTCTCGATCCTGCTCGCGTGCGGCGTCGTGAGCGCAGAGCCGTCGTTCGCGGCGAATCAGACCGTGCGGGTCGGCATCATGTCCGGCGAGGACGAAGATGTGTGGCGCGCCGTCGCCGCCAATGCCGCGAAGCACGGCATCACGGTGAAGGTCACGACCTTCTCCGACTACACGCAGCCGAACGAAGCGCTCGCGCAGCACGACCTCGACGCCAACTCGTTCCAGCACAAGCCCTATCTCGATGCGCAGATCCAGGCGCGCCACTACGACATCGTGCCCGTGGGCTACACCTATGTGCAGCCGATCGGCCTGTATTCGCGCAAATGGAAATCGGTCGATGCGCTGCCGCAGAACGCGGCCATCGGCGTGCCGAACGACCCGAGCAACGAAGGCCGCGCGCTCCTGCTGTTGCAGGCCAACGGCGTGATCAAGCTGCGCGACAACGTCGGCCTCCTGCCGACCGCTCGCGACATCGCGAGCAACCCCAAGCACGTGCAGATCAAGGAACTGGATGCGGGCATCGTCGGCCGTGCGATCGGCGATCTCGACGCCGCCGTCGTCAACACCGATTGGGCAATCAAGGCAGGCATCAAGATTCCGCAGGAACGCATCGCGCAGGAGCAGGTGCCGGGCAATGCGTATCGCAACTTCATCGCGGTCAATGCGAAGGATGCGCAGGCGCCATGGGTCAAGGCGCTCGTCGAAAGCTATCAGCAGACCAATGTCGCTTCGTCGATTCTGAGCGTGTATCACGGCGCGACGCTGCCCGCGTGGGAGGGCGCGCCGCAGCATTGAATCGCCGACGTCTCGATGACGCGGCGGCGCAATGCCGCCGCGATGCCTGAAGTCGTTTGCCGCACAACCCGATTGTCGCGCGCCGTTCTCCAAAGCGTCTCCCTGACGGGCGTTTATCCGCCCGCGCCTAGCCGACATACTCGCGCTCATTGCGACATTTCGATGCGGCGGCATTCGCCGATCAGGCAAGAGACTCATCATGAACATTTCACGGTTCTTCATCGACCGGCCCGTTTTCGCGGCCGTGCTGTCGGTGGTCATTCTGCTCGCGGGACTCATCGCGCTCACCAAGTTGCCCACTGCCGAGTATCCCGAGGTGGTGCCGCCTTCGGTCGTCGTGCGCGCGCAGTATCCCGGCGCGAATCCGAAGGTGATCGCGGAGACGGTTGCATCGCCGATCGAGGAACAGATCAACGGCGTCGAGAACATGTTGTACATGCAGTCGCAGGCGAACAGCGACGGCAACATGACGACGACCGTCACCTTCAAGCTCGGCACGGACCCCGACAAGGCGCAGCAACTCGTGCAGAACCGCGTGTCGCAGGCGTTGCCGCGCCTTCCCGAAGACGTGCAGCGGCTCGGCGTGACCACGGTGAAGTCATCGCCCACGCTCACGATGGGCGTGAATCTCGTATCGCCGAACGATCGTTACGATCTCACCTACCTGCGCAACTATGCGCTCATCAATATCAAGGACCGCTTCGCGCAGGTGCCCGGCGTCGGTGAAGTCGTGCTGTGGGGCTCGGGCGATTATTCGATGCGCGTGTGGCTCGACCCGACAAAAGTCGCGCGCCAGAACATGACCGCGACCGATGTCGTGAAAGCGATCCGCGAGCAGAACGTGCAGGTCGCGGCGGGCATCGTCGGCGGCGCGCCGATGACGACCCACGTTCCGCTGCAACTGAGCGTGAATGCGCAGGGGCGTCTGAAATCGGAAGACGAGTTTCGCCGCATCATCCTGAAGACTTCACCCGATGGCGCCGTCACGCATCTCGGCGATGTCGCGCGCGTCGAGCTGGGCGCGTCGGAATATGCGCTGCGCGCGGGCATGGACGGGAAGAAGGCGGTGCAGATCATCATCTTCCAGCAGCCCAATGCGAACTCGCTGCAAATCTCCGACGATATTCGCAAGATCACCGCCGAGCTGCAGAAGGACATGCCCGAAGGCGTGAAGGCCGAGATCGTCTACGACCCGACGCAGTTCGTGCGCGAGAGCATCGACGCGGTGGTGCATACGCTCTTCGAAGCGGTCATTCTCGTCGTGCTGGTCGTGATCGTGTTTTTGCAGACATGGCGCGCATCGCTCATTCCGCTGCTCGCCGTGCCGGTGTCGATCGTCGGCACGTTCTCGCTGATGCTCGCGTTCGGCTTCACCATCAATGCGCTATCGCTGTTCGGCATGGTGCTCGCGATCGGCATCGTCGTCGACGATGCGATCGTGGTCGTGGAGAATGTCGAGCGCAATATCGCGTCCGGACTGTCTCCGCTCGAAGCGTCGTATGAAGCGATGCGCGAAGTGAGCGGGCCGATCATCGCGATCGCGTTGACGCTCGTCGCGGTGTTCGTGCCGCTCGCGTTCATGTCGGGGCTGACGGGACAGTTCTACAAGCAGTTCGCGATGACCATCGCCATCTCGACGGTGATATCGGCGTTCAATTCGCTCACGCTCTCGCCCGCGTTGTCCGCGCTGCTGCTGAAGGATCATCACGCGCCGAAGGACTGGCTCACACGCGCGATGGATCGCGTATTCGGACCGTTCTTCAAGCTCTTCAACCAGGTGTTCAATCGCGGCTCGGAGCGTTATGGCAGCGGTGTGCGCGGCATCATCAACCGCAAGCTCGCGATGAGCGTGATCTATGCCGTGCTGCTCGGCGGCACGGTCCTCTTCGGCAAGATCGTGCCCGGAGGCTTCGTTCCCGCGCAGGACAAGGACTATTTCGTGAGCATCCTGCAACTGCCCGCGGGCGCATCGCTCGATCGCACCGAGAAGGTCGTGAGCGACATGGGCCGGATGGCGCGCCAGCAACCCGGCGTCATTCACACGCCCGAGTTTCCGAGGCTTTCCGTCACGGGCCTCATGAACTCGTCGAGCAGCGGTCTCGTGTTTTCGGTCGCGAAACCTTCGAAGGAACGCGGCAAGGGAGAAACGGGCGCGGATATCGTCGCGGGTCTGAACGCGCAGTACAGCGCGATCAAGGATGCGGCCATCGCCACCTTCCCGCCTCCGCCGGTTCAGGGGCTCGGGACCATCGGCGGATTCAAGCTGCAGATCGAGGATCGCGGCGCGCTCGGCTACGAAGCGTTGAACAAGGCGACGCAAGCCTTTCTCGCGGCGGCCGCGAAGGCGCCCGAGCTCGGACCTGCGTTCTCGAGTTACCAGATCAACGTGCCGCAACTGAATGTGGAGCTGGACCGCGAGAAGGCGAAGCAACTCGGCGTCTCCGTTACCGATGTGTTCGACACGATGCAGATCTATCTCGGCTCGCTCTACGTGAACGACTTCAACAAGTTCGGCCGCGTCTATCAGGTGCGCGCCCAGGCCGATGCGCCCTTCCGCGCGAACGCCGACAGCATCCTGCAACTGAAGACGCGCAACGAGCGCGGCGAGATGGTGCCGCTGTCGTCGCTCGTGAAAGTCACGCCGACATATGGCCCGGAGATGGTCGTGCGCTACAACGGCTTTCTCGCCGCCGATATCAACGGCGGTCCGGCGCCCGGCTACTCGTCGGGTCAGGCGATGGCGGCCGTCGAGCGCATTGCTAAGGAAACGCTTCCGCGCGGCATCCGTTTCGAATGGACCGATCTCACCTATCAGCAGATCCTGACCGGCAATGCCGCGTTCTGGGTGTTTCCGATCAGCGTGCTGCTCGTGTTCCTCGTGCTCGCGGCGATGTACGAAAGCGTCACGCTGCCGCTCGCGATCCTGCTGATCGTGCCGATGAGCATTCTGTCCGCGCTCGCCGGCGTGTGGCTCACGCGCGGCGACAACAACATCTTCACGCAGATCGGCCTGATGGTGCTCGTGGGGCTGTCGGCAAAGAACGCGATTCTCATCGTCGAGTTCGCACGCGAACTGGAGATGCAGGGGCGCTCGATCGTGCAGGCGGCCATCGAGGCGTCGCGGCTGCGCCTGCGTCCTATCCTGATGACGTCGATCGCGTTCATCATGGGCGTCGTGCCGCTCGTGATGTCGACGGGCGCGGGCTCGGAAATGCGCCGCGCGATGGGCATCGCCGTGTTCTTCGGCATGCTGGGCGTGACGTTCTTCGGCCTGATGCTCACGCCCGTGTTCTATGTGATCCTGCGCAAGCTGTCCGGTTCGAAGCCGCTGCGCGACAGGCGCAACCGGTCGACTCCGGCTGCTTCACCCGTAGCGCGCGTGCAGGCCGAAGAGAAAGCGCGAGAACCCGCGTTGCTCGACTGACGCGATTACGCCGTGCGCTGCAAGGTCTCGGCAAGATGATTGACGACCGCGCGTGTCTTGGCAGCCATCTTCTGGCCGAGCGAAATGATCGCGTGCACGGGCGGTCCGTCGACATCGGCTTCGGGCAGCACGTGCACGAGCCTGCCTGCGCGCACATGCGGCAACGCCACGCGATCGAAAATTTGCGCGATGCCGAAGCCCGCGACGGCCGCCTCGACGAGCGCCTGACCGTCCGCGAGCACGAGCACCGGCTGCGGCGCGAACTCTTTCGCCGACTCGCCGTCGCGCAAGGACCAGGAGCGCAGCCGCCCCATCGGACCACGGAAAATGACGGCGTCGTGATCACCCAGTTGATCGATGTTCTCGGGCGTGCCTTTGCGATCGAGATACTCCGGCGACGCATACAGGCCGCTGCGCAGATCGCAGAGCTTGCGCACCGTCAGTTCGCTGTCCTCGGGCAGCGCGCCGATGCGCACGACGACATCCCATCCCTCGCCGATCGGGTCCGACATGCGATCGGTCAACGCAAGCTCCAGCGTCACCTTCGGATGCTTCGCGCGAAACTCGAGAAAGCTCGGCAGCAGCAGCCTGCCGAAGCCCGCGGGCACGTCGATCTTCACACGTCCGGCCGGCTCCGAGCGACGCGCCGCGAGTTGCTGCTCGGCTTCGCGCAGTCCGTCGAGCGCATCGCGCGCGGCTTGCAGATAGGTCTCGCCATCCTCGGTGAGCCGCACGGCGCGCGTTGTGCGCTGAAAGAGCCGCGTGCCGAGCCGCGCTTCCAGCCGCTGCACGGCCTTGCCCACATTCGACTTGCTGTTGCCCATTTCTTCCGCGGCGCGCGTGAAGCTGCCGGTTTGCGCGACCGCCACGAAGACGGCGATTTCGTTGATCGGTGCATCGACGCGCTCGCTCATTGCTCGCCCCTTTTGTTGGTGCAAAGCACTGTAGCAGCGTTGCCCGGACGTCGCCCGCCATGCCGATTGTCTCCGCGCGAGCGACTGTGCGACGCCCGCGGCGGCGTTTATCGGCGCGACGATTCCCGCGATACTTCATTCCAACGGGAAGCACTCCCGGCACTCCTTCACCGATACAAGGCACACCATGAAACTCTTTATCGCTCAGGCCACTTGTTCGCTCGCGGTGCAAGCCGTCGCCAACGAGCTGGGTCTCGCGCCCGAACTCGTGCACTTCGATGTGTTCGGCAAGACGACGTCCGATCAGTCCGACTTCGCCGAAGTGAACGATCTCCTCTATGTTCCCGCGCTCCAGATCGACGGCGAAGCGGAACCGTTGACGGAAACGATCACGATCGCGTCATATCTCGCGGACCAGCATCCGGAGTCCGGACTGATCCCGAAACACGGAACGATCGAGCGCGCGCGCATGGATCAGTTGCTGACGTTCATCGCAACCGAGATCGCGCAGAAGCATATCCCGCTCATGCGCAAGCTGATGAGGCCGGAAGGCATCGCGTTTCACAGCAACAAGCTGCTCAAGGCGTACGGCAAACTCGACGCGCGTCTCGCCGATGGCCGCGCGTATCTCACGGGCGAGCAGTTCACCGTCGCCGATGCGTATGTGTGGGCGACGATGTGGCACGAACGCTCAGGCGTCAATCTGGATCATCTGACGAACCTGAAGGCGTATATCGAGCGCATCGAAACGCGCGCCTCGGTACGCAAGGCGTTACGCGACGAGGCGGAACTCGTCGCGGCGCACAAGGAACGGCTGGCAGCGTAAAGGTGGCGGCGAGCCCGCCGGTCGATTCAATGAAGACGCCGCACCGCACGCAGAAGCAGGTCGCCGTCTTCCGTGATGCGAGGCAGGCGGGCGCCGCTCACGAGTTGTTCCATTGCGATGAGCTGGCGTTCGAGAAGCGTGTCGAGTTCGTGCCGGTCGCCGATCTGATCGGCGGCGTCCTTGACTAGCATGAGGGTTGCAAATTCGTGTGCGCTGAGCATACCTGTCTCCCGATCGTTCGAATAACTGATGTAGGTCGGCGTCGGTTGAAGGCAGGGGCGCGCATGATTTCAGCGCGCGCTTCAGGACACATGACCCGGGGGTACCTCTGGCCGCGAAAAGCAGCGGGATTTGATAATAGGGCGGGGTCGTTGTTCGCGGCAATTCGGGTCGTCCCGGATATTGGGAGTTTGAAAGCCGGCAATCGCGATTCTCACAGCCCACGCACCACCTCCCTCACAAACGCCGCAATAACCTCCTCGTTCCTCGACAGAAGCAGAAACGATCCCACCCGTTTCGACACGAGCAGCCCCGCTTCGACCATCGACGCGACATGCGCCGAAACGGTCGATTGCGAGAGCCCGCTGCGTGCCTGAATCGCGCTCAGGGGCACGCCGCCATCGAATGCGGGTTGCGCCTGCGTGAAACCTTCCGGCGCTTTCAGCCACGCAAGAATCTCGCGCCGCAAAGGATTCGCGAGCGCCTTGTGGATGAGATCGGCGTTCATTTCAGAACATGTCCGCCGCAGGTTCGCCCTTCGCGGCCGGGACAACCGTCTCCTGCCCGGACCGCGATGCGATGAACGGACCCGTGATCATGCTCGAATAGCTCTGCCCCGGTCCGACCATCGGAAACACGTCGGCGTTCTGATCGATCATCACTTCGAGAAAGGCCGGACCATCGAACGCAACGAAGTCACGCAGCTTGTCTTCCAGTTCGCCCGGCGTCCGGACGCGACAGGCAAATTCGAAACCATCGGCCTGCGCCGCCAGCACGAAATCCTTGCGGTGCAGCGCCTTGTCGCTCACGAACATGCGTCCGTCGTAGAAGAGCCGTTGCCACTGCCGGATCATCCCGTCGCCGCAATTGTTGAGCAGCAGCACCTTGACCGGCACGCCGTAGGTGCTCGCCGTTTCCAGTTCGCCGACATTCATGCGGATGCTGCCGTCACCATCGATATCGATCACGAGCGCATCCGGCCGCGCGAACTGCGCGCCGATCGCCGCGGGCAATCCGAAGCCCATCGTTCCCATGCTTCCCGACGTCAGCAGGCTTCGAGGCTCGACAAAATCGAAGAACTGCGCGGCCCACATCTGATGCTGGCCCACGCCGGTGCTGATGATCGCCCGCCCGCCGGTGATGTCGCTGAGTTTCTCGATGACCCATTGCGGCTGAATCGCGCGATTGTCGCGATCGTAGTTCATGCCGTGAGTGCGCTTCAGATCGTTCACACGCTCGATCCAGTCGGAAGGCGCCCGCGATGCCGGACCGTGCTCCATCAGCGAAAGCAGCGCGCGTTTCGCGTCGCCTACGTGATTCCAGTGCGTCCGTTTGACCTTGTCGATCTCCGCTTCGTCGATGTCGATATGCGCGACATGGCGCGCTCCCGGTGCGAACGCATCGGGACGGCCACCGGCGACGCGGTCATCGAATCGCGCACCCACGGCGATCAGGAAGTCGCAGTCTTCCACCGCGTAGTTCGCGCACGCAGCGCCGTGCATGCCCAGCATGCCGAGCACACGCTCATGTTTGGCGGGCATCGCGCCGAGTCCCATCAACGTCGTCACGACAGGAATCTCGTAGCGTTCGCTGAAGCGGCGCAATTCGGCCGTCGCACCGGACGCGATCACTCCGCCGCCCACGTACAGAAGCGGCCGCCTGCTTTGTGCAAGCAGATCGAAAAATGCAGCGCATTTGCGTTCATCGAGACGATCGCCCTTCGCCATCTGACGAAGACGCTCCGAATAGCCGCGAAGCTGCAACGTGCCCTGCCCGCGATACACGCCCTTCCAGTTCTGGATGTCCTTCGGCACGTCCACGACAACCGGCCCCGGCCGTCCCGTGCGCGCGATCTCGAACGCGGTGCGCAGCGTCTGTTCCAGCTTGTCCGGATCGGTCACGAGAAAGACCTGTTTCGCGCACGCCGACATGATGTTGAAGACCGGGGCCTCCTGAAATGCATCGCTGCCGATCGCGGCGCGCGGCACCTGTCCGCAGATGAGCACGACGGGCACCGAATCCCCGTTGCAGTCGGCGATAGGCGTGACCGCGTTCGTCGCGCCCGGACCCGACGTCACCATGAATACGCCGACCTTGCCGCTGGCTCTCGCATAGCCCGCCGCCATGAAGCCAGCCGCCTGCTCGTTGGCCGGCACGACGAAGCGGATCTGCTTCTGCGGCTCGTCCGCATGCATTTCGTTGAAGCGGAAGACCGCGTCGTAGGTCGGCAGGATGGCGCCGCCGCTGTATCCGAACAAGGTATCGACACCTTGTTCGGCAAGCACGCGCAGGATGATGTCGGCGCCTGAAATCGCCTCGTCGATGTGCTGGGTCATCGCCGCCTCACTTCGCGAATGCACGCGTGATGACATCGCTCTGTCGCGCGATATGCTCGCCGTGATAGCCCGGCGCCGTCGATGCGGAAGCAGCGGGTCCCACATACGACAGCGTCGCGCCCGCTGGCAGAATCTCACGCAACTGCGGCTCGACGAAACTCCACGCGCCCTGATTGCGCGCTTCCTCCTGACACCAGATCACGCGCTTCACGTTCGGATAGCGCGCGAGCACCGCCGCGAGTCCGTCGGATGGAAACGGATAAAGCTGTTCGACGCGGATGATCGGCGTATCGTCGATGCCGTGCTTGCGGCGATAGTCGAGCAGCTCGAAATACGCCTTCCCTGAAGTAACGATGACACGCTCCACGTTGCCGTCACGCGCCGCGTCCAGGGCTTCATCGGGCAGGAGTTCACGGAACGCGCCGTGAGCCAGGTCGTCCAGCGTGCTGACCGCTTCCGCGTGCCTGAGCAGCGACTTGGGCGTCATCACGACGAGCGGACGGCGATCGAAAGCAAGCGCCTGCATGCGCAGCAGATGGAACATTTGCGCGGGCGTCGTCGGCTGCGTCACGCGCATGTTGTCCTGCGCGCTCAGTTGCAGATATCGTTCGAGCCGCGCCGATGCGTGCTCCGGTCCCGCGCCTTCCTGCCCGTGCGGCAGCAGCAAGGTCAACGCGCTGCGCTGTCCCCACTTGGCGGCGCCCGCCGCGATGAACTGATCGATGACGACCTGCGCGCCATTCGCGAAGTCGCCGAACTGCGCTTCCCAGATCACGAGCGCATCGCGATTCACCGTGGAATAGCCGTATTCGAACGCGAGCACGGCTGCCTCGGAGAGAATCGAATTTGTCACCGTGAAGCGGCCCTGCACGTCGCGAACGTGATCGAGCGGAATGAACACGCCGTCGGCACGACTCGCGCGCTTCTGGTTATGCAGCATCGCATGCCGATGATTGAACGTGCCTCGCGCGCTGTCCTGTCCGCTCAGACGCACATCGACGCCCGCGTGGAGCAGCGAAGCGAACGCGAGATGTTCGGCCATGCCCCAGTCGAGCGGCTTCTTTCCGCTCGCCATGTCGCGGCGTGAGTTGAGCAGCTTGTTGACGAGCGGATGAAGCTCATAGCCATCGGGCACGCTGGAGATGCGTCGCGCCAATACGCTCACCTGTTCCGGCGAGGGCGGCTCGTAGCGCGTCGAGATAGCCGCATCCGCTGCGCCCGATGCTTCGATAACCTCGCTGCCGCGCGCCTGATCGAAGACCTCGCGCCGTGCGCCGACCAGCGCCTCGACCTGCTCCGCCGTCATCGCGCCTTGCGCGATCAGCTTGCGCGCGTAGAGCGTGCGCACGCCGGGATGCGCCGCGATCGCGCGATACATTAACGGCTGCGTGATCGCGGGCGTGTCCTGCTCCTGATGCCCGTGCTTGCGGAAGCAAACGAGATCGATCACCACGCTGCGCCTGAACTCCGTGCGATAGTCGAGCGCGAGGCGCACGGCCATCGCCACGGCTTCCGGATCGTCGCCGTTCACGTGCAGAACCGGCGCCTCGATCAGCTTGACGATATCGGTCGCATAGAACGACGAGCGCGTATCGCGCGGGTCCGAGGTCGTGAAGCCGATCTGATTGTTCACGACGACATGCACGGTCCCGCCCGTGCCATGCCCGCGCGTGTAGGAAAGGCTCAGCGTTTCCATCACGACGCCCTGACCGGACATCGCGGCATCGCCGTGAATTTCGACGGGCAGCACGCTGCCGGCATCGTCGGACATGATCGCATCCGCTTTCGCGCGCGCCATGCCCTGCACGACCGGATTCACGATTTCCAGATGCGACGGATTGAACGCGAGCACGACCTCGACCGGTCCGTCGGCGGTTTGCGTGACGGTGCTGAAGCCCTTGTGATATTTGACGTCGCCTTCCGGAAGCGTGTCCGCGTGCCTGCCTTCGAACTCGTCGAAGAGCGCGTCGAGCGGCTTGCCCGCGACGTTGACCAGCACGTTCAGGCGTCCGCGATGCGCCATGCCCATCACGACGGAGCGCACCTTCTTCGACGCGCCGTATCGCACGAGTTCATCGAGCAATACGATCAGCGATTCGCCGCCTTCGAGCGAAAAACGCTTCTGTCCGACATAGCGCGTGTGAAGATGCTTTTCGAGTCCCTCGGCCGCGCTCAGGCGTTCGAGAAAACGGCGCTTGTCCGCGGTCGAAAACGATGGCTTCGCCCGCGTGGATTCGAGTCTCATCTGCCACCAGCGCCGTTCGTTCGCGTCGGTGAGATGCATGAATTCCGCGCCCAGCGTGCCCGTGTAGGTTTGCTCCAGCGCAGCGACGATCTCTTTGAGCGTCGCGTCCTCGTCGAAGAAATACGTGTCGGCGGTGCTGAATCGCGTGGTCATGTCCGCCGCCGTCAAACCGTAGTACGCGGGCGTGAGTTCGACAAGCGCGCGCGGCGGCTCCCATTGCAGCGGGTCCAGACGCGCCGTGCGCGTGCCGACCGTCCTGAACGCCGCGATGAGCGCCTGCACCGCGACCTGCTTTCTTGCAAGCGCAAGTCCGCCATCGCGCGACATCGGCGTGTCATGCCGCCCTTTGGCAAGCTCGATGAAGCTCGACACCACGGGCGCGTGCGGCTCGTCATCGCGATCGCTTCCGTCGATGGCGGGCATATCGTTCAGCGCATCGAACCAGGCGCGCCATTCATCGGTGACCGAAGCCGGATCGCCCAGATAGGCTTCGTACTGCTCTTCGACATACGGCGCGTTGGCGCCGAACAGAAATGAGTTTTGATGTGTCTCGATCAACATGATGACTATCCTTCGAATGCTTTCTCGAGATGAAGTCTAGTCAGCCGCGCTCGCTGCGGCTCATGCATTTGGCGCGTTGTCTGGCCAGTCGATGCCGGATTTGGGCCACACCCGCTTGGGCGCGATCAGGCGCTCGCTTGTTACATCGAAGCAAAAGTCAATTACCGGGCAAGGCGTACTTCGCGCGCGAGCGTTGGGATAGACTGGGCCGTCCCCAGCGATTGAAGCTCCTACTTAACGAAGGTCACGGCATGAAAGTCGCCATTGTTCTGTTCGACGGCGTGCAGGCACTCGACGTTGCAGGCCCGCTCGACGTGTTCGCGGAAGCCAACACGCATCTCCCCGATCATCAGCGTTATGAAGTCTCGCTCGTCGGGCGCGAAGCGGGCATGGTCACGTGCTCGAACGGGATGCAGATCGTCGTTCCCGTTGGCTATCTCGATTCCGATACGCAATACGACTTGCTGCTGGTGGCCGGCGGACCGAACCTGCCCGACTGGAACCCGCCGCACGAATTCATCTCGTGGCTGCAAAAGCAGGTGCGCGGCGCCGCGCGGTTCGGCTCGGTCTGCAACGGCGCGTTCGTGCTGGGCCATGCCGGCTTACTCGACGGCATGCAGGTCACGACGCACTGGGCCGATGCGGGCCGCCTCGGCAAGGCGTTCCCGCGCGCATGCGTGCAGCCCGACAAAATCTTCATTCGCGACGGCCGCCTTTTCACCTCCGCCGGCGTGTCGGCGGGCATCGATCTGTGTCTGTCGCTCGTGGCGGAAGACTGGGGACACGAACAGGCGGTTCGCGTCGCCAAGCGCCTCGTGGTCTACATTCAGCGCGAAGGCGGACAGTCGCAGTACAGCCCTTATGTCGCGGCGGACAAGGAAGAAGCGCCGATCATCGGCAAGGTGCATCAGTATGTGACGGATCATATCGGCGATGCGCTTTCCATCGAGCAGCTCGCCAGCGCCGTTTCGGTGAGCCGTCGCACGTTCTCCAGAGTGTTCGCGAAGTACGCGCAGGTGACGCCATCGGCGTTCGTCGAACAGGTTCGCGTCGATACCGCGAGGAAGCTGCTCGAATCGAGCGATGCGCCGCTCAAGACCGTCGCATTCAAGTGCGGTTTTCATAACGCCACGCACATGCGCACGACTTTCTCCCGGCGCTTGAACGTCACGCCGAAGCAGTATCGCGAGCGGTTTCGTGGCACGGCGCAAATCAGCACGCTGCCGATGCCGCTGGCTCATGAAGACGTCGCCGAGGAATTCGTGCTGGAGGAACTGGCGGAAGCCGCATAGTCCTGCATGAGCACGACGCCTGTGACCGACACCTCGCCCTTTCTTGCGGATATCGTCGCGCCGAAGTTATCGGTGATTTTCTGCGGCATCAATCCGGGGATGCTCGCCGCATCGACGGGCCATCACTTCGCGGGACGAGGCAATCGCTTCTGGCGGGTCGTGCATCTCGCCGGCTTCACGCCGGAGCAGTTGCATCCCGAAGAAGATCGCACGTTCCTTCGATACGGATACGGCCTCACCACCGCAGTCGCGCGTGCGACCGCGCGCGCCGATGAGTTGTCGCGGTCCGAGATCGAGGCCGCGGCCTCGGCGTTCGAGCAGAAGATCGCGCATCTCGCGCCGCGGTATATCGCGTTTCTGGGGAAGATGGCGCTGTCGGCCATCACCGGCAAGCGCGATATCGCATGGGGACTTCAGGCCGAACCGTTCGGCGGCGTCCATGCATGGGTATTGCCGAACCCGAGCGGTCTGAATCGCTCCTTCAGCCTCGATGCATTGGTGAGTGCATATCGCGAGCTTCACACAACCGTTGCATCGGCAGATGAGGATCACGCCGCGCGATCGGCGTAAGCGCGCGGCGCCTTTTCTCTGTGCCCGCATCGCAACTGAGCGTTCTTGCGCAAGGTTTCGGTCACGAATTCCAGAAACGCGCGAACCTTTCCGCTTGCGCCGCGACGCTCCACATGCAGCACGCTTACGGGCACCGGATCGGTCTCGAATGCCGTCAATATCGGCTTCAGTCTGCGTCTCAACACGTCGGGCGCCGCCTGATAGGAAAGCAACTGCGTGATGCCGACGCCATCGCGCGCCGCGGCGATCGCAGCAGGCGCGAGATCGACGATCATGCGCGGCTGAAGCCGCACCGGCAACCTCGCACCCCGCTCCGCGAACACCCATTCGTGCGGATGCGTGACGCCGGTGAAAGACACGCAGTCATGCCGCGTCAATTCCCTCGGATGAACAGGTTCGCCGCGCGCTTCGAGATAGGCCGGCGCGGCGTACGTCCGACGCCGCACGAAACCCAACGGCACCGCGAACGTCGTCGAGTCACCGAGATGACCGATGCGAATGGCGACATCCACGCCTTCCTCCAGCAAGCGCGTGGTCCGGTCCACATACACGGCATGGATGCCGACATCCGGATAACGCAACGCGAACGCATTGATGAGCGGCGCCACGAATCGCTGGCCGAAGAGCACGGGCGCCGAGATGGTCAACGTTCCCACCGGCTTGACGTGATAAGCGCCGATGCTCGCGTCCGCATCCGCGACGGCATCGAGCACCTGCCGGCAGGTGTCCAGATACACCGTGCCTGCATCGGTTGGCCGCACTGAACGCGTCGTGCGCGCGACGAGTTGAGCGCCGATGCGTGCTTCGAGCGAGTTGAGCGCACGCGAAACCGCCGCCGTCGACAAGCCCAGCTTTTCCGATGCCCTCGTGAAACCGCCGCCATCGACGATGGCGACGAACACTTCCATCTCACGCAATCTGTCCATTCCGAATCTCGCTCACAAGCTGTTTGCGTTGCGATTGTAGGCAGCATGTCCCGCGAAGCGGTGAGCAGCGCATCGACATGGCCCGAATCGGGCGCACTTTGGCCGATGGCGAACCGTTGCGTGCGGATTCGATGATCGTGGCCGAATCGGCACATTCATTGGCCCGATTGCGCTGTCGCTCGTCCTTCAACATCGAAGTTTCGTCGCCGACAATAAAGCTACGCGATGCGCGGCGAATATGCCCCATCGATTTGCATCGTTTCACTAACTAATCGAAGAGCCTCATATGTTCTCTGCCATGCTGGAAGTCAATCCCGTTCCCGAGCAATTCGACGCCTACCTCGGCATGGCGAAGATGCTGCGGCCCGAGCTCGAAAAGATCGATGGGTTCATCGACAACATGCGCTACGCGAGCCTGACCCGCGACGGCTGGCTGCTGTCGTTATCGAGCTGGCGCGATGAGAAGTCGCTCGTGCGCTGGCGTACCGAGGCTCGGCATCACAAGACCATGCAGGCCGCGCGCGACCGCGTGTTCGCGGACTATCGTCTGCGCATCGGTCAGGTCGTCGCGGACACGCATATTCCCGAAGGACAAGCGTTGCTGGAACAGCGTCTGGATGCCACGGAAATTGGTGAAGGCAAGGCCGTGACGCTGCTCGATGCGAGCCGCAAGCCCGCGTGGATAAAGCAGGCAGGCGCGCAAGGCGTCGCTGAATCGCTGGGCCTCGATCTGGCAGCGCCCGGCCTCGTCGCATGGGATGTATTCGATGCGCTGCTCGCGCCGGGGAATGTCATCGCCGTGGCGACATGGCGCGATCAAACCGCCGCCGATGCGTTCTCACGCGAAGCGACGCTGCCGAGCGACGTGCGCATGCGCCACATTCGCGTGATCCGCGAGTACGGCATGTTCGATCGCCGCGAAGCGCCGCAATACTTCGAAGAGGCACAACGCAGGATGTGATGAGCACGCATATGAACACGACCGAATCCGTTCTCGACGCGCCTCGCGAAGCAACCGCCGAACGTGCGCCCGTGAAACAGCCCGCGCTCTCGCGGCGACTCGCCGCGGGTCTGATCGGGATGCTGCTCGCGTCGCTGCTCGCGATACTGAACGAGCAGGTCACCGCATTCGCGATGGCCGACATTCAGGGCGCGCTCTCGATCGGACACGACGACGGGACCTGGCTCACCACCTTGTTCGAAGCGGCCAACGTCGCGACGATGGTCTTTGCGCCGTGGTTCGGCATCACGTTCACGCTCAAGCGATTCACTATCGGCGCCGTACTGGCCACGATGTTCTTCGGCGTACTGTGTCCGTTCGCGCCGAACCTTCCGGCGCTCTATGCGTTGCGCGCGTTGCAGGGCATCGCCGGCGGTTGTCTGCCGCCGATGCTCATCATCGTGGCGCTGCGTTATCTGCCGCCGAAGATCAAGCTATACGGGCTTGCCGGATACGCGATGACCGCGACCTTCGGGCCGGCGCTCGGAACGCCCCTCGCCGCGTTGTGGACCGAGTATGCGAGCTGGAAGATGGCTTTCTGGCAGATCGTGCCGCTCGGCGTGGTGAGTTGCATCGCGATCCGGCAAGGCCTTCCCGACGATCCGCTCAAGCTCGAACGCATTCGCTCCTTCAACTGGACGGGGTTTCTCACCGGAGGCCCGGCCATCGCGATGCTCGTGATCGGGCTATTGCAAGGCGATCGTCTGGACTGGCTGAATTCGGATTTCATACGCGTGATGTTCATCGGCGGAACAGCGTTGCTGGCGGTGTTTCTCGTCAACGAATGGTTTCATCCGATGCCGTTCTTCAAGCTCCAGTTGCTGTCGCGAAGAAACTTCGCGCATGGGCTCACGACGCTCGCGGGCGCCGTGATCCTGCTGGTCGGCGTGGCCGCGATACCGGGGCAGCATCTCGCGAGGATTCACGCGTACCGGCCGCTGCAGACGGCGCCGCTGTCGTTGCTGGTCGCCCTTCCGCTCCTGCTTGCGCTGCCATTGACGGCCGCGCTGCTGAACCTGAAGCGCGTCGATTCGCGCTGGGTGATGGCGGGCGGTCTCTCGCTGATGATCGCGACCTGCCTGATGGGAAGCTTCATGACGTCCGAATGGATCCGCGACAACTTCTATCTGCTTCAGTCCTTGCAGATCGCCGCGCAACCGATGGTGATTCTCGCCATCCTGATGGGCGTTACCACAGGTTTGCCGCCGACCGAAGGCCCCTTCGCCTCCGCGATGTTCAACTCGCTCAAGACCTTCAGCGCCGCTGCGGCGACCGCGTTGATCGAAGGACTCGGCACGGCTCGCGAGCGTTTCCATTCGACCATGCTCGTGGATCAGCTCGGCAATCGGGCGCTCGTCACGAGTCAGGGTATCGATACGGCCAGTGGTCTCAGCGAACTCGCCCATCGCGTGCATGAACAGGCATTGGTGCTGATGTCCGCCGATCTTTATCGCGTGATGGCGTGTGTTGCCATCGCGCTTCTTCTCCTCGTTCCGGTGTTGCCCGTGCGGATCTTTCCGCCGTGGACCGCTACGCCGCCCTCTTCCCATTAAGGGAGGCTTTCATGTCATCCATCCTCCGCTCTCGTTCCAGACTCGTTCGCATTGCAACGCCGGTGATCGCGCTCGCCGTCGTCGCGTGGGCGGGCGTCAAGCTTCTTTCCGATTCGACCAGCCAATCCACGAACGATGCCTATGTTCAGGCCGATTTCACGCTCGTCGCGCCGCGAGTCGCCGGCCAGATTGCCGATGTGCTCGTCGACGACAATCAATCGGTCAAGGCGGGCCAGGTGCTCGTGCGTATCGACGATAGCGATTTCCGCGCCGCGCTGATGAGTGCGCAGGCCGACGTGAGCGCGGCGAGCGCTGCCGTCGCGAACTTCGATGCCGAAATCGCGCGGCATCCGTCGCTCGTCGATCAGGCGCGCGCGACACTGCGATCCGACGACGCCGCCATCGAGTTCGCGCGGGCCAACGCATCGCGCTATCAAAATCTTTCGGACACGGGCGCGGGCACCGCGCAGGAGCAGCAGCGCGCGGCCAGCACGCTCGCGCAGCAGCTCGCGCAACAGGCCCACGACCGCGCCGCGCTGACCACGACCGAGCAGAACCTCGATGTGCTGCGCACCCAGCGAGACAAGGCGGCAGGCGCGCTGGCACGCGCCGAAGCGGCGCTCGCGCAGGCGAAGCTGAACCTGTCGTACACGGAGATTCACGCGCCCGTCGACGGCAAGGTGGGAAGGCGCTCCGCGCGCGTCGGCGCATTCGTCACGGCGGGCGCGCCGATGCTCGCCATCGTTCCGCTCGCGGATGCTTATGTCGTCGCCAACTTTCAGGAGAACCAGATCACGAAGATGCGGCCCGGAGAGAGCGTGCGGATCAGGATCGACAGCTTTCCCGGCGTGGTCATCAAAGGCCGTGTCGATAGTCTCGCGCCCGCCACCGGCGTGAGCTTCGCGCCCATCGCGCCGGACAACGCGACGGGCAACTTCACGAAGATCGTCCAGCGCGTGCCGGTCAAGATCACGATCGATCGCGGGCAGGAAGCCGCATCGGCGTTGAGCGTGGGTCTTTCGGTCGAGGCGGAAGTGGCGGTCGGCCGGCACGGCGAGACGCTTGCGCAAGAAGGAGGTGCGAAATGAACGAGAACGACACTTCCCTGCGCGCGATCGCGCTCGCCATCCTGGCTTGTCTGACGATGGCGGGCTGCACGGTCGGGCCGGACTTCGAGCACCCGAAGACCGCGACACCGGATGTCTTCGAGCGCACGCAGACGGCGCAGGCATCGAGCAGGACGGTGGAAGCGGACTTCAATCCGGACTGGTGGACGCTGTTCGACGATCCCGTGCTGAACGCGCTGGAAAAGCGCCTCGCCGACGATAACCTCGACGTGGCCGCGGCGTCCGCACGTTTGCGTCAAAGCCGCGCGGAACAGCGCGTTGCGGGCGCGGCCGGGCTTCCGACGCTTGACGGCGCGGCGTCGTATAACCGCGAGCGCGGCAGCGAGAACGGCATTCTTTCGCTGCTCGGGGTTACGCCGTCGCAAAGCCAGCCGCAATCGGCGTCGGGGAACGCGCCGCTCGGTGTATCGGGGATGCCGGGCTCGAAGGGCTCGCCCGCCTACAACCTGTATCAGGCTGGCTTCGATGCCTCCTGGGAACTCGACATCTGGGGTCGCGTGCGGCGCGGTGTCGAAGCCGCGAGCGCGTTGTCGGATGCTTCGTTCGAAGATCGCAATGCGATTCTGCTGTCGGCGCGTGCGGAACTCGCGCGCGACTATATCGAATTGCGCGATACGCAGTCGCTGCTCGAGATCACGAAGCAGAACCTCGATATCGCTCGCGATGCGGTGAGGCTCACGAAAATCCGCGTGCGCGAAGGCGTCACGACGGACCTCGATGTCGCCAATGCTTCGGCGCAAATGGAAACGATCGAGAGCCTGATTCCGACGCTCGAATCGCGCCGCGATACGACGATCAACGCGATCGGCGTGTTGCTCGGCGAGCAGCCCGGCGCGCTGCGGGACATGCTGAGCGATGCGCGCGATGTGCCGAAGCTGCCTGCCCAGGTGCCTATCGGGTTTCCATCGGAGCTGGCGGAGCGCCGGCCGGACATCAAGAAGGCCGATGCGCAACTGCACGCGGCCACGGCGTCGATCGGCATGGCGAAGGCCGATTTCTATCCACGTATTTCGTTGAACGGGAGTGCGGGGTTTCAGAGTCTTCAGCTTTCCAGTCTTGCCGATTGGGCGTCGGGGCAATTTGTTGTCGGGCCTTCGATCACGTTTCCGATTTTTGAGGGTGGGCGGTTGAAGGGCACGTTGCAGCTTCGGGAAGCGCAGCAGCAGGAGGCGGCGATTCTCTATAAACGCACGGTGCTTGAGGCTTGGCGTGAGGTGGACGATGCGCTGCTCGTGTATGACGCTGAGCAGCGGCGGCGTGATCGGCTGGCTTCGGCGGTGAGTTTGAATGAACGGGCGCTTGGGGTCGCGCAACAGCGATATAAGGCTGGGGCGCTTGATTATCTGGACGTGCTTAATGTGCAGAAGCAATTGCTCGCGGCGCAAAGTGATCTTGAGCGGAGTAAGGCGACGGCTGCGGAGAATCTCGTTACGTTGTGTAAATCGCTTGGGGGTGGGTGGGAGAGGGGTTATTAGGGGCGGTGAATGTGGATGATCGGAGGGTGGCAGTCGGGTTAGTTTGGGCTCGGTTTTTTGCGCGTGTTGTTTAGTGGTTGTTCGCGGATTTGCGGGGGCGGCGCTTGTCGACTCGTTGCGGCAACTAGGGCCGATTTGGGCGGCTCTTAAGGCGTAACGGACGTTCGTCGAGTCGCATTGGAAGGCGGGAGGTCGGCCTTTGCGGACGCTCGACGAGCTTTCCTTGGCGTCGGCAATATGGCGGATTGTCGTCGTTGACAGCTCGCGCAGCGGATGGGCCGTTTCCTGCAATCGCCAACTCACAATTTCGATTTGTACAGTCGATGATTGACCGCCGGGAGAAGCTCGGGCTCCCCTCATTTGTCTGAGGGGAGAACGGCGCTTTTTTCAAGGCGTTACTACATGGCATCTTCCACCTTCTTACTCCACCTTCTGACTCAGCCAAAAACATTGGAAGGATGGCCGAGTTCCCCGTCATCGAGCGTCGCCGCAAGATCCGAAGATGCCCAGCCGCGACTTTTTGCATCGGATCGTTGGGCGTACAATCGCATCTCAAAAAAGAACTCGGTCAACATCGCCGACCAATGAATACGAAGGGTAGTCATCCGTGAAAGTCGCATTTATCTATGCAATCTCGGCTGTGATCTGCAGCATTATCCTAGCGGAAGCCTTCAAGGATGGAATGGACAAGCTCCGATTCATGCCGACTCAAGGTAACTGGACCGTCCAACGTCAGGACAGCGAGGGCTGGCTTCTTTTTGACAAGGAAACGGGCCAGATGTGCTATGTGCGAGCGGGCTCCAATGGCCGGGCCGACTGCACGAAGCTGACGACGTACTAATGACGCGTTATGACATGGAGCACAGCCTCTGTCGGGCTAGTGCCACTCAATTCCATTGCTACGGATTGGACCCGCATGCAGCCGAATCTGTTTGACTTCGCACCCTCGGAACTGTCGCAGGATGCATTTTTGTGCTGGGCTCTGGCCCACGCGGACCCGGAGCGCGGCAAGGACCGTTCGGAGATTCAGGCCCTTGGGCACGCGTTCCTTAGTGCGATATTCGCTAAGGATGATACGGCCTCGCCGCCACCGCAGATTCGAAGCGTCAAGGTGCGACGCCAGGTCCAGAGCATTGATATCCTCGTTGAGGTGAACGAGAGCATCGCGATTGTTCTAGAAGACAAGGTTGGCACCACCGAGCACTCCGACCAACTCGCAAGGTATAGAAAGGTTGTCGCGAAGCGAGGTTACGGCGAGGAAGGCAAGCGGATCATTCTAATTTATCTTCAAACCGGCAACCAGTGCACCTATAAACCATTTGATTACACATAAGTCATTCGCCGAGTTCTTGGGCGTACTTGAGGCCGGCGGCGAAATCCGTCACTCGCTGCAGGCCTTGCCAGATGGTTTTGACTCCGGGTTCGCCGTCGCCTTTGCGCGCCAGGAATCCGCCGAGCATGGCGACCAAGCGCACGACCTCATTCAGACGCGGTGAGTTCTTCGGCGGTTTCTTCTTGTTGAGAATGAATGCCGCGCGCCATTCATCTCGCTCGAACAAGAGCGCTGCATCCAGGTCCGGGCAAGTTCGACCGAGTCGCATCAACCGAGCAATGCGCCATGCCACCACCATGAACAGCGCCAAGGCACGTTCAAGCCGTGCCATCGATGCGAGTTGCAACGCCTCGACCCGACAGCCGTTCTTGAGCACATGAAAGAATAGTTCCACCTCCCAGCGCGCGCGGTACCAATCAATAAGCTGCGCTGCCGCCTCCAGGTCGTTCACATCGCGGTTACTCAGCAGGCGCCATTCGATCGGCTTGACGCCTGCCGGCGGGTCGACCTCGCGGGCGACGATGCAAGTAGCACTCACCACGCCGCCTGCAGCATCAGTCAACGCAACCCGCTGCGCCCACACCTGCTGCCGAACCGCGCGCGCAGGCTGAGCCTGACGGGCTGCCAGCGTAAAGTGAATCCTGCCCGCCGGCTCACCCGCAGTCACTTGGTCCCACAGCTTGCCGCCGTCAGGCAAGGTGCGATTGTGCTGCGAGCGCAGTAACCAATCCGCCGGGTGGCCCAACTCCTTTGCTTTGACCATCAGCGCCATGATGTCCGATTCCCGGTCAGCCACATAAACCAGTCGCGTGGCAGGCAGTGCGGCCGCTTGTTCGGCAACCCTCTCATATCCTTCGGTCCAACGGGTGCTTTCCTTGATGCCGGGGCGCACACCGTCCGCACCCTTCGGCTCGCGCGCCCACATGTACGCGTCAAGCACGCCCAGCGGTTCGCGCGATGGCGTCACCGCGTAAGTCGGGTGCAGATACAGCCCGCGTTGCGCCTCATACGACAGCGGTCCCAACCCTGTGATGGTCTGACCGTTAAAGTCCAACTGCGTGGTGTCCTGGATGCATAGCACTACTTCGCACGCCCGCATTCGTTCGGTCGAACTCTGCCAATGTGGCGCCATGATGTCGCGCCAGTCCAACTCATCTTGCGACAGGAAGCGGTACGCTGCTGCCGTTTCCGCCCAGCCGCCGCATGCGTTGGGTATGCTCGCCGTCGGCTTCTCCGCCAGCCGCTCAGCCAATAGCACGGCACGCTTGTTCAGGCGTTGGTCGCCCAAATCGATGCCCTTGAGTTCTGCCGCTGCCCAGCTCGATTTCTCTTGCGTCATGTGCCGCCCAAAATGCAAGAGTTAACGCCAGTCCGAAAGAGTTTACAACCCCACCCGCTATGTCATTGACCGTAAACGACTTTTCGCGGCGTGCCACCGTCGCGACTTATGTGTAATGAGGTGCCTATAAACAGGTCCGGGACGCCGGCTATCACGTATTCAGTCGTCTCGACCTGCTCGCGCTTCTGGAAGGACCAGTCGGCAGTTTTGCACAGGATCGAAGCGATATCGTACTGGATTTCACGCGACGTCTTCGACGCATCGAGGCGGAGGTTCAGAGTTATAAGGAGCTCGCCTATAAAGACTGGACGGCCAACGCGCGGATGGGTTTCCTTATGGCGTTGCAACAGGCATTTCCTTCGGCGCGATGGCGCTATGTGGCGAACAAGGGCGGCGGGCTATTCGCATTCTTCTGGGGCGGAAAGAAAGCGGAAGAGGATGTCAAGCTCTATTTACAAGTGGAGGCGTCGACGGCCCGTCTCGGTCTTTACGTCAAGCTCGACACAACACGCAAGGAGGATCTTAAGGTCTTGCGGAAGAAATGGCATAAGGTCATCCTCGCATTAGCTCCTTCCCTGGAACTGGAAGCCACTCGCCCTTCCAAGTTTGGGAGCGGCAAGACGATGACCGTCGCCACGTTCCGCGACTTTCCTATTCTTGACGCGCAAGGTCGAGTCGACGTGCCGATGATATGCGATTTAATGGGCAGAGCAGAGAATCTGTTGGATGTGTGCTTGGCACATACTGTTCGTCCGCGCGAGGCAACGGAGCTTCCCTGCCCGCGATTACGGTTGCTGGAGATTCGGTCGCGACATTCGAAGGTAGATCTCTCCATGATTGGTCAACGGGCTTGTTATTGCCACCCACCGATTGTCGACAATTCAGCGCTGGACATCGAATGACCCTCCGTGGCCGAACCCAGAACTTTTTGCAGCCGGACATGCTCTTCCAGAGAGCCAGATAAATGAACTGCCCTTCGAGAACTTCCTTTGACGCTGATTGCAGTGTCGTAACAACTCGCTGACAATGATGCAGGCGTGCTATTACGCAAATCCCTTAAAGCGCGGATCACGTTGCGGTCGGGCTTGCGGTCGTCAACCGACGCATCGCGACTGCAGCGCCGTTCACGATGGGCGCGCTCCACGGATCGGCCGGCAAACTCCACGTGCGCAATGCCTTGGCGGAGGCCGCCACAAACGCTCCCCGATGCCTCATTGATGCATCGGCGCAAAGGCCACAACGACACGACCTGAATACAATGGACGACCCAGAATCGCTTTCCCTGGCACTGCCCGACGGCTCTCAGGTCTCTGCGCTCCTCCGAGTGCCGGAGGACGCGCGAGCCTTATATGTCTTCGCGCACGGTGCCGGGGCGGGCATGCAGCACGCCGGCATGTCGTCGTTGGCCGACGCGCTTGCGGCGGCCAATGTCGCCACATTGCGCTACCAGTTTCCGTACATGGAGCGGGGCTCCAAGCGGGTGGACTCGCCAGCCGTGGCACATGCTGCCGTGCAGGCAGCCGTCGCAGAGGCCCGCTGGCGGCTGCCAGCCCTGCCGCTCTTCGCGGGCGGCAGGTCGTTCGGCGGTCGCATGACGTCCCAAGCCCAAGCCATCTCCCCGCTCGACGGCGTGCGTGGCCTCGCTTTCGTCGCGTTCCCGCTGCACCCGGCGGGCACGCCCGGCGTGGAGCGGGCACGGCACTTGGCGGACGTCACGGTGCCGATTCTCTTCCTGCAGGGCACGCGCGACAAGCTGGCCGAGCTTCCCCTGCTGAGGTCGGTCGTCGAGACGCTGGGGCCACGCGCCACGCTGCATGTGGTAGACGACGCAGATCATTCGTTCCACGTGCGCGCGTCCCCCGGCCGGACCGACGCGGAGGTCGTGCTCGAACTCGCACGGACGATGTCGGCGTGGTTCTTCGCCGAAGGGGAGTTCGTGCGCGTTACCTGAGCAAGCGCAGGAATGCTTGTAGCAGAGTCGGGACGGGAATTCGGCGAACTCGCCGTGCTGCACTCGCCTGCTCAATCGCTTCGCTATCAGCAGATGGTCTGTCGCATAGCCACGATAAGCGACGCCTGTCGCGTCGGCGGCGTTTTCCCAGTGCCGAGTGAGTGAATTTGTCAGATCCGCTTGCGGTGATCTCGCCCCCGGAAATCGCGAAGGCCATCTGCTCTGATTTGGCCGGCGCCGATCCGTGAGCGACCGCTAAAGGATGCGGCCGGAACCAGATGGCGGAGCGTCGAACAACGCGCATTGGCCGGTCACCGCCAGACGCGGTCGCTCGAAACCGACCCCCTACCGGCCGCTCGAGCCGGCGTCGTCTGTACGACCGCTATCAAGAAGAACCGGCTGGCCGCAGCCTCACCGATAACTGGAATCTCGACGATAAGAGTTGTACTGCCATGTCATCGACGCAATCCACCTTGCGCGACATCGACCGCCGCTATGCGGGCGCGCCGGCCGTCGCCACCGACGCCGCGCGGGAAACCACCGGACAGATCGGCGCGCGGCTCGACCGGCTGCCGGCGACGCGCACGATCTGGTCGCTGGTCGTGCTCATCTCGCTCGGTGGTTTCTTCGAGTTCTACGAGTTGTTCGCGACAGCGTACATCGCACCGGGCATCATCCGTTCAGGACTGCTGCATGTCACGTCGAGCGGCTTTTTGAGCTTCGACAGCGTGGCCAGCTTCATCGCCGCCTCGTTTCTCGGCCTGCTGATCGGCACGATGATGTTCGGCACCGTTGCGGACCGGCCCGGCCGCCGCTCGGTGTTCACGCTGTCGCTGCTCTGGTACACCGCGTCGGCCGCCATCATGGCATTCCAGACCACGCCGCTCGGCCTGAACTTCTGGCGTCTGATGGTCGGCATCGGACTGGGCGTCGAGCTCGTGACGATCGATAGTTACCTGAGCGAGCTGGTGCCGAAGCACGTGCGCGGCCGCGCTTTCGCGCTGAATCAGCTCGTCACGTTATCTCGCAGTCCCGGTCATCGCGTGTCTCGCGTGGCGGCTCGTCCCGCTGGCACCGTTCGGCTTCGACGGCTGGCGCTGGGTCGTATTGATGGGATCAGCGGGCGCAGTCGTGATCTGGGTGGTCCGGTTGCGCGTGCCGGAAAGCCCGCGCTGGCTCGCCGCGCGTGGCCGCCACGAGGAAGCGAACGCGGTAATGGAAGCGCTCGAAGCACGGGTCGCGCGCGAATCGGGCGCTTCGCTGCCCTCGCCTGCTGCGGAGACCGGAGAGGTGGTCGAACAGGGCCGCCTCAGCGAGATATTCCGTCCGCCGTATCGTTCGCGCACGCTGATGCTGTCCATCTTCCACGTGTTCCAGACGGTCGGGCTCTACGGTTTCTCGAACTGGGTGCCGACCTTCCTGATGCATCAGGGAATCGAAGTGACCGCGAGCCTCGCGTACACGCTCGGTATCACGCTCGTCATGCCTTGCGGGCCGCTCATTGCGATGTGGTACGGAGATCGTGTCGAGCGTAAATGGCAGATCGTCGGCTCGGCGCTGCTGGTGGCCATCGCCGGACTCTGCTTTGCGCAATCGCGCACGCCCGGCCTGACGGTGCTGGCCGGCGCGCTGGTGACGCTCGGCGCAACGACACTGTCGTACAACTTCCATGCCTATCAGTCGGAGCTCTATCCGACGCGCGTGCGGGCTCGGGCGATCGGCTTCGTCTATGCGTGGAGCCGGCTCTCCGGCATCTTCAGCGGCTTTCTGGTCGCCTATGCGTTGCGCGGCGGCGGTGTGTCGGCAGCGCTTCTGTTGATCGCCGCATGCATGGGCATCGATGCCCTGGTGATTGCCGTTCTGGGACCGGCGACGCGCGGGAAGTCGCTGGAGTCGATTTCGCACTAAGCTTTGCAAAGCACGCCTGCGACGGTGCAGACGGTCGCGGGCGTCCGGGTGCCCGCGCCGTCCGGACGTTCGCTCGGCGTCAAAAGCTGGCTCAAAACGTTTCATTCGACGTGTCGATACTGGACAGTAGCCACGCCCAGGCGATGCCCATCCGCGTAAAGGAGTTCCGCCCATGCGTTCCTTCCTTCGCCCGCTCAAACGCTCGTCGTTCGTACTCGTTGTCCTCGCCGCGACAGTGGGCACATCTGCTGTCGCGTTTGCGGCCGATCCCTCCTATACGAGCGTCGAAGAGGCACCCTTCCTCGCCGAAAACGACAAGGCGATGACAAAGATGATGGACGACATGTCCATCAAGCCGACAGGCGACGTCGATCAGGACTTCGTGGCGATGATGGTTCCGCACCATCAGGGCGCGATTGACATGGCGCAGGCCGAGCTGCGCTATGGACGCAACGAACAACTGCGCCGCATTGCCCAGGAGATCGTGGTCGAGCAACAGCAGGAAATCGTCGCGATGCGGCTCGGGCTGGGTCAGCCGCTGCCGGCGCGCGCTCCTGCATCCGACCAGCCGACGCACGCATCCGCCCCGGCAGCGTCGCATTCGATGTCTCATGACACGGCTCACATGAACATGCAGAAGGAGTCTCGATGAAAACCACGTCCAGTGTCGTGACCGCCCTGGCGGTCTTCGCCCTCGCCGCAGCGCAGTCCGTGCTGGCTGGCCAGGCGCCAGGTTTGCTGGCCGATCCGGACATCCCGGTCAGCCACCATGACCGCGTGTATGCGGCCGAGCAGTTCTCCAACACAGTCTCCGTGACCGACCCTGCGGATAACCACCTGGTCGGGGTCATTCGCCTCGGCGATCCGGCGCCCGCCAGCTTCAGCCCGCTGTACCGTGGGCAGGTGCTCGTGCACGGCATGGGCTTCTCGCCGGACCACCACACACTCGCAGTCGTGTCGATCGGTTCCAATTCCGTCACGTTCATCGACACGCAGACGAACGCGATCAGGCATGTCACCTACGTCGGCCGCTCCCCGCACGAGGCGTTCTTCACGCCGGACGGCAAGGAAGTCTGGGTGACCGTGCGCGGTGAAAACTATGTCGACGTCCTTGACGGCAAGACTTTTGAAGAAAAGATGCGCATCACCGTTCCCGCGGGGCCCGGCATGCAGATCTTTTCTCCGGACGGCAAGTATGGATATGTGTGTTCGTCGTTCAATCCCGAGACCGAGGTGATCTCAGTGGCCGACCACCAGATTGTTGGCAAGGTCATGCAGGCAAGCCCCTTCTGTCCCGACCTCGCGGCGACGCCGGACGGCAAGCAGGTCTGGTTCACGCTGAAGGATATAGGAAAGACCCAGGTGTTCGATGCGCACCCGCCCTTCGCATTGCTGAAAACGATCGACACCGGTCCGATCACCAATCACGTCAACATCGTACACAACGCAAATGGGATGTTTGCCTACGTGACCGTGGGTGGGCTTAATCAGGTGAAGGTTTTCCGGACCGACGATTTCTCGCAGGTCGCGACGATTCCGGTCGGCAACTTGCCGCATGGCATCTGGCCGTCAGGCGATGGCAGCCGCGTCTACGTTGGGCTCGAGAACGCCGATATGATGACTGCCATCGATACGCTAACGAACAAGGTCATCGCCAATGTAGCGATCGGGCAGGCGCCACAGGCGGTCGCCTATGTGCCGAATGCCGTGCCGGACGGCGATGGCACCCAGAATATACAAGCGCTCGGATTGGCTGGGCAAACCATCCATCTCGCGCTGATGCCCGCTGCCACGGGCAAACCGGGGGGCGCCGCGAACGCCCCCACCACCGTCACTCTGTTCGATCAGGGACTGGTTCAGGTTCTCCAGGCTGCCGTCACCGGGTTGCAGCCGAAGCAGTCCTACGTGCTGGGTTTTTCGGACAAGCTCGACGGCACCGGCAACGTAGAGCCGCTCGCCAACTTCACGACGAACCCGGCCGGCGCTGCAATTGTCAATGCGCTGGGCCAGATTCGCCAGGTCGTCGCACCGGGGGACGCCACGGATCGCGACAGACGCCGCTATCTTGTGATCGCTCCGCTAGTATCGGGTAAGCCGGGTGCGGTGGTGCAGATTCAGGCGCTTTAAAAGCCGCACCGCGTTCGGTCGCTCTTTCCAAATCAAACGTGGGCGATCTGAGGCAACATTCGGACGAGGCGCGGAAGCAACTCCGTGACCGGCACGCGTACTGCATCGGTCAACTCCCGGATAGCGACGCGTTCCCCGCCGGCCGACGAACCAGGCATTCGCATCGCCCGCGAGTCGCGCGCCACCGCGAGATTCGCAGCGATCGCGCCTTCATCGATGTCGACCCGAGCAGGATGCAGCAAAGTTGATAGTGCCTGTGGATGATCGCGACGGTGAGTTCGTACCAACCCGCCGTGCAACCATTTCATGCTTTGCGGGCTCCTCACGCCTTTAAGCCTATGCTTTTCAGGCATGGAGACGAGCCTCGAAAGTCTTTCTCGTCTGAAGGCCTAACCGCTAATCTGCGTGCAGGAGCCAGAGCATTCCGGCGGACCTGAACAGATCGCGGTCTTCCAGTTTTTCTCGTTTCCCGTCGACGCACGCTGCAAATCGGGCGATGAATTCGACGCGCGCACCTGGGTGCCATAGCTCTGGCGACTTGCATTTGTCATGATCTACTCTATCGGAGCCACAAATGACCCAATCCGTAGTCCTTATCACTGGCGCCCTCACCGGCATCGGCCGCGCAACCGCTTTTGCGTTTGCCCGCTCGGGCGCACGCCTCGTCGTGTCGGGCCGCCGCGTCTCACAGGGTGAGGCGCTCGAGGCAGAACTCCGCGAATCAGGCGCAGAAGCGTTCTTTGTACAGGCCGACGTACGCCGCGACGAAGACGTGCGTCGCCTAGTCGATGAAACCGTTGCCCGCTTTGGCCGGCTCGACATCGCAGTCAACAATGCCGGCACGGAAGGCCGGCCGGGGCCAGTGGTCGAGCAGACCGCCGAGAGTTATGCCGATACCTTCGACACCAACGTGCTCGGCACGTTGCTGAGTCTCAAGCACGAACTGCGCGTGATGACCGCGCAGCAAGCCGGAAGTATCGTCAACATATCTTCGACTTATGGTCACGAGGGCGCCGCGTTCGCCTCGGTGTATGCGGGCAGCAAGCACGCAGTGGAAGGCATTACGAAATCGGCCGCGCTCGAGGCCGCATCGGCGGGCGTTCGTGTCAATGCTGTCGCGCCCGGTCCCACTGACACAGGCATGCTGGACCGTTTCACGAGCACGCCGGAGAACAAGGCAGCGCTCGCCGCAACGGTGCCGCTCGCGCGAATCGGCAGGCCCGACGACATCGCCGCGGCCGTGCTCTACCTGGCAAATGAAGGTGCTGCGTTCGTCACGGGACAGATTCTCACCGTCGACGGCGGCAAGACCGCAGGCTGAACGCTCAGCGCGTATTCGCCTTCCTGCTCAGCCGGCAAAACACCATATAAGCGACGTTTCTGGATAACAGACAATGAACACCGATCTCACCTTCTTCGAATCCAAGGCCTCCCCCAACTCTCGCAGGGTCCGTATCTTCCTCGCCGAGAAAGGCATCGAATTTCCAATTAAACCGGTGGACCTCGGCGCGAAGGAGCAATTTTCTGATGCCTACGTCGCAATCAACCCGCGCCGGCAGGTTCCCACGCTCGTGCTCCGAGACGGCACTGCGATTGGCGAAGTCCCGGCAATCTGGCGCTACATCGAAGAGGCCTACCCCGAGACGCCCGCGCTGCTGGGCACGACGCCAACGACGAAGGCGCTCGTCGCCATGTGGGAACGACGTGCTGAACTGGACGGATTCTCGGCAGTGATGGAGGGCGTCAGGAATGCCGTCCCCGGGTTGAACGGCCGGGCGCTGTCGGGTCCGCATGGGTATGAGCAGATTCCCGAAATCGTCGAGCGCAGCAAGCTGCGCGTCGCGAACTTCTTCGGCGATTTCAATGACCGGCTCAAGACAATACCGTTCGTCGCGGGCGATGCGTTTTCAGTGGCGGACATCACGACGCTGGTGACGATCGACTTCGCGGCGGGCGGCATGAAGCTCGCCATTCCCGCGGGGTTCGACGCGCTGCAGGCGTGGTATGACAAGGTGTCGGCGCGTTCATCGTCGAAGGCATGACCGATGCCGCGCGCTCAGTGCCCGTGCGCGCGGCTTCGGTGCTTGGCCTCAGCGCCGGTAAGCGCTGCGCCGGCCCGTGTCGCGCCCGCGTCCGCGGACTGCCGCGTCGCGGGAAAGATGGCCTCCAGCGCGGCTTGCGCGTCGCCTTTCATGTGCCGGAGCCTCGCGAGACTCATCGCGCAACGCGACTGCCACGCGACGAAGCCGAGTTCCCCCGCCATCTGAAGGGCTTCGCACAGAATCGATTCGGCCGCCGGTATCGCCTCGTCGCCCCGGCTGGCGACCAGTATCTCCGCCTTCGCTCTCCACAGCTCGGGCAGAGCGCACCGGTCGTCGGTGCGAACCGCGCGTGTCAGCGACGCGTCGATGACCTCGGCCGCCTCGGCAATCATGCCCCGCCTGCACAACGACTCGGCCAGCGCCGTGATGTAAGGCGAGAGCGACACGTAGAAGCGCTTCGAACCGATGTTCGTCATCGCCGGGGAGATGGTCCGGCCGAACGCGGCCGTGTCGCCCGCGCGCAGGTCGAGCAGTCCTTGCCACATCCGCGCACGGGCGCGCCAGGTCGAAATACTGTGACGCCGCGTTTCCACCACGAGAGGCGCGACGGCCTCCTCGAGCGCGGCATCGTCACCACACAATACGGCCAGCGTGCAAACGGCTTCGCTCAGCGCGTAACAGATCGAGACGGGATGGTCGAACTCTCGCGCATCATCGAGCGATTGTCGTGCTGCCTGCCGCGCCTGATCCACATTCCCCATGAACCACAGCGTGAGTGCGAGCGATGCGTGAGACAGCATCTTCTCGTCGTACAGGAAGCGCATCCGTTGCGCGCGCGTCAGCGGCGAAGGATCATTCGATGCGCGTTCCAGGTTCACGAGCGCGCCCTGAAGATCGCCGCCGAATAGATGCGACATGCCATTCAGACGACAGGCTGCGAGCTGATCGCATTTGCAAGCCGACGTCGATGCGAGGTCACTGAACCGATGAGCAAGCGGGATGGCCCGCGCGTATTCGCCATTCAGGTAGTGGCACATCCAGCGCCCCCACATGCCCAGCAGTTGATAATCCGGGTTACCGACCCGCGCCGCGATTTCCACGACTGATTCGAAGGCATCACTGGTGCTGGCTGCGACGGTATGACAAAGCAGACACATCCCGCGCGCCGCGTGAAGCTTCATTTGCCGCTCGTCAACCGGACCGCCTTCGACCGACAGCCATTCCAAGGCCACGTCGACTTTCTCGAGACACTCTTGAAGCAGCGCCAGATGCATCAGAAACGGAATGCCGGCGACCGTGAGTTCGATTGCCAGCGGCATGTCCCCTTCGGCGCTGAAGCCCCACAGCATCGCGGCGCGAAGGTCGTCCAGATGCGGCGCATAGCCATTTTTCCAGTCGACATCGGCGCGCACCTCTGTCTGCCGCTCGGCGGCCCGGAAGATTTCGAGGAAGTAGCTTGCGTGCCGCCTCGACCATTCACGCATCGCACCGCTCTCGCGTAGCGCGTCCCGCGCGTACGCACGCGTCGATTCCAGCAACCGATACCGGACATAGCCGCTGCCAGGAACCACTGAAACAAGCGATTTGTCGACGAGCTGCATCAAAGCCGCCACAACGGCGTCCGGGGAAAGCGCCGCGCAACTCGCCATTTCCTGCGCTGATGCCAGCGTGAACGTTCCCGAGAAAAGACTCAGCCGATTCAGCACCGATCGCTGATCGTCGGACAAAAGGCCATAGCTCCAGTCGAGCGTGGCGCGCTGCGTCTGCTGCCTCGGGAGCGCCGTGCGCGCGCCGTGCGTGAGGATCTGGAAGCGATTCCCGAGCCGGTCGGCCACACCCTGCAGACCGAACGCCGGCACGCAGGCAGCGGCAAGTTCCAGCGCGAGCGGAATGCCGTCGAGCTGTCGGCAAATTTGCGATTTCAGCCGCAACGCCGCACGTGTATCCAGACTGACGGCGCGCGAACTCACGCGTTCGTCGAAGAGACGCACCGCGCTGTAATGGAGCGCACCGTCGCAATCGTCGTCCGGCGGCACGTCGAGCGAAGGAACGCGATAAAGCAGTTCCCCATCGATGCGCAACGGCTCGCGGCTCGTCGCCAGCACGGTCGCTCGCGGGGCGATATGCAGCAGCCGCTCGGCGATCCTCGCGGCACCATTGATCAGATGCTCGCAGTTGTCCAGAACGAGCAGCAGATGCCGCGAGATCAGGCCCGGCGCGAGCCGGTCGAGCGAAGGCGTTCCATCGCCCGGGGGAAAACCGAGCGCGACGGCGACGGTCGTCGGGATATGGTCCGCAGATGTGGTTGCGGCGAGTTCGGCCATGAACGCGCCATCGGCAAAGAGAGGCGCCGCCTGACGCGCAGCTTCGAGCGCCAGCCGCGTCTTTCCCACACCGCCGGTACCCACGAGCGTGACCAGACGATGCGTTTGCAGGCCACGGCAAATCTCGCGCACGGCCGCTTCCTGACCAATGAGAGGACTGATCGCGGCAGGCAGCCGCGAGCCCGGAAAAAACGGACCGTCCGCTCGCATGGCAGTTGACTGGTCCGATTCCCTCGCTGGCGCGAGCGGTTCCGCGGTGAACTGGTATCCGCGCCCCGTCACCGTACGTATTGCCGCCCGATCGTCTCCGAGCGCACGGCGAAGCGCGGAAACCTGAGCTTCGACGGTATTGTTCTCGACGACGCGGTCGTGCCACACGCTCGCGATGATCTCGTCCTTGCTCACAACGGAACCACGCGACTCCACCAGAACGAGGAGCAGGTCGAACGCTCGCTCGCCGATGTCGACTCTGATTCCGCGATGCAACACCTCTCGGCGGCGCGGCGCGACGATCGTCGTCCCGAAAGCGAAGTCATCGTGATGCGGCATGCACGCGTTCATGCGGGCCTCCTCGTGACGAGGTGCGGACAACCGGGATCGAGCGTGAATCCGGGGCGCTCTCTTCATTCACCGGTTCAGCGCGCATCCGATTGTACCGCCGGGCCTGCGATGCCACGATGGGCGTGACTTCCTGCTGCCGTGACATCAGCACATTTCAGCGCGTTTCAGCGCGTACAGGACCGCATCACGCAGATGTCAGAGTTTCGAGCCGCCGTCGACGCGCAGCGTATCGCCTGTGACCCAGCGGGCTAAATCGGATGCCAGGAAAACCGCGGCCCCGGCGATGTCGTCGGGCTGGGCCACACGCTTGAGCGCCTGCATGCCGAGCGTGAAGTTGCGGCCCGCATCGGTTTTCGCGAAGTTCGACATGTCCGTCTCGACGACACCCGGCGCAATCGCATTGACACGAATGCCGCGCTCGCCGAGCGCGGATGCGAAGTGCCGCACGAGCGTATCGATCGCGCCCTTGGTCGCTGCGTAGGCGGACAGATTGTTCACGGCGCTGCGTGCCGCGAGCGACGACAGCAACACGACGCTGCTGCCCTCGCCGAACATCGGCAGCAATTGCTGTACGAGAAAGTACGGCGCGCGCACGTTGACCGCGAAGAGGTTGTCGAAATCTTCGACGGTCGTCTCTTCGATGGCCGCCGCCTTGGAGATGCCCGCGTTCGCGATCAGAACATCCAGCCGGTCGCCGGCCAGCGCGCGCACCCGTTTTGCAAGCTCGTGCGGGCCATCCGCGGCGCGCAAATCCGCCGCTACCTTGTCGGCATTGCCACCCGCGGCGCGAATCGCTTCGACGACTGAATCCGCGGCGTCTTCAGCGCTACCGAAATGAACGAGTACGCGCGCACCGGCCTTGGCCAGTGCCAGGGCGATGGCCCGGCCGATGCCGCGGGAAGCGCCCGTGACGAGCGCGGTTTTTCCGGTCAGACTGGTCATGATCAAACTCCTGAGGATGATTGGCGAGGACGTCGGCGGTTGTGCTCAGGCGTACGGGCGTTCCGAGAGAAACTGCGCAACGTGCGTGACGAAGCGCTCGGGATACTGATACAGCGAGCCGTGATTCGCATCGGGATAGATGATCAGTTGGGCATCGGGTATGTGCTGCTGCAGGATCCACGAGTTGATCGAATAGATGATCACGTCGTTGTCGCCGTTCACGACGAGTGTCGGCTGCGTGATGGCCTCCAGATAGGCATACGGGTTTTCGCGCGCGGCGCCCCACTTGGCGAGCGCGGCGAGCTGAGCCGGCGCGACCTTGTCGTTCGCTTCGGGATCGCGGTTTTCCTTGCGCAGACGAAACCGTTCGAGGAAAGCGCGCCCCGCTGTCTGGCTCGAGGCAGACGGCGCGAAGTGCACGCGTAGCCAGAGGTGGTCGGGCTCGTCATAACTCACGCCGAAGATCTCCTGTGCCTCCGGAGTCAGCGAAGCCATGCCTTCACCGCTGCGCGGGCCGGTACCCACGAGAATCAGCCTGCGCACCAGCGGAGGTCTCGTGATTGCGAGTTGCTGCGCGATAAGACCGCCCATCGAGAAGCCGAGCACGTCGACCTGTTTCAATTCCAGTGCATCGATGAAAGCCGCCGCGTTCGCCGCCATTTCCTCGATCGATTCCGGCACCTTGCCCGAGCTGCTGGAGATGCCCGCGTTGTTGAACAGGATCACTTCGCGGCCTTGGGCGAGACCGTCGGTGACGGCCGGATCCCAGTGATCCATCGTGCCGGTGAAGTGAATGTTCATGATGAGCGGCACGCCTTGCGGATTCCCGAACCGGCGGTATGCGAAACGGATGCCGTTCGCTTCGACGTACTGCGTGGGTGCTGTGTGATGGGTATGGCGGGTCATGGCTGTCATCCTTTGAGTTCGGGAAAAAGTCAGGTGACTCATATCTGGAACGTATGGGGCATCCGCTGATGCGTTGCCTGCTGATGCTCAATGTAGGCGCATCGCGCACGCTTGAAAAAGACTTTTGAGGCAGCGCCCCATGCGTGACAGGCATGGCTAACAACGTGCTGCCGCGCGTGGGATCAGTCTGGAAACCGGTCGCCGAACATCGGAAGTCCGCTGACGGCTTGGGATTCGGTTGCCTCCTCCTGCAAAACGTCCCAGTGCTCGGCCAGCTTTCCGTTTTCAAAGCGTACGATGTCGGCCGCGATCCACGCCGCCGCACGCCCGTTGCCGGAGAAGCGACCATGCGCGATGACATAGTCGCCTTCCGCCACCACGAGCTGGTTTTCGTAGCGCAAGGTATCGGGCAACGTGCGGATCAGATCGAACAGGCCGTCGCGTCCGGGCGCGATGTGCGCGCTGTGCTGGATATAGTGCTCGGACCAGAAACGGTTTGCGGCTGCGTAGTCCCGCTTGTTGAAGAGCGTGTCGAAGGCTTCCAGCAACAGCGCCTTGTTGCGCTCCGAAGATGTGTTGGTCATGTCAGTCTCCATAGATCGGCTTGACGATCGTCGCTCGTTCAGGCAGTCAGTTCGCAGCGGCTGTTTCCGCGGCGGTGCGCGCCGACCGGCCGAAAAGCATGATGGCGAGCATCGCAAGCACACACAGCGCGGCGCCCGAGTACATCGCGTCGAACAGTCCGTAACGGTCGACGATCACGCCGCCCGCGAACGAGCCGAGCGCGATCGAGATCTGGAAGACCGCGACGAACAGCGCCATGCCGCCCTCGCGCATGTCGGGAGTGGCTTGCGCCATCCACATTTGCAACGCGACTGGCATCGCACCGTAAGACACGCCCCACACCGCGAGAGCCGCGATCGCCGAGATGCGATGGATGCCGAGCGCAGGGAGCACCGCCACCGGGAGCGCGATGAACAGGATCGTAGCGAGCAAGGTCGTACGCACATCGCGTTGCGCCCCTGCGCCGCCGATGAAATTGCCGAACAGGCCGATCAGCGTGTAGCCGAGCAGCAGCGACGAGATCGTCTTGCCGTCGAACCCCGAGACCGTCGCCAGGAACGGCGTCACGTAGGTGTAGGTCGCGAACTGGCCGCAGAGCGCGAGCATCATCGCCACGAGCCCGACTCGCCCCGGCCGCGTTGCCAGAATGCCCAGCAAGTCGCGCCCGCTGATGCGCTGTATCACGCGAAGCTCGGGCAGCACCGCCATTTGTACAAGCAACGCGAGGAGCGACATCGCCAGCGCGGCCCCGAATGCCGCGCGCCAGCCGGCAAGCTCTCCGATCAGTGCGCCAGCGGGACCGCCGATCAGCATGCCGAGCGATACGCCGGCGAATATCAGCGAGGTCGCGCGCCCGATATGCCGTTCGGCCACCAGCCTCGCACCCAGGCCCGCCCCGATGGCCCAGAATCCCCCGATCCCGATACCGAACAACGCGCGCGCGAAAACGAGAACGGGAAAATTCGGCGCAAGCATGGCGATCAGGTTCGATGCGACCAGGATGAGTCCCAGGCCCTGAAGCACGCGCCGGCGATCGACGCGCCGCACCGCGACCGTCACCGCAGGCGCGGCGATGGCGGCCAGCAGTCCGGGCGCGCTGACCATGATGCCGGCAGCGCCCTCGCTGACGGCGAGTCCTTGGCTGATGTAGCGCAGGAGGCCTACGGGAAGAAACTCGGTCGTGCAGAATACAGTCGCGCTCAAGGCAACCGAGAGGACTGCAAACCATTCCGGTGACTGGGTGGATCGACAATTTTCGGACGGGTTCATGATCCTTTTCCTTTTGGATGTGATGGAATATCGATAGCTTTCTTCAGCCAGTGGTTCGGTCATTGACTCGCACAACTTCACCAGTGACCCAGCGCGCCGCGTCGGATGCGAGGAATGTGACGACGCTGCCAACGTCATTGGCGCCGCCCTCGCGTGTCTGTTCAGCCAACGCTGGCTTATCCCCCTCTACGAGGCTTTCCGCGACTCCGTTGACGCGAATGCCGCGGCCGCCCAGAGCGAAGGCGAAATGCCCGACCAATGTCTGAATGGCGCCGCCGATCGCCGCGTCGACTGCGTGACGTCCACCCGCGGCTTGACGCGCTGGCAGAAGAAGAAACGTGACGTTGCTTCGCATGCACATGATGGGAAGCAACTGCTGGACGAGAAAAAACGGCGCGCGGACGTTGAGCGCGATCTGATGATCGAAATCGTCGGCGGACATGTCGCCGATGACGTCGCTCGTCGACATTCCCGCGTTCGCGACGAGGATGTCGAGTCGGTCGCCCACGATAGCGCGGACCTGCCTCGCGAGCCGATACGGTCCCTCACGCGTCGTCAGGTCTGCGACGATCGCACCGGACCTGCTGCCAATGCCGCGGATCTCGCGCACGACGGTCTCGGCCTCGCCCGCGCCGCGACCGTCGTGAACGATGACCTGCGCCCCGGCTCTCGCAAGCGCCAGAGCGGCGGCGCGGCCGCTGCCGCGCGAGGCGCCCGTGACGACAGCGGTCTTTCCTGCGAGGGCATTCATGTCGTCTTCCTTTCGGCCTGTCTTTGCGGTGGCGGCGCGTAGGGTTGCGCCGCCGATGGACACGAAAGATAGGCTGTGCAGGCCGTCGCGAGAAAGACTTTATAGGCTGGTCTCCATACCTGCGAGGCATGGACGGGAGATGGCGTTTTGCCGCTGGCGATAGTTAATCGACATAGCGGAAGAAGGCAGGCTGACGGTGGCAGCAGCGTGCCGCTACTGATGCGAAGCGCGCGTGGAGTCGAGCCGGCCGATGCTAGCGAACGTCGGGTGAGGCAATCTGGGCACAGACGGCTCTTAAGCCCCGAAAATCACCGACTACGACGCCAGCACGCACCATCGCAGCGTGAAGCCGTCGGACATCGGGAAGCGCCGGGTGGACGTCGTGGATGATAGCCAGACCGCCCCGCGCGCTCTACGCCACCGTGAACTGCGCCATCATGCCGGAGTCCTCATGTTCCAGGATGTGGCAGTGCGCCATGTAGGGCGCGTCGGCAGCGGCCGGGTGAGGAAAGCTCAGCAGCAGCTCGCTCACGCCCGCATTCGTGATCGGTGCGATGTCCTTCCACCCGGCCCGATGCGGCTGCGGCGGTCGCCCGTTCTCGGAGAGGATGCGGAACTGGCAGCCATGGATGTGCACCGGATGCAGCATCTTGTCGTCGCCTTCGGAAACCCGCCAGCGCAGCAGGTCGCCGCGGCCGGCCGTGAAGCCCGGCTCTTTCAGGGCGAAGGGCTTGCCGTTGACGCCGTTGAGCGCAAGCTGCTCGGCCATCGGCAAGGCAGGATCGCCCTCGATGAGCCGGGTAACGCGGGCGACCACCTCAGGTGCGACGGGGCCCGGCATCGTCATGCCCATCATCAGCCCGACCTTCATCAGCGGCATCATGCCGGCCTCATCGCGGAACATGTTCATGACCAGCGCCTGGCTGACAGCGGGCGGCTCCGCCGGCAATGACGGCAAGCTCGCCAGCACGTCGGGAAGCCTGCCCTTTCCTTCCGCTCCCGTCGGCCGGATCGTCAGCAGGCGCAGCGGCGCATCGAAGGGCGGCAGCCGCATGATGGCTTCACTCTCGGGCTGCGCGACCAGGTCGAACGGCTTGCCGGAGCGGCAATCCACCATCAGTTCGAAGCGCTCGCCCGCGTGCAGGACGAGCTCGTTCACTTTCACCGGACGCTCCAGCAGTCCACCGTCCGACCCTATGACGAAGAGCGCGCGACCGTCCGAGGCGCTCAGCCGGTAGCTGCGCGCATTGGACCCGTCCAGCACGCGCAGTCGCACCCAGCCGCGCGCGGTGCGTGCCTCCGGATAGTTTGCGCCGTTGACCAGCGGCCGCGTGCCGACATAGCCGTTGATCGCCGTGATGATGTTCATCGCATCGAAGAAGGCGCCGTCGCTGCGAAAGCGGCGATCCTGGATGATCAGCGGAATGTCGTCGATGCCCCAGCGCGAAGGTAGCGCCAGCCGGTCCGCCTCCTCGTCGTCGACGATCAACAGGCCGGCCAGGCCCTTGATCACCTGCGCTGCGGTGGTCGGATAGAAATGCGGGTGGAACCAGAGCGTGGCGGCGGGCTGGTCGATCGGCAGCGTCGGCCGCCAGCGCTCGCCGGGTGCCACGGGCCGGTGCGGACCGCCATCGACATCGCCAGGGATGACCAGCCCGTGCCAATGCACGGTCGTCGGCTCGGGCAGGCGGTTGGTGAAGTCGATTGTCACCGCCTGGCCGCGCCGCACGCGCAGCGCCGGGCCCAGGAAGTCGCCGTCATAGCCGTAGGTCGGCGTGTTCCGGCCCGACAGGAAGCGGCGGCTGCCGCTGCGGGCGTCGAAGGCGATGACGCCCTGCGCGTCCGGCCTGCGTTCCGGCGGGATGGGCAGACTAACCCGGGCATCGCTGGCCCAGCTGGGGAGCGCCGCCAGCGCGCCGAACGCGGCAACGGTCTGGAGCGCCTGACGGCGTGACATGGGCGTCATGGTGAGTTCCAAGGCAAAGCCGGCATGCCGGCGTCAGGATTCGTAGGACGTCTTCACCGCGTCATGCAGGTTCACGGACAGCTTCGAGACCATACGCATCGGTAACCACCGCGCGGTCCATCACGGCATCCAGCTCCCCACGGGCGCTCACGCGCGCTGATCCAGCCATCGCAACCCGGCGCCTGCAGGCAACCGCCTAACGCGGGGGGGCGATGTCATTGTAGGCGACGGCAAGGCCCGTGCAGCGCGGCGTTTCGATCGAGTAGCCGTCAATTTACGTACGAAAATTGCCGGCTCAAGTCATCCCGGCCGAGCTTGCCCGGCATGTGGCCGCACACGTAAGCAAGGCTCTCGACTGCGCCCTGAACTTCGTGATGCCAAGCATGACTGGATAGCCCGCGCGCGGCCTTCCCGAATGGAGCAAGGCTAGGTTCCGGGGGGATGAAAGTCCCGAACATCAGCCGAACTTTTGCCGAGATCGCGGCCTGGTCGCGTTCGGATATGATTTGCCGAGACGAACGGGAGCAACTCAGCCATGGGTGCCGATGATCGCGCAGTTATCCGGTTTGACGAATTCGCCCTGAACACGGCGAGCGGTACGCTGCACGATGCGCGCGGCGCCGAGATCATGCTGCGCCCGAAGGCGTTCGCGCTGCTGCTCTATCTTCTCGAACGCCCGTGCGTGTTGCATCCGCGTGAGGCACTGCTCGACACCCTTTGGCCCAACCTCGCCGTGACCGATGACAGTCTGACGCAATGCGTGGGCGATCTGCGGCGTGCGCTGGGCGATCGCGCAACCGTCGTGCTGCGTACCGTACCCCGGCGCGGTTACCTGCTGACGACGGCTGTGCTGCGAGAGACTGCCGCCGCCGACGTTCCCGCCTCGGCATCCACGACCCTTTTGCCGATTTCAGGCGCAGTGCCGCCGGATGGCGATCTGCTGTTATTCGAGGCGCTCGAGCCGGCATCGGACGATGTCGAGGCCCAGCGCTTCGCCCGTGCCCTCGGCGCGGAGTTGCTGATGACCTTCAGCCGGTCCGAGACGATTCTGGTCCAGACACGGATGACGCAGCCCTTGCCACCCGAGAGCTTTCGCCTGTCGGGCGCGGTGCGGCGCAGCGGGGAGGAAGCGCAGCTTTCCCTGCTGCTGGAGGAGGCGGATAACGACCGCGTCTTGTGGGCCGATCAGTTGACCTTGCCCCCGCCGGACCAACGAGAGACGGCACTGGCCGCCCTCGCCGCCCGGCTGGAAACGCTGGTTATGGGAGAAGGATTGCGCCGCGCCCGGCAGAAACCGGCACACGCGCTCAGATCCTATGACTTCGTCCGGCTGGGCGCCGCGCTCTACGGCCGTGGCGGCGAGGAAGAGAAACACGAGGCGGAACGGCACTTCCTGCGGGCTATTGCGATGGATTCCGGGATCGCGATCGCGCATGCCTTCGTCGCCATGATCCTAATGAATCGCCTGCACGTCGCGCAGGGGCAGGACCGAGCCTCCGAACGCCGAAGGGCGCTGGATTCCGCGCGCCAGGCGGTCGAGTTGAAGCCACGGTCCGGCTTTTGTTTGGCTGCATTCGCCTATGCACTGGCCCGTTCGAAGCAATGGGATACGGCGGTCGAGAATGCCCGGCTGGCGGTGCGGCTCAGTACCCTGTCAGCCATCGGCACACGTACGATGGCCGCGGTAGCGCTGCTGGTCAGCGGCGAGGCCGTCGAAGGGCTCCTGGCATTGCAGCCAGCGATCGTGCTCGACCCCTTCAGCGCGGCAGGACCGCGCTCCGCGCTCGGTACCATCCTGCTGCTAACGGGCCGTCGCGAAGAGGCCTCGGCCGAATTGCGACGCGCCGCCGCGCATCTGCCCGATTTTCCGCCTTGTTTGCGTTCCACGGTCGTCGCTGCCGCCGAACTGGGACGGATGGACGAAGCGAAGGAAGCGCTGGCGCGACTGCGCCGGATCGATCCGGACTGGCTCGGAAGCCTGAGAGAATTTCTGTCGTTCATGCGGGATCGGCAAGTCGTCGACCGCTTTCTGAGCGCCTTCGCGGCCTGTGGTGCAGAGATGGAATGCGCGGGCCCTTCGGTCACGGCGGATGGCGGCGCGGATCGAGGCTGAGCCTTCCGGGCACTGATCCGTCGCCCCCCCTGTCGAGAACTGGCGGTAACCCATGTCCTGGACGTCCACTGCGTTTAGGCCGAAGGCTTCGGCCCATCCTCCGCGCATCCTGTTCTGCAACACTGGCTGCGCCGGCCAAATCAGCGAAAAGAGGCCAGAAAAAAGGTCTTTTCGCGACGCCAACATATGCAGGTGATCGATAGAATTTCGTCCTGTATCCACGTTACGCACCGTCACGCATCTGATATCTGTCAGATCGCTTTTCCATATCGGATTTCCGGTTCATCCAGCATGACACGGCTCGCACGCCACTACGTCCCAGCACAACCACAGCACGTTATCTTGCAGGGGTTCACCGGCCCCGCCTTCCTGGACGAAGGAGACTATCTGTACTTCCTCTCCTGCCTGGCAGACGCAGCGCGCGTCGCCGATCTGGCCGTGCACGCGTGGGTGCTGATGCCTGAGGCGGTACAGTTCCTCGTCACCCCTTCATATCAGTCGAGCGTGGCCATTACGATGCAGGCCGTCAGCCGTCGGTATGTCGAGACCTTCAACCGCCGCCATGGGCGCCGCGGTGCGGTATGGGGCGGCGGGTACGGCGCAGCAGTGATTGAGCCCGAGCGGTACTTCCTGCTCGCGAGCCAAGCTATCGATCATGCGCCGGTGCGTAGCCGACTTGTAGCCGACCCGGGAAGCTACCGGTGGTCGAGCTATACGCACCATATCGGGCTGCGTGTCGATAGCTTTATCAAGGACCATCCACTTTACGGCGCGCTCGGCAATACGCCGCTCGAGCGCTACCGGGCATACCGGGCTTTGGGCGCACAACCTCCTGACGAACGCGAGGTCGATAACCTGATGCAATCGACCCTGAAGGGCTGGGTGCTCGGCAGCGCCGCATATTGCGAGTGGGCGGCGCAAACAGCCAACCGGCGTTTGATGCCACTGCTCCTGCGCGACCGGCCGCAGAAGGAACGACTGCGTAACTAGGAAAGTCATCTGCCCGCTTCAAGCAGGTCGCAGGGCCGAATGGGTTCGCGACCAACCTGGCCGCTGCGAACGTCGCCTTTTAAAGGTGGCATTGAGCCTAGCCCGGCACACAGGCCCCGACCGCCGCTATCGCCATGGCGAGCGTAGCGAGCCATCCGCCCCAGGACAGAATTCCTTTCACGGCGAACTCGCCCATTACGCGCCTACTGCACGCCATGAGCGTCAGGATCAACATGATTGGCACGGCAGTGACGCCATTGATAACCGCGCTCCAGTACAGCGCGCGAATCGGATCAAAGTGCATGAAAGCGATCACCGTCCGGTGTCGTGGCGCTCCTGCTCGTCTTCCCCGCCCTGGTCCTGAACTATTTCGGTCAAGCAGCCCTGGTTCTGACCAAGCCTTCGGACACGGGCGACCAAACCAGGTTCTTTCTGAGAGCGCGGCAGCGACGAACGTGCTCAGCGGCGCCCAAACGCCGCCAAACTCCCGCAGCTCACGTTGACGGAGTCGTTCGGCGGGGTGATGCGGACCTCGGGCCGACCAACCTCGACCATCCGCACCTGAAATGCAGGAACTCAAGTTGAAGTAGGCACCTTACCGTGTGTTGCCGTTCAAAGGCTCGTCAGCAAGGCTGTGTCAGGCGGCTGTTGCTTTGAAATCCCCGAGCTGTTGCTTTTCAACGATGCTCTTCAATGCCTCATGACGGCCCAGAGCGGTCCGCCGGATCGTTTCAGACGACGGTGGCAGCTTTCACGGTATGCCAGCCATTCGTGCAGTCGTGTTGTGCGGACAAAACCTTCCCCGATTTCGCCGCTTTTCGAGCATTAAGTTAGCAAAAGATCCGATCGAGCTTGAAGATTGCGGTTGAGGTCTTCGATGTCCACATACCCTCTGAACGCATCGACGCCGTGGCTGTCCATTGTCTTCGTCGCCATCGTTCATTCCTATAGTTACTCACTTCCACAGGCGCTGCGCGCAAGGATGAATCGCGTCTACCTTTGCGCCTGAATTTGGCGTGTCGCCGATACGAGTCATGTTGCCCGAAAGGCCGTCGTCGGGTGAGGGTCATACATCTAGCCATAGCACTCCCTTCCTCAAGACGTGCCCACTTTAGCGAACTGGTCCACGTCGCGACACGCTACTAAACACCGGCGCCGTCCCATAGTCGGAGTGAGTTCCCAGGTCCTTAATCATCTTTTGAAAAGCCAATATTCTGGCGACGAGGCATTAGGCATTGGTCGCAAGCAACATCTCCTCGACGAGTCCATTCCATAGTTTACGGTGTAATGCATGTCCGTGATAATGCTTCGTTCCTCGGCATAGTAGGAATGCCCCATGAAATCAGTAGTGATATTTGAGGCATCTATCGTCTCAATACCTCTCAGTACCACTAGGTCCTTACCGGATTGACCCGCGCGAGCACCACCACCATTCCATTCCTGGGATGCCTTAGAGCTTCGTCGTTCGAGGACGCATAAAGCGTGATGGGCGCTCGGAGCTTGAATACAGCCGGTGCGATTTGCTGCGTAAATTCGCGGGTTGATATATCGGGCGCAGCGAGAATAATTCGCTTTATACGTCCAGCGCCCTCTGGATTGGAAATCGCGATGTTCACGAGAGCGCGGGTCAACACACGATTCCCCATGCTGTGAGCAACCAAATAGATCTTCTCCGCGTCCGATTTAGCCAAAATTTCGCGCAGAAACCGCTCGAGATGCGGCTCTGAGTCGATCACCGCCTGTTCGTCCATTGGATACAGTCGCGCCTTCTCCTTACTAGGGCCAACTGAAGAATGCGACCGGCCCTTTGAAGTAAAAAGGAGTGCTTCTCGTGACGACTCTCCTCTACATAGGTGCGTTTCCGCACGTTGCGGGGTCACTCCTCCCGGCTACTCCCGGCTCGGTCTAAGCCACCGCGCGCCTCCAATGGTTCAACGTCGCGCCGGACGATCCGACGCGGTGTCTTCGCAACGTCCAGTACGCCAATATTGTATTGACCGGGGTGCCGCTCTCCAGGCACACGTCGTCGAGTGCGGGACTGAGACAGGATGCCCGGAAGCCTTAATCCCCACCCGCTAGTCCTCGCGAATTAAATGTCCGCTTGCCGGGTGGACCGAACGTCCGAACGTCTGCGCGACGGTCTCTGCGAATGACGCATCGTGGCCGCATCGCGACACCCGCAACACCCTGCATTCGAACGAAGCGATCAACCTCTCCCGGCGTGTTCGATCACCAGCCTCATCCAGTATCGTACCCGCGTAACGATAGATGAAAAGTGTCATCCGTTCAGCGCGAGTCAATGCAATCCGCGCCAGAAGCGCCCAATCCACAGCCGACGTTCAACTCACCTTCGCCTGTTCGATCATGACCCGGCCGATCACCCGCTTCTCTTGCAACTCGCGCACGGTATCTACATCGAGTCTGAGTCGCTCGACCAGCATTTCGTGGTTGTGCTCACCGAGTTCGGGACCAACGCTTCGGATGCTCCCGGGCGTATCCGAAAGGCGCGGCGCCACGTTCTGCATTTTCAACGTGCCAAAGCGTGGATGGACGATTTCGATGATCGCCTCGCGCGCCTTGAAATGCGTATCCTCCAGCATCTCAGCCGCGCGGAAAATGTCGCCGCGCGGCACGCCCGCTTCATCGAGCACGCGGCCGAGTGCTTCGCGATCGAAGGTGGCGGTCCAGTCGGCAATGATCTGGTCGAGCGCGGCCTGATTCGATCCGCGCGCGGTGTGCGTCGCGTAGGCCGGGTCGGTGGACAGTTCGGGCTGTCCCATCGCGGCGACCAGCCGCCTGAACACGCCGTCCTGATTGGCCGCGATCAGCACGAAGGTGCCGTCCCTGGTCGGATACACGTTCGATGGCGCGACGTTCGGCAGGATCGCGCCCGTTCGCTCCCGCACGTAGCCGCTCTTGTCGTATTCGGTCACCAGCGACTCCATCACTGCCAGCACGGCTTCGTAGATCGCGCTGTCGACCATCTGCCCGCGGCCGGTACGCTCGCGCGCGTGAAGCGCCATCAAGCCTCCGATACAGGCGAAGGTGGCGGCCAGCGTATCGCCGATCGAGATGCCCATGCGCGACGGCGGCGTGGACGGATCGCCGACCACGTAGCGCAAGCCGCCCATCGCCTCGCCGATCGAGCCATAGCCCGCCCGCTGCGAATACGGCCCGGTCTGTCCGTAGCCCGACACGCGAATCATGATGAGGCGCGGGTTGATCTTCGACAGTTCGTCGTAGCCCAGACCCCAACGTTCCATCGTGCCGGGCCGGAAATTCTCGATGAAAATGTCGGCCTGTTCGATCAGGCTGCGAATGATCGCCTGTCCTTCGGGCTGCCGCGCGTCGATCTCCACCGATTTCTTGCCGCGCGCGATGATCGGCCACCACAGCGATCCGCCCTTGAGCTTTTCTTGCCCCCAGTCGCGCATCGGATCGCCGACGCCGGGCGCCTCGATCTTCACGACCTCGGCCCCGAAATCCGCCATCAACTGGCCGCAGAACGGGCCGGCCAGCAGTTGTCCCATCTCCACCACGCGAATATCACCGAGCGCGCCGCGCGGTGAATTCAGTTGCGTCGTTGTCATGCCACGCTCCCACGTTGTTCGAGTTCGAGTCGAACGGCCTGCTCCGCGCATCGTCGGACCATCGTCTTCAGCGCTGGAATTGCGCGGGCGACGTGGGGATCAGGTCGCTCGCATCGTTGATCGCCCGATCCGATGCATCCAGCGACACGTCGCGCATTTCGACGCGCAACAGCGCCACACCGATGATCAGCAAGACCGCCACCGATACGACCATCGCGACGATGCCCTTCACGCCGAAATGCTCGAACAGCATCACGATGACGTACGGCATCAGGATCGAAGCGAAGCGGCCGCACACGTTGGCGAAACCGCCGCCACGCAGCCGCAACGCAGTGGGAAACAGTTCGGGGGCATAGGAGTAGAAGCCGACCGCCACCAGGTAGTAGATCGAACTGACGAGGCAGAAGCCGATAAAAGTCAGCAGCGTCGGATTGGTGAGCGTCGGATAAATAGTGCCGAAAACGATGATCGCCACTGCCGAGCCGATCATCGAGACCTTGCGCGGAATGCGGTCCGAGATGAAGAAAGCGAGCAGCGCGCCGGTCGGTCCGCCCGCCGTCATCAAAGTCGTGTAGCCGAGCGACGAAACCACCGACATGCCCTGCTTGACGAGGAACGTCGGAATCCACGCGATCATTCCGTACACCGAGACGTTCACCGCCACCTGCACCAGCGAGGCGACCACGGTGCGTCCGAGCAGCGCTCGCGAGAACAGCGCGCGCAGCGGCACGTAGGTGGTCGTGAGATCCTGCACCACGCCAACGGGCGGCAAGCTGCCGTGCTGCGCGATCACCTCGGCTTCGATCGCCGCGAGCGTCGCCTCGGCTTCTTCCGTGCGTCCGCGCGATTCGAGCCAGCGAGGCGACTCGGGCATGTGCCGCCGCATGATCCACACCAGCACGCCGCCCACCGCGACCAGCAGGAACATGGCGCGCCACGAACTGTGCGGGATGATGAAATAGCCCGCGGCATTCGCGGCCGGCAGGCCGATGTTGATCAGCATGCCGAGCAGCGCGCCCCAGCGGCCGCGGTATTTCGGCGGAATGAACTCGCACAGCGTGCCGGCGGCGACCACCAGCTCCGCGCCAAGACCGAGTCCCATGACGAAGCGGCAAACGATCAGCCACCACATGTTCGGCACGAAACACGCAGCGAACGATGCGATACCGAAGATCGCGAGATTGATCTGATACGACGCCCGGCGCCCGTAACGGTCACCGATCCAGCCCGAGCTGGCCGCACCGATCAACATGCCGAAGAAGCCGGCGGATATGAACATCGCGCCGTGCGCGAGGTCCGTGAAGCCGTCCTTGACGGCGGCCGCGACGACACTGGAAGGCAGATAGACGTCGAACGCATCGACGAACCCGCCCGCGGCGATCAACATGAGCATTCGCCAGTGAAACCGCGAGATAGGGAGCCGATCGAGCCGGGCTCCAGAATTGACGATAGTTGCCATTTCCTTGTGCTCCTCCAGGTGTCGCTCCGATCTTCGTCGGGGACGTTAATGACGGCCGAGAAAGTCCAGTAATGCTTCGGCGAACTCCTTCTTCCGTTTGCTTCCCGCGATCACGTGGCTCGCCTCCGGCATGTCGAGACCCACGGCGCCGGGGATCGCGTGTTCGATCGGTTTGGTGGTGCGCGGTCCGGTGACCGGATCGAGCCCCGCGTGCTGCACGAGCGTCGGCACGCGAATCTGATCGGCGCGCCCGCGCATATCGTGATCGAGACAGGCTTCGATCAGCCGTCGATGCGTGTCGATCCGGCCATTCAGCTCGCCCCACACGCCGTCCTCGCCCAGCAGACGATCGACGTTCTTCGCGTAGTACTCGGGCTCGAACGACAGCAGCGAAACGATCTTCTGGAACGGCAGGAAGCCGAAATCCCGATGCGTCCACAACAGCATCTTCAGTTGATCGGCGAGATAGCGATCGCAGTACAGCCAGCAGCCGGTATTGACCATCGAGCGCGCGAGCGACGGCTTCGCCACCGCGACTTCCTGCATGATGCAGGCGCCCATGCCGATCAGCCCGACCAGATGCGCGCGTTCGACGCCGAGGTGCGCCGCGAGGCCGATCACGTCCTGCGCATAGAGCGCGGTGGTAGGCGGAACCGCATGGTCGTCGCCGCTTTCGCCGATGCCGCGATGATCGAAGATGATGACCTTGTAGCGCTCGGTGAGGCCCCACGGCAGCTGCTTCTCGCCGCCGTGGCAGAACGTGCCCCAGCCGCCCGCGAGGATGATCGGCTCGCCCTCGCCTTGCACCTCGTAGTACATGCTGTGATCGTTGATTTTTGCTACTGGCATAGGAGTCCTCGTCCGGGATCGTTAAGCGGCCGCACGCGCGATCTGCTCGAAGCGCGCGATACAGGTCTGGGAATCGACGATGTCGGCGTACCGGCGTCCTACGTCGAGCAGGTTGGCTTCATGCGGTCCCGCCTCCATGTCGCCGCAGCAGTCGGCGGCGACGATGGTGCGAAAGCCGTGCGAGAACGCATCGATGATCGACGCGCGCACGCAGCCCGAAGTCGTGCAGCCGGTGATCACGACCGTATCGACGCCGTTGCGCTGCAGGATGCTGCTGAGCGGCGTGCCGAAGAAAATCGACGGACCAGCCTTGACGAGATTGACGTCGTAGCTGCGGTCATAGACGCGCGGGTCCATCTCGGTGGCCGGATCGCCGTGAAACATGCCCGTGCGGACCGCGGTCGTTTTCCACGGGATCATGCCGCGCTCGTTGCTCCACGCCGTGTAACACGACGCCACCAGCACACCGGCCTTGCGCGCCGCCGCCAGAAGCGGAACGGTTCGTTCGACGGCCGCGTGAATGTGCGGGGACTTGCCCGCCGGCATGGCCGGATCGGTGAACGCACGCTGAAAGTCGACCACCAGCACCGCCGGCGTGCTGCCGAAGCCGACCGGGTTCTCGCCATAGCCTGCCAGATCGAATAAGTCGCTCATCGTGGTTTCTTCCTGTCGGCGAGCCAGCCCGATTCGAGCACCGCTTCGGTGTCGCCGCCGAGGGCGGGTTCCCGAAGATTCGGCCGGGCCGGCTCATTGCTGAAACGGATCGCGGGCGCGAGCTGCTCGCGTCCGTGTTCGTCGGTCAGAACCATTGCGCGCGCCTGCGCGTGATCGTCGTCGTAGCCTTCGCGCAAGGTTTTCACCGGCGCGAAGCACACATCCATGCCGTCGAACCATTGCTCCCATTGCGCGAGCGTTTTGCTGCGAAAGGTCTCGCGCAGAAAGTCGATCAACGGTTTCTGATGCGGTCCCGGGCCCGCCTCGCACAACGGCACGAAATCCATGCGCTCGAGACGCCCGAGCAGATTGCGCACGAACTTGATCTCCTGACCGCCCAGCACCAGGTGCCGGTCGTCCTTCGTCTGGTAGATCTGATAGAACGCCGAACCGCCGAGACTGCGCTGATCCTTCGCGACGTAGTCGCGTTTCTCGGCGAACACGCTGCCGGCCACGTTGGGGCTCGCGGCCAGGATGCATTCGTGCATCGAGATATCCAGGTAGTCGCCGCGGCCGGTGGTCTCGCGCCGGTACAGCGCCATCAGCACGCCCGACAAGGCCTGAAGCGAACTGACGATGTCCGCGACCGGCAAGCCGGGAATCGCCGGCTGGCCGTCGTTGCCCAGATTGATCGAGAGCGCGCCGCTGAGTGCTTCCACGGCGAGATCGTGGGCCGGCCGCTGCACGTACGGTCCGTCCTGGCCGAATGCGCTGATCGAGCAATAGACGATGCGAGGATTGCGCGCGCTCACGGCTGCGTAATCGATGCCGAGCCGTGCCATTACGCCCGGCCGGAAACCTTCGACAAAAACGTCCGCGGTCTCGCACAACTTCAACAGTGCTTCGCGCCCCGCTGCCGTTTTCAGATCCAGCGTGACGCTGCGCTTGCCTCGATTGAGATTGCGGAAAAATACGGTCGAGCTTCCTTCCACCGGGCCGATCTCGCGGCCCGGATCGCCGATGCCCGGCGGCTCGATCTTCACGACCTCGGCGCCGTGGTCGGCCATTGCCAGCGTGAGATACGGGCCGGGGAGGAACATCGAAAGATCGATGACGCGCAGACCCTCGAGTTTCATGCGTGCCTCCTACCGCGCCGCATCGTGCGACAAGACCGGACCGAGCAGATCAGCGTCGTCATGCCCCAGCGGCGCACAGACCTGCTGCGCGAGGCGCTGGCCGTTCACCTTGAGCGGGTTCGACAGAATCCGAAAATCCTGCTTCGACGGATGCGGCACCCGATTGATCATGCCGACCTCTTCGACGAACGGATTGGCGAGCGCCTGAGTGACGTCATAGACAGGCGCCACGGGCAGATGTCCCGACAACAACGCGAGCCAGTCCGCAGTCGAGCGGCTGGCGAAGATCGGATCGAGCGCGTCGGTCAAGGCATCGCGATGAGCGTGGCGCGCGGCTGGCGTCGCAAAACGCGGATCGGCGCCGATCGCTTCGTTGCCGCTCAGCTTCAGCAGCACCTGCCAGAACTTCTCCATCATGCAGGCCACGAAAATCCAGCCATCGCTGGTCGGGAACGTCTGCACGGGCGCGACCGAAAGATGCGAGCCGCGCGACAGGCGAGTGGGGACGTCGCCCTCGTTCAGGTGCCACGTTCCCGGATAGGTCAGCTGATGCAGCGCAACATCGAAAAGGCTCGCATCGATATCGCAGCCGATGCCGGTTTTCCGTGCATGCAGCACACCGCTCAGCAGTCCCGTGACGCCCGTCATGCCGGTCATGAAGTCGATCATCGACACGCCGTTGCGTGACGGCGGACCGCCCGGCTCGCCGGTCAGGCTCATCAGGCCGGCTTCGGCCTGCATCAGGAAGTCGTAGCCCGGCCAGCTACGGCGCGGATTGTCGCGACCGTACGCCGAAATATGCAGGCAGACGATGGCCGGATTCGCGCTTTTCAGATGCGCATAATCGATCGCCAGTTTCGCCGGCTGATCGCCGCGCAGATTGTTGATCACCGCATCCGCGCTCTTCACCAGCCCGAGAAACGACTCGCGTCCCTCGTCGGTCTTGATGTCGAGCGAGACGCTGCGCTTGTTCGTGTTGAAGGTCTGGAAATACTGGCTGTCTCCCTTGCCCAGCATGTGCGGCCCGACGTGCCGCGACGCGTCGCCGCCCTGCACCCCGCTTTCGATCTTGATCACTTCGGCGCCCAGATCGGCGAGGAACATCGAACCGTAGGGTCCGGCACCGAAATGCTCGAGCGTAAGAATGCGTAGGCCATCAAGAAGCGTCATCGCTTGCCATCCTGTTATGCCGTGCTGCGTTCGATCGAAGCGCCGCTCAGGCAGCGCGTGTGCTTTCCCGCCTCGCAAGCTTCCGCTGGGGATAAATACTAGTCTGCCTTGGATGGCTCGATAAGCTTATTATTCTTATGCAACGATAAACTGCGCTTATCGATCGAAATGAACACAATCGGGGAGACGAGATGCACGTTACGCTGAGACAGTTGCGCGTCGCATTGGCGGTCGCTCATCACGGCAGCTTTCGCCGCGCCGCGGAAGAAATGCATCTGTCGCAGCCGGCATTGTCGTCGTCGGTCGCGGAACTGGAAGCGACGCTGGGCGTATCGCTATTCGATCGAACTTCGCGCATGGTGCGAGTGACGAGCGTCGGTGGACCGTTTCTCGATGCGTTGCGCAGGTCGATCACCGATCTCGATATGATCGTGCGCGAAGTCGGCACGATCGCGCAATCGAAGCGCGGGCGCGTGGTGGTCAGCAGCGTCGCATCGGCCGCCGGCACGTTGATGTCGGAGGTATGGAAGAGAGTCGCCGAGCGCTTTCCGCAGATCGAACTCGACATCCGCGACGATGTCGCGACCAACGTCGCGAATGTCGTGCGTTTCGGCGAAGCGGATTTCGGCATCACGGCGCAATCCACTTCGCTTTCGGAGGAGCTCGTATTCGAAACGCTCCTCAAGGAAAAGTATTCGCTCGTCTGCACGAAGGAACACCGTTTCGCGAGCAAGCGGCGCGTGACGTGGAGCGATCTGTCGGGGGAAATACTGATCGGATTTACGCCTACCGCCGGTGCTTATGCGCAGATCAATAATCAAACGTTGAAGAGCGACGTGCGCTTTGCGCGGATCCTGCAGATGTCGCAACTCTCGACCGTGCATGCGATGGCCGAGGCGTCGATCGGCATCACGATCTTGCCGCATACCGCGCTGCCCGTTCCCGATCATCCGACGCTGGTCAGCCGGCCTCTTTGCGGGCCGACGCTCATGCGCACGCTCGGCGTCTTGCGTCGTCGCGACCATTCGCTGTCGCCGGCCGCGCTTGCGGTGCGAGAACTGCTGCAGGAAGTTGTCGCGAAAACGATTGAATGAGTTTTCACGGCAGCGCGGCGAAGCGCGATGAATTTCGATGCCGTGCCACGATCCGTTCAGACCGATGCATCCATGCACCGAGGCTTTGAACGGCGACATCCCGGCGGCACTCGGACGGATCGTTCGTCAGCGACGAGATTCCGGTCGGCGCGGTCGCGTTTGAACGTCGGCGGCGCAGGCGCTCAAAGCAAAACATCCGGCGGAGTTCATCGTCCGACCGCCGGAAGCAAGCTCAGAGACCGTCAGGCGGCGGTCCGGAGCATCGTCGGGATTGACGCGGGTCGTTGCGCCTCGCGCGATCTCGAGCCGGTTGCCGCCGCGCGATTTTGCGCTATAGAGCGCGCGATCCGTGGCCGCGAGAACCTTTGCCAGCGTGTCTTCTTCAGTCCCGAAGCGCGCCATGCCGATACTCACCGTCGCCGCGGTCTCCACACCGCCCGCCGTGCGCGTGACCGTCTGTGCGAATCGGCGCACAACGGCTTCGGCCAGGTCTTTCGCGCGTGCGCTTTCGTGCCCCGGCAACAGCGCGGCAAACTCTTCACCACCGATGCGCGCCAGGATCACATCGCGTCCGAGCACGCTGCTGAGAATCCTAGCGAACGACTTCAGCACTTCATCGCCGGCTTCGTGGCCGAAGCGGTCATTGATCGCCTTGAAGTGGTCGAGGTCGAGTGCGAGACAGGACGCCGGCGGAAAGGCGTTGCTTTCGCGGATGGCGCGTGCGCCTTCTTCGAAGAACCATCGGCGGTTGCCCAAACCAGTGAGGTAATCGGTCTGCGTTTCGCGTCGCAGATCGGCGTGAGCTTCGTCGCGCGCGAGGCGCAGCAGCGTCATCGGCAGGATGACCGAATAGAGCACCCCTTCGTACATCGTCACCTGGCCGACGATCGCCAGCAAGTGCGGTCCGAACGATGCCGCCAGCCACGGCAGAATGGTCGCCCTGAACGCGTAGAAGAGCGCGTGACCGCCCGTGACGGCCACGGCGATGTTGCGCGACTGCCTCCATTTCGAATCCCGTGTGCCGAGGAGTTCGCGCGCGGTCAAACCGCACACCACGGAGATGGGAATGGCGCTGAGATACGCCCACATCACCGCTTCGCCGCGCTCGCCCGCGATGGCCCAGGCGAGCGCGAGCATCGACACAATGCTGAGGGAGATCCGGCCGTAGCGGCGTCCGTTCAGGAGCGCGACGCCTTGCAGGTTCAGCAGATACCCGCCGACGATGATGAGATTCGCCAGCGCGGAGCCCACGACACCCGGAAGGCCCGGAACGTTATGCCGAATCGCGGCGACGGCACAGCCGAACGCGCGTAGCGTAACCTGCTGCGAGCACGCCAAGTTCGCGTCTACGACGTGGGTACGACCGGCGTTCCCAGAGCGTCAAGGCGCTGCTGGCGAGGAGCATTCCGATTGCTAACAGGTAAAGAGTGATGAGGTCGACACGCATGCGCTCGTTAAGCTTTCTCCCGGCCGAACACGATCTAACATGACTCGCTTACGGCGGGAAATTCAGAAAATTGAGGCAAGCATGTCTGATTTGGGCTGACGCGTTCCGATATCGACCAGAGACATCGAATCCGATTCTTATCAATCGGCGACGCAGCGCGCGCTCTGGCGGAGAAAGCACGTTCCCGGAGCAATGCCATCGATGGTGATTGAGTGGCGGCGGCAACCCGATGGTCTACCTGAACCAGATTTGGGCCTAGGGTCACCCCAAGTCTACATCTTGGTTCTGCCGGCGTTCGGCATCCACTCGACAGTCGTCGCAACCTTCTCGAGGAAGGCGCTGTTCAGCTACAAGACGACGGTGTATGCGACGTGCTGCATCATGGTGCTTCCACTCCTCGTGAGAAGCTCGATTAAAGCGCCTTCTGGTGCTGGTTCGTGGCCTTGATCGTGGCGTTCGTTCCGCTGTGCGGTGAGACTCTCGCACTACCTAAGGGACGCATGCGCCTGTCACAAAGGAACACGTGGTTTGCAAAGCAACCTGCGCAGTTTCGTCTATCATCATTGAGCGCATTCGACGTCGGTCCGCCACCGGGTCACCAGGCGCCTCGCAAGCTGACGTGTTCGGAACCCTCAAAACCAACAGGGAAAGACCATGGCAAATCTGCTTGAATCGAGTCTGGCGCCAGGCGGACCTGGCATTCAGCTACCCTGGAGCCGCGCGGACAAGGACGCCGTCGGAACGGCATATTCGCTGTCGAGCCAGGTGTGGTACACGGCGGCAGGCGGCATCCTCACGGAAGTCTACTTCCCGGACGTCGACACTCCACAGGTGCGCGACTTCCAGTTGATCCTTACCGACGGCTCGACCTTCTTTCACGACGCACAGAAGGACTTCGACTGCCAGTGCGAGTGGCCGGATCTCCCCGCCCTATCCTTTCGCCTCACCGCGAGGGCAAAAACACAACCCTATGTTGTCGTGCAAGACGTGATCGCAGAGAAGGGGGCACCCTGCGTGCTGGTCCGCACGACGTTGCAGGGAGAACAGGATTTTCTCAACAAACTGCACGTCTATGCGCTATTGACGCCTCACATGGGTGGCTACGGCGCAGGCAACAGCGCACAGCGAGTGAGCACCGCAAATGGTGATCGCTTGGTCGCAAATCGCGACCATTACTGGCTGGCGCTCGGTGCCAACTGCGGGTTCGGCATGACCAGCTGCGGCTTCGTAGGCGTGAACGACGGTTGGACAGACATCATTGCCAACAGGCGTTTGCCAGTCTGGAACTACGACGCGGCGAAGGGAGGCTATGTCGCTGTGACGGCAGAGATCAACCGCAAAGGAAAGAATGAATTCGTTCTGGCACTGGCGTTTTGCACCGACGAAGCGACGGACGTCACGGCCAGCACGCCCAACAAGGCGCTGACTGCCGTAGCCGAGGCACTCGCCTATCCGTTTGACGCACCAGCGAATTCATACAGTCACCGGGACGTATTCCTCAAAGGCTGGAACGATGCGGCTGACTCACCGTTTAAGCCAAAGGCCAACGTCACAGGCGATGGCGATGCACTCTTCAACCTGAGCCGCAACGTTTTGCTCGCGCACGAAGACAAGACGGCCGACGGCGCGCTCGTGGCTTCGTTGAGCATTCCGTGGGGACTGACGGTCCGCGACCTCGCTGCCGGCTACCATATGGTCTGGGCACGTGACATGTGCCAAAGCGCACTCGCTCTGCTCGCCGCCGGCGCAAAGGATCCGCCGCTTCGCGGACTGATGTTTCTCGCTGCGTCGCAATCGAAAGATGGCAGCTTTCCGCAGAAGTTTTTCATCAACGGTGATCCGTGGCTGCCCGATGCCAAGCAGCTCGACGAGTATTCCTTTCCCATCATTCTCGCGTATCACCTGCACGAGGCTGATTTGCTGCAGCAGTTCGATCCGTCCGGAATGGTGCTGGCCGCAGCAGGCGCGCTGATCGCGAACGGCCCCATGACTGCTCAGGAGCGATGGGAAGAACAGGAAGGCTATTCGCCTTCCACACTGGCCGCAAACATCGCGGCACTGTTGTGCGCGGCAAAATGGGCCGACGCCGCAACCGCTCAGTTCCTTCTCGAATATGCGGACTTCCTGGAATCACACCTTGAAACGTGGTGCGTCGCCTCGGTAGGTTCGCCGGTTGTAGGGGTGGCCAAGTACTACATCCGAGTCTTGCCAACGCACCCGGACGGCGTTCTCAAGTTTCCAGAGGATCCGAACACTGCCGTCGTACCCGTCTGGGGAACCGGCTACCACGCCAACACCGATCCCATTGTGGACGCTGGCTTTCTCGAGCTGGTGCGCTATGGCATCCGCGCGGCGAACGATCCCATCATCGCCGACTCAATCAAGGTTGTCGACGCAATGATCAGGAAAGATCTGCCGCAGGGACCCGCTTTTTATCGATACAACCACGACGGATATGGCCAGGGTCCCAATGGCGAAGACTGGGCCGGCAATGGAATTGGTCGCCCTTGGCCGCTGCTGAGCGGCGAGCGTGGCCACTATGAACTGGCCGCCGGCGGGGATCCAACGACCTACCTCCGCGCGCTCGAGAAGTTCGCGGGTGCGCGCCGCCTGCTCCCCGAACAGGTCTGGGATATGCCCGATCTGGCGGACACGAGCTTCGTGACCGGCGGGCCCACCGGCGCTGCGATGCCGCTCGCCTGGGCGCACGCCGAATACATCAAGCTCGTTCGGTCCATTTCGGATGGTCAGGTCTTCGACCGTCTCGATGTCGTCGCCGAGCGGTATCAGCCTCAGGCCGGGCAGCCGCCGCGCGCGCGCAGTGATATTGAAGTCTGGAACTTTAACCGTCCGTTGCCAGCAGTTCCGGCGGGTATGTTGGTTCGGATTCTCTGGCCCGAGCCCTTCCGGCTGCGCTGGTCGACCGACGACTGGGTCACGTGGCAGGACACCGACGCCACCGCAACGCAGGTCGGCATCTACTTCGTCGACCGCCCCACGCAACCAGCGCAGGCCGGCTCATCGCTTGCATTCACCTTCTTTTGGACCTCACGTCAGACGTGGGACGGGGTCAATCACACCGTCGAGCTGCGTCCTTAATCCCGCTCCTCAGTGATTTGATTATCCCGGCTGGTGTCGGCTGGGATGAGACTTTCGTAGAGTCTTCAGCGAAGCGCGCGCCTCAAGCTTCGTGAAAATCTGAAAGGGACTGGGGCGGGGACCCTATCGCAGAAGGCAGAACTATCCGGCATCTCAAAAGGACTCTCGCGTACAAACTCTTGTGCTCTTCGATACATCATGTCACCGAGGATAAATGTTCGTGCCGTCGTCAACCGTGTCCACTGGTTTCCGGCCAACCTACGTACAGCATGCAACCCAGAAGTGTCCTTCCACGCCTGCCGCGGCGTGAACCTTCCTCCAGCCGTTATCGTCGACCGTTACCATTGGTGCGATGCTACGGCCTGCTGCCTGGGCGCTTCCATGGTCACGAACGCCGGGTACCCCTGACGTCGAGATGCAGATCTTGTGCGCTTTCAAACCGAAGACACGTGACAACCGCATTCATCTACGCTCCCGATCAGCGTTCCTTGGCCGACCACATCTCGTCTAGCATGCCGACGTAGTGCGGCACCGACGAAAAAATCAGCCATGCGCCGACGGCGGACGCGATCGTGCAGACGATCGCAATTGACGATCCAATTGAAGCTGGATCGTGGAACACCTTTTCGGTAACGAGCGCAATGGAAGTCGGCCCAAGGCCGAACCCGATCAGTTGAGCGAAAAACGTGTACAGCGATCCCACCGCGCCGCGTATGCGGTTCGGCGAGCACACCTGCGTCGCGGAAATCATGATGCTCGTCGGCAGGCTCGAAAAGAAAATCGTCCCCGCAGCGGCAGCGAGCGCGGACACCGATCCCGGCGCGAGCGGAATGAGCGCGCAACAGAGCAGCATCGCGAGCATCGAATATCCGGCCATCCGGAGGGGCGCCGCCTGGCCGCCTCGCCTTTGCACGATTTGGGCGAGCCATGGTCCAGCCAGCACGCCGGCCGCCCCGAACGTGACGACCGTCAGGCCAAAGCGAATTCCCACCGCCGCAGGCATTACACCGTGAACCCGGATGAGAAACGAAGGCAGCCACGCAGGAACGCCCAGCACCACGATCCCCAGCATACCAACGCACATGTAGATTCGACCGTAGAACCCGCGACGGTGCCAAATAAACGATGCGGATTCGCGCACTGTGTAATGTCGTTCATTTACATCGGACTCGCTCAACGCATTGCGACGGGGTTCGCGAACAGTTAGAAGAACGATTGCCGCAAAAAGAAGTCCCGGCAACCCAACCATCACGAACGCCAGTTGCCACGTTGCGAGTCCTTCCAATATCGGAAAATGAAGCCTGATATTGCGCGCGGACGCGATGACGACGCCGCCCGCGAGCAACGAAAATCCACCGCCGAGCATCGGTCCGAGCATGAAGATACTCAATGCCCGCGGCGAGCGCCTCGGGGAGAAAAGGTCAGCAATCATCGAGCAGGCGACCGGGAATACACACGCTTCGCTCGCTCCGACGCCGAATCGGGCGGCGAACAACTCAGTGTAGGTGTCCGCGCGCCCGCAGAGCGCCGTAAAGATGCTCCACATGCAGATGCCGACCACGAGTATGTTGCGCCTGTTGGTCACATCCACGAGGCGTCCGAAGATCGGCGCCGCCAGCAAATACGCCGAGATGAACGCAATGCCCTGAACCAGGCTGAGCTGGGTGTCGGAGATGATCAGCGCATGCTTGATCGGGTCGACGAGCAGGTTGAGCAACTGGCGATCGACGTAGGCAAGCGAGTAGGAAACCATAAGCAGGCCAAGAACATACCAGGACGCCCGGGTCTCTCTCGCGGTGTTGCTTATCTCGGAATTGATTTGGATTCCTTTATATTCGAACGGCTTCACGACTTCATTCGACTTGTAGTAATCTTTCACGTCGCCTCCCGGCTATTTCGATATCTGCTTATTAGAATGCCGCTACGCGGCGAACCGTGGACCGTCAAGAACTTTTTAAATCAGGTGATCGATCGCGCGGCGAGGTGGCCTTCACGAATCGCGGGTTGCAGGTCGCGGGCGGAGAGTGCATCGCCGACCAGATGAAGCTGTGCCACATGGCCGTGCAATGCCTGCCATATCGCATTCTGCGACTTGCGGTAGCTCACGATCACAACCGTGTCCGCCTCGACGGCTTCCGCTTCGGTACCGAAAATCGGCTTGATTGCGACTCGGCCCCTGTCTATCGAAACCAGTTGCGCCTGCGTGACGATGCGGAACTTGCCCGCCTTGTAGAAACGCTGCAACGCCGCTTGCGTTCGCCCTGTCGCTTCCATTGCGGGTGCGAACATCAGGTGACGCGTGACGTAGGTCACCTCCAGCCCTCTGTTGATCAATTTCTCACAGCAGCCGATCGCTTCGTAGTGTCCGACGTCGTCGAATACGAGCGCGGTCCTGCCGTAGTCTTTTTCGTCGTCCACGATCAAATCGGTCGGCGTAAGCACTCGCGCATCGGCTGCGATCGATACCTCTGCCGCAGGATCGGCGGCCTGTATGAATTCGTGGACCTCGGCCGGTTGTGACCCAGTCGCCACGATGACTACATCGGGCTTCTCGGCGAGAACGTCGTCGGCGTCCATGTACGTCGACAGCTTCACATCCGCGCCTAACCGGTAGATTTCATTTTCGAGCCAGACCGCAATGTCTCCGATCGCGTGAAGCTTCGGCAACTGTCGCGCGTCATTCAACTGACCGCCCAGATCCGAGGTCGCTTCAACGAGCGTGACGTGATGACCGCCGAGCAGCGCGATGCGGGCTGCCTCCATACCTGCGACGCCGCCTCCGACTATGAGCACCTTGCGCGGCGTCGCCGTCCTGACGATCTTGTCTTCTGCGAGCGTCGCCTCGTAGCCAACGACAGGGTTCACCGCGCATCCCATACGTCCACTGAAAGCGCCTCCGATACATCCCTGGTTGCAGCCGATGCACGGCCTCACCTCGGTCCCTCGGCCGTCGCGACTTTTCACGACCAGCAGCGGATCGGCGATCATGCCCCGAACGATATTGACGAGATCCGCCTGGCCCGCTTTCAGCGCCTGCTCGGCATCGTCGAGCGTGGCATAGCGGCCGACGATAATCCGCGGAACGACTATGTCCCGGGCAATGCGTCCGGCGAAGGGCAACTGGTAACCGACGGGCTGATCCATGCCCGCATAACGGTCGACATGAAAGTAGTAGTCTCCGTGAGTGACGTTCACGAAGTCGATCAGCCCCTCGGCCTGCGCGCGCAATGCGATGGCGTTGGCCTCCTCCGCCGACAGGATACGTTGATCCGAGCTGTCGCCGATTCGAATGCCCAGCGCAAAACCCGGCGACGTGACCGCTCGAATGGCGCGCAGCGTGTCGAGCAGCAGACGAATGCGATTGTCGAAACTGCCTCCGTATTCGTCGGTCCGCTGATTGAGCACGGGCGAAAAAAACTGCGAGAACAGGTAACCGTTCCCCGCCAGTATTTCAGCCCCCTGCATGCCCGATTCTTCGACGCGCACAGCAGCCTTCGCATAGGCATCGACGAGTTCGCCGACCTGTTCGGTCGTCATCGGAATCGGTGGCGAAACCGAATACCGGCCGGGCAGTGCTCCCACCGCCCACGGCAAGCCGCCGCTCGCGGAGGGGTCCGTATAACCGCCGTGCCAGAGCTGCTGGAAGAGCTTCATTCCAGTCGGCGCGATGGCATCGACCATTCGCCTCATGTGCGGAATCGCATCGTCATCGCGAATGCTCAATGCAAACGCCGACGACGAATGGACCGACGCCCCTTCGACAATAGAGAGGCCCGCTCCCCCCTTGGCCCGCGCCAGGTGATAGGCGATCAGATCGTCGTTGATAAAGCCGCGCGAAAAAGCAGTCGCGTGCGCCGTTCTGACGATGCGATTGGGTATATCGACGCCGCCGATCTTGATCGGCGAAAATACACGTTCGAACATTTGAGTGCTCCTCAATCCGTCGCTCACGGAAGCCGTCGTGCACGGCTGTCATCACGCCACCGAACGCTTCGACGTGATCCCGCCGTCTACGGTGATGATCGTGCCCGTCGTGTAATTCGAGCGGGAGGAAGCCAGATAGACGAACAGGTCGGCGATTTCCGCCGCGGTGGCGGCCCGACCCAGCGGGTAACGCGCCAGCAGTTCGCCCGAGCGCGCTTCGTCGCCGAGCAGGCGTACCGCATGACCTTTGAGCACCCTGGCGATGCGCTCGGTGGCAACGGGTCCCGGGTTGACGCCCACCACGCGAATACCGTCCTCGAGGCTACGACCGCCGAGGGCGCAGGTGAACGCCATCAGAGCCGCGTTTCCTGTGGTCCCCGCGATGTAGTTGAAGTCGAAATTCTGGGCGCCATTGCCGATATTGTTCAGGATGACGCCACGGCCCCGCGCCTTCATTTCGGCATACATCGCACGCGTCAGATTGATATAGCCGAACACCTTCAGCTCCCAGCCGCTGCGCCAGGCGTCCTCGTCGACTTCCCACAACGTGCCTGTCGGAATCGCGCCGGCGTTGTTCACGAGAATATCGGCATGCCCTGCAAACGCGATGATGTCGCCGATCGCCCCCGCTTTCGTCATGTCGAGTGAGAGCACATCGACCTTCACGCCATGCGCGGATCGAAGTTCGCCAGCAAGTGCCTCGAGTTTTTCCGCTGAGCGCGCAACCAGCGACAGATCGCAGCCTTCGCTGGCAAACGACCTGGCGAGCCCTTCGCCAATGCCTTGCGACGCACCCGTGATCAGCGCGCGCCGACCGGCAAATCCCATATCCATGTCTTCCTCCTTGCTGATGCGCGTCTCACCGCTAGACCACGCCCGCTTCTCGCAGCGCGCCGAGCTCCTGCGGGCCGAGGTTGAGCAGCCCGCCGTAGATCTCCTGATTGGCTTCGCCCAGCGCCCTGGCAGGCTGATCGAACTGCGAAGGCGTCGCTGAAAATTGGATCGGAAGACCCATACCCACCGCATCGATCGGGCCGAATCGAGGGTGCGAAAGGTTCATCAGCGCACCGCTGGCATGCAGACGGGGATCGTCCAGCACTTCCAGGGGCTTGCGCACCGGCGCACACGGCACACCCCGGTCAGCGAACAGTTCGCGCACCACATCGGCCGTGACATGCTGGCTCGTCCATTCCGCAATGCTCCGATTCAGAGCCGCAGCATTGCGCATCCGTGGTCCGCGACTGCTGAAGCGCGGATCGTCGAGGAATGCCGGCTGACCGATAGCCTCCAGCAGCCCGCGCATCCAGTCCGGCTGGAACGCGACGATCGCCACGTATCCATCCTGCGTCGGATACACGCCGAACGGCGCCAGCCGGTCGTGATAATTGCCGGTGCGGCAGGGATATCCTTCGCGCGCCATGACGTCGAAGTGCTCCTCGGCCAGCCACGACGTCATGCAGTCCAGCATCGACACTTGAACGCGCTGCCCCTCGCCGGTGCGACCTCGATGAATGAGCGCAGCGAGAATGCCGTTGACGGCATACATGGGCGCCACCAGATCCGCGATCGGCAGGCCGCAACGCGTCGGCGGGCCGTCGGCATCGCCCGTCACCTCCATCAGTCCGCTGAGCGCCTGGATGATGATGTCCATGCCCTTCAGCCCCGGAAACGCACTGGGCTCGCCCATCGCCTTCACGGACGCATAGACGATGCGCGGATTGCGTCGCCTGACCTTCTCGTAGTCGACGCCGAGCTTGACGGTCGTACCTTCGCTCAGGTTTTCCAGCAGTACATCCGACATTTCCGCGAGTCGCATGAAGAGTTCGCGCCCTTGCTCCGATTTCAGATCGAGCGTGATGCTCTTCTTGTTGCGCGCCCGGTTCAGGATCGTCAGCGATACGTCATCGTCCTTACGCTCGCCAAAGTGAATCCCCTCGCTGCCCACGAACGGCGGGTTGGTGCGCGCAATGTCGCCGCCGCCGGGCGCCTCCACACGGATGACTTCCGCGCCCATCCCGCCCAGCATCAGCGAGCCATAGGGTCCGGCAAGCGCCACGGTCAGGTCCAGCACGCGGATACCGTCGAGCGGCCGCGGATGGTCCGATATCATGTCTGTCTCCTGTTCTTGTCGGCCCGAGCCTCGATGCGACCAGACCGTTTCTTTTGACTCTCGTTACGCAACTCAGTACGACTTCGGCAGACCGAGCACCTTACTGGAGATATAGTTGCAAACCATCTCCTGCGAAATCGGCGCGAGTCGCAGCAGACGCGATTCGCGCCACAGTCGCTCGATGTGGTACTCCTTCGCATAGGCGTAGCCACCATGCGTTTGCATGGCCTGGTCGCAGGCGAGGAAACCGGCATCCGCTCCGAGGTACTTCGCGGTGTTTGCCTCGGCGCCGCAAGGCTGGCGGTTGTCATACAGCGTCGCCGCCCGCAGCGCCATGGATTCGGCGGCGCTGAGCCGCATCCAGCACTCGGCCAGCGGATGCGCCACGGCCTGGTTCTTCCCGATCGGACGATCGAAGATGATGCGGGAGTTGGCGTAGTCGACCGCCAGGCCGAGCGCCGCACGCCCCATTCCGACGCCTTCCATCGCCACCACGATGCGCTCCGGGTTGAGGCCGTCGAGCAGGTAGTGGAACCCACGCCCTACCTCTCCGACGACATTCTCTTCAGGCACTTCCAGGCCATCGATGAACACTTCGTTGGAATCCACAGCGGCACGCCCCAGCTTGTCTATCACGCGCACGTCGCAATGCTTGCGGTCCATGTCGGCAAAGAACAGCGTCATGCCGTCCAGCGGACGCTTCTCGTCGCGCGGTGATGTGCGGGCGAGAATCAGATACTTGGTGGCGTTCTGCGCATTGGTGCTCCAGACCTTCTGTCCGTTGATGACCCATCGGTCGCCCTTCTTTTCCGCCCGGGTGCGGATGCGCGACGTGTCGACGCCGGATGTCGGCTCCGTCACACCGAACGCCATCAGCGTCTCGCCGCGTGCGAGCGCCGGCATGTAGCGCGTCTTCATCTGCTCCGAGCCGTGCCGCAGAATCGGTGCAGGTGGAAAGACATAGAAGTGAACCGCGGAGGCGCCGCTCATGCCAGCACCTGAAGCGGCGATCTCGCGCAACATGACCGCCGCCTCCGTCAGGCCAAGGCCCATGCCGCCATATTCCTCCGGCATCATGATGCCCATCCAGCCAGCCTCCGCGAAGGCTTTGACGAACTCCCACGGATACTTCTCCTCCTTGTCGCATTCACGCCAGTAAGACAGCGGAAACTTATCGGCCAGCGTGCGGGCCGCGTCGCGGACCTCGCCCAACTCCTCTTCGCGCTGGAGTTGCGCGGCATAAGATGAGGAAATGACTTCAGCCATGTGCGCTCTCCTTGATCGGACTTGATTGTTTCGGTCGAAGCATCATCAGACCAGCACGTACCGCAACACAGACTTCCTCGTCGCGCTGGTTCAGACCGACATGACGGAAGGTCACGATGCCGGAGTCGGTGCGGCTATTCGACAATCTCGCGTTCAGGATCTCGGTCCGCACGGGGATGGTGTCGCCATGGAACGTCGGCTTGGGGAACTTGACCTCCTGGAATCCGAGGTTACCCAGCGTCGTGCCCAGTGTCGTCTCGTACACCGTGACGCCGGCCACCAGCGCCAGCAGGAACATGCTGTTGACCAGCCGCTGACCATACAGCGCCTCCTTGCTGTATTCGGCATCGATATGCAGCGGCGCGCAGTTATATGTCAGCGCGGAGAACAGCACGTTGTCCGTCTCCGTGACAGTGCGGCGGATTGCGTGTTCGACCACCAGGCCTTCACGGCAATCTTCGAAATAGAGTCCGGCCATTTGCTCGTTTCCTCGGAAAATCAGGCGTTGATGGATCGCGCGCTCGCGACTATTTCGCGAGCCGTTTTGGCGTGCGCAATATCGATATGTTCGCCGTCGTAGATGCATGCGGCACGACCATTGGCTTGCGCATGTTCCAGTGCCGCGATCATTCCTTCGTAGTAGGCCAACTCATCTGGCGACGGGCTATAGATCGCGTTGACGGTCCCGACATTGGACGGATGCAGCACCAGTTCGCCGGTCATGCCCAGGTTGCGATCGAGCACCGATGCGCGTTTCAGGCCATCGAGATCGCGTACTTGCTGCCACACGCCGCCGATCGGCAGCTTGCCGGCGGCACGCGCGGCCATGACTGCTCGCGACTTGAAGTAAAGGCTCTCCCGGCCGTCCTGAGTCCAGACGTAGCCCAGTGCACGCGCTACATCCGCGTTTCTGGCGGTGGCGCCGCAGATGGCGCCGACGCGGTCGCGCCTGGCAATTTCAAAGGCCAGCTCGAGCGCCCGTGCGGTTTCCAGCAGCGGAATGACGCGTGTCGAACCCAAGGCCACGCCGTTGCGATACTCCGCCTCGGACAGCATCATCGACACGCAGTCGACATCCTCCGGTCCGACGGGCTTCGAAATCACCACACCTTCCAAATGCGGCCCGACCACGGCGACGATATCGTCGAAATTGTAGAGATACGGGGTACGGTTGATCCGTACGAAGACGCGTTGTCCTTGCTCCGCCAACCACGCGAGTTTCGACTTGACGATGCCGCGAGCTTCGACTTTCAAGTCGGGCGGCACACTGTCCTCCAGATCGAGAATCAACGCGTCTGCCTTTGCCGTGACCGATTTCTCGATCCAGTCGGGCTTGTTGCCGGGCACAAACAGCATCGATCTCGCTGGCTTCATCGCGATCGTATTCATGCAACTCCTCCTGTGTCTCCAACTTGATCTGATTCGATGCTAGTGGAGCGGGCCGGGACGCTCAATTGATCACTGACGAACCCGTGATTCGTATTGCACGAAGCGGTGCTGTTCCAGCGTTGTTCGCATTCGGGAAACCGCGAGATCGCGAATCGGTAATTGAAGCTCGCTCTGCGCGCCTCTAGCATTCGTTCAACGCGAGCGCCGGGAAGAGGAGGATCGAACCCGGACGAACATGCGGCGATCAATCCAAGAGGAGATGAGGTTGGAAGACATTGCTCGAAGCGGGCCGCTGACCGGCCTGAAAATCATAGAACTGGGCGGGATCGGCCCCGCGCCCTTCTGCGCGATGGTGCTCGCGGACATGGGTGCAGACGTGCTGCGCCTCGACCGCATCGCGCCGTCCGATAGCGGCATCCGCATGGATCATCGATTCAACTTGCTGAATCGCGGCCGCCGCTCGGTAGCGATCGATCTGAAGCGCCCCGAGGCCGTCGCGCTCGTGCAGCGGCTCGTATGCTCGGCCGACGCCGTACTTGAAGGCTTTCGACCCGGCGTGACCGAGCGTCTCGGACTGGGTCCAGACGAGTGCATGATCCGCAATCCGCGCCTCGTCTATGGCCGCATGACTGGCTGGGGACAAGACGGCCCCCTGGCGCAAGCACCGGGGCACGACCTGAACTACATCTCGCTGAGCGGGGTATTGCACGCGATCGGCCAGCGTGATGGCCCACCGGTGCCGCCTCTGAACCTGGTCGGCGACTTCGGAGGGGGCGCGATGTACCTCGCGTTCGGGATGGTCTGCGCGATGCTGGAGGCGATGCGCTCCGGGCGCGGCCAGATCGTCGATGCCGCGATGGTCGATGGTTCGGCGCATCTGATGATGCTCATCTACGTCATGTACGCCGCCGGTGCATGGACCGACCGGCGGGGCGACAACCGCCTCGATTCCGGCGCGCCGTGGTACAGCGTCTACGAAACGCGCGATCTTCGTTACGTGTCGTTGGCCTCCAACGAGGAACGGTTCTATCGTCAGACGCTCGAGTTACTAGGCCTGAGCGATGCGGCAATTCCCGATCAGCACGATCGCGAAGGCTGGCCCGTCTTGCGTACCCATTTTGCGCAAGCCTTCCGGCAAAAGACCCGTGACGAGTGGTGCACGCTCGCAGCCGGCGTCGACGTGTGTCTGGCGCCGGTGTTGTCCCTTAGTGAAGCGCCCTACCATCCGCATAACTTGGCGCGAGGCACCTTTGTCGAGCTGGATGGGATCGTCCAGCCGGCACCGGCCCCGCGCTTCAGCCGGACGCGCCCCACGTTGCATCGAGGCGCACCCGCACCCGGCGCACATACGGCTGAAGCGCTGAGCGACTGGGGCATCGAAGCTGACGAGATAGAGACGCTGTGCCGCACGGGCGTGCTGCAGTGATACGGACCTTCCAATGACTCTCACGGCCCTGAAGCACGCGACACGCGTGCCGGCCGACAAACATTCAGGAGATAGATCGTGCAGTATGCCGACTTCGAAAACAAGGTGGTCCTGGTGACCGGTGCATCCGGTGGACTGGGCTTGCGAATCGCCGAAAAGCTCGCTGGTAATGGGGCCATCGTCGTCATCAACAGCCGTACTCGGGAATCTGCCGAGAAGGCAGTAGCCGGTCTGCGATCGGTTTCCGATCGTGTGAGTTACGCGCTCGGCGATTGCTCGGACTACGGCCAAGCGACACGTGTGGCACAGACGGCCGCATCGATCGACGGTGGGATCGACATCGTTGTCAGTTCGGGCGCACAGGGCACCGTCAGCCCGATGCCTTTTGCCGAGATGACGGGAGCACAACTCGTGGAAGCCTTCGAATCACGCTTTCTCGCGCGTATCTTCCCCGTCCACGCCGCAGTCCCCTATCTGAAGATGCGTGGAGGCGCTGTCGTGATGGTCGGCACCGACGCAGGCCGGCATCCGACACCAGGCGAATCGATCGTGGGCGCGGTAGGCGCAAGCGTCATTCTGATGACAAAGGCGCTTGCCAAGGAGTTCTCGCGCTGGAACATTCGCGTGAATAGCGTCTCCCTGACGCTGACCTCCGACACGCCCTCGTGGGAACGCATCTTCGCGCAGGAAAACTTTCAACATCGTCTGTTCAGCAAGCTGGTTGAACGCTTCCCCTCGGGGCGTCCGCCCACTGCCGAGGAAGTGGCACGGGTCGCCGTGTTCCTGGCATCGAACGAATCTTCTCAGGTGACCGGACAGACAATCAGCGTGAACGGCGGATTATCGTTCGGCGGCTGGTGAGCACGTCCGGCATGCATCGCGCGATCAACCGCGTGCGTGACCGCTTCGTGGACAAGCATTCACGACGCGTCCGCGGTGCGCGTGTCGCGCAATGCAGGCGCATGCAGCATCAGTTGATCGATCAACGCCTTCGCTGCCGCGTTCAACGAGCGTCCACGCAGCGTTCCGATGTAATGGCTGAGCCGTGCCCAGTCACCGACGAGTGGCACCACCGCGAGTTGCGTATTGTCTTCCATCGACAGCATGCATCTGGGTTGCACCGTAATTCCCAGGCCCGCTCTGACGAGGCTGCGTGCGGATTCAATCGTATTCACGCTGTATTTCACGTGAAGTTCTCGACCGATGCCCAGCGCCGCACGCTGAATGCCGGTGATGACGGTCGTGTGATGCGCCACGAAGTCGAGATCGAGTAGTTCTTCGAGTGCAAGACCGTCGCAGCCGCTCGACGGATGATTCGTCGGCAGCACCGCAACCAGCCTGTCGGACTGATATTCGACAACGTCGAGCACGTCGTAGGGGAGCTTGTTGTTCCCGACGAAAACGGAAAGATCGACGTCGCCCGCAGCGACCGCCCGCACCGCATTTGCGTTGCTATCTTCGATCACTTCGACATTGACCAGCGGGAATCGCCGTGTGAAATCGCCGATTTCTTGACCCAGAAATTGAGTGATCAGCAGGCGCGGCGCACAGATGGCGACATGACCACGAACGCCTTCGGCGAATTCTCCAATCTCGCGGCGCATGTCGTCGAGATTGGCGAGCATCATGCGGATGTGCCGCGCAAACACCTCGCCGGCGGCACTCGGAACGACACCTTTGGGACTTCGGTCCAATAGTTTGAGCCCCGCGAGATCCTCTAAATCCTGAATGCGCTTGGTGGCGGCTGACGGCGCGATATGCTCGCGCACAGCGGCTCGGCCAATCTGACCTTCTTCGATGGCGGAGAGAAAGAGCTTCAAGGTGAAGAGGTCGACTTTCCTTACCAAAGAGTGGATGCTGAGCCCGTCCATGGTCCCTCCTGGGTGGCCTTTGATTATAGTTCTTGGCTCGAAAAAACTAGCATGCTGCTGGATTGACCGTCAATGGAGGGTATACCTGCGGGCATGCAGCATGCCGATGGCGAGTCGACGCCCGAGTTCTCAGGAAAGGAAGCTCTCAAGGTTGTCCAAGAATCTCTGCATTGTGTTCTCCGAGCAGAGGTGGCGGGCGCACACGAGTCGAGCGCTCGCCGTCGTAGCTGAGCGGACAACGGACTGTACGGAACTCGCCCATCGTTTTGTGTCGACCCGTGATCAGCAGTTCGAGATGTTTTGCCTGCGGATCATCGAGCGCGTCGCTTGCGTCGTACATGGGCGAATGCGGTACATCCTCTTTCTCAAGGCGCACGCACCATTTTGCGCGGTCGAACCTACGGAAGATATCGGCGAGCAACTCGGCAAGGATGGGCTGATTCGCGATGCGTGCATCTCGACTGCTGAAGCGAGGGTCCGTCAGTATCGCGGGCTGCTCGATCGCGTTCGCAAGGCCCGCCCAAAACTTCTCCGGCGACGACATATGCAACGCGATCCATTTGTGATCGGCGCATTCGAGCGCGTATGTTTGCGACACGCTCGGCCGCGTAAAAGGCCCGACGATTTCGCCCGCCTGATAGAAGTGAGTGAAGGCATCCAGGTTGAAGTGAGTCATGGCCTCGAGCATCGATAGCTCTACTTTGCGACCGCGACCGGTCCGCTCCCGCTCATAGAGCGCGCCGAGTATGCCGTATGTCGCATAGAACGCGGTCAACGAATCCGCCAGCGCGGGTCCGATTACGCGAGGACGCTCGGGATCGATCAGCAAGCTGAGCAATCCGCTTGCGGCTTGCGCGACGCCGTCATATGCGGGCCGTCGCGCCGACGGGCCGGTTGAGCCGAAGCCGCTGATGGAGCAGTAGATGAGCCGTGGATTGATCGTCTGGAGACGCTCGGCGCCGGCATTGAGCCGATCGGCGACACCTGGCCGGAAGTTCTGGATATAGACGTCCGCATCGCGAATCAGAGTGTCGAATTTTTCCAGATCGGCCGCTTGCTTCGTATCGAGCGTGACGCTGCGCTTGTTCCGGTTGCACGCCTGAAAGTGCGGACTGTACAGCCCGCCCCGGAACGCTCGAAACGGATCGCCGCTGCCCGGCTGTTCAACCTTGATCACGTCTGCGCCGAGATCGCCCAGGAGCATGCCGGCGGCGGGTCCCGTGATGAACGTCCCCTGATCGACTACTCTGATTTCCTTTAGAACATTTGCCATAGCCTTGTCTCCATGTTGTTACCGTTGCATAAGGTTCCCGGTCAGCTCACATGCAACGAGTCTCTCTCGTAACTCAGCCGTTCGAGTGATTCACGGAAGTCGGGATGGGCAATTGCAGTGGGGGCCTTGGCGCGCTCACGCAGACTTTTTCCGCGGAGTTCGGCGATGCCCCATTCGGTGACGACGATATCGACATCGCTGCGCGGGGTCGTGACGACGGAGCCCGGCAGACGCTCCACGATGCGACTGACCGCGCCGTTGCACGCCGTAGAGGGCAACAGCATGATCGAGCGTCCGCCTTGGGAGCCGTTCGCGCCCCGCACAAAGTCGACTTGTCCGCCCACCGCGCCGACGTATCTTCCGTTCAGGCTCTCGGCGTTCACCTGCCCGGTCAGGTCGACCTCGATCGCACCGTTGATTGCCATGAAACGGGGAATCGCACGAAGTACGCCAATGTCGTGCGTTTCGCCTGGAGGCGCGAGGAAGACGCCAGGATTCCTGTGCGCAAAATCAAGCAACCGCCTGCTGCCCATCAGAAGTCCTGCAACGCTCACGCCACGAAAGTTCGGCTTGTGAGCGTTGTTGATCACCCCGCATTCCATCAGGTCGGTGACGCCGTCGCCCAGCACGCCGGAGTGAATACCGATATCGCGGTGGCCCTGCAACGCTCGCAACACGAGATCAGGTAGCGTGCCGATTCCAATTTCGAGCGTCGCTCCATCCGGAATCAGCGAAGCGACGTGCCGCGCAATTGTCCGATCTTGCTCGCTCGCGTCGTCGAGTGCTTTGCTTGCCAGGTAGATGGGATCGCGGGACGTGCGCACCACGACGTCTGGGCGAATATCGTCCGGCAGATCAGCGCCGTAGACCCACGGCAAGCGGTCGCTGATCTCGGCGATGACGACCCGCGCGCGTCGCGCCGCGTTGACGGTGTAATCGTTAGCCAGGCCCAGATTGAAGCGCCCGTTCTGATCGGGCTCGCTCAAGGTCAGCAAGACTACGTCGGCTGGAAAAACGCCCCGGGAAAACAGACGCGGCAGGTCCGAGTAGTGAGCAGGCACGACGTCGAGCACCCGCGCAGCCTGAAGCGGTGCGTTGCGGGCCGTGCCGCAGTAACTTCGGAACGCAATGGAATCGCCATGCGTGGACTGGAAGCTATCGCTGTAGGTCGGTCCGATGAAAAGACTGATTGGGCCGAGCGATTGCCGTTGCGCGACCAGAGCCCGCGTCAGCGTCACTGGCTCGGCGAGGCCCTGGCCGCAGACCACGGCATCGCCCGCCCGGATCAGGGCCGACAAATCCAGCGCATCGATGCTGCTGCAGACAATCATGGGTTCTCTCCCGTCGTAGAAAGCGCACTCATCGGTCCCCGCAGCGGAGGCGTGCAGATCGTACGCTTCAAATCGTAGAGAGCGGCCTGCATGGCTTCAATTGGCGTGTCGAGAAGAATCGCTTCGCGAACTGGAAATTGAAGTTATGTGAGGCCGGGGAATGCGGTCATGAAACCTCCACCGCGGCGAGCCGACTGACCGCTTGTTGTGGGAGATGCGACTTCTGAACGTTTGTGAACGGGCACGAACGAATGACGCTTCTTGGCCGGGTCCGGGCGTTCACTGCTCGAACGTTCGAACGCTGCTCGGGGCACGTCGAGCGTCTGAGCGCGTTTAGGTTTATTCGATGCCTGCCCTCAAGCACGGGCTCGTCATCGAACGAGAACGCGTGCGGGCAGGCGTTGAATAAACCTCGAGGAAGGAAACCGCGAAGTAGTCTGACGCAGCCAGCGTTTTCGCTATGGCGATTGATCAATGTGGCCGATCTGGGTTGCGGGCCGACGGCGGGCGATGCAAGCGTCCGGAGAGGCGTGGAAGCGGCAATGGAGACGATCTCGCGTGTGATCGTCAGCTCGGGTCATGGCTTTAGGACCGTGTATGACGCACAAGGCACAACCGTCCGCTCGTCGGCGGCGCTGACGCAAAGCCGACGGTTGAGATGGAGATCGAAGCAAAGCGCTCATCGCTGGGCCGCCTTTGGTGGAGCACGAATCGGTACAGTACGCGGGAGAAGGTCGATGACGAGCATGGGCGCGCCGCAGTGCCGACAGATGAAGGTCGATCGATCGACGACGACCGCGTCGTGCGGTGATGGGCTGAGTTCGGGCGCCACGCCGAGCAGCGTACGAATCTTTCTTAGATTTGCGCGGCGCACCGGGTTAGCGAGCAGCCCATAATGCCGGATTCGATGGAACCCGACTGGCAGCACGTGAAGCAGGAAGCGGCGCATAAACTCCCCAGTGTCGAGCGTCATGGCCTTGTAGCGGGTGCGGCCCTTCTCGCGGTAGTCCTTCCAGCGGAAGGTCACGCCTCGCTCATCAAAGGCAAGCAGGCGCTGGTTGGAGATCGCGACGCGATGTGTATAGCGTGACAGGTACGCGAGCACCGCTTCAGGGCCCGCAAACGAACGCTTGGCATACACGAACCATTCCGAAGCCCGCAGCGGTGCAAGCCACCTCGCGAAGGCCGCGCCATCCGCGAGTTGCGCGTACTCGCCAAAGAACTGAAGCCGTCCGCGCTGATGAGCATCAGTGAGCGCCGCCAGGAAGCGCCTGCGAAACAGGCGCAAGAGCACGCGCACGGGCAGGAAGAAGCCGCGCCGACAGGCGATCCAACGTGCGCCATCGGCTGAGAGGCCACCGCCAGGGACAATGCCGTGCACATGCGGATGATGCGTGAGCGCTGAGCCCCAGGTGTGCAGCACGAGCGTGGCGCCAATGTCGGCGCCCAGGTGCTTGGGGTCCGCTGCGATGGTGCGCAGCGTCTCGGCGGCGATGTCGAACAGCAGCCCGTAGATGACGCGCTTGTTATACCAGGCGATCGCACTGATCGGTGCGGGGAGCGTGAAGACGACGTGGTAGTACTCCACGGGCAGCAGCTCGGCCTCGCGCGCCTCAAGCCAGCGGCGTGCGGCACTGGCCTGACACTTCGGGCAATGGCGATTCCGACATGAGTTATACGCGATCTCGGTTCGCGTGCAGCCGCAACAGCGCAGCACATGTCCACCCAGTGCCGCCGTGCGGCACCGTTCGATGGCCGAGATCACCTTCAGCTGCCCCAGGCTCAACGCTACTGTGCGTCGCCATGTGGGCCCGCAGGCGCGGAAGATGTCCGCGACCTCCAGCATTGAATCCGACCGCGCGTCCGTTATTCGAGGCGCAGGCGCTCCAGCGGACTGACGACTTCTTGCAGCACGTCGGTGGCGACCTGGGCGTAAAGCGCCGTGGTTTCAAGCTTCTTGTGGCCCAGCAGCACCTGAATCACGCGGATGTCCACCTTCTGCTCGAGCAGGTGCGTCGCGAAACTGTGGCGCAGCGTATGCATCGATACGCGTTTGTCGATCTGTACGGCTTCGGCAGCGGCGCAAATCGCGCGATTCAGTTGCCGCGGAGTCAGTGGGTCGACAGGATCGAGTCCCGGAAATAACCAGCCGCCATCCGGCATCTTGCCTTGCGAGCGCGCCACGCGCCAGCAGACCCGCAAGCGCTCCAGCAAGACCGGCGAGAGCATGGCGTAGCGATCCTTACGGCCCTTGCCCTGTTCGACGCGCAGCGTCATGCGTTGACTATCGATATCGCCCACCTTGAGCGAGACCACTTCGCTGGCGCGCAACCCCGTGCCGTAGGCGAGCGACAACGCCGTCTGATGCTTTAAATTACCGGTTGCCGCAATCAGTCGTCGGACCTCGTCGGGGCTGAGGATAACCGGCAGTACGCGCGGCACGCGCACCGGCTGCATTCTGGCCATCAATTCCGGCTTCTGAAGCGTGACCTCGAAGAAGAACTTCAGCCCGGTGATTGCGGCATTGAGGGAGATGGGCGATGTTCCGTGATCGACCAGATATAACTGGTAGTTTCGCAGGTCTTCGACCGTCGCGGTGTCGGGCGAGCGTTTAAGATATCGAGCGAATTCACGCACGATGCGCAGATAGTTCGCCTGAGTCTTGGGAGAAAGCTGGCGCATGCGCATGTCATCTGTCATACGCTGACGCATAGGGCTGACGTCCTGTTGAGTGGAGGTCATGACGCGGCTCCGTTGAAGAACGAGGCGGATTTGCCCCGACCTTCAACATACGGAATCGCACCATACACCTCTCACTACGCGCCAAGTCGAGTCGCAGCCCCTACCGCGCGAGCGGTTTCGTTCGTCGACCCTCATCGGCCATTCGACACACGGTCGGTCTGACGTCTCTTCATGAATAGCAACGGTCATTCCTCGCGGCTCTCGCCGGCGCGTCATCGGCCTTGGCGGACGTTGAAGTGTCGGCCATTGTGTGGCAGTTGGGCGGCGCTTTGCCGCCGTTCGCGCCATCATAACCTCGAATATCAAATGCCGATCCGAGCGAGTGAGTGCTCGCGACCCGACGGAGTTGTTTGACGCTTGATGTCTCCGCGTCTTTTCATGCATGCGTAGCGATCATTCTCCTTGCAGCTTGGCGCATCGTCTGCTGCGCTCGCTCGCATAACGCTATCCGCGATAAGGTGACGTTGACATTTTGACCGCGACCTCTGTCATTCCACTGTGAGCGAGAAATATCTCTGTAAGGTGCTGAGCGCCAACGTTGGGATGATCTGTGTTTCGCGGGCCAATCCAAATTTCTGAATTTGCATCGATGTTAAACTTGTACTCATAGTATGGAGCAAGGCCTAACCGAGAAGCGCGCCAACGAAGCGGATCGAGCGCGCTGAGGCTGAGGCTGAGGCTGAGGCTGAGGCTGAGGCTGAGGCAAACTACTACGGGAAACTCAGAAATTCCGCTGACGCACCTGCACTAACTTAAACCAACCAGCCTCCACGATTCCCGGTGTGATTCACCCCCCCAAAGCGGAAAGCGGAAAGCGGAAAGCGAAAATGCGGACAATGAATCGCACGCAATCAATGGCTCCAACGCTCGAAGATCTTCTCAATGACAACCGACTAGGTCGGCTATTTTCAAAGGACATCCGCGACTGCGCTTTGCAGTTGTGGATATTGCAGGGGCGGTTTCAAGGTTGAAGTGCAACAGCGGTTTTAATGTTTAGAGCCATGAGGTTGAGCTGCCGAAGCGAGTGTTGCGGCGAAGACCTCGAGCGGCGAATGGAAGGCGTGAGTGGCGCGAGGCCTGCTGTTCAGACTGTCGGCAATGGCGTCAAGTTCGTCCTGACTGTAGACGGAAAGGTCGGTGCCTTTGGGCAGATACTGGCGCAGCAGGCCGTTGGTGTTTTCACACGTGCCGCGTTGCCATGGGCTGTGCGGGTCGCAGAAGTACACCTTCACACCGGTGGCGGCGGTGAGCTCTGCATGCCGCGACATCTCCTTGCCTTGGTCGTAGGTGAAGCTCTGCCGTAATGGCTCGGCAATCGAATTGAGTTTGGTAGAGAAGCCTGCCAGCGCGGAAGCAGCTGTAGCATCTTCCATCTTCGCCAGCAGCACCAGGCGGCTGGTCCGTTCCACCAGCACTCCGACTGAAGACGCATTGTTGGCGCCCTTGATGAAGTCGCCCTCCCAATGTCCGGGCAGCAGTCGGTCCTCGATTTCGGGCGGCCGCACATGAATACTGACCATGTCGGGAATCTGTCCGCGTCGGTCTGTACCCCGTGTGCGCGGCATGCGTGTGCTGTGGCCGTGGCGCAGGCAGGCGATAAGCTGACGGCGCAGTTCGCCGCGCGGCTGGGCGTAGATGGCCGTATAGATAGTTTCGTGGGACACGTGCTGGGTCGGGTCGGTCGGATACATGCGCTTGAGTGTGCCCGATATCTGCTGAGGTGACCATTTCCACTCGAGCAGGGTAAGAACGATGCGCCAGCACACACTCTGCGGGCAGAGCTTTGTGGGACGGCGACCCGCACTCCGACGCGCGGCGCTGAGCACTTCTGCAGGTGCGGATGCATAGCCCGCAGGAGAACGATTTCGCCTCAGTTCACGGCTGACGGTGGCTGGCGAGCGGCCGAGTATCCGGGCCATGGCCCGGATACTCGAACCCTGCAAATGCAGGCTGGCAATGGTCAGGCGCTCTTCGGGTTGAAGCTGTTGATACTGGGTCTTTTCGTGCATCGCAACACCTTATACGAAACAGGTGTTGCACTTCAGATTTGAGGCCGCCAGGTCAAGTCTGAGCAATCGATCCAAAATCGAATAGTCTACGGCCGCTTGCTGCCCTATAGTCACTCCAACGATCGGTGGTCCTCCAGCGACGACGATAGATTCATCCCCTTCGGGCAGTTCGAAGCTCAGATTATTCGAGTCAACCTCTATGTCAGGAGTACGCTGTGTGCGAATCTTCTACGCCTGTTGAGTGCTGGCCAAACCATATCGGACGTCAGCGAAGAATTAAAGCTCGGGATATCAGACCGGTTCAAAGCGCGGTTTGGTGCGACGGCACTCCCTGCCGATAGCTTGGTCTACCGCCCTGTCGCCTATTTGCTCAACCGCGACGCATATGACCGCAATTCACCCACTAGTCCGCATGGTGGGGCTGGTGCCTTTAGCGCTTCAATTACCCAGACCGACAAGGCGACGTTATTCCGCCAGGGTGTGGGCTATGACATCGGCTTGACTGCATCAGTGGTCAAGCACCTAGACAATGATACAGGGTTGGACTTTGCAGGCGTCGACACTACTCGGTTCGGCGACATCGAATTGTTGGTCTTTCCTGCCTTGGATGACCGAGAGAGGCACTTGCTGAGCGTGAGCTGGACCGACAACCCGCGGACCCTAGTCGCGCGATTCAATCCGATACAGGTCCCGCACTTCAGCGGCTTTCAGTTTCGGTTGAGCATTGTGAACGATAGCCAGATCGTCTACTCGGGATTAGCCATAGCTGAACGCGATGAAGGCGACGCGTTCATCTGTAAGTTCGAAGTAAGCGATCAACTGCGCGAGAGCACTGACAGCACGGAACTGGAAATCTTCGGATTCCATGGCGAGCATCCCAGTCAAGGCACACTTTGTTGTCGGTGGCGCGTCGGATACCTTCGGGAGCTCAATCTTCAGGGGCATGTAGTCGGCCAGCCAGCCAATGCGGTCAAGTTTGACTGGCTGGAAAAAACCACTCGGGCGTCGGCGCGGGTGCAGGCCGCCTTGACGATTAATCGCGGCAATATGGGATTCGGCAACCGCATCGGCGGGCGAAAGTCCGACCCTTGGGTCCCAGCCAACCGCGACCTTGCCGCCCTTTTTGCGCGGCTTCATCCAACGACGTCCGAGGGGCAGTTCTTCCTGCGCTGGGGCCAAGGCGACGGCGAAGGGCGACTGCAATTCGTAGAGTGGTTCAGAAAGCTACTGTCCAAGCACCAGCAGCATCAGCTGATCATTTTCGATCCCTATTTCGAGGACGCTGGGTTGGGTCTGATGATGCTCTGCGCGGCATCGGAGTCCGATTACATTGTGTTCACGTCTCTACCGAAGCAATCCAAGGTAGACGAGGCCATGCCGGATGCACTCGACAAACCCACTCCCGGGCGGATTAACAATCTTGTGGCGAGTTGCGAGCACAACAGCCTCCTGCTGCAACGCATCAAGCTGCGCGTCTACGGTCTGAAGGAAGGAAGGCTTCACGATCGCTACATCCTAGTCATGGGACCAGACGGGCTACCCGTCGCTGGGTTCAACCTGTCAAATTCGTTCCAAAAAGCCGCCGAAAACTACCCGTTGCTGGTCACCCCGATTCCTGCGGATACTCTCCTTGCGGTTGAGCAGTACAAGTCCGCTCTGGTGAAAGAGGCAGAGGCTGCGCAACCCGGAGGCGAGGCTGAGAATCCCTCCATGCGGCTTCTCTTCGACTCCAAGGCGTCGACGGTGGCGCCGCGACGCTACGAGCCATTACGCTTCCTCGAGAGAACCACGACAGGCGACGTGCTAAGCGTATGGACCGGCCAGCCGTCACTACGAGGCTTAAGCGGCGATCCGTTGAAGGAGCGGATGGCGGCGCTGGGTCTGCTCAAGGAAGACTCGCTCGCGCTCCCCGAAACGGCGGGCCTGCGCAATTGCCTTGCCCAGCAGGCGGGCAACTTCGCGAGCTTCACTGAAACGTGGGAGGTGCTTGGCGAGGTGCTTGCACATTCGCGTACCGAGGACCTTCAATTTCGAGAGGTCGAATCTGAGCGCGAGTTTCTAGATTTCCTGACGCGTTTTCTCAAGGCATCGTTCGATCGCACGCATAATGAGAGACACTCGGAACTGGCCGTGGTGGACGCTCGGTTCTTTAGAGAACCGGTCAAGATCCTGCTGCACAGCTCCTACAACGTCCATCATCTGTTCCATGCGACAAAGTACGCAGCCCTGACTTGGCCAGAGTACTACACCGTCAAACTTCTATGGTGGTACGCCCCAGACATACTGCTAGGGGTTGTTGAAGCGGAAGCGGCCAACGTGCCAAAGGAGCCCCAAAGTGCGGACGTTATTCGGCTGTCCCTGTTAAGTCAGATCGTCAGCGACATTTCGCTGTCAGTGCAGTTCGGCATCAGCGAACTGCAACGGGACCGACTCATCCACAGTAGCAATGGCTTGTTGCAATGGATGGGGCTGAACGCACTAGAACGCCAGTTGGAAAAGTCGGAAGGGCTATCCGCTGTGCTGCAGTTGACGGGCGCCTTTGCCTATCCGGAGCGAGTATGCGCCTTGGGCTGGATGATTCATCGTGCTTCGGGAAACGCGGAGAAAGCGGAAATATACAGAGGCTTGGTCGCAGCGCTGCATGAGGCGCTGCCATCTACCATCGCCGCGGAAGAATTTAGGCGTCTCATTGATTCGATGCGCGGTCACATGCGCGAACTGGCTTGGGCTGGGCCTTGGCTGTTCCAAGATCTGGTTCTTCCCCTGTTGCAGAATGACCGCGCCGATACAGATGACGCTTGCGAAATCTGGATAGAAGAGTTGACCCACGCGCTGGAACCGACGCTGGAACAGCGGCCTCGGCTGTTTCATCGGTCCCGCGAAGGTCAGACGACCAATATCGCCGCATTCCTCTTCGCATACAGTAGCTCCACGCGACAGAGTGCTAGGGCGGTTTCAAGGTTGAAGTGCAACAGCGGTTTTAATGTTTAGAGCCATGAGGTTGAGCTGCCGAAGCGAGTGTTGCGGCGAAGACCTCGAGCGGCGAATGGAAGGCGTGAGTGGCGCGAGGCCTGCTGTTCAGACTGTCGGCAATGGCGTCAAGTTCGTCCTGACTGTAGACGGAAAGGTCGGTGCCTTTGGGCAGATACTGGCGCAGCAGGCCGTTGGTGTTTTCACACGTGCCGCGTTGCCATGGGCTGTGCGGGTCGCAGAAGTACACCTTCACACCGGTGGCGGCGGTGAGCTCTGCATGCCGCGACATCTCCTTGCCTTGGTCGTAGGTGAAGCTCTGCCGTAATGGCTCGGCAATCGAATTGAGTTTGGTAGAGAAGCCTGCCAGCGCGGAAGCAGCTGTAGCATCTTCCATCTTCGCCAGCAGCACCAGGCGGCTGGTCCGTTCCACCAGCACTCCGACTGAAGACGCATTGTTGGCGCCCTTGATGAAGTCGCCCTCCCAATGTCCGGGCAGCAGTCGGTCCTCGATTTCGGGCGGCCGCACATGAATACTGACCATGTCGGGAATCTGTCCGCGTCGGTCTGTACCCCGTGTGCGCGGCATGCGTGTGCTGTGGCCGTGGCGCAGGCAGGCGATAAGCTGACGGCGCAGTTCGCCGCGCGGCTGGGCGTAGATGGCCGTATAGATAGTTTCGTGGGACACGTGCTGGGTCGGGTCGGTCGGATACATGCGCTTGAGTGTGCCCGATATCTGCTGAGGTGACCATTTCCACTCGAGCAGGGTAAGAACGATGCGCCAGCACACACTCTGCGGGCAGAGCTTTGTGGGACGGCGACCCGCACTCCGACGCGCGGCGCTGAGCACTTCTGCAGGTGCGGATGCATAGCCCGCAGGAGAACGATTTCGCCTCAGTTCACGGCTGACGGTGGCTGGCGAGCGGCCGAGTATCCGGGCCATGGCCCGGATACTCGAACCCTGCAAATGCAGGCTGGCAATGGTCAGGCGCTCTTCGGGTTGAAGCTGTTGATACTGGGTCTTTTCGTGCATCGCAACACCTTATACGAAACAGGTGTTGCACTTCAGATTTGAGGCCGCCTAGCCTAAAGTCTATGCAGGCAATCTTAAAGCGGCAGCAGCGGATCGTCCAACAACCCCTCGCTAGCACTTCAGATTGGACTCGATGGGACGGCGCCCTTACTGTGTCACTGTGGATCTTGGCCTTCGGCAGATGGAGCGAATATTACTTAGAGCAGCGGGAATTGCGCGTCCACGAGTTAGAAGAGCTAATGCAGAGCGCGCGAGCTATTGCCATGGCGAGACCAATGGATGAATGGCGGTCGAGAAACGCGGGAGAACCCGGTGAACTCGCCGCCTTTCTCGACCAGGCGGAGGAACTAAAAGCTGCGATCGACAAATCAAAAAACAATACTCAATAGCCGAGCTATGAATGAACCGCTGCTTTTGGTGAGTAGATGAGACCGCTGAGGGGTTGGACAGAGCACTCATTGACAGCGAGAGTGCCATTCGCTGACGTCAGATTGCGACTGGCCGCTAACCGACTTGCTGCCGACTCAACGCCCCTGTCGCCGAACGTCAGCTAAGGCCGATGAACTGCCATCCCCTGCCCTCGCGCCTTCCGTATCCTCCTCCGCCTCCTTTCCGACGTGCAGACGTCCAACATTGCTTGCCGGCAAGCATCGCCGTCGGCCGACTAAGCCCATCCACACCCCCCCTCCCCGAAACCCCACGAAGCCCCCTACCCCTCAACAATCCTAACGTCATACTCCTCATCAACAAAAGCAACGATAAACTCCTCAGGCATCAGCCACGAATCGACGCTGACCATCTTCCCATCGATATCAACATGAACTTTCGCGTCTACATCGACGGTCTTCATCGCATGCTCCAGCGTGGCGACATCTTCCGAGTGAATTTCCTGTTTGACCGAGAATTTCATTTCGCACTACTCCGGTAGTTAAAGAATCGATGCAACCATCCGCATCGCGGATCTACAAACCCAATCTAGGCGCATTCACCCGAGATTTGCACACCCGCACAAGACGAACAGTCTTGCGCCACGAGTACAAATCCCATGCCGCAGCTCAGTGCCCCCCAGCCCCCGCCGCACCCGCACCCGCGCCCTTGCCCGGCTTCGTCAGCCAGATGAGCGGCACGATCGCGATAAAAATCACCGCGGACAGCCAGAAGATATCGTTGAGCCCGAGCATCGCGGCCTGCGTCGTAAGCGAACGCTCGAAGAACGCCAGCGCCTGCGCAGGACTGCCGCCGAGCGTGCTCTGCACCGAACCGATCGCATCGACGAACGTGGGGTTATGCACGCTCGCCTGCTCCACGAGCTGCGAGTGATGCAGGATGGTCCGGTCATTCCAGCCCGTGCTCGCGAGCGATGTGCCGACCGCGCCCGCGAACACGCGCACGAAGTTCGACAAGCCCGCCGCCGCCGGAATCTTCGAGGGCGGCAGGCCCGACAGGATGATGGCCGTCAGCGGCACGAAGAAGAGCGCGGTCGGAATCCCTTGCAGCAGCGTCGGCACGACGAGCGTGAACGTATCCACGCCGGTCGTGTAGTGCGAGCGCATGAAAAACACCGCGGCGAAACCGAGAAACGCGAGCGTGGCGAGCACGCGAGCGTCGGATCGCGGCATCAGCTTGCCCATCACCGGCGCGAGTATCACGGCGAAGATGCCGAGCGGCGCGGTGACAAGTCCGGCATCGACTGAACGGTAGTTGAGATACTCCTGCATCCATTGCGGCAGCAGCACGAGGTTCGAGAAGAACACCGCATACGCGACGGAAATCGCGACCGTCCCGCCCAGAAAGTTGCGTCCCATGAAAAGCTTGATGTCGATCACCGGGTTTTTCTCCGTCAGCTCCCAGATCAGAAAGAACACGAAGCTGATGAGCGCGAACACGCCCAGCGCGACGATCACCGGCGAATTGAACCAGTCGAGGTCCTTGCCCTTGTCGAGCATGATCTGCAGCGACGCCACCCACGCGATCAGCGAAAGCAGTCCGACCTTGTCGATCGGCACGCGCTTCGCCGGCGTTTCGCGCTCGCGATAGATCGCCCAGGTCACGCCCGCCGCGAACAGCCCGACCGGAATGTTGATGTAGAAGATCCACGACCACGAATAGCTGTCGGTGATCCAGCCGCCGAGCGCCGGGCCCGCGATCGGGCCCACGGTTGCGGTCATCGCCCAGAGCGAGAGCGCGGTCGAGCTTTTCTCCTTCGGATAGGAGCCGAGCAGAATGGCCTGCGACAGCGGAATCAACGGGCCGGCCACCGCGCCTTGCAGAATGCGCGCCGCGAGCAGCACGGGCAGGTTCGGCGCGATGCCGCACAGCCACGACGACACCACGAACAGCAGGATCGCCCAGACGAACAGCTTGATCTGGCCGACGCGCTGCGTGAGCCAGCCCGTGAGCGGAATCGAGATGGCGTTCGCGGCGGCGAACAGGGTGATGACCCACGTGCCTTCATCGACCGAGACGCCGAGATTGCCCGCGATCGTCGGAATCGCGACATTGGCGATCGACGAGTCGAGCACGTTCATGAAGGTCGCGAGCGCAACGGCAAGTGTCGCGAGGACGAGCTTGCCGCCTTGCAGCGGCGCAGGTTGCGTGGTCGGGTTCATGGCTTTACCTGATTTGTTGATGACTGACCTGTCAGATATTCAGACGAAAAAATGCGCGTCAATGTGACGTCACGTTTTCCGCGATGATTCTTTCGATCTCCGCGTTCGCCTCGTCGCCGTAGTGGCTGAAGACATCGGTTCGATACGAAGTCGTCGATGCCGCGCCGAGCTGCGTGCCGGACTGGTCGCGCGTCTCCACGTCCGTCTGCATCGACAAACCGATGCGCAGCGGATGCGCGTCCAGATCGCGCTGGTCGAGCCGGATGCGCACCGGCAGACGCTGCACGACCTTGATCCAGTTGCCGGTCGCGTTCTGCGCGGGCAGCACCGCGAAAGCCGCGCCCGTGCCCGCCGAAAATCCTTCGACATGACCGTGGTACTTCACCTTCGAGCCGTACGCATCGGCGGTCAGCGTGACCGGCTGGCCGATGCGCATATGCGCCAACTGCACCTCCTTGAAGTTGGCATCGACCCAGACGCCGTCGAGCGGGACGATCGCCATGAGCGGCGTGCCGGGCGCGACGCGCTGGCCGACCTGCACTGAGCGGCGCGCGACGTAGCCTGTCACCGGCGCGGGCAGCGTGTTGCGCGCGTTGTCGAGCCACGCGTCGCGCACCTTCGCGGCGGCGGCCTGCACGTTCGGATGTCGCTCGATCGACGTGCGGTCGGTCAGCGCGTGATTCGACTCGGCCTGCTGCCGGCCCGCGTCGAGTGCTGCCTGCGCGGCGCTCACGGCATCGCGCGCATGAGCGATGTCCTCGCCCGAGACCGCGCCGGTTTCGGCGATCGCCATGCGGCGCTTCAGGTCCGACTGCGCGCGCGTCAGATCGGACTGGCGCTGCGCGACCGTCGCCGCGTAGTACGCGTTGTTGACGTACAGGCTGCTCACTTGCCGCACCGTCTGCGCGAGATTCGCCTCGGCATTGGCGAGCGCGACCTTCGCGTCGGCGGCGTCGAGCGTGACGACGGGATCGCCCTGATGGACGATCTGCGTGTCGTCGGCGTTCACGGCGATCACCGTGCCGCTCACTTCGGGCGTCAGTTGCACGAGATTGCCGCTGACGTAGGCATCGTCGGTCGATTCGAAGAAACGGCCCGTCGTGTAGTAATAGCCGCCCCAGCCCGCGCCGCCGATCGCGATCGCCGCCGCGAGCAGCGAGAGCATCAGCTTGCGCTTGCTGCGCGGTTGGGTCGTCGTGTCGGCTGGCGATTGATTCGCGTCCGTGCGTTCGGTGGTGATGGTGTCGCTCATGTCAGTGCTCCGTTCCGTGTTGGCCGATCAGCGTGCGGCGAGCGCATCGGCTGATGTATCCGTGTAGCCGCCGCCCAGCGCGGCCGCGAGCGCGATCTGCTGATCGCGCCGGTCCATCTTCAGATTCGCGACCGCGCGTTCGGACGCGAGCGCGTTGGTCTCGGCGTTCAGCACGGTCAACTGGTTCGCGAGGCCCGCGCGGTATTGCGTGAGCGCCAGTCGCTGCGCGCTGTGCGCGGCGTCCTGCGCGACGTTGGCATCGACGAGTTGCGCATCGGTCGAGCGAATCTGCGAAAGGTTCGTGGCGACGTCGTTCAGCGCGCCGACGAGCGTCTGGTCATAGGTCGCGACGGCGTAGTCGAAGCCGGCGTAGCGGTCCTTGAGTTGCGCTCGCAGCGCGCCGCCGTCGAAAATCGGCAGATGGATCGCCGGGCCCGCGGACACGGTGCGGCTCGCCGCCGTCAGCAAGCGGCCGAAGCCGAACGCGTCGAGTCCGAGCGACGCGCTCAGGTTGATGTCGGGGTAGAACTCGGCCTTCGCTTCCTTGATGTCGTGCGTCATCGCGTCGACACGCCAGCGCGCCGCGACGATATCCGGTCGGCGGCTCACGAGATCGGCGGGAAGATTGCCGGGCAGACGCACTTCATCGCCGATGCCAAGTTGCGGACGCGCGATCGACAAGCCACGGTCCGGACCTTTCCCGACGAGCGCGGCGAGCTGATAGCGCGTCGCGACGATGCGGCCATCGAGCGCGGAGAGCGCCGAACGGCTCGACGCGAGATCGGCTTCGGCGGTCTTGCGTTCGACTTCGGTATCGAGCCCGTTGGCGATTCGCCCCGCCGTGATGCGCACGATCTTGTCGCGCTCGTCGACCTCGCTCTGCGCGATGTCGTGCAACGCATAGAGCCGCGCGAGCTGGTTGTACGTGCGCGCGATGGACGTGTCGAGCGCGAGCCGCACGGCTTCCGCGTCGGCGCGGCTCGCCTGCACTTGCGACACGGCGGATTTGAGCGCCTCGCGGTTCTTGCCCCACAGATCGAGATCGTAGGAAGCGGACAGCAGCCCCTTGTTCTCCGACTGCCACGAACCGGCGTACGGCGGCGGCACGAGCGCGTTCTCGGAAAATCGCTGGCGTGTGTAGGAGTAGGACGCATCGACGCGCGGCATCGTCCCCGCCTTCGCGGTTTCGCTATACGCCGACGCCGCCGCGATACGGGCGCGCGCCTGTTCGAGCGTCGGGCTGCCGGCGAGGGCTTCGTCGAGCAGCGCGCGCAGTTGCGCATCGCCGAACTGATCGGCCCAGTCGGACGCCGGCCAGCGGCCTTCGTCGGCGGGCAGGCTCTGCTGCGTCGCGTAGTCTTGCGGCTGCGCCAGTTCCTTGTCGCTATGGATGCCTGCGTAGTTCGCACACGCCGAAAGCACCGCGGCGACCATCAACGTGACGCCGGTCCGCGCGATCCGCGAACCGAACGTGCTGCGATTTTCTTGCTTTTTCATTTTCTGACCTGTCAGATAAATGGACGAAAAAAATGCGCGGACGCCGTGCGCCGCGCGCTCAGTCTTCGAGAAACTTGTTCAGCAGCCGGCGGAATTCCTGGAACTCGCTTTTGGTGAACTTCCTGAGGCGCTTGTTCAGCACGACCGGCGCGATATGCGGCAACTCCGCCGCGACTTTCTCGCCTGCCTTGGTCAGCGTGAGATTCACGACGCGGCGATCTTCCAGACTGCGCGTGCGTTGCAGCAAATCGCGCGCTTCGAGTTTGTCGAGCATGCGCGTCATGAGGCCGGTGTCGATGCCGAGCAGTTTCGACAGCTCGAACGGCGTCTGCGTCTTGCCGCCGCGCATGGACATGAGAATGCCCATTTGCTGCGTGGTGATGCCGAGATCTTTCAGCGCGGCGTCGAGTTCCGCGGCCAGCAGGTTGCGCGCCTTGTTGACCGCGAAACCGACGCTCTGCGTCAGTGTGAAGCTTTCGGGAGTGTAATGGTCCATGCCTGTTCTCCAGTGCGGCGAACTGCCATGGAACGTAACTTTACTGCAAAGTCAGATTTTGTCAACGTCTATTTCTTCATTTAGAGACCCGGCATGATCGGATAGGGAATCGTGTGATCTTCGACGCGCTTCACGCCCGGAATGCTTTCCGACGCGATGCGCATGGCGTCGAGCTGATCTCTCGACCATACCGTGCCCCACAAATGCACGACGCCTTCGCGCACGACGATATTGCGTCCCGGAAACGCCCAGCCGCGTCCCGTGAGGTCGCCCATCAGCATCGCGCGGATTTCCGCATCGCTTGCCAGCGCTTGCGGCGCGGCCTCGATGGCGAGCGACGACGCCAGCGCCTGCACCAGATTCGAACGGCTGACGATGCCGACGAGGCGGCCCTCGCGCAACACAGGCACGCGCTTGATGTGATGGCTTTCGAGGATCGCGGCGATATCGGCGAGCGACGTCTCCTCTGTCACGCAGATGGGCTCGCGGCTCATGATTTCGCCGACCGTCGGCGCATGCGACCTGATGTAGTCGGCCGCGCCGCCGTCGGAGCCGAGCATGTCGAGCCACCACGAGCGGCGCTTGCGCTTCTCGGTGCCGATCTCTTCCCGATGCAGCAGATCGCCCTCGCTGACCATGCCGACGACCTGCCCCTCCTGATCGACGACGGGCGCAGCGCTGATGCGATGCTCCACGAGCAAACGCGCCAGTTCATGCACTCTGGTTTCGGGCGTGACGGAGACGACGGGGGAAGTCATTACATCGCGTGCTTGCATCATGTGCTCCGGAAGTCGATTGACGAGGCCGTATCGGCATGCGCGCTTCTGCTCGCGCAAGTCCGGAATCACTTTAAGGATCGCCGTACTTTCAACCGTTGACCTGCATCAAGCATTTCGCTGGAGCACACCTGCGGCCGACGGACGCGGCCCGGCTCAATGCGCGGCGATGAACGCGGTGACATCGGCGAGAACGGGCGAATCCTTGCGCCGCTTCGCCGAAAATGACTTGACGACCGTATCGTGGCCGTAGCCCGCGTATTTCTTCAGCACGACGGCATCGTGATGCGCGCGCAACGCATCGGCGAAACGATCGCTGTTGCGCGGATCGACATCGGTATCCGCCGTGCCCGCGGCGAGCAGCATCGGCGGTTCCTTTCCCGAAACGAACGCGATGGGCAACGCTCCCGCGCGCAATGCCGCCGGAAAGATCTCGTCCATGTGCGGATCGCTCGTCGGAATGGCGGCGTACGGCCCCGCAAGTCCGATCATCCCCGCAAGCGACGTGTTCGCGATGCCTTGCGCGGCCAGATAGCGCGGATCGGTCGCGAGCATGGCGGCCATGTGCGCGCCCGACGAATGACCCATCAGGAAGATGCGCCCGGGATCGCCGCCGAACTCGTGCGCGTGATCGCGCGCCCAGCGCACGGCTGCGGCGGCGTCATCGAGAAAGCCCGGAAAAACGGCCTCCGGATAGATGCGGTAGTCCGGCGCGACCGTCACGATGCCGTGCGCGGCGAGCGCCTCGCCCACGTCGCGCGAGTCCGATCGATGCCCGCTCTGCCAGCCCCCGCCGTAGAAGTACACGACGACGGGCAGATTCGCGCGATCGCGTGATTCGGGCGCGTAGACGTCGAGCCGCTCGCGCGGCTCCTTGCCATAGGCGATGCCGTCGGCGCGCTCGGTGCCGTGCTCGAACGCGCGCGTCGCGACTACGCCGCCCACACATGCTGCCAGCGCCAGCGCCAGCGCCATGAATTTTCTTCTTGCCGGGAAATGCATATTGCCGTCTGTTCTCCAACTTTCCAACTGCCATTAGACGCTGTGCAATTGCGAATGTCCGTACGCAAGATATCGAAAGCTTTTTGCAAGCATATAGTTCGTTCTCCAATCTGTTGCATGGCGTGATGCACGGCATCAAGTGTCATTCATACCGATTCCTGACACGTGCCTGCAACCAGCCGACGACTTTTGTATCTCTCCGCACATTACGACACGATCTGGCTGGATACGCTTCATCGTCGATGACACCGGTCCGCCCGGAATCGGACCTCATATATCGAGAGCGCCCAAGGCGCCGCGCACAACTCAAAGAGTCAAGAAAAATAAGGCAAGCCGTCGGGACTCGGTATTGCCATAACCGCTGAGGGAGCTTCACATGGATCGTTCGGAACCGCCCAACGAGGCGAGAGCACGCCTGCCGATTTTCGACCAGGAACCCGTTCGCACCGCACAGTCTCAGATGACTGCGTTCACCGCGGCGCTGCAGGCACACACGGGCCGGCCACTCACACACTACGACGAACTGCACGACTTCTCGGTCCGGGACTATCGCGTCTTCTGGAAGTGTTTCATGCAATGGACGCAGGGACTGAAGTGGTCGGGCGATGCGGAGCCCGTGTGCGTCGGCGATATATGCGAGCACGCGCGTTTCTTTCCCAACTTAACACTGAACTATGCGGAGAATCTGCTCGACTTCGCAGTCGCCCCCGCCGATGCGCCCGCGCTCACCGCCTGCCATGCCGACGGACGCCGCGTGCATCTGACGCGCGGCGAGTTGCGCGCGCGCGTCGCCCGCCTCGCCGATGCGCTCACGCAATTGGGCCTGCGCGAAGGCGACCGCGTCGCGGGCGTGATGCGCAACGACGCCGATGCGATCGTCACCGCGCTGGCCGTGACCGCGATCGGCGCGACGCTGTCGACCGCCGCGCCCGAGATGGGCATCGAGACGCTGCTCGACCGTTTCACGCAACTCGAGCCGCGTTTCCTGTTCGCGCATACGGCCGCACAGCCGTTCGACACCGGCACGCCGCTCGCGCAAAAAATGGCCTTGCTCGCCGACGCGCTGCCGACGCTCGCGGGCATCGTCAGCCTCGACGGCGACCCTTCGGCCCTGCGCGCCGCGCCGCCCGTCAGCTCGCTCGACGCATTGCTCGCTGCCGGCGATCCGCGCCGCGTCGAATGGAAGCGCTTCAACTTCAATCATCCGCTCTTCGTGATGTTCTCGTCGGGCACGACCGGCAAGCCGAAGTGCATCGTGCACGGCACGGGCGGCAGTCTGATCGAGCATCTGAAGGAGCATCGGCTGCACTGCGATCTGCGTCCGGGCGATCGCATGTACTTTCACACCAGTTGCGCGTGGATGATGTGGAACTGGCAGCTGTCGGCGCTCGCATCGGGCGTCGAAATCGTGACCTACGACGGGCCGATCGCATCGGTCGATACGTTGTGGCGGATCGTCGCCGAAGAGCGCGTCAACGCGTTCGGCACGAGCCCCGCGTATCTGAAGATGTGCGAGGACGCCGGTCTCGTGCCGTCGCGTGAATTCGATCTGAGCGCCCTTCGCTCGATGATGTCGACCGGCGCGATCCTCTTCGACGCGCAGTTCGAATGGGTCCGCAACAACGTGAAGCCGCTGCGGCTGCAATCCATTTCCGGCGGCACCGATATCCTCGGCTGCTTCGTGCTCGGCAATCCGAATCTTCCCGTGTATGCGGGCGAAGCGCAGTGCAAGAGTCTCGGGTTCGATGTCCAGGCGTGGCGCGACGGCGCGCGCGCGCAAGGCGTCGGGGAACTGGTGTGCGTGAATCCGTTCCCGTCGCGCCCGCTCGGGTTTCTCAACGATCCGGACGGCGAGCGCTTTCACAAGGCGTATTTCAGCGCGAATCCCGGCGTATGGACGCATGGCGACCAGATCGAGTTTCCGCCGGAAGGCACCGCACGCCTGCATGGGCGCAGCGATGGCGTGCTCGTCGTGCGCGGCATCAATGTGGGGCCGGGCGAGATCTACGGCGTGCTGAACGACATTCCCGAGATACGCGAGGGCATCGTCGTTCAGCAGCGCATGCGCGATGCCGCCAGCGCCGATGGTCCGGGCAATCCCATCGGCGAGCGTCTCGTGCTGCTCGTCACGCTGAAGCCGGGCGCGCGGCTCAACGGGACGTTGATCGCGCGGATTCGCCGCGATCTCGTGCGCCGCACGTCGGCTGCGCACGTGCCGGACGTGATCGCGGCCGTCGACGATCTGCCGGTCACGCATAGCGGCAAGCTCACGGAAGCCGCGGTGCGCAACGCGGTCAACGGACTCGACGTGACCAACGCCGCCGCGCTGCGCAATCCCGCCTCGCTCGATGCAATCCGCACGCACCCGGCCTTGCAGCCCCGCTCCGCCGATTCGCCGCAGACCTACGCCACGCGTGAAGAACTGGAACGGCTGCTGCGCACCAGATGGGAGCAGTTGTTCGCCTTCGCGCCGATCGGCCGCGACGACAATTTCTTCGAGCTCGGCGGACATTCGCTGCTTGCGGCGCGGCTGCTCGCTGAATTGCAGCCGCTCATCGGCCGCCCGATTCCGCTTGCAACGATGCTGCGCGCGCCGACCATCGCCAAACTCGCCGACGTGATCGAAAACGGCGCGCTGCCGCAGACATCGGAAGTGCTCGTGCCGATGCGCGAAGGCGATGGCGCGCCGCTCTTCTTCGTACACAGCGTGACGGGCTCGGTGCTCGAATGCACGCGGCTCATCGGAAGCCTGCGCAAGCCGCGCCCGGTGTACGGTCTGCAAGCGGTCGGGCTCGACGGTGAAACGCCGCCGCAACGCCGCGTCGAGGAAATGGCGAAAACCTACGTCGACGAGATTCGCAAGGTTCAGCCAAGCGGGCCGTATGCGCTCGCCGGCTTCTCCTTCGGCGGACTGATCGCGCTCGAAATCGCGCAGCAATTGTTCGGCGCGGGCGAGCGCACGGAATTCGTGTGTCTGCTCGACACCTACGTGCAGGAACGCTGGCTGCCGTGGTTCGCGTTGCTCGAATTCAGGCGCGATTATGCGAGCCGGCTGTTGAAGACGCTCTCCGGCATGTCCCCGAAAGCGCGCATCGGTTTCGCGGCGGCCAAGTTCCACGCCGCCGTGAACAAGGTGGCGATGCGGCTCGGCCGTGTGCCGCAGGCGCAGGCGGCACCGGCCGCCGCCGATCCCATGCCGCCGGTCCTGAGGCGCATGCGCGATACGTGCCGCACCGCGATGAACAACTATCGGCCGAAGCCGTACGCGGGCGGGCGGATCGTCTATGTGCGCGCGGCCTTGCGTGACGAGGACCGGGGCGATCCGCTGCCGCTGTATCGCAAGATCGCACGCGGCGGGCTGACGGTCGCGGAAGTGCCGGGCAATCACGCGGGCGTGATCGAAGAGCCGGGCGTCTACGCCGCCGCCGCGGCGCTCGACAGAGAGTACGGCGTGGAAGACGAGTCGGAAGTGCAGCGCCGCGGTCACGGCGTCATGGTGCGGGGCGCGTAGAAGCAGTGGCAGGATCGTCGGCCGCTCGCCGATAAGGAGCGGCCGACGATCCTGCGATCAGTCGTGACCTTGCTCGCTCTTGCCGACATAAGGCGGCGCGAAGCGGGTCCAGAAGAGATAGCAGGCCAGCACACTGGCCGCGCCCACTCCGGTGCCGAGCGGCACGCCCAGCGGACCGTAGAAGCGAATCAGAACCGCATTGGCGGCCAGCTTGGTCGCGAAGCCCAGCACGGAAATGACCGTGATCGCCCTGTAGCGCGCTTCGCTCGCGAACAACTGGATCAGCACGCACATCCCGAAAGAGAAGGGTATCTGCGAAAGCCCGAAGCGGAACAGGCTCGTGACCGCGATCGTGTCCTCGCTCGTGAACGCGCCCTTCTGAAAGAACAGCTTGATCGCATACGGCGCGAAGATATAGGCGATCGCGGCGCCGACCGATCCCACGGCCAGCATCACGAACGACCACTTGATGGCCGTGCTGCGCGCCCGCGCATGATCGCCGCGATGCAGGATTTCCGAAAGGATCGGCAGGGTTGCCCGGCTGATCGCGATCGCGCCCATGCTCACGAGCAGCGAGAGCAGGCGGTTCGCGTAGCCGAGCGTCGCGATGGCGCCATCGCCCATATGGGCCATGAAATACTGATCGACGGGAAGCCACAGATTCGCGACCACCGAGCCGATCAGCAGCATGCCCATCGAGCGCGTCATGCCCGGCCACTCCTTCGCCCGCAGCGACAGACGCGGACGCGCGGGCACGGCATCGGCTCTCTTCGCGAGTATCCGGAGCCACGCCGCCTGGATCACGATGCCGATCGTCGTGCCCACGATGAGCGGCATGGTCGAGGTGTTGTCGCGCGCGCTCAGCACGAAGACGAGCAACGCGATCGCCGGCACGCATTCGAGCAGCGTGTTGATGTGCTTTTCGGAAGCCTGGAGCCGGGCGGCCGAGATGCAGATCGTGAAGGCCAGTACGCCGACCGGCGTCATCCCGACGACCATCTGACGGCACATCTCGCGGGTCGATTCGGCGAGGCTTCCCGAGAAGAAGCCCACCATGTGAGGCCAGAAAAAATAGAGCAGCAACGAAAACACGATGCCGATGGCGAGTCCCGCCCCTTCGAGCTCGCCGAGAAGCTGGTTCTGCCGGGCCTTGTCGTTTCTGAGCGCGACGAGCGCCGGAACGAGCAGCACGCTCAACTGGTTCGTGATCGTCGCGGGCAGCCAGGTGACGAGCGTGAGTGCGAGCTGATAGGCATCGACGGTGCCGCTGATGCCGTATCGGTACGCGATCGCCATTTCCTTCGATGCGCCGATGAACTTCCCGGCGAGCACGAATAACAGCAGGACGAAAGCGCTCCTCGCGATGCGCTTGTGATCCTGATGAACGCCAAGCAGACGCTCCCTTAGCGATTGCACTGTTGCGGTCAGCACGCTTCCTCCGGCAAATGAACCCGATCCGCGCAGGACCGGCTGGCCGCTTGCGCACCGAGGGAGCGTGCATCAAAGGCGACGGGCGGACTGTTCGCCACGCCACCGGCGCGCGATGATGCGGTTTGGCGCCAGCATTTCGCACGCTCGCCTGGTGTGCTACCGGGCAGAAGTCGGCAGCCATAACGTGCGAGAGTTGCGGCTGCGCGACGGCTTACCGAGGCCTCGCCATCGAGAAATCCAAAGCGTGCATGGGATGTCAATGAAGAAATCGATCGTGGTTGGCGTGATATTGATTGTCGTTTCCTTGCTCGTGATCAACACACCCGGCGTAACCAGACACTTTCAGACGGTCTACGCTGCCTGGGACGATGGCCGTCTCCTGGATCGCCTTACATTGCATAACCTCATGCGCTGGTGGCGGCAGTTCAGAGACGAACGCGACAGCGGCGCCCATCGCGCGAGCCTCACCAGTTCGCCGGTCCCGGCGACGGCGAGTTGCCCGGACACTTCCTTCACGCCGCCCAAACTGGTCGATCCGCGCAGCCCGAAGGCTTTCGGCGCCACTGGCAACGGCAAGACCGACGACACCAGGGCCTTTCAGGCCGCGATCGATGCCGGCGACGTGCTCGTGCCCGCCGGAACCTATGTGCTGAATCACACGGTGGTCATCACGGCAAGTAACCGGCATATCCAGTGCGAGCCCGGCGCGACGCTCAAAAAGACGGTCCGCGAGGACAGCAACATGTTCAACTTCGAGGGTCCGTCGACGGGGAATAGTCTCGTCGGCTGTAACTTCGTGGGCGCGAATCCGACCCGCATCCGTGACTGGGACAGCCCCGGACATTACGATATTCCGGTGCAGACCAACGGCGCGGTTGACAACTTCACGCTCGCGGGCAACAGCTTCCGAGATTTCTTCGGCCAGTCGATGTTCCAGACCGAAGGGCAAGGCGGCGGGACCGGCGCTGTTCTCGTGTTCAACTCGTTCGCCAACTGCCCGCTCTACGGCATCGCGCTGGTTGGCTCGGTCAAGGGACGCATTGCCTACAATCTGGCCGATAACTGCCGCATGGGCCCCGAGAACAACGACGCCACGCAGGACACCGGCGGCAACGTCCTCGAATGCAACCGCATGATCAACGGCGGCAATATCACGGGCGGGTCCAATGGCGAGGGCGGCGTCGACTATAGCGGGAATGTCGTCCGTCATAACATCCTCGACGGCGGCTATATGCAGGTCAGCCCGCCCGAACGCGGCAAGGCGGCGAGATATATCGACAACACCTGCAACGACTGCGGGACTGAATGAGCGCTCATTCTTCGCTCATTGTCGACGCCCACAATCCTTCTCAACCGATGCGTGACCACGCCGCACCGCGTTTCCAGGAGAAGGATCATGAAAAAAATCGGTTATGTCGCTGTCGCTACGCTGCTTGGTGCCGGACTGGTGGGTAGCGCGCAGGCGCATGTGTTCGTCGGCATGAGTGTGGGGATGCCGGTTGTGCCTGTCGCGCCTGTCGTGGCGGTTGCGCCGTACGCGCCCGTGATTCCGGTGGCGCCCTTTGCGCCGGTTGCGCCGGTTCCGGTCTATGCGCCGCCAGTCGCTTATTACGCGCCGCCCGCTACGGTGTATGCGCCGTCTGTCGCGGTGGGTTATTGGGGCGGGCGTCCGGGATGGGGATATCGGCATTACGCGGCTGGATACTGGAGGTAGTCGGCCGAGTTTCAGCCGACCTCCGACAGCACTCGCCGATCAGCAAGTGACTTGCGTCAGTTCCGCTTTGCCGGCTTGCCCATGATCGAGTCGAGCGATTCACCGATCACCACGATTTCCGTGCGGCGGTTTTTCGCCTGGCCTTCGGGGGTGGCGTTGCTTGCTGCGGGGCGGTCGTAGGCGAAGCCCTTCGTGGTGACGCGCGAGGATGCGATGCCTCGCTCTTCCAGCGCGCCCGCGACCGTCTGCGCACGCGATTCGGAAAGCGCCTGGTTGTATTCGTGCGTACCGGTATCGTCGGTGTGTCCTTCGACGATCACGGACTTCTTGCTGCGCTTGAGCAACACGACCGCGCGCTGGATGGCGGGTCCGGAATCGCCGCGCAGACCGGATTTGTCGAAGTCGAACAGCACGCGGTCGGGCAGACGCACTTGCACGCCGTCGGGCGTTTGCGTGACTTCGATGCCTACTTGCTGATTGAGGGCGATCTCCTTGTCGCGATCGGGTCCGGTGGCACAGGCCGACAAAAGGGAGATCGAAAGCGCGCACGCGGTGAGAGAGAGGAACTGCTTCATGTTGCTTCCTGCTGTGGTGGTAAAGGGTTCAGCCCCAACGGACTCCTTTCCGATTGCTCGACGTCTGCAATTCGAATGAAAGTGGGAAATTATTGCCCAAAAATTCCTTGCCCGGAGACGAGTACATCTCGCAGTCCGAATGGTTCGCGAAGGATTACCGACTATTCAAAAGCTTAGAGGTAGTTCGATGACGTCAATTTTCGGATTAGTCTGAGTTCCAGACGCATCGCGCAATCTGGAACCTGGCCACCGTCGACGCAACACGTTTCGCGACTTCACGCTTATCGACTTCGCGACAACACCGCCGCCCCAGCAAACCCATCGCCCCACCTTCCTCGATCCGAATGCCTTCATTCCACTTCGCCATCCGCTCGGACCGCGAGAACGACCCGACCTTCAACTGCCCCGCGTTCCAGCCCGTCGCAAGATGGATGATCGACACATCCTCGGTTTCCCCCGATCTCGCCGACACAATCGACGCATAGCCATGCTTCCTCGCCGCCCGAAGCGCCGCGAGCGTCTCCGTCACGGTACCTGCCTGATTGAGCTTGATGAGCGCCGCATTGCAAGCCCCTTTCGCCGCAGCGTCCTCGATAAGCGCGGCGCGCGTAACGAAAAAGTCATCGCCCACGATCTGCACCTTACTTCCCGCCGCTCGCGTGAACGCGATCATCCCCGCTTCATCGTCTTCCGATAGCGGGTCTTCAATCGAGACAATCGGGTATCGCTCAATCCACCCCAGCAACTTCTCGATCATCGCGTCGGTATCGAGCCGCACGTTGTCCAGGCCAAGCGTGTACTGTCCGCCCTTGCCGAATTCCGACGCGGCGATATCCAGCGCGATGCCCATATCCGTGCCCGGAACGAAACCCGCCGCTTCGATCGATGCGACCAGCACGTCCATCGCCTCCTCGTTGCTGGAGAACGCGGGCCACCATCCGCCTTCGTCCGCCACGCCCTGCGCCGCGCCGCGTTTGCGCATCAGCACACCGGCGTGTCGATAGACCTCGGCGGTCATTTCGAGCGCCTGCGCGAAACTCGTGGCCGATGTCGCGATCACCATGAAATCCTGCACATCGACGCGCCGTTCCGCATGCGCACCGCCGCCGAAAATCTGGATCTGCGGAAGCGGCAACGTCACCTGCTCGTCGCCCGCGACGTAACGCCAAAGCGGCAAGCCTCGCTCGTTCGCGGCAGCGTGCAAGGCGGCAAGCGATGTCGCGATCAGCGCGTTGCCGCCGAGCCGCGACTTGTCCGGCGTGCCATCGAGCGCGATGAGCATCGCATCGATCGCCGCCTGTTCCGCGACCTCGTGGCCTCGCAACGCGGGCGCAATCTCGCGCGCGATGCCGGCGATCGCCGTCTTGACGTCCCTGCCATCGAACGCCGTGCCGCCATCGCGGAGTTCCATCGCTTCGCGCGAACCGCGAGACGCACCGGCCGTCGCGATGCCGCGTCCCCGCGCGCCCGTTTCAGTGACGATTTCCACTTCGACAGTCGGCCGTCCGCGCGAATCCCAGATACGTCGCGCTCGCACTTCTTCGATTCGACTCATACGGAAAACTCCCTTTGCCAGAACGTTGTGATGTCGGAGAGCGTGCTGTCCGGCCGTCCGATCAGTTCGATCGCGGCGGCGCGCACGCGAGCGCGGCGGTCTTCGTCGAGATACTCCACCGGCGATTTGCCGTCCACGCGCGCCAGCAGCAGCGCCGCGAGCAGCGATGCGACGCGGTCGAGCAACGCGTCCGGTTTTGTCCACGCGATATGCGGCACATAACGCTCGACCAGCTTCGCAAACGACACCAATAACGCGGCAAGCGCACCCGGCGAGCGCGCCGATTTGAGCAGGAAATGATTGAGGCAGAAGGCCACATCGAAGGCAGGATCGCCGTACCACGCGCATTCCGCATCCAGGATCACCGGCCCGGCCGGTCCCAACAGGATGTTCTTCGGGCTGACATCGCCATGAACGAGCGCTTCTCGCGTGGCCGCCGTGCGCTCGATCAGCGAGCGCAGCGCCGCCGCCACTTGCGCGTTTTGTCGAGCGGCTTCTTCCAGATACGGTTCGAGACGGATCGCGTGAAAGGTAGCGTCATTGGCGAACCGGGCGGCGATCTCCGCGTCGCCGGCCGTCGCCGCATGAATCCGGCCCAGCACGTCGCCCAGTTGCGCCGCGATCTCCGGATCGACGCGGCCATCCATCAACTCGCGTTTCCAGTTCGCGTATGTCGGCGGGAGAAACGCCATGACGAAGCTCTTGGTTTCGTGATCGACGCCGAGCACTTCGGGCACATGCCCCGGCACGATCCGGCCAGCCGTCCGAAGCCAGCCGATCTCCGCATAGACGCGCTCGACCGGCACGATCCAGTCTTTCGCGACCTTGAGCTTCGGCAGAGCCTGCTTCAGGCAATAGGTCTTGTCGCCGATATCGAGCCGGAAAATATTCGAGGACACGCCGCCGGTCAACGGTGTCAGCGTCGCGGAGGCGACGTCATCGGCAAGATGGAGTCGTCGCAGCAGATGCGCGAGTGCGGAAGGATCGCCTGCAAGATCGATGTAGTGGTCCACCCCTGGCGTCCTCGCAGCAGTGTTTCGAACGAGCCGTCGTCGGCCAATGGTAGCCGATTCGCCACGGGAAACACGCGAGGCGCATCTTTCTTGCTTACCGATGTTCCAGACCGCAACTCGCACGCGGCCGACGACCAACCGCCATCGCGGGCAATCCCGCCCCGGCCGGGGCTGGCACGGAGGAATGATGCGTCATACCCGAATCACCCCCGGCATTCGCCACGCAATTTCTGCCATCCTAATTGCACTGCTTACCTCATGCGGCGGCAGCAGCGGCGACTCGGGCGGAAGCAGTTCTTCGGCGCCCGCGGGCGGCGTCAAGTTGCAGGTCGTGGCGTTCGGAGACAGTCTGTCGGACGTCGGAACGTATCAGCCGATCGCGAGCGTGGTCGGCGGCGGACGATTCACGACGAATCCAGGGCAAGTATGGTCCCAGGACGTCGCGCAGTATTACGGCGACACGCTCACCGCGGCTTTCACGATCGACCTCGGGCACGAACTGAAGGCTCAAAGCGGATTGGGCTACGCGCAGGGCGGCGCCACGGTCGCCACGCCGGCCGATCAGAATCAGTTCCTGACGGACGTGATCGGCAATGTCGAGATGCCGGTCACGCAACAGATCTCGAGCTATCTGTCGTCGCACGGCAGTTTCAATTCGAGCCAGCTCGTGCTCGTCTGGGCCGGTGCCAACGACGTGCTGCGCGCGGGCAGTCCGCCCGCCGCGAACACGACCGTGCAGACCGCGGCGACCACGCTCGCGCAACAAGTCGCGCAGATCGTGCAGAGCGGGGGCGTGCATGTCGTGGTGGTCAACGTGCCGAACATCGGACTTTCGCCCGATGGCATCAAGTCGTCGGATGGCGGCGGCAACTTCACCCAACTGTCGCAGCTCTTCAACGCGACGCTGAACTCCGCCCTGCAATCGAACGGTCTGCAGGGCAAGGTCATCGTCGTCGACTCCTACACCTGGACGACGCAGACCATCGCGAACTTTCAGGCCAATGGCTTCACCGTGTCCAACACGGGTCAGGCATGCGATCCGTCGAAAACACCGCACGACACGTCGCTGCTCTGCTCGCGGGCGACTTACGTCTCGTCGAACGCGGACCAGACTTACATGTTCGCCGACGATCTCCATCCGACGACGCGCATGCACGCTCTCTTCGCGCAATACGTCGAGCAGCAGATCGCGGCGAGCGGGCTGGGGCACTGATCGCGACAGCGCCCGTTCGCCTACGCGCCGAAACCGAAAATCCGGCGCGGCGTCTCCCATTGAATCTGTCGACGGACTTGCGCATCGGGCACGATCTGCTCGAACAGCGTCAGCAGCGGCCCATAATCGAGCCGCTCCGGAGCCCGAAGGAACGGCCAGTCCGAACCCCAGACGCAGTTTTGCGGCCCGAACGCGCGTAGCAGCGCCTGCGCATACGGCCACGCGTCTTCGTACGGATGCGCGCGCGCCGAGTACTTCTGCCAGCCCGACAGCTTGACGCTCGCGCGGCCGCTGTCCGCGAGTCGCAGCAGCGCCTGAAAGCCGGGCTGCGCGATGCCCGCGCCGATGTCGGGCCGCCCGCCGTGGTCGATCACGATGGGCGCGGCCTGCCGCGACAGCCAGGATTCGAGCGCGACCATCTGGTCACCGGTTACCTGAATCTGCGCGACCATGCCGAGGTCCGCGAGCGACGCGAAGAGCGCGCCCGCGCCGAGCACGGCATCGACGCCTTCCATCGCCGGATTGAACGCGACACCGGCGACGCCCGCGCGATGCAGCGCTGCAAGCTCGTTGGGCGATATGTCGTCATCGACCACGGCGATGCCGCGCAGGCGTCCTTCGTATGTCTCCAGTGCATCGAGCAGGCATCGGTTGTCGGTCCGGTAGCCGCTCGTCGGACCGACGAGCAGTGCATGCCGCACGCCATACGCATCCATCACCCGGACGAACTGCGCAGCCGTGCCGATTTCCTGCTGCGCGGGCCGATACGGCGTGTCTTCCCGATACGGAAAGCGCGCGGGATCGAACACGTGGCAGTGGCAGTCGATCTTGTCTTCTTCGAATACGCTCATCTCTGTTCCCCATTCAGACCGACACGACGCCGATCCCGTCGACGACGCGCCGCGCCGCGCCGAACGCAAGCGCCAGCCGCGCGTCGGCGGGCAGCGACGGATACGGCATCTCCACGCTCAGCGCCACATCCGCGGGCAACGCGCGCAGCAGCGCGTCGAGCGGCAGCGCGCCGTCGCCGGGCGGCAGGCGATCGGTGCGCGCTTCGCGGATCGCATCGTCGTCGCTGGCGGGAGGCGCGGCGCGCGCATCGCACAGTTGCGCGGAACCGATCCAGCCGGGCGGCATCCTTGCGATATCGTCCGGCGTGCCGCCCGAGCGCGACAGATGCAGCGCGTCGACGAGCACCGCGAGATTCGGATGACCGACCCGCGCGATCATCTCACGAGCTTGCGCGAGCGAGCCGACATGCCGCCAGCGCATGAATTCCAGATCGATGCGCAAGCCGAACGGACGGCCGAGTTCGGCCAGCGCGGCGAGACTGGCGGCGAGCCGGCCCTCGTCCGGATCATCGCCCGATACGTTCACGCAACGCGCGCCGAGCGACGCCGCCGCTTCGAAGAGCGGCGCGAACGAAGCGGGATCGAGCGCCGGCACGACGGGAATGAATTCGACGTCATGTACCGCGATGCCTTCGCCCGCGAGTGCGTCCCGCAATTCATGGAGCGCCGCGGTACCGGACGCCATCGGATACGCGACGCCGCCCGGCACCGCCGGATGCATGCGCAGACCGACCGCATCGAAACCCGCACGCGCGGCGAGCCGGACCCACGGCACGGGCGCAACATCCAGCGCGGTCAGATGCGCGACCGCGAGAGGCCGAGCCAGAAGCGGAGCGGCCTTCAATACGTGGCCCTCCCGCCCGTCAGATCGAAGGTGAAGCCCGTCGTGAAGCTGCACGCGGGACTCGCGATCCAGCTCACCATCGAGCCGACTTCGTCGATCTGCAGGAAACGGCCCATCGGAATCTTCGCCTTGCTCGCCTCGATGTGCTGCTCCGACATCTCGTTGAACAACTCCGTTTCGACCATCGCGGGCGCGACGCAGTTGATCAGCACGTTGTCGCGCGCCAGTTCCTTCGCGGCCGACTTCGTGAACGCGATCACGCCCGCTTTCGCGGCGGAATACGCCGAGATGTACTGCACGCCCTCCTTCCCGGCGATCGACGCGACATTGACGATACGCCCGCCGCCCCTCGCGCGCATATGCGGGATGGCGGCGCGGCAACAGTAGAACACGCTGTTCAGATCGACATTGAGCACACGCTGCCACGCATCGACGGGATATTCCCAGCTCGGCGCGACGGGTCCGTTGATGCCCGCGTTGTTGACGAGAATGTCGATATGCCCGAGCGCCGCGACGGTCGCCTCGAACGCGCGCCCGACCGATTCGTGCGATGCGACATCGACCTGCTGCAGATGATCGGCTTCGAAGCCGAGACGCCGCGCATCGCAGCCGGCGACATCGAGGTCCCAGATCGCGACGCGCGCGCCGTCGGCCTTGAGCTTGCGGGCGATGCCGAGGCCGATCCCGCGCGCGGCGCCCGTCACGATGGCGATGCGGCCGTCGAGAGAGTGACTCATTGCAATGATTTCCTTGAGGTCTTCAGATGGAGGAGGAAGCGGAGCCCGCGAATTCGATCCGCTTGATATCGCCGACGACGAACACATAGGAGAGCGCGCCAAGCAGCGTCACGGCCGAGATGAAGGCGAGCGCATACACGAACGAGCCTGTCGCGTTGACGATCAGCCCGACCACGAGCGGCGTGACGATGCCGGCCGCATTCGCGAACAGGTTGAAGATGCCGCCGCTCAGGCCGAGCAGCCCCTTCGGCGCGATATCGGAGACGATCATCCAGGCGAGCGCCGACATCCCTTGCGCGAAGTACGCAACGCACAGGATCGCGATCACCACGGTGATCGAATCGACGTAATTCGCCAGCACGATGCTCGATGCGGCGACGAGCCCGGCGATCACCGGCAGCTTGCGCGACCAGTTCAGCGAGATGCCGCGACGCAGCATCGCATCGGAAATCCAGCCGCCCGCGAGCGTCCCGACCGACGCGGCGATGAACGGCAGCACGGCGACCATGCCGACCTTCAGCCACGGCATGTGGCGTTCCGTGACGAGATAGGTCGGAAACCAGGTCAGGAAGAACACGTTGGTCGAATTGCACGCGAACTGGCCGATGCAGATGCCGAGCATGCTGCGGCGGCGCAGGAGCGCGGCGATATCGGACCAGCGAAAGCGCGTCGCCTGCTGGCTGCCGTCGACCACGCCGCCGCCGCTCGCGATGTAGTCGAGCTCGGCGCGATTCGCCCGTTTCGACTCGTGCGGTTCGCGAAAGCGCATGAGCCAGATCGCGCCGAACACGATGCCGACCGCGCCGACGATGCCGAACAGCGCACGCCATCCATAGCGATGATCGATCCAGAAAAGCAGCGGGCTCAGAAACGCGAGACCGACATACTCCGCGAAGGTGTAGACGCCCGTCGCGCGGGCGCGCTCGCTCTGCGGAAACCATATCGCGACGACGCGGCTGTTGGTCGGAAAGCACGGCGCCTCCGCAATGCCGATCAGGAGCCGCATGATCAGGAGCGAGACGAAGCCCGTCGCGAGTCCTTGCAGACCGGTGAACAGCGACCACAGCGTCAGCGCGAAGAAATAGGTCCAGCGAGTGCCGATGCGGTCGAGCATCACGCCGCCCGGAATCTGCGACGCGGTGTAGGTCCACGAAAATGCGGAGAAGATCACGCCCATCAGCGCCGGCGTCAGACCCAGTTCGTGGCTCATGCCGGGCGCCGCGATCCCGGCGACGCTGCGATCGAGGTAGTTGATCATCGTGCCGATCGCGAGCAGCGCTAGGATGCCGAAGCGCGCGCGGGTGCGCGTCGCGGCCGGCGCCGCCGCAGCGGCTTGCGCGCCGATCGCGCGAGGCGAGTGGGTCTGGTTCATCGTGTCTCCGTCCAATGTTTTCCGGTCTGGGCGCCGCCGTGGCAAAGGCCCGACGCGTCCTGGAAATACTAGAGAGTTGCCCGTGGGCTGTCGTATGCCGAGTTTCGGCTACCCTATAACCTTTGGTTAATCGCCCGAACGGGCAGCCGGAGAACCGATGCGCTTCAAGCTGCGGCAAATGGAGGTGTTTCGCGCGGTCATGCTGACGGGCTCGATCAATGCCGCGTCGAAGATGCTGTATGTGTCGCAACCGGCCGTCAGCAAGCTCGTCGCGCATACCGAGACCACGCTGGGACTGCGCCTCTTCGAGCGCGCGAAGGGCCGCCTGATTCCGACCGCCGAGGCGCAGGCGCTGTTTCGCGAAGTCGAGCAGGTTTATCAGTCGGCGCTGCGCGTCGATGAATTCGCGCGGGCGCTCGCGCTCGGCCCGGCAAGCCTGCTGCGTATCGCGTGCAGCCCGTCGCTCGCGCCGGCCGTCGTCGCGCCGGCTATCGTCGAACTGAAACGGCAGTTGCCGGGGCTCAGAGTCGACTGGCATACGACGCTCATGGCCGACATGCCGCTGGAAGTGCTGAGCAAGAGCGTCGAAGTGGCGGTGACCTCGCTGCCGATCGAACACGAGCATCTCGAAGTCGTGCCGTTCATGCGCGGACGGATGGTATGCGTGCTGCCGCCGGATCACCCGTTCGCCGCGCGCGAGCGGATCGCGCTCGCGGACCTCAAAGACGAACCGATGATCCTGTTCAGGCGCGACATTCCGTTCGGCACGATGATCGCGCGGGCGTGCCAGCAGGCCGATGTCGAGCTGACCTCGGCGGTCGACGTGACACGCGCCGATCAGGCGCTCGCGCTCGTGCGCGGCGGACTCGGGCTCGCCATCGTCGACGAATACGCGACCGGCGGGATCGACTGCATCGTGCGGCCGCTCGTCGAAGATCTGGAGATGGTATCGACGTTCGTCTATTCGAAGTTCTCGCCGCCGTCGAGGAGCGCGATGGTGCTGATGCAGGCCGTCTGGCGACGCGCCGACGAACTGGGCCGGCGGATTGGCAACATGCCGGGCGAATCGAGTTGAGCGGCACTCGTTTTGGTGCGCATGAGCGTTGTCGATTTACCCGCGAGCCGCTCGTCGTCTAGATGGACCGATCGAGTCCGTCGATATGGAGAACATTTATGCGCAAGCTCATCGTTTCGGCTTTCATCAGTCTGGATGGCGTGATTCAGGCCCCCGGCGGCCCGACCGAAGATACCAGCGGCGAATTCCGTCTGGGTGGCTGGATCGTGCCTTATGCCGACGAAGCCATCGGCCAGCACGTGCAAAGCCTGCTCGCGCAGCCGTTCGATCTGCTGCTCGGGCGCCGTACTTACGACATCTTCGCGTCGCACTGGCCGCACGTTCCGGCCGATTCGAAGAGCCGCGCCATCGCCGACGTGTTCAACCGTGTCGCCAAGCACGTCGCCACGCATCGGCCCGATGGTCTCGACTGGCAGAACAGTCACGCGCTGCAAGGCGGTCTCGCCGACGCGGTGCGCGCGCTCAAACAAGCGAACGGCGCCGATCTGCTGACGTTCGGAAGCGGCGACATGGTGCGTCAACTGCTCGCGGCTGGTCTCATCGACGAGCTTTGCCTTCTGATCTACCCCGTCATGCTGGGACGCGGCAAGCGCCTGTTCAGCGACGACGCGCAGGTGTGCGCCTTCACGCTGGCGCATTCGACGCAGACGCCCGGCGGCGTGATCGTCACGCGCTATATCCGCGACGGCGAAGTGCGCACGGGCGCGTTCGAATAGGGCGCACCGCTAAACCAATCCCGCTTGTGCTTAAATGTGCTTTCCGTTCAGCCACGGAGCACGTCCCGATGACGAGTACCTGGTTGCATAACCTTCCGTTATGGGAAATGACGCTCGTCGTTTTCGGCGTGGTCGGCATCGCGGGAGCGGCGATCCATGTCGTGGCTGGCCGGCTTGCGGCAAGCGCGCATCGGCGGTCGTTCATCGCGCTTTCTCCCGGTCTGCTTTCGCCGATCGGCGTCATCTTCGGCCTGCTCATCGCCTTCACCGCCGCGCAAGTCTGGAACGATACGTCGCAGGCCAACGCCGCGGTCGATACGGAAGCGGGCGCGCTTCGCTCCGTCGTCGTCCTGTCCGCGGTTTTCCCGGAAGACGCGCAAGCGCAACTGCGCAAACTGGTGCGCGAATACATCGAGTACACGGCGACGACCGAATGGACTTCGATGGCGCAAGGCGTGGTCACCCTGAAGATCAGCCCGCCCACGCTGAACCAAGCGATGCAGTTCGCGCTCTCGTTGCCGGCGAACACGCCCGGACAACAGACCGCGCAGCACCAGGTCGCGGTGTCTCTCGAACAGGCGCTCGAAGCCCGTCGCCAGCGCATTCTGGTGAGCCGCTCCGAGGTCAGCGGCATCAAGTGGCTGTGCCTGGGCATTCTCGCCGCCTGCCTCGTCTTCGCCATCGCACTGATTCATGGCGAAAACCGTTTGACGTCCGCCGTCGCGATCGGCTTATTTTGCGCGTGCCTCGCGACCACCGTGTTGCTGATCCTTTCGCATGATCGCCCGTTCTCGGGCGCGATCGCCGTCTCGCCCGAACCGCTGTTGCAGGTCATCCCCGAGGATCGATGATTCCACCGGCATCTTTCGCACGTTCGTTCGATCGATTATTTACTTGACATCTAAACTATCTAAACCTAAATTATCGATGTGAAAAGACAACGGTCGGAGAGCGAGCATGCGCATCGTCTGCATTGGCGGAGGCCCGGCGGGCCTGTATTTCGGGCTCTTGATGAAGCACCGCCACCCTGGCTACGACATCACCGTCGTCGAGCGCAACCGGCCGTATGACACGTTCGGCTGGGGCGTCGTGTTCTCCGACCAGACGCTCGGCAACCTGCGCGCGGCGGACCCGCAAAGCGCCGACGCCATCCTCGATGCGTTCAATCACTGGGACGATATCGAAGTGCATATCGGCGGCCGCACGATCCGCTCATCGGGTCATGGCTTCTGCGGCATCGGCCGCAAACGTCTGCTGAACATTCTGCAAGCGCGTTGCGAAGAACTCGGCGTGAAGCTCGTGTTCGAAACGCATGTCGTGAACGACGACGACTACGACGCCGACCTCATCATCGCGAGCGACGGCGCGAATAGCGCGGTCCGGCAGAAATACGCATCGACCTATCAGCCCGACATCGATATGCGCGATTGCCGCTTCGTGTGGCTCGGCACGAACAAGTGCTTCGAGGCCTTCACGTTCGCATTCGAAAAGACCGAATGGGGCTGGTTCCAGGCGCATGCCTATCGTTTCGACGACAACACATCGACGTTCATCGTCGAAGCGCCCGAGCGCGTATGGCGCGCGGCCGGCCTCGCCGACATGAGCAAGGAAGACGGCATCGCATTCTGTGAAAAGCTCTTTGCAAAGTATCTCGACGGCCACGCGCTGATGTCGAACGCCACGCACTTGCGCGGCTCGGCGCAATGGATTCGCTTCCCGCGCGTCGTGAATCGCGAATGGGTGCATTGGCGCGATGGCGCGAACGGCAAGCGCACGCCTGTCGTGCTAATGGGCGATGCGGCGCATACCGCGCACTTCTCGATCGGTTCCGGCACGAAGCTCGCGCTCGAAGACGCGATCGAACTCGCGAACAGCATCGACACCGCATTTGCAAAACAGAACGGCGATCTCGAAGGCGCGCTCGCGCATTACACGCAGGTGCGCAGCGTCGATGTGCTGCGCATCCAGAACGCCGCGCGCAATTCGACGGAATGGTTCGAGCATGTGGACCGTTACGCGGCCTTCGAACCGGAGCAGTTCGCGTACTCGCTGCTCACGCGCTCGCAGCGCATCTCGCATGAAAACCTGCGCGAACGCGATGCGCGCTATCTCGCCTCGTTCGAAGACTGGCTCGCCGGGCGCGCGGGTATCGAACGCGATGCACAGCAACGTTCCGTGCCACCGATGTTCACGCCGTTCAAGCTGCGCGGCGTCACGCTGAAGAATCGCGTGGTCGTATCGCCGATGGCGCAGTACTCCGCCGTCGATGGCGTCGCGGGCGACTATCACCTGATGCATCTCGGCGCGCGCGCGATGGGCGGCGCCGCGCTCGTGATGACGGAGATGACGTGCGTGTCGCCCGAAGCGCGCATCACGCCGGGATGCCCCGGCATGTACGCGCCGGAGCATCTTGCCGCGTGGACGCGCATCGTCGATTTCGTGCACGCGCAATCGGATGCGAAGATCGGCATGCAGATCGGACATGCGGGCGCGAAGGCATCGACGCGCGTGAGCTGGGAAGGCATCGATCAACCGCTCGACGATGGCAACTGGCCGCTCGTGTCCGCTTCGCCGCAACAGTATCTGCAAGGCGTGAGCCAATGGTCGCGCGAGGCGTCGCAGGAAGAACTGCGCGAGATCGAAGCGCAATTCGTGCGCGCCACCGAGATGGCGGCGCAAGCGAGCTTCGACTGGCTCGAATTGCACTGCGCGCACGGCTATTTCCTGTCGAGCTTCCTCTCGCCGCTGACGAACCAGCGCACCGACCAATACGGCGGCTCGCTCGAAAATCGTCTGCGCTATCCGCTCGAAGTATTCGCGGCGATGCGCGCGGCATGGCCGCAAGACAAGCCCATGTCCGTTCGCATTTCCGCGCACGACTGGGTCGATGGCGGCACGACGCCCGACGATGCCGTCGAGATCGCACGCGCATTCAAGGCAGCGGGCGCGGACATGATCGACGTGTCGTCGGGACAGGTCAGCAAGCAGGAAAAGCCAGTGTACGGCCGCATGTTCCAGACGCCGTTCGCCGATCGCATCCGCAACGAAGCGGGTATCGCGACGATCGCCGTCGGTGCGATATCGGAAGCGGATCACGTGAACAGCATCATCGCGGCGGGACGCGCGGATCTCTGCGCGGTGGCGCGTCCGCATCTCGCGAATCCATCGTGGACGTTGAACGAAGCCGCGAAGATCGGTTACTTCGATGTCGCGTGGCCGAAGCAGTATGCCGCCGCCAAATCGCAACTCGAACGCAATCTGGAACGCGAACGCGCGCTCGCCGCCGACAACGCGCGCCTCACGCCGCAAGAACGCGCGCAACGCGCCGAAGGAACGGTCTGATCATGACGGCTATCGCTGATAAACACGCGGTCATCACGGGCGGCGGCAGCGGCATCGGCGCATCGTGCGCCCAGGCGCTCGCACGGGCGGGCGCGCGCATCACGCTGATGGGCCGAGATCTCGCGCGCCTCGAAGCGCAACGCGACGCGATGCGCGCTCATGGCGATGTCGCGTGCGTGAGCGTCGATGTCACGAACGAAGCCGCGGTCGAAGAAGCGTTCTCGCGCGTCGGTGCCGTCGATATCCTCGTCAACAACGCAGGCCACGCGCAGGCCGCGCCCTTCACGCATACCGACGCCGCGCTCTGGCAACGCATGCTCGACGTGAACCTCACGGGCGTGTTTCTCTGCACGCGCGCCGTGCTGCCTTCGATGCTCGAACGCGGCTATGGCCGCATCGTGAATGTCGCGAGCACGGCGGGGCAAGTCGGCTATGCGTATGTCGCCGCGTATTGCGCGGCGAAGCACGGCGTCATCGGTCTCACGCGCGCGCTCGCGCTCGAAGTCGCGACCAAAGGCGTCACCGTCAACGCGGTGTGCCCCGGCTACACCGAAACCGAACTGCTGCGCGCATCGCTCGATCAGATCATGTCGAAGACCTCGCGCAGCGAACAGGACGCACGCGATGCGCTCGTGCGCCACAACCCGCAACGCCGCTTCGTGCAGCCGGAAGAAGTCGCCAACGCCGTGCTATGGCTGTGCGCACCCGGTTCCGACGCGATGAACGGTCAGTCCATTTCCGTATCAGGTGGAGAAGTCACGTGACCCACGCCGCACGCAACAAGAAAGCGACCGCCGCGACGGAGCAGAAAACGCCGCGCAAGGGCATCGAGAAGCCGGCGGACAATGTCGTCGATCTGGAAATGAGCACGGGCGCCGACAGCCACATGGGACTGCGCCTGTGGCTGCGCATGCTCACGACCACGAACCTCGTGCAAGCCGAATTGCGCAAACGCCTGCGCACGGAGTTCGATACGACCTTGCCGCGTTTCGATCTGATGGCGCAGCTCGAACGTCATCCGGAAGGGCTGAAGATGACCGAGCTATCGCGCCGCATGATGGTCACCGGCGGCAACGTGACAGGCATCACGGATCAGCTCGAAAAGGAAGGGCTCGTCTCGCGCTATACCGATCCGAACGATCGCCGCTCGACCAGCGTGCGTCTCACGCCGCAAGGCCGCACCGCATTCGACAAGATGGCGACCGCGCACGAGCAATGGGTCGTCGAAATGTTCGGCGGCCTCGAACTGAACGAGAAATCGCAGACGCATCAGCGGCTCGGCAAGCTCAAGCAGCATCTGATGAATACGCTCAAGGACTGAAGGAGACAGCGATGACCTCATCCGCCGCCGACGCGCTTCTCGCCGGCAACCGCACCACGCTCGCGGACTATCGCGCGACGCACTTCGGCTGGTCCGTGACCAACGGCGTCGCGACCATCATGCTGAACCGCCCCGAGCGCAAGAACCCGCTGACGTTCGAATCGTATGCGGAGTTGCGCGACCTGTTTCGCCGGCTCGCCTATGCGACCGATGTGAAAGCCGTCGTGATTCACGGTGCGGGCGATAACTTCTGTTCCGGCGGCGACGTGCATGAAATCATCGCGCCGCTCATCGATTTGCCGATGCCCGAGCTGTTGCTCTTCACGCGTATGACCGGCGATCTTGTCAAGGCGATGCGTCATTGCCCGCAGCCGGTCGTCGCCGCCGTCGATGGCGTCTGCGCGGGCGCGGGCGCGATCCTCGCGATGTCGTCCGACATGCGTCTTGGCACCGCGCGCAGCAAGCTCGCGTTCCTGTTCGCGCGCGTCGGCCTCGCGGGCTGCGACATGGGCGCGTGCTCGATCCTGCCGCGCATCATCGGCCAGGGACGCGCGTCCGAACTGCTCTTCACGGGCCGTTCCGCGAGCGGCGACGAAGGCTATCAATGGGGCTTCTACAACCGGCTCTGCACGCCCGAAACCCTGCTCGACGAAGCCGCGAAGCTCGCGTCCGAACTCGTCGCGGGCCCGACCTTCGCGCATGGCATCACGAAGAAGATGCTGCATCAGGAATGGAGCATGAGCATCGACGAAGCGATCGAATCGGAAGCGCAGGCGCAGGCCATCTGCATGAGCACGCGCGATTTCGAACGCGCTTACCGGGCCTTCGCTGCGAAGACGCGGCCCGTGTTCGAAGGAGACTGAATGAACGCCGATCTGCACGGCGCGCTCGCGTGGCCCTTCTTCGATGAACGCCATCGCAAACTCGCGCGCAATCTCGATGCATGGGCAAACGCGCATCTGAAGCACGTCGATCACGCCGATACCGACGCGGCCTGCAAGCGCCTCGTGCGCATGCTGGGGGACGCGGGCTGGCTCAGGCATTGCATCGGCGGGACGCAATACGGCGCATCGAACGACACGATCGATACGCGCGCCGTGTGCCTGCTGCGCGAAACGCTCGCGAAGCACGACGGCCTCGCGGACTTCGCCTTCGCGATGCAGGGGCTCGGCTCCGGCGCGATCTCGCTCGCGGGCACCGACGAACAGAAGGCGCGCTATCTGCCGCGCGTCGCGAACGGCACGGCACTGGCTGCGTTTGCATTGTCCGAGCCGGAAGCGGGTTCCGATGTCGCGGCGATGTCGCTCGATGCGCGCGCCGATGGCGACAGTTACGTGCTGAACGGCGACAAGACCTGGATCTCGAACGGCGGCATCGCGGATTTCTATGTCGTGTTCGCGCGCACCGGCGAAGCGCCGGGCGCTCGCGGCATCAGCGCGTTTATCGTCGATGCCGATACGCCGGGATTGCAGATCGCGGAACGCATCGACGTGATCGCGCCGCATCCGCTCGCGCGCCTGCATTTCGATAACGCGCGCGTGCCGCGCAGCCAGATGCTCGGCGCGCCGGCCGAAGGCTTCAAGATCGCGATGCGCACGCTCGATATCTTCCGCACGTCCGTCGCGGCCGCGTCGCTGGGCTTTGCACGCCGCGCGATGCAGGAAGGCCTCGACCGCGCCGCGTCGCGCAAGATGTTCGGCCAGACGCTCGGCGATTTTCAACTGACGCAGGCCAAGCTCGCGCAGATGGCGCTGACCATCGATACGAGCGCGCTGCTCGTCTATCGCGCCGCGTGGTTGCGCGATCAGGGCGAAAGCGTCACGCGCGAAGCGGCGATGGCGAAGTGGCACGCGAGCGAAGGCGCGCAACAGGTGATCGACGCCGCCGTGCAGTTATGGGGCGGCCTCGGCGTGAAACGCGGCATGGCGGTCGAATCGCTGTATCGCGAGATTCGCGCGTTGCGCATCTATGAAGGCGCGACGGAAGTGCAGCAACTGATCGTCGGACGAGACTTGCTGAAAGCGCACGGAGAACGTCAACGATGACACGCACCTTCGACATGCCGATGCGCATCCGCTTCGCGCATTGCGATCCGGCGGGCATCGTCTATTTTCCGCAGTACCTCGTGATGACAAACGCGCTCGTCGAGGACTGGTTCAACGATGCACTCGGCATCGACTACGCACGGATGATCTCCGCGCGCCGCGTCGGTCTGCCCATCGTCAAGCTCAATTGCGAGTTCGCGCGGCCGAGCCGCATGGGTGAGACGGTGACGCTCGCGCTTGCCGTCGATTCCGTCGGGCAGCGCTCGATTCGTATCGATATCGTCTGCCATTGCGAGGGCGAAGTGCGCTTTCGCGCGAAGCAGGTTCTGGTCACGACATCGCTCGACGATGGCCGCTCGATCGACATTCCCGGCGATATCGCCCGCGCCATCGAACATTTCGCGCCGGGCACGAGCCGCGCATTGAACGAGGAGACACGCTCATGAAAAAGACCCTTCTGCCTTCGGGCTGGATCAAGCCGCGCGGCTACGCGAACGGCGTCGCGGTGCGCGGCACGCAGGTGTATATCGCCGGGCAGATCGGCTGGGACGAAGAGGCGCGCTTCGTCAGCCGCGAGTTCGGCGCGCAGGCCGTGCAGGCGCTGCGCAACGTCGTGGCCATTCTGCGCGAAGCGGGCGGCCAGCCCGCGCATCTCGTGCGCATGACGTGGTATGTGACCGACAAGCGCGCCTATCTCGCGGCGGCGAAGGAAATCGGCGCGGCGTTTCGCGAGCTGATCGGCGATTACGACATCGCGATGAGCGCGGTGCAGGTCGTCGCGCTCATCGAAGACGACGCGCTGGTGGAAATCGAAGCCACGGCTGTCATCCCCGACTAAGCGGAGAGCACGATGGAACGGTCAGCACACGTCGATACATTCGCGCGCGATCATCTGCCGCCGCAGGAACAATGGCCGGTGTTCATGCTCGACAACGCGGATGTCGCCTATCCCGCCCGCTTCAATTGCGCGACCGAGTTGCTGGATCGCGCAATCGAACGCGGCTACGGCGATCGTCCCGCGATCTGGTCGGAGCGAAACGGCGAACCGCATGCGACGACTTATCGCGAGTTGCGCGTGCTCGTGAATCGCAGCGCGCATGTGCTCGTCGATGAAATGGGCTTGCGTCCGGGCAACCGCGTGCTGCTGCGCGGGCCGAATACCTTGCAGATGGCGGTCGCGTTCTTCGCGGCGCTGAAGGCGGGTCTCGTCGTCGTGCCGACCATGCCGCTGCTGCGCGCGAAGGAACTGAAGCAGATCATCGACAAGGCGCATATTTCGGCGGCGTTATGCGATGTGCGCCTGACCGAAGAACTGAAGCGCTGCGAGACGAAGGGCGACGAGTTCCATTGCGAAGGACTCGCGCGGGTTCTCATGTTTCACGACGACGCGCCCGGTTCGCTCGAATCGCTCGCGGCGGCGATGCCCGATCAATTCGATGCCTGCGATACCGCCGCCGACGACGTGTGCCTCATCGCGTTCACGAGCGGCACCACGGGCGCGCCGAAGGGCTGCATGCACTTCCATCGCGATGTGCTTGCGATGTGCGATCTCTTCCCGCGACACATCCTTGAACCCACATCGGACGATGTGTTCTGCGGCACGCCGCCGCTCGCGTTCACGTTCGGGCTCGGCGGCCTGCTCTGCTTTCCGCTGCGCGTGGGCGCATCGACGGTATTGCTCGAAAAGCTCACGCCGGAAACGCTGCTGCGAACCGTCGAACGTTATCGCGCGACGATCATGTTCACCGCGCCGACGTTCTACCGGCAGATGGCGCCGCTCATCGCGGGCTTCGACGTGAAGAGCCTGAAGAAGACCGTGTCCGCGGGCGAAGCCCTGCCCGATTCGACACGCACGCTATGGCGCGAAGCGAGCGGCATCGAGATGACCGACGGTATCGGCGGCACGGAGATGATCCATATCTTCATTTCGTCGGCGGGCGCGGACGTGCGCGAGCACGCGATCGGACGCGCGGTGCCGGGCTACGTCGTGCAGGCCGTCGACGATGCAATGCAGCCCGTGCCGCCCAATACGCTCGGCAAGCTCGCGGTGCGCGGCCCGACGGGCTGCCGCTATCTCGCCGACGAACGTCAGTCGAAGTTCGTGCGCGACGGCTGGAATCTGCCCGGCGATTCCGTCATGATCGATGAAGACGGTTACGTGTTCTATCAGGCGCGCGCCGACGACATGATCGTATCGGCGGGCTACAACATTTCCGGCCCTGAAGTGGAAAGCGTGCTGATGCAGCACGAAGCGGTTGCGGAATGCGGCGTGATCGGCGTGCCCGATGAAACGCGCGGGCAAGTGGTGAAGGCATTCGTCGTGCTCAATCCAGGCTTTACGGGCGACGATGCGCTCGTCGCCGCATTGCAGGACTTCGTGAAGCGCACTGTCGCGCCTTATAAATATCCGCGCGTCGTGGCCTTTCTCACTGCGTTGCCGCGCACCGAAACGGGCAAGCTCAAACGCTTCGCGTTGCGCTCGATGTAGCGGGAAGGAAAGACGTTTGCTTGGTAGAGTACGGGGCATGCCCGCCGCGAGGCGGCTCGCCCACTCTTCCGAGCGAACAAGAAAAATGCTTCTTTCACGACGTTTCCTTGTTGTTTCTCTTTCCGCCGCGCTTGCAATCACCGCGCAAACCGCGTCCGCCGCGAGCAAGACGCTCGTGTTCTGTTCCGAAGGCAGTCCCGCCGGCTTCGATTCCGCGCAGTACACCACCAGCACCGACTTCGATGCGGGCGCTCACGCCGTCTATGACCAGCTCGTCGAATTCAAACGCGGCACGCTCGATCTCGTGCCCGGTCTTGCGGAGAAGTGGGACGAAGCGCCGGATGCGAAGAGCTTCACGTTTCATCTCCGGCACGGCGTGAAATTTCAATCGACATCGTGGTTCAAGCCCACGCGCGACTTCAACGCGGACGATGTCGTGTTTACGTTCAAGCGCATGATCGATCCGAACGATCCGTTTCAGAAGGCGCATCCGGTCAGCTTTCCGTATCTGACCGATCTCGGCTATGACAAGAACATCGCGTCCGTGGAGAAGCTCGACGACTACACCGTGCGCTTCACGCTCAAAACGGCGGATGTCGTATTCGTGCGCAACATCGCGATGGAATTCGCGTCGATCGTATCGGCGGAATATGCCGCGCAATTGCTGAAGCAGAACAAGCCCGAGGACCTCAATCAGAAGCCCGTGGGCACGGGCGCGTTCGTATTCCGCGACTATCAGAAGGATGCGACGATCCGCTACGACGCGAATCCGACATACTGGAACCGGAAGGACGTGCATATCGACAAACTCGTCTTCTCGATTACGCCGGATGCCGCCGTGCGCCAGCAAAAGCTTTCGAGCGGAGAATGCCAGGTGACGTCGTTTCCGCGCCCCGCCGATATCGGCGCTTCGAAGCAGGACCCGAAGCTCACGGTGCTGTCGGGTGTCGGCTTCAATGTCGCGTACGTGGGCTACAACACGACGCACAAGCCGCTCGACAACGTGAACGTGCGCCGCGCGCTCGACATGGCCATCGACAAGCAGGCGATCATCAAGACCGTCTACGAAGGCGCGGCCACGATGGCGACGAACCCGATGCCACCATCGCAATGGTCCTATAACAAGGCGTTGAAGGACGCGCCGCGCGATCCTGCGATGGCGAAGGAACTGCTGAAGGAAGCAGGCTTTCCGAACGGCTTCACCATCACGCTATGGGCGATGCCCGTGCAGCGCGGCTATAACCCGAACGCGCGTCTGATGGCGCAACTGATTCAATCGGACTGGGCGAAGATCGGCGTGAAGGCGAATATCGTCACGTACGAATGGGCCGAGTACAACAAGCGCGCGAAGACGAACGGCGAGCACGACGCGATTCTTTACGGCTGGCTCGGCGATAACGGCGATCCCGACAACTGGCTCGGCACGACTCTCGGTTGCGATGCGGTCCACGGAAGCAACATGGCGAAGTGGTGCAACAAGCAGTTCGACGATCTTCTCGCGAAAGCGCGCCTCATCACCGATCAGAACGCGCGCACGAAGCTCTATGAAGAAGCGCAAGTGGTCTTCAAGGATCAGGTGCCGTACACGCCGCTCGCGCACGCCAACATCTTCCAGCCGATCTCGAAGCGTGTGCACGGCTATCTGATCAGCCCGCTCGGCGGACATCGCTTCGACGGCATCACGCTCGACTGATCAGCCTCCGCGAAACCACGCATCGATGCTGTCGCGCTCTTCGCGCTTGCCCGACTGCGTCTTGTACGCATCGCCGCCACCGACCGCGCTGGTGGCGGCATCCGGCATATCGTGCATATCGTGCGTGCCGTTCTTCGCGTGCGTCACATGAACGGCTGTCGTGCCGTGAGATACCGGCGTGACCTTGCCGGAATCGTCCGCGAACGCGGGCATGGCCGACAGCGCCGCGCTCGCAGCGAGAAGAATGCTGATGGTCTTCGCTCTCATGGCGATCCCCGTGAATGTGTCGATAAAAAGAGGCGCGATCGATCAACACGGTTCCCGGAATCGAATCATCATGCCGAAAGCATCGCGCCCGCCTGTTCCATTGCATGGCCTGTGCCAATGACGATGGACGCATCGCTCCAACCCGCTCAAAGGCCCGTAAATAAAGGCGTTCCGCCGGACGCTCGATAGCCGTCGAAGCGCACGCATGTCGGATGACGGCCAACGCTTGGCGCCACGCCTGTGCGACGCAATCCGACAGCACGAACGCGCGTGTGTCGTTTTCTGCCGTGTTCCGGACGCGTGAGCGAAGGCATGCGCGCGCCCCGATCCGCACACTCTGGAAACATCATGCCGAGGGCCGCGTGCCTCATCGGCGGCCTTCTGCGCGACCACACCGCAGTCCTTCGTGTTCGCCTTGGAAAATCAGGAGTGAGACAATTGAGCCTTTCGCACGAGCGCAATGCCCGCAGCAAATCGTCACCGCATCTCACGCTGGGCGATATCACCGTCGTCGATCACGCGCTGCTCAAACGTGCCGTGGGCGCGATGGCGCTCGGCAATGCGATGGAATGGTTCGACTTCGGCGTCTATAGCTATATCGCCGTCGTGCTGGGCAAAGTATTTTTTCCGTCGAGCAGTCCTTCCGCGCAATTGATCGCGACCTTCGGCACGTTTGCCGCGGCGTTCCTCGTGCGCCCGATCGGCGGCATGGTGTTCGGCCCGCTCGGTGACCGCATCGGCCGCCAGCGCGTGCTCGCCATGACGATGATCATGATGGCCGCCGGCACGTTCTGTATCGGCCTGATTCCGAGCTATCACTCGATAGGCATTCTCGCGCCCGTGCTCCTGCTCGTCGCGCGTCTCGTGCAGGGCTTCTCGACAGGCGGCGAGTACGGCGGCGCGGCGACCTTCATCGCCGAATTCTCGACCGATGCGCGGCGCGGCTTCTACGGCAGCTTTCTCGAAGTCGGCACGCTCGCGGGCTATATCCTCGGCGCGGGCACGGTTGCGCTGCTGACGGCAACGCTTTCGCACGACGCGCTGTTGTCATGGGGCTGGCGCGTGCCGTTCATGATCGCGGGCCCGCTGGGTCTCGTGGGCCTCTATATCCGCATGAAGCTCGAAGAAACGCCGGCGTTCAAGAAGGAAGCCGAGACACGCGAGGCGCATGAACGCTCGCGTCCCAAGCAGCGCTTCACCGAGCTTCTCTCGCAGCAGTTCAGGCCGATGATGCAATGCGTCGGGCTCGTGCTGATCTTCAACGTCACCGACTATATGGCGCTGTCGTACCTGCCGAGCTTTCTGTCGGCGACACTGCATTTCGACGAAACGCATGGCCTCTTTCTCGTGCTGCTCGTGATGGTGCTGATGATCCCGATGACGCTCTTCGCGGGCCATCTCTCCGACCTGATCGGCCGCAAGCCGGTGATGCTCGTCGGCTGCATCGGGCTTTTCGCGCTGTCGATTCCCGCGCTTCTGCTGGTGCGCACGGGCGCGCTGCTGCCGGTGTTCCTCGGCCTGCTGATACTCGGGGCGTTGCTTTCCACCTTCACGGGCGTGATGCCTTCAGCGCTGCCCGCCCTCTTTCCGACGCGCATTCGTTACGGTGCGCTCGCGATCGGCTTCAATGTGTCGGTGTCCCTGTTCGGCGGCACGACGCCGCTCGTCACGGCATGGCTCGTCGATGCGACCGGCAATCTGATGATGCCCGCGTATTACCTGATGGCGGCATCGGTGATCGGCGTGGTGTCCGTGCTCGCGTTGCGCGAGACGGCGCGTCAGCCCTTGCTCGGCTCGGGGCCGTGTGTCGCCACGAAGGCGGAAGCGCTCGCCCTCACGCGCAAGAAGCTGAAGGTCGTTCAATCGGGCAGACGCGAGCGCGAGGTTGTCCCGCAAAAGAAGCGCGCGTGAACGCCTCCGCATTCATGCCGCAAGCGCGCTTCTCAACGCTTCGAGAAACCTGACGTAAGCGGTCGCGCCGGGGTCCCCGTGCCCGATGCTGCGCTCCTGCACCCACGCGGCGCGGCCCTTTTTCGATTGCAGCGTGGCCGTCGCGCTGACTTGCTCGCTGGCTTTCGCGATCATCGCGTCGAGCGTGTCCGTCGCGCTGCCTTGCGATGCGGCCAGCACATCGAGACTCGGCACGAGCGCATCGAGCACGGTCTTGTCGCCGACCTGACTCTTGCCGCGCTCGATGATGCGCGCCGCCACCGCCTGGCCGATCGCGAGCGCTTCGTCGCGCCCGATCGCGTCCTTGTCCTTCACCGTCTTCGCGGCGGCAAGCATGCCACCGCCGACGAGCGCCGCGAACGTCGATGGATTCGCCGTCGAAAATGCCTTGGCGGCGGCCAGCATGATTTCGTTGAGCGTCGCTTCTTCGGGCAACGCGCCCAATGCCTTCACGACCGCCGCCGATCCCGACTGCACCGTGATCCCGAGATCGCCATCGCCGAGCGCCGCGTCGAGATCGCGCAGTTCGTCGGCATGTGCAGGAAGCGCGCCGAGCGCGCGCGTGAGGATGTCCCGCAGTTCCTTGCTGGTTACGCTCATCGCATGCTCCTTTCAGGACTCGGTGCCGTCGCGGAAGAACGGCGAGTGCGCGGGCGCTTCGAGCAGCGCTTCGAGCTCGTCGTCGAGCAGCATGACCGTGATCGATGCGCCTGCCATTTCGAGACTCGTCACGTATTCGCCGACATACGAGCGCGCGATCTTCAGCCCTTCGTCGGCGATGAGCTTTGCTGAACGTCGATACAGCAGATAGAGCTCTTCGAGCGGCGTCGCGCCCAGGCCGTTGACGAGCAGCGCGACGCGCGAACCTTTAGGCGCGGCGAGATCGCCGATGATTTGTCCGGTGAGACGTTCCGCGATGGCATCGGCGGATTCGAGCTTGCCGCGATGCGTGCCCGGCTCGCCGTGAATGCCGATCCCGATCTCCATCTCGCCTTCGGGCAGCGTGAACGTGGGCTTGCCGGCGGCGGGCAGGATCGTGGGCGAGAGGCCGACGCCCATCGTGCGGCAGTTCGCGTTGGCCTTGGCGCAGATGCGCGCGACATCGTCGAGCGAATCGCCGCGTTCGGCGGCTGCGCCCGCGCATTTGAAGGCGAACACCATGCCTGCGACGCCGCGCCGGTCGTCCGCGCGGTCTTTCGGTGCGGAGGCGACATCGTCGGTGAGCACTACCGTTTTTATGTCGATACCCTCGGCTTCCGCGAGGTCCGCTGCGAGGTCGAAGTTGAGCACGTCGCCGCCGTAGTTGCCATAGACGTAGAGCACGCCGGAGCCGCCGTTTACGGCTTTCGTCGCTTCGTAGATCTGCTCCGACGATGGCGACGAGAATACGTTGCCGACCGCTACGCCGCCGCATAGGCCCTCGCCTACGTAGCCGAGGAAGCCGGGCATGTGGCCCGAACCACCACCGGTGATGATGCCTACGCGGCCCGGTTTTGGAGCGTCGGCGCGGACCAGCGCTCGGTGGTCCTCAGTCGCGGGTTTGATCCATTGCGGATGCGCGAGGAGGAGCGATTCGATGATCTCATCGACGAAGGATTCTGGGTGGTTGATGATTTTCTTCATGGTGTTCTTGCGGCTCCTTTTGGGGTTGGCGGTTCGCTTGCGTTTGCGTGGAATCCTGCTTTCGTGTCGGTCTATTCGCTCTGCCCCTCCCCGGGGCGGGGGTCACTTTCTTTGCTGCTGCAAAGAAAGTAACCAAAGAAACAGCTCTCCCCAGCCTAAGCACTTCACACCGGCCGCGGCACAGACAATTGGCCTAATGGCCCGGCAGTAGCGAGTGCCCCCACAAGCAGACAAGGACTTGGACCGCGCACGGTCCGTCACATCGCACCACTCGCTTCACTGGTTCAGCACCAAATAGCTCCGGCCCGCTTCGCGGCCGATGGGTCAATCGGGTTTGCATGTGCTTCCTTGCTGATGCTTCCATCTTTTTCGATGGCTTCCCTCGCATACCCAACGGCAGCGCGCAGCGCTGTGCCGATGCTCTTTCGTGCTGCACCAGCGCGCTGAAACTTCTCGGGCGGCAGACCGTGCGCGAGCCAAGCCCGATTGGGCCTATGAGGGCGACACTTAGGCGAGTGCCACCGCGGGCTGGCAAGCATGGCCAACGTGCGTGTGACCGCGGGCCTGAACGAGCTGCTTTCTTTGGTTACTTTCTTTGCAGCAGCAAAGAAAGTGACCCCCGCCCCGGGGAGGGGCAGTGCTAATAAACCAACACGAAACCGGGATCCGGCGAAGAAAGAGTTCAAACCTTCCTCCGCTGACTAAGCGCATCGAGCAACACTGCGGCGAAGATGACGCCACCTTGAATAAACTGAGTCCAGAAGGGGTTCACGCCGAGCAGCGAAAGACCGACGTTGATGACGCCAATCAGCACCACGCCAATGAACGTACCGACAATCGACCCACGCCCCCCCGCCAGCGAAGTCCCCCCAATAACAATAGCCGCGATAACCTGCAACTCGAGCCCATTAGCCGCCGAAGGCAAAGCAGAATTCAGCCGCCCGGCGAGCACGATCCCGGCGATCGCCGCCGTAACGCCCGCAAGCATGTAAGTAAAAAACACCACACGCCTCACAGGAATGCCAGCAAGCCGCGCCGCTTCCTGATTCCCGCCGACGGCAAACACCTGATGCCCGAACGTCGTCTTGCGCAACAACACATGCCCGGCGACGAACACGACCAACATGACGATCATCGGCATCGGCAGACCCGCGACGGTCTTCGCACCGAACATCGTGAACGCGTTGGGAAAATCGAACTTCGTGCGGCCATCGGAAATGGCGAGCGTGAGGCCGCGCGCCATCGCCATCGCAGCCAGCGTGACGATGAAGGGCACGAGCCTGAGCCACGAAATCACGAGCCCGTTGAGCGCGCCCGCGAACGCGCCCACCGCGAGCGCGACGCCTAGCCCCGCCACGCCCAACCCGACCGCGCCCGGACTCGACCCTGCCATCACGGTCGCCGCCACCATGCCGGTGAGCGCGACGAGCGAGCCGACCGACAAGTCGATGCCCGATGTGATGATGACGAACGTGCCGCCCACCGCCGCAATGCCCACCACGGACACCTGCACCATGATGTTCGTGAGCGTGCTCGTGGTGAGAAACTCGGGCGATGCGATCGACAACGCAATACAGATGATGACGAGCGCCGCGAACAAAGGCCCGATGCCGCTCCTCAATTGACGGATCACGCGGCGCGACAGCGCCTCCGTATCCGAACGATCGGCTGCCGTGGAGGTCATGCGCCTGCTCCTGTCGTTGCCCACTGAATGACCGTTTCCGAATCCGCCTTGTCGCGCGCGATCTCGGTCACGATGCTGCCGCGATACATCACCAGCACGCGATCCGACATGCCGAGCAACTCCGGCAGCTCCGAACTCACCATCACGACGGCCGCGCCCGCACGGGCCATCGTCACCATGTGCGCGTAGATTTCCGACTTCGCGCCCACATCGATGCCGCGCGTCGGTTCATCGAGCATGATGACGACCGGACTCGTCGCGGTCGCGCGGCCTAAGATGACCTTCTGTTGATTGCCGCCCGAAAGCGTCCCCGTGATCTGCAACACCGACGACGCACGCACGCCGAAGCGCGCACTCGCATCCTGCGCCAGCTTGCGCTTTTTCGCGCGGCTCACGAAGCCGCCGCTCGCCAGCGCCTTCAGGCTCGACAACGCAATGTTCTCTTCGATGTTCGCTTCCAGCACGAGCCCTTCGAGCTTGCGATCTTCGGACGTATAAACGAGCCCGTGACGCACGCCCTGCGTCGGCGAATGATTGGCGATCTTCCGGCCCTTCACGAGAAGCTCGCCATTCGTCACCGGCAGCGCGCCGAAGATCGTCTTCAGCAATTCCGTGCGCCCCGCGCCCGCGATGCCCGCAATGCCCACTATCTCGCCCGCGCGCACCGAAAAGCTCGCATTGCGCAAGAGCGGCGCGCTCGCGAGGTTGCGCACTTCGAGCACGACCGGACCATAGTCGCGCGGCTCCCACGGATAGAACGATTCGAGATTGCGCGCGACCATCGCCTGCACGAGATCCGCCTCGGTCCATTCCGACATCGGGCGCGCGCCGACGGTCGCGCCATCGCGCATCACGACAGCGGAATCCGCCAGCTCGAACACTTCTTCCAGATGATGCGAGATGAAGATGATGCCCATGCCTTCCGCGCGCAGCCGCCGCACCACCGCGTACAGATTGGCGATGTCATGGCTTTGCAGCGCGGCGGTCGGTTCGTCCATCACGAGAATGCGCGCATCGCGCGCGATCGCCTTCGCCACTTCCACGAGTTGCCGCTTGTTCAACGGCAGATCGCCGAGCCGCATCCACGGCGGCACGTTGTCGAGGCCGACGCGCGCCAGTGCCTCGCGCGCCATCGTGTTGGCGTCGCGCATTCTCACGAAGCCGTTGCGCGAAGGCATGCGGCCGAGGAACAGGTTCTCCGCGACCGTCATGTCGTTGATGAGCGAAAGCTCCTGATAGATGACGGCCACGCCCGCATCGATCGCCGCATGGGTGCCGCGCGCGAGCGGCATGCCGTCGATGTCGATCGTGCCTTCGTCGGGTTCATACGCGCCCGACAGCACCTTCACGAGCGACGACTTGCCCGCGCCGTTCTCGCCGACGATCGCCACCACATGTCCCGCGTGCAGGTCGAGACTCACGCCGCGCAGCGCCTTCACGCCGGGAAAGCTCTTCACGATGCCCTGCATGCGCAACAACGGCGCTTCGGTTTCCACGTTCATGTCGTGCATTCCGTGTGCATTCCGTATGCGGGCCGCGCGTCGCTGGAACGCGCGGCCGCCGGTTGCCCTTACTGCTTCACTTCCTCGGACCACAGGCCGTACTTCTTCACCTCATCCGAATCGATGTTCGATTTGTCGATGAGCATCGTCGGCCATGCGTAGTTCGCGGGCACGTCCTTCTTCGCGTTGTAGTCCGCGATGAACTGCAGCGACTTCGCCGCCATCTGGATCGGGTTCTGCGAGATCGTCGCGTCCTGCTTGCCCGCGCGGATCGCGGAGAGCGCCTGCGCGGTACCGTCGGCGCCGATCACGAGAATATGCTCCTTGTCGCCGAGCGGCTTGTAACGGCCCGCGTTGTCGATGGCCTTTTCCGCGCCCACGGTGTTGTCGTCGTTCGCGCCGAAGACCGCATCGATCTGCGGATATTTCTGCAGGATGCTCGTCATCGCGTTGAGCGACTTCTCCTGATCGAACGCGCCTTCCTGACGCGCGACCACCTTGATGTTCGGGTACTTCGCGATCTCTTCGCTGAAGCCCTTTTCGCGGTCCGTCGCGGCCGTCGTGCCGACAAGACCGATCAGATCGACGACGTTGCCCTTCTCCTCGCCATAGCGCTTCTTCAGTTGCTCGGCGATCCACTTCGCGCCCGTCTGCCCGAGCGCGACGTTATCCGACGCGACGAACGACGTGACCTTGCCGCCATCCGATCCGCGATCCAGCGTGAAGACCGGAATGTTCATCGAGTTGGCTTTTTCGACTGCGGGAATGATTGCCTTCGAATCGATCGGATTGAGCACGAGCGCGGTGACGCCCTGGCTCAGCAGGTTGATCGCATCGTTGACTTGCTGTTGCGCATCGCCGTTCGCGTTGGTCTGCACGAGATCGAAGCCCTGATCCTTCGAGCCGCGCTCGACGCCCGCCTTCAGTCCGACGAAGAACGCGTTGTTCAATGTCGCGATCGAGAAGCCGATCTTGGGCTTGCCGCCCGCGGCAGTTGCGGCCGGCGCGCTCGCCGGCGCGCTTGCCGGTGCGCTCGCGCTCGCCGCCGAACTCGTGCTGCTCGTCGACGACGAGTTGTCGCTCTTCGAGCATCCGCTCAACGCGGCCGCCGCGCATAGCAATACGGCGCCGCTCGATTTGCCGAACGTTCCCCAACTGTCGAATCTTGCCGAACTCCAGGCCATGGCTGTCTCCGTTGTACGAGTTGTTCAATGCGATTTTTCGCTTCGATGAGGCTTCGCTTCCCGCCCACGCGTTTCAGCGATCCTCCGTGTTGCGCCTGCCGTAAGTCTTGAACTTCTCCAGCACTTCATCCATCTGTTCATCGGAAAGCAGAGGCGGCGCGCCGATCTGCAACGCCAGCAAATACTGCTTCGCCAGCACCTCCACTTCATGCGCGAGCCACACGGCGCGCGCGAGGTTAGCGCCGAGCGCGATCACGCCGTGATGCGCGAGCAGACACGCGCGGCGATCGTCGAGCGCGTCGAGCGCATGATCGGACAACTGCTGGCTGCCGAAGACCGCATACGGCGCGCAGCGTATCGACTTGCCGCCCGCCGCCGCGACCATGTAATGCAGCGCGGGAATATCGCGTCCATGAATGGCGAGCGCGGTCGCCGCGATCGAATGCGTATGCACGACGGCGTTGATATCGTCGCGTGCGCGCAGGATGTCGCGATGAATGCGCCATTCCGACGACGGCCGTTCCATGCGCAGAAGCTCGGCATCGTCGGCGATGTCGAGCGGCAGCCACACGATCTGCTTCTCGTCGAGTTCGCGCGCGCTCACGCCGCTCGGCGTGATCAGCAAGCCTTCGCGATATCGCGCGCTCACGTTGCCCGACGTGCCCTGATTGATGCCGAGCCGCTCCATCTCCAGCGACGTCGCGACGATCGCGCGGCGCAGCGCGCTTTCATCGGCCGCGATCATGCGGCGTTCCCCTCTGCCGCAAACAGCGTTCTGAGCGAGCGTTCGAACGGCGCATGCACGATGCCGCGCTCCGTGACGAAGCCGCTGACGAGCGCATGCGGCGTGACATCGAACGCGGGGTTGCGCGCCTTGATTGCATCGGGCGCGATGCGTTGGCCTGCCAGATGCGTGACTTCCTCGGCATCGCGCTCCTCGATTTCGATGCGCGAACCGCTCGGCGTCTCTGGATCGAGCGTCGATGAAGGACAGGCGACATAGAACGGAATGCCGTAATGATGCGCGGCGATGGCGAGCCCCAGCGTGCCGATCTTGTTGGCGAAGTCGCCATTCGCGGCGACGCGGTCCGTCCCGACGATGACCAAATCCACGAGCCCTTGCGACATGATCGACGCGGCGGCGCTGTCCATGATGAGCGTGACATCGACGCCCGCCTGCTGCAATTCGAACGCCGTGAGACGCGCGCCCTGCAGAAGCGGACGCGTTTCATCGGCATAGACCTTGAACGCGATGCCCGCGCGATGCGCCGCATAGATCGGCGCGGTGGCGGTGCCGATGCCGGTCGTCGCGAGCGCGCCCGCATTGCAATGCGTGAGCACGCCGCATCCTTCGCGGATGAGCGGCATGCCATGCTCGCCGATGCCTTCGCACAGCGCCCGATCTTCTTTGTGTATCCGCTTCGCTTCTTCGACGAGCGCTTGGTAGAGCGTTGCGGCATCGTTCGTATCGACATCGCGTGAATGACGCAGCATGCGCCGCACGCCCCAGCTCAGGTTGACCGCCGTAGGCCGCGCCGTTTCGAGCCAGTTCGCGTGACGTTCCAGCTCCGCGCGAAACAGCGCGACGGGCAGCGCGGTCGATCCGCGCATCGCGATGCAAAGCCCATACGCCGCCGCGACGCCGATCGCCGGCGCGCCACGCACGCGCAACTCGCGAATGGCGCGCCATACCGCTTTCTCATCGGCGACGTTCTCCACCACGATCTCATGCGGCAAGCGCGTCTGATCGAGCAGCAACAGATCGCCGTCGCGCCATTCGATCGTCGGCGGAAGCGTCGTGAACAAGGGCTGCGAAGCCATGAGGTCTCCTGTCACATCGTCGCGATGTCGCGCTGAATCTCGCGCGCGAGCTTCGCCACCTGTTCGATATCGCTGAGCGTGGCGCGCTCGACGAGCAGCGTTTCCGCGCAACCCAGACAGCGCACTTCGATATTCGCCCGCACTTGCGCATCCGGAATGCGCGTGATCTCCGCGACCTTCGCCATGCCGACTATGCGTCGAATCATCTTGCAGCCCGCGAAGCCGAGCGTATCGGCCAAGAGATGCCGCATGAAGTGCGCGCGATACGCCGTGAGCGCGCGGCTTTCCGCGTCCGCGCCGATGAAACGCCGCTTGCTGCGGCTCTCGTTGTCGCGCCATAGCTCGACGAATTGCGCGCTGAAGCCGTTCCAGATGCGCACCATCTGTTCGAGCAGCCATTCCTGATACGCGACGGGATCGCGCCCGTCGATACGTCCGTGCCAGTCGCGCGAGAAGAACGCGAGCAGCAGATTCGCGATCACCGCGCCGACATCGAAGCCCATCGGTCCATAGAACGCGAACTCGGGATCGATCACGAAGGTCTCGTCTTCGTTGACCATGATCGAGCCGGTATGCAGGTCGCCGTGCAGCAGTGTCTCGGCGTGGTTCATGAAGGCCCACTTCATGTCAGCCGCCGCGATGCGCAATGGCTCGTGCGTTCTCAGCCTTTCGATCGCGGCTTTGGGCAACGCGGGACTATAGACGTTCGACGGATGATCCTCGAACGGAAACGTGAACACGAGGTCCTCGGTGATCTTGCACAGCTCCCAGTTGACCCCCGCGCTGGCCGCGTGCTTCTTGATATCGGGCGCGAGAAAGAGATCGGAGCCGTAGAAAAGCGTGTGCGCGAGATAGGTCGAAAGATGATCCGCGAGACGCGGATACATCGCGCCATCCATCAGACCTTGCCGCAGGATGCGATGCGACGCGAGGTGCTGCATCACCACGAGAAAGCGCTTGCTGTCCGCGTGATAAACCTTCGGCACATGCCGCGGACACAACGCGCCGAAACGCCGCAACGCAGCGACTTCGTGCTCCATGCGCTGACACGAAAGCGGCCACGTCTTGCCGACGAGCCGCAGAAACGGCGGCGCCTGCTTGACGACGACGCTGCGCCCGGGCGCCTTCGCATTCGTCACGAAGTACACGTAGTTCAGATTGCCGTCCCCGACTTCGACGACGTCGAGATCGTCGGGATCGCCCAGCAGCGCGCGCACATCGGGCACGTCGCCGAGATAGGCGGCGAGCTCCTGCGCGGTGAAAGCTTCAAACTCCATCGGTATGTCTCCTCCGATGTTCAGCGACGCTTGCGCACCAGATCGAACTTGAAGATGCTCGTGTTGTAGTAGTCGTTGCTATAGCAAAGCGGCTCGCCGCTCTGATCGAAATCCACTTCGTCCAGCAGCAGAAAGAGGCCAAAGCCGTCGCCCAGTTCCGGCAGATCGCGCGGCGTGAGAATGGTCGGCTGTATCGACGTATGCGTATGCGACAGCCGCCGCCCCGTGCGCGCGAACATGCCGAAGAGCGACTCGCCAAGCTCGCCCTCGGCGGCATCGAACACGTGCTTCGGAATCGTGTCGATGCAATACGCAGCGATGGCGTCGTCCGCGCGCCGCACGCGCTCGATTCTCACGCACGGATCGCCACGCGCGATGGCGAGCTTTTCCGCGAGACTCTCCGAAGCCGCGACGGTCTCCAGCTGAATACGGCTCGTCGACGGCACCGCGCCCACGCTGCGAATCATGTCCGTCACCGACATCAGATCATCGAGCCCGCCGTGCAGCTTCAGCGAAATTTGTCTGATGAAGGTGCCCTTGCCTTGCTGACGCGACAACAAGCCATGCGAGATCATCTGCGCGACGGCTTCGCGCAGGCTGGAACGGCCGACGCCGAGCAGCTCGCAAAGCTCTATTTCAGTGGGAATCTGATCGCCGGGCTTGAGCTTGCGCTCGCGGATCATGGTGAGAAGCGACTCCTGAATCTTGTCGCTCATCGATCGCTCGACGCTCAGGCGCATGAAGGTCTCTGGGATGGCAGTCCCTGAAATATACATCAGACGTCTGATGTTTCTGTAAGGACTTTCCCGAAGCGTTTAATGCTTTATACGAGGGCTTTTCTTTATGCGGGTGCAGCACGAATGCGCCCGTCGCGCGCATCGCGACGCGCTTTGCAGTGCACGATTTTATGGTCATCAAGCGAGCGTGGCGGCGTCGATAAAAGGCGTGATGTTTTTCATCGCGCGCTCGACGTAGACATCTTTTTCGCCGACAGGCGCGACGTAATGCATCGCACTGCGCGCCGCCTCGATGCCTTCGAGCCGCGCGATCACCCACGCCGCCAGATACTGGGATGCGAGGCATCCGCCCGCCGTCGCAACGTTGCCATTCGCGACGAAGGGTTGATCGAGCGTGCGCACGCCCGCTTCCTCGACCCAGGGCTTCGTCGTCACGTCCGTGCAGGCGGGAACGTCCTGAAGCAGGCCGAGCTTCGCGAGAATCAGCGTGCCCGAGCACTGCGCGCCGAGCAACTGGCGCGAGGGATCGAGCCTGATGCGCGCCATCAGCGACGCATCGGCGACAACCTGGCGCGTCAGCCTGCCACTGCCGACGATCACGGCATCGGCGTTCGCGGCATCGTCGAGCGTGGCTTGCGCCTTCAGCACGACGCCGTTCATCGAACGCACTTCCTCCGATGGCGACGCGATCGACACCTTCCAGTCCGGCTTTTTCACGCGATTGAGAATGCCGAGCGCGATCAGCGAATCCAGTTCGTTGAAGCCCTCGAAGGTGAGAATGGCGATATGCATGTTGTGCTCCTTCAGTGCATGGGTTGCATGTGCCCATGCTACGGCCCAGAATGAATACAATCAAAAAATTGTCATGAATACATGCCGAAACCGCCGCGCTACAAACAGATCGTCGACCGATTCGTCGAGGACATTCGGTCCGGTCGTCTGAAAGCAGGCACACGCCTGCCGACGCATCGCGAGCTTGCCGCGCGCGAGGGACTCGGCATCGTCACCGCGACGCGCGTCTATGCCGAGTTGAACGCGATGGGTCTCGTCAGCGGCGAAACGGGACGCGGCACCTTCGTGAAGGAGACGACGCTCTCGCGTGAGCTCGGCATCGATCAGGTCGCCATCGCCGCGGACACGGTCGATCTGAACTTCAACTATCCCGCGCTGGCCGGTCAGGCAGAGCTGCTGCGCAATGCGTTGCGGCAGTTGTCATCGGCGGGCGATCTCGAAGCGCTGTTGCGTTACCAGCCGCACGGCGGACGCGCGCGCGACCGGGCGACGGTCTCGCGTCATCTCGCGCGCCGTGACCTCGATGTGGACGCGGATCGCGTCATGCTCGTCGATGGCGCGCAACACGGTCTCGCCACGACCGTGATGGCGCTGCTCAAGCCCGGCGATGTGGTCGCCGTCGATAGCCTTACCTATCCCGGATTCAAGCTGCTGGCCGAGGCGCATCGGCTCGAACTCGCGCCGCTGCCGGCGTCGGGCGCGGGCCCCGACCCCGACGCGCTCGATGCGCTATGCAAACGGCGACGCGTGCGCGCCATCTACACGATGCCGACGCTGCACAATCCGCTCGGCTGGGTGATGACGGCGACGCGGCGCAGGCAACTGGCATCGCTTGCGCGCAGGCACGGCTTCTTCATCATCGAAGATGCCGCCTACGCCTTTCTCGCCGACGACGCTCCGCCGCCGCTTGCTGCGATCGCGCCCGAACTCACGGTGTACGTCTCGGGATTTTCGAAGAACGTGGCGACGGGTCTGCGTGTCGGCTATGTGGTCGCGCCGCTCGAATGGGTGCCGAAGATCGAGCGCGCGATCAGAGTGACGACGTGGAACACGCCCGGCGTGATGACGGCGATCGCGTGCGGCTGGCTCGAAGATGGCACGGTCGACAGGCTCGAAGCGGAAAAGCGTGCGGATGCGTCGGCGCGACAGGTCATCGCGGCGAGCGCGTTGGGACGTTTGAAGCGCGTCGCGCATCCTGCGTCGTATTTCGTGTGGCTGCCGATGCCCGGGGAAGTACGCGCGGACCGCATCGCGGCGGTGTTGATGGAAGAGCGCATTTCGGTGTCGCTGGCCGAGCCGTTCTGTACGGCGATACAGGTGCCGCACGCGTTGCGGCTGGCGCTGGGATCGGTGGATGCGGAAACGTTGAGGCACGCGCTGGAGCAGGTCAGAGAGATCGTCGAAGCGCACATCGACATATGACCACTCACGCCGCGCTTTGCAGCATGTCGAGAAAGGCGCGCACTTTCGCGCTCAGCAAACGCCGCGAACTGTAGAGCGCCCAGATTTCGACGGGCGGTCCCGCATCCAGACCGAGCGCGACGAGCCGTCCCGAGGCGATCTCCGGCTCGACCAGCAAGCCCGGCAACAACGCCGCGCCCGCGCCTTCGAGCACCGCCTCGCGTGCCATCAGCAACGACGACAGACGCAGCACCGGTTCGGGCGTGAACGTGCGCTCGCGGCCGTGGTCGCCCTGAATCCGCCATGCCGCGCTGTCCGCACGCGCGAGCACGACGGCAGGCAAGGAAGATGCGCTTTCATCGATCGTGAAGCCGCGCGCCGCGACCAGCACGCGCCGGTCGCTCGCGATGCGGCGTCCCACAAGAAGCTCGTCGGCATCGGGATTGATGCGGATGACGAGGTCGTAGCCGTCCTGCACCGGATCCGCGACACGATCTTCGGAGACGATCTCCAGCTCGACCTGCGGATACGCCGACGCGAAACGCGACGCGATGCGCGGCAACACGACGTGCGCGAACACGATCGGCGCACTCACGCGCAGGCGTCCGCGCGGCACGGGCGCGCGCGAGCGGATCGCTTCGGCAGCGTCGTCGATGTCGGCGAGCAGGCCGCGCGTGCGTTCGTGCAGCGCGCGGCCTTCCTCGGTCACCCGCAGCATGCGCGAGCCGCGCTCGATGAGCCGCACGCCGAGACTTTGCTCCAGCTCCGCGACGCGCCGCGAGAGCGTGGCTTTCGGGCGGCCCGTGTTGCGCGCGGCGGGCCCGAAACCGCCGTGGAGCGCGACGGCGTTGAAATCGGCGAGTGCGGTGAGGTCCATTTTTCGTTCCATCAGCGAGACGAAGCGTCTCGAATCATGGTCTTTCGGCTCGGAGGCGGAACGTCTATCGTAGGTGCTGTACTCAACGTATCCAAGGAGATCGACATGACTATTCTCGTGACGGGCAGCACCGGCGTGATCGGCACACAGGTTCTCGACCATCTGAAGGACAGCGGCGCGAACGTGCGCGCGCTGACGCGCTCGCCGGAGCGCGCGAACTTTGCGGCGGGCGTGACGCCGGTCAAGGGCGATCTGAGCGAAATCGGCACATTGCGCGAAGCGATGAAGGACATCGACACGCTTTTTCTGCTCGCGCCCAACGCCGCCGACGAACTGACTCAGGCGCTGCAAGCGATGAGCATCGCGCGCGAGGCGGGCGTGAAGGGCATCGTGTATCTGTCGGTGTTCAAGGGGGATGTCTACACGGACGTGCCGCACTTCACCAGCAAGCACACGGTCGAGCGCATGATCGAGGATTGCGATCTGCCCGCGACGATCCTGCGCCCCGCGTACTTCATGCAGAACGACATCCGCCTGAAGGATGCGCTGCTGCATCACGGCGTGTATGGCATGCCGATCGGCGCCAAAGGCATTTCGATGGTGGATGTGCGCGATATCGGCGATGCCGCCGCGCGCGAACTGCTGCGCCGTGAACGCAGCGACGCGCCCTTGCCGCGCGAAACCTACGAACTCGCCGGCCCCGATGCGCTGACGGCCGACAGCATCACGGCAATCTGGCGCGACGCGCTGCAACGCGAGATCCGCTACGGCGGCGACGATCTCGATGCGCTCGAAGCGCGCATGAAAGGCGCGGGCCCGGAATGGCTCGCCTACGACATGCGTCTCATGATGCAGCGCTATCAGCAGGACGGCGCTGTGGCTTCGTCGCAGGAAATCGCACGCCTGACTTCGCTGCTCGGCCGACCGCCGCGCGCATATCGCGATTTTGCCGCCGATGCCGCGCGCGAATGGATCACGCAATGACTCGACGTTAAAGCGAATTGAAAATGCCGGGCTCGATAAAACGAAGCCGAAGTTACCGAAGCCCGGCGCGATACGCGAAATTCATACTCACGATATTAATCCGTACGCGATCGGCGATATTGACCGCACACGCCGCACAACCAACAGCGGCGGCCCTGTCCGCGCATCCGGCAAAATCCACCTTCAAAAATCCCCGAAATGGCAAACGATTGCCGCTATATTTATGCTTCAATTGACGCGATTATCCGTCTTGCAAACCCCGATGCCTCCGCGATTCATCGTCGCGATCCATCGATTGGAAATGGCCTATGCGGACTCAACACGAGGCGTCGAGCCCGGAAAATATTATCAAGGCGGAACATGAGCGTCTGGCGCATTTCCAGCGATGGTTCGCCACATTTGCGAGCCTCGCCCATGCGCGGCTTCCGCTGCCCGCCTATCTGCAAAAAGTCACCGACACGCTGAGAGAAGTCGCGGGCGTCGGGTCCGCCGTGGTGGAGTGGATCGAGGGCGAAGCGCTCGTCTATCGCGCGGCGAGCGGCGCGGCGGCGGCGCACATCGGCGTGCGGCTGCCTACTGCCGGCAGCCTGTCGGGACTTTGCATCACGCGCCAGCAGGCGCTCATCTGCCGCAATTCGGCGACCGACCATCGCGTCGACCGCGCCGCGTGCGAGGCGGTCGGCGCCGTGTCGATGGTCGTCGCGCCCGTCGTCTACGAAGGCCGCTCGGTCGCGGTGCTGAAGCTCATTTCCGGCGAAGTCGATCATTTCGGGCAAGCCGATATCAGCATTCTCGACGCGTTTTGCGCGTGCATCGCGGAGACCATCGCGCGCGAGGACATCGCGCAGGAAAACCGCAAGCTCTTGAAGGAAAACGCCAGCGTGTCGGCGGATCTCTCCGTCGAGTCGTCGCTGCGCATCGAGTACGAGAAAAAGCTCGCCGACGCCATGCGCCGCCGTCAGACCGTGCTCGACAACGCGCATGTCGCGTTCGTGTCGATGGACGAGGCGGGCATGGTCGTCGACTGGAACGAGGCCGCCGTGCTGCTCTTCGGCTGGAAGCGCGAAGAAGTGGCGGGCCGCGAACTCGCGTCGCATATCATGCCCGAGCGCTTTCGCGACGCGCATCGCGCTGGTCTCACGCGCTATCTCGCGACGGGCGAGGCGCGCATGATCAACCGGCGTTTCGAGCTGCCCGCGCTGCGCCGCGACGGCAGCGAGTTCGCCGCCGAGCTGACGATCAGCGAAGTCTGGTACGAAGGCCAGCGCCAGTTCGCGTGCTTCGTGCACGACGTCACCGACCGGCACGTCGCGACCGAGGCGAACGAGCGCCTGCGCCTGCTGATCGACTCGGTGAGCGACTATGCGATCTGCATGGTCGACCAGAACGGCTACGTGCGCTCGTGGAACGACGGCGCGCGCGCGATCTACGGCTTCACGGCGGCCGAAGCGATCGGCCGGCACTTCGCGCTCTTCTACACGTCCGACGAACACGGCCGCGACCGTCCCGGCGACGACCTCGCGCTCGCCGCCCGACGCGGCCGCGTCGAACACGAAGACTGGCACGTGCGCAAGGACGGCTCCGAGTTCTGGGCGCACGTCATGCTGAGCGCGCTGCCCGGCGGCAACGGCGGCGAGCAGAGCTTCGTCAAGATCACGCGCGACATGACCGCGCGGCGGCGGCTCGAAGAACTGGAAGCATCGAGCCGGCGCATGAACGAGTTTCTCGCGCTGCTCGGCCACGAACTGCGCAATCCGCTCGCGCCCATCCGCAACGCGGTGAGCATTCTCAAACTCAAGGCGTGCGACGATGCCGAGGTGACGCGCAGCCGCCAGATCGTCGATCGTCAGCTCGCGCATCTGACGAGGCTCGTCGACGATCTGCTCGAAGCCGGGCGCGTCAGCTCGGGCAAGATTCGGCTGACGACCGCGACCGTCGATATCGCCGATGTCGTGCATCTGAGCGTCGAGGCGAGCCAGCCGCTCTGCGACGAGCGCGGGCAACGCATCGACGTGAAGTCAAACGGCCAGCGGCTGTTCGTCAACGGCGATCCGACGCGGCTCGTGCAGGCGCTCAACAACCTGCTCAACAACGCGTCGAAGTTCAGCCCGCCGAACTCGACGATCACGCTCGAAGTCGGCCCGCGCGGCGGCTCGGTGCTGGTGCGCGTGACCGACGAGGGCCGCGGCATTTCCTCCGAAGCGCTCGGCACCGTGTTCGATCTCTTCGTGCAGGAGCATCCGCCGGGCGCGCATCCGGACGAAGGCGGGCTCGGCATCGGCCTCACGCTCGTGCGCGCGATCGCGGAACTGCACGGCGGGCATGTCGAGGCGAAGAGCGGCGGCGCGGGACGAGGCAGCGCGTTTTCGCTCTGGCTGCCGCTCGCCGAGCCGCCCGCGAACGGCGCGCCGGCCGGCGGAACACCGACCGCCGTGGCGAGCCGTCAGCTCGACGTGCTCGTCGTCGATGACAACCGCGATTCCGCCGACAGCATGACGCTGCTCGTCGATATGCTCGGCCACCACGCGCGCGCCGCCTACGACGGACCGGGCGCGCTCGATTCATTCGAAGCGCATCGCCCGCAGGTCGTTCTGCTCGATCTGTCGATGCCCGGCATGACGGGCTTCGACGTGATCCGCCGTATGCGTGACGACGGAAATCGCGTGATCGTCGCGGCGATGACCGGCCTCGGTTCCGACGAAGACATCGCCCGCACGCGCGCCGCCGGTTTCGACGCGCATCTCGTCAAACCGGTCGATCTTCCGGAACTGGAGCGCGTGCTGGCGCTGGCGGCGCGCGTCTGACGATTTCGGGCGCGCCGGGAACCGCACGCACCCGCGCGGGCGTCTTCGCGAGTCGATAAGGCACCTTCAGCACCGGCCAGAACGCGCCGTTCGCGTCGCGGGCGGCGGAGAGGACATCGGCGAGGAAGTCGCTGTCTTCGAGCAGCTCGTCCACGCGCATCACCGGCACGGCTTGCGCGATGCTGCGAGCCGCCGCGATTTTCGGCTGCGTGATGCAGCGCGCGCGCTCGGCGTCGGTGATGTCGGCTTCGGTCCAGATATGGCCGTCGAGACAGGCGAGCGTCTGTCCGCGCGACGCGCCCTTGCCCGCCGCGAACAACGCGCACCACGCGGCGACGTCCTGCATCGAAATTTCGATGAAGGTGCCCGCGTCCTCCGACGGCATGGCCAGCCGCGCGACGATCGCGAAAAGCGCGGCCTGTCCGCCGAGAATGTCCGCGGCCGATGCGCCGATTTTCACCGGCGCGCCATCGCTCTTCGTGAGGTCCATGAGGCCGCCCATCGCCTGAATGACGGTGTCGAATGCCGGCCGCGACGGATACGCCGACGCGATGCCGAAGCCCGATATCGAGCAATAGACGAGGCGTGGATTGATTGCGCCGAGCGTCTCGCGCGTGAAGCCGAGCTTCGCGAGCGCGCCGGGACGCAGGTTCTCGACGAGCACGTCGGCGTCTTCGAGCAGCGTGCGCAGATGGGCGCGATCGGCTTCGTGCTTGAGATCGAGCGCGGTCGTCTGCTTGTCGGTGTTGTTGAGCGCGAAGAAATAGCTGGTGCCGCCCTGCCCCGGCGTCCACGAACGCGCGACCTCGCCGTCGGGCGGCTCGATTTTCACGACCTCGGCGCCGAGCGCCGCGAGATGCTTGCCGACGAGCGGCGCCGTCGTGTACTGGCCGATCTCGATCACCCTGACGCCCGCGAGCGGCGCGGTGTTGCCGTCGCGCGTGCGTGTGTCCGGCTTCGCGACGGCGGGCGTGTCGCTCAACGCAGACGTTTCGAAGATCGAGACCTGCCGATAGGTTTCTCCATCGATGCCGTTCGCTTCGATCGAGCGCGCGGCCTGCGCATGACGCATGCGGAAATTCGCCTCGTCGTGCAGATCCGCGATGCCGACGATCGGACCCGCCGCCACGCCGATGCGCTCGCAAATGCGCGTGCAGTCTTCCGTGGCGAGCGTCGTCGTCCAGGTTTCGATGAGCGCGTCGAGTTCATCGACATGATTGACGCGATCGGCGAGTGTCGTGAAGCGCGCATCGTCGAGCGCGGGCACGCGTGCTTCCTGCCGCAGCTTGCGCCATTGCTCCTCGGTGCTCGTGCAGATGAGAATCCAGCCGTCTCGCGTGCGATATGCGTTCCACGGCGCGCACGCCGGATGACGATTGCCCACGCGTGCCGCGCTGCGCCCAGCGAACGCGGCGGGAAGGAAGGTCGTGAGCGCGCTCGCGGCGCAGCCCATCAGCGTGACATCGATGTTCTGCACGATGCCGCGCAGGCGCTTCACGCGCACCGCCGACGCGATGGCCGCCGCCGCATAAAGCGCCGCCGATATCTCCGCCAGCGCGATGCCGATGCGCGCGGGCGCGCCGTGCGCGAAACCTGTCGTGTCCATGAGGCCGCTCATCGCCTGGATTTGCGCGTCGGTCCACGGCGTGCCGGCGCGCGAGTCTTGCGGGCCTGTCGCGGTGATATCGCACACGATATGCATGTCCGATGCTTTCCAGTCAGCCGCACGATCGACATCCGACGATACGACGATCACGTCGTAATCCACCGAATTCGCCGCTTCGAAATCGACCGAAGCGCCTGCCCGTTCGAGCAGCGTCGCGCACAGCTTCACCGCATCGCGCCCGCCGCAAGCCAGTACCCGCAAATCTTCCAGCATCATCGTCTCCTTCTCCGTATCTCCACGGCTGGCGCGTCTGCGCCCGCGTTGCTAACATCGTTCGATGCGAACCCTTCCGTCACTCAATGCACTGCGCGCCTTCGAAGTCTGCGGGCGGCTGCTCAGCATCCAGCTCGCCGCCGACGAGCTGAACGTCACGCCTGCCGCCGTCAGCCGCCAGATCAAGCTTCTGGAAGACCAGCTCGGCGTGCTGCTCTTCGAGCGCGGACATCGCGCGATCACGTTGACGCCGATGGGCTCGCGCTATCTCGCCGACGTGATCCGCAGCTTCGACACCTTGCGCACGGCGACCGTCAATCTCACCGAGGCGAGGAAGCGGCGTACGCTGAAGATCCGCGCTTACACGACCTTCTCGATGAACTGGCTGCTGCCGCGTCTCTCGACGTTCCATCGCGACCATCCGGATATCGAAGTGAGCCTGACCACATCGCTGCAACCGGTCGACTTCAACACCGAGGACGTCGATGCCGCGATTCGTCTGTCGCACGCGCCTTCGTCCGATCTCGGGTTCGACCGGCTTGTGCCGAATGAACTCGTGCCGGTGTGCAGCCCTTCGTTTCTGAGCGCGCATCCCGATCTCAACGATGCGACGCCTGGTTCTCTTCGCCACGTTCCGTTGCTGCATTCGCTCGCGCGCCGCGAAGACTGGGCGAAGTGGCTCGATGCCGCTGGCGTTCATGGCGTGAATCCGCTCGGCGGGCTCAGTTACGAAAGCTCGATCCTCGCGTATTTCGCGGCGACGCAAGGGCATGGCATCGCGATGGCGCAACGTGTGCTCGTTGCGGATCAGTTGAGCGCGGGCTCGCTCGTTATGCCTTTTTCTTTCGTGCTTGATCTTGGGGCTTTTACTTACTACCTCATCTATCCGCCTGCGCATCTTTCTAGTCCTGAGTTTGCGGCGTTTCGTACTTGGTTGCTTTCTACGGGGGAAGCTTCTTCCTGACGGATTAGGTCGGTCGTTCGGTCGGGCTTCTATGGAATCCTGATTTCATGTCGGTCTATTGGCTCTGCCCCTCCCCGGGGCGGGGGTCACTTTCTTTGCTGCTGCAAAGAAAGTAACCAAAGAAACAGCTATCCCCAGCCTAAGCACTTCACACCGGCCGCGGCACAGGCGATTGGCCTAATGGCCCGGCTATAGCGAGTGCCCTCACAAGCAGACAAGAGCTTGGACCGCGCACGGTCCGTCACATCGCGCCACTTGCGTCACTGGTTCAGCACCAAATGGCTCCGGCCCTCTTCGCGGCCGACCGGTCAATCGGGTTGGCGCGGACCTTCTTGCTAACGCCGCCATCTCACCGCACACGTGATTCGATGGTTTCCCTTGTATACCCAACGGCAGCGCGTAGCGCTGTGCCGAAACTCTTTCGTGCTGAACCAGCGCCCTGAAACGTCTCGGGCGGCAGACCGTGCGCGAGCCAAGCCCGATTGGGCCTGTGAGGGCGACACTTAGGCGAGTGCCACCGACGGCTGGCAAGCATGGCCAAACTGCGTGTGACCGCGGGCTTAAACGAGCTGCTTTCTTTGGTTACTTTCTTTGCAGCAGCAAAGAAAGTGACCCCCGCCCCGGGGAGGGGCAGTGCTAATAGACCACCGCGAAATCGGGATTCCACGAAAGCCCCCGCAAAAAGACAAACTACCGCCCCCTATACCGAGGCTTACGCTTCTCGGCAAACGCCTTGCGCCCTTCCACACGATCTTCCGACTCCCTCATCGCGCCCCAGGCGAGTTCAGTAAACTCAAGCGCCTGCGCTAAAGGCACATTCGCACTAGTCTCGATGACCTTCTTGATCATCTGCACAGCGAGCGGTCCATTCGAAGCGATCGTGCGCGCGAGTTCCAGCGCATCGTCCATCAAGGCCTCAGGCTCACAGATATCCGATATCAATCCAACGCGATACGCATACTCCGCATCAACCTTGCCCCCGGTAAAAAGCATCTTCATCGCGATAGCCGACGGCACCGCGCGCTGCAACGCCTGAATGCCGCACACGGCAGGAATGCTCGCGACGACCGCCTCGGGTAATCCGAACACCGCACTCCGCGACGCGATCCGCAAATCGCACTGCAACGCGAGCTCCAGCCCGCCGCCCAGGCAATAACCGTTGATCGCGCCGATGATCGGCTTGAAGATACGCAACGAGCCAAGCTCCATCAGCCGCACATAGATGCCCTCGGCGCCCGCGCGATCGATCGACTTCACGAACGACGATCCGAACGATGTCGACGGCGGCAGCGTGCGCTTCAAATCCGCGCCCACGCAGAACGACTTCGCGCCCGCGCCGGTGATGACGATCACGCGAACATCATCGTCGTCGCGGGCATCGGCAAGACGCGCGCGCAGTTCGGCGAGCGTGTCGATATCGAGCGCGTTGAGCGCTTCGGGCCGGTCAAGCGTCACGACGGCGACGTGATCGGAGACGGTGTAGCGAATGGTCATGATGTCCTCCCTTCGCTCAGACGCTCGGCGACGACAGCGAGCGCCCGCCGCACACATAGAGCGTCTGCCCGGTGATGTACGACGCCTCGCGCCGCGCGAAAAAGCGCACCGCCTCCGCGATATCCTCCGGCGTGCCAATACGCTGCACCGGCACCGACTTCTTCAGCTTCTCTTGCAACGCCGCGTCGAAAGCCTGAAAGAGCGGCGTATCGACGATGCCCGGCGCGACCGCATTCACCGTGATGCCGTCCTTCGCCCATTCGAGCGCGAGACTGCGCGTGAGACTCACCACGCCGCCCTTCGCCGCCGAATAGTTCGCCTGCCCCACGCCGCCGAGCCACGCACGCGACGAGATGTTCACGATGCGCCCGTGCTTCGCCGCGCTCATGTGCGCCAACACCGCGCGGCAGCACAGGAATTGCGACTTGAGATTCACGTCGATGACCGCGTCCCAGTCGTCGTCGCTCATGCGCGTGATGCGCTTGTCGCGCACGATGCCCGCATTGTTCACGAGCACGTCGATGCGCCCGTAACGCTCGATCACCGCATCGACCGAACGATTCACCGACTCGCTCTTCGTCACATCGACGGGCAGCGCGATCACCTCCGCGCCGGATGCGGCGAGCGTCGTCGCGGCTTCGTCGAGCGCGGCGCGATCGAGATCGAAGAGCGCGATGCGCTTGCCGTCGCGTGCCAGCGTCTGAGCGATACCGAAGCCGATGCCCTTCGCGCCGCCCGTGACGATCGCGACTTCCTGTGATGAAGCATTCATTGCTGTCTCCTTGAACGAATGCCCCGATGCTAGGCCGCTCCACGCCGCGCCTCAAACGACATTTTTTGCGCCGTCGATTGAGTTTTCGTGCGCGCGTTTTCGATTGATAAGAAGTCAATCGAGCACGCAAAAAATGTCGTTTGAGCGCGCGAAAAGCCAAACCTACGATGCGTCCATCACAAACACACACGGAGACGCATCATGGACACCACGCTTCCCAACGTAGCCGAGCCGGCCGCAACGCCGCTCACCGGCGCACAGCGAAAAGCGATCGTCGCGGCGACGCTCGGCACCATCGTCGAGTTCACGGACTGGATCATCTACGCGACGTTCGCGTCGCTGTTCTCGCGGCAGTTCTTTCCGGCGAACAACGCGAGCATCGCGCTGCTCGCGGCCTTCGCCGTGTTCGCGGTCGGCTTCGTGATGCGGCCCATCGGCGGCGCGCTGCTCGGCGCGTATGCCGACCGTCACGGCCGCAAGAACGGCCTCGCGCTGTCGGTTGCGCTGATGGCGGGCAGCTCGCTCGTCATCGCGGCGTGTCCCGGCTATGCGTCCATCGGCATCGCGGCGCCGCTCGTGCTCGTCGCCGCGCGGCTCGTGCAGGGTTTCGCGGCCGGCGGCGAGTTCGGCTCCGCATCGACCTTCCTGATGGAATCCGCATCGCCGGCGCGGCGCGGTTTCGCGGGATCGTGGCAACACTTCGCGGTGAACGGCGGCGTGCTCGTGGCAGCGTCGATCGGTGCGCTGCTCACATCGATGATCGATGCGCCCGCGATGGCCGCGTGGGGCTGGCGCATCGCGTTCACGATCGCCGGACTGATGGGCTTCGTCGCGCTGTGGTTTCGCCTGGCCGTTTCCGAAACCGATGCGTTCAAGAAGAACGTCTCGTCGCGTCAGCACACGCGTCATCCGGTCGCGACGATCCTGCGCGAGCATCGGCGCGCCGCGTTGCGCGTGATCGGCATCGCGATGGCGGGCAATCTCTGCGTCTATCTCTGGCTCGTGATGTTCCCGACGCTCGCCCACATGCGCGGCCTGCCGCTGCGCGATGCGTTCAGCGCGAGCGTCGTCTCGATCGTCGTGTCGCTCGTCGCGATTCCGCTGCTCGGCATGTTGTCGGACCGCATCGGCCGCAAGCCGGTGCTGATCGCGTTCGCCGCAGGCTCCTCGCTCTTCGCGTATCCCGCGCTGCACTTTCTCACCAATGACTACTGGAGCGCGACGGTCATCGTCACCATCGGCATGTTGCTGTCGTCCGGATTCGCCGCGACCTGCGCGACCGTGATGGCCGAGCAGTTCCCCGCGCATGTCCGGGCAACGGGCGTCGCGCTGCCTTACGCGGTCTCCGCCGCGCTCTTCGGCGGCACGCTGCCCACCATCGTCACCGCGATGAACAGCGCCGGTCTCTCGCAATACCTCTGGATCTACGTGGCCGCCGTGTGCGCGGCGAGCTGCATCGTCTATGCGCGCATGCCGGAAACGCGCGGCAAAACGCTGGATTAAGGCTTTCTTTTATCTAATGCAATGGAGACAACCATGCGCAAAGTAGTGATCGGCGGCGTCGGCATGACGCCCTTCGGCAAGTTTCTCGAACGCAATCTGAAGTCGCTCGCGGAAGAAGCAGTGTCGCTCGCGTTGAAGGACGCGCACATCGGCGTGAACGATGTCGACCGCGTGTTCTTCGGCAACGCGGCGGCGGGCGTCGTCACGGGACAGGAAATGATTCGCGCGCAGTCGTCGCTGCGTAACACCGGGCTCGACGGCAAACCGATGTTCAACGTCGAGAACGCCTGCGCGTCGGGCAGCTCGGCGCTGAATCTCGCGTGGCTGTCGGTGGCGTCGGGGCAGGCGGAGACGGCGCTCGTCGTCGGCGTCGAAAAGCTGTCGCACGAAGACAAGGCGGTTTCGTTCGGCGCGTTCGCAAAGGCCGTCGATCTCGAAGAGCCGCTGCCCGAAGGCGTGACGACCGGAACCGGCTCGCTCTTCATGGACCTGTACGCCGCGAAAGCGCGCAAGTGGATGGAAAAGACCGGCGCCGAGGCGAGCGACTTCGCGCGCGTCGTCGTGAAGAGCCGTCATGCGGGCTCGCTGAATCCGCATGCGCAGTTCCGCAAGGAAACGAGCGTCGAGGAAGTGCTGACGAGCCGCATGGTCAGCGATCCGCTGACGCTCTTCATGTGCTCGTCGATCGGCGATGGCGGCGCGGCCGTGTTCATCTGCTCCGAGGAATTCGCGGCGAAGCACGACATTCGCCCGGTGTACATTCGCGCGAGCTCGATCGTGTCGGCGAAAGCGGATGGCTCCGGCGAACTCGTCGCGGTGCGCGCGGCACGCGCAGCGTATGAGGAAGCGGGCATCGGACCGGAAGACGTGAACGTCGTCGAATTGCACGATGCCTCCGCGCCCGCCGAACTCATCCATTACGAGAACCTCGGTCTGTGCGCACCCGGCGATGCGCCGAAGCTGATCCGTTCCGGCGATACGGGCATCGGCGGAAGGATTTCGGTGAATCCGAGCGGCGGCTTGCTGTCGCGCGGGCATCCGGTCGGCGCAACGGGCGTCGCGCAGATCGTCGAACTCACGGAGCAATTGCGCGGCCGCGCCGGCTCGCGGCAACGTCCGGGCGCGAAGGTCGCGCTCGCGGAGAACAACGGCGGTCAGCTCGCGGGTGATTCCGCCGTCGCGCTGGTCACGATTCTTTCGACGTAAGCTCGGCGCATTCCACCGTCACATTCCCCCGCTCCTCGAAGCGCGCGAGCACCGGCGCTTCGGCCAATGCATCGGTGACGAGCGTCCAGTCGCGCTCCAGCGGCGTCCAGTGCTGCTGGTTCGCGCGTTCGAGCTTGTTCGACGTGACCAGCACGAACACGCTCGCCGCCTGGCCCGCGATGCACTCCTTCAGGAACGCCTGCTCCGCCGTCGCTTCGCACAGTCCGCGTCCTGCGACGACGCCGTCCGCGCCGAGAAACGCCTTGTCGAACGTCACGCGCGTGAGCGCCACCTGCGCGATGGGCCCGAGCGTGCTCATGCTCGATGGCCGCACGTCGCCGCCGATCAGCGTCACGCGCACGTCCGCCGACGCGAGCACATTGACCGCGAGCAGATTGTTCGTCACGACATGCACTTCCGAGCGGCCGGCGAGCGCGCGAGCGAGCGCCGCGTTGGTCGTGCCGCCGTCGAGGAAGATCGTGTCGCCGTCCTGCACATGACGCGCCGCCGCGCGCGCGATCGCTTCCTTTTGCTCGCGAAAACTCTCGCGCCGCGTATCGAGCGATTCTTCCGGCTCGTGCATGCCCACCGATGCCGCGCCGCCATACGTGCGCACGATGCGCCGCTCGTCGGCGAGCGCGCGCAGGTCGCGGCGCACCGTCGCCTCCGACATGCCGAAGTGATCGCACAGCGCGGCGACATCGTTCATGCCGGAGAGCACGGCCCTGAGCATGGCTTCGCGGCGTTTCTCGACTTTCATCCTGTTTCCTGAGTTCTTTTCGGTTCTGACGGCGACGCACAGTGTAGCGAACCGGCCGGGTCCGTCCGATGCTTGCGGGTACTCGAGCGTATCGCGATCGATTTGATCGATTCGATCAGGATAAACACGCACGACGACCGGTTTGCGCAAAACGGACCGGAGGGCTACACTCCGAATTGCCCGGTTCAATCACTTTATGATCGAACCGGGCAGAAACCACTCTGGAGGCATGTATGGCTCAGATTCATATCAAGCGCGCCGTCGAGCGCGTGCCCGGCGGCATGATGATCGTTCCGCTTCTTATCGGCTCGCTGATCGCGACGTTCGCGCCGAACATGCCGAAGTTCTTCGGTTCGTTCACGAACGCGCTCTTCACCGGATCGCTGCCGATTCTCGCGGTGTTCTATGTCTGCATGGGCGCAAGCATCGACGTGAAGGCGACGCCCTATCTGCTCAAGAAAGGCGGCGCGCTGTTCGCGACGAAGGTCGGCACGGCGATCGTCGCGGGCATCGTGCTCGGGCATTTCCTCGGCGAGCAGCCGGTCACGTCGGGCCTGTTCGCGGGCATCTCGACGCTGGCTGTCGTCGCCGCGATGAACGACACCAACGGCGGCCTCTACATGGCGCTGATGGGCCAGTACGGCCGCTCGGAAGACGTCGGCGCATACACGATCATGTCGCTCGAATCCGGCCCGTTCCTGACGATGGTCACGCTCGGCGTCGCGGGCCTCTCGGCGTTTCCGTGGCCGACGCTCGTCGGCAGCATTCTGCCGCTCGCGGTCGGCATGCTGCTCGGCAATCTCGATCGCGAGATGCGCGAGTTTCTCGGCCGCGCCGTGCCGGTGATGATTCCGTTCTTCGCGCTGGCGCTCGGCGCGAGCCTCGATCTGCACAAGGTCTGGCAAGCCGGTCTGCTCGGCATCGGTCTGGGCTTCGCGGTCGTCGTCGTGACGGGCATTCCGCTGTACTTCGCGGATCGTCTGACGGGCGGCACGGGCGTGGCGGGCGCGGCGGCGGCGAACACGGCGGGTAACGCGGCCGCCGTTCCGGCGCTGATCGCGGCGGCCAATCCGGTTTATGCCGACGCGGCCAAGTCCGCGACGCTGCTCGTCGCGGCATGCGTGGTCGTGACGGCGATCGTGTCGCCGATCCTTACCGCCTCGATCGCAAAACGCGTGAACGCGCGGCTCGATGCGCGTTCGTCGTCGAAGACACGCGAGGCCACGCAATGAAGAGCTTGCTGATCGTCGCCGACGATCTGTCGGGCGCGGCCGATTGCGCGATCCCCTTCGCGGCGGCCGGCCTGCAAACCGTCGTCTCGCTCGACGCGGATGCATCGCACGCGAACGCGACGGTCATCGCCGCCGACACCGACACGCGCCGCCTCACGCCCGCCGACGCCGCGAAGCGCACGGCGAGCGCATGGCAGACGCTGCGCGCGCCGGGCCGGCGTCTCTACAAGAAGATCGATTCGACCTTGCGCGGCAACTGGACCGCCGAAGTCGCGGCGCTGACGCGCATCGCCGGACCGGCGATCGTCACGCCCGCGTTCCCCGCGACGGGCCGCACGGTGCGCGATGGCCGCGTGTTCGTGCGCGGCGTGCCGCTCGAAGACACCGAAACGTGGCAACTGGAAAACGCCGGGCAGAACGCGGGACTGCGCGGGATGCTCGACATGGTGGGCCTGCGCGTTGCGCACGTGTCGCTCGATGCGTTTCGCGCCGCGCCGCAGGATGTCGCCGCGATGGTCGCGTCGGCGGCGGCATCGGCGCATGGCATCGACGCGATCATCGTCGATGCCGAAACCGGCGACGATCTCGCCGCGCTCGCACGCGTGACCGCATCGATCGACGCACCGTTTTTCTGGGTCGGTTCGGGCGGACTCGCGCGCGAACTGGCCGCGTTGCCCGATCTCTTCGATGCCGATACTTCGCCGCAGCCGGCAAGCTTGATCGACCCGGCGCAAGGCCCGATCCTCGCGCTCGTCGGCAGCCTCTCCGCGATTTCCGAGCGTCAATGCGCGCTGCTGCGCGCCGAAGCCGGCGTGCGCGAAATGATCGTGCCGCCCGCCGTGTTGCGCGACGGCGCGCGTCATCCGCAATGGCTCGCGTGGCATGAACGGATCGGCGATTCGGTGCGCGACAGGCAAGACGCGATCGTGCGCATCGGCCGCGACGACGCTTTCGATCCCGCGGAAGGCGCGCTGCTGTCGAACGCGCTCGCGGCGCTCGTCGCGCCTCACTTCGACGCGCTCGGCGGACTGATCGCGACCGGCGGCGAAACCGCCCGCGCGATCCTCGCCGCCGCGAACGTCGGCAGCCTCGAACTCGTGCGCGAAATCGAAGCGGGTGTCGCGCTCGGCCGGCCATCGGGCGGCAAAGGCCCATCGATCGTCACGAAAGCGGGCGCGTTCGGCAGCGAGCACGCATTGCTCGGCGCTTACCTTCATTTGCGCGGCGCGGATATTCCCATCGCGCGCCAGCACACGACATCACCAGACGAAAGATCATGAACAACACTCTCCCCGTTATCGGCATCACGATGGGCGACGCGAGCGGCGTAGGCCCGGAAGTCGTCGTCAAGAGCCTCGCGCACGATGCCGTTTATCAGCAGTGCCGTCCGCTCGTGATCGGCGATGCGCGCCGTCTCGAGCGCGCCAACGAACTCGTCGGCGGCAAGGCGAAAGTGCGGCGCATCGCGGATGCGACCGAAGCGCGTTATGAGCCGGGCGTGATCGATTGCATCGATCTTGGCCTGATTCCCGACGATCTGCCCTTCGGCGAATTGTCCGCCGTCGCGGGCGATGCGGCGTATCAGTACATCGCGCGCGCGGTCGAACTCGCGCAGGCGCATCAGATCGACGCGATCTGCACCGCGCCGCTCAACAAGGAAGCGCTGCACGCGGGCGGGCACAAGTTTCCCGGCCACACGGAGATGCTCGCGCATCTGACGGGCGTCGACGAAGTGTCGATGATGCTCGTCGCGCCGCAACTGCGCGTGATCCACGTGACGACGCACATCGGCATCATCGATGCGATCCGCAAGATCGAGCCGGGTCTCGTGCAGCGCACGATCGAACGCGGCAACGCGACGCTCGTGAGAGCGGGCATCGAAAAGCCGCGCATCGGCGTGTGCGGGATCAATCCGCATGCGGGCGAGAACGGGCTGTTCGGTTATGGCGAGGAAGAGGAAAAGATCATTCCGGCCGTGAAAATCCTGCAGGAACGCGGGCTCGATGTGACCGGCCCGCTGCCCGCCGATACGCTCTTCTATCGCGCGGGACGTGGCGACTTCGATCTCGTCGTCGCGATGTATCACGATCAGGGGCACGGTCCCGTGAAGGTGCTCGGCCTCGAAGCCGGCGTGAACGTGACGGTCGGGCTCGACGTGATCCGCACCTCGGTCGATCACGGTACGGCGTTCGATATCGCGGGCAAGGGCATCGCCGATGAAGGCAGCATGCTCGAAGCGCTGCGTCAGGGCGCGGAGCTGGCGACGCGGCGCCATTGAATGCGGTTGGCGCGATAATGGGTGCTCCACACGAAGCACGGGCGCCGACCGACCATGACTTCCTCCCTCGATACGCTGCACGACCTATGGCGCATCGCCGGCTTGCCCGACGATGCGCTTTCTTTCATCGACCTTCCGGGTCGCGATCCGGTTTTTCCTTCCAGCTTTGCGATCGGCACGGCGGCGCAGGCGACCATCGGCGCGGCGGCGCTCGCGGCTTGCGAGCTCGGCGCGCTGCGTGGCGTTGAGCGGCAGCGCGTGTCGGTCGACATGACGCATGCGGCTGTCGAATGCACCGGAGCGTTCACCGTCGATGGCAAGGAGCCGGAGACGTGGGGACGCTTCTCCGGGCTCTATCGATGCGCCGATGGCTACGTGCGCATCCATGCGAACTTCGAGCATCATCAGGATGGCGCGCTGCGTCTGCTCGGGCTCGATCCGCAAACGGCGACGCGCGAGGATGCCGAGCGCGCGTTGCTCGCGTGGCGCGGTCGCGATTTCGAAAACGCGGCGGCGGAGCGCGGACTCGTTGTCACGATGCTGCGCACGTTCGATGAATGGGATGCGACGCCGCAAGCGCAAGCCATCGCCGCGCAGCCGTTGATGACGATCACACGCATCGGCGATGCGCCGCCGCTCGCATTGCCGCCCTTGTCCGCCGATGCGCGTCCGCTCGACGGCCTTCGCGTGCTCGATTTCACGCGCATTCTCGCCGGGCCGGTCGGCGGTCGGGCGCTAGCCGCGTTCGGCGCGGACGTGATGCTCGTGAATGGACCGCATCTGCCGAATATTCCTGCTATCGCGGATACGAGCCGGGGCAAACGCTCGGCGTTGCTCGATCTTCGCTCGCCTTCGGATCGCGACACGCTCTGGCGTCTGATCGACGATGCGCATGTGTTCGCGCAGGGGTATCGGCCGGGCGGGATCGCGTCGCTGGGTTTCGGGCCGCAAGAGGTGGCGGAGCGCAGGCCGGGGATCGTTTATACGTCGCTGACAGCTTATGGCACCGACGGTCCGTGGGCCGAACGGCGCGGCTTCGATTCGCTCGTCCAGACCGCGATGGGATTCAACGCAGCCGAGGGCGAAGCGGCGGGCGAAAGCAAGCCTCGTCCGTTGCCGATGCAGATGCTCGACATGGCGAGCGGCTTTCTGATGGCGTTCGGCGCGGCCGCCGCGCTATGGAAACAGCAGCGCGAAGGCGGAAGCTGGCATGTTCAGATATCGCTCGCGCAGACGGGGCATTGGCTGCGCGGACTGGGGCGCGTCGAGGATGGACTGAAGACGGCGAAGCCGGATTTCGCGCCGTATGTCGGGCGGTATGAATCCGGCTTCGGCGAATTGATGGCCGTGCGGCCGAGCGCGCAACTGACGCGCACGCCTGCGGGCTATGCGCGCGATTCGGAGCAACCGGGAACGTCGGCGGCGCGGTGGTGACGAGCGTTTGCTAAAGCGCGATCGTCACCCGGCCCGCGACATCGCCTGAGCCAGTTCTTCATTTCCGCGCGCCTGCAAAGTATCGGCGGCGTTGATGCGATCGCGCGTCTCCTTGTTCTGGCTCAGCTTCGATTTGCCCACGATCGATGTCACGGCAATCTCGATGCCCACGATGTTGCGCAGCATGCCGTCGATGAACTCGGGCTCGGAGTCGCCCATCTTCCACGGCTTCGGCTCGTTCGCCTCATGCCTGCGCGTCAGACGCGCGACCAGTCCGCGCACGAACGGCTCGTCGTCGCGCACGGTGAGCACGCCATGCGCGTGCACGACTTCGTAGTTCCAGGTCGGCACCTGCCGATGCGCCTCATGTTTGCTCGGATACCAGTTCGGCGAGATATAACCCTCGGCGCCGCGAAAAATCACCATGACCGGCGTGCCGGTCGGGCACCGCTGCCAGATATCGTTGGCGCGCGCGACGTGCGCCGTGAGCAGTCCGTGCGTGCCTCGGTCGGGATCGAATTCGAACGGAATGTGATTGGCGTCCAGACCGGCGTCGTCATGCGTGACGAGTATTCCGAGCGCATGCGCGCGAATGATCCGATGAAGTTCTTCGGGACGAGTCTCTGCGAAGTGCGGCGGGATATACATCGTGAATGCTCGGCAAAGGTGATGGAACTTCGTCACTATCGCTCGAAACAGGCACAATAAGAAGATCCAGTTTCGGTTGTTTTTCATGGTCCAGTTGAACAGAGCCGGCACGGGGCAACGCATCTACGATCTGCTGCGCGCCCAGATCGCCGACGGCACGCTGCCCGCGGGCGCATCCGCGCCATCGACGCGCGCGCTGGCCGCCGATCTGGGCGTCTCGCGCACAACCGTCACCGCTGCCTACGAACAGCTCGCCGCCGAAGGCTTCCTCGTCACATCGGCGGGGCGCGTCGCGCGTGTCGCCGCGCCGCCGGTGCCGCTCGCGCCGCCCGGTCCGGCGCGCGTTGCCCGCAGCGCGCCCGCGTTGTCCGCATACGGTCAGCGCGTTTCGACACTGCCCCTGCCCGTCCTTCATCAGACGAAGCAGGGCAGCGTCAACTTCCTCTACGGCGCGGTGTCCTCGCGCGACTTTCCTTCGCTGATCTGGAAGCGGGCGTATCAGGCCGAACTGCTGCATCAGCCGGAGAGCCTTTACTACGTCGCGCCCGAAGGCGATGCTTCGCTGCGGCGCGCGTTGCAGGCGTATCTGGGCCGGGCGCGCGGACTCGTCTGCGACAGCGAGCAGATCGTCGTGGTGAACGGCACGCAGCAGGCGCTCGATCTATGCGCGCGCGTCCTGCTCGATCCCGGCGATACGTTCGCGTTCGAAGAGCCCGGCTATCTGATCGCGCGCCATTGCTTCGAAGCGTCGGGCGGCGTGCCGCTGCCCGTTGCCGTCGACGAACATGGTCTCGACACGCGCCGTCTTCCCGCCGATGGCCGCGCGCGGCTCGCTTACGTGACGCCCTCGCATCAGTTTCCGCTGGGCGGCGTGTTGCCGGTCGGACGCCGGCTCGAATTGCTCGAATGGGCGCAACGGCACGATGCCTGGATCATCGAGGACGATTACGACGGCGAGTTCCGTTACGGCCAGCGCCCGATCGATGCGTTGCAATCGATCGATTCGAATGGCCGCGTGATCTACATCGGCACATTCTCCAAGGCGCTTTCGCCGCATCTCCGGCTCGGCTACATGATCCTGCCGCACGATCTCGTGCCCGTGTTTCGTCAGGCCAAGAGGCTGAGCGACCGGCATTCGGCAGTCATCGATCAGCGCGTGCTCGCATCGCTGATCGAGGGCGGCGCGTATGAACGTCACGTGCGGCGCGTTCGACGCGAATACGAACGGCGTCGCGCGGCGTTGCTCGATGCCATCGCGCATCTTCTGCCGCCAAGCGCGCAGGTGACCGGCACCGCCGCCGGGCTGCATGTCACGCTGTGGCTGCCGTTTCTCGATTCGAAGGATGAGGCCGCGCTCGTCGCCGCCGCGCATGCGAAGGGCGTGGGCGTCTATCCGGTATCGCAGCTTTATGCCGCGCCGACCGTCGATGCGCGGACCCGGCCCGCCGGTCTGATTCTCGGTTATGCGAGCGTGCCGGTCGATAAGATCCGCGAGGGAATTCAGATTCTCGCCGGCGTGATCGGCCAGTCGAGGCGTTGAGCCGACGCTTTCGCTTTGTATTCCCAATGCGCGCGTCCTATGCTGATTCTCGGTAAATAACGAAGGGAACAAGACCATGCGCGCGCGAATCCTGGCTGTCCCGTTGTTGATCGCATCCAGCCTTCTCGCCGCGAGTTGCGGCGGCGGTTCGTCGGACGATCCCATCGATCAGGTGATGAAGAAGCCGCGCTACACCAGCGCGAACTCGCAATGGTCGATGGTCGTGATGGACGCCACCACCGGCGAAACGCTCGCCGCGCTGCAACCCGACACGCTCTCGTTCACCGGCTCCGTGCGCAAGCTCTACTCGGTGGGCAGCGCGCTCAATATCATCGGCGCGGATCATCGCTTCGAAACGCCGGTCTATCGCAACGGCACGCTCGACGCATCGGGCAAGCTCACGGGCGATCTCATCCTGAAGGCGTCCGGCGATCTGACCTTCGGCGGACGGCAGAAACCGGACGGCACCATCGATTTCACCGACTTCGATCACAACGAGGCGCGCGCCTTCGACGGCGCGATCCTGACGCCGGAAGATCCGCTGACGGCCATCAACCAGCTTGCGCAACAGGTCATGGCGGCGGGCATCACGTCGGTCAGCGGCGATGTCATCGTCGATGACAGGCTCTTCGATGCGTTTCGCGTGCCCAACGGCAATGTGCTCATCTCGCCGATTCTCGTGAACGAAAACGTGATCGACGTGACGCTCGCGCCGACATCGGCCGGGCAGCCCGGCCAGCTCGACTGGCGCCCGCGCACGAGCGCGATGACCATGCAGGGCGCGACGCTCACGACGGCGGCCAATAGCGCGGCGGACATCGTCACCTCGGGCGATGCGCTCGACGATGGACCGCTCAGTTGTCTCGCCGCGCCCGGCTGTCACGGCACGATCTCGGGCGCGGCGAGCCTCGCCACGCCCGCGACGATCCCGATGGGCTACACGTCGCCGCTCGTCGGCAACAATCTGTATGTGAGCAACCTGCGTGTGGAAGATCCGCCGTCGTTCGCGCGCACCGCCTTCATCGACGCATTGACGCGCGCGGGCGTCAGCGTCTCGGCACCCGCCGTTCAGCCGAACGACAGAAGCAGGCTGCCATCGGCGCAAAGCTATTCGAGCGCGACGCAGGTGGCGAGCTTCACCTCGCTGCCCTACTCCGAAATCGCCAAGCTGATCCTCAAGGTAAGCCTGAACACCGGCGCCAATCTGAGCCTGATGTATCAAGGTCTCGCGCAAGGCGCGCGCACGGTCGATGCCGCGCTCGTCACCGAGCGCCGGTATCTGACGGGCACGCTCGGGATCGACGGCGCGGGCTTCGACTTTCCGACGAACGGCAGCGGCTCGCCCGACAGCCGCGCGAGCGCGCGCACGACGGCGACGCTGCTCACTGTGATGAGCCGCCTGCCGATCTATCCGGTGTATCGCGACGCGTTGTCGATTCTGGGCATCGACGGCTCGCTCGCGGCCATCGGCCGGGATGTCGTCGGCAAGGAGCACATCAGGGTGAAAAGCGGCGCGACCGTGACCAACGGCCAGATGGTCGCGATGAACATGGCGGGTTACATGGACGCGAAGAGCGGGCGGCGCCTCGCCTATGCGCTCTTCGTCAACCACGCCGGACCGGTTCAGGCGCTGACCGACACGCTCGAAGTGTTCGACGACGAAGCGACGATACTCGGCATCGTCTGGGCGCGGTATTGAGGCATTACTCGGTGCTTTCGAGACGCCTCATTGCGTCGCGCATGAAGTCGAGCAACGCCTCGTTCGTCCACGATCCCCTGGTCAGCTCCGGCTCGTTTTGCAACGCATGCCGGATCTTCGCGTGCGTCGCGCGATCGTCGCCCGCGTAGCTGCGAAAGAGCGCCATCCAGCGTCGCGCCAGATCCTGCGCACGCGGCGAATCGGGCGTCGTGCCCTCATCGATCGCATCGCGGACATCGGCCATCAACTCCGGCCACGCCATCGCGTGCCTGCCGTAGTTCTCGCGCAGGAAGCGGAACTCCGCCGAGGACAGATAGCGCTCGTAGATCGCGATCTTCGTCGCCGAGAAAGCGCGGATCACATAGTCCCGCAATTCGGGCGATATGCCGATGCTCGCCTGCATCGACGGTTCGTTGTCGTGCATGCGGTTGAGCTTCGAAAGCAGGCGCGGATCGTCGTTCGTATCGCGCGCTAGCAGCGTCATCCAGCGGTCGGCGAGCGAGCGGGCACGCGTGTCGTCGGCCGGCACGCCCGCGTCCATCAGCGCGCGCGCATCGGCGATGAGCGCCGTCCATTCGGATGACTGCGTGTGCGTGTTGCGGTACATAGGCAGGCGATCGAGCTCTTCGGGCGAAAAGTAGCGGTCGAACATCGTCATCAACTCCAGCGTATTGAGCCAGTCGGCCAGCTCGGGCTCCTTGCCGTCGATCAGCATGCCGCGCAGATTTCCCAGGCGGTCGCGCAAACGCGCCGCCTTCTCGATCTGATGATCGAGCATGACGATCTGCCGCGCGATGAGTTCGGCAAGAGGCGTATCGGGCTGGGAGAGATAAGCGCCGATGTCGGCAAGCGAAAGGCCGAAACCGCGCAACGCCTGGATCCGGTGAAGCCGGGCGATGTCGTCGCGGTTGTACAGGCGGTAGCCGTTATCGGCGCGCGCTGAAGGCGTGAGCAGGCCAATGGCGTCGTAGTGATGCAGCGTGCGGACGGTCAGTCCGCTCTTCTTCGCCAGTTCTCCTGTTTTCAACAGCATGCGAGCCTCCGTTCAGTGCGCACGAAAGAGGCTAAAACCTTACGCTACGTGAGGGTCAAGCGGAATGTGCTTCAGGCTCGTTCGTCACGCCGGCGTCGATGCTTACCGGCACGCGCCGCGCGAGCGCGCATATCAGCTCGTAGCCGATCGTGCCGGACGGCTCGGCCACTTCGTCCACCCTGACGTGTTCGCCCCACAGCTCCACCGACGATCCGATGCCCGCCGCCGGGCACGGCGTCAGATCGACGGTGAGCATGTCCATCGACACGCGTCCGACGATGCGCGTGCGCACGCCGTCGATCATCACGGGCGTACCGGTCGGCGCGTGACGCGGATAGCCGTCCGCGTAGCCGCATGCCACCACGCCGATTCGCATCGCGCGGTCGGCCGTGAAAGTGCGGCCATAGCCGATCGTCTCGTTCGGCGCGAGCGTCTGCACGCCGATGATGCGGCTTTCGAGCGTCATCGCCGCGTGCAACGGAAAGCTTTCAATGTCGCGCGCGCGGCCCGTCGGCGATGCGCCGTAGAGGATCGTGCCGGGCCGCACCCAATCGCGATGCGCGCGCGGATGCCACAGCACCGCCGCCGAATTCGACAGCGAGCGCGTGCCGGGAAGATTGCGCGTGGCGGCATCGAATTCGTCGGTTTGCCAGTCGATCGCGCCATCGTCGGCGTTAGCGAAGTGGCTCATCAGGCCGATCGAGCCGACCGCCGCGATGCCCGACGCACGTTCCCACGCAGCCTCGAACTCGCCGGGCCGAAAGCCGAGCCGGTTCATGCCCGAGTTCATCTTCAACTGGATGTCGAAGCGCTCGCACGGCCGCGACGTTTTCAGCAACGCGAGTTGCTCGTCGCAATGCACTGTCACCGTGAGGCGATGACGATCCGCCGTCTCGACGTCCGCAGGCTCGAAAATGCCTTCGAGCAGCAGGATCGGCTTTCCCCAGCCGAGTTCGCGCACACGCACGGCTTCGTCGAGGTCGAGCAGCGCGATGCCGTCCGCTTCCGCGAGCGCCGGATAGATGCGCTCGATGCCGTGACCGTAGGCATTCGCCTTGATCACGGACCACACGCGCGACGACGGCGCCAGGCGTTTGACGAGTTGGAGGTTCTGACGAACGGCGTCGAGATGAATGCGCGCGGAAATCGGACGTGGCATGACGTGCTGGACAAAAGTTCGAAGGCAGTGAATAGATAAATCGTATCGGCCAAATGGCAGTCGTTGTTATTTTATTTACGCCGTTTTTTGGTGGATACGCCTGCCGACCGCAACGCCGTCCGGGCGCGCTTCGCGGTATCGTGCGCTCATGTTCGCGCCGCCGAGGATTTCGCCATGAACGACGCCCGCCGTCTCGCCTGTCTGCGCATCGTGCTCGTCATCGTCGGGCTGATCGCGTTGTTCGGCGTCTTTCCGCTGATGCTGCTCTGGCCTTCAGGATGGGCGTGGGAAAGTGGCCACGTAGACCGCTCCGAATACGCGCTGATGATCGTCGGCATCTATGCGACGCTCGGCGTGTTCCTGCTGATCGCGTCGCGCGCGCCGATGCGGCATCTGAGCCTCATCTGGTTCACGGTCTGGTCGAGCGTCGTGCATGGCGCGATCATGGCCGTGCAATCGTTCGGCGGCGCGGGACATCTCGGTCATCTGGCGGGCGATGTGCCCGCGCTTTTCATCGTCGCCGCCGCGCTTGCCGTCTTCACGCCGCGCGGCGACAAGGCGCGCAGGCTCAGCTCAAGTAGCCGAGATGCTCGGCCAGAATGACGCTGCCGACGCCGATCAGAATCAGCCCGCCGACGATTTCCGCCCGCTTGCCGATCGTCGCGCCGACGAGCCGCCCGACCATCACGCCGATCGTCACCATCAGCATGGTCGCGAAGCCGATGGTCGCGGCGGTCGAGAAGATATCGACATCGATGAACGCGAGGCCCGCGCCGACCGCCATCGCGTCGATGCTCGTCGCAAAACCGGTGAGCGCGAGCACCCAGAACGAATGCGAGTTGGGCTTTTCCTCGTCGTGGGGCGCTTCGCTGAAGCCTTCGCGGATCATGCGCGCGCCGAGCACGAACAGCAGGCCGAACGCGATCCAGTGATCCCAGGCCGTCACGTATTGCGCGGCCGCCTTGCCGAGCGCCCAGCCGACGAGCGGCGTCAGCGCCTCGATCACGCCGAAGATCACGCCGGTCTTCAACGCTTCCGCGATGCGCGGCTTGTGCAGGGTTGCGCCCTTGCCGACCGCGGCGGCGAATGCGTCGGTGGACATGGCGAAGGCAAGGAATATTGTGGAAGCGAGATTCATCGGGTAGCGCTCTGGTCGGGCAAGATGGAACGACAGAACGCGCGCCCGACCGGTCGCGAATTCTGTCGATGGTCTTGCCAACCTGTGATGGTTGCTCATGCCACGGTCCGAACGACCGAGCGTGTTGACATGAGCGCCTTTCCATTGCGGAAAGGCCGGCTACTCCCCAGCGAAGAAACGAAAGCTTAACACGGCTTAACGACCGTTCCTGCGTTTATGAGATGCGTTGAGGTACAGTGAGCGGGCAATGCCGCCGTTCCCACCTCGTGCAGACAGCACCGTGAAGGAGGCACCATGCCGGCAGCTCACCTGACTCAATCGGCCGCGCGCGAAACGGTCGAGCGTCTCTATCGCGCGTTTTCCACGAAGGATGTCGCGCTCTTGCGGCAAGCCGTCACGCCCGACTGGCAATACATTCCCGAGCCGCCCGGACAGAAGCCCGGTCCGGATCAGATGATCCCCATCTTCGAAGATCTCGCCAACGCGCTGCCCGACATGCACATCGAGATTCTCGACATGCTGGTGCAGGACGATCGCGTCGGCGTGCGCGCCGAAGTGAGCGGCACGCAATCCGGGCCGTTGCTGGGCATCGCCGCGACCGAGAAGCCGATCCGCTTCGCGATTCATTCGTTTCACGAACTGCGCGACGGACTCGTGTCGAAAACCTGGCATCTCGAAGACTGGCTCAGCGTGTTCCGGCAACTCGACGCCGTGCCGCAGAGAGTGAATCCCCCGGTCTAGCCGCGCCGGATTCGCGTCTTCGCGCCCGGCAACGCGTTCGCGCGCAGGACATGCTCCACGCACAATCCGACGAGCGTCGCGTCGAGCCGCTCCAGCGCGCTCGCCGCGGCGCGCAGTGCGGGCACATCCGTGCCGAACGAATCGAAGAAGAGCCATTCACGCTGCCGCGCCGCGATCCGCGCCTCTTGCGCCGCCGCGCACAACTCGCGCATGCGCGAGAATCCTGCCGCGCGCGCCTTTTTCTCCAGCAAGCCGACGAGCACTTCGAGCGGCTCACGCGCGTCAAGGACAGCGTTCGTGCGTGCGTCGTCGAAAAGCGAAAGAAAACGCAGCACGCTGCCCTGCAAACGGCGATGCGCATCGACGAGATCGCGTATCGATTCGGCGCGCTCGTGGTCGCGCGCCGCCTTCACGGTGATGATGGTCGCGCCGTAGCCGCCGTCGGCCAGTTCGCGGCCCGGTGCGTCGATAGATGGAGTCGCCATGATGCCCTGTAACCCGATGCAATTCGTTATATCGACAAGAATATAACGCATCGTGATTCCGGCGCGCGATCTCTCCTTATTTCGGCAATAACCCGAACACGGCGACAGCGTTTCTCGTGCCGACATACACCTTGCCGTTCGCGATCATCGGCGTGATGAACTTGTTGCCCTGACCGAACTGGTCACGCGCGCCCGCATCGTTGCTGCTGTAGAGCTGTCGGCCGAGATTGGTCGCGTCGTACGCGCGCAGGGCGCCCGTCGTGCCGTTCTGCGCAGCCCACAGGATGCCGTTGGCCGTGCCGTTCGCGGAAATGCTCGGCGTCGCGCCCGGAAAGGCGAACGCATTCGATGTCTGGCTCGTCGGCGTTCCCGAAAGCACGGCGTTCGTCACCGAGAAAGCCCTGATGCTGTCGCCGACCGCGCCGAAATAGACCGAGTTGTTGAAATACGCGGGTGCGCCGAACATCGGCCCGCGAATCTGGCCGACGAGTTCCTGATAGATGTGATCCGCGTTCGAATCGAATTTGCCCATCGAAAGACGGTTCACGACGTATATGGTCGCGTTCTTGCCCGCGCCGATCGCGAGATGGCGGACCGTGCCGCTCGCATCGGCGAAATCGGGCAGAACCATCGCGCCGCCCGAGCCTAGGTCCTCGTCCTGATTCGATTCCTGCACCGTGTTCGAGGGCTCGAAATAGTCCTGCACCCTGAGCGGCGACGTGTTCAGCCTCAAAAAGCCATTGCCGAAATTGCCGTTGATCGGCATTTCCTGTGCGTTTTGCGTCGGGTCGAAGGTGCCGTTCGCGTCGAGGAAAAAAATCGCTTCGCCGTCCGATGCCAGGCCCGCGCCGCTCATCCAGATCGAGCCCATCTGGCCGTTCGGCGTGACGTTCAGCACGCTCGCCTGTTGCAGCGTGTTCGCATCGTAGCCCATGACCCAGCCGGTGTACGGCATGAAATCGCAGTGCGAGGTCCACGAGGTGTACACGACGCCGTTGAGCAGGAGCAACGACGCGCGCTCGGCGTACTGGCCCGGATCGAACGTGAGCGTGCCGTTCTGGCTGCCCGCGCCGTTGCCCGGATAGGTCGCGCGAATTTCGGTCGGGCCGTTGAAGAGTTCGGCGCCTGTCGTGACGTCGAGCGCGTGGATGCGCTGGTGATAGCCGCCCGACCCGTCCTTCGACATGCCCACGACATACATTGCGCCATTCGGTCCGCGCGAACGGTCGATGACCGGCGTCGCCGTGACGCCGATGGTCGGCGTGATCTGCGTGCACTTGTGGTCGTCGCTGGGCGACTCGCCGTTGCCGAGCGTCGAGACTTTCCATAGCGTCGCGCCGCTATCGGGATCGAACGCGTAGACGCTCCCGTTCTCCGTCGCGACATACACGACGTTGTGCGTACCGCCCGCAATCGGGACGCCCGCGAGAAAGAGCGGCTGGGCATCGACGGCGCCGTCGACGGGGAAGGTCGCGAGCTTGCCGAAGCTGGCCGAATTGACGTTCGCGGGCGTGAGGACGGTTTCCGCGAGTTGTTGTCCAGTGCGGGCGATGTCGTTGTGCCAGGTGGCGACGTCCATCGGAGACGCGGCAGCAGGCGCCGACGCGCCCGACGGACTGGACGCGCCCGACGGACTCGACGCCGCAGCAGGCGCGCTGCCGCCGGTTGCCGCAGCCGTGGTATCGCCGCTGGAACCGCTGCCGCTGCACGCGCCGACGATCGCTACAGCGAGCGCGACGCCGACTGCGGCGGCCAAAGTCAGGAACCGCGTATTCATCTGCATGCTCCTCTACGGTGAGACACAACGCCACGGCGATCCACTTCACACGCAAAGAATTTGTTGCAATGAGTCACAATGTGCTAACCTAGGGTTATTACCTAGATAGTTACCCCTAGTACGGAGTCCACCATGGGAATCATCGCCGCTACCCCGATCGCCCTCGTTTCCTTCATCGCCGCCAAGCTCCGCGCCGCCACGCGCGATGCGCTCGTCGCACGCGCCAAGGTCAGCGCGCTGATGGCCGAAGCCTACCGTCGTTCGTAACGCGCAGGCGCGGGAGAATATTCCCGCGCCTTCTTCATCGCTCATTGCAGCGTGTAGGCGATCACGTAGTCGCCTGCCTTTGTGCCGAGCGAACCGTGACCGCCCGCCGTCACGAGCAGATACTGCTTGCCGCTCGCATCGGCATAGCTCATCGGCGTCGCCTGACCGCCTGCCGGCAGACGCGCTTCCCACAGCTTCTTCCCGTCGCGCACGTCGTACGCGCGGACGTACCGGTCGAGCGTGCCCGTCAGGAACGCGACACCGCCCGCCGTCACGATCGTCCCGCCGAGGCTCGGCACACCGAGCGGCATCGGAATCGGCAGCGGCGCGCTGTCGATGATCGTGCCGTTCTTGTGCATCCACGCGATCTTGTTCGTGCGCAGATCGACGCCCGCCATATAGCCCCACGGCGGCGCCTGACACGGAATCCCGAGCGGCGATAGAAACGCACTGATCTCATAGGCAAACGGCGTGCCGCGCGCCTGCTTGATGCCGCTCGTCTCGCTCGTGCTTGTCGCGCCTTCCTGGAGCTTCTCGCGCGGAATCAGTTTCGACGTGAACGCCATGTAATCCGGATTCGCGATGAGAATCTGCCGCACCGGATCGACCGAAATTCCGCCCCAGTCGAACACGCCGAAATTGCCCGGAAACACGAGCGTTCCCTGCTCCGATGGCGGCGTGAACGGCCCGTCGTAGCGCAGACTCCTGAACTTGATGCGGCACCAGAGCTGATCGAACGGCGTCGTGCCCCACATGTCCGCTTCCTTCACGTGCGGCGGATTGAAGTTGAGCGCGGAGACCGCCTGCGTCGGTGCGCTGTGGTCGCCCTTCGCCGCGCCCTGCGGCACCGCGACTTCGCTGATCGGCACGATCGGCTGCCCGGTTTCGCGATTCAGCACGTAGATGCTGCCCTGCTTCGTCGATGCGATCACCGCCGGCTGCATGCCCTGCGCCGTTTGCAGGTCGACGAGCGTCGGTTGCCCGCCGACATCCATGTCCCAAAGATCGTGATGCGTGAACTGGTAGTTCCAGCGCGCCTTGCCCGTCGCGGCATCGAGCGCGACGAGGCCCGCCGCGTACTTCTCGGCCTGCGGCGTGCGCTCGCCGCCCCACTGATCGGGCGTCTGATTGCCCATCGGCAGATAGATCATGCCGCGCTTCTCATCGACGCTGAACATCGACCACATGTTCGGCGAGTTGCGCACGTAGGTGCCGCCCGCCGCGATCGGCTCGGTGGCGTCCGGATTGCCCGGATCCCAGTTCCAGACGAGATGACCGTCGTTGACGTCGAACGCGCGGATCACGCCGGACGGCTCGTTGTTCGATTCGTTGTCGGTCACGTGGCCACCGACGATCACGAGGTTGCGGAACACGGCCGGCGGCGACGTCGAGTAATAGCCGCCCGGCGTGAACGGGCCGATGTTGGCGCGCAGATCGATCGCTCCGCCCTTGCCGAAACTCGCGCACGGTTTGCCGGTTTCCGCGTCGAGCGCGATCAGGCGGGCGTCGGCGGTCGGAAGGAAGAGACGGCGCGGGCATTCGGCGAGCGCCGTGGTTTGCGCGGGCGTCTGCACCGGCGCGGCGGGCTCCGATGCGGCCACGGGCCCGGAAGCGGCCTGCGCCTCGGTGTCCGATGACGCGGCCGGCGCGCTCGCCTCGGCCGGCGCGGAAGCCGTCGCGGCTTCGGCGGGCATCGGATGCATCGCCGTATCGTAATAGGCGACGCCGCGGCAAGTCATATGCTCCCAATGCTTGAAGCCGATCGGACTCTGAATCTGCGGATCGAAGCGCCACTTTTCCTTGCCGCTCGCCGCGTCGAGCGCGATCACCTTGCTGTGCGGCGTACACAGGAAGATCGTGTCGCCGACCTTGAGCGGCGTGTTCTCGTCGGTGGTTTCGGTCGGATCGTCGGGGCCGGGCATGTCGCCGGTGCGATACGTCCACGCCACTTTCAACTGATGCGCGTTTTCCGGCGTGATCTGCGCGAGCGGCGCGTAACGCTGCGCGAGCGGCGAGCCGCCGTAGTCGATCCAGTCACCCGGCGCGCGGCCGGTCGCGGCGTTGGCATCGGCCTGGTTCGCGTCGGCGGCGACATTCACGTCGATGCGTCCCGGCCGGTCGTGCGGATCGATGAAATACGTGCCGATGCCGAGCAAAAGCGCGAGCACGATCGCGGCGGCGAGTGGCGTACGCGCCGCGCGCGCGGTCGAAGGCGGACCGAAGAGCGCGCCGCGATGCACGAACGGAATCAGCAGCCAGATCCCGAGCAGCAGCCAGATCCAAAGACGCGGCATCAGTTGCCAGAAGTCGAAATGCACTTCGAACACGGCCCAGACCGTCGATCCGAACAGCACGAGCGCGAAGAGCAGCAGCGCGGAGCGCCGCCGTATCAGCAGCAAAAGCCCGGTCAGAACGATGGCCCCGCCCGCGATCGCGTAGTACCACGATCCTTTCAGCGTGACGAGATACGCACCGCCCGCCGCCAGCAACGCGCCGATGACGATGAACACGACGGCCGTGAAGAACGTGAGCGGATGAAGTCTTCCGTTGCCAGCCATGCTGAAACCCTCCGTGACGATGAATGGCGGAACACGGCCGATGCGAGGTCGTGGTTCGGACGCTGTCGCGTCGTGGGTAGGAGCAAACGCTGTGCCGTTCGGCGGGAGATGACGCGTGCGACGCGTGCTTACAGAAGACTTGCCTTGGAAAAGGCGCGTGCGCGCCTGCGGATCAGCGCGACCGCGGCCAGAGTCCGCCGCACGCATTCGCGGGCATCACGCCGGAGACGAACGCGGCCTTCAGATCGGCGCGTTCGGAGAAACGCGGCGCATCCATCCACATCAGGAATTCGTCGCCCCAGTTTCCCCACGCGTTTTCGTCGAAATCGAAATCCTCGTCGATGCGGCCGTTGTCGCGCAGATACGCGCCGACCACTTGCGTGCCGTTCCAGTACGCGACGGCGACGTCCGTGAGATCGGCGGTCATGCCGCGCGGCAGATCGCGCAGCAGCATCGCGACATGCGCTTTGAACGATTTGAATTCAGTCGGTCTCATCGCGTGCTCCGCTTCAAAAAAGTGCGTGAAAAAACTGCCTGCGGCGTGCCCGTTCAGCCGAACACGCCTTTGTTCAAATCCTTTTCGAACGCGGCGGTCCATTCCGTGCCGTGTCCGATGCGATATTCGCGTTCCTTGAGCGTGGAACGTCGAGTGATGGTGACGACGCCCTGCAACGGATAAACATCGTCCACGATGTCGGACGCGCCGCCTTCCTGCACGAGAAAATCGCTTTCATCGAGCCGATGGCGCGCGAGAATCGAGAGGAATTCCGTTCTTTCGTCCGGTGCGATCACAGTCATGAGACCCTCCATGATCGAAGCCTGTCTTCATTCAAAGTAGCACACGCGCGGAGGAACGTCGGCGCATATCTTGCGACGAGCGCGGGACGGCGCACGCGCCATTTCCAGACGAGGAGTCGATCGATGATGAAACGCGCATCCAACACGATTCGCGCGAGCGCGCTCGCGGCGCTCGTCGCGTGCACGCACGCGCACGCCGACGATGCCGTCTGCGGCACGCTCGAAAGCGCGACGAACGGGCAGGACGGCATGATTGCGCTGCGGGAAGGAGAAAGCGTGAATTTCTGGCGGGGCGGCGCCGTGCGGCACGGCGCGCTGCATGTCTACAAGGACGGCGAGGTGTATCGCGTGTACTGGCAGCCCGAGGGAAGCGGCGACCTGTACGTGCTTGCGAATGAAAGCGCGACGAGCGCGCGGCTCATCCTGACGCCGCCGCGCGGCACGAAGGTCGATACGGGACCGGGCAGCCTGCCGCCGCAGAAAGTGCTGTCCTGTCCCGCGCTGTAACGATTATTTTGCGGCGAGCACCTTGCCGATCGCATCGGCGACGGTCTGCACGTTGCTGTCGTTCAGACCCGCGACGCACATGCGGCCCGAGCGCAGGATATACACGCCGAATTCCTCCTTGAGCCGATCCGCCTGATCCGCGACGAGACCCGTGTACGTGAACATGCCGCGCTGCTTGATGTAGCGCGTGAGCATTTCGCCGCGTACGTGATCCTTCAGGCCGTCGTGGATCGCCTGGCGCATGCGCGCGATGCGCTGGCACATCGACGCGAGTTCCTGTTCCCACGAGCGCTTAAGCTCAGGCGTATTCAGCACATGCGTGACGATCTTCGCGCCGTGCGTCGGCGGATTGCTGTAGTTCGCGCGCACCGCGCTCGTCAACTGGCCGAGCACGCGGTCGGCTTCGGCGGCATCGTCGCTGATCACGTGCAGACCGCCGCAACGCTCGCCGTACAGCGAGAAATTCTTCGAGAACGAATTCGCGATGAACGCCGGCACGCCACGGCGCGCGAGTTCGCGCACGGCGAACGCGTCGTCGTCCAGACCTGCGCCGAAGCCCTGGTATGCCATATCGACGAATGGCAGCAGATCGCGCTTTTGCAGCACATCGATGATCTTCAGCCATTGCGACTGATCGAGATCGACGCCAGTCGGGTTATGGCAGCACGCGTGCAGCAGAACGACGCTTTTCGCGGGCAATTTGTCGATGGCTTCGAGCATCGCGTCGAAGCGAAGGCCGCCGGTGGCTTCGTCGTAATAAGGGTACGTGTTCACCTCGAAGCCGGCGCGCTCGAAGATGAAGCGATGGTTCTCCCACGTCGGGTCGCTCACCCACACTTTCGATTGCGGGAAATAGCGCTTGATGAAGTCCGCGCCGACCTTGAGCGCCCCCGAGCCGCCGAGCGTCTGCACGCTCGCGATGCGTCCGTCCGCGCGCGACGGGCTGTCGTTGCCGAACACGAGCGACTGCACGGCGTCGCGATAATGCGCGAAACCGGCCATCGGCAAATACGGTTTCGGGCCGAGCTCCTTCAGAATCGACAGTTCCGCTTCGCGCACCGCCTGCATCACGGGCAAGCGGCCTTCGTCGTCGAAGTAAATGCCGATGCTCAGGTTGACCTTGTTGGTGCGCGGGTCCTTCTGGAAATTTTCGTTCAGCGACAGGATGGGATCGCCGGGGTAGGCATCGATATGTTCGAACATGGTGTCGGTATCAGGACGAGAGTCAGGACGAGAGATCAGCGGGATTGCAGGCGGTTGGCGCGCTTCGCGTCAGCGCCCCTTTTTTTGAGATAGTAGCCGATTCCGAGAACGGCCAGCCAGACGGGAATCAGGTAGACGGACAGGCGCAGGTCCGGAATCTCGTACATGACCCACACGATGCCCGCGAGAAACGCGAGCACGATGTAGTTCGTGAACGGATGGCCGAAGCTCGGAAACGATGTCGTTTCATTGCTCGCGCGCTTCTGCCGGCGGAACATCACGTGGATGATGCTGATCATCGCCCAGTTGATGACGAGCGCCGACACCGCGAGGCCCATCAGAAGGCCGAACGCGCGTCCCGGAATCACGTAGTTGATGACGACGCAGGCCGCCGTGACGGTCGCCGACACGGCCAGCGCCGCGAGCGGAATGCCGCGCCCGCTGACACGCAGGAGCGCGCGCGGCGCGTTTCCCTGTTGTGCGAGACCGTAGAGCATGCGGCTGTTCGCATACACGCCGCTGTTGTACACGGACAGCGCGGCCGTCAGAACGATCACGTTGAGTACGTTGGCGACGAGCGTGCTGTTCATCTCGCGGAAGATCAGCACGAACGGGCTGCCGCCGGTCGCGACCTTGTCCCACGGATAGAGCGCCAGCAGCACGCCGAGCGCGCCGACATAGAAAATCAGAATGCGATAGATGACCTGATTGGTCGCGCGGGGAATGCTGCGCGACGGATCTTCCGCCTCCGCCGCCGTGATGCCGACGAGTTCCAGCCCGCCGAACGAGAACATGATCACGGCCATCGACATCACCAGCCCGTGCACGCCGTTCGGAAAGAAGCCGCCGAGCCGCCACAGGTTGGTGACGCTCGCCTCCGGCCCGGCCTTGCCCGACGCGAGCAGATAGCCGCCGAACAGGATCATCCCGACGATCGCCGCCACCTTCACGATCGCGAACCAGAACTCCGTCTCGCCGTAGGACTTCACGCTCGTCAGGTTGATCGCATTGACGATGACGAAGCATCCGAGCGCCGATATCCACGTCGGCAATCCCGGCCACCAGTACTGCATGTAGATGCCGATGGCCGATAGCTCCGCCATGCTCACCAGGATGTAAATGGCCCAGTAGTTCCAGCCGGAAATGAAGCCGGCGGCGTGGCCCCAGTACTTGTCGGCGAAATGGCTGAAGGAGCCGGCGACCGGCTCGTCGACGATCATTTCGCCGAGCTGACGCATGATGAAAAACGCCATCAGGCCGGCGATCGCGTAGCCGAGCAGCACGGACGGCCCGGCGAGCTTGATCGTCTGCGCGACGCCGAGAAATAGCCCGGTGCCGATCGCGCCGCCGAGCGCGATTAGCTGGATATGCCGGCTCTTGAGTCCGCGCTTGAGTGTTTCGCTTTGGGGTGCGTCGTTCGTCTTGCCTGAAACCATGTCGATGCCTGCCTGGACCGCAAAAATTACCGCTTTCGTATGACCGAACGATCGACCGGGTCGTTTCGTCCGACTTTTAACGCGTTTCTTGAAATGAAAACTGTTGTTTTTTCGTGCGGACGACCCCACAGGGCGCTGCAAAAAAGGCCGATTATCTGTGCACGGATCTGCGATTTTACCGCCCGGCGACCCGAGAAGCCTTGATGGGCGGACCTACCGCAGTACGCGTCCGATCTTCAGAACCGCACAACAATCGATTTGAGGCTGGAATCAGGTGTTGTTCGGAGGATTGACAAGGGCGCGTCGGCGGGAGAATCGCATCATCCACTCACAAACGGGGTCGCCATGTATCAGACGATGGAAGGAAACGCCAGGCCGCATCGCACGGCAGAGTGTTTCATCGAAGGATCGCAGGTCGGCGCGGCAGCGACGCAAGCTGAATTGCTGCAAGCGCTGCAGTCGGCGTCGGACAACATCATGCGCCTCGCGGGCAAGCTGCGCGGCGAGCGCGATGCCACCGCCGACGATGCCGAGACCATCACCGAGCAGCATGCGCTCGCGCAAGAGCTGATCGGACGTTTGCTGGCGCTGCCCGCGTCGCAGGCGTAACGGACCAACAGGGCTAACGGAAGGCGGGCAGCGGTGACGGCACGAGCCGCCCGCGCCCGGAGCATCGGGGAGAAGGAAATGAGCTACTTGACGATCATCGCCGCGGTCTGGGGCATTTGCGCGGTCTGCGCGGTGCTGTTCATCCGCGGCGCGGCGCAGCGCAATCCGGAACCGTTGCGCGTGCAGCGCGACCACGAACCGGTGCGGCATGCATCAAAGGATTTCGGTCGTTCGGTCTGACCCGGTGTTATCGGCGAGGCGCCCACGCGCCTCGCCGGAAAAGCCTCACAACGCAGTGCCTTTGCGCCTTACTTGCCCGCGTTGATCGCAGCGACCGCCGCGCGCAAGCCCAGCAGATAGCTATCCACGCCGAAGCCCGAAATCTGCCCCTTGGCGATTTCCGCGAATACCGACTTGTGGCGGAACTCTTCCCGCGCGTGAACGTGCGACATATGCACTTCGATGACCGGCGCCGTCAGAATGGCGAGCGCGTCGCGGATCGCGTAGCTGTAATGCGTCCACGCGCCGGCGTTGATCACGATCGCATCGATCTTTTCCTCGAACGCGCGATGAATGCGCGAGCACATCTCGCCTTCGATATTCGTCTGGTAGCACTCCACCTCCACGCCCAGCTCCTTGCCCAGCGCGGTCATTTGCTCGTCGATTTGCGCGAGCGTCGCCGTGCCGTACTGCTTCGGGTCGCGCTTGCCGAACATGTTGAGGTTGACGCCGTGCAGCGTCAGGATCTTTGCCATGTGATTTCCTTGAACGGGATGGGGAATTGAAAAGATTCAGGCGGTCTCGACGATCTTGCCGCTCGTGGCGGCGAGCACGATGGCCTCGGTGATCCGCAGATTCTGCAGCCCGTCGCGCGCGCTGACAATAGGCTCGGCCTCGCCGCGCGCCACGCGTCCGAAATGTTCCATCTGATGCGCGAGCGGATCGTCGCGCTGCATCGGCACGATGCTTTCCTCGAAGGGCTTCCACCATGACCGGTCTTCCGCCCGGCCGTAGGACTTGAGACGCATCGTCGGGACGGAAAGCGAGCCGAAGGTGCCCGCGATCACGTAGCAGTCTTCGTCGGGATAAGTCGAATACGCCTTGTTCTCCTGCGAGGTCTGCTCCCAGCTGCGCGGGGACGCGGCCGTGTCGGAGAGCATGAACGTGCCGAGTGCGCCGCTCGCGAAGCGCAGATTGATGGCGACAGTGTCCTCGACGGGAAAGCCGCGCGTCGCATGCGAAGCGAACGCCTGCACCGCGACGATATCGCCGCACAGCATGCGCAGGTTATGCACCTCGTGAATCATGTTGAGCAGGATCGGGCCGCCGCCCGGTTCGCGCCGCCAGGGCGCGCTCGCGTAATACTCGTCGGGCTTGAAGAACACCGCGCTGCCCATCACCGCGACGAGCTTGCCGAGCCGCCCTTCGTCGATCACCTGCTTCGCGCGCGCCATGATCGGGCTATGCGCGCGATGATGGCCGATCAGCACCTTGACGCCCGAACGTTCGGTTTCGTCGACGAGCGCCAGCGCTTCATCGACGCTCGGCGCAATCGGCTTTTCCAGCAGCATCGGCACGCCGGCCGCGAGACAGATGCGCGCGTGCTCCACATGCAACTGGTTCGGCGTCGCGAGCACGATGCCGTCCGGCCGATCCTTCGCGAGCAGTTCGTCGAGCGTCCTGTAGAGCGGCACGCCCGCTTTCTCCGCGATGGCCGTCGCCGCCGGCGCGGGATCGACGATAGCGGAGAGCGTGCATGTCGCACTCGCCTGCGCGACGCCCATGTGCGCCTGGCCGATATAGCCCGCGCCCGCCACCGCGATACGTGTCTTGCCTGAGTCAGTATTCACTTGAATTCACCAGATCGATAAAAAGTGCGCGCGCGAAGGCACGCGGACGGCGCGGACCACGCGCCGCCGTGAGGACAACAATGGGAAAGATGAAGCCTAGGAAGCGCGCGCGTTCGCGACCGATTCCGCGCGCAGGCGCTCGTACTCGGACTTCTCGACCGGCCGCGCGTCCTGCTCGCCGAGCTGGCTGAGCGGAATGCGATACGTCTCCCGCGCGCTCCAGGCCGCGATGGCGGAGATGATCGTGACGGCGAGCGTGATCGAGCCGATCGTGAGCGGAATGTTCGTCGATCCCGGCGGCGCGACGGTCGCGAAGAGCGCGGGCAGGAGCGCGGTGATCGTCGTGCCGACGTTCTGCGAGATCGCCATCGCGGACACGCGCGTGCGCGTCGGAAAGAGCTCGGGATAGAAGCTCGGGAAGATCGCGTTATAGCCCTGATAGACGACGCCCCACATCAGCAGCGACGCGACGATCGCCATGCCGACGCTATGAATGCTGATCGCGTAGAGATACAGATACGACAGCAGCCCCGATGCAATCGCCCCGACGATGATCGGCGGCTTGCGCCCGATCTTGTCGGAGAGATTGCCGACGAGCGGAATCACGACCACGGCGAGTATGTTGCCGACGACCGGAATCCACAGATACACGCTCTTGTGAAAACCGACGCCGTAGGCGGCCTGCACCGCGTACGCCGCGCCGAAGATCGTCGCGACCACGGGAATCACGTTCATCAGCGCCATGCAGACGACGCGGAACATGTCGCCGAGGTTGTACTTGAAGGCATCGACGATCGGCGAGCGCGGCACGGCGCCCCTCTCGCCTTCCTTCTCGAACGCGGGCGTCTCATGCACTTCGCGGCGGATGATGTAGCCCGCGACCAGCACGAACGCCGAAAGCAGGAACGGAATGCGCCAGCCCCACGAGTTGAACGAATCCTCGGGCATGTAGTAGGCGAGCGGCAGGAACACGGCGGCGGCGAGAATCTGTCCGGCCTGCACGCCTTGCAGCGTGAAGCTCGCGAAGTAGCCGCGCCGTCCGAATGGCGAGTGTTCGAGAATCATCGAACTGGCGCCCGAGATTTCGCCCGCGACCGCGAAACCCTGCACCAGCCGCAGGATCACGAGCAGCGCCGGCGCGAGCATGCCGACGCTGTGATAGGTCGGCAACAGGCCGACGGCCATCGTCGAAAAGCCCATCAGGAACATGCACAGCACGAGCACGTTCTTGCGGCCGTGCGTGTCGCCGAGATGGCCGAGCACGAACGCGCCGATCGGCCGCGCGACATAGCCGACGCCGTAGGTCGCGAGCGACGCGACGATCGCCACTTTGGGATTGCCCGATGGAAAGAAAAGCTGCGGAAAGATGAGCGCAGCGGCCTGCGCGTAGATGAAAAAGTCGTAGTACTCGAGTGCGGAGCCTATCCAGCCGCTCGCGGTGGCTTTCTTCGTCTGCTTCCGGTGCTCGGCGTGCGACTCGCCGTTTGCACCCGAGAGAGAGTTCGTGTCCATGACGTCTCCATTTATGTTCGCACGACGGTTTCTGTGGCCATCTTTACGACGATACTGCTTTTTCGTTCTTCGCCGACGACGTCCGCGCCGGGTCGCGCGCAGGACATCTCTTCATGATCGCCCCTGAATCGAAAGCTTTCGATGAGGCAAAACCCGCGCGCCGGCTTCTGGCTGAACGGTGTGAGCGCAAGATTACTATGTCGGCGGAAAAGCATAATTCGGCGCGGAGGAAAGTCAGAATGCGCTCGGAGAGAATAATCGGGCGGCGGCCGGCCTCAACGGAATCAGGGTCGTGCCTAAAGTATGGGCAGCCGCGGCCGTATACACGAGTACCGGCGGTGACGGCATCGCCGTCGCCGTGTTTTCGTCCTCTCGCTGGCCCCGGTCTTCCGTATGTCAGGCAATCCGTCCTTGATCGATTCGATTCTGGCCACGCCGGCGACAGAGAACGGGCGCATCACGGCCGCGATTCGCGCATCGTTGCTGTCGACGCTCGTCGAGGACCTGCACCCGCTCCTGCTGTCCGGCATTTCCAGCGCGTTCGTCGCGATGATCGCGCTCGGGCGTCAGCAGGCGCTCTGGGCAATGCTCTGGGTCGCCGCCGACCTGCTCCTGCTCGCCGTGCGTCTCTCGATCGTGTGCCGCTATCGCGCGCTGAGCCGCCCGAGCGCACCGCATCCCGGACCGTGGGCCGAGCGCTACGCGCCGTTCGCGCTCCTGACGTGTCTCGTGTCCGGCCTCGGCACGATGGCCTGCGTGATTTCCGGCGATGCCGTCCTCGCGTCGCTGGCGATCATGGTGACGGCGGGCCTCCTCGGCGGCATCGCGTCGCGCAACGCGGGCACGCCGCATCTGGCGATCGCGCAGGTGTGCCTCGGCGCACTGCCGATCGGCGTCGGCGGGCTGTTCGGGCCGGCGGGCTACTGGATTCTCGTGCCGCCGCTCTTTCTCTATATCGGCGCGATGTGCGCGGTCGTGCAGCGCCACTATCGCGGGCTCGTCGCGCTGATGACCGCCGAGCAGGGCCACGCCGAAATCGCCGCGCGCTTCGACGCGGCGCTCGCCCACATGCCGCACGGTCTCTGCACCGTCGATGCGTCGGGCAAGGTGGTGATCGCGAATCGCAAGGCGGCGGAACTGTTCGGCGCGACCGTCGAGACGCTGCGGCTGAACGTGTCCTTGCCGGAATTCATCGGCTATGTCGGGCTGTCGAAGTTCGGCGAGACGCTGCGTGCGCAGTTCTCCGAGCGTTGCGCGCAATGGCTCGAGGCGGGCAATCTGCCGCTCGATCTGCCGCTGCGTGACGGCCGCCATCTCGAACTGAGCCGCAACCCGGTGCCGGACGGCAGCGCGGTGATCATCATCGAGGACGTGACGGAGCGCCGCAAGGCCGAGGCGAAGATTCTGCACTGGGCGCATCACGATTCGCTCACGGGCTTGCCGAACCGGCGCTATCTCGGCGATCACGCCGGGCGTCTGATGGCGGGCGGCGCCGGCCGCGAAAAAGTGATGGTGATGTATGTCGATCTCGACGGCTTCAAGCGCGTCAACGACACGCACGGCCACAACGCAGGCGACGATTTGCTGAAGCTCGTCGCCGACCGCCTGCGCAACGCGATGCGACGCGGCGAACTGGCCGCGCGTCTCGGTGGCGACGAATTCGCGATCGTCGCGACGTATATCGCGGATGCGTCGAACGCCGTGTTCGCGCGCAAGATCATCCGCGAACTGTCCGCGCCCTACACGCTCGCGTGCGGACAGACGGTGCGCGTGGGCGTGAGCGTCGGCATCGCGCTCGCGCATCCGGGCGAAGTGTTCGAAAGCGCGTTGAAGCGTGCCGACGCGGCGCTCTATGAAGCGAAATCGGAAGAGCGCGGCAGCTATCGGTTTTCCGATCGCGACGGCGACGCGCTCACGAACGACGAGCAGGCCGTCGCCGCACTGGGCGAACGCGGCCGCGCGTGGTAGCGCATCACACGTTGGTATGAGCGCGCCGAGCCGTTCGTAGAATGGTCGGCGCGCGTGCGCTTCTCTAAGCTGACGTCATGGTCACGCATTGGGAGCGCATCATGGGCGATACATCGACACGCGTGTTGTTATCGGGTTGCGCCGCCGTGCTGGCGTTCGGAACCTGGTATTCGGTCAGCGCGCCGCATGACTGGAGCGCGCTCCATCGCGCGGGCTACGACACCGAACTGCCGCTGGAGCGGATCGCGCTCGACGAAGAAGCGGCATCGTCCGTCAGAACGCCGCACCGATAAACGCGCCCTACGGCCGCTGCGCGCGCGTCGGCGTCGATGCGCCCTGCGGCATCTTCACGCCGAGCGCCTCCGCCTTCAGCACGAGATCGGCGAGCGAGCGCGCCGCCATCTTCTTCATCGCCTGGCCGCGATGAATCTTCACCGTGATCTCGCTCAGATTCATTTCCGCCGCGATCTGCTTGTTCATCAGGCCCGACACGACGAACGCCATCACCTCGCGCTCGCGCGGCGTCAGCGATTCATACGAGCGCCGCAAATCCGCGACCGAGCGGCTCGCCGCGCGCCGTTCCTCGTCGGCCTCCAGCGCCTGCGCGACGGCATCGAGCATGTCCTGATCGCGGAACGGCTTCGCGAGAAAATCCCTGGCGCCCGCCTTCATCGCCTTCACGGTCATCGCGATGTCGCCGTGCGCCGTCATGAAGACGATCGGCAAGCCCAACTGGCTCGCGGCCATCTGCTCCTGCACGGCGAGGCCGCTCTGCCCTTTCAGCCGCACGTCGAGGATCAGGCAACTGGGCACCTCCGGCATGTCGTACGCAAGGAATTCGTGGGCGGACGCGAACGTCGTCACGTTCAGGTCGACGGAACGCAGCAGCGAGCGCAGCGCGTCGCGCATCGATTCGTCGTCGTCGACCACGTAGACCATCGCGGCGTTCGTCTTCGTGTCCGCGTCCTTGTCAATGCTCATCGTCTCCCCCCTGGTTTTCGGGCAGCACGAAGCGCAAGCGCGCGCCGCCTTCTTCGGGCGATTCCGCCCATATCCTGCCGCCGTGCGCCTCGATGATCGAACGGCAAATCGACAAACCCATGCCCATGCCTTCGGCCTTCGTCGTGAAGAACGCGTCGAAAAGACGGCGCGCGTTGTCCACGCTGATGCCCGTGCCGGAATCCTGCACGGTGATCTGCGCGTAGCCGTCGTCGCTCGCACTCGCGCCCGTCGCGATGCGCAACACGCGCGGCCCGTTCACGCCGGACATCGCCTGCGCGGCGTTCATGAACAAGTTGATGAGCACCTGCTGCAACTGCACGCGATCGCACTGCACGGTAGGCGACGGCGTCGCGAGTTCCGTGCGCACGTCCACGCGATGACGTCCGAGTTCGCGCCGCACGAGCTCGATGGTCTCGCCGACGATCTCGTTCACGTCGAGCGTCGCGGGCTGGCTGTCGCGCTTTCGCGCCATCGCGCGAATACGTGCGATGACCTCGCTCGCGCGCTTGGCGTCGCGAATCATCTGCGTGATCGATTGCTGCGCTTCCGCGATTTCCGGCTGCGCGCGGTTGAGCCAGCGCAAGCCGGCGTCGCCGTTCGTGACGATCGCGGCCATCGGCTGCGTGACTTCATGCGCGATCGATGCCGCGAGTTCGCCCAGCATCGTGACGCGCGTCACGTGAGCCAGTTCGGCGGTCGAGCGCGCGAGCGCTTCCTGCGCGAGCTTGGTGTCGGTGACGTCCATCAGCGCGCCGACGTATTCGTCGCCGTCGGCTTCCGTCGATGCGCGATGCGCGACGAAATGCACATGCTTCACCGAGCCGTCCGGCAACAGAAGCCGATGCTCCACGTCGATGTCGCACGCGCCGCCGATCGCCGATTCATGCGCGCCGCGCACGATGCCGATGTCGTCGGGATGCGTGCGCGCCAGAATCGCGTCGATGGACGGCTCGACATCGCGCGGGTAATCGAAGATGCGGTACGCCTCGTCGGACCACCACATCGTGCCGGCGGGCAGGCGCGTCGCGATGCTGCCGGTGCGCGAGAGGCGCTGCGCGTCGAGCAGAAACGCCTCGCTGCGCTTGAGCGCATCGCGCTGGCGCTGCAATTCCGCTTCCATGCGCTTGCGCTGCGTGATGTCGTTGCTGGTCGCGAGCACGGCGCGCGGCAGGCCGTTCGCGTCGCGCAGCAACGCGGCGCGGCTCGCGATCACGATCTCGCCGCCGTCATGCCGCACGCGCGTGATCTCGCCGTCCCAGCGCCCCGAGCGCAACAGTTCCGTTCGAATCTGCGCGTGCGGCACGGGCGAGTTCGACTGCGTCATGCGATGAATCGGCTGACCGATCGCCTCTTGCGCCGAATAGCCGTAGAGCGCTTCGGCGCCGCGATTCCAGAACGTGATGCGATCGTTCATGTCGTGCGCGACGATCGCATCGTGCGCGAGATTGAGCAGTTCGAGCTGCTCCTGCATCTTGGTCGTCGTGGACTGATTGCGCAGCGAGAGGATGCCGGTCGTGCCGATCGCGAGCAGGCTCACGGCACAGCGCGCGAGCGCCCCGCCCGACACGTTTTCGTCGTGCGAGAGGATGAAGCCGATGAGCGTGAGCACCACGCAGCCCCACGCCGTCGTGATGGTCGCGGTGCGATTGCCGGTCGACGCGACGAGCAGCACGACGATCACATACAGCACCGCGATGGCGATATCGAGCGGCGTGAGCGCATCGATCAGGAACACGACGAGCGCGATGGCCGCCGCGAGCATCCACACGATGCGCACATCGTGACGCACCGCGCGCGGCGCGCTCTGGAATGTCTCCATCACGGCCGGACGGACGCCGGCGAATGGAAACGAACGACGAACGAAACAGGCGGCATGGTCATTGAGCGTTCGAAAAAGCGTTCGTTGGAAATATCGCGGCCCGCGCGCGCCGGCCGGATGATGCAATGAATTCTAATCCTTCCAAAAGCCTTGCCTGATGCGTTCCAGGCAATCGGCGACGGCGGTTCCATCGACGGGCTTGCTGAGAAAACACACCGCGCCGCCGTCGAGCGCCTGACGGCGTGCAGCGTCCGATGCGAACGCGGTGATGAACATGACCGGCACGTCCGGCTTCAGTTCGTGCAGGCGCTGTTGAAGTTGCAGGCCGGACATGCCGGGCATGTTGAGATCGGTGATGATGCACGCGAGGCCGTCGAGCGGATCGGCGTCGAGAAACGACTCCGCCGACGGATACAGGCTGACCTCCCAGCCGAGCGAGCGCAACAGGCTGGAGGAGGCGACGCGGACGGATTCGTCATCGTCGATCACGGAGACTCTGGAAGGCGATTGCAAGGGCGTTGTCCTGGACCGTGCGTGAATTTCGGCGGGCATGGGACTGGTCCACCGCTTGGATGGAACTCATCTTACGCACGCGGCGATGGCCGCGAAATCATATGTACGTATAGGTTTGAAGCGTTCGCTTTCATTCCAGCATTCGTCCGACAAAGCAGCGCGGACGGGCGTGTCGAGCGCGTTGCGCGCCAAAACCGTATAGTCCCGTTCTGCCACTCCGGGAAAACCACATGTCGACTCCAACATCGACCGCGCTCGACGGCGGCAAGCATGTCGAGCTCACGCGCGGACTGATCGCGCTTTTCGCGTTCTGCTGCGGCGCGATCGTCGCGAACCTGTACTACGCGCAGCCGATCATCGAGCTCATCGCGCCCGATCTGCACATGGCGGGCGGCACGGCGAGCCTGATCGTGTCGCTCACGCAGATCGGCTACGCGCTCGGCCTGTTTTTCATCGTGCCGCTCGGCGATCTGCTCGAAAACCGCAAGCTCATGATCGCGACCGCGCTCGTGTCGATCGCGAGCCTCACCGCCGCCACGTTCACGCACACGCCCGGCTGGTTTCTCGTGATCTCGCTTCTGATCGGTTTTTCGTCGGTGGCCGTGCAGATTCTGATTCCGCTCGCGGCGCATCTCGCGCCGGACGAATCGCGCGGCAAGGTGGTCGGCACGATCATGAGCGGACTGTTGCTCGGCATTTTGCTGTCGCGTCCGATATCGAGCCTCGTCGCGGGCCACTTCGGCTGGCGCGCGATGTTCGGCGTCGCCGCCGTGCTGATGATCGGCATCACGACCGTGCTGGCGCTCACGATTCCGCGCCGCCAGCCGAGCCATCAGGCGACGTACTTCGAATTGATCGGCTCGCTCGGCCACCTCGTGCGCACGATGCCGGTGCTGCGTCATCGCTCGCTGTATCAAGGGCTGATGTTCGCGTCGTTCAGCCTCTTCTGGACCGGCATTCCCGTCGAGCTGACGCGCCATTACGGACTCTCGCAGACGGCTATCGGCATCTTCGCGCTCATCGGTGCGACGGGCGCGACATCCGCGCCGATCGCCGGGCGTCTCGCGGACGCGGGCCATACCGTGCGCGCGACGTTCATCGCGCTGATTCTCGCGGCGCTCGCGTATCTGCCGGTCGTGATGCATCCGGCGTGGGGCGTCGGCGCGCTCGTGGTGACGGGTGTCGTGCTCGATTTCGCCGTGCAGATGAACATGGTGCTCGGTCAGCGCGAAATCTACGCGCTGCATGCCGCGAGCCGCAACCGGCTGAACGCCGTGTACATGACGAGCATCTTCGTCGGCGGCGCGTTCGGCTCGGCGCTGGCGAGCCCGCTGTACGAGCGCGGCGGCTGGACGCTCGTCGCGACCGTCGCCACGGTGTTTCCGCTCGTCGCGCTGGCGCATTTCATCCTGATCGGCCGCCGTCACTCCGCCCGAACCTATACGCAAGGATAGTCGGCCTGTATCCACGGCTGATGGCGTGAAGCGTTTCGCGAACGTATCTTGATTCCATCGATGACACGATGAAATCGGGAGGCGAAGCGGATATGGACAAGCTCTTCAGCATGCGCGTGTTCTCGCGCGTCGCCGAAACCGGCAGTTTCAGCGGCGTCGCGAAAGACATGGATTGCAGCGTGGGCATCGTGTCGCGGGCGGTCGTCTCGCTCGAAGACGGCCTGCGCACGCGGCTGTTGCAGCGCACGACGCGCCGCGTGTCGCTCACCGACAGCGGCGAGCGTTACTACCGCAAGTGCAAGACGATCCTCGCCGAAATCGATGCCGCTGACGCCGAAGCGAGTGCTGCCGCCACGATCCCGCGCGGCCGGCTGCGCGTGCACGCGATGCCCGATCTGGGCCTCACGCAGTTGATGTCGACCATCGTCGAATACCGGCGCGCGCATCCGCAGGTGACGGTCGAGCTGAAGCTCTCGCCGGGCATGCCGGATCTCGTGCAGGAACAGTTCGATGTGTCGGTGCTGTCGGCGGCCTCGCTGCCCGATTCGGGCAACGCGTACCGGATCGTCGGGCGCTTTCAGCGCGTGCTGGTCGCCGCGCCCGCGTATCTGCGACGCCATGCGGTGGAATCCGTCTCCGATCTGCCGATGCACGCGCTCACGCGCATCAGCGCGCCGTTCGCGCATCCGTGCGACTGGCACGCGGAACTTGCATCCGGCGTGACCGGCAGCCTCGATCAAATCGTGGTCAACGACGCCGCGGCGATCCGCGTCGCGCTGCTGGCGGGCGCGGGCGTTTGCGCGATGCCGCATTACTTCGTCGCCGACGACATCAAGGCCGGCCGGCTCGTGCGTCTCTTTCCGGACTATCCGCTGCTGGGCGCAAATGTGTACGCGGTCTATCCGTCGCGCCAGCATGTCGATGCGAAGATCCGGACTTTCGTGGATTGTCTGTCGACGTCGCTGAAGAACGCGTTCGATGCGGCGCCGCTGGAAAGCGCGCCGCATGACATGGCTCAGGAAGTCATGGCTTAGGAATGCGGATGCGGCTGATCATCAGCGATCCGGAAATCGCGTAGATCAGCACGAGCGGATGCAGCGTGAAGCCGCCGACACGCCAGGTGCCGAGCCACATGCTTTCGCCGATCGCGCCAGACCATGCGCCGACCGTCAGCAGCAGCACGATGACGAAGGATGTGGGAATCGGCGTGCCTTCAAAATGCGTGACCTTGCCGCCGCTGCCCGACATCTCTTCGGTCGTCACGTTATAGCGCGCGAGACGCGACACGCCGCACGCGACGAAGTACGCCAGCACCACGCGGTCATATAGTCCGCGCATGCCGAATCCATAGCCGATGATCGCCGGCGCGACACCGAACGAAATCACGTCGGCGAGCGAATCCAGTTCCTTGCCGAGAAGCGATGCCTTCTGACGCCAGCGCGCGATGCGGCCGTCGAGCACGTCGAACACGAGCGCGGCGAACACGAGCGCGCAGGCGAGATAGATATGCAGCACGTCGGAATCGTCGAGATAGGACATCGACGAGAACAGCGCGCCCGTGCCGCACACCGCGTTACCCAGCGTGAACCAGTCGGCCAGGTGGAAATCGCGGATCATCGAGAATCGTTTTTTCATTCGTTTCTGCTTTCGTCACGTTCGGGCAGCGCCGATGGCCGGCGCCGCGAGGCTTTCAGTCTATCATCGCGCCCTCTTTCATCAGCACTCCGCACATCAGCACCTCGCATGCCCGGCAAACCTGTACGCGAACGTACAGGTTTGCGTTATAATGCGCGGCATCGACACCCCCAACTTTCGATGCCGTCATGTCCGAAACCAAGCCTGCGTTCCTCACCATCCGCGACGCCGCCGAGCGCCTGCAGGTCACGCCGCGCACGCTCAAGTACTACGAGGAGCGCGGCCTCGTCACGCCGTCTCGCAGCGAAGGCCGTTACCGGCTCTACAGCGAGCAGGACCTGGAACTGTTCGCGCGCATCCTGCGGCTGCGTTCGCTCGGGTTCTCGCTGCAGGGTATCGTCGAGATGCTGAAGCGTCCGATGGAAACGCAAAGCGAAGGCGGCAGCGGCTATTCGGCTTCGTCGTTGCGGGAGATCGAACAGGCGCTGTCGCAGCAGATCGAATCGGTCGATGCGCGCATCGCCGCCGTGCGCCGCGAATTGAAGGAAGCGCAGGCGGTGCGCAGCGAACTCGCCAGCGACCTCGATTATTTGCGGCGCAGAATCGCGGGCGAAAGCAAGGAAGTGCTGCTGCGGGAACGCCTGGCCGCACGCAAGCCGCGCAAGGCGCAGAGCGCCGGGGACGCCGACGAATGACCGAAGCGGCATATCGGCATCCGAAGCCGATCGCGGAGCGCGTGCTCGGCGATCTGTTTCCGTGGGCCATCGCGCTCGCAACAGGCCTCGATTACTTCGACAACTCCGTCTTCGCGTTCTTCACGAGCTATATCGCGGGCGGCATCAACGCATCGTCCGATGAGCTCGTCTGGGCATCGAGCGCGTATGCGGTGGCGTCCGTGCTCGGCATCCTGCAGCAGCAATGGTGGATCGAGCGCCTCGGCAACCGGCGCTATATCGCGGGATGCCTGTTTCTGTTCGCGGCGGGCGCGGTGGCGGCGACCTTATCCGAATCGGCCATCGAACTGGCGTTCGCGCGCGGCTTTCAGGGCTACTTCATCGGCCCGATGATGAGCGCCGCGCGCATCCTCATTCAGACGCGCTTTACGCCGCAGACACGCCCCGCCGCGACGCGCCGCTTTCTCAACATGATCCTGCTCGGCTCCGCGCTCGCTCCATTGTGCGGCGGCTATCTGGTCGCGTCGCTCGGCTGGCGCGCGCTGTTCTCGTGCACCGCGTTCGCGGGCGTCGCGCTCGGCGTGCTGGCGTTCGTCGCCGTGCCATCGACGGGCCGCGTGCATCCGGAGGAGCGCGGCGAGGCGCACTTCTGGCCGTACATCATCTTCGCGTTCGCGCAGGGCGCGCTGCAGATCGTCATGCAGCAAGTGCGATTCGAGCTTTTCAGCACGTCGCCCGAGCTGATCGTGCTGACCGTCGCCGGGCTGCTGTCGCTCGGCTGGTTCGTGTGGCATCAGTGGCATCATCCGAAGCCGCTGTTGCGGCTGCATGCGCTGCGCGAGAAGACGTTTCAGGTGGGCATCGTGCTGTACATCGCGTTCTATTACATCAACAACGCGATGAGCTTTCTCGTCTCGCGCCTGCTCGAAGGCGGGCTCGGCTATCCGGTCGAAAACGCGGGGCGGCTCGTCGGCTTCACGTCGATGGTTTCGCTCGCGATGGCCGTCGTCTACTTCCGCTTCTCGTCGCGCATCAGGCACAAGAAGTGGCTGATCATGACCGGCTTTCTGATGGCCGCGTTCATCGGCACATGGATGATCAACATGCCGCCCGATGTCAGCATGCCGTGGCTCATCGCGCCGATGGTCCTGCGCGGATTGCTGCTGCTCTTCATCGCGCTGCCGGTCGCGAACCTGACATTCCGTGTGTTCGCGATCGACGAGTACAGCCACGGCTATCGCTTCAAGAATATCGTCAAGCAACTGACGTATTCGTTCTCGACGGCGACGATCATCATTCTCGAACAGCATCGCGTCGCGCTGCATCAGACGCGGCTCGTCGAAACCGTCAACGTGTATGACCCGACGTTTCAGAGCGTGTATCAGAGCCTGCTCGGCGCGTTCGAGCGGATGGGCCACGGCGCGTCCGAAGCGAAGAGCCTCGCGCTCGTCGAGATCGGCCGGATCGTCACGCAACAGGCGAACTTCCTCAGTTCGATGGATGGCTTCTACTACATCATCGGTATCGCTCTGTGCGCGAGTGCGATCGCGGCATGGCAGAAGCAAATCGATTGATTCGTCTCAGAGCAAAAGAAAGTGGACACACTCAGCAGCATGCGGATGTTTGCCCGCGTCGCCGAAGAAGGCAGTTTCACCGCCGCCGCGCAGCGCATGAACATATCGACGGCCGCGACCTCGCGCGCCATCGCCACGCTGGAAGCGCGTCTGAACACGCGGCTTCTTCATCGCAGCACGCGGCGCGTGATCCTCACCGAAGCGGGCCGGCGCTACCTGCAGCGCTGCGAGCAGATTCTCGCGTGCGTCGACGTGGCCGAAGCCGAAGCCGCCGATGCGCAGTTGCGCCCTTCCGGGCACTTGCGCATCCATGCATCGACGAGCCTCGGGCAGTCGTATGTCGTGCCCGCCATCGTGCGGTATCGGGAACGTCACCCGGCCGTGTCCATCGATCTGACGCTGTCGCAGCACATGCCCGATATCATCGACGAAGGCTACGATCTCACCGTGCAGGCGAGCATCGCCGAATTGCCGGATTCGAGCCTCGTCGCGCAACGGCTCGGCACGGTGCATAGCGTGCTGTGCGCGTCGCCTGCTTATCTGCGCGAACATGGCGCGCCGCGCACGCTCGCGGAGCTGTCGCGCCATCCGTGTCATCAGCTCGTCTCGCCGATCTTTCCGCGCGATGTCTGGACCTTCGAAGGCCCGAACGGCACCGAGACCTTCGCGCTTGCGAAGACGAACTTCGGCGTGAATGTCGCGGGCGCGCTGGCGGTGGCGCTGCGCGAGGGCATGGGCATCGGCGCGCTGCCGATGTCGACCGCGAGCAAATTGCTCGCAAGCGGCGCGCTCGTGCGCGTGCTGCCCGAGTACCGGTTGCAGGCGCTCACGCTTCACGCGCTCTATCCGTCGCGGCAGTATCTGAATGCGAAGGTCAAGACGTTCGTCGAGTTCATCAAGGAGGTCGTGCCGCGGATTCTGGAAAGCGATGCCGCTCATATCGATGCCGCACGCGAGAGCGAACGCCATCACGAAGTATCATGAGATGCGTCGCGTTGATCACATCACAGGGAAACGACCATGAGCTATGACCCGGAGAACATCTTCGCCCGGATTTTGCGGGGCGACGCGCCGTGCATCAAGGTATGCGAGACGGAGCACACGCTTGCGTTCATGGACGTCATGCCGCAATCCGAGGGGCATGTGCTCGTGATTCCGAAAGAGCCGGCCGCCGACATCCACGACGTTTCCGATGAAGGACTCGCCGCCTGCATGCGCACCGTCAAACGCGTGGCCGCGGCGGTGCGTGAAGCATTGAACCCCGACGGAATGTTGATCGCGCAGTTCAACGGCGCGGCGGCGGGCCAGACGGTGGAGCACATCCACGTTCATATCATTCCGCGCTGGGGCGACGTTCCGCTCAAAGCTCATGGACGCGAGCGCGCCGACGATTCTCAACTGGAGGCGCTGGCTCGGCGCATACGCGCGGCGCTTGCCGCCGGGTGACCGACTGGGCTGGAAAGCAGCGCGCCTTACAGCCTGAAGTTTGCCTTGATGGCGGCGATAAGCACGTCCATCGCTTCGCTTCCGCGACCGGCGCCGTCACGCATGAGGACGACTTCGTGATCGCCGATTCGCGGGAGCGTGTCCAGCACGCTCATATCGTTGCTGACGCGTGCGCGGTCGAGTAGCGTGACCGCAAGCCCCGACTCGACGCAAGCCTTGATGACCTGGCTCGACGCGCTATCGAGCACGACACGCCATTTGCGCCCGGCACGTTCGAGCGCGTTTGTCATCGCCACGCGATAGGGGCAAGGCTCGCCGTACAACGCCAGCGGAAGCGGACGGTCCTCGTTCACAACGAAGGTCGAGCTTCCGACCCAGACCGGCGTGGTCAGGGTCAGGACATCCGCCGGTCTGCTCGCCTTGACGGGCTGAACCAGTAACGCCACGTCGAGCTTGCCGCGCGTCACCCAGTCCCGAAGCTTGAGGCTCGGTGCGGTTTTCACTTCCAGCACCACATTGGGCCAGCTTGCCGCGAAGCCCGGCAGAATATCCCGGACGACGTGCGTCGCGTACTCGTCCGGCACGCCCAGAACGACGCGTCCCGCGAGCGTTTTTCCCTGAATATCCTGCAGCACGCGGTCATGCGCGCTCAACAGCTCGCTCGTGCCCGCGAGCAGCCTTTTGCCGAGCGCCGTCAGCGTGACGGACTGATTGTCCCGTTCGAGCAGCCTTCCGCCAGCGATCGCTTCGAGACGCTGGATATGGATGCTGACCGCAGCCGGGCTTCTGTGAACATGCTCGGCCGCCGAACGAAACTTGCCGAGCCGCGCCACCGCATGAAAGGTGCGCAGGAGTTCGATATCGAGGATGGATTCCATGGTGGTTCAGCCAAATTGAACGACCTCATCAATATATTTTGATTTTCGAATCGTCGCACGGGTATTAGGCTGGGTGCATGACAAAAGCTTCTCGACCTTGCCTCGCCGCTCGTCCGCCCGCCATCGAGGCGCTGCGCGTGCCTTTGCCTGCGCTGGAAGCGCTGATGGTTATCGCGTGGAGTTCGGGTTTCGTCGGGATGCGATTTTCCACGGACTACGCACCGGTCTTTCTCGTAGTGCTGTGGCGTTGCGCGGTGCTTTCAGTCTGCCTGCTTCCGTTCGTGGCGCGCGAGATCGTCAACGCGCCCGCAGGCGTATTGCTGCGACAGGCCGCAATTGGCTTGTTTGCGTTGACTGGCTATATCGCGGGCGTTGCGAAGGGAATCGAACTCGGCGTATCGGCTGGACTTTCCGCTCTGATCGCAAATCTTCTTCCGGTCGGAACGGTCGCCATTTCGTCCATATTTCTCAGGGAGCGGATCTCGGGCCGGACGTGGGCCGGCATGGCGCTCGGGATGGCCGGCGTACTCATGGTCAGTCGCGACGCGTTGACGCTGGGCTCCGCTCCGCTTTGGGCGTACGCGTTGCCGGTCGCGGGCATGATGTCGCTCGCCGTGGCCAGCATCTGGCAACAACGGAGCGCGTCTCGCGCAGGCTCGCTGAGCCTCTTGCCGACCCTCTGGATACACTGCGTCGTATCGTGTCTCGTGTTCGCCTGCCTGCAGATGTCGCAAGGCAGCGTGAAACCGATCGCGACAATCGGTTTCGCAGCCAGCGTCGGCTGGACGGCGGCCATCTCGACGATCGGCGGTTACGGCCTGTACTGGGTATGTTTGCGGCGTTCGTCGCCCGCGCGCGTATCGAGCGTGCTGTTTTTGAGCCCTTCAGTCACTTTCGTATGGGCGTGGGCACTGTTCGGAGAGCCGCTTTCCTGGCCGATGCTCGTCGGAACGATCGTCTCCGGCCTGGGAATCGTAGTCATGACGCGGCCGCAAGGAAGCAGCGGCGGCGCTCGTCGACTCTGACGCCGGCAAAGCCGACGCCATACGTCAATCCGCCGATGGTTCGCACTCGCCGACGAAATCCGATCCGCGAGCCGGCCGTTCCAGCGCGGCAAGGCGACTCAATGTCATCAGTCCGAGCACCGCGAGCCCGCATCCCAATGTGAAGTCGGCGCGCACCCCGGCATGATCGACAATCGAACCGCCGAGCGCGGAACCCACGGCAATCGCGACCTGAATGATGCTGACGAACATTGCCGAGCCCGCTTCAGGCAGGTCCGCCGTGCCGCGCTGAATCCATACGCTGAAGCATAGCGGCAGCGCGCCGAAGGCGACGCCCCAAAGCAGCATCCCGGCTGCTTCGCCGATGATCGAATGGTCGAGCAGAAGCATCGACGCGATCGCGGCGAGCAGGAGCACGATCATCGCGGCGACGGACTTTTTCAGATGCTTCGCGACCGCCATCGACATCAGCGCGTTCGAAAAGAATCCGACCAGCCCGAATCCGAACAGCAGCAACGTGATCGCGCTGATGGAGAAGTCCTGCTCCAGGAGCGGCGCGATATACGTGTATGTCGAGAAATGCGCGCCGAAGACGAGCGCGACCATCAACAGACTCCACCGGGTCTCGGGGCGGCGAAGCAGCGTCCTGAAATCGCCGATGCGCAGCGCCGACGCCGACGGCAGCGAGGGCACGAGAAGCGCCTGTGCGACGAGAGCGAGCGCCACGAGCCCTGCCGTGGCGGCAAACGACGCCCGCCAGGATGCGAACGATGCGATGAACGTACCGAGCGGCACGCCGATAACCGTCGCGAAGGTGACGCCAGTCAGAATGGTCGCCGTGGCCTTCGCGGCGTCCTTCGGTTCGACGAGTCGCGGTGCGGCGGCCGTCGCGAGCGTCCAGAATCCGCCCAGCGCGGCGCCGAGCAACGCGCGTCCGGCGAGCAGGACCGGGAAACTCGTCGCAATTGCGCACAACACGTTGGAAACCAGAAGTACAGCCGTCAGCAACAGAAATACAAAACGGCGGTCCATACGTCCGGCACCGGCAATCAACGCTGGTGCGAATATCGCGGCCATGATCCCCGGCGTCGTGACCATCAGGCCGGCAACGCCGGGTTTGACGCCGAGGTCGTGCGCAATCTGGCTCAACAGTCCGACCGGCAGGAACTCGGCCGTGACGAAGGCGAATGCGCTCACGGCGACAGCGACCACGGACAGCCATTGGCGCAACGATGTGCTACCTCCATGCAACGACGCTGAAGTTGCAGGTGTATCGATTTGCATGATGAGAAACCCTGGAAGAAGCCGACCACTTTAAGCGGGCCTCCGCGCGGGAAAAAGTATTGCGGCCTGAACAGACAAGCCGACGCAGCCGAACAATCCGATACGCTCCGCGCGATAAGCCTGTCGATTCGAGGCTGCGGAGGAGTAAGCTTTCTATGCCGGACCCACATCTTTTGATGGAGACAGCGAAATGGACACCGCTTCAGAACTGGCGTCCGGCCCGGCCGGCCATACGCCCGAGTCATTGAAAACGCTGGCCGCGTATCTGGAAGTCTCTCTGGAAAAGGGCAAATGCGTGGTCATGATGCGCCGCGGTCCGGAGCTTTTTGCGGTCTACATTGGTAATCCGGGCGACGAGGACGCCAGATTGACTCCCCACGGCACGATCTCGACGGCGATGGCGGAAGAACTGCTCGAATCGACGACTCACGTGGGTTTGAACTGGATAACCGTCGGCGATCAGAAGTACCGTTTTTTTCGAAGTTTTACATACATCGACGAAGCCGGCGCTGTGGTGTTTGCGCCGACTTAAGCAGCCCGATTATTGGTCGCGCTTCATCTTCTTGCGGACGAGACTAACCTGCCCGTTGCGTTCGAGTATGGCCGAATGCACGTCGTCGAGATCGAGCGTGTGAAGTTCCTGTCGCGCGGTCTCGAATACATCGGTTCTTGTGATGAGTGCCGCCGACATCTGGTCTTCGTTGAACCGGCCATCCTTAAAGACTTCCCTTTCCACGCCGACCACGAGCGACTCCAGCCGGGGCGAACGCAGGCAAGCCCACGCGAGCGCCCGATGTATCAGCACCATGACTAACGACGCAAGCATCGTAGGCACCGCTGGCGAAGCGCCGACAATAACGCGACTCAACGTGGCGCCGAGGAGTATCGCGACCACGTAATCGAAGGGAGAGCGTTGTCCGAAGGAGCGTCGGCCCGAGATACGAATGAAAACGAGCGCCGCGAAAAAGACGACGACTGTCCTGGCAGCCATCTGGAAGGCATCGAGATCCCTGCCTTCTCCGAATATCGCGATGAGGATGTTCATCGGGTCCTCCAATAATGCGAGCGTGACCGGGTTGCGGCAGTCGCCATAGAAGGGTCGCTCAGTCTGCCGGGCCGAGATATCCCGGAAGTCCGAGCGCGACTTTCGTCTTCGCGAGTTTCACTCCTTTTTTGACCAGCGCATCGTATTCGGCGTCGCTTTCGGGCGGGGGCAAATGGCGTCGCAGGAAATCGGACCAGCGGAATTCTTCGAGCGGAACCGTCGTCTTTTCATATCCGCCCGCGTCGCGCACAGCCGCCGACAGACTCCGAAAATCATCGTCGATCAGTTCCCATACATGGTCCCGAAAGTCGGCGAACGCGACGCGCCGGCCCTGCGCGTCGTAGGGATAAGCCCAACGATTATTCTCCATGGTCAACCAGAAATCGGCCCTGGTGAGCGACGACAAATCACAGACCAGAACGAACGGAACGCTCTTTATTCCGGCGCGCCACAATGCGCTTGCAACGTGGTGATGGTCGATTGCGAACGGGGCGCCGTCCGGACCGAGCACGACAGGAACCGGCTTTTCAGCGATGGCCATGTCCAGGTCGTGACCCGTCAGCGACTCGTAGGTTTTCGTTTTGTCGAGTATCTCTCGCAAACCGTGCGTCACCTGAGTGGGACGCAAGAGGTCGATTTTTACTTTTTTCATTCTTGTCTCCCTCCATCGGCACCGTACAAGTGGCATTTCCGCCTTTAAACTTCGATAGCAGGAACCATGCCGTTATTTGATGTAGTACGCTGATCGCGTCGCGAAGATCGGGAGTATTTTGCGGGCGTCGGCCCAAGGCCCCGGATTTCCGACTGATTTTGTCGATGCCCCAACCTGGACGCGTGTGCAGCACCATGCAAAACATAGTCAACGCAGTGGATTCAGGTGAGGCACTCGCGCGAGATATCGGCGCGGTAGCCCGTATCGGCGCTGTCCCTTCGATGCTGAAGATGATTTGCGAAGAGACCGGGATGGGCTTTGCCGCCGTCGCGCGCGTGACCGATGCAACCTGGACGGCCTGCGCGGTCCTCGACAAAGTGGGATTCGGCCTCAAGCCGGGCGGGCAGCTACAACTTCACACCACGCTTTGCTTCGAATCCCGCGCGGCACGACTGGCGATCGTCATCGACGACTTCAGCGAGAGCGAGAAGTATCGCGATCACCATACGCCGGCGATTTACGGTCTGAGGAGCTATATCTCCGTCCCGATCGTCCTGCCAGACGGCGAGTATTTCGGAAATCTGTGTGCGATCGATGCGAGCCCGGCGGCCGTTTCAGACCCGAAGATCGTTCGCATGTTCGAGGTCTTCGCCAATCTTATCGGCATGCAGCTGGACAGCGAGCAGCGGCAGTGGTCGACAGAGTCGCAACTGCTTCGGGAACGGGAAACCGCCACGTTGCGCGAGCAATTCATTGCGGTGCTGGGTCACGACTTGCGCAACCCGCTGTCGGCCGTCAGCGCAACGGCCGAGCTATTGAGCCGCCGTGAAGCGGAACCCGACATTGCAGCGATGGGACATCGTTTGAAGCGCACGGCATCGAGAATGGCGCGGCTCATCGATGACGTGATGGACTTTGCGCGCGGTCGCATGGGCTCCGGAATGGCGATCGCATTGAACGACGAAAGCGAGCTTGGTGTCCATCTGCGAGCGGTCGTCGACGAACTTTGCATGGCGTATCCGTCGAGAGTGGTGGATTGCTCCATCTCCTTGAGCGGGCCGGCTCGATGCGACATCGCTCGTCTTCAGCAGCTCATGTCCAATCTGCTCGCGAACGCCCTGACGCACGGGTCGCCGGACGCACCGGTCCTCGTGCGCGCCATCGTCGAAGAAGGGATGCTCGTACTCTCGGTATCCAATGCTGGCGAGCCGATTCCACCGCAGTTGCTGCCGAGGGTATTCGAACCTTACTGGCGGCCCAAGACCAGCGCTCCGGGCGGAGGACTGGGTTTGGGTCTCTACATCTGCCAACAGATCGTCAAAGCACATGGCGGGACGCTCGAAGTGTGCTCGTCTATCACAGACGGAACACGCTTCACCGCGCGCATTCCGTTATAAGCGAGCGGTGGCGCACGCATGCGCCCGCCACTTACTTCGACCGCGCGGCGCCCGGTTGAATCGACCTGGCGTTTTCCGCGACATCGAGATTCCACTCGCCGTGCTCGTACCAGTCTTCGCCGAGCAGTTCCGCCGGATGCTGCGTGCGGCCCGAACCGTTACCGCAGCGCAGCGCGTCCGTCGCGCAATAGTGATCGCAGCCCCAGCAATTGCGCTCGGGATGTTGCGGGTTGAGTGGAAAGCGCTTCGACATCGCGTTGATGCTCCTTCGATCACGGCCCTTCGGTATTCAACATGCCGCCGGCGCAACTTTCGTCGCGCCCGTCAACAGCAGTTCGATCAGATCGCGCACGCTCCGGATCGCCGCGCCGAAGGGCAGTTTTTCGCGTCCCCGGAAGAACAGGCCGTTGCCGACATCGCCGCGCAATGCCGCGGCAAGGCGCGTATCGATGCAGAAGTGACCGAACTTCTCGATGCCGTCGCGCAGCCCGCACGCGCTCAGGCATTCGAGCGCCGACGGACACGTCTGCTTGCGCGCGCCGATCTTCGTACGGATCCGTTCCTCGTTGCGCAGATAGCGCATGAGCCACGGCGTCTTCACCGCGCGCGCGGGCAGGCCGGTCACACTCACGAATTCGACGATATCGTCCGGCGTCGCCTCGACCAGCACGCGCTTGAACTCGGGATGCGCGTCGCCCTCTTCGGTGACGGCGAACGGCGTGCCGATCTGCACACCGTTCGCGCCGGCCGCGAGCCACTTGCGAACGGCTTCATGACTGTTGATGCCGCCCGCGACGATCACCGGCACGTCCTCGCGCTTCAGCCCGAGCGATGCGAACGACGCGTCGAGTTCCCTCAGCACGCGCTCGAAACCGAAGCGCTCGTCGTGCATGTCCGCGACGTCGCTGACGCCGAGATGCCCGCCGGCATGCGCCGGATGCTCGATCACGATGGCGTCGGGCAAGCGGCCTTTCTTCATCCACTTCTTGAGAACGAGCGTCACGCCGCGGCTGTCCGAGAGGATCGGGACCAGCGCGATATCGCAGCCCTGCGTGAGGTCCGGCAAGTCGAGCGGAAGGCCCGCGCCCATTACGATCGCATCGGCGCCCTCATCGCACGCGACGCGCACGTAGTCCGCATGCGCGCTCACGGCCTTCATCACGTTGACGGCGATCATGCCGCGCCCTTCCGACAACGCGCGCGCCGCCTTGATCTCGCGTGCGAGCGCGATCAGATTCGCGCGTTCGAGTGTCGGACGTGTCTGGTCTTCACGGCACATCGCGAGCAAGTCCTCGTGATGATGACGCAAGTCGATGCTCGCGATGGTGCCGAGCGCGCCTTCACGCGCCACGCTGCCCGCCAGCCGATGCGCGGAAATGCCGACGCCCATACCGCCCTGCACGATCGGCAACAGATTGCGGCCGCGAATCGTGAGCGGCGCGAAAGGGTGAGCGTGAGAGGTCATGGGCAACTCGGTTCGGTAAGAATTCATGTTGTACGGCTCGATGTGATGCGCGCTTCGGTACATGTCGGTGAAGATTCAGGCGGCTTCCGTCGCCGGCGCCGCATCCTGCCCGACCGCGTAGATCGCGACCTGCACGCGGCTCGTCAAATTCAGCTTGCGCAGGATGTTGCGCACGTGGATCTTCACCGTGCTCTCCGCGAGCATCAGCGAACGTGCAATTTCCTTGTTGCTCGCACCGCGGGCCAGTTCGCGCATGATGTCGCGCTCGCGTGTGGTGAGTGGATCGGCCGTGGCGACAGGCGGCGGAACCGGCGCGTTCTTCGGTGCGCGCATGCTGGCGACGAGTTTCGCCGTCATGTCGTCGGCGATGACCGGATGACCCGCCGCCGCCTTGCGGATCGCGCTGGCGAGCGTCTCGGTTTCGATGCTCTTGAGCAGATAGCCGCACGCGCCATCGCGCAATGCGAGCGCGAGTTCATCGAGATCCTCTGAAACGGTCAGGATGACGACCGCGGTTTGCGGCACGTCCTGAACAAGCAGCTTCAGGGTTTCGAGCCCCGAGAGTCCGGGCATGTGGAGATCGAGCAGAATCACGTCCGGAAGAAACTGCTTGGCGCGCTTCAGGCCTTCGAGCCCATCGGCTGCTTCGCCGACGACTTTGAAATCGGATTGCCGCTGCAAGATGGCGTGAACGCCTGAGCGAAACAGCGTGTGGTCGTCGATCAACAGAATGCGGATGGTCATGACACAACTCGAAGCAGCTCTCGAAACCAGCGCGCGAGACCCTGTTCAGGCGGTCTGACGCGCCGGAACCGGCAAGACGAGTTCGACGCGTGCGCCGTGTCCAGGCGCGCTAGCCAACCGAAGCGTGGCGCCGAGCCTTTGCGCACGCTCGCGCATGATGTGAAAGCCGACATGCGTCTCGCCCAGGACGGCCATCTCTTCTGGATCGTAGCCCTGACCATCATCCTCGACAAGGAGGCTGAAGTCGCAAGCATTGACGATTGTCACGCTAACGTGTCGCGCCTCCGCGTGTTTGCGAATGTTGGAGAGCGCTTCCTGCAGAATGAAAAGCACCTGCAGTTGCTGATCCGGCGGCAAGGGCAAACCGCCTTGCTCGCGGTAGTCGAGTAATGGCACGATGCCCGTCTGCACGCCGAAACGTTCGATCGATTCATCCACCGCTCGCCTGAGTTCACCGCTGCCGAGCTTCGTGCGGAAATTCATCAGAAGCTCGCGCACGTCGACGTAGCTTTCGGCAACACCGCCCGCGAGCAAGGGCACGATCTCGCGAATCTCGTCCATGCGTGCTTCGCGCGTTGCCGCGTCGAGCAGATGCACCTGCATCTTCAGAAAGTTGAGGCTCTGCGCGATGCTGTCGTGCAAGCCTTGCGCGACCAGATTGCGCTCCTCCGACACCGCGAGCTGCCGCGCGAGCGCCGCGATCCGCCTGCTCTTGAGCGCCGTCCCAAAGTGTGCGCCGAGCGTTTCGAGCAATTGAGCTTCCGACGCCGGGATGATCCGCTCGCCACGGAAATGCAACGAGAAGGCACCGAGCTTTTCGCCTTGCGACACGATGTTGAACGCCGCCACGCTCGCAAAGCCCGCGCGCCGGCAAGGCTGTTCTTCGCAGACGCAGCCATCGGCGGCGAGGCAGCGCTCATCCTCGAGCAACGCGTCGGGCAGCCCCTCCGAACCGATCAACCGCACCTGACCGTCCTCGGTGACAAGGCGAACCGCCGCGCCGTCCGCCTCGAACTGGCGCGTTAGGCGCGCGAGAAAGCCCCGGCACAGCGCATCGACGTCATTCGACTGATTCAGGAATGCCGCCATTTCATAGAGCGCCGTCAACTCGCGGTTCTGCGCGGCGAGTTCGGCGGTCTTCGCGTCGACGCGGCCCGCGAGATCGCGATAGAGCATCTGCAATTCCGCGGCCATACGGTTGAAGCCTGCCGCAAGATGCCCGAACTCGTCTTGCGTTTCGACGGGCAAACGCGCGTCGAACTCGCGTCCTTCGATGCGCGCGAGCCCCTCCTGCAAGCGCTGCACGGGCACGACGATCCATAGATAGAGCAGGTAAGCGATCGCCGCGGTGCCCAGGCACGCCATTGCTGCGAGCGCCCTCTGCGACGTGCGCAGCCACGCGGTCTTGCGCGCATTCTCCCGCTCGATCAGGCCGACGAGTTCGTCCGCGCCCGTGACAAAAGCACGCAATTCAAGCAGATAGCGCGACACCGCCTGTGGTTCGGCAGCCATGCCTTTGCGCACATCGGGTTCGAGCTGCGTGCGCCACACATTCGCGACATGATCGAACTGGCGGCGCACGTCGGCGTCGTCGGGAAGAAAGAGCGGGCGCTCCGGATCACCTTTGCGCAGGCGATCGAACGTCGAGTTCATCTGTTCGATCTGGAACTGCAACATCACCTGCGAAGTCTCCGGGCGCTTTAGCAGCGCAATCGCCAAGGCGTTTGCACGCATGCGCAGGCTGCCCGCGTCGTTGATCGCAGCGCCCGCGCCCTGCAGTTGCCACCATAGCCAGAGCGTCCCGCCGATCATCGCGAGCACGAGGACGAGCGACACCATCGATAGCGTGACGATGCGTGTGGTCAGACGTTCGCGAAACGACGGCAGGGACATGCTTCTCCAGTGACGGAATCAGCGGCTGCGGACCAGTTGCCACGCCCGTCCGAGATAGCCGAGCGAAGCGAAGCCGCTCCACACGTGCACGAGCCGCGTGAACGGGAAGATCACGAACAGGCTCATGCCCATGAACAAATGTACGCGGAAGAGCAGCGGCGCATCTGCGACATAGCGCGCGGCATCGGCTCTGAACGTGACGATATGCTGCGCCCAGGTCATGAGGCGCACCATCATCGAGCCATCCATGTGACCGGCCGACACACCGATCGTCGAAAGCCCGAGCAGCAGCGTGACCAGAATCCAGAGCAGCAGCACGCGGTCGCCGATCTTCGTGATTGCCGAAAGGCGCGCGCTCGCGAGGCGGCGATGCAGCAGGATCAGCAGCCCGGCAAGACACATCGTGCCCATCACGCCGCCGGCGACCATCGCGACCATCTGCTTGACGCTGTGCTCGATGCCGAGCGCATCCCACACCGCGACCGGCGTGAGCAAGCCGACGAGGTGACCGAAGAACAGCCCGAGAATACCAATGTGAAACAGAATATTGCCGAGCCTGAGGTTGCCGCGTTCGACGAACTGCGTGCTGTCCGCCTTCCACGTGTATTGCTCGCGCTCGAAGCGCACGAGGCTGCCGAACAGGAAGATGCTGGCGGCAATGTACGGATAGATGCCGAACACGAAGGCGTTGAACATGTTCATCGTGTGTCCTTTGCGATGGGTGCACCCGCGCCGGCCATCGTTGCGCCGCGCGGATGAAAGCGAATGGTTTGCGTGTCCTGTCGCGTGTGCGGTGCGAGCAGCGGCTCGACGCCGTCCGGACCCGGCCCGAAGGTTTCGAGCATCTCGTCCATGTCGCGCACGGGCGGCTGCGCGAGCGGGCGCGGCTCGATAGTGGCAAGCTCGCGCAAGACGGCGAACACCGCCCCATAAGGGCTTCGATCGCGTGTGAGACGCTCCCCGACCGCGTCGAGTACATGAATCGCGTCATCGAGCAACGACTGTGCGCGAGCCGGTTCGATCGCGCCGAGCACTTCGAGGAAGAGCGGCACGTAATCGGGCAACTCGTTCGATGCGACATCGAGGCCGAGACCGCGATACTCCTCGAGCAGATCGACCATCGCCTGACCGCGATCGCGGCTTTCGCCGTGCACATGCTCGAAGAGATGCAGCGAATGCGACGGATTGCGATCGAACGTAGCGACGTAGTTCTGCTGCACTTCGATGAGCGGAAGCTTCAGCGACGCGATGAGCGGCGCGAGGCGCGCCTGCGCCTGCGGCCAGTCGTGCAGCGCGGCTTCGATCTCCGGCAGTGCGTCCAGAAGCGCGGGCTCGGGATAATCGAGCAGCGCGGAAAGAATGGGATAGAGCGACATCGTGTGTTCCTTGGTCAACCGTCCGCCAGCGCCTTCCTGCGGGATTTCGGCAACGCCGCGTAGCTCACTTCGCCATGCGTTCGCGATCCGAAGAGCGATCCGTCAGACGCGCCCGGCGAGCCGCAATTGCCGAATGAAAAGCCGCAACTGCCTTTTTCGTCGAAGCTGTCCTGCGCCATTTCCTTGTGCGACGACGGCACCACAAAACGGTCCTCGTAATTGGCGATCGCCATCAACTGGTACATCTCTTCCACTTGCGATGCCGTGAGGCCTACATCGCTCAGCACGGCGTCATCGCTCACGTTGTTCACGTTCTGCGCCCGTTTGTAGACGCGCATCGCGAGCATACGATCGAGCGCGGCGACGATCGGCGCTTCATCGCCCGCGGTGAGCAGGTTCACCAGATAACGCATCGGAATGCGCAGGCTTTTTACATCGGGAATCACGCCGTTCATGCCCATGTGGCCCGCGTCGGCCGCGGATTGAATCGGCGAAAGCGGAGGCACGTACCAGACCATCGGCAAGGTGCGGTACTCGGGATGCAGCGGGAACGCCACCTTCCACTCGCACGCCATGCGATAAACCGGCGAGCGCTTCGCCGCGTCGAGCCAGCTTTGCGCGATACCCTGGCGCGCCGCTTCGGCCTGGACTTGCGGATCGTGCGGATCGAGGAAGAGGTCGAGTTGCGACTGATAGAGATCCGTCGTCTCCTGAACCGATGCCGCTTCGGCGATACGGTCGGCGTCGTACAGCATCACGCCGAGATAGCGGATGCGTCCCACGCACGTTTCCGAGCACACGGTCGGCTCGCCCGCTTCGATGCGCGGATAGCAGAACACGCACTTCTCCGCCTTGCCCGACTTCCAGTTGAAGTACATCTTCTTGTACGGACAGCCAGACACGCACATTCGCCAGCCACGGCATTTGTCCTGATCCACGAGCACGATGCCGTCGTCCTCGCGCTTGTACACCGAACCCGACGGACACGACGCCACGCACGCCGGATTCAGACAGTGCTCGCACAGACGCGGCAGATACATCATGAAGGTGTTCTCGAACGTCGAGTACATCTCCTTCTGCACGTTTTCGAAAAGCGCATCGCGGCCGCGCGATTCGAATTCGCCGCCGAGATCGTCCTCCCAGTTCGGCCCCCAATGGATCTTGTCCATCTTCTTGCCGGTGATCGCGGACACGGGGCGCGCCGTGGGCGGCGTCCGGGAAAGCGGCGCGTTCTGCAGACGCTCGTAGTCGTAGGTGAACGGCTCGTAGTAGTCGTCGATAGCCGGGAGATTCGGGTTCGCAAAAAGGTTCGCGAGCACTTTCAGCTTCGGACCCTGACGCAGTTCGATGCGGCCATCGCTCTTGCGAATCCAGCCGCCGTTCCATTTCTCCTGGCGCTCCCACTGCTTCGGATAACCGATGCCCGGCTTCGTCTCGACGTTGTTGAACCACGCATACTCGACGCCATCGCGCGATGTCCACACGTTCTTGCATGTGACCGAGCACGTATGGCAGCCGATGCACTTGTCCAGATTCAGGACCATCGCGACCTGCGCGCGGATCTTCATGATGCTGCTCCTTCCATGAGCGGGCCTTCGAGCCAGTCGACATTCTTCATCTTGCGCACGATCACGTATTCGTCGCGATTGCTGCCCACGGTGCCGTAGTAGTTGAAGCCGTAGGCCTGCTGCGCGTATCCGCCGATCATGTGTGTCGGTTTGAGCACCGTGCGCGTCACCGAGTTATGGATGCCGCCGCGCATGCCGCTCGTCTCCGCGCCCGGCACGTTGATGATCTTCTCCTGCGCGTGATACATGAGGCACATGCCGCGCGGCACGCGCTGGCTCACGACGACGCGCGCCGTCAGCGTGCCGTTCACGTTGAACACTTCGACCCAGTCGTTGTCCGTCAACGCGGCTTCCTTCGCTTCGGCTTCCGACACCCACACGTGCGGACCGCCGCGCGACAGCGTGAGCATGCGCAGGTTGTCCGTGTACGTCGAGTGGATGCCCCACTTCTGGTGCGGCGTGATCCAGTTCAGCACGAGTTCATGTTCGCCGTTGGGCTTCGCACCGAGCATCGGCGAAATGGTCTTCGTATCGATCGCGGGTTTGTAGACGCACGAACCTTCGCCGAAATCCAGCATCCAGCGATGATCCTGATAAAACTGCTGCCGGCCGGTAAGCGTGCGCCAAGGGATCAGCTCGTGCACGTTCGTGTAGCCTGCGTTGTAGCTGACTTCCTCCGATTCGAGCCCGGACCAGGTCGGTGCCGAAATGATCTTGCGCGGCTGGGCCTGGACGTCACGAAAGCGGATCTTGTCGTGCTCGCGGCCGAGCGCGAGGTGCGAGTGATCGCGTCCGGTGATCTTCGAAAGCGCTTCCCACGCCTTCACCGCGACATGGCCGTTCGTTTCGGGCGCGAACGTGAGGATCATCTCGGCGGCATCGATTGCGGTGTCGAGACGCGGACGCCCTTCTTTCTCGCCGGACAGCGACGCGAGCTCGTTCACCTCATGCGCCGTATTCCAGTTGATGCCCTTGCCGCCGTTGCCGAGCTTCGCGAGCAACGGTCCGACCGACGTGAACTTGTCGTAGATCGCGTTGTAATCGCGTTCGACGAGCGTCATCGACGGCGCGGTCTTGCCGGGAATCAGATCGCATTCGCCATGACGCCAATCCTTCGGCTCGAACGCCTGCCCGAGTTCACCCGGCGTGTCGTGCATGAGCGGCGTGCACACGAGATCGGTGCGCGTGCCGATATGCTTGCCGCCGATCTCCGCGAACTTCTTCGCGATCGCCTTGTAGATTTCCCAGTCGCTCTTGCTTTCCCACAACGGCTGCACCGCCTCCGACAACGGATGAATGAACGGATGCATGTCCGACGTGTTCAGGTCGTTCTTCTCGTAGAACGTCGCGCTCGGCAACACGATGTCGCCATACAGGCACGTCGTGCTCATACGGAAGTCGAACACGGTCAGTAGATCGAGCTTGCCTTCGGCGGCGTCGCGCATGTTCACTTCGCCGGGCTTGATTGCATCGGCTTCATCGGCGAACAACGCGTTCTGCGTGCCGAGGAGATACTTCAGGAAGTATTCGTGCCCTTTGCCCGAACTGCCGAGAATGTTCGAACGCCACACGAACATGTTGCGCGGAAAGTTCGCCGGACTGTCGGGATCGTCGCAAGCGAAGCCGAGCGCGCCCGACTTCAGTTGCTCCACCGTGTATTCGATCGGATCGCGGCCCGCGCGCTTCGCGGCATCGACGATATCGAGCGGATTCGCGTCGAGCTGCGGCGCCGACGGCAGCCAGCCCATGCGTTCCGACTTCGCATTCATGTCGAGCATCGAGAGGTTCTCGTAGCGCGACTTGTCGGCGGTCGGCCCGAGAATCTCGTCCACGGCCACTTTCTCGTGACGCCACTGGCTCGTATGGTTATAGAAGAACGACGTGCCGTTCATCTGGCGCGGCGGGCGCGACCAGTCGAGCGCGAACGCGAGCGGCGCCCAGCCGAATTGCGGACGCAGCTTTTCCTGGCCCACGTAATGCGCCCAGCCGCCGCCGCTCTTGCCGATACACCCGCACATCATCAACAGATTGATGATGCCGCGATAGATCATGTCGTTGTGATACCAGTGATTCAGCGCCGCGCCGACGATCACCATGCTCTTGCCCTGCGTGCGGTCCGCGTTATCCGCGAACTCGCGTGCCACCTGAATCACGAGATGACGCGGCACGGTGGTGTGCTTCTCCTGCCATGCGGGCGTGTAGGGAACGTCGTCATCGTAGGACGTGGCGACGTTCGCGCCATCAAGACCCTGATCCACGCCGTAGTTCGCCAACTGCAAGTCGTACACGGTCGCGACGCGAGCGCTCGCGCCATCCGCGAGCATGATGCGCTTCACGGGCACGCGGCGCGCCAGCAACGCGTCATGTTCCGCGCCGAAGTACGGGAAACTCACATCCGCCACTTCGTCGTGCGCGCCGACGAGCGACAAGCGCGGATCGATAGCGCGGCCCGAGCCGCCGTCCTTCTGTTCGAGATTCCAGCGCCCGACCTTCGCGCCGTCGTTGTGATTCGACTCGCCCCAGCGAAAGCCGATTGTTCCATTCGGCGCGACGATCCTGCCGTTCGTCTCATCGATGACGAGTGTCTTCCATTGCGGATTGTTCGCCTCGTCGAGATCGTTCTGCAGTTGCGATGCGCGCAGAAAATGATCGGGCACGAGCGTGCCTTCGTGTTCGCGCAGCACGACGAGCATCGGCATGTCGGTATAGCGCTTCACGTAATCGCGGAAGTACGCGGACTTGGCTGTAGCGTGAAACTCCTTCAGCACGACATGGCCCATCGCCATGGCGAGCGCGGCGTCGGTGCCCTGCTTCGGCGCGAGCCAGATGTCGCCGAACTTCACCATTTCGCCGTAATCCGACGACACCGCGACCGTCTTCGTGCCCTTGTAGCGCACCTCCGTGTAAAAGTGCGCGTCCGGCGTGCGCGTTTGCGGCACGTTGGAGCCCCACACCATCAGGTACGTGGAGTTGTACCAGTCGGCGGATTCGGGCACGTCGGTCTGCTCGCCCCAGATTTGCGGCGATGCCGGCGGCAAGTCGCAATACCAGTCATAGAAGGACAGGCACGCGCCGCCGATCAGGCTCAGATAGCGTGCACCGGCGGCGTAGGAAACCATCGACATCGCGGGAATCGGCGAAAAACCAATCACGCGATCCGGTCCGTACTTGCCAATCGTGTAGGCGTTCGCCGCCGCGATGATCTCGCTCGCCGTGTCCCAGTCCGCGCGCACGAAGCCGCCGAGGCCGCGCACGCTCTTGTAGCGCTTCGCCTTCTCCGGGTTTTCGCAGATCGATGCCCACGCCGCCACTGGATCCAGCGTCTTGCGCTCCTCGCGCCACATCTCGATGAGACGGCCGCGAATCATCGGATGCTTCACGCGCTGCGCGGAATACACGTACCAGCTGTACGATGCGCCGCGCGGACAGCCGCGCGGTTCGTGATTGGGAAGATCGGGACGCGTGCGCGGATAGTCCGTCTGCTGCGTTTCCCACGTGATCAGACCGTTCTTGACATAGACCTTCCACGAGCAGGAGCCCGTGCAGTTCACGCCGTGCGTGGAGCGCACGATCTTGTCGTGCTGCCAGCGGCTGCGGTAGGCGTTTTCCCACTTGCGATCTTCGTTCACGACCGCGCCATGTCCGTTCGCGAACGTGGACTTGACGCGCGACATGAACTTCAGCCGATCCAGAAAGTGACTCATCCGTTTCTCCGGGCGTAGCGGCCATGCGCCGCCACGAATACATTGATTCGAGGGTAGAGACGCGATGCCCGCGCGCCCATTCCCCGAAAGGAGCGATCGACGCGCGTCATGAGGACTAGCGCGTCTACGCCTTTCGGACTAGCTCAGCACGGCATGTCCGCGTTTCGGCGCGCATAGCAGACCCACGTCACCACCGCGCACACCGCGTAGAACGCGATGAAGCACCAGAGCGCGGCGTCGGGCGAGCCGGTCATGCTCATCGACGTGCCGAAGCTGCGCGGGATGAAAAAGCCGCCATACGCGCCGATCGCGCCCGCGAATCCCAGCACCGCTGCCGATTCCTTGCCCGCTTCGTGCAGCGCCTGCTTCCTGATTGCTTCGGTCTTGCCTTCGGCTTCGCGCTGCTTCTGCGTGAGGAAGATCACGGGGATCATGCGGAACGTCGAGCCGTTGCCGATTCCCGTCAGCGCGAACAGTGCTATGAACATGGCGAGGAAGCCCGCGAAGCTGCCGTCCGACCCGTCATGCGGGAGAAACGCCATCACGCCGAAGACCGCGGCGATCATCGCGATGAAGGTCCACAATGTGACGCGCGCGCCGCCAAGGCGGTCGGAAATCCAGCCGCCGACAGGACGTGTCAGCGCGCCCGCGAGCGGCCCGAGAAACGCGTAGGCCGTCGGGTTGATCGACGGAAACTCCGCTTTCGTCAGCAGCGCGAGGCCCGCCGAGAAGCCGATGAACGAGCCGAACGTGCCGATATAGAGCAGGCACATGAGCCAGTTGTGCTTGCGCCTGAAGATGACGGCCTGTTCCGCGAACGATGCCTTCGCGTCCGCGATATCGTTCATCCCGAACCACGCCGCGAACGCCGAGATCACGATGAACGGCACCCAGATGAAACCCGCGTTCTGCAGCCAGATGCTGTGCTCGACACCCTTCAAGACGTACGTCTGATTCTCCCCTGCGAGCGTGCCGAACACGCTTGCGGAAATGACGAGCGGCGTCACGAACTGCACGACCGACACACCGAGATTGCCGATACCCGCGTTCATGCCAGTCGCGAAGCCCTTCTTCGCTTTGGGAAAGAAGAAGCTGATGTTCGCCATCGACGAACTGAAGTTCGCGCCGCCGAGGCCGCACAAAAGCGCGAGCACGAGCAGCGTCGAATAGCCGGTCGAGGGGTCGCGTAGCGCGACGCCCATGCCGATCGCCGGAATCAGGAGACTTGCTGTGGAGAACGCCGTGAAGCGCCGGCCGCCGAAGATCGGCACGAGGAACGAATAGAAAATGCGCAGCGTCGCGCCCGATAGCGCGGGCAGCGCGGTGAGCCAGAACAACTGGTCCTTCGTGAAGTGAAAGCCGCCCTTGTCGAGACTGACGACCACCACGCTCCACAGCGACCACACCGTAAAGGCCAGCGCCAGTGCGGGAATCGAAATCCAGAGGTTGCGGCGGGCAACCGATTCTCCCGTTTCGCGCCAGAAGGCGGCGTTCTCGGGCTCCCATCGAGTGAGCAAGTATCTTGATGACATGACTAGTGTTTGGGTTGAAACGTGAAGTGCATGCAGATGAGACTGACGGCAGTCGCGCCGAACATCAGCATGAAACAGGTGGTGCGCACGCCGGTGAGATCGACGAGCGCGCCGAAAAGAATCGGCAACAGGAAGCCGGCGAGACCGCCCGCGAGTCCGACGACGCCCGACACCGCGCCGATGTTCGCGGAAAACTCGTCCGAGACGAACTTGAACACCGACGCCTTGCCGATTGCCATCGCAACGCCGACGACGAACATCAGCGCGGTGTACGCGACCGGTCCCGTCTCGATGTGGAACGTGCGCGGACCGTCCTTCGCGTGGACGACGAAGTCCGTGACTGGATAGCTCAGCAGGAAGAAGCACGCGAGCGCGATCCACATGACGATCCATGTGGTGCGATACGCGCCGAAGCGGTCGGACATCCAGCCGCCGAGCGCGCGCAGCATGCCGCCTGGAAGCGAGAAGCAGGCGGCGAGAAACGCGGCATGTTCGATGCCGAAGCCGTACTGATTCACGTAGTACTGCGGCATCCACAACGCGAGGCCGACATAGCCGCCGAACACGACCGAGTAGTACTGCGCGTAACGCAGCACGCGACGGTCTTTCAACACGGCCATCTGCGCGGCGAGGCCGGGCGCGCCGGCGCTGCGATGCGCGGGGTTCGACGTCGACACGAACCAGAAGATCAGCGCGGTGACGAGCATCGCGATGGAATAGACCTTCGGCACGATGGTCCACGTGCCCGCCGCTAGAATCAGCGCGGGCGCGACGAACTTGGTGAGCGCCGCGCCCGAGTTGCCCGCGCCGAAGATGCCCATCGCGAAGCCTTGGCGCGACTTGGGGAACCAGCGCGCGACATACGGCGTGCCCACGGAAAACGACGCCCCCGCGATGCCGACGAACAAACCGAGCACGAGGAATTGCCACAGTTCGGTGGCGTAGCCGATCAGCCAGATCGGTATGACGGTGACGGCCATCGTGCAGAAGAACACGGGGCGGCCGCCGAAGCGGTCGGTCCAGATGCCGAGCGGCACGCGCAACAGCGAGCCGGTGAGCACGGGCGTCGCGGCGATGAGGCCGAACTCGGTATCGGTGAGATGCAACTGCTTCTTGAGGGGAATGCCGAGGATGGCGAAGACCATCCAGACGGCGAAGCAGATCGTGAATGCGAACGTGCTGGCGCCGAGCACGCGCCAGGCGCGCATGTCGGTCGATGCTTTGGATTCGAAGTGTGTGTCGACGACGCTCATCGTCCTTCCCTTGTCGTTGCTGCTTTATCGACAAGGGTAAGGAACGTCGCGCGAGTCGCCTATCCGCCATGCGGATGCGGCGACGTCGTGCCGCTAGTCAGTGCGGCGTAGTTCGGATGGGCTAGCGCGTTCGCGCTTCACGTCGTTTGCGAAGCCCGCGCGATGCAGCGACCGACGCCTTGTGAGGCGGATGGACCCGCGCCCAGCCACCTTTTATGACACCCGCGACGTCAACCATTCGTTGTAGACTCTCCTACCCTTTCGGACCACTCCGGAAGAGTCATATCGCGCGCGACACCCTGTCGCATCAGCTTGATCTGAAACAATTTTCCAAACATTCGGGCCATCGCGAAAAATCGCGCGTGGCATGATCTTGACGCGGCGCAAAGCCGTGCAGTGGCGTTCTCCCCGGGACGCTTCGATCATAGAAACCAGCGAATGCAATGAATGAAAATACCCAACGTTTAGCAGTGCCATTGTTATCGGGGCTGATAGCCAGTGTCGGTCTTTCGGGATGCAAGCTGGAGGTTTTGGAGTCGAAAGGCGTGGTTGGCGCAGCGGAATCCTCGCTGATCGCCACCGCGACTTACACCATGCTTCTGGTCGTGGTTCCGGTGATTCTGCTCACCCTGTTCATCGCATGGCGCTATCGGGCGTCCAACAGGAACGCCACCTACGCGCCGAAGTGGGCGCACTCCACGGCCATCGAAGTCGTGGTCTGGATCATCCCCGCGATCATCATCCTGTACCTCGGCATCCTCACGTGGAAATCCACGCACGAACTCGATCCGTACAAGCCGCTGGAATCCAGCGTCAAGCCGATCAACGTCGAAGTCGTGGCGCTCGACTGGAAGTGGTTGTTCATCTATCCGGATCTGGGCGTGGCGTCGGTGAATCAGCTCGCGTTTCCGGTGGGCACGCCGGTGAACTTCCGCATCACGTCGGATTCGGTGATGAACTCGTTTTTCATCCCGGAACTCGGTGGCCAGATCTACGCAATGGCCGGCATGCAGACGAAGCTGCACCTCCTGACCGATCACGCGGGTGACTACGCGGGCATTTCGGCGAACTACAGCGGCAAAGGCTTCTCCGACATGAAGTTCCGCGCGCTGGCCATGTCCAACGCCGACTTCGACGCGTGGCTCAAGCAAGTCAGAAACGCGCCCGAAGCATTGAGCATGGACGTCTACACCGGCGTCGCGCGCCCGAGCGAGAAGGTTGCCGTGCGCTACTTCTCGACCGTCGATCCGAAGCTCTTCAGCAACATCGTCGCGAAGTACAACTACGGCAACTCGGTCGTAGGCGCAAATTGTGTAACAAAGGGGTAAGCCATGTTCGGCAAATTAACGCTTGAGGCGATCCCGTACCACGAGCCCATCATCATGGGGGCGACCGTCTTCATGGCGATCCTCGCACTCGGTACGGTCGCCCTTCTCACCAAACTCGGCAAATGGGGCTGGCTCTGGCGCGAGTATCTGACTTCGGTCGATCACAAGCGCATCGGCGTCATGTATCTCGTCGTCGCCGGGCTGATGCTCGTGCGCGGCTTCGCCGACGCCGTCATGATGCGCATTCAGCAGGCCATCGCGCTCGATTCGCCGGGCTATCTGCCGGCGCATCACTTCGACCAGATTTTCTCGGCCCACGGCACCATCATGATCTTCTTCATGGCCATGGCGCTGCTGGTCGCGTTCTTCAACCTCGTCGTGCCCCTGCAGATCGGCGCGCGTGACGTGGCCTTCCCGTTCATCAACTCGCTGTCGTTCTGGATGACGGCCGTGGCCGCCATCCTGATCAACCTGTCGCTTTTCATCGGCGAGTTCTCTTCGACAGGCTGGCTCGCGTATCCGCCGCTCTCCGAGACGCAGTTCAGTCCGGGCGTCGGCGTGGACTACTACATCTGGGCGTTGCAGTTGTCCGGCATCGGCACGCTGCTGACGGCGGTGAACTTCTTCGTCACGATCGTGAAGATGCGCGCGCCCGGCATGACGTGGATGAAGCTGCCCGTCTTCACGTGGACGGCGTTCTGCTCGAACGTGCTGATCATGGCCACGTTCCCGATCCTGACCGTGGCGCTCGCGCTGCTGGCGCTGGACCGCTACATGGGCATGCACTTCTTCACGAACGACGGCGGCGGCAACCCGATGGTCTACCTGAACCTGATCTGGGCCTGGGGTCACCCCGAGGTCTACATCCTGGTTCTGCCCGCGTTCGGCATCTATTCGGAAGTGGTCGCGACGTTCTCGAAGAAGCCGCTCTTCGGCTACAAGACGATGGTCTGGGCGACGTGCTGCATCATGGTGCTGTCGTTCCTCGTGTGGCTGCACCACTTCTTCACGATGGGTTCGGGCGCGAACGTCAATGCCTTCTTCGGCATTATGACGATGATCATTTCCATCCCGACCGGCGTGAAGATCTTCAACTGGCTCTTCACGATGTATCGCGGCCGCGTGCAGTTCACGACGCCCGTGCTGTGGACCATCGGCTTCGTCATCACCTTCACGCTCGGCGGCATGACCGGCGTGATGCTGGCGATCCCGGGCGCGGACTTCGTGCTGCACAACTCGCTCTTCCTGATCGCGCACTTCCATAACGCGATCATCGGCGGCGTGGTGTTCGGTTACTTCGCGGGCGTGCAGTACTGGTGGCCGAAGGTGTTCGGCTTCAAGCTCGACGAAAAGCTCGGCCGCAACGCGTTCATCTGCTGGTTCGTGGGCTTCTTCGTCGCGTTCGTGCCGATCTACATTCTCGGCTTCATGGGTGCGACGCGCCGCCTGAATCACTACGACAACCCGGCATGGCAGCCCTTCTTCATCGCCGCCGCTGTCGGCGTGGGCATCATCGCGCTGGGCGTCGTGTTCCAGGTCCTGCAGATCGTCGTGAGCATCATCCGCCGCAATCAGCCCGCGTATCGCGACATCAGCGGCGATCCGTGGAACGGCCGCACGCTCGAGTGGACGATGAGCTCGCCGCCGCCCGTCTACAACTTCGCGAATATCCCGGCCGTGCGTGCACTCGACGATTTCGCCGATGCCAAGGAACACGGCCGCATCGATGCGCGTCCGTATCGCGACATCCACATGCCGTCGAATACGAGCGCGGGTCTCCTGATCGGTCTGTTCGCGCTCGCATTCGGCTTTGCCGCGATCTGGCACATCTGGTGGCTGGCGGTCGCGGGTCTCGTCGGCATCGCCGCGACGGTGATCGGCTACAGCTTCCGTGAGAACGCCGGCTTCATCATCCCGGCTGCGACCGTGAAGTCGACCGAAGAGCGCAATCGTCCGCCGAAGTCGCCTGTGAAGGCCGCTACGGAGCGCGAACTCGAACTGGAGGCAATGTAATGTCGCAATCGACACTTTCCGCGCAGCACGCGCACGACCACGAGCACGAGCATCAGCCGCATTCGGTGTTCGGCTTCTGGGCCTACCTGATGACCGATTGCGTGCTGTTCGCGTCGCTCTTCGCGGCCTTCGCGATGTACGCGATGCAGACAGCAGGCGGTCCCACGGGCAAGGATCTGTTCAACCTGACCGACGTCGCGTACGAAACGGCGCTGCTTCTCACGAGCAGCCTGACCTTCGGTTTCGCGATGATCTCGGCAACGCGCCGGAAGTCGGGCGCGGCGCTCGCGTGGCTCTTCGTCACGTTCGTGCTGGGCGCGGGCTTCCTGTGGCTGGAAGTGCACGAGTTCGCGCGTCTGATCGCCGAAGGCGCGGGTCCGCAACGCAGCGCGTTCTGGTCGTCGTTCTTCACGCTGGTCGGCACGCACGGCCTGCACGTCACCATCGGCCTGATCTGGCTGGTCGTGCTGGCGGTGCAGATCGCGAGCAATCCCGGGATGAACGAGCGCGAACTGCGTCGCCTCGCCTGCCTGAGCCTCTTCTGGCACTTCCTCGACATCGTCTGGATTTGCGTGTTTTCCTTCGTCTATCTCGGGAGCGTCGTCTGATGGCACATGCTCATATCAATTCGAGCGACCTGCCGCACGTCACCGTGCGCGGATATCTCATCGGCTTCGTGCTGGCCGTGGTGCTGACCGTGGCGTCGTTCTGGGCAGCGACATCGGGCGCGTTCAGGGGCGAAAGCGCAATCGTCGCGCTTGCGGTGCTCGCCGCGGTGCAGGTCATCGTGCATGTGGTGTTCTTCCTGCACGTGAACGCGTCGAAGGGACAGCGCTGGCATGCGATGTCGTTCGCGTACACCATTCTCATGTCGCTGATTCTGATCGTCGGCACGGTCTGGGTGATGCATAACGTGCACATGCTGATGATGGCGCGATAACTCGCTCAGCTTCATCGAGCGAATCGAAAGGCGGGCCCGCGTGCGGGTCCGCCTTTTTTTCGTCCGCGAATCTGGCTGCGTTCTGCACGAATTCGGCATCCGATGAAGAATCTTGACAATTCTCCGAACGAGGCAGAATATTTGTCCATAATTTGAATTCATCATCCACAATATGGACAAGGAGACGCGATGAGCGCGCCAAAGCCCGCGGCGGACGCCATGACGCCGTATCAACTTCCCTTCCCGAAAGAAGCGCAAAAGGAAATCGTCGTCCCTGCCGCGATTCCTGTCGACGAGCGCGAATGGGTTCCGCAAGCCGAAAACGTCTGGTTCCGCCCGCTGTGCCTGAATGTATCGACCGGGTACTGGATGAACCTTTTGCGCGTGCGCAAATCCGGCGTGCTGTCGCGCCATCGTCATCCGCAGGCCGTCCACGGCATGGTGCTGAAAGGCCGCTGGCGCTACCTGGAGCATGACTGGGAAGCGACCGAAGGCAGCTACGTCTTCGAGCCGCCCGGCGAAACGCACACGCTCTACGTGCCGGAAGATGTCGAAGAAATGATCACCTACTTTCAGGTGAACGGCGTGATGTTCTATTGCGACCCGTACGGCAACTACACCGGCTACGAGGACGTGTTCACCAAGGTCGATATGTGCCGCAAGCACTACGAGTCGGTTGGTCTCGGCGCGGATTTCGTCGATCAGTTCATTCGTTAATTTCCCAAACCACCTCTAGCAGACTCAAAAGAGCATTCGGAGGAGACACCATGCTGGAAAAATCACCGCGCCTGAAGCGCGTTCAGATCGTCGCGATTGCGTTTCTGATGCTCGCGGGCATCGTGAACTATCTCGATCGAAGCACGCTATCCATCGCCAATCATTCCGTCACGCAGGAGCTCGGCCTCTCAGCTTCGCAGATGGGCCTGCTGCTCTCCGCGTTCTCGTTCGCCTATGCGTTTTCGCAGTTGCCCATCGGCGTGATGCTCGACCGCTTCGGCGCGCGCATCATGCTCGGCCTCGGCATGTTCGTCTGGTCGGTCGCGCAGTTGTTCGGCGGGCTAGTCACGAATCTGCATCAGTTCCTCGCGGCGCGCATCGCGCTCGGTATCGGCGAGGCGCCGCAGTTTCCGGCGGGCGCGAAGGTCGTGTCGGAATGGTTCGCGCAACGCGAGCGCGGCAAGCCGACGGGCATTTTCGTCACGTCGTCGACGATCGGACCCGCGCTCGCGCCACCGATCCTCACCGTGCTCCTGCTCAACTTCGGCTGGCGCAACATGTTTGTCATCATGGGCGCGCTCGGCATTGCGGTGTCGATCGGCTGGTACATCGTCTATCGCAATCGCCGCGACGTGAAGCTCGAAGCGCATGAGCTCGCGCATCTGACCGAAGGCGAGCCGGCGCAGCGCGCGGAACGCAACATGACCTTCGCGGAATGGCGCGGCCTCTTCGGCAAGGCGACCACGTGGGGCATGATCTTCGGCTTCATGGGCGTGATCTACATGGTGTGGCTGTACCTCACGTGGCTGCCCGCGTATCTCGAACACGAGCGTCATCTGACGATCGCGAAGACCGGCTGGGTCGTGACGATTCCGTATCTCGCGGGCACGCTCGGCATGCTGTCGTCGGGCTTTATCGCCGATGGCCTGATGGCGCGAGGCGTCGCCCCGATCCGCAGCCGCAAGTGGCCGATCTGCTCGGGCCTCATCGGCGGCGCGCTCTTCACGGTGCCGGCCGCGTTCACGCCGAACCTCACGCTCGCGATCGTCTATCTCTCGGCCGCGATGTTCTTCGTCAACATGGCGAGCGGCGCGGCCTGGGCGCTCGTTTCCGTCGCGGCGCCGCGCCACATGGTCGCGTCGCTCGGCAGCATCCAGAACTTCGGCGGCTATTTCGGCGGCTCGTTCGCGCCGTTCATCACCGGTCTTGTGGTCGACAAGACGCACTCGTTCGTGAACGCGTTCCTGATCAGCGCGGGCGTCGCGTTCGCCGCCGCGCTCGTCTACATGTTCGTCGTGCGTTCGCCGATCGAAGACGCCGAGCAGCAGGCCGCGCCCGTTCCCGCCGTATAAATCACACCGTTATGACTTTTCAAGCTGATCTCTTCAAGGGCAAGACCGTCGTCGTGACCGGCGGCACGCAGGGCATCGGCGCGGGCATCGCGCAGCAGTTCGCGGCGCTCGGCGCGCGTGTCGTCGCAGCGGGGCTCGCACCGACCGATGACCAGCGCGACGCCATAGGCCAAGGCATCGAACTCGCCGCGCTCGATGTCGCCGATGCCGCCAGCACCGCCGCGCTGTTCGCAACGCTCGACACGCTCGACGTGCTCGTCAATTGCGCCGGGATGATCCGTCGCGGCGACGAGCACGACATCGAAACGTTCGAGCGCGTCATCGCCGTGAATCTCAACGGCACGATGCGCATGTGTGCGGCCGCGCGCCCCTTGCTCGCGAAGAGCTGCGGCTCGATCGTCAACACGGCGTCGATGCTGACGTTCTTCGGCGGCGGTCTCGTGCCCGCGTACAGCGCGAGCAAGGGCGGCGTCGCGCAATTGACGAAGTCGCTCGCGATCGCCTACGCCGCCGACGGCATCCGCGTGAATGCGGTCGCGCCCGGCTGGATCGCGACGCCGCTCACGCAGGCGCTGCAGGAAGACGACGGCCGCTCGCAAGCGATCCTCGAACGCACGCCGATGAAGCGCTGGGGATTACCGGAAGACGTCGCGCGGGTCACGGCGTTTCTCGCGTCGCCGGCGGCGTCGTTCATGACGGGCGCGATCGTGCCCGTCGATGGCGGTTATCTCGTGGCATGATTCACGCATCATGCCTTCAGACATCACTTCCCTCGACGCCGCCAAGGCCTCCGGCACCGCTGCCTTCTCGAAGTTCATGGCGGTGCTGCAACTCATCGCCGATGCCGACGAACCGCCGACCATCGCGCGTCTCACGGCCGCGAGCGGCTATCCGCGCCCGACGGTGTATCGCATCGTCGGCGCGTTGCTCGCGGAAGGGCTGGTGGTCGAAAGCGCGCGTGGCGGATGCTACGCGCTCGGCCCGCGCCTGATGTCGCTCGCGAGCCGAAGCTGGGAGCGCTCGGACCTGCGCATCGCCGCTGCTGATGCCTTGCAGACGTTGCGCGACGCAACGCAGGAAACGGTGCACCTGGCGGTGCGCAGCGGCTCGGAGATGGTGTATGTCGAAAAGCTCGAAAGTCCGCACGCGGTGCGCATGGCTTCGCGCATCGGCACGCGCGTGACGCTTTATTCGAGTTCCGTCGGCAAGGCGTATCTGTCGACGCAATCGCCCGCCGAACGCGACGCGCTCCTGCAAGGCATCGCGTTCGCGCGCTTCACGCCGAACACGATCGTCGATCGTAAAGCGCTCGACGCCGAACTCGACGCGACGCACACGCGCGGCTACGCCGAAGACCGCGAGGAAAACGAGGCGCAGATTTTCTGCTACGGCAGCGCGATCGTCGGCGCGAACGGCGCGACGCTCGGCTGCGTGAGCGTCAGCATTCCGCTGTTCAGAAAGAGCGCGACGCCGCTCGAAACCTACATCACGCCGCTCAGGGAAGCGTGCCGCGCGATCGCGGAACGCATGAGCCCCGGCACGCGCTAACGAAACACCGTGCCGCGCGTGCGTTGCGTCGCCGCCGCGTAGTGCGCGATGAGCGACGGCAAACGCGGCAGCGTATGCGGCCAGTGCGTCGCTTCATGCGCCAAGCGCGCCGCCAGGCTCCTGAAGCTCAACTGATCCGCGGCGAGCCGCACGATGACCTTGCGCGCGATCTTCCACACATCGACATCAGGCGCGATGTCCTGCGCGACACGCTCGATCCTTTCCGCCGCTCTCGACAGCAACACCGCCCGCGACGCGATGCGCCCGTGCGCCGCGCTGAACATATGTTCGGCGGGCGCCTTGCCGATCGCGCCGAACAGATGCGCGACACCCGCGCCGTGCCTTGCATGCGGCGACGCGAAACGCTCCGCCTCCCGCCGATACGTCGCTTCGACGCGCACCTCGTGATGCGTCACGTTCGCGCCGGGCCGGCCGTGCTCCAGATGCGCGCGGGCCGCCGCCTTGTGATCGCCCTCCATGAGCGCATGCGACACGCCGACGAGAAAATCGCGCTCGTGAGCGGCGAAGATCATCATCGGGTTATCGGCTTCGAGCACGATCTGGCCGCGCGTGTCCGGCTCGATGCTCACGCGTGCGCCCGCCGCATCCAGTCCCGCGTGATACAGCCCGACGCCCAGCGCCATTTCGAAGAACGCTTCGATGAGCGTCGCGAGGACGTCGGCCTGATCGAGCCCGCACGATGCGAGCGTTTCCGCATCCGATAACGCCGCCGTTTCGATCGCGCGCGTGGTCAGCACGGCGTCGTTGCAATAGTCCCAGAGCACTTCGGGCACGGCGAGGCGGTTGTCCTCGCGCAGACGGAAGCGCAAGTAGCTCTGATCGGCGGCGCGCTGACGCAAGTCGATCATTGCGTCGACGCTCTCTCGCGCGCGACGAACCCATTCCACCGGATGCATGTCGCGCGCCTTCGTCGAGCGTCGCTCCGCGAAACGCGCCGCCGCGAGCGCGAGATCCAGATCGTCTTCGAGTTCGGCACGCGTGTCCGCGCGCAGCAGCGTGACGCGCACGGGGAACGCGCCGATGCGCGCGACGTGCGTCTGCTCCGCGACGCCCGAGCGTAGCGGCACGTCGCTCAGCGCCGTGAGTTCGAAGGACAGCGTGGCGGGAAACGCCGCTTTGCAAGCCGTGCGAAAGCGTTCCGCATCGTAGGGCGTAAAGAGTCCGTCGAGTTCGGAAAGCGCGACGCGCACCGCCGTTTCCGCAAGCGCGGGATGACGCGCGAGCGCGCCGGATGCGTTCTCCAGCACGCGCGAAAGCTGCGAGAGCGCGGGCACGCCAGCGCCGAGCGGCGCGGCACGCGCGCCATGCGTCGCGAAGAAGCGCGCGACGCGCGTCATCGCCGCGCCGTCGTCGGTCAGATGCGTCTGATGGCTTTCATGCACGAACGCGCGGCCAAGTCGCCAGAGCGTCGCGAGTCGTCGGACGAACAAATTCAGGCTCGCTGAAAGTGAGTTGGAAACCGCTGAAAGGCTGAAATGCCGTCGTGCATGGCATCCGGATTGGTCAATGTGTAACACGATTCGGCCGGGCGTGCACGTGGATCGCCGTTTGTTTCGGCATCCTTCGTAGATGCATTTCGTCTCGGGCGTTTCGATTTCCGATTCAGTTCGGGATCCGTTTTCAGCGCAGCGAATTGTTCATCACTGTATCTTTTTGTCGATGCACAATTCAGAACAGTCCTAATACGGTATCTTATAAATACGCAAAGTACAGCGTATCAACATCAAGTCCGAGGCAACTTCGAGCGCCTGTGCAAGAAGACTCATAACGATAAATCGAGAGGCGCCATGCAAGACCATTCCGAGCCGCCGATGGCGAAAGCGATGTACATCCTTGGGCAGATCGGCGCGATCATCTGCCATGAACGCGGCCCGCGCCCGCAGACAGCGGTTCTCACGAAGATGGCATCGCGGCCAGCCGAAGGGTTTTCGATCGCCGTCGCGAGAATGAACGAAATGTGCCCGCCGCGACGCGGATATCGCCGCGCGCTGCTGCAATGGAAGCACAAGGAAATCGACCGTCTGAGCAGGATGCTGCCCGATCCTCTGCCGACAGCCGCATCCGCGCATACGCAGATGCCGTTCTGGGCCGGTTATTGCCAGTACTGGGAAGACATGCTGAAAGAGCACGCTCAGCGCGATATCAACCATCTCGTGCTGAAGCTCGACGTCATTCAGCGCACGCGCACGGATGCGTGATCGCCTTCGCCTTCCCGCGTCGAAAAATAGCCGCGCAACACCGCGATCATTCCGTCGAGTTCCGTCGGCTTGACGAAGTAGCCGTTGAAGCCGGTGCGCTGCGCGCGCGTCAGGTCTTCGGGGTCCGTGCGGCTCGTATGCGCGATCAGCAGCATCGAAATATCGATCGCGCGGATCGCTTCGGCGGCTTCCCAGCCATCGCCGAGCGGCATCATCAGGTCGAGCAGCACGACGCCCGGCCGCCATTTGCGCGCGATCGACACCGCGTCGAGCCCCGTGTGCACCGCGCGCACGGTGAACTCGGCGTCTTCCAGCGCAAGACAGATCGCGCGGGTCGCCTCCAGATCGTCATCGGCGATGAGCACGCGCGGCTCGTCGTGGCGCGTCGCGCACGGCGGAATCTGCCACAGCGCTTGCGAAGGAACACGGTCGTGTCGTTGCATCGTTTGGGCCTCGGAATGGATGGAGATGACAGCAACGATCATTCCCTCGCGAGCGTTCGGAAGTCATCGTCAAGCGGCATGCGGCTCGCCGACGTTACACTTCGGGATTACCCGGTGGCTGTCGCGGCGCGCCGATGCACGCGCGCCGTGCAGGATCTTCATCGCCGTGCGTGACGATGGTGCACACATCCCCAAACGAGAGGCTAAACGATGTTCGTCGTGTATTGGCTCGGCGGCAACCCTGATATCGAGGGCGCGGCACGCTTCAGGAGATTCGATGAAAACGCGCTCGCCGACGCGCTGCGCTTTGCGGAAGCGCTGCGCAAGCGCCAGGCCGATGGCGACGACATCGGCTTCGTCACGCTATGCAGTGAAAACCCGCATGCGGTCGGCAAGCCGGGCGTCGCCGATCCGCCCGCCGATTACGACTGGAAAAAGCGCCGCCGTTAATTTTGCGCGGTCGCGGATTTATCGTCCTGCCATCCGCCGCCGAGCGATTTGTAGACGGCGATGAGATCGGTCGTCACGTTGACCGTCGATTGCGCGAGTTGCTCGCGCGTCTGCGCAAGCTGGCGCTCGGCATCGAGCACGGTCACGAAGGGCGTGATGCCCTTGCGATAGCTTTCCGTCGCGAGTTGCAGGCTGACGCGGTTCGCTTCGACGGTGCGCGTGAGCGCCGCGCGCCGGTCCTGCTCCGTGCGATACGACACGAGTGCGTTATCCACTTCCTGCAACGCATTGAGCACGGTTTGCCGATACTGCAACGCCGCTTGCCCCGCCTGCGCCTTCGCCACACGTACGTTCGCACGCAACGCGCCGCCCTCGAAGATCGGCAGCGAAATGCTCGGCCCGATCGACCAGAACAAACTCGACCAATGCGCGAGATAACGCGCCTTCGTCGCACGCGTGCCCACTTGTCCAGTTAGTGAGATATCCGGATACATCTGCGCGACCGCGACGCCCACTTCCGCCGACGCCGAATGCAGTTGCGCTTCGGCCCGACGGATATCGGGACACCGGCGCGCGAGCGTCGATGGCAGGCCGACCGGCACCGTCGGCGGCACGGGCGGCACGGCGCGCGCATCCGACAGTTCCGCGTCGAGCGTGCCCGGCGCGCTGCCGGTCAGCACGGCGAGGCCGTTCAGCGCCTGCGCGATCTGCGCATCGAGCGTCGGCAGTTGCGCCTGCAACGATCCGACTTGCGCGCTCGCGCTTTGCACGTCCTGCTGACTCGTCAGGCCGACGCGCGCCTGCTCGCGCGTGAGGTCGAGAATCTGCTGCTCGGCGTCGATTTCGGCGAGCGTGATCTGCTTGATTGTCTGCGCGCCGCGCAACTGTGCGTACGTACGTGCGACTTCGGATTCGAGCGACACGAGCGCATCGTTGCGGCTTTCGATCTCGGCCTGCGTCTGCGCATTCGCCGATTCGACCGAGCGCCGCACACGACCGAAGAGATCCAGTTCCCACGATGCATCGAAGCCGTCCTGAAAGAGCGTGACCGGCCCCGTCGCCGAGTCGATGCCCTGACGTATCTGCGCGCCGTTCGCGCCGAGGCTGTCGAGCCGGTCATACACGCCCTGCGATTCGAGCAGGCCTTTCACGCCCAGTTGCTGACGCTTCACACTCGCGCTCGCACTTACTTGTGGCAAGCCCTGCGCCGCCGCCGACACGCTTTCTTCACGCGCCGCCGCGATGCGCAGCACCGCGCTCTGCAAATCGAGATTGCCCGCGACCGCGCGATCGATCAGCGAATCCAGCGTCGGATCGTTGAACTGCTTCCACCAGCGCGGATCGGGATCCGCCGAAGTCTGCGCCGTCGATGGCGAATCCGCATGCGGCACGCGTGGATCGTCCGGCGCGTTCTGCGCGCGCTGCGTGTCGCTCCAGTCGGCGGGGACATCGGCTTTCGGCGGCGCGTAGTCGGGGCCGACCGCGCAGGCGCTCAACGCGAGCGCGAGCATCGGCATACCGTGACGTAATTTCATCTCAATGCCCTCCCGCCTGACCCGACGCCTTCACGGGCGAAAAGAAGAACGTCAGCGGAATGAACAGGAACGCGAAGATCGCGCACGCGGCGAACACGTCGAGATACGCGAGGATCGTCGCCTGCGAAACGAGCGTCTTGTACATCTGGCCGGTCGCCGCGGACATCGCCTGCGTCATCGTCTGGCCGGAGTCCATCAGCGTGCGCGCGATGCGCTGCACCGCTTCGTTGTAGGGCTGATTGAGCGGCGTCAGATGCTCGACCATATGCGCCATGTTCGCCTGCGTGCGCTCGCGGATCATCGCGGTCGCGAGCGATATGCCGATCGAACCGGCGACGTTGCGGAACATCGTGAAGAGCGCGGACGCGTCGTTGTTCATCGATTTCGGCAGGGACAGATACGCGAGCGTCGTCACCGGCACGAACAGAAAGCCGATGCCGATGGACTGCGCGCTGCGCATCTTCGTCAGCGTCACATAGTCGATGTTGGGCACGAGATGATGCGAATACAGCAACGCGCATCCCATCAGAAAGAAGCCGAACGCCACGAGAAAGCGCGTCTGGATCACATTCATCAACTTGCTGACGATGGGGATCAGAAACACGATGCATATCGCGCCGGGCGACAGCACGAGGCCGGCGAGCGTCGCGGTGTAGCCGAGTTGCTGTTGCGCGAGTTGCGGTATCAATACGGCGCTGCCATAAAGCACCGACGCGAAGCCGACGATCGCCGCCGAGCCGAGCGCGAAGTTGCGGTCCTTCAGCACGCGCAGATCGACCACGGGTTTCTTCGCGTACAGGAGCCACACCGTCGCGCCGACGATACCCACCGCCGCGAGCACCGCGAACGTCACGATGAAGTTCGACGAGAACCAGTCGTCGTCTTCGCCGCGATCGAGAAACACTTGCAGACAGCCGAGCCCCAGCGCGATCAGCCCGATGCCGACCACGTCGATGCCCACCTTCTTCGGGTTCTGCCGCTTTTCCCACGGCGGGTCTTCGACGAACTGCGTCACCGCGATGGTCGTCAGCACGCCCACCGGCACGTTGATGAGAAAGACCCAGCGCCACGTGAAGTTATCGGTGATCCAGCCGCCGAGCGTCGGGCCGAGCACGGGCGCGACGACGATCGCGACCGCCGAGATCGAGAACGCGCGGCCGCGTTGCTCGGGCGGAAAGGTATCGAGAATGATCGACTGCTGGCTCGGCTGCAGGCCGCCGCCGAAGAAGCCCTGCAGGATACGAAAGATGATGAGTTGCCCGAGATTCGTCGCGATGCCGCACATGAAGGAGCAGACGGTGAACGCCGCGATGCAGATGAGGAAGTAGCGCTTGCGTCCGAGAATCTTCGAGAAGTACGCGGACAGCGGCAGCACGATGCCGTTCGCGACGAGATAGGACGTGAGCGTCCACGTCGCTTCGTCGTAGCTCGCGGACATGGTGCCGGAGATATGCGGCAGCGCGACGTTCACGATGGTCGTGTCGAGCACTTCCATGAACGCCGCGAGCGTCACGACCACGGCGATCAGCCACGGATTCGCGCTCGGCTTCCAGCCGCTGTGATCGTGTTGCGCGGTGGTATCGCTCATGGGTTCAATGCCGCAGCATGACGGTCGGCACGACGGACAGTCCGAGCGGCAGCGACGTGCCCGGCTTCAGTCCATCGTCGATGAGAATCTTCACCGGCACGCGCTGCACGATCTTCACGAAGTTGCCCGTCGCGTTTTCGGCGGGGAACGCGGAGAAGCGCGAGCCGCTGCCGAGCTGCACGCTGTCGACATGACCGTGCAGCTTCATCGCGGGATACGCATCGACATCGATATCGACCTTGTCGCCCGGCTGCATCCGATCCAGTTGCGATTCCTTGAAGTTCGCGGTGACCCACACGCGCGTCGTGACGAGCGTGAGAATCGACGTGCCCGCCTGCAGAAACGTGCCGAATTGCACGTTGCGCTTCGTGATCCAGCCATCGGCCGGTGCGCGCAGTTCCGTGTACGAGAGATTCAGTTGCGCCGCCTCGACCTGCGCCTGTGCCTGACGCACCTGCTGACGCCGCTCCTCGACCGTCGCGAGCACCTGCGCGATCTGCTGCGGCACGAGGCTCGCCGTGCGCACCTGCGCGCGTGCCTGCGCGACGTTCGCCTGCGCGCTTTTCTGCTGCGCGTCGGCGGTGTCGATGTTCTGTTGCGAGGTCGCGCGAATATCGACGGAATGCTGACGCTCGTAAGCCGCGCTCGCCTGAACGAGATTGGCGCGCGCGGTGAGTTCCTGCGCCTGAGCCTGCGCGAGCTGCGCGGGATACTGAACGCGCGCGACTTCGAGCTGCGTTTCCGATGCATGCAGTTGCGCCTGCGCGAGTCCGAGTTGCGCGCTGGCCTGATCGAGTTGCGCCTGATAATCGCGCGGATCGATCTTGATGAGCAGATCGCCCTGATGCACGAAGCGGTTGTCGTCGATGTTCATCGTCACGACATAGCCCGACACCTTCGGCGCGATCGTGACGGCGTCGCCGTCGGTGTAAGCGTCGTCGGTGCTGACCTGATTGCGCGTCAGGAACCACCAGACGAAAGCGCCGATCGCCAGCACGACGACCACGATGCCCAGAATGATGAGCGGCTTCTTGCCGGGTTTTTTGGCGGGCTTCTTTTCGTCGTCGCCGTCGTCTTTCTTTTTGTCGTCCTTCGCATCTTTGTCTTTATCGGCTGCATCGCCGTGCGAAGACGCGCGCTCACGGTCGTCTTCGCGCGCATCGTCTTGGGTATCGGAGTCGTCTCGATCTGACATCGCCGCTCACTTTCGGGTGGTTCCCGGACGAACGCCGGGCGGAACCGCAGGCTGAACTTGCGTGGAATGCGCGAATGCCGCTCGTGCAAAGGCATTCGGGCGACGGGAAGCAAACACCGTTCCCCAGGCAGCGCGATGCGGTCGAAACCGAACGTGTGTGCGGGCTGGCGCGAAGAGCGCGGCCGGCGCGCGCCGAAGCCCGGTCGCGCGATTGTTAAGTTCCTTTGTAAAAGATGCAGGCTCGCGCTCATTTGCAGCTAACTTTGCGCGCCGATCATCCGGTCTCAGCGAACCACACCGGAGACCCATCATGTACAAGCACATTCTCGTCGCGGTCGGCACGAGCCTCAGCGAAAGCGCCCTGACCACCGCCATCACGCGCGCCCGCGCCTGCAATGCGCGGCTCACGGCGCTGCATATCGTCGATCAGATGCCGTGGTGGGCCATCGTCACCGCCGACAGCAATCCGGGCGACACGCTCGATGTCATCGACGATCACGCGCGGGCCGTGACACGCTATGCGGCGCGCCTGATCGACAGCGCGGGCATCGATGGCGTCGCGCGCAGCATCACGCAGCCGCTCGACGGCACGAGCGTCGGCGAACTGATCGCGAAGGAGGCGAAAGCGGCGGGCGCGGATCTCATCGTGCTCGGCGGCGAAGCGGATACCGGCTGGCGTCACGGCGAAGCGCGTCTGCGCGACGTGGTCTGCTCACACGCGCGCTGCGATGTGCTGATCGCGGCGCACGCTGCGGCGCCGTTGCATGCGGAGAAGGAAATTGCATCGATCGAGGCGCGCTTCGCCACGTCGGCGGGCCGTGTGGACGCGCGCGCGTCGCATCGTCAGAGCGACGCGCGCAAGTGAGACGCGAGTTGCACGATGCCGATCGAAATCTGCTTTTCACGCTTCGGATCGAGCCGTCCGATGGGCACGCTCGTCGATACCGCGACGCGCTTGCCCGCCGGCGTCCTCCCGACGTAGGCCGCGAAGCACGCAAGACCTTCGGCGACTTCCTCGCGTTCGACGGCGAGCCCGCTCGCGCGGATCGACGCGAGTTCGCGTAACAACGCCGCGCGCCGCGTGATGGTGCGCGGCGTCACCGCTTCGAGACGCTCGGGAAGGCGTTCGATCACGGTTTCATCGGTCATTCCGGCCAGCAGCGCCTTGCCGAGCGCGCAGCAGTGCGCGGGCAGACGCGAGCCGAGATCGGACACGAGCCGCACCGGCCGATGCGCATCCTCCCGCGCGATATAGACCACCTGCACGCCGTCGAGCACCGCGAGCTGCACGACCTCGTTGTGCTTGTTGATGAACGCGCCCGCGCCCTCGCGAAACGCGGCCTGCAGCTTGTCGTGACGCACGTACGCGTTGCCGAGCTCGAAAAGGCCGACGCCGATCATGTAGCCGTCGTCGTGCTTTTCGATCCATTGCATGCGCGCGAGCGTTTCGAGCATCAGATAAAGCGTGCTGCGCGAGAGGCCGGTCTCTTCGGCGAGCGACGCGGCGCGCACCGGTTTCGCGGCGGCGGCGAGGGCTTCGAGAATGTCGCTCGCGCGGCGCAGTGCGGGGACGTCGTAGGTTTTTTCCATGTGCGAATATTCCAACAGGTTGGATAAACAATCAACCCGATGGACACTGCCACGCACGCGGGCTACGATCGGTTTTCCCTTCCCGCCCGTCATTCGCATCCATGCAAACCGTCAACGTCTCCTCCTTTCTGCCCGAAGATTTCGCCGACGCCGTGCTGATCGGCCGTGTGTGGCGTCCCGCGCCCGTGAACGGTCCCGCCGTCGTCGCGGTGCGTCGCGGTGAGGTGTTCGACATCACGCGCGCTGCGCCGACGACCGCCGATCTCTTCGACAGCGCCGATGCGCTCGACATCGCCCGCAATGCCGAAGGCGAGCATCTCGGCAACGTTCAGGATCTGCTGCAAGCGACGCTCGACGGTTCCGCCGATGCCTTGCGCCTGCTCGCGCCCTGCGACGTGCAGGCCGTGAAGGCGTGCGGCGTCACGTTCGCGGTGAGTCTGCTGGAACGGGTGATCGAGGAGCAGGCCGGCGGCGACGCGAGCCGCGCGCAGGAAGTGCGCGACACGATCAACAAGCTGATCGGCGCGGATCTGTCGAAGATCAAGCCGGGTTCGGAAAGCGCAGCGAAGCTGAAGGCCGAACTCGAGCGGCGTGGCGCGTGGTCGCAGTACATGGAAGTCGGCATCGGGCCGGACGCGGAGGTGTTTTCGAAGTCGCAGCCGATGTCGTCGGTCGGATTCGGCGCGGACGTCGGCCTGTATCCGACATCGCAATGGAACAACCCGGAACCGGAGATCGTGCTCGCGGTGAATGCGCGCGGCGAGATCGTGGGCGCGACGCTCGGCAACGACGTTAATCTGCGCGATATCGAAGGCCGCAGCGCGCTGTTGCTCGGCAAGGCGAAGGACAACAACGCGTCGTGCGCGATCGGCCCCTTCGTGCGGCTGTTCGATGGACGCTTCACGCTGGATTCGGTGCGCGCTTCGAGCCTGTCGCTGCGCATCGAAGGCGCGGACGATGGCTTCGTGCTCGACGGCGTGAGCCACATGAGCGAAATCAGCCGCGATCCGGCCGATCTCGTCACGCAGACGCATGGCGCGCATCATCAGTATCCGGACGGCTTCATGCTGTTCCTCGGCACGATGTTCTCGCCGATCAAGGATCGCGATACCCCGGGCGGCGGGTTCACGCATCATCTCGGCGATGTCGTGACGATCTCGACGCCCAGCCTCGGGGCGCTGGTCAATACGGTGAGGTTGTCGACGGAGATCGAGCCCTGGACGTTTGGGGTGAGGGCGTTGTATCGGAGTCTTGCGGCGCGGGGGTTGTTGGGGAAGGCGATGAGTTAAGGTCGTTGGCGCTGTGTTGCGGGTAGCGCTTCGATCAATCGGAACGCGGCGCCGTCGAATCGATAGTAGTAAGTGCCGCGGCCTCGTTCGTTTCTGCTTCCGCGAACCATCAGCAACGAACTGTCCTTCCGGTAAGTAAGAGGCTCGGTGATGTCGAGTGGCCAGTCGGAGACGGTGAAGGGAAGCATCACGACCTTTCCCGTCTGTGCGTCGATCGCGGCGGCCGTGACGCAGCCGGCTCCGCAGCCCCATTCGGTCATGATGAAGTGCCCGGCGAAGTTGACGGGAGCGCTTGCCGCTACGGTGAGTTGCGTGACGTAGCGGCGGCTTTCTCGCGTCGTCAACCGTAGCTTGACGGGCCCGTGCGCCTCTTCGACCGTTGTTGGATAGTCCGCGAAATTCGGCTCGGCGTCATGAGCGAAACCCGGAATGGGCGCTGCGATGAGCAGGCAGAGGGCGAGCAAGTGTTTTCGCACGGGTCAGTACCAGTGATGTCTTTCCCAGAAATCTCTTGCCGCTCTTGCGGAATGGTAGCGACCGTAGATATAGCGAATCCCGCCCTGACATTCCTCCACGGCATTGCCAAACGACTTTTCCCCGTGGGGGTTCAGGTCGTATTGCGCGTGCAAAAGCTGAAACAAGCCTCGCGCGCTTGATTCGTGATTGCGGCTATTCACGATGCCGCTCGACTCCTGGGCCAGAATCCAGAGCAAATGGTCGTAGTCCGCCTCGGAAACAGCCTCGAGGCGAATGGCGTCTCTGAGCGCAGACCGAACGTAGAGCGGCACGACGTCGGTGGGAATAGCTTTCCACGCTGTGTTCGGCTGCTTGAACTGGCGGTGGTGATGAGCGTGTTGGGTCGTCATGCAATAGTTTCCTCGTCGAAGTCGCACCCTTAGCTGCACAACATATGCGAATTCGACGAGACGCCCTACACGATCATTCCTAAAGCCCTCTCACGACCCCCCGAACCGAAACCCCTTCGCCTGCCCCTTCGTCACCAGCTGAACCGGCGTCTCCATATACGGCGACAAATCCCTTTGCCGCCGCTTTTCGAGCAGCGCCTTCACGGCGACATCCACGCCGAACACCGCCTGCCGCGCGCCGAACTGCTCGACCGTCGCGAGCAGGCGGCCGTCGTCGAGCATCGGCTGCACGGCGTCGATGTTGTTGTAGCCCGTCACCAGCACGCGGCCCTTCTTGCCGGCGATACGGATCGCGTCGATCGCGCCCATCGCGATGTTGTCGTTCGCGCAGAGCAGGCCGCGCACATCCGGATGCGCGTAAAGCATCTGCAACGCGATCGACTTGCCGCTCGCCGCAGTCCAGTCGCCGCTGTCGGCATCGGCGATGCGCAGTCCCGCCGCGTTCATCGCATCCTTGAAGCCGAGCGTGCGCTGCTGCGCGTTGAGATCGTTCGGCGGACCCTCGATGATGCCGATCTCGTCGCCCGCCTTCAGCTTCGAGCCGAGATACGCGCCGACGAGCTTCGCCCCGCGCCGGCTGTCCGGCCCGACGAACGGAATCGTGATGTTCGCCGCGTCCTGCGCGGCTTCGTCGAATGGATTGTCGATCGCGATCACGATGATGCCCGCCCCGATCGCCTTCGCGGCCACGGGCAGCAGCGCCTTCGAATCCGCGGGCGCGATGACGATCGCGTTGACTTTCGCATCGATCAGCGTTTCGACGATGTGGATCTGCCCGGCCACGTCGTTGTCCGCGAGCGTGCCGTTCGTCGCGAGATCGAGTTGCGACGCGTAGTGCCGCTGGTAATTGCGCGCGCCTTCGATCATCGACGTGACGAACGGATCGTTCAGCGACTTCATGACGAGCGCGACGGTGGCCTTGTCGGACGCCGCGCGCACGTCGCGCGCACGCACGAACGCGCAAGCGCTCAGGGCGCAGGCGGCAAGCAGGCGTCGGCGGACAAGGCTCGTCATGGAATATTGAGACGGAAGGAAAACGTCTCATTGTAGACGCAGGCGTACGGCCGCCGATGACGCCAAATTGTCAGCGCGCCGCCGCCTCCACGAGCGCGGCCACGCCGCTGACGGGCTTCATCGCGTCGGCGTCGAGCCCGTGACGCGCGCGCAAGTATTCCGTCGCGTTATAGGAGAGCCACGCGCGTCCGTCCGCGTCTTCCCACGACAGAATCTTGAGCGGCAAATCGAGCGCGGCGGTCGGCACGGCCTGCATCAGCGGCGTACCCGCCTGCGGATTGCCGAACACGAGCAACTGGCTCGGCGGCATCGTGAGGCCGGCGCGGGCGGCGTCGCCGCTGAAGTCGATGCGCGCGAAGAGCATCAGTCCGCGCGCGCGGATCAGCGCTTCGAGTTTGTCGGCGGTGGCGATGGCGTCGTGCGCGCTCGCAATCGTGACGACGCCGTTATCGGTCGGCCCGGTGGACATATCAACGCTCCGTTTGCTTGCCCCACGCGAGCGCGACGAAAGCCGTGCACAGCGCTTCCATGCCGAGCGCGTCTTCATCGTCGAAGCGGTTCGGCACGGGGCTATCCACATCCCATACGCCGATCAGCGTGCCATCGCTCGCGACGAGCGGCACGACGATCTCCGAACGCGACGCCGAATCGCACGCGATATGCCCGGGAAACGCATGCACATCCGGCACGACCTGCGTGCGCCGCTCACGCGCCGCCGTGCCGCAGACGCCGCGTCCGAGCGCGATGCGCACGCACGCCGGCTTGCCCTGAAACGGCCCGACGACGAGCTCCGTGCCATCGAAGAGATAGAAGCCGGCCCAGTTGAGATCGGGCAGCGAGTGATAGACGAGCGACGAAAAATTCGCGGCATTGGCGATGAAGTCGCTTTCATCGGCGATGAGCGCGCGGGCTTGCTGCAGCAGGTCGTCGTATTGCGCGGCCTTGCTGGCGTGCGTGGCTTGGGAAATCGAGAACATGAAACGGCGAAGGAAGTGTCGAAAAGTGTCGCCGACGATAGCACATCGATTCGCCGGGCGCTTCGCCGCGCGCCGCCCGTCGAAAGCTGGTTTATCGCCGTCCGTAAGCTCGCCGGAAAGCATCGGCGCGCGGCTTGGCACTGCCGGTTGCATCGCCTAGTGTGGAAGCGCACCGGGTCCGCGATTTGCGTCCTCAGAGCATCGCGCCTCATGCGATCGCCTCTTCAAAACATACTTAAAAAGCAGCTCCGGGATTTCCCTCCTTTACTTCGACGCGCCGTCAGTCTTAAATAAATCAACTTGATTTAATTAATGGCCGCGACTCGATGGCCGTCCTTCGGAGACAGCGCGTGAAATCCCCAAGCGGCAGAGGAAGCAACTCCGCAACCGTGCGCCGGTACAACGAACGTCTGCTGTTGCAGGCGCTGCGGCGCGCCGAGCCGGCATCGAAAGCCGAACTCGCGCGTCACGCGAATCTGACGAGCACGGCGGTCGGCAGCATCGTCGAGTCGCTGGAAAATGCGGGACTGATCGAATACACCGGCCGCCGTCTCGAAGGCCAGCGCGGCCAGCCGGCGTCGCTGATCCGGCTCGATCCGCGCGGCGCGTTCGGTATCGGCGTGCGGCTGGATCGCACCGGCATCGAGACGGTGCTCGTGAATTTCGCCGGCGACGTGCTCGCGCGCAGCGCACTCGATGCTGTGCTGCCGCATCCGGCCGAGGCGCTGGAGATCGTGCGGCGCGACATCGCGAAGATGCTCGGCCTGCTCTCGGCCCCGGAGCGCGAGCGGCTGGCGGGCGTCGGCATCGCGCAGCCGTTCAATCTCGGCAGCTGGCTGCGCGAACTCGGCCTGCCCGCCGAAACCTTCCGCGCCTGGGACGAAACCGATTTCGCCGATGAACTCGGCCGCGCGCTGTCGCTGCCCGTCTTCAGCGAAAACGACGGCAACGCCGCCGCGACCGCCGAGCTCTTCTACGGTCACGGCCGCCGCTGCGACGACTTCGTCTATCTCTTTCTCGGCTCGGCGATCGGCGGCGGCATCGCGATCAACGGCGACTGTCTGCGCGGCGCGTCGGGCAATGCGGGCGACATCGGCGTGATTCCCGTGCCGCCGAGCCGCCTGCCGTCCGCGCCGCAACCCGCGGGACCGTGGGACATCCTGCTGTCGCGTGCATCGCTGAACGCGCTCGTGCGGCATCTCCACTACTGCGGCGCGGCGGCGGACAACCGCATCGACCTGCAGGCGTGCATCGAGCAGCGTCTTCCGGCTGTAGACGAATGGATCGACGACTGCATCGAGGCGCTCGCGCCCGCCCTGCGCGCGACGCTCTGCGTGCTCGACGTGCCGATGGTCGTGATCGATGCCGATATCGACGGCGGCCTGCTCGATCAGCTCGTCAAGCGCCTCTCGACGACGCTTACCGCCAACGCGCCCGAAGCGCGCGGCACCCCGACGCTCGTGCGCGGCTCCTTCGGCCCGGATGCGGGCGCGATCGGCGCGGCCACGTTGCCGATGTTCTTCAACTTCTCACCGCGCGCGGCGATTCGCCACGCGGGCATCAAAACCCAAGAGGTGAACCATGCCGCATGACCCTTCCACCCGAACGCCGCTTCTGGAAATGCGCGGCATCAGCAAGACCTTTCCCGGCGTGCGCGCGCTCAACGACGTGCGCCTGTCCGTCTATCCCGGCGAAGTGCATTCGTTGATGGGCGAAAACGGCGCGGGCAAGTCCACGCTGATGAAGATCCTGTCGGGCGCGTATCAGGCCGACGCGGGCGGCCAGATTCTCATCGACGGCAAGCCGGTCACCATCGACGGGCCGCTCGCCGCGCGCGCGCTCGGCGTCGCGGTGATCTATCAGGAACTGAGCCTCGCGCCGAATCTTTCCGTCGCGGAGAACATCCACGCGGGACGCGAGCTGCGGCGCAACAGGCTTGTCGATCGCAAAGGCATGGAGCGCGGCTGCGAGGATGTGTTGAAACGCCTCGGCGCGAGCTTCAAGCCGCATACGCTCGTCGGCGATCTGTCGATCGCGGAGCGGCAACTCGTCGAAATCGCGCGCGCCGTGCATGCGCATGCACGCATCCTCGTGATGGACGAGCCGACCACGCCGCTTTCCTCGCGCGAAACCGATCGTCTCTTCGAGCTCGTGCGCACGCTGCGCGCGGAGGGCATCGCGATCATCTACATCAGCCACCGGATGGCGGAGATCTATGAGCTGTCGGATCGCGTCTCGGTGCTGCGCGACGGATCGTACGTCGGCACGCTGATGCGCGAGGAACTGTCCGCCGACAGCCTCGTGAAGATGATGGTCGGCCGCGACATCTCCGGCTTCTACAAGAAGCAGCACGCGCCTTACGATCCGGGCAACGTCGTGCTGTCCGTGCGCGATATCGCCGACAACAATCGCGTGAAAGGATGCAGCCTCGACCTGCACAAGGGCGAAGTGCTGGGCATCGCGGGACTGGTCGGCGCGGGACGCACGGAACTCGCGCGCCTCATCTTCGGCGCGGAGGAAAAGGCGCGCGGCGAAGTGTCGATGCACGGCAAGCCGGTGAAGCTGCGCACGCCGCGCGACGCGATCGACGCGGGCCTCGTCTATCTCACCGAAGACCGCAAGGGCCAGGGCCTCTTCCTCGACATGAGCGTGCGCGACAACATCAACATCACGGTCGCCGGCCGCGATGCGAAAGCGGGCGTGATGGATCTGCCGCGCGGCAACACGCGTGCGAAGGACGCGATCGCCGCGCTCACCATCCGCGTGCCGAACATGCGCGTGAACGTGGGCGCGCTGTCGGGCGGCAATCAGCAGAAGGTGCTGCTGTCGCGTCTGCTCGAAACGAAGCCCGAGGTGCTGATCCTCGACGAGCCGACACGCGGCGTCGATATCGGCGCGAAGTCGGAGATTTATCGAATCATCAACGATCTCGCGCGCTCGGGCGTCGGCGTGATCGTCATCTCGAGCGAGCTGCCGGAAGTCATCGGCGTGGCGGACCGCGTGCTCGTGATGCGCGAAGGCGAAATCGCGGGCGAACTCGGCGGCCATTCCGGCAAGCCGATTTCGCAGGAAGGGATCATCGAACTGGCGACGGGCTCGAAGGTCGCGCTCGATCAGGCGGCGTAAGACACCAAGGAATCTGGAGAGAGACATGGCTAACACGACGAAACACCACGACACGGGCACCACGCCGGTTGCGAAGGCGGAAAGCACATCGCAACGACAGAACCGCATCGAACATCGCGAGCGCATGCAGGTGCTGATGCGAACCGCGGGCATGCTGCCCGTCCTGATCCTGCTGTGCATCGGCTTCGGCGTCGTGACGGACGGCTTCTTCAGCTTCCAGAACCTGTCGATCGTCACGCAGCAGGCTTCGATCAACATCGTGCTCGCAGCGGGCATGACCTTCGTGATTCTCACGGGCGGCATCGACCTGTCGGTCGGTTCGGTGCTGTCGGCGGCGGCGGTCACCGCGCTGCTCGCGTCGAATATTCCGGGCTGGGGATGGCTCGGCATTCCGGCCGCGCTCGCAGTCGGCCTCGGCTTCGGCGTCGTCAACGGCCTCCTGATCGCGCTCCTGAGACTGCCGCCGTTCATCGTGACGCTCGGCTCGCTCACCGCGGTGCGCGGCATCGCGCGGCTGATCGGCCACGACACGACCATCTTCAATCCGCAACTGTCGTTCGCGTTCATCGGCAACGACACGCTCTTCGGCGTGCCCTGGCTCGTGATCATCGCGATTGCGGTCGTGATCGTGTCGTGGTTCGTCCTGCGCCGCACGGTGCTCGGCCTGCGCATCTACTCGGTCGGTGGCAATCCGGAGGCGGCGCGTCTTTCGGGTATCAAGGTGTGGGGCATCCAGCTCTTCGTCTACGCGATCTCGGGCTTGCTCGCGGGTCTCGGCGCGGTGATGTCCGCCGCGCGTCTCTATGCCGCGAACGGCTTGCAACTCGGCCAGTCGTACGAACTCGATGCGATCGCCGCGGTCATTCTCGGCGGCACGAGCTTCGTCGGCGGCGTAGGTTCGATCGTCGGCACGCTGGTCGGCGCGCTCATCATCGCGGTGCTGACGAACGGTCTCGTGCTGCTCGGCGTGTCGGATATCTGGCAGTACATCATCAAGGGCCTCGTGATCATCGGCGCGGTGGCGCTCGATCGTTACCGTCAGCGCGGCTCGGCTCGCACCTGATTCCCGCTATCCGGGCGCACTCGGTCCGCGTGCGCCCGCTCTCGAAAAAAGGACCAACTGGAGACAACAACATGCGCAAACACAATAAGCTTTTCGCCAGCGTCGCACTCGCTCTCGGATTCACCCTGTCGCTGTCCGCGCACGCCGCCGACAAGCAGTTGAAGTCCGTCGGCATCACGGTCGGCTCGCTCGGCAACCCGTACTTCGTCACCATCTCGCGGGGCGCGGAAGCGAAGGCCAAGTCGATCAACCCGAACGCCAAGGTGCAGGCGGTGTCGTCGGACTACGACATGAACAAGCAGTTCACGCAGATCGACAACTTCATCTCGGCGCACGTCGATCTCATTCTGCTCAACGCCGTCGATCCGAAAGCGATCGAGCCGGCCGTGAAGAAAGCGCAGAAGGCGGGCATCGTCGTGATCGCGGTCGATGTCGCGGCGGCGGGCGCGGACGCGACCGTGCAGACCAACAACGTGCAGGCCGGCGAGATCTCCTGCGATTTTCTGGCGAAGAAGCTCAACGGCAAGGGCAATGTCGTGATCGAGAACGGGCCGCAGGTATCGGCGGTGATCGATCGCGTGAACGGCTGCAAGACCGTGCTCGCGAAGAATCCGGGCATCAAGATCCTGTCCGACGATCAGGACGCGAAAGGCTCGCGAGAAGGCGGCATGAACGCGATGCAGGGTTATCTCACGCGCTTCCCGAAACTCGACGGCGTGTTCGCGATCAACGATCCGCAAGCGATCGGCACGGACCTCGCGGCGAAGCAGCTGCATCGGAACAACATCGTGATCACGTCGGTCGATGGCGCGCCCGATATCGAAACGGCGCTCAAGTCCGACACGATGGTCCAGGCATCGGCGAGCCAGGATCCGTGGGCAATGGCGCAACAGGCGGTGAGCGTCGGCTATGACCTGATGAACGGCAAGAAGCCGAGCAGCACGACGATCCTGCTGCCGTCGACGCTCGTCACGCGGGAAAACGTCGGCAGCTACAAGGGCTGGTCGTCGCCGCGCTGAAGCGTCGTCATTTGATCGGCACTATGCGCAGCGCGCTCGGCTTGTCCGGCGCGCTCGACCGGTCCACCGCGATCAGCCGTTTGCGCGCGACATCCACCGCGACGCCGCGCGGCGCTTCGAAGCCGTCGGCGACCACGGTGGCACGGCCGCGCTTCGAGAAGCTGCACACGGAATGCGCGCCGCACTTCGTGTAGAGCGTGCCGTCGGGTGACGCGGCCATCAGGTCGGGCGCATCGACGGTCGCGAAGACATCGCTCGCGGGCACGGGCGCGCTCGCCGCGCGCGCCGCCTGCAAATCCACTTTGTAGATGCGATTCGCGGCCTGATCGCTGACGTAGAGCATGTCGCCGACCGCCGCGAGCCCGACGGGCTTCTCCAATCCGGTAACGATGTCGCGCTCGATCATCTGCCGGGGCGCCGTGCCGCGCGTGATCACGCTGACGCCGCCTTCGGGTGGTGCGCTGCCTTCCTTCACGAACCAGCTCGACAGAAACGTGCCGCTGTCGAGCACGAGCAGGCCGAGACGCCGCCGCGCGGAATTCGTGTCCGACGCGAGCGCGACCTGGCCGCTCGGCGCGACATCGAAGACCGCGGCCGCCGTGCCGAAGCCGAATTGCTCGACGAGCAGATGTCCGTTCGGCGCGAACGCGATCTGACTCAAGCCGGTGCGCTCGCCCGCGGCCGCCGGAATGCGCGCGTAGACCGAGAACGCGGGCGCGTCACCTTCGCCGATATGCGTGGTCATCACGATGCCGTTGGTCCTGTCATCGGTGACGAACACCGCGCCGTCCGAATCGCGCACCGCGACGCCGTTCGGCGTGCCCGCGAGCGGCACTTTCTGCGCGGTCGTGCCGGGCGCGACCGAGCCGCACGCCGCGAGGAAAACCGATACCGCGATTGCCGCCATCAGGCGTCGATTCATGCGCTTCTCCCGTCGATAAGCCGAAGATCATGTCTGATATGCCGCGAGAAACATGGCATCGCGCCGGACGTCGTAATATATTCGGAGACATAACGCTGCTCAAGGCCACATTCATGGACCTCGCATACTCGATTCCTTCGCCGTCGATCGCCGCTCAACCCGTTGTCGTCGAGATCGGCGGCGCGGTGCAAAGGCCGCTCACGCTCGATCTTGCCGCATTGCGCGAATTCGCGTGCGCGAGCATCGAGCCGTTCGATCTCGTGTGCTTTTCGACGGGCCGCTACATCCGTCCGATGGGAAGCTATCGCGGCGTGCAGTTGCGCGCGCTGCTCGACGCGGCGGGCGTGCGCCGGCCGGACAACACGGATTTCAAGCGCACCGTGTTTCTCGCGCACGCGCACGACGGCTATGCCGTGACGTTTTCGTGGCACGAGCTGTTCAATACGCCGATCGGCGCGCAGGTGATCATCGCGTATGAGTGCGCGGATCGCGAACTCGGCATCGAGGATGGCCTGCCGGTGCTCGTGTCGGGCGCGGACACGGTGCACGCGCCGCGCCACATGAAGCGCCTCGTGCGCGTTGATGCGCACGTGCTCGGCGCGTCGCATCGATGAACGAATCAGCGCGTGCGCTGCTCGCGCACGCCGCCCATCCCGATGCGCCCGATTCCGTGCTGTTCGCGCGGCTCATCGGCGCGCGCGTGGAATCGGGCGATCTGCTTCTGCTCGGCCTCGACGCCGGCGCGCTCTTGCGGCTCATCGGCCGGCATTTTCCCGGCGCGAAGATCGATCGTCCGCCGGGGGCGATGCTCTGGTCGGCGCACTGGCCGTTCGTGCGCGATCTGCGCGGCCTCCTGATGTGGCACGACCGCACGGCGGCGCGGCATCGGGAAGACGCCGTGTGTCTCGCGGCGATCATATCCGCCGCGTCGCTGCGGCCCGATCATCTGTGGCGCGATCTCGGCCTCGCCGGACGCGACGACGTCACCGACATGCTCGGGCGTCACTATCCCGATCTCATCGCGCGCAATGTCGCGAATTTGCGCTGGAAGAAGTTTCTCGCGCAGGAAGTCGCGCACGCGCGAGGTGAAGCGCCGACCTGCGCGCCGGGCTGTCCCGGATGCGAGGATTACGCTTTCTGCTATCCGGACAACCGATAACGCCGACGGCTCCTCCGTGAAACGCCCGTCCGATTTCCTTCGTGTATTCTCTCGGGCATGGCGACGACCCAGAAAACCACCGCAAGCGCAAAGGTCACTGACACGGCGAACCAGCCCGCCGAAGTGCGCTTTCGCATACGCATCATGAAAGGCGAAACCATCGCGATCGGTCCGGGCAAGGTTTCGCTGCTGGAAGCGGTGCGCAAGCACGGCTCGATATCGGCGGCGGCGCGCAGTCTCGACATGTCGTACCGGCGTGCGTGGCTGCTCATCGACGAGCTCAATCGCGCGCTCAAATCGCCCGCGACCATTTCCGAACAAGGCGGCCAAAGCGGCGGCGGCTGCGTGCTGACGCCGGTCGGCGAGAGCATCGTCCGGCTTTATCGCGATGTCGAAGCGCAGGCGCAAGCGGCCTGCGCCGGGCAGATCGAATCGCTCACGCAGTTGCTCAAGCCTTAACCGTGACGCAGGCAGAATGCGGAGGGCGGCGGCGCGCTCGCGTGCGTGTTCTGCGCGCTCGCGGTCAGCCGCGCGACAAATTCCACGAAGCTCGCGACGCTCGCCGTGCGCAGCGGCGAATACTCGACGCCATGCCGCTCGCAGACGCGCTTCAGCATGCTCATCGAATCATGATCGATGCAGTCGACGGGAAAGAGCACCACATCCGCGTTAGGCAGCGCGGCCGCGAGTAGCCCCTTGCGATCCTCGATGCCGCCGTCGTGGACGATCAGCTCACCGCCCGCCGCGTCGACCAGCGCCTTCAGCACCGCGTTCGAATTCGGCCTTCCACCGACATAGACGACGCGCTTCCCACTCACCCAATCGATGCCGCGCCGGCGCGCGCGGGTTGATCGTCGGCTTCGAGCGTCGCGCGTTCCAGCGCCGCGCATTCGGCCTGCACCACCTTCAACAGCGCCTGCGCTTCGCCCAGCTTGTTGCGCAACGCACGCGTCTGTTCCTCTTCGGACAGCGCGCGCTGCTCGGCGGCCTCGCGGCGGCTCGTGTGCAGCGCGAGGCGACGCTCGCCGTCCTCGACCTTTTCGCGCAGACGCTCGACTTCCGTTTCGATATCGGTGGCCGACCTGTCCGCCTTGCGTTGCCCGAGCGCGGCGAGCTGCAGCGCGTGCTCGTTCGATTGCCTGACGGACGCATCGCGTTCCGCGCTCAATTCGAGCAGACGCGCCTGCTGGCGCTCGATCTTTTCCCTGAGTTCCTGATTCTGCGATTCCAGCGCGACGAGCCGCCGGATATCCGCGCGATTCGCCGCGCCGACCAAATGCGACAGCATGTGCAGCTCGCCGAACGCCGACTGCCGCACTTCGATGCTCGCGTGCGGATGAGACATCAGCGCCCAGTACGCGGGCGGAATATCGCCGGATTTCAGCGCGTCGTTCCAAAGGTCGAGCAGCGCCTGCGGATCGCGCGCGGCGTCGAAACGGCGGATCGCGCCGGCGTAACGTTCGTCGAGCGCCTTGTTCAGCGCCTTCGCGCCCGCGCCGCCCGCGATCGCGAGTTCGACGGCCGCATGATGAATCTCGAGATCGCTTGCGTGATGGCGGTCGAGGTCGGTGAATTTCGGCACGAGCTTGCGCAGTTCGCCCGTCGAAAGACAGGTGCCGATAACCGAGCAATGCAGATGCGAATCCAGTTCCGCGAGACGCGCGCGACGGCGGGACGTGCGCAGATCGGCCTCGGTCGGCTGACAGCATGCGTCGCGTGCGCCGAGCGCGCTCGTGCGGGCAAGTTGAAACGGAGGGGTCTGCATGATCACCTCGTGCTCGATCGGCTGGCCTGACGTGCCTCGTAATATACCACTGAATATAGCGACGGCAAAAAGACGGAGCGGCGCACCGAACGCGGGCCATATCCCGCGCGCACCGTGCGGACAGGGCGTATCCTACGACTTCGGCGCGCCGGCCCGGCCTGCGAAGGCCGCATCCGCGAGGCATGCGACGCCTGACGTTTCCAATCGCGAGAAATCGCTCACAAGGAGAATCTGAATGGCCAGGGTTGAAGTCAAGGTTCCGCAGCTTTCCGAATCCGTCACCGAAGCGACGATGTTGCCGTGGAAGAAGAAAGCGGGCGACGCCGTGGCGCAAGACGAAATCCTCGTCGAACTGGAAACGGACAAGGTGGTGCTCGAAGTGCCCGCGCCCGCCGCCGGCACGCTCGCGGAAGTGGTGAAGAAGGAAGGCGACATCGTGCACGCGGACGAACTGCTCGCGATCATCGATACGGAAGCGAAGGCTTCCGCCGCCGCGCCCGCTCCCGCTCCCGCTCCGGAAAAACCCGCCGCGCAACCCGCTCAACCGGCGCAGCCAGCCGCACCCGCACCCGCGTCCACGCCCGCCGCCGCTTCAGGCCAGAAGGCCGACTTCGATGTCATCGTCATCGGCTCCGGTCCCGGCGGCTATATCGCCGCGATCCGCGCCGCGCAACTGGGCCGCAAGGTCGCGTGCGTCGAGGAATGGATCAACCACGCCGGGAAGCCTAAGCTCGGCGGAACGTGCCTCAATGTCGGCTGCATTCCGTCGAAGGCGCTGCTTGCATCGAGCGAGCAATTCGAGAAGGCGCAACTGCATTTCGGCGATCTCGGAATCACGATGGACAACCTTGCCGTCGATGTCGACAAGATGGTCGGGCGCAAGGAAGCGATCGTCGAAAAGATCACGGGCGGCGTCGAATTCCTGTTCCGCAAGAACAAGATCACGTGGCTGAAGGGTCACGGCAAGCTCGCGGGCAAGGACGGCGCCAACTTCAAGATCGACGTGAGCGGCGACGGCAAGAGCGAAAGCCATACCGCGCAGCATGTGATCATCGCGACGGGTTCGAAGGCGCGTCATCTGCCGAACGTGCCGGTCGACAACAAGATCGTCTCCGACAACGAAGGCGCGCTCGCCTTCACCTCCGTGCCGAAGAAGCTCGCCGTGATCGGCGCGGGCGTGATCGGGCTGGAGCTTGGCTCCGTGTGGCGCAGGCTCGGCGCGGAAGTGACGATCCTCGAAGCGCTGCCCGAATTCCTCGGCACGACCGATACCGCGCTGCAAAAGGAAGCCGCGAAGCTCTTCAAGAAGCAGGGCCTGACGATTCACCTCGGCGTGAAAATCGACGGCGTGCAGACGACGGATTCGAGCGTCTCCATTTCGTACCAGGACAAGGACGGCAACGCGCAGACGCTGGAGGCGGATCGCCTGATCGTGTCGATCGGCCGCGTGCCGAACACGGACGATCTCGGCCTCGATTCCATCGGCCTGTCAGCGGATGAGCGCGGCTTCATTCCCGTCGATGGCCATTGCGCGACGAAAGTCCCCAACGTCTACGCGATCGGCGATGTCGTGCGCGGCCCGATGCTCGCGCACAAGGCCGAAGACGAAGGCGTGCTGGTGGCGGAGATCATCGACGGGCAGAAGCCGCACATCGACTACAACTGCATTCCGTGGGTGATCTACACGCATCCGGAAATCGCGTGGGTCGGGCAGACGGAGCAGGCGCTGAAGGCCGAAGGCCGCGCGATCAAGGCCGGCCAGTTCCCGATGCTCGCGAACGGCCGCGCAATGGGCATCGGCGAAACGGACGGCTTCATCAAGATCATCGCGGATGCGACAACCGACGAGATTCTCGGCGTGCACATCATTTCCGCGAATGCGTCGGATCTGATTGCCGAAGCGGTCGTGGCGATGGAGTTCAAGGCGGCGAGCGAGGATATCGGACGCATTTGCCATCCGCATCCGTCGTTGTCGGAAGTGATGCGCGAGGCGGCGCTGGCGGTGGACAAGCGCGCGCTGAATATTTAAACGCGCCTCGGCATCCACACGCGCAGCAGCGAGTAAAGCCGGTCGACGTCGATCGGCTTTGCCAGATAATCGCTCGCGCCCGCCGCGAGACATTGCTCCTGATCGTCCTTCATCGCCTTCGCCGTGATCGCGATGATCGGCAGCTTCCTGAAACGCGCGTCCTCGCGGATGCGCCGCGTCGCTTCGAGTCCGTCCATGCCGGGCATCATCACGTCCATCAAGATGACGTCGATGTCCGGATGCCTGTCGAGCGCTTCGATCGCCTCGAAACCGTTACGGCCGATATCCACCTTCAGCCCCTGATGCTCCAGCGCGCTCGATAGCGAGAAGATGTTGCGGATATCGTCATCGACGAGCAGCACGCGGCGGCCATCCAGCACGCGATCGCGCGAGCGCGAGACGTGCAGCATCGCCTGGCGATCCGCCGACAGATCCGTTTCGACCTTGTGCAGGAACAGCGTCACTTCATCGAGCAGGCGCTCCGGCGAACGCGCGCCCTTGATGATGATCGACTGCGAGTAGCGCATGAGTTCCGCTTCCTCGTCGTGCGTGAGATTGCGGCCCGTGTAGACGATCACCGGCGGGAACGAATACGCGTCGATGCCGGCCATCTGCCGCAGCAGGTCGCCGCCCTGCATGTCGGGCAGCTTCAGGTCGATGATCATGCAGTCGAAGATCGTCGTCTTCAGCAGTTCGAGCGCGTCGCGGCCGAACTCGACCGGCGTGATTTCCACGTCCGCATCGCTGATCAGCTCGACGATGCTCTGACGCTGCCGCGCATCGTCCTCGACGAGCAGCACGCGCTTGATCTTCTGGCTGCTCTTCTCTTCGAGCCGCTGGAAGATCGCCGTCAGTTGCTCGCGCGTGGTCGGCTTCACGGCGTAGCCGATCGCGCCGAGATGCAGCGCGGCCTCGCTTCTGTCCGATGCCGACACGACATGCACCGGAATATGCCGCGTCTTCGGATTCGCTTTCAGTTCCTGCAAGACCACGAGCCCCGAGCGATCCGGCAGCCCGATGTCGAGCAGGATCGCGTTCGGCGCGCTGTCCTGCGCGAGCTTGAGCGCCTCGCCCGCCGTCCCGCTCACGATGCAGCGATAACCCAGTTCGTGCGCGAGATCGAGCAGCACTTGCGCGAAGTCCGGTTCGTCCTCCACGACCAGGACGAGACGGCGGCCAGGTGCGGCGTCGGCGCGATCGTCGTCGATGACGTGGATCACTTCGATCGGCTGCTCGGCCGGCAGCTTTTCTTCGATGGCGACGGACGCCGGCGCCTGCTCGACCGTTCCCGGCAACGCGGCCGCGCCGTAAGCGATGGGCATCGTCAGCGTGAACGTGCTGCCCGTGCCCTGCGCGCTGCGCACCGCGATATCGCCGCCGAGCAGATGCGCGAGGCTGCGCGAAATCGACAGGCCGAGGCCTGTGCCGCCGTAATGACGGCTCGTGGTGCCGTCGGCTTGCTGGAACGCTTCGAAGATCGCTTCGAGCTGGTCCGGCGCAATGCCGATGCCGGTATCCGTCACGACGAACTGCACCGCGCCCTCGCCCGCGCGCCTGAGCACGAGCGACACCGCGCCCGCGTCCGTGAACTTCACCGCGTTCGACAGCAGGTTTCTCAGGATCTGTTCGAGACGCCGGAAATCGGTCGTGAGCGTCGGATAGTCGTCGATATCGTTGCGCAGTTCGAGCCTGAGCTTCTTCTGCCGTGCGAGCGGCTCGAACGTGCGCGAGAGCGTATCCATGATGCGCTGCAAGGGCACGTCCTCGATATGCAGATCGAGCTTGCCCGCCTCGACCTTCGAGAGATCGAGAATATCGTTGATGAGATTGAGCAGATCGTTGCCCGCGGAATAGATGGTCTGCGCGTACTTGATCTGGTCGTTCGTGAGATTGCCGGCCTTGTTCTCGGAGAGCAGCTTCGCGAGAATCAGCGAGCTGTTGAGCGGCGTGCGCAGTTCGTGCGACATGTTCGCGAGAAACTCGGACTTGTAGCGGCTCGCGCGTTGCAGCGCTTCGGCGCGCGTTTCCAGTTCGCCCTGCGCGGCGTTGAGCGCGACGTTGCGTTCGTCGAGCACGCGCGCCTGCTCGGCGAGCTGATCGTTGGTCTGCTCCAGCTCCGCCTTCTGATTCGCGAGATAGACCTGCGCCTGCGAAAGCGCCGTCGTCTGCTGTTCGAGTTCCTCGTTGGTCGTGCGCAGTTCTTCCTGCTGCATCTGAAGTTCTTCGTTTAGCTGCTGCGTTTCTTCGAGCACGTGCTGCAGACGCTCGCGATACTGCGCCGCCTCCACGTAATCGCCGATATTGCCCGCGATCGTCTTCAGGAACTGCTGGTCGCGCTCGGTCAGCCTGTGCATCGCGCCGAGTTCGATCGCGCCGTTCGCCTGGCCTTCGTTTTCGATCGGCACGATGACGAGGCTCGCGGGCACGCTCGCGCCAAGCGCCGACGTCACCTTCCAGTAGCCGGCGGGCACGTCGTTCATGCTCGTCAGCTTGCGCGCGTGCACCGCCTGTCCGACGAGGCTCTTCACGCCCGCGAGCGAATCGGGAACCGGCGCGCTGTCGGGATCGAAGCCGAAGCTCGCGGTACGCTTCAATGCGCCATCGTTTTCGCGGACGTAGAACGCGCCGATCGACACTTTCAGATAGTCCGCGAGGAAATCGAGAATCGTCCGGCAAAGCTGATCGAGCGATTGCTGGCCGATCACCTTTTCCGCGAGCTGCGTCTGCCCTTCGTTCAGCCACGCCTGCTCTTGCAGCGCGCGCGTCTGACGCTCCTGTTCGCCGATCGCGGCGCCGAAGGCACTGGAAAGCTGCATCAGCTCGCGCCTGCCGAAGATCGCGAGAATCACGGACAGCGTCAGGCTCAAAAACAGAAACACGGCGACGGTGATGGTCGTGAGCTGCTTCGCCGATTCCACGCGCTGCAGCCGCAAGGTCTGCTCGATGTTGAGAAACGCGGCGAGCTCGCGCTCGGTTTCCGCGCGTTCGGCCGAGCCGCGTCCCGCGCGCACGAGCGCGACGGAATCCTGGGCGTGACGGCGGGCGTCGATCAAGCCGTCGGCGACCTTGTCCCATTGCGCCTGCAACGCACGAATGCGGATCAGGCGATCGACTTGCGGCGCGTTATCGGAGACGAGATCGGCGAGCGTGTCGATATCGGCGCCGAGCTTCGGTTTCGCGGTTTCATAAGGCGCGAGAAACGCTTCGTCGCCCGTGATCAGATAGCCGCGAATCGCACTTTCCTTTTCGCTGACGAGCCGCCCGAGTTCCTGCGCGTTGCCGATCACGCGTTCCGAATGCTCGACCCAGTTGATGCCCGACAGCAGATACAGCACGAGCACGACGAACGCGATCGCCGTGACGAGGCCCGTTCCGAGCGGCAGTGCGATGTTGCGAAAGAGAATGCGACGAAAACTGGCCTCGTCGACACCGGACCGCAATGGCATAGACAGCTCCGAATAAGCGTGAACGTCGCGCGCCGGGCCGATGTCTCGAACAGCCCTTATGACGGCGACAATCGCGAAAGTTGTAGTTATTGTTTCAGCCGCTGCGCATCATACCCGGTTCGGTTCCGCGCCGTGGCGGGCTTCGGGCATGTTCGTGAAAGGTAGCACTGTAGCGCTTTTCGGCACGTTCGTTCGGATGCTTTCATGCTGCTGAACGTTTGAGCGGCCCGCCTTACAATGAATCCGCGACATTCGATATGCATGCCGCCGCGGCCACGAGCAAGGCATCATCGGCCCGGGAAGTGATTGCTGGTTGCTTGTTGATCAACCGATCTGTGGAGAGGATATGAAAGCAACGTTTGGCAGCAAACTCGCCGTCTCGTTGATAGTGGCCGCTTTCGGCGTGACGGCCGCGCCGCTCGCGAGCGCGCAGGACAGCGCGACGACCGCTACCGGCACGACGCAGGCCGCGCCGGCCACGAAGGCGGACAAGAAGGCCGCTCGCAAGCAGGCACGCGCGAAGAAAAACGCGGAGCTGAAGAAGCTGGAAGATGCGGGCTACAACCCCGCGAAGAACGACGACGCGAGTTATCCGCAGGACATTCAGAACGCGCAGAAGAAGGCGGGTATCGGCGTGGGTGCTAGTCAGTAGGTTGTTGTTTGAAGCCGCTTCGGTCGTGAGCGATCGGGGCGGTGTTTTTCTCTCCTCCGCAGTTCCCCTCCTTCCCCTCCTTCCCCTCCTTCCCCTCCTTCGAATCCCGCGCCTCCCACGCGCGGCGACTTATTTTTTCCCAATTGCGTTTATTAATTATAGATACATATAATAAACCAGCGTCGAAACCGGCGGGCCCCCGCTTCGCGTGAACACCGGCATGTCGCCGGCCCAGTGGCATTGATGGACGGCGCGAGCCGTCGGCAACGAGGAGTTGTACATGTCGCAAGCAGAGCTTCACACTGGCCCGGCATTTCCGCCGCGCGCCGGGCATTCGACGGCATCCGACCGTGGCGATGCGTGGAGCGGGAACGTGCCCGTCGAGGAGTTCATCGACGCGCACCGCTTCTCGCGCTTCCAATGGACGTTGATGGGCGTGTGCTTCCTGATCGTGCTGATCGACGGCATGGACACGGCGGCCATCGGCTATATCGCGCCGGCGCTCGTCAAAGGCTGGGGCATCACGAAGGGCGCGCTCGCGCCCGTACTGAGCGCCGCCCTCTTCGGGCTCGCGGCCGGCGCGGTCATCTCCGGCCCGGCGGCGGACCGCTTCGGGCGGCGCGCCGTGCTCATCGCCGCGACGGCTTTCTTCGGCGCGATGAGTCTCGCGACCGCGTTCAGCGGCTCGATCGAATCGCTCGTCACGCTGCGGTTCCTGACGGGCATCGGCCTGGGCGCGGCGATTCCCAACGCCATCACGCTCGTCTCCGAATACGCGCCCGCGAAAAGCCGCGCGATCATCGTCAACACGACGTATTGCGGCTTCACGGTCGGCGCGGCGCTCGGCGGTTTCATCTCCTCGTGGCTGATACCCGCGTTCGGCTGGCATAGCCTCTTCGTCGTAGGCGGCGTGCTGCCGCTCGTGCTCGCATGCTTCGTCGTGATGCTCGTGCCGGAATCGGTGCGCTATCTCGTCGGACGCGGCGCGCCGAAGGAGAAGATCTGGAAGCCGCTCTCGAAGATCGCGCCGCTCGATCTCGCGCGCATCGATTCGTTTCGCCTGTCCGAGCGCGCGCAGACGCACGCGAAATCGTCGGTCGGCGCGATCCTGTCGCGCAACTATGTCGTCGGCACGCTGATGCTGTGGCTCGTGTATTTCATGGGCCTCGTCATCTTCTATCTGCTGATGAGCTGGATGCCGCTGCTCATGAACGAAGCCGGCTTCACGCCGGAGCGCGCCGCCCTGCTCACCGCGCTTTTCCCGCTCGGCGGCGGCATCGGCACGATCGCGTCGGGATGGCTGATGGATCGCTGCAACGCGAACGTCGTCGTGATGCTCGGTTATCTGCTGACCGCCGTGTTCATCTTCGTGGTAGGTCAGGCGATCGGCAGCATCGGTCTCGTGAGCGCCGTGATCTTTCTCGCGGGCACGACGATGAACGGCGCGCAATCGTCGATGCCCTCGCTCGCCGCAATGTTCTACCCGACGCAAAGCCGCGCAACCGGCGTCTCGTGGATGTACGGCGTTGGGCGCTTCGGCGGCATCACGGGCGTCGCGCTCGGCGGTCTCTTCGCGCAATGGAAGCTCGGCCTGCCCGCCGTCTTCGCGCTGCTCGCGGTGCCATCGGTGATCGCCGGCATCGCGCTCTTCGTCAAGCTCAAGGCGCATCCGGAAACGGAACACGCCTGATTTTCCGCGGGCCGCCGCATGACGGGCGGCCCGCTTCATTTACCGTAACGACAGGAAGCACCCATGACTCAGGAACTGGAATCGTTGACCGGCAAGCTGCATGGTCTGACCGCGGCGATCAGCGTGATCGCGGCGGCGTTGCCGCAACAGGCATCGGCGGATGTGCAGGAGACGCTGCGCGAGATGATCGGCGAAACCGCGTCGTCGGACTTGCCCGGAGCAACGCTCGCATCGATGCATTCGACCATCGCGCAGGTCATCGAATCGATGGAAATCGGCCTGCGACGCTGACGTTTTTCAGGCGGCGCGCGCGGTGCGGGCCGTCTTCGGCCGGGCCTTCTTCGCACTCGCCGATGGCGCGCTCGCCTGCGCCTCCAGACCGCCGACGATAAAGTTCGTCAACTGTTCGAGCGTCTCGTTCGCATCCCACGGATCGCACGCGCCCTTGGCGAGCACGTCGAGACGATGGGTGTCGGAGAACGCGTAGAGATATGCGCCGATCATCATCGTCACGCGCCAGTAGAGATCTTTCGCGGGGAGGCCGGGCAGCGCGGCGCGCAGGGCTTCGACGTAGGCATCGGTTGAATCGCCATATGCGGTGCTGCGCAGGCTATACGAAATTTCGGGCGGCTCCGTATGCAGCCGCGCTTGCAGGCGAATGAACGCACGCCCGCCGTCGGTCTTGCGCAGCGCGACGAGCGGCAGCAGAAACGCGCGCACGATGTCGCGCACACTCGCATCCTTTCCTTCGGACAGTTCATGCAGGAGCGTCACGCGCTCCTCGGAGATGAGCATCGCGCGGCGCAGGAACACCTGCTCGAAAAGCTGCTGCTTCGTGCCGAAGTAGTACGTGATGAGCGCCTGCGTGACACCGCACGACGCGGCCACTTCCTTGAGCGACGTGCCCGCGTAGCCGCGCTGCGAGAAATCCACCTCGGCTGCATCGAGGATGTTCTCGCGCTGATTGATGTTGCCCGTCGGGCGGCCGAGCCGTTTGCGCTTGCTCGACGCGCCATGTGCGCGGACGTGAGTGGTGTCGTCTTTCGTCATGCCTGGGCGGTGCTGCCGATGAAGTGAGAAGCCGCGTCCCGCTCGCGGCCCGGATCGCTTCCTATTTTACGGGCGTTTCAGGCATGCTCCAGCGAATTCGTCTGAAGCGCTGGTTCTCGAGTCGTTTTTTTAATCGTGTGGCTGCTGGCGGCGTCGATGTGACGCGTTCGATCTCGTCCGATACGAGCGACGGTGGCCCATTGTCCGTTCGACCGGCCGGGCCACCGAAGCCTGCGCTAGTTGCAATATCCCTGCGATCCGAACGTACCGCCGCCCGGCGCCGCGCCGCTGCACAGCGTATTCAACAGCGATGCGATGTTGCCCGATCCGTAGTTGCCATAAGTCGCGTTTGGATACTGCGTGTTCTGACGAAACTGCGACGCGTAGTTGTCCTTGTTCGCGTTCGGATCCGCCGATCCCCACGAGGTCACGCCGACGATCGCGAGCGTCGATGAATTGCCCACCGCCGCGCCGCCGGACAGGACCGCATCGCGCGCCCGGAAGTTGACGATCCACGGACCGCCACTCGCGCCGCCCGTGAGATTGCTGCCCTGCCAGAGTTGCGATGCGCCGCTGACCGTCGTCGTATAGGTCGGGCCATCGGTGCGCTGCATGATCGCGCCGCCATCGATCAATGCGGGATAGCCGAAGGTCGTCACGGCAGCGGTCTGAAGATTGCCGGTCTTTGCCGTCGATATGAAGGAATAGTTGTTATAGCCATAGTTCAGATAACCGGTGATGTCGCCGATGAACTGATTCGATGCGTTCTTCGCTATCACGATGACCGCGATATCGTTGTTGCGCGCCGAGCCTGATCCGGTGTCGGTGCCGTTCGCCCACGTCGATGGCCGGACGAGCCCGGCCCAGGTCCATGTGCCATAAGGCGCGATCTGGGCGGCGGTGGCTCCGGAAGCGCCGTAATGTCCGGGTCTGAACTGCCAGCCCGAGTACAGCGTATTGCCGCTGCCGAACGCCTGAATGCAGTGCGCCGCCGTGACGATCACGCTTCTGCGAATCAGGCTCGCGGTGCAGTATCCGGCCGAGAACGTGAGTTTGCCGATCGCCCGATACGGATAGGTCGTGCTGAGGTAATTCGCGCTCGTGGTACCGGACGCGCTCTGGTTGCCGTCCTGCACGCGGCCGGTCGTATAGGGGATGCCGAAGTCGCCATACGCTCTCGTCTGCGCATTGCTCACGATGCCGGTCTGCGTGTTCACGCCCGCGGGATATGGCTCCGGGCCGGTGTTCGGGACGATCGTGGATGTATCCGGCGGCAGAAGCACATTGACGACCGGCTTGAGACTCGATATATCCGGCGCTGCGTCGCGCGATGCCGCCGGATTCGTATTCACGATGACTTCATCGTCCGCATGTGCGACGTTGGCGCTCGCTAACGCCAGTGCGACTACCGCCGTCGCCTCCACGCAGGCGACTCTTTTCGATCTTTGCATGACACCCTCCGGTTGATGGATACGATGTGTCGGATGAACATCGATCTTCAGTTGTTTTGTATTCCTAATTCTTATGAACATCACTTTGCCGGCAATCAGTGCGACGTTCGTGGTCTGATTCATCGGATGCATGCGGGTCGTCATCGTCTCGTTTCGAACGAAGAAAGCCCGGCTCCGGCACGCGCTTAACTTCGACGAATTCGGGCGCGCCGCGCAATACGATCAGGAAAGCGAACAATAAATAACTCTAGTTCAAATTTTCGCTAACCTCGATCTCGCCTATTTGATCAGCGGATAGGGGCGGTGATTTGTGGCCTCATCGAGAATTGCGGTTCATCGCACAGAGTGCGCTTGACGACACTCCTTCCATACAGATAGCCTACATCCAGCTTTCGAAACAAGCCCACAAGAAGCGCCTCGCATGCGGGGCTTCGGCGCACGCCGCTTCTTCGATGTTCGACGCGCACGGTCGCGATGGCCGTCATTCCCGGCCATGACTTCGGCGAGCGAAGCCGCGACGGGCGCAACCATTCCGGCTCTCCTGATCGTCCGCAAACGTTCTCTGCGCGCTCGCGCACGGCGCGAAACGACGACGCCCTCGTCTCCGGTTCAGTACCGCACAGAAGGCTGCGTACAGCCTGTCATTCTTGCCCCACATCGCGTTTGACTCTCCAGGTGGACGCGTGGCGAAGAAACATTACAAGGGGCACACATGAGTAATCCTAAAAAATTCAAATTGAATACCGCGATCAAGCTGAGTGTGATCGTGATCGCGGCGGCCATGTCGAATTTCGCGTCGGCGCAAACGGCGGGAAATCCTTGCGGCAACCAGACTTCCGAGGGGTGTGTGCCGGTCGGCCCGAGCGCCGTGATGACGGTTGCAGCGATGGATTCGTCGACGAGCGTATCGCCGTCGACGGAACCGACGGTCGACACGGTGTCGGCGGTCGTGCCCTTGCTCCAGGGCGGGCGCGGCGGCGAGGGATCGGCCGGGGTGAGCTCGGGCGGCGGCAATTCGAGCGGCTCTGGTTCGGGGACCGGATCCGGCTCGGGCACCGGCTCGGGCCAGGGTTCGGCGAGTAGCGGACCGGGCTCGACGGCGGGTGCTGGCGGCACGAACTCGGGCGGCGGCAAGGGTACGGGATCGACGGGAAGTGGAAACGGCAGCTCGGGGCCGGGCGGTGGCAATTCCGGCGGGGATTCGGGTGGAGATTCGGGCGGCGACACCGGTGGCGACGGACATGGCCATGGTCACGGACATGGCCACGGTCATGGCGATGGTGACGGTGACGGCGATGGTCACGGACATGGTCATGGCCACGGTCATGGCGATGGCGACGGTGATGGCGATGGTCACGGACATGGCCACGGTCACGGCGATGGCGACGGTGATGGCGATGGTCACGGGCATGGTCATGGCCACGGTCACGGTGATGGCCACGGCGACGGTCACGGCGACGGTCACGGCGACGGTCACGGCGACGGTCACGGCGATGGCCACGGCGACGGTCACGGCGACGGTCACGGCGATGGCCACGGCGACGGTCATGGCGATGGTCATGGCGATGGTCATGGTGTCGGCCACGGCGACGGTCATGGCGATGGCCACGGCGATGGCCACGGCGACGGTCATGGCGACGGTCATGGCGATGGTCATGGCGATGGTCATGGCGATGGCCACGGCGACGGTCACGGCGACGGTCATGGCGATGGCCACGGCGACGGTCATGGTGTTGGCCACGGCGACGGTCACGGCGACGGTCACGGCGATGGCCACGGTCATGGCGACGGAGACGGCGGACACGGACACGGCGGCATCGGCCATGGCGATGGTGACGGCGGACACGGACACGGTGGTGCTGGCCATGGCGACGGTGGTCACGGCGATGGCGGTCACGGCAACGGCTCGCCTGGCGGTCATGGCGGCGGCAGCGGCTCAGGTAGTGGCCACGGCGGTGGCGGCAATGGCGGCGGCAACGGCGGCAACGGCGGTGGCGGCGGCAACGGCGGTGGCGGCAACGGTGGTGGTGGTAACGGCGGTGGCAACGGCGGTGGTGGCCATGGCGGTGGCGGCAATGGCGGCGGCGGTAACGGCGGCGGCCATGGTGGTGGCGGTAACGGTGGTGGCGGCAATGGCGGCGGCAACGGCGGTGGCGGTAACGGCGGTAACGGCGGTGGCGGCAACGGCGGTGGCGGCAACGGTGGTGGTGGTAGCGGCGGTGGCAACGGCGGTGGTGGCCATGGCGGTGGCGGCAATGGCGGCGGCGGTAACGGCGGCGGCCATGGTGGTGGCGGTAACGGCGGTGGCGGTAATGGCGGTGGCGGTAACGGCGGTGGCGGCCATGGTGGTGGCGGCAACGGCGGCGGCGGTGGCGGTGGCGGTGGCGGCCATGGTGGCGGCGGCAACGGCGGTGGCGGCAATGGCGGCGGCGGCAACGGCGGTGGCAATGGCGGCGGCGGTAACGGCGGTGGCGGCCATGGCGGTGGCGGCCATGGTGGTGGCAACGGCGGTGGTGGCAACGGCGGTGGTGGCAACGGCGGTGGCGGCAACGGTGGTGGCGGCAACGGCGGCGGCGGCAACGGCGGCGGCGGCAACGGCGGCGGCGGCAACGGCGGCGGCGGCAACGGCAACGGCGGTGGCAACGGCAACGGCGCTGGCGGCAACGGCAGCGGTGGTCACGGCGGCGGTGGCAACGGCGGTGGCAACGGCGGCGGCGCAGGCGGCAACGGCGGCGGTGGTCACGGCGGTGGCGGCAACGGCGGCGGCAACGGCGGTGGTAACGGCGGCGGCAACGGCAACGGCGCTGGCGGCAACGGCGGCGGCAACGGCAACGGCAACGGCGCTGGCGGCAACGGCGGCGGCCATGGCGGTGGTCACGGCGGTGGCGGCAACGGCGGCGGTGGCGGCGGTCACGGCGGCCGTTAATCAAGCAGCGCAGTGCAAGGAAGAACCGATGTCCCTCCCGGGGCATCGGTTTTTTTTCTTCGAGGCGCCGGATCGCAGGCCGATCCTCATCCCCACGACAATCGGCGGGATCATCGCGACGCGCGCAAACTAGCCCCTTTCACCCGAGAGAAAGGACCCCGCCATGCCCGCCCGCATCCTCGATCTGAACGGTCGCGTCGCCCTGGTGACCGGCGGCTCACGCGGCATCGGCCGCGCGATATCGCTTGCCCTCGCGTCTTGCGGCGCATCGGTGGCGGTCAACTATCGGCAGCGCGAGAACCAGGCCGCCGATGTCGTCGCGGAGATCGAACCCCTCGGCGGCCGCGCGCTCGTGGTACGCGCCGACGTCTCGCTCGGCAGCGACGTCACCACGATGATCGGCGACATCGAACAGCGCCTCGGCCCCGTCGACATACTCGTGAACAACGCGGGCACCGCCACGATGATCGACATCGACGATCTCACCGAGGCCGAATTCGACCAGACGCTCGCCGTCAATCTGAAGTCGGCATTTCTGTGCACGCAGGCCGTGCTGCCGGGAATGCGCTCGCGGCGCTGGGGCCGCGTCGTCAATCTGTCGTCGGCGGCGGCGCGCGGGCCGGGTCTGGTGGGCATTCACTACAACGCATCGAAAGCCGGCCTCGAAGGCCTGACGCGCGGCTATGCGGCCAGGCTCGCGCGCGACGGCATCACCGTCAACGCCGTCGCGCCGGGACCGATCGACACCGAAATGGCCGGGCCGCTCAAGGCATCGAATGTCGCGGAGAGGCTGCCCGTCGGCCGGCTGGGAGAAGCGAGCGAAGTCGCGGACGTCGTGATGATGGTCATCGGCAATGCATTCATCACCGGGCAGACGATTCCCGTCAACGGCGGCGCGAGTTTCATCTGATCAGCGCACGGACTGGAAGCTCGCGCGAATCTCCTGCGCGAAGCGTTGCGGCTGTTCCCACGCCGCGAAGTGTCCGCCCTTGTGAATCAGCTTCGGGTACGCCAGAGCGAGCCCGTGTAGTGCGCGAGCCGGGTTTCCACATCCGCATTCTTCTGCAGGCCGAGTTCCATCAACTGGGCGATTTTTTCCTGCGCCGCGGGACGGCCGACCGACGCGATGAAGGCGTCCCACTCCGGCGCCACCGATGCATCCGGCGGCAAGGTCTGCGCATTGACGTGCTGCTTGATCGCCGCGAGCGATTGCTTGTCGAACAGGCTGATGCGTGTCGCGAGGCCATCGACGAAATCGTCCAGTTCATTGTCCGGCATCGAGCGGTTGACGTAACCGTAGCGCTCGGCGAGGCCGCCGTCGAAGTCGTTTCCGCTCGTCAGCACTTCGAGCGCGCGCCCGCGGCCGATGAGCCGCGACAGCCGCGTCATCGGTCCGCCGCCGGGAACGAGCGCGGCGCCGATTTCCCATTGCGACAGCAACGCCTTCTCATTGCTCGCGAAGCGCATGTCGCTCGCCAGCGCCAGTTCGCTGCCGACGCCGGATGCGCGTCCGCGAATCTTCGCGATCGAAATCACCGACAAGCGCCCGATGCGCACCAGCATATCCGGCAATGGCGGCATGCCCGTCGGTCCGGGCGGCATGCTCGTGGTCACCTCCAGCGGCGGCACGAAATCGTAGTGAGTGAGGAAGAAGCCGGGCACCGCGCTTTCGAAGACCACCACCTTGACGTGCGGATCGCTCTCCAGCGCGTCAACGACCTGCGCGAGCTGCGGCATCGTATCCGGCCCGAAGATATTGAAGGGCGGATTGTCGATGATCACGCGCCAGTATGACGCGCTCGAAGGTTCGATCCTGATTTGCGCGTTCGCACTAACCTGGGTCATGTCGCTCTCCATGCAAGCAGTAATCGGTCCATGCGCGCTAGCCGCGCAGCACCTTCAGAAGGTCCTGTGCCGCGCTTTTCGACGAGGCCGGATTCTGTCCCGTGACGAGACGGCCATCGATGATCGAGAACGGCTGCCAGTCATCGACTTTTTCAAAGCGTCCGCCGAGGCGCTTCAGTTCGTCCTCCACGAGAAACGGCACCACGTTCGTGAGTTGCACCGCCTCTTCCTCCGAATTGGTGAAGCCGGTGACGCGCTTGCCCTTGACGAGCGGCTCGCCGTTCGCTTTGACGTGACGCAATACGCCCGGCGCGTGACACACGAATGCAACGGGCTTGCCGCTGTCGTAGAAGCGCTCGATCAGCGCGATGGATCGCGGGTCCTCCGCGAGATCCCACATCGGTCCGTGGCCGCCCGGATAGAACACGGTGTCGTAGTCGTCGGCGTTCATCTCGGAGAGAAGCGCGGTGTTGGCGAGCACGCGCTGCGCGGCGGCATCGCCCTTGAATCGCTCGGTCAGCTCGGTCTTGCCTTCCGGCGTATCGCTCTTCGGATCGACGGGCGGCTGGCCGCCCTTCGGCGAGCACACCGTAATGTCGACGCCCGCATCGAGAAATGTGAAGTATGGCGCCGCGAATTCCTCCAGCCAGAAGCCGGTTTTCCTGCCGGTGTTGCCGAGCTGGTCATGCGAAGTCATCACCATCAAAATTTTCATGGTCGCACCTGCCTCGAAAAAAGGTCGCAGTTGCCACGCTGTCTCGTGGTGAAAGCACTATAGGTCGCGAATCGGCGCTCCGCGCGGTGAGACCATACCAAGGTATAGGGTTCTATACGCCGTCGCCGGCTGATGATTCGCACTACTGCGATCGGGACGGATGCGCACAGCACATTTATGCTGTCCATACGAAATTGCATCGGCAATCGCTACGGTCAGGCGCCACAACTCGGAAAGTTTTTGCGGTCGATTTCTGCTAGAGCGGGCCGTCATTGCCATGACGAAACGAGTCCGCTCCTCAAGCGACGTGCGCCGCCAATCGGCAAGCGAAGAAAAGGTCGATGCAAGCGTGTTCCGCGCTCATCCATTCAGCTTTTCTACAGATCATTGCCCTGCGTTGCCTGCTGGACAGGAGGAAACATGGTCCGGAGCGTGCAATCCACTTCAAACAAGGCGAACACCGAGAACGAGACGCCCGTGGTGTATGTCGTCGACGATGACGAGTCGATCCGCTTCACCTTGCAGAGCCTGATCCTCGATGTGCATCCGAGGCGGCCCTGGCGGACGCGGACAGGTCATGAGAAAGATGGCTTCGCGCTGCCATCCCGATCTCGTCAGGAAAGCAGAGGCGCTGGGCATCGAACCTTCTTTCACACGGACCGCGCCCCTGAACGGAGCGCGTTGCTAGTCCAGCGGCGCAACGGCGGCCGGTGGCCCGATGTGCGTCACGACTCCCTTGACCCCCGGCGCGTTTTCGGCGGCTACGCGAATGGCGTTGACTTCGTCCTCGCTTGCGACACGGGTCCATAAATGCACGGTCCCGTTCTCCACGATCACGTTCTCCCGGGCAAGCGCCCAGGGATGATCCGCCATCGCCGCAAGGACCGCTTCGCGGATCGAGTGATCGCTGATGTCGGCATCGACGGGCAGTTCGGGCGCCATCGTCACGAGGGCGCGAATCAGATTGGCGCGACTCACGACGCCGACGACCTTGCCATCGCGCACCACGGGCACGCGCTTGATCCGCTTGCGTTCGAGCAACTCCGCAATGTCGGCAACCGGACACGTTTCGGTCACGGTCGTGACGTCGGTGCTCATCACATCCCCGACCTTGCGCGCATGCTCCTTGACATACTGGCTCGCCAGTTCACGCGTCGATGCAACCAGTTCGAGCCACCACGCGCGGTGCTTGACGCCGGTCCCGATCTCCGCGCGATGCATCAGATCGCCCTCCGTGACGATGCCGAGCAGCTTGCCGTCCTCGTCGATCACGGGCATCCCGCTGATGCCCGCGAAAACCATCGTTCCGGCCGCTTGTCGCACGGACATGTCGGGGGTGGCGGAAACGATCCGCGTCGTCATGATGTCGGCAGCTCGCACGTTCATCTCCTTCCGGGAAGACAGCAGAGTTCTGGATATGAGCGATGACGCCAGCGGCGTCCGCTTATGGGTCTGGTCCGGCACGACGCCTTGAACGATACAACAGATCCCGCTGCAGTACATTTTCCCGACCCGTGCTTTCCAAGGCCGAGCCCTCCGCGTAGACCGCCAGACAATGGGTCTGACTCGTATGAAGTAAGTTTTTCTGCGACCGCTGTGCAACGAAAGATTTTTTTACTGTGACAGGGATTTACATTCATCTCATAAGACGATAACCTTGCTGCCGTCAGTCAGGTTTCGGCAAGCGTTGCCGAATGTTACGAAAGTACTTTGAAATATTCGGTATTTTCGACCGAAATTGCGAAGATGTTGCCTGATTCCAGACCGACGCTGCCTTCGAACTGAGCTGGTTTGTCATTTCGTAAGGCCCATGCGAGCAAGCGCAATCGTTTGCTCGACTCCGCCATCCGGAGCGCTCGCTGTTTTGCGCACCGGACCGATCAGTGACTCCGCGCTGTTGAGTTTGCCCCTCCACGCCCCAATTCCGGCGTCGGGCAAGCGGACTTGCATTGATCATGTAGTTTGGATGACTAATTAGTGTCATTCCGACGACAGCATGGTTTGCCGCGATACGCATCGTGAATTACTGAGCAGGTCCGGAAGCGTTTCGGATTTTACGAGCCTTACGCTAATCAATTTGCACTACTAACTGCAATGACGAATCGAAATCTCACCACTCATCGCAACTTCAACATTTTCTCGGCGCGCAAGGCCGCGGCGATCGCGACAGCGCTTCTCACGAGCGTGCTGCTCGCCGCCTGCGGAGGCGGCGATGACAGCGCCCTGGGCGACGCGACCGCCAAGAGCGCCGCGCCCGAGTCGACCGCGAAGGCCGCGACCAGCACGTCCATCTTCTACGGCGCGAACGGCCGGAACACGAATGGTGGCGGGTACGACGCGACGCCCGTGGCGACGCAGCTCGCGCAGTTGAAGGACATCGGTGCGACGATCTATCGTAACGACGTGTACAGCCTGAGCTCGGCGAAGGTCATCGCAAAGATGGCGCAGACGATGGCAGCGAGCGGCGTGACCGTGTACCCCGTGATCCTGCTGGGCACCGGGTTCAACAACGAGCAGGACGCTTACAACGCGGCCTACACGCTCGGTCAGCAGGTCGCGGGAACCTACAAGTACAAGTATTACGAGGTCGGCAACGAGCTCGAGGCAGGCGCGCTCAACGGCAACGTCGACGGCACGAGCTGGACGCACTACAAGAACCAGCCCTACGTCCTCGCGCGCGGCGTGATTCGCGGTCTGATCGCGGGCGTGAAGTCGGTGGACGGCTCGGCGAAGATCGTCGTGAACGGCACCTGGCTGCACTACGCGTTCTTCCAGATGCTGATGGACGGCTCGCAGCCCGACGGCACGCGCGGCCACCCGACCGTGAACTGGGACATCACCGCATGGCACTGGTATTCGAATCAGAACGACATGACGCATGCATGCGGCGGCACGGGCTGCTACGACATGCTGGGCATCCTCCATTCGTTCGGCAAGCCGGTGTGGATCAACGAATTCGGCGTGCGTCCGAACTACGGCACCGATCAGCAGATCGCGAATTACATGGCCGGCAATATGATGATGGCGCAGTTCCAGAGCGTTGCATCGAAGTACAACATCCAGTCGATCCAGGCGTTCGAACTCTATGACGACGTCGAAGGCAACTTCGGTCTGATGAAGTCGGACGGTCAGACGACGAAGGCCGCTTACTGGGCGTACAAGAACTTCGTGGCCGGCCACCCGATGTAAGTTGCGCGGGGGTTTCGTCTCCCCCGCTTCCGGCATGTCTTCTCGAGCGACCCATTGTGGTCGCTCGTGGCGTTTTGGGCCTTGAAAATAGGCACTTTCCCCGATCCGACCGTTCCGCGCTTATCGGCGCGACGATATGACTGGTATTCAGTCGCAGCGCCTTGCCGGCGATTGCCGTCCGCCCTAACCTGCATGAGAGCCAGCCCTTCGGATCGTTGCCGGGCCGGCCATTTTCATCGATCCATACACCGCCTGTTCTTCCCGTTGCGGAAGACGCAGGTCCTATTGGAGAAGATATGCGCGGCAACCTGCAATCCGTCATCGAACGAGACGAGCCATTCGTCGGCATGCCTCACCGTGCCCAGCACGATCGCGTGCGATCCATTCTTTATTGCCGCGGAACGGGCGCCGCGTCGATCGCGGGAATCGCGAGGCGGCTTGCTTCGGCGGGGCGCAAGTTCGAGGTGCATACCTTCGCGCGATCGGCCGAGCGCACCGTGCTGCTGGAAGCATTCGACGCGCTTCGCAGTCACGGCAAGGTCTATCATCATTTCGACCTGCCGGATGATCTGTCCGCGCAGAAAAGCGCCTTCGCGATGAGTCCGACTCACGCGAGCACGCAGATTTACTGCAGCGGCCCGCCCGCGTTCACGGATCTGGTCGAGCGTCACGCACGCGACTGGGTGTATGCGGCCAACATCCACAAGATCGTTCTCGACGACCACACCGCCTAGTCAGCGAGCCGCGCCGGATCGAGGCCCAGCGCCTGCGCCAGTTCGCGCGGCGATCGCACGACCTGTGCTTGCGCGGGAAAGAGCGCGGCGCCTTCATCGTCGAAAGGCCATGCCAGAACACGCATATGCGCGGCGATGGCCGCGTGCGCGCCGGTCGGGCTGTCTTCCACGGCGATCACCTCTTCGGGCGCGAGACGCAACAGCCACGCCGCGCGCTCGTATGGCTCGGGGTTCGGCTTGCCGTTGCGCACATCGTTGACGCTGATGGTCACGAGCGATGGCTCCTCGATGCCGAGCGCCCGCAGATTCGCTTCGAGCAGCATGCGCGATGCATTCGACACGATCGCCTGCGTGATGCCCGCGGCCTTCGCCGCGCGATACACCTCCAGCGCGCCCGGTCGAGGCACGAGCGCGGGCGCACCGTCGAGATAGGCGCGCGCGCGAAACGCCGACCAATCCGCGTAATCCACCGACAAGCCGAAGCGCTCGCAACAGAGCGCGTGCACTTCGCGTCCCGTCTTTCCGAAGATGAGCGGATGCATCTCCTCGCCCGCCTCCACACCATGACGCGCGAGCGCCGCGATCAGCGTGCGCAAATGCAGCGACTCGCTTTCCGCGAGCGTGCCGTCCATGTCCCACAAAATGGCTTTGATCAAAGCTTGAATCTTCCTTGTCGTTCGGGTGCGTTCAGCGCGCAGCCTATCACGGCGTAGTCGCTGCACGCATGGCCCTCATCGCGCTGCGTGTTGCATTTATTTATACGGCCATATAATATCTGCTGTGAATTCACACGACTTCACTTTCGGAAGGACGAGATCATGAGCAGAACACTTCGCGTCGGCGTGATCGGCGGGGGAATCGGCGGCGTGGCCCTGACGGGCGCACTCGCGCAGCAGGGAATCGAGGTGCGGCTTTTCGAGCGCGCGAGCGTTTTCGGCGACGTCGGCGCGGGCATTCAGATGACGCCCAACGCGGTGAAGGTGCTGCAGGCGCTCGGTATCGGCGATGCGCTGCGCGACGTCGCGTTCGTGCCGCAAGCGATCGTCGGCCGCAACTGGGAGACGGCGCGGGAGAATTTCCGCATCCCGCTCGCATCGGCGTGTCCGGAGCTGTATGGCGCGCCCTTCTATCACGTGCATCGCGCGGACCTGCATCGCATTCTGACGACGCTCGTGCCCGCCGATGCCGCGCGTCTGTCGACGAGCTGCATCGGCGTGCGGCAGGAAAAAGACGCCGCCGTCGCCGTGTTCGAAGACGGCAGCGAGTTCGAAGCGGATCTGATCGTCGGCGCGGACGGCGTGCGCTCGATCGTGCGTTCGACACTGTTCGGCGAGGAAGCGCCGCGCTTCACCGGCAACATGTGCTTCCGCGCGGTCGTGCCGTTCGATGAAGCGCCGTCCTTCGTCAGCCCGGATTCGTCGTTCTGGCTCGGGCCGCATGCGCACGTCGTCACGTATTACGTGCGCGGCGGCGCGGCGGTGAACATCGTCGCGGTGGCTGAGACGCAAAGCTGGGTCGAGGAATCGTGGAACGCGAAATCGAGCCGCGACGAATTGCTCGCCACGTTCGAAGGCTGGCATCCGAACCTGCAGCGTCTGTTCGAGCGCGCGGAATCGGTCTTCAAATGGGGCTTGTTCGATCGCGATCCGATGCGCACCTGGTCGCGCGGCAACGTCACGCTGCTCGGCGACGCCGCGCATCCGATGCTGCCCTTCCTCTCGCAAGGCGCGGCGATGGCGATCGAAGACGGCTACGTGCTCGCGCAATCGCTCGCGGCGCACGGCAAGGACATCGGCGGCGCATTGCGCGAATACGAAGCCGAGCGGCTGCCACGCACGAGCCGCGTGCAGCTCGAATCGCGCGAGCGCGGCCGCACGTATCACCTGCCGAGCGCATTCGCGCAGAGAAAGCGCGATCTGATCTACAAGTTCAAGTCGTATTTGAATCCGCAGGCGTCGGGCATTCAGGCGAACTGGGTCTACGCGTACAACGCAACCGACTTCGCGCCACGCGCAGCTGTGTCCAATGTTCCCCTGGAGGTCTGATATGTCGATCAGGACTTATCGCATCGGGCAGATCGTCCCGAGCTCGAACACGACGATGGAAACCGAAATCCCTGCGATGCTGATGGCGCGCCAATCGATCGAGCCGGAGCGCTTCACGTTTCATTCGAGTCGCATGCGCATGAAAAAGGTCGTGAAAGAAGAGCTCGCCGCGATGGATGCCGAATCGGACCGCTGCGCCGTCGAGCTTTCCGATGCGCGCGTCGATGTGCTCGGCTATGCGTGTCTCGTCGCGATCATGGCGATGGGGCGCGGGTATCACCGCGTATCGCAGGCGCGTTTGACGAAACACACGGCAGAGAATGGCGGCGCGGCGCCGGTCATCACGAGCGCGGGCGCGCTGATCGATGCGCTCAAGGTGATGAAGGCGAAGCGCGTCGTGGTCGTAGCGCCCTATATGAAACCGCTGACCGAGCTCGTCGTTGATTACATCCGCAACGAAGGCTTCGAAGTGATCGACTATCGTGCGCTGGAAATTCCCGACAATCTCGATGTCGCGCGTCACGATCCGCGCAATCTGCCCGGCATCGTGCAATCGATGAACTACCAGGACGCCGATGCGATCGTTCTCTCCGCGTGCGTGCAGATGCCTTCGCTGCCTGTCGTGCCGATGGTCGAAGCATCGACCGGCAAGCCCGTCGTAACGGCTGCGATCGCCACGACCTACGCGATGCTGCGCGAACTGGATCTCAGGGCGATCGTGCCGGGCGCGGGCGCGTTGCTGTCCGGGGCGTACTGAGCGATGGAATCGACCTTTCTCTACGGCGCGAGCGTCCACGCGAACGGCATTCGTCAGCACTATCTGCGCTATGGCGGCGCACGGGAAGGGCGCGATGCGATCGTGCTCGTTCCCGGCATCACGAGTCCGGCGGTGACATGGGGCTTCGTCGCGGAAACGCTCGGCCGTCAGTTCGATACGTACGTGCTCGACGTGCGCGGCCGCGGCCTGTCGGAAGCGTCATCGACGCTCGATTACAGCCTCGACGCGCAGGCCAGCGATCTCATCGCGTTCATCGAAGGAATTGGCCTGAAGCGCGCGAGCGTGCTCGGCCATTCGATGGGCGCGCGTATTGCCCTGCGCGCCGCGCGACAGGCGAAATCGATCGCGCGGCTCGCGCTCATCGATCCGCCCGTGTCCGGCCCCGGCCGACGCGCGTATCCCGCGCAGCTTGCGTGGTACATCGATTCGATCGCGCTCGCACGCAAGGGCATCGACGCGGAAGGCATGCGCGCGTTCTGCCCGAGCTGGACGGACGAGCAATTGCGTTTGCGCGCGCAGTGGCTGCACACCTGCGACGAACGCGCGATTCGCGCGAGCTTCGAAGGCTTTCACGCCGACGACATTCACGCCGAAATGCCCCACGTCCGACAACCCGCGCTGCTGATGACAGCGGGAAAAGGCGACGTGATCCGTGACGAGGACATCGCCGAAATGCGCGAGCTGATGCCGCAACTCGAAGTCGTCAACGTGCCGGACGCGGGCCACATGATTCCGTGGGATGACGAAGCAGGCTTTTATCGCGCGCTCGGTTCGTTCTTCGGCGCACCGCTCATCTGAGGCGACACATCATGCCAATCAGCGATTATCAATTGATAGAAGCGTGGAAAACGGTCCTCACGCTGTCGCGTCTCGAACCGGGGCAGACGGTGACCATCCTTACCGGCGCGGCGACGCATCCGCAAACGCTCGCGTGCGCATTGATCGCGACGCAATCGATGGGCGCGATCGTCAACCGGCTCGATCTTCCGCCCGTCAACGGCGAAAAGGCGCTGAGCCGCGACGCCCTCGCCTATCTCGGCGAAACGCCGCTCACCGGCAACCGCGCGGCCATCGCCACGTTGAAGGCGAGCGATCTCGTGCTCGATCTGATGACCCTGCTCTTTTCCCCCGAGCAGCACGAGATTCTCGCGTCGGGCACGAAGATTTTGCTCGCCGTCGAACCGCCGGAAGTGCTCGTGCGCATGACGCCGACGCTCGCCGACAAGGAGCGCGTGCTCGCCGCTGCAATGCGCATCGGACATGCGCGCGAGATGCGCGTCACATCGAAAGCGGGCACCGATCTGCGCTGTCCGCTCGGCGAGTTTCCCGCGATCGCGGAGTACGGTTTCGTCGATGAACCCGGCCGCTGGGATCATTGGCCGAGCGGCTTCGCGCTCACGTTTCCGAACGAAGGCGGCGCGAACGGGCGCATCGTGATCGATCGCGGCGACATTCTTCTGCCGCAAAAAAGCTATTGCTCGGAGCCGATCACGCTGACGGTCGAAGGCGGCTATGCGCGCAGGATCGAAGGCGGCGTGGATGCGGATCTCCTGCGCGAATACATGCTCTCCTTCGACGATCCCGAAGCCTTCGCGATCTCGCATATCGGCTGGGGCCTGCAAAAGCGCGCGCACTGGTCGACGCTCGGACTCTACGATCGCGAAGCAACGCTCGGCATGGACGCGCGCGCGTTCGACGGCAACTTCCTGTTCTCGCTCGGACCAAACAACGAAGGCGGCGGCACACGCACCACCGCATGCCATATCGACATTCCCTTGCGCCGCTGCACTGTCTCGCTCGACGGCGTTGACGTGGTTCGCGAAGGCAAGACCATCGAGGAAACACGATGAAGGAAGCAATCTATGCGCGTCAGGGCTTCGGCAATGACTTCGACATCGACGGACCGTTCGGACTGCTGATCGTTGATTTCGTGAATGGCTTCGCGGACCCCGCCGTGTTCGGCGGCGGCAATATCGCCGAGGCGATCGAGCGCACCGTGCCGCTTCTGCACGCGGCGCGCGATCTGCGCTGGCCGGTGGCGCACAGCCGCATCGTCTATGCCGACGACGACTCCGATGCGAACGTCTTCTCGCTCAAGGTTCCCGGCATGCTGACGCTGAAGGAGCATGCGCACGACAGCGCGATCGTGCCGCAGCTATCGCCCGAATCCGGCGAGCTCGTCGTGCGCAAGAACGTGCCGTCGGCGTTCTTCGGCACGTCGCTCGGAAGCTGGCTCACGATGCGCGGCGTGCGCACGCTCGTCGTCGCGGGCGCGGTGACGAGCGGCTGCGTGCGCGCGAGCGTCGTCGATGCGATGCAGTACGGCTTTCGTCCGGTGGTGCTGTCCGATTGTGTCGGCGATCGCGCGTCCGGTCCGCACGACGCCAGTCTCTTCGACATGGCGCAAAAGTATGCGGCGGTAATGTCGTCGGAAGAATTGCTTAGCCGCGCGCGTCGTTCTCCGGCACGCAAGTGAAGGAGACTGTCGACGTCTGCTCTTCCAGCGAGCGCACGCCGCTCGTCGCTTCCGATCTGATCGCGACCCGCTGCGAACGCTGCTTGCAGTAATCGCTGGCGGCGTCCATTGCCGCGTTGCGCGCGGTCACCCATGACATGCGCGTGCCGGTCGCCTTGCCGGTGACCGTGTAGGTGTCGGGATGCGCGCCGGCCGTGACGCCGTTCGTCGTGCCGCATGCGGCGAGCAGACAGGCAAGCGCGAGCGCCGCGAACGCGCGCGGCATCGAACGTATTGATATTAGGTAAGAGAACATGCTTGTGGATCGCGAATTTTGAGATCGATCCGAATGGTACAAGCGTCTGCAATTTTCTTCACAAATCGCAGGGCAGATGCGCTGTACTCCGGTATTCACGATCGACCGCGTGCGCGATCCGTTGTTCCCTTCAAGCCTGAGCGATACGATCCAGCAGGCGTTGCAGGCGCGAATGCTGACACGGCGCGAGCCCCGGCGTGGCGATCGCCTGCACGACGCGGCCGCGCCAGTATGTCTTGGAGAAAAGCGAATTCGCACCTTCGAGGCTCAGCACTTGCTCGAGGTGTTCGATCGCCGAATCGAGATGACCGACGCTATAGAGCGGTCTGCGTGCGCTGATGTTGTTCATGGCGCGGTCTGTCGGAAGAGCGGAATTGCCGGTGAAGATTGAATCGATGCGCGCCTTCGTGAAGGACGTGCGACGCGCAAAACTGACCTGTATCGATGCACACGAAAGGCGGCGCACGAGTCATCGCGCGCCGCGTGCGTACATCAGTTCATGTGCTGGCCGCCGTTGATCGCGATGTTCGAACCGGTGACGAAGCCGGCGTCATCGGAGCACAGGAACGCGACGAGCGCGGCGACTTCCTCGGGCCGGCCCAGACGGCCTGCCGGAATCTGCGGGATGATCTTCGTATCGAGAATCTCCTGCGGAATCGCGGTCACCATCTTGGTCGCGAGATAGCCCGGCGAAATCGTGTTCACCGTGACGCCCTTCTTCGCGACTTCGAGCGCGAGCGACTTCGTGAAGCCGTGCATGCCCGCCTTCGCGGCCGCATAGTTCGTCTGGCCGATCTGGCCTTTCGAGCCGTTCACCGACGAAATGTTGATGATGCGGCCAAAGCCGCGCGACACCATCTCTTCGCAGACCGGCTTGGTCATGTTGAAGACGGAATCGAGATTGGTGCGCAGCACGGCGTCCCAGTTCACCTTCGTCATCTTCTTGAAGGTCGTGTCCTGGGTGATGCCGGCGTTGTTCACGAGGATATCGATCGGGCCGACTTCGGCCTGGATCTTCGCCACACAATGCTGGGCGGAATCGTAGTCGGCCACGTCCACGCCGTACGCGCGGAAGTTGTAGCCCTGGCGATCCATGTTCGCGAGCCATTCGCCGACCTTCGCGTTGCCCGGCGAATGCGTCACGACGACCGCGAAACCGGCGTCGTGCAGCTTCATGCTGATGGCTTCGCCGAGGCCGCCCATGCCGCCCGTCACCACTGCGATACGCTTAGTCATGCTGATACTCCTCGTCAATTTCTCTCAGGTTAATGAAACTCGGAATGACACCGGCGCTGCCATGTCGCCTCGACGCTTTTATTGTTTGGACATCGCGTCGGGCCGCGTGCTTGCCGCGCCGGTCTGTTGCTTTCGTTACGGACGTTCGAGCGCCAGCGCGACACCCATGCCGCCGCCGATGCACAGCGACGCCAGACCCTTCTTCGCATCGCGCTTCTGCATTTCGTGCAGCAGCGTGACGAGAATCCGGCAGCCCGATGCGCCGATCGGGTGACCGATCGCAATCGCGCCGCCGTTCACGTTGATCTTCGACTGATCCCAGCCCATCTGCTTGTGCACCGCCAGCGCCTGCGCCGCGAACGCCTCGTTGATTTCCATCAGGTCCAGATCGTTCACCGACCAGCCCGCGCGCTCCAGACAGCGCTTGGATGCCGGCACCGGACCCATGCCCATGATCTTCGGATCGACGCCCGCGTTCGCGTACGCCTTGATGCGCGCGAGCGGCGTCAGACCCAGCGCCTCGGCCTTCTTCGCTGACATCACGACGACCGCCGCCGCGCCGTCATTGAGGCCCGACGCGTTCGCCGCCGTCACCGTGCCTTCCTTCGAGAACGCGGGCTTCAGGCCCGCAAGCGCTTCGGCCGTCACGCCGTGGCGCACGAATTCGTCGGTGGCGAACTGCAGCGGCTCGCCTTTGCGTTGCGGGATCGAGACCGGCACGATCTCGTCGTTGAAACGGCCCGACTTCTGCGCGGCTTCCGCCTTGTTCTGCGACAGCGCCGCGAACTTGTCCTGATCCTCGCGCGTGATGCCGAATTCCTTCGCGACGTTCTCAGCCGTCGTGCCCATGTGATAGTTGTTATAGACGTCCCACAGGCCATCGACGATCATCGTGTCGATCAGCTTCGCATCGCCCATGCGGAAGCCGTCGCGCGAGCCCGGCAGCACGTGCGGCGCGGCGCTCATGTTTTCCTGACCGCCCGCGATGACGATCTCCGCATCGCCCGCGATGATCGCGTTGGCCGCCAGCATCACCGCCTTCAGGCCCGAGCCGCAGACCTTGTTGATCGTCATGCCCGGAACCATGTCGGGCAAGCCAGCCTTGATGAGCGACTGGCGCGCCGGGTTTTGGCCCGAGCCGGCCGCGAGCACCTGGCCCAGAATCACTTCGCTTACCTGGTCCGGCTTTACGCCCGCGCGCTCCAGAACCGCCCTGATTACCGTCGCGCCCAGCTCCGGCGCCGCGATCTTCGCGAGCGAGCCGCCGAACTTGCCTACCGCCGTACGCGCGGCCGATACGATCACTACGTCAGTCATTTTCTATCCTCATCAAACAGCGAAAACGTGAGCGGAATTTCCGTGCGCGTGACATTTCACGCGACGCGAAAACGCGTCCGGTACGAACGGACGGGTGAGTTCGATTCGAACTCAGGGCAGATTGATGCGCAGCGTCGCGTGCGGAGCGATGTCCGACCGACCGATGCATGAGCGAGCGACTTCAAGAGGCGTCGCGCCGACTACGGAATGACCTCGCCCGTGGGACAAGGTTCGCTCCGCAGAAAAAATCCCGAACGGGATGCGGCAAACGTGCAGCCAATTGCTTGGTCCATTTATATGGGCCTTTAATAAAATCTCTCAGGTTAAGCACCGGCCTTCTCTTTCGCCTTGCCGCCGTGAATCGCGCGAGCGTGATCCATCCGCGCGAACATTCTCGCGCTTTTGCAGCAGGGCATATGGAAGTTATTCGGTTTTGGGCGCTTGTGCGACGCACCAAATTAGTAACAATTCTAAACGGAAATCATGCGCAAAAAATTTCATATTAGTAGGTATAAACCCTAGTTTGAGTAAAAACACCCTTAATTAACTTGCTGCTTATCGCAGGAATGTTCGAACGCACGTTCAATAATCATCCTATATGACGGCGAAAATTGCGCAGGTTGTATGATCAATTCGCCCGTTTGGGTAAATGCGTAAGCGGTTAGCGCGGCGCATGTCGAACTGTGTCGGACCGTACGAGCTATCTGTCCTGGACGCGGAGAATCCCGCGCGAGCGTTATTCCTTATATAAGAATTAACTACTGGGTATAACCAACTCGTCTTTATCAGGAACAAACGCGTTCTCTCCTAACGCTGAGACATGACGACGCGATGAAAATAAGCGCAGTTAATCGATTGTCTATAACCGCGACATTTTGACATCTGTCAGTGAAAGTAACGACTTCAAGTGGCCGGCGAAAGTCACTCGAAATCGCTGATTTGTCAAAGCGCTAAAACGAGCTTTCTGCCCTTCGCGCGCGAGCAGCACGCCATCATCCGATCGTTCGATTGCCGTTCGCCTTTTGTCAGCACCACGTCGCGATGATCGATTTCGCCTTGGAGCACGCGCACTTCGCATGATCCGCACAGACCTTCTTCGCAGTCGCTCTGCACATCGACGTTCGCGCGTCTGAGCGTCGTGAGTAAGGTCTGATCGGCCGGAACGGTCAGCACGAGACCCGAATCTTTCAGTTCGACCTCGAATGCGCGCTCGTGCTCCGGATCCAGCGTGCCCAGCTTCGATTCGAAATGCTCGATCTTGAGCGTCTCTTCGGGCCAGGACGCACTCGCCTCGCCGAGTGCATCGAGCATGCGCGCCGGGCCGCACGCGTAGACGAGCGTGCCCTCGTCCACCGCGAGCGCCGCGAAATCGTTGCGCGTGCCTTCTTCCGAGACGTACTCGCGAAGGCGTGCGCCGTGCAGCGCGCGCATCTCGTCGAGCAAGGCCATCGATGCGCGCGAGCGTCCGCTGTAATGCACCTCGTAGTCGATGCCGAGCGAGCGCGCGCGCCGCGCCATCGCGCTGATCGGCGTGATGCCGATGCCGCCCGCGATCAGCACGAGCTTTTTCGCGCGCTCGCCGAGACGGAAGTGATTGCGCGGGCCGCGAATACGCCAGTGCGCGCCGCGCTTCACGTTCTCGTGAACCCACGCCGAGCCTCCCCGGCTTTCCGTCTCGCGCAACACCGCGATTTCGAATGCTCCGGCGTCGCCCGGATCTCCGCATAGCGAATACTGGCGCGACAGGCCGGTGTCGCCGCAGACGACATCGATATGAGAGCCCGCCGTCCAGCGCGGCAGATCGCGCCCGTCCGCCGATACGAGCCGCACGCGCACGACACGATCCGCGCAAGCCTGAACCGAATCGACGATCACCGCGCGGCTCACCGCATGCGACGATGGCTCGCCGATGCGCACCACCGCGCGCGCCTCGCGCACGTTCGGGTCGGTGCGCTCGGGATTCATCGCCGGGTCCCATTCGACATACAGATGCTCCGGCCCGCGAAACGACGTGTTCGGCACATAGGTAAAACGCTGTTCGGCGAGGCGCATGTGCGGCAGGCGTCGCGTGAGCTCGTCGAGGAAAATCTGCATCTCCATGCGCGCGAGGTTCTTGCCCATGCACTGATGCGCGCCGTAGCCGAAGGTCAACTGATCGCTGGCGTTCTCGCGGCGGATGTCGAAAAGATCGGCATCGGCGAACTGATGTTGATCGTGATTCGCCGACGACGTGACGATCAAAAGCTTCGAGCCCGCGGGAATATCGATGCCGCCGATCTTCACGTCCTTCGTCGCAAGCCGCCGCCACGCCGCGACCGAGCCGTTATGACGCAGGCACTCTTCCACCGCGTTCGGAATCAGGCTCGGGTCGTCGCAGATGTCGCGCCACGCCTGCGGATGTTGCAGCAGAAGCTTCAACGCATTCGCGGTGGCGTTCGCCGTGGTCTCGTGCGCGGCGACGATGCCCGCCATCATCATCGAATGCAGATACGAGTCGGTGACGACTTCCGGCAATTCCTTCTGTTTGCGGATGCCGTATTGCATCCAGCCGGGACCGGACGGATCCTCGCGCATCTTGTCGAGCACCTTGCCCGCGTATTGCCAGAACTTGCCGACGGCGTGCGCGACCTCGACCTGCTCTTCGGGCTTCGGTCGTCCCCACGTGTTGACCGTGTGCGCGATCGAATAGCGGCGCAGCGTGTCCATGTCCTCTTCCGGCACGCCGAGAAAATGCAGCGCGACGGTGAGCGGCACTTCCCACAACATCTGATCGACGAGATCGGCGCGCCCGTCGTCGATGAAACGGTCGACGTATTCGCGTGCGAGCGCGCGCACCATCGGTTCATGATGCGCGAGCGCTTCGGGCGTGAACGGGTCCATCAATGCGCGGCGGCGCGGCATGTGCGCAGGTTCGTCCTCGTTGACGAGCGTGCGGTTGAGCGCGAAGCCGTACGATGCGAGCACCGCGTTCGCTTCGGGGCCGGTCGGCGTGATCTTCTCCAGCGCGATCGAAGGACTGAACGTGATGTTGTCGCGGAAGATCGCCTTGATGTCGTCGTAGCGCGTGACGACCCAGTAGCCGAGTTTCGGGCTGAAGAACACGGGTTCCTGTTCGCGCGCCCAGCGCACGTAGTCGGGCGGGTCTTGCTGATAGCCGTCGCCGAAGGGATCGAATTCGGCTGCGCGCGCGCTCACCGGGCAGCCATTCGGCGCGCGCGATTCGTCGTGAAAGGGACATTGGGGCGCGGAGTGCGCGCCTGCCACGTCGGTCATGCCTGTCTCCGGATGGTTCTAATAGTGTGACCGTAGTATGCAACGGCTCAGATCGGCTTGCCCTCGCTCGACGACCAGTTGGGCATCAACTCATTGCTCGCCAAGGTTTCGTCGATGAGCTTCTTCGCGGCCTGCCGTCCCGCGATCGGCAGCCCGTCCGGATCGAGCACGCCGATCTGCACCAGCACCGACGCCTGATCCCAGTAGATATGCTCGTTGTAGAGCTTGTCGCCGCGAAAGCGGATCACGGCGAGCATCGGGATTTCGAAGTATCGGCCCGTCGGCGGAAGCCCGGGCAGCAGCCAGTCGATTTCGCGGTCGTGCGTCGCACAGAACACGAACTCGTCGACGACGCGATCCGCGCCGATCGTGCGCGACACCGGTATCAGCTTCGTATCGGCCGGGTTCGAATGGACGAAGTGATACTTGTAGAAGCGCTTCAACTGATCGTGACCGACGCCGCCCGTCATCGTCGGTACGTGATTCACGTAGGGCTCGGCGACCATCGTCGGCATCACGGCGTCGACATCGCGCGTGGCGAACTCGAAATAGCAGTGCTGCTCCCACAAATGATTCAGATCGAAGAGCGGGCCGAGCACCTTGCGCAGCATCGATAGCGTGCGCGAGTACGCCATCAGCGCGGCGGGTTTGTCGTAGTGCTCGCTGCCGGGCGCGATGAAGCCCGTCGATGTGCCCGGATAGGCATAGCGTTCGATGTTCGGTTTGTCCGCGAGCGCGGCCTCGACTTCGCGCGGGTCGTGCGCGCCGTGTTCGGGGAAGTGGAAGACCATCGGGCAGCGGATCGTCGGGATATCGGCGAGGCAGGCGGCGAAATCGTCGGGGTAATAGCAGGCGGCGCAATCGACGTCGGCCTGCGCGGCGATGCGCGTCGCGAACCGCCCGCCGCGCCCGTAACCGACCACGCCGACCTTGCCCGCATGCTGCGGCAACGCGCGAAGGGCATCGACGAGCGACGCGAAGTTTTCCGCCGCGATCCCGCCGGGCTTCGGCTCGTACTCGGGCAGTCGCGGCGCGAGCACGACATAGCCTTCTTCGGCATAAAGGTCGGCTGTGCGCGTGACGAAGTCGTCGAGGCCCGCCGTGTCGTGAAGCAGGACGATGCCCGGTCCCGATCCCTTCGCGGGCTGCGTCACGTAGGCGGGAATGATCGTGCCGTCGCGCAGAGTGATGTCGATGAACGCGCCGCTCATTGTTCGTGTCTCCTTCTATATAGAGGGTGTTTTTTCCGCGCGCGATGTCCGGTTAGGGCAGCAACGTGTCGGTGAGCAGCTTGACGTTGAGCACAACGATCACGCCCGCGACGAGCCACGCCAGCCCGCTCGTCCAGCGCGAGACGGCGAAGACGCCCATTTTGCGGCGGTCCGACACGAAACGCACCAGCGGGATCACGGCGAACGGCAGTTGCATCGAGAGAATCACCTGGCTCAGCACGAGCAACTGCCCGGTGCCCTTTTCGCCGTAGATCGCGGTGACGACGATCACGGGAACGATCGCGATCCCGCGCGTGATCAGACGCCGCGCCCAGTTCGGAATGTGCAGGCGCAAAAAACCTTCCATTACGATCTGGCCGGCGAGCGTCGCGGTGACGGTCGAATTCAGGCCCGACGCGAGCAACGCGACCGCGAAGAGCGTCGATGCAATGCTCAGGCCGAGCAGCGGCGACAACAAGTGGAACGCGTCGCCGATCTCCGCGACCTCGTTGTGACCGCTCGCATGGAACACGGCGGCGGCGACGATCAGGATCGCGGCGTTGATGAAAAGCGCGAGCGTCAGCGCAATGGTGCTGTCGATGGTCGCCCAGCGAATCGCGGAGCGCCGGGCCGATACAGATTTGCCGTAGGCGCGCGTCTGCACGATCGACGAGTGCAGATACAGGTTGTGCGGCATGACCGTCGCCCCGAGAATGCCGATCGCCACGTAAAGCATTTCGCGATCCGCGACGATACGCGGCGAAGGGATGAATCCGCGCAGGACATCGGCGAACGGCGGCGCGGCGGCCGCAAGCTGCAACGCGAAGCAACTCGCGATCACGACCAGCAGCGCGATGACGAAGGCTTCCAGCAAGCGAAAGCCTTTGTTGATCAGCAGCAGCAAAAGAAAGGCATCGAGCGCGGTCAGGAGCGCGCCCGCGATCAGCGGAATGCCGAAGAGCAGTTGCAGCGCGATGGCGGTGCCGATCACTTCGGCCAGATCGCATGCGACGATCGCCGCCTCGCACGCGAACCAGAGTGCGAAATTCACCGGCTTCGAATAGTGATCGCGGCATGCCTGCGCGAGATCGCGTCCGGTCGCGACGCCGAGACGGACCGCGAGCGCCTGTAGCAGAATCGCCATCAGGTTCGACAACAGGATGACGGTCAGCAGCGTGTAACCGAAGCGCGAGCCACCGGCGATGTCCGTCGCCCAATTGCCCGGGTCCATGTAGCCGACGGAAATCATGTAGCCAGGACCGGCGAACGCGAGGAAGCGGCGGATCCATCGACCGCCGGCCGGTACGTGAACTGACGCGTACACCTCCGGCAGGCTCGGGCGGAACGCGTCGTCCTGCTCGGGCGGTTTAGAGGTGGGGCGTACAGGATCAAGCATCGGCTCGTTTCTCCTGCGTGTAGCAGCTAATGATTTCCTGAAAATATGCGCCGCGCCGGATGAAGATTCAAGCGCGCAGGACTGACGGCGTATACGGCCACTCGGGTCGCACGTGCAGATGCTGATAATTCGACTTATCAGATGTAGCGATTTTTCTTGTCAAATTCGAAGCTGGTTGATAATCTCGCGCCAACTCACTGAAAAGAAAGCATAAATGGCTCGCAACGCAGCACGCTCTGGACGCGGCTTGGCGGAAAGCGCGGTGGAATCAACGCCGGACAGGGTCCGACTGCGCGCGCCGAACCGGCTCACACGCCAGCACTTCGCGCTGTATCGCGGCTATCTCGATGGTGTGTCGGAGGCGCAGTTGCACGCATCGTATGGCGACGCCAGCACCGATGTCCGGACCACGCGACGCCTGATCGACGCGCTCCGGGATACGCTGTCGGTCCTCGCCCGGCGCGCCCGCGATACGGAAGCCGCGCATTTGTTGCGGCTTCGCCCCGGCAGCATTCCGCTATTCGAGCCCAAGCCGGCCGCTACAGCCCCCACGCTCGATGACTTCCGCGAGAAGACCGATCCGGGTGGCGTTTACAGCGAATCCGAGTTGCTGGCGCTGTATGAGGAGGCTTATCCGCCGGACACCTCCCCTGCCCTGGACCGGCGCGCCGCGCGCAATGTGCGGTTGCGGCGCCGGCAGGCGGACGCGCTCGGGCGCATGGAGGCATCGCTTGCGCAGGATCCGAGTCCGGATCATCCCATCGACGGCTGGTTCGAGCCTGCGATCACCGCGCGACTTACGGCGGCGGGACTGACGACGCTTGCGGATGTCATCGAACTGATCGAAGGTCGACGGCATCGGTGGTACACAGTCGTGCCGCGGCTCGGTCCGAAGGGCGCACAGCGCGTGGTCGACTGGCTCCAGCTTCATGCCCAGGCGCTTCGGCACACACTTTCACCGGTCACGCTCGTGCCGAGGCGGCAGTGGCAAGTGGGCGACGGCGCGGTGGCGCAACCTTCGGAAACCAGCAAAATCATCGCGCCCATCGAGGCACTGCGCGTCCCGCCGGCGCTCGACGGGTCGAAAGGGTCGAATCGGTCGGGCGTCGGCGCGCCGTTCGGCACGGATGTCCGCGCGATTTTCGCCTGGCTCGACGCCCGATCGGGCAGCGCGCACACGCGGCGTGCGTATCGGCGCGAAGCCGAGCGCTTGCTCTTGTGGGCTCTGGTGGAACGGGGCAAACCCTTGTCGTCGCTCGATCGCGGCGAATGCAGCGAATACATCGACACGTTTCTGGCGAATCCGCAACCGGCGGCGCGCTGGATCGCGGCTCATCGTGGCGAACGATCTTTCGGCGGATGGCGGCCTTTTGCCGGACCTCTCTCCGACCGCAGCCGCGAAACGGCTCGCTCAATAGTGAGCGCGATGTGCGAATGGCTCGTCGGAGAGGGCTATCTGGCGGTGAATCCCTTCGCGGGATTGGCGCGCGTCGCGGCGCCGCCCGTGTTTGAATCGGCCACGCGCACGCTCGATCTCGCGCAGTGGAAATGCGTCCTGCAGTCGGTTGAGCGTGATGTTTATTCGTTTTCGGAGCACCGCGACAGATTGGCGCTGCTTCTCGCCTACGCGACCGGCCTGCGCCGCGCCGAACTCGCCGCTGCAACGACCGACGCGCTCAGTTTGGGACGCTTGCCCGGCGTGGCTGGCGCAGTCTGGCGTCTCTCGGTCGATCAAGGCCGTGGCGCGCCGCGCACGGTGCTTTTGCCGCCAGTGGTCGTCGAAACGTTAACGGACAATCTCGCGATGCGCGGCCTGCAAGAGCCGCTGGATTGCGCTGAAGGCACACCGATCATCGCTCAGGCGCGCGGCGGGCAAGCCATCACGCCCGACGGTATCGGGAAGATCTTCAAGAGCATTTTCACCAACGCCGCCGCGTTCATAGAATCGCGCGCGCCCGGCGGCGGCCAAGATTTGAAGCGAGCCAGCACGCACTGGCTGCGTCACACCCACTCGACGCATGCGCTCGGGCACGGCGCAGAGTTGCGCGAAGTCAGCGCCGGCCTCGGCCATGCCGATCTCTCGACGACCACGCTCTATCTCAGAAACGAGGACATAGGCCGCTTCCTTGGGGTCGAAAGACTGATTCGAAGCGCGTCCATAGCCCCGAAATCCTCAGACCCCTCCTAATTTCGCGTTTACACGAGCGCTGGGCGTTGTAAAAATGCCCGGTGCGGGTGCTCAAGTACTTCAGAGTTTACTTGAGGTTTACCGGTTCGCCGTTTATTCTTCGGTTTGCAGCTTGTTTTCCACCAACCGAAGAATTATTTGCTTACCCAGGCCCGCCAGTGACTGCGAATTCCATGCTAAGCGCTCGGCTTCCCGAAGTCGATCAATCCGTTTCGATCGAAACGCTCTTGGGGGTGGCGGCCCAAGCCACTGACATTCTCAATCAGATCCGCGATGCGATGTTGGAGCCGTACCCGCGCAAAAGCGCGCCGACATTCACGAGCGCGCAGGTCGCATCGCTATGCGGCGTCGATAAGCAGCGGTTTCAATACCTGACCACGAAAGGCGATTTGCCTGCGGGAACGTCCAAGGGCGCTGGCCGTAGCAAGGAGTTCACACTCGAAGAGGCGCTGACCTGGATTCGCGCAACGAAGGAACGCACGCGTCGGCCGGAAAGCAGGCGCGGACGAATCGTGACCGTCGCGAACTTCAAGGGCGGCGTCGCGAAAACGACGACCGCCGTGTCGGCCGCACAGGCGTTGACGCTGCTCGGACGCAAGGTGCTCGTCATCGACTGCGATCCGCAGGGCACGACCACCCAGTTGTGCGGATGGGCGCCCGACGCCGAAATCTCGGACGATCAGACCCTTCTTCCGCTCATTTACGGCGATCGACAGACCCTCCACTACGCCGTGCAGGAAACGTACTGGCACAACCTGGACCTCATCCCGGCATCGTCATCGCTTTTCGATGCCGAGTTCGAGATTCCCGCCAAGGTTTTGAACGATAGTACGTTCGAATTCTGGGAGATCGTGCGCAAGGGCCTGATGCCGCTTGCAAACGAGTACGACGCGATCGTCATCGACACGCCTCCGGCGCTCAGCTATCTGACGATCAACGCGTTGCTTGCGTCGGACGCAATCCTGCTCCCCTGCCCGCCCGAGGCGCTCGACTTCGCAAGTTCGACGCAGTTCTGGCACCTTTTCGCCGATATCGCGAAGAAGCTGCCGGGGGTGCTCGAGCAGAAGCGGTTCGATTTCGTGAACGTGATCATGACGAAAGCGAAGTCGGATGATGTGTCGCGTGTCGTGCGTGGATGGCTGCAGAAGGCTTACGGCGATCGCGTGCTGCCCTTCGAAATTCCGGAGTCGACGGTGCCCAAGGGCGCGTCGGCGCAACTGTCGACGGTCTATGACCTGTCGAAACCGGATGGCAGCACGGCCGCTTACAACCGGTTCAAAGAGCCGCTCGACCGACTCGCCGAGCATCTCGACGCGCAGTTCGTTCGCGCGTGGAATCAGAAGGAGGAATAAATGGGCATCGGGGACAGACTCCTCGCCAAGACAGCGAACATCGGCAGCAAGCCGACGGAAGCGGCGCAACCGCGTCCGGTCAGCACAGAGCCGCGCACGTCGCCAGGGCGATTGATGGACGCGCAGAATCGCATAAATAGCGCGCAGTCTCGAATCAAGGAACTCGAGTCGCAACTCGAGGAGCGTGCTGCGCTGGAAGTGCAACTCGATGCGCTCATCGAAGTGCATGGGCGGCGTCGCAAGCTTACGACCGAGCAGTTTCAGGAGTTGAAAAACAACCTTGCCCAGCACGCGCTCGCCACGCCAATTTTGGTGCGCGCATTGCCGGAAGGTCGCTTTGAAATCGTCGCCGGACATAACCGGGTTGCGGCTTATAGAGAACTCGGACGCTCGACGATTCGCGCGAACGTCGCATCGATCGAGGATGGCGAAATCGAGTTTGCGGCGTTCTTTTCGAACCTGCTATCGCCGTCGCTAACCGACTTCGAGAAATACTGGAACTTCAAACGATTGCAGGAACTGAGCGGGCTGTCGCGCGCCGAGATTTCCGAGAGCGCGGGATTGAGCAAGAGCCACGTGACGCGAATCTTTTCGTTCGACGCGCTGCCGGAAGCGGCCAAATTAGCACTCGCTGAAAAACCTGAACGTCTTGGAAGCAATGCGGCGCAGAAACTTGCCGCGCTGACCGAAGCAGGGAAATCGGAAAAGGTAGTGGAAGCGATTCGCCGGCTTATCGAGGACGAAAACTTCACTCAGGACAAGGCCGTCGCGCTCGCAACGGAGAAACCGCGCGCGGCTGCGCCAAGCTCAACCGTTGTTCGCTCGGGCCGAAGAAAAGTTTGCGAGGTGTCTACGAGAAACGGCGTCGTCGGCGTCCGCTTCTTTGAGAAGGAAGCGACTGACGCAGAGATGTGGGGGCAGCGGATCGCCGACTTCATCAACAAGACGTTGAGCGAATCGGAACAGGATCAATGAACCTACTAGGTTTCCGTTTTAAATCAACAACTTAACGAACTAAGCGAAGTTTTGGGCGATGAACCTAGTAGAACTTCCTTAGAAATCAATAACTTGATGATTCAGTACTGACGAGACTGCTATGTAACGAGCAAGCTGTAAAAAGACAAAAGCCTTCGGCGCCAACCGAAGGCTTTTGAATATCGGGCTTAACTGCATGTCGCCCGTTCCGCTTCCCGACGCCAATCGGGTCACGAGTACACACCTCGAAGTTTAGCGGAACGCGATGGGCAGTCAAGCGTTTGTCCTCCATTTTCCGAAATGGACGTACTTGACATGCGTATCGCGCAACGTTCCGTTGCAGGCGAGGTTGAATCTCGCCTCCAAAACTCAGAATCAGGCTCCGCGGTAGCGGACCAACTCGCTCTCGATGAATACGCCTGCGATCGATCGAACCTTCCTTGGGTGATCTTTCGCGCGGCGCATCGCGCTACCCACACGACTGCGCTCCCCGCGAGAGCGAGAGCGTTGCTCGCAGCTCTCGCCCGCACCGTCGATGCGTCTCGCCCGTTCGCGCCGATCTTTGCCCGGCGCGAACTGCTTACCGGACGCGCACAACAATCCATGCGCACGTTCTATCGCAGCATGGACGATCTCGAAACCACCGGCTTCATCACTCGGCCGCCCCAGACACGCTACGGCGCGGCTGGTTTGTTCGGTCGCGCCTACATTCATTTGACGCCGAAAGCCGCCGCTCTGCTCGGCCTCGTCGAACATCCAAGCGAAGGGCAGAAACCGTCCGTTCCTAGTAGGGAAGATGCCGTCAAAACCGAACGCGCCGTTTCTTTGGCGCCGCCGTCTGTCACCGTGGCAGACGGCGCTATATATAAGGATCTAATCCCTACTACTCAAAAGAGACAATCAGGACGCCTGCCCGCGGATCTCCAGCGCTTGCTGTCTCTGGGATTTCGTGAATTTCTGATCTTCAAATTGATGCGCGAGGCGAGGCTTCACGAGAAACTTCTGTCGGATGTCGTCGAAGCCAGTTGGAATCATCTCCGGCGCGCCAAGCACCCGATCAGCTATCTCCGCACCCTCCTGCGGGCCCCGGTCGATTTCGCCTACCGCGTCCGGAGCCATCGACACGCGCAAGCCGAAAAGCAGAACCAGCGCACGCGCGCCAAACAAGTCGATACAGCCATTGCGGAAATCGTGGGTCAATCTTTTGTAAGCCGCGACGGACTCCGGCGTTATCGCGTTTCCGATGACGCCCGATCTATCGTCATTCATCATCGTGACGAGGCTCAGCCGCGCGTGCATGCAGGTGCGTGGGCACCCGATTTCCTCGCCGCGCTTGAAGCAGGGCATATCGTCTTCCTCAACCCCGACGCCCCTAGTGGCATGCAGGCGGATTCCGATCGAGCTGCTTCGACACCCGCCTCCGAAATCGAGCGTCCGTCAGAGGCGCACCTTAACGATCTCAAAGCGCTCCTACGCTTGAAGAGAGCCAACCCCGCCCCCACTATGAAGTCAAGGGAGGCGGCGAGGCCGTCGAGTTACGGCCAGTCGACTTCACTCCCTTTAAGTTCGCTCTTACAGACGATTTCGCGTGTCGCGTCATCGACGAGACTTCGCGAGATACCTGGGTTGAAGTCGTGAGCAATCTTCGCGACAAACAGCAGGCAGGCTTAGATCAGACGAATACCGCGCAATGGCAACATCAGGAAAAGTTTTTTAAATCAGGCTGCTGCGACGCAGCAAATGCTGATATACTCTAAGGTTGCGCCTTAATGGGCGATTGGAAAACGCAAGTACCGCGTCTGGATGCGGTTTGCGTGTTTTGCTCGATGCGATTTTCAGCAAGCCGTCCGTGGTCGAAGCTGTCATCGAAATCATCGCGAGCCGTCACGCTCGCTCCCGGGGATCTGTCGTCGCCGAGCAAACCTGTCGAGGAGAAAGTATGGCAAGTTTTGATCGGGAAGATTCGGAGCTGGATATCGTCGCGCCGGCGCGCAAGGCACCAGGCCGGCGGGCGAACAAAGGGAAGGGCCAGGCCGGCACGATACAGCCCGATGTCGCGATGACCGCGGAGCAGAATGAAGAACGGCAACGTCAGATGCGCGCGCTCATCCAGTTGGGCAAGGATCGCGGATATCTCACGCACGCCGAGATCAACGACCACCTGCCGGACAATTTCGCGGAAACGGCTGCGATGGAAACCATCGTCAGCACGTTCCACGACATGGGTGTCGCTGTCTACGAGCAGGCTCCGGATGCCGAAACGCTGCTGCTGAGCGATAGCGCCCCGAGCGTGGTCACCGACGAGCAATCGGACGAAGAAGCGGAAAACGCGCTATCGACGGTCGATTCCGAGTTCGGGCGCACGACCGATCCGGTTCGCATGTACATGCGCGAAATGGGCGCAACCGAGCTGCTCACGCGTGCCGGCGAGATCGCCATTGCGAAGCGCATCGAAGACGGCCTGCACGAGATGATCCAGGCGATCGCGGCATGCCCGTCGACCGTCGCGACCATTCTCGCGGATGCGGCGCAAGTCGAATCGGGTGAGCTCAAGATCGACGATCTGGTCGACGGCCTGAAGGAAGAGGACACAGCAGAGGAAGATATTTCGGCACCCGAAACAAACGACTCCGCCGACATCGACACCGATACCGATGACTCCGATAGCGACGAAGACGACGACGACGATCTGGACGGCGGCGACGCTGGCGCATCCAATGAAGCGCGCCTGAAGCAATTGAAGGCCGATTGTCTCGAAATCTTCGCACGCGTGCGCGAGCTCGCCGAACAAGCGAGCAATCCTAAGGGTTCGGGCGCGGTCGCAACGAAGGCAGTCGAAAAAGCGCGCGCCGAAATCCAGCGCGAGCTCGGCTCGATCCGCTTCACGGCGAAGACCATCGACCGCCTGTGTGTCGACGTTCAGCAGCGCGTGGCGCAGGTGCGTGATATCGAACGTCGCGTTTTGCAGATCGCGGTGGATCGTTGCGGCATGCCGCGCGAAAAATTCGTCGAATCGTTCGTCGGTCACGAGACCGATCTCGAATGGACGTCGCGCGCGGCTGCGGGCTCGAAGCATTACGGCGCGTCGCTAGAGCGCAGCTTGCCGGCGATTCAGGCCGAGCAGCAAAAGCTCATCGACGTCGAAGGCGTGGTCGAAATGCCGCTCAAGCAACTCAAGCAGATCAACCGTCAGATGACGGCTGCCGAGTTGAAGATGCGTCAGGCCAAGCGCGAGATGATCGAAGCGAACCTGCGTCTCGTGATTTCGATCGCGAAGAAGTATGTGAATCGCGGCATGCAGTTCCTGGATCTGATTCAGGAAGGCAACATCGGTCTGATGAAGGCGGTGGACAAGTTCGAATATCGCCGCGGTTGGAAGTTCTCGACGTATGCGACGTGGTGGGTTCGTCAGGCTGTGACGCGTTCGCTCGCGGATCAGGCGCGCACGATTCGTGTGCCGGTCCACATGATCGAAACGATCAACAAGCTGAACCGCATTTCGCGCGAGATCCTGCAGCAAACGGGTCAGGAAGCGCATCCGTCCGTGCTCGCCGAGCGTATGGAAATGCCGGAAGAGAAGATCCGCGGCATTCTCAAGATCGCCAAGCAGCCGGTGTCGCTGGAAACGCCGGTCGGTGAAGATGCCGATGCGACGCTCGGCGACATGATCGAGGATCAGGGCGCCGCGTCGCCGGCCGATGCCGCCGTGCACGCGAACATGCGCGCCGCAATCGACGATGCGCTCAATGCGCTGTCGCCGCGCGAGGCGAAGGTGCTGCGTATGCGCTTTGGCATCGACACGGCTTCTGACTACACGCTCGAAGAGCTGGGCAAGCAATTCGACGTGACGCGCGAGCGTATTCGTCAGATTGAAAGCAAGGCGATGCGCAAGCTCATGCATCCGAGCCGCGCCGACAAGCTGCGTCCTTTCCTGGACCGCTGATCTACGGGCCGTCCGGACTACGTTCGGACGAACTCGAAAGCGCGTGCCGCCGATTCAGGCGGCACGTGCTTTTTTATTTCCCGGTCGCATCAACCGTGAGCGGTGCCTTTGGGCATCTTGGCGTTCGCGCACGCCTGTAGCGCGGCGATCGCCTTGTCGGCGAGCGTCATCGTTTCTTCGCAGGCGAGCCGGTCGCGGAAGATCGAGCATCCGCCGCCCGCATTGATCCGCGCCACGGCGCTGCGCACCTTGTCCAGCGCGGATTGCGGCGAGCCCGTGTCGCGGATGATCGAAGCGACGTCGAAGGCGCTGCCGGCGTCGGTTTCGACGTAGCCGGGACATTGCGTCTGCGCATGAGCCGCGACGCAAATCATTCCGATCGCGGCGATGGCGGGAAATCGTCGCGATCGAGCGGAACGGAAAGGAAAGGCGCGGGGAGAAAAAGAGCGGAAGGGGCTATCCATGGGCGTCACCACCGTCAGATATCGCATCGAAGAACGTGAACGTTCGGCGAATTCGTGTCGGCTGGGAACGCACATGCTTGTCCACAGATACCGTGCACAAGCATGTGGATATCCTGAGCATCGCCGGATCAAGCTCTTGATGCGTAACACTTTTCAACCGGCGAACGAAATTCGCGCGCTGCTTCGCCTCCCATTCTGAACCGGTTGAAAAAATCGTGTCGATGCGAAAAAAAATGGCTAGACCTGAAACGCCCGGACAGTCTGCCTGAGCTCGCGCGCCTGGGCGTCGAGCGACAACGCCGAGGCCGACGCTTCGTTCACCAAAGCCGCATTTTTCTGCATGAGCCGATCCATTTGCGACACCGCGTCGTTCACTTCGTCGATGCCGCTGCTTTGCTCGCTCGACGCCATGGCGATCGCTTCGATTAGCGCGGACACGCCGTCGACGGAATCGAGCAGATCGGTGAGCGTTGTGCCTGCGCGTCTCACCGTCGCGCCGCTCGATTCAACGTGCTCGTTCACCTCGCGCGTCAGTTGCGAGATTTCCTTCGCCGCACCCGACGAGCGCCGCGACAGCGCGCGCACTTCCTCGGCGACCACCGCGAAGCCGCGCCCCAGCGATCCGGCGCGCGCCGCTTCCACCGCGGCATTCAGCGCGAGCAAATTGGTCTGAAACGCGATCGATTCGATGACGCTCGTGATCTGCTCGATTTGCGCCGAACGTGAGGACAGATCGGTCATGCGCGCGATCGCATCGGCGACGGCGCGCTCGCCGTCCTTTGCCCGTTCCGATGCTTCCTTCGCGAGTTCGCGCGCGCGGTTCGCGTGATCGGCGTTGGTGCGCACCGTCGCCGCGATCTGCTCCATGCTCGCCGACGTCTGCTGCAAGCTCGCCGCGTGTTCTTCCGTGCGCGCCGACAGCGCGTGATTGCCTTCGGTGATGTCCGCCGCCGCGATGCCGATGGTGTCCGTCGATCGTTTGATGTCGCCGACCATCGCCGCAAGCTGGCTGCGCATCAGGCTCATCGCGTGCATAAGGCTTTGCGTGTCGCCGGGCGCGACGGGCACGTCGGTCAGCAAGTCGCCTTTCGACACGCGCCGTGCGACGCTCGCCGCAAGCTCCGGCTCGCCCCCGAGTTGACGCACGAGCGAGCGCGCCATCGAAAAGCACAGCCCGCCGACGAGCGCCACGCCCGCGGCGATGCACGCGCCGACCGTCCACTGCACGATGCGGCTCACGCGCTGCGCGTCGTCGTATTCCCGCTGCGCGGCGGTGAGCTGGAACGCGCGCAGTACGCTGCTTTCCTGCTTGACGCGCTTCGCCTGCGGCTCGATCTGCTGCGTCACGATCCACTGCGCTTCGGACAAATTGTTGGCGGCGAGCAGATTGGCCGTCGGACGAAAACCCTTGTCGCGCAGCGTCGCCCAATCGGCGGCGAGCCGTTTGGCTTGCGGCGCTTCGGTCGCATCAAGCGGATAGCGCAGATATCGGCCGAGCAGGGCATCGACATTCGCGATGCGCTGCTGCGTCGACGCGACCACGGCTTGCGTTTTTTGCGCCGACGGATCGAGCACCGCGTCGCTGATCGCGAACTGGCTTTGCGTGATGAGTTCGTCGATGGTCGAGATGGTTTGCAGCGCCTGCGCGCGGCCTTCGAAGACGTGACGCAGCGTGGCATTGCCTTGCTGGACGCCGAATAATCCGGCGCCGCCGACAACGACGAGCACGGCGGTGACCGCGCCCGTGACAATCGCGAGGCGCGCCTTGACGGTGAGCTTTGACATGTTCGGTAGAGGAGGGAAGTGCGCGAGGAAGTCCGGGCCCGGGCGCGGCGTTGCGCAGCGCGATGGTCAATCTTCAGACATTTTCGAAAGAGCGCACTCTACCGGTCGTTCAAGACGGTCGTGTGACAACCGTCTTTCGCACACGTATCAATCGCGTTTCGGGATTTCCAGTCCGCGCTTCACGGCGGGCCGCGCCAGAAAAGCTTCGAGCACGCGTTCGACGTTTTTGAATTCATGGAAATCGACGAGTTCCCGCGCCTCGTAAAAGCCGATCAGATTGCGCACCCACGGAAATGTCGAAATATCCGCGATGCTGAATTCGTCGCCCATGATCCAGTCGCGGCCGTCGAGCCGTTGGTCGAGCACGGCAAGCAGCCGCTTCGATTCGGCGACGTAACGCGCGCGCGGCCGCTTGTCCTCGTATTCCTTGCCCGCGAATTTATGAAAGAAGCCGACTTGCCCGAACATCGGGCCGATGCCGCCCATCTGGAACATCAGCCACTGCAGCGCTTCGTAGCGTTTCGCCACGTCGTCGGGCATCAACTGGCCGCTTTTCGCCGCGAGATAGATGAGAATCGCGCCGGATTCGAACAGCGGCATCGGCTCGCCGTTCGGGCCGTTCGGATCAATGATCGCGGGAATCTTGTTGTTCGGATTGAGCGATAAAAACTCCTCCGACAACTGGTCGTTCTTGTCGAAGCGCACGAGATGCGGCTCGTAGGGCAGGCCGGTTTCCTCCAGCATGATCGAGACTTTCACGCCGTTCGGCGTCGGCAGCGAGTAGAGCTGGATGCGCTCCGGATGCTGAGCGGGCCATTTGCGAGTGATGGGAAAATCGGAGAGCGCGGTCATGAAAGGTCCTTTTTAGTCGAACCGCGAATATAACCATTTCGCCGAATTCGTGTTCCGCATGGCGGCAGCACGGCGTGTCATCGGGTGGACGCATCGATAGGGAAAGATTGAGGGATCTCGTACAGACGCGGCCTGTCGAAGCGCGGAGTCTGTCTATATCTCTAATACAAAGACGATTGTAGGAATCGCTGTACACACACGAGGATTGCGCGTAACGCCTTCGGTCAAAAAGTCAACGAACAAAGAACAAACCAAGCCCTTGCGGGAACAATGCAGCGCGTGCGCGAAGTACGGGCCGGATCGCTGGCTCGCTTATTGCATCGATGCGGATGCCGAGAATCCGTGTCGGACTTTACGAACCGTTGGTTACCGCTGCCATGAAAACCGCTCCTCTCGCAACGCTCACCGCATTCGCTGCCGTGGTCGGGGGACTACTGCCCAGCTTGTGCGCCGCGACGCCTCTCGAAAGCCAGCTCGACTGCAAATCCAGTGCGCACAGGTTCATCGCGCCCCTTGTCGCCGACAAGTCCATCGACGCGCGTCCCATGCGCGTCGAGGCGAACTCCGTGAATGCCTTCAAGCCGACGCACGGCAGCGATCTCACCGCCTACGGCTTTCGCGTCTTTGCCGTGCTGGGCTACGAGCAGGGCGACGACATGTTCAAGCGCGGCAGCGGCCAGCCGATCAACGATTCCGCGTACGGCGTCGTGGTGCTCGCCGCGTCGGAAACGGTGGAGGCGAAGGTGCGCGAATCGGGCAGCACGGCAGTCGTAAAACAGGTCGTGCCGATGGTGATGACCGCCGTCTTCTGCGATGGCAGCGGCGTCCACAACACGACGACGGCGGGCGCGGTCACGACGGAAGCATCGCGTAATCGCTGATTCATCGCGATAATGTTCTCCCGATTTGCGCGCGCATGTGTCGCGCGTCAACAACAGGAGAACGCAGACATGTCCGACGCAGCCAACCAGTCTCAACGAATCGCCATCGTCACCGGAGCGGGCAGCGGCATCGGGCGCGCGGCCGCGCTCGCGTTGCTCGGCGACGGCTGGTCGGTCGTGCTGGCGGGAAGGCGTCCCGCGCCGCTCGAAGCGGTGATCGGCGAATCGAACGCGGCGCAACGCGCGCTCGCCGTGCCGACCGATGTTTCCGATCCGCAATCGGTCGAAAAGCTCTTCAAGGCAGCGGTCGAGCGCTTCGGCCGCGTCGATCTGCTGTTCAACAACGCTGGGGTATCGAATCCGCCCGGACCGTTCGAGGACTGGACGCCCGAGCAATGGCGCAATGTCGTCGATATCAATCTGAACGGCATGTTTTATTGCCTGCAGCAGGCGTTCCGCACGATGAAGGCGCAAACGCCGATGGGCGGGCGCATCATCAACAACGGCTCGATTTCCGCGAGCGCGCCGCGCCCGAACTCGGCGGCCTACACCGCGACGAAGCACGCGGTGCAGGGCCTCACGAAAACCGCATCGCTCGATGGCCGGAAGTACGACATCGCGGTCGGGCAAATCGATGTCGGCAACGCTTTCACCGAGCTGTCCGAGCGCATGTCGCGCGGCGTGCCGCAGGCGAACGGCGAGATCGCCGTCGAACCGATGATGGACGTGAAGTTCGTCGGCCAGTCGGTGCTGTACATGGCGAATCTGCCGCTCGAAGCCAACGTGCTGTTCCACACGGTGATGGCGACCAAGATGCCGTTCGTCGGCCGCGGCTGAGTCTTTCCTACGCAGTCCGATACCAGACGCGAATGCCCGAGTACCAGTGGCTGACGCTGGTATCGTCGCCGGCGCCGAACGTCGAGAGGCTCTCGACGTTCAGCACGTCGATTCCGTTCTCCGCGATCCATCTGTTTGCGCGCTCGACGAGCGCCGCGCCGTTCTCGTAGACATTGCCCTTGATGATGTGATGCTGCAGAACCTGTCGCTCGAAGTCTTCGTAAGCGATCTTTGCCATCCGCTGTCTCCTGTCTTTTCGTTTTGATGCGCCGGGATATCGGCACGCGTTTATGTTGCGGCGCAGCGCTATCGCCGCATGACGCGTTCTGCCGATTCGAGCATCATATGGCCTGACACACGCTCGTGCGAATCGGTATATCCCGCGTTCGCCCGCGGCGAAGAACGAAAGCATTGCGGGAGGCGATCAAAACAAAAGTGCGCTGCCAGGCGCCGATAAGTGCCTCACTCAAGGAGACAAGGAGAGCACGATGGACATGCGGCAACGCGAGCACATCGAGGCAGTCGTCGCGGCGACGACGCGGGCGGAACCGGTCGTTTCCGCGCCCGCGCCGCTGCGCACGCACGAGAGCATCATCGAGTCTTCGTGGCGGCGTTGCGTGCATCAGTACGGGCTCGATCCGTCGCGCATGCAGGAAGTGCGCATCCTGCCGCAGACGCGCCTGCGCGAGCATCAGCAGCGTATCGACGATTTCGCGCGCATCGCACGTCACGGCCTGGAGACGCTCTACGAGCAGGTCGCGGGCATGGGCTACGTCGTGCTGCTGACCGATGCGCTCGGCGTGACCGTCGATTACATCGGCGATTCGAACACGGATTTCGCGCTGCGCCGCGCGGGCCTGTATCTCGGCGCGCAGTGGAGCGAAGCCGGCGCGGGCACGTGCGCGGTCGGCACCGCGCTCACGACGGGCCAGGCGCTCACCGTGCATCAGATCGATCATTTCGACGCGACGCATATCCCGCTGACTTGCACCGCCGCGCCGCTCTACGATTCGCGCGGCGCGCTTGCCGCGATCCTCGATATCTCCGCGCTCACGTCGCCGCAAGCGCGCGACAGCCAGAATCTCGCGCTGCAGCTCGTGCGCATCTACGCGGGACACATCGAGAACGCGAACTTCCTGCGCACGCATCGGCAGGACTGGATTCTGAAGCTGAACACATCGCCCGAATTCGTCGATGTCAATCCGGAATTTCTGATCGCGCTCGATGCGAGCGGGCGCATCGTCGGACACAATCGCCGCGCGCACGCGATGCTCGCGGCGGAAATCGGCCGGCCGATCGCGCCTGGCGAAGCGGCGGCGTCGCTGATCGGCGTGCCGTTCGACACGCTCTTCGATACACGCATCGACGAACTGGGCCGCTTCGTGTATTCGCGGCCGAGCGAGTTGCGCGCGGTGCCGCTCGCGAAATCGGGCGCGCTGCTTTACCTGAGCGTGATGCCGCCCGCGCCGTGCTTCGCGCCGGCCACGAACGCGGCTTCACAGCGTAGCGTCGAAGTGCCCGCGCCGCTGGCCGCGCTCTGCGGCGGCGATGCCGCGCTCATGCGTCAACTGCAACGCGCCGCGAAGCTCGTCGATTCGCCGATCAATCTGCTCGTCAATGGCGAAACCGGCAGCGGCAAGGAGTTCTTCGCGAAGGCGCTGCATCGCGCGAGCGCGCGGCGCGCGGGGCCGTTCGTCGCGGTGAATTGCGCGGCGATTCCGGAGACGCTCATCGAAAGCGAGTTGTTCGGGCATCTGCCGAACAGCTTTTCGGGCGCGGGCGCGAAGGGCAAGCGCGGGCTGATTCAGGAAGCCGACGGCGGCACGCTCTTTCTCGATGAAATCGGCGACATGCCGCGCGAACTGCAATCGCGACTTCTGCGCGTGCTGGCCGAAGGCGAAGTGCTCGCGATCGGCGCGTCGCGGCCCGTATCGGTCGATGTGCGCGTGATTTCCGCGACGCATCATTCGCTCGACGCGCTCATGCAGGACGGACGTTTCCGCGAAGACCTGTACTACCGCTTGAACGGCGCGCGCTTTACGTTGCCGCCGCTGCGCGAACGAAGCGATCTCGACTGGCTCGTCGACAAACTCCTCGAAGGCGCGGTCACGCTGTCGCCTGCGGCGCGCGAGCGCCTGCATCGACATGAATGGCCGGGGAATCTGCGCGAGCTTTGCAACGTGCTGCGTTATGCGCGCGCGGTGTGCTCGAACGGTCTGATCGAAGTCGACGACTTGCCCGAAGGATTCGCAGGCGTGGCCGCGCCAGTCGAGCCGGTCGAGCCGCCACCGCGCGCCATCGAGGAGTTCGACTCGCATCGCCTGCCGCCGGAAGGCATGCTGCTGATGCAGTACCTGCGCGCCGCGAGCTGGAACCTGAGCGCGGTCGCGCGGCAGATCGGCGTGAGCCGCATGACGCTGTATCGGCGCATGGCGCGCTATGGCATCCGCTCGCCGAATCAGCGCGACGCGAACGGGCACTGAGCACCGATACGCCTGTACCCCGCCGATACACCTGCCGCTGTGACACCTGTCACGGCGGCGTCCCGTACGCCCTCCGAAGCGCCCGTTTTCCACGGGTAATCCCTCGCTTTTTCGCGTCCGAACGCGCCGTTCCGATTGGCATGGCGCTTGCCTTTATCCGCCGCACAAAACGCAAAACGGAGACACAGGCATGCGTGAAAACGCGGCGCCGCTCGTCGGCATCATCGCCAATCCTGTTTCGGCGCGCGACATCCGGCGCGTCATCGCGAACGCGAACAGCCTGCAACTCGCGGATCGCGTGAATATCGTGTTGCGGCTGCTTTCGTCGCTGGCATCGTGCGGCGTCGGGCGCGTGTTGATGATGCCGGATCGCGAAGGCCTGAAGGTCATGCTCCAGCGCCATCTCGCGCGCAAGCACGGTCCGGATGCCGGGCTCGCCAAAGTCGAATTCCTCGACATGCCCGTGACCGCGCGTGTCGACGACACGTTCCGCGCCGCGCGCATGATGCGCGAGGCCGGCGTCGATGCGCTCATCGTGCTCGGCGGCGACGGCACGCATCGCGCGGTCGTGCGCGAGTGCGGACAAGTGCCGATCGCGGGTCTTTCGACGGGCACCAACAACGCGTATCCGGAAATGCGTGAGCCGACGATCTCGGGACTGGCGGCGGGGCTTTATGCGACCGGCCGCGTGCCGTCGAGCGAAGCGCTCGCGTCGAACAAGCGGCTCGACATCGAGATATGCGATTCGAAAGGCAACGTGCGCCGCGACATCGCGCTCGTCGATGCCGTCATCTCGCACGAGCATTTCATCGGCGCGCGGGCGCTGTGGAAGATCGATACGCTCGCCGCCGTCTACGTCTCCTACGCCGATCCGCAGGCGATCGGCATGTCCGCGATCGCGGGCCTGCTCGAACCGCTTGGGCGTCACGATCCGGGCGGCATTGCAATCGAGCTTGCCGCGCGGGGCCAGGGCGAATTCGATCTGCACGCGCCGATCGCGCCGGGTCTCATCGAAGCCGTGCCGATCGCGAACTGGACGCGCTTGTCCGATGGCGTGCCGCATCGCGTGAAGCAGCGCTCGGGCATCGTCGCGCTCGACGGCGAACGCGAGCTCGCCTTCGGCCCCGACGATGAAGTCACGATCACGCTGAAGGAAAACGCCTTTCGCAGTATCGACGTGGCCGCGTGCATGCGTTACGCGGCCACGTCCGGGCTGATGCGTCAGCTCGAGCTTCGTTAATCCACCAAGGAGACAGACATGACAGCGTCGCAACAGCATGCGGGCGGCTTGCCGCTCTCGAAGGAAGAACTGCTGGGCGCGTATCGCAAGATGCGCACGATTCGCGATTTCGAGGAGCGTCTGCACGTCGATTTCGGACGCGGCGACATCCCCGGTTTCGTGCACCTGTACGCGGGCGAGGAAGCGGCGGGCGTCGGCATCATGAGTCATCTGACCGATGGCGACCGCATCGCGAGCACGCATCGCGGACACGGACACTGCATCGCGAAGGGCGTCGATCCGGTCGCGATGATGAAGGAGATCTACGGCAAGAAGGGCGGCTCGTGCAACGGCAAGGGCGGCTCGATGCATATCGCCGATCTGTCGAAAGGAATGATGGGCGCGAACGGTATCCTCGGCGCGGGCGCGCCCCTGATTTGCGGCGCGGCGCTGGCGGCGAAGTTTCGCGGCAAGGGCGAAGTGGGCATCACCTTCGCGGGCGACGGCGCGTCGAACCAGGGCACGTTCCTCGAAAGCCTGAACCTCGCGGCCGTGTGGAATCTGCCGGTGATCTTCGTGATCGAGAACAACGGCTATGCGGAATCGACGGCGCGCGATTACGGCACGGCGGTCGATAGTTACGTCGATCGCGCGGCGGGCTTCGGCATTCCGGGCGTGACCGTCGACGGCACCGATTTCTTCGCGGTTCACGAGGCGGCGGGCGAAGTGATCAAGCGCGCGCGCGAAGGCGGCGGCCCGGCGCTGCTCGAATGCAAGATGATCCGTTTCTACGGCCACTTCGAAGGCGATGCGCAGACTTATCGCGCGCCGGGCGAACTCGACGATATCCGCTCGAACAAGGATTGCCTGAAGAAGTTTGCGGCCGCCGTCACGCAAGCCGATGTGATTTCCCCCGCCGAACTCGACGCGATCGACAAGGAAGTCGCCGCGCTGATCGACCGCGCGGTGCAGGAAGCGAAGGACGCGCCTTTGCCCACTGCCGCCGATCTGCTCACCGATGTCTACGTCAAATACTAAATCGAGGAGATAACCACCATGGCCCGCAAACTGAGCATGAAGATGGCGATCAACGAAGCCATCGATCAGGAAATGACGCGCGATCCGAGCGTGATCGTGCTGGGTGAGGACATCGTCGGCGGCGCAGGCGCGGACGGCGAGAAAGACGCGTGGGGCGGCGTGCTCGGCGTGACGAAGGGACTCTACGCGAAACACGGCGACCGGTTGCTCGACACGCCGCTCTCGGAATCCGCGTATGTCGGCGCGGCGATCGGCGCGGCGGCGTGCGGCATGCGCCCGGTCGCGGAGCTGATGTTCATCGACTTCATGGGCGTGTGCTTCGACCAGATCTTCAATCAGGCCGCCAAGTTCCGCTACATGTTCGGCGGCAAGGCGGAGACGCCCGTCGTGATTCGCGCGATGGTCGGCGCGGGCTTTCGCGCGGCGGCTCAGCACAGTCAGATGCTGACTTCCTTGTTCACGCACATCCCGGGTCTGAAAGTCGTCTGCCCGAGCACGCCTTACGACACCAAGGGCTTGTTGATCCAGGCGATCCGCGACAACGACCCCGTCATCTTCTGCGAGCACAAGAATCTCTACGGCTTCGAAGGCGAAGTGCCCGAGAACTCGTACGCGATTCCGTTCGGCGAGGCGAACGTCGTGCGCGACGGCAAGGATGTGTCGATCGTCACGTATGGACTGATGGTGCATCGCGCGCTCGAAGCGGCATCGACGCTCGCGAAGGAGGGCATCGAAGCGGAAGTCGTCGATTTGCGCACGCTGTCGCCGCTCGATCTCGACACGGTGCTCGAAACCGTCGAGAACACGGGGCGGCTCGTCGTCGTCGATGAAGCGAATCCGCGCTGCAATATCGCCACCGATATTTCCGCGCAGGTCGCGCAACAGGCGTTCGGCGCGCTGAAATCCGGCATCCAGATGGTCTGCGCGCCGCATACGCCGGTGCCGTTCTCGCCGACGCTCGAAGATCTGTACATTCCGAGCGCCGCGCAGATCGCCGACGCCGCACGAAAAACCATGAAGGGAGGAAAGCACTGATGTCCGCAATCACACCGATCGTGATGCCCAAGTGGGGCTTGTCGATGAAGGAAGGCACGGTCAACGAGTGGCTCGTGGAGGAGGGCACGGAGATCACTGTCGGCATGCCGATTCTCGATGTCGAAACCGACAAGATCGCCAATGCCGTCGAAGCGCCCGACGCGGGCTTGCTGCGGCGCAAGGTGGCGGCGGCGGGCGATACGTTGCCGGTGAAGGCGCTGCTCGGCGTGCTCGCGGCTTCCGAAGTGAGCGACGCCGATATCGACGCGTACGTCTCCTCGTACGTGACGCCCGCCGAGGATGAAGAAGAGGGCGAGGAAGCGGCGGCGTATCACTTCGTCGATGTCGATGGCATCCGCGTGCGCTACGCATCGCGCGGCGGCGACGATGCGAACCGTTCGGCCGTGCTGTTCATCCACGGCTTCGGCGGCGATCTCGACAACTGGCTCTTCAATCTCGACGCGCTCGCGGAGAAAAATCGCGTGTTCGCGCTGGATTTGCCGGGCCACGGGCAATCGACGCCGAAAGTGCCGGGAACGACGCTGGCGGACCTCGCGGGCTTCGTCGGCAAGTTCATGGACGCGGTATCGATCGATCGCGCGCATCTCGTCGGGCACTCGATGGGCGGCGGCATCGCGGCGCAGATGGCCGTCGATCAGCCGTCGCGCGTGCAATCGGTGTCGCTGATTTCGCCTGCCGGTTTCGGCGATGAAGTGAACAACGCGTACACCGAAGGCTTCGTAACGGCGGAATCGCGGCGCGAGCTGAAGCCGGTCGTCGAACTGCTGTTCGCGAATCCCGATCTGGTGAGCCGTCAGATGCTCGACGATCTGCTGAAGTACAAGCGGCTCGATGGCGTCAGCGACGCGCTGACATCGCTCAATGGCGGATTGTTCGCGGGCGGCAGGCAAAGCGCGCAGCCGGGCGACAAGCTGGCCGCGACGGGCAAGCCGGTGCTCGTGATCTGGGGCGAAAAGGACCAGATCATTCCCGCCGCGCACGCGAAGCACGCGCCGGAAGGCGCGACCGTGCGCATCTTCGACGATGCCGGCCACATGAGCCAGATGGAGAAAGCGAACGAAGTCAATGCGTTGCTGAAGGAGCACGTGGCGAAGTCAGGCTGACCGCGCCCGAGCCGCGCGCGCGCCCCGCCGGAGAACGCCGCCGACGGGGCGCGCTCGTTTGTCGCGGTTATTCGCTACCATGCTTGGATGGCGTCGCCCGCGACGCGCCCGGACATCGATGCCATGCCCTTCCAACTGATCGATCCCGCTTCCCTTTCCGGCGATCCGCTCGACGCCGAGGAAGCGCTTCTCTCACGCGCGGCCGCCGGCGAGGCCGTCGCGCACGTCTGGGAAGCACCTGTTTCGCTGGTCGTGCCGCGCAGCTATCAGCGTTACGCTGCGCTCTCCGATGCGCGCGAGGCTTTTGCGCAGCGCGGCTGTCCCGTGTGGCTGCGTCTGTCGGGCGGCGGCCTCGTGCCGCAAGGTCCGGGCATTCTCAATCTGAGCCTCGCGTATCCGGTGCGCGCGCCGATGGGCACGCGCACCGAATCCGTCTACGTGCATCTGTGCAGGATTCTCGCGGATGCGCTCAACTCGCTCGGCGTGCTGACGCACTGGCAGGCCGTCGAAGGCTCTTTCTGCGACGGCCGCTTCAATCTCGCGTGGGGCCCCGGCGACGACGCGCGCAAGGTCGCGGGCACGGCGCAGTACTGGCGGCGCGTGCCGCACGGCGACAAGGATCAGCCGCTTTACGCGGTGCTCGCGCATGCCGTTTTGCTCGTCGATGCCGATCCGATCGAAATCAACGAGCGCGCCAACGCGTTCGAAGCGATGATCGAAAGCGGGCGGCGCTACGAGGAAATGCGCATCGTGACCGTCGCGCAGGCGCTCGCCTACGAATGTTTTTCGATGCCCGCCGACTTGCGCGAGCGCGTGCGCACGGCGTTGATCGACCGCGTGAAGGAAGCGCCGCTGCCGGAACAATAAAAACGCATCGAGGTGGCCATGCCGCTCAGAAGTGCTTCGAACGGGTTCTTCTTCGCGCTGTGGGTGGCCGTGTGCGCGGCCGCGCCCGAATTTCTGTGGCAGGGTCTCTTTTCCGTCTTTGGCCATTTCTCTCTGACCGATGCTGCCGCCGCGCTGCTGATCGGCGCGATTCTGGCGTTCTTCGTCGAACCGGTGCTGGAACGCGTGCGCGGTCTTGGCGATGCGCCCGAGCACGCGGAGAAATCGCCCGCGTTCGCCGCGTGCGAGGCGCTGAGCTTCGCGATCGTCGCCGTGTGCGTGCACGAAGCGATCACCGTGTACGTCGCGGCGAGCCATTCGAACGAGCACGCGGGCGAAAACCTCGCGAAAGCCGTCGGGCAGGCGCTGCAATGGGCGCTCATACCGTTTTTCATCACGCTGGCGTGGATGGCGGCGCGCGCGCCGTCGTGGATCGCGTGGTCCGTGGCGGCGCTCGCGGTGATCGTCAGCTTCGTGGCGGGCGTGATATTCGGATGGAGCGCGCACGTGCTCGTGACGAGCGTGATTCCGGCGACCGGCGTGCTGATCGCGGGATGCATCATCGTGCGGGAACAATGGGATGCGTCGACGTTCAGGCGCTGCGCCCGCGCGACCGGTGTGATCGCGCTCGCCTGGCTCGTGCTGACCGGCGCGCTGCAACTCGTGCTATGGCTCGCGCACGTGGAGGCGTTTCGCGTTTATGAACGATCGGAATTCTGGAGCGACTTGCGGTTTTACATCGGCTGGGTGACGGGCCTGCTCGTCGCACCGGCGTTCGTGCCCGGCGCGCCGCTGAACGCCGTCGACGACGACCGGCGCGTGCGGCGCTGACGAATCCGTCAGTACGTTCCGGGCGGCGGCTGCCAGCCCGGCGGCGGAGGCGGCGGCGGTGGCGTGGTGCTGTAAGCGCCGGAAGGCTGGACGGTGCGCGTCGCGCCGCGCACCGGCACCTTGTCGCCGGCGGCGTACATGCATTGCAGATAGGCGTAATCGTAGCGCTGCTGCACGTTGTATCCCGATGCCTGCGATGCGCCGACGCCGAACGCGCTGCCGGTCAGCAAGCCCGCTCCCGCGCCGATGGCCGCGCCCGAGCCGCCGCCGAACGCCGCGCCCGCCGCCGCGCCGAGCGCCGTGCCGACGACCGCGCTGCCGACCGCGCTATTGGTTGCCGCCTGATTGGCATCGACGCCGCCGACCTGATTGAGGGCGAACTGGCGGCATGAGGAATCGTCGGCGCGGAACTGGTCGAACGTTTTGGTGCTGCCGGGCAGCGCCATCACGCTCGGGCCGGTAGGCATCACGGTGCAGGCCGAAAGGCCGATTGCCGTGAGGAGCAGGGCAAGCCTTGAGTAGTTCATGGAGTCTTGCGAATTCGCTTCGTTGTCTGTTTCGGGGCGCAGAAAAGGCATCAGTTCGACGGCGGCGGCGTAGCCGGAACCGGACGCCACGCGTCGGAACATTGCTTCACGTACGGGTAGTAGGCCCTCGCGGAGTCGCAGTAGTACCACATGCCGGCTTGCTGGGCGGGCGCGCCCGAATCGGCGGCGGCCTGGCCCTGCTCGACATACTGGACCGGCGCTGACGGCTGGACGACCACGGGCGGCGGCGGATAGTAGTAGTACGGGACGGGTGCGACGGGGTACGGGTAATACACGGGTCCGCCGACCCACACGCCGACGCGCGCCCATGCGTACGCGTTGGCGGTCACGCCGGCGCTCGCGATCAGCGATAGCGCGATAAAAGCCTTCAGGCGATTCACGACCTTCTCCAGAAAAATTGTTTGCGGTGTCGATGCCTATAACAGAAAACCGACCTCCGCTGTTGACTGGACATGGCGCATCTTTCAACGCTATTCCACTTGCCGGAGAAATTCAATTACACGAGCGGTCCGGTATTTTTCGGCGCGTTACCCGGTAAGAAATTGTCGCGGATTCAGGCGCGCAGCACGGTAATTCCGGCCTGTTCGATCGGCTCCGTCAGCTTCGTGTCGGCTGCTTCTTCGACGATGATCGTCTGCGCGAGCTCGATCCCGCCGATCTTGTAAGCCGACGCCGCATTGAGCTTCGCCGCCGACGCGAGCACGACGGTTTCCGCCGCGCGCGCCGCGAGCGCGCGCTTGATGTGCGCTTCCTCGAAATCACCGGTGGTGAGTCCGGCCGTCGGATGCACGCCGGTCACGCCCATGAAATAGATATCGGCATGGATGTGCGACATGGCTTCGACGGCGGCCGCGCCCACGGTAACGATCGAATGCTTGTAGAGCTTGCCGCCGATCAGCACGACTTCCACCGATGCATGCTCCGCCAGCGCAACCGCGACGCTCGGGCTATGCGTGACGATCGTCGCACGCAGATTCTCCGGCAGTTGACGCACGAGCAATGCGGAGGTCGTGCCGCCATCCACAATCACGACCTGTCCCGGCGCGATCATTTCCGCCGCTTTCCTCGCGATGCGTCGTTTCGCGTCCGATTCCATTTCCTCGCGCCGCGCGAACGGCGCGACCGCCGGCGAAGCGGGCAGTGCGCCGCCATGTACGCGCTGCAGCAGCCCTTCCGCGGCGAGCTCGCGCAGGTCGCGCCGCACGGTGTCCTCGGAAACGCCGAAACGCGCGCTCAGTTCCGTCGCGAGCACCTGGCCGTCGCGCTTCAGGGCGTCGAGGATCGCTTTCTTGCGTTGGCTGGTCAACATGTGATTGCACGAATTATCTTGATGTTGCACGAAAATGCACGTTACCATGAGTCCAACGAGTTGTCGAACAGGTGATCCGATGGAAACGAAAGAGCGCGTGCGCATCCTCAAAACCGAAGTGCTGTCTGACGACTGGTACGTCCTCAGGAAAGTGACCTTCGATTTCCAGCGTCGCGACGGCGCATGGCAGCGTCAAAGCCGCGAAACCTATGACCGTGGCAACGGCGCGACCATCCTGCTGCGCGACCGCAAGACCGGCAACGTGCTGCTGACGCGCCAGTTCCGCATGCCCGCGTTCGTCAATGGACACGACGGCATGCTGATCGAAACGCCCGGCGGCCTGCTCGACGACGCAACGCCGGAAGAGCGCATCCGCGTTGAAGTGGAAGAGGAAACGGGCTACCGGGTGCATCACGTCGAAAAGATCTTCGAGGCGTTCATGAGTCCCGGATCGGTGACGGAGAAGCTCTACTTCTATATCGGCGATTACGACGGCTCGATGCGCGTGTCGGCGGGCGGCGGCGTCGAGGAAGAGGGCGAGGAGATCGAGACGATCGAAGTGCCGCTGCAAACCGCCATGCAGATGATCGAGCGCGGCGAGATCATGGACGGCAAGACGATCATGCTCCTGCAATACGCCGCGCTGAAAGCGCGCTCAGGCGAGTAGTGACACCGCCTTGACCTGCGCCCACAAGCGCATGCCTTCGACGATCGCGAGCCGGTCCATCGAATAGCGCGTGACGCGCGCGAGCAGCGGCGAGCCATCGACATCGAGACGCACCACGGCTTGCGACGGATTGGCGTCGTTCGCAATGCCGACGACCGTCGCGGGCAGCACATTGAGCACGCTGCTGCGTTCATGTTCGTGCGTGCCCGTGATGAGACTCACGTCGCGCGCCTTCACGGCCACGCGCATCGATTTGCCTTCTGCAACGGGCGCATGCACGACGGCGAGCTTCGCGCGCGAACCCGGCAACGCGAGCGTGAGCAGGCCGTAGGCGCTGTCGTATCCATCGACGATGCCTTCGAACACGACCGATGCATCGTCGGCGACCGCGAGCGGCAGGTCGAGGCGTGCGAGCGTATCGGCGATCGGGCCGCTCGCGAGTGCGCGGCCGCCTTCGAGCAGCACGAGATGATCCGCGAGGCGCGCGACTTCTTCCGGCGCGTGGCTCACGTAGAGCACGGGGATATCCAGCTCGTCGTGCAGGCGTTCCAGATACGGAAGGATTTCGAGCTTGCGCTTCTGATCGAGCGACGCGAGCGGTTCGTCGAGCAGGAGTAGACGCGGGCTCGTCAGGAGCGCCCGCGCGATGCCCACGCGCTGCCGCTCGCCGCCCGACAAACCGGCGGGCATGCGCTCCAGCAAATGCCCGATGCCGAGCAGTTCCGCCGCCTGCGACAGATCCACGCGCCGCTCCGTCGCCTGAACGCGATCGAGCCCGAAGCGCAGGTTCTTCTTCACGCTCAGATGCGGAAAGAGGCTTGCTTCCTGAAAGACATAGCCGAGCGGCCGCTTGTGCGTCGGCAGAAAGATGTTGCGATCGGTATCGAGCCACACTTCGCCATTGACGACGAGCCGCCCGACGCGCGGCCGAGCGAGCCCCGCGAGACATCGCAGGAGCGTGGTCTTGCCGGAACCGGAATGGCCGAAGATCGCGGTGACGCCGCGCCCGGGCAGCGTGAGATCGAGATCGAACGTGAAGCCCTTGTGTTCGACGAGAAAGCGCGCCGCGATGGCTCCGTCGGAACGGGTGTGCGCGCGGCCGAGCGTCAGACGGGAGGAAGTGAGTTCAGACATGAGCCGCAACGGAACGTCGGCTGGAGTAGAGCATGAGAAGAACGACGAACGAGAATACCACCATGCCGCCGGCGAGCCAGTGCGCCTGGGCGTATTCGAGCGCCTCGACGTGATCGAAAATCTGCACGGACACGACGCGCGTGCGCCCCGGAATATTGCCGCCGATCATCAGCACGACGCCGAATTCGCCGACGGTATGGGCGAAGCCGAGAATCGTCGCCGTGACGATGCCCGGCCGCGCGAGCGGCAGCGCCACCGCGAAGAACGTGTCCCACGGACCGGCGCGCAGCGTCGCGGCGGCTTCGAGCGGACGGCGGCCGATTGCTTCGAACGCGTTCTGCAACGGCTGCACGACGAAGGGCAACGAATAGATCACCGAGCCGACCACGAGCCCGGTGAACGTGAACGGCAACAGGCCGATGCCGAGCGCCTGCGTCAGCTTGCCGACATAACCGTTCGGTCCCATCAGCACGAGCAGATAGAAGCCGATGACGGTCGGCGGCAGCACGAGCGGCAACGCCACCACCGCGCCGACGATGCCTTTCACCTTCGAGCGCGTATGCGTGAGCCACCACGCGATCGGCGTGCCGACGAGGAGCAGAAGCACCGTCGTCAGCGACGCCAGTTCGAGCGTCAGCGTGATGGCCTGGAGATCGGCGCTATCGAGCGGCATCGGCGGAATTACAGTTGATAGCCGTAGGACTTGATCACCGCGGCGGCTTTCGGGCCCTTCAGATAATCGATGAACTGCTTCGCGACCGGATTGTCCTTACCCTTGTTCAGGATCACGGCGTCCTGCTTGATCGGCTCATGCAGATCGGACGGGACGATCCACGCCGAGCCGCTCGTGATCTTGCCGTCTTTGTAGATCTGCGACAGCGCGACGAAGCCGAGTTCCGCATTGCCCGTCGCGACGAACTGCTGCGTCTGCGAGATGTTCTGACCTTCGACGACCTTCGGCTTGATCTCGGCGGTTAGTCCGAGCTTGTCGAGCGTCTGATAGCCCGCGAGGCCGTAAGGCGCGGCCTTCGGATTGGCGATCGCGATATGCCGGAAGTCGTTCTTCTTCAGCACTTCGCCCTTGTCGTCGACGTAACCGTCTTTCGCGGACCACAGCGCGAGCGCGCCCGTCGCATAGGTGAAGCGGCTGCCGGGCACCGTCGCGCCTTCGCTGTCGAGCTTGGCGGGCGTGGAATCGTCGGCGGCGAGGAACACTTCGAACGGTGCGCCGTTCTTGATTTGCGCGTAGAACTGACCCGTCGCGCCGAAGGATGCGACGACCTTGTTGCCCGTATCCTTCTCGAAGTCGGCGGCGATTGCCTGCACGGGCGCCGTGAAGTTGGCGGCGACCGCGACCTGCACTTCGCCCGCAAGCGCCGGCGTGGCGGCGATGCCCGCGTTGACGCCGACGGCCAACGGAACGAAGGCGGAAAGCAGAGCGCGCAAAATACGAGTCTTCACGTAAAACTCCTTGGAATCGAGTTGAAATTCTGTTTATGGATCGATCTTGGACGGCACGTTGGAGGCCGCGAGCGTGCGGCAGTACGGTTCCGCGAGCACCGTAATATATACGACTATATTACGTCGGCGCATGCTCGCTTTATGACATGTTGGGTATGAGTCTCGTCGGATGATTGTCGCATCGCCGAATTGTGAGTGAGGCTCAAAGAATTGAGTTGACGTTTTGCGCGTTTTTCGAAGACACTAAACGATCAACGCCGACAGGCTGCCTATATAAATTGAGTAACGCTCAAGTCGAGTACATCAGGGAGACGACACCGTGACCGACGCATCGAATCTGCAACGCCTGAAGCTCGGCATCGAAGGGCACGTCGCACGCGTGACGCTCGATCGCCCCGACGTGCGCAACGCCTTCGACGACGCGACCATCGTCGAACTGACCGCCGCCTTCCGCGCGCTCGACGACGACGCCAACGTGCGCGTCATCGTGCTCGCCGCGAGCGGCCCGGCGTTCTGCGCGGGCGCCGATCTCAACTGGATGAAGCGCATGGCGGGCTATTCGGAAGCGGAGAACCGCGCCGATGCGCTCGGCCTCGCGACCATGCTCAACACGATCTACGCATGCAGCAAGCCCGTGATCGCGCGCGTGCAGGGCGACGCCTATGCGGGCGGCATGGGGCTCGTCGCGGTGTGCGACATCGCGGTTGCGGCGGATACGGCGCACTTCTGTCTCTCCGAAGCGAAGCTCGGCCTGATGCCCGCGACAATCGCGCCCTACGTGATCCGCGCCATGGGCGCGCGCGCGGCGCATCGGTACTTCGTGACGGCGGAACGCTTCGATGCCGCCGAAGCGCTGCGACTGGGCTTTGTACATGAAGCCGTCGCCGCCGATCAACTCGATGCCTGCGTCGATGCGATCGCCGCGAGCATCGCCGCGAACAGCCCGAACGGCGTGCGCGAATGCAAGCGACTCGTCGCGGATTTCGCGGACAAGAATATCGACGAAGCATTGATCGGGGAGACCGCCGAACGCATCGCGCGGATTCGCGCATCGGACGAAGGTCGCGAAGGCGTGCGCAGTTTCCTCGAAAAGCGCAAGCCTTCCTGGCTCGGCTGAGCGGAGCATATCGACGTGATTACGCTGCATCACTGCGTGAGCGCGCGCTCGTTCCGGCCGCTGTGGGCGCTGGAAGAGATCGGCGTGCCCTATGAACTGAAGATGTTGCCGTTTCCGCCGCGTGTGTTCGCTCGCGATTTCAAGGACGTGAATCCGCTCGGCACGATTCCCGCGTTCGAGGACGGCGCGCTCTTCATGACCGAATCGTCGGCGATTTGCCAGTATCTGGCGGCGCGCTATTCGCCGGGCGCGCTCGATGTCGCGCCGCACGAGGCGGATTTCGGCCGCTATCTCAACTTCCTGCATTTCGGCGAGGCGACGCTCACCTTTCCGCAGACGCTCGTTCTGCGCTATGCGCATCTGGAGCCGCCGGAGCGCTTGCAGCCGCAAATCGTCGATGACTACGCGCGCTGGTTCCACGCACGCCTGCGCACGCTCGCGCCGCTTCTCGACGCGCAAGATTATCTGTGCGCGGGGCGCTTCACGGCGGCGGACATTTCCGTCGGCTATGCGCTGATGCTCGCGGAGTTTCTCGATTTGAGCGAAGGCTTCGCGCCATCGATTGCCGCGTACTGGCGCCGCCTGCGCGAACGCGAAGGCTTTCTCCGCGCGATACGCGCGCAGGAAGCCGCGGCGCTCGCGCAAGACGTTTCGACCACGCCCTCGCCGCGCTTGCGTCCGTAGTTACCCTCCTTCAAGTCCCCCCGTCCGGAGGGCTGTGCGAAGCATCGCGCGGCCGTACTCTTCACATCACGCGCTGACGTTCACGCGCGCCGATTCAGAGAGACTTTTCTTGACGAGGTTGGCGATGGCCTTTATTTCCTGGTTCCTGTCGGTGGTTGTTGCGCTGCTCGCGACGGCCACTATTGCGATGGCGCTGCCGCGCTCCGCCGCGGACGAACTGAACGCCACCGCGCCGCAGTCGATTTTCAGCATCGAGATGAATCGCATCGACGCGATCCTCGCGTCCTGCATGCCGAACGCCGACTAAGCCGGCGGGCGCGAACGGGGCGCGTCGCTGGGCGGTGGGTGTAAGCGTTGTCGAATCAATGCGTTGCAGCAAAACCCAGAACGATATCCACAGGCTTGTGCACGAAAACTGTGGACAACATAAAGCATCGAGGCCTAAGAGCCTGGGAAGGTAACCCCAAGCCTTGCGCGAGGGGCGCGTCGGGAGACCACCACAGACGCAGCAATACGCGATCGCCAGAATCGCAGCCGCGCCTCGCCGGGGAGAGGCGCGGTTGCGTGGGCGACATGTTCCGACCGGTCGAATCCGTCGATAATGACCGCTCCAGAACAGCCGGCGTCGAACCAGAACTGCATGACCGCCAATCTTTCCACCGTCTGGGGCGACGATTACCGGCGTTGGCTCGCCGATCTGAAACTACGCGTCGAGCGGGCGCGCCAGCGTGCCGCAGCCAGCGCGAACCGCGAACTCGTCACGTTGTATTGGCAAATTGGTCGCGACATTCTGGATCGCCAGCGACGACAAGGCTGGGGTGCCGGCGTCATCGATCAGCTCGCGCGTGACCTGAAATCCGCGTTTCCCGACATGCGCGGCTTCTCGGTGCGTAATCTCAAGTACATGCGCGCACTGGCGCAGGCGTGGCCGGACGAGGAATTCGTGCAGCAGCCTGCTGCACAATTGCCGTGGTTCCATCTCTGCACACTGCTGGACAAGCTGAAGAACCCTGACGACCGGAGCTGGTACGCGGCAAAGGCGCTCGAGCACGGCTGGTCGCGTCAGGTTCTCGTGATGCAGATCGAGACTCTCGCGCACGCGCGCAACGGTAGCGCCGTCACGAATTTTGGCGAGCGGCTGCCGCCGCCGCAATCCGATCTGGCGCGCGACGCGCTGAAAGATCCGTATATCTTCGATTTCCTCGGATTGACCGAGAACGCGCAGGAACGCGATATCGAACAGGCGCTCACGCGTCACATCACGCGGTTTCTGCTGGAACTGGGGGCGGGTTTTGCTTTTGTCGGCCGGCAATACCGGCTCGACGTGGGCGGCGACGAGTTTTTCATCGATCTGCTCTTCTACCACCTGAAGCTGCGCTGCTACGTGGTCGTCGAACTGAAAACGACGCCGTTCAAACCGGAATACGCGGGCCAGCTCAATTTCTACCTGTCCGCCGTCGATGCGCAACTCAAAGCGCCCGACGATCAGCCGACGATCGGGCTTTTGCTGTGCAAGGAGAAGAACCGGCTCGTCGCCGAATATGCGCTGCGAGGCGTCGCTAACCCGATAGGCGTGGCCGAATATCAACTGCTTCGGGAAGTTCCGGCGTCGCTGGAGACCACGCTGCCGTCGATAGACCGGATCGAGGCCGAATTGCGCGGTGAAATGCCGGACGAGCGCTAGCGCAGAGAGTGGGAAAAAAGGCCAAAAAAAAGCCCGCTTCAGTTGAGCGGGCTTGAATCCACATCGGTTGAGACATGGAGGAGACAGGTGTAAGTATAAACCCTTAAGCCTCCGAGTCAACACCTAAAACAAAAAAAATCGCAATCGGATTTGTACCGCAGCAAATTTGCAACACTTTGTCGCCGTTCACTGCTTGCCGAGGCTGTGGTAGTACGCCGCCAGATTGGCGACATCCGCGTCCGACAAGGTTTTCGCCATCATCGACATCATCTCGTTCTTGCGCTCGCCCGAGCGGAAATCGTTGAGCGCCTTCACGAGATATTCCTCCGTCTGCCCGGCGAGATTGGGCGCTTCCGGCAGTTTCGACATGCCGTCGATGCCGTGACACGCCGCGCATGCCGTCGCTTTCGCACGCCCGGCTTTGACATCGCCGGCGGCGAACGCGGCGTGCGACACCGCCGCGAGCACGCTCGCCAGCATTGCCGCCGTCAACGCGCTCCTCATTTGGCCCCCGTATACGAGATGCGATAGATCGCGCCCGCGTAATCGTCGGAGACGAGCAGCGAGCCGTCCTGCAGCATCTGCACGTCGACGGGGCGGCCCATGTACTCGCCGGTCGACGTGAGCCAGCCTTCCGCGAAGACTTCCGCTTCGCCGGCGGTGCCGTCGTCCTTGATCGGGATGAACATGAGGCGCGCGCCGATCGGCTTGGTGCGGTTCCAGGAGCCGTGCTCCGCATCGAAGACGCCGCCCTGATACTTCTGCGGGAACATCTTGCCGTTATAGAACGACATGCCGAGATCGGCGGCGTGCGCGGCGAACTCGACCTGCGGGAAAACGACGCCCGCCGGCGGATTCTGATCCTTGTACTCGACCGTGCGCACCTTGCCGCCGCCGTACCACGGGAAGCCGAAATTCTCGCCGCCCTTGGTCGCGTGGTTCAGCTCGCCGGGCGGGATGTCGTCGCCCATGCCGTCGACCTGGTTATCGGTGAACCAGAGCGTCTTGTCCTTCGGATTGAAATCGAGGCCGACCGAATTGCGCACGCCATGCGCATACACTTCGCGGTTCTTGCCGTCCTGATCCAGACGGATGATGCCGGCGAGCCCGTTGCGATCGAGCTCCGTGAGCTTGTCCTTCGGCGGCACGTTCCACGGCTGGCCGAGCGCGACGTACAGCTTCTTGTCCGGCCCGATGCGGCAGTAGCGCGCGCCGTGATTGAAGCTTTCGAACTGCGTCGGAATCAGCTTGCCCTGCGGGACGACGACCGCCGCCGCGACATCCGGTCCGCCTTCGCCGAAGAACTGCGCGGCCGGGAAGCCCAGCACGCGATTCTGCTCGACCACGTAGAGCACGCCGTCCGGCGAGAAGCACACGCCATTGGGCACCTTGAACGTCACCGACGACGCGAACTGCACCACATCGCTCGCGACGCGCTGCTTGGTCCGATCGGTCACCTGCCACACGCGATTCTTGCGCGTGCCGACGAACACCACGCCCGTCGAAGGCTCGATCGCCATCGCGCGGGCTTCCGGCACCACCGCGTACAGCTCGATCTTGAAGCCCGGCGGCAGCTTGATCTGTTCGAGATTCTTGCGCAGCGCGTCGGCGGTCTGGCCGGCTTGCGGGACGGTTTCCGCCGGCGTGGCGTTGCCGGTCTGACGGAAGTTCGAAAGCGTGTTGACGTTGTCCTGCGCGGCGTTCGCATACGGCAGGCAGGCGAACATTGCACCGACGGCCAGCGGCAAAAGCTTCAGCGTTGCATTCATCTGGTTTGTCTCCTGTTGTTTTCGACCGGTTCGGGCGCTTCGACGCCGTGGACCGGTTCCATGCAAAGCAAGACTCCTTGGGAAATTGCACTGAACGACATACGACTACGATCGCCGAAGCGCGCGGCCGGAAACGACCGGACGCGAACGCCGCGACGCTGCCTGCAGTGAAACAATCTTAGGATAGAAAACGCTTATGTAAGCATTGGATGACTAATTTTCGGGGCCGCGCAGCGATCCATGCGGCATCTATTTCCGGCCGTCGAAAAGAAACACGTCGGAGCGATTCGGGCTCGGCAGCGCCACAATGAGGCGCGCGCTGTCGAGCACCGCGTTACCGGTCACGGTCGCATCGGGAAGCGGGCAGGGCGCGGGGCCGAACGTCACCGAGACGTCGTATGCGTTCGCTCCTTCGTGCGGCGCGGCCGTGCCCTTGAAGATGCAGCCGGATGTCGTCGTGCCGGCCAGATAGCCGTCGCCCGCGATCGTGATGCGTGTCTGCGTCGTGCCGCCGAGCGCCATGCCGCGCCCGCTATACAGTCCGCCGAGGTTGGCGCGGGTCGGCGCGATATCGAGTATCGTCGCGGCGCTGGCGGAGAACGCAAGCCCCGCGCTGCCGTCCTTGTTCGCGACGGTTCCGTCGACAGCCGGCGCGTGCGCGAAGTCCGCGTTGAACACGGCCGGCGATGCGCTCCCCCGGCCGATGCGGTAGTCGAATGCGGAGTCGCTGGCGAAGCGCCCGTTGCCCGACTGCGCGCCGTTCTTCGCGACCGCGACTCCTGCGAGTCCCGTGCCGCCCGCGCCGCCGTAGAAGAGATACGCGGTGCCGTCGAAGAGCATGAGCAGGGTGGCTTCGGCGGTGCTGCCTTTGAGCGTGCCTTTGTAGATGCCGCCTGAGGGCAGCGTGGTCGTCGTGGTGCCGGGCGGTGGTGGCGTGTTGGAGCCGCCGGTGGAACACGCAGCGAGAGCGACGGCGCAAACCACCAGGGGAATCGCGTTTCTTGTCATTCAGGACTCCGGTCGCGAGCGGTGAGAGTTCTGTATAAGCGCTTCAATCATGAAGGTCAAGCGCGCCGCGCGCCATCATTCAGCGCTCATTCAGCCTCTTTACGATGCATTCCATGGCAACGCGACACACGCAGCGCGAGCCGAACCCAACAAAGACATCGTCCGATCTGAGGAGCAAAAAATGAACAAATCGACTATCGCGGTATGCGCGCTCGCCGTCGCCTGCACGGTGGGGATGAGCGGTTGTGCGTCGATGGGCAGTTCCGCCGACGTGTACAACAGCATGCAGACGCAGCACGAAGAAACCGTGCGCATGGCGACCGTCGAAAGCGTGCGCGGCGTGACGATCGAAAACAACGACGGCCAGTCGAGCCCGCTCGGTGCGCTCGGCGGCGGCCTGCTCGGCGCGGTCGCGGGCAGCGCGGTCGGGGGCGGACACGGCTCGTTGCTCGCGGGCGTGATCGGTGGACTGGCCGGCGCGGTGGCGGGCGATCAGGTGCAGGACCATCTCGAACGGCAGAAGGGACTCGAGATCACGGTGCGGCTCGACAACGGCGACCTGCGCGCGATCACCCAGGCCGCCGATGGCCAGATGTTCTATGCCGGCCAGCGCGTGCGGCTCCTGTCGAGCGGCGGCATCACGCGCGTGACGGCCTGACGCTGTACACCACGACGAACCGGCTCTGGCCGGTTGCGTCGCACGAAGGCTCCTAGAAACGCGAGAAGAGGCCGCTCATCGAAGCGGCCTCTTGAATTTTCGTGCGTGTGTCTGCCGCCTGGCTTCAACGATAAATCGATGCCCGCGTGCCGCTCTTCACGCGATCCCAGATCTGCTCGTCGGTGAGTGTCGTTTCGATCAGCTCGACGGGCGCTTCGCCGTCTCGAATCACCGCGACGCGAAAGCCGTCGATCGGTTCGTAAGGGCCGAGCAGCACGAGCTTGCCTTCGATCGCTTTCGTCAGATCGCTGACCTTGAACGCGGCATGCGGTACGGTACGCATCAATTCGGGCAGCATGCTGCTTTCTTCGAAACGGTGATATTGCACGCGCGTGAGTTCGCAATCGGCGTCGCTCGTATGCATGCGGAACTGCGCGCTGTAGCGTTCGCCTTCGCGCGGCTCGCGCGTCGGGATGCCCATGTGATGGAACTCATACGTGACGCCGTTTCGGATGAACATCGGGTGCTCCAGCGGTTCGGATTCAATACGCGCCGGCCATCGGCAAAAGCAGATAGGGCAGGAGGTCTTCGTAGCGCATCGGCTCGGGCGAGGCGATTGCGTCGGCGCGCGTGTCTTCGGACGATGCATCGCGCTCGCCGTCCCCCGCGATCAGCGATGCGGCCACGATGGGCGTCGGTTCGATCTTCATCTCTCCCTCCTGTCATGCAGCGTGTGAGAGGAAGTTTGATCGGGGAGAATTAGACGATCGTGAGGGCGCGTCTCCGCGTCTTTCCCGCTGCCCGAAAGGAGGCCATCTGGCAAACGCTCGCTCCGTGTCGAAGCCGCGCATCGTCATCTTCGGCGCATTCGATCGCCACAACTTCGGCGACATGCTGTTCGCGCACGTCGTCGCGCATCTGCTTGCGGAGCGTCGTCCGGATGTCGAACCGATATTCGCCGGATGCGGGCGGCGCGACTTGCGCGCGCGCGGCGGTCACGACGTCGCCGCGCTTTCGCAACTGGCAAAGCGCTGCTGCGACGAACCCATCGCGCTGATTCACGCGGGCGGCGAACTGCTAACGTGCGACGCATGGGAAGCGGCCGTGATGCTACAGACGCCCGAAGAAGCGCAAACCCGCATCGCCCGATACGGTTCGCGCGCGGTAGACCGCGACGCATGGACGCGCGCCGAACTCGGAACGGATGCGCTCGCGCCCTATGTCATCGGCCGGGAGACGTTCGGGCAGGCCGCGGCGATCTGCTTCAACGCGATCGGCGGCGCGACGCTCGACGCTCGCGAAGCCGCGTTGCGCGAGGAAGTGCTGACCAAGCTTCGATCGGCTGACCAGATCAGCGTGCGGGACGCGCAAACGCAAGCCGCGTTGAAGCGCGCGGGCATCGATGCGCAACTCGTGCCGGACCCGGCATCGATGGTCGCCGAGCTTTTCGATGCGCGCATCCGGACACATTCGGACGCACGCCGCGGCTATCTGGCGGTTCAGTTCAGCGCGGATTTCGGCGATGACGCGACGCTCGCGCAGATCGCGCATCAACTGGATGTGCTCGGCAAAACGACGGGGCTCGGCATCGTGCTGTTTCGTACGGGCGCGGCGCCGTGGCACGACGACATCGCGGTCTACGCGCGCCTCGCCGCACGCATGCGCCACGCGGACGTGACGATCTTCGAGTCGCTGAACGTCTGGGACATCTGCGCGCTGATCGCGAACAGCGATGGTTTCGCGGGCAGCAGCCTGCACGGCCGGATCGTCGCGATGACGTACGGCTTGCCGCGCGTGAATTTCGAGCACGCGGATGCCGCTAAGCAGCGCGCGTATGTGTCGACGTGGGAGATCGCGGACGCGCCGGGCGTCGTGCCGATCACAGACCTGTATGCGGCGATGCGCGACGCACTGGCGATGGATCGCGCGACGCTTCGTGACAAGGCATCGTCGCTGGCGAAGGCGTATCGCGCGGGATTCGAACCTATCGCGCAGTGTGCGCTTCGGTCATGAAGCCGCGAAATCCAGATACGCCCTGACCGCCGCCGCGCGCTCGAAGCGGCGGTAGACCATCGCCACTTCCGACGGCACCGCTTTCCCTGCGATTTCCCGATACTCCACGCCCGGCACCGTCACGCACTGCGCGAGCGAGCGCGGCACGACAGCGACATCGCCGCCCAGCGACACATGCGCGAGCACGTCCGCGAGCGTGCCCGGCTGCGCGACGACCCGCGCCGTGAAGCGCCCGCGCCGCGCCACTTCGAGCGTGCCGGATTCCTGCTCGGGCACCACGAACGACTGATCGCACAGTTGCGCCGGCGTGATGACGCTCGACGCCGCCAGCGGCGAATCGGCCGGCAATGCGACGATGAACGCATCGCGATGCACGGTGCGCGCCTCGACGCCTTCCGGGTACGGCACCGGTGGCCGCACATAGGCGATATCGATGCGCCCTTCCATCAACAGCGCGCCGGCCTCGCGCATCACGATTTCCTCGATGCCAATCTCGACGAGCGGATAACGCGCCCGAAAACCGCGCACGGTAGCCTGCAGCACACCCGAATAAACCGCCGACCCGACATAGCCGATGACGATCTTCCCCAGTTCTCCGCGCTCCGCCAGCGCCGCGCGTTCGGCACCGCGCGCGAGATGATCGAGTGCGCTGACGGCCTCGCCGAGATAGGCCTCGCCGGCCGCCGTCAGCGCGACCGATCGCTTCGTCCGATGAAAAAGCCGCACGCCGAGCAGCCGTTCGGCTTCCTGAATCTGCTTGGTGAGCGCGGGCGGCGCGATGCCGAGCTCGTCCGCCGCGCGCGCGAAATGCAGATGCCGGGCGACGCTGAGAAAACAGCGCACATGACGCAACTCGACAGGCATGTCCGTATTCACGAATTCGATAATTATTCGACGATTCTATGCCAATGACAGGAAAGACGGACGCCACTAGCATCGGAAGACTCTTTCGCTTTCATCGTGCACGCCATGTCGAACACATCCGGGAACCGCTTCGTCCTGCTCACCGCGTCCGCGACGTGTGCGCTGATCACGCTCGACACGAACGTCGTCGCGGTGGCGCTGCCGTCCATCGCACGCGATTTTCACGCCGGTTTCGCCGATGTCGAATGGGTCGTCAGCGCGTACATGGTCGCGTTCGCCGCGTGCCTGCTGCCCGCGGGCGCGCTCGCCGACCGCATCGGCCGCAAGAAAATGCTGATCGCGGGCCTCGCCGTGTTCTCTCTGGCGTCGCTCGGTTGCGGCCTCGCGCCATCCGCGCTGGCGCTGAACCTCGCGCGCGCGGCGAAGGGCCTCGGCGCAGCGATGCTGCTGACGTCCGCGCTCGCGATCATCGCGAACACGTTTCACGAAGGCGCGGCGCGCGCCCGCGCGTGGGCGGTGTGGGGCACGTGCATGGGCGTATCGACGACCATCGCGCCGCTCGTCGGCGGCGTCATCACGCAATGGGCGGGCTGGCGCTGGATCTTCCTGATGAATCTGCCGATCTGCGCGGTGCTCGCGACATGCGCCTGGCGCGGCATGCGCGAATCGCGCAATCCACATGCGGGATCGCTCGATCTCGCCGGCAGCGCGCTCTTTGCCGCCGCGCTCGCGCTCGGCATCTGGGCGCTGATCGACGCGCAGGCCGACGGCTGGACGGACTGGCGCACTGTGGCGCGCCTCGCCGCGTGCGTGGTGCTCTTCATCTTTTTCGTGCGGGTGCAGCGTTCGCGCGCACACGCGATGATCGACCTCGCGCTGTTCCGCCAGCCGCGCTTCGTCGCCGCCGTGCTCGCGATGTTCGGCTACGCGGCGTGCGCGCAAGTGATGATGACCTTCCTGCCGCTCTACTTGCAGAACGCGTTCGGCTTGCCGGCGGTGCGCGCGGGCCTCGGAATGCTGCCCTTCGCGATCGCGATGGTCGTCGGTCCGCATATCGGCGCGTCGCTGAGCAGGCGTGTCCCTCCGATGATGCTTCTGACGCTCGGCCTCGCGACCATCGGCGCGGGCAATCTCCTGACGGCGCTTTTCGCGGGCATGTCGAGTTACGCGATGATCGCGGTCGGCATGATCGTCACGGGTCTCGGCGCGGGCGTGCTCAACGGCGATACGCAGAAGGCGATCATGGCCTGCGTGCCGCCGAACCGCACGGGCATGGCTTCAGGCATCAGCACGACGACGCGCTTCACCGCGATCGTAACGTCGGTGGGCGTGCTGGGCGCCGTGCTCGCGACGCGCACGCACGCCGCGCTCGATACCCACGCGTCGAGCCTCGCCGATCCGCAACGCGTGCTCGATGCCACGTTCCTCTCGCGCCTGCTCGCCGGCGATCTCGCGCATGCGGGCGGAAGCCTCGCCGGGCCGCAGGGCGTGGCGATCATGCGGATCGCGCGGGAGAGTTTCGCGAGCGGCTTCGCGGCATCGCTCGGCGTGGCGGGCGTTTGCGCGCTGACGATCGCGGCGGCGGTCTGGCTGCTCGCGGGCCGTGCGACTGTCGAGGGCGGCGCGACGGGATCGGCGCTGGCCGAATGACGCGAGCTGAACGGCTCGCCGCACGCCACGTTCCGTCCTATCCTTCTTCTGGCGCCATTGAACGGAGTGATCACGCAATGAACAGCCTGGAAGGAAAAATCGTCGCCGTCACGGGCGGCTTCGGCAGTCTGGGGCTCGCGACGGCGCGCGTGCTCGCCGAGCGCGGTGCGCGCGTCGCGTTGATCGGCCACGGAGGACCATCGGACGCATTGCCCGCGCCGCTCGCCGATGCGTGTGTCGTCACCGGCATCGATCTGACGGATGCGAAGTCGGCGCAGAAGGCCATCGACACCATCGTTCAGCAGACGGGCGGCCTGTACGCGCTCGTGAACGTGGCGGGCGCGTTCAGCTGGGAAACGATCGCGGATGGCAGCGCCGACACCTGGCAATCGATGTTCGACGTCAACGTGAAGACTGCGCTCAACGCATCGAAGGCGGCGCTCGTGCAATTGAGCGCGAAGGAGGGCGGGCGCATCGTCAATATCGGCGCGCTCGCGGCGATGAAAGCGGGCATGGGCATGGGCGCCTACGCGGCATCGAAGGCCGCGCTGCTGCGGCTGACCGAAGCGCTCGCGGAGGAGCTTAAGGACAAGGGCGTCACGGTGAACGCGGTGTTGCCGTCGATCATCGATACCGCGCCGAATCGCCGCGACATGCCCGACGCGGATTTCGCCCGCTGGGTGAAGCCGGAGGAACTCGGCGCGGTGATCGCGTTCCTGCTTTCGCCCGATGCGCAATGCATCACGGGCGCGGCGATTCCGGTGACGGGACGCGTCTGACGCTCAGCGGGTCTGCGCCTTGAACGTTTCACCCCGCATGCCCGCGCGATCCACGGCCGCGATGCGATTGCGGCCGTTGTCCTTCGCCTGATACAACTGCGCGTCGGTGAGATTGATGAACGCCGTGACGTCCATGCGTTCGCCGGGCACGACGGTACCCACGCCGAAGCTCGCCGTCACTTGCTGATCGTGCGGCGAGCGCACGTGCGGGATCGCTTTCTCGGCGATCAGCGCGCGGCAACGCTCCGCGATGCGCATCGCGGCTTCGGCGTCGGTATCGGCGAGGATCAGCGCGAATTCCTCGCCGCCGAAGCGACCGAGGAAGTGTTGCGGACCGGCCGCTTCGCCGAGCACGCCGGCGATGCGCTTCAGGCATTCGTCGCCCTGAACGTGGCCGTAATAGTCGTTGTACGACTTGAAGAAGTCGATATCGATCATGACGAGCGACAGCGGCGTGCCCGATTCCTTCGCGGCATTCCATTCGCGCGCCATCACGTCGTCGAAACGGCGGCGATTGCCGACGCCCGTCAGGCTGTCGCTGAACGACAGGCGCTCCAGTTCCTGCTGCAATTGCGCGAGCTTTTCCTCGGTGCGCTTGCGTTCGCTGATATCGAACATGAAGCCGATCAGCGCCTCGACCTCGCCTTTCTCGTTGCGTTCGACGTGCACGACGTCGCGCAGCCACACGTAGCCGCCGTCGCGGGTGAGCGCGCGGTAATCGGCCTCGTGATCCGTGCCGGCTTTGGATTGCGAAACGCAGAAGGTGACGACGGCTTCGCGGTCGTCCGGATGCATGCGCTCGGCCCAGTCGTGGACCGTTTTCCACGATGACGGGGCCCAGCCGAGCAGCGACTCGATCTGCGGCCCGATGTAGGCAAATTTCATCGTCGCCCAGTCGATCTTCCAGGGAATCGCCTTGGTCGATTCCAGCAGCGTGCGATAGACGGCGTGATCGTCCTCGCCGAGTGCGCGGTCGGGTGGCGCGAGGGTGTCTTCGTGGCGCAGGAATGCGGCCTTGAGCGGGGTTGCGGAGGGGGCGCGATTCATTGTGGGGGGAACGGGAGGCTGGGGTGGCGGATGGGTGTGTTAACGGCAGGGGCGGAGGATTCTGAAGGGTGACGATGCGGGCGCGGGGTTTTGGACTTTTCGAATGTCGAGAGGAGGAGGAGGCGGCGTGGTTACCGAGCGGGAACGATGGATTCTTAGCACGCGCCTCGCGAGTTGCCTCGTTTCCGAACGGATACGAAGCTCAATTTTCTTGCGTAGAATCATATCCCCGTTCCCGAGCGGATACCAAACGGGCTTCTATGGCTTGCGTCGTGGCATAATATTCCCGAGCGGGAACGGAGAGTGAGATGACCGACCATCGAGACCAGATAACCGACGTTGTTGCATTGGGTGCGCTTGTGCGCGCCGTGCGCATCGCACAAGGCTTCAAGCGGGATGAGCTGGCAACAGCGACTGGCCTGTCGCCCAAATTCATCACTCACGTGGAGTCAGGAAAATCAACGGCTCAGGTCGGGAAGGTGTTGCAGTTGCTCAACGAACTCGGCATGCGTTTCTATGTGGAGACGCCCGGCACGACTTTTACGAAAGAAAGCCTCAACGCCGCAATGAAGCGGCGCCGGTCGCGCCGAACCACTCCACCTGAGGCAACCTAGTCATGGCGTCCCGAACTTTGATTGCATACTCCAACGGGCGACGCGTCGGTACGCTGATTGATGAGAACGGTATTTGGAGCTTCGGCTACGATCCCGACTGGGTCGCAGCAAAGGATGCCTTTCCCTTGTCGCCGGCTTTTCCGCTGAACAGTGTCCGCGTCGTCGATGGCTCGTCAGAGCGTCCCGTGCAGTGGTTCTTCGACAACCTGCTTCCAGAAGAAGCTATGCGTGACGCGCTTGCGAAGGAAGCGTCCATGGACGCCAGCGACGCATGGGGATTGCTCGCCTATTACGGACGTGAAACCGCGGGCGCGCTTTCGCTGATGGCTGAGGGCGAAATCGAGCCCAAAGGTGACCGGGTTCCGCTGCCGCTCAACGAACTCGAAAAGCGCATTCAGGCAATGCCGACACTGGCGCTGAGTGCGACTTCGCCGAAGCGCATGTCGGCCGCGGGCGCTCAACAGAAGCTGCTCGTCATCCTGACGGGGAAGCACCCCAAACACGAGTTGTTCGAGCCCGTGGGCGCCGAGCCGTCCATGCATTTGCTCAAGCCGGATATGCGTACGACCGGCTATCCTCATTCGGCAATCAACGAGTTCTTCTGCGCGCGGCTGGCGCGCCAGTTGGGCTTGAACGTGCCCCATACGCATTTCCTGCGCGCGCCTTCGGCCTGTTACGTCATCGACCGATTTGACCGTGACACCGCGAGCACGCCAGCGTCACGAGTTCACATGCTCGATGCGACGCAGCTGCTCAACAAGGACAAGGCATTCAAGTACAACAACGCCAACGCCAAGGCCCTTGCCGAGTGCGTGGCCCTGCTCAGCACGAAGGCGCTTGCCCGACTCGCACTTTTCCGGTGGACTGTGTTCAACATCCTCATCGGTAATGCGGATGCCCATCTGAAGAACGTTTCTTTCTTCTCCCGTGCGAGCGGCTTCGCTCTTGCGCCTTTCTATGACCTTGTGAGCACGGTGGTCTACAACACGCCTTCTTACAATGAACACAGCGAGCCTTGGCCCCACGTGGAGCTTTCCATGCCCATTGGCAACGCGAGGCGGTTCGATGAGGTGTCGCGCGCGAACGTGCTTGCGTTCGCTGAAGAACTCGGAATCCGTGCGTCGGGCGCAAAAAAGGACCTCGAGAAGACGCTGGCCGAACTGCCCGGCGCCATTGAGAGAGCGCGTGAAGAGGTCAACATTATTGCTGAACCCAGTGCTGGCGAGATTCGGCTCCTGGACGGCATCACACATATGCCGCTGAACGAAATGAGTCGAGCCCTCAGTTGATCTCCCGCCCCACCACGAAGTGCACAACCCCCGTCCGCCCTTCCTCAAACGCCGCTTCACAATAAGCCAGATACAGCCCCCAGGTCCGCAAAAACCTCTCATCAAGCCCCAGTGCACGAACCGCATCGACACGCGCTTCAAAAGCACCACGCCAACATCGCAACGTCCGCGCATAATCCGCCCCAAACGACAGCGCCACACAAGCCCCCATCCCCGCCCGCCGCGCCGCACGCACGAACCGCTCCGGACTCGGCAGCATTCCCCCCGGAAAGATCGTCTCCCGAATGAAATCACTCGACGCGCGATAAGCCGAAAATCGCGCATCGTCGATCGTGATCGACTGCACGAGCGCCTTCGCGCCCGGCGCCAGACACCGGCGCAGCGTGCGGAAATACGTCGGCCAGAACCGCTCCCCAACCGCCTCGAACATTTCGATCGACACCACCGCATCGTACTGACCGCGAAGATCGCGATAATCGCGCAACTCGATATCGACGAGCCCGTCCAGTCCTTCACGCGCGATGCGCTCGACGGCGAACGCATGCTGTTCCGACGAGATCGTGACCCCGTGAACGCGAATCCCGAGACGCGCCGCATGCCGCGCAAAACCGCCCCAGCCGCAGCCGATCTCCAGCACGCGCATGCCCGCCGTCAGCCCGAGCGTATCGACGATGCGCTGATACTTCCGATGCTGCGCGGCTTCGAGCGAAAGATCGGCGTCGCCGTCGAACCAGGCGCTCGAATACGTCCACGTCGGATCGAGCCAGAGCGCATAGAACGCATTGCCGATGTCGTAGTGCGCGTGAATGTTGCGTCGGCTTCCCGCGCGCGTGTTCATCCGCAACCGATGCCGCACGTTGTGCCAGCACTGCGCGAAAAATCCGCCCGCGACGGTACGCCCGATCGCCGGCTCGTTGCGGATCGCGAGCCGCAGCAGGGCGCAAGGATCGGGCGTATCGATCCATCCATCGCGATACGCCTCCGCAAAACCGATGTCTCCCGCGCGCAGGATCGCGCGGCAGGCGCGCCAGTCGTGTATGGAAAGATGCGCGGCCGGCTGCATGAGCGGATCGCCGAACACGCAGCGGCCGCCGTCCGGCGTCACGAGCACCAGATGTCCGATGCGGACGCGACGCAGAAGGCCGAGAAAGATCCGTGCCGACAGCGGCATGGACGATGATGCGTAGAAGGACCGCAACAGGTTCATGGTCGGGATTTGGCGGGATTCGGTGGATGCTTGCCGTGAAAGGGCACGCGCTTCATCCATAGCCGCAGCGCCTGCCAGTGAATGCGAACGATGACGCTCGCGGCGAAAAACGGCGCGCGCAGCATCGCGCGCCAGACGAGCGCGCCGGTGAGCGGCCGCGCGGCGAGACCGATCGCGGTGCGAATCAAAAGGCCGTCACCATCGCGATAATCGATCGAGACGGACAGACGATCGCCGTGCCGCCGCACGCGAAACGCGTAATCGCCCGCGACCTCGCAAAAGGGCGAAACATGCAGCGTCTTGCGGCAGACGAGCACGGTGTCATCGGCGATCGGTGCGTGATCCTTCGCGCTCAGCAAGTAGCCGCGATGCTCGCCGAACGTGTTGCGCACATCGGCGTAAAGCGCACGCAGTGCGCCCGCGCGGTCGTAACAGAACCAGAAGCTCACGGGATTGAACGCGTAGCCGAACACGCGCGGGATCGTCAGCAGGTGGATTTCGCCATCGGCGGGAATGCGCGCTTGCGCCAGGCAAGAGCGCATCCAGAGATCGAGATCGCAGTCGTCGCGCGGACCGTAATCGCGCCTGAAAAGAGCAAGCGGCCGAATGCGGTCGATGCCGAACCATGCGCGTCGAAGCGCATCGAGTTGCGCGACGTCGCAATAGACGTAGCTCACCGGATATTCGAAGCGATGCCGCGTCGGGCGCAGCCGTTCGTGCATCACGCGGCCCGTCAGCCATTGCGCCGTTCTCATGGTTTCGCCCATGCCGGCTGCACGCCGAAATCGCGCGCGACGCGCAATGCCGACTTCAGTCCGTCCTCGTGAAAGCCATAGCCGGTCCATGCGCCCGCGTACCACGTGCGGCGCGCGCCCTGAATGCGTGGCAGACGCGTCTGAGCGTCGATGGCGGCAAGATCGAAGAGCGGATGTTCGTATTCGTAGCGGCCGATTTCCGTGCCGGGCGCGGGTTCATCGACGGGATTGAGCGTCAGGACCACGGGCGTCCTGAAAGGCAAGGGTTGAAGCTGGTTGAGCAGATAGCTCACGCAGACCGGCTCGACCGCTTCCCGCACGAGCCCCGCACGCGCGCCGATATAGTTCCAAGCCGACCACACCCGGCGGTTGCGCGGCAGCAGCGCGCGGTCCGTATGCAGCACCGCGCGATTGCCCTGATAGCGCACGGCGCCGAGCAATGCGCGTTCTTCGGCGGATGCGTCGTCGAGCAGGCGAAGGCTCGTCGGTGCGTGCGTGGCGAACACGACGGCATCGAAGCGCTCCGGACCGGCATCGTCGGTCATCACGGTGACGCCTTCGTCGTCGCGGCGAACGCCTCGCACGGGCGTATGCGTGCGCACGTCGTCGAGCGTCGCCGCGATGCGCCGCACATACTCGCGCGCCCCGCCCGCGACCGTCTTCCACGGCGGCCGATGGTTCACCTGCAAGAGCGCGTGATTCAGGCAGAAGCGCAGGAACGTCGCCGCGGGAAAGCGCAGGATGTCGTGCGCCGCGCTCGACCAGATCGCCGCGGCCATCGGCAAAAGATAATGACGTTGAAACGGCGCACCGTAACCGCCTTCGACGAGCAGTTCGCCGACCGAGCAGCGATTCACGCTCACGCGCTCCAGATGCGCGTGCGCCGATGCATTGAAACGCAGGATATCGCGCAGCATGCCGAGAAACGAAGGCGAGAACAGATTGCGCCGCTGCGCGAACACCGTGTTGAGATTCGTGCCCGCCCATTCGAAGCGTCCGCCGTCGAGCGAAACGGAAAACGTCATCTCGCTCCGATGCGCGAGCACGCCGAGCTCGTCGAAGAGCGCGATGAGGTTCGGATACGTGCGGTCATTGAACACGAGAAAGCCCGTATCGACGGGATGCTGCATGCCGTCGAGCGCGACATCGACGGTATGCGTGTGTCCGCCGAGATAATCGGCTGCTTCGAAGAGCGTCACGCGATGCGCGCGCGAGAGCAGATACGCGCTCGCGAGACCGGCGATCCCCGCGCCGATCACCGCGATACGCTGCTGTCTTCCTTTTGTCGATGCATTCATGCCGGGCGGTCTCCTCGCGCCAGAAGGTCTCCTCGCGCCACATGGACGTGGCTGTTTTCAAGAGATACGAGAAGGACGCGCGCGCGGATGCATGCGCGTGTCGTGACGTTGTGACGTCGCGTCACTCGCGCTGACCGGGGCTCTGGAATCCGGGCTGTCCGATCTGTTCGGGCGATTGCGGCACGCGACGGAAACGTGCGATGTCGTAGCCCATCGCGTCGAGGCGCGCCAGTAGCGAGCGATAGACGTCGTCGCTCATCGACGGCTCGCGCGAGAAGATCCAGCCGAGTTTCTTGTTCGGATAGCCGAGGATCGTGTAGCGATAATCCGGATCGACGTAGAGCGTGAGTTGCGTCACGTGGACCGGCCAGAACGGTTGCACGCTCCATTCGCCGCCATCGCTGCCGGGCTTCACGGTGTCGACGAAATGATGCGTCGTTTCCGCTTGTTCGAAGCCGTTCTTGCGGCCGTGAAAGACGTCGTCGATCTTGCCGTCGGGGCGCAGCGACCATTCGACGTGCGTGCCGACGAAGTCACGTTCTGCGAAGTACGGAATGTTCGCGATGACATACCAGCGCCCCATGTAACGCGGCACATCGACGGGCACGGTCTGAAGCGGCTCGCCCGCGCGCGGATTCGGATTAGGCGGGCTCGAACAACTCGCCAGCGCCGCGACGACGCCCGCCGCCACGAGCGCAACGACCAGCACGCGATGTACATTTTTCATATCGTTACCTTCATCGGACGCTTCTCGAACAGAAAATGCGCGACGCCCCATTCGCCGCCGCGCGCGTAGCCGAAGAGTTCGGCGACCGCCATGTAGAACATGCGCCAGCGCTGGAACCAGATCGCGGCCGCATCGCCGTAGACGTCGCGGAGCATCGGCATGACGGTATCGCGTGCGGCATCGAGTGCCGCGAGCCATTGATTCGCAGTACGCGCATAGTGCGTGCCGTTCATCCACCACTGACGCGTCGCGCGCAGATCGTCCTGGAAATGCAGCAGCAAGGAGGCCGAAGGCATCGTGCCGCCGGTGAAGAAATAGCGCGACATCCAGTCGCCGCCGTCGCGCGACGTGAAGTGATACGCAAGCTTCTTGTGCGCGAAGTGGTGGACAAAAAGTCGTCCGTCATCGGCGAGCCAGCGCGCGATCTTCGCGAGCAGCAGGCCGTAGTGTTTCATGTGCTCGAACATCTCGATCGAGACGATTCGATCGAACGGCGCTTCCGCACGCGCGAATTCGAAATCGACGATATCGCCCGTCACGACGCGCACATTGCCGAGCCCGCGCTGCCGCGCCCGCGCTTCGATAAACGCGCGCTGCCCGTGCGAATTCGACAGCGCGACGATCTGCGCGCGCGGATAACGCTGCGCCGCCCACAGCGCAAACGAACCCCAGCCGCAGCCGAGATCCAGAATGCGCTGGCCATCGGCGAGTTGCGCGCGCTCCGCATAGCGTTCGAGCATCGCGAGTTCGGCCTGCGCCAATGACTCGTCGCCGAGCGGATAGAAGCCGCACGAATACTTCAGACGCGGTCCGAGATGCGCCTCGAAGAATGCGTCCGGCAATTCATAGTGCTGGGCGTTGGCGGCTTGCGTATCGATCGCGATCGGGCTCGCGCGCAGTTCGGCGAGCAGGCGTTCGAACGCCTCCATGCGCAGCACGTTGTCGTTTGCGTGTTCGTCGGTGAGACGTTGGCGGATCAGCATGCGCATGCCGGCGCGCACGAGCGCATCGGGCACGAAGCCGCGCTCGCACGCGCGAATGATCCGGCTCTCGTCGTGCGCGGGCATGTCGGCCGGCGTTGCGGGCGTCTCGTGGGCGGTGATGTTTATCGGCATATCGTTCCTCTGTTCACACGCGTTTGCGCGGCCACGGAATCAGCGCGCTCGTCGTGCGCATGTAGTCGCGATAACCGTCGCGCGTTTCGGCCAGACGCGCTTCCAGAATCGGAATGCCCGATACCTTCAGCAGCAGCCACGCCATCAGCACGGGCGGCGCGAGCGTGGCCCAGCCCCACGGCAGTTCGATCGACAGCACGGCGTAGGCGAGCCAGTGCACGCACTCGAAGAAGTAGTTCGGATGACGCGAATAGCGCCACCATCCTTCGCGGCACACTTTCCCGCGATGCGCGGGATCGGCGACGAAGCGCTTCAGTTGACGGTCGGCGGCGGCTTCGCCCGCGACGGCGATGATCCAGACCGCGACGAAACCCGCGACGCCCAGCGGACTCGCCGCATCGTCCGCGTAGGCGGGCACGAAGAACGCGATGGCGAGCAGCATCGAAATGAATGCCTGCAACTGGAAGAAGCCGAACATGTTGAGCGCGGCCTGCGCGCCCCAGCGCTCACGAAACGCGCGATAGCGCGGGTCTTCGGGCTTGCCGTGATTGCGCCGCCACAGATGCTGCGCGAGTCTTGCGCCCCAGACCGCGCCGCCTGCCGCGACGCACACGCGATTGACCATCGCGCCGGTTCCGCAAGCGGCGATGAATAGCGCGGCCGCGCCGAGCGAGGCGGCCCAGACCGGATCGACCATGCCGGCGTTTTCCGTGCGCAACTGCCAGAGCCACACGACGGAAAACACCAGCACGAAGCCGATGACAACAACAAGAATGGTGACGATGACGGGCATGACGGCTCCGCAAACATGCGTTCACAGAGCAATACGGATGCCGCACGCGAGCGGATGCAGCGTGATGGAGACGAACGAAAAGTGGACATGCGCCGACAGCAGTCGGCGCACAAGGACAGCAATCGTCAGGTCGAATGCATCTGGCCGGTCGCGAGCACCGTGCCGGTCGGCGCGCCGGTCGGCGATCCGCCCGGTGGCTCGTCCGATACCGCGAGCACGGCCTGCGCATTCATCTGCGCGACGATCTCCGGCGGCAGTGTCATCGTCGCGGGCTGATCGGCAGGAAAGACGCCGAGCGCGATCGGCTTCGCGTTCGGCGGGATGAGCCAGAGTTCCGTCGTGCGATTCGCGGGCACCGCCGCACGCGACGCGGGCACGAGGACCATGCGCGCGCGCCGCAAGTCGACGGTCGCGGTCCAGTGCACGAGGCCGTCCTTGCGCGCGATCGTCGCGACGAGATATTCGTTCGGCACGGCCGCGGTCGTCGGCGGCGCTTGCGGCGGCTGGCGCAGCAAGTTGAAGGTCACGCCGAGCAGCACCAGCGCGGCGACGCTCGCGCCGATCGTGAGCCAGCGCCAGACGTTCAGGCTGTCCCACCAGCGCTTATGCTCCGGCGCGCTTTGCGGCGCCATGAACCCCAGATCGCGGCGGATGCGCGTCCATACGCGCTCCGGCGGCGCGATCGCACGGATGTCTTCCGCGAGCGGCGCGAACCGTTGGTGCCAGTCGTCGAGCGCGCGCTGCAATGCCGGATCGCGTGACACATCCGCTTCGAGCGCGGCACGTTCCTGCGCATCGAGCACGCCGAGCGCGTATTCGGCGCAGCGCTGATCGTCGTCGTCGTCGCGGGCGGGCGTGTTCATTGTTCGAGGCAGGTCTTGAGTTGCATCAGGCTGCGGCGAATCCAGCTTTTCATCGTGCCGAGCGGCACGGCGAGCCGTTGCGCCAGTTCGCTATACGTCGCGCCGGTGAAGAAGGCCTCGCGGATCGCGCTCTTCTGCTGCGGTTCGAGCCTGTCGAGACAATGTTCGAGCCGCAGCCGCTCCTGCTGGATTCGGCGGCGACGGCGGGCGTTGGAGATTCGTCGGCGATCTCGGCCGTGTCGTTCTCGCCGAGCAGTTCCTCGCGATGCTGCCGCATGCGGTCGATCGTACGATTGCGCCCGAGCGTGACGAGCCATGTGACCGCACTGCCGCGCGCCGGATCGAAGGTATCCGCGCGGCGCCATGCGGTGGCGAAAACTTCCTGAAGAATGTCTTCCGCTTCGCCGCGATCGTGGATCATGCGCACGATGACGCCGAAGACGCGCGGCGATGTCGCGCGATACAACTCGGCGAACGCGCGCTCGTCGCCCTTCGCCACGTTCGCGAGCATCGCGTTGGCGTGCTCGCGACGCAGCCGGCCGGCGTCGTCGGAGGAATCCGGGGCGAAGTTCTCGGTGCCGCCTGAGGTGTTGTCCGTCATGGGCAGAATGAGCCGGGCTGCGCTTCGGGCTGGGTATGTCGCGCAATATAGCATTGCGCCTCGCGATTCAGTTCCCGTATTCATGACTATGCCGATGGTCTCGCGATCCATGTCGCCTCGTTCGACGATACGGACCGCGAGCCCGCGGAGATGCAGCGCGAGCGCTACTTGCGCGACGACAGCATCGTTCCGCGGCAGCTCGACGCGAGACATCGGCAGGCATACATCCGCTTCAACGCGGCCGTGCGGCGGCCATCGACGGTCAGGCAATAGTCGATGAACAACTCTTGCCCCTTCACGATCGGCCGGATCGCGCGGATGAACACGCGCTCGCCGTCCTGCTCCGCTTCGCAGTTGGGCGCGCAACTGTGATTCAGCCAGCGCGCGGAATTGCCGCCGCGCGCGCCGTCGATGACGCTGCCGTCATCGAGGCCGAAGAGGAAGGTGTGGCCGTCTTCCGCAGTCGATTTCGCGTGCATGCGCTGCGCTTCCTTCCACGACAGACGCTGGCCTTTGTATTCGAGCAGCAGCGCGCCGATGGGCAGATCGGCGAGAGCGAAAACGCCCCGGCCATGAACGGGCGAAGTCCGGACAGTGATTCGACGCATGGTGTGGCGGTTCACAATAATGAGGTTGAATATTTGAGTGCGGGCGTGAGCATCGTTATGATGTGGCCGTCATAAATCGCTGTCACGTCCAATGCCCGCAGTTTCTCCCCGCAACAGCAGGAAGCGCAAGCCGTTACGCGGCTCGCTTGCGCGATATCACAACAGGATCGTTGAAGTGCTCGGGGAGGCGCGCGGCCAGCGCGTGATGATACGGTCCATCCACGACGATGGCGTCGAGCGGCGCACGGCAGTCAAGTGGATCAACCTGCTGCCGCTGGACACCGAGTTGTTCTAGTTCCAACCGGCACCTAACCCCGAGCCAGTCCGCGCGCCTGTTCGAGCAACGCGGCCGCGGCGAGAAATTCCTTCCGGCCGGCCATCGTGAGTGCGGCGATCGCGGTGTCCCTGAAGAGCTCGTCGTCGGATGTGCGCGGCGCACGCGATTCACCGGCGCGTGCCTGACGCAGCCGGAAAAACGCCAGCATCTCGAACGCCTGAGCGCGTTGATCTCCGCTCACGCCCGCCGCGACCAGTTCCGCCGCGCCCGTCAGTTGAGCCAGCGCGCTTTCATAGTCTGCACGTTCCATCGTCGCGTTTCTCCCGGATGATTGCCGGTAATTCTCGCGCGTTTTGGTTCAAACTGTCGTATCTGACATCGACGCGAAACAACGAACGGAGACGACGCATGGTGGCAAGCGAAGCAGTAATGGCATTGCGTGAAGCGTTGGGCGCGCAGGTCGTGGCGTTGCCCGACGAATTCGGCGACAGGCGCGTCGCGGACTGGAGCGGCTTGCCCGGCGCGACGCCGCTCGCGATCATCCGGCCGCGCTCCACCGATGAAGTCGCGCAGGCGCTCGCCATCTGCGCGAAGCACAAGCAGCCGGTCGTCACGCAAGGCGGTCTCACGGGACTCGTCGGCGGTGCGAATCTGCTTGGCGGCGAAGTGGCGCTGAGTCTCGATCGCATGAACCGCATCATCGAGATCGATGACATCTCCGCGACGATGACCGTCGAGGCCGGCACGCCGCTGCAAGTGGTTCAGGAAGCGGCGAGCGCGGCGGGCTTCTACTTTCCGCTCGATCTCGGCGCGCGCGGCAGTTGCTCCATCGGCGGCAATCTCGCGACGAACGCGGGCGGCAACCGCGTCATCAAGTACGGCATGATGCGCGATCAGGTGCTCGGCGTCGAAGCCGTGCTGGCGAGCGGCGAGATCGTCGGCGGCTTGAACAAGATGATCAAGAACAACAGCGGCTACGACTTGCGGCACCTGTTGATCGGCAGTGAAGGCACGCTCGCGGTGATCACGCGCGTCGTATTGCGTCTGCGTCCGAAGCCCACGGCGACCGCCACCGCATGGTGCGGGCTGCCGGATTTCGACGCCGTCACCACGCTGCTCACGCGCGCGCAGGCGAGTCTCGCGCCGGGCGTTTCCGCGTTCGAGGTGATGTGGGCCGACTACCACGATACGGTCATCGCCAATCTCAGGAATCTGCGCGCGCCGCTCGCCGATGCGCATCCGTTCTACGTGCTGCTGGAAAGCGTCGGCACCGATCCCGTCCGGCACGGCGAAGCCTTCGAGGAATTTCTCGGCGCCATGCTCGAAGCGGGCACCGTCACCGATGCGGCGATCGCGTCGAACGAAGCGCACGCGCGCGATTTCTGGGCGATCCGCGACGCGCCCGGCGAATACGATCTCTTCATCCCGAACTACGCGGCGTACGACGTGAGCTTCTCGATCGCGCAGGTCGGCGACGCGGCCGCGCAATGCGAAGCGCGTCTGCGCGCGCGCTGGCCCGATGCGATCGTGATGACGTACGGCCATCTGGGCGACGGCAATATCCATATCGTCGTGGACCTTCCCGGCCGAGGAAAGCAGGATCACGACGACATCGATGCCGTCATCTACGACGTCACGCGCGAGTTCGAAGGCTCGATATCGGCGGAGCACGGCATCGGCATAAAGAAGCGCGACTATCTTCACCTCGCGCGCCGCGCAACCGATATCGCGTCGATGCGCGCGATCAAGGCATCGCTCGATCCGCACGGGCTGCTCAATCCGGGCAAGGTGTTCTAGCCGTGCTTGTGCGCGTGCCGGTGATGAATGTCGGGGAAATGCGCGTGTGAATGCGTGATCGGCAGATGCACGTGCGGATGCGTATGCGGCTCGTCGCCGGAATACGGAAAGTCGTGCACATGCCGATGATGCTCGTCATGCACATGCCGATGCGTATGTTCGAGCCGCTCGTGCGTGTGCATGTGTTCGTGGCGCTCGCGCACGTGCAGCCATACGCCGAGCGTCATCAGCGCGGCGGCGATCCAGAAGGACGCGCCCGGCGTCTGCGGCCACATCGCGAGCGAGAGCGCGACGCCGAAGACCGGCGCGACCGAAAAGTACGCGCCCGTGCGCGCCGTTCCGAGACCGCGCAGCGCGATCACGAACAACACGAGACTTACGCCGTAGCCGCCGAAGCCGGTCGTCATCGCGCCGGCGACGATGTGCAGCGCGGGCAGATGGGCGCCCATCGCGAGCGCGATGGCGAGATTCACCGCGCCCGCGACGAGGCCCTTCGCGCAGGCGATCAGCATCGCGTCGGCGGTCGAGATTCTGCGCGTCAGGTTGTTGTCGATGGCCCAGCACAGGCACGCCAGCGCGATCAACAGCGCGCCTGTCGTAGCGTGCGCCGCGCCCGGCTGCCAGGCGAGCACGACGCCGCCCGCGACGATCGCGGCCATGCCGAGAAACACGGAAAAATCGACGTTCTCCCGAAACACGATCCACGCGATCGCCGCCGTCAGCACGCCTTCCAGATTGAGCAGAAGCGAACTCGTTGCGGCCGGCGTGCTCGTGAGTCCGAGCATCAATAGCGCCGGCCCGGCGACGCCGCCGAACGCGATCGCGCCGAAGAGCCACGCGATTTCCCGCGCGCGCAGGCCTTCGTTTGTCGCGCGCATGAACGCGCGGCCAAGCAGGATCGCGCCGAAGCCGACGCCGCTGCCGAGATAGAACAGGCCGGCGACCATGAACGGCGGCATCGGGCCGAGCAGCGCCTTGGCGATCGGCGTGGTCGCGCCGAAGAGCGCGGCGGCGGCGAGTGCGGTGAGGATCGCGGTGAATCGGCTATGCATGGGGAGGGATCGTCAGTGAGCGCCGATTTTTCAGTGTAGACGACACCGAACCCTCGGATGATTCGTGGCATTCGCACGCTCATTTTTCGCTCATTTTCGTTGGGCAGAATGCTTCCATCGACAAACAACTGCAGTCCAGGAGACGGGAAATGAGAGCGATCAAATACGCGATGGTGGCCGCCCAACTGACTTTCGGCCTTGTGACGGTGGCGCAGGCGCATCCGTTCATCGGCGTGGGGATCGTGGGCGGGCCGGTGTTCCCGGTCGCATCGAGCGCGCAGAGCGCGCCGCCGCTGCCGGTCTATCAGCGCGCGACGGATTCGGGCCCCGCGCCGCTGCCGCTCGACGCGCGGCCGGTGCGTTACGCGGAGCCGGCCATCGGCAATATTGCGGCGATCATGGGGCGGGGGGATGCTGCGGGACTTCAGGGCGGTGTTTGAATGGCCAATCCCGCTCACATCCACGCTAAAAAGATTCGTTTGTAACGCCGGACCCACCGCGTTAGCCTGAACGAATGACTGACACCATCGACTACGCAGCCATCGCCGATGCCGCCCGCGACGGCTACATGAACCGCGTCATCTCGAGCGTCAACGATCACGATGTCCACATCAGCGTGATGGACGCGCCTTATCGATGGCACTTTCATCCGAATTCGGACGAGACTTTCGTCGCCGTCGAAGGCACGCTCGTCATCGAATTCGAGGAAGGCGCCGTCGAACTGCGCGCGGGGCAATTGCTCACCGTGCCCGCGGGCAAGCCGCATTGCACGCGGCCGGGCGGCGCGCGATCCGTCAATCTGACATTCGAGAAGAAGGACGCGCAAACCGTGTTCTGCGACGCGCCGCGTTAGCGCGCGGCCCGCGTTTCCAGATGTTCGACGAGGCGTCGCGCCGCCGGCTGCAACGCTTCGAAATCCCTGAAGCACACGACGAAGCGCCGCTTCGCGAACGCATCGGAAAGCGGAACGGCCTCGACGCCGAGCGCCTGCCGATACGTTCCCGCGACTTCCATCGGCACGACGCTGATGCCGAGTCCCGCCGCGACGACGCGAAACGCCGCGTCGAAGCTCGACACGATCACGCGATACGACATCGTCTTGCCCGCCTGCGCGGCCGCGCGCTGCAGCATCGTATGAACGGCCGTCGCGGGCGGCAGACCGACATGCTCGAAGTCCAGCGATTCCTCGAAGCTCACCGAAGGTCGCCCCGCGAACGGATGATCGGCGGGCACCGCGAGCGCGAGCCGGTCATGCCGATACGCCCGATGCTGCAAGCCGCGCAGATCGACGCTGTCCCAGCACACGCCGACCGACGCGACGCCTTCGCGCAGTTGCCGCACGAGATCGTGCGACAGGCGCTCTTCCACATCGACCTTGATGTTCTGATTCGCGGGCTCGCGCATGAACGACGCGATATCGTCGAGCAACGCTTCCGCAATCGCCGATGCCGACGCGCAAATGCTCACGCGCCCCATCAGACCGCCGCCGAACGCGGCGACATCGTTCGCGATGCGCTCCATCGTGAAGAGCACGCTGCGCGCATGCTCCAGCAGCGCGATGCCCGCGGGCGTCGGCTCGACGCCGCGTCGCGAGCGCGATAGCAGCGGCACGCCGAGCGACGTCTCCAGTTGCGCGATGCGCTTGCTGATCGCCGAAGGCTCGATATGCGATTCCTGCGCCGCGCGCGCGATGTTCTGGTGCTCGCAGACCGTCACGAACAGGCGCAGCGTTTTCAGGTCGATGTCGCGCATGGGCGGGCCACTCCTCTGACGTTCCGAACGGGAAGCATGAGCCTTCCAAATTACCGCTTTAATGGCGTTTGCGGAATCTCTAAAGTCGAGACCATACACACAAAAGACTCGGAGACAAAGCCATGCCCGCGTTCCCACAGCGCGCCGTGATCCGTGAGGTTGCTCTGCGCGACGGCCTGCAAAGCATTCGAACGATCGTGCCGACCGAACGCAAGTTCGAATGGATCCGCGATGCCTATGCCGCCGGTCAGCGCGAAATCGAAGTCGGTTCGTTCGTGCCCGCGCGCCTCCTGCCGCAACTCGCCGATACCGCCGAACTCGTCGCGTACGCCAGGACGTTGCCGGGGCTTTTCGTCTCCGTGCTCGTGCCGAATCTCAAGGGCGCCGAGCGCGCCATCGAAACGCAAGCCGATCTGATGCTCGTGCCGCTCTCCGCGAGCCGCGCGCACAGCCTCGCGAACCTGCGCAAGACGCCGGAGGAAGTCGTCGCCGACGTGGCGCGCATGCGGGCGGCGCGCGATGCATCGGGTTCGAAGACGATGATCGAAGGCGGTATCGGCACGGCGTTCGGCTGCACGATTCAGGGCCGCGTCGATTCGGCCGATGTGCTGCGCTGCATGCAGGCGCTGCTCGATGCGGGCGCGGACCGCGTCTCCATCGCCGATACGGTCGGTTATGCCGGCCCTTCCGCGGTGCGCGATCTCTTCGAGAAGGCGCGTGTCATCGCGGGCGAGCGCTTCTGGTGCGGCCATTTCCACGACACGCGCGGCCTCGCGCTCGCCAACGTCTACGCCGCGCTCGAAACCGGCGTCGCGCGCTTCGATGCGACGCTCGCGGGCATCGGCGGATGTCCGCATGCGCCGGGCGCGAGCGGCAATGCGTCGAGCGAAGACCTCGCGTTCATGCTCGCCGATATGGGCATCGATAGCGGCATCGACATTCCCGCGTTGCTCAATCTGCGCGCGAAGCTCGCGCTCTGGCTCGACGGCGAAACCCTGCGCGGCGCGCTCGCGCTCGCGGGCTTGCCGGTCACGTACGAATCAACCGCTGCAATCGAAGCCTGAGGACGATATGAGTCATTCAACCCTGCCGCTCGAAGGCGTGCGCGTGATCGAGTTCACGCATATGGTGATGGGCCCGACCTGCGGCATGATCCTCGCGGATCTCGGCGCGGAAGTCATCAAGATCGAACCGCCCGGCGGCGACAAGACGCGCAATCTGCCGGGCCTCGGCATCGGCTTCTTTCGCTCGTTCAATCGCAACAAGAAAAGCGTCGTCGTCGACATCAACACGGAAGAGGGGCGCGAAGCCGCAATCGATCTGATCGGCCAATGCGACGTGCTGCTCGAAAACTTTCGCCCCGGAATGATGGCGAAGTTCGGGCTCGACTACGACACGCTCTCGAAGGCGCATCCGAAGCTCATCTACGTGTCGCACAAGGGCTTTCTGCCGGGTCCGTATGAAAAGCGTCTCGCGCTCGATGAAGTCGTGCAGATGATGGGCGGCCTCGCGTACATGACCGGTCCGGCGGGCCGCCCGCTGCGTGCGGGGACGTCGGTGAACGACATCATGGGCGGCATGTTCGGCGCGATCGGCGTGCTCGCCGCGCTGCGCGAGCGCGATCTCACGGGACGCGGCCAGGAAGTGCAGAGCGCGCTCTTCGAGAACTGCGTGTTTCTTTCCGCGCAACACATGCAACAGTACGCGATGACACACGAAGCGCCGCCGCCGATGCCATCGCGCGTATCCGCGTGGAGCGTGTATGACGTGTTCACGCTGGCCGAAGGCGAGCAGCTTTTCATCGGCGCGGTGAGCGACAAGCAGTTCGTGACGCTCTGCGACGTGCTCGAACGCCCCGATCTCGCGCACGAACCCGGCTTCGCTACCAATGCGATGCGCGTCGCGGTGCGGCCGCATCTGCTCGCGCGGCTCGGCGAGATTCTCGCGAATCATCGCGCGGACGAACTCGCGCCGAAGCTCGAAGTGGCCGGCATTCCGTACGCGCCGATCATGCGCCCCGAACAGTTGCTCGACGATCCGCATCTGAAAGCGAGCGGCGGACTCGTGCCGATGCAGACCGACGACGGTGGCACCACCGACGTCGTATTGCTGCCGCTCACGATGGGCGGACGCCGCCCCGGCGTGCGGCAGCCGCTCGCGCGCGTCGGCGAGCATACGGACGAAGTGCTGGGGCAGCTCAGGAAGAACGTCACGGCGTGAAGCATCGCGGCGAGCGCATATAAAAACCGGCGCCGTCGCCCACTCAGGAGACAAAGCAATGCAACCAACCTTCAGCGCGATCGCCGAGCCGCTCGCATCGCCCGATGTTCGCGTCGCCTCGACGCCCGGCGCGCAGATCTCCGCGCGCATGGATCGGCTGCCGATCACGCGGCATCTGTGGATGCTCGTGTTTCTCATCTCGCTCGGCGGCTTCTTCGAAATCTACGATCTGATCTTTACAGGCTATATCGCGCCGGGCATGGCGAAGAGCGGCCTCTTGCAAACCACCACGCACGCGTTTTTCGGCTTCACGGGCATCGCGGGTTTCATCGCGGCGACGTTCGCGGGGCTTTTCATCGGCACGTTCTTCTTCGGCTGGCTGCCGGACCGCTACGGGCGGCGCAGCGTGTTCACGTTCTCGCTGCTGTGGTATTCGGTCGGCTCCGCGATCATGGCGTTCCAGACCACGCCCGAAGGCGTGATCTTCTGGCGCTTCGTGACGGGCATCGGCGTGGGCATCGAGATCATCACCATCGACAGTTACGTGACCGAACTCGTGCCGCAGCACATGCGCGGCCGGGCGATGGCCTTCAATCAGATGGTGATGTTCGCAGCCGCGCCCGTCGCCGCGCTCCTGTCCTACTGGCTGGTGCCGAAAACCGTGTTCGGCCTCGATGGATGGCGCATCGTCGTGCTCGCGGGATCCGCCGGCGCGGTGGTCGTGTGGTTCATCCGGCGCGCAGTGCCGGAAAGTCCGCGCTGGCTCGCGATGAATGGCCGCGACGAGGAAGGCGAACGCGTCGTGAGCGAGATCGAGCGCGTGGTCGAGCGCGAATCGGGCACCGCGTTGCCGCCGCCCGCGCCGGTCGTCGAGCAGCCGGCGCATCGGCGCGCGTCGCTTCGCGAGTTGTTCGATGCGCCGTATCGCTCGCGTCTCATCATGCTCGTCGTCTTCAATTTCTGTCAGGCGATCGGGTATTACGGCTTCGCGAACTGGGTGCCGACGCTGCTCATTGGCCAGGGCGTCACCGTGACGAAGAGTCTGCTGTATTCGTTCGTTATCGCGTTCGCGCTGCCTGTCGGACCGCTACTCGCGATGCTTTACGCCGACCGCATTCAGCGGAAGTATCTGATCGTCGGGGGCGCGCTCGTCGTGATCGCGAGCGGTCTCGCGTTCGGACAGATGAAATCGCCCGCCGCGCTCATCGCGCTCGGTGTGCTGATTTCGCTCGCGGGGCAAACCATCTCGGTCTGCTATCACGCGTATCAGACGGAACTCTTTCCGACGGCCGTGCGCTGCCGTGCGAGCGGCATCGTGTACTCGGCGAGCCGCGCGGGCGCGATGATGTCGGGCTTCATCATCGCGTCACTGCTGAAGGACTTCGGCGTGCCGGGCGTGTTCATCGGCATCACGGTGTGCATGTTGCTGGTCGCGCTGGCGATCGGGCTGTTCGGACCGAAAACCAACGGATTGCGTCTGGAGGAACTGAATCACTGAGCGGGTAGCGCCTCGGCCATCGGGCCTTCACGAACCCATGCGCGAGCGTATGTCGAAGGGCAGTGCAATCGGACATACGCTTGCGCGTGCGGCATCCTATGCTAGTGCGGGAACAACTCCTGCAATGCATGGCTCCAAGCGAGCGACGCAGGCGAACCAGGCCGCGATCAATCTTCACATCCACTTCGACGACACCGCTCTCCATCGCATGAGACGCCGTATTTTCAGCCTCCGGCGATGAGCGCAGGCTTGAGCAATATGGACACGCAACTGAGTGAACAATGTAAGTCTCGCCTGTACCGCTTGAAATTCGAGGCGCCGCTTGAGAGCGTCGCGTTCGTTCTGGCGGACAGCCGCGAGGCGGCATGGCGTATCGGCAAAACGGTGATGGCGGTGCTGCATGGCGTCGGCATTCAGACGGTCGCGCTGCACGATATCCTCTCGCTCCGCGAACTCGTGCGCATGGGCGTCAGCGACGACGAGGACATGCGCATCTTCGAACTCGTCGTTGCGGGCGGCAAGGTCGAGCAGTGGGCGCACACGCCGTACTTCCTGACCGACGACGCCACGCTGCTCGGCAAATGGGCCGAACTGCGCGCCGATCTCGCCGCCGACGTCGCCCGCACGGCGATGCGCCGCGCCAGATAAACGCCACACGTCAGGTCCGTGCACAGGAACGTCTCGTGCTGAGTGCACGATCAGACGCCGTGCATCGTTGCGGTGCGCGGCTTTGCGTCGTTTCAGCGTGACGGGGTGCTCCGATGATCCGGTCGTACAACCACAAAGGCTTCGTGCTCGAAGTCGCGATCGAAACCAGTCACAGGCTCGTGCCTTCTCCCGGCGCGGCGCACTATCTGGCGATCGTAACCATCAGTCGTTCGGGAAGACCGGTCACGGCGTTTTCGCCGCTGTGCATCGAGAGCACGCGCTATTCGAGTTTCACGTCGGCTGAAGATGCGCTGATGAGCGCGCATACGGCGGCACGCACATTCGTCGATGAGTGGGTGCGAGCGGCCTCGTGATGCCGTCGTGCGATGTGGAGCGAAGTCAGGCGGCGACGCGCCGGCTTTGCTGACCGTCCTGAGCGTCGGCGGCCGTATCGAGTGCCTTGTCGAGCAACGCGAGCTTGCGTTGAAGCGAAGCCACACGATGACTCTGCGACGGGACGAGATCGTAATCCTCATCCAGTTGCGAAATGCGCATGTTCCAGTATCTGGCGGGCAGACGATCCGAGGACGTGCTGCCTTCGACGAAACTCGCCAGTATCCTTTCCAGGTGTTTTAGTTCGCCCTCCGCGAGTTGCGCTGGGCGTCGCTGTCGAAAGGCTGGGACGGTTGTTGCATCGGCGCTTCTTTTCATGTTGCTGATTCCGGCTGGATTTGCAGAGACCTCTATTTAAGCAATCAATGTTCCGGAGAGGCGATTCAAGGCTATTCAATTTGTTTCGAAATGAAACTCCAGATGTCCGATGACCGCCGCATGTCACGGCAAACGTTTGGCGACCAGTTACATTTTTTAAGAAGTTTCCCTCTAATTGCCGAACGGGGAGGCGACGGCTGTAATTTCGTCGCCTCGAATCGGCGGACAGCTGCGCAAAATTTTCAAGACATCGAGATATTCGCAAAAACATATCGACGATATCGATGCGAATGAAAGTCGTTTCGATAGACAAATGAAAGAAAATCGGCGCAATCCACCGAATGGTTCGGGTACCTGATTATTTGCGATGAATCGGGATTATGAGCGAGGCTAAAACGCTCCCATTGAAGTGTGATATACGCGCGATTGAGTAACGGAAGTCGAATCCGAAAAAGGCGAATTAAAACGGGGCGATTTCCTCTCGCGAAACCGCCCCGTGTCCTCAGAATATCTGCTTCGGAGACCTGTAGACACCAACGAGTCTAGCAAATATCGCTGATCGTTATAAACGACATTCGGCGAAATGGAGTTCTCCAGAATCCGCACCAATAACGTCGTCGATGTGCAACAGAAGAATCGTCGTGGGAGGCCGGCTGGCGGGGCTAAGCGCTTGACCTTAAACGAATATGAAGGATTTTGCGCCCCGGTTGCAGAATCGGCAAATGATTATTGCGCGCGATACGCGGCCACTTCAGTTGTCAGTCGAATAAAGTGTGTCCCAGTTTCACGAGGGCAAACGGCCATCGATATGGTTCGTCAACCCCGGAAGCTTTCGCTTTAAACAGGACACTAGAGAACCATGAAAAAAACCCTTCTCATCGCGGGCATTCTCGGCACGTTCGCAGTAGCAGCCCACGCGCAGAGCAGCGTTACTTTGTACGGCACGCTTGACGCAGGCCTCGTCTATACGAACAACTCCGGCGGCCATAGCAACTGGCAACAAGGCAGCGGCGCAGTTTCCGATACTTACTTCGGCCTGAAAGGCAGCGAAGATCTGGGCGGCGGGTTGCACGCGCTCTTCAAGTTGGAGAGCGGCTTCAACCTCAATAACGGCCGCTTCAACGAAAGCAACACGATGTTCAATCGCCAGGCATACGTCGGCCTGCAACACGATCAATTCGGCACGGTCACGCTCGGCCGTCAATATGATTCGATGGTCGATTATCTGTCGCCGTTCGCGGAATCCGGCGCGGGCTACGGCAACAACCTGGCCGCGCACCCGTTCGATAACGACAACCTCGATCACTCGTTCTCGATCAAGAACTCGGTCAAGTATCAGAGCGCGAGCTACGCGGGCTTCAAGTTCGGCGGTCTGTACGGCTTCTCGAACGACGCCGGCCAGTTCGCGAACAACCGTGCGTGGAGCGCGGGCGCTTCGTATGGCAACGGCCCGCTGAACTTCGCGGCCGCCTATTTGCAGACGAACAACTCGCGCGGCAACGCGAATGCGGGCGGCGCGGTTTCGGCAGGTCAGGGCAATAACGCCAATCTGACGGCCGAATTGCAGCGCACGTTCGGCGCGGGCGTGAACTACACGTACGGCCCCGCGACAGTCGCCTTCGTGTGGACCAACACCCACTACGACAACCTGCTCGCCGCGTCGCAAGGCGGCACGACGGTCGCGCTGCCGGGCAACACGAATCTGCATCTGAACAACTTCGAGCTGAACGGCCGCTACGCGCTGACGCCGGCGTTGAGCCTGAACGCGTCGTACACGTTCACGGACGGCAAGGTGACGGGCGCGAACGGTTCGGGCGATCCGAAGTGGCATACCGCATCGCTGCAAGCCGATTACGCGCTCTCGAAGCGCACCGATGTGTACGTCGAAGGCGTGTATCAGCACGCATCGGGCGATCTGGGCAATGCAGGCGCGAACGTCGCGATGATCAACACGCTGTCGCCGTCGTCGACGCAGAATCAGGTTGCGGCGACCGTGGGTCTGCGTCACCGCTTCTAAGCGCAATGGAGCAGCATCAAAGCGCAACGGCCGCGATCGATGAGATCGCGGCCGTTTTACTTTGCGCGTTACTTTTTCTCCTGCTCCGAACGCCTGACGAGCTGGCCGATGTCATGCCCCGCGCCGCCCGTGCCCGCCGCGAGCCGCGCCAGCGCTGACGCGGCCGTGTCGCGCCGCACGCCGCTCTCGGGGCGAAACTGCTTCGGCAGCGCCAGATGGAAAGTCGCGCCCCGATCGGGCGTGCCCTCGGCCCAGGCCTTGCCGCCATGCCGCTCGATGATGCGCCGCACGTTCGCCAAGCCGATGCCGGTGCCGTCGAACTTTTCGTTCACGTGCAGGCGCTGGAACACGCCGAAGAGCTTGTCGACGTAGCGCATGTCGAAGCCCACGCCGTTGTCGCGCACGAAATACACGACGTGGCCGGCCAGTTCGCCGGCGCCATCGTGTGCGCCGATCTCGATCGTCGGCTGATCGCGCTGCGCGCTGAACTTCACCGCGTTGGACATGATGTTCGCGAACGCCACGTGCAGAAAGACGAGATCCGCCTCGATGGACGGCAGCGCGTCCACCTTCCAGTGCACGCGCGCCGACGCGTGTTCTTCGATATCGTTCTGGATCACCGTATGGATGAGCGCGTGGACGTCGACCTTGTGCGGACGCAGCGCCGCGCGGCCGAGTTGCGCGAACGAAAGCAGATCGTCGACGAGACGGCCGCCGAAACGCGCCGACGTCACGATGCGCTCCAGATAGCCGCGCCCGCGCTCCGACAGCTTCTCGCCGTCGATCTGCCCGAGCAGGTCCGCGAAGCTCACGATATGCCTGAGCGGCGCGCGCAGATCGTGCGACACCGTGTACGAAAAGCCTTCGAGCTCGTGATTCGCGCGACCCAGTTCGGTCGCGAGTTGCGCGATCTCCTCCGCGCGCCGCAGTACGATGCCGAGCACCGCCGCGCGGAATTCCAGCGCGATCTCGCGCTCGGCCGGACGCCACGGCAAGGAGCGATGACGCACGACATCGGTCCACGTATCGAAGCTCACGCGCGGCGACAACGAGTCCGCGAGGCCCGTGAGCTTCGCGCGCGGGTCGCCGGCCCATTCGATCGTCTGCACGACTTCGCGGCGGAACCAGATCACGTAGTTGCGGTAAATCTTCGAGATCGATACCGCGAGAAAACCGGCCACGTCGGACGAATCCGCGAGCGCGGGGCATTCCTGCGAGGCGCGATCCGACATCACGACATCCTCGCTCTGATCGTCGAGCCAGTCGACGAGCGCTGTCACGCCATGCTCGCCCGGCGTCACGCCGATGAGCGACGTGCGTCCTTCGAAGATCACCGCCGCGCCCGACGAGCGCGTGAAGCCGAGCAGATCGGCTGCGTCGTTGACGAGCGCGTCGACGAAGCTGTCGGTATTGGCCATTGACGAAAGCAGCTTCGACAGCATGCGGCGCAGTTCGAGCCGGTAATGCGCCTCGCCCTGCGACTCGCGCGCCTCGATCTGCAACGAGACGATCTGCGCGACATGCTCGCATGCGGTGCGCACTTCGAACGGCGGCAGGCGCGGCGTCGCGTGATGGCAGGAAATCAGGCCCCATAGCTTGTCGTCGACGAGAATCGACATCGACATGGAGGCGAGCGTGCCCATGTTGCGCATGTATTGCAGATGCACGGGCGACACGCTGCGCAAGGACGCGTAGGTGAGATCGGTCGGGCGGCCCGTCGCCGGATGCAGCGCGGGCACGAGCGGCGCGGCTTCGTAGTCGGCGTTCGAGATGAGGCGAATGCGATTCCTGCGATACAGCTCGCGCGCCTGCGCCGGAATGTCCGACGCCGGAAAGTGCTGGTTCAGATACGACGGATAGCCCGGCTCGACGGCTTCGGCGAGCACGTTGCCGTTGCCTTCTTCATCGAACCGATACACGAGCGTGCGCCCGAATCCGGTGATGCGCGCGATTTCATCCGCGGCGAACTGGCAGAGCTGCTCGATGGTGCGCATCGATTGCACTTCGGTGACGAAGGAGCGCACGAGCGGGTAAATGGTCGAGAACACATCGGCGGTGTCCTGCGCCGGCTCGACTTCGACGAACAGCAGCCCGTCATGCCGATGCACGACGATCGCGACCGGCCCGCGCAGCGTCCAGCCGTCGAGCACCACGTTGCCGGCGTGGATCGTCGCGCCATCGCGCGTGAGTTGCCTGAGGCCCGCGCTCGCGCGTTCGGCTGCGGGCTCGCCCAGCACAGCCGACAGCGCGAGCCCGAGGCACGCGTCGGGCGCGATGTGCGCGAACTGCGCGACGTTGGCGCTCACCTGAAGGATGTGGCAGTGCGCATCGACGCTGAAGAGCACGCCGTGAGGCTGGATGCCGCCGGGAATGTGGATCGGCTCGCGCGCGCATTGCGCGTCGATATCTGCGGTGGAGGTTTTGTCCATCCCTGTCCTGGTCATGCGGCTTCGGCTGTCTATTAGGCCGATCGTCTTCGAATCATAGATGGGTTGTGCGTTCGACACATGCGCCGCGCGTGACGCGGTGATTTCTACATGTCGAATGATTCGCCCGGCGTCATTTCTACGTGAACCGCGATGGATACGCTTACTGCACGAAACGTTCCGCGACATCGCTGATACCATGCGAAGCCGACCCACGCGACGAACGCCGGAGGATACATGCTTCATGATCGCCGCGCGCGACTAATCGATTGACACGCGCACGCGTCGCCGCGACGGCCGTGTCGGCAGCGATCGTCTGCATCGTTCCTGCACGCGATGCCGCCGCGCAGTCGTATCGCGATGTCGCGCCGATTGCGCCGCCCGCCGAGGAACGGCCGCGCGCGTCGCCATCGCGGCCCGAACCTCGCGATGACTCGCAGGACGTCGCTATCCGCGATCTGCGCGGCATCGCGTTCGTGCGCGCGGATGCCGCGGAGCCGACGACGCAATCGGCTGCGGACAACGCGATCACCGCGACGGGCGCGCCATTGCTCTCGCGCGAATTTCTCGACGGCTTCTCGGCCGATCTCCACAAGCCTCTGACTTTTGCGCGTCTCGCCGGGATACGGCGCGCGGTCGTGCAGCGATATCGCGCCGCGGGCCAGCCGCTCGTCGATGTGTACGTGCCCGAGCAGGACGTGAGCGATGGCGTCGTGAAGATCGTCATCGCCGAGTTTCGCGCGGGGCGTGTGATACCCCAAGGCAATCGCTATTTCTCCGATGCGCTTCTCATGCGCGAGATGCCGCTCGCGAGCGGCGAGCCGATCCGCGAAAGCGATATCGCTTCGGGGCTCGCGCTGCTCAACGCGAATCCGTACCGGCGCGTGGACGTGATCTATGCGCCGGGCGCCGCGCACGATACGACCGATGTCGTGTTGCAAACCGAGGATCGCTTTCCGTTTCGCATCTACGGCGGCTATAACAACGACGGCGTGCGCGATCTCGGCCGCGATCGCATTCTCGCGGGATTCGATTACGGCAATCTGTTCGGCATCGATGCGCGCATCGGCTATCAGATGACTGCGAGTAACGATCTTCTGAGCGGCAATCCGGATCTCGAAGGGCGGCCCGATCGTCCGCGCTATATCGCGCATGCGTTCAATGTGGTGGCGCCCTTGCCGTGGCTCGATCGCGTCGAGTTGTTCGGCGTGTTCGCGGAAAGCACGCCGCGTTTGCCGGACAGTTACGGGCAAACCGGTCTCAGCTCCCAAATCAGCTTTCGATACGACTGGCGCTTGCCGCCGCTCGATCACGCGGGCGCGTGGCAGCAGCAAGTGCAGCTCGGCTATGACTTCAAGCGCTCGAACAACGACCTCGAATTCGGCGGCTTTCAGGTGTTCAATGCGAACACCCATATACATCAGTTCGTCGTCGCCTACGATCTTTCGAAGAGCGACGCTTCCGGCGATACGCATCTGAATGCATCGCTCTTCGTGAGTCCGGGTTATTTCGACAGCAACAGCAACGACGAAGCCTACGATGCCGCGCGCCTCGGCGCGAAGCCGCGCTATCAGTACATGCAGTTGTCGGCGCAGCGCGACATGCCGCTCGGCACGTCGGGCTTCTCGGTGTCGGCGCGCGGGCTTTTTCAGTGGACAGGCAGCACGCTGTTGCCGAGCGAGGAGCTCGGTCTGGGCGGCGATGCCACCGTGCGCGGCTATGAGCCGTACGCGGCGCAGGGCGATCGCGGATGGAACCTGCAGACGGAACTGCGCGCGCCGGCGATATCGGCGGGCATTGCGGCGATGCAGCCGTTCGTGTTCTTCGATGCGGGCCACGTGTGGAATCGCATCGCCGAATTCGGCGAAGTCAACGATGCGTCGCTGGCGAGCGTCGGGGCGGGGATTCGCGTGCAGGTCGGGCGCTTCGTGAGCTTTCGCGGCACGTATGGATTTCCGCTGAAGGCCGTGGTGCCGAATGGATCGAAGGCGCCGGTCGGAGAGATCTTTCTCGTGATCGGAAGTTAGCGCGCTGGACGGCGCGGCAGCGCGCCGTCCAGTTGCGCGCGCTTCAGGGCTGCGCCTGCTGCCACTGCAAGACGGGATGCGTCGCCCCCGCCGGCATCGCCCAGACGCCGCCCGCCGGAATGTTCCAGTCGAGATAATTCGACGCGTTGCTCATCTGCGCGGTGGTGAGACCGTTCGAATCGGGCGGAACGGTTCCCGAATTCGATCCGGCCGCGCTGGTGCGAATCGTCGTGTCCTTGTTCCAGTAGACGTTGTTGTGAATCGCGCCCTGGTTGTATGCCGCGATGCCGCCTTCCGGATCGCCCGGAGGCCCGCCGCCGCCGACTTGCCCCACCGCGAACGATTCGTTGATCACGCCGTTGGTGCCGTTCACATACACGAGTCCGCCGCCGCCGAAGCCGCCCACGCTGCCCGTCGCGTACGACTGCGTGATCAGTCCGTTGTTGAAGGCGACGAGCCCGCCCGTTTCGCCGTGCGTCCCGGCCTGAGTCGCGCCGGTCGCGAACGATTGCGCGATGGTGCCGTTGTTCACGCCCACGAGTCCGCCCGCGGGAATCTGATAACCGACATCCGCGGTGCTCGACGATCGTTCGATGATCCCGTTGTTCACGCCGACGAGCCCGCCCGCGCCCGCTCCGCCGAAGCCGTTCTGCCCGACGCCGCCCGTCGTGTTGACGTAGGTGACGAGGCCGTTGTTCTGGCCCGCGAGCAAGCCGAACGCACCCGACGAATAGTCGCCCGTGCTGGCGTTGGTGAGATTCAGATTGCGCACGACGCCGCTTGCGCCGATCACGCCGAACATGCCGTAGCGGTCGTCGTTGAGGTTCGCCACCGTCGCGAGCTTGTCGATCGTGTGGCCGAAGCCGTCGAACTGGCCGGTGAACGGCGTCTGCGTTGCGCCGATCGCCGTGAAGAAGTTCGGATAGGCGGTCGCGCTCGCATCGATGTCCTTGCCGAGCGCATAGACGCCCGCGAGGTCTTTCGACACGCCGGACAGATCGGCGAGCGTGTTCACGAGCTTGTACGCCGTGATTTGCGTGACGACGCCGCTATACGGCGCGGCGGTCCATCCGCTGTTGGTCAGCAGCGTGCCCGGCGCGTAGCTGCCGTTCATGTCGTAGAGCGCGCTGACGATCCCGCCGCTCTTCGACCAGTCGATCGTGCCGCGGTTCGTCACGCTGCCGCCGTTGTCGATGCCGCCCGCATCCGCGCGCAGCGTGAGATTGCCGTTGCCCGTGTTGCCGATGGCCGCGCCCGGACCGACCGACACGCCATGCGCCGCGCCGAGCGTGAGCGACGCATTGCCGTTCCACTGGACGTTGCCGCCCACGGTCAGATCGCCGCCGCTGGCTTCGACATCGACCGATGTGCCGTTGCTCAAGCTGCGCGCGAGCGAGTCCGCGTTCGCCTGATCGACCGTGAATGTCGGCGCGCCGAGCTTCCATGTGCGCGCCTGCACGTTCGCGCCCGCGACGTCGAGCGTGTTCGCGCGCGTTTCGACCGTGCCGCCGCCGCCGTCGGCGTTCGTCGCCGCGATCGCGCCGTTCGCGTGCACGGCGCCCCGGTCCGCGACCAGCCAGACGTGGCCGTCGCGCGTCGCGGTGCCGGTCGCGCGGATCGCGGTGTTGTTGCCCGCGAGCGCGTACACGTTGCCGTCGGCGGCCTGGAGGCTGGCCTGCGCCGCCTGGATCATGCCGCCGTTCATCGCCGTGCCGCCGCTGCCCGCCTGCACGAAAACCTGTTGTCCGCCCGACGCGTCCTGCAACAGCACCTGATTGCCCGCCGCGATTTCGGCCGTGCCCTGCGGCGCGCTGATGCTGCCGCCGTTCACCGCCGCCGTGCGCGACACGAGGAACACGTCGCCGCCGCTCGATCCGATCTTGCCGAGATTGATGACCATGCCGTCGCCGCCGCCCGAGAGCGTGAGCGGGCCGCCCTGCATGAACGCGTCGTTGCCGATATCCAGTGCGGACGCGACGAAGCGCCCGCCCGTCGCGACGACTCCGCCCGGCCCGACGAGCACGCCCTGCGGATTGACGAGATACACGCTGCCCGTCGCGTTGAGCTGCCCGAGAATCACCGATGCATCGCCGCCCGTCACGCGATTGAGCGTCGCTCCGGTGCCGTTGTTGAACGTGACCTGTCGTCCGCCGCCGATCGAGAAGCTGTTCCAGGTGATGACGCCGCGCGTCGATGTCTGGTTGATCGTGAGCGACTGGTCGGTGCCGCCGATCGCGCCGCTGCCCGCGACGAACTGGCCACCCGCCGGCAAGGGCGGCGCGGCATCGGCGGGAATTGCGCACGTCAGGCCCGCGACGAGCGGCACGAGCATCGCGAGCGGCCGCAACCGCGCGCGACGAATCGGGAATTGAGGAAGGAGCGGACGAATGCTGCGCTGCATGGCGACCTCCGGTCAGTTTCGATTGTTCACATCGTCCTTGGCCGCTGACGGTGTAGCCGCTTTTCAGCCCGGCGAATCAGTCACGGCCGGGGGCGCGAACATCGACGTGCGAGCAGGCGCGCCGATGTTAGCGCCGCGCCATGAGCGTCAATGTGGGGTTCCGCACATTCGTGCCGGTCGAAAAAATGTGCGTGCCCGAATGCGAGAAGCTTCGGGGCACATGCCTGATGCGGCATGAAAATTGATTGCTAGTGCGAAGGTCTGCGCCGGCTGGTCAACTCGATCCAGCACTCGTGATAGATGCGCTGCACGAGCGCGCTTTCGTAGTCGAGATCCTCGCCTTCGAGAATGCGCTCGATGTCGCCGCGCGAGGCGTCGGCGTCGAGCGTCGTCGAGAAGCGCGCGGCGAGCGCCTGCGCCGCCGCCGAGAGCCGCGCGGTCTCGATCCATTCCGCCGCGCGATGATGCCGGTCGAGCCAGCGGTGCGCGGTGCGCACCTGAAACGACGTATCGGGCCAGTCGCCTTCGATGTAATACGCGCCGAGCAGTCCGCACGTGAGCCAGCACATCAGATGCACCCGGTCATCGGGTCCGAGGGGAAAGCGCACTTGGCTCATGATGGCGGCATCGAAATGACCCATCGGAATCACGCATCGACGATAGCATGCCCCACGCGCGCCCGGCATGCGGCTCGCGTATGTCCTTACGCGGCCTGCATTTGCCGTGCGATCGAACAGCCGAACGCAAGCGTTCAGACCGTGACGGTCACGACGAGCCCGCGCGGCGCGGCATCGGCGAGCTCGACCTTCGCGCCCATGCGCGCCGCGATCGTGCCGACGATCGAAAGCCCGAGGCCCGAGCCGTCCACGTCGCTGCCGAGCACGCGATAGAACGGATCGAAGACGCGCGCGCGTTCCTCGGGCGCGATGCCGGGGCCGCTGTCCTCGATGCGAATCCACGGACGCTTGTTCGCGACGCCCGTCGCGAGATCCACGCGGCCGCCCGGCGGCGTGTAGCGAATTGCGTTGTCGACGAGATTCTTCACCAGGATCGTGAGATCGGCCTGCGGCGCGTGGATGAACACGTCGTCGGCGCTCGACACGCCGATATCGATGTCCTTCGCCTCCGCGAGCGGCATCAGATCTTCCAGCACGTTGCGGAAGACTTCCTGCACGCGCAGCTGCGCCGTGTCGGCGTCGGTGCGTTGCTGCAGGCGCGCGAGCGTCAGCAGTTGATGCAGCAGCGAACGCGTGCGCGCGAGCCCGCGCCTGAGCGCATCGAGCTTCGCGCGCGCGGAGTCCGGCAAGTCGGATGCGCTCAGCCGCTCGGCCTGCAACGACAGCGCGGTCAGCGGCGAGCGAAGTTCGTGCGCGGCATCGGCGACGAAGCGGCGTTGCAGCGCCACCGACGCCTCCACGCGCGCGAGCAGCCGGTTGATCGCGACGACGAAGGGCGCGATTTCGCTCGGCAGCGCGTCGCCGGAGAGTGCGGAGAGATCGTGCTCGGGGCGCGTGTCGAGACCGGCGGACAGCGCCGCGAGCGGCCGGAACATGCGGCGCACGATCAGGTGCAGCGCCGCGAGCAGCACGAGCGCGAGCGCGGCGAAGGGCATCACGGTGGCGAGCGCGCCGTTGCGAGCGATTTCGTCCCGGCCCGCCGTCTTCTGGCCGATCACGACGCGGGTGCCGTCGTCGAGCGTGTTGATGGCGAGACGCCACGGCGTGCCATCGACGATCGTGTTTTGCAGGCCGTCGGGCAAGCCGGGCGCGAGCGAAAGCGGCTTACGCTCGGCGATCGTCTGAATGATGAGCTTCGATTCCGGGTCCGCGCCGCCGACGTCCGCGAGCGCCTCGCGCTCCATCACGGCGAGCGTGCGCGGCGTCACGAGCGCGGCGATCTGCTTCAACTGGCCGTCCTGCAACTCGTTGGCCTCGTGGAACGCCGTCTTGAAGGCGATGACGCCGCCCGCCGCCGCGATCACGACGATCAGCGCCGAAAGCCAGGCCGACAGCCTGAACTGAAGCGAACGCGTCATGGCTGCTTCGAAACCATCCAGCCCACGCCGCGCACATTCTTGATCGCGGTGGCGCCGAGCTTCTTGCGCAGCGAATGGATCAGAAATTCGACTGCGTTGCTTTCCACTTCCTCGTTCCAGCCGTAGATGCGGTCTTCGAGCTCCGCGCGCGAGAGGATCGCGCCGGGGCGGATCATGAGCGACTGCAGCAGCGCGAATTCGCGGCTGGACAGGCGCGTCGCGATCTCGCCGGACGTGGCTTCGCGCGTCGCGGGATCGAGCGTGAGCACGCCGTTCGTCATGAGCGGCGCGGCCTGTCCGCCACGGCGGCGGATCACCGCGCGCATGCGCGCTTTCAGCTCGGAGACGTCGAAGGGCTTGATGAGGTAGTCGTCGGCGCCTTCGTCGAGACCGCGAATGCGCTCTTCGACGGAATCCCGCGCAGTGATGATGATGAGCGGCACGTGATGTGCCCCGCGGCGCACGGCGCGCAGCACGTCGATGCCGTCGGCGCCGGGGAGGCCGAGGTCGAGCAGGATCGCATCGTAGACGTGCGTGGTGAGGCTCGTCAGCGCGAGCTTGCCGTCGCGCACCCAGTCGACGGCGTAGCTGCTTTCGCGCAGTTCGTCCCGCACGGATTCACCGATCATGCGGTCGTCTTCGACGAGCAATACCCTCATGGCGTGTCTCCGGGCGGTCATGGCTTTCGACGACGCGTGACGGTGGCGGATGGCGCTGGCTTCATCTGGCGGGTCTTCGCGTTCAGGGAAGCCGCAAGCGTAGTGGAGAGAAGCTTAGGAAATGCTTAGGGAGTTTCGATACGGTGCTCGGTGTCGCCGGTTAAGCATCCCATAAGGTACGAGCGCCGAAAATATTGGTTTCTCCCTGAATGCGGATCGTTCCGGCGCGTCGCACGCGCCGCCCGTTTCCGCCGGCGCCCATGCCTTCCACCGTTCGCATCCCCGAGCTTCATGCCGCGGAGGTTCCGTGGCGCTACTACGATCTCGCCAAGTCGCGCGTGCAGATCCACGAACCACCCGCGCCCGGCGAGGTCTGTCTTTGGCTCGTGCCGAGTGAATTTCGCTTTGCGTCGGCATCGAATATCGGGAGCTGGCTCAGCCTGGCCGAGCGCAAGCGCACGCGGCTGCATCCAAATTCGGCGCTCGGGCGGCGTTTCGGCGTCGCACGCGCGACGCTGCGCCTCGTGCTCTCGCACATGCTCGGTTGCGAACCGCATGAAGTGGGCGTGGACGACGGGCCCGGCGAACGCGTCGTCGTCACGCATCCGTCCGCCGGTGGCGCGATATATGTCGATGTTGCGTACTCGGGCATCTGGATCGTGATCGCGGTGGCATCGACGAGAATAGGGCTTGGACTGACCGTCGAGACGGCGGGCGCCCGCGATGCGGCCGCCAGAAAGCTCATGTGGGACGAAGCCGCGCGGATCGGCAGAACGCGCGCGGCACACGGCGAAGCAAGCGACGACACCGCGCCGGCCGGCTGGCACGCCCTCACGCTGCCGATGCCCGGCGAAATCTGCGGCGTGCTCGTCGTGGAGAAGTCCGTCGCGCGTGTGCAGGCGTTCGGGTGGGACAGACCGTTCGAAGCGGAGGCCAGCGCGGCAGCGTCCTGAGCCCGCGCGGGCGGCGGGCAATTGGGGAGAAACAGGACATCATGGAATACACGACGCTCGCGCAACGGCATGCGGTCGAGATCATCGCGATTGTGCTCTTCGTCGTTCCTGCCGTTGCGGCTTGCGGGTGGGCGTGGGCCGCGCGCGAAACACGGGCGTCGGGGCGGGCCGTCGCGGTGTCGGCGCTGGTGACGGTCGCGCTCGGCGCGACGGTGTTCATCGCCATTGCGACGCGAATTGCACAGGGCACGGCGTTTTCATCGGCGGATCAGCGTTTGCTCGACGCCGTGCGCGACGGCACACCCGCACTCGCCGCGCGATGGTTCGCGAATCTCACGCATCTCGGCGATCCCTGGTTTCTCACGCTCGTGTGCGCGCTCATGTGCGCCGCGCTGATCCTCATGCGCCGCTTCGGCCTCGCCGTGTATTTTGCCGCGGTCACGAGCGCGGGCGGCCTGCTCAATCAGGCGCTCAAGGCGATGATGCGCCGCGACCGTCCCACCGGCTCGACAATGCCCTTGCCCGAAAGCTTCGCGTTTCCGAGCGGGCACACGTTCGGATCGATCGTCTGCTACGGCATGTGCGCGTACGTGCTGCTGCGCCTTGCGCCGACGCGCCGCGATCCGCTCATCGTCGCGCTGGCGTGCTTCATCGTGCTGGCGATCGGAACGAGCCGCGTCGTGATCGGCGTGCATTTTCCCGGCGATGTGATCGGCGGTTTCGCGTCGGGCGGCGCGTGGCTCGCGGCGTGCATCGGCGTGGCGGAACTGGCGCGGCGGCGATCGCGTGCACTTTCGGATTAGTTCGATTGTCCCGTCCCCGCGATGCCGATAGCTTCAGACCTTTTGCGAGGACTGAAGCGATGCTCGAATCGAAAGCGTGTGGTGTAGTGGGACTGGTTCTGATCCTGACCGGCCTGAGCGGATGTTCGGTTTTCAGCAAGGACCCTGATCCGCGGGAGTATATGGGCCGCGTGAAAGTCGGCATGACGCGGGAGGACGTCGAAGACAATCTCGGGCCGCCCGATGGCAACTGGGGGCCGTGGCATTCGCAGTGCACCGAATATGCCTTCAAGGATCATGGCGCCGATCGATGGTCGGTCTATTACAACAATCAGCACCGCGTCGTTTATACGGAACACGCGGCATGCAATGTGAAGCGGGCCAAGGAAGTCGGGCTTCGCTGAAAGCCAGAGTCGAGAAACCCCACGCGAGAACGTGGGGTTTTTTGTTTCAGCAGCGCTCGAATGCTATCGCGCGGAAAATCGACGATTTTCGCGAATACTATGAAATGAGCATTCGAATTTGAACGCGCATTAGAAAATATACTTCTCCTGCAATCACGGAGAAGAAGATGAGACGATTCAGCGCGTGGCTATTTGCATTATTGTTAGGAATACTGGTGAGTGGGTGCGGCGCAGGCGATAGTTCCGACGCCGCAAATTCCGCAACCAGAAGCTCGACCGAGCAATCGAACGCGCAGGACAAAGCCACGGCCAAGGGATTCGCGTTGTCCACCGTCATCTGGAAGCAGCTTCCGATCGGCGTGTGCTGGGATCTGAGCAATGCCGACTTCGTGCTTTACGCCACGCAGCGCGACTGGAGCCGGCTCGCGGTCGAGGCGAGTTGGGAGGCGCATTCCGGCATCACGTTCACGGGCTGGCAGCAATGCACGAATGCCCCGAACTACTACGGCATACGGATTTCGGTCGAAGACAGCGCCGCGACCGGGCCGCACACTCAAGGTCTCGGAACGATGCTGAACAACGTCGTCGGCGGAATGGTGCTCAACTTCACTTTCAGGAACTGGAGTCCGAGTTGCGTCGGTCGTGAAGAGTATTGCATCCGCAATATCGCCGCGCACGAGTTCGGCCACGCGATGGGTTTCGCGCACGAGCAGAATCGGCCGGACACGCCGTCGAGCTGCAATGAGCCCGCGCAGGGCACTTATGGCGACACGCTGATCGGCGCGTGGGATCTGGCATCGATCATGAACTACTGCAATCCCGACTGGAACGGCAATGGCCAGTTGAGCACGACGGATATCGTGATGGCGCAGATGTTTTACGGGCCACGGTGAGCCGATTGCTGCGGTAGCTACAGCGCAGCTTTGGTTTCCAATTTTGGATCCAAAATCCTTGATTCAATTTTGATATCGGCGCACAATCCCCCGGAACCGCACTCCATGCGACCGAGGGAGCACCCATGACCGACCGCGCCAACGCTGTTGCGAACCCCTACGTTTCCAGCGAGTCACCGAAGACATCATCGAAATCCAGCCGCGCGGTCACCGCCGCCGTCGTCGGCAACATTCTCGAGTGGTTCGATTTCGGCACCTACGCGTTCCTCGCCACCGTCATCGCCAAAGTGATGTTCCCGACAGGCGACGACTTCGCCGCGATGCTCGGCACCTTCGGCGCGTTCGGCCTCGGCTTCGCCGCGCGTCCGCTCGGCGCGATCATCTTCGGCTGGCTCGGCGACAAGAAAGGCCGCAAGTGGACGCTCACCTTCGTCATGCCGCTGATGGCCGCCGCCACGCTTTTCATGGCGCTGCTGCCGACGTATGCGTCCATCGGCATCATGGCGCCGATCCTGCTCGTCGCGGCGCGCATGTTGCAGGGCATTTCCGTCGGCGGCGAACTGGGCAACGCGGTCGCGTTTCTCGTCGAATGGGCGCCGCCCAACAAGCGCGGTTTCTACGGCAGCTTCCAGCAATGCAGCACGCTCGGCGGCATGCTGCTCGGCTCCGGCGCGGCCGCGCTCATGACGACACTGCTCAGCCAGGAAGCGCTGCTCGACTGGGGCTGGCGCGTGCCGTTCATCGTCGGTGCGATCGTGATCGGGCCGATCGGCTGGATCATCCGCAAGCGCAGCGAAGAGACGCCGGTCTATCAGAGCGCAAGCGACGAAGCGCCCAAGGCGAAGGGCCGCGCGCCCGCGCTGCTCGGCCTGCAGGCGTGCGGGCTCGTGATCGTGTGGACGGTCTCGCTCTACGTGCTGCTCAACTACCTGCCGTCGTTCACGACGAAATACGTCGGCATCCATTCGTCGACGGCGCTGTGGCTCAACACGGCGGGCCTCATCGTGATGACGGCATCGATTCCGTTCTGGGGCGCGGCTTCGGACCGGTTCGGCCGCAAGCCCATCTATACGATCGGTTGCATCGCGTTTCTCGTGCTGCCGTACCCGATCTTCCATCTGATGCTCGAATACAAATCGGCGGCGATCGTCGGCGCGGTGCAGGTGCTGGGCGGCGTGATCATCGGCATTTTCTCGGGCGTCGGGCCGGCCGTGCTGTCCGAACTCTTTCCGACGAAAATCCGCACGACGTGGATGTCGATTGGCTACGGCATCGCCAACGCGGTGTTCGGCGGTTTCGCACCGATGATCTCCATCGCGCTCATCAAGGCGACGGGCTCGCCGCTCTCGCCCGCGTACTTCGTGATGCTCGCCGCGCTGCTTTCCACGATCACGGTCTTCACCATCAAGGAGACGGCGCACGCGCCGCTGCAATAGACATGCGCTGGAATCGAACGCTCACAGTAGTGAACTGCCACGCCGAAGGCGAAGTCGGCAACGTGGTGACGGGCGGCGTTTTCGACGTGCCCGGCGCAACCATGTTCGACAAGATGATGCATCTGGAAGAAGTGCGCGACGACCTGCGCCGCATCTGCATTTTCGAGCCGCGCGGCTCGGCGAATCAGACCGTGAACTTCCTCCTGCCCGCGACCGATCCGCGCGCGCAAATGGGTTACGTGATCGCGGAATCGACCGAGTATCCGGCGATGTCCGGCTCGAACACGATGTGCGTCGCCACCGTGCTGCTCGAAACCGGCATCCTGCCGATGGTCGAGCCCGTCACCGAACTCGTGCTCGAAGCGCCGGCAGGGCTGATCCATCTGCGCTGCGCGTGCGCGAACGGCAAGGTCACGAAGGTCGAGTTCACGAATCAGCCCGCGTTCGCCAATCATCTCGACAGAACGATCGAGGTCGAAGGCGTCGGCAGCCTGAGCGTCGATGTCGGCTATGGCGGCATGACGTATGTGATCGTAGATGCCGAAAAGCTCGGCTTTCGCATCACGCCCGACGAAGCGCGCGAGCTGTGCGAACTCGGGCAGGTCATCAAGGCCGCGGCGGCGGCGCAGTTGCCTTCGCCGCATCCGTTGAATCCGCTCATCAAGGGCATCACGATGACCGAGTTCGTCGGGCCGCTGTCGCGCGAAAACGGCGTGCTGAAGTCGCGCAACACGGTGATCGTGTCGCCGGGCCGCTGCGACCGTTCGCCGTGCGGCACGGGCACGTCCGCGCGGCTCGCGGTGATGCATGCGAAAGGGCTGATCGACGTGGGCGAGACCTTCCTGCACGAGTCGATCATTGGCTCCGTGTTCGAAAGCCGTATCGATTCGGTCACGCGTCTGGGCGACGTTCCCGCGGTCGTGCCGGTCGTTGCGGGTCAGGCGTGGATCACCGCGATTTCGCAGGTCGGCGTCGATCCGACCGATCGCTTTCAGACCGGCTTCACGCTCGCGGATACGTGGTGCGAAGCCGTCGACGACAAGCTCATCAAGTCGCGTGCCGGCTCATGAGCGTGGCGGATGAAGAAATGGCGGACGTCGTCGTGATCGGAGCGGGCATCGTGGGACTGGCTGTTGCATGGGCCGCGCTGCGCGACGGCGCGCGCGTGATCGTGATCGATCGCGATTTCGAAGGCGATCGCGCCTCGCATGGCAACGCGGGCGGCATCGCGGTGACTGAGAGCACGCCTATTGCCGTGCACGGCATGTTCACGAAGGTCGCCAAATGGCTGATGGACCCGCTCGGGCCGCTCGCGCTCGACTGGAAGCATCTGCCGAAGGCGCTGCCGTGGCTGATGGCGTTTCGTCGCGCGAGCGAGCCGGATCGATATCAGGCGATATCGCATGCGCTCGCGTTGCTGAACAACCGCGTCTACGACGACATCCTGCCGATGTTCGACGATATCGGCGCGAGCGCGATGCATTATCGGCGTGGCGCGCTGACGGTCTATGAAACCGACGAAGCCTTCGCCGCCGATCAGCCCGAATGGGCGTTTAAGCGCGAGCTCGGCGCGCGCTGGCATGCGCTGAATGCGCAGCAGGTGCGCGAATGCGAGCCGTCGCTCGCGCCGGTGTTCAGGCATGGCGTGTTTCTCGACGACTGGTCGCATATCGGCGATCCGCGCCGCATCGTCATGCTTTTGCGCGAGCGCGTGCGTACGCTCGGCGCGCGCTTCGTGACCGGCAGCGCGCGTGCGATCGAGTCATCGGATGCGGTCTTGCTGGCGGACGGCAACCGCGTGAAAGGACGACGCATCGTGATCGCGGCGGGCGCGTGGTCGGCGGCGCTGGCGAAATCCATCGGCGATAGCGTATTGCTCGAAAGCGAGCGCGGCTATAACGCGACGCTGCCGAAGCACGGCGTCGCGCTGACGCGCGAAGTGATCTTCGCGGAGCGCAAGTTCGTCGCGACGCCGCTCGATGTGGGCTTGCGCATCGGTGGCGCGGCGGAGTTCGCGGGACTCGATGCGCCGCCGAACTATCGCCGCAGCGATGCGTTGCTCACGCTCGGCAAGCGCTTCATTCCCGGCATCGACGACACGGGCGCCGTGAAATGGATGGGCCATCGTCCCGCGACGCCCGATTCGCTGCCGGTGATCGGCGCATCGCCGCGCATGCCGTCGGTCGTCTATGCATTCGGTCACGGGCATCTCGGCCTGACGCAATCGGCGACGACCGCCGCGCTCGTCGCCGATGTGCTCGCGGGCCGCACGCCACGAGTGCCGCTCGGTCCGTATTCGATCGCGCGTTTCTAAATTGGAGGAGCAACCATGCAAGTGAACTGGAAGGGCGTATTTCCCGCTGTCACGACGAAGCTCAAGCAAGACGGCTCGCTCGACCGCGATGCCATCGTGAGCGGCCTGAACCGTCTGATCGATAACGGCGTCGGCGGTGTCGTGATGATGGGCATGGTCGGAGAGAACGCGCAGCTCACGCCCGAGGAAAAGCGCACCGTGCTGAAGATCGCGGTCGAAACCGTGAACGGACGCGTGCCTGTCATCTCCGGTCTCGCGGAGCTGAACACGGCCAACGCGATGCAATTCGCGAAAGATGCGGAAGCGATCGGCGTGCAAGGCCTGATGGTGTTTCCGGGTCTCACGTATCGCTCGGACGATCGCGAGACCGTCGAATACTATCGGTCGATCGCGCGCTCGACGAAGCTCGGCCTGATGATCTACAACAATCCGCGCGGCTACGGCGTAGACATGCGTCCCGACCTGCTCGCGCAACTCGCCGATGAACCGAACGTCGTCGCGATCAAGGAAGAGACCTACGACACGACGCGCGTCACCGATCTTTACGCGCGCTTCGGCGAGCGTTTCGTCGTGTTCTGCGGCGTCGACGATCTGATCGTGGAATCCGTCGCGCTCGGCGTGAAGGGCTGGGTCTCGGGCATGGCGAACGCGATGCCCAAGGAATCCGTCGACCTGCTGAACTACGCGGTCGATGGCGAATACGACAAGGCGCGCGCGCTGTATCGCGCGTTGATCGACCTGTTCCATCTCGACACGCATGTGAAGCTCGTGCAATACATCAAGCTCGCGGAAAACATCACGGCGGGCTATCCGGAATACGTGAAAGCGCCGCGCCTGATGCTCGAAGGCGAAGAGCGGCGGCGAACCATCGAGATCGTCGAGAAGGCGATCGCGAACGTGCAGGCGCTCGCGCGATGAAATCCACGTTCTTCTGCATCGACGGACACACGTGCGGCAATCCGGTGCGCGTCGTCGCGGGCGGCGCGCCGGTGCTCGAAGGCGCGAACATGATCGAGCGCCGCGCGCACTTCCTGCGCGAGTTCGACTGGATTCGCACCGCGCTCATGTTCGAGCCGCGCGGTCACGAGGTGATGTCCGGCAGCATCCTCTATCCGCCGACGCGCCCCGATTGCGATCTCGCGATTCTCTTCATCGAAGTGAGCGGCTGCCTGCCGATGTGCGGGCACGGCACCATCGGCACGGTGACCACCGCCATCGAACACGGACTCGTGCGGCCGCGCGAGCCGGGCGTGTTGCGGCTCGATACGCCCGCGGGTGTCGTCGTCGCGCGTTATCGGATGAACGGCGAGCATGTGGATTCCGTGCAGCTCGTCAACGTGCCGTCGTTTCTGCATTCGCGCGACTTGTCCGTCGAAGTCGAAGGACTCGGCGAGATTCGTTTCGATGTCGCGTACGGCGGCAACTTCTATGCGATCGTCGAACCGCAGCGCAACTATGAAGGACTGCACGCGCTGAAGCCTTCCGATATTCAGCGCCTGAGTCCCGCGCTGCGCCAGAAGGCGAACGAAAAGTACACGTTCGTGCATCCGGAAAGCGACGCGATACGCGGCCTCAGTCACGTCATGTGGACGGGCGAGCCGACGGTCGAAGGCGCGAGCGCGCGCAACGCCGTGTTTTACGGCGACAAGGCCATCGATCGTTCGCCGTGCGGCACGGGCACGTCGGCGCGCATGGCGCAGCGCGTCGCGAAGGGCCAGTTGAAGATCGGCGAGCGCTTCGTGCACGAAAGCATCATCGGCACCTTGTTCGAGGGCGTGCCGATGGAAGCGGCGCGCGTCGGCGATTTCGATGCGATCGTGCCGGGCATAGAAGGCTGGGCGCGCGTGACCGGCCACAACACGATTTTCGTCGACGACCGCGATCCGCTCGCGCACGGATTCCTGCTGAAATAACCGGGAGAGATCAAGCCATGCTGATTCTGAAAAACGCCCGCGTGCTCGACACCGATCACGAGCGCGACGACGGCCGCTATTCCATCGTCATCGATGGCGACACGATTCGCGAAGTCACGCGCGAGCCGGTGGAGGCGAGCGGCGCGCAGGTGATCGATGTCGGCGGCAAGACGGTGATGCCAGGCATGATCGATTGCCATGTGCATGTGATCGCATCGGTCGCGCATCTCGGCAACAACAGCCGATTGCCCAATACGTTCGCCGTGCTGCGCGCCGTGCCGATTCTCGCGGGCATGTTGAATCGCGGCTTCACGACCGTGCGCGATGCGGGCGGCGCGGATTACGCGCTCTCGCGGGCAATCGAAGACGGCGTGATCGCGGGACCGCGTTTGTTCGTCGCGGGCAAGGCGCTTTCGCAGACCGGCGGACACGGCGATTTTCGCGAGCGCTTCGACAATTCGGACCCGGACCCGTGCGGCTGCAATCGCAACATGGGCGCGATCGGGCGCGTGGTCGATGGCGTCGATGAAATGCGCAAGGCTGTGCGCGAGGAAATGCGTGCGGGCGCGAATCACATCAAGATCATGGCGTCGGGCGGCGTGGCTTCGCCGACCGATCCTATCGGCAACCTGCAATTTTCCGTCGATGAGGTGAAGGCCGCCGTCGAGGAAGCGGAATCGCATCAGACCTATGTGATGGCGCACGCCTACACGGCGAAGGCGATTGCGCGTGTCGTGAAGCTCGGCGTGCGCACGATCGAGCACGGCAATTTGATCGACGACGACACCGCGCGCGTGATGGCCGAGCACGGCGCATACGCGGTGCCGACGCTCGTCACGTATGACGCGATGTCGAAAGTCGGCGCGCAGATGGGCCTCGCGAAAGACACGCTCGACAAGAACGAGTCGGTGCGCAAGCGCGGACTCGAAGCGCTCGCGATGCTGCACGCGCGCGGCGTGAAGATCGGCCTCGGCACGGATCTGCTCGGCGACATGCATCAATATCAAAGCGATGAGCTTGCGATACGCGCGGATATCGTCGGCGCATTCGAGGCGATTCGTCAGGCGACGGCGTTCGGCGCGGAGATCGTGAACATGAAGGGCAAACTCGGCGTCGTCGCGGCGGGTGCGTACGCGGATTTGCTCGTCGTCGATGGCGATCCGCTGAAGGATATTCGCGTGCTCACGGGGCAGGGCGAGCGCATCGCGGGCGTGATGAAGAATGGCGCGTGGGTGCGGGAGACGTTGCGCTGAACCTGCATCCCCCAAGGGAATTTCCTACGGTTCGCCCCTTGCAGGGGCTCCCTTCGGGGCATGCTACGATGCCGCAACAATACACATAAGCATCAAATGAAGCACATGCCTCCGGTCGCCATAAAACAAGGCACAACCGATTCGACGCACAGGATCGTGCGCACGACGACGGTCGAACTCGTCACCACGGCGATCCGGCAGCGCATTCTCTCCGGCGATCTCGCGCCCGGCGAAGTGCTGCGTCAGGAAGCGCTCGCCGACGAACTCGGCGTAAGCCGCGTGCCGATCCGCGAGGCGATCACGCGGCTCACCGGCGAAGGCTTGCTGACTAAGGTGCCGCACAAGGGCGCGTATGTCGCGGAGTTGTCGATAGAAGAAGTGCAGGAGACGTTCGAGATTCGCTTGCGGCTGGAGCCCTGGCTCTTTTCAGAGGCGATCCCGCATATCACCGATGCCGAAATCGCGAAAGCCGAGAAGCTCGTCGGTGAAATGGATCACGCGGATTCGGGCGTGTGGGGTCAACTGAACTGGCGTCTGCACGAAACGCTTTATCTGCCCGCGCGGCGCGACATCACGTTGCAGATGCTGCGCGGACTGCACGATCGCAGCGACCGCTATTTCCGCTTTCAGGTCGTGCAGGTGCCGATCCGCGAGCAGTCGCACGAAGAGCACATGAGCCTGATCGACGCATGCAGAAAGCGCGACGCGAAGCTCGGCGCGAAGCTGCTCGAACAGCACGTCAAGACGGCGGGGCAGCAGATCATCTCGGTGGTCGGGACGATCATGGCGCGATGAGGCGCACCTTCGCGGGAAGCGCGGTATCGCGGGCATCGATTTCGATGTGAGCATCGGCGGTTGCGATTTGCGCGAACGCGGCTTCATCGACCATCACGACCGGCACGTCGGACGCATACAGCTCGTTCGCGACGATCGCGCCTATCGACAGGATCAGATCGCGCTCCGTGAGCACGATGCCCGCCGGGCCCGTGCCGTTGCGTAAGGCCTCGGCGAGCACGCTGCTGCTCGAACTCGATCCGCGCGCACGCGGCATCACGAGAATGCGCGACACGAGGCTCTTGCCATGACCGGCGTGCGTGGCATCGACGATCACGCCGCGTTCCGCATCGTAACCGCCCCAGAAACTGAGCGGCGGCAACGCGATGACTGCGGCGCGCGCGCGGCCCGGAACGAGCGTGACGGCTTCAAACGTTTTCATCGATGCACACCTTTCCTTCGAACGCCGATCGCACGCATTCGCTCATGCTGCCGAACGCGACCGTCACGCCGATGTTCGCCGGCGCGTAATGCGCCCATTTGCCCGAGTTGGTCATCACGAGGCCGCTGACCTGCTTCATCACCGGCGTGATGTACGTGCAGGTATCCACGACGATCTGTACGCCGCGCTCGGCCAGCGTCTTCGCGATGCCTTCCTCTTCGAGTTGCCAGAGCACGAAGCGGCTCGTGTTCACATAGACATCGCAACGCGGCGCGCCTCCGTGACGATCGAAGAGCGACGCGAGCGTGCGGAATTCATCGACGGAAAAGTGCGGCGTGCCGAGCGCGACGGCGGCGAGCGCATCGCCGGGCTTCGCATGGCTCCAGCGCTGGCGCACGGCATGCAGGTCCGATGCGCTGACCGCGATCGTGCGCTCGGGCGCTTGCCCTTGAAGCGCGGCATCGAGCGTCGCGGCTTCCGGCGTGATGCCGACCGCATGAAAGAGCGCCACCGATCCGCTCGATGCCGCCGCCGCGCCGAGCGCCTTCAGTTCGTCTTCGGTGGTGTCGCCGGGCAGGCCGGTGATGGCGGCGACCGTCGCGCCGACCTCGCTGCCGAGCAGGAAGCCGAGCGCGGCGAAATCGGCATCGCGATGCGGCGACGTGCGCAATTCGGGCGCCGCGATCACGATGCGCGCCGCGCGATTCGCCGTGACATGCAGGCCCGCGTTGGGCACGCGGCCGGTGATCGCGGCGGCGAGATCGAGGAAATCGCCGTAGCGGCTCGTGCGCGCGCCGAGCACAGAGTTGGCGAAGACGATCGCGTTCGATTCGGCCCACGCGATCTGATCGCCCAGCTTCGGACGATGCTTCAACTGATAAGGCGCGCACGTGAAGCTCGCTTCACAGCCGAGTTCGATGTGCGCCTCCATGAGCCGCTTGCCCGCGCTCGCGATATGCGCATCGCCATGAAACAGCTCGGGATGGATGAGATCGAGCGAGCCTACGTTGAGCGTGGTCGGCACGGCGACCTTCGCGCCGCTCGCGACGAAGCGCTCGACGAAGTCGAGGCTCGCCGCGCCGTGATAGAGGCAGCCGTCGATATGGGCGGACGAGATGTCGATGAGCGTATCGGCGTCCATGACGCGCGCCGTCGCCGCGACGATGCGCATCGCGAGCGCGAGGCCATCGCCGAGATCGCCTTCGAGCATTTCGGTGTCGCGTGGGGAGAGAGTGAGCATCGGACCGATCATGCAGCGCTGAGAAATGACAGCGCAGGATAACGGATCGGCTCGATGCTGTGCGGACTACCTTCCTCCGAACCGGCGCACGAAGCAATAGAAAATCCACGGATGGATTTTCAGCATCGCCATCACGATCGACAGCTTCGGCCGGTGATCCGAACACATGCCGAGCAGATGCGCGAAACGAAGCCGCTCCGAAACGCTGAGCAGGATCGGTTTCGCCAGCCGATATGTCGGCGCCTTGATGGCCGCCTGAAACGCGATCGTTCGATAGGCGTAGATATACTTCAGCCTAAAGAGCAGACGCCGGTAATTGGGTATCGGCATCGAGGCCGTGCTTTTCTCAACCCGATCGATAATGGCAAAAAGATCCACGATCTTTGGATTGAAGCGTGTCGAAATTCCCGATTCCCGATACATGTATGCATACAAGGTGTCAGGAATGAGGCGCACCGTGTTCGATTTACCGAGTGTCTGGACCGACACGCAGATATCTTCGTAAATCAGTCCGGTCGGATGTTCGACCGCGAGGAAGATCGAGCGGCGCACGAGCTTGTTGAAGCAATAGGCCTGCAGGGAAAGATCGAGGATTCTCTCGACGGCCTGCACGCCGGTGATGGTGGCGTCTCCCGCTTCCACGCGGTAATTGATCTTGCCGTCGGGCGCGATGTTTTCGGCGGCGAACACCACGGCGTCCGCTTTGCTCGTTTCGACTTCGTCGATCACTCTGCGGATGAGATCGTGATGAACGTGATCATCGCTGTCCACGCAAAGTACGTATTCGCCGCGGGCCGCCAGTGCGGCGATCTTGCGGGTTTCGGCGAGACCTTTGTTCTCGAGATTCTTAATAAACTTCCACTGAATTCTGCTTTGCTTCTCCAGAATGCGGGAAGTCATTTCACCAGATCGATCAGGACTGCTGTCGTCAACGGCGATTATCTCGAAGTCGGTGGATGTTTGTGACAAGAGCGAGTCGAGGCATTCTTCGATGTACGGCTCAACTTTGTACACAGGAAGTAGAACACTAATTTTGGGCGATGCGTGCATGTATAGGTATCCCCTCTCCGGGATTTTTGAGGAGAACGATAAGTGGCACAAGGATACTACGTCCTAAATCTCACGTCGGTATTAGGGTCATTGACTATTGCCAGTGCGATATTGGAGTTATTCAGGAGTATTTTCTGATCAAAATGGTCTTCGCCCTGTACTTAATACTTAAGGCATCCTTTTTTTCGCCGATATTGACCGGCTTCCCGCACGAGGCGGTCAATTGAACACAGTGTGTCAGCCGACCTGAGCAGGCTGTCGCCGCGCGTGCCGCCGCGGTTGTCTCCACGGTGATGGCATCCTCCTTGCATGTGCGTGTCCCCTCGGTCTTGCGAACCATCGTTCAGCTTTTAAAGGAGAGTGCTCATGAGTCTCGATCTGACGTTTCGTGCAGGCGAAGCAACCGTGCTGGCCGCAGCGGGACAGGCGACCGATGCGATGCCGGAAATCCTGATCGGCCGTGTCGATGGACCTGTCGGCCACGCGTTCGCCAACATGATGGCGCAGTCGAAAGGACATACGGCGATGTTCGCGATTCGCGCCTGCAACCAGATGGTCCGCCCCGCGACCATGATCGTCCCGAAGGTCACGCTGAAGGACATGGCGAACATCGACCTCTTCGGCGGCGTCGTGCAGTCCGCGACCGCGGACGCCGTGGTCGATTGTTTGATCGAAGGCATCCTGCCGAAAGATCAGGCCAATGAGTTGTGCATCATCAGCCTCGTGTGGATCGATCCGCGTTGCGCAACGGATGCGAATCTCGACAAGAAGGACATGTATCGTACGAACTACGAGGCGACGAAACTCGCCATTCAACGCGCGATGAGCAACGAGCCGAGCGTGGAGGAACTCATCGCGAATCGTCATAGCATCAAGCACGACATGGACGACTGGAGCTGAGGCCGGCTTCCCGATCGAGATGCTAAGGTGTACGGGAGAATCGGCGCGTCAGATCGACGACCTCGCGCGCTCGTCGCCTGCCGAGCTCGCGAGACGCTGCTAGACTGAACATCCGTGCCGAATAGCGCGAACTGCGCGCATCCTACGATCATGCACTGCAACATGCGCTGGCGCATCGCAGAAGCACCGTCTCTCTATAGCCGGCCCCTATCGGCGGCATTGCAAAAATCGCATTCTATTGAGCGTCGCTCTCACGTATTTTCTAAGTTGAGGAGGGCGGCCGGACGCGTCGCGCACGCCCGATGCAGGCCACGAAATCCCTTACGGATCAGGTTTGTGCAGCACGGCAAGACATGAACCTGAAGCCTTGATGGTGAGTAGTAAAAGAACTAGTGGGTACGTCCTCGCAAGGAGATAACGCATGTCGAACGAATCGAAGTGCCCGTTTACGCATGCTGCCGGCACCGGAACGACGAACCGTGACTGGTGGCCGCGGCAACTACGGGTGGATCTGTTGAATCAGCATTCCGGCAAGTCGAATCCGCTCGAATCGGGCTTCGACTACGCCGAAGCTTTCAAAAGCCTCGATCTCGCCGCGGTCAAGAAGGACCTCGCGGAAGTCATGACCGATTCGAAGGACTGGTGGCCCGCCGACTTCGGGCATTACGGTCCGCTATTCATCCGCATGGCGTGGCACAGCGCGGGCACCTACCGTATCGGCGACGGCAGGGGAGGCGGTGGCCGCGGCCAGCAACGTTTTGCGCCGCTCAACAGCTGGCCGGACAACGTCAGCCTCGACAAGGCGCGCCGGCTGCTTTGGCCGGTGAAGCAGAAGTACGGCCAGAAACTCTCCTGGGCCGATCTGATCATTCTGTCCGGCAATGTCGCGCTGGAGACGATGGGCTTCAAGACCTTCGGCTTCGCGGGCGGACGCGAGGACACATGGGAGCCGGATCAGGACGTCTACTGGGGCAATGAGAAGACCTGGCTCGGCGGCGATGTCCGCTACGGCAAGGGCGCGGCCGGCAACGACCAGGATCAGGGCGTGATTACCGCCGACGTGGAGAAGCACGGCGAGGAAGTCAGTCGCACCGACGGCGGCCGCAATCTGGAGAATCCGCTCGGCGCGGTGCAGATGGGCCTGATCTATGTCAATCCGGAAGGTCCGGACGGCAACCCCGATCCGCTCGCGGCGGCGCACGACATCCGCGAGACGTTCGCGCGCATGGCGATGAACGACGAGGAAACCGTCGCGCTGATCGCGGGCGGCCACACCTTCGGCAAGACGCACGGCGCAGGTCCGGCGGATAACGTCGGTCCCGAACCGGAATCGGCGGATGTGGAAAACATGGGCCTCGGCTGGAAGAACAGCTTCGGCTCCGGCAAGGGCGCGGACACGATCACAAGCGGCCTCGAAGTAACCTGGACCACGACCCCGACGAAGTGGGGCCAGGGGTTCTGGGAGAACCTGTTCGGCTACGAATGGGAACTGACCAAGAGCCCGGCGGGCGCGAATCAGTGGGTCGCGAAGGACTCGACCGAAACCGTTCCGCACGCGTACGATCCGTCGAAGAAGATCAAGCCGACCATGCTGACGACGGACCTGTCGCTACGGTTCGATCCGGAATACGCGAAGATTTCGAAGCGTTTCTGGGAGAACCCCGACCAGTTCGCCGACGCCTTCGCCCGTGCGTGGTTCAAGCTGACGCACCGCGACATGGGGCCGAAGGCGCGCTATCTCGGACCGGAAGTGCCGCAGGAAGAACTGCTGTGGCAGGACCCGATTCCCGCAGTCGATCATCCGCTCGTCGGGGATGACGACGTCGCGGCGCTCAAGCAGAAAGTGCTGGCGTCGGGGTTGTCGATTTCCGAGCTGGCATCGGCGGCGTGGGCATCGGCATCGACGTTCCGCGGCTCCGACAAGCGCGGCGGCGCGAACGGCGCGCGCGTCCGCCTGGCACCGCAGAAAGACTGGGCAGCGAACGATCCAGAACAACTCGGCAAGGTGCTGACGGCGCTCGAAGGCATCCAGAAGGAGTTCAACGGCGCGCAATCCGGCGGCAAGAAGATTTCGCTCGCCGATCTGATCGTGCTGGCGGGTGGCGCGGCGATCGAAAAGGCAGCGGAGAAGGCCGGCAAGAAGGTCACGGTGCCGTTCACGCCGGGCCGCATGGACGCCACGCAGGACAAGACGGACGTGCAGTCGGTCTCGGCGCTCGAACCGGTCGCCGATGGCTTTCGCAACTACGTCAAGTCCAACGTGCGCGTGCCCGTCGAGTCGCTGCTGATCGACAAGGCGCAATTGCTGACGCTGACCGCGCCGGAGATGACGGCGCTGATCGGCGGTTTGCGCGCGCTGAACGTGTCGAGCGGAAAGAGCGCGCACGGCGTCTTCACCGACAAGCCCGAAACGCTCACCAACGACTTCTTCGTCAACCTGCTCGACATGGACACGGAGTGGCAACCGATGTCGTCGGCCCGCGATGTGTTCGAAGGGCGCGATCGCAAGACGGGTCAGCGCAAGTGGACCGGCAGCCGCGTCGATCTGATCTTCGGTTCGCATTCGGTGTTGCGCGCGCTCGCCGAGGTCTATGCGAGCAGCGACGGTCAGGAGAAATTCGTCGATGACTTCGTCGCGGCCTGGACGAAGGTGATGAATCTCGATCGCTTCGATCTGAAGAAGTAAGCAGCAGCAGCATCAGCGCAAGCGGCGGTCCTTCGGGACCGCCGTTTTTTTGTCTGCGATTTCAATGCGCCACGCGCGCGGGCCGCTGCTTGAACAGAAATCCGCACACGACGATGAACATCACGAGCGCGATCGACGCGCCGTAGCGGCTCATCGCGAGTCCGCCATGCGCGACCGGCTTGTCGAGGAAATCGCCGACCACCGCGCCGAGCGGCCGCGTCAGAATGAACGCGCCCCAGAACAGCACCGTGCGCGACACCGCCGTGAAGTAATACAAAAGCACGATCACCAGCAGCAAGCCGCCGAAAATCATCGCCGCGCCCGTATAGCCGAAGCCCGCGCTGTCGGCGGTCCAGTCGCCGAGCGCGGTGCCGAGCGTCTGCGAGAACATGATCGTCAGCCAGTAGAACGCTTCGGCTTTCGGCGATGCGATCGTCGATACCGAGACCGAGCCCATCGCGCGATACCACACCGCGAGCGATGTCAGCAGCAGCGCGAGCAGGATCGCGCTTCCGCCCGCATAGCCGATGCCGAGCGAGCGGTCGGCGAAGTCGGCGAGCGTGGTGCCGACCGTCGTCGTCGCGATGATCGTGATCCAGTAGAGCGCGGGCTGGAACCGGTCCGCTTTGATCTGAGCAATCACCGCGACGGCGAACACGGCCGCGAAGATGAACGTGCTCATCAGATAGCCGAGATTCATCGACATCGAAAGGGCGTCGCCGCCGGTTTCGCCGAGCGTCGTCGCCGCGATCTTGATGATCCAGAATGCCAGGGTCAGTTCCGGAACCTTGGCGAGCGCATGTTTTGCGTGGTCCATGTCGTCTCTCATGGTTTGGAAAGGCTCAAGCGTAGTGGGTGCTTGCTTAAGAGAGACTTAGTGACGAGCACGCTTTCGGTCGATCGCGTATCGTCTACGTTCCGACGCGATTTTCCACAGGAGACACGCCATGCCCCGCACCGTCGCCGAGAAACGCGCAGCCTTTCGCGCACTGCACGAATCCGGATGCTTCATGTTGCCGAATCCCTGGGACATCGGTTCCGCGCGCTATCTGGAGACGCTCGGCTTCAAGGCGCTCGCGACGACCAGTTCGGGCTTCGCATGGTCGAAGGGCCGCGCGGACAATCACGTAACGCGCGACGCGGTGCTCGCTCATTTGCGCGAGATCGTCGAAGCGACCGATCTGCCCGTGAACGCGGACTTCGAAAGCGGGTTCGGCGCGACGCCGGACGATGTCGCGCATAGCGTGAAGCTCGCGGTGGCAACGGGCGTCGCGGGCTTGTCCATCGAAGATTCGACGGGCGATGCATCGTCGCCGCTGTTTCCGGTCGATGTCGCCGTGGCGCGCATGAAAGCAGCGCGGCGCGCGATCGACGAAACCGGCGGCGACACCTTGCTCGTCGGCCGCGCGGAGAATTTCTTCGCGGGCAGGCCCGATATCGACGATGCGATCGCGCGTCTCACAGCGTATTCCGATGCCGGCGCGGATTGCCTCTATGCGCCCGGCATCAAGACGCGCGAGCAGATCGAGGCGGTCGTGAAGGCGGTCGGATCGAAGCCTGTGAATCTGCTGATCGGCGGTGTGTCGGAATTCACGTTGAGCGATGTCGCGGCGCTCGGCGTGCGGCGCGTGAGCGTCGGCGGAGGGCTTGCGCGCGCCGCTTGGGGCGGATTCATGCGCGCCGCGCAAGGGCTCGCCGATGGCCGTTTCGATGGCTTCAAGGATGCGGCGGCGGGCAACGATCTGAATGGAATTTTCGAGGGTCGCGCGTAGTTCTTCACCGTAAAGGAGACGATGAAATGGCTCGCGAAATCATCCGTGTCGAACCGCTTTCGACCTGGCTCGAACGATTCAAGGCGCCGACGTCCGCCGTCACGCGCCACGGCGACACGGTCTACGTGTCGGGCTTTCCGCCGTTCGATCCGCAGACCGGCGAGGTCGTGGCGAATGCAACCATCGAGCGTCAGACCGAACTCGTGTTGCAGCAGTTGAAGCTGTGCGTCGAGGCGGCAGGTTCGTCGCTCGATCAGGTGCTGAAGTGCAATGTCTACTGCACGTCCGTCGATGCGTTTCCCGTCGTCAACGCGGTCTATGCGCGTTTCTTCGGACCGAACCCGCCGGCACGCATCTTCGTCAACGTGCCGGCGTGGCCGGGAGGCTTCGACATCGAGATCGATTGCGTGGCGGCGATGGCCTGAGCGCCGGTATCGTCGATATCGTCAGTCCGCGTGCGCCCGATCGAACGCCCAGACTTCCGGAAAGCCCATCAGCTCGCACATCTCGGAGAACGGATACATCGCGCCGACAGCGCCTTGCGTGCCTTTGCGCGCGAGGATTTCGCCGTAGACATCCTTGAGCGCCTTCGCGACGGACAGAAACCCGGACGCCGGATAAATCGCGAGCGAGAATCCGAGCTTCTGCAACTCCTCGGGCGCGAGTTGCGGCGTGCGTCCGCCTTCGACGACATTCACGAGCAGCGGCATATCGAACGTGCGCCCGATTTTCTCCAGTTCTTCCACCGTCTCCGGCGATTCGATGAACAACACGTCCGCGCCCGCCTTCGCATACGCGTCGCCGCGACGCAGCGCTTCATCGAGCCCGAGCGATGTGCGGGCATCGGTTCGTGCGACGATCTGAAAGTTGCCATCGCTACGACTTTCCGCGGCGACCTTGATCTTGCGGACCATGTCTTCCATCGCGATGACACGCCGTCCCGGCGTATGCCCGCACTTCTTCGGGAATTCCTGATCTTCGAGCTGGATGCCCGCAGCGCCCGCCTGCTCGTAACCCCGCACCGTGTGCGCGACATTGAGCAGGCCGCCATAACCCGTGTCGCCGTCGCAGATCATCGGCGTATTCGTGCCGCCGCAAAACGCCGCGACGCGATTCACCATGTCGGTGTAAGTCGCGAGCCCCGCGTCGGGCAAGCCGAGGTAGGACGCGACCGTGCCGAAGCCCGTCATGTAGAGGCATTCGAAGCCCATCGAATCGGCCATTTTCGCGGAGATCATGTCGAAGATGCCGGGCGCGGTGACGATTTCCTTGCGCGCAAAACGCGCTTTCAATGCCTGACGCTTGCTTTCATGCGTGACGCTCATGACGGTTTCCTCAGAAAGGTTCAACGATGCGATTCGCGCGACAGCGCCGACGCCGCGAGCGTGCCGTCGGTGTCGGGCGAAGGCGCGATTTCTTCCAGCGAGCGGCGGTTCGTCTCGATGTCGAACACCGCCAGCACGACGGCCATCACGACGAGCGCGCCGATGATCATCGACAGCACGTCCTTCACGCCGCCCGCCGTGTACATCACGACGACGAGTTGCGGCGCGAGGATGCCCGTGACGCGTCCCGCGCAACCCGCGACGCCGTTCGCGCGCATGCGGTTTTCGGTCGCGAAGAGTTCGGGAATGTACGTCGCGATGCCGAGCGCGACCATCAGATAGGTCAGCGTGAAAAGCAGGAAGCCGAGCAGCGTGGCCATCGCGACGCCGGTGGAGTGTCCGTAGAGCCAGCCGATGACCGCCGCAAGCACCGATACCGCGATCAGGCCGTTCTTGCGCCCGACGCGATCGGCGATCAGCACGCCGACGAGCGCGCCCGCGGGGCCGCCCAGCGACATCAACGTGGTATAGCCGAGCGACGACGCCATGCCGATGCCCTGCTTCATCAGGAACGTCGGCACCCACACGATGAAGCCGTAGATGACCATGTTCACCGCGATCTGCACGACGATCGACACGAATGTGCGGCGAATCAGCGACGGCGAGAACAGCTCGATCAGCGTGGTCTTCTTCGTCACGGTGCGCGGCGCGTCGTCGATGGGCGGCAGCGGCGCGCGGCGCGACGATTCTTCCTCGGCGGCGCGCAGGATCGCTTCGGCTTCGTCGTAGCGGCCTTTCGATTCGAGCCAGCGCGGCGATTCGGGCATCTTCTTTCGAATGACCCACACGATCATTGCGCCGATGCCGACGATCGCGAACATCGCGCGCCAGCCGATCGTCGGAATGATCAGATAGCCGAGAAACGTCGAGAAAAAGAGCGCCGAATTCGTGATGAGCGACAGATACGCCGACCACTTGCCGCGCACGGCGGGCGGCATGAACTCGCCGACCGAGCCGTAACCGACGACGATCTCCGCGCCCAATCCGAGCCCCATGAAGAAGCGGCACACGATGAGCCACGTCATGTTCGGTGCGAACGCGCCGGCGATCGAGGCGAGGCCGAACACCGCGAGATTGAACTGATAGGTGAACTTGCGGCCTTTCGCGTCGCCGAGCACGCCCGCCGTGAACGCGCCGATCAGCATGCCGACGAATGTCGACGAGAGGAACGCGGCGTTGAGCTGCATCGTCGACCAGCCGGTCTTGGCCAATGCGCCGAGCACGCCGCCCGCGAGATAGATGTCGAACGAATCGAGGAACATGCCCGCGCCGATCAGCCACAGCACGCGTTTGTGAAAGCCGGAGATCGGTAATCGGTCCAGACGCGGACCGGCGCTCACGGTGCTTATGGTCGTGCCATCGGTGCTCAGCATGTCGTGTCTCCCATGTCGCTCGCGCGACTATTCAACGACGGTTCGTAATGCTGTTTCGACCCGGAGCGCTTCAGGCTCAGGACGCGGAATGTTCCCGGTCGTGACGGTCGAGCACCGCCTTTTCGGCGGCGAGAATATGGCAGCGCGTGATGGCTTCCGCCCACGCGGCGTTGCGCTGTTCGAGCGCCAGAACGATTTCGACATGCTGGCGCGCGCTGCGCTCGCGGTCTTCGTCGCTATAGGTGTCGAAGGTCCACTTGATGAGCGGCGTTTCCTTCATCGACTTGAGCGAGCGATCGAGGCGCGCGTTGTTCGCGGCGGCCGTGATGATCGCGTGAAATTCGCCGTTCGCGGTGAACCACGCTTCGCAGGATTCGGATGTCGATGGACGTCGCGTGATGTCGAGCATCGCTTCGGCGAGCGCTTTCAGGCGCGCGATGTCCGATGCGCCGATCGCGAGCGCCGCGCGCCCGGCGAGATAAGGCTCGATCAGAAGACGCGCCTCGAAAATCTCGCGCGCGTCCTGCACCGTCCACGCTTTCACGCGCACGCCGAAGTTCGCGCGCGTTTCGACCCAGCCTTCGGCATCGAGCCGGCGCAATGCTTCGCGCACCGGCGTGCGGCTCACGCCGAGGCTTTTGGCGAGCTGTTCCTCGCGCAGATATTGACCCGCGCCGTACTGGCCGTCCGCGAGCGCCTCTTTGATGGCGACGTACACGTCATCGGCCGAACGCGACGGTTCGGGCGGGATTGTATGCAAAGCGGGTTGAGTCTGCGCCACTTCGGCCTCGTTTCCAGCAATCGACGAGACTATTGTATGCAATGTTGGCGCGTTGAAACGTGGGGATTTCCCGCAGTGTCCGCTTACTTCCTGCGCTTCGCCATGTAGCCGAGATAGGCGATGACCGCATCGAGATCGCTGTCGCTGATCGCGTTCTTGTCGAAGGCGGGCATTTTCATGTCGGACCAGGCGCGGATCGACTTCGGGTCGCGGATGAACGATTTGAGCGCCCACGGCTGGAAATATTCGGTCGGATTGCGCGGGAGGTTCAGGTCCGGACCCATCGATGCATCGCCCGCGCCGTTCAGCTTGTGGCACACCATGCATTGCGTCGCGAAGACGGCCTGACCGCGACGAATTGGTGAATTCGGCGGCACGCTCTTGTCGACGGCGATTTGCGGGAAGCGCGCGGCGAGCGTCGGCGCGATGCGGATCGCGTCGACCTTGAAGGGCCATTGCTCGCTCGACACGCCCGACGCGGCCGGATCGATCCACACGACATAGAAAGGACCGATATCGCCGCCGTCCGGCAATCGCGGCCAGGGTTCGTCGGGTGACTCGATCGCAAGCCACGGCTCGGCGCGCTTCTTCGCATCGCCGAAGAGCAACTTCGCGGAAAAGTGCGTGACGAAGCCGTCGCTCGCGGTGACCTGAAGCTCCTTGCCGGCGGGCAATTCCGTGATGCCGAGCAGCGCGCGCAACGGGACCGCGCGATACGTCATCGTGCGGTGAAACGTGACATCGTTCGGCACGCGGATCGTCGCGACATCGGGACGCGCGAGCAACTGCTCGGTCGTGAGCGAGCGCTCGCCGCCGACGTTGATCGCGAGCGTCGCGGCCATCGACGAAGTGCAGGCGAGTAGCAGACTCACGAGCGCGAATGCATGTCTGAAGCTCATTCGATCTCTCTTCGAGTGCTCGCGTTGATCGAGCAATTCGCCCTCATACTACCCGCGACGAACCCGGACTGCTTCAGCCGAAGACCGCGCGATTCGCCGTCACGAATGCCTCGACGGTCTGCGGGGCGGTTCCCGTCACGCGCTCGATGATGCCGTCAGTGCCCTCGAAGACGCCGTTCTGATAATCGACAGCCACCTCGACGAAATGCTGGATGGTGAAATCCGGCAGGTCGTAGTGGCTCAGATGCTCGCGATAGCCGTCGAGCGTCGCCGGGCGGTAGACGATTTTCCTGCCCAGCACGTCGCTCATCACGGCGGCGATCTCCGCCTGATTCACTTGAACCGGGCCGCACAGCTCGTAGGTCTTGCCGACGTGGTCATCGGGATTGGCAAGCACGGTGGCGATAAAGCGCGCCTGATCGTCCGCCGCGATGGGCGCATGCCGGCCATCGCCGAACGGCAACGCGATCTCGCCGTCGCGAACGATCGTGTCCCGAACCCACGGAAAGACCAGCCACTCGGAGAAGAACGTCGGCCTGATGTGCACGGTCGGCACGCCCGCCCAGTCGAGCACGCGCTCGGCAATCCAGTGGTCCCGCGCCGCGTGGCTTTTCGCGTTTTCGCGCGCCGAGATCTGCGACATGTTCACCACCGCTTTCAATCCCGCGCGGCGCGCCGCATCGGCGAAATAGGCGGTCGCCTGGATGAAACCGGGACGAACGGGATAACAGAGATACGCCGCGTCCATTCCATCGGTCGCGCGGATCGCGTCATCGTGCGAGAGAAGGTCGCCGGTCATGATTTCAGCGCCGGCTTGCCTAAGCGCCTCGCTGCGATCGTCCTCCTTGCGAACGAGCGCGCGCACTGCGTGACCACTGTCGAGAAGATTCCGCACCGTGTGAACGCCTGTCTTGCCGGCAGCGGCCGTGACCAGAATCTTGTGTTGTTCCATGATGAATCTCCGTTTGGATGTTCGATGAATTCTCTAAAAGTGCATATGCACTATTCTGAGCGCAGAGATTTGCTGCCACTACGCTTTCGATCGATACTGCACTGATCTGGATGTTAGTCATAATCCAGAAACGAAGCAACTTTTCGTGACTCAACTCAGAATTGCCAGACGCGCACCAATGGAAAACAGGTAGCGGGATTACACTTGCCCGCCAATGCAGTGTGGAGATGCAAATGGGTCATTCGCAGGCACAGAAGGTCGAGACACGTCAACGCATCGTTGAAGTGGCGGCAAGGCGATTGCGTGAGCGCGGCGTCGATGGCGCGAGCATCGCCGACCTCATGAAGGAGGCCGGACTCACCGTAGGCGGTTTTTACAAGCACTTCGCTTCTCGCGATGAACTCGTGCGAGAAGCGTTCGAGCACGCGCTGCGAGACATCGAGTCGTGGCAGGCATCCATCCCGACCGATCCGCAACGGGCAATGCGCGCGTATCTGTCCGGGTCGCACAGGGACAACATCGAACGCGCCTGTCCGGTTTCGGCGCTGGTCAATGACATGAGCCGCTGCGCGGGCGCGACGCGCGAGGTGTACTCGCTTCGGGTCGAGAAAATCGTGGGGCTGATTGCTCAGGCATCGCCCGCGCTGCTCGACGCAACGAAGCGCGCGGAGGCGTTCCACATATTGAGCGCGTGCGTGGGTGCGGTGACGCTGTCGCGGGCCGTATCGGACCCGGAGCTGTCCAATCAGATTCTCGATGGCGCGCTGAGCGGCGTGCTCGCGATGCTGTCTTCCGAGCGCGACGCCAGCGCGGCCCAACAGCGTGCGTGATTGCGTGAGCCGCGTTCACCGATTTGGTGCCACGCGCCCAGGCTCAAACACTTGCAACCCCACTTACTTGCGGGCAATCGTCCAATGATGCCGGTAAGCGTGTACTGTTCTACTCGGACGATGATGCGAACTCGAAAGTTCGAGCCGTCGCATCGATAGACTGTCCGTCATCGTTGTCTCGCCTGCAAGAACGTCGAAGCCGGCGCCGGGTCACAAACCCGGCCCGGCATCCTGCTCCACACCTTCTCACGAGTGAGGATTAATCATGCCGTTCGTCACGACTAAAGATAACGTCGAAATTTTCTATAAAGACTGGGGGCCGAAAGACGCGCAACCCATCGTCTTTCATCATGGCTGGCCGCTTTCCTCCGACGACTGGGACGCGCAGTTGCTGTTCTTCGTGCAGAAGGGCTATCGCGTGGTCGCGCACGACCGGCGCGGGCACGGCCGCTCGTCGCAGGTCTCCGAGGGTCACGACATGGACCACTACGCCGCCGACGCCTTCGCGGTCGTCGAGGCGCTGGACCTGAAGAATGCCGTGCACATCGGACACTCGACGGGCGGCGGCGAAGTCGCCCGATATGTCGCGAAGCACGGCGAACCGGCGGGACGCGTCGCGAAGGCCGTGCTCGTCAGCGCGGTGCCGCCGCTGATGCTGAAGACCGAAGCCAATCCGGAAGGCCTGCCCGTCGAAGTCTTCGATGGCTTTCGCAAGGCGCTCGCCGACAACCGCGCGCAGTTCTTCGTCGATGTTCCCGCCGGTCCTTTCTACGGATTCAATCGACCGGGCGCGACGGTTCATCAGGGCGTCATCCAGAACTGGTGGCGTCAGGGCATGATGGGCAGCGCGAAGGCGCATTACGAGGGCATCAAGGCGTTCTCGGAGACGGACCAGACGGAAGACCTGAAGTCGATTTCCGTGCCGACGCTCGTCCTGCATGGTGACGACGACCAGATCGTGCCTATCGGCGACGCTGCGCTGAAGTCCATCAAGCTGCTGAAGAACGGTACGCTGAAGACGTATCCCGGCTATCCGCACGGCATGCTCACGGTCAACGCGGACGTTCTCAACGCCGACCTGCTCGCATTCGTGCAGGGCTGATCGGGAGATAGCGAGCCGGTATCGACGCCGGCTCGCACCTCAAAGCGTCAGTCTGAAGCTGCGCGCGAGCAGTCCCGGCAGCCGCAAGCCGCCGGTCGAGCGTTCGCTCCATGTCGAGTCGTTCAGGAGCAGTTCCGGCGTCGCGCCGAGCCGCTCCAGCTCGCTGCCGAGCAAGCGATAAAGACTGTCGTCGAAGCGCATCGCATCGATGGGCGCGACGATCTCGCCGTCTTCCACCCAGAACGTGGCGAAGCGCGTCATGCCGGTCAGCCGGCAATCCATCCGGTCGGAAAAATTCACGTACCACAGGTTGCCGATATACAGGCCCGTGCCGATCGCGGCGAGCACGTCGGTATCGGCGAGATCGCCTGCCTGCATCGAGAGCGAAACCGGCATCTCGTTCGCGAGCGCTCCGTTGGGACGCAGGCCATATTCGCGGGCCGTCCGCGCGCTCGTGAGTTGCTGCGCGCCGCGTCCCGCCTCGATGAGCGGCACCGTCTCGCGCCGATAGCCGTCCTCGTTGAAGCGCGGCGCGATGCCGAGATCGAGATCCTCGATCAGCGTGACGCGCTCGTCCAGCGCGACGTCGCCGCGATTGAGCCGATAGAGTTCGCTGCGCGCCGTCGCCTGCTGCCGGGCCGAGAACGCCGTGAAAGACGCTGTGCCGATCAGTTCGGCGAGCGCACTCGGCGCCAGCCACGCGCGATACAAGCCCGGCTTCAGCGTGCGCGGCGCGCGGGCGAGCACCGGCATGCGTGCCGCGGCCTCCTCGATCTTTCTCGCGAACGTCTCGTCGCTCCATTGCTCGCTCGCGTACGTCGTCTTGATCGCGCGCCCGCTCGCATCGTAGAGAGACCAGCTGAAATTGAAGTTTTCGACTTCGTGCCAGCCGCGACTGCCGCCCGACGACGCGAAGCCGCGCACCAACGCGCCGCCCGCATAGAAGCCGACGAAGTCGAGCCCGGCTGCGCATCGTTCGACCACGCTCAGGAGCGTTGCGATCTCCGGCAGCGCGCCGCGTCGCTGCGTGGTCTGCGTCCAGGTCGAAGTATCGACGAGCAGATGAGGATCGGGGCTCGCATCCCGAAGCGCCTCGCGCAGTCCGTCGAGCGCGCCGGCGACGGCGTCGCGATCCACGTTCGAATCGCCGCATATCGTGAGCGTCGAATAGGCCTGACGCTCGTCCTCGATGAGCCGCACAGTCAGCGTGCCCTGCGACACATGGCCGATCTGACGCACCTTGCCCGCATTGAAGCGCACGAAGTCCGATTCCTCGGCGGCAAGCGTTGTCAATGACATTTCGCCCGGCGCGAGCCGCTCTTCGATGACGTCGGCGAGCATCAGGAAATGGCGTTGCCAGTCCATCGTCGCGGCGTTCATCGCGTGCCTCCGAACACATCGACATCGCGGAACACGCACGCGGGCGATGCGTGGCCCACGCGCGCGATCTGCATCGGCTCGCCCTTGCCGCACAGCGCCGTGCCGTAGACGCCGCGCGTCTCCTCGTTGCCAACGGCGGCAAGACTCCGCCAGAAACTCGCCGATATGCCTCGATACCCCGGCTGCCGCACCACTTGCGTGAGCTCGCCGTTCTCGATCAGTTGCCCGAACTCGCAGCCGAACTGGAACTTGTTGCGATGATCGTCGATGGACCACGACGTATTGGTGCGCATGAGAATGCCGCGCCCGATGCCGGCGATCATCTCGTCGAGCGAACTCGTTCCCGGTTCGATGTTGAGATTCGCCATGCGGTCGATAGGCGGACGGTTCCAGCTCGATGCCCGCGAATTGGCGACGCCCGCGATGCCCGCGCGCTGTTGCGAGAGCGCGCCGCCGAGCGCGCGTTCGAGCACGCCGTTGCGGATCAGATAGTGTTTGTCGGCGGCGGCGCCGTCGTCGTCGAACGCGTAGGCCGCGGCCTCGCCGGGCAACGCTGGATCGAACGTGACATTCAGCAGCGGCGAGCCGTATCGATAATTGCCGAAAAACGCCGGTTTCACGAAGCTCGATCCGGCGAAGTTGCGTTCGTCGCCGAGAATGCGGTCGAGTTCGAGCGGATGCCCGATCGACTCGTGAATCTGCAGCGCCATCTGATCGGGCATGAGGAGCAGGTCGCGCACGCCGCTCGGACAGTTCGGCGCGGCGAGCAGCGCAAGCGCCTCGCGCGCGAGCCGCTCGCCCGCGCCATCGAACCCGAAGTGATCGAGTATCGCGACGCCGCCTTGCGCGATGGTTCCGTAGTCGCCGCCGAGCGTGCGGACCTGCGTATCGCCGTCGGCATGCGCGGCGACCGAGAACTGTGGCATCACGAATCTGAAGCGCTGCTCGATGCGCACGCCGTCGCTCGTGAAGAAGATCTGCTCGCTCTCGATGACCTGCACCGACGCGACGCGCTCGACGATGCGTGCGTCGATGCGCGCCGCCGCGCACTCGTGCGCGAGCCTTGCGAGCCATTCGCGCGGCGTCGGAAGCGCAGTCGCCATATGCGGCGATTCATACGCGCCGCTTCGCGACGGACGCGCGACGCGCCGATGATCGACGAGCGAAAGCCGCGCGCTCGCCTCGGCGCGGCGTGTGGCGATGTCGAGGGCCGCCTGCAAGCCCGTCGCGGACAAGTCCGGCGTCGCCGCATACCCCGCGCCCGCGCCGCGCCATGCGGTGAGCATCGCACCTCGGTCGCGCACGCGGCGCAAAGGCTGGGCCACGTCGTTGCGCACCTGATGATCGTCCGTGCGTTCATCGACGAAGCGCACGGAGTAGAAGTCCGCGTCGCTTGCGAGCGCGCGGACGCGCTCGTCGAGCCGTTCATCGGTCATGTCGGTTTCCGTGTGTGGCCGCCGTCGCGCGCGGCTCTCATATGCGATTCGCAAAGCGCGCGGCGAGCGCGGCCCTGAAACGGGCGGCGATCTTGCCGAAACCCGCGCCGGTGGGATGCAGTTCGTTGGCCCAGTCATCGGGCGCGAGCGTGCCTTGCGTCTCGACCAGCACCATGTCGTTGGCGGGATCGCTGGCGAGCCGCTGAAGCATCGCGCGGAACTGGACGAGGATCGTCCTCACGATCAGCGTGCCGGGCGCGAGGTCCGGCCAGCCGCGATCCACAAGCGATGGACGAAGCCACGGTCCGGCGAGATGGCAGGCCGAGATGCCGTTGGGAATCGCGAAGTCGTAGGCGTGCACGAAGATGGGCGCGTGCGGCGCGAACCGGTCGCGGGTGCGGATCAGATCGAGATAGGCGCTCTCGACCACGCCGAAGATATCCGCGAGCCGCTGGTTATCGACGCCTCGCGCGGGATCGTTGCCGACCGCGCTCGCATCGTGGAGCCAGAAGCGGAACTGGTCGCCGACGACATCGTTGCCGCCGCCGGAAAAAAGCAGCGCATCGATATGTCCATTGGCCTTGTCCTGCAACTGGGCGATGAGGCGGTTGCGCTTGTTCACGCCGAGGAGTGTGGTGGTCGCGTCGCTGTAGTGCGCGAGCTTGAGGATCATTGGCGCGGGATTGCCGGTGTCCTTGAGCGCTTGCAACACATCCGTGGCGTGAAGCGGGTCCGGCAGCGGATAGTCGAACCAGGAATCGCCGTCGCCGATGAGATTGAGCGGCGCGGGCGCGCCGGCCTGACGCGCTTGCAGCGCTTTCGCCTGCCGCACTTCGTGCTGATGTGCCCTCACGCGCGTATTCAGATCCTGCTGGATCTGCTCCTGCCAGTTCTCGTAGAGGTTGCTCGCCGGACCTGTCATGGCGTGTCTCCGATGCGCGCGTTCACGCAGACATTCTATCGTCGCGGCGTGCTTTCGATGAAGACGTTGAGGATTGTTGAGCAGACAAGCGGTCCGATGCGCCGTCGAAAGACGAGTTGTACACTCGAAAAGAACGAACGAGGACCGCGATGGCGAAGCGCACACCGGAGCCGTGGTATCACCCGCCGCAGGAGGAAATCTGCGCGCTGTGCGGGCGCGCGGTGCCGCCATCGGAACGCGATCTGCATCATCTCGTGCCGAAGTCGCAAGGCGGCAGGCAGACGGCGGTGCTGCATCGCATCTGTCATCGGCAATTGCATGCGCTCTTCACCGAAAAGGAACTGGCGCAGCGCTATTCGACCGTCGATGCACTGCTCGCGCACGAAGCGGTGCATAGCTTCGTCGAATGGGTGAAGACCAAGCCGGACAGTTTCTATCAGCGCACGCGGCGCGCGCGTGCGCGCTGACAGCGCGCATCACTGCACGCAGGAAAGCTCGCTCCGGTAGGCCGTCATGCCGAAGCGCTGAAGGATGAAACTCTCGACGACCAGCCGGATATCTGCTTCGCGCGGCCGCGTACCCCAGCGGCTGTTTCCCGCTACCGACGCCACCGTGAACCATGACTGCGGCGGAAACAATTCGACGCGCAACATGCCGCGTTCGAAGATCCTGAGGCGCCCCGTATCGATATGAAACTCGGCGCTGACCGCGCCGCCCGGCATGCCGATGCTTGCCGTGATTGCCTTCACCTTCATGGTCTCGCTCTCTCAAAGTTCCGGCGCCGCGCGCAAGGTTTTATCGTCTTCAAGCGCGGGATAACCTTATGACGCTCATCTCCGATCGGCTAGCCCCATTAAGCAGGGAGTCGAAAGAAGGGCGCACGATTGTCAAATTCTCCAGCAACGCAATTGCGCAGTCCTTTCGAAAGGCATAATCGCGCGGCCATTTCGGCAGAGATCTTCTTATAGGCATACAGTATCGGCGTTGCGTTTCGCCGCCGAAATATCGGCGCAATCGGCAAGTCGCCCGCAACGCGTGCGGTGCATGACGGCGACTGTTCGCTGCCGCACAAAACGATCTCCTGACACGTCTCATCAGCCGGCCTTTTTGCATCGCGCCGGGGCCGGCTCGTTCACGAAAGATTCAAACCAAAGAGGGAAGCACAATCATGCTGAAAGCGTATTCCTATGCAGCCGCCGCAGCCGACAAGCCACTCGGCCCGCTCGAAATTCAACGTCGCGATGTCGGTCCGAACGACGTGCGCATCGACATTCTGTTCTGCGGCGTGTGTCACTCCGATCTGCACATGGTGAGAAACGAATGGGGCGGCTCGAACTATCCGGTCGTGCCGGGACATGAAATCGTCGGACGCGTCGCGCAAGTCGGTTCGGATGTGTCGAAGTTTAAGGTCGGCGATCTCGCCGGCGTCGGCTGCATGGTGGATTCATGTCGCGTGTGCGCGTCCTGCCAGGAAGGACTGGAGCAGTTCTGCGACGGCCCCGATAGCTTCACGCAAACCTATAACTCGCCGGACAAGAAGTCGGGCGGCTTCACGGCGGGCGGCTATTCGACGAGCATCGTGGTCGACGAGGCGTTCACGCTGAGCATCCCCGAAAACCTCGAACTCGCGGCCGTCGCACCGTTGCTGTGCGCGGGCATCACGACCTACTCGCCGCTGCGCCACTGGAACGTTCAGAAGGGGCAGAAAGTCGGTATCGTGGGTCTCGGCGGCCTCGGTCACATGGGCGTGAAGATCGCCGCCGCGATGGGCGCGCATGTCGTGCTCTTCACCACATCGCCGGGCAAGATCGAGGACGCGAAGCGTCTGGGCGCGCATGAAGTCGTGATCTCGAAAGACGCGGATCAGATGGCGGCGCACGCGAACAGCTTCGACTTCATTCTGAACACGGTGGCCGCTTCGCACGATCTCGATCAGTTCATGGCGCTGCTCAAGCGCGACGGCACGATGACGCTCGTCGGCGCGCCGGAGCATCCGCATCCGTCGCCTTCGGTGATGAACATGATTTTCAAGCGCCGCTCGCTCGCGGGCTCGCTCATCGGCGGCATCGCGGAGACGCAGGAGATGCTCGATTTCTGCGGCAAGCACGGCATCACGTCGGACATCGAGATGATTCGCATGGACGAGATCAACAAGGCGTACGAGCGCATGTTGAAGAGCGATGTGAAGTACCGCTTCGTGATCGATATGGCGACGATGGAAAAGTAAGCGCGCGGTTCAGCGGGGCGCGTTCATCGTCGCGCGCATGCGTTCGACGAAGCGCTCCGTCACGGCGGGCAAGGTCCTGCCGCGCTTCTTCACGATGGCGATCGGCCGCACGAACGCCGGATGGTCGATCGCCTTCACCACGAGCCCCGGCTCGGCGCGCACCTCGCGCGCGGTTTCCGGCAGGATCGTCACACCCAGACCGCCGCGCACCATCGCGACGGCGGTCATCATGTAGGTCGGCTCGCACGCGATATCGAGCGCTTCGCGCGTTTCGCTGAGCGCCGCATCGACGACCGCGCGCACGCTCGTGCCCGGCGCGGTGAGCACGAGCGCGGAGCCGGTGAGATCGGCGAGGCCGATGCGCCGCTTCTTCGCGAGCGCATGCGCCTTCGGACACACCACGACGAGCCGATCCACGCCCGCGTGCAGCACTTCGAGCATCGGGTCGAGCACATCGCCGCCGGTCAGCCCGATATCCGCCTCCTCGTTGCGCACGAGCGCATTCACGGTGCTCGCCACCACATCGCGAATCTGAAACACGACGCGCGGCACTTCGCGCTTCATGCCGATGATCAGTTCCGGCAACACGCTCGCCGCAAAGGTAGGCAGGCACGCGATGCGGATCGTGCCGCTTTCTCCCTCGCCCATCGCGCGCGCATCGCGCAACACGTTCTCCATGTCGCGTAACGACTTGCGCAGGAGCGGCAGCAGCTCGCGCCCGGTCGGCGTCAGCGCGACATTGCGGCTATTGCGATCGAAGAGCCGCGCGCCGACCGCGTCTTCCAGCCGGCGTATCTGCACGGTGAGCGCGGGCTGCGACAGATGCAGCCGTTCCGCTGCCCGCGTGAAGCTGCCCGCCTCGGCCACGGCGACGAGCGCGCGGATATCGCGAAGATTCAGATCCATTATGGTTTTTGATAGCTGCGATCAAATCATTTCAATTGTGTTATCGCCGCTTCGAACTTACTCTCGACTCCATCAAAAGACAATATTCGGAGACAAGTTCATGCTGCCGTTGCTCGGCCTCGCCACCATCGTCGTCCTGCTCGGGGCGATTCTCTCGAAGCGCATGTCGCCGCTCGTCGCGCTCATCATCGTGCCGATCGCGGCTTCGCTGATCGGCGGCTTCGGCCTATCGACGAGCAAGTTCGTCATCGACGGACTGAAGAGCCTCGCGCCCGTCGTCGGCATGTTCGTGTTCGCGATTCTCTACTTCGGCACGATCACGGACGCGGGCACGCTCGATCCGATCATCGACCGCATCCTGCGCGCGGTCGGCACGAAACCGACGCGCATCGTGATGGGCACGACGCTGCTCGCGCTCCTGATCCATCTCGACGGCTCCGGCGCCGTGTGCTTTCTCGTCACCATTCCCGCGATGCTGCCGCTCTACGAGCGCCTGAACATGGACAAGCGCGTGCTGGCGGCGGCCGTATCGATGGCGGCGGGCATCAACTTCCTGCCGTGGACCGGGCCGATGATCCGCGCGTCCGCCTCGCTGCATCTGCCGATTTCCGCACTGTTCAATCCGCTGATTCCGGTGCAGATCATCGGTCTCGTGTTCGTGTTCGGCATGGCGCGGTGGCTCGGACGCCGCGAGGAAAAGCGCCTTGGTTATTCGAGCGCCAGCGGTTCGATCCCGCTGCCGAAGCGCGAACTCACGCCCGAGGAACAGGCGCTGCGCCGCCCGAAGAATTTCTGGTTCAACATCGTTCTGACGATCGTCGTGCTCGGCACGATGGTCGTGATGGGCGAGAAGATTCCGCCCGCGATCATGTTCATGGTCGGGCTGTGCATCGCGCTGATGGTGAATTACCCGAACGTCGACATGCAAAGAAAGCGCGTCGATGCCCACGCGCGCGCCGCGCTGATGATGGCGGGCATTCTGCTCGCGGCGGGCGTGTTCACCGGCATCATGCAGGGCAGCGGCATGCTGAAGGCGATGGCGCAGGCGGCTGTCGGCTTCGTGCCGCCCGCGATGGCCGGACACATTCCGGTCGTGCTCGGCCTCTTGTCGATGCCGCTCTCGATGCTCTTCGATCCCGATTCGTTCTATTTCGGCGTGCTGCCGGTGATCGCCGAAGTGGCGTCGCAACTCGGCGTGCCGGCCGTGCATGTCGGCCAGGCCGCGCTGCTCGGCCAGATGACGACCGGCTTCCCCGTGAGTCCGCTCACGCCCGCGACGTTTCTGGTCGTCGGCTTGTGCGGCATCGATCTCGCGGATCATCAGAAGTTCACGTTCCCGCTGCTGTTCGGCGCGTCGATCGTCATGACGATCGCGTGCGTCGTGCTGGGCGTGTTTCCGCTTTAATCCATACCGGACGACGTCATGAAAGACACCATCAGAATAGGCGCGGGCGCGGGCTATTCGGGCGACCGCATCGAGCCCGCCGTCGAACTCGCGGAGCACGGCGCGCTCGACTATCTCGTGTTCGAGTGCCTCGCCGAACGCACGATCGCGATCGCGCAGCAGGCGCGCCGCAACGATCCCGAACTCGGCTACGACCCGCTGCTCGAAGCGCGTATGCGCGCGGTGCTGCCGGTCGCGGTGAAGAACGGCGTGCGCATCGTCTCGAACATGGGCGCGGCCAATCCGCACGCGGCGGCGAGAAAGACCGCGCAGATCGCGCGCGAGCTCGGCTTGCATGGACTGAAGATCGCCGCGGTGACCGGCGACGACGTCCTCGATGCCGTCCTCGAATCGCGGCTGCGTTTCGAGGAATCCGGCGACGATGTGAGCGCGTATGCCGACCGCATTGTCTCGGCGAACGCGTATCTCGGCGCGGCGCCGATCGTCGATGCGCTCGCAGCGGGCGCGGATATCGTGCTGACGGGACGTGTCGCCGATCCATCGCTGTTCACGGCGCCGCTCATCCACGCGTTCGGCTGGTCGATGGACGACTGGAACACGCTCGGGCAGGCGACCGTCGTCGGTCATTTGCTCGAATGCGCGGGGCAGGTGACGGGCGGCTACTTTGCCGATCCCGGCTACAAGGACGTCGGCAATCTGGCGCGTCTCGGCTTTCCGATCGGCGAAGTGAGCGCGGACGGCGCGGTTGTCGTGACGAAAGTGCCGCACGCGGGCGGCTGTGTGACCGATGCGACGTGCAAGGAGCAACTGCTCTATGAGATTCACGATCCGGGCCGTTACTTTCAGCCGGACGTGGTCGCGGATTTCACGCAAGTTCGCGTGATGCAGGAATCGCACGACCGTGTGCGTGTGACGGGGGGATGCGGAAAGCCGCGCACCGATACGCTCAAGGTCTCCGTCGCCTATGCCGACGGCTACATCGGCGAAGGCCAGATTTCCTACGGCGGTCCGGGCGCGGTGACACGCGCGCGGCTCGCGCTCGATATCGTGCGCGAGCGGCTCGCGATCACGGGCGTCGATACGAGCGAGCTTCGCTTCGACCTGATCGGCGTGAACGCGCTGTATGGCGACACGCTCGCTTCTCAGCACGACGAACCGTACGAAGTGCGTGCGCGCGTCGCGGGCCGCGCATCGAACGCGAAGGAAGCGGCGCGCATCGGCAACGAGGTCGAAACGCTCTACACCAACGGCCCGGCGGGCGGCGGCGGCGTGACGAAGGCGACGCGCGAAGTCATCGCCGTGCAGTCCGTGCTGCTCGCGCGCGAGCATGTGAAACCCGTTTTCGAATTCGTGGAGGCAAGCGATGAAACTGCGTGAACTGGCGCACGGCCGCACCGGCGATAAAGGCAACACGCTGAACGTGTCGGTGATCTGCTTCGACGCGAAGCACTACGCGCATCTGCGCGCAGCACTCACGCCCGAGCGCGTGAAGGCCCATCTCGCCGATGTCGTGAAAGGCGATGTCGTGCGCCACGAACTGCCGCATCTCGGCGCGTTCAACTTCGTGCTCGGTCATGCGCTCGGCGGCGGCGTCACGCGTTCGCTCGCGCTCGACGCGCACGGCAAGTCGATGAGTTCGGCGCTACTCGATATCGAAATCGATACGAAAGCAGGCGATATTTCGTAGGAAGAAATACACGACCTGCCGCTACTTCAGATGTTGGGAAAGCTAACTGTTTAGGTAAAAAACGCCGTTCAACTATGGACAAAAACTCGCCAACTGCTAGCATGACGTTCTCGTTAGACTTTTTTACATTTTAGTTGTCTTTAGGTTCTAAGCGCCTGAATACAATCGAAATTGTTAAAGATTGTGCAATCGCCGGGACCTAATGAACACGAAGCGAAAAACGATACTTTCCATTTTTGGAACGCGGCCCGAAGCCATCAAGATGGCGCCCCTCGTAAAGGCGCTGGAAGCGGAACCCGGTATTCGTTCCGTCGTGTGTGTGACCGGCCAGCATCGCTCGATGCTGAAGCAAGTGCTGGATCTGTTCGACATCACGCCGCATCACGATCTCGCGGTCATGTCGGAGAACCAGACCCTGAACGGGCTGGCTTCGCGCCTCATTGCGTCGATCGATGACGTCATCACGAAGGAGCGGCCGGATCGCGTGCTCGTGCATGGCGACACGACCACCGCGACGGCGGGCGCGCTCGCCGCGTTTCACCGGCAGGTGCCTGTCGCGCACGTCGAAGCGGGCTTGCGCACCGGCGACATGAGCAGCCCGTGGCCGGAAGAAATGAACCGGCGCTTCGTCGATGTCGTGAGCGACATGATGTTCGTCCCGACGTCGCGTTCGCATGCGAATCTCGTGAAGGAAACGCTGCACGGGCGCGCGTTCGTCACCGGCAACACGGTGATCGATGCGCTGCACTCCGTCACGAAGCGCATCGATTCGCAGGACGCATTGCGCCGCTCGCTCGATGCGCGCTTTCCGTTTCTCGATCCATCGAAGCATCTGATTCTCGTCACCGGTCATCGGCGCGAGAGTTTCGGCCGCGGCCTGCGCGATATCTGCGCGGCGCTGGTGCGCCTCGCGAAGCGTCGCGACGTGCAGATCGTCTATCCGGTCCATCTGAATCCGAACGTACGTGCAACGGTGATCAGCGCGCTCGGCGGCGCGCCCAATGTGCATCTCATCGAGCCTCAGGACTATCTCGGCTTCGTGCGGCTCCTGCAGCGCGCGACGCTCGTGCTGACCGATTCCGGCGGCGTGCAGGAAGAAGCGCCCGCGCTCGGCAAGCCCGTGCTCGTGATGCGCGAGGTCACCGAGCGTCCCGAGGCCATCGACGCGGGCACCGCCGTGCTCGTCGGCACGGACAGCGACGCCATCGCCGCGACGGTGCATCTGCTTCTCGACGATACGGACGCCCGCGCGGCGTTCTCCCGCAACGTCAATCCGTACGGCGATGGACGAGCCTCGGCGCGCATCGTCGCGGCGCTCGCGGGCCGCCCCTTCGAGGAATTCCGACCCGTCACGCCGCGCGCAACGAAAGACGCGGTGCGTGTCACGCGCGAGGCATTCGCGTAGTCCTTCGGCTGCACACGCATAGCCTGTCGCGCGACGTGCATGTGCCTTCGCGGCCATCCCGGCACGTTGCGTCAACTTCGAGTCATCAACTTGGTCAACCACATCTTCAAGCGGCGCGGCCTGCGTGCCGTTCTGGCTTCAATCGCGCTGTTTGCGGGTCTGCAGCACGCAGCCTTCGGCGCGGCCACGACGGACACCGGCATCGCCGGCGCGCTCGGACGGCTCGGCGCCGACGTGCCGGAAACGCGCACCGTGACCTTGCGACAGCTCGGCCTCATCGAAAGCGTGACGCTCAACGCGCCCGACACGCGCCGCGAGTTCTTCCTGCCGGTGCCCGCCGGCGTGCCGATCACCGATGCCGCACTGCAATTCGACGGCGGCTATGTGCGCGGCGACGGCGGTCGCGTGACGATGCTCGTTTCGCTCGATGGCTCGCCCGTGCTCGCGCGCGCGTTCACGCAGGATGCGGGCGGCGTGTCGGTCAATCTCGGCGTCGATGGCGCGGCGCGTTCCACCGGTTTCGTGCGCATGGGCCTCGGCTTCGCGTCGGTGGTCAGTCAGGGCGAGTGCGCGGATCAAACGGCTATCGGCAACGTGCTGCGTGTCGATCCTACGACGCGTCTCACGTTCCGCTTCAATCCCGCCGACGTGCAGGACCTGCGCACCGCATGGAGCGCGCTGCCGTATGCGCCGGTGCTCGCGGTCTCGGGGCGCAAGCTTTCGACGAACGCATTCGACACCGCCTGGCGCACCGATGCGCTGCTGCAACGCGATGGAAAACGCCCCGTGATGCAGGCGCTTCCATCCGTGGGCGATATGGTCGATCTCACCGGCCTCGACGTGCCCGCGCCGCTGCGTAGTGTTGCCGCGTTCGCTGCGCTGGCGGCGGGCGGCAAGCACGCGATCGCCGACGACGCGGAACTCGGCGCGCTCGTCGCGCTCGGCGCGCGCTCGGCGTTCGGCCCGGACGTGGTCGTCACCGACGAAACGATGCGCAAAGCCATCGACCGCGCGCTCGACGCATTGCGCGCGCAGGTCGCGAGCACATCGGGCGATGCGCTCGCCGCCTTCGACGCATGGCGCAGGCAGACCGCGTCCCAATTGACGTCGCCGCTCGCGCCGGGCGAAGTGCGCGTCGCGCATGTGGGCGGCCGCGCGATGATCGTCGTCGGCGACACGCGCGGCATCGGCGCGCTCGCGCACGGCTGGCGTCCCATCGACGTATCGAATCGCGTGGTCGTGCATCGCATCGACGTGGCGCAGCAAACGCGCGGCGACACCATCGCGCTGTCCGATCTCGGCGGCGATCCGCGCAGCGTCGACGTGCAGACGGCCGCGTCCTGGGATGCGCGCTTCGATCTCGCCGCGGCGTCCGGCAACGGCCGCTTGCCGGAGCAGGTCGTGCTCGATCTCGCGGCGTCGCCGACGCTTTCGAACGGCGGCGCGACCGCGACCGTGTACTTCAACGACGTGATGATCGGCGCGAAACTCATCAACGTCGATGGCGCGCGTCAGCGTCTCGTCGCGCCGATTCCGCGTTACGCGCTCGCGCGCACCAACGATCTGCGCGTGACCTTCCGCCGCCAGCCCGACGGCGGCTGCCAGGCGCGCCAGACGTATCCCGTCGCCGTGCTGCCGTCGAGCCATCTGCGTCTCGCGAAAGGGACGCCCGACAACACCTTCGCGGGCATGGCGGCGCGCTATGCGTCGTCGGCGACGGTGTACGTGCCGCGCGCCTATCTCGACGATGCCCTGAACAGCGTGCCGCGCCTCGCCGTGCTGACCGGCGCGGCGGGCATCGCGCCGGTCTCGGCGAAATTCGCGGTAAGCGCGGGAGACGCGGCGGCGCAGCCCGACGGCCCGTTCCTCGCCGCCGACGTCAAACTCGCCGACGAGAAGAATCCCGCCGTCTATTCGGCCGAGCGTCTTTCGCTGACATCGCCCGCGGGCGACACGCTGCTCGACATGTCCGGGCTCTCGCGCGTCGCGGTGGTGAGCGTCGCGAGCGCGGGCGGCGAGAGCGGCCTCGTGTATCGATCGGCGGGCGCGGCGCCGGTGCTGACCGACAAGCTGCAGCTTTCGCGCGGCAATATCGCCGTGGTCGACGGCAGCGGCGTGCTCAAACAGTTCGACACGGTCAATCCGGAAGAGATGACCGACGAGCCCGCGTCGAGCGCCGACTGGGTCACGCGGCATTGGGCGCGCTGGGGCATTCCGGCCGTGCTCGTGGTGCTGCTGCTCGCACTGATCGCGCTCGCGGGCCACGCGCGCCGCAGACATCGCAACGCGCGCGCCGGCGACGACGAGGATCGCGCGTGATGCTGGAGGCGCTCAGGTGGTACGGCGAGCTCCTGCTCGCCGAGTACTACCAGGGACTCGAATACGTGGCCGCGACGGTCGCGGCGATCATCCTGCTTTCGAGCCTGGACGATCTCTTCATCGACATCTGGTACTGGACGCGCAAGCTCTGGCGGCGCGTGACGGTCGAGCGCCGCTATGCGCCGCTCACCGTCGAGCAGCTCTACGCGCGCGAGGAGCAGCCCATCGCGATCATGGTGCCCGCGTGGCAAGAGGACGACGTGATCGCCGCGATGATCGAGGATCTCGTGCGCGTGCTCGACTATCGCGCGTACACGGTGTTCGTCGGCACGTATCAGAACGATGCCGCGACGATCGCCGAAGTGGAGCGCATGCGGCATCGCTACAAGCATCTGCATCGCGTGGAAGTGCCGCACGACGGCCCGACGTGCAAGGCCGACTGCCTCAACTGGCTCGTGCAGGCGATCCTACATCACGAGTTCGAAGCGGGGATGGAGTTCGCGGGCATCGTGATGCACGACAGCGAAGACGTGCTGCATCCCGTCGAACTGAAGTTCTTCAACTATCTCCTGCCGCGCAAGGACATGATCCAGTTGCCGGTGGCGTCGCTCGAACGGCACTGGTTCGAACTGGTCGCGGGCACGTACATGGACGAGTTCGCGGAATGGCACGCGAAGGATCTCGTCGTGCGCGAGAGCCTTGCGGGCGCGGTGCCGTCGGCGGGCGTAGGCACGTGTTTCTCGCGCCGCGCGATTCTTACGCTCGTCGAAGAGACGGAGCAGCAGCCGTTCAACACCGAAAGCCTCACCGAAGATTACGACATCGGCACGCGCATCACGCGGCTCGGCATGCAGTCGATCTTTCCGCTCTTTCCCGTCGAGTTCACGACGCGGCGCAAGGGCTGGTTCGGCCTCGGCCCCGAGCGCGAAATCAGACTGACGATGCCGCTGTGCGTGCGCGAATTTTTCCCCGACACGTTTCGCACCGCCTACCGGCAGCGCGCGCGCTGGACGCTCGGCATCGGCTTGCAGGGCTGGGCGCTGACGGGCTGGAGCGGATCGCTCGCGAACCGCTATCTGCTGATGCGCGACCGCAAGGGCGTGGTGACGGCGTTCGTCGGCATGTTCGCGTATCTGCTCGCCGTACAGTTCATGCTGTTCGCCACGGCTTCGTATTTCGGTCTCGCGCGCGATTTTTTCCCGTCGCCGTTCATCGATTCGGTCTGGCTGCAGGCGCTGCTCGCCGCGAACTCCGTCGCGCTCGTGTTGCGCGTCACGCAGCGCATCATCTTCACGACGCGGCTCTACGGCTGGGAGCACGGTGTGCTGTCGGTGCCGCGCATGGTCATCAGCAACATCATCAATTTCATGGCGGTGGCGCGCGCGTGGCGGCTTTTCATCGTGCATATGGTGACGGGGCGGCGGCTCGCGTGGGACAAGACGATGCACGATTTCCCCAGCAACGAGGGCCTGCGCGACACGCGGCAGGATCTGGGCGAACTGCTCGTTTCGTGGCAGGCGATCGCGCCCGAACGGCTCGAAGAAGCGCGGCAGACCGATCACGCGCGCGAAGCGCCGATCGGCCGTGTGCTCATCACGCGCGGCTGGCTCGACGAGGAAACCCTCGCGGAAGCGATCGCGTTCCAGGCGGACCTGCCGCGCGGCCGGTTCGATGCGGCGCGCATGGACCTGACGCGCATCGCGACGCCCGAGACGCTCGTGCGGCTGCGCGCGCTGCCGCAGGACATCGATGCGAACGGGCACGCCGTGTTCGTCTGCGCGAGCCTGCTCGACGATGAGTCGCTCGCCGAATTGCGCGCGACGGCGGGCTGCCCGGTCGCGCTGCATATCGTGCGCGAGAGCGAGATCGCGGCGGGGCTGCGGATGCTGCGCGCGGTCGGCATGCCGGTCCATACGGGCGATGCCGAAGACGATGCGTCGCCCGCGCTTTCTGATGCCACGGCCGCGAGCGGCGTGCCTTTGCTCGGCGACATCATGATCGAAATGGGGCTCGTCACGCGCAGCGCGTTCGAGGCCGCGTTGCGGGACTATCGGCCGGAGCGGCACGGACGCATCGGCGATTACATGGTGGCGGAGCGGATCATCACCTCCGATGCGCTCACCGCCGCGGTCGCGGAGCAGCGCCGCCGCTATCTCGCGCGGGCCGGCATTCGATGAGCTCGCGTGTTCGCGTTGCGTTGTGCGCCGCGCTCGCGTTGTGCGCCGCGGCTGCGTCGCGTGCGGACGAAACCTTGCCGCTGCCTTTGAGCGGCGCGGCGTATCGCGTGGCGCGCGAGGCGTTCGCGGCGTACGGCGAGCATCGTTACGCCGATGCCATCGCCGGGGCGCGCGAGGCGATTCGCCAGCGGCCCGATGTCGCGGAACTGCGTCTGCTGCTTGCGAATTCGCTCGCGGCGCGCGGGCGTCTGAAAGAGGCGAGCCGTGTGCTCAGCGAAGCCATCGCGCAGCTCGGTCCGTCGCCTTCGCTGAGCGCGCGGCGCAGACAGATCGATATTCTGATTGCGTCGGGCGGTGCGGGCGGCGTGCCTAGCGATTTGCCGGAGCCGGCGCTGAAGGCGGCGCGCGCGGCGTATCGCGATTATGCGAAGAAGGATTACGCGTCGGCGGCGGCCGAAAGCCGCGAAGCCGTGCGCCTCGCGCCGCAGGCCGAGCGTCTGCGCTATCTGCTGATCGACTCGCTCGCCGCATCCGGCGACGATGCCGCCGCCTACGACGCCGCCGTCGATGCATCGACGCGCTTCGGCGACAGCGACGCGTTGCGCGAGCGGCGGCGCTTCATCGGCGACCGGCTCGCGCCGGATGCATCGAAGTCCGCGTATGCGGCGCGCGGGCGCGGCGATCTCGACGCGGCGCGAGGATTCGCGCGCAAGGCGGTCATGTATGCGCCCGCGCGGATGGATTTCCGCATGCAGCTCATCGAGATATTGTTCGCGCGCGGCGATCTCGCGGGCGTGGAGGCTGCGACGAGCGATGCAATCGCGATCGATCGTGACGATGCGCTTGCCTGGGCGCTGCACGGTTATGCCCGCGCGGCGCGTGGCGGCGATGCGGACGCCGACTTCGCGCACGCGCTTTCGATCGAGGCGAACGACGGGCGAAAGAACCGCGATGTCCGCGTCGCGCGCACGATCGTCGCGGACGTGCGGCTCGCGCAAGGCAACGCGCAGGCGGCGCTCGATGCGCTGCCGCCGGTCGCGACCCAAACGCCCGACGACGCCGACGCCGCGATCACGTTGCGCCGCCATCGCGCGCAAACGATGTTGCGGTTGGCCGCGACGCAGACAGCGCAAATCGATCCGCGCGCGCGTCCGACATTCGAGTGCCGCGAAGACCAGTTCGGCGCATCGTGCGATGTCTACGCGCACGATCCCGCGCTCGCCGCGACACGCGGAGCGCGTCTTGCCGAACGTCGCGGCGATCGCGGCGCGGCCATCGGTTTCTGGCGCACGGCGATTGCCGAAGTGCCCGACGATCCGCAGCCGCGCATTGCGCTGATCGATGCGCTCGCGGCGACGGGCCGCACGCGCGAGGCTTCGAACGAAGCGCGGGCCCTGATCGATGCGAACCTGCTCGATTCCATGACCGACACGCAGGCCGCGTTCATCGCGCAGCGCGCGGGCGACAGCGCGCTCGCACTGGATTACTTCGCGCGTGCCGATCGTGAGGGCAAGCTGCCCGCATCGGCGGAAGCGGACGCCGGCTACGCGGCGCTCAACCTGCGTCGCAACGAGGAAGGCGTGAGGTATCTGGAACGCGCGATCGACCATAGCGCGGATGCGCCCGCCGGCGAGGCGCTCACGCCCGAAGCGCTGAACGACGCGCGCGCGGCGCACGCCGAAGCGACGCGCAACTGGGGCTTCAGCGCGTCGGTGAACTATCGCGGCAGCGGTGCGCAGCAAGGTTTCGCGTTCGCACCGACGCCGGGCGTGTCGAACAACTGGCAGGCGGGCGCGGAGGCGTACTGGCGTCCGTTCGGCAGTCTCGGCGACCGCATGTTCGAGGTGTACGCGCGCGGCTACGAGAACTTCGGCGTGAAGGGCGGCGGTCCGTCGGGGGCATCGACGTTGCAGGCGGCGGTCGGCGTGCGCGTGAAGCCGTTCGCATCGGCGAATGCGATTTTCGCGATCGAGAAGATTCTGCCGATCGGCTCGGACGTGCGCTCCGACTGGCTCGCGCGCGCCGCGTATTCGAACGGTTTCGGCGACACGCGCAGGCTCGACGTGCCAAGCTGGTGGACGGGCACGGTCTACGGCGAGGCGGGCCATTACATCCAGAACGATTCGACCTACGCGACCGCGAACGCGCGTCTCGGCCGCACGTATCGCGTCGATTCGGTGAGCCCGCGCCTCACGGTGTTTCCGCATGCGGTCGTCGGCATGGACTACGATTCGGCGATCGATCACAGCGTGCCGGTGGGCATCGGCGCGGGCGTGGCGGCGCGCTACTGGTTCCGTGGCGGGCCGTATGACGCGCCACGCTCGTTCGTGGATGTGGCGGTGCAGTATCGCTTCCGCGTTGCGGGCGACGATCGCGCGAAAGGCGTGTTTTTCGGCGCGGTATTCTCGTACTGATGCCCTCCCTATTCTCCGTCCTCGTCATTGCGTGCTGCCTCGCGCTCGGTCCGGCTTCCGCTCATGCCGATGCCGCGCGCATGCGTCTCGTCGACGGCATCGTCTGGCAGCCCGACAATGCGCACGCCGATCCGCGCGGCGACTGGGACCGGCTCGGCGCGCATGAACTCATCGTGCAATGGACGGCGGTGGATGGCATCGCGTTCGTGCCCGGCGCCGGGTTGAGCGCGGCGCCGAAGATGCCGGACTGGGATCGCATCGGGCAGGAGCCGTGGGCGCGCAACGTGATCGTCGGACTCGCGGGCCGTTTCGACGAAGCGGCGGCGCGCGCGAACGTGGCGCAACTGGTCGTCGAATCGATGCGGCTCGCGGAGGCGCATCCGCCCGTGCATGTGACGGGCTACTACTTTCCCGTCGAGATCGATCCGACCTGGCAGAACGCGGGCGCGTTGCGCACGATGCTCGATGCGTTGCCGCGACCGTTGTGGATCAGCGTTTATGATCGCGCGAACGTGGGTGGCGCGGCGCTCGCGGAATGGCTCGATCAGTGGCTGCCGCGCGATGTGGGCGTGTTGCTGCAGGACGGCTGCGGCGTGTATGCGCGCGAGCCACGCGTCGCGCGGGAGTATGCGGACCAGATTGCGGCGAAGCTCGGGCGGCGTCGCGTGCGGATCATCGCGGAAGCGTTCCGGCCGCAAGTGGGCGGCGGATTTCGATCGGCGACCGTGGACGAACTAAAGCCGCAGATCGATGCATACCGGGGTTACAAAACCTATCTCTTCGATGGGCCGCATTACGTTTCGGCGGACATCGTGCAAGGGCTGCTCGATGCCTATCGACGGCATTAGCGGCCCATCGAAGCGTGACGCTTACTTGACCGACGCGGTATCGATTGCACGCGCCGAGTCACCAGGCAACACCGACGTCAGCACGCTGGCCGGCACATGCTGCGCCTCTTCCTTCGACACCGCGCCGACGAACTTCCATCCCGACGGCATCTTCACGAACGTGAAGCCGGTAGGCTGATCGACGAACACCGAATACGGCGCGGGCGATGCCGCCGTCGCCGTGGTTTGCGCGAACGACATCAGCGGGCTCATCAACAGCAAAGCAGCGGCAAGCGCGGACAAAGTCGATTTCATGACGACACTCCCAAGAAGGTTCCGATATTTATGTAACGATCGATACAGATATTTAAACATCGCCGGATGACGGCGTCCAGTTATTTTGTTACGATCGGCACATAATTCAGAATTTCAATGCGCATGACAATCGCTGGCACGCGCAAGGAGCGAGACATGTCGCCGGAAGTGCGGGAGACGCAGCACAAGACGCGCGGGCGGCCGCGCGCATTCGATCGCGAAGCGGCCTTGCGATGCGCGATGGAAGTGTTCTGGGCCAAGGGCTTCGACAACTGCTCGATGGCCGATCTCGTCGAGGCAATGGGCATCAACTCACCGAGCCTCTACGCCGCGTTCGGCAGCAAGGAAGACTTGTACCGTGAGGCGATCGCGCTCTATACGGATGCGGAAGGCGGCGTGGCGCTCAGGCAGTTGCAGGCGCACGAATCCGTGTGCGATGGCCTGCGCGCGATGTTTCGCGCGAGCATCGAGCTTTTTACCGGCACGCAGAATCCACGCGGCTGCATGATCTTTTTGGGCGCGATGTCCGTCGGCGCGGAGCACGCGCAGTTGCGCAGCGAGATGCAGAAGCGCAGGCGCAAGGTGGCGTCGATCGTCGCGCAACGGCTCGCGCAAGGCGTCGAAAATGGCGAGCTCGACGCGCGCACCGATGTTCAGGCGCTCGCCGCGTTGTGCATGACGCTGTTCGCGGGTTTGTCGATTCAGGCGCAGGACGGCGTGCGCCGCGCGGCGCTCTTCGCGGCGATCGATCAGTTCATCGACACGCTGCCGCTGCGCGCGAAACGCTGAACGCGCGATCGAGGCGCGCTGCGTGAAACGATCTCGGCCCACATATGTGGCCGCCGTTGCGCGCGCTCGCGGTGCGTCACGGCGACGTAACGAGCCAGATGCGCGGCGCGCGCCGTCCTTGACTTTCTAATCCATTACGCGCGAGCATGAGCAATCGCGCGGGGCTGCCGCGCGGGCATCGCCTTTGTACGTAGTACATACTTACATCTCACGCCGATGATGCCGCGCCCGTCCATGCCACGGCAACAGATCCGCCTTTGTCCGGCGAGCGACGGCGTGCGCATCGCGTACGCGACTTGCGGCTCCGGGCCGCCACTCATCAAGGCGGCGAACTGGCTCAGTCATCTGGAACTGGACTTCACGAGCCCGGTCTGGAGCCATCTGATGCTCGAGTTGTGCGGCCGCCACACGCTGATTCGCTACGATCAGCGCGGCTGCGGCCTCTCCGACCACGATGTCGCCGACATTTCCTTCGACGCCTGGCTGCGCGATCTCGAAACCGTCGTCGATGCGAGCGGCCTCGAACGCTTTCCGCTGCTCGGGATATCGCAGGGCGCGTCGATCGCCATCGCGTATGCGGTCGCGCATCCGGAGCGCGTCACGCATCTCGTGCTGCACGGCGGCTACGCGCGCGGCCGGCTCAAGCGCACCTGCGATCCGGCGATGCGCGAGGAAGCCGAAATGCTCGTGAAGCTCGCCGAACTCGGCTGGGGCAAGCAGAATCCGGCGTTCCGGCAGTTCTTCACGACGCAATTCATCCCCGGCGGCACGCCCGAGCAGCATCACTGGTTCAACGAGCTCGAACGCCTCACGACCACGCCGGGCAATGCCGCGCGCATCATGCGCGTCTTCAACGAAATCGACGTGGTCGATCTGCTGCCGCGCGTGCAATGCCCGACACTCGTGCTGCACGCGAGCGGCGACGCGCGCGTGCCCTTCGACGAAAGCCGCCTGCTCGCCGGGCAGATTCCCGGCGCGCGCTTCGTGCCGCTCGAAAGCGAGAACCATCTCACGCTCGAATTCGACGCCGCCTGGCAACGCTGGCGCGAGGAAGTGCGGGCGTTCCTGCCGTCGGCGCACGTGGCCGATCCCGCGTTTTCCGCGCTGACGCCGCGTGAGCGCGATATCGTCGAATTGATCGCGGGCGGCCGCGACAACGCGCAGATCGCCGCGCGCCTCGCGCTGAGCGAGAAGACCGTGCGCAATCACATCACCAGCATCTTCGCGAAGCTCGAAGTCGAAAATCGCGCGCAGGCGATCGTGCTTGCGCGTCGCGCGGGCTTCGACGCGCCCGCCTGATCCCTTCGGGACACACGTCCCCCTTCTTTGCCGCCAAAACACGATGTCCCGGTTCGCGACCGGGACATGCGCCTCATGTGCGAAAGCGCGGCTCTCCCGAGAATGGCTCGCAGAACGGTGACGCGACGAATCAACCTGCGCCGACCTGTTCGACGCAGCGCCGCCCGTGCGGCGCACATTTCATCGCAGTCACCGACGCAGAGTCATCCCGGAGTTTCTACATGAGAGCCGTTCAGCAACAGTCCAGCAAGATCAGCACGCAACAACGCTATGCGAAGTGCATCGAAGTGTCCCGCCGCATCCGCTGGGATATCGACCGCGACGTATTGCGCGGACGCCATTTCGATCCCGCGCACAAGTTCATGCCCGACGGGCTCACCCAGGTGAACCGCCTGCCGTTTCTGGACACGCGCGAACGCCGGCTCATGTCGCAGATTCAGGGCCGCACTTACGCCAACATGTTCGGCATGATCGAGCGTTTCGTCGGCGCGAAGATGCTGGAAGTCGGCCGCGATCACGCGCTCGGCGATCAGACCGCGCTCGAAGCGATCGTTCGTTTCACGGATGAAGAGCTGAAGCATCAGGAACTGTTTCGCCGCGTCGAGGCGCTGGCGGCCGAAGCGCTTCCTTCCGGCTACCGCTTCGTGCCGCAAGCCGACGAAGTCGCCGCGTTCGTGCTCGGCAAGTCCACGTGGTCGATTCTCGCGCTGACGTGTTGCGTCGAAATCGTCACGCAGGTGCATTACCGGCAGAGCATGGAAAGCGACGCGACGCTCTCGCCGCTATTCAAGGACATCTTCCTGTTTCACTGGAAGGAGGAGTCGCAGCACGCGATCATCGACGAACTGGAATGGATGCGCGAGGACGCGCGTATCGACGACGACGCGCGCGATGCCGCGATCATCGATCTGATCGATCTGGTCGCTGCGATCGACGGCATGATGCAGGCCCAAGCCGCCGCCGATGCTCACTATTTCGTCACGCTGCTGGACCGCGCGCTGTCAGAAGAGGAAGAGGCGCGCGTGCATGCGGGGCTGATCGATGCGTACCGCTGGCAGTACATCATCTCGGGCGTCGATGAAGCGCGCTTCGGCGAGATCCTGACGAGTCTGATCAGCGAGGCGCAGGGCGAGCGCCTCGGAGCCGCGCTCGCGCCGATGCGACGCCGCGCGCTCACAAGCGAGTTCGACGCGCTCGCTTGACGCGTTCAGTCTGAAGCACGAGAGGCCGGGCGGCAGCGCCCGGCCTCTGTCGTTTTTGAAGGCGATTCGTAAGCAAAAAGCGTTTGCTGCTTTGCAAAACGCTGAATTGGCGTGAAAACCTAGTCGTTACTGACGTACTGAAGTGCTTGCTTTTCGGGCAACATATGAGAAATCAGGTAGTCGTCGTTCGCTGTCCCAAACTGATAACTAGATTGGACCATCATGCTCGCCGAACCCTTGCCGCACACATCCGACATCGAAAAATTCGCGGAAGACCACGAGCGCTTCGCGCGACACACGCCATCCGAAATATCCATCGTTCTGCGCAATCTCGTGCAGCGCCGCGACATGCTGACGGTCACGAGCGGCAAAGGGCAGATCGTCACGCAATTGCTGGAAGTCGACGTGCGCGGCGCGCGCATCGTGTTCGACTGGGGCGGCGTGGAGTCGGATAACCGCGCGCTGCTCGAGGCGCGTCAGCTGTATTTCAAGGGCGCGCCGGACGGCGTGCGCGTCGAATTCACGACGCTGGCCGCACGTGCCGTGACCCACGAGGGACGCCAGGCATTCGAGGTCTCCTTTCCCGAGAAGCTGTATCAATTCCAGCGCCGCGAATATTTCCGCGTGCCGACGCCGATTCTCGATCCGTTCTACGCGAAGGGCGCTTTCGCCGACGGCGATGCGTTCCGCTACGAAGTGCATGACCTGTCGCTCGGCGGCATCGCGCTGCGCATGGACACGTCGCGTCTCGCGGAAACGGAGCTCGGCACCGTGTTTCACGATGTCGTGCTGCATCTCGGCCCGGGCGCGGCGTTGCCCGTCGATCTCGAACTCGTGTCGCCGCGCACCGTGACCACGCCGCGCGGCGATGTGCGCAATGTCGTCGGGTTCCGCTTCGTGCAGCTTTCGGGCGCGGCGGAGAACGTGCTACAGCGGCTCATCACGCGCATGGAGGCGAAGCGCCGCAGCCTGTCGGCGTGAGCCGCGCGCCGATGCGGGACACGCGTGGAGTAGAATGCGTGCCTCCTTCCACTGCACGACGACGCATGTTTCGCAAGGCCTGGCGCGGAGAAGAACGCTTCTGGAAAGTCTGGTGGCTGTTGGGCGTGCCGATTCACCTTGCATGGTGGTTCGTCTATCTCGACCTCTGGACGAGCGGCGTCGCTCCCGAATCATTTCTGCTGCTCACCGTCTGGTTCTGGCCCGGCATGCTGGGCGTATTCGCCATCTGCTCGGTGCTGTACCTGCTGTGGTGCACGCTTGCGTGGCGCTGCGCGGGCAATGTCGATCGCCGCGTGTGGACCGTCATCGCGCGCGTGTTGATCGGCGTCGGGCTCGGGTCGTTCATCACCGAATGCGCGCTGATTCTCGCCGCGCCATTCGCCTGAACCGTCGATTGCCGCGCACGCGCTTCGACTTCGCGTGCACAATGTCCGGGCTTGCAGCACGCCCAAGACGAACGGACAACGACGCGCATGCTCAACGAATTCGCCAAGACGGTTCTCGTGATCGTCGCCGGGTTGTTTCCCATCATCAATCCGCCGGCGACCGCGCTCGTCGTGCTGAGCATGCTGCCGCATATCGGCGACGACGATCGCGCCGAACTCGCGCGGCGCATCTGCATCAACAGTTTCGCGATCCTGCTGGCGTCGCTTTCGATCGGCGCTTACGTGCTGACGTTCTTCGGCATTTCGATTCCGGTGTTGCGCGTGGCGGGCGGCCTGGTCGTCGCGATGGCGGGCTGGAATCTGCTCCAGGCGCCCGATGACGACGACGCCACCGAAACCGCGCCCAAACCGCGAAGCGGCGCATCACTGCGCGCGAAGGCCTTCTATCCGCTGACGCTGCCGATCACCGTCGGGCCGGGCGCGATCGCGGTCGCCATCGCGCTCGGCACCGGCTCGCCGCGTCATGGCCTGCAGCCGGTGCATCTCGCGGGCGTGGCCGTCGCGCTGGCGATTCTGTGCGCGAGCATCTATGTGTGCGTGCGCTTCGCCGGGCATCTCGAACGCCTGCTCGGCACCGCCGGCACGCAGGTCGCGATGCGACTCTTCGCCTTCGTCATCTTCTGCATCGGCGTGGAGATACTCTGGCTCGGGCTGTCCGAGCTGATCGCGTCGATTCATCTCACCATCAAGTAGCGCAATTCCCCGGACAAACCCCAAGCGACGCTCGCGGATGACAGCGCTACCATCTGTCGGCATCGAATGGTAACGCTACCATCAAGGAGACGCTGCTTGACTCTGATTCGCAAGAAGCCGGAAGAACTGCGCAGTCACCGCTGGTACGGCGTGAACGATCTGCGCTCGTTCGGCCATCGCTCGCGCACGGCGCAGATGGGCTACCACGCGTCCGATTACATGGGCAAGCCGGTCATCGCCGTGCTCAACACGTGGAGCGAAATCAATTCGTGCCACACGCACTTCAAGCAGCGCGTCGAGGAAGTGAAGCGCGGCATCTGGCAGGCGGGCGGCTTTCCCGTCGAAATGCCGGTGATGACGCTCGCCGAGCCGTTTCAGAAGCCGACGACCATGCTCTACCGCAATTTCCTCGCGATGGAAGTCGAGGAAGTGCTGCGCTCGTATCCGTTCGATGGCTGCGTGCTGATGGGCGGTTGCGACAAGACCACGCCCGGCCTTCTGATGGGCGCGATCAGCATGAACCTGCCCGCGATCTATCTGCCCGCCGGCCCGATGCTGCGCGGCGACTGGAACGGCCGCACGCTCGGCAGCGGCTCCGATACGTGGAAGTACTGGGCGGAACTGCGCGCGGGCAAGATCACCGAGGCCGAGTGGAAGGGCGTGGAAAGCGGCATCGCGCGCTCGCCGGGCCATTGCATGACGATGGGCACCGCATCGACGATGACGAGCGCCGCCGAAGCGCTCGGCATGACGCTGCCGGGCTTCGCGTCGATTCCCGCGGTGGATTCGCGGCACGCGCAGCACGCGTCGCTGACGGGACAGCGCATCGTCGAAATGGTGTGGACGGACCTGAAGCCATCCGACATTCTCACGCCGAAATCCTTCGACAACGCGGTGACGACAGTGCTCGCGCTGTCCGGCTCGACCAACGCGATCGTGCATCTCGTGGCGGTCGCGCGGCGCGCGGGCGTGCCGATCACCACCGCGCGATTCGATGCGCTCGCGCGCGTGACACCGGTGCTCGGCAACATCCGTCCGGCGGGCAAGTATCTGATGGAAGACTTTTTCTACGCGGGCGGTTTGCGCGCGCTGCTCGCGGAGTTGGGCGATCTGATTGATGGCTCGCAATTGACCGTCAATGGCGCGACGCTTGGCGAGAACATCGCGGGCGCGGAAATTTTCAACGACGACGTGATTCGCCGCCGCGCCAATCCGCTGGTGCCGAACGACGGCCTCGCCGTGCTGACGGGCAACCTCGCGCCGGACGGCGCCGTGATCAAGCCGGCGGCGATGGAAGCGCATCTGCTCAGGCATCGCGGGCCGGCGGTCGTGTTCAGCGATTACGCCGACATGGCCGCGCGCATCGACGACGAAGCGCTCGACGTCACCGCCGATTCGGTGATCGTGCTTCAGCACGCGGGCCCGGTCGGCGCGCCGGGCATGCCGGAGTGGGGCCAGTTGCCGATTCCGCAGAAGCTTTTGAAAGAGGGCGTGCGCGACATGGTCCGCATCTCCGATGCGCGCATGAGCGGCACGAGCTACGGCGCGTGCGTGCTGCATGTGGCGCCGGAATCGTTCGTCGGCGGGCCGCTCGCGTTGGTGAAGGACGGCGATATCGTCGAGCTGGACGTGCCCGCGCGCCGCCTGCATCTCGACATCACCGATGACGAGCTCGCCGCGCGCAAGGCCGCATGGAAACCGCCGAAGCGTCCGTTCGAGCGCGGCTTCGGCGTGATGCATCAACTGCACGTGACGCAGGCCGACAAGGGCTGCGATTTCGATTTCCTCGAAGAAAAGACCGCGACCGGCGGCGAGCCTGACATTCACTGAGACGCGCAAGATCATGACGACACAAGACATCGCCATTTCCGACGAAACGATCGAGCTGCTGCGCCACGTCAGCACCGCGACGCTCACGACGCAACTCTTCAAGCGCGGCCTGCGCAACGTGTTCCTGCAAGGCGTCGCGCCGCTCGTGAAGCCCGTGAAAGGCGCGCCGAACATGGTCGGACCGGCGTTCACGCTGCGCAATATTCCGGCGCGCGAGGATATCGATCACGTCGGCGTGTTTCAGAACCCGGATCATCCGCAGCGCAAGGCCGTCGAAAGCGCGCCGCCGGGCAGCGTGCTCGTGCAGGATTGCCGCGGCGATCGCAGCGTCGCGTCGACGGGTTCGATCCTCACGACGCGTCTCAAGATTCGCGGCGTCGCGGGCATGGTGTCGGACGGCTGCGTGCGCGATTCGGGCACGATCGGCGATATCGGCCTGCCGCTTTTCTGCGCGGGCGCGAGCGCGCCGCTCAATCTCGCGAAGCATCACGCGGTCGATATGAACGTGCCGATCGCATGCGGCGGCGTGGCGGTGTATCCCGGCGATATCGTCGTCGGCGATGTGGATGGCGTCGTGATCGTGCCGCGTTACATGGCCAGCGAAGTCGCGCAGGACGCGACCGAGCAGGAAGTCATGGAGGAATTTCTGTCGTCGCGCGTGGAAGGCGGCGCGATGCTGCGCGGCACGTATCCGCCGAACGAGGAAACGCTCGCGGCGTACAAGGAATGGCGCAAGCAGCGCTGAGCGAGGAGACGCCGTGAATACGCATTCCCCAACGCACGCCAATGTCGATGAGCAACGCCTCATCAACCGCCTCGCATGGCGGCTGATGCCGCTCGTCGGCTTGCTGTATCTCGTCGCGTATATCGACCGCTCGAATATCGGCTTCGCCAAGCTGCAGATGCTCGGCAGTCTCGGCATGTCCGAAGTCGCGTATGGGCTCGGCGCGTCGCTGTTTTTCATCGGCTATCTGATCTTCGAGATTCCGAGCAACGTGATGCTGCACAAGTACGGCGCGCCGCGCTGGATCGCGCGCATCATGCTGACGTGGGGCATCGTCACCATTCTTCTCGCATTCACGAAGAACGCGACGATGTTCTACGTGCTGCGTTTTCTGCTCGGCGCGTCCGAGGCGGGGCTTTATCCCGGCGTGATCTATTACCTGACGCTGTGGTTTCCGCAGCGGCATCGCGTGCGCATGCTCGGGTACTTCACGCTCGGCAGCAGCATCGGCAACATGGTCGGCGCGCCGATCTGCGGCTATCTGCTCGACAAGAACTGGTTCGATCTTCAGGGCTGGCAGCTCGTGTTCATCGTGACGGGCCTGCCTTCGGTCCTGCTGACCGTGGTCGTGCTTTTATGGCTGCCGGCATCGCCGCTGAAGGCCGCGTTCCTTTCCGATGACGAAAAAAAGTGGCTCGGCGATACGCTCGAAACCGAGCGCCTTCAGGCCGCGAAAGTCGAGAAGAGCGGCTCGCATGTGCTGCGCGTGCTCGCGGAACCGCGCGTGATCGGCATGGCGCTTTACTACATGATGCTGTCGATGTCGGTCTACGGCGTGAGCTACTGGCTGCCGACGCTCGTGAAGGGCTTCGGCGTGACGAACACGGTCAACGGCCTGCTGAACATCGTGCCGTGGCTCGCCGCGACGATCGTGCTCGCCTGGCTTCCGTCGAAGCTGCGCAAGGGCGATCGCACGACGGCCGCGATGCTGGCGGCCGCGCTGATCGGCGTCGTGTTCTTTCTCGGCAGCGTGTTTTTGCCGACCAATACGTTGCGCTTCGTTGCGCTGTGTCTGGGCGCGCCGTGCATGTATCTGCTGTTGCCGTGCTTCTGGACGATACCGCCGAAGTTTCTCACCGGCGCGCGCGCGGCGGCGGGCATTGCGGCGATCAATTCGCTCGGTAATGTCGGCGGATTCATCGCGCAGAATCTCGTGCCCTGGGTTCGACAGACGAGCGGTTCCGTCAAGGCGCCGATGCTCATTCCCGCCGCCTGCCTGCTGATCTTTGCCGTCGTGACGATGATTCTGATGCGGCGCGAGGCGGCTGCGCGAGCCGATGTCGCGGCGCTCGAGTCCCGGGCCTAGCATCATGGCGGCCTCGAAATCCGTCGATCCGGCACCCACGCGCCGCGCGCGCTCGGGCGCCAAAGGCGTGCGAATCACCGACGTCGCGGCCATCGCAGGCGTCTCGCCCATCACGGTCTCGCGCGTGTTCAACGCGCCCGACACCGTCGCGCCCGAAACGCTCGCCCGCGTGCGCCATGCTGTCGCGGAACTGGGCTACGTGCCGAACCGGCTGGCGGGCGGGTTGTCGTCGGCGAAGTCGCGTCTGATCGCGGCGATCGTGCCGACCGTCGCACATTCGCTCTTCTCCGAAACCGTGCAGGTTTTCAGCGATACGATGTCGCGCGCCGGCTATCAGGTGCTGCTCGGCCTGTCCGGTTACAGCGACGAAGACGAAGCCCCGTTGCTCGACGCCGTGCTGAGCCGCCGACCCGAAGGCGTATTCCTCACCGGCGTCGCGCACACGCCGACGCTGCGAGAGCGCCTGCGCAAGATCGGCATTCCGATCGTCGAGACGTGGGACATGAGCGACGATCCCATCGACATGCTCGTCGGCTTCTCGCATTACCGCATCGGCGTGATGGTGGCCGAGCGCTTTCTCGCGCGCGGCACGCGCCGCCCTGCGCTCGTATCCGCGAACGACCAGCGTGCGCTCGCGCGGCGGCGAGGCTTCGTGGAGACGCTCGCGAAGCACGGCGTGAACGATGTCACCGAAATGCTGATGCCGCCGCCCAGTTCGATCGCGCTCGGCAAGGAAGGCTTGCGGCGCGTGCTCGACATGCGCGCGGGCGTCGATGCGATCTTCTGCAGTTCCGATCTGCTCGCGCTCGGCGTCGTGTCCGAGGCGCGCCGGCTCGCGATCGACATTCCCGGGCGCATCGCCGTGTGCGGCTTCGGCGATCTCGAATTCACCGCCGACGCGATCCCCGCGCTCACGACCGTGCGCGTGGACGGCAAGCGCATCGGCGCGACGGCGGCGCGCTGCCTCATCGACAGGCTCGGCGGCGCGACGGAGAAAACGCTCGTCGATGTGGGCTTCGAAATGGTCGAGCGCGAGACGCTTTGATTACGGCAGAAGATTCCACTTGATGATCGCGCGCACGTCGCGCTCGAAGCCGAGCACGCTCATCGCGGCGGTGTCCATCGCGAGATGCGCGCCGAGCGACGGCGAGCCCGTCGCCCATTGCGCGCCGAACACGCGCGAGAAATGCGCGTGCGAAAAGAGCGCGATGTGCGTCGCGTTCGTGGCGAGCAGCTTGTCGATGAGCGCCTGCGCGCGCCTGCCGACATCGGCGAGATTCTCGCCTTCGGGAATCGGCGACGTCCATACCGACCAGTCCGGCACTTCCTCGCGGATATCCTGCGTTTTGCGGCCTTCGTAGATGCCGTAATTCCACTCGTGCAGTTCCGGCTCGACCTGCGCGTGTTCGGAGAGACCCGCGAGGCGGCAGGTTTCGATCGCGCGGTTCATCGGGCTCGTCAGCACGAGATCGAAAGACTGGGACGCGAGAACCGGCGCGAGCGCGGTTGCCTGCTTGCGGCCTTCGTCGGTGAGCGGGATGTCGGTCGTGCCGGTGTGCTGGCCCGACTTGCTCCATTCGGTTTCGCCATGCCGGATCAGCCAGATATGGACGCCGCCTTTCATGTTCATGTCGTTCACCCGGTGTCTGAGGAATGCGGTTGCGCGCCCGCGTGTCAGAGCCTCGAATTTTGCGCCGATCGCCGAAGTCGCGCCAGGAAGCTGCCGTTCAGTCCAGTTCGCCGGTCGCGAACGCCTTCAGCAGATGATGCGCGATCGCGAACGGCTTCGGCGCCGACAGTTCCTGTTCGTGCGTGCCGTCGAGCATCGCGGCGACTTCGCGGCGCGTGAACCACCGCGCGTCTTCGAGTTCGTTCTTGTCGACGGTGAGTTCGGTCGTGGCCGCGCGCGCGAAACAGCCGATCATCAGCGACGACGGAAACGGCCACGGCTGCGACGCGTAATAGCGCACGTCCGTGCAGCGGATGCCCGCTTCCTCCAGCACCTCGCGATACACCGCGTGCTCGAAAGTCTCGCCCGGCTCGATGAAGCCCGCCAGCGCCGAATACATGCCCGGCACGAATTGCGGCTGACGGCCGAGCAGACACCGCTCGCCATCGGTGACGAGCATGATCACGACCGGATCGACGCGCGGAAAATGCTGCGCCTTGCAATTCGGGCAGATGCGCCGCCAGCCCGCGCCGGCGGAATCGGTCGGCTGGCCGCAGTTCGCGCAGAAGCGGTGACGGCGATGCCAGTCGAGCATCGAGCGCGCTTCGCCGAGCGCGCTGACGAGCGGCGGCGCGACGAGCCCTTGCATCGCGATGGGGCGAAGTTCGATCGCTTCCACTTCGCGAAGGCTTTCCGGGTTGTCGTCGAAAGAGGATGCGAAGAGCGCGCGCTCGTCGGCGTCGCGGCCGAGAAACACCGTTTGCAAGGGCGCGCCGTGCGCCGCCGCTTCGTGCCTGCTGAACAGCGGATCGTGACCGTCGGCGCGCTTGAACAGCGGCACATTGTTCACGAACAGCAGAAAACGCGTGGACGGATCGTCGCGCAGGCTGGCGACGAACGCATCGTCGTCGCGCTTTTCCGACACGCGATCGAGCGGATCGAGCGTAAAACCGATGGCATGAGGCGGCGTGGGCATAGTATTTTTCGTGTGTGGCGGCGCGTGCCGGGCGAATGCCGGAATGCGCGTCGCGTGACGGGAAGGTGCAAGGCCAATCGGGAATCGTAGCGAAGTTGGCGCGTCCTTGCAGGGCGACGCCCGGAGACGTCGATGATCACGCTCTATTCGTATCCTCAGTTGTTCGGCCTCGAAGACAACAATCCGTTCGGATTGAAAGTGTTCGCGTTTCTAAAGCTAACGGGTCTGCCGTTCGAGCATCGCCATGTGCTCGACACGAGCGCTGCGCCGCGCGGCCAGCTTCCGTATCTCGTCGATGACGATGAAACCATCGGCGACAGCGATGCGATCATCGCGCATCTGAAACGCAAATACGCGCTGACGCTCGACGACGCGCTCGCCGGCGCGCAACGCGATCTCGATCTGCTGATCCGCCGCACGCTCGACGATCTCTACTGGGTGATGTCGTATTCGCGCTGGCGCGACGACCGCTACTGGCCGCAGTTCCGCGACGCGCTCATGCGGCAGCATCCGGATATCGGCGGGGAAGCGCTGGAAGGCGCGCGACAATACAACTTCGAGCGCTATCGGTATCAGGGTATCGGACGATACGAGCCGGACGCCGCGTATGCGCGCGGCATCGCGAGTCTTCAGGCGCTGGCGAATCTGCTGGGCGACAAGCCGTTCATGTTCGGCGATGCGCCCGCGAGCATCGATTGCGCGTTGTACGGGTTCGTCGCGAGTATCTGGTTTTACGACATCGATACGCCGCTCAAACGCTTCGTGGCCACGCAGGGCAATCTGGTCGCGCATTGCGGCGCGATGCGCGAGCGCATGGGACAAAGCGCGGCGCCGTGAGTCTCACTCCGGCGCCGTCTCCACATCCTTGCCCGCCCAGCTGATGCTCGACACGCCGCGCTCCATGCTCATGCGGCTCGCCATGCGTTCGAGCTTCGCCTGATCTTTCGGATGCATGCGCACGGTCGCCGTGACCTTGATGCGCGGCGGCTCGCTGTCGACGTCCTCGCTCGTGAGGCTCTGAAACGAAAGCGGCTGCGCGTCCATCGCGTTCGAAAGCAGCGTGCGGATGTGAATCTCGTCCTCCTGCCGTCCGATCACGGTCAGCACGTATTCACGCACGATGTCCGCGCTCGATACGGGCGTCGCGTTGATCGCGCGGCTCACTTCGCGCAGGAGCGTGTTGGTCGCGAGCACGACGCCCGTGCCCGCGATCGCCGGGCCGTAATGCCCGGTGCCGCACAGCACGCCGACGGCCGCCGAGCACCACAGCGTCGCCGCCGTGTTGATGCCCTGAATCGAGCCCTTGTCGCGCATGATCACGCCGCCGCCCAGGAAGCCGACGCCGGACACGACATACGCGGCGATCTGCGTAACGCCCGCGACGCCGTTACCCGTCAGCATGCCGAGCGTGACGAAGAGGCACGCGCCGCTCGCGACGAGCGTGATCGTGCGCAATCCCGCCGTGCGCTGGCGCAACTGCCGTTCGAGACCAATGGCGACGCCGCACGCGAACGCGGCGAAGAGACGCAAGGCGAAATCGACGCTCATCGGCTAAAGGCGATGCCTTTTCTGGACATAAACCGAAAAGCATCTCACCGGCGGATGTCGCTGGTGTGAAAGCGGGATCGGATTTTCGCCCGTTCAGGGGACCGCAATGAACTGCCGGACGCTCACGCGCATGCGGTCATAATCGGGCGATGCATCGAAGGAAACCGTGGAAGCGGCGGCATTGCAGCAGTTCGCGATACGCGGCGAGACGATCTTCTCCGCGCCGGAAAGCACGCGCTCGCACACGCGTTCGAACGCGCGCGCTTCTTCGCGCGGACTCACGAGGCCCGACGCGCCCGCATGCTGCATGTCGAAGAGCGTGTGCGAGTCGGTTTCGTCGGTGAAGACGACCACGGGCGTCTCCGGAAACGACCGGCGCAATTCGCGCAGAAGCGCGAAATCGTCCGCACGGGAACCTTCCAGACCGCAGCCCAGAACGATCACGTCGTAGCTGGCGGCCGTGAGCCTCGCGAGCAGTTGATCGGCGTTTCTGACGCATGCCGTCACCCGAAACCGTTCGTGTGCCTCGAACCAGCTTTGCAGCCCATATAGAACGACGGGGCGATCGTCTGCAACGACGATACTAATTTTGTCTTTGCGCTTCATTCTCTTCGGCCGGCTCGACGGACAATGGATCCGTTGGCCGTGCTTCGGTTGCTTGGAGCCGCGCACGTTAGCAAATCGTCACTGTCACGCTGCGCCGCACAACAAAATATATCGATTCGTTGTCGATTGGCCGCGTCCTCGCTCGTCGTTCAGGTATCCGGCGCTGCAATCGTCGTCTGCGCATCGCGCCGCATTCTGAACTGCTCGACGACCTGGAGGCTGTCAGATGAGCTTGCAACTCTACGCACACCCGTTTTCCTCGTATTGCCAGAAGGTTTTGGTCGCGCTGTACGAGAACGGCACGCCTTTCGAATGGCGCGCGCTCACGCCCGAAACGCCGCAATCGATGGCCGAACTCACCGAAATCTGGCCGATGAAGCGCTTTCCCGTGCTCGTCGATGACGGCCGGCCGGTGATCGAATCGACGGTGATCATCGAACATCTGGGGCTGTTTCATCCTGGCCCGGTGCGCCTCGTTCCCGACGATCCGCGCGCCGCGCTCGAAACGCGCTGGATGGATCGATTCTTCGACAACTATCTGTCGACGCCGCAGCAGAAGATCGTGTTCGACGCGATGCGCGATCCGAACGAACGCGATGCGCGCGGCGTCGCCGATGCCCGCGCGATGCTCGACACGTCCTACGCCTTTCTCGATCGCAAGATGGCCACGCGCGAATGGGCGGCGGGCGACACCTTCAGCCTTGCCGATTGTGGCGCCGCGCCGTTCCTGTTCTATGCGGACTGGTGTCATCGAATCGGTGACGCGTATCCGAACGTGATCGCGTATCGCAAGCGCCTGCTCGCGCGGCCGTCGTTCGCACGCGCGGTCGATGAGGCGCGGCCATATCGGGCGCTGTTTCCGCTCGGCGCGCCGGACCGCGATTGAGCTACCTGAGCCAAAGGAGATCGGATATGAGCACGACCACGAACTACGTTCCCGCCGATGAACTCGCGAAGCGCGCGACGATGAGGTTTCCCAACGAAAGCGCCGAATATCGGCAGGCGCGCACCGCGTTGCTCGCGGAGGAAATCGAATTGCGCCGGCATATCGAGCGCGTCGCGCAGATGCGTCGCGCGCTGCCGCCCGGCGGCGAAGTGAAGGGCGATTATCGATTCGAAGGCGAGCGCGGCGCGGTCGATTTCGCGGGTCTTTTCGGCGACAGGGACACGCTCGTCACCTATAGCTACATGTTCGGGCCGCAGCGCGAACGGCCGTGCCCGATGTGCACGTCGCTTTTGTCGGCGTGGGAAGGCGAGGCGCGCGACATCGAGCAGCGCGTGGCGCTCGCGGTGATCGCGCGCTCGCCGCTCGCGAAGCTTCTGGCATTCAAGACGGAGCGAGGCTGGCGCGATCTCAGGCTCTTTTCCGATACGAACGGCGCGTTCAGCCGCGACTATCACGCGATATCGAAGGAAGGCGGCGACGATCCCGCGCTCAACGTTTTCACCCGGCGCGACGGCGTGATCCGGCATTTCTGGAGCGGCGAGATGGATTTCGGTACCGCCGATCCCGGTGAAGACCCGCGCGGCGCGCCCGATCTGATGCCGCTCTGGACCGTGCTCGACATGACGCCCGAAGGGCGGGGGACGGACTGGTATCCGAAGCTGGATTACGGGCCGAGGGGTTAGGTGAAGTCAGCGCTATGCCGTCGCGTGTTTCGCGTGTGCTTCGAGCCGGGTGCGCACTTCATCCGGCGTGAAAGGTGGTGCAAGGAAGGGCATCACGGTCGCATCGAACGGCACGCTTGCGATTGCCACTGGACTCCGGCACCGAGGCCGTCGGTGGCGGGCAGTTCCACGCACATGATCATTGGCTAACTGCCTCAATCGCGCGACGCGGCCAGGCCGTCGCCGATCCGCACGCCTTTCTTCAGCGTGCGGCTCACGGTTTGCACGACATCGCTGTGAATTTGGGTGGCGCACGCCATCGGGATTGACCATCGTGCTGGCGTCCTGCCCGGCCGCCACGCGCTCGATGCGAAGCTCGTCCGTCACGCGGTCCACTTCAGATCGGCGATCCATGCCGCCCACGCCGAGCCGTACCCGGAAAGCGGATGTACACGTAGAGGGCATTCGCGCGATGCCGCGTTCGCGCCGCTTATGCGCCTGTTCCAGACGGGGCGGCTCGTCGCGCGGCTGTTATCCTTCGCGCGCGGCCGTGGCCTGCAACAAAGCCCTCACGCGGCCATCGGCGAGATGACGCAGCCGGAATTCGAGCGGGCCCGCGCGCGTCGACGGCAAGCTCGTCGATGAACGCATCTTGCGTGAACGAGTCCGGCGGCGCGGACACGCCACGCAGCCACTACGAACGCCCCAGCGGCGCGAGGTCGTCGCACACGAGGCGAGTATGCGAAAAGGTGTACGGCACGGGGCCCTGCGATCGCCCATCTCAAAGACGCGTGCCTCGGCAGGCATCGCGCCGGTCAGGAGAAGCGCGAGCAAAGGCTCATCGCTGGAAGATCGCCAAGTTGTCAAGGCGACGAATGTGGCCGACGCGAAGTCCGTGATCTGGTAAGCCGATGAACGCGAAGAAAGCATTATGCGTTTGACTGACAGCCCTGCCGCCGGTGACGGTCCGATTCGCGCAGGACAGCAGCCGCAACGAGATTCCGGTCGCCTCGCAATTCATTCACTTCACCACAGCAAGAGTAGGAGAGGCATCACGACATCCAAGATAGGCATCGAACGTGCCGCCGGCGGGTGATTGCTCGTCTATCGATATCTTCTTATGTTGAAGTGAAGCGCCGTCACGACCCGATGAGCTTCGCTACCAGATTTTCAGAATTCTCTTGTCTATCTAAACGTTAGCAAACATTTGATAATCAGGGAGAGGTTAGAGTCCTTTGGGTAACGATCAGCCTGTCCGTCGTCGTTACGTACGACATTTTCAGACGTGACAGAGCCATGTCTTCATTCATTGCCGGTCATGATCATTGAGTTATGCGAATCAGATGACGTTGATGATGTCGACTTCCGACGCGCTAGTGGCTGCTATAAGCGCGGGGCAGTCTGATGGACCCGCGCCTGCTCGACGCTTACCTCAGCGAACTGCGTTTCAACCAAGCGCTGGCCGAGGAGTTTGCCCGCGATCATCCCAAGATCGCGGCGCGCCTGGGCATGGTCGCGGGAAGCATCGGCGATCCCTACGTCAATCGTCTGCTCGAATCGTCCGCCTTCGTCAACGCGCGCATGCAATTGCGTTTCGATGACGAATTCACGCTATTTACACAAGCGCTGCTGTCGTCAGCGTATCCGGGTTATCTGTCTTCCACGCCTTCGATCGCCATCGCGAGGCTTTATCCGGGAGGCAAGGCGGGCGGCTTCGCGACAGGCTATAGGCTCGAACGCGGCACCGAGTTGAGTTCCCTGAATCTGCCCAGTGGTGAAACGACAGCGTGCACATTTCGTACGACGCAGGATGTCTCGTTTTATCCGGTCGTCATGCACGATGGACGCCTCACGCATGTCCCGCCCGACCTCCAGGGGCAGAGCCGTTACGTGCCGCCTGATCGGCAGGTACGCGGTGCTTTGCGGCTGCGCTTGCGCACGATCGAGCGCGTACCGTTCTCGGCGCTGCGCGGGCTGGATCGACTGCAGGTCTATCTGGCGGGCGATGAGCGCATCGCCTCGCATCTGCATGAACTGATTCACACCGGCGCGGTGGTGTCGGTGATCGGCGAGCCGGGGCGCTTCAGCGAAGCCGGCTATACGCCGCACGTCGTGAAAGCGGGCGCGGTCGTCCAGGACGGGCTTGGGCCAGATCAGGCCGTGTTGCCGCTGGTGGCGCGCAAGTTCCTGGGACATAACCTCGTGCAGGAATACTTCGCCTGTCCGGCCAGATTCTACTTTTTCACGCTGACGGGGCTCGAAGCCGGACTCGCGCGCATTGACGGGGACGAGGCCGAGATCATCGTGCTGCTGGACCGCGCCACGAGTGAACTGGCGCCGTACGTGGATGCCTCGACGTTCGCCTTGTTCTGCGTTCCTGTGGTGAATCTGTTCAAGGTCCGCACCGCGCCCGCGAAGCTTAAGCAGGGTGACGGCCAAGTGCGGCTCGTGCCGGTCGAGAACAAGCCGCTGGATTACGAAGTTCATTCGGTGGAAGTGGCCATTGGTCAGGCTGATATCGAAGAGGACTCGGAGGAACTGCCCTTCTATCCGCTTCATGATGCGCAGTTGCGCGACGAAGCAGGGCATGGGCGCTATTTCACGGTGCGTCGCGAGCAGCACCTCAGCACGGCAAAGGGGCGTTCCTACGATACGCGCGCGCCGTACATCAGCACCGATTCGTACCTGTCGCTGGTCGGCCGTGACGGACTGCCCTACGCGCCGGATGCATCCAGCCATAACGGCGAGGATGGCCGGATCAACTATCTGTCGCTCGATGCGTGGCTGACCAACCGGGATCTTCCGGGGCGCCTGCAGTGCAACGGCGTGAACGATCTGAGTCTGCCGGAATCGGCGCCGTTCTCCAGCGTGGGATTGGTGCGTGTTCCCAGTCGATCGATGCCGCCGCTCGCCGCGGGGCGCAAGGCGTGGCAGATGTATGCCCAGTTGAACATCGAATATGCGCACTTCGACGATCCCTACGACGAGCCGAATCCGGGCGAGGGCTTGCGCAGCTTGCTGCGGCTTTACGCGCCCGAGGATCGGGCTGCCCTCGCGCGTCAAGTCGAAAGCCTGACGGCTGCCACGCTTACGCCGCTCAATTGCGTGATGGCAGGCAGCGTGCCGCCCGTGGTACGCGCGCTCGAATGTGCGCTCACCTTCGACGAAGACGGCTTCGACGGCGTGAGCCCTTATGCGCTGGGGCTGGTACTGGAGCATTACCTGGCCCGGCATGTGTCCGGCCACTCGTACACCAGGACGCTGCTGCAGTCGACCCGGCGCGGCCGGATCGCCGAATGGCCGCCCCGAGCGGGCGCGCGTGGAGCGATTTGACGCGACGGCTCAAATCCTTCCGCCCACATCGTGAATTCAAACAAAAAATCAGGAAGAAGAATCAGATGTTCAATCCGCTGCAAAGCCGCACACTGAACGTGGCGTGCAAGGCGTTGCCCACTTGGGGCGGCGCGGATGTGCTGATCGCGCAGCGCGTGAGCGGCGTCGAGGCGCTCGGCAAACTCTTCAAATACACGGTGGAGTTTGCCACGCTGGACAGTCCCACGTTTCGCATCTACAAGGCGCGCGAGCTGATCAAGCCCGATGAATTGATCGGCAAAACGATCGAAATTTCGATTGAATTCGAGGGCAAGGGTGCCTTCATTCCAGGACTGCCTGGCAATCTGGGAGCGGGCAATGTCGGTGCGGGCGTGCGCACCATCAACGGCATCATCACCGAAGTCCGGCAGACCGGCAGCGACGAGCGGCGCGCGTATTACCAGTTCACGGTGAGACCTTGGCTCTGGCTTGCTTCGAAGAATCGAGATAGCCGGGTGTTCCAGGATATGAATGTCCTGCAAGTCACCGAGGCGGTGCTCAAGAGCGGAAACTACAAGTTCCCGTGGCAGATGCGCCTGGCGGCGGTCTCGCTGTACAACAACGTCTTTCCGCCGCGCGACTTCATCCGGCAGTTCTGGCAGAGCGACTTTGAATTTCTGAGCCAGATCTGGAGCGAGTGGGGCATCTATTATCACTTCGATGGCATGACGCTGGTGCTGTGCGACTCGCCCGGCTCGCACAAAAAGCACGCCAATGCCTACGATACCGTGCTGTATCACGCGCCCGAAGGCAAGCGCATCGACGAGGAGCATATTTACGCGCTGAGTGTCTCGCGCAAGATCACCGCGGGCGAGATCACGCTCAACGACTACGACTACACGCGCTCGAACGGCCGCTTCGATATGAATCAGAGCCGTTACAGCGAGGCGTCCTTCGACAACGCCGCGCAGTATCACTGGGGCAATTACACGCAGCCGATGGCGGGTGCGATGGGGCTGGACGGCAAGCCCAACGATCTGCGTAATGAGGGCGATTATCTGGCGCGCGTGCGCGTGGAGGCACTGCGCTGCGAGGGCTTGCGTCTGCACGGCACAGGCAACCTGCGCGGGCTGACCACGGGCAGGAAGTTTCGTCTCGAAGGCCATCCGCAGAAAGAGCTCAACACGCGATATCTGGTGGTCTCGACCACGATCGATGTGAGCAATCCGGACGAACTGACCGTCACGGCAGGCAGCGACGCGCAGTATCACTGCAAGACAGATTTCGTGCTGCAGCCGGACGATACGTTCTTCAAGACGATGCCTCGGGAGAAGCCGCGTGCGCATCCGGAGACCGCGGTGGTGGTGGGGCCGGAGAACCAGCCGATCTGGCTCGATGGCTACGCGCGCACGCGGGTTCAATTCAAATGGGACAGGCTGGGCAAGCTTGACCAGAATTCGAGTTGCTGGGTACGGGTGTCGCAACCGTGGCATGGCGGGCCGCACAGCTTCATCGCGGTGCCGCGCATCGGGGACGAGGTGACGATCGGCTATCACGAGGGCGATCCGGACAAGCCGTTCATCATGGCCAGCAAGGTCAATCAGTTCAATCCGCCGCCGTTCGAGTTGCCGAGGAACATGGCGCTCACGGGGCTGGTGAGTCACGCATTGGAAGGGCAAGGCCACAACTATGTGGTCACCGATGACACGCCCGGCCAGCAGCAGGTTCAGGTGGCGAGCGACCAGGCCAATTCGCGGCTGGTGCTGGGGTACAACACGCGGATCGAGTATCGCGCGGGTCGTCAGCAGGCGCGTGGGCTGGGGTGGGAACTCGCGACGGACGCGTGGGGTGTGCTTCGGGCGAATCGGGGCATGCTTATTACGACCGAGACGCGCAGTGGTGCGAACTCACCTGCGAAAGAAATGGGCGAGACGACCCAGCGCCTTACGCAAGCGCTCGAACTGCACGAAAACCTTGCTGAACTCGCGCAAGTGAATCAGGCGCAGGATCACGGCGCTGACCAACGCGATGTGACCAAAGCCATCAAGGCCCAAAACGAGGAAGTCCGTGGACTGGCCGGAAAGAGCGCGGGCGGCACTTTCCCTGAACTGAGCGAGCCGCATTTGATTCTCTCGAGTTCTTCTGGACTTGAGACCACCTCCGCGAGATCCACGCACGTAGCGAGTGATGAACACATCGCTTTGACAAGTGGCCAGCATTTGAGTCTGTCGACTGGCGGTCGCCTGCTGGCCAGCGTCAAGAGCGGTGTCCGACTGTTTTGCCAGAAAGCTGGAATGAAGCTGATTGCCGCCGGCGGCGATATCGATCTGCAGGCGTTGCAAGATAGCGTCAACATCCTCGCGAAGCTAAACATTACTCAAACAGCCAACCGTATAACGATCACCGCAAAAGAGGAACTGCTCATCAACGGTGGTGGAAGTTATACGAGGTACAACAGTTCCGGCGTCGAGATAGGCACGGCTGGCACATGGACCGTCCACTCGGCCGGAAGGAGTTTGGTCGGGCCAAAATGCATTGCAGCTTCAATTCCGGTCACGGATGTTCAACAGGATGGCCAACACGCAATTACTTTTCTTGCATTGGCTGCAGAGGGGAGGGGGCTCGCGGGCGCTTCGCTGTCGCTGTTCGATGCGAAAGAAGCAAAACGCGTACTACACACCGTGCTAGACAGCGACGGAAGTACCACAGCGGTTCGAAGCGAAAGTAATCGACGCTATGACGCCCTGATCGGATACGAAGGTTGGAGCGGACATTTCGAAGAGGTAAAAGACGAAGACGCGGGTGACACGTTCGATCCTGGCGAACTCGACGAAGACCGGAATCTTGAGATTTTGTAAAGGGAAGGAATTTTGCGGGAATACATAGTGAAAGAAGGCGACAGCTTGTGGAAGATCGCCAAAAATAAATCGACGACTGTCGAAACGCTAGTGCATTTAAATGGCCTCAAGGGAAGGAGTATCCACGCGCTCAGGATCGGTCAGAAGCTAAAGCTCCCCGGGTCGAGTCGAGCCGATCCGGATAGTCTTCTTACCTTGATATTTCGTGGTCTGGATTTCCGTATATTTACTCCTCAGAAAATCAAGGTAGAGCACGACGGAAAGGCGCATACCTATGAGATGGCCGGAGATAAAACACTGCCCTTGAGCATTCACGATCACTCACTTGGCCTAAAAGTCTGGATTGAAAATCTGGAAAAGAAAATGGTCAAGACCTTCGAGTGCTCACATTTGCCGATTGGAAAGTGGAATGTTCCTATTGATTCACGAAAGGTCAGGCTCAAGGGTAATCTCTTGCGTGAAAAAGGTGTGGCACAAACCACAAACGAAAACGTGCGAAAGGAAACGACTGCGCAAGCCCAGCGTGCGGGCGGAAATACCGCGCAGCAGCAGGCGCGCATTGAGAACGGTGAGCCCGTTCATGCGGTAGCGACGATCTACACAGAGGGCAATCTGCGTCTGGCGCCAGGTAATGAGAATTATCGAGCGATGATTATCGCTGCCGCTCCGAAATACAACCTTACCCCGCAATCCATTGCAGCGCTGATTGGTGCCGAGGCATCAGCTAATCGGGAGGGTATGTGGCGGGCGGATTCAAATGTCGACCATCCGGACAAGGCGCAAGGTCTTGCACAGTTTTTCCCTGACGCGTGGACCGAGGTCTTCAATTACCCGACTTCGCTCCTGTGTCAAGACTGTAAGTCAATGAGTAGGGCGCAATGGATGAGCAAACGCCTTGAAGCAAAGTATGCAGTCGATGGCGCGGCAGCGTACGCTGCATCCAATCTGCGAAATTTTGCCTCTGTAAGCGGTTGGAATGTGGGCAGCCTGGCCCCAGAGGAAAAGGCTAAGCTTGCCTATATGTTGCATCACGAAGGGGCAACGGGTGCGACGAGATTGTTGCTCGGAATCCCCGATTCCTATACGGCCGAGGGAGCAACCAATCGCTTGACGAAGCAACTTAACTCCGCCGAGAAAGCAAATCAACTCGTAGCACAGCATCACGGAAGTGCTGTGGAAGCCTATAAGAGCTGGTTCTTTGGCTATGTCGACAAGAAGATCGACGTCAATTTTTATACCATTAAAGATGAGCAACATTTCGCGAATCCGCCGCGGACCATGGCGGAAATTGTCGCGGGCCTTAGCGGAAGAACTCGAGTTGCGCTCCCGCAGTCACGACCGGAACCCGCGACCCACAATGATCAATCGGCGAACAGTTCGATCACGCCAACCCGGGCGGCGACAGCTAACAGCTCCTCTTGGTTTGACCCACTTGAGATCTGTACGCTCCGCACTGCGCATTTGGCGAGCAAGGTTGCCGCGGAATTCGGTATGACCCGCAACCAGGGCAAACGAGCCCATCAGGGGATCGATCTGGCCGCGGAACCTGGGACACCTATTCGGGCAGTCGCAAATGGAATTATCTATATGGCTCCCGTTGCCGCACATTCCGATTACGCATACGGAAATACTCTTGTTTTAGAGGTCGGGATAAACGATCTGCCGCCATTACAGGCAGCGAGATTCAGAAAGGTCAATCCGGGACGTGAAACGATTGGATTTTTCTATGCGCATCTTAGTGAATACCAGTTTCCTATTCGGAAGGATTCTAAGGGAAATGTTTTACCTGTAACTGTTCACGCCGGAGATTTCATTGGAAAAACTGGGTGTACAGGCAATGCGAAGGGTATGAACAATATTCCTCTTGGAGCACACCTCCACTTTGAAGTCCGGCAAGATGCAAAAAAAAGATGCACGGGTCTGGCCAATCGGGTGGATCCTTTGCCGTTCATAGTTAATTGCGTAAATCGATAAATTTCTACTCAGATGAATCTTCGCCTAACCATAGAAAAAATGTTCGTGGCTGCAGGCGCCGCGACGTTCTTGCTTCATAGCGGAGTAATGACGGTCGCGAGGGCCGCAACGATCAGGTCTGTCCAATCAGCTGAGTGTCAAGACTTCGAATGTAATCGCGTTGCATTGGACGAATCCAAGACAGAGGGCGCGACCGCCGAACGAGATGGGAGAAAAATAGCCGACAGCGTGCGAAAAAATGGCAGTGACGAGGATCGGTGGAAATCTTTTATTCTATTCAGTGACAGCAGAGGTCCGAAAGATCTAAGCCTCAGTTTGGTGAAATCTGAAGGCTTTTCAATGCGGCTGGAGCCAAGGGCCGGATTGCTTCATTTCAAAAAAGGCGGATTGCATCAGGCATTCGCGATTGCCGCGCCTGCACGGGCGTCCGATATCTGGGCAAAGCAGGAATTGTGTCCAAACTATGGAATACAAGTTCTTACCGCATCGTCATCGAGTGCGGTATTTGTAAAATATTGTCAGCCTTTTACCGATCCTTCCGGAAAAAATTCAACATCCGAAGAATACTATCTGTACGACGTGAAAACGGCGACGATTTTGGCTTTGTGGTTTTCCGCTACTGGAGATAACTCGATACCAGGACCATTCGTCAAGCCTTGGCCTACAGTAAAACGGGACGCAAATGGATATGAAATCAATTGGAAATTCCGTGATGCGACAAATCGTTCGCTTCGCGATATAGTAATGCGAAATAGATATAACTTTGAATCAAACGAAAAGACAAAGTCGTTCCATCTAAAATGCAGGGATTTGATTAGTTCGCCAAATAGCGATGGCGATATGTGTGACGGACCAGCGAATTTGAAGTTAATGCTGAACGAGGGGCGATAGTATTTTCAAGATCATGTTTGATTTATTCAAATCTGCACACCATATGCGTAAGTGCGGCGCTCATTGTTCGTTCGATCGGGCCAGTGCTAATTAATATAAAACAAATTCAAGAATGCCGGATCATTCGCGTCACTGGGGATACGTTAAGTCATCTGGTGGCTAAGTGGATCAGCAGCTTCGCCTAGAAAAAGCTGATCCTCAGCGGCGGTTGCAGCATCATGCAATACACGGGCGCGATATCACGTACGGGAGCTTAGGCGCTTCACACGGTGCACGCGGCGGGGTTGACGTTCAGCACTCTTGATGAGCCCAGGCGGCGGTGTTTCCCGATAGTCCGAAGCCGCGCGACGGCACGCTCGAACCGCTTCACATTTGCAGGACCTGGCATGGGGCCATCGAGCTACAAGGTCGAGGATGCCCTGGGGGCTGCTATCGTGACGTTCGGCACCGACAAACCACGATCCGTGGGTGGCTTCGAGCTACGTGCACAAGGTTGAATGGTCGGTGCAGACGGCAGGCGACGAGAGCAGCGCGCTTCGGTTGCAGTCGCGCCTGCGCAGGCCGCGAGCGTCACGTCCGAGGCATTGTCCGCGGCAAGTCAGGCGAAGCAAAGCGCGCATGGTCGGTCAAGTTGCGATCGTGCTGAAGCCCGGCAGCGACTTAGACGGGCGTGCAGTTGTCGGATGCCGCGTAGGCGCTGCTTGGCAACCAGCGGCCTCGTAAGAAAGTTCGCGGATTGTGCGCAAGTGGCTTGAGCGAGTAGGAGTAGGAGATCTTGGAAAAGGCCCACCGCGCTCACGATCGCCCTAGGGCGAGAAGAAGATTTGGTTCGGGCATGACCTGTCTCAGTTCGAGCGGCTAAAGACCCACGCCGATCCGTTCGCTAAGGTTTTCAGGTTTCAGATACCTGGCGTCCCAAGCGCGGAGCGTGTGTTGCATTGATCATTCGCGTCAGACTGTCCATGCCGTGTCGAAGGCATCGATCACGATCCCTCGTCAACCTCGGAGACATCTTCAGCCGGACCATCGGTGATCCGCAACTCATGGCTGTGCCATACGCCGTCTTGAGCGCGAGCATGCGCATCAGCCCATCCTCGATGACCGATCCGAACGAAGTCGAGCGCGTCGCGGCGCTCATGCCGTTGCGCAAGCTGAGCGCATCGCCCACAGCATGACGACGACCGCGTGGCTTAGAATGCGTCGATCGTTTTCATGAGCAGACACTTTTCGCGACATGCTTGACCGGGTTCAACGGTCCGAAGGTCGGCTTCGCGATGTCGTGCGCGAACGGCACCGTACGCTCGACATGCGCGTTGCCTTCCTTCGTCGTCCGTCACCGTGACTTGGCCGTCATCGTTCGCATCGCGTGCCACGACGATGAAACCGCGCATTTGCAAACGCTCGATCACGCTGCCTACTGTTGCTGATTGTTCGCCGTGATCTTTGCGCTGTCATTGATCGACGCGTCCTGCTGATCGCGCACCGCGCAGAGCGTGACGAACTGCGCGGTGGTCAGCTGAAAATCGGTAATCGCGTGCCGGAAGATCGCGATATGACGCCGATACGCATGCCGCAACAAATGACCGGCCTGCGGGTTGAAGTAGTAGTCGTCGGAGACGCGCGAAGCTTGAACCGGAAGACGGGACATGGCGCTCCGCATGTGATCGCGTGATGTATCGTCCCGGGATTCGAGCAACGCACATGTCAACGCTCCACACGGTAAGGTAATCGCGAAGGCTTACGAACCGAAACCTCCGTAATGCACGTCTCGTCTGTAAAGATGAGTCATATCTTCGCCGCACAGGTCAACTTCGAACCGAGGCAGACGTTGTGTGCGAGTCGATGGAATGCGTCGGCATTTCATGGAGAGACTCGCTTATGCAGGACAACGGACCCATCATCCAGTGGCAGGCGGCCGGCGTGGCCGCCATCGCGGCTTCCGGCGCGTGCGCGACGCTCGGCGGATGCGCCGTTCATCCGCACGACGCGCCGAAGGAGGCGGGTACGCCATCGGTGCTGACCGAAGGCGCGCACATCGCCGATTCGATGCGCACTCACGAAAGTCGCTCCCTCGATGCCCAGCCGCTCGACTACCGCGACGCCACGATGAAGACCGTTCCGAAGATCGGCTGGGCGTCGTATTACAGCAAGAAATTTCAGGGGCGCAAAACAGCCAGCGGTGAACGCTACGACATGCACGCGTTCACGGCGGCGCATCGCACGTTGCCGCTCGGCTCGTATGTGCGGGTCAGCAATCTCGCGAAGACGAGGTCGGTCGTCGTGCGCATCAACGATCGCGGTCCGTTCACGAAGGGCCGCATGATCGATGTGTCGTTCGCGGCGGCTGTCGAGCTCGGTCTGCAACGATCGGGAAGCGCCCAGGTGATCCTCGAACCGGTCGATCGACCCATCGCGCTCGCGTCGACGTCACGCGCGCCCGAACGCATCATGCTGCGCATCGCGCCTCATCCGCGACACCACAAGAAGCACACGCATCGTCATTGACGCTGGACGGATACAATGCTGCGGCGCGCGATCATCGCGCCTCAAGCCGAAGCCATCCGCCAAGTCATGAACAATTCGCCCCGGGCCTTTTTGCTGGGCCCGCTTCTCAAGCGCGTGTCGCGGTCGTTCTACCTCACGCTGCGCATTCTGCCGACGGGCATGCGCGATCCCATCGGGCTCGCGTATCTGCTGGCGCGCGCGGCCGATACGATCGCGGATACATCGCTGATCTCACCGCAACGTCGTCTGGAACTATTGCTTTCGCTGCGTGCGCAAATCAACGGCGCACCCGATGACGGCGCGCTCGCGCGCATCGCGGGTGAAGTCGCGGGGCAGCAGGCGCAGCCCGACGAGCGCGCGTTGCTCGAAAGCCTGCGCGACGCGCTCGCGATCCTGCCGCAACTGGGCGCGCAGGATCAGGCCGCGGTTCGCGATATCGTCACGACGCTCAGCACCGGCATGGAGTTCGATCTGCGCACGTTCCCCGACGAGACATCGGGCGAGATCGTCGCACTGAAGGAATTCGACGAGCTCGATCGCTACACGTATCTCGTCGCGGGCTGCGTCGGCGAGTTCTGGACGAAGATGACGTACGCGCATATGCCCGGCACGCTAAAGGCCGCGCCCGATACGATGCTCGCGCTCGGCGTGCGCTTCGGCAAGGCGCTGCAGATGACCAACGTGCTGCGCGATTGCGCGCGCGATTTGCGCATCGGCCGCTGCTATCTGCCCGAATCGATACTCGGGCGTCACGGTCTCACGCCGCAGGATTTATTGCGGCCGGAATCGTCGGCGCGCGCGCGGCCCGTGCTCTTCGAATTGCTGCGCACGTCGCTCGCGCTGTTTCGGGATGCGGTCGATTACACGCTCGCGATTCCATCGGGCGCCATCCGTCTGCGACTCGCCTGTCTCTGGCCGATCATGATCGGCCTCGACACGCTCGTGCTGCTCGCGCGTAACGATGCATGGCTCGATCCCGACAAAATCTCGAAGGTCCGGCGCAACGACGTGTATCGGATCATCGCCGCATCGTTGCCGATGGTCGCGTCGAACGGCATGCTGCGCGCGTGGACCTCGCGAGGCATCCGCGCGATCGAGGCGGAAATCAGCGCCGCAATTCGGCCATGATGCGCTCGGCGAGAAAGTCGCAAGGCGGCCGTTTCGACGCCGCGCTGCGCGCGAGCACCACTTCGAGCGTGCCGATATCCGGCAGACCTTGCGCCGGCCCGAGCAGCGTGAAGTGGGAGGGCACCGCGCATTTCGCGAGCGGCGTCACAGCGAGGCCCGCTTCGGCCATCGTCAAGAGACCGAGCAGGCTCGGGCTTTCATACGACGTGCGATAGCCGATACGCGCGCGTTCGAGACTGCGGATCGCGTTCTCGCGGGCGACGCTGCCCGGCAGAAACACCGCGATCGGCAAGGGCCGCTCCTTCCAGATTTCGGTTTCGCCGGGCGCGGCGGCCCAGACCATCGGCTCGTGACGCAGAAATTCGCCCGATAAGCCCTTCACGCGCGTCGCGCAGACGAGATCGACCGAGCCGTCCTTCACCATCGGCGCGAGCGCAAGGCTCGGCAGACCGACCACCTGAATCTCGACCTTCGGATACGTCGCCGAGAATTTCTTGAGGATCGGCGGAAACAGCGACGACGCGTAATCGTCCGGCACGCCGATCACCACGCGCCCCGTCACATCCGGCCGCACGACCGCCGCCCACGCCTCGTCGCGCAGCGCGATCATGCGGCGCGCGTAGGTGAGCAGCACCTCACCGTCCTGCGTCGGCACCACGCTGCGCGGCTTGCGCACGAAAAGCGGCTTGCCGAGCGCGGTTTCCAGCGTCTTGATCTGCATGCTCACCGCCGATTGCGAGCGATGCACCAGCTCCGCCGCGCGGCTGATGTTGCCCGTATCCGCGACGGCGACGATCATCGAAAGGACATCCAGATCCAGCGCTTTCATGGGTGAACGACCGTTTGGTATCAGAAAATCTGAACGATTCTATCAAAATTATGCGTTTTTCTTTTGCTTCGGCGCGGCGCATAGTCGCATCCAAGGAGCTTATTCATGAACGCGCGAACCGATCTTTCCGTCCTCACCGCCGTGCAAGGCCTGCCCGAACCGTCGTTCGCCACGACGGCGTCGGGGGTTTCGGTGCCGTATATCGAGTGCGGCGAGGGCGAGCCGCTCGTGTTCGTGCATGGATCGCTCTGCGACTACCGCTACTGGAACGCGCAGATTCTGCCGCTTGCGAAGCAGTTTCGTTGCATCGCGCCGAGCCTGTCGCATTACTGGCCCGCCGTCGATGCCTTCGTGCAAGGCGAATTCGGCTGGGAAACGCACGTCGCGGAAATGGCCGAGTTCATCGTATCGCTCGATCTCGCGCCGGTGCATCTCGTCGGGCATTCGCGCGGCGGCTGTATCGCGTTTCATCTGGCGCGCGAGTATCCGCGGCTCGTGAAGACGCTCACGCTCGCCGATCCGGGCGGCCCGCTGCAAACGACGCCGCAGCCCGTGCCCGCCACGCTGCCGCCCGCGACCAACGCGTTGCGCGCACGCGTGGCCGAACTGATCGAAGAGGGCGAGTTCGATCGTGGGCTGGAACTGTTCGTGGATTCGGTCAGCATGCCGGGCTTCTGGAAGAAGAGCACGGAAAGCTTCCGGCGCATGGCGCTCGACAACGCGCTCACGCTGCCCAGGCAATTCCGCGATCCCTTGCCCGCCTACACGCGCGAGGCGGCGCGCGACATCAAGTGCCGCACGCTGCTCATCGACGGGCAGAAGAGTCCGCGCATGTTCCGCAACAACGTCGAGAAGCTGGAGGAGTGGATCGAGTTCGCCGAGCGTCAGACGATCGCGGGCGCATCGCACGGGATGAACGCTGCCAGCCCCGGCGCGTTCAATCGCGCGGTGCTGGCGTTCGCCGGCGCGTGGTGAAGCGAACGCGGTTTATTGCAGCTTCCAGATATTCGCCGCGATCGTGCCCTGGTCGTTGAACACGTTGAGGATGTCGGGCACGTTGGCGATCGGCACGTTGTTCACCATCAGCGCAAACGCGAGGCGCCGTCCGCTCTTCGCGTCGATATAGCCCGCGAGCGCCTGTCCCTTGAGCGTCGTCTGCACCTGACCGTTCGGCAGCTCGGTGCCGGTCGCGTAAGTGCCCGTTTTCGCGTAGACCTTGCCTTTCGCGCCCGCGAGCGTCGGATCGTTTTCGAAGTCGGTCGTGCTCGCGAGCGAGCCGTCGACGCCGAGGAACGGCATCGAATCCACATACGCCGGGAAGGCCGGACGGCCATTCATCGCGCGCAGCATCGCGATGACCGCGAGCGGCGTCGCCGTGGTTTCGCCGCCGCCGCTGCCGTCGATGAAATGCGTCTGGGTCATCGGCACACTGAACGGCGCGGCCGACAGCTTCGCGCTCTCCGCGGCGAGCGCCGCGTTCAGCGTGGTCGAACCGTTGTTCGCGACGCCGAAGAGCATCAGGCTCGTGTCCGCGCCGATGTTGTAGCTGACCTTCAAAATCCACTTCGAATATTCGCCGTACGGTTGCGACGTGAGTTGCGCGACGCGCGTATCGGCGGAATACGAGTTCTTCGCGGGCAGCAGTTGCACCGGGTTGCTCTCGACGGCTGTTGCCGTCACCGTGACGCCCGCGCGCGCGAGCGCCTCGATGAGCACCGTGCGCGCATAGTTCGACGGCTGCGTGATGCGAAACGTGCGGATCACCGGGAAGCTGGGGACGATCGGCGGCACGTAATCCGCTGGAATCGAGCCGCTCAGCACGCCGCCGCAGGGCAACGTGCCGAAGCAGGTCGGGTCCGTGGGCGTGACGGTGATCGTCGCGGGCGTGCCCGCCGCGCCCGTCGTCAGCGTGGACTGAACGGTGAACGCCGATGACTTCGGCCGGTAATCCACCGGCGACGCCGAACCCGCGCTGCCCTGACCGATGATCGTGTCGACCACATCGTCGTTCACGAAGATCGGCCGCAGGTCGAACTCGTCGCGGAAATCGAAGGGATCGAAAAGGCGATCGTCGATCACGACCTCGCCGTTGATCTTCTTGATGCCCGACGCCGCCACCTGCGCCGCGAGCGAGTTGTAGCCCGCGAGCGGATCGGGCGCGGTGATCTGCGCGTTGCCCAGACTGTTTGCCTCGTTGTGATCGAAGTTCGTCCAGGCAAGCGTGCCGTCGGGATTCGTGCGGCCGCCCATCGCGAGATCGCCGCTCGCGACGAGCACGAGATTGCCGTTGAGCGTGCCGGTCGCATCCACGGTGCCGAGTCGATAAACCGGCGTCTGGAACTGATGATCCGCGCCGTATTGATCGAGTGCCGCGCCGAGCGAAAACACCTTGCGCACCGATGCGACATACACCTGTGCGTTCGAATTCATGTCGTAGATGAGATCGCCCGAGTTCAGGTCGACGACGCGCAGCGCCCACGTCGAGCCCTGATACATGGGCTTCTTCATGATCTGGGTGATGGCGTCGGGGACGGACGTATTGTTAGAATCCGACCCGCCGCACGCGGCGACGGATGCGGCGAGCGCGCACGAGAGCGCGAGAGCGGCAACGCGTGCCGGACTTCCTGAAAGCGGGTACATGACGCGGCTCCGATAAAGGCACATCGCGCTCCACCTGGAGCGAACATCCAATACGTCGGGACTGCTTCACAGCGCAGACAGGAGATGTCGGCGGCCGTCCACCATTCTTCAAAGCGGCGGCTGAGTGAATTAAATACCTTGCGTGGGCCTTGTCAAGCGAGGACTATCGCGAATCCAGTGCTTTAGGCAAGCGCTTTTTGTACGATTTCATGCGCGCTTTTGATCTGCTTGTTGTGACGCGACAACGGAAAAACGTTTGGCGCGGGCTAACATCTTCGGCACCTCATCGCGAAGAAGAGGACATCCGTGAGCATGGGCCAAGACGATCTCGATGCATGGAAACGCCGGCGCACGCTTGAGCTGGCGTTCGAACTGGCCGATAGCGGCCGCCATGAGGACTTCACCGACATCGCTTATGCGTTGCAGTTCGAGCGCGGCATGGCGACCGCGCAAGCGCTCATCGACGACCCCGAGATGCGCCGCGTGCTCAATCAGCGTTGTGCCGATGCGCGTGAAAAGCTCGAAAAGCACGCTCCGCTTCCCGAGCCTGAAGTGATCGAAGCGGAACCTTCGCCGGTCGGCGAAGCGATAGCGGAATCATCGAACGATCATGCGCAAATGCCGCAGCCCGAAGACTTCGCACGCGCGCCATCGGTTCTTCGTCGCGCCCTGAACTTCATCTGGCGATCCGGCAACGCGGGCGATCTCAATTCCGCCGCTTCCTGAGCTTTTCTATCGCAGGCCGTGCGTCAACGCACGGCCCGAACTCATTCGCGCCCCCTTTGCGCACGAATGGCGGATTTGCACGACTTGAGCGCCCGCCAAAACCATTACACTTGAGGAAGCTGAACCATAAGCCCGGACTATGCATGCGCGCAGGTCCGGAGTTTGAACTTCGAGGAGGAAATGTTCGTGGCTAACGAAAAGATGCTCGCGCAAATGGCTGAGAAGGATGGTTTCATTGCTGCTCTGGATCAGAGCGGTGGTTCGACGCCCGGCGCGCTAAGGCAATACGGAATTCCGGATGACGCCTACAACGGCGACGCCGAAATGTTCAAGCTGATGCATGAAATGCGCGTGCGCATCATGACCGCGCCTTCGTTCACGGGAGACAAGGTGATCGGTGCAATTCTATTCGAGCGCACTATGGACGGCGAAGCGGAAGGCAAACCGGTCCCCACGTTCCTGTGGGAAGACCGTGGCATCGTGCCGTTCCTGAAGGTCGACAAGGGCCTCGAAACGGAAGCCGACGGCGTGCAGGTGATGAAGCCGATCTCCGGCCTCGACGATCTGCTCGCGCGCGCCGTGAAGCTCGGCGTGTTCGGCACGAAGATGCGCTCGGTGATTCATCAGGCCGATGAAAAGGGCATCGCGGCGGTGGCGAAGCAGCAGTTCGAAGTGGGCGCGCAGATCATCAAGCATGGCCTCGTGCCGATTCTCGAACCCGAAGTCTCGATCAAGAGCCCGGACAAGAAGGGTGCGGAAAAAATTCTGCGCGACGAATTGCTCAAGGGCCTCGACGCGCTGCCGGAATCGAGCAAGGTGATGATCAAGCTGACCATCCCCGACGAGGCGGATTTCTATCGTCCGCTGATCGAGCATCCGCGTGTCGTGCGTGTCGTCGCGCTGTCGGGCGGCTATACGCGCAGCGACGCGTGCAAGAAGCTGGAGCAGAACCACGGCATGATCGCGAGCTTCTCGCGCGCGCTCATCAACGAGCTGAAGAAGTCGATGAGCGACAGCGAGTTCGACAAGACGCTCGAACAGTCGATCGACGAAATCTACAACGCGTCCGTCAAGAAGGCCTGATTCTTCGGCGCTTATCCGCGTTCGGTTGGCGGCGGCGTCTGCACGACAGGCGCCGCCGCCCGAAAGAGATCCTCGCGCGTGCCGCTTTTCGGCGGATAGATGCGCTCGCCGTTGATCGTGCGCTTCGTCGCCTTCGCCGTCTCGCCTTCGGCGACGAGCTTCCTGTCCCATCCTTCCGTGTACACCGCGCCCCACGGCCCGAGATCGCAGATGGTCGTGTACCAGTCGATCGATAGCGGCAGCATCTCCATTCCGAAGAGATCGCAGACGGCGTTGTTGCCCGCGTAACGTCCCATCGGCCGGCCATGCTGGCACGACATCACCGATGGCCGCGTGCCGTCGATCAGCACGCGCGCGCAATCGCCCGCCGCGAACACGCCCGGCACGCCTTCCGCGCGCAGGAACGCATCGACCGGCACGCGTCCGAGCGGATCGAGCGTGACCGGCAATTGCGCCGCGAGCGCGTTCGCATGCATGCCGCCGCACCAGACGACCGTCGCGGCTTCGATGCGCTCGCTCGTCGCGCCGTCGTGGAGCGTCACGCCCTGGCCGTCGAGCGATTCCAGCGATACGCCGGCCCGCGTCTCGACATCGAGCGTCTGCAACGCGCCTTCGATGACATGCTGCGCGCCGCCCATCGATTGCCCGATCTTCGCCGAACGATCCGCGAGCACGACGCGCACCTTGCCGCGATCGCCTTCCGCGACGATCTCGCGCAGCCGCGCGGGCAGTTCCGCCGCGAGTTCGATGCCCGTCAACCCCGCGCCGACGACGACCGCCGTATAGCGGCCCGGCGTATCGGGCAGCGCGGGTAGCGTCAGCAGATGCGCCTGCAGCTTGCACGCGCCCGCGTAGGTATCGACATCGAACGAGAAGTGGTCGAGGCCGGGAATCGGCGGGCGCACGAGCACGCTGCCCGCCGCGAGAATCAGCCGGTCGTAATCGAGCGATTCGGACGCGCCGTCGCGCTCGATCGTCACGCGACGTTTCGCGCTGTCGATATCGGTCGCCTTCGCCTGGATCAGCCGCACGCCCGCCGGCCCGAGCACGGTGTCGAGCTGCACGAGCGTCGGGTCGAGCGGCTGCTCGTAATTGCGCACACGGACGCTGTGAAAGGGCACCGGATTGACGATGGCGACTTCGGCTTCATCGGTGCGACCGAGCTCGTCGAGCTTGCGCGCCGCCGACAGCGCGCTCCACAGACCGGCGAAGCCTGCGCCGATCACAAGGATCTGGTTCAAGGTCATTCCCCTGAATAAACGATCGTTCGTGCTATGAGTCGGTTAAAGCGGCCGCTCTGTTCTTGGTTATAGGCGATTCGCAAGGCATTGGTTCCCATCGTATTCGCCCGGATTAGTCCACTTTTCGCCAAAAGTGATTTCGCCGTTTAGGTATTTACCCTAGATCGTGCGATACCTAAACTCTCTTCAACGGTCGCGAACGAGCAAAACACAGCAACGTAAGCGGCAATTCAAAAACTTCTGTACGGAGGAAAGCATCATGAACAAGCTCATCGGTATCGCAGCGGTCGCTCTCGCTTTTGCCGCTCCGGTCGCATCTTTCGCGCAATCGAATCAACCTTTGACGCGCGCGGAAGTTCGCGAGCAAATCGTGCAACTGGAAAAGGCCGGCTATAACCCCGGCGTGATCAGCGACTCGAAGTATCCGTCCGACATCCAGGCCGCCGAAGCACGCGTCGCAGCGCAAAACGGCGCGACACAAACCGCGTTCGGCGGCGCGACGGAAGGTTCGGCGCAATCGGGCGCGCGCGTGAATCCGATTCAAGCCGACGTGTTCCCGACGTTCGCGCATCACTAAGTAGCAAGGGGTCTAACGGAACGCGCCCGCATGCAAGCGGGCGCGTTTTGCCGTTTACGGAAGTCCGCTCTAAAGCGGAAACCCGCCCGCAAAGGTCTCGCGCAAATATCCGATGAAAAGCGCGACCGCACGCGGCACATGCGGCGCATAAGGCCGCACCACGAATAGCTGATCGGCGAATGCGCCGACCGGACGCCAGTCCGGCAACAGCACGACGAGCTTGCCCGCCTGCACGGCGGCCTGCGCAGTGAAATCAGGCAGCAGCGCGATGCCGAGATCGTCGAGCGCGGCATCGCGCAAGACCTCGCTGTTGTTCGCCGCGAACGGCCCGTTCACCGCGAGCGTATAAGGCCCGGTGGAACTCTTGCGCCCGCCCTTTCGCTGAAACGACCAGATGCTCGACGCCTGCGGGCGCGGATAGACGAGGCAATCGTGCGTGGCGAGATCGTTGGGCGTCGCGGGCGTGCCGCGCCGCTTCAGATACGCGCGCGTCGCGACGATCACCGAATAGGTATCGCACAACTTCCACGCGACATGCGTATCCGGCACTTGCGCGCTGTGCCGAACCGCGAGATCGAAGCCTTCCGTCGCGATCGAACTCAGTTTGTCCGACGCCTCCAGTTGCACCCGCACATCGGGATGCGCATGCAGGAATCCCGACATGCGCGGCACGAGTTGCTGCCGCGAAAAGGCCATCGGCGCGGTCACGCGGATCAAACCGCGCGCCACGCCCGCCATTTCCTTCACGCTCAGGAAACTCGACGCGATGCGCTCGTACTGCCCGCGCGTATCGTCGACGAGCCTGCGGCCCGCCTCCGTGAAACGCACGCTGCGCGTCGTGCGCGTGACGAGCGGCACGCCCGCCGCGCGCTCCAGCTCCGCGATGCGCTGGCTCATCGCCGCTTTCGATACGTTCAGGCGCGCCGCCGCCGCCGTGTAGCTGCCTTGCTCGGCGAGCACGGTCAGCCAGTGCAAATGGGTCCAGAGACCTTCGATCTTTTGCTCGTCCATCAGCCGATTGTTTGCCGATATAAACAATGAGTTCAATCATAGCGCCTTTGCACGGAGCGCGACCGTTCCTACACTGTGTCCATCGCCAAACAATCAGTGAGAGGAGTCGAGATGCAAGCGTTCAACGATACGGCCGACGTGGTTCATTACATTCACGGTGAGCGCACGCACGGTTCGGCCACGCGCACGCAGCCGGTGTTCAATCCGGCGACGGGCGAGCGTCCGCGCAAGCTCGTGCTGGGCGAAGCCGCCGATGTCGATGCAGCCGTCGCGAGCGCGAAAGCCGCGTTCCCGGCCTGGCGCGACATGCCGCCGATCCGCCGCGCGCGCGTCATGCTCAAGTTCCTCGAACTCATGAACAAGCATCGCGACGAACTCGCCGCGATCATCACAGCCGAGCACGGCAAGGTGTTTTCCGATGCGCAGGGCGAGGTGTCGCGCGGCATCGACGTGATCGAATTCGCGTGCGGCATTCCGCAACTGCTGAAGGGCGATTACACCGAACAGGTTTCGACCGGCATGGACAACTGGACGACGCGCCAGCCGCTCGGCATCGTCGCGGGCATCACGCCGTTCAACTTCCCGTGCATGGTGCCGTGCTGGATGTTCCCGGTCGCGATCGCGGCGGGCAACGCGTTCATCCTGAAGCCGAGCGAGCGCGATCCGTCGGCGTCGTTGTTCATGGCCGATCTGCTGAAGCAGGCCGGTCTGCCCGATGGCATCTTCAACGTCGTGCAGGGCGACAAGGTCGTCGTCGATGCGCTGCTCACGCATCCGCAAGTGAAGGCGATCAGCTTCGTCGGCTCGACGCCGATCGCGAACTACATCTACGAGACGGGCGCGAAGCACGGCAAGCGCGTGCAGGCGCTCGGCGGCGCGAAGAATCACATGGTCGTGATGCCCGACGCGGATATCGAGCAGGCCGTCGATGCCTTGATCGGCGCGGGCTACGGTTCGGCGGGCGAGCGCTGCATGGCGATCTCGGTTGCGGTGCTCGTGGGCGATGTCGCCGACAAGATCGTGCCGATGCTCGCCGAGCGTGCGCAGCAGCTGAAGATCAGGAACGGCATGGAGTCCGACGCGGAGATGGGTCCGATCGTCACGCGCCAGGCTCTGGAGCGCATCGAAGGCTACATCGCGCTGGGTGTCGACGAAGGCGCGAAGCTCGTCGTCGATGGACGCGGCTACAAGGTGCCGGGCCATGAAGACGGCTTCTTCACGGGCGGCACGCTGTTCGATCACGTCACGCCGGAAATGCGCATCTACAAGGAAGAGATCTTCGGCCCGGTGCTCGCGTGCGTGCGCGTGAAGGACTTCGGCGAAGCGGTCGAGCTCGTCAACGAACACGAGTTCGGCAACGGCGTCGCCTGCTATACGAGCGATGGTCACATCGCCCGCGAATTCGGCCGACGCATCGAAGTGGGCATGGTCGGCATCAACGTGCCGATCCCGGTGCCGATGGCATGGCACGGCTTCGGCGGCTGGAAGCGCAGTCTCTTCGGCGACATGCATGCATACGGCGAGGAAGGCGTGCGCTTCTACACGAAGCAGAAGTCGATCATGCAGCGCTGGCCCGAAAGCACGGAGAAGGGCGCGGAATTCGCGATGCCGACCGCGAAGTAAGGCATACACAAGCGCATGAATATCGCCCGCTTTTTCCCGTGTGGAAGAAGCGGGCGATTGTTTTTGGGGCCATCGCGATCGATCTGTTCCCGTGCGTCACAACTCAAATGAAATGGCGTCGGTTGACCGTGCGTCCGCAAGCGCGGAAGATGCACCGAAAACGACGCGAAGCCATTCGACATGCAGCGGCAATTCGACGATCTTCTTCTCGGCAGCATCGAACTCTTTTGCCTCGCGGCGGAGCTGGGCAGCTTCACGCTGGCGGCAACCGCGGCGAGCGTCACGCCTGCGGCGGTGAGCCGCTCCGTCGCGCGGCTCGAAAAACGCCTGGACGTGCGGCTTTTCGTGCGCACGACGCGCCAGATTCGACTGACCGATGCGGGCCGCCGCTACTTCGAGCAATGCCGCGACGCGCTCAATCGTCTTGCGGAAGCGGAACGCGAAGCCACCGGCCAGCAGACGACGCCGAAGGGCGTGCTGCGCATCAGCATGCCGACGCCTTACGGCCACTATCGCATGTTGCCGATCCTCGCGGAGTTCCGAACGCGTTATCCCGATGTGACCGTCGAAGCGCATCTGAGCAACCGCAACATCGACTTCGCCGATGAAGGATTCGATCTGGCGATACGCGGCCGCGCGCCGCGCGATTCCGGACTGATCGCGCGCAAGCTGGAGGACGCGGAGCTGGTCGTCGTGGGCACACCGGCGTATCTGAAGCGCGCGGGCACGCCGAAAAGCATCGAAGACCTGCTCGAACACGAGTGTATTCAGTTCGAGATGCCGAGCACCGGACGCCCCGTGCCGTGGCTGTTCATGCAGAACGGCGAGCCTGTGGAGATCACCACGCAAGGCGGCTACGGCACGTCCGGCGATGCGCTCGCGGGCATTCCGCTCGCGTGTCACGGCGCGGGCCTTTTTCAGACCTATCGATTCACCGTCGAAAACGAATTGCGCGCGGGCACGCTCACCGAAGTGCTGCGCGAGTTCGGCGGCTGCAGCAGACCGTTCATCCTGCTGTATCCGCATGGCAGGCATTTGTCGTCGCGCGTGCGGGCTTTCGTCGACTTCGTCGTCGAGAAGCTCGCGAAGCGTTGAATCACGCAATGTTTAAAGGATGCATATCCATGAGCAAGAACGCATTGACCTCGTTACTCGGCATCGAGACGCCGATCATTCAGGCGCCGATGGCCGGCGTGAGCACGCCCGCGCTCGCGGCGGCCGTATCGAATGCGGGCGGCCTCGGCTCGCTCGGCGTCGGCGCGATGAACGCGCAGGGCGCGCGCAAGGTGATCCGCGAGACGCGCGAGCTCACCGGCAAGCCGTTCAACATCAACGTGTTCTGTCATGCGCCCGCCAGCGCCGACGCTACCATCGAGAAGGCGTGGACCGAATGGCTCGCGCCCGTATTCGCGCAATACGGCGCGACGCCGCCCGCGAAACTGAGCGAGATTTACACGAGCTTCGTCGTCGATAAGGCCATGCTCGACGTGTTCATCGACGAGAAGCCGGCCATCGTGAGCTTTCACTTCGGCCTGCCGTCGAAGGAATATATCGATGCGTTGCGTGGGGCCGGCATCAAGCTGATTGCATCTGCAACTAACGTGCGTGAGGCGGAGCAACTCGTGGCGGCGGGCATGGATGCGATCGTCGCGCAGGGCATCGAAGCGGGCGGGCATCGCGGCATCTTCGACCCGCAAGCCGACGATGACAACCTCGGCACCTTCGCGCTCACGCGCCTGCTTGCAAGCAAATTCGATGTGCCGGTGATCGCGGCGGGCGGCATCATGGACGGCGCGGGCATCGCGGCGGCGCTGGCGCTCGGCGCGCAGGCCGCGCAACTCGGCACGGCGTTCGTGCCGTGCACGGAGACTTCGATCGACGAAGGATATCGTCGCGCCATTCTCGGCGACGCGGCGAACCACACCACATTCACCGCGGCAATCTCGGGCCGCAGCGCGCGCGGCCTCGTCAACAAGTTCACCGAACTGGGGCGTGGCGGAGAGGCGCCCGCGATTCCCGCCTATCCCATCACCTACGATGCGGGCAAGTCGCTGCATGCCGCCGCCAAAGCGAAAGGCGAATTCGGTTACGGCGCGCAATGGGCAGGACAGGCGGCCGCGCTCGTGCGCGAATTGCCCGCAGCCGAGCTGATGGCGCGGCTGGAAGCGGAACTGCAGCAAAGCATCGCGGGCCTGCAGCAATACATATCTCGCTGATCGCTATAAAGCTTAGTCGAAACGCTTCGTTGGTCGGGCGTCCTGTCGATGCTTCAATGATTCCGTCGCATTCACTGCGGCCTGCATCCGACAAACGCATACCAACGGAGATTTTCGATGTCCGATATCCCCACGCTCGCCGCCGATTCCACGCTTGCCCCCGTCACGTCGAACGAACCGTTCCAGGTGCGCCCGATAGGCGGTCGCATCGGTGCGGAAGTGCGCGGCGTGACGCTTTCCGCCGATCTCGACGACGCCGCGATCGCCGCGATCAATCAGGCGCTGCTCGAACATAAAGTGCTGTTCTTCCGTGGCCAGTCGCATCTCGACGACGCCGCGCAGGAAGCCTTCGCCGCGCGCTTCGGCGAGACCGTCGCGCATCCGACGGTGCCGTCGCTGTCGAGCGGAAGCCGCCTGCTCGAACTCGATTCGAAGCACGGCACGCGTGCGAACTCCTGGCATACGGACGTCACGTTCGTCGATGCCTATCCGAAGATATCGATTCTGCGCGGCGTGGTGATTCCGCCCGCAGGCGGCGACACGGTGTGGGCCAACACCGCCGCCGCATACGCGAATCTGCCCGACGCCCTGCGCGATCTCGCCGACAAGCTGTGGGCGCTGCATTCGAACACCTACGACTATGCAGCGACACGTCATGCGCCCGACACCGAAACCGAGCGCGAGTATCGCAAGCAGTTCACCTCGACGCTCTACGAAACGGAGCATCCGGTCGTGCGCGTGCATCCGGAAACGGGTGAGCGCACGCTCGTGCTCGGGCACTTCGTGCAGCGCTTCATCGGCTTGTCGCAGCGCGATTCGGATCGCCTGATCGAACTCTTCCACGACCATGTCACGCGGCTGGAGAACACAGTGCGCTGGCGCTGGACGCAAGGCGACGTCGCGATCTGGGACAACCGCGCGACCCAGCACTACGCCGTGGCCGATTACGGCGACGCGCATCGCGTCGTGCGCCGCGCGACCGTGCATGGCGACGTGCCCACGGGCATCGACGGACGCAGGAGCCGCATCGTCAGGCAGGAAACGCGCAGCGCCTGACACGCTTCGCTTTTGCTCTTCACTCTTTCTCGATTGCACGATGACACTACGATTCAAGCTCCTCGTCGGCGCCGCGACGTTGTTCGCCGCGCTCATCGGTCCCGCGCATGCCGCCGATCCGGCCGTGGTGCGCATCGGCGTCGCGCAGCAGGGCAGCGGCGATCCGCCGACGTTCGGCGGCTCGCCGGCCGCGACCGCGCAGTTGCAGCATCGTGTCGAGGATGCATTACGGCCCGCGCAGGTCAAGGTCGAATGGATCTTCTTCAAGGGCGCGGGCCCGGCCGTGAACGAAGCGCTCGCCAACAAGCAGATCGATTTCGCGTATCAGGGCGATCTGCCTGCCGTGATCGGCCGCGCGAACGGGTTGAAGACGCATTTGCTGGTGGCGTCGAACGTGCGCGCGGGCGTCTATGTCGCCGTGCCGCCCGACTCCGATATCAAGAGCGTGAAGGATCTCAAGGGCAAGCGCGTGGGCATCTTTCGCGGGACGAATCTGCAACTCGTCGCCGATAACGTGCTCAAGCAAAACGGCCTCACCGAGCGCGATCTGCGCGTGATCAATCTCGATACCGCCGCTGCACAGGCCGCACTTGCATCGAAGGGCGTCGATGCTGTGTTCCTCGACTACTCGCTCTTCAAGCTGCAGCGTCAGGGGCTCGCGAAGATCGTCTATGCATCGCGCGACGACGGCTTGCAGCTCACGCGACAGGCGCATCTGCTCGCGCTCGACGACTTCGAAAGCGCGCATCCCGATACCGTGCAGAAGGTCGTGACCGCGGTCGTTCAGGCGGCGTACTGGTCGTCCGATGAAGCGAACCGCAACGCGCTCTTCACGCTGTGGTCGAAGAGCGGCGTTCCGACCGAATCGTGGGCCTCGGAGTATGCGAACCAGCCGTTGAAGGATCGCAATTCGCCGCTCATCGATCCGTTTCTCGTCGCGCGCTATCAGGCCGTCGCCGATGACGCTCTGCGCCTGAACCTGATCCGCCAGCCCGTCAGCGTGAACGGATGGTTCGAGCCGAAGTATCTCGATCAGGCTTTGAAGTCGCTGAAGCTCGAGGCGTACTGGCCGCGTTTCGATGCATCGGGCAAGGCCGTCGGCGAACGTCTCGCGGAGAATCGATAGATGGCCAATGCCCTGACGCGTGTATTTCTGCCCGCGTATCGCGCGCGCGGGACGTGGTCGAGCGATACGTTGCGCACGATCGGCTGGACCGCGTTGCCGTGGCTCGTGCCCATCGCTATGGCCTTGCTGTGGATGCTCGGTTCGCGATACGGCTGGATCTCCGCGCAGGTGCTGCCGCCGCCCGCGCTCGTGTTCGAAACGCTCGGCGCGCTCCTGAAAAGCGGCGAGTTGTGGATGCATGTCTCCGCGAGCATGACGCGTGCTGCCGTGGGCTTCGGCGGCGGCGTGGCGCTCGGTATCGTGCTGGGCGGTTTGCTGGGCCTGTCACGCACGCTGGAGGCCTACGTACTGCCGAGCTTCAATGCGATCGTGCAGGTGCCCGTGCTCGGCTGGCTGCCGTTTCTGATGATCGTCGTCGGTATCGGTGAGCCGTTGAAGTATCTGCTGATCGGACATGCGGCGCTCGTTCCCGTGACGCTTTCGACGTTGCAGGGCTTTCGCGGCACGCCGCGCGCATTGCAGGAAGTCGCGGCGGTGTATCGCTATTCGCGCTGGCAGGTGATTACCCGCGTGACTTTGCCTTCGGCGATTCCCGTCATCGGCACCGGCGTGCGGCTCGCGTTCACGAAGGCGTGGCTCACGCTGGTGGTCGTCGAACTCGTCGCGTCGTCGGAAGGGCTGGGGTATCTGATCGTGTATGGACGGCAACTCTTTCAACTCGATCTCGTGCTGGCTGCGGTGCTGATCGTCGGGGCTATCGGTTATGTGGCCGATCGTCTGCTCAATGTTTTCGAGCGCAAGCTTCAGCGCGGCCGTTCCGTTTGAGGATCAACAGATGTCGACTCTGGATTGGGAAGCAGGATCGGTCAAAGGATCGTGGCGCGGCCTCGTGCTGCCGATCGCCGCGCTCGGGGTGTGGTGGTTCGTGTCGCGCGGCGCGCAACTCGGGCACGGCGTGATGGTATCGCCTGCGCAGGTCTGGGCCACCGCCGTGGAGCAGGTTCGAAGCGGCGCGCTCGTGCGTGCGCTTTCCGCATCGCTTGCGCGCGAACTGACGGGATTTGCGATCGGCACGAGCCTCGGCCTCGCGCTCGGCGCGTTGCTCGGCATCTCGAAGCTGGCGAATCGTGCGATCGCGCCGAGCTTCAACACGTTCAAGCAAGTGTCGCTGTTCGCGTGGATTCCGCTGATTTCCGTCTGGTTCGGTCTGGGCGATGTCGCGAAGGTCGTGTTCCTGTCGCTCGCGGCGCTCGTGCCCGTCGTGATGCACACGAACGACGGCATTCGCGCCGTGCCCGCCGACTTGCTCGATGTGGCGCGCGCCTATCGCTATGGCAAGTTGCAGACGCTGGCGTATGTGGTGCTGCCTGCGGCGTTGCCGTCGATCTTCACGGGCGTGTATCTCGCGCTCATCTATTCGTGGCTCGCGACGCTCGGGGCGGAGTATCTGCTCGTCGCGGGCAGCGGGATCGGCAATACGCTCGTGGATGGCAGCGAGCAGTTTCGCATGGATCTCGTCGTGTTCGGCGTGATCGTGGTCGGTTTGACGGGGTGGGCGCTGAATGCCCTCGCGCGCGGCGTGCAGCGGCGCTGGTTCGATACGTCGCGCGCGGCTTGAGGAGAATCCAGGAATGACGACTGTAATCGAGCAAGACAGCGGTCTGACGCTGCGGCATGTGAGCAAGCGCTTCAACGACGATGCGGCGCCTCCGGTACTGGATCGCATCGACTTGTCGATTACGAGTGGCGAGTTCGTGAGCATCGTCGGGGCGAGCGGATGCGGCAAGTCGACGTTGCTGCGGCTCGTGGCGGGACTCGATGGCAATCACGAAGGCGAGATCGAGTTCGACGGCAAGCGTATCGTGACGACCGATCTGTCGCGCGGCATCGTGTTCCAGGATCATCGGCTGTTTCCGTGGCTCGATGTCGAGCAGAACGTGGCCGTCGCGTTACGCAATGCGCCGCTCTCGAAAGCGGCAAAGGCGCGGGCGGTGGCGGAGCATATCGAGCTTGTCGGGCTTACGGGATACGAGCGGCATTATCCGCATCAGTTGTCGGGCGGGATGGCGCAGCGCGTGGCGATCGCGCGCGGGCTCGTCAATCGGCCGCGGTTGCTGCTGCTCGACGAGCCGTTCGGCGCGCTCGACGCGCTTACGCGCAGTCGTTTGCAACTCGAATTGCAGCGTATATGGGAGCGCGAGCGGATCACGATGGTGCTCGTCACGCACGATGTGGAAGAGGCCGTGCTGCTTTCGGACCGGATCGTGGTGATGCAGGCGCGGCCCGGGCGGATTGGCGAAGTGATCGACGTCAGTTTGCCGAGGCCGCGCAAGGTGGGACATCGCGAAGTCGCGCGCTTGCGGGACGATATCGTCGATACGTTCTTCACGGAAGCCGCCTAAAGCTGCGCCTCGATCGCGGCTTTGTCGATGACGGACCAGACGTTGTCGATCTTCCCTTCGCGGAACTCATAGAACACGTTCTCGCAGAACACGACGCGTTTTCCGTCCACGCGCAGTCCCATGAAAACCCCTTTCGGCGCGCACTCGAACCGCAATCGGCACGCGATGCGCGGCGGTTCCTCGATCAGCATTTGAATGTCGAAAAAGAGATCGGGTATCTCGCGAAAGTCCTTTATCAGCATCTCGCGATAATCGTCGAGCGTCAGCGCGCGGCCGTTGTAGTGCAGCGCGTCATGAACGAACGTGCCGAGATTTAACCAGTCTTGTGCGTTCAGACAGGCAATATAGCCGCGATAAATTTCTGAAAGCATCGGATACGCTCTGCAAGAGTCGACGATCCGTGCATCCTCTCACAGCGCGACGCGCTCCAGTTCCCTTGCTCATCCAGCGTTCTCTCACGGGAAAACCATGACGAGATTCGCTTTGAACTTCTTTCGTTTCGAAACTAGACTCTTCCGTGACGAAAGAGCGGATGAAAGCGGCCCGATGCTCACCAACAAGAGTTCATTGAAGCGACGCCTTCAAATCGTCGAGCTCGTTCGCAAGCGAGGCGAGGTTTCCGTCGATGAGCTCAGTCAGGCTTTCGAAGTTTCGAGCGTCACCATCCGCAGTGATCTGACTTACCTGGAGCAGCAGCGCTATCTGCTGCGCTCGTTTGGCAAAGCCCGCTATGTCGCGCAGAAGGCCGGAGACGACATACTCGTGCCAGCGTCCGACGCCGCTGCACGCAAGGCCTCCGAAACGCTTCTTGCCCGATTCGCGGCAGAGCGGGTCGCGGATAGCGAAGCGGTCATGTTGGGCGCGGGCGAGATCGTTCATAAGATGATTCCATTCCTCGCAGACCGTGCAAACCTTTCGTTGCTGGTGCAGGACGTTACGGTTGCGCAGACGGTTCAGCGGTTTCTGCACTGCGAGGTGCTTTTGACTGGCGGGCAACTGGAACACGGCTCGACCGTGATGACCGGCCCTGACGCCGAAGCTTCCGTCGGGCGGCGCGCGATCGATCTGTGCGTCCTGCAAGCATCCGGTGTCGATCGTGACGGCAACCTGCTGACGGCGAACCTGGCCCTGGCGCGTGTGGCGCAGGCAGCGCGCCGGGCTGCCAGGCGCACGATCGTCGTCGCGTTTCAGCCGGCGCTCGACGAACGCAGCGGCGAAGTGTTTGCAAGCGCGCAAGAGATCGACACGCTTCTTATCGACGATGGAATCGACCCGCCGACGATGGAGACGGTCATGCGCAAAGGTCTTCAGCTACAAAGGCGAGACACTGGAATTCTGGAGTTTCGCGCTTCCTGACAGGACGTATTGAGAAGTAGAAGAACCGAAGTGCGCGCGCTTTCTGGCGCCTCGTGCATCGTTATCCTAATGAAAACCGACATGGCGAAATCTGAAGCGAAACCGGACGCTCGTCCCGGCTGCATCCTCACGATGGGCGAGATTCTCGTCGAGATTCTCGCTACGGAAATCGGGCAGTCGTTCCGGCGGGCAGGAACGCTGATCGGACCGTTCGCGAGCGGCGCTCCGGCAATTTTTATCGATCAGGTCGCGAAATGCGGTAGTCCGTGCGCGATCATCGGATGTGTCGGCGATGACGATTTCGGCGTGCTCAATGTCGAACGCCTGCGCGAGGACGGCGTCGATGTCTCCGGCATATCCGTCATCAAGGCCGCGACGACCGGCAGCGCGTTCGTCACCTATCGCAAGGACGGCGACAGAGACTTCATCTACAACATCGTCAACAGCGCGTCGGGACATCTCTCTGTCAGCGAGATTCGCGAACACTTGCTGAAGGATTGCAGGCATTTCCATGTGATGGGCTCCTCGCTCTTCTCGTTCCGCATCATCGAGGCGATGAAGAGCGTCATCGAAACGGTGAAGGCTAACGGTGGCACGGTCAGTTTCGACCCGAACATCCGCAAGGAGATGTTGCGCATTCCGGAAATGCGCGAGGCGCTCGACTTCATCCTCGACTACACCGACGTGTTCCTTCCGAGCGGCCATGAAGTGATGTTGCTCGCGAGCGCGAGCACCGAGAAGGCGGCGATCGATGAACTGCTGGGCAGAGGCGTGCGCGAGGTCGTGGTGAAACGCGGCAAGGATGGTTGCAGCTATTACGACGGAAAAGACGAGCGGCACGTGCGGGCGTTGCCGGTGACCGAAGTCGATCCGACGGGCGCCGGGGATTGCTTCGGCGGTACGTATATCGCCTGTCGCGCACAGGGATTTGCTGTCGAACGCGCGTTGACGTACGCCAGCGCCGCGGGCGCGCGCGCCGTGACGTATCGCGGACCCATGGAAGGCACCGCAACGCTCGCAGAACTGGATGCGTTCATCCAGGAGAGATCCGAGGCGAGCCATGACTGAAATCGTCACGCGACTCACGGGCGACGCACGATTTGCGTCCCGGCTGAGGGGGATCTACTCGGTCTGCTCGGCTCATCCGTGGGTGATCGAGGCGAGCATGAGGCAGGCGCTCGATGACGGCACGCCGTTGCTGCTCGAGTCGACCTCGAATCAGGTGAACCAGTATGGCGGCTACACCGGTATGCAGCCGGCCGACTTCGTGCGATTCGTGCACGGCATCGCCGACAGCGTCGGTTTTCCTCGGGCAAGCTTGCTTCTCGGCGGCGACCATCTCGGCCCGAATGCCTGGAGCAATCGTCCGGCCGATGAAGCGATGGCACGCGCGGACGCCCTGATCGATGCGTACGCCACGGCAGGATTTCGAAAGCTTCACCTCGACACGAGCATGCGTTGCGCCGATGACCCGCCGCGTCTTTCCGACGAAATCGTCGCCCGGCGTGCGGCTCGATTGTGCGCGGTCGCGGAGCAGGCAGCCGGGCGCGCGGGACTGCGCGAACGCCCGGTCTACATCGTCGGTACGGAAGTGCCCGTGCCCGGGGGCGCATCCGAAGCGCTCTCTGCGGTCGAGGCGACGAGTCCGCGTGCGGCGCTCGATACCGTCGCGGTGCATCGTGCGGCATGGCAAGCATGTGGCCTGGACGCGGCGTGGCAGCGCGTCGTGGGTCTGGTCGTTCAGCCGGGCGTGGAATTCGACCATACGAAGGTCGTGGACTACGACGCGTCGTCCGCTCGCGAACTGTCGCATATCCTCGAAGACCTGCCTGACATGGTCTTCGAAGCCCATTCCACGGACTATCAGAAGCCCGAAGCGCTTTCGGCGCTGGTTCGCGATGGCTTCGCCATTCTGAAAGTCGGGCCCGGCGCGACCTTCGCGTTGCGGGAAGCGCTCTATGCGCTCGCGGACATCGAAGACGAACTGGTCGCAGCGGATGCGCGCTCCGATCTGCGAGCCGTGGTCGAGCGCGTGATGCTGGAGAAACCCACGAATTGGGAGAAGTACTACCACGGCAGCGAACAGGAAAAGCGCCTCTTGCGCACGTTCAGCTACAGCGACCGGATTCGCTACTACTGGGCCGATCCGGCGGTCGGCGCCGCAACGCGAAAGCTGGTGTCCAATCTGGAACGCGTCGACATAAGCGAAAACCTTATCAGCCGATACCTCCCGAACCAGTACTGGCCACGCCGGCGCGGTCTGATCGACGGTTCGCCGATGAGCCTGATCTTCGGTAAGGTCCGGGAAGTCATCGGCATGTATGCGGCCGCCTGTAGAAAGTAAGGCGTCTTTCTTACCTGTGCAGGGAAAACCCGCTTTGTTGGGCTTTCGACTCGAAACTAGAATTTTTCACGGTAAAAGCGGCTCGCCATTCCATGGCGAGCGCCGAGGCGTACTGGAGGCGACATATGAGCAAGGTGACCCCGGTCAACAACGAGCAGCCTAAGCCTCGCAAGGGTTTCGCGTCTCAAATAATGCACTCGCGCGAGACCGGCATCGTGGGTGCGCTGGCCATCATGATCGTGCTGCTATCGATTTTCGCGCCTGACTTCGCCAGCAAGGGCAATCTGCTCAACGACGCGCGCAATCTGTCGTTCATCGGCATCGTGGTGCTCGGTCAGGCTGCGGTGATGATCACCGGCGGCATCGACCTTTCGGTCGGCAGCGTGTGGGGCCTTGCGGCGGTGGCGTCCGCCGCGATGATGCAGTCGGGCATGGGTGTCGTTCCGGCGTGTGCGCTCACGCTTCTCATCTGCGCCGCCGTCGGCTTCTTCAATGGCTTCTGCGTGACGAAGCTGCGCATGCTGCCGTTCGTGCCGACGCTCGCCACCATGAGCATCGCGCGTGCGCTCGCGCTCATCATCACACGCGGCAAGGCAATCGACGGCTTCCGGCCCGACGGCGACGCGTTCTTCTCGCTCGGTGGCGGCGACTTCCTCGACCTGCCGGTTCCCTTCATCATTTTCGTGGTGCTGGCGATCATCTCCGCGATCGTGCTCAAGAGAACGGTCTACGGCCGCCAGTTGTATGCGGTCGGCGGCAACGAACGCGCGGCGATGCTCACCGGCCTGAATGTGGACCGGCTCAAGATGAGCGTCTACATCATGTCCTCTGTTCTGGCGGGTGTCGCGGGCATCATCGAAGTGAGCTACCTTTCGTCCGCGATTTCGAATCAGGGCCTCGGCAAGGAACTGAGCGTCATCGCAGCGGCGGTCATCGGCGGCACGGCCCTGTCCGGCGGCGAAGGCACCGTGATCGGCGTGTTCGTCGGCACGGTCATCCTCGAAGTGCTGCGCAATGGTCTCGTCTTGCTCGGAACGGACGCTTATTGGCAAGGGGTGTTCGTTGGTTCCGTCATCGTGCTTGCCGTCTTTATCGACCAACTCAGAAAAGGCGTCTGGCGACGTCGATGAGCGCTGTAACCATAACAACCCTTGGAGAAGACATGACACGCACCATGATCAGCGCAGTAGCAGCCGCCGTCCTGTTCGGGCTCGGCGTCGCGCAATCGCACGCAGCCGACAAGAAGGTTTTCGCCGTCGTGCCGAAGGCGCTCGGCGTCGCGTTCTACGCCGATGCGGAGAAAGGCTGCAAGGAAGAGGCGGCGAAACTCGGCGCCGAGTGCCTGTTCACGGGCCCGGCGCAACTCGATGACGCCGAGCAGGGCCGCATCGTCAGGGATCTGATCACGAAGAAGGTCGCCGGTATCGCGATTGCGCCGAATAACGCCGACTCCATCGGTAACGTCATCAGTGCGGCTGTCGCGAAGAATATCCCGATCGTCACGTTCGACTCCGATGCGCCGAAGTCCAAGCGGGCCGCGTTCATCGGCACGAACAACGAGGCTGGCGGCGAGGCCGCCGGGGAAGCGTTCGCGAAAGCGCTTCCGAAGGGCGGCACGTACGCGATTCTGACGGGCGGCTTGTCGGCGGCGAATCTGAACGAGCGGATCAAGGGCTTCAAGTCCAAGCTCGGCGGCAGCTTCAAGGAAGTGTCGGGTTCGCCCTTTGCGTGCAACGACGACTCCAGCACGGCGGTGCAACTGATTCAGGACATTCTCGCCAAGAATCCGAATCTCGACGGCATCTTCTTCGCAGGCGGCTGGCCGATGTTCGCGCCTGAGGCCTACATCCGCGCGGTCAAGAACAAGGCAGCCGACATCAAGTCCGGCAAGTTCGTGATCGTCTCGTTCGACACGTTGCCGTCGCAAGTCAAGCTGCTCAAGGAAGGCTACGCGACCACGCTGATCGGCCAGCGACCGCTCGCGATGGGCATCGAGTCGGTGAAACAGCTCAATGAACTGTCCAAGGGCGGCAAGATTCCGCCGATCACGGATACCGGTGTCGACATCGTGAATTCGTCCAACGTGGACAAGTTCGTCGGCGGCAAGTAATCCATCCGCCCGGGACCGGGATGCCGACGGTCCCATGCTTTCCTTGCGAAGAGTCCCGCCATGACCGTTCTATTGAGCGTTGAGCAGATCACCAAGACCTATCCGGGTGTCAAGGCGCTGCAAGAGGTCTCCTTCAGCGTCGAGGCGGCGACCGTGCACGCGATCATGGGCGAGAACGGCGCAGGCAAGTCGACGTTGATGCAGGTCATCGCCGGGGCGCATTCGCCGACTTCCGGGAGGCTCATATTCGACGGACAGGAAGTCGAGTTCACCGGCACGCGCGACGCGGCGAAGAAGGGCATTTCCATCGTGTTCCAGGAGCTCATGCTGGCTCCGAACATGACGATCGCCGAGAACATATTCCTCGGCACGGAGCCGCGCATGGCGCGCGTGCTGGTCGACCGCGGCACGCTGCTGGAAAAGGCGAAGGCCGCCATGCTGCGTCTGGGCATCTCGCTCGATCCCCACACGCGTCTGGGCGATCTGACCATCGCCCAGCAACAGCTCATCGAAATCTGCAAGGCGTTGATTCACGAGCCGCGCCTGCTCATCCTCGACGAGCCGACATCGAGCTTGTCCGAAGCCGATTCGCTCACGCTCTTCAAGGTCGTTCACGAGTTGCGGGACCGGGGCGTGACCATCTTGTACATCTCCCATCGGATGCGCGAGGTGTTCGACAACTGCGACGCCGTAACCGTCTTGCGCGACGGCAAGCACGTGCGCACCGCGCGGCTTGCCGATACCTCGCCGGACGAGGTGGTCCGCCTCATGGTCGGCCGCGACCTTGCAGAGGTGAAGCGCGTTCGACCGGAGCACGCCGGCAAGCCTGTGGTGCTTTCGGTGGAAGGCCTGGGCGATGACCATCGTTATCGCGACGTCTCGTTCTCGCTTCGACAGGGCGAAATCGTCGGCCTTGCGGGTCTGATCGGCGCGGGTCGCTCGGAAGTGGCGATGGGGATCTTCGGCGCGCCTCCGCCGAAACACGGGACCGTCTCCATCGCGGGCAAGCCAGTCAGGATTTCCCGGCCGCGCGATGCGATGCGGCTCGGCATTGCGCTCGCCCCCGAAGACCGCAAGGATCAGGGACTGGTTCTGGGCATGTCGGTCGGAAGCAATCTTTCGCTCGCTGCGCTCGGACTCGGCCGGCTGTCGAAAGGACCGGTCGTGCGGCCCATGCAGGAGGCGCGGCTGATCGACACCTACGTCGGACGATTCAAGATCAAGACGCCGACGGTCGAGCAACTGGTGCGGCTCCTGAGCGGCGGCAACCAGCAAAAGGTCGTGCTGGCGAAGTGGCTGGCATCGAGACCGCGCGTGCTCATCGTGGATGAGCCGACGCGAGGCGTCGATGTCACGACGAAAGCGGAAATCTATGCGCTGATGCGGGAGCTCGCTCACGAAGGCCTGGCGATTCTCGTGATTTCGAGCGACCTGCCCGAGATTCTCACCATCTCGGACCGTATTCTGGTCATGCGTGCGGGGCAACTGGTGGGCGAAGTCGGCTTCGATGAAGCGTCGGAGGAACGGATCATGTCCCTGGCCGCGCTCGAACACGCCGATCCCGCGCATCCGGAGGTCAAGCCGACCGGATTCGTTTCCTGAGCTGACTTCGAGACGCTCTCATAGAGGAGTTTCGCCGTGAACAAGGTTGGCATGTTCTACACCTACTGGTCGACCGAGTGGATGGTCGATTTTCCCGCGACGGCAAAGCGCATCGCCGGGCTCGGCTTCGACATGATGGAAATCTCGCTCGGCGAATTCCACAACCTTCCGGATGCGAAGAAGCGCGAGCTGAAAGCGGTCGCCGACGATCTGGGCCTCACGGTGATGTGCTGCATCGGGCTGAAGCCCGAGTACGACTTCGCATCGCCGGAGCAGAGCGTGCGCGACGCCGGCACCGAATATGTGAAGCGTCTGCTCGACGATTGCCACATGCTCGGCGCACCGGTGTTCGCCGGCCTCACGTTCTGCGCGTGGCCGCAGTCGCCGCCGCCCGGCATGAAGGACAAGCGGCCTTACGTCGACCATGCGATCGACAGCGTGCGCCGCGTCATCGAGGTCGCCGAAGATTACGGCATCATCTATGCGCTGGAAGTGGTGAACCGCTTCGAGCAATGGCTATGCAACGACGCCAAGGAAGCACTTGCCTTCGTCGACGCAGTGGACAGCCCGGCTTGCAAGGTGCAGCTCGACACCTTCCACATGAACATCGAGGAGCATTCCTTCCGCGATGCGATCCTCGCGTGCAAAGGCAAGCTCGGACACTTCCATCTCGGCGAAGCGAACCGGCTGCCGCCCGGAGAGGGCCGTCTCCCGTGGGACGAAATCTTCGGCGCACTGAAGGAAATCGACTACGACGGGACCATCGTGATGGAACCCTTTATGCGCAAGGGCGGCTCCGTAAGCCGGGCCGTCGGTGTCTGGCGCGACATGTCGAATGGTGCGACGGATGAGCAGATGGACGAGCGCGCTCGCCGCTCGCTGCAGTTCGTTCGCGGCAAGCTGGCCTGACCGCGCAGGCCGGCAAAACGGCCATTCTTGCGTCCTGCTTCACGCGCCATCAGTTTTGCTTATCGGCATATCGATGGCGCGAACCCGGCGCACACCTCGCCGCGCCCGTCCCGGCGGGCTTCCCGCACGCCGAAACCCCATGCACATAAGCAAATTACTGGTTAACGCGTAGTACCAGCGCCGCTGCCTTCCTCGCTACCCTTCGGGCTTCAGTTTCACTAAAGCAAGCCCGCTCGGCCACGCATTCAGAAGGAGTAGCGCACATGGCACGGATCATCGGAGGCATTGCCGCCTCGCACACACCGACTATCGGTTTCGCGTTCGACAAGAACAAGCGCGACGATCCCGTCTGGGCGCCGATCTTCGAGAATTTCGCGCCGCTCGCGAACTGGCTCGCGGAAAAGCAGCCCGATGTGATCGTCACGATCTACAACGATCACGTCACGTCGTTCTTCTTCGATCACTATTCCGCGTTCTCGCTCGGCGTAGGCCCGGAATGGCGCGTCGCGGACGAAGGCGGCGGCGCGCGCGATCTGCCGCCGATCAAGGGTCATCCGGCGTTTGCCGCGCACATCGGCACGTCGCTGATGTCCGACGAATTCGACATGTCGTTCTTCCAGAACAAGGCGCTCGATCACGGCTGCTTCTCGCCGCTCTCGATGCTCTGCCCGCACAAGCCCGAATGGCCGGTCAAGCTCGTGCCGCTGCAAATGGGCGTGCTGCAGTTGCCCGTGCCGAGCGCGCGCCGTTTCTACAAGCTGGGTCAGGCGCTGCGCCGCGCGATCGAAAGCTATCCGGAGGACATCAAGGTCGCGATTCTCGCCACGGGCGGTCTCTCGCATCAGGTACATGGCGAACGCGCGGGCTTCAACAACACGGAATGGGATGCGCGTTTCCTCGATCTCTTCGAGCGCGATCCTGAACAGCTCGCGGATATGACCATCGCCGAATATGCGGCGCTCGGCGGCTACGAAGGCGCGGAAGTGATCATGTGGCTCACGATGCGCGGCGCGTTGTCGTCGAATGTCGTGTGCAAGCATCGCAGCTATTACCTGCCGTCGATGGCGGGCATCGCGACCGCGATCTACGAAGGCGAGGACAGCGAGACGAAGCCGGCGATCGTCGAGCGTCATCGTCAGAAGATGGCCGTGCAGCTCACCGATGTCGAGAAGCTGGAAGGCACCTATCCGTTCTCCATCGAAACCGCCGTGCGCGCGTATCGCATCAACGAGTATCTGCATCGCATGGTCGAGCCTGCGCATCGCGAGGCGTTCAAGGAGAACGAGGAAGCGAGCTTCGAGTCGGCCGGTCTCTCAGAACAGGAGCGCGATCTCATTCGCCGACGCGACTGGCGCGGCCTGCTTCATTACGGCGTGATCTTCTTCATGCTGGAGAAGCTCGGCGCGGTGACGGGCGTATCGAACCTGCATATCTACGCCGCGATGCGCGGTGAAACGCTCGAAGAATTTCAGAAGACACGCAACGCGCCCGGCGCGCTGTACTCGGTCGCGGGCAAGGGCGCGGGCAAGCTCGACTGGGACAAGGCGAAGAACTGAATAAAAGAGGAGACAGGAGACAAACATGGCTATCGGTAAAACCATCGACATCAAGGGCTTCATCGACGAACGCCCGATTTCCGCCTACCAGTGGTTGCTGGTGGCGCTGTGCTTTCTGATCGTGACGGCCGACGGCATGGACGTCGCGATCATGGGCTTCATCGCGCCTTCGATCATCGCGGACTGGCATATCTCGCGCCCCGCGTTCGGCCTCGTGATGAGCGCCGCCCCGATCGGTCTCGTGATCGGCGCGCTTGCGGCGGGACCGGCATCGGATCGCATCGGACGCAAGTGGGTGCTGATTACCTCGGTGTTTCTCTTCGGCGTGTTCACGATCGCGACCGCGTTCACGAATTCGCCTTCGAGCATGGCATTGCTGCGCGTGCTGACCGGCATCGGTCTCGGCGCGGCCATGCCCAATACGACGACGCTCCTCTCCGAATACGCGCCGCAACGCAAGCGCGCGCTGCTCATCACGATCATGTTCACGGGCTTCAATCTCGGCTCGGCGCTGATCGGCTTCCTCGCGGGCGGTTTGATTCCGGTGCACGGCTGGCGCTCTGTATTGATCTGCGGCGGCGCGCTGCCGCTCCTGCTGATTCCGCTGCAAATCTGGCTGCTGCCCGAATCGGCGCGTCTGCTCGCGGTGCGCGGCGCGACCTCGGCGCGGATCGGCAAGGTGCTTGGCCGCGTGTGCGGCGCGCGCTTCGACGGCAATGAAACGTTCGTATCGAACGAGCCGCCGCTGCCCACGAAAAAGCCCATCGGCGTATTGTTCTCGCAGGGCTACGGCCTGATGACGGCGGCGCTGTGGATCACGTATTTCATGGGCCTGCTCGTGATTTATCTGCTCACCGGCTGGCTGCCGACGCTGATGAAGGACGCGGGTCTCACGGTGTCGTCGGCGGCGAACATCACGGCGATGTTCCAGATCGGCGGCACGATCGGCGCGATCATCGTCGGCTGGATCATGGACAAGGTGCGCCCGGCGCCCGTCATCAGCGCGGCGTATCTCGGCGGCGCGGTCTGCGTGCTCGGGCTGGCGTGGATCGGCGCGTTGTCGTCGTCGCTTGCCGTGCTCGTGTTCGCAGCGGGCTTCTGCATGAGCGGCGCGCAAACGGGCCTCAACGCGTTCGCACCGAGCCGCTACCCGACGGTCGCGCGTGCAACCGGCGTGAGCTGGATGCTCGGCATGGGCCGCTTCGGCAGCATTTTCGGTTCCGCGTTCGGCGGCGCGCTGCTCGGTCTCGGCTGGGAGTTCGGCGCGATCCTTGCGATGCTCGCCGTGCCCGCAACGCTCGCCGCGATCTCGATTCTCGTCGCGCAACGCACGCGTGCCGACGAAGCGCACGCACAAACGACCGCAGCACATTAGTACCTGGAGTAAAGGATGATCATCGACATTCACGGCCACTACACGACCGCGCCGAAGGCGCTGGAAGCGTGGCGCAACCGGCAGATCGCCGCCATCAAGAATCCATCGGAGATGCCGAGCGCATCGGAGCTGCATATCGGCGACGATGAACTGCGCGAGTCGATCGAAGCGAACCAGCTTCGACTGATGCGCGAGCGCGGCCTCGATCTCACCGTGTTCAGCCCGCGCGCGAGCTTCATGGCGCATCACATCGGCGACTTCGAAGTGTCGAGCACGTGGGCCGCGATCTGCAACGAGCTGTGTTATCGCGTGAGCGAGCTCTTTCCCGACAGCTTCATTCCCGCGGCGATGCTGCCGCAGAGTCCGGGCGTCGATGTCTCGACGTGCATTCCCGAGCTCGTGAAGTGCGTCGAGCAATACGGCAATGTCGCGATCAACCTGAATCCGGACCCTTCAGGCGGGCACTGGACGAGCCCGCCGCTCTCGGACCGCTACTGGTATCCGATCTACGAGAAGATGGTCGAGTACGATCTCCCCGCGATGATCCACGTAAGCACGAGCTGCAATGCGTGCTTCCATACGACGGGCGCGCACTATCTCAACGCGGACACGACCGCCTTCATGCAGTGCCTCACGTCCGATCTGTTCCGTGATTTTCCGACGCTCAAGTTCGTGATTCCGCACGGCGGCGGCGCGGTGCCCTATCACTGGGGACGCTTTCGCGGTCTCGCGCAGGAGCTGAAAAAGCCCTTGCTGAAGGATCATTTGCTCAACAACGTGTTCTTCGATACCTGCGTCTATCACCAGCCGGGCATCGACTTGCTGACGCGCGTGATTCCCGTCGACAACATTCTGTTCGCAAGCGAGATGATCGGCGCGGTGCGCGGCATCGATCCTGAAACCGGGCATTATTTCGACGACACGAAGCGCTATGTCGAGGCCGCGCAGATCGAGCCCGAAGCGCGCTACAAGATTTACGAAGGCAACGCGCGCCGCGTGTATCCGCGCCTCGATGCGGCGCTCAAAGCAAAGGGACGTTGATATGTACGAACTGGGAGTGGTGTATCGCAACATCGATCGCGCGAACGCGGATGCGGCCGACAAGCTCGGCGCGCTCGGCTCGGCGACCGTGCACGAAGCGATGGGCCGTGTCGGCCTGATGAAGAACTACATGCGGCCGATCTACACGGGCGCGCAGGCGAGCGGCACGGCTGTCACCGTGCTGCTGCAACCGGGCGACAACTGGATGATGCACGTCGCGGCCGAGCAGATTCGTCCGGGCGATATCGTCGTGGCCGCGTGCACGACCGACAACACCGATGGCTTCTTCGGCGATCTTCTCGCGACGAGCTTCAAGGCGCGCGGCGCGCGGGCGCTCATCATCGATGGCGGCGTGCGCGATGTGCGCATATTGACGGAGATGAATTTCCCGGTCTGGAGCCGCGCGATTTCGGCGAAAGGCACGGTGAAGGCGACGCTCGGTTCGGTGAACATTCCCGTCGTGTGCGCGGGCGCATGGGTCACGCCCGGCGATGTGATCGTCGCGGATGACGATGGCGTCGTCGTCGTGCCGTCCGCATCGGCGCAACAGGTGCTCGACAAGGCCGTGGCGCGCGAAGCGTTCGAAGAAGAGAAGCGCGCGAAGCTCGCAAGCGGCGTGCTCGGCCTCGACATGTACAAGATGCGCGAGCCGCTGGAAAAAGCGGGCTTGCGTTATATCGACTGATGCGCATGAGCATGAACGGCATTTCTTCGATGGCCACGCGCCAGGTGCTCAACGATCTCGCGTCCGCTTTCGAAGCGAAGTCGGGCGAGCGTGTCGCGATCGAATCGGTGGGCGGCGTCGCGGCGCTGAAGCGGATCGAAGAAGGCGAGGAGTTCGATATCGTCGTGCTCGCTTCGGACGCGATCGACCGGCTTGCGGCGTCGGCGCGCATCGATGCAGCGAGCCGCGTGCGGATCGCGCGCTCGGGCGTGGCGATCGCGGTGGCGAAGGGCGCACCGCGTCCCGCCATCGACGATGAAGCCGCCGTGCGCGAGGCCGTGCTCGCGGCACGCAGCATCGGTTATTCGACGGGACCGAGCGGTGTTTATCTGACGCGTCTGTTCGAGCGCTGGGGCATCGCGGAACGCATCGCTTCGCGCATCGTGCAGGCGCCGCCGGGTGTCGCGGTGGGCACGCTCATCGCGCGTGGCGAAGTGGAACTGGGCTTCCAGCAGATGAGCGAGATGATCGGCGTCGAAGGCATCGATGTGCTCGGCATGTTGCCGCCGCGGATTCAAACGCTGACGGTGTTCGAGGGCGCGATCTGTGCGAACGCGAACGCGCCGCAACTCGCGCGCGTGTTCCTTGCGTTTCTCGCTTCGCCCGATGCCGACGGCGCCAAAGTGCGCCACGGCATGGAGCCTTGCTAGTCACATCGAGCCATCATTCGGCCACGGCATAACGTTCGAGCCAGTGCGCATACGGCGCGGGCAACGCCCACGACGGCTTCTCCACCTTCAACTGCTTCGCGGCGTGATACGGCCAGTGCGGATTCGAAAGATGCGCGCGGCCGACCATCACGAGATCGAGCTGACCCGACTCGACGGCGCGTTCCGCGTTCGGCGGCGAATCGAATCCCCATGCCGATGCAACCGGAATCTCCGCTTCCCGGCGCACACGCTCCGCGATCGGGCCGAGGAACGCCGGTCCCCACGGAATGCGCACATCGGGCGTCGAGAAGCCGACGCTCACGCTCATCAGATCGAGTCCCTTGCGACGCAGCGTCTTCGTCAGTTCGATGGATTCGTTCAGCGTGACTTCATCGCGGCCATCGTATTCGATGACACCGAAGCGCGCCGTCAGCGGCAAATTCTCCGGCCACACTTCACGCACCGCATCGAAGGTCTCGACGATGAAACGGCTGCGCCCCGCGAGATCGCCGCCGTACTGATCGTCGCGCTGATTCGCATCCACCGAGAAGAAGCTCTGCGCAAGATAACCGTGCGCGAAGTGCAGTTCCAGCCATTCGAAGCCCGCTTCGCGCGCACGACGCGTGGCCGCCGCGAAGTCCGCCTTCACGCGTTCGATGTCTTCGAGCGTCATGGCCTTGGGCATCTTCGGCAGCCCCGCGCCGAACGCGACGGCCGAAGGCGCGAGCGTGTCCCAGCCGCGTGCGTCGTCGGGGGAAATGTGATCGTCGCCTTCCCACGGACGGTTCGCGCTCGCCTTGCGGCCCGCGTGCGCGATCTGGATGCCGGGCACCGCGCCCGCCGCCTTGATCGCCGTGGCGATCTTCTTCATGCCTTCGATGTGCGCATCGTCCCAGAGGCCCGTGCAGCCGGGCGTGATGCGGCCTTCCGGCGACACGCCCGTCGCTTCGACGATCACGAGGCCCGCGCCGCCGCGCGCGAGGCTCGCGTAATGGCTGACGTGCCAGTCGTTGACGAAGCCGTCGATGGCGCTGTACTGACACATCGGCGGAATGGCGATGCGGTTGCGCAACGTGACGTCTTTCAGTTTGAACGGAGTGAAAAGTGCTGACATGCGGGTTTTCTCGAATTGAGTTGAGGCCTGCAATTTAACCGCTCAGTGCCATAATGAAAACTATCTGGGGATTATCGATTCGATAAAATTTTGTGATACTCAATCCGCAATGGCTGCGCACCTTTCTTGCGCTCGTCGATCTCGGCAACTTCACGCGCGCCGCCGAACGGCTCGATTTGACGCAGGCGGCCGTGAGCCAGCACCTTCGTCATCTCGAAGACGCGCTCGGCCTGCTCGTGATACGCCGTCCGCGCGGCATCGAACTGACGCCGGCGGGCAGGGCGTTGATCGACTATTGCGAAGAGATGGAACTGGCGGGCAAGCGTCTCGCGTCGCGTCTTTCGGATAGCGAAGACGAAGCCGGCGAGATCGGCCTCATCACGCCGGGCAGCATCGGGCTCGTTTTGTTTCCGCTACTGCTGGATTTGCAGCAGCAGCGTCCCGAATGGAAGATGCGTCATCGCTTCGGGCCGGATTCGGAAGTGCTCGAAGCCGTATTGCAGAGCCGCTACGATCTGGGCATCGTCACGTTGAAGCCCGACGATCCTCGCCTTGCCGCGAGCAAGTTCATCGAAGAGCCGCTCGAACTCGTCGTGCCCGTGAATGCGGATGTGCATGAATGGAGCGATCTGGAAAGGCTCGGTTTCATCGATTATCCGGACGGGCATATGATGGCGAGCCGCTTGCTGAGCCGGCGCTTTCCGGGCAATCCGGGCGTCGGCAGTCTGCGAAGGCAAGGCTTCTGCAATCAGATCAGCCTCATCCTGGAGTTCGTCGCGCGCGGGCTCGGCTTCACGGTGATACCGCGTTATGCGCGCATCGCGTTCGGCAAGCCGGAAGCGATAGGCGTCGTGGAGTGCGGCGCGCCTGTCGTCGATACGCTGTGGCTCATTCGTCGCGCGGAATGGCCGCTGCCCGCGCGTTGCGCGCGGACCGTGGAGTATTTGCGGGAACGTGTCGGCGTTCCCGCGATGATGGCCGATACGAAAAGGAAGCGCCGCCGCTAGTCAATGCCCCCAGCGCAGCACGAGCGGATCGAGCTTGCGCGCGACCTTGAGCAACCCTTCGCGCACGGCGGGCGACATCGGCGCGAGCGGATGACGCACCGCATCGGAGCGAATCACGCCGCCTTCCTTCATCAAGGTCTTGCACGCGGCGAGACCGCATTGCCGGTTTTCGTAGTTGATGAGCGGAAGCCATTGCTGATACAGATCGGCGGCTTTGTCGATGTCGCCGGCGAAGTAGGCGTCGACGATCTTGCGAATGCCGTCCGGATAGCCGCCGCCCGTCATCGCGCCGGTCGCGCCCGCGTCGAAGTCGGGGATCAGCGTGATGGCTTCTTCGCCGTCCCACGGACCGACGATCGCATCGCCGCCGAGCTCGATCAGTTCGCGCAGCTTCGATGCGGCCTGCGCCGTTTCGATCTTGAAGTACGACACATGCTCGACATCGCGCGCGAGCTTCGCAAGGAACGATGCGGAAAGGGGCGTGCCCGCCACGGGCGCGTCCTGAATCATGATCGGAATGTCGATCGCATTCGACACTTCGCGATAGAACTCGTGAATGCCGCGCTCGCCGACGCGGATCGTCGCGCCGTGATACGGCGGCATGATCATGACCATCGCGGCGCCCGCGTCCTGCGCGGCGCGGCTGCGCTCGGCACAGACGCGCGAACTGAAATGCGTCGTCGTGACGATCACGGGCACGCGGCCCGCGACATGTTCGAGCACGGTGCGCTGAACGGTATCGCGCTCGGCATCGGACAGCGCGAACTGCTCGGAGAAGTTCGCGAGTATGCAGACGCCGTTCGAACCGGCGTCGATCATGAAATCGATCGCGCGCTTCTGGCCTTCGAGATCGAGACGGCCCTGATCGTCGAAGATGGTCGGGGCGACGGGAAATACGCCGCGATAAGCAGGTGCAGCCATTGAAGTGTGTCTCCTGTGATGGGTCTAGATGCGATACAGCGCGCTCGCATTGTCGAAGAATAGCGCGAGGCGTTCTTCCCGCGTGCGATCCGCGACGATGGTCTTGAAGCCCGCGAAAAGATCATCGAGCGTGACGACGAGACTGTCGACCGGAAAGTTACTCGCGAACATGCAGCGGCCGACGCCGAAGCTTTCGATCGCATCGCGCACGATGCGTCCGTTGCGCCCGACGCTCCAGCTTACGCCAGCTTCGCCGATGCCCGATATCTTGAGCCATACGTTCGGCCACTGCGCGAGCGCATCGAGCGCGGCGCGCCACGCGGCGAGCGCTTCTTCGCTGCGATCCGCGGGCAGCCCCGTATGGTTCACGATGATTTTCATGTGCGGAAAATCGCGCGCCAGTTCCGCCGCTTCGTTGAAATGCCACCACGGCGCCTGCAATCCGAACATCAGGCCGCTTTGCGCGAGCAATGCATAACCGCGTCGCCAGCGCGCGCAACGCATCGAGCCGGGCGCAGCAAAATCCGCGCGATGCTCCGCGCGCGGAACGGTCTTCGGCTTGTGACGCACGCTGCGCACGAGCGGCATCTCGCGATAGGCGGCGATCACATCGGCGGCATCGTCGCGATCGAGCCAGATTTGCGCGGCCATCGCGTTCGGCAAGCCGGTGCGCTCGTGCAATGCGGTGGCCCAGCGCGCTTCGCCGAGCACGTCGCGCGGGTCCCATTCGCCTTCCATCATCACCGTCTTCACGATGCGATGATTGCCCGCCTGCGCGAAGTAATCGTCGGGCAGGAAGTTCCTGCAGATCGCGACGTAATCGCCATAGCGAAACGGAATGCGCGGCAGATCGCGCAGCCACGGATGATAGTTGCGCGCCACGTCCCAGAAGTGATGATGTGCGTCGACGATGGGCAGGTCCGCGTCGTCGCCGCTTTCCAGGAAGCGCTCGCGCAAGGCTTCGATGCGCTCTTGCATCATGGCGTCAGCTCACACGGTCTTGCGCCATGCGCACGATGATGTCGAACGCTTTTTGCGTTGCGCCGACATCGGCACGGCCCTGGCCGTGGATATCGAACGCGGTGCCGTGCGCGGGCGTCGCGATCGGCACGGGCAGGCCGCCGTGCACGGTGACGCCGCGCCAGAAGCCCATCAGCTTCATCGCGATCTGACCTTGGTCGTGGTACATCGTGACGACGCCGTCGAAGACTCTCTGATCGCGTGCGCGCACGAAGATGGTGTCGGCGGGGAAGGGGCCTTGCGCGTCGTAACCTTGCGCGCGCGCGTGTTCGACGGCGGGCGCGATCACGTCGATTTCCTCGCGGCCGAACGCGCCGTTATCGCCGTTATGCGGATTGAAGCCGCAGACCGCGATGCGCGGCTCTTCGATGCCCGCGCGCTTGAGGCCATCGTGAATCAGTTGCACCGCGCCGACGATGCGCTCCTGCGTGAGCTTCGCGCTCACGTCCTTCAGCGCGATATGCGAGGTCACGCGCGAGGTCCACAGCTCGTCGAGCACGTTGAACTCGCAGAATGCGCCGCTGAAATCGAGCTGGCGCGCGAACCATTCCATTTCGTCGTTCGTCTCCATGCCGGCCATGTGCAGCGAGGTCTTGTTGACGGGCGCGAAGAGCATCGCCTGCGTGCGGTTTGCGCGCGTCACCGCGAGCGCCTGTTTGAAGGCTTCGAGGCTGTAGCGGCCGCCGCGTTCGGTCGATACGGCGCGCTCGTAGGGCGCGTCGTCGGGCAGGCGGAAGTCGATGAGCGAGGGCACGTCGGTATCGCGCGCGGCGGCATCTACGCTATCGACCAATTGATAGTCGAAACGTTGCTGCGCGATCTCCATGCCGTGATCCAGTTCGCGCTTGTCGCCGATGATGACGAGATCGGCGCGTGCGCGATTCTCCGGCTTCGCGACGAGGCGCGCGATCAGTTCGGGACCGATGCCGGCGGGGTCGCCGAGAAGCACTGCGATGAGAGGTTTCATGTGTGTAGGGTCTCGTGATCGTTGTTAGCGGGTGCGGCGCAGATCGATGGCGATCGAACCGAAGATATACACCAGCGCGCACGCGCCGTAAAAATGCAGCACCGCATCGAAGGAACCGGTGCGCTGAAGAATGAAGCCCGTGATGAGCGGAATCGAAATCCCGCCGACGCTGCCCGCGCAGTTCATGCACGCGCCGAGCAGGCCGACGCGTCCGGGGCTTGCGAGCAACGAGGGCAGGCTCCAGTAGAGGCTGCCCCACATCAGCAGGAACGATGCGCCGCACAGCACCGCGACCGCGACGACGGGCGACGTGATGGTCGGCAACGAGGCGAACACGGCGAGCGTGACGAGCCCCGACACGGCGATCATGCTCTTCACGACCTTGCCGCGCGAGAAATTCATCGCGCACAGCGCATCGCACAGAAAGCCGCCCGACAGCGAGCCGAGTGCGCCTGCGAGGAAGATGAAGAAGGTCGCCGCGCCGATCTGCGACAGGCTCAAACCGCGCGCCTGTGTGAGATAGCTCGGGCCCCACGTGAGCAGGCCGAAGAAGATCATCGCCCAGCTCATGCGGCCGACGCACATCGCGATGGTCGAGCGCAGCGGCAGCGGCGCATCGTCCTGGCTTGCGCGCCCCGCGCTGGACACGGCTGGCGCGCCGTCGCGGATATGCGCGAGTTCCGCGCCGTTCACGCCCGGATGTTTCGCGGGATCGTCGCGCAGATAGCGCCATGCGAGCCAGCCGCATGCGATGGTCGCAAGTCCCGCGACGACGAACGCTGTGCGCCACGAGCCGAACACGAGGATCAGATTGGAGATCGCGAGGCCGCCGATCGCCGCGCCGAGCGGTGAACCCGCATCCATCAGCACCGCGCCGCGCGCGCGTTCGGTGCGCGACAGCCAGAGCGCGTTGAGCTTGCTGCCCGCGGGAAAGAGCGGGGCTTCCGCGCCGCCGAGACCGACGCGCAGAAACAGCATCGACAGGCCGCCGGTGGCTGCGCCCATCAACGTCTGAAAGATTCCCCACAAGACAGTCGCGCCTGCCACGACCTTGCGCGGCCCCAGTTTGTCGATGAGCCAGCCGCCCGGAATCTGCAGGAGCGCATACGACCAGAAGAAGCTCGACAGCACGAGCCCCTGCATCGCGGGCGAGAGCGCGAATTCTTTCGCGATGGTGGGCATCGCGATGGAAAGAGAGATGCGGTCCACGAGGTTGATCAGCGTGATGAGAAATACCACGCCGAAGATGCGCCAGCGTACGCTCGTCGCGTGTTCGGACGAGGCGGCGTCGCGCGCCGCGTGTGATTCGATCCTGCTCTCCATGTCTGTCTCCGGATAGTGTCGGGCTTCATTGGCCCTGCATCATTGCGTCATTCGATGATGTTGAAGTCGCTCAGATGCTTGTCGGACAGCGTGATGCCGAGGCCCGGCGTTTCATCGGAGAGTTGCAGATAGCCGTTCTCCGGCTGCGGCTCGCCGTCGAAGATGTAGTAGAAGAGCTCGTTGCCCACTTCGACGTCGAACACGGGGAAGAACTCGGACATCGGGCTCGCGGTGCTCGACATCGTCAGGTGATAGTTGTGCATCTGGCCCGCGTGCGGAATCACGGGAACGGACCACGCTTCGGCCATTGCGTTGATCTTGCGCGCGGCGGTGATGCCGCCCACGCGATTCGTGTCGTACTGAATGACATCGACGGCGCGACGTTCCAGCAGGTCCTTGAAGCCATAGCTCGTGAACTCGTGCTCGCCGCCGGATATCGGCACGATGTTCATCTTTTTAAGCTCCTGATAACCTTCGACGTCGTCGCCGATCACGGGCTCTTCGAGCCAGCGCGGATTGAATTCGGCGAGACGTGGCAGCATGCGGCGCGCGTATTCCAGCGTCCAGCCCATATAGCATTCGAGCATGATGTCGACATCGTCGCCTGCGAGTTCGCGCAACAGGCGCACCTGTTCCAGATTCTTGGCCATACCTTTCGGGCCGTCTTTCGGCCCATAGCCGAAGCGCATCTTCATCGCGGTGAAGCCCTGATCGAGATAGCCTTGCGCTTCCGCGAGGAATGCATCGCGGTCGTCGTTGTTATAGAGCTTCGACGCATAGCACCAGATCTTCTCTTTCGTGCGGCCGCCGAGCAGCTTGAAGACGGGCTTTTTCACGGCTTTGCCCATGATGTCCCACAGCGCGATATCCACGGCGGAGATAGCCGCCATGCCGATGCCCTTGCGGCCCCATGCGAGCGTGCGCCGATACATCTTCTGCCAGATGTATTCGTGATCGAACGGATCTTCGCCGATAGCGATCGGCGCGAGATATTCATCGACGATCTGTTTCGCGACGCGCGGCGCGAGCGCGCAATTGCCGATGCCGACGGTGCCGTCGTCGCATTCGATCTCCACCACGAGCCAGCCGTGAAAGCGGAACGAGCCCATTGCGTCGCCGCGTTCGTAGAGAACATCGACGGCGTTCGTGCAGAAGTGCGATTGCGGCGGCACGACCTTGCCTTTCCATTCGAAAACGCGTGCGCGGACATGCTTGATCTTCATCTTCGGTGTCTCCGGTCTATTCGGGTGGGGCCGCTGAAACGAGGGTTTGCGCGGCTGTATCGGGTAGCGCTAGTGTGCGAAACTCCGCGATAACTGACCATTGAATTATTTGCATCAGGCTATTTCCTGGAGTTATCGCTCGCATGATCGCGCCCGCCACGACCATACGCAAACGCCTGCGTCTGCGTCATCTGCAATTGATGATGGCGCTCTCGGAGACCGAATCGCTCAGAAGCGCCGCCGACGAACTCGCGATGACGCAGCCCGCCGCGACCAAGGCGCTGAAGGAACTGGAGGACACGATCGGCGCGACGCTGTTCGTGCGCCATGCGCGGGGCATGGAGCCGACGATTTACGGCGAAGCGGTGATGCGATACGCGCGGGTCGTCTTCGAGGATCTCGACGAATTGCGCGAGGAACTGGCGGCGATCGAGGCGGGCGATATTGGCAAGGTGCGCATCGGCGCGGTGATGGCGCCGGCGCCCGATCTGCTGACGAAGGTGATCGTGCAGCTTAAGGAAGCGCATCCGCGCTTGCAGATCAGCGTGCAGATCGATACCAGCGATGTGCTCGTGCAGGCTTTGCAGCAGGATCAGCTTGATGTTGTGGTGGGGCGCATTCCTTACGGCTTCTCCGCGCTCGATTTGACGTTCGAGACCTTGTCGGAGGAGGCGCTGACGATCGTCGCGCGGCCGGAGCATCCGGCTGTCGGGATGGCGGCGAAGCCGAAGCTCGCCGATCTGGCGAAGTATCCGTGGATCGTGCAGCCTCATCCGAGTCCGATGCGGCAGATCATCGATCAGACGTTTCGCGAATCGCGGGTTGCGCCGCCGGTTAGCACCGTCGAGACTTCTTCGATTCTTACTACCTTGTCGTTGTTGCGGGACTCGGACATGCTGGCGGTGCTGCCGAGTTCAGTCGCGGACTATTATTCCGCTTTGGATACGATTGCTTCATTGCCTACGGGGTTGAGGGGGCGGCTCGCGCCATATGGGTTGATTCTCAGGAAGAACAGGCGGATTAGTCCGGCGACGCAGTTGGTGATTGAGGCGATTCGGAGGGCTTGATGGGTGGTTTTGTTTTTTTGTTTTTGTGGAATCCTGATTTCGTGTCGGTTTATTAGCACTGCCCCTGTGCGGGGCGGCAGTCACTTTCTTTGCTGCTGCAAAGAAAGTAACCAAAGAAACAGCTATCCCCAGCCTAAGCACTTCACACCGGCCGCGGCACAGACGATTGGCCTAATGGCCCGGCAGTAGCGAGTGCCCCCGCAAGCAGATAAGGGCTTGGACCGCGCACGGTCCGACCCATCGCACCACATAACAGACTGGTTCAGCACCAATAGCTCCGGCCCGCTTCGCGGCCGATGGGTCAATCGGGTTTGCGCGCGCTCCTTCTTCGAAGGTGTCTCTCGCATACCCAGCGGCAGCGCGTAGCGCTGTGCCGAAGCTTTTTCGTGCTGAACCAGCGCGCTATAACGGCTAGCGCGTCAGACCGTGCGCGAGCCAAGCCCGGTAAGTCCTTCGAGGACGACACTTAGGCGAGTGCCATCGACGGCTGGCAAGCATGGCTAACGTGCGTGTGACCGCGGGCGATGAGAAGCTGCTTTCTTTGGTTACTTTCTTTGCAGCAGCAAAGAAAGTGACCCCCGCCCCGGGGAGGGGCAGTGCCAATAAACCGACACGAACCCGGGATCCGGCACCCAACGCGAAGAACCCCTACCTCCCAAACTCCAACTCCTCCCGCGCAGCATCATCATCCGAAGCAGAACCCACCCCCCGATCCAACGCGATATCCGGCCGCATAAAAAACGTCATCACGATCCCGACAGCGAGCAACCCAAGCGACCCGGCAAAAGGCAACGTCCAACTCCCCGTCCGATCGACGACAAACCCGAACACGATCGGCGAAAAAATCCCTGCGATAGCAGATCCCGCATTCACGAGCCCACTCGCGATCCCGACGTGCTTCGGCGTAATGTCCATCGGCACGGCCCAGATCGGCCCGATCGTCATCTCCAGAAAGAAGAACGACAAGCTCAACGACGCCGCCATGACCGGCAGCGACTTCACCACCATCACCGGCGCGAGAAACACGAGCGCACCGAGAAACGCGACGATGATCATATTGCGACGCGCCGAAACCACACTGCCGGTACGCTTCAGAATGCGATCCGAAATCACCCCGCCCGCCGTATTGCCCACGACGCCCGACAGAAACACACCCGCCGAAAAGAGCGCCGAACTCTTCAGATCGAGCCCGCGTCCGTGCATGAAGAACGTCGGCAGCCACGTGAAGAACAGCCAGCCCGTCCAGCCATAGCAGAAGTAGACGATCATCGTCGGCGAAATCCGCTTGAGCAGGCGGCCCCAGGGCGTCGGCTCGCGCGTCTTGTCGACGGCGACCTTGTCTTCAGGCGGCAACTCGGCCTCTTCCTCGGCCGTCATATGCCGATGCTTGCGCGGGTTATCCGCGAAGTACCACGCATAAACGACCACCCACACGGCCGTCAGCGCGCCGACCAGCACGAACGACGCACGCCACGAAGCGAACGCGACGAGCAACGCGATCAAAGGCGGCGTGAGTGCATTGCCGAGTCGCGAGAACGAATGCGTGAGACCTTGCACGAAGCCGCGTTTGCTCGCCGGATACCAGTTGACGAGCGCGCGCGCCTGCGCAGGCAGCGCCGCGCCTTCGCCGACACCGAGCAACATGCGCGCACAGAACAGCGACACGACGCCGCCCGCGAATCCCGTTGCGATCGTCGCGACGATCCAGATGGATGCGCACAGCACGAGCGTCGTCTTCGCGCCGAAGCGATCGCTGAACCATCCGCCGATGACCTGGCAGATCGCATACGTGTAAGCGAAAGCGCCGAACACGAGACCGATGTCGGTATTGGTGAGATGAAGATCGTCGCGTATCAGGCCCGCCGCAGCGGACAGGTTGACGCGATCGAGATACATGATGAACGACATCGCGCACATCAGCGCGAGAACGGAACGTGTGACTCTGGGGCGATGCAGCATCTCTTGTGTCTCCTCCGAGGCTTGTTGCGCTCTTGTTCGAGGACGGACCGCATGTCGATCCGACGCATCGCAGTCTCGCGAAAACAGCGATAGCCGTCTATTGAATTCGCCTCATGAGGTGATTACCGGCGGTTATGGCTCGCGCAAAAGCACGCGGCTCGCGTCCCGAAGGATCGCGAGCCGCGCATCGTCCAACCGCGAAGCTGCTTCAGGCCGCCGCGCGCATGCCTTCGTCGTGAAGACGGAAGGTCTCCACCGCCGTGCGCAACGCGCCCGCCTGATCTTCCAGCGACTGCGCCGCCGCCGCCGCTTCCTCGACGAGCGCCGCGTTCTGTTGCGTCACCTCGTCCATCTGCGTGACGGCGCGCGCCACCTGCTCGATACCGCTGCTTTGCTCTTCCGAAGCCGCCGCGATCTCGCCCATGATGTCCGTCACGCGCTGCACCGCCGTGCTGATCTCGGTCATCGTGCGGCCCGCTTCGTCGACGAGCGCAGTGCCCGATTGCACGCGCTCGACCGAGTTGTCGATCAGTTCCTTGATCTCCTTTGCCGCCGCCGACGAACGCTGCGCGAGCGAGCGCACTTCGCCCGCCACGACCGCGAAGCCGCGTCCTTCCTCGCCGGCGCGCGCCGCTTCGACAGCCGCGTTCAACGCAAGAATGTTCGTCTGGAACGCAATGCCTTCGATGATCGTGATGATGTCCGCGATCTTCGAGGAGCTCTGGTTGATCTCGCCCATCGTCGTCACGACCTGCGACACGACATGGCTGCCCTTGCCCGCGATCTCCGACGCGTTCGCCGCGAGCACGCTCGCCTGACGCGCGTTGTCGGCGTTCTGCTTGACCGTGCCCGTCAGCTCATCCATGCTCGACGCCGTTTCCTGAAGCGCCGACGCCTGCTGTTCCGTGCGCGAGGAAAGATCCACGTTGCCCGCCGCGATCTGTTTGGTCGCGGATGCAATCGATTCGCTGCCGCCGCGCACCGTGCGAACCGTATCGATGAGGCTCGACTGCATCGTCGCAAGTCCGCGCAACAACTGGCCCATTTCGTCGTTCGATGTCACCGTCACGCTGCGGCGCAGATCGCCGGTTGCGATCGCATCGAATTGCGCGAGTGCGGCATCGAGCGGACGCGAAATACGGCGGCGCAGCGAGATCCATGTATAGAAGGCCGCGGCGACGCCGAGCAGAATCGCAACGATGCAGCCGAGGCGAAACGTGCCGAAGACTTCCTGGCCGTGATCATACGAAGCCTTCGCCTGTTCGAATTGCAGCTTGCGCAGCAGCACGCCCGTCTTCGCGAATTCGGTGAAGGCGGCCTGCATCGCGCTCGCGTCGTCGACGATCTTCGCCTGATCTTTCGCGCGGACATCGGCATAGCCCGCGTCGATCAGCTTTTGCAGCGCGAGACGCTGCTCGTTGAACTTGTCGGCGAGCGCCTTTTCTTCGGGGCCTTGCGGCAGGCCGGAATACTTCGTCCATGCGTCGTCGGAGGTTTTGCGCATCAGCGAACCGCGTCCGATCGCATCTTCCGCAGCGGGCGTGCCGACATTCAGCGCCGCGCGATCGAACGAGAGGCGCTCGCGCGCCATGAACATTTCCGCCTCGCCGACCGACACCGCGCTCGGCATTTCATTCGTGAAGAGGTCATACGTGACCGCGTTGGACCGGCTCATGCCGATCACTCCGACCATGCCGATCGCGATCAGCAGCGCGCTCAGAAGCGTCATGGCCAAGGCCAGTCGGCCTTTGATTGTCGAAAACATAGCTCTCTCAAGGTGGCTGCATCGCGAAGGCGCAAGCGTGCGGGCGGCGATGCTTCGCCTGCTGCGCGGCCGCTGGAATCCATCGGCTGGCCTGTATAACGACAGCAGGACAAGGTCCTTTAGTGAGCATTTAGTGAGCAAGTAAAACGTTTTTCAAAACGCTTACGCAGAAAAAGCCCTGTTTACAGGGCCTTTTCGCTGTGGGTCAGGGTTTGCCGCCGATCCGGTCGAATGTCGTCAGCAAATCGGCGAGTGATTGTTTACAGGCTGCTTGCTGCGGCGTCTTCGCGCGCAGCGCTTCCAGCGCACGATCGATCGCCTTGTCTACGACATGCCAGTCGCTCGCGGCACGCGGCTTGAGCGACGGCTCCGCTTCGTCCCACGAGACTTCGAGGTCCTTGATGCGCGCCTTCGCGCCGGCGAGATCGCCCTTGTCGACGAGCGTCGCGGTATCGGCGGCGATCGTGCGAAACGGCCTCAGGTCCCCGAGCTTCGATGCAGCGTGCGCCGTGCCGATCGGTTCGAATCCGGCCGACGTGATCGAGCCTGTGAAGGCGCTGATGGCGACGGCCGCGCAAAGCGCCGCGCCCGCGATATGACGGGATTTCATGGTCTTCTCCTTGGATGAGGTCAGGCAGGATGCGAACCGCCGCGCCGGCGCCGTGCCTGGCTCGTGTGATCGAGATAGGTCACATAGGCGACGAGCGCGACGATGATCGCGAGAAAGAGGGCGCTGGTGTAGATCGTGCCGAATCCCATGCCGCCGTAAGTACGCGGCTGCGACATGAGATCGCCGAGCGATGCGCCGAGCGGGCGCGTCAGGATGTACGCGATCCAGAACGCGGCGACGCGATTCATGCCGAGAAACGCCGCCGCGCCCGTGATCGCAATGAGTGCGGCGAAGATCAGCACGCCGAGCGGGAAGCCGAGACCGAGCGCTTCGGTGGCGAGATCGCCTGCCGCGGTGCCGAGAGCGAAGGTGCAGAGAATCGCGCACCAGTAGAAGAGTTCGCGCCGCCGCGTGTCGATCGAACGTATGGAGAGCGAATGCTCGGTGCGATGCCAGATCGCGAAGATGAAGGCGAGCAGCACGGCGAAGCACGCGGTGCTCGCGTAGAGACTCACGCCCGCGCTGTCGGTCAGCGCATCGGTGATCTGCGTTCCCGCGATGCTGATCAGCACCACTGTGAGCCAGTAGAGCCACGGCACCATGCGACGCGTGCGCATCTGCATGAATAGGACTGTGGCGAGCAGCGCGGCCGTGATCGCATCGGTCACGATGACGCCGAGTCCCGCGTTCACCGCGAGATAGTCGGCACCCGTTTCGCCGACCGTCGTCGACATGATCTTGATGATCCAGAATGCGAGCGTGACTTCGGGTACCTTGTTGAGCATCGCGGGCATGTGTCGCCTCCTCGTGTCGGTGCGAGCGCGCGAACACCGCGCGTCGTCATCGCGAACTGTGTGCGCCGATACTTAGTGCGCGCTTAGGTAACCGCGAGGCAACCGCCGCCCGAAAACCGTCCTAAACTTCATGCGGGCTCACGAGGGGAATCGCCGAGCATGTCCGCCGACGCACCGCATCTTCGTCTCGCCGACGAAATCAAGGTCTGGCCGCTCCTGCGCGCGACCATCGCGCTGTTGCCGTTCGTCGTGCTCGCGCTCGCAACCGGCAACGACTTGTGGATGAAGGCCTCGCTGCTCGCGATCGGCACCGTGATCGGGGAGGACAGGCTCGCGCTGAGGCCGCTCGGTGTCCTCGCGCATGGGCTCGCGATCATCGCCGGAACGTATCTTCTGCTGCTTGCCGAACGGGTTCCGGTGTTCTTCGTCGTCGCGTGCATGTTGCTCGCGGCGGGCGTGATCCTGCTCGTGTCGCGCGGCAAGGAATTGCGCGCGCTCGGCAACTGGACCTTCGTTCCCGTGCTCATTCTCGCGAACGAACTTCAGGGCGGCCGCAGCATCGATGCGCTGTTGCGCGAAGTGCCCGCCTCATTGCCTTATCTGCTCGTCGCGCTCGTTCCGGCGCTGGTGTCGGCGCATATCCGCTCGCGCGGCAAGCCCGCCGCGCGCTGGTCCAATCTCGACGATTTCGGCGAGCGCGCGCCCTTCGGCGAAGATCTCGGGGCTATGCTCGCGAGCGTGGGCATTGCGGCGGTGATGGTGGTGCTCTGGCACATGGACCGTGCGCAATGGGTGATCTGGGGCGCGGCCAGCATCGTGACGGGTTCGGTCGATACGGCGCGCACGAAGCTCGCGAACCGCGCGTTCGGCGTGATCGTGGGCGTGCCGATCGGCATCGTGCTCGGACGGTTCGTCGTACCGCATTCGGACATCGCCGTCACGCTCGCGACGCTCGCGGCCTTCCTCACGCTCGTCGCGTTTCAGCGCTACGTCGTCGGATATTTCTTCCGATGCGTGTTCGTGGCGCTCGCGATCATGCTGGCGAACCAGTCCGCCGCCGATGCGTTCGAGCGGCTCACGCACGTGCTCGCGGGCGGCGTGATCGGCATTGTGTGCGTGTTCGGCGCACATGCCGTGGCGCGGCGCTTGTCGCGTTGATAGTTGCTTATTGCGAACGACGGCAGCATCGTCGCGATCCACATGCCGACGAACCCCGCCGCCGCGCGCAGCCACGTGCGCCCGCACATCGGCGCGAACGCAGGCAAGAGCATCGAGCCGCCGGGCATCGGCAACTCGCTCATCGATGATATCGGCGCGTGCATCGCGCAGGTCACGATCACGCCCGCCAGCAAGACCAGCGCGGCCACGACCACAATCCGGCGGCGCGAAACGCACATGCTCTCTCGTTCGATGATCGCGGTCAGCACGTTCATGATGTCATCCCCTTGCGTTCGTCCGGTGCGCGTCGAGTACGGTGTTAGATTAGTCGCGGGCATGCACGGCAAAGGAGTGACAAGTGTGTCGGGATTCGCATGGATTCACTGATCACGGCGGCGGCGCGCGCGCTCGCGGCGGGTGATCCGCTCGGCGCGCTGAACCGGATCGCGCTGCGCGAGGATGCGAGTGCGCTCGCGTTGCGCGGCATCGCGATGGCGCAGCTCGGCGACTTCGTGCGCGCGCGCGCGCTCGTGAAAAGCGCGGCGCGTGCGTTCGGTACGAAAGAGGCGCTGGCGCGTTCGCGCTGCATCGTCGCGGAAGCGGAAATCGCGTTGGCATCGCGCGATCTCACGTGGCCCGCCAAGACGCTCGATCACGCCCGCGCGATTCTCGAGGCGCACGGCGACCACGTGAACGCCGCCCATGCGCGCTATCTGGAAGTGCGCCGCGCGCTGCTCATCGGACGGACCGATGATGCCGAGCGCATGCTCGCCGGGTTGAATCCCGCATCGCTTCCGGCCGCGTCGCGGGCCGCGCATGAGCTTATCGCGGCGGGCATCGCGATGCGGCGTCTTCACACGCAAGCGGCGCACGCCGCGCTCGAACGCGCGACACAAGCCACGCGGCAAGCGGGCATTCCGGCACTCGCCGCCGAAGTCGAGAGCGCCTGGCGCATCCTCAGCACGCCGGTCGCGCGTCTCATCGCACACGAAAACGAGCGGCTGCTCCGGCTCGAAGAGGTCGAGGCGCTGTTTGCATCGAATACCTTCGTCGTCGATGCATGCCGTCTGTGCGTGCGCGAGAACAACACGTCGATATCGCTCGCGACGCGTCCCGTGCTTTTCACGCTGGCGCGCATGCTCGCGCAGGCATGGCCCCACGACGCGCCGCGCGATGCGCTGATTCTGCGGGCGTTTCGCATCAGGGAAGCGGACGAGACGCATCGCGCGCGGTTGCGCGTCGAGATGGGCAGGCTGCGCACGATGCTGCGCGCGCACGCGGGCATCGATGCCACTTCGCGCGGCTTCTTGCTGAAGCCGCGTCAAGCGCGCGAGGTGGCCGTGCTCGCGCTGCCCGTCGAGGACGAGTACGCGCCGCTGCTCGCGTTTCTCGCCGATGGCGAATCGTGGTCGAGCTCGGCGCTCGCGATCGCGCTCGGTGCGAGCCAGCGCACGGTGCAGCGCTCGCTCGATGCGCTCGCCGCGAGCGGCAAGGTGCAATCGTTCGGACGCGGTCGCGCGCGCCGCTGGACCACGCCGCCGATGCCCGGATTCACGACGACCTTGTTACTCCCCGTCGGGCTCGCGAGTGATTAGCATGAACGCACGATCAATCATCAGGAGGACGGCGAAATGAAACGCGCAAAGGCTGAAATCATCCGCGAATACGGGCCTTTTCCGGATGTCGAAGGGGTGCACGGCGTCACCTGGGACGGCGAGCGCGTGTGGTTCGCGGCGGGCGACACGCTCAATGCCTTCGATCCGGACAGCGGCAGGAAAGAGCGCTCGCTGAACATCGCGGCGCATGCGGGCACGGCCTTCGATGGCGAGCATCTGTTTCAGATCGCCGAGGACCGCATCCAGAAGATCGATCCGAAGACAGGACGCGTACTGTCGACGATTCCCGCGCCGGGCGGCGGCGCGGACTCCGGCCTCGCGTGGGCCGAGGGCACGCTCTGGGTCGGGCAATACAACGAACGCAAGATCCATCAGATCGATCCGGACAACGGCGCGATCCTGCGCACCATCGAGTCGAATCGCTTCGTGACGGGCGTGACGTGGATCGACGGCGAACTCTGGCACGCTACCTGGGAAGGCGACGAGAGCGAGCTGCGCCATATCGATCCGCAATCGGGCGAGGTCATCGAGCGGCTGGAGATGCCCGAAGGCATGGGCGTGTCCGGGCTGGAATCGGACGGACATGAGCGCTTTTTCTGCGGCGGCGGGCGCACGGGCAAGGTGCGGGCCGTGCGCAAACCGAAGCGCGGCTGAACACGGCTTTCGTCCGATGTTGCGACACGGCGCGGCGATCTCCGCCGCCGCGTTCCTTACTAAAGACTTCCTCCCTCACGCCGATAAACACCGATCAAAGCCATCATCAGAACAGGGCCAGAAAGGTGCAGAGAGGCGCCAACGATTTCCTCGGGACCATCGGCGAGAACGTCGCCAGGAACCTGCCGTACATCGAACATGCACGCCGTTTCGATGGGCTCGGTCTCGCTCCGCTCGGCGTGCTCATCGCGGCATGCGGCACGTTCTTCGTGCCGCTGCCGTGGAACGTGCTGCTCGCCGCGCTCGTCTTCGCCGCGACGATCATCGTGCATCGCATGCAGGCGACGAATCGTCAGATCTTCGTCGCGCGGCAAGTCGCGCATGGGCTGCTTTCCATCGCCGAGGACTGCCTCAAGCTGCTCTCGCTCGAAGGCCGCATCATGTGCATTTCCGATGTCGGCAGGCGTCTCATCGAAGCGGATTGCGCCGAAGAGCTCGTCGGCATCGACTGGCTCGCGCTCTGGGACGGTCCCGATGCGCGGCAGGCCTTCGAGCGCGCGAAAGCGGGTGAATCGACGTCGTTTTCCGGCACCTGCCGCACGATGACCGGCAAGCTGAAATGGTGGACATCGACGTTTGCGCCGGTCTACGGCGAGCATGGCAAGGTCACGGCCGTGCTGTGCAAATCGCGCGACATCACCGCGGAAGTGAATCTCATCGACGAACTGCGCGGCAACGCGCGGGTGCAGAAGGACATGGAAGATCACGTCGATGCCGTCTTCTGGACCGCGACGCGCGATTTCCGCGAGCTGCTGCACGTGAGTTCCGCGTTCGAACGCATGTGGGAAATGCCGATGTCCGCGCTCGAAGCCGATCAGACCGCGTGGTCGCAGCGCGTGCATCCCGACGATCTGCCCGCGCTGCGCGACGAAATGCGCACGGCGCTGAACACGGGCGCCGCGACGCAGAGCTATTTCCGTCTGTGCCTGCCGCACGACCGCACGCGCTGGGTTCGCGCGGATATCTATCCGGTGACCGAGGACGGCGTGGTGTCGCGCGTCGTGAGCGTGTGCGTCGATGCCACCGACGAGCGCCAGCGTCTGCAGGAACTGCATCGGCTCGCGAACACCGACAGCCTCACCGGCCTCGCCAACCGCAACGCGATGATGGACGCGCTCCTGAAACGCTGCGAAGCGGGCGCGCCGTTCGCGTATCTCTTCATCGATATCGATCGCTTCAAGTCGATCAACGACACGGCGGGCCATATCGCCGGCGATGCCGTGTTGCGCACGATCGCGCGGCGCATCCAGGAGACGCTGCCCGAGGGCGCCGTGGCCGCGCGACCGGGCGGCGACGAGTTCACGGTGATCCTGCCGGGCGTCTTCGAACAGGAAAGCATCGCGCGCGCGTGCCGCAAGCTCTCGCTCGCCTGCCATCGTCCGATCAAGATCGAATGCAAGAGCCTGACGATGACCTGCTCGATCGGCGTCGCGCTCTATCCGGAGCACGGACGCACGCCCGAAGCGCTCTTCATCAGCGCCGACATGGCGATGTACGCCGCGAAGCGCGCGGGCCGCAACACGTTCCGCGTGTTCGGCGATCGCGAGAAGGACGATCTCGCGCGCGCGCATCTCGAAGCCGAACTGCACGGCGCGATCCGCGAAAATCAGTTCGTGCTGCATTATCAGCCGCAGTATCGCGTGGATTCGGGCGAGCTCGTCGGGGTCGAGGCGCTCTTGCGCTGGGATCATCCGCAACTCGGGCTGCTCGCGCCCGGCGCGTTCGTGCCGGTGCTGGAAGAGAGCGCGCTCATCGTCGAAGCGGGGCACTGGGTCATCCGCGAGGCCGTGCTGGCCGCGTCGCAACTCGCGCTCGCGCTGCCGCAAGCGTGTTCGGTGGCGCTCAACGTGTCGCCGAAACAGTTCCGCGATCCGCGCCTCGTCTCCGTGCTCAGGCACGCGATCCGGCGCGGCTGCATCGATTCGAACCGCATCACGCTGGAGATCACCGAATCCGCGCTGATCGACAACGTGGACGACGCGCAGGAAGTGCTTTCGAACGTGCGCGCGATGGGCGTGCGCATCGCCATCGACGATTTCGGCACGGGCTATTCGAGCCTCAGCTACTTCGCGCGCTTCCGGCCGGACGTGCTGAAGCTCGACAAATCCTTCGTCGACAACATCGCGACGGACGCGATGGTGCGCACGGTCGTCGAAGGCGTGATCGATCTCGCGCACAAGCTCGGCGTGACGGTGGTCGCGGAAGGCGTCGAGACACAGGAGCAACTCGATACGCTGCGCGAAATGAACTGCGACAAGGTGCAGGGCTTCCTGCTCAGCCGTCCCGTGCCGCTCGCGAATCTGATGGCGCAGGCCGGCGCGGAAGAAGCCGCGGCGCTGCGCTGACACCGGCGTTATCATCGCGACACTCGCGCATGCGAGCCGGAGACCACCGATGAACACTTCATCCTTACGCGTTTCGCTGGCCGTGCTCGGCTTTTCGATCAGCACGCTCGCGCTCGCCGATGCCGCGCCGCCGTGTCCGGGCGCGAACGACGCGAACGCAGGCAAGCTGGTTCAGGTTCGCGATTTCACGCCGGTCAGCAAGGAAGGCGGCTCGTCGCGTTTTCTCGGCTCGCGGCTGCGTTCCGCGCGCAACACGATGAAGGTGGATCAGAACGCATCGGCGCTGGCCGAAGGCATCGTCAGCAAGCTCGCCGCGAAGGGCATCGGCGCGTGTCACATGACGGCGGATTCGCCGCCGCCGACTTCGGGCTGGCTCGTGACCGGCGAATTCGACGAAACGCTGACGTCTGGATTCGGCTCCGCGCTGCCGTCGATGGGTTCGTCGGACAAGAAGCCCAACACGCATGTCACCGTGCAGCTCGCCAATCTCGCCGCGAGCCCGGATGCGCCGCTCACGCAGATCGATACGAGCAGCGAGCTGAAGGGGCAGAAATCGGCGGCGGCGCCCAAGCCCTACGGCGCGGCGGCGCGCTTCGTGATCAACACGGCCGAATCCATCTCCTCGCTCGACGATCTCGCGGCAAAGATCGCGGATCAGATCGCGACGGAGAAGGCGAAGCTCGACGCCACGCCGCAGTAACGCGAATCACAGCGCAAGAACTGGAGTGCCGGCGCGCGCCGCATCCGTGACGATGAGCTATCTCATCCCGTCACGGAGCCACGTCGATGCGCTTCCCCGCTTCCTTCCAACGCCTCGCCTGGTCGAACCTGCTCGCGCAATCGGCGGAGCAGATCGGCCTTGCCGCCGCGCCGCTCGCCGCCGTGTTCGCGCTCGGCGCGTCGGCGGTCGATATCGGTCTGTTGCAGAGTGCGCAGACGCTGCCGTTTCTGCTGCTGTCGATTCCACTCGGCGTGATCGCGGATCGCCGCTCGCGCCGCACGTTGATGGCGACGGCCGAATGCGCCCGCGCGCTCGCGATGGCGTGCGTGCTGCTGCTCGTGTTCACGCACGCATTGACGCTGCCGCTGCTCGCGCTGCTGGGCTTTCTCGGCGCGACGGGCACGGTCGCCTACAACGTCGCCGCGCCCGCGCTCGTACCGGCGCTGGTCGAGCGCGCCGCGCTGCCCGCCGCGAACGGGCGTATCGAGCTGGCGCGCAGCGTCGCGTATTCGGCGGGGCCGGCGCTGGGCGGGCTGATCGTCGGATGGGTCGGCGCGGGCTGGGCCTATGGTTGCGCGGCGGGCTTGTCGGCGGCGGCGGCGATGCTGCTCGCGGGATTGCGCGAACCGCCGCGCCACAACGCCGCCGCGCGTCATTTCCTGATCGAATTGCGCGAAGGCGCGCGTTTCGTCGGCCGCGATGCGCTGCTGCGCCCGATGCTCGCCACCGCCGTGTTCTTCAACATCGGCTTCTTCACGTTGCAATCGGTTTATGTGCCGTATGCGGTGCAGCGGCTCGGCCTGAGCGCGTCGGCGGTGGGCGTGACGCTCGGCGCGTATGGCGTCGGCATGGTGTGCGGCGCGCTCGCGGCGCCGGCCGTGGCGCGGCGCATTGCGTTCGGGCGCATGCTGCTCGTCGGGCCGTTTTGCGGGCTGGCCGCATCGCTCGTGATGGTCGGAACGCTCGCGGTGCCGTCGTTCTGGCTCGCGGCATCGAGCTTCTTCCTGCTGGGCGCGGGGCCGATTTTGTGGACGGTCGGCTCGACGACGCTGCGCCAGGCCATCACGCCCGCGAACATGATGGGCCGCGTCTCGGCGCTCAACAGCACGGCGACTTACGGCGCGCGTCCGCTGGGCGCGCTGCTCGGCGCGGCGATCAGCGCGCGCTTCGGCATGGGGCCGTGCCTCGTCGCGGCGGCGGCGGGCTTCGTCGTGCAGGCGTGGATCATCGCGGTTTCGCCGGCGGCGCGTCTTTCCGAAGTGCCCGAGGGCGCGCTCGTCTGACGCCCGCCGTGGGCGGATGAGCGAACATCGGCATCCGCCTGAGAATCCAGTCGAGCAGTTCCTGCGGTCCCGCCGCGAGCGGACGGCCGGTCTTCACGAGCAGCTTCGCCTGCGCGCTTTCGAATAGCGGATGCGCGATCGGGATCGTCGTCAGCTCGCCGCTCGCCAGTTCCCGATACGCGGCGAACTCGCCGATCAGCGTCATGAAATTCTCCGCGGCGACGAAGCGCTTCAGCGCGCCGAGCGAGTTCGTCGTGAGCGTCGGGCGGATCGCGAGGTTGTCGGTCGTCTCCAGCATCTTCACGACATGGCCGATGCCGAAACTGGGCGGCATCAGCGCGAGCGGATAGTCGAGCAGATCGCGAATGCGCGCGACGCCGCCGCGCTGCGCGAGCGGATGATCGCGGCGCGCGAGCAGCACGACCGGCTGCGGCGAGCTCGCGCGACTCTCGATGCGCTCGTGCGGCGGCGGATTGTACGCCAGGCCGATATGCGCGCGGCTTTGCACGACTTCCTCCAGCAGATCGTCGACGGCGAGCATCTGCATGTCGATTTCGAGGCGCGGATAACGCGCGCAGAACGGCGCGAGCACGTCGTCGACGAGCGTATCGACATAACCCTCGCTCACCGCGAGCCGGATCTGGCCTTGCTGCAATCCCTTCAACGCGTGCAACTGGTCTTCGAGCTTCTCCTGCTGCGAGCGATAGCCACGCCAGAATTCGAGCAGATGAAACGCCGCCTCGGTCGGCCGCACGCCGCGCGGCTCGCGCTCGAAGAGCCTCGTTTCGAGTTCGTCTTCGAGCAATTTGATTTGCCGCGCGATCACCGACGGCGACGTATTCAGATGATCCGCCGCCCCGCGAATCGTGCCGTGCGACAGCACTTCATGAAAGTAACGCAGGCGCTGTTGATTGATCTCGCGCATCGTCATCGGCTCCGTGTTGCTCACAGAGCAACGATACGTGAACTTAGTTGCTCTTGCCAGCACAGTCGCACGCGCTCAACATCGCCTTACCCGATGGGGGAGACAAACCAGGAGACGCGGATGTCGACGATACAGACCCTGCGAGGCGGCGATGCCGTTTCGGCGCTCTACAGCAGAATCAACTGGCGGCTCCTGCCGCTGCTCATCGCGTGCTACATGTTCGCGTATCTGGACCGCGTGAACGTGGGCTTCGCGAAACTTCAGATGCAAAGCGATCTCGGCTTCTCCGATGCAGCGTACGGCGTCGGCGCCGGGATCTTTTTCATCGGCTACGTGCTGTTCGAAATTCCGAGCAACCTGATGCTGCCGAAGATCGGCGCGCGCCGCACGTTCAGCCGCATTCTCGTGCTGTGGGGCATCACCTCGGCGTGCATGCTCTTCGTGCGCAACGTGCCCGCGTTCTACGCGATGCGCTTCCTGCTCGGCGTCTTCGAAGCGGGCTTCGCGCCGGGCATGATCTATTACCTCTCGTGCTGGTACGGACCGAAGCGCATGGCGCGCGCGATCGCGCTCGTGTTCGTCGCGGGGCCGCTCGGCGGCGTCGTCGGCGGGCCGCTCTCGGCGTGGCTGATCTCGTCGCTGGCGGGCGTCGGCGGACTGGCCGGCTGGCAGTGGATGTTTCTCGTCGAAGGCCTGCCGTGCATCGCGCTGGGTGCGCTCGTGTGGCGCGTGCTCGCCAATCGTCCCGCCGATGCGCGCTGGCTCACGCAAGACGAGCGGCGTCTCGTCGAGGCGGAAGTCGGCGGTCATGGCGGCGCGTCGCATCGTATCGATTCGTTCAGGGAAATCGCGAAGAATCCGCGCATCTATCTGCTGGCGATCGCGTACTTCTGCATCATCTTCCCGATCTACGCGATCAGCTTCTGGCTGCCGACGCTCATCAAGGAGCAAGGCGTGAGCGACACGATGCATCTCGGCTGGTATGCCGCGATTCCCTATGTCGCCGCCGCGATCGCGATGTATGCGGCAGCACGACGCTCCGACAAGGTCGGCGAGCGCCGCTATCACAGCGCGCTGCCCGCGCTCGCCGCCGCCGCGCTGCTGGTGATGACGCCGTATGCATCGGGCAATCTTGTGGTCACGCTCACGCTGCTCACGCTCGCCACGGCCTGTATGTGGATGGCCTACACGGTCTTCTGGGCGATTCCGTCCGAAACGATTTCCGGCCCGGCCGCGGCGGGCGGCATCGCGCTCATCAACACGATCGGCCTGTCGGGCGGCTTCTGGGGCCCGGCGATGATCGGCTGGGTGAAGTCGGCGACCGGCAGCACGAACGGCGGCCTCGTCGTGATGGCGTGCATGGCGGCGCTCTCATGCGTGCTGATTCTCTCGAACAGGCGCACGGTCGCAGCGGCCGAGGCGCGCACCGCCTGAACATCAACCGACACTCTCAAGGACAACGATCATGAAGATTTTGATCGCAGGATTCCAGCACGAAACGAACACCTTTGCGCCGACGAAGGCGAGCTATCAGAGCTTCATCCAAGGTGAAGGATTTCCGCCGATGGCCCACGGCGACGATGTACTGAAGCTGCGCGACGTGAACGTGCCGATCGGCGGTTTCATTCAGTGGGCCGAGGCAGAGGGGCACGAACTGATTCCGGTGATCTGGGCGGGCGCGAGCGCATCGGCGCATGTGACGGAAGATGCGTACGAGCGCATCGCGGGCGCGATCGTCGATCGTATTCGCGCGGGCGGCTTCGATGCGATCTATCTCGATCTGCACGGCGCGATGGTCACCGAGCATCTCGACGACGGCGAAGGCGAGTTGCTGGCGCGCGTGCGCGGCATCGTCGGCGATGACATGCCGCTCGTCGTGTCGCTCGATCTTCATGCGAACGTCACCGCGCGCATGGTCGAACTCGCGGATGCGCTCGTCGCGTATCGCACGTATCCGCACGTCGATATGGCGGAAACCGGCCTGCGCGCGGCGCATCTCCTGGCAAAGCGAATCGGACATGCCGGGCCGTTCAAGCGCGCGATGCGTCGCGTCCCGTTTCTGATTCCGGTGAACGGCATGTGCACGCTCGTCGAGCCGGCGCGCGGCATGTACGGCACGCTCGAATCGCTCGAAAAGGATGATGTCGTGTCGCTCTCGTTCGCGCCGGGCTTTCCCGCGTCGGACTTCGACGAATGCGGCCCGGTGTTCTGGGGCTACGCGCTCGATCAGCAAGCCGCCGACGCAGCCGTCGATACGCTCTACACGACGCTCGTGAACGACGAAGCCCGCTGGGACGTGCCGTTTCTTTCGCCCGACGAAGCCGCGCGCGAAGCGATCGATGCGAGCCGCGACGCGACGAAGCCCGTGATCATCGCGGATACGCAGGACAACCCCGGCGTCGGCGGCGACTCGAACACGATGGGCATGGTCCGCGCGCTGTTGCGCAACGACGCGCGCGACGCGGCTGTTGGCGTGATCTGGGACGAGCACGCCGCACGGGCTGCGCATCGCGCGGGCGTCGGCGCGCGTATCGCGCTCGCGCTCGGCGGCGGCTCGAACGTGCCGGGCGACGCGCCGCTTGAAGGCGAGTTCGAAGTCGAGTATCTGTCGGATGGGCGCTTTCGCTTCGATGGCCCGATGCTCAACGGCATGTCGGGCGAACTCGGCCCGACCGCGTGCCTGCGCATCGGCGGCGTGCGCATCGCGGTGAGCAGCATCAAGATGCAGGTGTTCGACCGCAATCTCTTTCGCGTCGCGGGCATCGAGCCGGAACGCATGAAGATTCTGGTGAACAAGAGCTCGGTGCATTTTCGCGCCGATTTCGAACCGATCGCGGCGCGCATACTCGTCGCGAAGTCGCCCGGTCCGATGGCCGCCGATCCCGCCGATCTGCCGTGGCGCAATCTCGATGCGCGCATGCGCGTGCGCCCGCTCGGACCGACGCTTGCCGCGTTGCGCGCATCGGCCGCATGATCGATCGCGCTCATTTCCGCTCATTGAGTACGTCGAAGAAAGGAGAATCCCATCATGCCGGATGATCAGATCAACACATGGCGCCGCCGTTTTCTCGGCACGACGATCGCGAGCGTCGGCGTCATGCAGCTCGGGTTGAGCGACCTCGTTCATGCCCAGACCGCCGCACCCGCGAAGCCGGCTGCCGGCTTTGCCCAGATCCGCCAGATCGATGCGGGCGCGCTCAACGTCGGCTATGCGGAAGCGGGCCCGGCGAACGGTCCCGTGGTGATCCTCGTGCACGGCTGGCCGTACGACACCTACAGCTTCGCCGACGTCACGCAGTTGCTCGCCGCGCAGGGTTATCGCGTGATCGTGCCGTATCTGCGCGGCTACGGATCGACGCGTTTTCTCTCCGCCGACACGCCGCGCAACGGCCAGCAAGCGGTGATCGCGGTGGACATCATTGCGCTGATGGACGCGCTGAAGATCCAGCAGGCGACGTTCGGCGCGTTCGACTGGGGCGCGCGCACCGCGAATATCATCGCGGCGCTGTGGCCCGAGCGCGTCAAGGCGATGGTCTCCGTGAGCGGTTATCTGATCGGCAGTCAGCAGGCGAATCGCGCGCCGCTGCCGCCGAAGGCCGAGTTCGCGTGGTGGTATCAGTTCTACTTCGCGACGGAGCGCGGCCAGGCGGGTTACGAAGCGAACCGTCACGATTTCAACAAGCTCATCTGGCAACTCGCATCGCCGAAATGGAAATTCGATGACGCGACCTATGACCGCTCGGCGAAATCGTTCGAGAATCCCGATCACGTCGCGGTGGTGATTCACAACTATCGCTGGCGTCTCGGGCTCGTGCAGGGCGAGGCGCAATACGACGCGCTGGAGCAGCGTCTCGCGACCGCGCCGACCATCGGCGTGCCGACGATCACGATGGAAGGCGACGCCAACGGCGCACCGCATCCCGATCCGTCGGCGTATGCGAAGAAGTTCACCGGCAAGTACAAGCATCGGAATGTCGCGGGCGGCATCGGCCACAATCTGCCGCAGGAAGCGCCCAAGGCTTTCGCGGATGCGGTGATCGAAGCCGACCGGATGTGAGCGCGGCGGCGCGCTTCTGACTGTGCGGGCGGGCGCGGCGCGCCCGCCGCGACCTCGAATCGAACCCTCTCACGCTTTCAGGCAATAAACCAAACAATTACATCAGCCTGTCAAACGCATTTCACATTCATTTCCTAAAGTAGCGCGTCAACCGGCGCATCAGGCCGCAATGGCCTGAAGCAGGGACTTTCATCGCCGGTACACAACCCACAATCAAGGACTTGAAACCACCCATGGCGCAGCGACTCGACCTTTCCCGCCGCAAAGCCCTCAAGATTCTCGCCGGCGCGCCGATGCTGCCGCTCGGCGGCGCGGCCACCGCTTCGCTGCTCGCCACCGCATGCGGCGGCAGCGACAGCAACGCAGCCACGCCCGCGACCGCACCCGCGCCGACAGCCGCCTTCACCACGGCGACGTTCACCGGCATGGCCGCGCCGACGCTCGCCGATCCCAGCGCGATGGCAAAGACCACGGTTGCCTCGACGATGACCGTGAACTTCAGCGACGGCAGCAACCGCGCGTACAAGCTCGCGTATCAGCCGTTCTTCATGACGGGCGATGTCGTGCCGAACACGACCGGCGGGACGATCGTCGCGGGCGGCTACTTCGATATCGCCAATCAGCCGATCATCGACCGCTCGACGCCGGGCAAGGAACGCCAGTTCTTCTCGGATTGCCCGGACGGCACGTCGCTCATCAAAATCGACAATCCGACGGTGAAGGGCGTGAAGGGCAACGCCGTGTTCGCGGTCGTGCAGTTCGAATACACGACGCGCGATCAGAGCGCGGCCAGCATGTACGGCCGCCTGCCGTCGCCGATCGCCGTGCTCACGCTCGATCAGGAGCCGGCAACCGGCAAGCTCTCGCTCGTGAGCTACGCGAACGTCGATACGTCGAAGGCGAACGGCCTGTGGATCACGTGCGGCGCGAGCCTGTCGCCGTGGAACACGCATCTGTCGAGCGAAGAGTACGAGCCGGATGCGGCGATTTCATCGACGGATGCGCAGCTCAAGGCCTATAGCAAGAACCTCTACGGCGACGAAACGAAAGCGCGTCCGTATCACTACGGCCATGTGCCGGAAGTGACCGTGCATCCCGACGGCACCGGCACGATCAGGAAGCACTATTGCCTCGGCCGCATCTCGCACGAACTGATTCAGGTGCTCCCCGACAAGCGCACCGTGATGATGGGCGACGACGCCACCAACGGCGGCGTCTTCATGTTCGTCGCCGACAAGGAGGCCGATCTTTCCGCGGGCACGCTGTACGTCGCGAAGTGCGCGCAGACGTCGTCGGCGGGCGCGGGTTCGGCCACGCTCACCTGGCTCAACCTCGGTCACGCAACGAGCGACGAGATCGAGAATCTCGCCAACACGCTGACCATCACCGACATCATGGACGTCGTCAACGACGAAAAGGTCGGCCCGACGCTGGACGCGAGCTACACGCGCATCCACTTCGGCGGCAAGTTCAACTGGATTCGCATCAAGCCTGGCATGGAAAAGGCGGCCGCGTTCCTGGAGACGCACCGCTACGCCGCGCTGCGCGGCGCGAGCATGTGCTTCACGAAGCTCGAAGGCACGACGGTCAACGCGAAGGACAAGATCGTCTATTCGGCGATGTCGCAGATCGTCAAGTCGATGGTGAAGGGCGACGCACATTCGACGGACATCGCCGTCGATCGCGCCATCACCGCCGGCGCCGTCTACGCGTTCAACCTGAAGGGCGCCCAGCGCGATCTCGGCGGCGCCGCCATCGACAGCGAATGGGTGCCGGTCGATATGGCCGCGCCCGCTGCGCTCGTCGGCGAGGATATTTCGTCCGATACGCTCGGCAATCTCGCGAACCCGGAGCGCGTCGCGAATCCGGACAACGTCAAGTTCTCGGAGAAGCTGCGCACGCTTTTCATCGGCGAAGACAGCGGCGCGCACGTCAACAATTTCCTATGGGCGTACAACGTCGATACGAAAACGCTGTCGCGGATTCTGTCCGCGCCTTCGGGAGCGGAATCGACGGGCCTGCACGCGGTCGACGAGATCAACGGCTGGACCTACATCATGAGCAACTTCCAGCATGCGGGCGACTGGGAAGCGGCGCTGCACGGCAAGGTTCAGGCGACGCTCGATCCGCTTATCCGCGCGAACTACAAGGATCGCTTCGGCGCGGCGGTCGGTTATCTGACCGCCGATCCGGCGTCGATCAAGCTGAGCTGATAAAAAGCAAACGCCGCGATCGGTGATCGCGGCGTCGTTTTGGCCGAGCGAAAGCGCGCGGGCGCGCGCTTCGCGTGAAATCAGCAGCGCTGATCGCAGTCGATATATTCGAAGCCCGCCGCGATCGCGAAGCGGATCGCTTCTTCCACGTTGGGAAACTCGCCCGGCAGGCGCACGGAACGCTCCATTCCGTTCAAATCCTGGATGCGCGCCGTCGCGGCAAACACATTGCCCTGCCGAACCGCTGCCGGCGTGACCATCATGTCCCTGTAGCTGAAGACCATTCTCTCTCTGCCCGATGTTGTCGGCCCGCGCAGTGCGGCTGCGGGATACTCGTCTTAAATGTCGAAAGGCCCGAACGATCGTCCGGCACCTTCTGTTACAGGTTATCGGCACGGGTAAACGTTTCTTTACGGGGAGCGTTCAAGACTCGCTGGAGGAAGGCCTCGAACCGCTGACCTGTTGTCCGGGGAACGGCGCGAACGCCCGGCCGCAATCGACCGGCGCGGCGCTCGCCGGGCCCGCGGCGGCGCGCGTGACGCTCACGCCGCCGCCCGGCGCGAAGGGCAGCGACGTGCCGCCATCGCCGATGCTGACGAGCGCATCCGCGACCGTGAAGCTCGACGGCGCGACATCGGCGACGACGTTATTCAGCGAGATCGTCAACGGATTGACGACGGGCGGATTCGGCCCGCCGGCCGCACCCTGCAAAACCGGACTCGCGGAATTGAAGCCCTGAAACGTATAACCGGACGCATCGACGATGCGCACGCCATCGAGCGCGATATTCTGGAAGCTCGGATAAAGCGCGCCGTTCTTCGTCGCGCTGTAGTACGGCGAGAAGATCAGCGCTTGCGGCGCACCGTCCGACGACGACTGCGGCATGCGGATGCACACGTTCGAATAACGGATGTTCGACACCAGCCCGCCGCGGCTCCAGTCCGACTTGATGCGAAGACCGTTGTCGGCGCCATCGATCACGAGATCGTAGACGTTGACATTGCTCAGGCTCGGCAGGACGCCGTTCACCGGCGTGACGTCCGGATTCGCCGCGCCGTTGTCCGTGCCCGCCGTCTCGCTGCCGATCGACATGCCGTGCCCGGAATAGAAGCGGCTATGCGCGACGGTGATGTCGTACGTGCGGCCGTTTGTCGTGCCGGTGCCGCCCTTGATCGCCATGTTGTCGTCGCCGGTGCGGATAGACGTGTACGCGATCAGCATGTTGCTCGCATCGCCCGTCAGCTTGCCCGGATTGCCGGGATTGCTCGTGATCGGGCCGGAGCTGCCGGGATCGATGCCGTCGGTGTTCTTCGCCGTCTCCGGGCTATAGGGCATGCCGAGATAGTTTGTCATCGCTTCATAGGCGGCGGTCGGCGTGTAGATCTTGACGCCCCACGCCGTGAAACCTTCGACGCCGCTCGGCACGACGTGAAACTTGGGCGCGTTCTGCAGCGTCACGCGATACAGCGTGAAATTGCGGCCATTGCTGATCTGGATGAGGCGCGGATTGTTCTGCGCCTGGTTCAGCACCTTGTTCGCCATCCAGCCGATATCCCACCAGCTCATCGTGCCGTTGCCGTCGGGGCGCTTCATCAGATTCGGATCGTTGGCGACGCTGCTGATCAGCGGACTGCCGCCGCGTCCATCGATGACGCCATCGCCGACCACCGCGCCGTTCGCGATCTTGCTTGCGTTGATGAGCGCGAGACAGCCGTTGTCGCTCAGCGTGATGATGCCGCAACTCGCGGTGCCCTTGACCTTGTCGTACTGGCGCGGATCGCGCGAGGCGAACAGCGTGACGCCCGTGTCGATCCAGAGCGTCACGCCGCCGGGCAGATTCAGCGCTCCGGCGATGAACGCGTTCGCGCCGTTCGGGCCGGTCACGAGCCGCACGGCCTTGTTGGTCGCGAGACCGGTGCTCGATGGGTTCCTGCACGCGTCGAGCGCCGTCTGGATGCGCGCGGTGTCCGGGGCCGTGTCGGCGGCGTCGGCGCTATCGGGCAGAAGGCCGTTCGCCTGCGCGGTCAGCGCGGCGGGCAAGGTCGCGCAGATCTGCGGCGCGAGCGGCAGCGCAGGTTCGGGCGGCAACGCGGGATCGTAGGTCGTCGTACCGACCGGAAATCCCGAGGGCGCTTCGGACTTCTGTACCGAGGCGGGTGATGCATCGGTGCCGTCGCCGCAAGCGTTGAGCGTCAACGCGATCGAAGCGGCGGTGAGCCAGGCGACGCCGGCCCGGGCCAGCGCGGAAAGAGCGGGGTTCTTGTTCAATTAGTCAGCCTCTTGAAAGCGATCGAATCATCGATGTCGTATGACATCGTTCGAATATTAGGCATCCGAATGAAAATGCCGATACTTGGTGTTCGCCCTTAAGCCATTTCGACAACCGATGCGGCACTGATTTTTGCCGACTTCATCGGATGGTGCTAAGGTGCAGCCAATCGTTTTCTCTCAACCGGGCAGGGCCAACATGGAGTTCAGTCGGCCATGAAAGTTCGTCTCTGGAAAGCGGCAGGCCTTCTTCTCGTCACCTCGGGCGCATGGGCGCAAACGACCGTCACGATGTACGGGCGCATCGATGGCGGCATCGAATATCTGAATCACATCGCGAACGGCACGGGCGGCAGCGCCTCGCGATGGAGCGCCGAGGGCGGCGACTGGGGCACCAGCATGTGGGGCCTCAAGGGCAACGAAGATCTCGGCGCGGGCCTGAGCGCGGTCTTCGATCTCGAAACGGCCATCCAGATCATGAACGGCACCACCGGCGGCGGACGCCTGTGGTCGCGCCGCGCCTATGTCGGACTGAACTCGAAGACGTGGGGCCAGTTGCAGGCGGGCCGCAACCTCTTCATCGACAGCGACGGCGTGTGGGAATTCGATCCCTTCGTGCAGCAGGCGGTGTCGTCGGCGTCGCTCGTGCGCGGGCGCAACTGGCAGCAGACGAGCAATAACGTCGAGTACCACAGCCCCGTGTTTCATGGCTTCGACGTGCAGGGTCAATATGCGTTCGGCAATCAGGCGGGCGCGTTCAATTCGGGCGCGCAGGGCGAGTTCGGCCGCTCAGAAGGCATCATGCTGACTTATCATTCGCCGGTGCTCGACGTGCGCGGCATCTACGACGAACTGCGCAGCCAGGACGGCAAGCTCGACAACATTTTTCAGGCGTCGCGCGAGTACTTCGTCGGCGCGAACCTGAAGGTGGACAAGTGGAAGGTGCAGGCCGCCTACACGCATTACGCCGCGCCGGATTCTCCCGCGGGCGTGGCCGACAGCGCCGATCACTACTGGCTCGGCGCGACGTATCAGGCCACGCCCGCCTGGGCCGTCACCGCGGCGGGCTTCTATATTCACGTGGGGCAGGGCGCGGGCGATGCGGCGCACGATCCCGCGAGCCACGCGATGCTCTACGCGCTCGGCACGACCTACAACTTCAGCAAGCGCACCTTCCTGTACGGCACGGTGGCATACGTGCGCAACAGCGCGAACGGCACGTTCTCGGTCTTCGCGACGCCGCGCGACGCCGAACCCAGTACGAGTCCGATAGCAGGCGAGTCGCAGACAGGCGCGTACATCGGGATGATGCACGTCTTTTGAAGCACATTGCGCCGATTACGCCCGCGCCTGCTTCAGCCAGTCCGCGAGCGCGATGCTGCCACGGCGCGCAACGCCGGTCGGCACGAGCGAGTCCTCGACGATCGTGCCGCCGAAGTACGTCGCTTTCGGATCGACGACGATCTCGCGCGCATCGCCCCGCGCCTTCAGATACTGGCCGACGATCCGATGCAGCGGCGCACGCTCCGGCCCCGCGATATCGACGATGCCATTCGACGGCGCAGCGAGCGCGACATCGGCGACGACGGCCGCGACGTCATCCGCCGCGATCGGCTGGAACTGTCCTGTCGAGAGATGCACGCGGCCGTCCTGCGTGCCCGCATCGGCGATGCCGCCGAGGAACTCCATGAACTGCGTCGCGCGAATGATGGAATACGGCACGCCCGATTCCGCGATCAACTGCTCCTGTGCGACCTTCGCGCGGAAATAGCCGTTGTCCGGCATGCGGTCCGTGCCGACGACCGACAGCGCGACATGATGCTGCACGCCCGCTGCGGCTTCGGCCTTCACGAGATTCGTGGTGGACGTGCGGAAGAACGCCATCACGTCGTCGGGCGCCCATGAAGGCGCGTTGGATACATCGATCACGACTTGCGCGCCGCGAAGCGCTTCATTCAATCCTGCGCCGGTCACCGAATCCACGCCGTTGCGCGGCGACGCGGCGATCGCCTCGTGACCCTTCGCACGCAGAATCGCGACGGTTTTCGCGCCGATCAAACCCGAACCGCCAATGACGACGATCTTCATGATGCACCTCTCGGTCAAGTGAAAGTGAAGTCATTGTGTGACAATGATGGCTTAGCAGAAAGGGACAAGAATCATCGATTGGACTAGTCCATGCCGCAAACCAGAAATGCACTGACGATAGCAATCGACCGGCAGGAAGCATCGCCGATTTATCTGCAGATTTGCGAGCGCTTCAAGGCCGCTATCGCGGCGGGTCATCTGAAGCCGGGAGATCGGGTGCCCGCGTTGCGCGGCCTCGCGACGCAACTGAATACGGCGCGCGGCACGATCGAGATGGCCTATAACATTCTCGTCGATGAAGGCTACTTGCAGATGCGCGGCGCGGCGGGCACGTTCGTGTCGTCGTCACTGCCGGGCGCGGTTACGCGGTCCGCCACGCGCAAGAGCCGCGATCGCGCGGATGCGCCGCGCGCGAGACGCGTCGAGCCCGCCGCCGACATCGGCAACGATGCGAAGCCCTTGCGCCCCGGCCTGCCCGCGCTCGATGCGTTTCCGCGCAAGGTATGGAGCCGGCTCGTCGCGTACCGGGCGCGCAGCGGGGATCTCGCCGCACTCACGTATCCCGACCCTTCCGGTTATCGCCCGTTGCGCGAGCGCATCGCGACGTATCTCGGCCTGTCGCGCGGCGTGGAGTGCGTGCCGGAGCAGGTGTTCGTGACGAACGGCTATCGCTCGACGCTCGAACTCATTCTGCGCAGTCTCGCGAAGCCCGAGGACCGCGCGTGGTTCGAAGAGCCGGGCTATCTGCTCGCGCGTAACTTCCTCGTCGAAGCGGGCGTGCGGCTCGTGCCGGTGCCGATCGATCACGAAGGGCTCGACGTCGATGCAGGCATCGCGCTCGATGCCGATGCGCGCTTCGCGTTCGTCACGCCATCGCATCACAGTCCGCTCGGGGTCACGCTGGCCCTTTCCCGACGCATGAAGCTGCTCGACTGGGCGAGCCGTGCGGGAAGCTGGATCGTCGAGGACGATTACGACAGCGAGTTTCGCTATGTCGGCCGTCCGCTGCCCGCGCTGAAAAGCCTCGATCGCGACGATCGCGTGATCTATTGCGGCACGTTCAGCAAGGTGCTGTTTCCGGGCCTGCGTCTCTCTTATGTGGTGGCGCCCGAGCGGGCCGTCGCGCGCTTCGGGCAGCTCACGAAGAGCATGAATGCGGGATCGCCTTATCTGTTGCAGGCGGCGGTGGCGGACTTCATCGCGCAAGGGCATTTCGCGCGGCATCTGAAGCGCATGCGCGCGCTGTACGCCGAGCGGCGCATGCTGCTCGCGAATGCGATTCTGAAGGCGTTCGGCGATGACGTGACCATCGACCTGCCGACCGGCGGCATGCATCTCGTCGCGCTCTTCCGCAAGGGTCGCGCTGGTCCCATCGACGACTTGGCGATGGCCGCACGCGCGCGCGAAGCCGGACTCGCGGTGCTGGCGCTGTCGGCGTGGTATCTGAACGGGCGCACGAAGCATACGTTGCGCGGGATCGTCGTCGGCTTTGCGAATGTCGCCGATGCCGCCGAAGCAACGCGGCTCGCGCGCATGCTTCGACGGGCCTACGACGGTTAGAGCGTGATGGCGCCGTCAGAAGCAAAAAGCGCGTGCCGCGCGATCTCATCGCGCGCGCATTGCAGCGCTTCGGCCACGGCTTCATCGCCGCGCACGAGTCCTTGCAGCAGGAGAAAGTGCAGGCTTCGCAAGCCGATCGAGCCGAGCGCGTAACGCAGATACGGCGTGAGGAAATCCGGCTGGCGCGCGTGCTCGCCGCTATGAAAGCCGCCCGATCCGACGATCACGAACGCGGGCCGGTCGCGCATCAGGCCGACCTTGCCTTCGGGCGTGGCCGCGAATGTGCGGTGAATGCGCAGCACGTAGTCGATCCACAGCTTCAGCGCGGCGGGCACGGTGAAGTTGTGCATCGGCGTGTTGATGATGAGGGCATCCGTGGTTTCGATCTCGCGGACCAGTTGCTCGGATATGTCGAACGCGCTCGTATCCGGATGACGCGACGTGACCGCGCGCGCATAGTCCCGCGTGATGGGTGGCAACGGCTTCGCGGCGAGATCGCGTTCGACGACTTCCAGCCGCGCGGTCTTCTGCAACATCTCGATCATCTCCAGCGCGAGCCGGTAGCCGTTGCTCGCATCGCTGTGCGGGCTTGCGTTGACGAATAGCACTTTCATCGCGCGGCCTCCTTGGCATTGCCGGCGAGCGTCTCGACGAAATGCATGCCCTTCGCGAGCAGGCCGTTGCGATAGTAGAAGCGCTGCGCGAGCGCCATGTGCAGGCCGGTATCGAGCACGAAATGCGCGCAGCGCGAATGAAGCGCGATCTCGCGCACTTTGCCGAGCAATTGCTCGCCGATGCCGCTGCGTTGCAGCCGCGCCGTGACGACGAGATCGTCGAGATAGACGAAACGCCCATACAGCGTGTTCGTTTGCGTTCGATAGCCCGCGAGACCGAGGATCGTGCCATCTTCGTCGCACGCGGCGAGCAGGCGATAACTTTCCTCGCGTTGACGGCGCATTTGCGCGGCGAACGCGTGCGCGTCGGTGAGATGCGGGCGCAGTTCCTTCATGACGTCGAAGGCGCGCGTCCAGTCGTCGGGCGTGTCGAGATGCCGAAAGGCGAGCGAGGTGTCCATGCGTGTTCTCCACGTTGCATGACACCTACGATATCCGCGCGATGACCCAGGCTGAAGGGCCAAGAAACGATCTTTCGACCAGGCCATCCATTTACGCCAGCAGCCGCGCGATCAGGTCTTGCGTCGCTCGCGCGCCGTATTTGCGCAGCAGGCTCGCGCGATGGATATCGACCGTGCGCGGACTGATGTTCAGCTCCTTGCCGATCTCCTTGCTCGTCATGCCGTGAACGAGCAGTGCGGCGACGTCGCGCTCGCGTTCGGTCAACATGCTTGCGTTATCGGATTGCTTCGTGCCCTGCGACAAGTCCGTGAAAGTCCAGACCGCCAGTTCGAAAGGCCGCTTGGGGTTATATCCGAAGCCGCAGACGGTGACCCAGAAATGCGTGCCGTCGATGCGCCGCATGATGCGGTCGTCGCTGAAGAACTCGTGCTTGGCGAGCAGCGGCGCGAGACGGCGGCCGGTGGTGGAAAAGTCCTTGCGCTGCGGATAGAGCTTCGAGAACGATTGATCGATGATGTCGTCGCGTGTCGCCCTGAAGAGCTCCAGCGCTCTCGAATTGCAATCCACCATGACCCGCTCTCTCGCAACGATGACGGCAACGGGCAAATGCCTGAACAAATCCTCGTAGTCGAGTTTTGGCGTCGAGTCGGTCATGTCGGGAAGCTTGCCGCGTCTGGCGAAAAGTTATCGTAACACTGAGGTCCGATAACTTTTCGCACTGTCGACGCCGACGCGAATCAGACGTTCCACACTTCGCCGAATACGCGCAGCCAGTTTTCGCCCATCACCTTCCTGATGCGCGATTCGCTCCAGCCCGCCTTCTCCATCGCGGCGGTGAGATTCGGGAATTCGCCGATCGTGCGGATGCCTTCCGGATTCACGACCTTGCCGAAGTCCGTCAGACGGCGATAGCGGCCCTTGTCGTGCGTGATCCAGTCGAAGAATTCGGTGCTATAGCCTTGCGTGAAGTCCGTGCCGATGCCGACCTTGTCTTCGCCGATCAGATCGATCGTGTACTCGATCGCTTCGAGATAATCCTCGACGGTGGCGTCCGCGCCTCTTCTCAGGAACGGCATGAACATCGTCACGCCGACGAAGCCGTTCGCATCGGCAATCTCTTTCAATTGCTCGTCCGTCTTGTTGCGCGGATGCTCTTTCAAACCTGAAGGGCAGCAGTGCGAGTAAGTGACAGGCTTCTTCGAGCAGGCGATCGCATCGGAGGAAGTCTTCGCGCCGACATGCGAAAGATCCACCATGATGCCGACGCGATTCATCTCCTGAATCACTTCGCGGCCATATCCCGACAAGCCGCCATCGGGTTCATAAGAGCCAGTGCCCACGAGATTCTGCGTGTTGTAGCAAAGCTGAACCACGTTGACGCCGAGTTCCTTGAATACCTCGATATAACCCAGGTTATCCTCGAACGCATACGAGTTCTGAAAGCCGAAGATGATGCCGGTCTTGTTCTCTTTCTTTGCGCGCAGGATGTCGTCGGTCGTGCGCACGAGCGTCAGAATCTCGCTGTACTCGCGGATCTGCTGCTTCATTTCCGCGATGTTATCGATGGTCTTCTGAAAGTCGTCCCACACCGACACGGTGCAGTTGACCGCCGTGACGCCGCCCTTTCTCATGTCCTCGAATACGGAGCGCTCGAACTTCGAGATGTTCAGTCCGTCGATGATGATGCTCGAATCGTGAAGGCTACTCATTGCGTCGATCCTTTCGGTATCGTGGTTGAGCGTGCCGCAGTGCTTGCGCCTGCGCTTGCATGGCCTGCTTCCTCGAGCGCGGTCTTCGATGTCTCGCGCAACGAGAGGCCGCCGATCATCGCGAAGATCGACACGGCGATCAGGTAATACGCCGGCGAGAGGTTCGTTCCCGTCGCGGAGATCAGCCACGTCGCGACGAGCGGCGCGGTGCCGCCGAAGATCGTGTACGCGAGGTTGTAGGTGATGGCCGATGCGGTGTATCGAGTCTTGGTGGCGAATACTTCCGACAGCAGCGGGGCCGTCACGACGCCCGAGAGCACGGCGCCCACGGCGAGCAGCGCGACGCCGACGAGTGAGCGCGACAGTTCGCCCGATCCGCCGAGCGTGAAGGCGGGATAGACCGAGACGATGATGAAGACGCAGGTGCTCGCGATGGTCGCGCGGCGGCCGACGCGGTCGGAGAAAAGACCGGCCAGCGGGCACAGAGCGGCGGCGAAGAAGAGTGCGAGCACGGTCACGAGCAGCGAGGTTCCGCGAGACAAGTGCCCCGCCACCTGCATATAGGTCGCGAAATACGTGGTGAACGTATAGAAGGACAGCGCCGTCACCGAGACGAACGCGCCGAGTCTCAGGATGTTCCCGGACTGCGAATGCAGCGTTTCCATCAAGGGCGCATGAGCGACTTCCTTGTTGCCTTCGAGCGCCTTGAATGCGGGCGTCTCATGCAGATTCACGCGCAGATAGACGCCGATGAGACCGACCGGAGCCGCGATCAGAAACGGGATGCGCCAGCCCCAGTCGACCATCGCCGCGGGCGACAGCGAAGATTCGAGCGCATAAGCGACGACCGCCGCGCACGCGAACGACGAGAACGTCGAAACCGGAACGAAGCTGCCGAAGAACGCGCGCCGGCGGCGCGGCGCATGTTCCATCACATAGGCGCACGCGCCCGCATACTCGCCGCCGGCGGAGAAGCCTTGCACGCAGCGGATGATCGTGAGCAGCAGCGGCGCCCAGTAGCCGATGCTCGCGTAAGTCGGCAGCAGCCCGATCAGCGTCGTGGCGCCCGCCATCATCAGGATGGTGAAAGCGAGGGTTCGCTTGCGGCCGATCCGGTCCCCGACGACGCCGAAGAAGAGGCCGCCCAGCGGCCGGAACGCGAAGGCAACCGCAAACACCGCGAACGTCTTCAGAAGCCCGACCGTCGGGTCGCCGCTCGGAAAGAACTCGCGAGTCAGGATGGTCGCGAGAAATCCATACGCGGCGAAGTCGAACCATTCGACGAAGTTGCCGATGGAAGCCGCGGCTATGACGCGTCTGAGCGTTCTGGTATCGACCTCTTGGGCTGCTTGATTCGGCATGGCGCTTGACCCCTTTCTCTTGTCGGATTCCTTCCGAGTTGAAAAAGAGCGTAAGCGCTCAAATTACTTAGGTCCATACGTGTCAATTACCTAGGTAATCGGTCAGCCGCGCCATCGTCGGCGCGGCCAGACGGTTCACTGCTGGAGCCACGCCTGCACTTTCTCGGGATGCGCATCGACGAACTTCTTCGCCGCCACGTTCCAGTCGTTCGTAGCATTGCCGTCGAGTTCGATCGCTTCGACGTCCGCGAGCGTCAGCTTGAAGTGCCGGACGAAGACGTTGGCGCGAGGGAATTTCTGCGCGAACTGCTTCGACCCGAAACCGTGAATCTGCTCGTCGCCGCCGAGTACGCCTTTGGGATCCTTCAGATAGCGCATCTTGTACTTCTGCCACAGCCAGTGCGGGCTCCAGACCGTCGCGACGATCCAGTTCTTCGCCGGATAAGCACGCGACACAGCCGTCAGCATGCCGGCCTCGCTCGCCCTGACCAGGTTATAACCGGCGAGGTCGTACTCCTTGAGCGCTTTCTCCGAGGCGACCATCTCGCCCGCACCCGGCTCGATGCCCTGAATCGTGCTGTTCAGCTTCGTCTTGACGTCGGGCTTGTTGAGATCGGCGATCGAGGCCACCTCGCTCTCGGGCACGTAGTCGGGAACCGCCCATCCGATCTTCGCCCCCGAGTAGATGGTGCCCAGATCCTCGATGTCGTTCTTGTAGCGAGCGAAGTAAGCCGCGTGCGTGACTGGCAGCCAGGCGCCCAGCATCAGATCCACATCGCCGCGGGCGAGGCCCTGAAACTGAATGCCGATATCCGCGTTGACCAGCGTAACGGGCTGTTGCAGCTTGGTTTCCAGAACGTACTTCGCGGTGTAGACGACCGCCTGGGTATCGGCCCAGTTGGTCAGCGTGATCTTGAGCGGGTCCGCGGAATGCGCGGACATGGCGAACGTGACCGCGGACACGGCGGCGGCAGCCTTCATGACGAAGCGTACGGACAAGGCATTCTTCATTCTACGTTCCTTGTATCGGGTGGGTTTGATGAAGACCGGGTGCGTTAAAGTCTCCTGACGAATACGCATCGCTGCAAGCGACGCCCTCCAGTCGGCAGTATTCGGGCGCATTAACGCGCCGTCAATGCTCTTCGACTCGCCGGGCGCATCGAATCACTCGTGCACGGGGTGATGTGCGAGAGGGTTTACATGTAGAAAAGCGCGTTGAGCCAGAACATCGCTTCAGGTACGCCGTCGTTTCGTTCGAGCAGCATCAGCGCGAATGTCCCGTTGCTCAGCACCCAGCATAGCCAGGTCAGAAGGCTATGACTTCGCGCGTCGGTCGGCGCGCAGACGAGTCTGACGATCGTGGGAACGTAGGTCAGCACGCGAGCGCCGTTCCAGAAAAGGAACATGCCCGTCAGGATGTTCATGTAAAGATCGTGACCCATCGCGCTCACCCGGAACGACAGACTCATCCGGAAGAACGAATCAGCACGCGCGGATTGAACGGGGCTGCGACCGCCCAGCTTCCGAATGCATGCGTCGCGCGCAATCGCGTGCCGACCTTTCCCGCGCCTTCCCGCGAGATTTCAGCAGCGTTCCAGATCCCTCGAAAAGCTGGCCATTTGCAAGGCTGATCGGCCACGCTCGCGTTGGTCGCGGCAAAGCCACGAATAGTCGCCTCTTTGGCGTTCTTCTCGGGCTTTTGTCCGCGCCGGCCATCGATACACTTTCCGACGTAATTTCGAACTCAAAGCAAAAACAAGGAACGGCGATGGCCGACGCTGTGGATCATTACTTCGTGGGCCTCACGGAGCAGGCCTCGGCCGGCGGGCTTGCGCGTCTGCGCGGTCATGGCGCGACGACGATTCCGGCATCGGGCGTGTATCCGGTCGGTGCGCGCTTCAAGGCGTTCGTGCATCCGCTCGTGACGTTGCTGAGCGACGACGAGCGCGTGCGGGACATCGTGCTGCGTCCCGTGCTCGGGCGTTATGGATCGAGCCAGGAACTGTCGGTCGGTCTCGAAGTGAAGGCGTCGGTCGGCTTCGATGCGGCCGCGCTCGCCGCCGCCGTGTTTTCGCTCGCCGATGCCGCCGCGCAGACCGATGCCTTCGTCGGCCGCCTGCTGCCGCCCGGCGAATGGACCGACAACGCGCGGCCCGGTCTCACCGTGATGTTCCGCGAGCCGCGGCGCATCGCGGATACGGTCGAACTGGTGCGCCAGATCGTCGAGTTTCCCGGCGAAGGCTGGGCTATCGACGGCTTCACGATGATCCCGTCGGTGCACAGCCGGATCGGCATCGTGCAGGGGCTGCGCTATATCTTTCTTCCCGAGATCAGCATTCGCTGGGACGTCGATTTGCGTGAACGCCTCGGTTCGGACGAGCACGAGATCGACGTGATCCTGCTCGATCAGGCGACGCGCATCGGACGGCTGTGCAAGGAGCTGCAGCAGAACCCGACGATCTCCGCCGCGTGGCTGAGCTGGTTCGACATCATGGTCGCGGGCATCGAGGATTACCGCGAGGTCATCGGCGTATTGAAGGCGGAGCAGGGCGCGCGCATCGTCGATCCGAAATCGATGACCCGCATGGTCTTCTCCGAAATCCTTCAGTTGACGAGTTCCGGCGTGCTGCAAAAGCGCCTTGAACAGCTCGGCTACGCCGGCACGCGCGAGGCACGCGCGGGCAGCGTCGCGGCCTGAGCGGGTGATTCGACATGACCACAATCCGCATCAACGTTAAACGAAAGAGCGTATGTCCGATCTGACGGCGGCCCTGTTCGCCCGCTACAACCGTGTGATGCGCATCGCGTTCGTGGGCGTGCTCATCGTCGCGTGCGCGCTCGTTTATCTGCAATACACGATGACGCTCGCGGCGCAAACGTCGAGCGTCAGTCAGCGCATGCAGGAACAGGCGATCGCGCTCGATGCGCTCGTGCGAAGCAGCACCGACGCCGTCAACTCGATGCGCATTCAGGGCGAGACATGGTTGCGCCTGCATCCGCAAGGCGCGGCCGATTCGCCGTTGCTCGCCGCGCTGCGGCCCGGCAAGGAGCCGGACAGCATCCAGCTCGACGCGTTGCCTGCACCGTGGACCGCCGCCGATGCCGGCAATCTCACGGGCCTCGTCGGTCCGCGCACGCCCGCGCTCGATCGCGAGCTCGAGATGGCGCTGAGCCTGAACGGCACGTTCAAGACGATCATGGCCAACCTGCCGGGCGCGACGTGGGTCTACTACACGTCCGCGCGACGCTTCATCAATATCTATCCGTGGGTCGCGTCGAAAGACTTCTTCTACGCGGACTCGCTCAAGCAAAAGGAATTTTTCACGGAAGTGCAAACGGCCGCCGATCCCGATCGCGCCGTCGTGTGGACGCCCGTTTATGTCGATGAAGCGGGCAAGGGCGTGATGGTCACCGCATCGGCGGGCGTGTCCGATGCGGGCCAGTTTCGCGGCTCGGTGTCGCTCGACCTGACGCTCGGCTGGCTCAACCAGTTCGTGCGCACCTGGCCGCCGGGACTGGGCCGCATGTTCATCGTCAATGATCGCGGGCAGTTGCTCGCGGACCCGGAACTGGTGCGCGACGGCGCACAGCAGGTGCGATCGGCTAACGAAGCCTTCCCGCCCTCATTGCGTAGCGACCTGCAAAGCGTGCTGAACGATGCGGACGGGCGTCTTTCGATTCGCGACGGCTATTACATCGAAGCGGTCGGCATCCGACATGCGCCGTTTCGACTCGTGCTGCTGCTGCCGCGCTGGAACCTTCAGCGCGTGGCGCTGGAGACCGGCGTGCCGAGCGTGCTGGTGCTCGTGCTGAGCCTGACGCTGATGCTCATGATCGCGAGCCGGATGACGTACCGGGATGCGATCGTGCCCGCGCAGAAGCTGGTGCGTTATATCCAGGACGAAGACCGCGGCTCCGTCAAGTCGATTCCGGATATTCCGCAGGCATGGCGTCCGTGGTTCCTCACGATCCAGAACGTGTTCAACGCGCATACGAAGCTCGTATCGATCCAGCAGGAACTCGACGTCGCGCGCCGCATGCAGCAGTCGATCGTGCCGACGCGCTTTCCATCGCGGCCCGACTTGCAGATGTTCGCGCGCATGATTCCCGCGCGGGAAGTCGGCGGCGACTTCTACGATTACTTCTGGCTGTCCGATCAGAAGATCGGCATGGTGATCGCCGATGTGTCGGGCAAGGGCGTGCCCGCCGCATTGTTCATGGCGGTGGCGCGCACGCTGCTGCGCGCGATCGCGCCGAGCGCCGCGAGCCCGGGCGCGTGTCTCGCGCTCGCCAACGATCTGCTAGCGCAGGACAATGAAGCCACGATGTTCGTGACGCTCTTCTACGGCATCCTCGATACGGCGACAGGCGAACTCGAATACGCGAACGGCGGACATAACCCGCCTTATCTGATCGGTCCGGACGGCGAGGTGTCGCAATTGCCGGGCACGGGCGGCATGGCGCTGGGCGTCATCGAAGGCACGCCGTTCAAGGAAGGGCGCGCGCATCTCGAAGCCGGTTCGACGCTGCTGCTCTATACCGACGGCGTCACCGAGGCGTTCAATCCCGCCGACGAGGAATACGGCGAACTGCGCCTCGCGCGGCATCTCGCCGGGTCCAACGGTGCGGATGTCGAAGTGCTGCTCAAGCGTCTCTTCGACAGCGTCAATCAGTTCGCCGATGGCGCGCCGCAATCCGACGACATCACCTGCCTTGCGGTTCACTACGGGGCTTCCGGGTCGAAGACAGCATGAACGCGACCGACACGCTCGACACGCAACTGGATCCGAAAGCGCCCGACATCGATGCGCTGGTGAATCGCTTGCAGACGCTCTTCGATGCGCGCGGCCTGCCGCCCGCGCTCTTTCAGAGCTTCGCGATGGCCTTCGACGAAGTCATCTCGAACATCGCGGCATACGGTTCGGCGCACGGCGCGATCCGCGTTCACGTGACGATCGGCGCGGACGAAGTGCATGCCGAAGTCATCGACGACGGCGTGGCCTTCGATCCGTTGAAGCTGCCCGATCCCGATGTGACGAGCGAACTCGACGATCGCGCGATCGGCGGGCTCGGCGTCTATCTCGTGCGCAAGATGATGGATCGCGTGGCTTATGAGCGTCGTGAAGAATTGAACTGCCTGAGCTTTCACAAGCGCATCGCCGCGAAGCCGGACGCTTGAGGATCTACCGAGGAAACCGATGAATATCAACGAAACGCATGAAGGCGAAGTACTGGTCATCGCCGTGGATGGACGCATCGACAGCACGACCTCCCGGCAACTCGAAGACGTGCTGCCCGAACGTGTGCAGGCGACGCCGCGCGTGCTGCTCGATATGAGCGACGTGCAATACGTCAGTTCGGCCGGCCTGCGTGTGCTGCTGAAGGCCGCGAAGAGCGCGCGCAGCACGGGGCATGATCTGGTGCTGACGGGACTTTTACCGCAGGTTCATGAAGTGTTTCAGGTGATCGGCTTCGATTCGCTGTTTCGCATTCTTCCGGATCGCGCCGCCGCGATGGCCGCGCTGGCGGCGTGATGATTCGGTGTTGCATTGCGATAAGCTATCCGAAACAATCGGTGATCTCTGTCTGCTATGCCACACAACCTCGCCGGTTCTGGTTTCGTATCGTGTGAGCGCCACCTATTCTGAAGCGTTCCGAAGCCGCGGGAGATGCACATGCCGACGATTGCCTACGATGCAAGACGTGTTGCCCTGTACTCGCCGCAAGACGATGACACGGTCTTCGATGATCGTGCCGAGTACAAGGTTTCGGCGCTCGCCGCGGAATTCGCACGACTCGCCTATGTGCACGCCGAAGACGCCCAACCTCAACTCGACCGGCTACGGCAGGCACTCTCGAAGGTGCGATTCGGCGAACCCAAGCTGTTCGATAACCCGGATACCGACACACAGGGTTTCGGAGCGCTCCGCGAAGCAGACGGTCTGGCCGTCGTGTCGTTTCGCGGAACGGAGCCCGCGGAACTCACGGATATCGCGGTCGATCTCGTAGCGAGCCTGACGCCCTGGAACGAAACCGCAGGGCGGGTTCACGATGGCTTCGCTGCCGCGACGAGAAGTATTCTTCCCGCCGTGCTGCAATGGCTGGATGAGACGAAGAACGCGAGAAAGCGGCTCGTGCTCACGGGCCATAGTCTCGGCGCCGCGATTGCGACGCTGGCCGCGAGCGTATGCCGCCCGGATGAACTCATTACGTTCGGATCGCCGCGAGTCGGGAATGCGGACTTCGCCGCGACGCTGGCCGAGGCCGCCATCACGCGATTCGTCGATTGCTGCGACCTCGTCACCGAATTGCCTCCCGAACTGGGCGGATACATTCATGCGGGACCCATGACGTTCATCGACGCCGACGGCACGCTGCACGCTTCGCCCGAGCCGTCGTTCGTGCAGGCCGACCGCGAGGCGGCGCGCATCGCTTATCTTCGCGAGTATGCGTGGAAGAAGGGCAACGTCATGATCAGGGATCTCGCCGACCATGCGCCGATAAACTACATCCGGAGCCTCATTCCTTGATAAGCCGACGAGCGCCGCAACGCGTCAGGACTTCGGCGCGAGCCAGGAGTCTTCGGCTTCGATGCCGTCCGGCTCATACGTCCACGTGATCTTCTCGTACGTGAACGACACGTCTTCCATGTGGCCCATCTGCTTGTTGTCCGGCGACAGGCAGTTCGGCGTCCACGACTTCATGTTCGTCAGAATCGCATTCGACAGCTTCACGGTGTAGTACTTCTCTTCCGTGCCCTTCGGCGAAATGCGATAGAACTCCAGCGACACGTCCTTCATCTGCTCGCCGGAAGTCAGCGCCTGATACAGCTTCGGCGAGGACTTGTCGATTTCCTTCGTGAGCGTCATCGCCTGGTGCACGCGCTTGCCGGTCGGCAGGCCCGTTTGCGGGCTCTTCGGAATTTCGATGGTGTGATCGACAGCCTGAACGAGGATCTTTCCTTCGTGACCCTGAACCTTGGTCGAGCCTTCGATCTTCCCTTGATTCTGGCCTTCGAGTGAGAGGTAGCACGGCATCGGCATGATTTTTTTCTCCGGTTGTTTGGCGCAGTTCGTTCTGCGCATGGGATGAATTCTCGGCGCGCGCCGTTACGGCCGCGTTTCAGAAAAACGGGCTCAGGTTACAAACGAAACATGAGGCTCACGCCACCTCGTTGAAGCGCCCGAGCGCGGACGCGCGGGTGTCGGTGACGTTGAGAATGTTGAGAAATCCGCTGACTTCGAACACTTCGCGGATCTGGTCGTGCATGCCGCACAGGACGAGCCGTCCCGCGGATTGTTTGAGGCGCTTCGCGGCGATGAGCACGACGCGCAATCCCGCGCTGGAGATATAGCCGAGCGCGCTCAGATCGAACAAGACCTGATTGGTGCCCTGATCGAGACGGCGCTGGATTTCGGCCTCGACCTGCGCCGAGTTCGTGCTGTTCAGCGCGCCTTCGAGGCTCACGATGAGCACGTCGCCCTGGACTTCATACTGGTTTGCCACAATGGTCTCTCACGCAATGGCGATGCCGCTGTCCGCCTGGCTTCAGGAGTTCTCGAAGCATTAACGGCAGAAATCAAAAGAACCTTATGGATCGGTGAAGCGCATTGCCGCATTCCGGCCGCACTAAAAACAGCTTCAAGAATCCGAAAGCGCGGTCGTTAATGCCCTGAGCGACAGGAAGTTCAGCGTAGCACGCAGGCCATGCGCCCAATGCGCGAAAAGAGCCCGGAATCCGGTTCTCTTTGCGGCAATGACCCGCTATACGCCGTGAGATCGTTCCATGTCGCCAGCAGCATGCAATGAATGAGCGGCGACGGCATTCGCGCACGATCGTGCTGACGCTGTTCAAAGCGGCTTGAATATTTCATCAACACTTTTGGTATTGGGTTAGGGGGTAGGCATGGCATCTGACGGTTCAGTCGCTCCTAAGGAGCGGGTCAATATTGTGTATCGTCCGGCCACCGGAGATGCCAAGGCGGAAGTCGAGCTGCCGCTGAAATTGCTCGTGCTCGGCGACTTCACTTTGCGCGACGACGACACGCCGATCGAAGACATGAAGCCGGTCAACGTCGACAAGGACAACTTCAACGAAGTGCTCAAGGGGCAAAAGCTCTCGCTCGATCTCGCGGTGCCGAACCGCCTCGACGCGAACGCCGATCCGGAAGCGCAGATCGCGATGAACCTGAAGTTCGAGTCCGTCGACGATTTCTCGCCGGATGCGATCGTCGAGAAAGTCCCCGAGTTGCGCCAGATGATCGCCTTGCGCGACGCGCTCAAGGCGCTGAAGGGCCCGCTCGGCAACATTCCGGATTTCCGCAAGCGCGTTCAGGAACTGATCGAAGACGAAGGCGTGCGCGCGCGTCTGATGAGCGAACTCGGCATCGAGGAAAAGTGACATGAGCGACATGGAAAAGCAACAGACAGCGACAGCCGCACCCGAATCCGACGCGAGTCTCTCGCTGCTCGACTCGCTGATCGAGTCGGCGCGCATCAAGCCGGGCGACGAAGCCTATTCGATCACGCGTCAGGGCATCCAGGCGTTCATCTCGCAGTTGCTGGAGCCGCAGAACGCAGTCGAGCGCATCACGCAGGCGACGGTCGACAGCATGATCGCCGACCTCGACCAGAAGCTGTGCGCGCAGGTCGATGCGATCCTGCATCACGCCGACTTCCAGAAGATGGAATCGGCATGGCGCTCGCTCAAGTTCCTCGTGGACCGCACGAATTTCCGCGAGAACGTCAAGATTCAGTTGCTGAGCGTAAGCAAGGGCAAGCTGCTCGAAGACTTCGAGGACGCGGCGGACATCACCAAGTCGGGTCTCTACAAGAATCTCTACACGGCTGAATACGGCCAGTTCGGCGGCCAGCCGTTCGGCGCGATCGTCGCGAACTACGAGTTCGGTCCGGGCACGCAGGACGTGAAGCTGCTGCAGAACGTGGCGAGCGTATCGGCGATGAGCCATGCGCCGTTCATCGCCGCAGCGGGTCCGCATTTCTTCGGCGTCGATACCTACGATCAGTTGCCGAACCTGAAGGACCTTTCGTCGATTTTCGAAGGCCCGCAATTCGTCAAGTGGAACGCGTTCCGCGAATCGGAAGACGCGCGTTACGTCGGTCTCACGCTGCCGCACTTCCTGCTGCGCGTGCCGTACGGCGCGGATACCGTGCCGGCCAAGAAGTTCAACTACAAGGAAGACGTGTCGGGCGGCAACAGCCAGTTCCTGTGGGGCAACGCGGCGTTCGCATTCGCTTCGCGCCTGACGTCGAGCTTCGCCGATTACCGCTGGTGCGCCAACGTGATCGGACCGCAGGGCGGCGGCACGGTGGGCGACCTGCCGGTGTACACGTACGAGTCGATGGGCGAGCTGCAGAACAAGATTCCGACCGAGGTGCTCATCTCCGAGCGCCGCGAGTTCGAGCTTGCGGAGCAGGGCTTCATCGCGCTGACGATGCGCAAGAACAGCGACAACGCCGCGTTCTTCTCGGCGAACTCGGCGCAAAAGCCGAAGTTCTTCGGCAACACCAAGGAAGGCAAGGAAGCCGAGCTCAACTACAAGTTGAGCACGCAACTGCCGTACATGTTCGTCGTGAGCCGCCTTGCGCATTACATCAAGGTGATCCAGCGCGAGAACATCGGCACATGGAAAGAGCGCGTCGATCTGGAAAGCGAACTCAACACATGGATTCGCCAGTACGTCGCGGACATGGACAACCCCGCCGAAGGCGTGCGCAGCCGTCGTCCGCTGCGTCAGGCGGAAATCGTCGTGGCCGATGTCGAAGGCGATCCGGGCTGGTATCGCGTGGATTTGAAAGTGCGTCCGCACTTCAAGTACATGGGCGCGTCGTTCACGTTGTCCCTGGTCGGCAAGCTGGACAAGAAGTAAGCGGCGCATCGCCGGAAAGCGCGCCGTGTTTCATCTGTAACGCAACGCGGGAGAACTGAAACCGACCGGTAACGGGCCTCCTGCAACATGTGAAACATGCGCAGCACACAAGAGCTGAGCGAAACGCCGGGGCCGCGAGGGCCCGGCGAAACAACCGAAACCCAAACACAGTTTGCTACCCAACAGGGGAATTATCATGCCGATGCCGTGCTACCTCACTCTCGAAGGCCAGAACCAGGGCAAGATCGAAGGCTCGACCAAGGTTCAGGGTCATGAAGGAAAGATTCTCGTCCAGGCTGTCGATCACACCATCGAAATTCCGAAGAGCCCGCAAACGGGCCTGCCGACCGGCAAGCGCGTCCATCTGCCGATGACGCTCACGAAGGAAATCGACAAGTCGTCGCCGAAGCTGTTCCAGGCGCTGACCTCGGGCGAGCAGATGAAGAACGTCACGCTGGAGTTCTACCGCATCTCGCCGAAGGGCACGGAAGAGAAGTACTACACCGTGAAGCTGTCGAACGCGATTCTGACGAACATGAAGTCGTGGACGCCGAACTGCCTGTCGCCGGAAAACAAGCAGATGGGTCACATGGAAGATATCTCGTTCACGTACGAGAAGATCACGTGGACCTTCGATCCGGACGGCATCGAAGCCGAAGATTCGTGGCTCGCGCCGAAGTCCTGATTCGCCTCTGAGCGGGGGCAATGGTGAGAGAGCGCCGGCTGCTGGAACGGATCGCGAGCTGGAGCGCGGGTGAAGCGCGCACCAACGAGACCCAGGTGGATGTGCTTGTCGATTCCGTGATGGGCCATCTGAGCCGGCTGCTCAACACGCGGCAAGGCAGCGTGCAGATCGATCCGCAATTCGGCGTTCCCGATTTCACGAACCTTGCCGGCACCACCGCGATGGGCTCCACGCGCGAGATCGAAGAGGAGATTCGCCGCATGGTCCTGCGCTACGAGCCCCGCATCAAGTCGCCGCGCGTCACGCTCAATCGCGAGGAAACCGATGTGCTGTCGATCCGCTTCGCGCTCGAAGGTTCGCTCGAAGTGGACGACCGCGAGATTCCGCTGCGCATCTCGACGACCGTGGGCGCGAATGGGCGCGTCAGCATCGACTGATTTCACGCCGTCACTCTCTTTCTTATCCGGATTCAGCCGAGTCGGTCACGCATGTTCAATCGATACTATCAGGATGAGCTGAACAAGCTGAAAGGCCTGGCCGCCGAATTCGCCCGCGCGAATCCGGCGATCGCGCCGATGCTCTCGGGCACGTCCGCCGATCCGGATGTCGAGCGCCTGCTCGAAGGCGTCGCGTTTCTCACGGGCCTCACGCGCCAGAAGCTCGACGACCAGTTTCCCGAGTTCGTTCAGGAACTCACCAATCTGCTGTTTCCGCATTATCTGCGGCCCGTTCCGGCCTCGACGCTGATCGGCTTTGCGGCCAAAGGTCCGCGCACGCAGGCGTCGCGCGTGGCAGCGGGCACCGAGCTCGCGTCCGTCCCGGTGGATGGCACGTCGTGCCGCTTTCGCACCGCCTGGGATCTCGATGTCGAGCCGTTGCGCATCGCAGAAGTCAATCTGCTGAGCCACGCGGGCGCGGCGCCCGTGCTGATGATCGACTTCGAAATGGACGGCGGCGCGAGCATCGCGCAATGGAACGGCGATTCGATTCGTCTCTTCCTGAACGGCGGCCATGTCGATGCTTCGAAGCTGCTCTTGCTGTTGATGAACCACGTCACGGACGTGCGCATCGCAAGCGGCGGCGAGCGCCTTTCGCTCGGCGCGAAAAGCCTGCGCACGAGCGGCTTCGACGCGGGCTTGCTGACTTATCCGGGCCACGCGTCGAGCGGCTATCGCACGATCCAGGAATTCTTCGCGCAGCCGGAAAAGTTTCTCTTCATCGACATCACGGGCATCAGGCGCTGGACCGCGAACGCGAACGGCACGAGCTTCAGCATCGTGATGACGCTCGATGCACTGCACGACTGGATGCCCGAGATCGACGCCGAAAGCTTCATGCTCAACGTGGTCCCGGCGATCAACGTGTTCGCGCATGTCGCGGACCCGATCACGCACGATCACCGGGCGACGGAATATCGCGTGATTCCCGAAGGCCGCGATCGCCGTCACTATCAGGTGTATTCGGTCGATCAGGTGCTGGGCTATCAGCAGGGCCGCGCGCAGGAGCGCGTGTATCAGCCGTTCAGCATGTTTCGTCACGACGGGCGCGGCGCGCAATTGAGCTACCGCACGACGCTGAAAAGCGCGAACGTCGAGCGCGGCAGCGACGTGTATCTGTCGCTCAACTATCCGCCGTCGGAGACGCCGCTGCCGGAGACGCTGTCGATCCGCGTCACCTGCACGAACCGCGCGTTGCCGGAAGGCCTGAAGCCGGGCGATATCAACGTGCCGACCAGCTCGTCGCCCGATCAGATGAGCTTCACCAATATCCGCGCGATCACGCCCGCGCAGGACCCGCCCGCGGGCGAGGAACTGCTGTGGTGCCTGCTGTCGCACGTGTCGCTGAATCTGCTGTCGCTCGCCAGCGCCGACAACCTGCGCAAGCTGCTCGGCCTTTACGTGTTCGCCGGGCGGCAGGGCCAGGAGCTGTCGAACCGGCGTCGCATCGAAGGCATCGTCGATGTGACGGTCACGCGCGAGACGCGGCTCGTCGGCCGTGGCGGCATGCAGCGCGGCCAGTTGATCCGCATCCGTTGCCGTGAGGACCATTACGCCGGGATCGGCGATCTGTATCTGTTCGGTTGCATGCTCGAGCGATTTCTCGGCGACTACGCCGGCATCAATTCCTATACGCGCGTCGAGCTCGAAGACACGCTCTCAGGGAAAGTTTTCAAATGGCCGCCGAGACTCGGACAACAACCGATGCTGTGAAGGCGCTGCTTCTCACCAACGGCGAGAAGTATTCCTACTTCCAGGCGATCCGGCTGCTGCGGCTCTACGACCGTCACACGGGCCTGAATCAGGAGAACCTGCGGGTGCGGCCGCGCCTCGGGCTCGGCTTTCCCGAGAACGATATCGACCGCATCGAGGCGATGCCCGAAGGCGGCTATCGCATCACGGCGAACTTCTTCGGCTTGTACGGCGTGGCATCGCCGCTGCCGACGTATTACACCGAAGACCTCTTCGAAGAAGAGCGCGAAGGGCATCACGTCACGCGCGATTTCCTCGATATCGTGCATCACGCGTTGTATCCGCTGCTCTTCGACGGATGGGCGAAGTATCGCGTCGAGCAGCGCATCGTCGAGGATCGGCACGAGGCGTCGCTCAATCAGTTGTACGCGTTCGTCGGTCTGCACGATCCCGATCTGCGCGTCGATCTGTTGCCGGGCAGCGCCGAACTGCTGCGTTACGCGGGCCTGTTCAACCAGCGGCCGCGCTCGGCGCTCGGCCTGAAAACCCTGCTCGCCGATGCCTTCGCCCCCGCCGATGTGAACGTGGTGTGCGGCGTGCTGCGCGTGGTGCCGATTCCCGCCGATCAGCGCTGGCAACTCGGACGGCAGCAAAGCTGTCTGGGCGAGGACGCATGGCTCGGCTCGGAGATCGACGATTACGAAAGCGCGATCCGCATCGAATTCGCGAACGTGCCGCAAGCGCTTTTCCAACAGATGCTGCCGGGCGGGACCGCCCATGCGCGCCTGCGCTTTTTTACGCGTTTCTATCTGACCGATCCGCTCGACGTCGAAGTCGGGCTGCAACTGCGCCATGACGAAGCAGGCGCGGCGCGCACGGGTCGCGGCGCGTGGTCGCGGCTCGGTTTCGATACATGGCTCAACCCCGGCGAGGCGAAGCTGCCGACGCGGGTTCATTACGCTCTTTAAACCCACTGCTGGCCGTTGCTGGAAAGACTAAGAGGAAAACTAACATGCTGCTGGTCGAACTGAAGCCCCTGGTGGGCCGCCTCAACGGCTTTTGCAAACAGGCGCTCGAAGATGGCGTCGGGCTGTGCGTGTCGCGCGGTCATTACGAGATCACGGTCGAGCATCTGCTCGTCAAACTGTTCGACGATCAACAGGCCGATATCGCGCTCCTGCTGCGCCAGCACGACGTCGAGGCGGCGCTGGTGCAACGCTCGATCAACCTGTCGCTCGAACAGATGAGGACGGGCAACGCGGGGCGTCCCGCGTTCTCGCCGCTGCTGCTCGAATTGCTTCAGGACGCGTGGCTGATCGCATCGGTGGACCTGCAGGAGCCGCGCATCCGCTCGGGCGCGGTGCTGCTCGCGTTCCTCGCGCGCCCGACCTATTACGCGACCGGCGACTATGCTCCGCCGTTGCGCGCGCTGAATCGCGAAACGCTGATCCGTTCGTTCGATGCGGTGTGCGGCGGTTCCGTCGAAGCGGGCACGCGCGAGGCGCTCGGTGACAGCGCGAGCGATGCGTCCGCGCCCGCCGGCGGCGACGGCAGCGCGATCGCGCGCTTCTGCGAAAACTTCACCGAGAAGGCGCGCGCGGGCAAGCTCGATCCGGTGTTCGGCCGCGATGCCGAGATTCGCCAGATGGTCGATATCCTCGCGCGACGCCGCAAGAACAACCCGATTTGCGTCGGCGATCCGGGCGTCGGCAAGACGGCGGTCGTCGAAGGGCTGGCGCTGCGCGTGGTCGAAGGCGACGTGCCCGATTCGCTGAAGGACGTGACGATCCTCGGTCTCGACATGGGCCTGCTGCAAGCGGGCGCGAGCGTGAAGGGCGAGTTCGAGAATCGCCTGAAGGGTGTCATCACCGAAGTGAAGGCGTCGGCGAAACCGATCATTCTCTTCATCGACGAAGCGCACACGCTGATCGGCGCGGGCGGTCAGGCGGGCACTTCGGACGCGGCCAATCTGCTGAAACCGGCGCTCGCGCGCGGCGAGCTGCGCACGATCGCCGCGACGACGTGGGCCGAATACAAGAAGTACTTCGAAAAGGACGCGGCGCTCGCGCGGCGCTTCCAGCTCGTCAAGCTCGACGAACCCGATCTCGATACCGCCGTGCTGATCCTGCGCGGCCTGAAGGAGAAGTACGAGGACGTGCACAAGGTCGTGCTGCGCGACGATGCGATCGTCGCGGCGGCCGAGTTGTCGAGCCGCTACATCATGGGCCGCCAGTTGCCGGACAAGGCCGTCGATCTGCTCGACACCGCCTGCGCGCGCGTGAAGGTGCTGCAAAGCGCGAAGCCCGACGTGCTGGAGAACATGGAGCGCCGCATCCAGGCATTGCAGCGCGAGAAGAACGGACTCGAGCGCGATGCGGACAACCAGCAGCCCGTCGACCTCGCGCGTCTTCGCGAGATCGACGAGGAATTGCCGAAGCTCGGCGCGCAAGCCGAAGAACTCCGCGCCTTCTGGCAACGCCAACGCGACGCCGCCCGCGCGCTGCTCGATGCGCGCGCGGCGCGTCACGACGCGAAGGCTGCCGGCGCGCCCGCCGACACGCTGGAGGCGCTGTCGCGCGACATCGCTTCGGCCGCCGACGCGTTCAAGGCGGCGCAGGGCGATCAGCCGCTGGTTCATATCGACGTCGATCCGGACGTGGTCGCGCGCGTGATCTCGGACTGGACCGGCATTCCGGCGGGCAAGATGCTGCGCGATCAGGCGCAGAGCGTGATGCGCATGGCCGACACGCTGAAGGCGCGCATCCGCGGCCAGGATCACGCGATGGAGCAGATCGCCGAAGTGCTGAAGACCGCCAAGTCGGGCCTGAAGGACCCGGATCAGCCGATGGGCGTGTTCCTGCTCGCGGGTCCGTCGGGAGTCGGCAAGACGGAGACGGCGCTGTCGGTGGCGGACATCATGTTCGGCGACGAAAAATCGACCACCGTCATCAACATGAGCGAGTTCCAGGAGAAGCACAACGTGAGCCGGCTGATCGGCTCGCCGCCGGGATATGTCGGTTACGGCGAGGGCGGCGTGCTGACCGAAGCGGTGCGCCAGCGCCCGTATTCGGTCGTGCTGCTCGACGAAGTGGAAAAGGCGCATCTCGACGTGATGAACCTGTTCTATCAGGTGTTCGACAAGGGCATGCTGTCGGACGGCGAGGGCAAGGAGATCGACTTTTCGAACACGGTGATCTTCCTCACGTCGAATCTCGCGACCGATGTCATCACCGAAATGACCGCGGGCGATGACAAGCCCGACGCGGCGACGCTGCTTTCCGCGGTGCGGCCGATCCTGTCGAATCACTTCAAGCCCGCGCTGCTCGCGCGCATGACCGTGATTCCGTACTTCGCGCTCGCCACCGACGCACTCGCGGGCATCGTGCGCCTGAAGCTCGGCAAGATCGTGCGTCGCGTCGCGCATAACAACAAGATGCGTTTCACCTATACCGATGCGGTGGTCGCGCAGATCGCGGCGCGCTGCACGGAAGTCGAAACGGGCGCGCGCAACATCGATTTCATTCTGCGCGGCACGGTGCTGCCGCTGATGTCGCAGGAAATTCTCACGCGCATGGGCGAGGGCGTCGCGCTGCCGGAAGTGGCGCTCGACGTGAACGAGAGCGGCGATTTCGCCGTGACGTTTCCCGGCGCGCCGGCCTGAAGTTTCAAACGTAACGCGGCTGAAATCATGCGGTGACCGAGCGCCGCAAGAATAACGAGCATCACCTGTACGGAGATTCAAACATGAACGCACTGTCCGACCGGATTCTCGCCAACAAGCGCTTCGATTTCACGTCCGAAGCGTTCGGCGCGGACAAGTTCGCGGTCGTCGAAATGGAAGGCTTCGAGGCGATCTCGCAGCCTTTCCGCTTTGTCCTCACGCTGGTATCGGACGATGCATCGATCGATTTCGACACGATGCTGAGCCATCGCGCGTCGTTCGTGATCTACGGCCCGGAAGGCGGCATCCGCGCGCCGTATCACGGCATCCTCGCCGAGTTCGAGCAACTGCATCGCGCGGACGGTTATGTGTTCTATCGCGCCGTGCTGGTGCCGCGCCTGTGGCGGCTGTCGCTCTTTCGCATCTCCGAGGTGTATCTCGACGAACGCCCGATCACCGATACCGTGCGCGGCGTGCTCGAAACCGGCCGCCTGAATTCCGCCGATTATGAATTCCGGCTCACCGGCGACTACCGGCCGCGCACCTTCGTCTGCCAGTATCAGGAGACGTATCTCGACTTCGTGTCGCGCTGGCTGGAGAAGGAGGGCGTGTACTACTACTTCGACCATGCAGGCGGCGCGGACAAGCTCGTCGTGATCGACGACAAGATCATGCACGCGGCGGACACGCTCGCCGTTGCGTATCGTCCGGATGATTCGCTCGACACCGGCCTCGCCGCCGATTCGGTGCGCGACTTCGTGTGCCGGCAAAAACCGCTGCCGCATGAAGTGGTTTTGCAGGACTACAACTATCGCAAGGCCACGGTGCAGTTGAAGGCTCGCGCGACCGTGTCGGATGCGGGTATCGGCGAAGTCATGCTGTACGGCGAGAACTTCCGCGACCAGCAGGAAGGCGACCGCTACGCGAAGCTGCGCGCGCAGGAGCTCGTCTGCGGCGGCAAGGTGTATTCGGGCGAAGGCACCGCGCTCGGCTTGCGCAGCGGCTTCTTCTTCACGCTCGGGTTTCACTATCGCGACGACTTCAACGGCCGCTATCTCGTCACCGAAGTGCATCATCAGGGCTCGCAGGCGGGCGCGCTGCTCAACGGCGTGACGAGCCCGTACAGCGAGGGCGCGCGCGGCGGCGAGATCGTCTACCGCAACAGCTTCCGTGCGATCCCGGCCGCGACGCAGTTCCGCCCCGAGCGCACGACGGCCAAGCCGCGCGTGGCCGGCACGATGAACGCGACCATCGACAGCGAAGGCAGCGGCGAGTACGCCGAGCTCGACGAGTACGGCCAGTACAAGGTGCAACTGCCGTTCGACAAGACCGACAAGAACGCCAACAAGAGTTCCGCGCGGCTGCGCATGGCGTCGCCGTACGCGGGCACGGACCACGGCATGCATTTCCCGCTGCACAAGGATGCGGAAGTGCTGCTGTCCTTCATCGACGGCGATCCGGATCAGCCGGTGATCGTCGGTAGCCTGGCGAATTCGGAGAACAGCAACGTCGTCACGCAGCAGAACGCGCAGGCGAACCGCATCGCGACGGCGGGCGGCAATCAGTTGCACATGACCGACAGCAAGGGCAAGGAAGCCGTGTGGCTGCATTCGCCGTTTCACAACAGCACGATCGGCATCGGCTCGACCGACGTGAACGGCGGCGGCAGCCTGTGGACCAGCACGGCGGGCAGCTCGGAAAGCGTGACGGTCGGCGTCAGCAACTCGCTGTTCGCGGGGACGAAGAATTCGCTCACGTTGTCCTACGAAGGCTCGCTGTCGGCGTCGATGACCACGAAGGCGTCGTTCGGCGCGAACGTGTCGTTCGGTCTCAGCACCAACGTGAGCTGGAACAAGGGCAAGAGCATCACCGTGGACGATTCCGACACGGTTTCGCTCAAGACCTCCGGCAAGCTGCAGGGCGCGGAAACGGTGCTGATCTCGGGCGGCCAGGACCCGATCATCAAGACGACGGTCGATGGCGTGAAGGATTCGATCAAGGGAGCCGTCGCGCTGAGTCTCGCGGTGAACGCGGTGATCGCGGCGGAAGCGGGCCTCGCGATCAGCGCGGCCGACGACGCCGGCGGCGGCTCGGGCAAGGTCGCGCCGTGGACGCCGGGCAGCTACGGCGTCACGGCGGCGCAGACCGCATTGGGCGGCGCGCTCACGTCGATCCTCGCGCACAAGGTGCTGTTCGACGGCGCGAAGGCGATCGCCGCCGCGAGCGAGGCCAAGCCGCTCTACGCCAGCAACATCGAGCTCGGCATTTCGGGCATCAAGGCGACTGTATTGCCGTTGCCCGGCATCGGCTCGACGCTGAACATGTCGCAGTTCGGCAGCGAGCTGTCCGTGGCGAGCGGGCCGGGCGTGTCGTCGAGCGTAGAGGTCGACAGCCTGCAAGTGGTGCTCAAGGCCGGCGGCGCCAATACGACTTGGGTCGATGGCGACGGCGCCGGCACGCGCGCCGCGACCATCAAGATGACGGCGGTGTCGAACCTGACGGCCACTGCCGGCGCGGACCTCGGCCTGAAGGCGACCGGCGCGCTCTCGGCGCAGGCGGCCGGCAACGTATCGATCAAGGGCGCGCAGGTGACCATCGACGGACTGGACAAGGTCGCGGCCATCTCCACGAACGTGAACGTGGAAGCCGCCAACGCATTCAGCGTGACGGCCTCGCAGGTGAAGTTCAACGGCTCGACGGTGAAGTTCAACAGCGCGCTGATCCAGTTGGGATGACGGCATGAAGATCCTCAAGCCCGACAATCTCGCGCTCGTCTATCGCGGCCTGCGGCTCGCGCGGCGCGACGTGCTCTCCATCGGCATGATTGCCGGCTTTCGCTTCGACGACGCCGGTCTCGATGGACTGATGCCCGAACCCGACATGTGGGCCGCTGTCGCCGGCGCGCTCGGCAAGAACGCGATCCTCGACGAAGGCTATCCGAAGCCCGTTGGCGAATATCTCATCCACGGCGCGGCGCATGCGCCGGCGGGCACGCAGGTCGTGCAGCAGCGGGTCAGCGCGCGGATCGGCGCGCTCGGCAAGTCGCTCGTGGTCAGCGGCGAGCGCCGGTTCAACGCGCTCGGCCTGATCTCGGCGACCACGCCTTACGCGCGCATGCCGATCGAACCCGCGACCGCATTCGGCGGCACGGGCTGCGCCGACAATCCGGCCGGCAAGGGTTACGCGGAAATCGACAACGCAGACGGCACGCGCGTCTGGCCGCTGCCGAACGTCGAGAGCGAAACGCGGCGCATCGCGAGCCGTGGCGATCGCGCGGCGCCGGCGGGCTTCTGGGGATTCGGCAGCGACGCGCCGTTGCGCCGGCAGCATCTGGGCGCGTGCGACGAGCGCTGGCTCAAGAGTGAGTGGCCGCATCTGCCGTCGGACACACGGCCCGAGTTCTTTCTGAGCGCGCCGTCCGATCAGCGTCGGCCCGGCTATTTCACCGGCGACGAGCGTTTCGAGATCGTCAACATGCATCCGCGTGCGAGCGTGCTTCAGGGCGTGCTGCCGCGCTTGCGGGCGCGCTGCTTCGTCAACGCGAACGATACGCTGACCGAAGTGGCCGCCCATGCGGAGACGCTCTGGCTCTTTCCCGAGCTGGAATGCGGCGTGGTGCTGTATCGCGCGCTCGCCAATATCGCCGATACCGACGCGAGCCAGGTGACGCACGTGATGGCCGAATGGGAGCGTCAGGGCGATGCGCCGCTGCCGTTCGAGCATTACCGCGATGTGTTCCGCGAGCGGATCGCCGTGGCGGTTCCCGCGCGCGCGGCGGCTGCCGTCGAACCGGCCGAGGCTGCCGCGCCCGTCGCGATGCCCGTCGCGGCCGCACCGCAGGCGGCGGCGATTTCGTTCGACACCTCCGGGCTGTCGGCCGTACAGACGCAGACCGCGGCATTGAACAACGAGAGCCGCGCGCTGATGGCGAAGTTCGGCAAGACCGACGCCGATATCGCGCCGTATCTGAAGGACGCCGCGCCGGAACGCGTGCCGACGCTGGCCGAAGTCAAGGCGAGCGTCGCCGAACTGAACGCGGAAACCCGCGCGCTGATGCAGAAGTACGGCGTGAAAGATACCGACGCGGCGCGCTATCTGAACCAGCCGGAAGCCAACGCCAGCGCTGCCGATCTGCCCGGCCTGCTCGCGCGGCTTCAGGCTGAAACGCAGCAGCGCCTGCGCGACGCCGGGTTGTCGGAGGCGGATGTGCGTCGTCAACTGGCGAGCCGTCCCGAACTGGCCGAAACGCTGCCGCATCTCGCGCCGCCGGGCGTCGTGTCGGCAGCCGATTTCGCCGCGCTCGCCGCGCTGGCCGCGAAGCCGCCCGCGCCCGCCATCGACATGCCCGCCATCGACATGCCCGAGGCCGAAGCGCCCGCCGTCGTCCGATTGACGCGCGAAGACGTGATCGCGCGGCACGCTGCGCGCGCGAGCCTCGCGAATTACGACCTGAGCGGCGTCGATCTCTCGAAGCTCGATCTGTCCGGCGCGGATTTCTCCGGCGCGGTGCTCGACAAGACCTCGTTCGCGGGCAGCCGTCTCGCCGACGCCGATTTCACGCAGGCGCTGCTGCACGGCGCCGACCTGAGCGAAACCGATCTGCAACGCGCGCGATTCACGCAATCGAGCGCGGCGGCGAGCACGTTCGCCAAAGCGGACCTGCGCGGCGCGCAACTCGCCGACGCCGATTTCACGGGCGCGGATTGCTCCGCGTCGAAGTTGAACCAAGCCGATCTGCGCGGCGCGATCTTCGATCTATCGAAGCTTGCCGGGACCGATCTGTCGGCGTGCCGCGCGCAGCACGCGAGCTTCACCGATGCCGACCTGAGCGGCGCGAAGTTCATCGGCGCCGATCTCGTCGCGGCAAGCTTCAGCGGCAGCCGTCTTGCGGGCTGCGATTTCTCGGCATCGGCGTGCCGTCAGGCGGAGTTCTACGGCGCGCAGGCGCAGCAAGCCGTCTTCACCGATGCCGACCTGAGCCAGTCGCGCGCCGACGCGAAGACCTGTTTCGACGACGCACGCTTCACGCGCACGCGCCTTATCCGCGCCGCATGGGACGGCGTGCAGCTTCGCCGCGCGAGCTTCGAGCGCGCCGTCATCGATCACGCCGATCTCGGCAGTGCGCAGGCGCAGGCGGCACGCTTCGGCGCGTCGTCGGCGAAGGGCGCGCGCTTCGACAAGGCCGACCTGAGCGGTGCCGATCTCGATGCCGTCAACCTGTTCGGCGGCTCGCTGCGCAAATCGAACCTCAAGGGCACGCTGCTGCGCCACGCGAATTTGTACGGCGTGGACTTCGACGGCGCGCAGCCGACTCTCGCGAGCCTCGAAGGCTCGAACATCGATCGCACCATTCTTCAATTCAGGCCGCCTGTCATATGAGCACGACGACTCCCGCCACCCGCGCGCGCATGAGCGCCGACGAAGCCCGCGCGACGCTCGCCGCGCAGCGTCTGCTCGCCGACGCCGATCTGTCCGGCGCCGATCTTTCGGGCATCGATCTGTCCGGATGCAGGCTGCAAAACGTCGCGTTCGCGGAAGCCAATCTGACGAACGCCGTGTTCGCCGATGCCGATTTCCAGGACGTGTCGTTCGCGCGCGCAAGGCTCGACGGCCTGCGCGCGCAGCAGACGCGCTTCGAGAACGCCGACTTCAGCGGCGCGAGCGTGCGCGACGCGGATTGCGCGTTCGCCGCGTTCGACCGCTGCGACTTCGGCGGCGCATCGTTCGCGGGCGCGAGCTTCGTGCGCGCCGATGCGCACGGCTGCCGCTACGCCCAAACCGACTTCACCGGCGCGAACCTGCATCGCTTCACCGCGATGGACGCGGACCTCACGAGCGCGCGTCTGACCGGCGCATCGCTTGCGCAAGCGTATCTGCGCGGTGCCGACCTGAGCGGCCAGGATTTGCGCAACTGCGATCTGACGATGACGATCCTCGACGGCGCGTCGCTGCGAAAAGCCGACCTGTCCGGCATCGCGCTCGATCGCACGAGCTTCGTCGGCGCGCAGTTGCAGGACGCGACGCTACGCGGCGTGCGCGCGAGCTTCGCGGCGCTGCTGAACGCCGTTTTCGAACGCGCCGATCTCACCGACGCGGTCTGCGAGATGGTCAACGCGAGCGAGGCGAACTTCGCCGCCGCGCGCGCCGATGCCTCGCGCTGGAATCAGTCGGTGCTGAGCGCGAGCGTGTGGCAGCGGGCATCGCTGAAAGCCGCGCGCTTTGCGTACTGCGATCTCTCGCACGCGGACCTGTCCGGCGCGGATTGCACGCGCGCGGACTTCGGCGGCGCCAATCTGCATGCGCTCGTCGATCAGGGCGCGCAACTGAGCGGCGCGTCGTTCGACGGCGCGCGCCGCACCGATCCCGCGCTCGCGCGCGCCGAGCAATGGCAGCCGCGCGTCTGACATGAACCTCATTCAAGGAAACACGGCCATGAACCGTACGCTCGTCACGATCGCCCGGCCCGGCGACGATCCCGCCGTCCAGCTCACCTACGCGACCGTGACCGGCCGCGCCGACCGCTGGTTTCTGTTCGACGCCGCCGGGCGCGCGCCGCTGCGCGCGTTGCGCGCGGAAAGCTGTCTCGTCGAACCGGAGTGCGGCGACACCGTGCTCGTCGCCGCGAGCGGCGCGAACGCGATTTCGTACGTGCTCGCGGTGCTCGCGCGGGCGCAGCCATCGTGCGCGGCGCTCGTGCTGCCCGGCGATGTCGCGCTGCACACGGATCGCGGCGCGCTGCGCGTGGAAGCCGACAGCGTCGACATGAAAGCCGCGCGCAGCCTGACGATGCAGGCGCCCGAGATCGCGATGACGGGCGTGCGCGGCGAGATCACGTTCCATCGCATGGAGGCGGCGATCCAGCAGTTGCAGGGCCGCTTCGGCGCGGTAAGCACGGTCGCGCAGCAGATCACGAGCACGGTCGGACGCCTGATCCAGCGCGCGCGCGACAGCGTTCGCCGGATCGACAACGCCGACGAGACGCACGCCGGCCGCGTGCGCATGCACGTCGAGGAGCGCATGCACGTTTCCGCCCGCCACGCGACGATTCTGGCCGAAGGCCAGGTGAAGATCGACGCCGACAAGATCGATCTCGGATAGGAGCCGACATGTTCGCAGTCACCAAAGCGGGCGGCCAGTGCATGGCGATGCCCGATGTATGCAAGACGCCCGCGCCTCCCGCGCCGCCGATCCCGATTCCGTATCCGAACATCGGCATGCCGCCGATGGGCAATCCGGCGACCGTCAAGGTGCTCGTCGGCGGCATGCCGGCGCTCACCAAGTCGTCGGAGATTCCGCTGAGCTCGGGCGACGAGGCGGGCGTCGCGGGCGGCGTCGTGTCGGGCAAGATGATGGGCAAGGTCCAGTTCATGATGGGCAGTGTCACGGTGAAATTCGAAGGCTCGCCCGCCGTGCGGCTCAGCGATCCGACCCAGCACAACGAAGGCAACATGGTCGGCGCGGTGCTCGCGCCGAGCCAGTCCGTCGTGATGGTCATGAGTTGAACGAGAGGAAAAAAACCATCATGAAAACCGTCTGGATCACCGCGTTCGACAAGGAAAAGGACGCCGCGCGCGTCGCTGCCGTGTCGCAGTTGCTCAAACGTTACGGCCTCGCGACGCAAGGCCACTTCTGGGTCGATGAACCCGCGAAGCTCGCATGGCGCGCCGGCCTCGACGCGCTGAACGCCGCACGCGCCGATCTCTGGCTGATCCTCGCCGACGATGCCGTGCTCGCGAAGCCGTCGATCCGCTACGGCCTGTCGGTGTTCGCCGCGAGTCTGCGCGAAGCGCGCGGGCCTGGCTTTCCGATGGTGCTGTCGGGCGCGGCGGGCATCGAGAGCATGCCGGCGCTGCTCGGCGGCGCGACCGTGCTGGTCGAGAACCATCCGTCATGGCCGGCGAAGATCGTCGCGCGCGCGAACCTCGCGAAGGCGGGCGAGCCGCAGGATCACCGCTTCGAGGTGGTCGGCGAGGAGCAACTCGGGCAATGGTTCGCCATCGGGCCGCGCGAGGGCGAATGGCAGGGCGTCGTGTTCGGCGTTCATGGCGGCGGCGCGACGATCGATTTTCAGGCGGTCGGCCCGCGCGGCAAGCTGCCGGAGAAAACCGTGCTGGAGTTCGCGCAGGAAGGGCTGACGCTGCAGGTCGGCGAGCGCGAATTCACGGCGTGGGCGGTGCGCAACCGCCTCGGCGCAGACGATGTCTATTACGCCCGCGTGAAGGGCACGCCCGAATCGATCCTCTTCATGCCGTACACCGAAGACAGCGAAGTCAGCGCGACGATCCTGCCGCTCGTCTGACGCCGTTTTCCCGGCAGCCTTCGAATAAGGCCGGAAAACCGCCTTTTTTCGCCGCATGAGCGCGACGCAATATCCGGAGAATGGGTGGCAGTGGGTAATGCTCGACGGCACATGAAAGAGGCACCGGCAATGGCTGTGGCTGTAATGACAAACGATGCCGCGACGCGCGGCAGGAATCGCGGGCGCGCAATGCGGCGGATGGCGTCGCTGGCATGCGCGGCGGCCGTGCTCGCGCTGACGGGATGCGGCAGCGCGCCGCCGAAAGACCCGCTCGCCGACGTCACCTGGAGTTACGCGACCGACGCGGTGATGTTCGAGATCACCGCCGATCCGGGCCTCAACCAGTACGACGGCCAGTCGCACACGCTCTTGCTGGGCGTCTACGAGACCGGCGATGCGCAGGCGTTCCGCAATCTCTCCGCCGACCCGAACGCGCTCGCCGAAACCATGGCGACGGGCAAGGTGCCGCAGACCTTCTCGCAGTTCTCGCGCTATGTGGTCGCGCCGGGCCAGCATTCGTATCTGATTCTCGACCGCGCGCAGAGCACGCGCTCGATCGGCCTCGTTGCGGGCTACGCGCAGTTCGGCGTGACCAACGCGGCGCGCCAGTTCGACGTTCCCGTTGTCACGAAGACCTCGGGCTTCATCTTCCGCACGCATACCAAGCTGCCGGGGCCGCTCGTCGTGCGCCTCAATCTCGGCGCGCAAGGCATTCTCAACGCCGAAGTGCAGCCCGGCGGCCCGGATGCCGCGACGCTTCAGCGCGCGCAGCAGCTCGAAGGCGGCGGCAAGGAAATCCGTTTGAGCGACAAACCGGCGGGCCAGGACGGCTCCGGCGCCACGACCGGCGTCGTGGGCGCGGCGAGTTCGCAGGACACGCCCTTGCGCAAGCTCAGCAACTAGACATCGAACCCATCGCATGGACCATAACAAGGGCATCTACTGGCATCAGGGCATGTTCATGCAGCCCCAGCACTTTCAGCTGGCGTCGCTGCACGAGCAGTTCCGCAACAAGCCGGTCGTCGAGACGGGTCTGCCGCATTTCTGGGGCGCGGGCGCGCTCGATATCGCGACGGGCGCTATCGCGAGCCAGACCATCGAAGTGCGGGCGGCCAGGCTGATCTTTCCGGATCGCACGTATGTCGAGTTTCCCGGCAACGCGGTGCTCGCGCCGCGTTCGTTCGACGCGAGCACGATCGGCGAGGGACGCGCGCTGACGGTCTATCTCGGCGTGCGCAAGTTCGCCGCCGAAGGCAACAACGTGACGATGTGCGCATCGCCCGATGACGCCGCCGCCGCGCCGACCCGCTATGCGAGCCTCGAACGCCCCGCCGACGTGCCCGACCTGCATTCGAACGGACCGGCCGCGCCGGTGCATACGCTGCTGCACGTGCTGAAGGTGTTCTTCGAGGGCGAGACCGCCAATCTCGGCCAGTACGACCTGATTCCGATCGCGCAGCTCGCACGCATCGGCGATACGGTGACGCTGTCGGAGCGCTTCATCCCGCCCGCCTACGCGCTTGCCGGCTCCGACGCGCTGCTGCGCATCGTGCGCGAGATTCGCGACGATGTCGTCGGCCGCGCGCATCATCTTCAGGAATTCAAGAATCCGCGCGAGTTGCAGAAAGCCGAGTTCGATCCCGGCTACATGATGCTGCTGCTCGCGATGCGCACGCTGTCGCGCGCCGCGCCGAACCTCGTGCATCTGACGCAGACGCCGACGCTGCATCCGTGGCATCTGTACGGCGAGCTGCGCAATCTCGTCGGCGAGTTGAGCGCGTTTTCCGAGCGCTTCGACATGCTCGGCGAGGCGCAGGACGGCACGCCGGGCCTGCCCGCCTACGATCACGCCGATCTCTACAACTGCTTCTCGCGCGCGCAGGCGCTGATCGGCTTTCTGCTCGGCGAGATCGCGATCGGACCGGAGCATCTCGCGGTGCTCGACTATCGCGACGGCATGTTCGCGGGCGATTTGCCGCGCGCGTTCTTCGATCGGCGCAACCGCTTCTATCTCGTGCTGCGCACGGAGCAGGCGGCGGCGCAGGTCGTCGATGGCGCGCTCTACGATGCGCGTCTCGCCAATGCCGCCGATGTCACGCGGCTCGTCGCGCACGCGCTGCCGGGGCTGGAGCTGATCCATCTGCCGAACGCGCCGCAGGGCATGCCGCGGCGCGCGTCGTCGAACTACTTCCGGATCGAGCAGGTGAGCGAACTTTGGGACGCCGTCGAGCGCGACGAGAACATCGCGCTGCAATGGCCGGACGCGCCGCAGGATCTGCGCGCCGAAATCGTCGTGCTGCGGAGATAGCATGACGCTCGCCGATACCCTCATTCCCCTTTTCGCGCAGGTCCGCGCGTTCTCGCGCTCGCCGATCGGCGATGCCGCGAGCCTGACCGCGCAACTCGACGGCGCGATCGCGGCCGCGCGATTGCGCGCGCATGACGCGGGCTTCCCGCAGGCCGACATCGACGAGGCGCTGTTCGCCTTCAATGCGTGGGCCGACGAACTGCTGCTCACCACGCGCTGGGACGGCGCGGCGCAGTGGCAGCGTCATCTGCTGCAACGCCGTTACTCGAATGTGAGCAACGCAGGCGTGGTGTTCTACGAGCGCCTCGCGCAACTCACGCCTTCGCAGTTGGCGGTGCGCGAAGTGTTCTATCTGTGTCTCGCGCTCGGCTTCGGCGGGCGCTATGCGTACGACCGCAACCAGAAGACGCTCACCGATATCCGCCGCACCAATCTCGCGATGCTGCTGCCCGACGCCGAACAGCTCGGCGCATCGGCGCGCGCGTTCCTGTTTCCGGACGGCTATCACGTCGCGGGCGATGACGCCGCGGCGCGCAAGCTGCCCGCGCGCGCGCGTTTCGCCACGCGCCTCACGCGCGGCAAGGTGACCGCCGTCCTGTTACCGCTCTTCCTGCTGGCGCTGCTGTATGGCGTGTATCACACCGTCGTCGCGCAGTCCGTCGATACGCTTCTCGCGCAGATCCATCTATGAAAACGCTGGGCATCGCATTGCTGTGGCTGTTGACGCTGATCGTCGTGGCGCTGGTCGGCTGGGGCGTCGTCCTCTATTTCGGCTGGCCGCTGTGGGTCGCGCTCGCCATCTTCGTCGGCGTGTTCGCGCTGTACTTCTTCATCGCGTTCGCGCGCCGCATGATCGTGATGATGCGTTCGCGCAGCCGGCTCGCGGCTCAGAGCGCCGCCATCCATGTCGAAGCGCCGGCCGCGTCGCCGGAAACGCTCTTGCGGCGCAAGTGGAAGACGGCCGTCGCCACGCTGCGTCAGTCGAATTTGCGCAGCAAGGGCGATCCGCTCTATGCGCTGCCGTGGTTCATGGTCGTGGGGCAATCGGGCACCGGCAAGACCACCGCGCTCACGCGCGCGCGGCTTTCGTCGCCGATCCAGAAGATCAGCCAGCAGGCGAACATCGGCCAGACGGCCAATTGCGACTGGTGGTATTTCGATCGCGCTGTCGTGATCGATTGCGCGGGCCGTTATGTGCAGGCGGAGGACGTCGAGCAGGATCGGCGCGAATGGGAAGTCGGTCTCGATCTGCTCGGACGCTACCGGCCGCGCGAAGGCCTCGACGGGCTCGTGCTCGCGGTCAGCGCGGACCGGCTGATGGCGCCCGACGCCGATACCTTCGCCGATGAAGGACGCATCGTGCGGGCGCGCATCGAGCAGTTGATACGCATGTTCGGCAAGCGCTTTCCGGTGTATGTGCTGGTCACCAAGTGCGACCGTCTCTACGGCTTCGAGGAATGGGCGAAGACGCTGCCCGCCGATGCCCTCGATCAGGCGATGGGCTATCTCGCGGAAGAGAGCGAGGCGGGCGTGGCGGGCGCATCGGGTGAAAGCGCGTTCGTCGCGCGGGCGTTCGATTCGATCGGCGCGCGGCTGCAGGCGCTGCGTCTCGCGCTGGTATCGCGCGAAGCGCAGGCGTCGCCCGAACTGCTGATGTTCCCGAACGAACTCGCGCAGTTGCGAAACGGCCTCACGATGTTCCTCGGCACCTGCCTCGCCGATAGCCCGTATCTCGAACGGCCGCTGTTGCGCGGCATCTTCTTCAGCAGCGGCCAGCAGGAAGGCGGCGCGATGTCGGCGCTGATGGGCTCGCTGTTGCCGGCGTCGCCGTCGCATGCGGGCGACACGGCGGGCGTGTTCCTGCACGACTTCTTCGGCCGCATCCTGCCGCAGGATCGCAACGCCGCGAAGCCGACCTTGCTCGTGCATCACTGGCGGCGCGTCACGCAGAGCGTGGGCGTCGTCGCGTGGGTGCTCTTGCTCGCGATGTTCGGCATTCTGCTGTCGGTGTCCTTCGCCGGCAACAGGCAGACGCTTTCACTCGTGCAGAGCGCGCGGCCCGACAAGGTTTCGCTCAATGGCAACCTGTTCCACGACGCCGCCGCGCTCACCTATTCCAACGACGTGCTGACGCAAGTTGCGCAGAACGACCGGCGCTGGATGTCGGGCCTGCTCGGCAACGGCGCGGGGCTCGCCGCGCTCGAAGCGCGTCTGCACGACGTGTTCGTGCAGCAATATCGGCAGGCGATCCAGCCCGCGGCCGACCAGAGCCAGCAGACCTCGCTTGCGTCATCGGGAGGCCAGGCGGGGCAGCCGGTCGAAGCGGCGCGGCAGGTGCTGAATCTGGCGCGCTCGATCGCGCTGTTGCGCGCGCGGCTCGACGGCGCGGATCGCGCGACGCTCGAAGCGATGCCGCAGCCGGTCGCCTCGCCGCTCTATCCGGCGCAACTGAAGGCGCAGCTCAATCCGCTCACGATCTCGTATCTCGTCTGGTCGCCGAAGGATGCGGGCTATCTGCGCGATCGGCTGAAGGACCAACGCGCGCTGCTCGATCAGGCCATCGCCGCCGATCCGCAGATGTCCTGGCTCGTCGGTCTCGTGCCGGACGGCGGCGATGTCGCGTCCGTGCGTGCCGCCGATTTCTGGGGCGGCAGCGCGCAATCCGCGACCACGAGCATGCAAACGGCGAACGGCAGCGTGATGGGTGCCAGCGCGGGTGCGAGCGCCACGAACATGACCGGCGCGACCGTGCCCGCCGTGTACACCGTCGCGGGCCGCAAATCGCTCGACGATCTCGCGAAGCAGATTCGCGCGGCGCTCGTCGATCCCGCGCAATTCGACCGGCAGCGCGCGGCGTTCGACGACTGGTATCGCACCCAGCGCGTGATGGCATGGCAGAACTTCGTCGAGGCATTCACGAGCAACGCGACGCCGTATTCCGGCGAAGCGGGCTGGCGCTCCGCGCTCGGCATCGTGAGCGGTCCGGCGAGTCCGTACTTCCGCCTCGTCGCGCGTCTCAACGAGGAATTCGACGGCGAGCGCGCCGATGCGCCGCTGCCCGGCTGGATCGTCCTCGCGCGGCAATTCCAGCAGTTGCGCGAACAGGCGACCCGCACGGGCGCGGCGAATCAGGCGGTCAGGATGGCGGGCGCGATCAACGCGGTCGGGGCATCGGCGATCAATGACGTGCTCGCGGGCGCGCCGCAACGCGGCAGCCAGGCGGTTGCCAACAACCTCGGCGCGGTCGATGCGCTGACGCAGTATCTGTCGGGACTGAACAAGCTCGCGATCGACAGCAGCGCGGGCAGCGGCAAGAGCTATCAGCTCGCGGCGGACTTCGCTCAACTGGCGACGAGCGCACAGCCGCAGCCGTCCGAGATGATGAACGCGCTGCAGCCGCTCACGCAGTTGCGCACGCTCATCGGCACCGGCGATGGCTCAGACATGCTGACGTGGCGTCTGATCCGCGGTCCGTTCGATTTTCTCGCGGCGTATATCGAGCAGCAGGCGTCGTGCGAATTGCAGCGCGGCTGGGAATCGGGCGTGGTGTTTCCGTTGCAGGGCGCGACCGACAAGAGCGCCGCGATCGATCAGCTCTTCGGCGCGAAGGGCGCGGTCTGGGCGTTCGCGGACGGCGCGGCCAAGCCGTTTCTGACGCGCAATGCGAGCCGCTACGGCATCGTCGAGACGCAGGGTTTCAGCGTGCCGTTCACGTCGGGCTTCGTGCCGATGCTCAATGGCGCGTTCGGACGTCAGCTCGCGCAACAGCAATCCGCCGCGCGCAGCGCTGCCGACAAGCAGGCGCAGCAGCTTCAGGCGCAGAAGGCGCAACTGGACGCGCAACAGGCGCTCGATCAGCTCGACCGCACGCTCGCGACGGCGAAGCAGCAGGCCGATGCGGCCCGCGCGCTGTCGGTGCCGCTCACGCTCACGGCGCAGCCGACCAACGTCAACGCCGATGCGCAGGCGAAGCCCTACGCGACGATTCTCACCGTGCAATGCGCGGCGGGCGTGCAGACGCTGAACAACTACAACTTTCCGGTCAGCACGAGCTTTGCGTGGACGGCGGGACAATGCGGCGATGCGCGTCTGCAGATCAAGATCGGCAATCTGACCTTGAATCGCAACTATGCGGGGCCGCTGGGCGTCGCGGCGTTCCTGAAGGATTTCGCGGATGGCCAGCGTCAGTTCACGCCCGCCGATTTTCCGGCGAGCGAGTCGGCGCTCAAAGCGCTCAACGTGCAGTCGTTGACGGTGAGCTTCTCGGTGACGGGCGGCGATCAGGTGACCGATGCCGCGCACAGGATCGAGCTCTACGAGACCTTGCAGAAGACCACGGCGCAACAGAAGCAGCAGATCCAGGACGCGCAGACGCAGCGCCAGCAGATGAACATCGTCGATCAGCTCGCGGTGATGAGTCCCGGCATGCCGCCGCTGCCGGCCATCGTGCCGACGGTGGCGAGCACGCCGGTGACGCTGGCCGAACTGGGCTTGCCGGCGACGATCGGCGCGTGCTGGCGCGGTCAGACGCCGTCGATGATGATGACGGGGCTTTGAGGGCGGCGCGCGGGGCGGATCACGTAATCAACCGCACCGCGATAGCCACATCCAGCGGTGCGATACGCGCGAGCAGCGCCGCCGTCTCCGCTTCGTTCTGATCGTTGCGGCTCAGGATCGCGAAGGCGGCGCGCAATGCGTCGGCGGTGAGTTCCGGATCCCACGACGCGACGCCGTATCGATCCACTTCCGCCACGAGCGCGCGCGCGAATGCATCGAGGCGCGCGCCCGGGCGATGCTCCAGCAGCAGATCGCACAAGACCGTGCGCAGACGCAGGCGCGTGCCGACCGCGGCGGTTTTGTCGATGGCGTCCTGCAGACATTGCGCGGCGGCGCCGAGATCATTGTCCGCGGCGAGCGCACGCGCACGCGAGAGCACCGCGACGAGCGGATCCGGCGCGGCGGCCGCGCCCGCATCGCCACCCGACGACGCCAGCGAGCCGAGCCATTGCACCGTGTCGGCGTTCGCGAACGGCACGCCGTTGGCGAATTTCAGACGCTCGATGCCTTCCATCCGCGAGACGAATTTTGCAGTCTCGTTGCAGACTTCGCGGCGCGCGGCACTCCACGCATCGCCGAGCTGGGCGAGGGCCATCGCGGCGGCATGGTTCAGATCGAGCCAGAACGGATACGTCAGCACCTGCGTTTCGGCAAAACCGACGATATCCATGTGCGCCGCACGCGACTGCAAATTGCGCAAGGCATCCTGCAACGGTGCGATCGGGCCGGGAAGCCGCGTCTCCGAGCCCTGGGCGTTCGGCGCGTGCTCGACGCCGGCCCACACGCCCACGCGCCGCAACCTGAAGCCGAGCGCGCTCGACGGCTCGTTCTGCGCGTACCAGTTGCCGATGGCCGCGAGCCGCTCGAGCGTTTCGTCGGTGGCGTGGACGGCGCTGTCGGATGAATCGACGGCGAGCGGCGCGAGCGGATCGGCCTGGATCGCGGGCGCGGCGGCGGGCGCTGGCCGGGGCGCAGGAGCAGGAGCAGAAGCCGCAACGACAGGCTCCGGCTCGACCACAGGCTCGACGACAGCCACAGGCTCCGGCTCAGCAACCTGCACGGTGCCGAGCAGCGCCCGCAGCGGCTGCATCGAAGGCGCGTCGGCGTCCTTGTCGGCGAGCACGCTGTCGATGCCCGCGAGCGCCGCGCGCAGAGCATCGACGAGCGCGGCATCCTGCGGCGGCCAGGTCGACCAGTCATGCTCCTCGCCATGCGCGCGTACGCGGTCGATCAGCCATTGAATCGCGTTGCGCCGCGCGCGCAGCCGCGCGACCGGCGGATAGAGCTGCTCCCAATGCGTGGCGAGCAGTGCTTCGAGCATCTGCGCGCCGTCGTTCAGTCCGGGCAAGCCGCGCGTGATCAGGAGCGCGCCCGTCAGATAGCTCGCGACGAGAATGTCCTTGCCCTTGCCCGCCAGCAGCGCCGACGACAACTTCACCACCTGTTCCCAGTCCGGCGCGCCGCTCGCGGCCGGATTGGTCAGTTTCGCGATTTCGTTTTGCAGCAGATCGAAGTCGGGATCGTCGCGCACGTCGACGCCGCAGGGCTGCGCGTCGCTGATGGGTTGCAAGCCAAGGCTCTTGAAGTCGGTCACGGCGTTCTTTGCAGGCTGATGAGATTGAAGGGACGCGCTCAGGTCCACAGATGTTCGATATCGGTATCGAAGATATAGCCCGCGCCGCGCTCGGTGCGCAACAGCGCCGGCTTCTTCGGATCGGTCTCGATCTTGCGCCGCAGCCGCAGAATCTGCACGTCGATGGCGCGATCATAGATGTCATCGAAGGCGCGCGTGCTTTCGAGCAGCTTTTCGCGCGTGATGATGCGGCCCGGCGCGTTCAGAAACGTGACCAGCAGATTGAACTCGGAATTGGTGAGCGGCACCGTCGATTGATCCGAGGCGCTCAGGCGGCGCGTGTTCAGATTCAGCGTCCATCCCGCGAAGCGATACGCGTTCGGCAGCTTGCCGCGCGTGAGCGGCGCGGCGGTCGTCGCGCCCGCGCGACGCATCACCGCGCGCATGCGTGCGAGCACTTCGCGCAGCGAAAACGGCTTCACGATGTAGTCGTCCGCGCCGAGTTCGAGTCCCATCACGAGATCGGCTTCGTCCTTGCGGCCCGTGATGTACATGATCGGCACCTGCCCCTGCGTTTGCATCTGCTCGCGCCAGCGGCGCGCGAGGTCGGTGCCGTCGCCATCGGGCAGGCCGAGATCGAGCAGCACGAGGTCGTAGCGCTTCGCGGCGTACATGCCGATCGCCTCCTGCGCGCTCGCGGCGCCGTCGGCCTTGTAGCCGTGTCCGGAGAGATATTCGATCAGCAGGATACGCATCGAATGATCGTCGTCGACGACGAGGATGCTGTGTTGCGGCTGCAGAGTCATGAGAAGTCCTTCAGGGCTGATGCGGCGGCGCGTGCGAGCGAGTCGCGGTCGATGGGCCGGCTCAGGACGACGACACGCGCGGCGAATGCTATGTCGTTCGCGGGCAGGCTGTCGGCGGCGGCGATCACGAGCGCGAGGTCGTCGTCGGCGTGGGCGGATGCGTCGAACGCTTCCTGTGCGTCGGCGTAACCGATCGGCTCGAAGCCCATTTCGGCGAGCCAGTCCTCGCAGCGTTCGCGCGAGCCGGGATCGGCGTCGATCAGCATGACGCGTTCGCCATTGCCGAGCGGTTCGGGGGTTTCGTGACGTTCGTGCGGGGACGAGGGCACGGGCGCTTTCGTCAACAGCGGCAGCACGAGCCGAAAGCGCGTGCCGTCCGGTCCCGTCGCGATGGCGACGCCGCCCTGATGCTCGCACGCGACGCCCGCGACGATCGCGAGGCCGAGGCCCGAGCCGCCGCCTTTCGCGCGCACCGAAAAGAACGGTTCGAAGAGATGCTGGAGATGTTCGGCGGGAATGCCGGGGCCGTCGTCTGCGACGTCCACCCATGCGATCGCGCCCGGCGGCGCATCGCCGATGGCGAGCGGCTCGTCCATCGCGAGCGCGCTGCCTACGCGCAGCACCACGCGCGAGCGCGCCGCGAGGCTGGCGTTGCTCGCGAGGTTCAGCACGGCGCGCACGAGCTGGCCGCCGTGCGCCGCGACGAACAGGCGCGAATCGGCGCCCTCGAACTCGATGACGACACCGTTGCGGCACAGCGGCCGCGCAAGCGTGACGCTTTCACGCACGATCGTCATCAGATCGAGCGATTCGCGCACGCGATCCCCGCGCCGCGCCGCCAGCAGGATTTCCTCGGTGAGTTCGTAGCCGCGTGCCGATGCGGCCTGCACCTCGCGCAGCGGCTTGCGCGCAGCGGAGTCGTGCGCGAGACGGTCGCGGGCGATTTCCGCGTATCCGTCGACGGCCGCGAGGATGTTCTTGAAGTCGTGCGCGACGCCGCCCGCGAGCAGCCCGAGCGATTCCATCCGTCGTCCGCGCTCCAGCCGAAGCGCAAGCTGCCTGCGTTCGCGCACGGTGACGGCCACGAAGAACGTGAGGATCGCGAGCCCGGCCATGTCGATCTGCAGATTCCACGCGCTTTCGGCGTTCTCGTAGTGATACGGGCCGAGCTTCATCAGCGTCAGGCCGACGCCGAGCACCGCGGCCGTGCCGAGCGTCGTCGCGGCGGCGGCCAGTCCGCCGTAGAGGGCGGTGCCGGCGAGCAGCAGCGAAACGACCGCGCGCTGCACCTGTTCCGACACATGCAGCGCCGCCGCGCCGAGCAGCAACGCGACGACCGCGACGCTGCACGCGAACGCGAAGAGCGGTTCGGCATGACGCGCGTTGCCCGTGTCCGCCGGCGAGCGCGCGCGCCACGCGAGCACCGCCGGCACGAGCACCAGCACCGCGACGCCGTTGCCGACGAAGAGCGTGCGCCATTCGCGCCACCAGCCGTCGTGACCGAGGTCGCTGGCGAGCGTCGCGCCGAGCATCGACGTGACGCCGATGCCCGCGAGCGGAAGCAGCAGCAGGAAGCGCATCAGGCTCGTGGTGGTGACGATCGTGCCGCCGGTATCGACATAACGCCGGCCGAGCCACGCGCACAGCGCCACTTCGAGCACGTTCAGCACGCAGAAGCCGAGATCGCTGCGCCATGACGTGCTGCTGAAATCGCCCGTCGCAGCGATCGCGATGAACACCGCGAGCAGATGGATGGGCCAGCGTCGCGGAGTCATCGGCCAGAGTATCGCGATGGCGATGGCCGGCGCGGGCCACGCGATCGCGGCGAGCGTGCCCGCGCTTTCCAGATGCGCGACGGGCCGCGCGAGCAGATAGCAGAGTATGCCGAGCACGACGGGATCGGCGAACGTGCGCAGCGTGCTCGTCGACGGAGCGGGAGCCGGTGTCGGACGAGGCATGTGCGGATCGCGCCCGCTGGTTCCGCGAAAGAGATTCGCTAGAAAGTTCTGCCGGATGGAGAGTGACATGAGCAGTGAACGAGCGGGCAGGGGCGATGTTTTACGTCGATGCAGGCTTCATCGAATGACGATTCCTCCGTGATTATTTCGGCAGAAACACGGGGAACTTGAATGGGTAGTTGCCGCGTCGGCAACGCTTGCAATTCACCCGACCGTCGGATAAGGTCACCAGCGCCTTCGGTCAGGACCGCCTGGGCGAGTCCGAAAACAGCGCCGCATCGCGTGAGCGAAATCCTCACGCCGATGCATGAAAGCGGCACATGCGTTCGAACGAGTCGTCACCCTCGATGGAAAAAAACGCGATGAACGATTCGACCCGCCCGCCGGCGACCGCGATCACGACGAACATCACGTTGCGCGCGGGCATGGAAGAGCCGTTCGCCGCCTGGCAATCCCGTTTCACGCATACGGCCACGCAGGCAGCGGGATTTCTCGCGCTCGACATCGCGCCTGCCTTCGCGGGTTCATACGACTGGCGGATCATCCAGCGATTCCGCTCGCCCGAGGCGCTCGAAGCGTGGCGCACGTCCGTGCTGCGCGCGCATCTGTTTGCCGAGCTCGCACCGATGCGCGATCCCGCAGCCGCCGCATTCGACGACGAAACCGTGCACTCGCTCGATCCGCTCTCCTGCGTCACGGAAGTCATCATGACCGTCGTGGAACCGGGCAAGGAAGGGGTTTTTCGGGCGTGGGCGGAAACCATCCAGGCGAACCAGTCGACCTTCCCCGGCTACATGGGAACGCTGGTTCAGGCGCCGGTATCGGACGAGATGCAGTACTGGACGACGCTCGTGCGCTTCTCCACGCCCGCGCAACTCGATGCGTGGCTCGGCTGTCCCGCCCGCAAGCAGTTGCTCGAACAGGTCGAACCGCATATTGCCAAGTGGAAAAGCTACCGGATGGCAAGCCCTTTCGCTGGCTGGTTTCCGGAGACGGGCAAGCGGTCGCCGGCGGCCTGGAAACAGTCGGCGCTCGTGCTGCTCGTGCTGTTTCCGGTCGTGATGCTCGAACTCAAGTTCCTGAGCCCGCTGCTCGCGGGGCGGCATGTGGCGATCGCCACGTTCATCGCCAATGCGATCAGCGTGTCGCTCGTGTCGTGGCCGCTCATGAAGATCGCAGTCCTTTGCATGGGCTGGTGGCTGCGCCCGTCGCCTGCGCGGCGCTGGCGTCGCGAAGCGCTCGGCGCCTGCACCATGCTCGCGCTCTATATCATCGAACTGGCGATATTCATGCTCGTGTTCTGAAGCGTACTGATACGCGGGCGTCTACTGCTGCTGACGTTTGATGTATATGCGTCGGTAGACGATCGTCCAGACCGTCAGTCCGCCATACACGACGTACCGGACCCAGGTGGAGAGCCGGCCCGCGTCCGGCTCGGTCAGCGCGAGCGTGATCCACAGACGGGCCAGATTCTCCCCGACGAGCCCGATGCCCCACACGACGGTCATCAGCCGGATGGATCTGGCGAGCGCCGGGCGCGATTGCCATCGCGCGTCGAATTCCGCCTCGCCGCCCTGCTTTTCGCGCGACATCGTCGAGCGCGCGAGATAGAACACGAGCGGCCGCTCCAGAAAGAGCGAAAGCAGAAACAGCACGCCGATGATCCCGCTCACGGCGGGGTCGCGCGCTTCGCCCATCCAGCGCGACGCGCCGGACAGCAGCACCATCAGCGACATGGCGACGCCCGCCAGCACCAAAGCGCTCAGCGCATCGAAGTGCCGGTAGCGCACGACGTCGATGATCATCCACACGACGAGCGGCACAGCCGAGGCGATGAGCGCGTCCACCACGCCGTAACGGCCGATCGTGATCCGGTAGGCGAGCGCCGGCAATGCCACGTTCACGACGAACGCGAGCGCGTAACGTGCGGACGGAATCATCATCGACATCTCCCGGTCATGCCGTTTCTTCCGACGGATCATCGATACGTCCCAGATCCGGGATCGTGTTGCGGTATCGGCGCGAACGACTATGCTTAGCGATGCATCTCTCCCGACGTTTTCGTGGCATTCCCAGCTCACGTCAAGAAGGAAACGATCATGTCCACGCAGGCTTTTGGCTACGATATTCTGCACAATCCCCGGCTCAATCAGGGTTCCGCATTTTCGCAGGAGGAGCGCCGGAAATACCGCCTGGAAGGATTGCTGCCGCCCGGCGTGACTTCGCTGGAGATTCAGATCGCGCGCACGCATGCGCAACTGTCGAATCTCGACAACGACCTGCAACGATACCTGTTCCTGTCCGACCTGCAGGCGCGCAACGAGACGCTCTTCTATGCGCTGCTCATGTCCGACCCGGCGGCTTTCATGCCAATCGTCTATACGCCGACGGTCGGCGAAGCGTGCCAGAAGTTCGATCATGTGTTCAGGGCGACGCGCGGTCTTTATGTTCCCATCGACGCGCGCGGCCGCGTGAAGGAATTGTTGCGCAACTGGCCGGAACAGGATGTCCGGTTCATCGTCGTGACGGACGGCGAGCGCATTCTCGGACTGGGCGATCTCGGCGTCGGCGGCATGGGCATTCCGATCGGCAAACTCGCGCTGTACACCGCCTGCGCGGGCGTGCCGCCATCGGTGTGCCTGCCCGTCACGCTGGATGTCGGCACGAACAACGCGTCCCTGCTCGACGATCCGCTCTATCTCGGCCTGCGGCACGAACGCGTGCGCGGCGACGACTACACCGCTTTCGTCGATGAATTCGTGGAGGCGGTGCAGGCGCTTTATCCGAAGTGCTGCATCCAGTGGGAAGACTTCGCCAACTTCAACGCGGTGCCTCTGCTCGCGCGCTTCAAGGACAAGGTGTGCACCTATAACGATGATATTCAGGGCACCGCCGCCGTGGCGCTCGCGGGCATTTACGGCGCGCTGCGCATCTCGAAGCAGAAGCTGACCGACCAGCGCTTCCTGTTTCTCGGCGGAGGATCGGCGGCGACGGGTATCGCCGAACTGATCAGCGCGGCCATGGCGCTGGAGGGTCAGGATATCGACTCGGCCCGCAAGCGCAACAGTCTCTTCGACATCAACGGGCTGATGGTGCAGTCACGCACCGACCTCGCCGATTTTCAGAAGGTCTTCGCGATCGATCACGCGCCGATCGACAGCTTCGTCGATGCGGTCCGGACGCTGAAGCCGACGGGCATCATCGGCGTGAGCACGGTGCCGAAGCTCTTCAGTCAGGCGGTGATCGAAGCGATGAGCGAAATCAACGAGCGCCCGATCATCTTTCCCTATTCCAATCCGACATCGCGTTCCGAGTGCACGGCGGAAGAGGCGTACCGATGGTCCAACGGCCGCGCGATCTTCGCGAGCGGCAGCCCGTTCGAACCCGTGCAGATAGAAGGCCAGCAGTTCGTGCCGGGGCAGGGCAACAACGTCTATATCTTTCCCGCGATGGGCATGGCGGTCTTCGCCACGGAGGCCACGCGCGTGACGGAGGACATGTTCATCGTCGCGGCGAAGGCGGTGGCCGAGCAGGTCAGCGACGAGAGCCTCGACAAAGGCCTGATCTATCCGCCGCAAAGCCGCATCCTGGAGGCGTCGATGCACGTCGCGGCATCGGTGGCGGCGTACATCTTCGATCACGGCTTCGCGCGTGTCGAGCGGCCCGCCGATCTCGCCGCGCATATCAAGTCGGCCGCGTATGCGCCGGCTTACCGGCCGCTCTAGCCGGAGCGTGTGAATCAGCGATTCGGCAGCGCGGCTGTCGCGATCTCGCTCGCGCTGTCCAGTTGCTCGACATGCCAGCACTTGTCGATCAACGCGCGCGTCTGCTGCTGCGTGAGAATGCCGTCCGCCAGATCCGAGAACTTCGTTTCGAGCTGCTGATCGGTCATCGGAACCTGTGTGCTGCCGATCGCATGCTCGATGTATTTATGCAGCTTGCGTCCGTCCTTCAACGTGATGGTCATGTCGACCTGTTCCGGCTTGATGTTCGGATCGACGATCGCATTCACCTTGTCGCGCAGTTCGACGGTCTTCGGGTCGCGCACCTTGGCGTCGCTGAACTGCTTCTCGCCGGCGGCGCCGTCGATGATGGCGATCGCCACCGCGTGATAGATGCTGAATTTGCCTTCGAGCCCGATCTGCGGCGTCTTCTTGCCCGTCAACTCGATGACGAGCGGATGCACGCGAAGATCGATGCGCTCGATCTGATCCGCGCTCAGATGCTCCTGATTGCGTAGCTGGATCGCCGCATCGATCGACGGATGAATGACGATGCCGCACGCGAAGGGCTTGTACGTGTTCAGCGTCGATTCCCAGTGCGAGCCGAGCGCCTCCGTGATCTCGCGGTAGTCCTGTTTCGTGCTGATCGTGTTGGCCCAGCCGCGTTTCGCTTCGATCATGCCGTCCGAGCTCGTGTAGTTCTGGGCTGCGAGCAGCGCCGCGAAGATGCCGTTCGCGGCGGCGCGCCCCGGATTGAAGCTCTTGTTCATCGAACCGAAGGACTCGCGCAGGCCCACCGGCTGCGACGCGGCGAGACCGAGCGCCCACACCATCTGTTCGACGCTCAGTCCCATCAGTTTGCCCGTCGCGGCAGCGGAGCCGAACACGCCGCATGTGCCGGTGATATGCCAGCCGACATCGTAATGATTCGGATACACCGCGTTGCCGATGCGCAGTTCCGTTTCGACGCCCAGCACGAGCGCGTTGAGAAAGTCCTTTCCCGTGACCGGACGATATTGCGAGTACGCCAGAATCGCCGACGCGACCGGCCCCGCCGGATGAATGATGGTCTTCAGATGCGTGTCGTCGTAGTCGAAGATATGACTGCTCACGCCGTTGATGAACGCCGCGTTCATGATGTCGAAGCGCTCGGTGCGGCCCAGCAGATTCGCTTGCGGCGGCCCGGAGAACGGCGTGAGCGCGGCGACCGCGCGATTCACGGTTTCGTCGTGCGATCCGCCGACAGCGACGCCGACCCAGTTCATCAAGGTCCGCACGCCTTCCTTGCGCACCGGCGCGGGCAGATCCCGATAACCGGTTTTAACGATGAATTCCGCGAGGATGCGCGTGACTCTGGGTGGCCGCGCGTTCGCGCCGCCGCCGGATGCGGGCGAGGCGGCTGCGTTGCTCGCCTGCGCAAACGCAGAGTTGCCGGCCGCCGCCGACGCGAATGCGCCCGCGGCGCTCGTCACGAGAAAGCCACGGCGATCGATGATGGGCATGGGATATATCTCCTTGTGCGGGCAGTCCGCCGGAGCGGAAGATGTGATCCGCGAGCAAGTATCATTCCGCGCGACGACAGGCATCGAGGGTTTTCCCCGATGCACGCGCGTGTCGATTAACACTGCGATGCATCGTCGTAGAGATGTATCCAGTTTCCCACGTCAAAGGAGAACCCAACATGACTACCGGCACCATCCGACTTCACCGTGTCTTGCGCACGACGCCCGAACGCCTCTATCGCGCGTTCCTGGAACCCGATGCGATCGCAAGGTGGCTTCCGCCGTATGGCTTCACCTGTCAGGTCCATCATATGGATGCACGCCAGGGCGGAACTCACAAGATGTCGTTTCGCAATTTCGGCACGGGCAACGCTCATTCGTTCGGCGGCGAGTATCTCGAACTGGTGCCCTTCGAAAGGATCCGCTACACGGACCGCTTCGATGACCCGAACCTGCCCGGAGAGATGCAGGTCACCGTCTCGTTGCGGCAGGTGTCGTGCGGAACGGAACTGAGCATCGTGCAGGAGGGCGTGCCCGAAGTCATTCCGGTGGAGATGTGCTATCTCGGCTGGCAGGAGTCGCTGGTGCAACTGGCAAGGCTCGTCGAGCCCGAGATTCCCGACTGACGACGACTGCGATCGATCGGCTAAGATACTGCGCCCCGCATCATCAATTCATAACGTGGAGTGCTTTCCGTGATCCAGCCGAGCAGCGTATTCAAGGACAACCTGGCCCAGATGCCCGCCATCGATGGCATCGAGCGTATCGATCTGGTCGACGGCAAGGGCGAAGTGGTCGCGAGCATCGAAAACAAGCCGGGCAAGCAGGGCTCGCTCGCGGTCTACAACTATCTGAAGCAGACGTTCGGCACGCTCGACGCGAAGGCCGCGGAGCACGGTCTCGCCGTGTTCGCCGAACATACCGCCGATGCGCGCAATCGTCCGGGCGCGCATCCGAATGTCGATCGCCTGCTCGCGGTCGCCGATGGCGGCGAAGCGCTGCGTATCGACGTGATTCTGGCGAAGTAAAAATCAGGCCCGTTCCGCCATCGACGGAACGGGCCGTCACGCGAATCAGACGCGCAACTCGACGCGCTTGATGTCCTTCACGATCACGAGATAACTGAACACCGTGATCAGCGCATTGATGCCGACGAACGCCAGCGCGCCGTTGAACGAACCCGACTGCGCGACGAGATAGCCGATCACGATCGGCGTCACGATGCCCGCGACATTGCCGAACATATTGAAGATCGATCCCGAAAGCCCGATGGCTTCCTTCGGCGACGTATCCGCGACCACCGCCCAGCCCAGCGCGCCGATGCCCTTGCCGAAGAACGCGAGCGACATCAACGCGACCACGACCCAGTCCGTATCGACATAATTGCAGCCGATGATGCACGACGACAGCAGCATGCCGCCGACGATCGGCGCCTTGCGCGCCAGCGTGAGCGAGCATCCGCGCCGGATGAGGCCATCGGAGATGACGCCGCCGAGCACGCCGCCCGTGAAACCGCAGATGGCCGGCAGCGAGGCGACGAAGCCCGCCTGCAGGATCGTCATGTGGCGCGCCTGCACGAGATAGATCGGGAACCACGTCAGGAAGAAGTACGTGAGCACGTTGATGCAGTACTGCGCGAGATACACGCCGAGCAGCATGCGGTTCGTGAGCAACTGCTTCACGACCGGCCAGCCCACGCTGTTCGATGCCGCCGTCGATGCACCGCCCGCGCGCCGGTGACCGCGCACGAGACCGCCGCCTTCCTCGATGTACTCCAGTTCCTGCCTGTTCACGCGCGGATGGTCCGCCGGGTTCTTCATCACGGAGAGCCACGTGAGCGCGAGCACCAGACCCGCGATGCCCATCACGATATACACCTGATGCCAGCCGAACGCGTGCGTGAGCCACGCCATCAGCGGCGTGAAGATGACCGCCGCGAAATACTGCGCGGAATTGAAGATCGCCGATGCCGTGCCGCGTTCCTTCGTCGGGAACCAGCTCGCGACGACCTTCGCATTGGCCGGGAACGCGGGCGCTTCCGCCGCGCCCATCGCGAAACGCAGCACGAACAGCGCCGTCACGGCGGTCGCCGCGCTGCCGAGCAGGCCGATGGAGCTTTGCAGCAACGTGAAAAGCGACCACAGGAAGATGCTCGCCGCGTACACGCGCCGCGCGCCGAAGCGATCGAGCAGCCAGCCCGCGGGCATTTGCGAGAGCACATACGCCCAGCTGAAGGCCGAGAAGATGTAACCCATGCGGATCGCATCGAAACCGAATTCGGCGCGCATCGCCGAGCCGGTCACGGACAGCGTCGCGCGGTCCGCGTAGTTGAACGTCGTGATCACGAAGATCAGCAACAGAATGAGATAGCGCACGCGGGTGCGCTTCATGACGTCCGCGGGATTCGCGGTGCGGCTCAGCGACATGGACTTCCCCTTCATTTCGATCGTGCCGATGCACGGAGGGCCGCATGTGCGGCCCTCATGTGCGAAGCGGTTTCCGCGCTTCGCTTGTCTCCTGCGTGCCGCTTACTGCGCGCCGAGCTTCTTGATCAGCGCGTCGAGCTGTTCGAGCTCTTCTTCGGTCAGATCGGTCAGCGGCGCGCGCACCGGACCCGCGTCGTGGCCGACGAGCTTCGCGCCCGCCTTGACGATCGACACGGCATAACCCGCCTTGCGGTTACGGATCTTCAGGTACGGCAGGAAGAAATCGTCGATCAGGCGGCCGGTGGTCGCATGGTCTTCGGCGGCGATCGCGCGGTAGAACTCCATCGCCGTCTTCGGGATGAAGTTGAACACCGCCGACGAGTACACCGGCACGCCCAGCGCCTTGTAGGCGGCTGCGTAGACTTCGGCCGTCGGCAGGCCGCCGAGGTACGAGAAACGCTCGCCGAGACGGCGGCGGATCGTCACCATGTTTTCGATTTCGCCGACGCCGTCCTTGAAGCCGATCAGGTTCGGGCAGCTATCCGCCAGTTGCTCCAGCATGTCGGCGTTGAGCTTCGAGTTTGCGCGGTTGTAGATGATCACGCCCATGTTCGGCACGGCCTTGCACACTTCCTCGGCGTGGGCGCGGATGCCGTCCTGCGACGCTTCGGTCAGATAGTGCGGCATCAGCAGCACGCCTTGCGCGCCTTGCTTCTCGGCTTCCTGCGCGAACGCGATGGCCGTGCGGGTCGGGCCGCCCGCGCCCGCGAGGATCGGCACCTTGCCGCGGCACACTTCGGTGGCCGTCTTCACGATCTGCGAATATTCGGGTTGCGTCAGCGAGAAGAACTCGCCCGTGCCGCCCGCGACGAACAACGCTGAAGCACCGTACGGAGCGAGCCATTCGAGGCGTTCCGCGTAGGTGTCCGCGCGGAAGTTGCCTTGCTGGTCGAAGTCCGTCACGGGGAAGGAGAGCAGGCCTTCGGAAACGATTTGCTTCAGTTCTTGCGGTGTCGTCATGATGTGAGTGTCTCGTTGGTCAGCGACCGGCGATTGCCGAGCTTATAGGTCATCGTACAACATGAGATGACATCGGACAACTGTTTTAAACCAATAGAATCAACGGATACGGGTAAATACTAGCCAAATGTGACCGGCTATGTTGTAGGATGACATAACTCCAGCCGCAGCCGCGCGGTGCGTTCGCTCAAGGATTCGTCAGAATGAACCAGTCCCCTCTCTATATTCGCGTCCACCCGGACGACAACGTCGCGATCGTCGTCAATGACGGCGGGCTCGGCGAAGGCGCCGCCTTCTCCGATGGCCTCGTGCTGCGCGAGCGCGTGCCGCAGGGCCACAAGGTCGCGCTGAAGGATCTCGCGGAAGGCGACGCGGTGATGCGCTACAACGTGGTGATCGGCTACGCGACCAAAGCGCTACCGAAGGGAAGCTGGGTGAACGAGCACGTGACGCGCATGCCGGCGTCGCCCGAACTGCACGACCTGCCCATCGCGACGATCAAGGCGCCTGACGAGTCGCCGCTGGAAGGCTTCACGTTCGAGGGTTATCGCAACGCGGACGGCTCGGTCGGCACGCGCAATATTCTCGCGATCACGACGACTGTGCAGTGCGTCGCCGATGTCGTGCAGCATGCGGTCACGCGCATCAAGGCCGAATTGCTGCCGCAATATCCGAATGTCGATGACGTCGTGAGCCTCGGCCACACGTACGGCTGCGGCGTGGCGATCGACGCCCCCGACGCGATGGTGCCGATCCGCACCGTGCGCAACATCGCGCTGAATCCGAACTTCGGCGGCGAAGTGATGATGGTGAGTCTCGGCTGCGAGAAGCTGCAGCCCGAGCGCCTGATGCCGCCGGGCACCATTCCGATCGCGGCAGCATCGGCGCAGATTGAAGACGTGGCCGATATCGGCGACAACACGCATGACGACAACGGCGGCGCGGTCGTGCTGCAGGACGAGGCGCACGTCGGCTTCGGATCGATGATCGATTCCATCATGCGCATGGCCGATACGCATCTGAGGCGGCTGAACAATCGCCGTCGCGAGACGTGTCCGGCGGCGGATCTCGTCGTCGGCGTGCAATGCGGCGGCAGCGATGCATTCTCCGGTCTGACGGCGAACCCGGCGGTCGGCTTCGCGACGGACCTCATCGTGCGCGCGGGCGGGACGGTGATGTTCTCGGAAGTCACGGAAGTGCGCGACGGCGTCGCGCAACTCACGGCGCGCGCGGCGAACGGCGAAGTGGCGCAGGCGATCATTCGCGAGATGCAGTGGTACGACGATTATCTGAAGCGCGGCGGCGCGGACCGCAGCGCGAACACGACGCCGGGCAACAAGAAGGGCGGGCTGTCGAACATCGTCGAGAAGGCGATGGGGTCGATCGTCAAGTCGGGCAGTTCGGCGATTTCAGGCGTGCTGTCGCCGGGCGAGAAGGTGAAGCAGAAGGGTTTGATTTACGCGTCGACGCCCGCGAGCGATTTCATCTGCGGCACGCTGCAACTGGCGTCGGGCATCAATCTGCATGTGTTCACGACGGGGCGCGGCACGCCTTATAGCCTCGCGGAAGTGCCGGTGCTCAAGGTCGCGACGCGTTCGGATCTCGCGCGCCGCTGGCACGATCTGATGGACGTGAACGCGGGCACCATCGCGACGGGCGAAGCGACCATCGCCGATGTGGGCTGGGAGTTGTTCCGGTTGATGCTGGATGTCGCGAGCGGGAAGAAGCAGACGAAGGCCGAGGCGCTCAAGCTGCATAACGCGCTCGTGTTGTTCAATCCGGCGCCGGTGACGTGATCATCGGAGCACGCGTCGCAGCGATGGTCGGCCTGGCGTGCCGTCGAGGCCGATTCACCGCATGCGCTCCAGCTCGTTTACAACGCGCTCAAGAACCTCATTCCAGTTCCCGCGTTCCTTCTGCGTGAAGATGCGCACGCTCGGATACCACGGACTGTCGTCGCGGTTGCGCAGCCATCGCCAGCAGCCGGCGAAGCGATTCAGAAGCCACACCGGCTTGCCCATCGCAGCGGCGAGATGAACGACGGATGTGTCGACCGAGATGACGAGATCGAGACTTGCGATGAGCGCGGCCGTGTCGGCAAAGTCCTTCATCTCGTCCATCCAGTCGATGACCTTTGCGCGTTGCTCAGGCTTGAGACGCTTCTCGTCGTTCTCCGGCTTTTGCAGGCTCACCCAGCACGCATGAGGCCAGTCGATGAGTGGATTCAGTTGGTCCGGGAAGATAGTTCTCATACGATCGGAAGGCAAATCCGAGTGTCCGCCCGCCCATACGAGTCCGATGCGAGGCAACGATGGGCCTCCGAGCTGTTTCAGGCGAGATGCGAATCGCTGCGTGGCGCGGCGATCGGCCCACGAATAGGGAATCACGGCGGGTATCGTTTCGAGAGCGGTCCGGAAGGCCATCGGCATCGACATGAGGGGGATGTGCCAATCCCATTCCCAGAAGTCCTTCGGTACCTCTTCGAACAGAACCAGATTTGACCAGCGCGTACCCAGCGACTGAGCGATCAACCGGTGTAACGGCCGAGGACAGACGAGTCCGACTCTGGCGAACCGCTCCAGGACCATCGGAAGGTAGCGACAGAACTGCAATGTGTCGCCTAACCCTTGCTCGGCAGTCACGAGCAGATGCTGACCGCTGCTATTCTCGAACGCTCCTTCCCACTCTCGAATGGGTATCGCCGGTTTCGAGGTCATGTACTCCCCCGACGGAAACACCGTGATTGCCCAGCGATGCTCGAAGTGAGGCCACGCCTCTTCTAAGCGGCCCGCAGATAGCAAGGCGAGGCTCAGAACCGCGCCCCTTGCGGGAATATTTGGATCGAGCCTTACAGCATGTTCAAGATGTTCGATTGCCGCGTCGACCTGATCCAGACTTCGCAGGATGCATCCGAGGTTGTGGTGCGCGGCGCCATGATCGGGCGTCAGGCTGATTACGTTCCGAAACGCTTCCGCCGCTTCTTCGTAGTCTTCAGTGTGCTGCAGCGCTTGTCCCAGACAATCGAACAGCGCCGATACTGTCATCGGCGTCGTTTCTTCGGTCGACAAAGCAAACCCCGCGCGCGCCTCCGTTGCGGCGCGTTCGAATTCGCCGCAGCTTAAGAGTGCGAAAGACAGGGCCATATAAGACTCGGGACTGGGGAGGATGTGCGTGAGTTCCTCAAAACATGTCTTGGCTTCTCCGTCGCGCTTCAACTCGTGCGCGATCATCCCTTTAAGCAGTAGTGCGAGGCCGCGCTCCTCGATACCGATGCACTGTGCGACGCACAAGTCGATGTGCGCCATTGCCACTTGCCACGATTTCTTCTGAACCGCGTCAACAGACCGCATGTAGTGGTCGCGACTATCTTCACTGAAACAATCTAAAACGCTCATACATTGACAGGTCGCGGGGGTGATATGGAGTCGCGACATCGCGCGCCGGATACCGCGAATTTTAGGCAATATTCACGAAGTAAGTGTGGTAAACAGCCGCAATGCAGCCGAAATTCAGTGTTGCGCCGCTTCCTCCTGTCTGTGAACCAAGATGCAGCTCGCCGCATGGCACGATGGAGCCGATCCAGCCAATGACATCCCGCCCCACCTCGTCCGAACTGTCCTCGGCGCTTTGGATTCCACGTAGAAGTTCAGCGGTTTTAAATCCGTTCGTCGCGGTTCCGCGTCATCTGGCGGGGAATCGCGGCGAAAGAAAGTACTGCCCGACTTGCTGAGACCTCCTATTATTTAACGGTTGAGATCTCCCCGAAAATCGCGGCGCTTCAACTCATTTAAGACTTGCTCAAGCACCTCACTCCAGTTCCCGCGTTCCTTTTGCGTGAAAATACGCATCGTCGGATACCACGGACTGTCGTCGCGGTTGCGCAGCCATCGCCAGCAGCCGGCGAAGCGATTTAGCAGCCACACCGGTTTGCCCATCGCAGCGGCGAGATGAGCGACGGAGGTATCGACCGAGATGACGAGATCGAGACTTGCGATGAGCGCGGCCGTGTCGGCGAAGTCCTTCATCTCGTCCATCCAGTCGATGACCTTTGCGCGTTGCTCAGGCTTGAGACGCTTCTCGTCGTTCTCCGGCTTTTGCAGGCTCACCCAGCACGCATGAGGCCAGTCGATGAGCGGATTCAGTTGGTCCGGGGGAATGCTTCTCCATTGATCGACACCCAGGCCCGCGTGTCCGCCCGCCCATACCAGTCCGATCCGAGGCAACGATGGGCATCCGAGCTTTTTCAAACGAGGTATGAATCGCTGCGTGGCGCGTGGCTCCGCCGACAAATAGGGAAGCGTCGCGGGTATGGTTTCCAGGTTGGTCCGGAACGCCATGGGCATCGACATCAGCAGAATATACGAATCCCACTCCCAGAATTCCTTCGGTTCGTCGTCGAGCAAGACCAGGTTAGGCCAGTGTCTACCCAGCGAGTGTGCGAGCAACCGCCGCAATGGCTTCGGGCATACGAAGCCTACCTTGGCGAACCGTTCCAATACCATTGGAAGGTAGCGACAAAACTGCAATGTGTCGCCGAGACCTTGCTCGGCAACCACGAGCAAGTGCTGATCGCTGGTATTGTCGAACGTTCCCTCCCACCGTCGAATTGGCAAAGCCGGTCTTGATGTCATGCGCTGCCTTGACGTGGATAGCAAGCTTACCCAACGATGCTCGAAATGAGGCCACGCTTCTACGAATCGACTTGCCGACAATAACGCATAGGCCAGATTCGACCGCTTCATGAGATCATTTGGATTAAGGTTCAGCGCTTGCTCATAGTGTTCGATTGCCGCGTCAATCTGATCGTGAAAGTGCAGGATGTATCCAAGGTTGTGGTGCGCGGCGCTATGCCCGGGCATCAAGCTGATCACCTTCCGATACGCCTCGGCCGCTTCTTCATATTTTCGATCGTGTCGCAGCGCATCGCCCAGGTTATTGAACAGCAATGTTGCTTCCGCAGGGGATATCTGCCCGGTCGACAATGCGAGTCCCGCACGCGCCTGCGTCGCGGCGCGTTCGAATTCGCCACAGCGTCTGAGTGCTTCGGACAAGAGTGAATAAGACGTGGGACTTGGGAGGATCTGCGTGGCTTCCTCGAAGCATGCCGCCGCTTCCGCGTTGCGCTTCATCTCCCGCGCGATGATTCCCTTGAGCAATAAGGCCTGACTGCGCTCTTCAATTTCGATGCAGTGCGAAAGGCACGCATCCACGTGCGCCATCGCAGAATCCCACGCTTGCTTCTGGTATGCCTCGACGGAGCGTGTGTAGTGCATACGACTATGTTCATTGAAACGATCTAGAACGCTCATACATTGACAAGTCGCGGGGGTGATCTGGAGTCGCGACATCGCGCGCCGGGTACCGCGAATTTTAGGCAATATTCACGAAGTAAGTGTGGTAAACAGCCGCAATGCATCCGAAATTCAGTGTTGCGCCGCTTCCCTCTGTCCGTGAATCAGGATGCATCTCGCCGCATGGCACGATGGAGCCGATCCAGCCAATGACATCCCGCCCCACCTCGTCCCGACCATCCCCCATCCCTCGCACCATCTGGGCGCTGGGCTTCGTCAGCCTGTTCATGGATCTGTCGTCCGAACTTGTGCACGCTTTGCTGCCGATCTACCTCGTCACCAGCATGGGGATGAGCGTCGCCGCGCTCGGCGCGCTCGAAGGCGCAGCCGAAGCGACCGCAATGATCGTGAAAGTCTTTTCCGGATCGTTGAGCGACTGGCTCGGACGCCGCAAGGAACTGCTGCTTTTCGGCTACGGTCTCGCCGCATTGACGAAGCCGCTGTTCCCGCTCGCCGATACCCCCGCGATGGTCGTGACGGCGCGTCTCATCGACCGCTTCGGCAAGGGCATCCGTGGCGCGCCGCGCGATGCGCTCGTCGCGGATATCGCGCCGCCTGCCATTCGCGGCGCGTGCTTCGGCCTGCGGCAATCGATGGACACCATCGGCGCGTTCGCCGGACCGCTCGCCGCGATCGTGCTGATGCTGGCGTTCTCCGATCACATCCGCACGGTGCTGTGGTTCGCGACGGTGCCGGCGTTCATCGCCATCGTCATCATTCTGTTCGGTGTTCGGGAGCCCGAACGTACTCCCGTGAAAGGCGCATTCCGCACGCCGCTGCACTGGCGGTCGATGCGCGAATTTTCCGGGCGCTACTGGTATGTCGTCGGCATCGGCGCGACGTTCACGCTCGCGCGGTTCAGCGAGGCGTTTCTGGTGCTGCGCGCCCAGCAAACCGGACTCGACATCGCCTGGATTCCCGGTGTGATGGTGGTGATGAGCCTCACGTATTCGCTGAGCGCATATCCCGCCGGCGTGTTGTCGGACCGCTGGGACCGGCGCGCGCTGCTCGCCTTCGGCCTCGTTCTCCTGATCGCAGCCGACGTGCTGCTCGGCGCGGGCTCATCGATGCTCATGCTGTTCGCCGGCGTCGCCGTCTGGGGGCTTCACATGGGCTTCACGCAGGGCATTCTCGCGGCGATGGTCGCCGAATCCGCGCCGCCGTCGCTGCGCGGCACCGCATTCGGCGTGTTCAATCTCGCGAGCGGCGTCTGCATGCTGCTGTCGAGCGCGGTCGCAGGCTGGCTCTGAGATCGCAGCGGCGCGCCGGCGACGTTCTTCGCAGGCGCGGCCATCGCCGTGATACCGCTCGTCATGTGCGTGCTCGCGCCGCGCTCCGAATGACGCGTCAGGCCGCGTAACGCGCAGCCGGCGTGTCCGTGGACAACTCGGGCGCCATCGCCTGCCGCGCGGCTTCGTATGCATCCCACTTCGCGCCGTCGTGCAGCGATGGAATCGTCACGAACTCGCCGCGATCGAAGCCGACGAGCGCCGCATCGACCATATCGCCCGCGGACATGACGATCGCCTTGTCGAGATTCTCCAGCGGCAGGCCGCCCGTTTCCCAGAAGTCGGTGGCCGTCGCGCCCGGCAGCACCGCCTGAACATGCACGCCCTTGTCCGCCAGTTCGCGCTTCAGCGACTGGCTGAACGCGAGCACGAACGCCTTGGTGCCGCCATACACGCCGTTGAGTATCTCCGGCGCGATGCTGACGATCGACGCGATATTGATGACCGCGCCCTTGCCCCGCGCAACGAAGCCGGGCACCGCCGCATAAGTGAGGCGCGTGAGCGCGGTCACGTTCAGATCGATCATGCGCGTCATCGCATCGACGTCGCTGTCGAGCAAGGGCGTATGCGTGCCGATGCCCGCGTTGTTCACGAGCAGCGTGATGCTCGCGTCTTCCTTCAGCTTCGCTTCGACGGCGGCGAGGGCGTCGCGGTCGTTCAGGTCGGCATCGAGAATTTCGACGCTGCGGCGCGTCTCGTTCGTGATTCGCCCGGCGAGCGTCGCGAGGCGATCGCGATTGCGGGCGACCAGAATCAGGTCGTAGCCGCGCCTCGCGAGGCGCTCCGCATAAACCGCGCCGATGCCGGAAGACGCGCCCGTGACGAGCGCCGTGCCGAGGTGTGTCTGCGTCATGATTTCACTCCGTCAGAAAACTGGTTGAGATTGCGTGAGTGAATTCTGAGCCTGTTTGACGGTGGCGCAAATGACGTATAAGGTACGGATTCAGGACATCGGACGGACAAACGGACATGCATCGCGTCGGCTATTTGTTGAGCGAAGGCTTTCAGGTGATGGCGCTCGCGTCGCAATCGGTGTTCGAGTACGCGAACATCACCGCGGGCGAAGCGTTCTACCGCATCGAAAATCATTCGACCACAGGCGGCGAAGTGCGCTCGTCGCTCGGCATGAAGATCGACACGCGGCCGGTCAGCCCGCGCATCGCCGTGGACACGTGGATCGCGGCGGGCGTCAACGATCCGCTCGACACGCCGACGCCCGCCGACATGCTCGCGTTCCTGCGACGGTCGGCCGGGCGCGCGCGGCGCATCGCGGGCATCTGTACGGGCGGCTTCGTGCTGGCCGAAGCGGGCCTGCTCGCAAACCGGCGCGCGACCACGCACTGGGCCTACGCGCGCGAGATGCAGCAGCGTTTTCCGGATGTGCGCGTGGAAGAAGACCGCATTTTCATCGTCGATGGTCCGGTCTGGACCTCGGCGGGCATGACGGCCGGCCTCGATCTCGCGCTCGCGATGGTCGAAAAGGATCTCGGCGCGGAGATCGCGCGCTCGGTCGCGCACAAGCTCGTGATGCATCAGCGGCGCGCGGGTGGCCAGTCGCAGCATTCGGAGATGCTGGATCTCGCGCCGAAGTCGGATCGCATCCAGAACGCGCTGAACTTCGCCCGCAAGAACCTCAACCGGCCATTGACGGTCGAGGAACTCGCGGGCGAGGCGCATCTGAGCCCGCGTCAGTTCAGCCGCGTGTTCGCGCTGGAGACGGGGCAGTCGCCGGCGAAGGCGGTCGAGGGCTTGCGGCTGGAAGCGGCGCGCCTTCTGATCGAAAAAAGCCGCCATTCGCTCGAAACGATCGCGCAGGAAACGGGTTTCAGGGACCGGCGGCACATGCGCGAGGCCTTCATGCGCGGCTTCGGCGTGCCGCCGCAGGAAGTGCGGCGCGAGGCGCGGACGGAGGGCTGATGCGCCGCTTATTCATGCACTACAACGTCGAGGACAAGCCGTGTTGAAGATCGACCCCGAGCGCCTGCTAGGCGACCTCAAACATCTGCGCACGTTCGGCGCGACGGGGCCGGGCGTCGTGCGCCTGTCGCTGTCGCCGGTCGATATGGCCGCGCGCCGCTGGCTCGCTGCTCGCATGAGCGACGCGGGCCTCAACGCATCGATCGATGGCGTCGGCACCGTGTTCGGCCGCTCGCGCAACGCGGGTCCGTCGCTGCTGATCGGCTCGCACACCGACACGCAGCCGACGGGCGGCTGGCTCGACGGCGCGCTCGGCGTCGTCTACGGTCTGGAGATCGCACGCGCGCTCGCCGAATGTGACGAGACGCGCCATTTCGCGGTGGACGTCGCATCGTGGATCGACGAGGAAGGCACGTTCTCGGGCTTTCTCGGCAGCCGCAGTTTCGTCGGCGAAAACGTCGATGAAGCCGTGCGCGGCGCGCGCAATCGCGATGGCCTGCTGCTCGGCGATGCGCTCGAGCAGGCGGGACTCGCGCAAGCCGCGCGCGTGCGCATCGACAAAACGCGGCACAAGGCGTATCTGGAGCCGCACATCGAGCAGGGCGGGCGGCTGGAGGCGCACGGCAAGTCGATCGGCGTGGTGACGACGATCGTCGGCATACGTGAGCTGAAGCTACATTTCACCGGCCAGCGCAATCATGCCGGCACGACGCCGATGTCGATTCGCCGCGATGCGGGCGCGGCGCTCGTCGCGTTCATCGCACGCATGGACGAAGCGTTCCGCCAGCTCGCCGATGCCGATACCGTGTGGACGGTCGGGCGCATCGAGCTCGATCCGGGCTCGTTCAGCGTGGTGCCCGGCGCGGCGGATCTCTATCTGCAATTCCGCGACGCCAGCGCCGCGCGTCTGCACGCGATGGAAGCCGCGCTCGCCGCGCTGATCCGCGACTTCAACGCCGAAGGCCGGGCGAGCGTCGTCATGACGGACAGCGAGCCGCCCGAAGAACCCGTGACGATGGACACCGCATTGCAGACGCATCTCGCGAACGCGGCCGAAGCGCTCGCGCCGGGCCAGTGGGAGCGCATGCCGAGCGGCGCGTCACACGATGCGCAGGTCATCGCGCATCATGTGCCGGCGTGCATGCTGTTCGTGCCGAGCATCGGCGGCGTCAGTCACGACTTCATCGAAGATACGGCCGAGGCGCATATCGTGCTCGGCTGCGAAGTGGCGGCGAGAGCGGCGGCGGATATTCTGCGGGACCTCCTCAGCCGATCTCCGCGATGAACCGCTCGGCATCGCGCCATACGCCGAATCCCGACGCCGGGTTCATGTGCCCGACCTTGCCGAGATCGACGAGCCGCGCGCCCCAGTCGCGCGCCATGCCCTCGACGCGCTCGAAACGCGCAAGAGGATCGTCCTGGCTCGCCGCGACGACGCACGGAAACGGCAGGCGCTCGCGCGGACTCGGAAGCCATCCGTTCGCACGAAGCTCATCGAGCGTCGGATAGCCTTCGTGCAGCGGCGCATCGAAATCGGGCGGCGTGACGAGCAGCGCGCCCTGAATCTCGCGGCGCTGGCGCTGCGCCCAGTGCACCGTGATCATCACGCCCGCGCTATGCGCGACGAGCACGACCGGCCCCGTGATATGCGACAGCTCCGCGTCGAGCGCGGCGACGCGCGCGCTGCGATCGAGCTTGTCGCGTTGCAGCGGCGGCACGGTGCGCACGTTCGGATGCGCCTTCGCGAAATGCGTCTGCCAGTGATCCTCGACGTGATCGCGCAGGCCAGGAACCATGAGAATCGTCGGCGCGTTCGGTGATGCGTTCATGCGATGAATATCCTTGTCGGTCACGAAAGTGGTGCTGCGTTTCAGCGCGCGTTTTCTGCGAGCGCGCTCCAGTCTTCGTCGCGCAGATAACGGCGCGCAGCGGGCAGCACGACGCCTTCGATGCGTCCCATGCGTTCCCACGCGAACTGCGCGCACGCATGCAGGGTGTGGTCGACGGGCTCGTCGTTCATCACCGATTTCGCGACGCGCGCGAGCATGTCGGCTTCGCGCCCGGCGAGGCGTGTGAGTTCGTCCAGTTCGGCATCGAGCGACGATGTCCGCTCGCGCAATGCCATCGTGAGCGCGTGCTCTTCGCCATGTGCTTCGCGAAGACGTTCGATGGTGCGTGCATCGGGCCGCGCCGTGCGCAGCGCATCGTCGTAAGCATCCGAGCGCGTGCGATGCACGTCGAGCAATGCGCCGAGCGCTTTCGCGACCATCGGGCGCGCGTCGCGCGGGCACACGAGCACGGCGACGCCGGGCACGGGCGGTACCGCGCCGCCGTGCGCGATACACACGAGGTCGTATTCGCGTGCAGATTGCCCGCCGCCGCCTTCGGACGTCGCGCCGCCGAGCGCCGCCAGCACCGACGCCGGCACGCCCTGCGCGCGGGCCGCTGCTTCGGCGCGGGCCAGCAGCGAAGCGGCTTGCCGATGCTGCGCCGCATCGTCGTTTGCGCCCGCCTGCGGGCAAAAGAACGTGATGCGGGCGCCGAGCGATCGCGCGAGCTCGGCCGCATGGCCGATCGCCTCGACGCACGCGTCGCTGCGTTCGATGGGCACGAGCAGATGTCGGTACATGGTGAATCCTTCGGCTTGCGGTTGCACTGATGAATGCATCGTAGTGCGGGCATCGCTCGCGCGCCCCTCCCGTGTCGGGAGGGGGCTTGACGCGTGTGCGCCATCCGAACCATGCTAGGCTGATCACAAAAATTATCCGATGCCCACCGACTCCCCATCCACCGAACTCGTATTGAAGACCATGGCGCCGCGCGCGCCGTCGGGCCTGCTCGCGCGCGCGCGCCTGAACGCGGAAAGCGCCCGCAGCCAGATCGTGCTCGTGCAGGCGGGCGCGGGGTACGGCAAAACCTCGCTGCTCGCGCAATGGCGACGCGAGTTTCTGGCGCGCGGCGCGGCCGTCGCGTGGCTGCTCGCCGACGATCGCGACGACGCCGAACGCTTTCTGCGCGCGCTCGTCCACGCGATCCGCACGGGCTGCGCGCGTCCCGGTTTCGGGCGGCTCATCGCCGAAGGCGCGGGTGCGCCCGGTCCGTTCGATCTCGCGACCGCCTGGCTCGCCGAGCTCGCGCAGTTGTCGCTCGATGTCGTGCTGATCGTCGATGAAGCGGACCGGCTGCCCGCCTCGGGCGCGCGCATGCTCGATTACGTGATGCACAACGCGCCGCAGAATCTGCGCATCGTGGCGGCGGGGCGGCAGGGGCTCGACAAACCGGCGGCGGAATTGCTTGCATACGGGCAGGCGGAACTCATCGGTCCGGAGGCGCTGCGCTTTCGTGTCGACGACACCATCGCGCTCGTCACGCAGCGTTTCGGCGCGCGCGTGGATGCCGATGCCTGCGCGCGCCTCTTCGAAATCACCGATGGCTGGCCGCTCGGCCTGCAACTCGCGCTCACCGCGATGGCGCGCGCGCAGGACCCGCGCGCGGCGCTCGATAACCTCGCGGCGGGGCCGCGCGGCCTGCGCGAGCCGCTCGTCGCGGCGCTGCTCAGCGAACTGTCATCGGACGACGAACGCTTTCTGGTCGAGATCAGCGTCGTGGACGTGCTGCATCCCGAGCTGTGCGCCGAACTGACCGACGCCGCCGATGCGCCGCAGCGCCTCGCGCGCCTCGTGCGCGATACGCCCGTCTTCGTCACGGCGGAGGAAAGCGACTGGTGCCGTCTGCATCCGCTCGCGCGCGATGTGCTTCAGACACGGCTCGGCGCGCTCGCGGACGACGAGCGCGCGGCGCTGCACCGGCGCGCGGCGCGCTGGCTCGGCGCGCGCGGCATGCTCGAACAGGCGGCGCGTCACGCGCATGCGGCGGGCGAGCGCGAGCACGCCTACGAACTCGCGGAGCGCTCGCTGCACGATGCCGTGAAGCAGGGCCAGCTCGGCACCGTGCTCGACTGGCTGGAGCGCCTGCCGGAAGACGAGCTGGAACAGCGCCCGCGCCTGTGCCTCGCCGTCGCGTGGGCGCTCGCGCTGGGCGAACGTCATCGCGAGGCGGAGCGGCAGGTGCAGCGCGTGCTCGCATCGCCCGGCGCCGACGATGCCCTGCGCTACGAATGCGCGCTGATCACGAGCGCGGCCGCCTGGTACGCCGACGATCCCGACCGTTTCGTGGCGATCTTCGAGCCGTGGGCGCAAAGGCCGCCCGCCAAGGATTCGTGGCTCTCGCAGGCGCACGCGAACCGACTCGCCGCGCGCGCGATGCTGCTCGGCGAACCCGCGCAGGCGCGCAGGCTCCAGCAGGCCGTGACGCGCGCGCAGATCGGCAAGGGACTCGGCTATGTCGTGCGCTGGGGCGATCACATGGTCGGCCTGACGTGGCTGCAGGAAGGGCAGGTGAAGCTCGCCGAAAGCGTGCTGCTGCCCGCGCTTGCGAGCGCCGAAGAGGATCTCGGCCGGCGTCATCCGCTGACGTGCATGTTCGCGGCGACGTGCGCGTCGATCGCCTACGAGGACGATCGCATCGACGAGGCCGGCGCGCTGCTCGCCAATCGCCTCGACGTGCTCGAACACGCGGCGATGCCGGAGACGGTGATGCTCGCGTATCGCACGGCGGCGCGCATCGCGGCCTTGCGCGGCGACGAGCATCGCGCGCTCGATCTGCTCGAAATGCTTCACGCGATGGGCGTCGCGCGCAACCTGCCGCGTCTGTGCGCGACGAGCCTTGCCGAGCAGGTGAGCGCGCATGCGGGCCGCTACCGCGCACAGACCTGCGACGCGCTGGTCGAGCGCATCGATGCGATCGTCGATGAACATGCGCCCGCGCGCGGACCGATCTGGCGCCGCTCGATGCACATGCTCCAGTCGATGGCGCACGGCGGCGCGGCGCTCGCGCGTCAGGACTGGCAGGCCGCGATCGAACCGCTCGCGCAGGCCGAGCAGATCGCCGCGACGATGAAGCTCGGCCGCCAGCGCATCGAACTGATGGCGTTGCGCGCGTTCGCGCAGGAACGCGCGACCGGCGACGGACACGCGCCTTTTCTCGAAGCGTTGAACCTCGCGCGCACGTATCACCTCGGGCGGGTGCTGATCGACGCGCACCCGGCGCTCGCCGACTGGGCGCGCCGCCTGAGCGAAGCCGGCGACATGAATCCGGGCGAGCGGCCGGTCGTGCCGCCGCATGTCGTGCGCGTGCCGCCGCGCTCCGGCGAGGGCGGCCCGCGCGCGTTGCCGAGCGTGATCCTCACGCCGAAGGAGCGCGAGATTCTCGAACTGCTCGCGCGCAACCTGAGCAACAAGGAAATCGCGCTCGCGGCGGCGGTCGGCGAAGGCACGGTCAAGTGGCATCTGAAGAACCTCTTCGGCAAGCTCGACGCGAGTTCGCGCAAGCATGCGGTGCGTCGCGCGCTCGCGCTCGGGCTGCTCGAAGGCGTGCAGTAGCGCTTGCGCGGCGCGTCGATTGCGCAAATGGAAACAATGAGACGTTCGACGCCTGTGGATGCAACGGACGTGCGCCGCTTGTAATCCCCGCCGCCTAACATATTCTTGCTCAGTGTGATGACCCGAACCGGGGAGCGACCATGAGCGATGTACCCGCATTCGATGCAGGCGCGAACGTCAGAGCCGCCGCGAGCGACGTTCCCGGCTATGCGTTCCAGCATGACGTCGTGAGGAATCTCATCTGCCGTCAGGCGCGCTATCCGGACATCGCGACGCAGCAGGACTGGTACATGGCGCTCGCCTACAGCGTGCGGGACCGGATGCTCGCGCGCTGGGCCGCATCGATGAAGACCTATGCGGCGAAGGACATCAAGGTCGCCTGCTATCTTTCGGCGGAATTCCTGATCGGCCCGCAGCTCGGCAATAACCTGCTCAATCTCGACATGGAAGCCGAAGCGCGCGAAGCGATGCACGCGCTCGGCCACGATCTCGACAGCCTGCTCGCCATCGAAGAAGAGCCGGGGCTCGGCAACGGCGGCCTCGGACGGCTCGCCGCGTGCTATCTGGACTCGCTCGCGACGCTGCAGATTCCCGCAATCGGCTACGGCATACGCTACGAGTTCGGCATCTTCGATCAGGAGATCCGCGACGGCTGGCAGGCCGAGACCACCGACAAGTGGCTGCAAAAGGGCAATCCGTGGGAAATCGTGCGCCCCGATGTCAGCTACTACGTTTCCTTCGCCGGACACACGGAAAGCGAAACGGATGCCGATGGCCGGCTGCGCGTGCGCTGGATTCCGAGGCGGCAGGTAAAGGGCGTCGCGTGCGACATGCCGATGCAGGGTTATCGCGTCGATACCTGCAACATCCTGCGCCTGTGGAAGAGCGAGGCGGTCGAGTCCTTCGACTTTCAGGACTTCAACGCGGGCGAATACTACGAGGCCGTGGAGGAAAAGGTCATCTCGGAGACGCTCTCGAAAGTGCTTTATCCGAACGATGAGCCCGAAGCCGGCAAGCGCCTGCGTCTCGCCCAGCAGTATTTCTTCGTCTCATGCTCGCTTCAGGACATGCTGCGCATGATGGATGCGAAGGGCACGTCGATCGACCGCTTCGCGGACCTTTTCGCCGCGCAACTCAACGATACGCATCCGTCCGTCGCGGTGGCGGAGCTGATGCGTCTGCTCATCGACGAGCGTGGACTTTCATGGGATGCCGCGTGGGACATCACGCGGCGCACGCTTGCTTATACGAATCACACGCTCCTGCCCGAAGCGCTCGAAACATGGGGCTTGCCGCTCTTTCAGAGCCTGTTGCCGCGCCCGCTCGAAATCATCTACGAAATCAATCGCCGCTTTCTCGACGATGTGCGCCGCAAGTATCCCGGTGACGATGCGCGTGTCAAGCGCATGTCGCTGATCGACGAAACCGGCGACAAGAAAGTGCGCATGGCGAATCTCGCGACGGTCGGCAGTCATGCGGTCAACGGTGTCGCGGCGCTGCATTCGGACCTGCTGAAGCAAACCGTGCTGCGTGATTTCGCCGACATGTTCCCGGAGCATTTCCTTAACGTGACGAACGGCGTCACGCCGCGCCGCTTTCTGATGCTGAGCAATTCGGGACTCGCGCGCCTGCTCGACAAGACCATCGGCGATGGCTGGCGCAGCGATCTCGCACGTCTCGATGCGCTCGCGGCCCACGCCGACGATGCCGCCTTCCAGGAAGCATGGCGCGCGATACGGCGCGACAACAAGACCGCGCTCGCGGCGCGCATCCGGACCTCGACCGGAATCGACGTCGATCCGGCTGCGCTTTTCGATATCCAGGTGAAACGCATCCACGAATACAAGCGTCAGCATCTGAATGCGCTTTACATCATCACGCTGTATAGGCGCCTGTGCCGTGATCCCGATTCCGATGCGGCCTCGCGCTGCTTCATCTTCGGCGGAAAGGCCGCGCCGGGCTATGCGATGGCGAAACTCATCATCCGCCTGATCAACGGCATCGCGGAAGTCGTGAACAACGATGCGAGCATCAAAGGCCGCATGAAAGTGGTCTTCTATCCCGACTTCAACGTGAAGAACGGGCACTGGATCTATCCCGCCGCGGACCTCTCCGAGCAGATATCGACGGCGGGCAAGGAAGCATCGGGCACCGGCAACATGAAGTTCATGATCAACGGCGCGCTGACGATCGGCACGCTCGACGGCGCGAACGTCGAGATTCGCGAGGAAGCGGGCGCGGAGAACTTCTTCCTCTTCGGCCTCACCGCGCAACAAGTGGACGAGTTGAAGCGCACCGGATATCGCCCCGCGGATTACGCGCAACAGAACGACGACTTGCGCGATGCGCTCGATCAGATCGCGCAAGGCCGCTTCTCGCGCGGCGATAGGGAAATGTTCCGTCCGCTGCTCGATAACCTGCTGCAACACGATCCTTTCCTCGTGCTCCCCGATTTTGCCGATTACGTCGCGTGTCAGGACCGCGTGAGCGAAGCATGGCGCGACGCGCGGCAATGGACGCGCATGTCGATCATGAATACGGCGCGCTCGGGCAAGTTCTCGTCGGACCGCGCGATCGGCGAGTATTGCGAGCGCATCTGGAAGACGCGTCCCGTGAGGATCGATCTTGCTCAGTCCTGACGCGCACGCCCGGAAAAGCTATCGCACGCAGCCGGGCTCGCGTTTTCCGCTCGGCGCCACGGTCGTGCCGGGCGGCGTGAACTTCTGCGCGTTCTGCCGGCGCGCGACGCGTGTGGAACTGCTGCTGTACGCATCGGAGGAGAGCGCCGAGCCGTTTCAGGTCGTCGCGCTGACGAGCGAGGCGAACCGCACGTATCTCTTCTGGCATGTGTTCGTCGAGGATCTTCCGTTGCGCTGCTGCTATACGTGGCGCGCATATGGCCCGCTCGGCGTGCCGCAGATGAGCGACGAGCACGCGAGCCGCAAGGAACTGCTCGATCCGCACGCGCGCGGCGTGAGCGACCGCTTCTATCGCCGTCAGCATGCCGCCGATGCGCACGCGGCCGGTCATGCATCGCTCAGGGGCATCGTCACGGCGCCGCTCGACCGCGCCGACGACGACATCGAAATCCGCACGCTCGACGACGCGATCATCTACGAGCTGCATGTGGGCGGCTTCACACGGCATCCGTCGAGCGGCGTGCGCCATCCCGGCACGTTCGCGGGTCTCATCGAGAAAATCCCTTATCTGAAGGCGCTCGGCGTCACGCACGTCGAACTGTTGCCGGTGATGGCCTTCGACGAACAGGACATTCCGCCGTTCGCCGCGGCCCGTGGCCTCAGCAACTACTGGGGCTACAGCACGCACAGCTTTTACAGTCCGCATCCGCGCTATTGCGTGGAGCCCGCGCGAGCGCCGCAGGAGTTCCGCGAATTCGTCGATGCCTTGCACGCGGCGGGCATTCGCGTATTGCTCGATGTCGTGTTCAATCACACGTCCGAGGCGGGCAAGAACGGACCGGTGATCCATTTCAAGGTCTTCGCCAACGAGGCGTTCTATCAGATCGATTCGAACGATGCGCGGCTTTATCGCGACTACACCGGCTGCGGCAATACGCTCAACTGCAATCATCCGCTGGTGTCGGCGTTCATCATGCGCTGCCTCGAATACTGGGTTCGCGAGCTCGATGTCGATGGATTCCGCTTCGATCTCGCGAGCGTATTCGTGCGCGGCGAGCACGGCGAATTGTTGCGCACGCCACCTTTGCCGTGGGCGATGGAGGCATCGCCGGTGCTCGCACGGGTGCCGTTGATCGCGGAAGCATGGGACGCGGGCGGCCTCTATCACGTCGGTTCGTTTCCGGGCATGACGTGGGCCGAATGGAACGGGCGTTACCGCGATGTGATCCGGCGTTTCGTGCGCGGCGATCCGGGCATCGTGGGCGAGGTGTGCACGTGCATCGCGGGCAGCGCGGATCTATATCAGAACGATGGCCGGCTGCCTGCGAACAGCATCAACTTCGTGACCTGTCACGATGGCTTCACGCTGAGCGATCTCGTCAGCTACGAGGCGAAGCATAACGAGGCGAATGGCGAGGATAACCGCGACGGCAGCAACGACAATCTGTCGTGGAATTGCGGTGCGGAAGGCGAGACCGACGATCCGGCGATCATCGGCATGCGGCTTCGACAGGCGCGCAACTTCATGGCGATTCTGCTCCTGAGCCAGGGCGTGCCGATGCTGCTCGCTGGCGACGAAATCCTGCGCAGCCAGCGCGGCAACAACAACGCTTTCTGTCAGGACAACGCGCTCTCGTGGATCGACTGGCAAGTCTCCGGCGACGCCCTCGACATGCTGCGCTTCGTGCGCGAGATGATCGCGCTGCGCAAGCGTCACGCGAGTCTGCGCCGCCGGCGCTTTCTGACGGGGCAGCCGTCGAACGGGCAGGCGCACGCCGATGTAGCATGGCATGGGGAACGGCTCGATGCGCCCGCGTGGCACGATCCCGGCGCGCGCCTCGTGGCTTTCACGCTCGCGGGTCAGACGGCGGCCGAGCCGATGCTGCACATCGTCTTCAACATGAACGACGACGCACGTGATATTGCTCTTCCTGTGGTCGATAGCGGAAGCTGGCGGCGTATCGTGGACACGGCGGCGCAAGCACCGGGGGATATCGTTGCCGATGTCGAAAGGGCATCGATCGAACGCGGTGCATGCCGTGTCGGCGCGCGCAGCGTCGTCGTGCTCGAATCGCGTTGATGTAAGGTGTTGCTGGACTGCGCGGAGTAAAGCGCCTTTAATGTTCGTGTACTGCTGAGTTGCTTTGTCCACCCACAGGAGGCGGCATGGATGCAGTCAGGGCCTTTCTCGAGAATCAGTCGCTGTTCGCGCTGTTCCTGACGATCGCGCTGGGGTATCTGATCGGCGAGATCAATATCAAGGGCGTGGCGCTCGGTTCCGGCGCGGTGCTGTTCGTGGGGCTCGCGATCGGCGCATTTGCGCCGAAGTCCGCGCCGCCGCCCTTGCTCGGCACACTCGGGCTGCTGCTGTTTCTCTATGGCATCGGCATTCAATACGGCGCGCAGTTCTTTCGCGGGCTCACCAGCCGCGATGGCGTGAAGGCGAACCTGGCCGCATGCATCGGCGTGGTCGTTTCGGGCCTCGTCGCCTGCGGCCTCATTCACTTCGGCATCTCGCTCGCCGATGCGCTCGGCATGTTCGCCGGCAGCGGCACCAGCACGGCGAGTTTGCAGGTTGCGATCGCATCGATGAAAAGTAACGATGCCGCCGTGGCCTACAGCATCTCGTATCCGTTCGGCGTCGCCGGTCCGATCCTCTTCATTTACCTGCTCAACGTCACGCTGAAGGTGAAAATCCAGAAGCCGCCGGCGAAGCTGATCGAAACGGCGGAGATCGCGCTGAGAAACGCGAGCCTCTTCGGTCTGAAACTTTCCGAGCTTGCGAGCCGCCTGCCTTCTGGCGTGGTGATCGCCGCGGTGCGGCGCGCGCATCACAATCAGTTGCCCACGGCCGACTTCACGCTGCGCGCCGACGACGTGCTCCTCGCCACCGCCACCGACCGGCGTCTGCTCGACGAAGCCACCGCGCTGTGCGGCGAATTGCAGCCGGGACGCATGGCGAGCCATCGCGAAGACCTCGACTACATGCGCGTGTTCGCGTCGAATCCGGCGGTCGTCGGCATGGCGCTCGGCGATATCCGCTTCCCCGACGGCGTGAACTGCGCGGTCGCGCACGTGCGCCGCGGCGACGCCGACATGGTCTCGACGCCCGATCTGATCCTCGAAGCGGGCGACCGGGTCGGCCTGCTCGTCAATCGTGCGCATCAGGCGACGATGCGCACGTTCTTCGGCGATTCGATCAAGGGCACGGCCGATCTGAGCTTCATCTGCCTCGGGATCGGCGCGGCGCTGGGCCTGCTCGTCGGCGCGATTCCGCTGCCGGTTCCCGGCATCGGCGCGTTCAGCCTCGGGCTCGCCGCGTTGCTGCTGGTCGCGCTGTGTCTCGGCAAGGCGCGGCGCAACGGGCCGTTCGTCTGGGTGATGCCGCTGTCGGCGAATCTCGTGCTGCGCAACCTCGGTCTCACGATCTTCCTCGCGCAAGTGGGCATTTCCTGCGGGCCGAAGTTCGTCGCGACCGTGGCCACGGCCGGGCCGATCCTGCTGGTCTACGGTGTGATCACGCTGCTGGTTCTCGTGAGCGTCACGGCGGTGTGCTGCCTGTGGATCTTCAAGCTGCCCTTCGATACGTCGATCGGCGTGATCTGCGGCGCGACCGGCAATCCGGCGATCCTCGCGTTCGCCAATCGCGTCGCGCCGACGGATCAGCCCGACATCATGTACGCGATGATTTTCCCGTCGATGACCATCGTCAAAGTGCTTTTCGTGCAGATTGCCATATCGCTTGCCGCGGGTTAGACCTTGCGTCACCATGCCATCAAAATCTGAAGGAGCGCATCATGGAAGTGGCGATCTACAGCTCGACGCCCTACGAGCGTGAGTATCTCGACGAAGCAAACAAGATCGAGAAGCATAAGCTCAGATACCACGACATGTCGCTCGATATGGACACGGTCGAACTCGCGGCGGGCTATGGCGCCGTCTGCATCTTTGTCAATGACAAGGCGGACGCCGAGGTGCTCGAAGCGCTGCACAAGGGCGGCACGCGTCTGGTCGCGCTACGCTGCACGGGCTTCAACAATGTCGATCTCGCGGCCGCCGCGAAGCTCGGCATCAGGGTCGTTCGCGTCGTCAATTATTCGCCGAACTCGGTGGCGGAGCACGCGGTTGCGCTCTTGCTCGCGATCAATCGCAAGGTGCATCGCGCATACAACCGCACGCGCGATTCGAACTTCTCGCTCGACGGCCTCATCGGCTTCGATCTGTACGGCAAGACGGTGGCTGTCGTGGGCACGGGCAAGATCGGCTGCGTCTTCGCGAAGATCATGCAGGGCTTCGGCTGCAATGTGATCGGCTACGATCCGTATCCGTCGAAGCAATTCGAGGCGCTGGGGCTGCACTATGCGACGCCCGGCGAGATCGGCGAGCGCGCGGATATCGTCGCGCTGTTCTGTCCGCTGACGCCGCAGACGCATCACATCATCAATTCCGAGTCGCTCAGGCGTGCAAAGCGCGGCGCGCTGCTCGTCAACACGAGCCGCGGCGCGCTGATCGACACGGAAGCCGTCATCGAGGCGCTGAAGACCGGCCAGCTCGGCGGTCTCGCGATCGATGTCTATGAACAGGAAGCGGATCTCTTCTTCCGCGATCTGTCGAGCGAAATCATCACCGACGACATTTTCCAGCGGCTCGTCTCGTTCCCGAATGTCATCGTGACGGGACATCAGGCTTACCTGACCCGCGAAGCATTGACGACGATCTGCGAAACCACACTGCAGAGCATTACGGCTTTCGAAAAGAACGCGCCTCTGGAAAACGAGGTGAAGGTCAAATAGCGGCGCGTGCCGATGACCACCGGAGATTCGCCGAAAGAACGCGCGCGCGAGCCCGTGCTCGACACCGTCGATCGCGTGTCGGAACTATGCTTCGGCTTGTTCATGGCGTTGACGTTCGTCGGCACGGTATCGGCGGCGACGGGCGGCGAGGCCGCGGGGCACAAAATGCTGTACACGGCCATCGGCTGCAATCTCGCGTGGGGTCTCGCCGATGCCGTCATGTATCTCGTGCGCACGATCGCGAACTGCGCGCGCAGGCATGCGCTCGCGCTCGCCATACATCGCGAGCCCGATGCGGCGGCGGGCGTGCGCGCGTTGCGCGAGCGCCTGTCCGCGGCGCTCGACCCGTTCGTCTCCGACGCCGATCTCGAATCCATCCGCAAGCGCATCGCCGCAAGCGGCAGCCTGCCCGAGCATGCGCGTTTCGTGCGCCAAGACTTTCTCGCGGCGCTGGGCATTTTCATCATCATCGTGCTGTCGACTTTTCCTGTCGCCGCGCCTTTTGTGCTCGTCAGGCATGTGCCCACGGCACTACTGATATCGCGCGTGCTGACGCTCGCGATGCTGTTCTTCTGCGGCTTCGCGCTGGGCGGCTATGCGGGCTGGAAGGGCTGGAAAGCAGGGCTTTCGATGATGGCGCTGGGCGTGCTCCTGACGATGGCGATCATCGCTTTAGGCGGGTAGTTAATAGCGCGAAGTGTGCGACGAATGATCGAAATAAACACCTACGCCACCATTCTTGCAATCGATGAAAGGTTCGCATATCTTCGAGAAGTCAATTGGTTCCCAAGGCCGGAATCGCCGCCACCGAATCCCGAAGTCATTCACACCGCAGCACAGCCTGTCGACAGGCGTATTTCACATCCTCACGAAACACGGAAAGCATGCGAGAGCCGCTTTCGCGATGACATTCATTGCGAACAACCACGGTGTCGTGTATCAAAAGAATTGCGGTGCGTCCGCGCAACCGCTCGCGAATCCGATCCGACGCATGCTCTCGAATCGCCCGAACCAAAGCAAGGAGTCGCCATGAATGCAAACAGATTGCGTGCGGGTTGCGCCATCGTGATCGCCGTGATGGCGCTCGACGCCGTTGCGCAGAGCAAGCCGATCGCTTACCCGTCCAAAGGTCAGAGCGCGCAGCAACAGCAAAACGACGACGGCGCGTGCTATAGCTGGGCGAAGAGCAACACCGGCATCGACCCGGCGACCGCATCGGCGGCGCCGCCACCGCAAGGCGGCGCCGCCGTGGGTGGCGGCCAGCGCGTGGGCGGCGCGGCGCGCGGTGCGGCGGGCGGTGCGGCGATCGGCGCGATCGCGGGCGATGCGGGCAAGGGCGCGGCCATCGGCGCGGTGACGGGCACGATGGCGGGCGGCGCGCGTGCGCGACAGGAGAAACGCGCGCAGCAGTCGAATGCGCAAGCGCAGAGCCAGGGCGCGATGTCCACGTACTATCGTGCGTGGGCGGCGTGCATGCAGGGACGCGGTTACTCGATCCAGTAACGTCGTGCGGCGCAACTAGAACAAGGAGCGCGATCATGAAGCGCATGAGCTTCGTTGTCTTGTCGTGCCTTGCGATCTCCGCAAGCGCGCTATCCGCCGAGCCCGAAAACGACGTGAGCGTCACGCGCGATGCGAACAGCGCGACGGTGCAGGGCGTCGTGAAGGTCACGGCGACGATCGTCGGCATCGATCCGGCGACGCGCACCGTCACGCTGAAAACGCAGGCGGGCAAGGTGATCGAGCTCGAAGTGACGAACGAGGCGCGCAACTTCGATCAGCTCGCGCTCGGCGATGTCGTGACGACGCAGTATCGCGAATCCCTGACGCTGAGTCTCGTCGACAAGAAAACACAGCCGTCGCGCTCGGAGAACGACACCGCCGAACGCGCGCCGCGCGGTGCGAAGCCGGGCGGCGAGCTAGGCCGCGAGGTGACGGTCATCGCGGATGTGATCGCCGTCGATCGTCAAGCGAAGATCGTCACGTTGCGCGGGCCGCGCGGCCAAATCGTGGACTTGCACGTGCAGGACCCGGAACGCCTGAAGCGCGTGAAAAAGGGCGATCAGGTGAAGGCGGTCTATACGGAAGCGCTCGCGATCTCCGTGGAGCCCGCCACGACGAAATAAGCGCAAACGCGGGAGAGACCCAATGAAAAGGCGCGTCGCATTTACGTTGACGCAGGGCGTGTGCATCGTCGCCGTCGCGCTCGCCGGCTGCGCGCAGCCCGAACAGCGCGTGCAGCCCGGCATGGACCAGCAGGCGATCGTCGCGAAGCTCGGACCGCCCAAGGAAACCTACGACCTGCCCAACGGCGGCAAGCGCCTCATGTGGCCCACGCAGCCGATGGGATCGACGACCACCGCCGTGGATCTCGATGCGGCCGGCAATACGGTCAGTGTTCGGCAAGTGCTTCAGGAAAACGAGTTCTACCGGGCCGAAGTCAACAAATGGACGCGCAACGACGTGCTGATCGCATTCGGCCGTCCGTTCGAGACGGCGTACTTCAAGCGCATGGATCGGGAGGTGTGGTCGTATCGGTACACGCAGAACAACATCGACCACATGCTGTTTCATTTTTATTTCGACGCTCAGGGCGTCCTCAGGCAGACGCAGAAGCAGCCGGACCCGAAATACGATCCGAGCCAGCGCAACGTGCTGTGACGCGGCGCGCTAGAAGCTGACGGCGAAGCCGAACGACACGCCGTGCACGTTGTGGCCGAACACGTAGCGCACCATCGCCCGTGTGCGCGTGATGACGACGGGATATCTGCTGCTGTCGAGTTCGAGGCCCACGCCGAGCGACGTCAGATCGTTGAAGCCGAGCACGCCGGCACTGTCGCCGAAGTAATGCGAGTACGCGGTTTCGAGCACGTAGCGCACCGGCCGGTCGAGCGCGGCAAAGCCTGTGGGCGCACGCCAGCGCGCCCACAGGCTGAATTGCTGCGCGGTCGCCGACCCCTGCACCGCGTCGGACGAGCTGCCGAAACTGCGCAGATAGATATCGGTTGCGCGGAGTTCGACATCGATCTCGTAGTGCTCGCGGTAATGCTCCAGATCGAGCATGAGCGAGCCGCCGAGGCCGTACGCGTTGAGCGCGCCGTCTTCGAGGAACTGGAGATTGGTGTTGGCGACATGATTGAACACGGTCTGCGCGACACGCAGATCGCTTGCCACGCGGCCGACCATGCCGTTGAGGATCGGCCGCAGGCGCAGCTCGTCGGTGATCGGGAAATCCCAGCCGATGCCGACGGTCGTGCTCAGCGTGTTCCATTTCGCCGGCACCGGGCGTTGCTGATTGCCGTCGGTCGCGATGAAGGTCGGATCGTAGCGGCTGTACGCGACGGTGCCTTCGAGATAGAGCGGAAACGACCGGCTGAGGGTAAAGCCGCCGCCGAGCTGCGTCTGGCCGAAGCCCGGATTGCCGCTCGCGCCGCTGTTGATGGAGAGCGAACTCGTCGTGACGTCCGGCACCGCGGTGTACGACATGATCGCGAGCACGGCGTTCGCGTAGTTCTTGACGTTGGTGCCGACGACGGCCCTCTCCGGCGCGGCCTGCGCGTGCGCGATGGCAGGCGCGACGGCGAGCAGGACGAGCGCCAAAAAGTTGCGCAACCGGCTCGAAGACAGGATCGGCTTTCGCATGTGCGCAGCGCCCGGACGTTGAACGGCTGGTTGGTCGTACGTTGCATTCGGCCGCTCCGCCGATGCGTCATTGCATGCGCGGAGCCGTTGACCGATCCCACGGTCACAAGCAGAGAATGTAGTCTAACGATGGCCGCGCGCCAAGCCCGATGCATACGCGTGCGTACATACGTCCTAAACTGAAATCATTCCGCGCAATGTATCGGGAGACATCGATGAGACTGAACGAGCCGCGCATGGTGGTTGCCTCGATCGGCGTGTTCATCTGGCTCGCCGGCCTTTACTTCACGATGCACGGCGTGCTGTATGACATCAAGCCCGAATTCCGCTACGGCATGTGGGCGCTCGGCATCGGCATTGTGATCTTCGTGGTCGCGCTGAATCCGCTCGCGCAGCGCAGATCAGGAAAGCGCGATCGATCGACCTGATCGGCCGTTCGTGTACTAGGCTATAGAAGCATCACAGAACTCAACGGAGAACTTTGCAATGGGTGACCTCTGGATAGGCAATGTAGACGAGTCCACGACCGACGACGAAATTCGGCAGTTTCTCTGCAATTACGGCTTTCCTCCGTACGATTCGATTCAGCGCGTGCCCGGCACCGGGGAACATCCGGCCGCGGTCGTGACTTTCGATAAGGTCGAGCCGCACGTGCTGCGCACGTTTCAGCCGCGCATCCACAACATGTTCTGGAAAAATCGCACGCTCATGGTGCAGGTCGTGCCCGAGCGCAACGAAACCTGATGGACCACATGGGGAGCCGGCATTGAAAGAAGACAAGGCTGTCAGCGAAACGCGGGGCGTGCGCGAAGGCGCGAGCGTGCATGAGCGCCTGAGCCGGAAACAGTACGAGAAGGAGCTTGCGCGTCTGCACGCCGAGCTCGTCAAGCTGCAGGAATGGGCCGTCTATACGGGCGCTAAGGTCTGTATCGTGTTCGAAGGGCGCGACGGCGCGGGCAAAGGCGGCACGATCAAGGCAATCACCGAGCGCGTGAGTCCGCGCATCTTCCGCGTGATCGCGCTGCCCGCGCCCACCGAGCGCGAGAAGTCGCAGATGTACGTGCAGCGCTATCTGCCGCATCTGCCCGCCGCGGGCGAAATCACGCTGTTCGACCGGAGCTGGTACAACCGCGCGGGCGTCGAACGCGTGATGGGCTTCTGCACCGACGAGCAGGCGACCACCTTCCTGAAAGGCGTGCCGCTCGTGGAGCGCGCGATCATCGACTCGGGCATCATCCTGCTCAAATACTGGCTCGAAGTCGGCCAGGACGAACAGACGCGGCGTCTCGAAGAGCGCATCCACGACGAGCGCAAGATCTGGAAGCTTTCGCCGATGGACCTGCGTTCGTACAGCCGCTGGTACGACTATTCGCGCGCCCGCGACGACATGTTCGAGGCCACCGACACCGATCTCGCGCCGTGGTACGTCGTGCGTTCCGACGACAAGCGCCGTGCGCGCCTCAATCTGATCAGCCATTTGCTGGCGAGCATTCCCTACACGGCGGTGCCGCGGGAAAAGGTGAAGCTGCCCAAGCGCCAGAAGGCGGAAGGCTATCGCGAGAGCGACCGGCCGCTGCGTTACGTGCCCGAGCGCTTCTGAGCGCGATACCGGCGCACGGATATCGACATGCCGCCACGCGCGTCCATCGTTCCGGAATGGCTGTTTCACTACGAGAAACGATGGGCGCGCGCCGATACGCTCGCGGGCCTGACGGCGGCGGCCGTCGTCATCCCGAAGGCGCTCGCCTACGCGACGATCGCCGGCCTCCCGGTTCAGGTCGGTCTCTATACGGCATGCGTGCCGATGATCGTCTACGCGTTCACCGGATCGTCGCGCGCGCTTTCCGTCAGCACGACGACCACGCTCGCGATTCTCGCCGCGAACGCGCTGAGCACGACGCTCGGGAGCGACGACGCGCACGCGCTCGCCGTCGCCAGCGCCACCCTCACGATGCTCGTCGGCGCGATGCTCGTCGCGGCGGCGTGCCTGCGCCTCGGCTTCGTCGCGAACTTCATTTCCGAGCCGGTGCTCGTCGGCTTCAAGGCGGGCGTGGCGATCGTCATTGTCATGGATCAGTTGCCGAAGCTGTTCGGCATCCACTATCCGAAAGGCTCGTTCTTTCATAACGCGGGTGCGTTCGTCGCGAGTCTGCCGCATTTCTCGGCGAGCACGCTCGCGCTCGCGGTGCTGACGCTCGCCGCGCTGGTGCTGCTCGAACGCTTCGTGCCGCGCGCGCCGGCGCCGTTGTTCGTCGTTGCGGCGGCGATCATCGCGGTGGCCGTCCTCGATCTGCGCGCGCATGGCGTCGAAACGGTCGGCGCGGTGCCCGCGGGTTTGCCGTCGTGGACAAAGCCGGATCTGGCGCTTGCGCTGAAGCTGTGGCCGGACGCGCTCGGCATCGCGCTGATGAGCTTCACCGAGAGCATCGCGGCGGCGCGCGCATTCGCGCGCAACGACGAGCCGGTGCCCGACGCCAACCGCGAACTGCTCGCGACCGGCCTCGCGAACGCGGGCGGCGCATTGCTCGGCGCGATGGTCGCGGGCGGCGGCACGAGCCAGACGGCCGTGAACCGGCAGGCGGGCGCGCGCACGCAGCTCGCGGGACTCGTGACGGCGCTGATCGCGCTCGCGGTGATGCTGCTGTTCGCGCCGCTGATGGCGTTGATGCCGCACGCGACGCTCGCCGCCGTCGTCGTGTTCTATTCCATCGGGCTCTTCAGCCCCGCCGAGTTCCGCGCGATCCTGAAGATTCGCCGCACCGAGTTCGTCTGGGCGCTGACGGCATGCGCGGGCGTCGTGCTGCTGGGCACGCTGGAAGGCATCGTGGTCGCGATCGTCGTGTCGCTCTTCGCGCTCGCGCATCAGGTGTCGAATCCGCCGGTGTATGCGCTCAGGCGGATGCCGGGCACGAACGTGTTCCGCCGCGATTCGTCGAAACATCCCGACGACGAAGCGTTTCCCGGCATGTTGCTGCTGCGTCCCGAGGGACGGATATTCTTCGCCAATGCGCAACGCGTCGCCGAAAAGATCCGGCCGCTCGTGCGCGAGTCCGGCGCGAAAATCGTCGTGCTGGACCTGAGCCGTGTCTTCGATGTCGAATACACCGCGCTCAAGATGATGATCGAAGCGGACGAGCGCCTCGCCGCGAGCGGCACCACGCTGTGGCTCGCGGGCCTGAATCCGGGCGTGCTCGCGGCGGTGCGGCGCTCGCCGCTCGGTGAACGGCTCGGCGAAACACGCATGTTCTACAACCTCGAACATGTCGTGATGAAGTATCAGGAGATTGCTTCATCCGATGGCAACGCCGGCGCGCGACGTTGAGTCGCCCCTATTTGCCACTTCCCTGTCGCACATTGCGCATATATTTTAATGATGGTATTCAAGTCTTCGGTCCATGCTTTCATCTTGCCGGCCGATGCATCCGCTTTCAGCGCCATCCCTTGCACGTTCTCTTCGCGGAGGTCACGTCATGCCGTATGCAGATCAACTGGCGCGCAGCCAGGAAATCGCGGATAAAGTCGCGCGCGTGTTCCAGAAGCGCGCTGAACTGGCGCAACAGCAGTTCAGCGAGCGCGCACACGATGCCGGCACGCGTCTTGTCGGCAACGGCAACGCGGATCATTTCAACGGCTACGGCTACGCGCTCGATCTCATGCAGCGCTCGATTCTCTTCTGGGACACGCTGCGTCAGCGCGGCAACAATTTCATCGAGCAGACGAAGCGCGGTCTCGAACCGGTGCTGCATTTCGCGCATGAAATGCTGATCGATGGCCGCACCTTCGCGCGGCCCGTGAACTATGCGCTCTTGCGCATCGTGCCGCCCGAGGGCGTGATCATCGATCCGCTGAAGCGTCCCTATCTCATCATCGATCCGCGCGCGGGGCACGGTCCCGGCATCGGCGGCTTCAAGGACGATTCGCAGGTGGGCGTCGCATTGCGCGCGGGTCATCCGGTGTACTTCGTCACGTTCTTCCGCGACCCGCAGCCCGGCCAGACGCTGCTCGACGTGTGCGCGGCCGAGCAGCAGTTCGTCAGGCACGTGCGCGAGCTGCATCCCGACAGCGCGAAGCCCGCTATCGTCGGCAACTGTCAGGGCGGCTGGGCCGCGATGATGCTTGCAAGCTCGCAGCCCGACGATACCGGCCCGCTCGTCATCAACGGCGCGCCGATGTCGTACTGGAGCGGCGCATGGAGCGAAGGCGAGGGCGACAACCCGATGCGCTATTCGGGCGGCATGCTGGGCGGCACCTGGCTCGCGTCGCTGACGGCGGACCTCGGCAACGGCAAGTTCGACGGCGCCTATCTCGTCGAGAACTTCGAGAACCTCAATCCCGCGAACAGCTTCTGGGACAAGTACTACACGCTGTTCGCCAACATCGACACCGAGCCTCCGCGCTTTCTCGACTTCGAACGCTGGTGGGGCGGCTATTACCTGATGAACCGCGAAGAGATCGAATGGATCACGCGCAATCTCTTCGTCGGCAACAAGCTATGGTCGGGTGAAGTGAGCGGCGTGTCGGGCGCGTCGTTCGATTTGCGCGCGATCAAGTCGCCGATCATTCTCTTCGCTTCGATGGGCGACAACATCACGCCGCCGCAACAGGCGTTCAACTGGGTCGCGGATATCTACGGCAGCACGGACGAGATCAAGGCGCGCGGACAGGTGATCGTCGGGCTGATGCACAAGAGCATCGGGCACTTGGGCATCTTCGTGAGCGGCAAGGTCGCGAAGAAGGAATACACGCAGATCGCATCGGTGCTGGAGGCGATCGAGTCGTTTCCGCCGGGTCTGTACGGCATGGAGATCGCGGAACGCAAGGGCGAGGGCGGCAAGACCGAATACGACGTGAGCTTTCACGAGCGCCGCCTGGAAGACCTGACGGCGCGCTTCAACCGCTTCGAGCGCGTGGACGAGTTGCCGTTCGAAGCGGTGAAGCAGGTATCGGATTTCAATCAGCGCGCCTATGAACTGTTCGCGCAGCCCTTCGTGCAGGCGATGGCCAACGACACCACCGCGAGCATGCTGCGCGCGTTTCATCCATTGCGCGCGCAACGCTGGATGTTCTCGGATTACAACCCGTGGCTCGCATGGCTCGGCCCCGCGGCGGATGCGGTCAGGGCCGTGCGCAAGCCCGCCGCCGCAGACGAACCGCTGCGCCGTGCGGAGCATTGCGGCTCCGACATGATCAGTGCGGGCCTCGACTTCTATCGGGCGATGCGCGATGCGGCGACCGAAGCGATGTTCTTCTCCGTCTACGGCAACATGTTCTCGGCGCATCCCGCGCAACAGCACGAGCCCCGCGAGCATGTCGACGATCCGCGCGAACTGCCATTCGTCCAGGAAGCGCTCGCATCGATCGGGCACGGCGGATATGCGGAGGCCGTCGCGCGCGTCGCGTGTCTGCTGATGCGGCATGACGAGCCGCTGCCGCTCACGCGCATGGTCCTGCGTCAGACGCTCGCGGCCGACTACGCGGAATATCTGCCGCAGATGCCGCGCGATGAATGGCGGCGAATTCGCGGCGAACAGGAAATCGTCGTGCGCTACGAGCCGGAGCAGGCGCTCTCGACCTTGCCCGATCTGCTCGACGATAACGACGACCGCAAGAAACTCCTCACCCTGTTCGACAAGCTGCACGCGGATAGCCGCGTGCAAGGCTTCGAGCCGACGGCGGCGCAGCACGAGATGCTCGCGCGCATTCGCGCGGCGCTGCCCGTCAAGGCCGCGCGCGCGCCGAGACGTTCCGCGCCCGCGCACTGAGGCTTGGCCGGCGCATCGCACGTTCACACGGAGGCGGTATGAATCATACGCACGAGAAGTATGAACGGCTCATCGAGGTTTGCAGGACGCTGCCGCCGCTCGTGGTGGCGGTTGTGCATCCGTGCGACCGGACATCGCTGGAAAGCGCGGTCAAGGCGCACGAGATGGGCCTGATCTCGCCGCTTCTCGTCGGACCGCGCGAGCGCATCCGCGAGGTCGCGGAGGAATGCGGGCTGAACATCGCGGGCTTGCCGATCGTCGATGCGCCGCACAGTCACGCGTCCGCGGAAAAGGCGGTGGAACTCGTGCGCGAGGCGAAAGCAGAAGCGCTCATGAAAGGCAGCCTGCACACCGACGAAGTCATGGCCGCCGTCGTGAAACGCGAAGGCGGCCTGCGCACGCAGCGTCGCGTGTCGCACTGCTTCATCATGGATGTGCCGGGCCACGAGAACGTGCTCATCATCAGCGACGCCGCGATCAATATCGCGCCGACGCTCGCCGACAAGGTCGATATCGTGCAGAACGCGATCGATCTCGGCCACGCGCTGCGTCTCGAAGAGGTCCGGGTCGCGATCCTCTCGGCGATGGAAACGGTGAACCCGAAAGTGCCGTCGACGCTGGAGGCAGCCGCGCTCTGCAAGATGGTGGATCGCCATCAGATCACCGGCGCGCTCGTCGATGGTCCGCTCGCGCTCGACAACGCGATCGATCTCGAAGCGGCGAAGACGAAGAAGATCGATTCGCCCGTCGCGGGGCGCGCGAACGTGCTGATCGTGCCGGATCTCGAAGCGGGCAACATGCTCGCGAAGAGCCTCTCGTTTCTCGCGGGCGCGGATGCGGCGGGCATCGTGCTCGGCGCGCGCGTGCCGATCATCCTGACGAGCCGCGCCGACTCGCTGCAATCGCGGCTCGCGTCGTGCGCCATCGCCTCGCTCGTGGCGTCGAAACGCCGCGAAGAAGCGCAAGTGGCGGGGTAAATCATGGCCGACGTCATTCTGGTTCTCAACGCGGGTTCATCGAGCATCAAGTTCAGCGCGTTCGATGTCGAAGGCAAGGCGCTCGAACTCGTCATGCACGGACAAGTGGAAGGGCTCTTCAGCTCGCCGCATTTCGTCGCGTTCGATGCGAACGGCGAAAAGACCGGCGAGCATGCATGGGGCGAAGGCGTCAGGCTCGAACATGCCGAAGCCATCGCGCATCTCGGCGCGTTCCTGCGCGGGCATGGCGCAGGGCATCATCTGATCGGCGTGGGGCATCGCGTCGTGCATGGCGGCGCGCATTTCACGAAGCCTGTGCTGACGAGCCCCGAAGTGCTCGACGAACTCGACAAGCTCACGCCGCTCGCGCCGCTGCATCAGCCGCACAATATCAAGCCGATTCGCATCATCGCCGAGCGCAATCCGGGCCTGCCGCAAGTCGCCTGCTTCGATACGGCGTTTCACGCTACGCAGGCGCCGCTCGCGCAGGCGTTCGCGCTGCCCGAATCGATCACGAAGAACGGCGTGCGGCGCTATGGCTTTCATGGCCTCTCGTACGAATACATCGCGAACGCGCTTCCGGATATCGCGCCCGAGGCGGCGAGCGGACGCACGGTCGTCGCGCATCTGGGCAACGGCGCGAGCCTGTGCGCGATGCACGCGGGCAAGAGCGTCGCGAGCACGATGGGTTTCACCGCCGTCGACGGTCTCATGATGGGCACGCGCTGCGGCAATCTCGATCCGGGCGTGATCCTGTATCTGCTCGACGAGCTCGGCATGAACGCACGCGAGATCGAAGACCTGCTGTATCGACGCTCGGGCTTGCTGGGCGTATCGGGCATCTCTGGCGACATGCGCGCGCTTCTCGCGAGCAGCGACGAACGCGCGCGTTTCGCCGTCGATCTCTACGTGTATCGCATCGCTCGCGAGATCGGCTCGATGAGCGCCGCGCTGCAAGGGCTCGATGCCATCGTGTTCACGGCGGGCATCGGCGAGCATTCGAAAGAGATACGTCAACGTGTGTGCGAGCAGGCGGCATGGTGGGGCATCGAGCTCGATGCTAAAGCCAACGAGAGCGGCGGCCCGCGCATCAGCACGGCGTCGAGCAAGGTGAGCGCGTGGGTGATTCCGACCAACGAGGAACTGATGATCGCGCGTCACGCATTGACGTTGATCGAAGGAGCATCCGCATGACGCTCACCGTGCCACAGCCCGTGCTGAAGGGCGCGAAGGCGCTCGTCACCGGAATCGCCAACGAGCATTCCATCGCGTATGGCTGCGCGAAGGCGTTCCGCGAACTGGGCGCCGATCTCGCCATCACCTACGCCGACGACAAGGCGCGGCCGTATGTCGAGCCGCTCGCGAAGGATCTCGAAGCGCCGATCTTCATGCCGCTCAACGCATCGAGCGAGGCCGAACTCGACGCGGTGTTCGAGCGCATCGCGAGCGAGTGGGGCACGCTCGATATCCTCGTGCATTCGATCGCGTGGGCGCCGAAGGACGATTTGCAAGGCGGCTTGCTGAACTGCTCGGCGGACGGCTTCGCGAAGGCGATGGACATCTCCTGCCATTCGTTCGTGCGCATGGCGCGGCTCGCGGCGCCGCTCATGAAAAACGGCGGCGCGATGTTCACGATGAGCTATCACGGCGCGAACAAGGTCGTGCCCAATTACAACGTGATGGGCCCGGTGAAGGCCGCGCTCGAAGCGTGCGCGCGCTATCTCGCCTACGAGCTCGGTCCGCAGGGCATTCGCGTGCATGCGATCTCGCCGGGCCCGCTCAAGACGCGCGCGGCGTCGGGGTTGAAGGACTTCGACCTGCTGCTGACCGAAGCCGCGGAGCGCGCGCCGCTCGGCGAACTGGTGGACATCATGGACGTCGGCTTCACCTGCGCGTTTCTCGCGACGCCTTTCGCGAGGCGGATGTCGGGCGAAACGCTCTATGTGGACGGCGGCGTGCACATCATGGGATGAAGCATGTTCAACTGGCTGTTCAGGCGCGAGGACACCACATCGCGCGAGGACGTCCGGCAGGCGCTCGATCGCATCGTCGCGGTCGCGCCTCAGGTGAAGCTCGCGAATCGCTACGAGTCGCGGATCAAATCGGTCATCGGCAAGACGCTCGACCATGCGCATGAACTCGTCGGCGCGCTGCCCGCGCCGCGCGATGCGACGCCCGGCGCATGGGCGGACGATCCTTATCTGCGCGCGAAGTTCGCGACGCCCGACGACATCACTAAAGTCATCGGTGAGTCCCGCGACGTGCGCGACTGGTTCGACGGCAACATCGCCGCCGACTACGCCTTCGCGGTGCTGGGCGCGACGCTCGTCGAGCGAAGCGTGCTCGTCTCGGCCGTCGAGAACGGCGCGATGCGCTCGGACGTCGCGCGCACGGCGGTAGGCTTCGAAGACAAGCGCATGCGCTTTTGCAGCGACACCGACGAAGCGCTCAGGCAGGAACTCGTGCAGCGGATCGTCGAGCAGTTCGCGCTCGAAGCGATGTCGCGCGTCGCCGGTCAGGAAGCGCGGCGCGACGCGCTGCAGGAACATCGCGCGCTGCTGAGCGCGCGCATGCACATGCTCGGCCGGCGCGGCGCGGGCATGAGCCGCCTGACCGCCGCCGCCGATGTTGCGGGCGACGCCTCACGGCTCCAGCGCGATTTCGAGGAAAACGAAGCCGCACTCTCCGCGCTGGGCTCGCCCGCCGATTCCATCGAGACGCAGCTTCAGACGATCGTCGATCTGCTCGCCGATCCGGCTGCGCTCATCTCCATCGCGCACCGCGAGCTGTGCCTGAACCAGATGAATCTGCTGATGGACGCGCGCTGCGACGAACCTCATGCGGATATCGCGATCATGCTCGCGCGCCTGCCGACGCAGCCGCCGCAGACGCGCGCGGTCGAGATCGTGCGCATCGCGCGGCGCGATGTGCCGCCCGCCGGCGCCGCGTTCGACGAGGCCGCGCGTTTCGTGCTGTGACACCCCGGCTTTACTGAGGCATGCCGCCCTGAATCGCCTTCGCGATGTCGCGGCTCACGCTCGCGAGCGCGCGGCTATGCGCGGCCACGAGCGCATTCCAGTCGCCGCCTGTGACGGGCTCGCGCACGAGCGAGCGGCCGGTCAGCGCGTTGTCGTCGCCGAAGCGGCGCACGGACCAGTGCGCGTCGACCGTGACGGCATCGCCGGGAACGGACTCGAACTGCTGGATATCGACGCGCACGCGCAAGGCCTGCGGGTCCGCGAGCGCACGCGAAGCCGGCGCCACGCGATCGGAGCCGAGCAGCAACGTGAGATCGCCGGCGATGGCATCCGCGATGCCGCTGTTGAGCGGCGCACCCCAGCGCGCGTATTCGTTGAACGCGACTTCGTTGTTCGTGTTGCGCGTGACGATCTGCGGCCGGTCGACGAGGTCGGGCACCGTCACCGGCCCGACGATCACGGGCCGCGAGTTCGTGCGCGCGGCCGTCGCGGCGAGCGAGGGATCGGCGCTCAGCCGGTAGAAGCTCGCTTGCGGCGAAGCGCATGCCGCGAGCAGAGCCGTAAGAAAGAGAGAGAGCAGAGCGGGCCGCATCACTTTTTGTCCTCCGGCTTGCCGCGCAGCAATGCTTCCGGATGCTGCTGCAGATAGTCCGCGAGACTGCGGAACGAGGCCGCCGTGCGCGTCAGTTCGCGAACCGCTTCGGCCGTGTCCTGCTGCAGGCCCGAATCCGGCATGAGCGTCGAATGCGCCGCATCGAGCGCGGCGCGCGCGGCGGCGAGCGTGGTCGCGGCTTGCGGCACGACTTGCGTGTTGAGGCCCTGCATCAGCGCGGTCGTGCTGTTGAGCGTCTGCCGTGCGCTCGCGGTGAGTTCCTCGATCGGCAGCTTGTCGATGCGCGTCATGATGCGGTTCATCGAATCCTGCAGCGATTCGAGGCCGCTCGGGGTCGTCGGCAATTCGGGCGGCGTGCGGTTCCAGTCGATGCTCGCCTTCTTCGCGGTCGGGAAGAAATCGAGCGAAACATACAACTGGCCGGTGAGCAGGCTGCCCGTGCGCAACTGCCCGCGCAGGCCGCGCGACACGAGCACGTCCGCGAGCGCGCGCCGGTCGGACACGACGCGTCCGCTCTTCGGCTCGACCGCGAAGCGCGACGTGAAGCGCTCCGGATAGAGCCTGATTTCGACCGGTATGCTGATGCGCTTCGTGACCGGATCGAAGCGCGTGTTGATGGCCGCCACCTCGCCGATCTGGATGCCGCGGAATTCCACCGGCGCGCCCACGGCGAGCCCGCGCACCGAGCCTTCGAAGTTGAACACGTAGGTGTCGACGATGCGCTCCTGCACGCGCAGCGCTTCGGCGCGCGTCGGGAACAGGTTGAAGGTCGTGTCGGGCGGCGCCTCGGACCAGCTGAGCGACACGGCCGGCGTCTCGAACGCGAGCCCGCCGATCAGGATCGACACGAGCGATTGCGTGTTGACCTTGAGCCCGTCGGTGCCGAGCGTCACGTCGATGCCGCCCGCCTGCCAGAAGCGCGAGTCCGCGTTCACGTAGCGGTCGTAGGGCGCATTGACGAATATATGCAGCGTGACGCCGCTGCCGTCCTTGTCGAGTTCGAAGGCCGTCACCTGGCCGACCTGCAGGCGGCGGAAATACACCGGCGTGCCGACATCGACCGAGCCTAAGTCCGTCGCCTTCAGGACGAACTGCCGTCCGGGCACATCGCTCGCGAACACCGGCGGCGTTTCGAGGCCGGTGTAATCGCGCCGGTCCTGCTTCGCGTGCCCGATATCCATGCCGATATACGCGCCCGACAGCAGCGTGCCGATGCCCGACACCGAGCCGCCCGCCACGCGCGGCCGGACGACCCAGAAGCGCGTGTCGTCGACGAGCATGTTGGTCGCGTCGCGCGTCAGCTCCGCCGTGGCGACCACATGCTTGTAATCCTTCGAGAGCGCGACCGATTTCACGAGGCCGATGTCCACATCCTTGAACTTGATCTTGGTCTTGCCGGCTTCGATGCCTTCGCCCGTCTTGAAGGTGATCGTGACAGTCGGGCCCTGTTCGAGCACGGCTTTCGCGGCGAGCCAGACGCCGATCACCACCGCGATGGCCGGCACGACCCATACCCAGGGAATGCGCCAGCGCTTTTTCGGCGCGACTTCCGCATCGGGGATATCGCCGGGCGTGTTCATCGTCGTTCATCCCGAGGCGGCGCGAAGTCCCAGATGAGGCGCGGATCGAACGACATCGCCGCGAACATCGTCAGCACGACGACCGCGCCGAACGCGATCGCCGCCGGACCGGCCTCGATCGTCGCCATCGCGCTGAACTGCACGAGCGCGACGAGCACGGCGATCACGTAGATATCGAGCATCGACCAGCGGCCCACCAGCTCGACGATGCGGTAGATGCGCGCGCGCCGCAGGCCTTGCTGCGACATGCGCAGATTCGCGGTCGCGGCGAGATAGCCGATCGCGAGAATCTTGAGCATCGGCACGGCGATGCTCGCGATGAACACGATGATCGCGAGCGGCCACGATCCCGAATGCCACAGATACGCGACGCCGCTCATGATCGTGTCCTTCTGCGCGCCGAAGAGCGAGCTCGTGTTCATCACCGGCAGCAGGTTCGCGGGGATGTAGAGGATCGCCGCGGAAATCAGGTACGCCCACGTGCGCGACAGGCTCGCGGGCTTGCGCAGATGCAGGTGCGCGCCGCAGCGCGGGCAGCACAGATGGTCATGACGCAGCGTGCCGCGCGTGGAGAGCCCGCAATCGTGACAGACGCAGATGCCGCTCGCCGCCGCCGTGCGCCCGTGAAGCGGCGTGTCGGCGGGCATGCCGGGCGGCGCGCCTTCGATGCGCATCCACATCGCGCGCTCGTCGAAGGCGGACGTCGCCGCGACGAGCAGCAGCATCAGCGCCGCGAGCGACCACAGCGCCGGCCCCGTGACCACCGACGCGATATGCGCGAGCTTCACGACCGCGACCAGCAGGCCGAGCATCAGCACTTCGGTCATGCCCCAGTTGCGCGCGACGCGCAGCAGACGGAAGACGGCGTCGGCGTGCCACGGCCTGCGGTTCAGATACAGCGGCAGCAGCAGCCACACCATGCCGAGCGCCTGCAGCGCGGGCATCAGGATCGTCGTGATGAAGATGAGGCCGGCGAGCGGCCACATGCCGTCGCGATAGAGCACGCGCACCGCGCCGATCAGCGTCGTCTCGACGACATCGCCGTTCACCGCGAGGCCGACGATCGGAAACGCGTTCGAGATCAGCCACAGCACGAAGGCGGCGAGCGCGAAGGCGAGCGCGCGGTCGAAGCCGCGTCCGCGGCGGCGATAGAGCACGGCGCGGCAACGGCAGCAGCGCAGCGTGCCGCCGGGCGGCACGACGCCTTCGCGCTGCATCAGATCGCATTCGTGGCACGCAATGAGCGGCCGCGCTGCGCGATCGTCGGATGTGACCGTGTTCATTGCACTGTCTGGGAAGCGGGCTGGTCCGGCTTGGCCGTATCGGCGGATGGCGTCGCGGATTGTTGCTGCGTCGTCATCTTGTCGGCCGCGACGACCCAGCCGCCGCCCATCACCTTGTAGAGCGTGACGAACGACACGAGCGCGGCGGCCTGCGTCTGCGCCTGCGAAAGCTCGGCGTTGAAGAGGCTGCGCTCGGCGTCGAGCACTTCGATATAGCTCGTGTAGCCGCCTTCGTAGCGCGCCCGCGCAAGCCGCGAATACGTGGCGAGCGCGGTGACCTGGCGGCCCTGCACTTCGAGCTGCTCGTGCAGTTTCTGCGACGCGATCAGCGCGTCATCGACTTCCTGGAACGCGACCTGGATCGACTTCTGATACGTGAGCAACGCCGCCTGCTGCTGCGCTTCGGCCGACTGCACCTGGCCGGAGATATTGCCCGCCGTGAAGATCGGCTGCGTGATCTGCCCCGCGAACGCCCACACGCGCGCCGGCCCCGTGAAGAGCGACGAGAACTGGCCGCTCGCGGTGCCGAAGAGGCCGGTCAGCGAAATCTGCGGGAAGTAGAGCGCGCGCGCCGCGCCGATGAGCGCGTTGGCCGCGACCAGATCCTGTTCCGCCTGACGCAGGTCGGGACGCCGCTCCAGCAGGTCCGACGGCAGGCCCGCCGGGATCACCGGGGTCGCGAGTTCGTTGAGCGTCCGGCCGCGCACGATCGGCCCCGGATTCGCGCCGAGCAGCACCGAGAGCGCGTCTTCCTGCTGCGCGATCTGGGTTTCGAGTTGCGGAATCACCGCGAGCGAGGCTTCGTATTCGGACTGGCTTTGCGCGAGTTCCATCTGCGAAACTTCGCCGCCTTCGAAGCGCAACGTGAACACATGAACCGACTCGGCGCGGCTCTGCGTCGTCGCCTTGGCGATTTCGAGCTGCTTGTCGAAGCTGCGCAGATTCAGATACGCCGACGCCACCGACGCCACCAGCGACAGGATGGTCGCGCGCCGTCCTTCCTCGCTCGACAGCAGGTTGGCGCGCGCGGCCTCGGTAAGCCGCCGGTTGCGGCCGAAGAGATCGAGTTCCCACGACGCCGACACCGACGCCTGGAAGTCGTTGTAGACCGGCCCGAAGCCGTTGAGCGGCTGCGGCCCCGCCGCCGACGCGCGCTGCCTCGCCGCCGACGCCCCCGCCGATATCTGCGGGAACAGCGCGGCGCGGGTCGTCACGAACTGGCCCATGAACTGATCGACGCGCGCCGCCGCGATCTTCACGTCCTTGTTGTTCGCGAGCGCCGTCGAGATCAGCTCGTTGAGCACCGGGTCCTGGAACTCCTGCCACCATTCGGTGTTCGCGGTATCGGCGACTTCGGCCGTGGCGAAGCGAAACGTCGCCGGCGTATCGACCGGCTGACGCGAATAATTCGGACCGAGCAGGCAGCCGGAGAGCGCTAGCGCGGCGGCGAAGCTGGCGAAAGTGCGCCGCATGTCAGTCTCCCTTGTCCGGGGCGGACGGCGAGGCATTCGAACCGCTTCCCGATGCGTTCTGGGACGGCTTCGCATCGGTGGCGGCGGGCGCTTCGTCGGCTTTCTTTTTCTTCGAGCGCGAGGACATCGTTTCCAGTCCCCAGAAGAACATCGGGATGAAGAACACGGCGATGACGGTCGCGCCGAGCATCCCGCCGATCACGCCCGTGCCGATGGAATGCCGGCTGTTCGCGGATGCGCCCGTCGCGATCGCGAGCGGCACGCAGCCGAGAATGAACGCGAGCGAGGTCATCACGATCGGGCGCAGGCGCTCTTCGGCGGCGGTCATCGCCGCGTCGTAGACGGACGCGCCCGCCTCGCGGTTCAGCACGGCGAACTCGAAGATGAGAATCGCGTTCTTCGCCGCGAGCGCGACGAGCATCGTCAGCCCGATCTGGAAATACACGTCGTTGTTGAGGCCGCGCAGGAGAATCGCGAGCAGCGCGCCGAAGATCGCGAACGGCACCGCCATCAGCACGCCGAACGGCAGGCTCCACTTCTCGTATTGCGCCGCGAGGATCAGGAACACCATGATCAGGCCGAACACGAAGACGAGCGCCGACGAACTGCCCGACTGCTTCGCTTCGTAGGCCTCGCCGCTCCACCCGACGCCGTAGTCCGTTGGCAAGCCCCTTGCGATATCTTCCAGCGCGTCTATGACCTGTCCGGACGCGTACCCTGGCGCGGCGTTCGCCGTGATCTTCACCGCGGGGAAGTTGTTGAAACGCGTGATGAGATCGGGGCCCGTCACATAGCGCGTCGTGACCATCGCCTTGAGCGGCACCATCTCGCCGGACTTGCTCTTCACGAAAATCTGCGTGAGATCGTCCGGCTTCAGCCGGTACTGCGGCTCCGCCTGCAAGATCACCTGCCAGAGCCGGCTCGACCGGTTGAACTGCGACACGTAGAGCGAGCCGAACATCGTCTGCATCGCGCTATAGACGTCCTCGACGGGTACGCCGAGCGTTTCGGCCTTGTCGCGATCGACATTGGCGAGCATCTGCTGCGACGACGCGTTGAAGGTCGAGGTGACGCCCGTCAGTTCCGGGCGCGCCTTGGCCTTGGCGACGAAATCGTCCACGATGGCGGCGAACTGCCCGATGGTCGCATCGCCCTTGCTCTGAATCCACATCTCGGTGCCGCCGGTCGTGCCGAGACCCGGAATCGACGGCGGATTCAGCGGCACGACGATGCCTTCCCTGATCTGCGACAAGTGCTTGTACGCATCGACGAGCACCGCGCGCGCGTTCTGCGTACGGATATTGGCCGACTTATAGCGTTCCTCGAAACTCTTGAAGCCGACGAAGAACGTCGACGAGTTGTTCTTGTTCTGGCTATCGAGAATGCTGAAGCCATCGACGGTCGTAATGCTGCCGACCGCCGGCTGCTTCATGAAGTACTCGGTCACGCGGTCGGACACCGCGCCGGTGCGGTCGAGCGACGCGGCATCGGGCATGATCACCGCGCCGAGCAGATAGCCCTGATCTTCCGGCGGCAGGAACGCGGTCGGTATGTCGCGCATCATGACGACGGCGAGCGCGATCATGCCGATGAAGAGCAGCAGCGCAATCGCGAAACGCTTGATGATGAGCCGCACGACGCTCGTGTAGCCGTGCGTCATGCGCAGGAACTGGGCATCGAACCAGCGGAAAAAGCCTTTTTTCTCGTGATGCCCGGGTTTGAGCAGCAGCGCGGCGAGCGCGGGCGACAAGGTCAGCGCGACGATGCCCGAGATCACCACCGAGATCGCTATCGTGATGGCGAACTGCTTGTACATCTGCCCCGTGATGCCGGAGAGGAACGCCACCGGCACGAACACCGCGCACAGCACGAGCACGATGGCGACGACCGGCCCCGCCACTTCGTCCATCGCTTTCTTGGCGGCGGTCTTCGGATCGAGCTTGTGCACGGTCATGTTGCGCTCGACGTTCTCGATCACCACGATCGCATCGTCCACGACAATCCCGATCGCGAGCACCATGCCGAACAAGGTCAGCATGTTGATGGAGAAGCCGAGCGCCTCCATGCCCATGAACGTGCCGACGATCGACACCGGCACCGCGATCACCGGAATCAGCGTGGCGCGCAGGCTTTGCAGGAACACGAACACGACGATCACGACCAGCACGACCGCTTCGAAGAACGTATGCACCACGTCGGAGATGGACGCGCGCGTGAACTCCGTCGTGTCCATCGCGACTTCGTAGTCGATGCCCTGCGGGAACGTCTTCTTCATCTCGGCGAGCGACGCGCGCACCTGCTTCGCCACGTCGAGCGCGTTCGCGCCCGGCTGCTGATACACGGCGAGCACCGTCGCCGATTTGCCCTGGAAGCGGCTGCGGATCGAATAATCTTTCTGCCCGAGCTCGGCGCGGCCCACGTCCTTCAGGCGCACGATCGCGGCGCCGCCCGATTGCGCACGGATGATGATGTTCTCGAACTCGGAGGGCTCGGTGAGCCGCCCGGTCGTCGTCACCGCGAAGGACTGCTCGACGGCCGCGCCCGTCGGCGATTGTCCGAGACGGCCCACGGCGAACTGCTGGTTCTGGTTCGCCACCGCGCGCTGCACGTCCGCGGCGGTGATGCCGAGCTGCGCCATGCGATCGGGTTTGAGCCAGATGCGCATCGCGTAATCGGGCGTGCCGAAGATACTCGTCTGGTTCGCGCCGGGAATGCGCTTGAGCGCGTCGAGGACATACACGTTCGCGTAGTTCGCGATATACGTCGCGTCATAGCGTTCGTCGGGCGAATAGATGGCGATGACCATCATGAAAGCCTGCGACTTCTTCTGCACCTGCACGCCCTGCGCGGTCACCGATTGCGGCAGTTGCGGCAGCGCGAGATTCACGCGGTTCTGCACGTCGACCTGCGCGAGCTCCGGGTTGGTGCCGATCTGGAAGTAGGCGTTGATCGTCAGATTGCCCGTCGACGAACTCGACGAGCTCATGTAGATCATGTTGTCCGCGCCGTTGACCTGCTGCTCGATCGGCGCGGCGACGTTGTTCGCGACCACGTCCGCGCTCGCGCCCGGATAGGTCGCGGAGATCGTGATCTGCGGCGGCGTGATGTCGGGATACTGCGCGGTGGGCAGCGCAAGCATGCACAGCGCGCCGCCCAGCGTGATGACGATCGATATGACCGACGCGAAAATCGGACGGTCAATGCAGAAATGTGAAATGTTCATTGGCCTCTTCCGCGCGACATGCTTCCGATAGACGTCAGATCAAATCACTTTTCGCCTGCGCTCTTCGTTTGCCCGGCCGACGCCTCCTGCGCGCCCGACGCCGGCGCCGCGGGTGCGGCCGAAACGCGAATCTGCGAATCCGCGCTGACCCGGATCGCGCCATCGACGATGACGCGCTCGCCCGCCTTCAGGCCGCTCGTGATGAACCAGTCGTCGCCGTGCCATTCGCCGACTTCGACCACACGCTGGTGCGGCTTCGATTGCTCGTCGAGCACCCACACGAAGTGGCTCTTCGCGCCCTGCAGCACGGCGCGCTGCGGCAGGAGAATGGCGTTGGGCCGCACCGCGCCCACAACGCGCGCCTTCACGAACTGCCCGGGCCGCAGCGTGCCCTGCGGATTGGCGAACACCGCGCGCACGAGGAACGTGCCCGTCTCCGTGCTGAACGCCGGATTCGTGAAGTCGATGCGGCCGGTCTGCGGAAAGACCGAGCCATCGGCCTGAATGACGACCACATCGAACTTGTTGTCAGGCGGAAAGTGCAACTGGCCCGTCTTGATCTGCTCGCGATACTTCAGCAACTCGTTCTCCGAGATGCTGAAGTTCACCCACATCGGGTCGAGCTGATAGACGGAGGTGAGCAGGCCCGATTGCGTCGGCGTCACGTAGCTGCCTTCCTGCACGTGCGCGAAGCTGGACAGGCCCTTGAGCGGCGAGCGGATCGTCGTGTAGCTCAGATTGAGCTCCGCGGTCTGCACCTCGCCTTTCGCGGCGATGACGGCGGCCTGCGCGCTCTTCTCGTTGCCGACTGCGTCGTCGAGATCTTTCTTGCTCAACGCGTTCATCGCGGCGAGCGGCTTCACGCGCGAGAGATTCTGCTGTGTGACGAGGAGGCGCGCATCCTGCTGCGCGAGCGAACCCTTCGCGGTCTGCAGCGCGGCTTCGAAGGGGCGTTTGTCCATGAGGAACATCACCTGCCCGGCCTGGACGAGCGAGCCTTCCGTGTACATGCGCTTTTCCAGGAAGCCGTCGACGCGTGCGCGTATCTCGACCTCGCGCGAACTCTGCGTCTGCGCGGTGAATTCGAATTCGACGGGCGTCGACTGCGCGGCGACGGTCACGACAGTGACATCGACGGCGGGCTTCTGCGCTTCGGGCGGCGGCTTCTTGCACGCCACGAGCGCAAGCGACGCCATCGTGGCGACAGCGACGAGACGCAACGCGCGCATCGGGCGCGACGGTTGAGCGAACGAGCAGCAGTCCAGCATCTGTTCCGACACGAACGCCATAGGCGCCTCCCTCTTGGGATGGCCGATCGTTGATGAGCGAGCGCGCCCGGGAAGGCGCCTCGCCACGACATGCTCGCGGTTGCGTTTCAGCGAAGGCGTGCCTTCGCCGTGCGATGAAATCGCGGGACAGGAATCTTTGGCGACGTCAGCGAGCGCGAGCCTGATGCTTTTGATGTGTCGTAGCTGCCTCCGGTTTTGGCGGTCGAGTTATAGCCAGAGATGCTCATTGTTTCGCCACTGTGTTGCGTGACGTGTCTACTAATAGCCGAATACGGATGAAAACGCTATAGCGTTTAATGCCATTTCGACTGAGGCGGCGGATCGGGACGCGCAGCAATTACTGCTGGCTTTGGTTTGCAGGCCGACGGGATCGCCGGCTGCGGCGGGAAGCTATGGATTGCTTGGCAGTCTGTCGAACGGGCGTGCCGGAATTTGGCCGGCGTGCTGCTTGTCACAGGTGCCCGAACAGCGCCCGCGGCCGGTCCCTCAACGTACCCGCGAGCATTCTCAGGCCGCTGACGAGCTGATCGCGGCTTTCGGCGCACGCGAGATTGATGCGCACGCCATGCTCGATCTCCGAGCGGTCCACCGCGAACGCCGACGACGGCATCACCACCACGCCGCGCGCCTTCGCGTTCGCCGCGAAATCGTCGGCGCGCCACGGCAGCGGCAGCTTCAGCCAGACGAACATGCAGGCCGGATCGGACTGAAGGAGATCCTGCGGCAGCAACTCGCGCGCGAGATCATGCCGCGCGCGAATCTCGGCGAGCTGCGCGTTCATGATGTGCTGCGCGGTGCCATCCTCCATCCAGACGGCGGCAATCAGCATCGATAGCGGAGCGGGCATCCATGCCGTCGTGCGCACGGCCTCCGCACAAAGCGCCGAATTGTCCTGCGGGCTCAGCAGATAGCCGAGCCGCAAGCCGGGCGCGAGTATCTTCGAGGTCGCCGAGATGTGGAACGTCAGCTCGGGGCACAGGCTCGCGAGCGTCGGCAGGCGTTGCGCGACGAGCGGGCCGTACACATCGTCCTCGATGATCGCCACGCCATGCCGCCGCGCGACATCGACGAGCGCCATGCGCCGTTCGAGGCTCATCGTCGTGACGGTGGGATTCTGCAGATTCGGCACCGTGAAGATCGCCTTCACCGGCATGCGCCTGCACACGCGCTCGACCTCGTCGATGAGCAGGCCGTCGCGGTCGCTCGGAATGCCCACGATCTCGAACTGGAACACCGGCGCGAGCGCTTTCAGCCCGTAATACGTGAGCTGATCCGCGAGGATCACGCCATCCGTGCCGATCAGGCTGTTGAGCACCGCGTACAGGCCGTGCTGCGCGCCGCTCGTGACGACGACCTGATCCGCGGTGGGCGCGAAGCCCGGCGCGCTCATCCAGCGCGCGCCGGCGGCGCGCGCCCATGAAGGGCCCTGCGGCGGCTGATATTCCTGCAACTGCGCGAAGCGCGGATCGCGCGGCAACTCGCCCAGCGTGCGCGCGAGGCAGGCGAGGAATTCGCCGGTCGCGGGCCGGTTCACCGTCAGGTCGATGACCGCGCTGCCCGAACTCGCGGGCGGCGTCTCGACGCTCGGCATCGCGCCGCCGGTCACGAGCGAGCCGCGCCGCTTGCTGCCGATCACGAGGCCGCGCAACTGCAATTCCTTGTACGCGCGCGACACCGTGGACACATTGATGCCCAGGTCGCTCGCCAGTTGCCGTTGCGGCGGCAGACGGCTGCCGGGCGGATAGACGCCGCTGCGGATTTCCTTCTCGATGGAGCTGGATACCTCGATATAGGTCGATCGCTTGGTCGCGCCGTCGCCTTCGCCGTTCGCGGTCAGCGTCTGATCCTTGTCGGAAGCCATGAATCTCTGTCTCCATACAAACGATGCTTTGTCCGCGATTTGTGCGGAAGTCAGGCGATTCTAACCCAGAGTGGCCGCGATGCAATGCCCGCGTAAGCGCCAACGCGCGTTGGAGCGCTTCTGCAAGACCCGCTCCAGCCGCACTCAGGGAAAATCCCATCACCACACAATAGCGTTTTTAATTGCACACAAAAAAATCTTGTGTGATTCTAGTATCAGAGTTTGTCTGGTGTGCGCTGGGTTTTTGCATCAGCCGCGCGTCCGATTCATCCGATCTTTGTCCGCAGGAGATTTCCCCGATGTCCTTGCCTCAAACCTCTCAACCCAAGCTCGGCGCGGCGTTGCGCCAGCGTCACGTCACGATGATCGCGCTCGGCGGCATCATCGGCGCCGGGCTGTTCGTCGGCAGCAGCGCGACGCTCGCGACAGTCGGCCCGGCGGCGTGCGTGTCGTATCTCGTCGCCGGCATCGTCGTGCTGATGGTCATGCGCATGCTCGGCGAAATGGCGCTCGCCGTGCCCGGCGTCGGCTCGTTCACCGAATACGCGCGCATCGGCCTCGGCAACTGGGCCGGCTTCACGAGCGGCTGGCTCTACTGGTACTTCTGGGTGATCGTGGTCGCGGTGGAGGCCGTTGCGGGCGCCGCGATATTGCAGCGCTGGATACCGGCGCCGGTCTGGGTCATCGGCCTCGTGCTCTTGTCCGTGATGACCGTGATCAACCTGCTCTCGGTCAAGTCGTACGGCGAATTCGAGTTCTGGTTCGCGTCGATCAAGGTCGCGGCGATCATCGTGTTCATCGCGATCGGCGCGGGCTATCTGCTCGGCTTCGGGCACACGGGCAGCGCGGTTACGCATCTCACCGGCAATCGCGGCTTTCTCCCGTTCGGCGCGATGTCCGTGTTCGCCGCCGTGCCGACCGTGATCTTCGCGGTCGGCGGCGCGGAAATCGCGACCATCGCCGCTGCCGAATCCGACGATCCCGCGAAGAGCGTCGCCGCCATGACGCGCTCGGTGATCCTGCGCGTCATCACGTTCTATGTCGGCTCGCTGTTCCTGATCGCGTGCATCGTGCCGTGGGGCAGCATCGTGACGGGGCATTCGCCGTTCGTTGCCGCACTGGAGACGATGCGCATTCCCTACGCCGCCGACATCATGAACGCGATCGTGCTCGTCGCCGTGTTGTCCGCGCTGAACTCGGGCCTGTATGTGTCGTCGCGCATTCTGTTCCGTCTCGCCGAACGCGGCGATGCGCCGAAGTCGCTGCTCGGGCTCACGCCGCAGAAGGTGCCGCGTCTCGCGGTGCTGCTGTCGAGCGTGGTCGGCTATGTCGCGATTGTCGCGGCGATCGTGTCGCCGCAGGGCGTGTTCCTGTTCCTCGTGAACGCATCGGGCGCGGTGATGCTGTTCGTCTATCTCGCGACGGCGCTCGCGCAGATCCGCATCCGCCGACGCATCCAGAAAGAAGCGCCCGAGCGTCTCACGCTCAAGATGTGGCTCTTTCCGTGGCTATCGTATGCGGTGGTCATCGCGATCGTGGGCGTGCTCGCGGCGATGGGCGCGGACCGCGAACTGCGTCCGCAACTGATGGCGAGCCTCGCAAGTCTCGCGGTGGCATCGGCGGCGTACCTGTTCGCGGCGAAGCATCATCGTCGTCAGGAAGAGAGCGAATCGGCGACGGGTTTTCTGTCGCATGAAGGCGAGCTTGCATGGAAGGGGCGTGACTGATGTCGAATGTGGCGATCATCGGCGCGGGGTTCATCGGCATGGCGAGCGCGGCCTGGCTCATGCGCGACGGTCACGGCGTCACGCTGTTCGATCCGTCGGGCGTGGCGCAGGGCGCGTCGTTCGGCAACGCGGGCACCTTCGCGCCGTACGGATGCGTGCCGGTGAACAATCCGTCCGTGTTCCGCGATATCCCGCGCTTTCTGTTATCGAACGACAGCCCGTTCAGATTGCGCTGGAGCTATCTGCCGCAACTCGCGCCGTGGCTCGCGCGCTTTCTGATGAGCTCGCGGCGCGCGAACTTCGAAGCGAGCGCGCAGGCGTTGTCGGCGCTGCTCTCGCGTGCGCAGGAAGGCTATGCGCCCTTGCTCGAAGAAGACGGTCTCGCGCGTTTCGTGAAGCCGCGCGAGTGTCTGTATCTCTATTCGAGCGCCGCATCGTTCGATGCATCGCGCGATTCGCTCAGCCTTCGCGAACGGCTCGGCGTGAGCTTCGACGTGCTCGAAAGCGGCGCGATCCGCGAACTCGAACCGCAGCTCGCGCCGATCTTCGCGCGCGGCGTGCTGTTTCGCGATAGCTGGCATTTCACCGATCCCGCCGGTTTTCTGGAGGCCTTGTATGAACGGCTTGCGGCGCGCGGTGCGCAACTTGAGCGCGCGAAGGTGGACGCGATAGAACCGGACGCGCAGGGCGTTTCATTGCGCGTGAACGGCGATGCGCGCCGCTTCGATCATGTCGTCGTCGCGACGGGCGCGCGCTCGCGCGAGTTCGCGCATCAATGCGGCGACGACGTTCCGCTCGATACCGAGCGCGGTTATCACGTTCGTTATGCATCGGCGTCGAACCTGATATCGCGGCCGTGCGGCTGGGCGGAGCGCGGCTTCTACATGACGCCGATGAGCGATGGCATCCGCGTCGCGGGCACGGTCGAGCTCGCGGGCTTCAGCGAAACGCGCAACCGCGCGCTGCTCGATCTCGTGACCGTGTCGTCGAAGCGCGCGTTGCCCGCGCTCGGCGCGCCGGACCGCGAATGGCTCGGCTTTCGTCCCACATTGCCTGATGGTGTGCCGGTGATCGGCGCGTCGAAGGCGAGCGAGCGTGTTGTGTATGCGTTCGGGCATCAGCATCTCGGGTTGACGCTCGCGGGCGTGAGCGGACGCATCGTCGCCGATCTGATCGCGCGGCGCGCACCGCCGCTCGATCTCGCGAGCTATCGCGCGTCGCGCTTTCACTGAGCGCGGCACGCATTCGCATGAGACCTGTTCGCGGTGTCGCGCCGCGAGCGGGCCGTATGAAAACTGGCGCGACGTCCAACCATGTGGAGCACGAACATGAACCGCCGCTTTTTGCTTTCGAGCCTTGCCGCAGGCGTGCTTGCCGCGCATATGCCGATGTCGTGGGCCGCCGATCCCGAAGTCGTGAAGATCGGCTTCGTCGGGCCGTTGACGGGGCCGGTCGCGCGCGTCGGCAAGGATTTGCAGTACGGTGCGCAACTCGCGATCGATGAAGAGAACGCGAAGCATCCGACCGTCGGCGGCAAGCCCGTCAAGTTCGAACTGGAGGTGTACGACGATCAGGCCGATCCGCGCGTCGCGATTCAGGTCGCGCAGAAAGCGGTGGATAGCGGCATCGTCGGCGTGATCGGGCATTACAACTCCGGTTGCAGCATTCCGGCCTCGACGGTCTATCATCAGGCGAATGTCGCGATGATCACGCCCGGCTCGACGAACCCGCAACTCACGAAGCAGGGCTTCAAGAACGTGTTTCGCACGATGGGCCATGACGGCGTGGGCGGCGTGGTGGCGGGGCGCTTCGTCGTGGAGCAGATGAAGCCGAAGCGCATCGGCATCATCGACGATCGCACCGCGTTCGGGCAAGGTCTCACCGATTCGTTCGAGAAGGGCGTGAAGGAGGCGAACGGCAAGGTCGTCGCGCGTGAATACACCAACGACAAGGCCGTGGACTTCCGCGCCATTCTCACGACTATGAAGAGCCAGAACGTCGATCTGATCTTCTTCGGCGGTCTCGATGAACAGGGCGCGATGCTCGTCAAGCAGATGCGCTCGCTCGGCATGACGACGCAACTCTTCGGCGCGGGCGCGCTGAAGAGCAATGCGTTCCTTCAGATAGCGGGCACGTCGGGCAACGGCACGCAGGATCTCGAACCCGGTCCCGCGCTCGACAAGCTGCCTTCCGCGCAGGAGTTCGGCAAGCGCTACAAGGCGCGCTTCAATCAGGATGTCGAGTTGTATGCGCCTTTCGCCTACGATGCCGCGCTCGCGATGATCAAGGCCATCCACGATGCGAATTCGCTCGATCGCGGCAAGATCGTCGAGGCGCTCGCGAAGGTCAACGTGACGGGCGTGACCGGCAAGATATCGTTCGATCCGTACGGCGATCTGATCAAGCCGCCCTATACGCTCTTTCAGGTCGAGCAGGGGCAATGGAAGAGTTTGAAGACAGTCGGCGGAAGCGGCGTATGAGCTTCAGCGAAACCGTAGGCGTTCGCACGTATCGTTTCGACGATCTCGCGACGCTGCTCGCGAAGGCGAGTCCGCGACGTTCCGGCGATGAACTCGCGGGCATCGCCGCGGCGACGGAAGAAGAGCGCGCGGCGGCGAAGCTGGCCTTGTCGGCGGTGCCGCTGCGCGCGTTCATCGAAGAAGCGTTGATCCCGTACGAAGACGACGAAGTCACGCGCCTCATCATCGACGAACATTCGAAGGAAGCATTCGCCGCCGTGTCGCATCTCACGGTCGGCGAGTTCCGCGAATGGCTGCTGGCCGATTCGACCGATACCGCCGCGCTCGTCGCGGTGTCGCAGGGGCTCACGCCGGAGATGGTCGCGGCGGTATCGAAGCTGATGCGCAATCAGGACCTCATCCTCGCCGCGAAGAAGCGCCCGGTCGTCACGCGCTTCAGGAACACGGTCGGCTTGCCCGGACACATGTCGGTGCGCCTTCAGCCGAATCATCCGACCGACGATGTGCAGGGCATCGCCGCATCGATGATCGACGGCCTCATGTACGGCTGCGGCGACGCGATGATCGGCATCAATCCCGCATCGGATTCGCCGCAGGCGATCGGCAAGCTGCTCGCGATGATGGACGCGTTTCGCGAACGCTACGACGTGCCGACGCAGACCTGCGTGCTGACCCACGTGACCAACACGCTCGCGGCGATGGAGCAGGGCGCGCCGGTCGATCTCGTGTTTCAGTCGATCGCGGGCACGCAGAAGGCGAACGCATCGTTCGGCATCTCCATCGCGTTGCTGCAGGAAGCGTATGAAGCGGGATTGTCGTTGAAGCGCGGGACCGTCGGCGAGAATCTCATGTACTTCGAGACGGGGCAGGGCAGCGCGCTGTCCGCGAACGCGCATCACGGCGTGGATCAGCAGACGTGCGAAGCGCGCGCCTATGCGGTGGCGCGCAGGTTCAATCCGTTTCTCGTGAATACAGTGGTGGGCTTCATCGGTCCGGAGTATCTCTACGACGGCAAGCAGATCATTCGCGCGGGCCTCGAAGATCATTTCTGCGCGAAGCTGCTTGGCGTGCCGATGGGTTGCGACGTCTGCTACACGAATCACGCGGAAGCCGATCAGGACGACATGGACACGCTGCTCACGCTGCTCGGCGCGGCCAACGTGAACTTCATCATGGGCGTGCCCGGCGCCGACGACGTGATGCTGAACTATCAGAGCACCTCGTTTCATGACGCGCTCTATGTGCGCGATGTGCTCGGCCTGAAACGCGCGCCCGAGTTCGAAGCGTGGCTGCAGGCGATCCAGATCACGAATGCGCGCGGCATGCTGAGGGAACAGACGCAATGGCCCGCGCTGATCGACTGGATGAGGGCGTGATGAAAGTCAGCGCGAATCCGTGGGAAGCGTTGCGCCGCTTCACCGATGCGCGCATTGCGCTCGGACGCGCGGGCAGCAGCGTGCCGACCGCGCCGCTGCTCGCGTTCAATCTCGCGCACGCGCAGGCGCGCGACGCGGTGCATCGGCCGCTCGATGTCCCGGCATTGCAGGACGAACTGACGTCGAAGGGATTCGAGAGCGCCACGGTTTGCAGCGCCGCGCCCTCGCGCGATGTCTACTTGCGGCGTCCCGATCTCGGACGCCGCCTGAACGAGACGAGCGCGACACAACTCGAATCGCACACGAAGGACACGGACCTCGTGTTCGTCATCGCCGATGGACTTTCATCGAACGCGGCATCGACGCACGCGATCGCGCTCATCGAAAGAACCGTCGCGCGGCTCGACGGCTGGCGCATCGGTCCTGTCGTCATCGCGACGCAGGCGCGCGTGGCGCTCGGCGATTGCATCGGGTCGATCCTGAAGGCGCGCATCGTTGCCGTGCTGATCGGCGAAAGACCGGGGCTCAGTTCTCCGGCGAGTCTCGGCGTGTATGTGACGTACGATCCGCGTCCGAGTCGCAGCGATGCGGAGCGCAACTGCATATCGAACGTCCGCCCTGAAGGACTGCCCTACGATGCAGCCGCGTTCAAGCTCGCGTGGCTCCTGAACGAGGCGCGCTCGCGCAAGCTGACGGGCGTTCTTCTGAAGGACGACAGCGCGATAACGCTGCCCGGGCGAACGATCGATCGCCTGTCGCGCGCATGACTGCGCACCCGATGCTTCGCGTAAACCCCGTCGAAAGAAAGTGCCTCGCGTAAGAAACGGGTAAGCGGACGCTTTTACCTTAGTCTCCAGCGCATCGAAAGCAAAAACTCGCCTGAAAAGTATGCGCGAGGGCATTGCATGACGTCCCCGTCCGGGGATGTTCTTATTCATACGCATCGCTGACCGTTCGCGCGCCGCGCCGAACGCGGGCGTTTTCGCACGCAGAAAAGAGACATTCATGCAGGAGACGGAAATGGATCTCAAGATCGTAGAAAAAATCAAGTCGAGCGCCGCATACGGCGAACTGGTGCGAAAACGCTCGAAGCTCGGCTGGACGCTGACCGCGCTCGTGCTGGTCGTGTACTACGGCTACGTGTTGCTGATCGCGTTCGACAAGGATCTGCTCGCCGCGAAGATGGGCGCGGGCGTGATGACCTGGGGCATGCCTATCGGCCTGTTCGTGATCGTCTTCACGGTCGTGATAACGGGTCTCTACGTGCGCCATGCCAACAGCACGTACGACGAACTCACGGACAAGATCAAGCGGGAGGCCGCATGAAGCCGCAACATATCTTCGCATCGGGCGCGCTCGTCGCGGCTTCCTCCAGCGCCTTCGCCGCAGGCGGCGATCTCGGTCAGGCGGTGAAGCAGGCGACCAACTGGACCGCGATCTGCATGTTCATCGCGTTCGTGATCGCGACGCTCTTCATCACCAAATGGGCCGCGAAGAAGACGCGCTCGGCCGCCGAGTTCTATACCGCGGGCGGCGGCATCACGGGCTTTCAGAACGGGCTTGCGATCGCAGGCGATTTCATGTCGGCGGCCTCGTTTCTTGGCATTTCGGCGGCGGTCTACAGCAATGGTTACGACGGCCTCATCTATTCGATCGGCTTTCTCGTCGGCTGGCCGATCATCACGTTCCTGATGGCCGAGCGCCTGCGCAATCTCGGCCGCTTCACCTTCGCCGATGTCGCCGCATACCGCTTCAAGCAGACGCCGATTCGCGCGTTCGCCGCGTCGGGCACGCTCGTCGTCGTGGCGTTCTATCTGATCGCGCAGATGGTCGGCGCGGGACAACTCATCAAGCTGTTGTTCGGCCTCGAATACTGGATCGCGGTGGTGATCGTCGGCGCGCTGATGATGGTGTACGTGCTCTTCGGCGGCATGACGGCGACGACGTGGGTGCAGATCATCAAGGCGTGTCTGCTGCTCGCGGGCGCTTCGTTCATGGCGTTCATGGTGCTGTGGCAATTCCACTTCAGCCCCGAGGCGCTCTTTGCGAAGGCAGTCGAGGTGCACGAGAAGAAGGAATCGATCATGGGTCCGGGCAACTTCATCAAGGACCCGATCTCGGCGATCTCCTTCGGCATTGCGCTGATGTTCGGCACGGCCGGTCTGCCGCACATCCTGATGCGCTTCTTCACCGTGCCCAACGCGAAGGAAGCGCGCAAGTCGGTGTTCTGGGCGACGACGTGGATCGGCTATTTCTACATTCTCACGTTCATCATCGGCTTCGGCGCGATCGTGCTGGTGAGCACCAATCCGATGTTCAAGGATGCGGGCGGCAAGCTGCTCGGCGGCACGAACATGGCGGCGGTGCATCTGGCGAACGCGGTCGGCGGCAACGTGTTCCTCGGCTTCATCTCGGCAGTGGCGTTTGCAACCATTCTCGCGGTCGTCGCGGGGCTGACGCTCGCGGGCGCGTCGGCGGTGTCGCATGATCTCTATGCAACCGTGTTCAAGAAGGGCCAGGCGTCGAGCAAGAGCGAACTGAAGGTGTCGCGTATCACGACGATCGTGCTCGGCATCGTCGCGGTGGTGCTCGGCATCGTGTTCGAGAAGCAGAACATCGCGTTCATGGTGTCGCTCGCGTTCGCGGTGGCGGCGTCGGCCAACTTCCCGGTGCTGTTCATGTCGGTCCTGTGGCGCGGCTGCACGACGCGCGGCGCGGCGATCGGCGGCTTCCTCGGTCTGTTCTCGGCGGTCGCGATGACGGTGCTCTCGAAGGCCGTGTGGGTCGATGTGTTCCACTACGCGAGCGCGCCGTTCCCGTATGCATCGCCCGCGCTGTTCTCGATGGCGATCGGCTTCATCGGCATCTGGCTCTTCTCGGTGACCGACAAATCCGCGCGTTCGCGCATCGACAAGGCCGGCTTCGAAGCACAGACGGTTCGCTCGGAGACGGGCATCGGCGCGGTGGAGGGCGCGAGCCACTGAAGTCCTGACGGCGGCGCGTTCTCCGATGCGCCGCCGCCGGCGCGATTCGTATACCGGAGATGCCGGGCGCGTCGCGAATGGCGAGTAAAAAATGCGTTAAGCTCGATGCAACTGAATGCACGAAGCTTCTTACGCATTGGAGCGAGCCATGGAATTGCAGTGCCCCAGTCTTTTCGAGCAATCGGCATATATCGGCGGCGCGTGGGTCGACAGTACTTCGCTGCCGCGCGTGCCCGTCACCAATCCTTCCACGGGCGAGATCATCGGCACCGTGCCGCAAGTCACGGCGGAGCAGGTGACCGAAGCCATCGACTGCGCGAACGCGGCCTTGCAGGACTGGCGCAACTGGAGCAGCCGCGAGCGCGCGTCGGTGCTGAGGGAATGGGCGCGGCTCGTCGAACATCATCGCGACGATCTCGCCATCATCCTGTCCACCGAGCAAGGCAAGCCGCTGCACGAAGCGCGTTCCGAAATCACGCAGGCCGCGAACTATCTCGACTGGTTCGCCGAAGAAGCGCGCCGCATCTACGGCGACAACATTCCCGCGCCGCGCCGCAATCAGCGTATCCGCGTGCTGCATCAGCCGGTAGGCGTGTGCGGCGCGATCACGTCATGGACGTTTCCCTCGTCGATGGTCGCACGACGCGTCGGCGCCGCGCTCGCGGCGGGCTGCACGGTCATTCATCATCCTGATCCGCAGACGCCGTACTCCGCGCTCGCGCTATGCGCGCTCGGCGAGAACGCGGGCTTGCCGCGCGGCGTGCTGTCCGTGCTGACGGGCGAGGGCGAGCCGATAAGAAGCACGCTGCTCGCGAGCCCCGGTGTGCGGAAAGTGTCCTTCACCGGTTCCATCGACGAAGGCAAGCGGCTGATGACCTTGTGCGCATCCACCGTGAAGAAGATGTCGCTCGAACTGGGCGCAAACTGCCCTTTCATCGTGTTCGACGACGCCGACATCGACCTTGCCGTGAAAGGCGCGCTCGATGCGCGTTTCCGTCACTCGGGTCAGGCGGCGATGTGCGCGAACCGCTTTTTCGTGCATGAAGACGTGTACGAGACCTTCGTCGCGAAGCTCGTTTCGAAGGTCGCGTTGCTCAAGGTGAGCGACGGACTGGACGAAGGCGCGCAGATCGGTCCGCTCATCGACGACGCGGCGGTGGTGCGCATCGAAAGTCTCGTCGATGAAGCGGTGAGGCTCGGCGCGAAGATCGCGGCGGGCGGATCGCGTGTCGCGCCCGGATCGAACTTCTTCAGGCCGACGGTTCTGACGGGCGTCGATCCGTCGATGGGCGTGTGCGGCGACGAAGTTCTCGGGCCGATAGCGAGCGTGCTCCAGTTTCGGGACGAGGACGACGTCATCACGCTCGCGAACGATACGCGCACCGGGCTCGCGTCTTACTTCTACACGGCGGATATCAGCCGCGCGTTCCGCGTGATGGAGGCGCTCGAATGCGGTGTCGTCGGCGTGAACGACAGTCTCGTGTTCAACGAGGTCGCGCCGTTCGGCGGCATCAAGGAATCGGGGATGGGGCGCGAAGGGGCGTCGTCGGGTGTGGAGGAGTATCTGGAGGCGAAGTATGTTTGTTTTGGGAATCTGGAGCCTTGAGGTCTCAGCCCGCCTGCGTGCGCGACGTGTCGACTGGGCAGGCCTTTATAATCGCCGCTCCCGGCGTCGACCGTTCAAACCGAGCAGTGGCGCAGTCAAGAAAGCAAAAAGAATGTCCAGACAGACCACTGCTCCTCTTTTGATTCCTCACAACTCGAATACCGCAATCCACTTGCAGGCCGACGCTCTGCACAAAGGCGCGACAGAAATCAGCGAGGCCGATATCCAGGCGTATGTGCACGCGCATCCCGCCTGCCTTCCCATCGAGGAAATCGACGCGATCTTCTCCGGTGCCGTGTCCATATGTCGCGAGCTATATACGAACGCCGGACCCATCGACGTCTTCATGGTCACGCCTTCTGGATTGCCCGTGCTGGTCGAATGCAAGCTATGGCGCAATCCCGAAGCGCGGCGTGAAGTCGTAGGCCAGATCCTCGATTACGCGAAAGAGCTCAGCCGCTGGTCCTCGTCTGACTTGCAGCGAGCGGTAAAGCAGTGCCTGAAACGTGACGGAAACCCACTGCTGGAGATGGTGCGCACCGTCGACCCGGAAGTCGATGAGATCAAATTCAATGATGCGCTCACCCGGAACCTTCGCCGTGGACGGTTCCTGCTTTTGATCGTCGGCGACGGCATACGCGAGGGCGTTGAGGCAATCGCAGAGTATCTGCAGGCGCACGCCGGGCTACATTTTTCGCTTGGTCTGGTCGAGATGCCCATCTACGTCATGCCTGACGGCGGACGGCTGATCGTGCCGCGTGTCCTCGCTCGCACCACTTTGATTACGCGGACCGTCGTGATGGTGCCTGAAGGTCACACACTTGACGATATCGCGGAGGGCGAGGACGAGGGCAACGTTGATCGGTCGGCACTTTCGGAAGAACAGCAGAGCTTCTGGACGGAGTTTCTTGGCGTCCTGAAGCTCGACGATCCTGAGCAGCAGATACCGAAACCCGCGCGGCAAGGTCATATCGGCTTCACGCTGCCGGTGCCTGATGGAAGCGCGTGGATCACTGTGTATCGCGATCTGCATCGGCATACGGTCGGCGTATTTCTTTCTTTCAGCCGGAATACCATCGGTGAGCGCGCGGCGCAGACCATCATCGAAGACTGGGATTCTGTGAGGGCCGAGTTGGGCGGAAGCGCCGAGATTGTCGACAAGGATTCCCGGCTTTACATCAGAGACCGTCGCGAATTCGGACCGTTGAAGCAGGCCGAGGTGCGTAAGGCGGCCTTCGCGTGGTTAGCGGAGCGCACGAATACCTTTGTGAACGTGTTGCGTCCACGCGTGCGGTCGGCAGTGGCGGATGAAAAGGCGTCGGCCGAATGAATTGCGCCATCACTCCGGCGGCCTCACCACCAGAATCGGCAGATGACTATGCGTCAGCACCTTCTGCGTCTCGCTTCCGAGCAATAGGCCGCGAATTCCGCCGTGGCCGTGCGAGGCCATCACGATGAGATCGCAGTGCCGCGACTTCGCCGTATCGAGGATCACTTCATAGGGATGCGATCCCGTGGGCGCCTCGGTATCGCACTCCACGCCTGCCTGTACCGCGATATTGCGGAGATTTTCGAGGTAGACGCGAGCGCGCGCCTGATCGGCGGCCTGAACCTCGTCCTGATTCGCGCCCGCCATCTCGGCGCTATAAACGGTCATATGAAACGGCCGCATCATATAAAGACCGGTGATGCGCGCGCTGTTCTCCTTGGCGAGCGCAACGGCCATGCGCACCGCCGCCTCCGATAGCGCGGACCCGTCCGTGGGAACCAGCAAATGGTTGAACATGATGACGTCCTCCGGTTCTCTGGGGACACGAAAGAGAGAGTCGAACCGACGATTCCAGTATAGGCGAGTTCTAGCGACCCATCGCCGCGATAGCCTCCTCGTCCAGACGCACGGACATGACAGGCGCTTCGGGCCCCACGTGCGACAGCTTCATCAGACGCGGCTGCAGCAGCAACGCCACGAGACCGCTCCAACCCGTCTGATGCGAAGCGCCGACACCGCGCCCGCTGTCGCCATGAAAGTACTCGTGAAAGAGGATGAGATCCTGCGAGCGCGGATCGGCTTGCAGCATCGGATACGCGGCCATCACGGGACGCTTGCCCTCGGCGTCTTTCAGGAAGAGCGTGCTGACGCGCCGCGAGAGGTCGTCGGCAATCTCGCTCAGCGAATGCATCTTGCCCGAGCCCGTCGGATGTTCGACGCGAAATTCATCGCCATAGTAGCGATGAAACTCGTACAGCGATTCGATCAGCAAATAGTTGACCGGCATCCAGATCGGTCCACGCCAATTGGAATTGCCGCCGAATACACGCGAATCCGATTCCGCGGGTAGGTACCTGATGCAGACCTTCACGCCATCGTGATCGAAGATATAAGGTTTCTCGCAATGCACGCGAGACAATGCGCGCACGCCATAGTCGGAAAGGAATTCGCACTGATCGAGCGTGCGCCGCAGGAGCGCTTTCATGCGATGTCCGCGCAATAGCGAAAGCAGTGTGGTGTTGCCCTTGCCCGGCTCGGTCCAGCGCGAGACGAGCTTCGCGAGATTCGGCCGATGATCGAGAAACCACGCGAGCCTTTCGCGCAGTCCCGGCAAATCGCCGTACACGCGCTCTTCGAGCACATGCACCGCGAAGAGCGGTATCAGCCCGACGATGGATCGAATGCGCATGGGCACGCGCGTGCCGTCCGGCAGATGCAGCACGTCATAGAAGAATTCGTCGCTGCGGTCCCACAAGCCCGTGTTGCAGCCTTCGCCGCAACTCACCGCTTCCGCGATATACAGGAAGTGCTCGAAGAACTTCACCGCGATCTCGACATACGACTCGTTGGCCATCGCGAGTTCGAGACCGATCTGCATGAGGTCGAGCGCATACGAGGCCATCCACGCGGTGCCGTCGGCCTGATCGATGCGTCCGCCCGTCGGCAGCGGCTGCGAGCGGTCGAAGATGCCGATGTTGTCGAGCCCGAGAAAACCGCCCTGAAAGATGTTGCGGTCGTCGGCGTCCTTGCGGTTGACCCACCAGGCGAAGTTGAGCAGCAGCTTGTGGAACATCACTTCGAGGAAAGCGTGATCGCCGATGCCGGTCATCTCGCGATCGAGTTCGAACACTCGCCATGTCGCCCACGCGTGAACGGGCGGATTCGCGTCGCCGAAGGCCCATTCGTAGGCGGGCAATTGCCCGTTCGGATGCATGTAGCGTTCTTTCACGAGCAGCGATAACTGCTTCTTCGCGAAGTCCGGATCGATCGTCGCGAACGCGACCGCATGGAACGCGAGATCCCACGACGCGTACCACGGGTACTCCCATTTGTCGGGCATCGATACGATGTCCCCGTTGCACATATGCCGCCAGTCCGCATTGCGGCCCTGTCGGCGTCCTTTCGGCGGGATGGGCTGGCCCGGATCGCCGTCGTGCCAGCGCGTGACGTCGAACTGGTAATACTGCTTCGTCCATAACATGCCCGCGAGCGCCTGACGCTGCACGAGACGCGCATCGGCTTCATCGATATCGTGTTGCAGCGTCGCGTAGAACTCGTCGGCTTCCGCCAGGCGTTGCGCGAAAAGCTGCGCCATGTCGAGCGGCGGATCATCCGAAACCGATGCCGGACGCCAGCGCAGATACATCACGGAGCGTTCATGCGGTCCGAGTTGCAGACACGCATGCGCGGCGCTGCGCGTGCCATGATCGCGCCGGATAGCGTGATCGTCGCCTTCGACGAGATAGTCGTTGAAGCCGTCCTTGAAGGGGCCCGCGCCCTCGATGCCGAAGATGCGACGAACGTTCGTTTCGTTCTCGCAGAAGAGCCATTCGATTGGGGTCTCTGCCGAGGCCGTCACCAGCATCGCGCCCTGCGACGGATTGTGCGCGACGACGCGCGCGCCTTCCCGCGCATCCTGCTCCAGGGTCAGCGAAGGCTTGCCCCATTTGCTCGACCACGACCAGCGGTTGCGCGCCCAGAACTGCGGCAGCACATGAAGCGTCGCGGCCTCGTCCGCGCGATTTTCGACGGTCACGCGCATCACGACATCATCGGGCGTGTGCTTCGCATATTCGATGCAGACATCGAAGTATCGATCGTTGTCGAACACGCCGGTATCGAGCACTTCGTATTCGGGAAGCTCGGGGCCGCGCCGCCTGTTTTCGTCGATGAGCTGCTGATACGGATACGCGTCGTGCGGATACTTGTACAGCATCTTCATGTACGAATGCGTCGGCGTGCCGTCGAGATAGAAGTACAGCTCCTTCACATCCTCGCCGTGATTGCCTTGCTCGTTCGTGAGGCCGAAGAGCCGTTCCTTGATGATCGGATCGCGCCCGTTCCACAGCGCGAGCGACACGCACCAGTCGAGCGGGTCGTTGCCGAATCCGGCGATACCGTCCTCGCCCCAGCGATACATGCGGCTGCGCGCATGGTCGTGCGGAAAGTAATCCCAGGCGGTTCCGCATTCGCTGTAATCCTCGCGGACCGTGCCCCATTGACGCTCGCTCAGATACGGTCCCCAGCGTCGCCACCGGTCGAGTTCGGCGCCATGCAGGCGAGAGCCTTCCCTGGTTTGCAGCAGATGGATTGCGCGTAGCGGTGGCATGCGACCTCCGGTCCGGATGACCATCCAATATGTTCGATGCGCGGCTTTCCGATGATAAGCGAAGTGAAAAAAAGCGCGGCGATTGCCGCGCAGCAAAAACTCATCGATCCCGTTTCATCGCGTTCCCGCGCTTCTCAGCGAGATTCCGTCCGGATGAGGATTCGCGTCGTTCATGTCTTCTGGTAGGAGATTGCCGTCCGCGAGCCGCCGGTCCGCTTCCGCGATCTCCGGATAACGCTCCGGATAGAGATGCCGTTCGCTGACGGCGGCATCGAAGGTGCGCGACCATTTGGCGATCACGACGGTCGCGAGGCTGTTGCCGATGGTGTTGCAGGTCGCGATCGCCATCGACATGAAGCGGTACACGCCGAAGATCAGCGCGAGGCCTTCGACCGGAAGGATGCCCGTCGATGTGACGGTCGCGGCGAACACCACGAACGATCCGCCCGAGACCGTGGCCGCGCCCTTCGACGTCAGCAGCATCAGCAACAGAATGCCGATCTGATGGTCCAGCGTGATCGGCACGCCGTACGCATGCGCGATGAACATCACGCCCATCGACATGAAGATCGACGTGCCGTCGAGATTGAACGCATAGCCCGTAGGCAGCACGAGCCCGACGGTCTGCTTCGCGCAGCCGAGCCGTTCGAGCTTGATCAGGAGACGCGGCAATGCGCTTTCCGAAGACGCCGTGCCGAGCACGATGAAGATTTCGTCCTTGATATAGCGCAGAAAGCGCCACAGGCTGAAGCCCGCGAGCTTCGCTATGATGCCCATCACCACGACGATGAACAGCGCCACCACCGCATAGAAGCTCACCACGAGTTGTGCGAGCGCGACCAGCACCGCCGTGCCGTTGCTGCCCACCGAATACGCGACCGCGCCCAACGTGCCGAGCGGCGCGAGCTTCATCACGAGGTTGATGAACGAGAACAGCACCTCGGAAACGAGATCGAGCCCTTCGTTGATGCGCACGCGGCGGCGCTCGGGAATAGCGAGAATGCCGATGCCGACCATCACCGCGAGCACGACCACCTGCAACAGCTCGCCTTTCGCGAACGCGCCGATGAAGTTGTCCGGCACCACATGCATCACGAACTCGGTGAAGCCTTGTGGCGCAGCCTTTGCGGCCGTCGCGGGCACGGCGCCGACAGCGACGGAAGTCATCGCCTTGCCCGTTTGCAGCAGATTGCCCGCGAGCAGGCCGACCGCGAGTGCGATCGTCGATACGACTTCGAAGTAGACGATCGCTCTCCAGCCGACGCGCCCCGCGCTCTTCACATCGCCCGCCGACGCGATGCCATGCACGATCGTGAGAAACACGAGCGGCGCGACGCCGGCCTTGATGAGCGCGAGAAAGATATCGCCGAGCACCTTCAGTTGCGCGCCGAACTTCGGAAAGACAAAACCGACCGCAATGCCGATCGCGAGCGACAAAAGCACCTGCATGCCGAGCTTGCGATACCACGGCAGCTTCTTCGGCGGTGCGACGGTCGTGTCGTCGTGTGATGCGGGTTCGTTATGCATCGCATGCTCCTCCATGTTCTTTACGTTCAGACTTCGCTCGACAGCGCGATGGCGCGATCCACCATCTGCGGCGCGAGACCGAGATAGTTCGCGGGATCGGTCATGCGCTCGATCGCCGCGCGGTCGAAGTGCTTCGTCACTTCCGGCAACGCCGCGAGCGCTTCCGCGAGCGTGCCGCCTTGTTCGTTCACCGTGCGGCATGCGTCGTACACGATGTCGTGCGCCTGCTGACGTCCGGTGTAAGGGGCCATGCCCATCATCACGGCTTCCGCCACGATCAGGCCGCGGCTGATGCCGAGGTTGTGCTTCATGCGCGCTTCATCGACGATCAGGCCGCCGAGCATGAACTTCGCCTGATGCAGGGCACCCGACGTGAGAATGAAGCTCTCGGGAATCGCGATCCATTCCGCATGCCACGGGCCGGTGGCGCGCTCGAAGTCCTGGATCATCGCGTCGACCATCAGGCCCGCGTGCTGCCGCACTGCTTTTGCCGCGGCCAGCATGAGCTCGCTCGAAATCGGATTGCGCTTTTGCGGCATGGTGCTGCTCGCGCCGCGTCCTTTCACGAAGGGCTCGTACACTTCCGCGAATTCCGTCGACGCCATGATCATGATGTCGATTGCGATCTTGCCCAGCGAGCCCGTGACGAGCGCGAGCAGGTTGACCGCTTCGGCGAAGCCGTCGCGCGCGACATGCCAGGTGGTTGCCGGCAAGCCGAGCTTCAGTTCTTCGGCGAGCGCCTTCTGCACCGCGAAGCCCTTGTCGCCGAGCGATGCCAGCGTGCCCGCCGCGCCCGCGAACTCGACGACGGCCACGCGCTCGCGCATCTGCGCGATGCGTTCCTGATGGCGATCGAACATCGCGAGCCAGATCGCGACCTTGTAGCCGAACGTCACGGGCAGCGCCTGCTGCAAATGCGTGCGGCCGGCCATCGGCGTATCGCGGTGCTTCTTCGCCAGGTCCGCGAGAATCGCCCGCAATTCGCGTATGTCGCCGTCGATCGATTCGAGCGCATCGCGCACTTGCAGCGCGACGGCGGTATCCATGATGTCCTGAGTCGTCGCGCCCCAATGCACGTAACGTCCGGCGTCGCCGCACATGGCGACCATCTGATGCACGAGCGGCAGGATCGGATAGCCGACGATGTCCGTTTCCTCGCGCATGTGATCGAAGTCGATGCGCTCGATCTTCGATTCACGCGCGATCACTTCGGCGGCTTCGGCCGGAATCACGCCCGCGCGCGCCTCGGCTTTCGCGAGCGCCACTTCGACATCGATATAGCGCTGCACCAGCGCGTGATCCGAGAACAGCGCGCGCATTTTCGCGGTGCCGAACGCGTCGCGAAACAGCACGGAATCGAACACGGTGCTGGCCAGGGGAGAAACGGAACTCGTCATGTTGACCTCATGCGGAAGCGGAATTGATCGGGGCAGGACGGACTTATATGTCCGGACATATTCAGACTAATATGTTCGAACATATCGGGCAAGCTATGATTTACCCTGACCACCGAAAAATCACCGCCAAAGCAGCAATGAACAGACCGCATTTCGCCGATATCGCGCGCGAGTTGACCGAAGGCATCGCGTCGGGCCGCTTTCCTGTCGGCTCCTATCTGCCGACCGAACTGGAACTTCGCGACCACTATCAGACGAGCCGGCATACCGTGCGCGCCGCGCTGCACGAGTTGCAGCAACTGGGCCTCGTGTCGCGGCGCAAGAATGCGGGCACGCGTGTCGAGTCGATGCAGCCGCGCAACGACTTCCGTCCGTCGCTCGCGTCCGTCGACGATCTTGTGCAGTTCGGCTCCGAGCACTTGCGTCTCGTGCAATCGACGCAGCACGTCGAGGCCTCGGCGAAACTCGCGAAGACCTTGCGTTGCGCGCAGGGCACGCCGTGGCTGCGCGTATCGAGCCTGCGTATTGATGGCGACAAGGACAGCCCGCCCGTCGGCTGGACGGACGTGTATATCGATCCGGCATACGACGACGTCGCCGAAGCCGCGAAGGAGAATCCGGATACGCTCATCAGCTCGCTGATCGAAGCGCGCTATGGGCGCTGTATCGACGAGATTCAGCAGGACGTGCGGGCCATCAACGTGTCGGCGGAAATGGCGAGGCGTCTGCGCGTGGAGGCGGGCACGGCGGCGCTGGAGATCGTGCGCCGCTATCTCGATGCGAGCGGCGCGACGTTCGAAGTGTCGGTCACGGTGCATCCGGCGGAGCGCTTCTGCGTGTCGATGCGGCTCAAGCGCTCGCCGGGCTGACGCGTCTTTCGCGATCCGGGAACGCCGTCTTTCGACGTGACATCCAAGCCGGTATCCACAACGGAATGCCGGGAGACGTCACATGAAACTCATCCACGCCGCATTGAGCGCGATAGTCGCATTCGCAGGCATCGCGGCTCATGCGCAAAATGCCGGACCGACCGATCCGCAGATCGCGGCTATCGTCGTGACGGCCAATCAGGTCGATATCGACGCGGGCAAGCTCGCTGAATCGAAGACGAAATCAAACGACGTGAAGGCGTTCGCGCAGCAAATGGTCACGGACCATAGCGGCGTCAACAAGGCCGCGACCGATCTCGTGAAAAAGCTCAACGTCACGCCCGAGGACAACCCGACGAGCCAGAGCCTGAAGCAAGGCGGCGACGCGAATCTCGCGAAGCTCAAAGCGCTTTCGGGCGGAAGTTTCGACCGGTCGTACATCGATCACGAGGTCGCCTATCATGAAAGCGTGCTCGATGCGCTCGACAAGACCTTGATTCCAGGCGCGCAAAACGAAGAACTGAAGGCGCTGCTCGTCAATGTGCGGCCCGCATTCGTCGCACATCTCGAACACGCGCGACATGTGCAGGCGGAACTGAAAAAGAGCGGAGCGTGAGATGCGCTGGCTTCTTTGCGTAGGCGCGCTCGTTTTGTGTGGCGAGGCGAGCGCCGCGACGTATGTCGTCGTGATCGAGCAAATGCGTTTCGAGCCGCCTGTGTTGACCGTTGCGCCCGGCGATCGCATCGTGTGGGTGAACAAGGATTTGTTTCCGCACACCGCGACCGCCGATAAAGCGGTCTTCGATTCGCACGATATTTCGCCCGATGCGTCGTGGAGTTATGTCGCGCGCGAGGCGGGAAGCTATGCGTATTCGTGCAGGCTGCATCCGACGATGCACGCGACACTGAACGTTCGATAGAGACGACGATGAGCGACACCGCACAAACCCTCGTTGCCGACGACGATCTGAGCATTGCACGGCGCATCGTCGCGGGCGATCGCGCGGCGTTCGATTTGCTGATGCGTCGGCATAACCGGCGTCTGTATCGCCTCGCGCGCGCGACCTTGCGCAACGATGCCGAAGCCGAGGACGCATTGCAGGACGCTTATTTGCACGCGTATCGGTCGATGAGCCAGTTTCGCGGCGACGCGCAACTTTCCACGTGGTTATCGCGACTCGTGCTCAACGAGTGTTTCGCGCGCATCCGGCGTTCGGCGCGGCGTCAGAATGTGATTCCGATCGTGGATGCGCCCGATTGGGTCGAACAGGCTGAAGCAATGACCTCGCACGAAAATTCCGCGCCCGACGATGCGCTCGCGCGTTCGCAGGTTCGGGCACTGCTCGAACGCAAGCTCGACGCATTGCCGGAGCTATTTCGCATTGTGTTCGTGCTGCGTTCGATCGAGGAGATGACGGTCGAAGAGACGGCGCAGTGTCTGAACATTCCCGAGGCGACGGTGCGCAGCCGGCATTTTCGCGCACGCGGCATGTTGCGTGAATCGCTGGCGCAGTCGTTCGATCTCGCCGAACGCGACGTGTTCGAATTCGGCGGCGCGCGGTGCGATCGGATTGTCGAGCGGGTGCTATCGAAACTACGCGATGGCGGCGTTTGATGACAATAAACAGGGCGGCTGCTTGCGCAATAGCGGGAATCGTCATGCTAGCGGGCATTTCGGGCGCTGAGGCAAGGACGATCAAGGTCATATCCGGAACTTATGGCGCGAATTGCGGCGCCGCGAACGGCAACGCGACGCACGATCTGACGCTTCAGTGCGATGGGCTCGATACGTGTCAGTACGTGCCGGACAGAAAGCGCATCGGCGATGCGACGCGCGCTTGCAGCAAGGATCTTCAGGCCGACTGGCGCTGCACGGACAGCGAATTCCATACCGCGATGCTCAGCCCCGAAGCGGGCACGAACAGCACGCTCGTGCTGAGCTGCGTCGAACAAAACGGACCGGGGCATTGAGCGGCCCTAGGTTGAGCCTATGACCGGCAAAGTTATCTGATATTTGCGCGCTTTCCGGACAGGCATTCAAATAGAGGTTAGGTCAAGCCTCTTTCTGAGAGCTTGTCATTATTCGGAGACGCAAGTGAAGATTCTTGTCCCAGTCAAGCGCGTGGTCGATTACAACGTGAAGGTCCGAGTGAAGTCGGATAACACGGGCGTCGATATCGCCAACGTGAAGATGTCGATGAATCCGTTCGATGAGATCGCCGTCGAAGAAGCGGTGCGGTTGAGGGAAGCGGGCGTTGCAACGGAAGTTATCGCCGTGTCGTGCGGCGTGACGCAGTGTCAGGAGACGTTGCGTACCGCGCTGGCCATCGGCGCGGATCGCGCTGTGCTGGTGGAAACGTCGGAGGACTTGCAGCCTCTGGCCGTCGCGAAGTTGTTGAAGGCGCTGGTCGACCAGGAGAAAGCTGATTTGATCATCCTCGGCAAACAGGCTATCGACGACGATTCGAATCAGACTGGTCAGATGCTTGCGGCGCTGGCAGGCCTGCCGCAGGCGACGTTCGCATCGAAAGTCGTGGTCGCGGATGGCAAGGCGACTGTTTCGCGTGAAGTCGATGGCGGCGCGGAGACGCTTTCTTTGAAGCTTCCCGCAGTGGTCACCACTGATCTGCGCCTGAACGAGCCGCGCTACGTGACGCTGCCGAACATCATGAAGGCGAAGAAGAAGACGCTGACGACGGTGAAGCCCGCCGATCTGGGCGTCGATGTTACGCCGCGTCTGAAGACGCTGAAGGTTGTCGAGCCACCGAAGCGCAGCGCGGGCATTACGGTGCCGGACGTGAAGACGCTGGTCGAGAAACTGAAGAACGAAGCGAAGGTAATCTGATGACGACTCTCGTTATTGCGGAACACGACAACGCATCGATCAAGGCAGCGACGTTGAATACGATTGCGGCTGCGTTGAAGATCGGTGGCGATGTGCATGTGCTGATCGCCGGTTCGAATGCGCAGGGCGCGGCGGATGCGGCGGCGAAGATCGCGGGCGTCGCAAAGGTGCTGCTCGCCGATGCGCCTCAACTCGCCGACGGCCTGGCTGAAAACATCGAAGGCATTGTGCTGAACATCGCGAAGGACTATACGCATATCTTCGCGCCGGCTACGGCCTACGGTAAGAACATCGCGCCACGCATCGCAGCGCATCTGGATGTCGCGCAGATCAGCGATATCACCGCCGTCGATAGCGCAGACACGTTCGAGCGTCCGATCTACGCGGGCAACGCCATCGCAACAGTTCAATCGAGCGATCCGATCAAGGTCGTCACCGTTCGCGCGACGGGTTTCGATCCGGTTGCGGCCGAAGGCGGTAACGCTCAGATCGAAAAGATCGAAGCCGCAGCCGACGCAGGCATCTCGCAGTTCGTGAGCCGTGAAGTGACGAAGCTGGATCGTCCGGAGCTGACGAGCGCAAATATCATCGTGTCGGGCGGACGTGGCCTCGGCAGCGGCGAGAACTATACGAAGACGCTCGAACCGCTCGCGGACAAACTCAACGCGGCGCTGGGCGCATCGCGCGCGGCAGTCGATGCTGGCTATGTCCCGAACGACTATCAGGTCGGTCAAACCGGCAAGATCGTCGCGCCGCAACTGTACGTGGCGGTCGGCATCTCGGGCGCGATTCAGCATCTCGCGGGCATGAAGGACTCGAAGGTCATCGTCGCGATCAACAAGGATCCGGAAGCGCCGATCTTCAGCGTGGCCGATTACGGTCTCGTCGGCGATCTGTTCACGATGGTCCCCGAACTGGTCAACGAACTGTGATGCAAACGCCCGCCAAGTCGCATGCCGATCGATATCGTTCGTTCCTGTTCGTGCCGGGCAATCGCCCCGAGCGTTTCGCGAAGGCGCTGGAAAGCGGCGCCGACGCGATCATCATCGATCTGGAAGATGCCGTCGCGCCCGCGAGCAAGGACGAGGCGCGCGATGCCGTGGCCGCATGGCTCTCGCCCGAGCGTCCCGTGCTGATTCGCGTGAATGCGCGCGATACGCCGTGGTTCGATCGCGATGCGCAACTGGGCAAGCTGCGCGGCGTGGCGGGCATCGTGTTGCCGAAGGCGGAAAGCGCCGCGGATATCATCGCGCTCGTCTCGCGCACGAAGAGCAGAATGCCCGTGTTTCCGCTGATCGAAAGCGCGAAGGGCATGTTCAACGCGCTAGAGATCGCGAAAGCACCGTACGTGCATCAGTTGATGTTCGGCACGCTCGATTTCTGCGCCGACATGAACATGGCCACCGATGACGATGTTCTCGATCCATTCCGCGCGAATCTCGCGATGATATCGAGGGTCGCGGGCATCGGCGCACCGATCGACGGCGTGACGCCCGCTATCGACGACGAACACGCGTTGAAGCACGAAACGCTCAATGGAAAGCGCCGTGGCTTCGCGGGGAAGCTGTGCATCCATCCGAAGCAGGTTCGAACGATCAACGCATGTTATGCGCCGAGCGAGTCCGAACTCGCGTGGGCAAAGCGCATACTCGATGCGTTCTCGAATGCGAACGGCGCGGCCATCGCCGTCGATGGAAAAATGGTGGACCGGCCAGTCGTGCTTCGCGCGCAAACAATACTCGAAGGCGCACGCGCATAGTTCATGTGGACCCGCGAGTTATAGAATAGGCGACCGGCGCCGGACATTCACGCGCGCGCCTGTCATCGACTCTCGCCATTCCACATGGACGTCCGCCAGCTTCGCTACTTCGTCAGCATCGTCGATTACGGCAGTCTCGGCAAGGCGGCGGAAAAGCTATTCGTCGCACAGCCTTCGCTCAGCCAGCAGATGGCGCGGCTCGAAGAAGAACTCGGCGTCACGCTCCTTCTGCGCAGCAATCATGGCGTCACGCCGACCGCCGAAGGCGATGCCCTCTATCGCCATGCGCGTCTCGTGCTGCGCCAGATGGAACAACTCAAGCAGGAAGTGACCAAGGGCGCGGGCGCCGAATCCGGCACGGTGGCGGTCGGCTTGCCGACGACGATGGCCTCCGTGCTCGCGGTTCCGCTATTCGAGCGCATCCAGGATCAATACCCCGGCATTCGCCTGCAATTCTTCGAAAGCATGAGCGGCTATCTGAACGAGCTGCTCGCCAATGGCCGGCTCGATCTCGGCATCCTGTTTCGCGAATCGGATACACCCGGCATCACGGCCTTGCCCGTGCTCGATGAAACGCTTTATCTGTTGGGCGATCCGGGCGGCGATATCTCGCCGCGCGCATCGACATGCCCGCTCGCCAAGCTTGCGGGCGTCAAGCTCGTCGCGCCCGGCGCGTCGAACGGCTTGCGTCTTTTGATCGAGCGCACGTTCGCGAGCGAGAAGGTCGAATTGAATATCGTCGCGGATATCGACTCGTTGCCCGCGCTCTTGCTGATCGCGAATTCGGGCCGTGCCTGCACGATTCTTCCTTCATCGGCAATCGCGCAATGGAACGAGGCGCTCTTGCCGAAGATGCGAAGAATCGTCGAGCCGACGATCAGGCGGCCAGCCAGCATCTGCTGGCCCAATGGCGCGCCGATGAATTCGGCGACGGTCGCGGTGCGCGAGACGCTTATCGAGTTGATCGCGGAGCATATCGAACACGATAGCTGGCAAGGCGTGACGATGCGCAAGCGGGGACCGCAAGCCTAGATCGCGTTCGCCGCGCGCAAGCGCTCGATGGCTTTATCGTCGAGGCCGAGCTCGCGCAAGACCGCAACGGTGTGCTGGCCGAGCGCGGGCACGGCGTCCATGCGCGGTTCATCGGCGCTGCCGAGTCCCGGCGGATAGAGCGCGGGAATCGCACCGGCCGGCGTTTCGACGCGTGTCCAGCGATGCCGCGCTTCGAGCTGATCGTGCTTCCACACATCGTGCATGTCGTTCATACGCGCATTGGCAATGCCCGCTTCCTCCAGCCGCTCGATGACTTGTGCGGCGGTCAGCGAAGCGAACGCATCGACGATGATGTGCGTCAACGCTTCGCGATGCTGCGTGCGACGGCTGTTCGCGCAGAAGCGTTCGTCGTCCTGAAGCGCGGGCTGGCGAATCACGATCTCGCAGAACTTCTTCCATTCGCGCTCGTTTTGCAGACCGAGCATGACGGTCTTGCCGTCTCCTGCCTGGAACGGGCCATAAGGAAAGATCGTCGCGTGCGATGCGCCCGCCTGAGGCGGCGGCGTCTGCCCGTCGATCGCGTAGTAGAGCGGATAGCTCATCCATTCGACCATGCTTTCGAGCATGGAGATGTCGATTCGCTTGCCGCGCCCCGTCTGCCCGCGCTCGATGAGCGCCGCGAGGATGTTGGTGTAGCCGTACGTGCCGGCGGCAATATCGGCGATCGAGCAGCCTGCCTTCGCGGGTTCGCCTTCCGAGCCCGTGATGCTGAGAAAGCCGGATTCGCTTTGAATCAGCAGGTCGTAGGCTTTCTTGTCGCGCATCGGGCCGTCCGAACCGTAGCCCGAGATATCGCACACGATGAGGCGCGGATAACGCACCTTCAACGTGTCGTAGTCGAGCCCGAGCCGTTGCGTCGCGCCGGGTGCGAGATTCTGCACGAATACATCGGCATCGGAGAGCAGCTTGTGCACGACATCGAGCGCTTCAGGATGCTTGACGTCGAGCGTCACGCTTTCCTTCGAACGGTTCGTCCACACGAAATGCGATGCGAGCCCGGACACGCGTTCATCATAGTTGCGAGCGAAATCGCCTGTTCCGGGCCGCTCGATCTTGATCACGCGCGCGCCCAGATCGGCGAGCTGACGCGTGCAGAAGGGCGCGGCTATCGCATGCTCGAACGTGACGACCTTGATGCCTTGCAGTGGACGCATGATCGGCCTCCTTCAGAACGAGCGCGGCAGGCCGAGGATATGCTCGGCGACGTACGAGAGAATCAGATTGGTCGAGATCGGCGCGACCTGATAGAGACGCGTCTCGCGGAACTTGCGTTCGACATCGTATTCCGCCGCAAAGCCGAATCCGCCGTGAAATTGCAGACATGCGTTGGCCGCTTCCCATGAAGCATCGGCGGCGAGGAGCTTCGCCATGTTGGCCTGCGCGCCGCAATGCTTCTGCGCGTCGAAGAGCTCGCACGCCTTGAAGCGCATCAGGTTCGCCGCTTCGACATTGACATAGGCGCGCGCAATCGGAAACTGCACGCCCTGATTCTGGCCGATGGGACGCCCGAACACGACGCGATCCTTCACATACTGTGAAACCTTGTCGATGAACCAGTAGCCGTCGCCGATGCACTCTGCCGCGATCAGCGTGCGCTCCGCGTTCAGGCCGTCGAGGATGTACTTGAAGCCCTTGCCTTCCTCGCCGATCAGATTCTCGGCGGGAATCTCGAGGTTGTCGAAGAACAACTCGTTGGTCTCGTGATTCACCATGTTGAGGATCGGCTGCACGGTGAGGCCGTGGCCGATCGCTTCGCGCAGATCGACGATGAAGATCGACATGCCTTCGCTCTTCTTCTTCACATCCGCGACAGGCGTGGTGCGCGCGAGCAGGATCATGAGGTCGGAATGCTGCACGCGCGAGATCCATACCTTCTGACCGTTGATCACATAACGATCGCCCTTCTTTTCGGCGGTCGTCTTGATTTTTGTCGTATCGGTGCCGGTGGTCGGCTCGGTCACGCCCATCGATTGCAGACGCAATTCGCCCGATGCGATCTTCGGCAGATAGCGCTTCTTCTGTTCCGCCGAGCCATGACGCAGCAGCGTGCCCATGTTGTACATCTGGCCGTGACACGCGCCCGAGTTGCCGCCCGAGCGATTGATCTCTTCCATGATGACCGACGCTTCGGTCAGCCCGAGACCCGAGCCGCCGTACTCTTGCGGAATCAGCGCGGCGAGCCAGCCCGCTTTCGTGAGCGCATCGACGAATGCTTCGGGATAGCCGCGCGCTTCGTCGATCTTGCGAAAGTATTCACCGGAGAACTGGCCGCAAAGATCACGCACGGCTTCGCGGATGTCCTGATAAGCGTCGGGAGTGGATTCGATCATGATGTGCTTGGCTATTGGGTTCGTATCGTCAAACGAGTCAAACGTGTCAGGCGAGCGTGGCGCGCGCGGTCATGCCGAGCCAGCCTTCGTGATCTTTCGACCACAGCTCGACGGTCTTGCCGTCCGCCGATGGCTGGCCGCACAGATGCAGCGTATTGCCGGCGAAACACGGACGCTGCGCCTTGAAAGAGAAGTCGATGACAGTCGCATCGGGCAACTGGCGGCGCAGCAGATCCATCAGCAGCGTCGCGATGAGCGGCCCATGCACGACGAGGCCCGGATAGCCTTCGACCTGCGTCACGTAAGGCTTGTCGTAGTGGATGCGATGCGCGTTGAAGGTCAGCGCCGAATAGCGCAGCAGCAGCGTTTCGTCGGGCACGATATCGCGTTGCCATTGCGCGTCCCGGGGCGCGGGAGTCGGGGCCGGTGCGGGTGCGCCGGGCGCGGCCGGTTCGCGATACACGATGTCGTGCTCCTCCTCGATCGCGGTGACATCGCCGCAGCAAATGCGATGCCCGACCGTCACGAAACCGAGCTTGCCCGTGCGGCCTTGCTTTTCGCTGACATCGAGAATGGTCGATTCGCGCGTGATGCGTTCACCGACGATCACCGGCGCCGGAAAGCGCAAACGCCCGCCGGCCCACATGCGTCGCGGCAGGCCGAGGTCGGGCAGAAAGCTGCCTTTCTGCGGATGCCCGTCCGCCGCGATGAGCGACTGCCTCGCGATCGGCCTGAAGAATATCCAGTGCCACAAGGGCGGAAGCGCGTCGCCTTCGTTCGGCGCGGCATCGTAATCGAGCGTGGCGGCGAGCGCCGCGACGGAGGTGGGCGCGACGATATCGGCGGCGCTTTCCGTTTGCATGGTGTCGTCTCCGTTGCTGGACCGGCCAGCGAATCCTGGTTGGATAAGGAAGACTTTAAGGAAATGTTCCGTGGAGTGGAAATACCAGTTTCATGTGCCGGGCATAGGGCGAACCTATTGCGCCCCGTGCGACGCGATCAATGACGCCGGGTCATCAATCCGATAACCCGCGAGTCATTTGTCGCGGACAGTCCGCGCCCTAACATGCAATCCATCGCAGGCAGACGAATTGCACAAGGAGTCGGACCATGTATGTCATCACTGGAATCACAGGACAAGTCGGCGGGGCGCTCGCAAACGCGCTGTTGAACGCGGGGAAGCCCGTTCGCGCCGTCGTGCGTGACGGGAAGAAGGGCGCGGAGTGGGCGGCACGCGGTTGCGAGATCGCCCTCGCCACCATGACCGATGCCGATGCGCTCGCGCACGCTTTCGAAGGCGCCGAAGCCGTTTTCATTCTTCCGCCGCCGGAATTCGATCCCGCGCCTGGCTTTCCGGAGGCGCGCGAGGTCATCGATACGATCGTCGCGGCCGTGGCGCGTTCGAAGCCGCGCAGGATCGTGTGCCTGTCGACAATCGGCGCGCAGGCCACGCAGACCAATCTTCTGACGCAGCGCTCGCTGCTGGAGGAAGCGCTTCGCAAGCAAGCGATCCCGGTCACGTTTCTGCGTCCGGGCTGGTTCATGGAGAATTGCGCATGGGATGTCGATTCGGCGCGCAACGAAGGCATCGTGCGATCGTTTCTGCAACCGCTCGATCGCGCGATTCCGATGATCGCCACCGATGACATCGGTGAACTCGCGGCGAAGCTCATGCAGGAGCGCTGGCCGGGCGTGCGCATCGTCGAACTGGAAGGGCCACGGCGCACGAGCCCGGACGATATTGCCGCCGCATTCGCACAAGTGCTCGGCAAGCCGGTGCGTGCGCAGGCCGTCCCGCGCAACACATGGGAAGCGCTGTTCGTGAGTCAGGCCATGAAGCATCCGACGCCGCGCATTCAAATGCTCGACGGTTTCAACGAAGGCTGGATCGACTTCGAAGGGCAACGCGAACATATCGTCAAAGGCACGACGCCGCTCGTCGATGTGATCCGCAAGCTCGTCGCGCGTTGAGCGAAACGTTTCAGGCGATGTTGCTGACGTCCGGAATCATCGCCGCTTGGCCGCGATAGACGCCGTCCCGATCGAACATTTGCCACACGGTCGCGCGTTCGATCCAGAAGCGCTCGCCCGATTTCGTGACACGAACGCCGCGATAGCCGTCGACATAACCATCGCGCGTCACCTGTTCGAGAAACGCCTGACGTTCGCTGCGCTCGGGCGCTTCAGCCGACAAACGCGACGGCAACGCGGTCAGCTCGTTCCATGTATAGCCGAAGAGACGTTGCGCGCGCAGGTTGCCGTAGACGAACACGGGATCAGCCTGGGTATCGTGCGCGAGGATGCCGAAGGGCGCGTCTTCGTAAAGCCAGCGCGCGGCTTCGGCGGGCGGCAGTTCTTCATCGGGAACCAGCGGCTTGCCCAGCAGGCGCGCATAACTTTCGCCAAGAAGCGTGAAGAAGTCGGGATCGGTTGGCTGCATCGTGCGGAGTGTCTTGAATGAGCGGGAAACAGCACCTTACTCGTTCGCTTCCGTTTGCGCACGTTCGAGCTCGGCATGGGCTTCATCGACCTTGTGCTGGCGCTCCGCGATCTTCTTCGCGCTCTTGCCTTCGTCCTTCGCTTTCTGCAAGTCGTGCTCGCGCTCGGCAAGCTTCTTTTGCGCCGCCGTGACCTTGCGCTGGCTCTCGCTTCGCAGCGATGCATCCGTGCAGTTCGCGTTCAGTCGGGCGAGCGCGGTTTCCAGTCCATCGACGCGATTTGCGTTGCCATGCGCGCGCGCATACGCGATTTCCTGTTCGATCGAACTGCGCTTCGCATCGCATCCCTTCGATTGAGCCGCGCAATAGAGGGGACTTGCGATCGAAACGAGCAGCAGTGCCTTGAATGCGAGTTTCATCTGTGGCCTCACGAAAGTCCATGCAGGACGATCCATTCGATGGACACAGCATACTTTACAGGCACTGACTGCGCTCGCGGCAAGTCATATCGACTTGACTTCGCCTCCATCCATTCTCAGCGTGCTGCCCGTCATCCATTTGGCGGCGGGCGACACGAGGAACGCCATCAACTCGGCGATCTCTTCCGGCGTGCCGTAACGCGCGATTCCCGCTTCGACAGGGAAACGCGCGGTCGCTTCCTCCACGGTCATATCGTGCAACGGCGCCCAGTGCTCCAGATACGAGCGCCGTCGGCCCGTCATCACAGGACCGGGCAACACGCTGTTGACCTGCACGCCATCCGCGATGCCGCGATCGGAAAATGCCTTCGCCAGGGCGACAATCGCAGCGTTGATCGTGCCGACCGCCGCGTAGGGTGCTTTGGGGAACAGCGCCGAATTGCCCGACATCAGCACGACCGATCCCGATGCCGCTTTGAGCGAAGGCCACGCTGCGACCGTCAGGCGGCGCGCACCGTGAAGCTTCAGCGCGAGGCCCGCGTCCCATTGTTCGTCGGTCATGTCGAACAGATCGATTTGCGGCACCGCGCCCGCGATATTCAACAATGCGTCGATGCGGCCGAATGCTGCAAGCGCGCCATCGACGACCTCTTGCGCGGCGTCGGGTTGCGAGAGATCGACATCGAGCGTCAGCGTTTTTGCGCCGGCTTGCTCGACCATCGATGCAGTTTCTTCGAGATTCGCGCGATTGCGTGCAACGAGCACGATCGAATCGAAATCGCGTGCGAGGCGGATTGCGGTGGAACGTCCGATGCCCTGGCTCGCGCCCGTGACGATCGCTACTTTCGTGGACATGTCATGTCTCCCGTTTCAATGAACGACGACCATCTTTCCGTTGGCTTCATTCGCTTCCATCACGCGATGCGCTTCGTGAATGTCGTCGAACGAAAACACGCGGGAAGGCTTCGCGTTGAAACGTCCCGCGGCGATATCGGCGGCGATTGCTTGCAGCGGCACATCGGACAGCGGAAAGCCGGACGTGCCGAAAACGAAGCTGCCGAAGAAGGTCAGATTCACGCCGCTCGGCATCTGCAGCAGGGGATTGAAATCAGCGATCGGGGCGAGGCCGCCGAGCCAGCCCGCGAGACACGCGCGGCCGCCGCGACGCAGCATCGCGAGCGAATCGAGGATCGTGCTGTTGCCGACAAGATCGAGCACCGCATCGATCTCTTTCGCTTCAGCGATGCGCTTGCCCAAGTCCGGTCCTTCGACTTCGACACGCGACACGCCCAACGCTTCGAGCTTCGCGAAGCGATCGCGATTGCGCGTCGTCGCGATGACCTTCGCGCCCGCGTTCACCGCGAGATTCACCGCTGCCTGTCCGAACGACGACGTCGCGCCGCGAATGACGACCGTCTGTCCTGCTTCGATCTCGAGATTGCGGAAGAGGCACGTCCAGGCCGTCGCATAGGTTTCGGGAATGGCCGCCAGTTCGGCCCACGACAGATCGGATTCGATCAGCGCAACATTCGACACCGGCGCGCGCGTGAATTGCGCATAACTACCGTTGATCGTGCGCCCGAGCCCGCCCATCAATGCAGCCACTTTCGCGCCGCCTGGAAACTCTCCGCCCGGACACGACTTCACGATGCCCACGCATTCGATGCCGCTCACACGCGCGGCTTCGGCCCATTCGCCTCGCCGCATATGCATCTCCGCATGGTTGATGCCGAACGCCTTGATCTCGATGACGACATGTCCCTCCAGCGGTTCCGGCTCCGGAATCTCGGTATAGACGAGGCTGTCGATACCGCCGAACTTGTCGAGCACGATTGCACGCATGATGTTTCTCCTGTGATAGATGAGCGCGGTGATGGTCCGCGTTTTATTGAGCGAGGAATTCGGTGATGGCCGCCGCGATCTGCGTCGCGTGCGTTTCGAGTGCGAAGTGGCCTGTATCGAAGAAGCGCACGTCCGCATGCGGGATATCGCGTTTGAATGCTTCCGCGCCCGGCGGAAGGAAGAACGGATCGTTCTTGCCCCACACGGCGAGGAACTTCGGCTGATGCTCGCGGAAGTACGCCTGAAACGCCGGGTACAGCGCGACGTTGTTGCGGTAGTCGCCGAAGAGATCGAGCTGCACGTCATGCGCGCCGGGGCGATTCAGGTAGTAGTCGTCGAGCGTATAGCCATCGGGCGAAATCGCGGATGCGTCGGGCACGCCGTGCGTGTATTGCCACTTCGTCGTGTCCTTCGTGAGCATCGCGCGCAATGCATCGCGGTTCGCTTGCGTGGGCGCTTGCCAGTACGCGCGGATCGGATTCCAGCCGTCGCTCAATCCCTCTTCATACGCGTTGCCGTTTTGCGAAACGATCGCCGTGATGCGCTCGGGATGCCTGAGCGCCAGTCGAAAGCCGGTCGGCGCGCCGTAGTCGAAGACATAGACCGCATAGCGATCGAAGCCGATCACTTCGGTAAAGCGATCGATCACGTTCGCGATGTTCTCGAACGTGGACGAGAACGCATCGCGGCTCGGCATATCGGACAGGCCGAAGCCGGGAAGATCGGGCGCGACGATATGAAATCGCCCGGAGAGCAGCGGAATCAGATCGCGGAACATGTGGCTCGAACTCGGAAAGCCATGCAGCAACAGAAGCTTGGGGCCGTCGGCCGGACCGGCTTCGCGATAGAACACATTGAAGCCGTCGACGTCGATATGACGATGCGCAATGGTGGACATGGGCGTTTCTCCGCTGGTTGAGGGGGAAATCTGTGTAACCGTTAAAAGCATGTGAGGCAGGTTACAAACTGACCGTGTAACTTGTCAAGATGTTTTTTAGCGGTTACGATGAAGCCATCGTAGAAACACGTCTGGATTGCAAAATGGACTACCGCCCGATACCGGCGATCTTCGTGGCCGACGCGCCCGGCCTCGATTTCCTCAACTCGATCGCGACGCCGGTCGATGAACCCGTCGACTGGATCGGCGATGGCGAAGGCTTGCTGTCATGGCTGGAACAGGCGCAACTGGTGCCCGCCGACGTGCTGGCGCACATGCGTTCGCAAACCGCGCCTGCCGAACTGGACGAGGTCGCGGCGAAGGCGCGCGGACTGCGCGAATGGTTTCGTGCGTTCGTGCGGAAGAGGAAGGGACGGCCGTTATCGGCGAAGGATCTGGCCGAGCTCGAACCGCTGAATGGCGTGTTGCAGCGCGACGAGCAGCATGCGGTGATCGTCGCCGATGCGAATGCCGCGAGCGGTCTTGCGTTCGCCATGCAGCGACGCTGGCCGAACGCCGAATCGCTGTTGATGCCGATTGTCGAGGCGCTCGCGAAGCTCGTCTGCGAAGAGGACTTTACTTACGTGAAGGCGTGCGAAGGCCCGAAATGCACGCTGCTTTTCGCGGATCACACGCGCGGACATGCGCGGCGCTGGTGCAGCATGGCGATCTGCGGGAATCGCGCGAAGGTGGCCGCGCACCGGGCGCGGCTCAAGGAGGGAAAGGTTTGATCGCGCAGCGGAGCGTTATTCCACGCTCTCGGCTCGCGATGCGCACATGCGCCACGATGAAGCCGCCTTCGGTGCATCGGCCACTTCGCGCCACCAGCGCTCGCCGCGCTGCGGCGCTTCGAGATCCAGCCGCTCGCCCATACGCGGTGTCGCGACTGCAACGCCGCGCGCGAGCGCCAGCCCCGTCACGCGTTCGAACGGCTCCTGCCACGGATGCATCGCGAGATCGAACGTGCCGTTGTGAATCGGCGCGAGCCAGCGTCCGCGCAGATCGATATGCGCCTGCACCGTTTCCTCGGGCTGCATGTGGACATACGGCCATTGCGCATCGTATGCGCCGGTTTCGATCAGCGTGACGTCGAATGGGCCGAGGCGCTCGCCGATCGTCCTGAAGCCGTCGAAATAACCCGTGTCGCCGCTGAAGAACACGCGCAGCTCATCGTCGACGATCACCCATGAAGCCCACAACGTGCTGTTGCCATCGAAGAGGCTGCGGCCGGAGAAATGCTGTGCGGGCGTCGCGGTAAAGAGAAGCTCGCCGACTCGCGCGCTTTGCCACCAGTCGAGCTGACGGACCTTCGATGCATCGATGCCCCATTCGATCAGCCTGTCGCCGACGCCGAGCGGCGTGAGAAAGACTTCGGTCGTCGCGGCGAGCGCGAGCACGGTATCGCGGTCGAGATGATCGTAGTGATCGTGCGACAGGATCACGCCGCGCAACGGCGGAAGATCGGCGAGTGCGATGGGCGGCGCGTGAAAACGCTTCGGTCCCAAACGCCTGAACGGCGACGCGCGCTCGCCAAAGACCGGGTCCGTCAGCCAGTATTCGCCGCGCAGCTTGAAGAGAATCGTCGAGTGGCCGAGCCGATAGAGACTGCGATCGGGCGCGGCGTCGAGTTGCGCGCGCGTGAGCGTATCGACGAGGGGCGGCTGCGTCGGCACGGTATTGCGCGGCTTGTTGAACAGCACGTTCCAGATGATGCGCAAGGTCTTGCCGAGTCCTTCTTCCGGACGTGGCTTCACATTGCGAAAGCGCGCGCCGTCATGTTGCGGCGACGCGTTCGACAACGCGCGGCCGCGTTCCGCGGCGGCAAAACCCAGGGCACGGCTGATGCGATCGGTGAACGAAGTCATAGGGCGTGACGGGTCGCGAGCCCGAAGCGGAAAGTAGACTGTACAGTGTAGTTTAATTTTGAGAAAAAAGTAAACCGGACGGTGTAAAATATAGGGATGGATTCGAGCGATATGAACGACCTTCCCCAGCGGCTGACCGACCGCAAGCGCGCCGCGATCGTGGATGCAGCGGTGGCGGAGTTTATTGCGGCGGGCTACGACGCGACCAGCATGGACCGCATCGCCGCGCGCGCGGGCGTGTCCAAGCGCACGGTCTATAACCACTTCGAGAGCAAGGAAGCGCTTTTTGCCGCGATCCTGCATCGCTTGTGGGATGCGAGCGAAACCGGCGACGCACCTGTCTATAGCGCCGATGAACCGCTGCGCGCGCAACTGCTCGCGCTGCTCACGCGCAAGCTGCGGCTCATGACGGACGAGGCATTTCTATCGCTCGCGCGCGTGGCGATCGCGGCGGGCATTCATTCGCCGGATCGCGCGCGGGACATGGTGGCGCGCATCGGCGAGCGTGAGGAAGACGTGACGGCGTGGATCAGAAAGGCCGCCGCCGATGGCCGTCTCGCAGTCGCCGACCCGGTCTTCGCCGGGCAGCAACTGCATGGCATCGTGAAGGGTTTCGCGTTCTGGCCTCAGGTCACGATGGGCCAGCCGCCGCTTTCGAAGAACGAACAGAAAAAAGTAGCGGAAGCGGCCGCCGACATGTTCCTCGCGCGCTATGAACGCGTCGCGCCTAAGCGCTCATAGAACGGCTTCCGCGACGAGCTGCAACGCCGGCGCGAGCTTCACGCAATCCTCGGGGCGCTCCAGCGCATAAGCCAGATTCCTCTGCGCGATCTGCACGTGCTCGGTCGCGAGCGCCTGCGCGCGCGTGCCTTCGCCGCGTTCCAGCGCATCCACGAGACTGTGATGCTGCTGATGCGCGATGAAGAGCCATTGCCGTCCCTCATCGATGGCCGATTGCATCGGCAGCATCGCGCTCGCGGCGGCGAACGGCAACCGATTATTCATGTCGATGGCGCGCATCAGCGCCGCATTGCCCGACCCGTCGACGATCAGCTTGTGGAAACGATTGTTCATGTCGGTGTAGGCGGCGTAGTCGTCGAGATCGAGCTCGGACTTCGCGAGCAGACGGTCGCCCGCGCGCAAACACTCGGCGAGCGCATTCGACAACTGGCGCGGCACGCCATGCTCCGCGACGAGACGCGCGGCCATGCCTTCGAGATGACCGCGCACCGCGATGGCATCGGCGATTTCGGCAGCCGTGATGCGCCGCATCACATATCCGCCCGCCGGCGACGGCTCGACGAGACCTTCCTGTTCGAGCGTCGTGAGCGCGAGCCGGACCGGCGTGCGCGACGCCTTTAGCCGCTCCGCGAGCGCGACTTCGCCCAGGCGCTCGCCCGGCGCGAATTCGCCTTTCAGGATCAGATCGCGTAGATAGACCAACACGCGTTCTTGCTGGGATTCCATGGTTTTTCTCCGCTTGCCGTTGTGGGCGATTCTAGGCCAACGGCTGCTTGCTGTGCTCGAAAATCGGACATCGCTTCGTAGGATGTTTTTCGATGTATGCAACAAGGCTAAAAATAGCTGAATAGGATCGATAAGGGTAAATCCTCATAAATTCAGAAAAACGTATATATAACAGTAAGATAAACGGGCTTAACAAATTGCAGGCGAATGGATCCGCACAAGCGTGCTGCATACATCGTTTGTACATTTGAGTTCGAAAGGCTATTCTCCGTCTCAAGAACACGTCGCGCTGCATGCAATCGGCCGACGTCTGAATTCAACGAACCGGAGACACCGCCATGATGAGTTCGCAGCAAAACGACACCATTACCCGCGTCGGCAAGGGCACGCCTGCCGGCCAGTTGCTGCGCCGGTACTGGCAGCCCGTCGCGCTCGTCGAGGAGTTGCCCGCCGAACGCCCCGTCAAGGCGGTGCGCCTGATGGGGCAGGACTTCGTCGTGTTCAAGGACGAGCAAGGCCGCTACGGCATGCTGGATCGCGATTGCCCGCATCGTGGCGCCGATCTCGCGGCCGGGCGTCTCGAAGGCGGCGGACTGCGTTGCGCCTTCCACGGCTGGCTCTTCGACGCCAGCGGACGTTGCCTCTCGACCCCGGGCGAACCCGTCGGCAGCACGCTCTGCAACAAAGTGCGCCAGTCGGCGTATCCCATCATCGAGAAGGCCGGCGTTCTGTTCGGCTATATCGGCAAGGACGAGCCGCCCGCGTTCCCAACTTCGATTGCTTCGCCGCGCCCGATGCCTACACGTTCGCATTCAAGGGACTCTTCGAATGCAACTGGCTACAGGCGCTCGAAGTCGGTATCGATCCGGCGCATGCGTCGTTTCTGCATCGCTTTTTCGAAGATGAGGACGTGAGCGAAAGCTATGGCAAGCAGTTTCGCGGCGCGTCGGCGGATTCGAACATGCCGATCACGAAAGTGCTGCGCGAATTCGAATCGCCGGAAATTCTCGTGAGCCCGGCGGATTACGGCCTGCGTCTCATTGCGAAACGCGCGCTCGACGACGCGCATACACATGTGCGTGTGACCAATGTCGTGTTCCCGCAAGCCTTCGTGATTCCGATGAGCTCGGAGATGACGATCACGCAATGGCACGTGCCCGTCGATGATGAAAACTGCTACTGGTATGCGATTTTCACGAGTTTCGGCGCGCCGACCGACAAGGCGCAGATGCGCGAGCAGCGGCTCGAACTGTACGAACTGCCCGATTACACGTCACGCAAGAACAAGCGCAACAACTACGGCTTCGATCCGCGTGAGCAATTGAGCGAAACCTACACGGGCATGGGCTTCGACATCAACGTGCACGATCAATGGGCGGTGGAATCGCAGGGCGCGATACAGGACCGCACGCGCGAGCATCTTGGCACGACCGACAAGGGCATCATCGCGTATCGCCGCTTGCTCGTCGATGCGATCGAGAAGACGCAGGCGGGCGATAAGACGCTGATGCTGATCGACGAGAGCGAAGCCGCGAACTTCACAGGCCCCGCATCGATCGACGGAATCGGACCGGCGGACCGCTGGGACGAGTACTGGAAAGAGTCCGACGTGAAGCGCCGTGTAAGCGCGCCGTGGCCCGCGCCCAAAGCCTGAAAACACCGACCCGCAACCTGAATGGAGCGCGCGGCGCATGATGCTGCCGCGCGGAACGCACATGTCTTTTGTAGAGACTCATGGTTTGTGGACGGACGCGCAGCACGCTGCGTATGCCGAACTCGTCGAGCGGATGAAGCAAAGCAATGTGAAGGTCGTGCGCTTTTCGTTTCCCGATCAGCATGGCTTGCTGCGTGGCAAGACGCTCGTCGTCGATGAAGCGATCAAGGCGATGAAAAGCGGCGTCACGCTGACGACGACGCTCTTCGCCAAAGACACATCGCATCGCACGGTGTTTCCCGTGTTCACGGCGGGCGGCGGCTTCGACATGCCCGAGATGCAGGGCGCATGCGACACGCTGATGATCGCCGATCCCGAAACCTTTCGCGTGCTGCCGTGGGCGCCGCATACGGGATGGGTGCTGTGCGATGTGCACTTCGCCAACGGCGCGCCGGTGCCCTTCGCCACGCGGCATCTGTTTCGCCGCGCGCTGAATCAACTGTCGAATCACGGTTATGAATTCGTGTCGGGCCTCGAAGTGGAGTTTCATGTCTTCAAGGTGACGGACCCTCACATGAAGCCCGAGCATTCGGGACAACCCGGCTTGCCGCCCGATGTCGAGTTGCTGTCGCATGGTTATCAGTATCTGACGGAGTTGCGCTACGACGCCGTCGATGACGTGATGGAAATGCTTCGGCGCAATATCGAAGGGCTTGATCTCGACGTGCGTTCGCTCGAAGTCGAATACGGCCCGAGCCAGTTCGAGTTCACGTTCGCGCCGACAAAAGGCATCAAGAGCGCCGACGACATGATCCTCTTTCGCAGCGCGGTGAAGCAGATCTGTCAGCGCAATGGTTATCACGCGACGTTCATGTGCCGCCCGCGCATTCCGAACGTCGTGTCGAGCGGATGGCATCTGCATCAATCGCTTGTGCATGCGGGCGAGGGCACGAACGCCTTCATGCCCTCCGATGCATCCGAGCCTTTGTCGATCACCGGTCAACGCTATCTCGCGGGCCTGCTCGCGCACGCGAAGGGCGCGACTTCGTTGTCGACGCCGACGATCAACGGTTATCGACGCTATCGGCCGTATTCGAATGCGCCCGATCGCGCGATCTGGGGCCGCGACAATCGCGGCGTGATGCTGCGCGTGCTCGGCGGCGTGAACGATCCCGCGAGCCGCATCGAGAATCGCGTGGGCGAGCCGACCGCGAATCCGTATCTGTATTTCGGCTCGCAGGTGATCTCGGGTCTCGACGGCATCCGTCGCAAGCTCGAACTCCCGCCTTCCGCCGATACGCCTTATGAAACGCAGGCGGAAGCACTGCCGCGCAGCTTGAGCGATGCACTCGATGCGCTGCGCACCGACGAATGCCTGCGCGAAGGCTTCGGCAGCGCGTTCGTCGATTACTTCTGCAAGCTGAAGCAGGCGGAGATCGACCGCTTCAATCTCGAAGTCACCGAGTGGGAACACCGCGAATATTTCGAAGCGTTCTGACGGCGCGCTCACAGAGGAGAAATGTCATGCCTATGGTTACCTATATCCTGCGCGACGGCGCGCGCCGCGACATCGACGTGCCCGACGGCACGAGCGTGATGGAAGCCGCGATCCACAACAACGTGCGCGGCATCGACGCCGAATGCGGCGGCTGCTTGTCATGCGCGACGTGTCATGTTTATATCGATGCATCGTCGACGGCTGATCTTCCATCGCCCGACGAATCGGAACTGGAACTGCTCGACGGCGTCGCAGCGGAGCGGCGTCCCGAAAGCCGGCTCAGTTGCCAGCTCGTGATGAGCGCCGCGATGAACGGCCTCGTCGTGCAGATTCCGCAAGCACAGGGATAAGACCATGCATAGCACGCTCGTGATCGTCGGCGCTTCGTACGCGGGTGTTCAGCTCGCGGCGGCTGCGCGTGAAACCGGCTTCGAAGGACGCATCGCGCTCATCGGCGACGAAGCCGATGCGCCTTATCAGCGTCCGCCGCTATCGAAGGGATTTCTCACCGGAAGCTTCAGCGAAGCGCGCCTGCCGTTGCGCTCGCAAGCCTTCTTCGACGAAGAGAAGATCGAATGGCTGCCCTCGATGCGCGCAACGCATATCGATCGGGCGCGTCGTGAAGTCGAGTTGCAGGACGGCTCGCGCATCGCATACGACCATCTCGCGCTGACGACGGGCGCGCGCGTGCGCAAACTCGATTGCCCCGGCGCGACGCTCGATGCCGTGCATTATCTGCGCGATCTGCGCGACGCGCGGCGTCTCGCGCAAACGGCGAGCACGGCGCGGCGCGCGGTCGTGATCGGCGGCGGATATATCGGTCTCGAAGCGGCGGCTTCGCTGCGTCAAAAGGGCATCGATGTAACGGTCGTCGAAACGGAGCCGCGCCTGCTTGCGCGCGTCGCATCGCCGTGGATGTCGGCATTCATGCAGGATGCCCACGCACAGAACGGCGTCGCCTTCGAGTTCGGGCGCAAGGTGATCGAGTTGAAGCAAACCGGGGATGCGGTGTCCGTCGTGCTCGACGATGACACCCATCTGTCGTGCGATCTCGTCGTGGTCGGCATCGGCGTGATACCCAATACGGAGTTGGCGGCGGAATGCGGACTGACGGTGGCGGGCGGCATCGTCGTCGATGAATGCGCGCGCACGAGCGATCCGGCGATCGTCGCCGCGGGCGATTGCGCCGCGTTCGTGCCTCATTGGGCGCCGAGCGATTCACGCGCGTGCCGCATCGAGTCGGTGCAGAACGCGAACGATATGGCGAAAGTCGCGGCGCTCGCGATTGCGGGCCGGCCGCAGCCGTATCGGACGGTGCCGTGGTTCTGGTCCGATCAATACGATCTCAAGCTGCAGATGGCGGGCATTCATTCGGGATTCACGCATCATGCGTTGCGCGGTGCCGTGGACGAAAGGAAATTCTCCCTCTTCTACTTCCGGGACGATGCATTGATCGCGGTCGATAGCATCAATCGTCCGCAAGAACACATGCTTGCGCGCAAGCTGCTCGCGAACGGCGTGCATCTGTCGGCGCGCGATGCGGAAGACCCTGCGTTCGATCTGAAAGGAGCGGTGCAATGAGGCCGCTCGTCGGTGTCGTGTGCGACCGGTTTTTCGTCGGCGATCACGATCTGCATAGTGCGAAGCAAAGCTATGTCCGCGCGTTGATGACGTGCGCGCAGGTGAGCCCGGTGCTGATTCCGGCGTCGCGCGATGTCGAATCGGTCGCGGACTATCTCGATGGCGTGAGCGGATTGTTGTTTCCCGGCGGCGCATCGAATGTCGAATCGCGCCTGTACGGCGGTGTGAGCGATGCCGCGATGCTCGTCGATCCCGACCGTGATCATGTCGCGCTCGCGCTGATGCGCGGTGCGGCGGCGCGCGGCATGCCGTTTCTCGGCATTTGCCGCGGCTTTCAGGAGATGAACGTCGCGTTCGGCGGAACCCTGCACGCCGATATCCATGCGTCGGGGCATTCGGAAGATCATCTCGAGGACCTGAGCGAGGATCTGCTTGCGCGCTATCGCTATCGACATGAAATCGCGCTGACCGACGGCGGCATGTTATCGACGCTCGCGGGCGGCGTGCCGCGTGTGCTTGTGAACTCGCTGCATCGTCAGGGCGTGGCGCGGCTTGCGTCGCGTCTTGCCGTCGAGGCGCGCGCGCCGGATGGTCTCGTCGAAGCGATTCGTCTCGATCAACATCCGTTCGCGCTCGGCGTGCAATGGCATCCCGAAGCGATGGTCACGAGCGACGCGCTTTCGCGTGCGCTGTTCGAATCGTTCGGCGCGAGTTGCAGGCGCTACGCGACGCGCGACGAAGGTTGATGTCATGTCGGCCGACCGCATTGACCTCAACCTGCTGCGCGTATTCGACGCGATTTTCGAGGACCGCAATCTTGCGCTCGCGGGCAAGCGCCTGAATCTCAGTCAATCGGCGATCAGCCATGCGCTCGGACGCATGCGCGACGTGCTCGGCGACGATCTCTTCGTGCGCACCGGTCGTGGCATGGAACCGACCGTGCGCGCACTCGCGATGGCGACGCAGGTGCGCGGCGCGCTCGCGCAGATCAAGGCGGCGCTGGGCGTCGACAAGTTCGATCCGGCCATCGCGCGACGCACCTTCGTGCTGGCCGCGAACGATTACATCACGGCGCTGCTGCTCGGCCGGCTCAGTCAGCGCCTGCGCGCGGAAGCGCCGCTCGTGGATATCGTCGTGAGACCGTCGACACGGCTCGATCTCGCGGGGCAGATCGATGTCGGCCGTATCGATGTCGCGATCGGCATTTTCGCGGATGTGCCGCGCCGCTTTCACGCGGTGAGTCTCTGGGAGCAAACGGACGTGTTGCTGTTGCATCGCGAGCATCCGCTCACCGACCGGCCGCTTGCGCGCGAGGATTTGCTGAACTATCCGCTCGTCGCGGTCTCGCAGGGCGGTGAGGAAGAGGGCGCGGTGAGCGGCTTCATCGTCGAGCGCGGGCTTGCGCGGCAATCGGAGATGTTCGATCGCGAGGCGCTCGATCGCGGTTTCGCCGGCAGCGACGAGGCGCCGCGCGTACGCATGGCCGTGGCGCACTCGCTCGCGATTCCCGCGCTCCTGCGTCATAGCGACATGCTCGCGCTGGTGCCGTCGTCGCTTGGACGTGAACTCTCGCGCGACGGCGAACTGACGATGCGTCCGACGCCCTATGCATGTCCCGACGTCACCGTGCGCGCCGTCTGGCACGAACGCAACGATCTCGATCCTGGGCTGCAATGGCTCAGACAGCAACTCATCGACGTATCCCGGCAGGTGCGATGCCGCTGATGCGCGGCATTCAAGCTCGTCATGCAGAAGATTCACTGCGTTCGCAGCGCTGAAGGCGAACGCGTGAACATCGTCGAAAGTCCCTGAAACAAGGGCTTTTTCAATAGAAAAGGTGACATCGCGCGCGACGTCGAAAGACAGTCGCGGCCGATGCGCGCCCCGCGTTCGTAACTCACCGGGTTGTTTGCCCGCATGCGCGCTCTTAATCTGGGCGCCCGTCGATCAGAGAGGATGCAATGGAAGAGACAAAGGTTATCGATGTACAGGCGCTCGTCAACGCGCACCCGTTTTCACGCTATCAATGGCTCGTGTTCGCGATGTGCTTCGTGATCGTACTGATGGATGGCTTCGACACGGCCGCGATCGGGTTCATCGCGCCATCGCTCGTCGGCGAATGGCACTTGAGCAGAGCGGCCCTCGCGCCGGTGCTGAGCGCCGCGCTCTTCGGGCTCGCATGCGGCGCGCTGTCGTCGGGGCCGCTGGCGGATCGCTGGGGCAGGCGCGGCGTGCTGATCGCGGCCGTGCTGATATTCGGCCTCGCGTGCCTGGCTTCGGGCTTCGCGAGCAACCTCACGGAGCTGACCGCGCTGCGCTTCGTCACCGGCGTCGGTCTGGGCGCGGCGATGCCCAACGCCGTCACGTTGATGAGCGAGTTCTCTCCGAACAGCCGCCGCGCGACCATCGTCAATCTGATGTTTTGCGGCTTTCCGCTGGGCGCCGCGTTCGGCGGATTCCTCGCGGCATGGATGATTCCGCAGTTCGGCTGGCGCGGCGTGCTGCACTTCGGCGGCGCGGTGCCGTTGTTGTTGACCGCAGTGCTCGTGATCGCGTTGCCGGAATCGGTTCAGTACATGGTGTCGAAGAAGAAGCCTGTCGAGCGCATTCGAAGGGTGATGGCGCGCATCGCGCCGGAAGCGGCATCGGCGGAATCGTTCGTGATGCGCGAAGCCACCGTGCGCGATACGGACGGCGGCGGCGCGCGCATCGTGCTGTCGCGCGGCTATGTCTTCGGTTCGCTGATGCTGTGGCTGTGCTACTTCATGGGCCTCGTCATCTTCTACGGCCTGATCAACTGGATGCCGGTGCTGCTGAAGGACGCGGGCCTGAGCCCGCAACGCGCGGCGCTGATTTCCGCGCTCTTTCCGCTCGGCGGCGCGGGCACGGTGCTGTGCGGCATGCTGATGGATCGCTTCAATCCGAACGGCGTCGTGGCGGCCGCGTACGCGCTCGGCGCGGTGAGCGTGATTGCGATCGGACAGGCGATCGGCAATGTCGGCCTGCTGGTGTGCGCGGTCTTCGTCGCGGGCCTGCTCGTGAATACGGCGCAGGCGTCGATGCCCGCACTCGCCGCCGCGTTCTATCCGACAGCGGGACGCGGCACCGGTGTCGCGTGGATGCTCGGCGTCGGGCGCTTCGGCGGCATTGCGGGGTCCTTTCTCGTCGCGGAGCTGTCGCGACAGCGGATGAGCTTGCCGGGCATCTTCACCGTGGTGGCGATGGCGGGCGCGGCATCGTGCGTCGCGTTGTTGCTCAAGCAGATGGCGAGCCCGCGTATCGTGGCGGACGTCGCGGATGGGCAGCCGGTCGCACATTAGTGCGCGAATCAAGATTCGGCCGAACGTTCATGCGACGCGACGAGCATCGGATTTAACTTCGCGTCGGCTTGGGTATATGTTTGATATGTGCGCAGATTCTTGCGCACCTGGTTCACCTGGCGGTTGGTTCGTCAGGCAGCGGTAAGTCTTCGTTGAAGGAGAACATCATGAAGACCTTCCTCGTTACGACCACGCTAGTGGCCGCGTTTTCACTCGGAAACCTGACTCAGGCACAGGAACCCACCGATACCCTGCAGTCCATCCCCGCACCCCGTCAACAAGAGGCCCAGACTGCGCCACCTTCCGGCGACACCGCTTATGGCGGCGCGGCAATGGGCCAGAGCGCGAGCGGGAGAACGTCGAACTGGGCCGGGAGCATGTCGAACAACTGCGCTCCGCGACCCTTCTGCAACATCTATTCGGGCGGACAGTAAGCGCAACGCCGGCAAGGCGGTCTTTTCGGTTTTGGATGCCTGTCCGATGAGGCCGCCGCCGCCCGCAACGAGGTCGTCACCGGAGGCTGTTAAAATCCGGATACGTTTTCTACGGGCACGATGTGATGGGCTTCGAACAACTCGCCGGACTGAAAGAGCAACTCGCAAAACAGGCTGCAAGCAACGCAGCGAAGAAAAAGGCGCCGCGCGTGCGGCGTCCCGCGCCGGTGGCCGCGTCGAAGCCGGCTGAACCTGCTAAATCGGCCAAACCGGCCAAATCCGCCAAACCCGCGGTTCCATCGAAACCGGTGGATCCCGTCGTGCATACGATCGGAAAGCTGCAAAAGCGTTTTCCTCTCGCATTTCCGAAGAATCCCGCGCCCAAGGTTCCCTTGAAGGTCGGTATTTTTGAGGATCTGATGAAGCACGCGGAGGAGCTCAAGCTCAACGAGAAGGAACTGCGCAGCGCGATCAAGGTATGGTGCCGCGGCAACCGCTACTGGACCTGCCTCGTGCAGGGCGCGTCGCGAATCGATCTCGCGGGCGAAAAGGCAGGTGAAGTGTCGACAGCGGATGCGGAACGCGCCGTATATCTGGAGACGAATCGCCTGGCGCGATCGGCTCCGGCTCCGGCTCCGGCTCCGAAGGCCGCGGAAGCCGCCGAATAACGCGACTCACCGCGCGTTTTGATGTCCAAGTGCTTCAATGCGCGGGCGCTTGGATGTCGTAAGCGATTCGGCCCGCAGGCAGAAAGAACAGCGCGATCACCGCGCCGCCCTTCGCTTCCGGATAGTGATGGCTGCCCGGCGCGGGCGCTGTCCATCCGCCATGACACCATCCGTTGGGACCAGCGAGGGCCGCGCCTTCGTCGAGCGGCACGACCATGTTGAACTCGCCATACGGGTGCGCGTGATAGTCGCCACGGAAGCTGTCTTCCGGATTGTTCTGCTCGTTGCCGGTGCTGTCCATCAACACAGCCGTGATGCTGAAAAAGAACGTCTCCGGACACGGCGCGACAAGACGTGCGCGTCGATATCGCGGTCCGGAGATTTCGACATCCGCCGCCCATCCTTCTTCGACGCCGAGCCTGATCAGCCGCGCCAGATCCTTGTAGAGCGCGCTATCCACGCCGTATTTCGTATTGAGCCATTGCTCGACGTTCGGGTCCGTCGTCATGTTTCTGACCTCTTCGAGAAAGGGCAGGCATCGCGCGACGAGTTCTTCCTTGCTGGTTTGCTTCGGGGACATGGGTTCGTTTCCTTCGCTTGATTGAAGATCGATAGGTGAAGTCAAAGATGCCATATCGACTTGCGCGCCAGAAGCGAAGTAGTTGCAAGTGAAACATGAATGCCATGCAACTCGCGCGACGCCGATATGAACACGGTATCGATCCGTCTCGTTCAAGAAGGGCTTGAACATATTTCATCCCCATGAACGCAGCGCCATTCCTGCAATTTTTCTTGCGATTCGAGTCGCAGAAGAAAAGAGAATGCGTGCAGTCGAGCGCTTCATAGAAACAAAACGCTTCGCTTCACTTTTCGACGCCGGCGCTTCCGTCGTCCGCCCCGTTGCCGATATCAGCCTCAATCCCTAAGCTCGCCGCGATGGTTTCATTCATCGGCATAAGATTCGTCATCCGAACGAATATATGGAGACATGGGAGAGTTCATGAGATTTGGCCGAATCGCGGTATCGATCGCAATGTTATTCAGTGTGTCTGCGTTCGCGCAAAGCAGCGTCACGTTGTATGGCGTGATGGACACGGGCGTCGAGTACGTGTCGCACGCAAACGCCACGGGCGATCATGTCGTGCGCATGCCGGGCATCACTGGCGAAGTGCCATCGCGCTGGGGGATGCGCGGCGTGGAAGACCTCGGCGCGGAGCTCAAGGCCGTATTCGTGCTCGAAAGCGGTTTCAACGTGCGCGCGGGCGATTCAGGGCAGGGCGGGCGGCTCTTCGGCAGGCAGGCGTTCGTCGGGCTGGAAGGTCCGTGGGGCACGCTGTCGTTCGGGCGGCAATACACGATGACCTACTGGGCCATGCTCGACGCGGACATCCTCGGGCCGGACATCTACGGCATCGGCGCGCTGGATGCGTTCATCCCGAACGGACGTAGCGACAACACCGTCGCCTATAAGGGCAAGTTCCACGGCGTGACGGTGGGCGCGTCGTACTCGTTCGGTCGCGACAGCGCGGGCACGGGCAACTCGCCGGGGCAGGGCACATGCTTCGGACCCGTGCCGGGCGATGCGAGCCAATGCCGCGAATGGAGCGCGATGTTGAAGTACGACGGCACGTACTTCGGCGTCGCCACCGCTTACGACGAGCAGCATGGCGGCACGAATGCCGCAGCGAATTTTTTCGATGGCGTGGCGCCCTTTCCGATCGTATCGAGCGGCGACAAGGACGCGCGCCTGCAGGCGAACGGTTACGTGGACGTGATGGGCGTGAAGCTCGGCGGCGGCTGGGTCGGGCGTCGCGTGGAATCGGACGGGCCCGGTGGCAGCGTGCGTTCCAATCTCTTCTATCTCGGCGCGCAATACTATGTGACGCCGGCGGTCGCGCTCGATGGCGAAGGCTATCGCGTGATCGTCCAGCAACACGACACGCGCGCGACGATGGCAAGCCTGCGCGCCACCTATTTCCTGTCGAAGCGAACGGCCGTCTACGGCAACGTCGCTTACTTGTGGAACAGCGCGAAGGCGCGCTATTCGGTGAGCGCGGGCGGCGGCGGCACGACACCCGGCGCGGGCATGGGACAACTGGGCGCGATCGTCGGCGTGAGGCACTCGTTCTGACTGGCGCATGTCAGGCAATGCCGGCGCGCCTACGGTGCCTATCGAATGGATGAAAAAAAAGCGCGATGCCGATGCGGCATCGCGCTTTCATCGAACTAGCCTTCGATCAGAACTTGTGACGCAGACCGACGCGCGTCACGAGCTGCGTGTTCGCGCCCGCATTGCCGATGAACGACGACGACGAGCCGATCTCCGCCTGCACCGGCACGCCGCGGTTGCTGCCCGACGCCTTCTGATACGCGCCGATCACATAGACATCGGTGCGCTTCGACAGCGCGTAATCCACCACGCCGTTGATCTGATGCCACTTGCCGTCGAAGTTGCCGCTCAGGTCCGAGAACGTGTAGCCGACGCCCGCGCTCAATGCCGGCGTGAACGTGTACTTGCCGCCGATTTCATAGTTGTTCAGCGTCGACGATCCGGTCGTGATCTGATGGAACATCGTGTGCGTCCAGTTTGCCCAGATCACGGCGGCGGCGATCGAGTAACGCGCGCCGACGCCATAAGTTTCGAGGTCGTGCAGGCCGAGCGTGTTCACGTTGGCGATGCTCACGCTGAACGCCGGCGTCGCGGCGTTCGGATAGCGCAGCTTGGTGTACGCCGCGCCGATGCCGAGCGGCCCTTGCGCGTAGTTCAAACCGAAGCTATACGCGCTCGACGAGCCTTGCACCGCGGTCGCGCCGGTTCCGGTCGTGGGCGAGCCCGCGAAGTTCGTCGAGTTCGAGAAGCCGTACATCGCGCCGAACGTCAGGCCGTAGAAATTGGCGCTGCTGAACTTGACCGCGTTGTTGATGCGGCTCGACGTCAACTGGTCCAGATCGTTGATGTGATACGCGTAGTTGCCGGCGGGCGTCTGGCTGCCCATCGTGTAGCTGCCGCCGAGATAATCGGTGGAGAACGAGTATTGACGTCCGAACGTGAGCGAACCGTATTCGTTCTTTGCGAGACCGACATACGCCTGACGGCCGAACAGCGCGCCGCCCTGGCCGAGCGTGCCGTCGCCGCTGTTGAAGCCGCTTTCGAGCACGAAGATCGCCTTGAGACCGCCGCCCAGATCTTCCGTGCCGCGCAGGCCCCAGCGGCTGCCTTGCGCGACGCCGTCGCCGTACTTCACGAGGCTGTCGTGGCCGCCGGGCACCGCGACCTTGTTCGCGTACGTGATACCGGCGTCGATGATCCCGTACAGCGTGACGCTGCTTTGCGCGTGCGCCGCGATGGCGAACATGCCGAGTGCCGCAGCCGCTACGATGTGCTTCTTCATTTTTCTTTTCCCAGGTGTTGTCCGCATGACGCGGATGCCGCTCGACGCGGCCCGATCGAGGGACGGCGCAGCGCCTTTAAAAGCGCGAACGCGACCATCCCGGCTTCGCGAGTAATCGCGCGAAGGTCGAGTCGTGCGTGATGTTATTGAAGCCACTTCTTGCGAGAGAAGTGGCAAGAGGTCCCACCGCGATGAAGCCGACGGAGCGCCGCTTCACGTTATAGCGATGGGAATATAGCGCGTCGTCAGGGATTGGTAAATTTCCGTTACGTTATTTGTAGCATTTCTCCCACATTACGGTCACACGCCGCGCAACTAACTGTCAATTCTCGACGCGTACTTTGATCGGGCGCAGTCATTGCATATAAAGAAAAAACGCAAAGGAGATTCCATGCCGGAAAACCGCCATCCAGACGCTTGCAGAATCGGCGTCGCTTTCATCGAAGCGCAACTGACGACGCTCCATGCCTATGCGAGCCTGCTGTCCGACTGGATCGAGCGCGGCGCGCCGCCGCCTGACTTCGCGAAAGCGCAGCCGTTACTCGCGCGCAAACATTCGCACCCTGAAGCGCATACGCACAGCGAAGACGGCACGCCGATGAAAAGCTCGCCGCCGGAAAACGCGCCGTCGTGGCCGTCGTTCGACACTGCCGAGAAGCGCGTCGCTTTCGCGCTGACCGTGCCGTGCACGAATGCGATTCTCGCGGTCGCCGAATACTTCGATATTCATCGGTTGTCGGCATCGCGCGCGCCGGAAGTGCAATTCCTCATGCGTCTGCGCGATGCCGTCGCGAACGGCAACACGTTCAGCCTCGCCGCCGACGAATACAGGCCGCACGCCGCGTATGCCGGCCTGATCGTCGATCACGCGCTCGATGGAACGCTGCTCTTCAGCGATGGCGTCGAGCCCGGTTTTATCGAATTCGGCGATACGGTCGGCTTGCTTCGCTATCTCGCGAAGCTATTGAAGAGCATGCAATCGGCGATCAGCGCGGGCGATGCCGGATAACCTCGCGATAACTTTCAACGCGTCTAGCTCGCGGCGCGCTCCTGTCCAGGCGTTTTTGCAAAGCATTGCTTGTAGCAGCGCCCGAGATGCGACGCGCTCGCGAAGCCGCACTGCATCGCGACATCGAGTAAGGAAAGCGACGATTCGCGGATCAGCTTTTGCGCGGCCTTGAGCCGAAGCTCCAGATAAAACTGCGACGGCCGCACGTTGAAATGCTTGATCCACATGCGCTCGAACGTGCGCGGCGAGATGCCGGCGAGCGATGCGATCGTCTTCATCGGAATGGGACGCTCGATGTTCTGCTCCATCAGCGTGACCGCATGCACGATGCGGCGATCTTCCACGCCGTAGCGCCATTGAATCGCCATCTTCTGGCTTTCCTGCGCGGTGCGCATGCGCGTGTGGATGAACTGATCGGCGACTTCCGCCGCGAGCTGATGCCCATGCTGACGCGCGATCAGATCGAGCATCATGTCGATGGCGGCGGTCCCGCCGCTGCATGTCATGCGATCGCCTTCGATGCAATAGAGATCGCGGCTCACGTCGAGCGTCGGAAATTCGTCGGCGAGTTCCTTCAGTGCTTCCCAGTGAATCGTGCAACGGCGCTTGTCGAGCAATCCCGCGCGCGCGAGGATCATCGTGCCGAGACTGATGCCGCCGAGCGTCGATCCCTTTGCCGCATAGCGGCGCAAGAAATCGAAGACCTGTGCATTGCGATAGTTCGACACGCCGATACTCGCGACGACGAACACATGACTCAATTCCGGCGACGACGTGATGGCGAAGTCGGGCAGCAGCGCGAAGCCCGAGCTCGATGAGACCGGCTCGCCGTCCGCGCTGATCAGGTGCCAGCTATAGAGCGCCTTGCCGCTCACGCGATTGGCCGCGCGCAATGGCTCGGTGACGGAGCTGAGCGCCATCATCGAGAAGTGCGGCACGAGAAAGAAGCCCATGCGCTGGGTTTTCGTCTCTCCATCGGCGATGGACGCAGGCGCGCGCACGGCCCTGATCGAGCGTGTGGTCGGCGGGATGTCGTTCGCGTTCATGCGCTAGACGCGAATCGATCCGAGCACGAGATCGAGAAGGGGCGACACATCGTGCGAGTCATGCGAGTCGAGCGCCTCGACGTTGCGTTCCAGTTCGCGCGCCATGTTCGCACCGCATGCGGGCTCGGCGAACGCGCGGAACTTGGCGCGGATCGCGTGCGCGTCGAGCGGCAAGTCGGGATCGCCCAGCGCTTGCGTCGCACCGGAATCGAAACGCCTGCCATCGAATAGTTCGATGCTCACTTCGGCAAAGCGCTCGGCCGGAAAACGCGACGTGTACTCCGCGCCTTCCTCGACGCGAATGAGATGGCTCAGACGAAGAACCTGCTGATCGCGAAGGGCATTACCGTGAAGCGCGTCGAAGCGCACTGCGCCATGTTTCAACGCGACCGCGACGGGAAAGAGCAGACTGTACTGCGCCTCTTCAGTCGATGCCGGCGCGGCGTGCGCGAGCCGCGTCGCATGATGGAACGTGCGCACGTTCACCGCGCGAATCTGCTCGCTCGTGAAGCCGTGCGCCGACTTGAGCGCGAGCGCCGCATCGATAGCGGGATGCGCCCATCGGCAGACGGGTTGCGGTTTGAAATATTGCTCCATGATGCGCCAGCGTTCGCCCAGATCGCTCCATATACCGCGCGTTTCGTCCTGCTCGATGGTGATCGCCGGCGCGCCGGTAAAGCCGCGCTGCGCGAGAAACGCGGCGGAAAGACCCGCCATGCAGCCCCAGCCGGAACCGTCCTTCACCATCGTCGGGTGATCGATGCAGCGCATCATCTGACTGCGCGGCCCGTGATACTCCGCGATGCCGAGCGCCTCGCGCGTTTGCCGCATGTCGAGCGGCAGCACGCGCGCGGCGAGCGCCGCCGCAGCCAGGGCATTCCATGCACCCGACGTATGATAATCGCAGGCGCTCGCGTGCAGCGCAATGCCCGCGCGCGTGCCGAGCTCATAGCCGAGCACGACGCATGCGAGAAACTCGCGGCCGCTCATGCCGGGCCGCATGTCCGCGAGCGCGAGCAGCGCGGGCAGCACGGTCACGCCGACATGGCCTTTCGTCTGCGCGTGGCCGTCGTGCCCGTCGCAGCTATCGATGGTCATCGCGCCCGCAAGACCCGCGCCGATCGGGCTGGCGGCGCGGCCATCGAACAGCATGCGCGAGCGCAGCGCGCCGGGCGCGAAGAACTCGAAGGCGTGATCGCTCGCGATACGCGACAACTCGGTCTTTCGGCCGGCAAGCGCGACGCCGAGCAAATCGAGAACGCATAGTTTTGCCTGTTCGATGACGCGTTCAGGCAAGACATCGAACGTCAGTTCATGAATGACCGCGATGGCGGATGTGCCCATCCATCAGTCTCCGGTATAGGAGGGCGCGCGGCGCTCGAACGTGGCGGCGATCGCCTCGCGATGATCCGCCGTGCGATGCGCGATGCCCTGAAACGCCGCCGACATTTCCAGCAGGCTCGGCAGGTCCATGCGTTGACCTTCGCGCACGAGGCGCTTCGACATGCGCAGGATATCGGGCGCATTGCTCGCGATCTCGCGTGCGAGCGTGAGCGCCGTTTCCATCAGTTCCGCATCGGGCACGACGCGCGACACAAGTCCCCATGCCTCGGCGCATTTCGCGTCGATCGCCTTGCCGGTGAAGATCATTTCATTGGCGCGCGACAGTCCGACCGCACGCGGCAACAGCCACGCGCCGCCATCGCCGGGAATGATGCCGACCTTCGCGAAGCTCTCGGCGAACAACGCGCTTTCGCCCGCGATGCGGATATCGCACATCAGCGCGAGATCGCAGCCAGCGCCGTGCGCGGGACCGTTGACGGCGGCGATGCACGGCACGTCGAGTTCATGAAACGCACGCGGAATGCGCTGAATGCCGCGCCGATAGTTCTCACGAATATGCGCCGACGTTCCCGAAAACGTGCCGACTTCATCGCGCATATGCTTGATGTTGCCGCCCGACGAGAACGCCGGACCCGAACCCGTCAGCACGATCGCGCGCACGGACATGTCGCCTTGCGCGCGCTCCAGACACGCGATGATTGCATCGACGACTTCTTGTTCGGTGATGGCGTTGCGCGTTTCGGGGCGGTTCAGCGTCATCGTGACGACGTGGCCGTCCTGTTCGTACAGTACGGGTTCGCTCATTGCGAGGCTCCTGAAAGCATGCTTTGATAAACGGGTCCGGCGAGTTCGTGACGCAGCACCTTGCCGCTCGGATTCAGCGGCAGCTTATCGACGAAGAACACCTTCTTGGGACGCTTGTAGGGCGCGAGATCGTCGCCGGTTTTGCAGAACGCGACGACATCGTCTTCGGTCAGCGTCGATACGCTGCGCACGATAAAGGCGGTCACCGCTTGCCCCCACTTTTCGTCGGGCACGCCGATCACCGCGGCTTCCTGTACGCCGGGGCAGTGATACAGCACTTCCTCGATCTCGCGCGGATAGATGTTCTCGCCGCCCGACACGATCATGTCGTCGGCGCGGCCCTGAAAGTGGAAGTAACCGGCTTCGTCGATGCTGAAAAGATCGCCTGTATAGAGCCAGCCCGACTTGAATTTCTTGTCGGTCTCGACCGGGTTATTCCAGTAGCCCGATGCGAGCTGCGGTCCCTTGACGATCAACTGGCCGACTTCGCCCGCCTCGACGGTTTCGCTCGGCGTGACGACACGCTCCGGATCATTGCGTATCACGCGACATGTGCTGATGAGCGTGGGCTTGCCGCACGAGCCGAGATACGTGAGCGCATCGCGCGGATGCAGCAGCAGCGTGAGGCTTGCTTCGGTCATGCCATAGCCGTTGAAGATGCTCGGGCAGAACTCGTCGATCACGCGCTGCATCGTTTTCGCGGGAATCGCCGCGCCGCCGGTCGTGATCATGCGCAGGCTGTGCGTATCGATCGATGCGAAGTCCGGATGAAACAGCATGTCCTGTATCTGCGTCGGCACGGCGAAGAGCGTCGTGATGCCGTAATGCGCGATGGCTTGCAGCGTCGCGAACGGCTCGTAACGCGGCAGGATCACGTTATGCGCGCCGACCATCAGATGCGGCACGAAATACGCCTGCATGCCGCCGACGTGATAGAGCGGCGCGATATGCAGGGCCGCATCCGTGCTCGTGAGGCTGTACTCCATCACGCAGTTCGTCGCGATGGAAACGTCGTTGCCGTGCGTGTGGATCGCGCCCTTCGGACGCCCCGTGGTGCCGGACGTGTAGACGAGCGCGGAGATATCGTCGGGCTTGAGGCGCGGCAGCGGCGCGTCGAATTGCTCCACGCGCGCGATCAACGCTTCGAACGCGTGATGATGCACGGGCATGTCGGCGCCATTGTTCACGCACACATAGGTGCGCAGATCCGGCAGCGACTGCTCGATCTTCGCGACCACCGGCAACATCGAGTCGTCATAGATCAGAGCCCGCGCGCCCGCATCGCGCAGAATGAACGCGGCTTCGTTGGCGGAGAGACGGAAGTTCATCGGCACCGCGATCGCGCCGAGCAACTGGCACGCCATGTACGCAGTGGGCGTCGCGTCGGAGGTCTTTTGCAGAATCGCGACGCGGTCCATCTGGCGCACGCCCAGATCGAAGAGCGCCTGCGCGAGACGGCGCACGCGCGCATTCCATTGCGCATACGTGAGTGAAACGGCGCCGCAGGTCAGCGCGGGACGGTCCGGATATTTGGCGACCGTGTTTTCGAAAAGCGACGTGATCGTGAGCATGATGCGTGTTGCTCTCTAGAGAGTGATCCGGATGTCGGGAAGATCGCGACCCGCGATCAGATACTTGGCGACTTCTGACGTGCCGCCGACGATGGTGAGCGCCCGCGCATCGCGATAGAGCTGCTCGGCGCGGCCGTATTCCTTCGTGAGGCCGTCGCCGCCGAGAATCTGCACGGTTTCGTCGGCGCAATAGTTCGCGGTTTCGGTCGCGACGAGCTTGGCCATCGCGGCTTCCTTCATCAGCATCTTGCCGTCGGCGCCTGCGTCGTACATCTTGGTCGCGCGATAGGTGATCAGCTCCGATGCGTCGATGCGCCAGCTCATCTGCGCGATCTTGTCCCAGATGAGTTGCTTGCAGCCGAGCGGTTGACCGAAGGATTTGCGCGTTTGCGCGTGCGCCGTCGCGATATCGAATGCGCTGCGCGCGACGCCGAGCCCCGAGCCGCCGAGAATCGCGCGCTCGAAGTTGAACATGCCGCGCATGATGCGAAAGCCGCCGCCTTTTTCGCCGAGCAGATGATCGGCAGGCACGCGGCAATTCTCGAACCTCACCTCACCGACGATGCAGCCGCGCCGCCCCATGAACGTATAGTTGCGGGGGAAACTGATGCCCTTCGCGCTCTTCGGCACCGCGACCGCGGTCATGCCGTCGCCGGTCAGGCCATAGACGATGTAGACATCCGCGACGGACGCGTTCGAGATATAGCGCTTGAAACCGTTGATGACCCATTCGTCGCGTGTTTCATCGAAGTCGATGCGCGTCTCCATGCCCGCCGAATCGCTGCCGACATTCGGTTCTGTCACGCAGATCGCGCCGATGGCCGTGCCTTCGAGTATCGGCGTGAGATAGGTATCGCGCAGACGCTCGCTCGCATGACGATGCAGCGGATACGCGCATGACAGAGCAGTCGCGATGGTCGTCTCGAACGCATAGTTGATATACGACGCTTCTTCGGAGAGGATCGTCGCGTGCGTGAGGCCGGGGTGTTCGAGCCTGCCCTTGTACAGGTCGGGGAACATCAGTTTGAGATAGCCCGCCGCGCCGAGTGCGCGTACTACGTGTCTGACCGCATCCCAGCTCTGACGGTCTTCGATATCTGCTGCACGCGGCGCAAGCTCGCGTTGCAGGAAGTCGCGGACTTCGGCGCGAAAGGCCCGGTCCGCATCGTCTAAAAGAAAATCGCGCATGATCGTGGTTTAGGTTCGTTCAGATTCGCTGCGCATAGACGCGTGCGTCGCGCACGGTCGGCAGAAGAAAGCGGGCGCGGCGGATCGCTTCGTAATCGATCTCGCCGACGACGAGGCATTCCGCTTCGCCTTCTGCCTGCGCGATGGTTTTGCCGAAAGGATCGAGGATGCGCGAGCCGCCCCAGAAGGTCATCATGCCCTCCGTGCCGACGCGATTCGCCATGACGATCGGCACGCCGTACGTGAGCGCGTAGAAGCGCAGATTGAGGTCCCATCCCGATGGGTTGTCGAAGCCCTCGCCCACGGCCTCGCGCGCGGAACTGATCGGTGCCGCGAGCAGCGTGACGCCGTCGCACATGAGTCCGTGCACCACCGCCGGATTCCACAGATCGTTGCAGATGGGCGTCGCGACGCGCCAGGTGTCATCGATCGAATAGCTTTCCGGCTTCGGGCCGGCGGCGAAGTAAAGGCCGTCGCGCAGCTTGCCGTAGGTCGCCAGCATCGTCTTTCGATGCACGTGAATCAGCTTGCCGTTCGCGACCGTCGCCTGGCTGTTGTAGAACTGCCCGCCCGGCGCCTCCTCGATGAAGCCGAAGACCACATGCATGCCCGCGCTCGCTTCTGCGAGTTGCCGGATCGCGGGATCGTCGCGCGTCATCGCGAGACGCAGCGCATCCTTGCCGCCGCTATGGCCGTGCAGCGAAAGCTCGGGGAAGACGAGCAGACGCACGCCGCGCTTCTTCGCATCGCCGATGTGATCGAGATGCCGGGCGAGGTTCGCGTGCACGTCGCCGTATGCCGTATCGGTTTGCGCAGCGGCCACTTTGATCGTGGTCATGAGGTCGATCCTTTGCATTTGCGCGGCTGGCGTTCAGATCAGCCCGGACTCTTTGAGGAACTGATTCGCGACATCGGAGAAGGACTTCTTCTGCACGTCGACGCTCGCGTTGAGGCGGGCCATCGTGGGCGCATCCAGCTTCGCCGACAGCGCGTTGAGCAGCGGCCCGAGCGTGGGGTTCGCATCGAGCGTCGCCTTGCGGACCACCGGCGTGAGCGCATACGACGGAAAGTAACCCTTGTCGTCTTTCAGCAAGACGAAGTTGAATGCGGGCACGCGGCCATCGGTGGCGAAGACGAGCGCGACATCCACCTGATGATCCTTGAGCGCCTGATACGTGAGGCCCGTATCCATGCGCTTGACGTCGCCCTGGCTGAACTCGAAGCCATATTGCTTTTGCAGCGGACGCAGGCCGTCAGGGCGCGCGTAGAACTCCGAGTTGCACGCGAACGTGAGTTCCTTGCCGCCCTTGATCGCCTTCGCGAGATCGCTCATCGTGACGATGCCGAGCTTCTTCGCTTCGTCCTGATTCATCGCGAACGCATAGGTATTGTTCGCCTTCGACGGGTTCAGCCACACGAGACCCTTCGCCGCATCCAGTTCCTTGACCTTCTTGTAGGTGTCGTCGGGCGAGAGGCGGTCATTGACCTTGTTGTAGGTGATGAGCGACGTGCCCGTGTATTCCCAGTACACATCGACCTGACCGTTTTCCTGCGCCTGACGCAGCACGGCGCTGCCCATGCCGTCCTTCTTCGTCACGGTGAAGCCCTTCGCTTCGAGATAGCGCGAGGTCATCTCGGCCATCAACTGCTGCTCGGTGAAGTTCTTGCCGCCGACCACCACCGATGCGGCGCTCGCGCTGAAGCTTGCAAACATCGAAATAAGGATGCCGAATGATACGGAGAATAACTTTTTCATGGTCTCTCTCACTGTTGCGAATGCGGGTTGATGAGTCAGGTTTGCGGATTCACGCCGCGCGATACCATCAGTCGTTGCATCTGGCCGATGAACGCGTCGGTGAAAATCGCGAGCAGAGCGGTCGGAACGGCGCCCGCGAGCAGCATGCCGAAGTCGTTCAGATCGATGCCGGTGAAGATCAGTTCGCCGAGCCCGCCGCCGCCGATCAGAAACGCGAGCGGAGCCGTGCCGACCGTGATCGCCAATGCCGTGCGAATGCCCGCGAAGATCACATAGAGCGCGTTGGGAAGCTCGACGCGCCAGAGAATCTGCCACGGAGTCATGCCCATGCCGGTCGCGGCTTCGATCAGCGTGGGCGGCACCGCGCGCAGGCCTTCGTATGTGTTCAGCGCAATGGGCAGCAGCGTAGCGACCCACAAGCCGAAGATCGCGGGCACCGCACCGATGCCCATCACGCTCATTGCGAGTGCGAGCAGGGCGAGCTTCGGCACGGCCTGTCCCGCGTTGAGCGACTGCATCACGACGGCCGCGCCGCGTTTTTGCGACGGACGACTCAGATAGACGCCGGCCGGAATCGCGACGATGATCGCAAGCACGCCCGCCACGGCGACCATCATCATCATGTGCAGCCCTTGATACACGATGTCGCTGCGATACTGATCGATGCTCGCCCACCAGCTATCGGCGTGCGCCTGCGTGCTCAGCGCAGCAAGGAGCGCGGCTGACAATACGCGTTTCATGCGTGTTCTCCGGCAGGCAGCTTCAACATGTCGACGATGCGCTCCTGGCTCACATAGCCGACGAAGCGGCCGTCGTCATCGACGGTGGGCAGCCACGAAGCGCCGTTCGCGAACATCGTCGATACGACGGTGCGCAGATCGTCCTTCTGGCTCGCGGTGGCCTGAACGGGAAGCGCGTGCGCCGCGGTGACCGGGCCTTCGACATTCAGCAAGCGGTCGATCGTGAGACAGCCGTGCGGCTTGTCGGCGGCATCGACGAGCACGATGCGGTCGACGCCGTGCTTCTCCATCATCGCTCTGGCGCGCGCACTGTCTTCGCCGACGCGCACGATGCAATCGCATGCGGAAAGCGCATCGCGGGCGCGCAATAGACGCAGACGCTTCAATGCGCGATCCGTGCCGACGAAACCCGCGATGAACGGCGTGGCGGGACGCGCGAGAATGTTGTCCGGCGAATCGAACTGTTCGAGATGACCATTGCGGAAGATCGCGATCTTGTCGGCCATCTTCACGGCTTCGTCGATGTCGTGGCTCACGAACATGATCGTCTTCTTCACCTGCTTCTGAATGCGCAGGAATTCGTCCTGAATCAGCTCGCGATTGATCGGATCGATCGCGCCGAACGGCTCGTCCATCAGCATGACGGGCGGATCGGTGGCGAGCGCGCGCGCCACGCCGACACGTTGCGCCTGTCCGCCCGACAGGTCCTTCGGATAGCGCGTGAGATAGGTTGCGGGATCGAGCGCGACGATCTCGAGCAGCTCCGCCGCGCGGCGGCGCGTCTTCGCCTTGTCCCAGCCGAGCAGCGTCGGCACGACGCTGATGTTTTCCTCGACCGTCATGTTCGGAAAGAGCCCGATCTGCTGAATCACATAACCGATGCGGCGGCGCAGTTCGACGACTTCGAACTCGTCGGTATCGCGCCCTTCGAGATAGATCTTGCCCGAGGTGGGACGCACGAGACGGTTGATCATCTTGAGCGTCGTGGTCTTGCCGCATCCCGACGGCCCGAGCAGCACGCAGATTTCGCCCGCGCCCACTTCCATGTTGATGCCGTCGACGACCGGGCTCGCCGCGCCGTCATATCGCTTGGTAAGGTTGGAGAGCTTGATCATGATTTATTGCGCGTGTCCGGTTTGTTTGCGAAAGCCCGTCATGGCGGTGAGGCGCAGCGCGAGGCTGGCTGCGCGCGAAGGAGCGCGAAGTCCCTTCGGCGTGAGCCAGCGCTGCACCCACGAGAGCCCGATATCGGCGGCGATGGCGAGCATGCTCACGAGGATCGCGCCCGCGATCAGCTGGCGTGGGTCCGACTGCGAAATGCCGCGGCTGATGAGCTTGCCGAGACCGCCTGCGCCGATATACGCCGCGATCGCCGCGATGCCCACGTTGATCACCACCGCCATGCGCACGCCGGCCATGATGATCGGCAGCGCAATGGGAATCTCGACCTTGCGCAGACGCTCGCCGGTGGTCATGCCCATGCCGCGTGCTGCTTCGCGAAGCGCCGGATCGATGTTGGTGATCGCGGTATAGGTGTTGCGTACGATCGGCAACTGCGAATAGAGGAAGAGCGCGATGACCGTCGGCAGAAAGCCGATGCCCTGGCCGATCACGGAGAGGACGGGAATCATCAGGCCGAAGAGCGCGACCGAGGGAATGGTCATGATGATCGCCGCGACATACAGCACGATCTTCGCGAGGCGTTCATTGATCGTGATCGCGATGCCGAGCGGCACGCCGGTCAGGATCGCGAGCCCGACGCCCACGCCGACGATCTCGATGTGCTCGCCGGTCATCCTGGCGATGCTCGCCAGGTTGTCCCAGATGAAGGCAAGGGTTTCCACTATGTCTCCTGAGCTCCTTCGTTGAAGAGCCGTGTCTATGTTTGGGTCCTGCTATGGCCTAAACGATAGAGCGGAGTGGGGACATAGGGCTACCATCGACCCGACATTGTTTGTCACGAAAACGCCATGGCGTGCGCGTGACCTCGTTTTTTCGTTTTAAATCAGTTGCATACGAAACTACGTCGGCTGTACGGTCTGGTCATTGCGATGCTGCGTTGCGGCGAGCACCGATACTGCGCCATGCGAGCGCCGCAAGCGAAGCGGTGACGAACAGCGCGAACAGATAGATGCCCGCGGGGCCGACGCGACCCATCACGAACGAAGCCGCAATCGGGCCGATGCTTCCGCCCAGCGCGAAGGTCAGCAACAGTCCGGCGCTGACGGCCACGCGCTGACGCGACGCGATCCAGTCGTTCGCATGCGCGACCGACACGCCATAGATTGTGAAGATGAGACTCACGTAGAGATACGCAACGGGCTGAACGAAGGCCGCGCCATGAAAGACGAAAAGCGTCGCGCTCGCGAGCGTCAGCGCCGAAGCGATCGCGCAGATCACGCGCTTGCGGTCGAACCTGTCCGACAGATACGCAAGCGGCCACTGTGGCAGCAGCGCCGCGATCAGCGCGACCCCCATGAAGCTCGATACTTCTTCGACGGCATATCCCGCGCCCCGCATATAGACCGGATAGAGCGCATAGAAAGTGCTGTTGAGCAGGCCCGACGCGAAGCATCCCCATAACGCGAGAGGGGCATCGCGCCAGAGCGTCGGCAGTGCCTTGAGCTTTGTTTTCGGCGGCGCTTCGAGCGGACCGGCCGGCTCGGGACGTTCATCGATATCGGCGACGGACACGCGCGCGAGACTCGCCGGTACGAGCGACAACGCGAACAGCGCGGCCACGAGACTGAACAGTTCGAAGCCGTTCGAATTCGCCACGCCGATAAGAAACTGCCCCGCGCCGACACACAGATAGGTGGTGATCGAATAAACGGAGAACACGCGTCCGCGAAAGGCATTGGGCGCAACGCCGTTGAGCCAGCTTTCCATCACGGCGAAGATGCCGACGAGCGAGAAGCCCGTCATGAAGCGCAGCGCCATCCAGACGGCCGCTTGAGATGTGACTGCATAGCCGAGCGCGCTGCACGCGGCGAGCGCTGCGAAAGCCGCGAACGCACGATGATGCCCTACGCGCGCGATGATCGCCGAGCCGCGCCATGCGCCGAGCATGAAGCCGGTGTAATAGGCGGCCTGCACGAAGCCGATGGTCGCCGACGGGAAATTCGCGTGCACCATGCGCAACGCGACGAGCGTGCCCAGCAGGCCGTTGCCCATCACGAGCAGGGCGAAGCCGAGCAAAAGACTGGCGATGGACGAAACGATGCGGCCAAAAGGAAGCCCGGCGTCGATGCGTTTATCGCATTCATCCGCCGGACTCATGCTGCCCAGTTCTTCTGTGCTCACGCTTTCGCCTCGAATGAATGCGCGCCGGATCGACGGCTCACTATAAGGACGGAGCGGGCCAGGCGTGTAGCACGGCAGCGACATCGGCTTGCACGAAGGCGGCATCGTGCGGCGTTCGCAGTCAGGCGCGCGGTTTGCTCAACGATCGGTGACATCATCCTGTCATACGGAAATGGACCAATCACTGAAATGCCTGAGGGACAGAATCGCGAAGCAGATCGCGGAACGTGAGGCGGCGCTCGTGCCGTTGCGCGAAAGCGCGCAAGAGGCCCGCACGAAACACGATCGCGAGCGCATTCTTCTGACGCTCGCGGTGCTCGAAGACGAGCTCGGCGGGTGGAAGAAAATCGCGACGCGCATCGAACAAGCGGTTTTGTTCGAGCCGCGGAATCATCGCGCGATCCGTATGCCCGCGCTGCGATAGCTTCACGAATCAGCTTCACGAATTCGTCTTTCAAACCCTCCGACACACGGGTGCGCATTCCGGTCAAAATGATCGGGTGCGCGCGTTTTCCATGGAGAACCACATGTCCGCATCCAACGGCAACAACGACACGCCCGTCTGGTTCATCACCGGCTGCTCGACCGGCTTCGGCCGCGAACTCGCCTGCGCCGTGATCGACAAGGGCTGGCGCGCTGTCGTCGCCGCGCGAGATCCCGCGAGCGTCACCGATATCGTCGAACGTGCCGAGGGCCGCGCAATCGCGGTGCGTCTCGACGTCACGCACGCCGACGAGATCAAGTCCGCCATCGACGATGCCCACGCCGCGTTCGGTCATATCGACGTGCTCGTGAACAACGCGGGTTTCGGCTATCTCTCGGCCGTCGAAGAGGGCGAAGACGATGAAGTGCGCGCGATGTTCGAAGCGAACTTCTTCGGCGCGGCGGCGATGATCCGGGCTGTGCTGCCGCGCATGCGCGAACGCCGCTCGGGACATGTCGTCAACATCACATCGGTGGGCGGTCTTGTCGGCAATCCGGGCAGCGGCTACTACGCGGCGACGAAGTTCGCGCTGGAGGGCCTGGGCGAAGCGCTCGCGCGCGAAACCGAAGGGCTCGGCATAAAGGTCACGGCGGTCGAGCCGGGCCCGTTCCGCACGGACTGGGCGGGCCGGTCGCTCAAGCAAACGCGCAAGCCGATCGACGATTACGCGCAGACCTCAGGCACCCGGCGCGCGGCCATCGCGGAGCGCAGCGGCAGGCAACCGGGCGATCCGGCGCGCGCCGCGCAGGTCATCATCGAAGCGGTCACATCGCCCGAGCCGCCGGGGCATCTCGTGCTCGGCGGCCCCGGGCTGGAACTCGTGCGCGCCAAACTGGCGAAGCTGACCGCCGAGATCGATGCGTGGCAGACGCGCAGCGAGTGGACCGATCATCCGGGACAATGATCATGAAGCGGCTTCGCGTGGAGGAACAACATATCCTTTCGCTCGTCGCCGCCGATGCCGCTGCGCTGCACGTCACGCCGCCGCATGTGCGCTTCGTGACCGGCTGCGCCGGGCCTTGCTACGAGGCCTTGTTCAATTGCATCGAAGTCGATCGCGCCACGCTGGCGCTGCCGGAGCCGTTGCTTCGAATCGTCGTCGCGCATGAAGTCGGGCACGCGACACAACGCAGAACGATGCTGCTCGATTTCGCATGGACGGCGCTGTCGGTGATGGCGCTTCTGTCGATACCCTGCATCGTTTTTGCGACTTCATCGGATGAAGACTTCTGGCGCGTGAGCGTCCCCGGATTCGGGTTCGTGATGGCGTTTTTCGCGTGCGGGAAAATCTGGCGCGCGCGTAGCGCCAAACGTTCGGCCGCCTTCGAACTCGATGCGGACGCGAAAGCCGCGTCGCTTTGTGGCGCGGCATCCGCGCTGGCGGCGCTCGAAGTCATGGCGGCGCGCGGCCATATCGACGCGGCGCGTCTCGACGCGATGCGGGCGCGTCTCGAAGCGGCCTGATTTCGCGCCGGGCGGCGCCAAAAGAAATGCACGGGCGTCCGTAACCGGATGCCCGTGCATTTTTATGAGCAGTGTCGCGTGATTGCCGCGTTATTGCGTTTGCGAAGCGGGCGGCGTCGTCGACTTCTTGTGATGCTTCTGGCCTTTCTTGTGATACGCGGGGCGCGGCTTGTTGTTCGGGTAGTCCGCCGCCGCGAACGACAGCGTCGGGGCCGCGAAAGCCGCCAGCACCAAAAGCACGAGGGATTTCTTCAAAGACTTTTTCATCGGAGACTCGCTTGGAGGAGATGGCCTTAAAAAGGGCAAAGCAACGCGTGGGCCGCCGCTTTGCACCGTAAGAAATATAAAGACTCGATATTCCGGTGCAACTAGGGGAAAACCGGCTCGATTGCGCTCATGCGTTTGTGATTCAGGCCGCGGCGGCGCGGTTCCTCCGCGTCGGGCGCTGCTGAGGCAACAGTATATTGCACAAAAAAGTGCAATTCACTGATGCGCGCGCATAAGACGTTGACGCAACGGGATTTTTGTCGATTTGCACTGCTTCGACAGATGTGCATCTGCTGCCTATGGTCCGCGACAAATGTCATCGACTGCATCTACTATCGTGCCTGCTCTCAACTCAGGGACGATCCAGTGAAAGAAGACGACATCCGCAGGAATGCCTTCGCCATGCCTGTGCACAATCCCGCTTACCCGCGTCCGCCGTTCCGCTTTCTCAATCGCGAGTACTTCATCATCTCTTACGAGACCGATCTCGACGCGTTGCGCGCCGTGGTCCCCGAGCCGCTCGAAGTCGACAGCGGCCTCGTGCATTACGAATTCATTCGCATGCCGGATTCGTCCGGCTTCGGCGACTACACCGAAAGCGGCCAGGTGATCTCGGTCATCGATCCCGATGGCAGAAAGGGCAGCTATACCCATGCGATGTATCTCGACGACGAAGGCCCGATCGCGGGCGGTCGCGAGATCTGGGGCTTTCCGAAGAAGCTGGCGTCGCCGCGCTTGGCCGTCGATGGCAAGGACACGCTGCTCGGCACGCTCGACTACGGCTCGCAGCGTATCGCGACGGGCACGATGGGCTACAAGTATCGTCCGCTCGATCTCGAAGCGGAGCGCAAGAAGCTCGCCGATACGCCGAACTATCTGCTGAAGGTGCTGCCGCATGTCGACGGCACCGCGCGCGTGTGCGAACTCGTGCGCTTCTTTCTGCGCGACGTGAGCGTGCTGGGCGCATGGGAAGGCCCCGCCGCGCTGGAACTGCATGCGCATGCGCTCGCGCCCGTCGCGGATCTGCCGGTGCGCAAGGTGGTCGGCGCGCGGCACGTCATCGCGAATCTCACGCTCGATATCGGCGAAGTCGCTTACGACTATCTCGCGCCGCCGGACGAACTCAGGCTCGCCGTCAATCAATAACTTCGCATCACTTCGACAAGGGAACAACACATGGCACTGCAAGGAAAAGTCGCGCTCGTCACGGGCGCAGCGAGCGGCATCGGCGAAGAGACGGCGCGCAAGCTCGCGGCCGATGGCGCGGCGGTCGTCATCGCCGATCTGAATCTCGCGAATGCGCAGAAGGTTGCGGACAGCATCGTCGCGGCGGGCGGCAAGGCGATCGCCGTGTCGATGGACGTGACGAGCGAAGACGCGGTGAACGCCGGCATCGAAGAGGCGGTGGCGAAGCTGGGCGGCATCGACGTGCTGGTGTCGAACGCGGGCATTCAGATCGTCGCGCCGATCGAAGAGTATGCGTACGCCGACTGGAAGAAGATGCTCGCGATCCATCTCGACGGCGCGTTCCTCACGACGAAGGCTGCGATCAAGCACATGTACGCGTCGGGCAAGGGCGGCTCGATCATCTACATGGGATCGGTACACTCGCATGAGGCGTCGAAACTTAAGTCGGCCTATGTCACGGCGAAGCATGGCTTGCTGGGACTCGCGCGCGTCGTCGCGAAGGAAGGCGGACCGCGCGGCGTGCGCGCCAATGTGGTGTGCCCGGGTTTCGTGCGCACGCCGCTCGTCGAGAAGCAGATTCCCGAGCAGGCGAAGGCGCTCGGCATTTCGGAAGAAGAAGTCGTGAAGAACGTGATGCTGAAGGAAACGGTCGATGGCGAATTCACGACCGTCGCCGATGTCGCGAACACGGTCGCATTCCTCGCGGGCTTCGAATCGAATGCGCTGACGGGGCAGTCGGTCGTCGTGAGCCACGGCTGGTTCATGCAATAAGGAGAATCCATGCGCCGCAGTCAACGCAACACACTCATGCAGGCGAACCACGTCGCGCTGCCGGATTACGATGACGTTTGCCTCGTGCTGCAAGGCGGCGGCGCGCTGGGCTCCTATCAGGCCGGCGTGTTCGAAGGGCTCGCGGAAGTCGGCGTCGATCCGACATGGACGTCGGGCATTTCCATCGGCGCGCTGAATACCGCGATCATCGCGGGCAATGCGCCCGAGCACCGCGTGGCCGCGCTGCGCGGATTCTGGAATACGATCTGCCAGCCCGCCGATCTGATCGGACATGTCGGCGCGTTTGTGCCCGCGGCGTTCGGCTTCGCCAACATCGGCCGCAAGTTTTCGAGCATGTGGGCGGCGGCGCGCGCGCTGACCGAAGGTCAAAGAGGCTTCTTTTCGCCGCGCGTGCATGTGCCCGAACTCGGTCCGGGTACGAAGAGCAAGCGCCCGAACGAGGTGAGCTACTACGACACGTCCGCGTTGCGTGCGACGCTGCTGCAATTCGCCGACTTCGACCGTATCAACGATGGCGCCATGCGCGTGTCGGTCGGAGCCGTCAATGTGCGCACGGGCAACCTCGTCTACTTCGACAATACGAAGATGCGTCTCGCGCCCGAGCACTTCATGGCGTCGGGCGCGTTGCCGCCGGGGTTTCCTGCTGTCGAGATCGATGGCGAGTTCTACTGGGACGGCGGTCTCGTATCGAATACGCCGTTGACGGAGATCATCCGCGAAAGCCAGCACAAGGACACGCTCGTGTTTCAGGTGGATCTGTGGAGCGCGCGCGGCACATTGCCGGGCGATTTTCTCGACGTGAGCGAGCGTACGAAGGACATTCAGTATTCGAGCCGGACGCGCGCCATCACCGATTTCGTTTCGCATAACCAGAAGCATGCGCGGCTCATCAAGGAACTGCTGGAGCATATTCCCGAGAAGACGCGGCGCTCGCATCCGCTGTTGCGCGAGGCGCAGAAAGTCGCGGATGGCGGCGCGGTGAACGTCGTGCATCTCATCTACAAGAACAAGTTCTTTGAAGGTCATTACAAGGACTACGAGTTCAGCAACGACACGATGGACGAGCACTGGGCGAGCGGGCTGGAAGATATTCGCCGCTCGTTCGCGCATCCGGAGTGGTTCGAGGTGCCGAGTCATGATCTGGGCTTCGTCACGCATGACGTGCATCGGTATGAGCCCGCGCCGCAAGCGACGGCGGAGATGCCGAAGGCGGTGGCGAACAAGCTGGTCGATGTGGATGAAGTGGAAGGCGTTTGAAGCCGGCGCGGGTTTCCATTAACCTGATCAGCCTCGTCACGATGAATCGAGGCATCTCATGACCGACTGGAAACCCGCAACCTACCCCTCCGTCAGCCCGTATCTCATCTGCGAAAACGCGGACGCGATTATCACTTTCCTGCAAAGCGTCTTCGAAGCCGAACTGGTCCGCCGCTTCGACCGTCCCGATGGCTCGCTGATGCACGCCGAAGTGCGCATCGACGACAGCATTGTGATGATCGGCGGTGGCGCGACGGATCAGCAAGCCCCGGGGCCGCATATCCACGTCTATGTGCGTGACGCTCAAGCCGTCTACGACCGCGCGATGCAGAACGGCGCGCAAAGCGTGCAGGCGCCCACGCGCAAACGCACCGACGACGACTTCAGAGGCGGCTTTCGCGATGCCGCCGGCACGACGTGGTGGGTCGCCACGCAATAACCCTCAACGCTTTTTCCTCTTTGCGCGCGCCGCGGATGCGCCCAGACTGTCGCGCAACGCGTTCGTCAGCGTTTTCAGGAACTGATCGACCGCGGGCGGCAGACGGCGCTCGCGCATCACCGTGACCTGCAGCAGGCGCTCGTTGAGCAAGGGCTCGTCGATGGGCGTGGCGACGAGCGTCGGCGGCCCGGGATCGCCTTCGAGCGCGACCGCGCTGCCGAGTGTGATCGCGCCCGTGAGCGCGGCGAAATGATGCATCGCGCTCGAATTGTTGCTCGTCAGGACCGGCTCCAGATGCACGCCGCGCGCCGAGCAGCACCAGTCGATCAACTGGCGCACGGTGGTGCCGCGATCAAGCACCGCAGTGGGGTACTGAAGCACGTCGTCGAGCGTGATGCTCGCTTTGCCCGCCAATGGATGCGTCGGCGGCAGCAGCGCGCAGACCGGCGCCTTCACGCTGTATTCGATGCTCAACGCCGTCGATGTCGATGTCGAGAACGCGAGCCCCACATCGACTTCTCCGCTCGTCACCCAATGCTCGACCTGCCCGGGCGTACCTGAACGCATCACGAAGCGCGTGCGCGGATGCTCGCGATAATGCGTCGCCATCACGCTCGGCAGAAAGCAGCGCGTGAAACCCTCCGTGCAGCCGATGCGCACGATCCCGAGCCCGAGCGCATGCATCTCCGATATCTCGGCGAGCACCGCGTCGCCATCCATCAACGCGCGGCGCGCATGCTGCACGAGCAATTCGCCCGCTTCGGTCAGGATCATGCCGCGCGCCATACGCTCGAATAGCGGCGTGCCCGCCTGTTCCTCCAGCTTCGCGATCTGCCGGCTGATCGCCGACACCGCGACGTGAAGCTGTTCCGACGCCGCCGCGAGCGAGCCCGCGCGCGCGACTTCCACGAAGTATTTGAGTGCGATGCCATGCAGCACGGCGTGTCCCCGAGCGTTGCCTTTTTGGCAATGCTAGCCGCAAATATTGAAATTGTCGCGAATTTTTGATGTTCCTAGACTGGCCGGAATCGCAATGAACATTTTTCCGGAGACGTCGTGAAAGAACCCCAGAACATGCGCGAAAGCGCGATCGCCATCGCTTGCAGGACATTCGATTCGGGCGCGTTTTTCGCGGATTTGCAGCGCCGCGTCGCGTTCCGCACCGAGAGTCAGAACGGGCGCAATCCCGCGCTGAACGCCTATTTGACCGATGAAATCAGCGATACGCTCGCGCGCCTCGGCTTCACGGCGCAGGTCGTCGAGAATCCCGTCGCGGGCGGGCCGCCGTTTCTGATCGCCGAACGTCACGAGTCCGATCATCTGCCGACCGTGCTGACCTACGGCCACGGCGATGTCGTGCGCGGTTACGACGAGCAGTGGCGCGCGGGCCTGAAGCCGTGGGAGATCGTCGTCGACGAAGACCGCTGGTACGGCCGCGGCACCGCCGACAACAAAGGCCAGCATTCGGTCAACTTCGCGGCGCTTGCTGCGGTCCTTGAGGCGCGCGGGGGCAAGCTCGGCTACAACGTGAAGGTGATCTTCGAGACCGGCGAGGAGATCGGCTCGCCGGGCCTCGATGAAGTCTGCGCCGCGCACAAGGACGCGCTCGCGGCGGATGTGTTCATCGCTTCCGACGGGCCGCGCGTGTCGGCAGAGCGTCCGACGCTCTTTCTCGGCTCGCGCGGCGGCGTGCCGTTCGAACTGACGGTCGATCTGCGCGAAGGCGGCCATCACTCGGGCAACTGGGGCGGCGTGCTGCGCAATCCGGCCGTCGTGCTGTCGCATGCAGTCGCGAGTCTCGTCGATCGCAACGGGCGCATCGCCGTCGAAGGATTGCGGCCGCCGCCGATTTCCGATGCGGTGCGCGAAGCGCTCGCCGATATCGAACTGGGCCGCGACGAAAGCTCGCCCGATATCGATCCGACCTGGGGCGAGCCGGGCCTTACGCCGACCGAACGCGTGATCGGCTGGAACGCGCTCGAAGTGCTCGCGATGAAATCCGGCAACGCCGATGCCCCCGTCAACGCGATTCCGCCGTTCGCGAAAGCGGTGTGCCAGTTGCGCTTCGTCGTCGGCACGGACTGGCAGAACCTGCAAACGCATCTCGAACGCCACTTCGCGGAGCATGGCTTCACCGAAGTGAAAGTGAGCGCGACGCGCGGCACGCCCGCGACGCGTCTCGATCTCGACGATCCCTGGGTGCACTGGGCGCTCGATTCGATGCGCGCGACGACCGGCGAGAAGCCCGCGCTGCTGCCGAACCTCGGCGGCACCGTGCCCAACGACGTCTTCGCGACCACGCTCGGCCTGCCGACGCTGTGGGTGCCGCACTCGTATCCCGCGTGCAATCAGCACGCGCCGAACGAACACGTGCTCGCGCCCGTGATGCGCGAATCGCTCGGGCTGATGGCGGGCCTCTGGTGGGATCTCGGCGTGATGGGCGCGGCGATCGTCGCCGCGCGCAACGCCCGTTGACAAGCCACTTCACAACCACGCGGACATCATGAACAAAAAGCCTCTGAGCCTGACACAGATCGTGCTCGCGACTTCGGTCGGCAATGCGCTCGAATGGTTCGATATCGCGATCTATGCGTTCTTCGCGGTGTATATCGCGAAGAACTTCTTCCCGGCCGCGAACGAGACGGCTTCGATGCTGCTCACGTTCGGCTCGTTCGGCGCGTCCTATCTGGTTCGGCCCGTCGGCGGCATGGTGCTCGGCGCGTATGCGGACAGGCGCGGGCGCAAGGCGGCGCTGATGATGTCGGTCGGGCTGATGATGATCGGCACGGCGATCATCGCGGTGATTCCGCCTTACGCGTCGATCGGTCTGATCGCGCCTGCGGGCGTGTTCATCGCGCGACTGATTCAGGGCTTCTCGGCGGGCGGCGAGTTCGGCGCCTCGACGGCGATGCTGATCGAGCACGCACCCGAGCGGCGCGGCCTGCTCGCGAGCTGGCAGTTCGCGACGCAAGGGCTTGCAACCTTGCTCGCGTCGATCTTCGGTTTCGCGCTCGCCAAGCTGATGCCCGCCACGGAACTCGCCGCGTGGGGCTGGCGCATTCCGTTCTTCTTCGGCTTGCTGATCGGGCCGGCGGGCTTGTACCTGCGACGCTATCTGGAAGACGCGACCGATTACACCGAGGCCGAGCACACGGCCACGCCTGTCCGCGATGTCTTCACGCAGCAAAAGGCCTTGCTGCTCGTGTCGATCGGCGCGCTGACGGTATCGACGGCCGTGAACTATCTTCTGCAGTACGTGCCGACGTTCGCGATCCGCGAGTTGCACCTCGATGCATCGACGGGTTTCGCGGCGAGCACCGTCGCGGGCCTGATGCTGACCGTCGTCACGCCGTTCGCGGGGCATCTGTCGGACAGGATCGGCCGCGTGAAGCAGATGTCGACGGCGGCGCTGCTGCTCTTCGTGACGGGCTATCCGGCGTTCGCGTATGTCGTGTCGCACGTGTCGGTGCCTGCGTTGTTCGCGCTCGTCGCGTGGCTGGCGTTGCTCAAGGCGATCTACTTCGGCGCGCTGCCTGCGCTGATGTCGGAGATCTTTCCGGTATCGACGCGCGCGACGGGCATGTCGATCGGCTACAACATCGGCGTGACGGTGTTCGGCGGATTCACGCCCGCGATCATCATCTGGCTGCTGAGCGCGACGGGCAGCAAGGCCGCGCCGAGCTTCTACATGATGTTCACGGCGGTGATCAGTCTCGCGGCGCTCGCGGCGGTGAGCCGGGGGAAAGGGGGAATGCGGGCGCTGCGCGCCGTGGCGTGAAAACGGGCTGGCGCGAAGGATTTGCGAGGCGCGTCTTGTGCGCGTCCGCTCGAGTGGTTGAGGGAAAGCTTAGAGATGCGCGCGCTCGACCATCGGCGCTCCCTTCGATCGCGCCTGCCACAAGTCGTACGCCGCCTGCCGAGCCAACCACAGATCCGCGCGTCCGCCATTCTCCACACCGAGCCAGCCCTCGATCCGAAGAGCCATCTCCGGGGAAATGCCGGCGCGCCCGTTCAACACACGCGATAGCGCCACGCGCGTCACGCCGAGTTGTTCCGCCGCTTGAGTTATCGTCAAACCGAGCTCCGGGAGAACATCTTCCCGAAGCGTTTCGCCCGGGTGAGGCGGGTTGAACATTTGAGTCATTTTCTGAACCTCTATTCGCAGTCGCAAATCCGTGCGTATTGTATAGCTACGCTATACATTTGAGGACGCCCGGCGTCGACATGGCTGGGCCACCATTCCCCGCAGATCATGTGAGGTTTTTGCACTCTCAATCGCAAATTTCCTGCGCAGGGAGTGAATTTATCGCGCCCTGATGTGAGAAAAAATCGACCCGTTTCGGCGTTTCCACCTATGTCTCGCGTCCCTCCGGCGATGGTCTACTCATCACACCAGTTGACCACACCCGTGCGCTACGTCTGGAGGAGACATGAACGTTGCAGAAACGCAGTCCGTCGAGCGATCGGCGATCAGAAAAGTGTCGTGGCGGCTTGTGCCGTTCGTCGCGCTGATGTTCTTCATCAACTTTCTCGACCGGACCGCGATCTCGTTCGCCGGCCCGAACGGCTTGACCAAGGATCTCGGTCTCACCGCCGCGCAGTTCGGTTTCGCGGCGGGCGTGTTCTTCATCGGCTATATCGTGCTGGAGATTCCCAGCAATCTCGCGCTGCACAAGTTCGGCGCACGCCGCTGGCTCGCGCGCATCATGGTGACGTGGGGCATCGTCGCGCTGCTCTTCACCTGGGTCAGCAGCGTGAACGGGCTCTATACGCTGCGCTTCCTGCTGGGCGTCGCCGAAGCGGGTTTCTTTCCCGGCGCGATTCTGTTCCTCAGCATGTGGGTGCCGGCGAAGCATCGCAGCCACATCCTCGCGCTCTTCTATCTCGCGCAGCCGCTCACGATCGTCATCGGTGCGCCGCTCGCCGCGCTGCTGATCGAGGCGCACGGGCTCTTCGGTCTCGCCGGCTGGCGCATCATGTTCTTCGGCGTCGCGATTCCGGCGATTCTCGTCGGCGTGATCGCGTGGTTCTATCTCGCCGACAAACCCGCCGACGCCAAATGGCTCACGACCGCCGAGCGCGACTGGCTCACGACGAGCCTCGACGAAGAAGACCGCGCGAAAGGCGCATCGGCGAGCAAGGGTCACGGCAGCCCCGTCGCCGCGCTGATGAGCGGTCGCGTCTGGCTCTTCGCGCTGATGTACTTCGGCCTGATCTACGGTCTCTACGCACTCGCATTCTTCCTGCCGACGATCATCGGCGGTTTCGAGGCGCGCTTCGGCACGCACTTCAACGTGTTCCAGAAAGGTTTGATCACCGCGATTCCGTATCTGCCCGCCGCCTTTGCGCTGTTCCTCTGGAGCCGCGACGCGACGAAGCGCGGCGTGCGCTCGTGGCATATCGGGGTGCCGGCGCTGATCGGCGCGTTGAGCGTGCCGCTCGCGATGCAGATGGGCTCGCCCGCCGCGACTATCGCCGTGATCACCGTGACGGCCTGCGCGATCTTCTCCGCGCTGCCGAACTTCTGGGCGCTGCCGGCGCGCTTCCTGTCGGGTGCGGCGGCGGCGGCGGGCATCGCGCTCATCAACACGGTCGGCAATCTCGCGGGCTTCGTCGCACCGTACATCACCGGCATGGCGAAGGACGCGACGGGCTCGTATCAACTGCCGATGCTGATCGTCGGCGCAATGATGCTGATGTCGGCCGCGCTCGCGTTCGCCATCGGCCGCACGAGCCAGGAACGCGCGCCCGACGCCGTCGCGGCGAACGCACATTGAACACTCACCTCACACTGGAGTCATCGAAATGAAGGAAAAGATCGCGTTGTTCGGAGCAGGTGGAAAGATGGGCGTGCGCCTCTCCAGCAATCTGCTGAAGTCGGACTATCGTGTCGCGCATGTCGAGCCGGGCGCGGCCGGACAGAAGCGGCTGAAGGATGAACTCGGCATCGAATGCGTTGCCGCCGATGCCGCGCTCGACGGCGCGCAAGTCGTGATTCTCGCCGTGCCCGATACGCTGATCGGCAAGCTCTCGCACGACATCGCGCCGAAGCTGTCGCCGGGAACGATGGTCATGACGCTCGATGCCGCCGCGCCTTTCGCCGGCCATCTTCCGGACCGCAAGGACCTGACGTACTTCGTCGCGCATCCGTGCCATCCGATCATCTTCAACTACGACCTCGACGAGAAGTCGCTGCACGATCACTTCGGCGGCGCGCATGCGAAACAGTCGATCGTCAGCGCGCTGATGCAGGGGCCGGAGGAAGCGTTCGATCTCGGCGAAGCCGTCGCGAAGGTGATCTACGCGCCGATCCTGCGTTCGTATCGGCTGAGCGTCGATCAGATGGCGATCCTCGAGCCGGGTCTCTCGGAAACCATCTGCGCGACACTGCTCTACGTGATGCGCGAAGCGATGGACGAGACGATCGCGCGCGGCGTGCCCGCACAGGCGGCGCGCGATTTCCTGCTCGGCCACATGAACATCCTCGGCGCGGTGATCTTCAACGAAATTCCCGGCGCGTTCTCCGATGCCTGCAACAAGGCGATCGAGTTCGGCAAGCCGCGCCTGATGCGCGACGACTGGAAGAAGGTGTTCGACCGCGAGGAAATCGCGGAGAGCATTCGGCGCATCACCTGAAGCGAGGAACTGACCGTGAGCGAACGCATCCACGCAACTTACTGGCTCGAAACCGGCGTCGATCCGCGCATTGCCGCCGAAACCATCGCGGGCGAGCAGTCGAGCGGCACCTTCATCGCGCTGCCCAACGAGACGCCCGAACTCAAGGCGCGCTCGGGCGCGCGCGTCGAACGGCTCGACGTGCTGGGCTACAGCGAGACGCCGAGCCTGCCGGGCGGCGCGGCTTCGAAGTGCTACACGCAATGCGTGCTCGAACTTTCGTGGCCGATCGAAAACTTCGGGCCGTCGCTGCCGAATCTGATGTCGACGATCGCGGGCAATCTTTTCGAATTGCGCCAGGTGTCGGGCTTGCGTCTGACCGGCCTGCGCCTGCCCAAGTCGTTCGCGGCGGCGTATCCGGGGCCGGCGTTCGGCATCGAAGGTACGCGCAAGCTGTCGGGCGTGACGCATGGGCCGCTCATCGGCACGATCATCAAGCCGAGCGTCGGGCTTTCGCCGGAGGAAACCGCCGGGCAGGTGAAGGAGCTGGTCGCGGGCGGCATCGACTTCATCAAGGACGACGAACTGCAAGGCGACGGCTCGCATTGCCCGTTCGACGAACGCGTGCGCGCGGTGATGCGCGTCGTGAACGATCACGCCGAGCGCACCGGCAAGAAGGTGATGGTCGCGTTCAACGTGACGGGCGATCTCGATCAGATGAAGCGCCGCCACGATCTCGTGCTCGAACAGGGCGGCACGTGCGTGATGGCGGTGCTCAATTCGATCGGTCTCGTCGGTATGACCGAGTTGCGCAAGCACAGTCAGTTGCCGATTCACGCGCATCGCGCGGGCTGGGGCTATCTGACGCGCGCCGAAGCGCTCGGCTGGGACTACGCGCCGTGGCAGATGCTGTGGCGTCTCGCGGGCGCGGATCACCTGCACGTGAACGGCCTGCGCAACAAGTTCAGCGAATCCGACGAAAGCGTGATCGCGGCGGCGCGCGCGGTGCTCGCGCCGGTGATGGACGAAGCGCCGTTGACCGCGATGCCCGTCTTCAGCTCGGGCCAGACGGGCTTGCAGGCGGCGGACACGTACGCCGCGATCGGCTGCGCGGATCTGATTCACACGGCGGGCGGCGGCATCTTCGGGCATCCGGGCGGCGTGGCGGCGGGCGTCGAGGCGTTGCGCGAGGCGTGGGTCGCGGCGATGGAAGGCGTGCCGCTCGCGCGTCATGCCGAACGCAATCCCGCATTGAAGCGCGCACTGGAGTTCTGGAAATGAGCACGCAATGGCCCGATGGCCTGCTGCTCGCGTACTACGGCGACGACTTCACCGGTTCCACCGACGCGATGGAAGCGATGACCGCCGCCGGCGTGCCGACGCTCCTGTGCCTGCAGACGCCCACGCCCGAACTGCTCGCGCGCTTTCCCGATGTGCGTTGCGTCGGGCTCGCGGGATCGTCGCGCGGGCGCAGTCCGCAATGGATGGACGACGAGTTGCCGCACGCCTTCGCGAGCCTCGCCGCACTGGGCGCGCCGATCCTGCAATACAAGGTCTGCTCGACCTTCGATTCGTCGCCGCACACGGGTTCGATCGGCCGCGCGATCGATATCGGAGTGAGATACATGCGCGGCCGGTGGTCGCCGATGATCGTCGGCGCGCCGCGTCTGAAGCGCTATCAGGCGTTCGGCAATCTGTTCGCTTCGGTGGACGGCGAGGGTCATCGGCTCGATCGTCATCCGACGATGTCGCGTCATCCCGTCACGCCGATGAGCGAAGCGGATTTGCGCGTGCATCTGCGCGGGCAGACCGAGCGGCGCATCGGCCTGATCGATTTCGTGCAGTTGCGTTCGCCGGATGTTCACGAACGCCTGAACGCGTTGACGAGCGACGATGGGCCCGTCGTCATGATCGACGTGCTCGATGAAGAGACGCTCGCCGCCGCCGGAAAGCTCGTCTGGGAAGGGCGCGGCGAAGGTGTGTTCACGGCGTCGTCGTCGGGATTGCAATATGCGCTCGCGGCGCACTGGCGCGCGAACGGGCTCGTGCCGCAGATGCCGGGCCTGCCGGTTGCATCGCCCGTCGATGTGATCGCGGCCGTCAGCGGAAGCTGCTCGCCGGTGACGGCGGGGCAGATCCGCTGGGCGCGCGACAACGGCTTTCGCGTCGAGCGCCTGGACTTGCGTCGCGCACTGGATGCGCAGTCGCGCGAAGCCGAAATCGAACGTGTGATCGGCGTCGCCATCCGCGCCGTGAGCGATGGCCGAAGCCCGCTCGTCTTCAGCGCCGAAGGCCCCGACGATCCCGCCGTGCTCGCGTTCGACGACATCGCGTCGCAAGCCGGACTGAGCCGCGCGGAAGCGGCGCGCCGCGTGGGCGAAACGCTCGCCGATGTGATGCGCCGGCTGCTCGATCGCGCGCCGTTGCGCCGCGTCGTCGTCGCGGGCGGCGACAGTTCGGGCGAAGTGGCGGGCAAGCTCGGCATCACGGCATTGAGCGTCGCGGCGGGCATGGCGCCGGGCGCGCCGCTGTGCCGCGCGTGGTCCGGCGATGCCGCCCGCGACGGGCTCGAAATCGTGCTGAAAGGCGGGCAGATCGGCGGCGTGTCGTTCTTCGGTAACGTGCGCGACGGCGCTTCGTGAGCTTGGGCTTCGTGATAAGGTCGTCGGCGGGATTCATCGAAGACAGGCATTTCCGATGGCTGACATCATTCAGCGGCGCAAGCTGTATCAGGACGTACTCGACCGGTTGATGGCGCGCATCCGCTCGGGCGAGATCGCGCCCGGCGCGCAACTGCCTTCCGAGCGCGAGCTGATGGAAGCGTATGGCGTCGGGCGGCCCGCGATCCGCGAGGCGTTGCAGACGCTGGAGCGCTCCGGAATCGTCGAGATCGCGCACGGCGAACGCGCGCGCGTGGTCGTGCCGACGGCGCAGAGCCTCATCGCGCAAATCGCGATCGGAACCATGCATCTGCTGCGCACGCAGCCCGACATGCTGGAGCATCTGAAGGCGGCGCGGCTCTTTCTCGAAACGGGCACGGCGCGCATGGCGGCCGGAAAGGCATCGGAGGAAGACATCGCGCGGCTCGTCGAGCGCGTCGAGGCGCAGCGCGCGGCAGTCGATGACCGCGAGGCATTTCTCGCCTGCGACATGGCGTTTCATCGCGAGATCGCGCGGATCACGGGCAATCCGATCTATCCGTCGATCGTCGAATCGATCTTCAACTGGGCCGCCGAATACTATCGGCCGATGGTGCGCGCGCCCGGCGCCGAATCGTTGACGCTCGCGGAGCACGAACGCATCGTCGAGGCGATCGCCGCGCACGACGGCGACGCCGCCGCCAACGCGATGCACGCGCATCTCTCGCGGGCGAGCGCGCTCTACGGCACGCTCATCAAGTCCTGAGCGCTTCGTCGTCGCGCGTGCGCAGGAACGCGGTCATCTCCTTCAGGCTTTCGTTCATCTCTTCGATCAGCCAGCGTTCCAGTTGCGCGACCTCGGCATGTGCGCGCAGATGCGGCGCGACCCACAGCACGAGCTGGCGCGGACCCGGCGCAAAGCCGAACGGCGCGACGAGCTTGCCGGACATGAGATCGTTCATCACGAGCAACTGCGGCACGAGCGCCACACCCAGGCCGCACACGGCCGCCTGGATCAGCAGATAGAAGTGATCGTAGGCATCCGCGCCCGCACCGGCGAGCGGCGCTACGTCGGTCGCGCGATACCAGTCGGTCCACGCTTCGGGGCGCGTGCGGGTGGAGAGCAGCTTCGCGCGCGCGAGATCGGCGGGGTTTGTCAGTCCGATCGACTGCGCGTACTCCGGCGAGCACACCGGACCGATCCATTCGTCGATGAGCGTGCGTGTGATCGCGTCCCTCGGCGGTTCGATCGTGTTCGCGCGAATCGCGACGCTGATCTTGTCGCGCACGAAATCGATCTGATCGTAGTTCATGTTGAACTTGAGCTCGGTCTGCGGATAGCGCCGATGAAACCCCGCGATCCGCGGAATCAGCCAGTTCATCATGATGGTCGCTGAGCACGACAGCGTGAGCGGCTCCGGCTTCAACTGCTCGATGCTCGCGTCGATGAGATTGAACGCCGTCGTAAGGCCTTCGGCGAGGCGTCTGCCTTCGGGCGTCGGATCCGACGATTGCGCCGAACGCACGAGCAGCGTCAGGCCGAGCGTATCCTCCAGCGCCTTCACCTGCCGGCTGATCGCGCCATGCGTGACGCACAGCTCCTGCGCGGCGAGCGTCATGCTGCGCAGGCGCGCCACGGCTTCGAACGCGCGCAGGGCGTTCAGCGAAGGGCGCGGGGTCTGCATGGTCTCCTCCCGGTATGGTGCCGATTATTTCCCGTTGCGATACGGGCAAGCCGATTGTAGACGGCACGGCGTCTTTGTATCGCACTGTATCCGCACTGAACGCCGACACACGGCGTTTCATAATCCGCTTTTTGCGAAACAAGCCAGATACGTCCGCCGGTTTTAATACCTCCAAGCCCGAACGATTCGCAACACACGGCGGATCGACAAGACGGACTTCCATTACATTCTCTGGAGGTAAATCATGAAAGTCATTCAATCGCTCATCGTTGCTGCCGCTGTCGCGCTTCCGGCTTTCTCGTTTGCGCAGTCGAACCAGCCGATCACCCGTGCGGAAGTGCGCGCGCAACTCGTCGAATTGCAAAAGGCCGGCTACGATCCGGCGAGCGACCAGACCCAGTATCCGCAAAACATCCAGGCCGCTGAGGCGCGTATCGCGGCCGCGAAGGGCCTGAGCGCATATGGCGCGCCGGCGAGCGGCAACGCCGAGTCGGGCGCGCGTTCGGATACGAGCGTCATCGGTCTCGGTCCGGTTTTCGCGAAGCCGTAAGCGCGCGGATTTAGCCGGTTACAAAAGCCCGGACGGAGCGCCCGTCCGGGCTCGATGCGTTTCCGTGAATAACGCATCACGTCTCGAAATTACCGCCTCGCAGGCGATACACTCTCGCTTCAAAATCCCGATTTCGCCGGCATGTGACGTGCTGCGGAATGGCGGACGCGGAAAATGGGTATCATCCCTTTCCGCCCCGACGCGGATTAAGCCGAATGTAACAACGTATCGCAATTTTTCGAGTGCGACGCCACTGATTTTCGAGGCGCATATGCCCACAGACGTAGACATCATCACCGACGAACAGATCGCGTCGATCGCCGATCGCCTGACGCAAGAAGGCCGCAAGGTCACCCCCGTGTCCGTTTGGACGGAGGCCGGGCGCGGCTCGGTCGTCGCCATCGCGGCGGGCCTGCAGCGCTGGCGCGACGCGCATTCCCCGGACATGCCGCAGCAGGCGCCCACCGGCCTCCCCGACGACCTCGCCGAGACGCTCGTGAACGTCGCGCGGCGGCTCTGGACCGTCTCGCGCGACGAAACCGAACGGATGTCCGGTCAGCGCCTGTCCGTGGTGAGCCAGCGGCTTTCGACCGCGCTCGCGGAGCGCGACGAGGCGCTCGCCGAGTTCCAGAAGACCGGCGACGAGGCCGCGAAAAACCGCCAGCAAACGACCGAGACGCTCAGCGCGTTGCGGGCATCGGAAGACTCGGTCGCGCGGTTGCGCCAGGAGTTCGAGGCAGCCACGGCGCGCGCGCAGACGGCCGAGTCGCGCGTCGAGGAAGCGCTGCAGCGCGCATCGGCGGAACAGGCCCGACTGGAAGCGCTGAATGCGTCGCTCGACGAAGAGCGGCGCGCGAAGGACGCGCTCAACGAAGACATCGCGCGTATCGTGCAGGAGCGCGATCAGGCGCGGCAGGACCATACGGAACTGCATGCGTCGATGTCGGGCAAGGACGAAGCGCTCGCGCGTATCGCCGAAGAACTCGATCAGGCGCGCCAGCAGCACGGCAATCTGCACGCGTCGCTCGTGGGCAAGGATGAGGAACTCGCGCGCATCGCCGACGAGCGCAATCAGGCCCGGCAGCAGCACGAACAGTTGAGCGCATCGCTCGCGGAGAAGGACGAAACGCTCGCGCGTATCGCGCAGGAACGCGACCAGGCGCGTCAGGATCACGCGGAACTGCACGCGCTGATCGCAGGCAAGGACGACGAGCTCGCGCGCATCGCACAAGAGCGCGATCAGGTGCGGCAGCAGCATGAAGCGTTGAGCCTCGCAGCGCAGGAAAAATCGGCTGAAGCCGAACGCTGGTCGCAGGATGCGAACGCCGCGCATGCGCGCGCGCAGACTGCCGAAGCGCAGGCAAGCGAAAGCCTCGCGCGCGTCGCCGCACTGGAAGCGGAGTTGAACGAAGTACGCGGTGCGCTCGCGGCCGAGCGTGAGAACGCGGCTACGCTGAAGACGGAAATTTCGGCGCATCGCGATCACGCGGGCCGTGTCGGCGGCGAACTGGACGAAGCCCGCAAGCAGATCAGCGTGCTGATGGAACAGAAGGCCGAGCAGGGCGCGGAACTCGCGCGCGTGTCGAACGATGTCAACGCGTTGCGCGAGCGCGCCGAGAGCGCCGAAAAGAACGCGACCGATCTCGCGAAGCGCCTGGTCGAGAAGGAGCAGGGCGAAGAGTCGGAGCTTGCGTCGCTTCAGCGCCAGATTTCGGCGCAGGCGAAGGCGCATTCGAAGGCCTACGACGATCTTCGCGCCAACGCCGAGCAGTGGGTCACCTACGCGAAGGACTTGCGCCAGCGTCTCGATGTGGCCAACGAAAAGATTCTTTTCATCGATGCCCGCAGCACCGGCGAAGTCGCGCTGATGCGCAGGCTTGCGGTCGAGCTGGAGCGCATGAAGCCGGATCACGAACTCGTGCTGCGCGAGGCGCAGCAGAAGCTGATCGGAGACAAGATGACGCAGCAGCTCGCGCAGAAGGGCTATCGCTACGATCCGGCCACGGCGGTGATGTCGAAGATCGAAACGTGATCCTCGTGTGACGATGGAAACGCAGACCCTCACCATTACGATCGATCGCGACTGGCGCGAGCTCTACGACGCGATCTGGCGTCCGGAAGTCTTTCCGACGTGGGCGTCGGGACTCGCGCAATCGACGCTCGACGACATGGGCGATCACTGGCGCGCCCGCGGTCCCGAAGGCGACGTGACGATCCGCTTCACCGGTCACAATGCGCTCGGCGTGATGGATCACCGCGTAGGTTTGCCGAACGGTGAAGAGGTCTACGTGCCCTTGCGCGTCTATCAGAACGGCGCGGGCGCTGAAGTGGCGCTCACGCTGTTCCGCCAGCCCGGCATGTCCGACGAGCAATTCGCCGCCGATGCCGACTGGGTCCGCCGCGACCTCGCCGCGCTCGCGGCGCGTTACGGCTAACATCCGATATCGCCTTCAACGAAATGCCGGGAGCGGCAGTCGAGATGAACGAGCGCAAGAAGGGAACCGCGTCGGACTGGGTGAAACGCGCCGAGCCGACCGAAGGCATCGAGCGCATCGAAGCCTGGTTCGGCGGCAAGGCATACGGCCTGCACCGGCACGACACCTATGCGATCGGCCGCACGCTCGCGGGCGTGCAAAGCTTCAACTACCGTCGCACGCTTCGCCATAGCGTGCCAGGCCAGACGATGGTCCTGCATCCCGACGAACTTCATGACGGACAAGCGGGCACCGGCGAAGGTTTCCGCTATCGCATGCTGTATGTCGAACCCGCGCTGATTCAGGCGATCCTCGGTGGCCGCGCGCTGCCTTTCGTCGAAGGCGGCGTGACGACCGATGTGCGCGTCTGCCGCGCGACGGAAGCGCTGCTCCAGCGCACGGAAGGCGCGCTGCCGCCGCTCGAACCACTCGAACAGCACGACGCGCTGACCGAACTGGCGCTCGCGCTTGCGCAAGCGTCCGGTGCGCACATGGCCGCCGATAGCGGCGACTATGCGAGCGCCGCGCGCGCACAGGAATTTCTCCACGCGAATTGCGACCGCATCATCACGCTGGACGAGCTGGAACGCGTGACGGGCCGGGACCGGTTCGCGCTGTCGCGCGATTTCCGGAAGTTTTACGGCACGAGCCCGTATCGCTATCTGACGATGCGCCGGCTCGATCTCGTGCGCCGTCTGATGCTGACAGGCGCATCGCTCGCGGATATCGCGGCCCATGCGGGTTTCGCCGATCAGAGTCACATGACGCGCCAGTTCACGCGCGCGTTCGGCATGCCGCCCGCGCGCTGGCGGGCGATCGCGCGCGGCGCGGAGCCGCGCTGAACCACGCTGAACCACGCACGATCGTTCAAGACGTGCGCGATGTGCGGGCGTTAGCCTCGGGCTGATTCATCGTCCAGGTCAAGGAGCTTCGCCATGACATCCACACCCGTTTCACGCGGTCAGCGTATCGCGATCGATCCGCTCGGCAAGGCGCGCAAGATCGAAGGCTTCTGGCAGCAGCGCGTGATCGCCGAAATGAACGACTACCAGTTCAAGGTTGCGCGTCTCGAAGGCGATTTCGTCTGGCATCGTCATGCCGATACCGACGAGACTTTCATCGTCCTCGAAGGCGAATTGCGCATCGACTTTCGCGACGGCGCGATGCATCTGCGTGCGGGCGAAATCGGCATCGTGCCGAAGGGCGTCGAGCACAAACCCTATGCGGCGCGCGAAGTGAAGATCATGCTCATCGAGCCGCGCGGCGTCGTGAATACGGGCGAAGACCACAACGAGCGCACCGCGCCGAACGATCTCTGGATCTGATGCCGGGAAGCGGCAGTGAGCATGCTTGAAAGCGAGTCCCGTCGGGACTAGGCTTGGGCGATGGTCCGTCACTTGCATTCGGACCGTTCACTCGCGCGAGGCCCGTATGACCGCGAACGCTGCGCCATTCGATACCGAGTTGACCCGTGTGCTCGGCTGCCGTTATCCGATCGTCTCCGCGGGCATGGGCGGACCCGCGCGCGCGGAACTCGCGTCGGCGGTGTCGAATGCAGGTGGCTTCGGACTGCTCGGCATGGTGCGCGAATCGCCCGAGACGATCGCGAGCGAAGTCGCCGCCGTGCGCGCCGCGACGGATCGGCCATTCGGCGTCAATCTCATTCCGGCGGGCACGAAGCCCGGCCTGCTGGCCGCCGAACTCGACGCATGCCTCGAATTGCGCGTCCCGGCGATGTGCTTTTTCTGGGACGTGTACCCTGATATCGTCGCGCGTGCGAAAGACGGCGGCGCGCTCGTGCTGTATCAGGTCGGCTCGCTCGAAGACGCGTTGCGCGCGGAAAAGGCGGGTGCGGACGTGATCGTGGCGCAAGGCGTCGAGGCCGGCGGGCACGTGCGCGGCTCGACCGGCATCATGACGCTGCTGCCCGAAATCGCCGCGCATATCGGCGTGCCGGTGGTCGCATCGGGCGGCATCGCGACGGGCGCGGGGCTCGTCGCGGCGCTGGCGCTCGGTGCGAGCGGCGTGCATTGCGGCACCGTCTTTCTGCCGACGCACGAATCCTACGCGCACGACTATCACAAGCAACGCGTGATCGATGCGCGCGCGGGCGACACGGTCCACACCGACATCTACGCGATCAACTGGCCCGCCGGCTCTCCGGTGCGCGTGCTCGCGAACAGCGTGACGGATGCGGCGCGCGATCATCTCTTCGGCAACGATCCCTATGCGCTGCCGCGCGAGGTCATCGCGCATGACGAATGGGGGCCGGTCGAAAAATACAGCACGATTTCGCCGCTGCGCTCGACCACCGGCGACATGGAAAAGATGGCGCTCTTCGCGGGGGAGTCGTCGGCGCTGGTGAACGAGCGGACATCGGCGGGCGAAGTCATCGAACGTCTGATGCGCGAGGCGAACGAGGCGCTCGACGATCTGCTCGCGCGGCGCGAAAAGAGCCTGAACATCGGCGGCGGCGAGTGACGAACGGCCATCGGCCCGACAAGCTATCATGTGCGCATTCCAAAACATGCCGCACGGGCTGGAGAATCATATGGCTGGACCTCAGGAAAGCGTCAGCATGGCGTTGTTCTGCGACTTCGAAAATGTCGCGCTCGGCGTTCGCGATGCGAAGTACGAGAAATTCGATATCCGGCCGGTGCTCGAACGCCTGCTGCTGAAGGGAAGCATCGTCGTGAAGAAGGCCTATTGCGACTGGGATCGCTACAAGGGCTTCAAGTCGGCGATGCACGAGGCCAGCTTCGAAATGATCGAGATTCCGCACGTGCGCCAGTCGGGCAAGAACTCGGCCGACATTCGCCTCGTCGTCGATGCGCTCGATCTCTGCTACACGAAATCGCATGTCGATACCTTCGTCATCATCAGCGGCGACTCCGACTTCTCGCCGCTCGTGTCGAAGCTGCGCGAGAACGCGAAGAAGGTGATCGGCGTGGGCGTGAAGCAATCGACGTCCGACCTGCTCGTCGCGAACTGCGACGAGTTCATCTTCTACGACGACCTCGTGCGCGAGCAGCAACGCGCGATCGCCAAGCGCGAGCAGCGCGAATCGAAGCGCACGCCCGACGAGGAACGGCATCCGAAGCAGGAGACGGAATCGCGCAAGTCGCAGGCAATCGCGATCACCGTCGAGACTTTCGAGGCGCTCGCATCGGAGCGCGGCGAGAGCGGCAAGATCTGGGCGTCGGTGTTGAAGAGCGCGATCAAGCGCCGCAAGCCGGGCTTCAGCGAAACGCAATACGGTTTTCGCGCGTTCGGCAATCTGCTCGACGAAGCGCAGTCGCGCGGTCTGCTCGAAGTCGGCCGCGACGATAAATCCGGCGCGTTCGTGTTTCGCTCCGCGCAGTCCTCTCAGGTCGCGGCTGTGGATGTGAGGCAGGCCGAGGCGCAGGCCGTACCGAAAGAGCACGAAAGCGCGGGAAACAGCAGGCGACGCGAGAAACGCGGTGCGCGGAAAGCCGAGTTCGTGGCCGCGCCGGAGTCCGTCGTGTTCGAGGAAGAAGTATCGACGCCGGTCGTTCCGAAAGAGCACGAAGGTTCGGCGAACAGCCGGCGCAGAGAAAGACGAGGCGCACGGAAAGCGGCTCAGGCAGCCGCGCAGGAAGACGCCGTGTTCGTGGAAGAAGCGCCGATGCCGGTCGAACGCGAGATGTTCGAACCGCAGGCCGAACACGCGCCCGAGCCCGCACCCGCGCCCGCGCCGAAAAAACCCGCCGCGCCGCGTCGCGCGCGCAAGACCGCTGCGAAGCAGAGCGACGCCGATGCATCGAACGAGGGCGCCGCGCCGGTTTCCGAAGCGCAGAAGCCGCCGCGCAAATCGTCGTCGCGCGGCAGCCGTTCGCGCAAGGCTGTGGTCGAGTAACCCGATATCGCTTCAACCGGTACGCTGCTCCGCCGATACCGACGCCTCTCCTTGCTCACGCGCCGCCGCATGTTCTTCGGCGCGCCAGCGCTGCCGCGAGCGATACATCGTCGCGACCGCGATGCGCGCCATCTTCACCCAGCCCGAGTGGCGCGGGTCCGCGAGCATGCTGAGCGCGCGCGCGTAATCGAGCGTGAGGCCCGGTGTCCAGGCCATCGTGGCGGCGCGCTTTCGCACTTGCGCCGCGACCCATAGCTCGGGCGTCGCCATGATGCGCACGAGCGGCTTCCATCCGCCGCCCTTGCCCCATACGCGCGCCGACGCGCCCTCGATCGCCGCTTCCAGCGCACGCGCCACGGAGCTCGAGCAATTGCGATAAGTGAGGTTGTACGTCGTGTCGCGCTGATACGTCTGCCAGAAGCGCGCGAGCCTCACCGGATCGTAATTGCGGATGCGCACCTGCTGCGTCGACGGGCACCATGCTTTCGATTCGGTCTCGTAGTCGGGCTGAAAGAGGCCGGGCACGTCGTTCTCGCGTGTCGCGCGCAGCGTGCGGGTAAATTCGTTCGGCGAGCGGTCGATCTCGACCGCGGGATACAGGCTGATGTACACGCCTTCGGGCGTCTCCAGCGCCGCGTGGCCGGTCGAGATGGTGCCGTTCCTGTCGATGGCGGCGATATAGCGATCGACGATCAACTGCCGCTTCGTCTGCGATTTCGCCGTGCCGACTGGCGTCCACACGTGCACGGTCAGCGCGGCTTCATCGGGTGCGGGCGGGCCGTCCCAGACCGCGCCGGCGAACGAGGGCGCGGCGGACGCCGGTTCTTCCTGCGCAGTCGCATTCGCTTCGCCGTCGACGGCGGGATTCGCCGCCATGCGCCGCACGCGCGCCGCGAGCAGGATCATGTTCCAGCCGCCGAAGAAGAGGCCGAACGCGACGCAATAGGCGACCGTTCCCGCATAGTGATCGGGATAAGGCTGATAGAAGAAGATTGCGATGGCGATTTCGAGCACGCCGCCTGCCATCGCGAGGCGCCACTTTCGAAAGCGGACCACGCGCGCGGAGACGATCTGCAAGGCGCCATCGACAAGAAAGAGCGTGCCGAAGATGAGCGACAGCACGAAGTTGCCGTGCTCGCCGCCGAACAGCACGAGCAGCGCCGACAGGCAGAACGTCGTGCCTTTCACATAACGCAGCTTGCGCTGGCCGCCCATGCCGGTCCATGCGACGGCGAGCGTGGCGAGGCCCTCGAACAGCATCATCAGCGCGAAGGGCACGATGGGGAAGTAGAGCGAACCGTCGAGCGCATCGGTGAAGATGACGCCGCCGAGCGCGATGCTGAGCAGCCCGAGCGTCAGCACCGTGCGCCATCGCGTGCGCAGATAGTCGACGCCGAGCAGAATCATCACGAGCCGAACCATCGATTCCTCCGTCTGATCATTCGATGCCTTGCGCGGCACATGCGCAGCCACACACTATATAAGGCATTGACGGCGAAAGCGGCAAGAACGGGAAAACCACAGACGAAAGTGCGCGGCTGCCGTGCAGAAACACGACAGCCGCGCGCGGTCACGTCATTTATTGCACCGCATGCTTCGCGGCTTCTTCGATCACCGCCGCGACCTGCTGCGGCTTCGATTCGTACACGGAATGGCTCGCGCCCGGAATAACCGTCACGTGACTATGCGCGCGCTCGTAGTACCAGCGTTCGAGCTCCGGATTGATGATCTTGTCGCTGCCGGCCACGATGCCCCAGCTCGGCTTCGACGTCCACGCCGCGGCCGTCAGCGGCGTCGTGAAGACTTGCGCCGCCGTCAGAATCTGCGAGTGCGATTCGAACCGGGCTTGCCTGAGCGGCAGATCCGCGGCGAAGTCTTTCGGGAACACGGCGGGATTCAGATACGTGTAGCCATCCGCTGTCTTTTCTACGGCGTCCGTCTGCTTTGCGAGGAAGCTGGGCGTCTTCTTGCCGAGCGCGCCTTCATCCTCGCCGACGTTCGGCGCATGCGCCGCGACATAGACGAGCCCCGCGACCTTCGGATGCACGCCCGCTTCCGTGATGACCGATCCGCCATAACTATGGCCGACCAGGATCGCCGGACCGTTCTGCAGGTCGAGCACGCGTTTGGTCGCGGCGACATCGCCTTCGAGCGATGTCAGCGGTTCCTGCACCATCGTGACGTGATAGCCGTCGCGGGTGAGGATGTCGTAGACCGGCTTCCAACCCGAGCCGTCGACCCACGCGCCGTGAACGAGAACGATGTTTTTGACGGGCGCATGGGCATCGGCGGCCGGGGTGGCATCCTGAGCCATTGCGCCGGTCGATGCGAACATACCGGCCGACAGCGCCAGCATCGACGCTGCTTGAAAGAATCGCTTCATGAAAGACTCCGCTTGTGCGAATGAGAGATCGTCGATCCGGACGCGCGGATCAGCTACCGAAGAACGGCTGGCAGAAGTCGATCGGCCCGACGCACGTGTTGTTCATCGATGCATGCTTCGGCGCGCTCGATGCGCTCGTGCCGGTTTGCACGCCGCCGTATGCCTGCGCTGCGCCGGCATGTTGCGCGGAGACTTTCGCTTCCGCTGCCTGAATGTCCGACGGGTAGTACGGATCGCTCGCGAGCGCCGGGTTATAGCCTGCCTTTTCGACGGCGACGAGATCGGCGCGGACCTGTGCACGCGTGACGGGGGCGTTCGATTGCGCGAATGCGAGAGCGGGCGCAGCGAGCGTGGCGGCAACGAGGGTGAAGCTGACGAGATACTTTTTCATGTTCGACTCCTGGTGGATGATGATGTAGTTAATCGGGTATCCGAAATAAATATTGTTTTCGGTTTCCCTTGATAAGGCCGTTGGTCCGTGTTCATGCCGCGACCTTGACGACACTTTATCCACCGGAGCGCGCCTCGACTACACCTACGAAGGAGCGTGCCTGCAGCCGTTATCGGTGCATCGGCTAAACGTTCGGATGGCGCGCGTGGCAGCGCTTCAATCGTGCGGCTGCATTACATGCGACGTCCGGATGAGCCGTCTCATCCGCGCGTGTTAGGCGCTCATACGAAGGTGTTATCGCTTCGCCGATATCAAACCTTGATATAGGTTGACTCAACCATCAGGCGATGTCGTCAACCCTATGTACGGCTAGGCGCGTGGTTTCCGTTTGATTAACTTGGAGTGGTCGCGATGCCGGTCATCGATCGGCCGCACAGGCTTCAGTCAAGCAACGGACCTATCATGAATCTCAATCTCCTTTCGCATTCCGCGACGCCCGCGCGAGCGCCATTGATCGAACTGGAAGACCGATGGCGCAGCCCGGCCGCCGTCCAGCCCGCCCGGCGAATCACGATGGCGCGCTGGCTGCATCATGGCGAATCGCCGCTCGAAGTCTCCAGCGACGGCAACGGCGCGTTTCATTGCGTCAGCCTGAATCTGAAGTGCGCGTCGCTGATCTTTCATCATGCGGGTCGCAAACTGCTGCACGGGCGCGTGCCCGCGGGCGTCGTGCAGGTCACCGCGCCCGCGACACGCGTGAGCGCGGTGTTCCAGTCGGCGATGGATGTCCTGCATCTTTTCGTGCCGCAGGAAGCTTTGGCGGAGTGCCATGACGATCTATTTCATCGTCCCCATGCGGGCGATATCGTTCTCGACGATCCGAAGCTGATTCGCGATCCCGCGCTCGAACGGCTCGGCCAGACGCTCGCCGTGTGCAAGACCGAAGGCGCGGCGCTCGGCAGCATGTTCATCGAAAGTATTGGTCTCGCGATCGTGTCGCGGCTCGTCGCGCGTCATTTCGCGGCGCCCGTTGCGCGCGGGCGCGAGCCTTCGGCGTTGCCGCAATGGCGCATCAATCGCGTATCCGAATTCGTCGATGCGCATCTTGCCGAGAACATCAGCCTCGCGGATATCGCGTCGAGCACCGGTCTCACGCGCATGCACTTCGCCGCGCAGTTCCGCCGCGCGACAGGCATGCGTCCGCACGAGTACCTGCTGCAAAAGCGCATCGAGCGCGCGCAGCAACTGCTGCGCACGTCCAGGCACAGCATGCTCGATGTCGCGCTCTGCTGCGGCTTTCGCTCGCAGGCGCATTTCACGACGGTCTTCAAGCGACTTGTCGGCGCCACGCCGAAGCACTGGCAGACGAACACGCTCGACGCTGCGTGAGCGGATCGATCAACGACTTTCTTCGATAAGGAGCCGGACATGGCTGAAGCTGCAATCGCGCTCGATCCGTGGGCGCAAACGATCTTTCAACTCACGTCGCTGAATGACGGCGTGAACTTCGGGACGACTTCGGCAAGGCGTCCCTTCACGCAAACGGGCGAGCGCCGCGTGACCGTGAAGCTGATCGAACGTCCGTCGACCACGACGGCGACGATCGAATGGCGCGACTCGACGCGCTGCTGCTACGGCGATCAGGTGTGGCGTGCGATGCGCGCGCGCACTGCTGGCGTGTGCGCGATGAGTGGCCGCGAGATTCGCCCGGGCGACCATGTCTACGGGCCGAATCCGCGGCCGGTTCCGAGCAATGCGGGCGCGATGATTCTGGCGTCGGTGCTGGATCAGGCGACGTCGTTATGAATCGCTTGCGCTGCATGGAAAAACACCGCCTGCGAGGCGGTGTTTTCTTATGCGCGCCGCCGCGAACGACCGGTCATTCGCCCGCGTGCGCGCTGTCCGCAAGCTTGCCGCGAAAGACGTGGTACTGATAGAGGTTGTAGCCGATCATCACCGGGAACACGAGACCGATACCGATCAGCATGAACGCGAGCGTCGGTGCATCGGATGCGGCTTCGAGAATGCCGAGCTTGCCCGGGACGAAATCGGGGAAGAGACTGATCGCGAGCCCTGTGAACGAGAACACGAACAGCGCCACCGATGCGCGGAACGGCACACGCGAACTGCCGAGATACAGCGACGCCATGATGAACGCGAACGCAAGCACCGACGCGAGGCCGAGCGCGATCAGCACATGCATCACGGCCGGATGCGTCCAGCGCGCGTGACCGATATCGCTTGAAAACCACGTCGCGAGCGTCAGCAACGCCGCGGCAACGACGGTGAACATCGCGCTCAGCAGTGAAATCCGCCGCGCCCATTGCTCGACCATGCCCCAGGTCTTCCTGACGAGATACGTCGCGCCGAGCAGGCAATATCCCGCGACGACGCCGATCGCCGCAACGACGATGAACGCGAAGGCCGCCTTGCCCGGCGCGAGACCCGTGAGCACCTTTCCGAGCACGACGCCTTGCGAGAGCGCCGCAACGAGGCTGCCGATGCCGAACACCTTGTCCCACACCGGCCCGTGATCGACGCTATGGCGAAACTCGATCGCCGCGCCCCGCATGATCAATCCCGCGATGAGTGCCATCACCGGTAGATAGAGATGTTCCAACAGGAGCGCGTAAGCCGACGGAAACGCGCCGAAGAGCGCTCCGCCCATCACGACGAGCCACGTTTCGTTCGCGTCCCACACATGACCGATCGATTGAACCATCACGTCGCGGTCCGACGACTTGCGGCGAAAGAGCGTGAGGATGCCGACGCCGAGATCGAAGCCGTCAGTGATGACATAGAAGACCAGCATCAGGCCGATCAGGCCGAACCAGGTATCGGCGAGCATGGTGTGAACAGCGCTATTCATGAGTCGAGCTCCAAAGGCCGGTAACCTGCGACGTTCGCGGACGGCATGCTGGTGAGGTCGGGGCCGGCGTTCAGCCAGCGTCGCGCGAGCACGAAGAATGTGACGAGCAGCACGACATGGAACGCGAGGAACATCGCGATGCTCAAGGACACCGACGAAGCGGGGATCGTCGACACGGCATCGCGCGTGCGCAACAAACCGTAGACGACCCACGGCTGACGGCCCACTTCGCGCACGATCCATCCCGCTTCCACGGCGACATACGGCAACGGAATACAGAGCACCCACGCGAGCAGAAGCTTGCGTCTTGCGAGCAGCGCTTCGAGACGGCCGCGTGTTTTGCGCAACGCATACGCGGTCCAGAACGCGAGCAACATGAACGCGAAGCCGATGCCCGCCATCACGCGAAACGCGTAATAGAGCAGCCCGATTGCGGGTGGCTGATCGTCGCGTGGGAAATCGGTGAGGCCCTTCACTTGTCCATGCAGCGTGTGCGTGCCGAGCACGCTCAACATGCCGGGCACGTCGATGGACCAGTCGTTGCGCTGCGCGTTCTGGTCGGGCCACGCGAGCAAGGACCACGATGCGCCCGTGCCCGGTGCGTTCGTCGTCCAGTGGCCTTCGATTGCGGCGCCCTTGGCGGGCTGCGTTTCGAACACGCTCACGCCGCTCGAATCGCCGAGCCAGATCTGCAAGGGCGCGACGAACACGAGCACCACGAGCGCAAGGCGGAAAGAACGCACGAAGAACTCGGGATGACGCCGGCGATACAGATTCCACGCGGAAATGCCCGCGATCACGAACATGCCGGTTTCGATCGCGGCGACCCACATGTGCGAGACGCCCCACACCATGTCGGGATTGAAGATGGCGGCGAAATAGTTCGTCACGACGATCCTGCCATCGACGACGGCATAGCCCGCGGGCGTCTGCATCCACGAGTTCGCGACCATGATCCAGAACGCGGAGAGGCTGGAGCCGAGCGCGACCATCGATGTGGCGAACAGATGCACACCGCGCGACACGCGTCCCCAGCCGAGCAGCATCACGCCGACGAAGCCCGCTTCGAGCATGAAGGCCATCGCGCCTTCGAAGCCCAGAATGTTGCCGATGAACTGGCCGCTGTACCGTGAAAAGGCGGCCCAGTTGGTGCCGAACTGAAACTCCATCGGAATGCCGCTCACGACGCCGACCGCGAAGTTCAGCACCAGCAGCTTGCTCCAGAAGCGCGCATGCCGGTAATACGCGACGTCGCCGGTGCGTATCCACAGCGCTTCCACGAGCACGAGAAACGCGGACAGGCTGATGGTCAGGATCGGCCAGAGAATATGAAAGATCGCGGTCATCGCGAACTGCGCGCGCGACAGGTCGAGTACGTGATCAGGCATATTGGACGTCTTCGCGTTGAGGTTCGGCGACCGTGCGCACGACTCTCACGGGCACGGACTTGTATGACGGCGTACGGCTCTGCGGATCGAATGCGTAGAGCGGCACGAGCGGATTCACTTCCGGGTAGTACGCGCCGCAGCAGCCATCGGGCAGCGAGTATTCGACGGCCTTGAAGTTACGGATCACGCGCTCGATGCCGTCATCGGCTATCGCGAAGATATCGACGCGATCGCCCGCATTCAGTCCGCGCTTCTTCAGCTCGCGCGGATTCATGAAGATCACGTCGCGCTGGCCGAACACGCCGCGATAGCGGTCCGAATGCGAATAGAGCGTGGTGTTGTACTGATCGTGGCTGCGCATCGTCGTGAGCGAGAGCGCGTCGGGATCGTTCGGCGCGGGGTCTTCGTCGAGGCCGTCGAAGACGAGGAAGTTCGCGCGGCCGGTGTTCGTATTCCATACGCGTTCGCGCGCGGACGACGTCAGATGAAAGCCGCCCGGCACGCGAATGCGCGCGTTATACGCCTGAAAGATCGGGAACACGATCTCGATTGCATCGCGGATGCGGTCGTAGCTCGCGACGAGATGTTCCCACGGCACGCGCGACTTTGCGCCGAGCGTCGCGCGCGCGATGCCCGCGACGATGGCCGGCTCGCTCAGCAGATGCGGCGACGCGGGCTCGTTACGCCCGGCGGACGCATGCACCATCGACATCGAATCCTCGACGGTGATCGATTGCGGGCCATCCGCCTGAATATCGATTTCGGTGCGGCCGAGGCACGGCAGAATCAGTGCGTCCCGGCCATGCACGAGATGACTTCTGTTGAGCTTCGTCGCGATATGCACGGTGAGGTCGAGCTTGCGCATCGCGTTCTGCATGCGCGCCCAGTCGGGAATCGCGGCCGCGAAGTTGCCGCCGAGGGCGACGAATACTTTCGCTTCGCCGCGCATCATCGATTCGAGCGTGGCGACCACATCGTTGCCATGCTTCGTTGGCGGCGTGAAACCGAACGCGCGCTCGATGCCCGCGACGAGCTGCGCATTCGGTTTCTCCGTGATGCCGACCGTGCGATTGCCCTGCACGTTCGAATGCCCGCGCACCGGACAAATGCCCGCGCCCGGCCGTCCGACGTTGCCGCGCAAGAGCGCGAGATTCGCGATCTGCTGCACGGCTTCGGTGCCGCGACGATGCTGCGTGATGCCCATGCCGTACACGAGAATCGCATTGTCGGCGCGCATGTAGATGTTCGCGGCATTCGTGAGCGCGTCGCGCGTGAGGCCGGAATGCCGCTCGATCGCGTCCCAGCGTGTAGCGCGCAAATCCGCGAGCAATGCGTCGATGCCGTGCGTATGGCCTTCGATGAACGCGATGTCCAGCACGCGCGGCGCGTCGGCGAGCATGGCTTCATCGTCCGCTTCGACGATCGCCTTCATCATGCCCTTCAGCGCGGCCACGTCGCCGCCCACGCGCACCTGATAGAGAAACGAGCTGATGTTCGTGAAGCCGAGCGTCGCCATTTCCACGGGGTTTTGCGGCGATGCGAAGCGTTCCAGCGCGCGTTCGCGAAACGGATTGAACGATACGATCTTCGCACCGCGCCGCGACGCCGAATGCAGATCGCTCATCATGCGCGGGCTGTTCGTGCCGGGATTCTGGCCGAAGATGAAGATCGCGTCTGCATGTTCGAAGTCTTCGAGCAGCACCGTGCCCTTGCCGACGCCGATCGATTGCGGCAAGCCCACGCTCGTCGCTTCGTGACACATGTTCGAGCAGTCGGGAAAGTTGTTGGTGCCGAACTCGCGCACGAAGAGCTGATACAGAAACGCCGCCTCGTTCGATGCGCGCCCGGACGTATAGAAGTCCGCTTGATCCGGATGATCGAGCGCATTCAGATGACGCCCGACGAGCGCGAATGCCTCGTTCCATTCGATCGGCACGTATCGGTCGGATGCGGCTTCATAGACCATCGGATGCGTGAGACGGCCCGCCATTTCGAGGTCGTAGTCGTTCCACGCAGCAAGCTCGGACACGCTATGCTGCGCGAAGAACTCGGGCGTGCAGCGCATCGCGGTCGCTTCCCATGCGACGGCCTTCGCGCCGTTCTCGCAGAATTCGAACGACGACGTATGTTTCGGATCGGGCCACGCGCAGCCGGGACAATCGAAGCCCTGCGGCTGATTCATGTGCAGGAGCGTTTTCGCGCCGGACACGGGAATGCCCTGAATCTTCAGTGCTGCGCCCGTGGCCTTCAGCGCGCCCCAGCCGCCGGCGGGTTCGCTATAGATGCGGATAACTTTGTTTTCGCTCATGTCCTTCGCCTCGCAAACGATGCAATTCGTTGATTGCGATGATCGCCGTTCGGCGCGAGGCGGCTTTGCGTAATCGCGCGCCTCATTTGCGAAGCGCACGGGCGGGAGAGGGGCGTCGGCGCGGTTCCGTACGAACGTGCCGACGGCCGCGCTGGCATAAAGTTTCCCGCCCCCGGGCCGATAGCGCATAAGGAACCAGGCGCAGCGCACCGTCGCGGCACGGGCCACAGCCGAGTCGGGGCGCACGAAAAAGCAGTCGCAAAAGACTGATACGAAACGAGAGAGAGCCGATGACTGGTGTCTACAATCCGCTGCTGGTCTGTCTGTCGCTCGTGGTCGCGTTCCTCGCGTCCTACACGGCGATGGAGCTGTCCGGCGGCCTGAATGCGCTCGCGAGCGCGAAACGCCGCCCGGCATGGCTCGCCGGCGGCGCGGTGTCGATGGGCGTCGGCATCTGGTCGATGCACTTCATCGGCATGCTCGCGTTCTCGCTGCCTATTGCCGTCGGCTACGATTTTTCCATCACCGCGGCGTCGCTCGTCCTCGCGATCGGCGTGTCGTTCGTCGCGCTCGCCACCGCGAGCCGGGGCGCGCTATCGAGCTCGCGCCTCGTCGTGGCCGGCTCGATCATGGGCGTGGGCGTCGCCGCGATGCACTTCACCGGCATGCAGGCGATGCAGATGTCGCCGGGCATCGATTACACCGTATGGAAGCTCGTGCTCTCCGTGGCGGTCGCGATCGTCGCGTCGATGGCGGCGCTCTGGCTCGCGTTCACGCTGCGCGCATCGGATGTCGAGAACCTCGTCGTCAAGCGGCTCGGCGCGGCCGTCATCATGGCGATCGCGATCACGGGCATGCACTATCTCGGCATGGACGCGGCCAACTTCGCCTCGGGCAGCCTTTGCCTCGCCGACGCCAAGCTCGATGCGAACTGGCTCGCGCTCGTCGTCACGGCGATGTCGTTCACGGTGCTCGTCGGCACGCTCGCCTTGCTCGGCTTTCATACGAGCAGCCTGTCGATTTCACTGAAGCGCGCGAACCGGCAACTGCATTATCTCGGCACGCACGATGCCCTGACGAACCTGCCGAATCGTCAGCAGCTTTCGTTGCGCATCGCACAGGCAGTCGCCGACAGCGCGCGCCGCGCGTCGCCGTTCGCGGTGCTGTTCATCGATCTCGACGGATTCAAGTCGATCAACGATTCGCTCGGTCACGGCGTGGGCGACGACCTGCTGCAGGTGTGCGCCGAACGCTTGCGCCAGGACCTGCGCCATACCGATATGGTCGCGCGGCTCGGCGGCGACGAATTCGTGATCGTCGTCGAGAACGCGGCGGAGATATCGTCCGCCGTCGCGGTCGCCAATGGCGTGTTGCGGCGGCTGTCGCAGGAGATCGTCGTCAACGGCTTGCCGCTGCGCGTGAGCGCGAGCATCGGCATCGCGTTTCATCCGCGCGACGGGGCCAATGCGGAAGAAGTGCTGCATAGCGCGGACGCCGCCATGTACGCCGCCAAGCAGAGCGGACGCAACACGTACCGCGTGTTCGAGCCGCAAATGAATCACACCGCGCTCAGGTCGCTGATCCTGCAGCGCGACCTGCATCGCGCGTTGAGCGACGACGAATTGAGCCTGTCGTTCCAGCCGAAGTTCAGCGTCGCATCGCAATCGGTGACGGGCGTCGAGGCGCTGATTCGCTGGCGTCATCCAGAGTTGGGCGAGATCGCGCCGCTCGAATTCATACCGATCGCGGAGCGCTCGGGCCTCATCGTCGAGATCGGCGACTGGGTGTTGCGCGAAGTGTGCCGCAACATCGCGCGATGGGATGCCGATGGACTGCCCGCGATTCCCGTATCGGTGAATCTGTCGCCGATCCAGTTCAACGTGCCCGATCTCGTCGCGCGCATCGACGCTCTGATCGGCGCGGCGGGCGTCGAACCGTCGCGCCTGATGTTCGAGATCACCGAAACGACGGCGATGCAGAACGTCGAAAAGACGAGTCATACGATCGAGGCGCTGCAGGCGCGCGGCTATGCCGTGGCCGTCGACGATTTCGGCACCGGCTATTCGAGCCTCGGTTATCTGCAGCGCTTTCGCTTCGACCAGATCAAGATCGACGGCTCGTTCGTGCGCGATCTCGATGCCGCGGGCAAGCGCGGCAGCGCGTTGCTGTCGGCGGTCGTGACGCTGGCGCGCGCATTGCAGATCGAGGTCGTCGCGGAAGGCGTGGAGACGGAGTCGCAATTCCGCACGCTCGGTGAACTCGAATGTGATCAGATGCAAGGCTTCTTGCTGAGCCGGCCGCTGCCCGCGGCGGAACTTCCGGGGTTCTTGAGCGGGATGGCGGGACGTATCGTCGGGGCGGGGCGCGTGTGCGTCGCGCCTGCCGTGTAAGCCGCGATCTCCTCGGCCAGTTCGCGTGTCAGCGCGGTGAGTTCCGTGTTCTGTCGCAGCAACGTCTCGATCTGCGCCGCCTGATGCGCGAGCGCCTTGTCGCGCCGCTCGGCCGCGAGTGCGAGCGCTTCCCGGTGCCGCGCATCGGCATCGGAAAATGCCTTGTCGCGATCCGCCTGACGCGTCTGCGCGAGGAGAATCATCGGCGCGGCATAAGCGGACTGAAGACTGAACGCCAGATTCAGCAACACGAACGGATACGGATCGAAGTGCATCAGATGCGCCACGTTCAACGCGATCCATGCGAGGACGATCAACGTCTGCGCCACCAGAAACGTCGGCGTGCCGAAGAAGCGCGCGAAAGCCTCGGCCTTTAGCGCGAACCAGTTGTTACCGAACGCGCTAGCCAGATGCAGATGCGGCAACTGAAAGCGCAGATGATCGGTTGCTGAATCACGTTGGTCCTGTTCGATCTTCATGATGGTGATGAAAAGAGTGGGCGTGTGCGCATCGCACTCTACGTTCTTGCGCGCGCGAAGCGTTTGAAAAACGCACGCCGCCATACGGTGCAGCACGGCGCAAGTCCGTGAATCAGTCCGCCGTGCGTACGCTAAAACACCGGTCGCATCGACAAGACCCGCATTCGATCGCCATGAATACTCCTTCCATACGCGACACATCCGCCGCGTTATGCGCCGCGCCGTGCATGAACGGCGCCGCCTGATCCAGCATCTCGAAGGAGTCAAAGCAATGGCCACATTCACACTCAAAGACGGCACCGAACTGTTTTACAAGAACTGGGGCTCGGGCCAGCCCGTCGTCTTCTCTCACGGCTGGCCGCTCAACGCGGACGCGTGGGATTCGCAAATGATGTATCTCGCGGAACGCGGCTATCGCGTGATCGCGCATGACCGGCGCGGCCACGGCCGTTCCAGCCAGCCGTGGGACGGCAACGACATGAGCCGCTATGCGGATGATCTCGCCGAACTCGTCGATCATCTCGACGTGAAGGATGCCGTGTTCGTCGGCCATTCGACGGGCGGCGGCGAAGTCGCGCGCTATATCGGCCGTCATGGCACGAAGCGCGTGAAGAAGGCGGTGCTGATCTCGGCGGTGCCCCCGCTCATGCTCAAGACCGAAGCCAACCCCGGCGGCCTGCCGCTTTCCGTGTTCGACGATATCCGCAAGGGCGTCATCGGCAATCGCTCGCAGTTCTTCAATGATCTGGCGACGCCGTTCTTCGGCTTCAATCGCGAAGGCGCGAAGGTGTCGCAAGGCACGATCGACTGGTTCTGGCTCGCCGGCATGCAATGCTCGATCAAGAGCGCGTACGACTGCATCAAGGCTTTCTCGGAAACGGACTTTACCGACGACCTGAAGAAGATGACGATCCCGACGCTCGTGCTGCAGGGAGACGCCGACCAGATCGTGCCGATCGACGATTCCGGGAAGCTCTCCGCGAAGATCGTCCCCGATGGCTCGCTCACGATCATTCCCGGCGCGCCGCACGGCATGTGCACGACCCACGCCGATACGGTCAACGAGCACCTTCTCGCGTTCATCCGCAAGTGAAGGAGCGCGTCATGGTCAATACTTCGGAGTCTCGTCCGCCGTTTCCTCCGTTCTCGCGCGAGACGGCGATCGAGAAAGTGCGGCAGGCCGAGGACGGCTGGAATTCGCGCGATCCCGAGCGCGTGTCGCACGTCTATTCGCGCGATACGCAATGGCGCAATCGCGCGGAGTTCGTCCACGGACGCGAGGACGTGCGCGCGTTTCTGGATCGGAAGTGGCGCAATGAACTCGACTATCGGCTCATCAAGGAGCTATGGGCTTTCGGCGGAAACCGCATCGCGGTTCGCTTCGCCTATGAGTGGCGCGATGACGCGGGCAACTGGTTCCGTTCCTACGGCAACGAGAACTGGGAGTTCGGTCTCGACGGCCTGATGAATCATCGACACGCAAGCATCAACGATGTGCCGATCAAGGAAAGCGAGCGCAAGTTTCATTGGCCGCTCGGGCGAAGGCCGGACGATCATCCGGGCCTGAGCGAGCTCGGACTTTGATATCGCGAAGGACACGCTGCACGTATCGACGTGCAGCGTGTCATTGCATCGCGTCTTCCACCAGTTCGATCCAGTGACGCACGCCGGTGCGTCCCGCTCCCGCGAGATGCGTCTGACAGCCGATGTTCGCCGTGACGATCATCTCGGGCGCGCCGCTTTCGAGCGCGTCCAGCTTGCGGTCGCGCAGTTGCATCGATAGTTCGGGCTGCGTGATCGAGTAAGTGCCCGCCGAGCCGCAGCACAGATGCGCATCGGGGACGGCGGTCAGATCGTAGCCGAGACGCGTGAGAATTGCTTCCACCGCGCCGCCGAGCTTTTGCGCATGCTGCAGCGTGCAGGGACAATGAAACGCGATGCGGCGTCGCTCCGCGGACCTGAGCGCATCGAGCGGCTCCGCGCCCAGCACTTCGACGAGATCGCGCGCCAGTTCGCTCACGCGCGCAGCCTTCGCCGCGTATTGCGGATCGTCGCGCAGCAAGTGACCGTATTCCTTGATGAACGCGCCGCAGCCGCTCGCGGTCTGCACGATGGCTTCCGCGCCCGCTTCGATCGCGGGCCACCATGCGTCGATATTGCGCCGCGCGCGCATCAGTCCCGCTTCCTGCGCGTTGAGGTGATAGTCGGTTGCGCCGCAACAGCCCGCGCGTGGCGCATCGATCACGCTGATGCCGAGACGGTCGAGCACACGCGCGGTCGCCGCGTTGGTGTTCGGCGACAGGGAAGGCTGCACGCAGCCCTCGAGCATCAGCACGCGACGCGGGTGACGAGCGGCCGGCCGCGACTTGGCCGCGATGGTCTTCGCGGGAATCTTCTGGCGCAGCGTGGCCGGCATCAGCGGACGCGCGATACGGCCCGCCTTCAGCAGCGCATCGAACACGGCGGGGCGCGGTATCACATGACGCAAGCCGTGACGCAACATGCGCTCGCGTGCGGGACGCGGCACGCGACGCTCGAGTTCAGCGCGGCCGATATCGAGCAGCGCGTGATACGTGACGCCCGAAGGGCAAGTCGTTTCGCAGTTGCGGCACGTGAGGCAGCGGTCGAGATGCAACTGCGTTTTATCGGTGACGGGCTCGCCTTCGAGCATTTGCTTGATGAGGTAGATGCGCCCGCGCGGGCCGTCCAGTTCGTTGCCCAGCAACTGATACGTCGGGCATGTCGCGTTGCAGAAGCCGCAATGCACGCACGAGCGCAGGATGTCTTCCGCTTCCTTCGCACGCGCGAGTGTCTTTGCTTCGTCGCTGAGATTCGTTTGCATATCGATGCCTGTCGATAACGTCAGTAGTCGGCGTACATCCGGCCGGGATTGAACACGCCGTGCGGGTCGAGACGTTGCTTCAATTGCCGGTGAAAGCGCATGAGCGGCGCGGCGAGCGGATGAAACGGATCGGCTGCGGCGCCCGGCGTGAAGCACGTCGCGTGTCCGCCCGCCGCGCTCGCGATGCCGCGAATGACATCGGCGCTCGCATCGCTCTTGAGCCAGCGTTGCGCGCCACCCCAGTCGAGCATCACGGCGCCGGGCATCTCGATGAGCGGCGTATCGTTCGGCAAGGACAAGCGCCAGAGCGGGCGTTCGTCGCGGAAGAAGGACAGACGCTGATCGCGCAGAGCGGACCAGAACTGCGCGTCGAGATGTTCTCCGCCGATGCGGTCCACCGCCGCGCGCACCGAGCCCGCACCGCCTTCCAGGCGCACATGCAGGCGGCCATCGAGATGACATGCGCCGCTCACGGGCAACGCCGCCTTGCGCCATGAAGCAAGCTCGCGCATCGCCTCGGCCGCGTCGAGCGCGAGCGACAGACACCGCGTTTCACGCGGCTTCGGCAGCACTTTCAACGACACTTCCGTGATCAGGCCGAGACAGCCGAAGCTGCCGCTCATCAAACGCGAAACGTCGTAACCGGCGACGTTCTTCATCACCTGTCCGCCGAAACGCAGATGCTTGCCTTCGCCCGTGACGATGCGGCAGCCGAGCATGAAGTCGCGCACCGAACCGGCCCACGGCCGGCGCGGGCCCGACAATCCCGCAGCAACGGCACCGCCGATGGTCGCGGCTTCGTCGAAGGCGGGCGGCTCGCACGGCAGCATCTGGCCGGCTTCGTCGAGTATCGCGTTCAATTCGGCGAGCGGCGTGCCCGCGCGCGCCGTGACGACGAGTTCGCTCGGGTCATAGCTGACGATGCCGCGATGCGAGCGCGTGTCGATCTCGTCGCCGTGCACGGGCCTGCCGAGCTGCGCCTTGCTGTCGCCGCCGCGAATACGCAGTGACCGCTTTCGTGCAATCGCGTCTTGCACTTGATCGACGAGTCGCGCGCTGTCGTCGATGGAGATGAGGTCGCGTCGCATCAGAAGCGCTCCAGTTCGGGATGAGGCAGCGCGCCATGATGCACGTGCATCGCGCCGAACTCCGCGCAGCGATGCAGCGTCGGCACGTTCTTGCCGGGATTCAGAAGCCCCGAAGGATCGAATGCGGCTTTCACGGCATGAAAGAACGTGAGTTCGTCGCTGTTGAACTGGGCGCACATCTGATTGATCTTCTCGCGGCCGACGCCATGCTCGCCCGTGATGCTGCCGCCGACTTCGACGCACAGTTCCAGAATGCGCGCGCCGATCGCTTCGGCTCTGTCCATTTCGCCGGGCGCGTTGGCATCGAAGAGAATGAGCGGATGCATGTTGCCGTCGCCCGCATGGAACACGTTGGCGACGCGCAGTCCGTATTGCGCCGACAGATCCGCGATGCCGCGCAGCACGCGCGACAACTCGCGGCGCGGGATCGTGCCGTCCATGCAGTAGTAATCGGGCGAGATGCGGCCCACTGCCGGAAAGGCGTTCTTGCGGCCCGCCCAGAAGCGCTGGCGTTCGGCCTCGTTCGCGGCGAGGCGGATCTCCGTCGCGCCCGCCGTGCGCAGCAATGCTTCGACACGCGTGCAATCTTCGGCGACATCGGATTCCGCGCCATCGACTTCGCATAACAGCAGCGCTTGTGCATCCACGGGATAGCCCGCGTGGATAAAGTCCTCGGCGGCGCGGATCGCGAGGTTGTCCATCATTTCGAGGCCGCCGGGAATCACGCCTGCCGCGATGATCTGCGCGACGGCATCGCCCGCTTTCTCGATGTCGTCGAAGCTGGCGAGCAGGACCTTCGCGCTTTGCGGCTTCGTCAATAGCTTGACGGTCACTTCGACCACGACGCCGAGCATGCCTTCCGAACCGGTGATGAGCGCGAGCAGATCGAAGCCGGGCGCATCGAGCGCTTCGGAGCCGAGCGTGAGACGTTCGCCGTCGATCGTCACGATCTCCACGCGCAGGATGTTATGGACCGTCAATCCGTACTTGAGGCAATGCACGCCGCCCGCGTTCTCCGCGACGTTGCCGCCGATCGAGCATGCAATCTGCGACGACGGATCGGGCGCGTAATAGAGGCCGTGCGGCGCGGCGGCCTGCGAGATCGCGAGATTGCGCACCCCGGGTTGCACGCGTGCGATGCAGGCTTGGGCATCGACTTCGATGATGCGGCTGAATCGCGACATCACGAGCAGGATGCCTTTTTCAAGCGGCAACGCGCCGCCCGAGAGACCCGTGCCCGCGCCGCGCGCGACCACCGGCACGCCGTGTGCGTTCGCGTACTTGAGCAGCGTCTGAACTTCGTCGATGGTGCCGGGCAGCGCGACGAGCATCGGCGTGATGCGATACGCGGAGAGACCGTCGCATTCGAATGGACGCAGGTCTTCCTTCGCGTGCAGCAGTTGAAGATCGGGAAGCAGCGCGTGCAGATCCCGCACGATCGCGGCTTTGTCGTGATTGGCGAGCGGCCCGTCGAGCCTTTCGTCGTAGGCGTAGGTCATGCGGTGTCTCCTGTGGGACGCGGGTTCGTGCCCACGTGTGCTTTGTGGCGATTCTTCCGGGTCTCCGACATGATGTCGATGGATTTTCAACTGGTATTACCAGTTTTTGTGATGGACGGCTTTTACGCGGATCGATGAAACGTAGACCATGAAAAGACGCAAGACAGGCAGATGGCCGAGCGCCGTGCTACGATTTCGCAGTGGTAATACCAGTGGTGAGCGCGATGAAAGAAGCGGAAGAAAGCAAGCGAAAGCTGGCGGACGTGGTAGTCGAACGCATCGAGGCACTGATCGTCGATGGCGTGCTGAAGGTCGGGCAGACGTTGCCGTCCGAGCGGCGGCTTACCGAGAAGCTCGGCGTCTCACGCACGGCGCTACGCGAAGGGCTGAAGATTCTGCGCGCGAGGGGACTGATCGAAACCTCGCAGGGCAAGGGCTCGTTCGTCGCGAAGCTCACGGCCGAGCCCGCGCAATCGCCGATGATGCATCTGCTAGGATCGCAGCCGCGCACGCTCTACGATCTGCTGGAAGTGCGCGAGATGCTGGAGGCGGAGGCGGCGCGGCTCGCCGCATTGCGCGGCACGCAGGCCGATCACATCATGATCCGGCGGCGCTACGAAGAACTCGTCGCCGCCGATACGCACGACACCGATGCCTCCACGCATGCGCGGCTCGATCACGCGTTTCATCTCGCGATTTGCGAGGCGTCGCACAACGCGGTGCTCGTGCATACGCTCGGCATGCTGAACGATCTGATGCTGAGCGCGGTGTTCGCGTCGGTGAACAATCTCTATCATCGCGAGCCGCAGAAGCGTCAGATCGATCGACAGCATGCGCGTTTGTATAACGCCGTTACCGGCAAGCTGCCGGAGCAGGCGCGCCGTGCGGCGAGTCTTCATGTCAAGAGCGTGCGTGAGAGCCTCGCCGAGATCGAGCAGGAGGAAGAGCGGCTGGTGCGCTCGACGTTGCGGCTGGAGGGATGGGCGTGAGGGTGTCGGGATCGTAGCCGGCGAACCTTATGTGAGACGTAGTTGAGCGGGATACTCGTCTCAACAATCCGCCTCACCATGCTCCACCCCCACGAGCCGCGCCCCGAGCCGCCTCGCAAGCGCCTCGCCGCCACGCTGCATCACGTAATCGTGATTCCACTTGAAGACCGGCCGCGCAATAGGCGCAAGCAGATTCATCCATCCGCGTCCGGTTCGCACGCGCCACTCATATCGCACGATGGTGACACCATCCCGCGATGAAAAGCGCCATTGCCCCGAACCTTCGACATCGCCGCTCGCTTCCCCTTCGAGCGACACGAGCGGCTCGACGCGCGTGACGCGCATGTCGAAGCGCACGCGATACGGCAGGCGCCCCTTCCATGTATATCGATGCAGCGCGCCGACACCATCGCGCGCGCCTTTCTCCACTTCGATCACCCGTTCGACACACGCCCACCATTGCGGCCACGCCGCCGGATCATGGATGGCGTCCCATACCGACCGAAGCGGCGCCGCGATCTTCCAGACGGTAACGAATCGATATTCGCTCGCGTGCACGATCGCCTCATTTTCCCTTCGAGTTCTGCGCGATCGCTTCGTCGGTTTCCCAGCCGCCGCCGAGCGCGCGGAACAGGTTGACCTGATCGATCGCGACCTGTCCTTCGGCGGCCGCGACCTGTGCCGCGACGCCGGTCAATGTGCGCGTCGCGTCGAGATCGTTGAGAAAGGACTCGCGGCCCGCGCGATACAACTGGTTGGTTTCATCGGCCGACTGGATCGCGGATTTATACGCGGTGCGCAATGCATCGGCGCGCGTGGTGTCGGATGCGTAGGTCGCGAGGCTGCTCTGCGTTTCCTCCAGCGCCTTCAGCACGACGCCGTCGAAACGTGCGAGCGCGCCGCTCGTCGACGCTTCGGCCTGATGCACGCGGGCGCGCTGACCGTTGATCGGAAAGCTCCAGCTGATGAGCGGCCCGAACGCCCAGCGATTCGTATTCGCGCCGAACAGGTCTTCCACGACGCCGACCGAACCCACCGACGCACCCAGACTCACCGACGGATACAAGGCCGCCGTGGCAACGCCGATGCGCGCCGTGGATGACGCAAGCTGTCGCTCGGCCTGCCGCACATCGGGGCGGCGCTTGAGCAACGCCGCGCCATCGCCGACAGGAATCGGCGCGCGCAGTTTCGGCAGCTTCTTGCAGGCGAGGGCGGCCTTCGGCAAGTCGGAAGGCGCACGCGCGAGCAGCATCGCCAGCCGATATTGCGCGACACGGCGGCGCGCGACGAAACGCGGAATGTCGGCGGCGAGCGTATCGGCCTGAGTCTGTCCGCGTGTGACTTCAGACTGATTGCCACGGCCCGCGTCGCGCAGACGCTGCGTGAGCTTCACGCGCTGTTTCTGCAAGTCGAGCGACTTTCGTGCGATATCCAGCTCTTCGGCCGCCGAGCACGATTCGACATACGCGCGCACGACATCCGCGACCACCGTGACGCGCGCAAGGTCCTGCGCGGCTTCGACGGCTTCATCGTCCGCGTTCGCCGCTTCGACGCCGCGCCTGAGCTTGCCGAACAGATCGATCTCGTACGAAATGGAAAGATCGAGCGCGCCTTCGTTGACGACCGGAATCTTCTCCGTCAACAGATACTGCTCCGCCGATTCCTGCGCGCGCTGAAACGCCGCCGATGTCTTGCCCGAGAACCCGCCTTGCTGATTCGCGAAATCGACTTCGGCGCGCGAGCGTGCGAGATTCGCGGCGGCCACGCGCAGATCGGTGTTCGATGCGAGCGCGGCGGTCACGAGTTGATCGACGACGGGATCGTCATAGAGGCGCCACCATTTGGCCGGCACTTCGCCTTGCGTGACGGGCGCCTGATTCGCGCCATCGATGGCCGCGTTCGCATAGGGCGCGTTGACCGCGGCGTTCCCGGGCAGCGTGTAGTTCGGTCCGACCGTCGTGCAGCCGACGAGCACGATGGCGGACGAAGCAGCGAGGGCGATCGCTTTCATTGCGACGCGCCCGACACGCTCGAAGTCGGCGCGGGCGCGGAAGCAGGCGACGTTTCCGACGCCGCGCGCTTGCCGATCTTCGGCCCGATGCCGCGCACCGACACCGTCGCGGTGCGGCCCGCGATCATGCGAAAGTCCGCGGGAATTTCATCGAGCGTCACGCGCACCGGAATGCGCTGCGCGAGACGCACCCAGCTGAACGCGGGATTCACGTTCGGCAGAAGACTGGAGCTTTGCTGACGGTCGCGATCCTCGATTGCCGCGACGATGCTCTGCACATGTCCGCGCAGGATGCCGGCCTCGCCCATCACCTTGATATCGACTGGCTGGCCGATATCGATGCCGCCCAGCTTCGTTTCCTCGAAGTAGCCATCGACGCGGAACGAATGCATATCGACCACCGACAGCACCGCGCGTCCCGACGCCACGTATTCGCCCACGCGCGGCGCGCGATCGTTGAGATAACCGTCGACGGGACTGAGAATCTCCGTGCGCTGCAGATTGAGGCGCGCCGTATCGATCGCGACTTCGGCATCGGCGAGCGCGGCGGTTGCCTGCTGGACGCGCGAATGCGTCTCCTCGACCACTTCCCGCGCGACGAGATTGCCGAGCGCGCGATTGCGCGTATCTTCGCGGCGCGCCTGATCGAGCGTCGCCCGCCGTTGCTGCGCGGTCGCCTGCGCATTGCGCAGCGCGAGCGTGTAACGCGCCTGATCGATCACGAAGAGGACATCGCCTTTCCTGACCTGCTGGTTGTCCACGACCTTCACGTCGGTGATGAGGCCGGACACGTCGGGCGCGACCTGGATCACGTCGGCGCGCACGTGACCGTCGCGCGTCCACGGCGCGAACATGTAGTAATCGACGAGCTTCCACAACACGACGCACGCAATCGCGACGACGATGAGCGTAAGCAGAATCTGCCCGAGGGAGAACCAGGTTTTTTTCACGAGATGAGCCGCTGCGAAACGATGACGACAAAGCCCAGCACCAGAACATAGATGCCGAGATCGAAAATGGAACGGTGCCACACGAAGCGATAGAAGCCGACGCGCGCCAGCACGGTGCGGATCGCCAGATTCAGAAGATAGGCGATGAACATCAGCACGAGCACGGCGGGCACGAACACGCCGAGAATGTCGATTTCGCCGATCATGTGTTGCGGTCCGATGAAAGTGGAAGGGCGAAGATCATGCCGGCTCCTCGCGCGGCGGCACGCCGGTCGCGGCGTCGGGCTGCGTCTGCGTCGCGGGCGGATGCAGCGAAAGGCGCATGCCGACGAGCGCGTGCAACGTTTCGCGCAGCCATTTCTCCGCGGCGACATCCTGCGACTGCGTGATCGCGCGTGACGTGACCTGGGCGCTCGTCGCATCGATGCTGCGAATGAGTTCGGCAGGCACCGGCTGACGCTCCCGGCGCGCGATGCAAAGCTCGAAGTAATGGCGCAAGGCATCGAGCACCGAGTCCACGGAGGTCTGCAATTCGGCCGGCAGCTTGCGGCGCGTGCGGCGCAGATCGAGCGCATTCAGCGCGACGCGGAAATCGCGGAAGCTTTCGATCGACGGGTGACGATGCGAGTCCGTCGCGGCATGACGCGGCAGGAGTTGCATCAGCCTGTCGAGCATGCGCGCATAGAGATCGCGCTGATCCGCGATGACTACCGTCGGCGACGCGCTCACCACGATATCCGCCCAGGCCGATCGCGTGAGCCGCGCGGCGGCGAGTTCCGCGCCGAAAGGGCGCGTCATGCGCGTCCAGATGAACGCGAAGAGCAGGCCCGCGACACCCGCGAGATTGCTATTGATGAACACGAAGAAGTTCGCTTCGTAGGCGCTCTGAATGCTGATGAACGTCGCGGTATTCACGGCGGTGAGCATCGTCACGAGCGTGAAGCGCGGCCGCGGAATGAGCGTGCCGATGATGAGAAAGGGCACCGCGAAAATCAGCACGAGCATCGGGAAATCGTGCACTTTCGGCAGCACGGCGAACACATAGAGGCCGGCGAGCACGACGCTCAGGCAGGTCGCGAGAAAGAACGTGAACACTTGCGGCGCGGGCTCGTCGAGCGTGGCGAAGAAGCAGCACGCGACGGCGGCGAGCGTCACTGCGCCGGCGCCATCGTTCCAGCCCGACTCGATCCACAGTCCGCACGCGACGATGATCGCGCTCACCGCGACGCCCGTCGAAAAGAGCATCATGCCGCGATCGAAGAAGCGCGCCGTGCCGCCGAGCCGCCAGTGACGAAAGTGCGGACGCCATTCGCTCGTCTCGTTGAGAATCGCCGCACGCAGCGCGCGAATGTCCTGCCACACGTCGATGACCTGACCGAGACGCCACAGCGCATTCGAGAGCAGCGCGCCGTCCGCGCTCGCCAGCGCTTCGACGGATGGCCGCATCGCCTGGATGCGTTCGCGCAGGGCATCGGGCTCGCGCTCGTCTTCGACATCCTGTTCAGCGCGCGGCATGGGCTTCCCGACCCATGCGGCCACATCCTTCAGGAGTTGTTCGAGGCCTTCGGGATGCGCGCCGTGCTTGTCGATCAGTTCGATGAGCGGATCGGCCATCGACGAAATCAGCGGCAGAAAGATTTGCATGCGGCCCTGCAACGCGCGCGCGCGGCGGATGATATCGGGCCGCGTGTGATCGTAGGTCAGCTGGCTCAGCAGGAGTTCGAGGCCGTTGACGGTTGCCGCGAGCCGCTGGCGCGCCGCCGATATCGATGCGCCCGCGATATGTCCCGAGAGCGTCTCGCAGGCATAGAACGCGGCATCGCGGAACCATGCGTCCGTTCGTTCGATGAGCGTCGGCGCGAGCCGGCTCGGAAACACCGCGCTGCCCACGATGCTCGCCGTCACGATGCCGAGCAGAATCTCTTCGGTGCGGGTGATCGCGAGATCGAAGACGGTCGTCGGGTTGGTGACGGCGGGCAGCGCGATCAGCGGCAGCGTGTAGCCCGCGAGCAGGAAGACATAGCTGCGCGCGCTGCGGTCGAACATGGAGAGATAGAGCAGCGTGCCCGTCCATAACGCGACGATCACGCTGAAAAGAAACGGCGACTCGACGAAAGGCGGCACGATCAGCACCGCGCCCGCCGCGCCGATCATCGTGCCGAGCGCGCGATAGAGCGCCTTCGAGCGCGTCGCGCCGACGAACGGATTCGACACGATATAGACGGTCGCCATCGCCCAATAGGGACGCGGCAATTCGAGCGCGAGGCCGATGTACAGCGCGATCATCGCGGCGGCGAAGGTCTTGGCGGAAAAGAGCCACTCGCGCGCGGAAGGAAAGGCCATGGCGCTATGCTCCGCGCTTCGCCGCCGGGCGGGCCGGCCTGGTGGTGTCGTCGAGCGCTTCGAGCGCGGCGAGCAGCTTCGCATCCGGCGACGTGCTGAACGCATTGAGCACGCGCAACGTCGTTTCGAGATCCTCGCGGCTCACGCCCTTCAGAAGCCGCGCGCGCAGCGTGACGAGGCGCTCTTCCATGCGCGCGGTGACCGCGCGGCCTTCATCGGTGAGCGTGATGGTATTCGCGCGCTTGTCTTCCGGATCTTCGTCGCGTCGCACGAGACCTGCCGCGCAAAGCTGATCGAGCAGCCGCACGAGCGACGGCCCCTCGATGCCGACATGCTCCGCGAGCGTGACTTGCCGCACCGCCTCGCCGAGCCGGTTGGCCGTGAGCAGCGGCACGGCGCATGCTTCGGACACGCCGTACGAGGCGAGCACGCCGTGGCTCGTGCGGCGCCAGCGTCGCGCGGCAAGCACGAGCGTGCTGCTCACGGAGCGGCGCAGAATGTCGAGTTGGGTCATGCGGCCGGATTATAGCGAGAAGTATATTCGTTAGCATGCTATCGACTTATGTTTTTTCTTTCAGATTGCGTACGCTCAATCGATGGCTGGGCACGCAAATTGTCGTGCTATCTTTTCGGCTCGACCCTTTCGCCCGCGCCGCCATGCCGATCGCCTATCTCCGGGGCCTGACGTCCCCCAGCCGCACCGATTCCGCCAACCGGCGCCTGGGCTGCGCGCTCGCCTTCGTCGCGGGCGCGGCGAATGCAGGCGGCTTTCTCGCGGTCGGGCAATACACGTCGCATATGTCGGGACTCGTGTCTTCCATCGCCGATAACCTCGTGCTCGGCCAGGTCGCGTTCGTCTTTTCCGCGATCGGCGCAGTCGGCGCATTTCTCAGCGGCGCCGCGACCTCGGCGGTGCTCATCAACTGGGGACGGCAGCGGCGCGCGCATAGCGTGTTCGCCACGCCGCTCCTGCTCGAAGCCGCGCTCCTGCTCGTGTTCGGCATGCTCGGCGCGAATCTGGAGACGCATCGCGTGTGGGACGTGCCGTTGACGGTGGCGCTGCTGTGCTTCGTGATGGGCCTGCAGAACGCGATGATCACGAAAATCTCGAAGGCCGAAATCCGCACGACGCACGTGACCGGTCTCGTCACCGACATCGGCATCGAGATCGGCAAGAGCCTGTACTGGAACCGCGGCATCGCGCGCGACGATGCCGGTTATGTGCGCGCGAATCACGGGCGGCTTGTGCTGCTGAGCTCGCTCTTCGCGATGTTCATTCTCGGCGGCTTCGCGGGCGCGATCGGCTTCGCGCATCTCGGTTTCGCCACGACCGTGCCGCTCGCCGCGTTGCTCTTGCTGTTCTCGTCCGTGCCGCTCGCGGACGATCTGGCCGCGGGCAGGCGTCGCGCGCGGCGTTAAAGCGCCGTCACGGCGCTTCGGCAGCCTGCGCGACGATCCAGTCGCGAAAGAGCCGCATGCCGTGCGAAAGCCGCCGCGACTTGAGCCAGGTGAGCCAGTAGCCGCCGGTCTTCACTTCGATATCGAACGGCTGCACGAGCAGTCCAACCTGCAACTCGCGCACGAACATGCGCGGCGGCGCGAGCGCGACGCCCGCGCCTTGCACCGCCGCTTCCACCATCAGACGCGAGGAATCGAAGACGGGGCCGTTCATCGTCCATGCATCGAGACCGGCGGCGTCGAACCAGTTGGTCCAGTCGTCGGCTCGATAGGAACGCAGCAGCACTTCGTTCGCGAGATCGGATGGCTTGAAGAGGCGCCGCGCGATATCGGGCGCGCACAGCACGGCGAGCGGCGCATCGAGCAGCAGCGCGTTGTGCGTCGCGGGCCAGATGCCCGCCCCGAAGCGGATCGCGAAGTCGAGCCCCTCCGACGCCGGATCGACGAGATTGTTATGCGTGAGCAACCGCAACTCGACGAACGGATGCGTCTCGCGGAACGCCTTGAGCCGCGGCATCAGCCAGCCGACCGCGAACGTCCCGACGACGCCCACCGTCAGCACTTCATGAAAGTGCCCGCCTTCGAACTGCTTGAGCACGGCTTCGATGCGGCCGAACGCATCGCTCAGCACGGGCAGCAGCGCGCGGCCTTCGTCGGTGACGTTCAGGCCGCGCGGCAGGCGTCTGAAGAGCGGCGTGCCGAGCCGTTCCTCAAGCGCGCGCACTTGCTGGCTGACGGCTGCCTGCGTCACGTTCAGTTCCTGCGCGGCACGCGTGAAGCTCAGGTGCCGCGCCGATGCTTCGAACGCGCGCAGCGCATTCAGGGGAAGATGAGGGCGCATGGTTCGCATAAGATTTTCTATTGCGTGCGGCAAATTATCCTCGATTGTCGAAGCGCGCAAAAGAGCGGATATTTCGCTTCGTTCCAGACAAGCAAACCAGAACGAAGGATCAAGACGATGAAGTTTCGTGCGCTGAGTCTTTTGGCGACAGCCATTTTTTCTTTCGGCGCGATGTCCGGCGCCGCGTTCGCAGCCGATAGCGATACCGCGAAGATCAGACACACGGTCGATGAAACGATCAGGCCGCTGATGGCGCTCAATGGCATCGCGGGCATGGCCGTGGGCGTCGTCGTGGACGGCAGGCCGTACGTGTTCGATTACGGCGTGGCGTCGAAGGCGACGAAGCAGCCCGTCACGCGCGATACGCTCTTCGAACTCGGCTCGGTCAGCAAGACGTTCACCGCGACGCTCGCGTCCTACGCGCAGATCGAAGGCGACCTTTCGCTGAACGATCCGGTGAGCAAACATCTGCCGTCGCTCGATGGCACGGCGTTCGGCAAGGTGACGCTGTTGAATCTCGGCACGCATACGCCGGGCGGTTTGCCGCTGCAAGTGCCCGACGAGATTCACGACAATGCGCAATTGATGCAGTACTTCAGGACGTGGCGTCCGGCTCAGCCGCCCGGCACGATCCGCACGTATGCGAATCCGGGCATCGGCACGCTCGGGCTCATCACGGCGAAGAGCATGAACGCGGACTTCGATACGCTGATGCAAACGCGCCTCTTTCCCGCGCTCGGGCTTACGCACAGTTATATCGACGTGCCCGCTTCGAAGCAGCGCGACTATGCGCAAGGCTATGCGAAGGACGACGCGCCGATCCGCATGAAAGGCGGCGTGCTGTCTTCCGAGGCCTACGGCGTGAGATCGACGGCCGCGGACATGACCCGCTTCCTGCAGATCAACATGAACATGGTCCGCATCGATCCGGCGTACCAGCGCGCCGTCGATGCGACGCACACGGGCTATTTCCAGGCCGGTCCGATGACACAGGATCTCATCTGGGAGCAGTATCCGTATCCAGTCGGATTGCAGTCTCTGCTCGACGGAAACGCAGCGGCGATGATCATGAACGCGACGCCCGTCACGCGCATCGATCCGGCGCAAGCTCCGCGCGATGACGTGTGGATCAACAAGACAGGCTCGACCAACGGCTTCGGCACTTACATCGCGTTCGTGCCGAAAGAGCGCGTAGGCATCGTGATGCTGGCGAACCGCAACATCCCGAACGAAGAGCGCGTGAAGGCCGCGTACGCGATCATCACGTCGCTCGTCAATGGCCGATAGCCGATAGCCATGCGCTGATTCGTCCATGCAGTAAAACGTGCGGCGTGTCTCCGGCGATCAGGCAATGTGCGACCGCACATCGAAATAGCCCGCAACACATGCATCCGGCTTTTTCGTCGCGCCGTATGTAGCTTTGGACGCCGCACCCTCATGCCTTCAAACAGGTCTTTCGATCCGGCCTCCGCTTGCATATCGCCAGCGTGAGCGCATCGTCGGACGGCATCTTTGGCCTTTCGCCCGCGCCTTATTCGATTCATCCGAAAGTTATGGGAGAAAGGTCATGCCGAATGCGAAGCTTCTTATCGACACACTGGATCGCCGCGTCGAGCGGCGCGAGCATCGCCGTCAATTTTTCAGGAACGCGGGAGGGCTCGGGTTGGGACTGGTCGGCGGCACATTGATCAGCGCATGCGGAGGCGGCTCGGGCAATAACGCGAACGCGAGTCCCACCGCGCCCACCGACGCCGAGATCCTCAACTTCGCGCTCAATCTCGAATACCTGGAATCGCAGTTCTATTCGTTCGCGACGACGGGAGCGGGCTTGCCCGCAAGCATGACGGCCGGTGTCGGGACCGCGGGCACGGTCATCGGCGGACAGCAAGTGCCGTTTCAGGACCCTGTCGTAAAGGCCTATGCGAACGAGATCGCGAAGGACGAACTCGAACACGTGACGTTCCTGCGTAGTGCTCTCGGCGGTTCGGCGGTCGCGCAGCCTGCGATCGATGTCGGCGGGACCGATCCGAACGGCGCGTTCTCGATGGCCGCGCGCGCGGCGGGTCTGGTCGGCGCGGGCGTCGCGTTCAATCCTTATCAGAACGACAACAACTTTCTGCTCGGCGCGTTCATCTTCGAGGATGTCGGCGTGACCGCGTACAAGGGCGCTGCGCCGCTCATCAGCAACAAGACCTATCTCGAGGCGGCCGCCGGCATTCTGGCCGCCGAGGCCTATCACGCAGGTCTCGTGCGCACCGTGCTCTATGCAAAAGGTATCGAGATGGCCGGCCTCGTCGCGGGAGCCAATGCGATATCGAAAGCGCGCGGCAGTATCGATCATGTCGGCACCGACGATCAGGGTATCACCGGCGCGACGCCGGGCACGTCCAATATCGTGCCGCTCGACGGCAACGGCCTCGCGTTCAGCCGCAACTATGCCAACGTGCTCAATATCGTGTATCTGACAAGCACGTCGGCGACCAAGGGCGGTTTCTTCCCGAATGGCGTCAACGGCACGTTGCAGATGAGCGCGTAGAGCGAAGGAGCGGGGCATGCCCCCGCCGATGCATCGTGATTCGCAACGGCTCATGACATACTTCGCCATTGGCCTTTGCATGTCACGCGAATGCGGATCGATCCCTACAGTCTCGAACTCTTCATCTCGGTCGTCGAGGAAGGATCGATCGCGCGCGCGGCGAGCCGCAGTCACATCGCACCGTCGGCATTGAGCAGGCGCATCGCGGATCTCGAAGCGGCCATCGGCGTCGCGCTCCTGATCCGCTCGCCTGCGGGCGTGCAACTGACCGAGGCGGGGCAGCACGCCTATGCGAGCGCGCGTTCCATTCACGGCCAGCTCGAAGGCATGGCTCGCGAAGTGCGCTCGATGAGCGGCCAGATCGCGGGCGTCGTGCGCCTGCACGCGAATGCATCGGCGATCGTGGGTTTTTTGCCCGAACGGCTGACGCTGTTCAAGACGCGCTATCCGCTCGTCGAGATCGCGTTGACGGAACAGATCAGCGACGAAGTGATTCGCGCCTGTCTCGACGATCGCGCGGACGTCGGCATATCGGCGAGCACGAAGACGCATGCGGGACTCGACACGTGGCACTTCGCCGACGATCCGCTGATGGTCGTCCTGCCGCCCGCTCACGAACTCGCGCAGGCGCAGCGCCTGAGCTTCGCCGAAGTGGCGCGCTTTCCGCTCGTCGCGTTGCAGGCGGGCGGATCGCTCGATCAGACATTGAAGGAACACGCCGATGCCGCGCGCGTGCCGCTCAACGTGACCGTCACCGTCAACAGCTTCGACGCGCAATGCCGCATGGTCGAGGCGGGTCTCGGTATCGGCATCGTGCCGACGAGCGCGGCTTCCGCCTTCGCGGGTTCGCGCAACTTCGTGCGCGTGCCGCTCGCCGAAAGCTGGGGAAGCGGCCGCAGTCTGCATGTGCATGCGCCGCGCAAATCCACACGCCTGAAGGCCGTGCAGGCGCTCATCGATACGCTCGTTGCGTTCGAGGGTTAACACGGACGTCGCATCTCGCGATGCCCCCTGTGCCGAACCAACACTTCGCAAACGCGCGCGAGTGCGTCTAGATTGGCATCGGAGGAGAATGCGATGGCCAAACTGGATGTAAGCGGGCGAATGCTGTTTCTTTGCGCGGACCCGGCGAAGATCGACCGGCAACTCGCGGGCGAAGACCTGACGCCCGATGAAGCAGGCGCGCTGCGCGACGACGTTTCCACCGACGAGATCACGCCGATCAGCGTGCTCACGCGTTTCGACGAACGTCTCGGCCAGTGTCCTTACGTCGGTTTTCATGCGGGCGGGCGCAATCCTGTCGGCATCGATGGCGTGCGTGCAGGCGGCTTTCAGGTGACCGTGGCGGGCACGCGCTACGGCAAGGGTTCATCGCGCGAACATAGCCCGCTCGCGGAATATCACGCGGGCATTCGGCTCGTGATCGCGCGCAGCTTCGAGCGAATTTATCGGCAGAACGCGGACAATCTCGGGCTTTTCACATCGACGGATTTCGGTTTGATCCAGCGCATCCGGCGCGGCGAGGCGATCGATATCGATGAACTCGTCGCCGATCGCGATCCGCTGGCGGCGGCGATCCTGAAGAGCGGCGGGCTGCTGCGCTATGGAAAGCTGCACATGCAGCGGGTTAGCGTTGGCGAACTATCGAACCATGACACGCCGCGTACGCTCGTCGAAAAGATTCTCGCGCGCCATGCCTTGACGACCGATGTGACGAGCGCGTCGCTGGAACCGGGCAACGGCATCTTCGTGCGCGCCGACTGGCGTTTCATCCACGAGTACTACACCGGCATGGCCGCGCACATGCTGCACGCGACCTTCGGGCGCCCGCTCGCGCTGCACGACTCGCGAAGCATGCTCGCGTTCGAGGATCATCTTTCGTATTCGCATCGCAGCGAGTTGCATGTGCGTAACGGCCTGCTGCCGAACGTGCGCGAGTTGTCCGACGCGCATCGCGCTTTCGCGCATGACTACGATGTGCGCAATCACGGCTATCTGAACGAAGCGAACAGCGCTATCGATGAAGGCTCGGAAGGCATCTCGCACGCGATGATGGCCGAGCGTTACGCGTTGCCGGGACAGGTCGTCGTCGGAACGGATTCGCATACGCCGCATAGCGGCGCGCTGGGCTGCGTCGCGTTCGGCGTCGGCACGACGGACATGGCGAACGCGTTCGTCACCGGCGCGGTCCGCATGACCGTGCCGCAATCGTTGCGTATCGATCTGCATGGTCCGATTCCCCCGGGCGTGACGGCGAAAGATATCGTGCTTCATCTGCTCGCGGACGCACGCATTCGCGCGGGCGCGGGCGTCGGCAAGGTGTTCGAGTTCGCGGGCGCGGCCATCGCGAGCCTGTCCACCGACGAGCGCACGACGCTCACCAACATGACCGCCGAGCTCGGCGGCTTCACGGGCATCGTCGCCCCCGACGATGAAACCGTGCGCTTCCTGAAGGAACGTCGCGGCATCGACTTCACGATCGAGCCGTGGATGAAGAGCGATGAAGGCGCGCGCTACGCCGATGTCATCGCGATCGATTGCGCGCGTCTCTCGCCGATGCTCGCCGCGCCCGGCGATCCGGGCAATGGCATCGCGCTTGCCGCGCTCGATGAACGGCCGTGCGTCGATATCGCTTACGGCGGATCATGCACGGCGGGCAAGCGCGAGGACTTCGATCACTATCACGACGTGCTCTCGTGGGCGTCACAGCGCGGCCTGCGCGTGCCCGACAACGTGAAGCTCTATTTGCAGTTCGGCACGCAGGACGTGCGAGACTATTGCGTCGCGCAAGGCTATGTCGATGCGTTCGAACGCGTCGGCGCGATTCTGCTTCAGCCTTCGTGCGGCGCGTGCGCGAACTGCGGGCCGGGTTCATCGACACAGGCGGAACAAGTCACCATCAGCGCGATCAATCGAAATTTTCCGGGCCGGTCCGGTCCGGGTAAGGTATGGCTCGCGAGCCCGCCGACGGTCGCGGCGAGCGCGCTGCTCGGCCGCATCGCATCGTTCGCGGAGTTGCAGCAGCGCTTCACGAAGTAAGCACGATCGAGCCGCCATCGATGCGGCATCAAAATACATACAGGAGACGACAATGGCCATCATGCAGGGCACCTCGGGTCTGCCCGACGCCGCGGTCCACGCGCTATCGAATGCGCCCGCCATCGCGGATACGGCGGGCATCTCGGCGCGCCTCGACCGGCTTCCCGCGACGCGCGCGATATGGAAGCTCATCTTCCTCCTGAGCCTCGGCTTCTTCTTCGAGCTCTACGATCTGCTCTTCACGGGCTATATCGCGCCGGGTCTCGTGAAGAGCGGCATCCTGACCGCGACGACCGCGGGCCTGTTCGGCACGACGGGCGTCGCGAGCTTCATCGCGGCGTTGTTCTGCGGGCTCTTCATCGGCACGATCGCTTGCGGCTTTCTCGCGGACCGCTTTGGACGTCGCGCGATCTTCACGTATTCGCTGCTCTGGTATGTCGCCGCGAATACCGTGATGGCGTTTCAGGACACCGCGCTCTGGCTCAACTTCTGGCGCTTCGTGTCGGGGCTGGGCATCGGCGTGGAACTGGTGACAATCGGGACTTACCTGTCGGAGCTTTCGCCCAAGCATCTGCGCGGCAGGGCGTTCGCGGTGTGTCAGGCTGTCGGCTTTTCAGCGGTGCCGGTCGTCGCGTTCCTTTCGTATCTGCTCGTGCCGCGCGCGCCGTTCGGCCTCGACGGCTGGCGCTGGGTCGCGCTGGTCGGCGGCGTGAGCGCGCTCTTCGTGTGGTATTTCCGGCGCAATCTGCCGGAAAGCCCGCGCTGGCTTGCGAGCAAGGGACGATTCGACGAAGCCGATGAAGTCCTGCGCCGCCTCGAAGACAAGGTTTCGCTTCAGTACGGCAAGACGCTGCCAGAGCCGGGCCCGTCCGACCCGATCGCGAAGAAGGCCGGTTTCGCGGACATGTGGAATCCGCCATACCGCAAGCGCACGCTGATGCTGATCGTGTTTCATATCTTCCAGACGGTCGGCTTCTACGGCTTCGCGAACTGGGTGCCGACCTTGCTCGTCAAGCAGGGCGTGACGGTCACATCGAGCCTGCTCTATACCACCGTGATCGGACTGGCCGCGCCTATCGGACCATTGCTCGGTTACTGGATCGCCGATCGTTTCGAGCGCAAGCATGTGATCGTGTTCATGGCGGGCGTGAATATCGTCGCGGGCCTTCTGTTCAGTCAGGCGTCGGCGGCCGTGATGATCGTCACGCTCGGCGTTTTGCTCACGCTCGCGGGCAACATCATCTCCTTCACTTATCACACGTATCAGCAGGAGCTTTATCCGACGGCGATTCGCGCCCGTGCCGTCGGCTTCGTGTATTCGTGGAGCAGGCTGTCGGCGGTGTTCAGTTCGTTCGTGATCGCGTTCGTGCTCAAAGAGGCGGGCGTGACCGGCGTGTTCGGCTTCATCGCGGGCGCGATGCTGCTCGTGATGCTGTCCATTGGATTGATGGGACCGCGCACGCTCGGAAGATCGCTCGAAAGCATCTCTCACTGAGCGCGCATCGCGGTTGTATCAAGCGCCGCACGCGTGAATCAGGAACTGCTGCACGGCGGTCGACGGGGCGCTCAACGTCGCGCCCTTGCGCCAGATCATGCCCGCTTCCATGTGAGGAATGGCGTCGTTCACGGGCCGCGCCTCGATGCGCTTGCCTTCGAGCGACCACGGCCGAAACACCATGTCCGACAGCACGGTGACCCCGAAGCCGTGCGCCACCAGTCCGCGCAGCGCCTCCATCGAACTCGTGCGAAACGCGATGTTCGGTTCGAGGCGCTTCTTGTGCCAGTAGCGCATCGTCGATTGCTCGCCTTCATCGACGGTGATGAGAATATAAGGATGCGCGGCGATATCTTTCAGCGATACCGCCTGCTGCTGCGCGAGCGGATGCGACGGCGCGACCCATAACTGCCGGCGCGAGCGCATCAGCACCTGAGTGTCGAAGCGATTCGGCCGCTGCAGATTCGATAGCAGCACGACGCCGATATCGACATCGCCACTTGCCACCGCTTCCTCGATCTGCGGCCGCTCCATGTCGCGCAGATCGAAATCGATGAACGGATACGTCGCACGAAAGCGCGCGAGCAACTCCGGCAAAAAATACCCGAGCACCGTATACGACGCCGCGATGCGCGCGACGCCGCGCATGTCGTGCGCGCGAAACGGCGGCATGTGCATCGCGTCGCGGGCGGCTTCGAGCACGCGGCGCGCGTGGTTATGGAAGTCCTGGCCATCGGGCGTGAGCGCCACGCCTTGCGGCATGCGCTCGAACAGCTTGGTGCCGAGCGCGCTTTCCAGCGCCAGCACCGCGTTGGTGATCGCCGATTGCGATACGTGCTCGTTGGCCGCCGCCATCGAGAACTGGCCGGTTTGCGCGGCGGCCACGAAATAGCGCAATTGCCGGAGCGTGAGATCGAAGGCCATCTGATTTTCAGATACCAGAGTTGTTTATTCGTGATTTTACGATGTCGAATCGGCTTTCTATACTCGGCAAAAAACAAAATTCCCTATCCCGGAGACGAGCCCCGATGAATGCACCCGACCGCGCCGCGCTAGAAGCCGCGACCATTTCCCTGGACGACAAATACACGCTGGAGAAAGGCCGCGTCTATATCAGCGGCACGCAGGCGCTTGTGCGTCTGCCGATGCTGCAAAAGGCGCGCGATCGCAAGGCCGGGCTGAATACGGCGGGCTTCATTTCGGGCTATCGCGGCTCGCCGCTCGGCGCGCTCGATCAGTCGCTGTGGAAGGCGAAGCAGCATCTGAAGGACAACGATATCGTGTTCCAGCCGGGCGTGAACGAGGATCTCGCCGCCACTTCGATCTGGGGCACGCAGCAGGTCAATCTGTGGCCGGGCGCGACGCGCGATGGCGTGTTCGGCATGTGGTACGGCAAGGGCCCCGGCGTGGACCGTACCGGCGACGTCTTCAAGCACGCGAATTCCGCGGGCTCCGACAAGCACGGCGGCGTGCTCGTGCTCGCGGGCGACGATCACGCGGCGAAGTCGTCGTCGGTCGCGCATCAGTCGGATCATGCGTTCATCGCGGCGGGCATTCCGGTGCTGTATCCGTCGAACGTGCAGGAGTATCTCGACTACGGCCTGCACGGCTGGGCGATGAGCCGTTACTCGGGTCTGTGGGTCGCGATGAAATGCGTGACCGACGTTGTCGAATCCACCGCGTCGATCGACCTCGATCCGGACCGCGTGGAGATCGTCACGCCGGCCGACTACGCGATGCCCGAAGGCGGCCTCAACATCCGCTGGCCGGATTCGCCGCTCGCGCAGGAAGCGCGTCTGCTCGACGAAAAGTGGTACGCGGCGCTGGCCTATGTGCGCGCGAACAAGCTCAATCGCGTCGTGATCGATTCCGACAAGCCGCGCTTTGGCATCATCACCGCGGGCAAGGCGTACCTCGACGTGCGTCAGGCGCTCGTCGATCTCGGTCTCGACGATGAAACCTGCGCGCAGATCGGCCTGCGTGTGCTGAAAGTGGGCTGCGTGTGGCCGCTCGATGCGCAGGACGCACGCGCATTCGCGACCGGTCTCGAAGAGATTCTCGTCGTCGAAGAGAAGCGGCAGATTCTGGAATATGCGCTGAAGGAAGAGCTGTATAACTGGCGCGAGGACGTGCGTCCGCGCATCTACGGCAAGTTCGACGAGCGCGACAACGAAGGCGGCGAATGGTCCGTGCCGCGCGGCGACTGGCTGCTGCCCGCGCATTACGAGCTATCGCCGGCGCTGATCGCGAAGGCCATCGCGCGACGTCTCGCACGCGCCGATCTTCCCGCCGATGTGCGCGCCCGCATGCTGTCGCGCGTCGAAACGATCGAAGCGAAAGAGCGCGAGGCGATCAAGCCGCGCGTCGATGTCGAGCGCAAGCCGTGGTTCTGCTCGGGCTGTCCGCATAACACGTCGACGCGCGTGCCCGAAGGTTCGCGCGCGCTCGCGGGCATCGGCTGCCATTACATGTCGATGTGGATGGACCGCAAGACCGAGACCTTCAGCCAGATGGGCGGCGAGGGCGTCGCGTGGATCGGCCAGATGCATTTCTCGGGCGACAAGCACGTGTTCGTCAATCTCGGCGACGGCACGTATTTCCATTCGGGCTTGCTCGCGGTGCGCGCGGCGATCGCGGCGAACGCGAACATCACGTACAAGATTCTTTATAACGACGCGGTCGCGATGACCGGCGGCCAGCCCGTCGACGGCGTCTTGACGGTGCCGCAGATCGCGCATCAGGTCTTCGCGGAAGGCGCGAAGCGTATCGTCATCGTGACGGACGAGCCGCGGAAATACGATGCGAACGTCGCGTTGCCTCAAGGCGTGAGCGTGCATCATCGCGACGAGCTCGATCGCATTCAGCGCGAGCTGCGCGATACGCAAGGCACGACCATTCTGATCTACGACCAGACCTGCGCGACGGAAAAGCGCCGCCGCCGCAAGCGCGGCACGTATCCCGATCCCGCACGCCGCGCGTTCATCAACGATGCCGTGTGCGAAGGCTGCGGCGATTGCTCGGTGCAATCGAACTGCCTGTCCGTCGAACCGATGGACACGCCGCTCGGCACGAAGCGCAAGATCAATCAGTCGTCGTGCAACAAGGACTTTTCGTGCGTGAAGGGCTTTTGCCCGAGCTTCGTCACCGCCGAAGGCGCGCAGGTTCGAAAGCCGAAAGCGGCAGGCGGCGCGAAGCCCGATTTCGATAGCTTGCCGTTGCCGGCATTGCCCGCACTGTCGAAGCCTTACGGCATTCTCGTGACGGGTGTCGGTGGAACGGGTGTCGTGACGATCGGCGGACTGATCGGCATGGCGGCGCACATCGAGCGCAAGGGCGTCACGGTGCTCGATATGGCCGGTCTCGCGCAGAAGGGCGGCGCGGTGCTGAGCCACGTGCAGATCGCGCCGGAGCCGAAGGCGCTGCATGCGACGCGCATCGCGACGGGCGAAGCGCGGCTCGTGATCGGCTGCGATGCGATCGTGTCGGCATCGAACGACGTGCTCTCGCGCACGCGGCATGGCATCACGCAGGCCGCCATCAACAGCGGCGCGACGCCGACCGCCGAGTTCGTCACCAATGCGCAATGGACCTTTCCCGCGGCGCAGACGGAGCAGGCGCTATCGGACAGCATCGGCGCGGGCTGCGCATTCATCGATGCCTACGCGCTCGCGCTGAAACTGCTCGGCGACACGATCTATTCGAATCCGCTGCTGCTCGGCTTCGCATGGCAGAAGGGCTGGTTGCCGCTCGAACTGGCAAGCCTCAAACGCGCGATCGAACTGAACGGCGTCGCGGTCGAGAAGAACTGGCTCGCGTTCGACTGGGGCCGCTACGTTGCGCAACACGGCGCGGGCGATCTGCTCAAGTCCACGCAACATGCGATCGTCGTGAAGATGCCCGAGTCGCTCGAAAACGTGATCGCAACGCGTGAAGCCTTGCTGACCGCGTATCAAGGCGAAGCGTATGCGCGCTCGTATCGCAGTGTCGTCGAGCGCATGCGTGAGAAGGAAAAGGCCTTGAACGCTAAGCTGCCGCTCACGCGCGCGGTCGCCGTGAACCTCGCGAAGCTCATGGCCTACAAGGACGAATACGAAGTCGCGCGTCTCTACGCCGATCCCGCGTATCTCGACAAGCTGCGCGCGCAGTTCGAAGGCGAACCGGGCCGCGATTACAAGCTGATGTTCCATCTCGCGCCGCCGCTATTCGCGAAGCGCGACGAGCACGGTCATCTCGTGAAGAAGACCTTCGGCGCATGGATGCTGCCCGCGTTCCGCGTGCTGGCGAAGATGAAAGGCTTGCGCGGCACATCGCTCGATATATTCGGCAAAACGGCCGAGCGCCGCACGGAGCGCAAGATGATCGCGGACTACCTCGCGCTCGTCGATGAATTCTGCGCCACGCTCGATGAAGACCGCTTCGACGCCGCGCTGCAACTCGCGAAGCTGCCCGATGAAATCCGGGGCTTCGGCCATGTGAAGGAGCGCAATATGGCGGCGGTTGCGACGAAGCGCGAGCGTTTGATCGAGCGTTATCGGGCGACGGTGAAGATGGCCGCGACGGCCTGATCGGAGGCGATAGGGTATCTTTACGCTCGGGGACACACTCGAAGCGTAAGGAGACATCGCATGAATGGAGTATGCAAGCTCGCTGTCGTCGGCATCGGCAAGATCGCGCGGGATCAGCACCTGCCCGCGATCGCCGCGCAGCCAGGATTCGAACTCGTCGCGTGCGCGAGCCGCAATGCGAGCGTCGATGGCGTGCGCAACTATCGGGATATCGGCGAGCTGCTCGCCGCCGAGCCCTCGATCGAAGCCGTCTCACTCTGCGCGCCGCCGCAGGTTCGTTACGAGCAGGCGCTGGCCGCGCTCGAAGCGGGCAAGCACGTCATGCTGGAAAAGCCGCCCGGCGCCAGCGTGAGCGAAGTCGCCGCCCTGGACGAGATCGCGCGGGCGCGCGGCTGCACGCTGTTCGCGTCGTGGCATTCGCGTGCGGCGAGCGCAGTCGAACCGGCGCGCGAATGGCTCGCGAAGAATGCGGACGCGATTCGGTCCGTCGAAGTGCGCTGGAAGGAAGACGTGCGCCGCTGGCATCCGGGACAGCAATGGATCTGGGAACCTGGCGGCCTCGGCGTGTTCGATCCGGGCATCAACGCGCTGTCGATCGTCACGCGCATCCTGCCGCATGAGGTCGCGTTGCGCGGGGCCACGCTCACCGTGCCGAGCGATACGTCCACGCCGATCGCGGCGGAACTCGATTGCATCGCGACGAACGGCGCGCCGGTGCGCGCGGTCTTCGACTGGCGTCACGGTCCGGTCGAGGAATGGGATATCGACATCGACACGGACGCGGGCCGTTTGTCGATGCGCGAAGGCGGCAAGCGCCTCTCCATCGCGGGCAAGGAGATCGATCTCGGACGCGAGCGCGAATATCCCGCGCTATACGAGCACTTTCACGCGCTCATCGAATCGAAGACGAGCGATGTCGATGTGCGTCCGCTGCAACTCGTCGCCGATGCATTTCTCAACGGCAGGCGTGTCGAAACCGAAGCATTCGGGCGCTAGGCGGCGCGATATGCCGCGCTTCTTATCGCATTGATCGCGGACACATCGCCCTCGGGCGCGGCGCTCACGTTCGCATGCCGCGCAACGAGCGGGATGCGCCGCGTGCTGCCCGGCGCGAGATGGAACCAGTCGATGCGCGCGAAGTAGTTGGGATCGACCACATGCACCCAGCGCGCAAGCTGCGCCGTTTCGACGACGAGACTCCAGTCTTCACCGTCTTTCTCGACGGTCGCATTCAAGCCGATATCGCGACGCTCGCCGATCGACGGATCGGGGAAATGGAACGCTTCCGACAGCACGTCGCCCGTGTCCGTATCGCGCAGGACGACATGCGTCGCGTCGTGCGCTCGCGGGCCGAAGCGGTATGCATAGGCGATATCGAAGAACGCGCCGATCAGCGCATTCGACGACACGCGCTGCACGCTGCGCGCCTGCAATACGACATCGCATGAACCGCCCACGACCTTGACCGCGCCTTCACGCAGGCAGGTCAGTTCGACGCGCGCCCGAATCTCGCGCGCGGTCTCGTTGACGAGATGCACGTCGAGGCCGTCGAGTCCTTCATCGAGGATCAGCGCCTGCACCGGTTGCAGCACGCGTGCGAGTCCATGCAGCGCGCTCTTCGGCGCACCGAGCACGTCGATGACGCCCCAGCCCGCACCCGAACGCACATCGAGCAGATTCCATACGATGCCGCCCGCACACGTCGATCCTTCGCGACGCCACTCCGAGAACACCGCACCGATCACATCGGCGACGACGGCGCGCGATAGCTCCAGATAACGCTCGGGGTTTTCATAACGCAAGCGCGGCACGTCCATGCGATAGAGCGATTGCATGTAGTGCTCGCGTACATCATCGAAGTCCCACGCCGAGCCGGGATCGCGCGGCACGCCCGCTTTCCAGCGCGGTTCATGCGCGCGCGGGTTCGGCATGGCGTGCAGCGCGACATCGTCGGGGACATTGGCGAACGCGAGACATTCCGATGCGAAGCGCACTTGCGCTCGGCGCACATCATCGAAGGAACGCTGATAAGCGGGCACGCCGTAGTAATGCGTGATGCCGCCGCCCGTACCGAACGGCATCGATACCGTATCGCCGGGCGCCGCGCTCGGCGAGTTCACGACGTACGCGACATCGGGCCGTTGCATCGCGACTGCATTCGGCAAGAGTTCGTTGAAGAGGCGCTGCTGATACGCGTCGAAGGGAAGGCCGAGCATGGCCGCCTGCTGATGCACTTCGCTTCCCCCGCACAGCACCGCGAGCGACGCGAAGCGCCGCGTGCGCGCGAGGAACTGCTCGGCTTCGCGTTGCACGCTGGCGCGAAAGGCTTCGTCGTCGGGATAGTCGAAGTTCGCGAACGCGAAGTCCTGCCATACGAGGACGCCGTGTTTGTCGGCGAGTTCGTAGAAGGTGTCGGACTCGTAGAGCGTGATGCCGCTCACGCGAACGATGTTGAGTCCCGCATCGCGAACCAGTCCGAAAATCTTGTCGAGCTTCTCGCGCGGCGCATCGAGCGCGACGATATCCGCCGATGTCCAGCACGCGCCGCGCGCGAACACGGGCACGCCGTTCACGACGAGTTGAAAGCCCTGCTTGTCCGCGCCGCGATCGACTTCGATCGTGCGAAAGCCGACTTCGCCGAGCGCGATATCGCCGAGCTTGACGGTATGGCGTGACGGCTCGCCATGCGTATGCGGATACCACAAGTCCACGTCCGGCACGCGCAACCGGCCCGTGAGCGTGTGCGCGTCCTGCCATTGCATCGTGGCTTGCGCTTCGCCGCATCCGAGCCGAACCGGGTTTTGCTCCTGCGCATGAAAGTAGCGCACGGTGACATCGAGAACGCCATCGGTGCCATCGACGCTCGTGCGCATGTCCACGTTGTCGATGCACGCGCGCGATTCGCCGATCACGTCGATCGCGCGCCACGGTCCCGCCGGTTGAATCGTCGGGCACCATCCGGACATATGCCCGAGCAGCGTCGTGCGCACGTTGCGCAACGTGGCGGGTTGCGCGAGCTTCGGACGCCAGCGCGCGCGTCCGCGTTTCGCCGCCAGCGCGGGCGCGATCGAGCGAAAGCACAGATGAAGCGTGTGCTCGCCATCGAGATCGACATCGAGATCATGCGCGACGAACATCGAATCCGATTCGAGCAGCTTGCGATCGTCGAGCCATATCTCAGCGATGGTCGCGAGCCCGTTGAAGCGCAGACGCCGCCTGCCGTTGCCGCTCAGCTTCACGCGATACCAGTGATCCGAATGCGCGAACGGCTGCGCGAGCGCTTCGTCGCTGACGCCGCTCGCGCGCAAGGCGGACGCGATCGTACCGGGCACGGGCGCGTCGATCCACTGCGTGAACGTATCGAGCGATGCGGGTGTCGTGCATGCGCCCGCGGGCGTGCTCACGCACTGCCAGCCTTCGGAGAGACGCCGCGGCGCGTGCGCGGACAGGACGTGCATGTGCCTACCTCGTCGATGGGATTCGAAAGAGAGCGACGCCAAAGCCGCGCGATTGACCGCGCGGCCTTGGCGTTCAGAGGAAGCGCGCGGCGAGCGGCTCGATGACCTTGTCGTACGAAGCCTGCATCGAATCGAGGCAATCTTCGCACGCGTCGGTGCGCGAGCGCATGCGGGCGCGCGCGAGACGGAACTGCATGACCATCGCTTCGCTCGCGAGTGCCTGCGCGCTCGTCTGGATGTCGCTCGGGACGTCCACGCCGTGACACTTCAGCCAGCCGAGATACTTCGACAGCAACTCGAAGTTCGAGCCGAGCTGACGCATCACGTTGAACGTGTAGAGGTGATAGTACGCGGGATCACGTTCGAGCAACGCGCGCAAATGCTCGGGGAATGCGGCGCGCCATTGCGCGACCGGGTTCGTCGCAGGACGATCCGCGAGCCGCAATGCGAGCAGTTCGACCGAGCGTTGCACCATCGCATCGCCTTCGAGCGGCGCACGCGCGCGCTTCACGAACTCGACGTACGGGAAGAGCGCGTGCACATCGCTGGCGAGACCCGGCATCAGACGGAACACGCCATCGTAGTCCTCGCCCGATAACGCGAAATAGCCCGCGTTATGGAAGTACGTGATGCGCTTCGCGTCGGTGTCGATGGCATCGATGGCGATGGTCGTCTTCGTATGCGTCTGCCGATACGCGGTCGCGCGCGTATCGGGCAGATAGTACGAATCCATTTCGACCACCACCATCTGCCCGCGCCGCGTCTGCTCGCGCACATGCGCTTCCAGCGTGTCGTAGATCGCGAGCTCCTGCGCCTGCAGGCCATAGAGCCGCGATATATCGTCGAGCGAGAACTTCGGGAACGTGAACTGATCGCCCTCGAACGCCTGCGTTACCGTGAAGCCGAGCGCCGCATGCGGATCGCAACCGTAGTGATGCAGCAACTCGATCCACAAGTCGACGTAACAGTTGGTCTCCAGCCACACGCGCTCTTCACGATGCAGCAGGTGCTGGCGGTACGCGCCGTCCGCGGACGCGGACGGTGCGGTCACGGCTTCTGCCGGCGAGCGTGCGTTCATGTCTGGCTTCCCAGATTCGCGAGACCTTCGTCGATGAGCGGCGCCTTGTCGCCCCACAGCAACTGACGCACCTTCTCGGGCCACGCCTTGACATCGAGTCCGTGGTGACGGAAGAGCGCGAGCGTCGTGCGTTCCATGCCGAAGCCGACGCATGCGGTATGCGCGACCTGCTCGTCCGCCTGACGAATGTGCCAGAGCTCGCCGAAATGGTCCTGGTGATAGTTGAACGACAGGCACGCGGTCGGACGGTCGGGTGTCGCCACCGGCACGAGCAGTTCGAACTTGAGTTGCTGCGCGCGCTGGCTATCCGCGACGATCATGCCGCCGCGCCCGAAGAACGGATCGTTGGCGAGGTCGATCTCGAAGGGCAGTTGGAGCAGGTTCACGAGCAGCGAGCCGCGTTCGATCCACTTCTGACGGAACGCCATTACCTGCTCGGGGCTGCCGACGCGAATGTACTCGCGCATGCGGAACATCTGCATGCGGCCCGGATCGATGGACGGCTCGTGACGGAAGCAGTACGAGAACGCATCGAAGGTCGCGCCGTCTTCAGCGAGATTGCCGCGCTTCGCGACGAGCGGATAGATCGGATAGCATGCGGCCGGCGTGAGCACGAGGCGCGTGGGCTTTTGCTGATCCATCCATTCATCGGAACGCTCTTCTTCCTCGCCGATATGCACGACCTTGTCGAGCGCTTCGAGCAGGCGATGATGCCCGCGATCGTTGCCCTGGAACGAGTGAATCGTGCCCGCGAGATTCGGGAAGCTCTTCAGATACTCGCTGTCCTCGAAATCGCGGCGGCGCATCGCGGGCGGAAAGCGCAGCACTTCCGCGTGCTGGTCCGCGCCGAGCATCGTGATCGCCTGATTGAGACGCTCGACGACGTCCTCGAACACTTCGCTGCGGCCGTAAAGACCATCTTCGCCCGTGTCGAGCAGAATGCCCGCTTCGATCAGGCGATCGCGCAAGGTCAAGTCCGATTTGTCGTAAGGTGCCTGAGTCTCTTGTGCTTGTGCTTGTGCTTGTGCTTCGGCCTGCATCATGGCGGCCTGTTCCGTCGGCATGTTCATATCGTCAAAGGGTCCCCGTTGCGGCGCGCTGCGCAAGCAGCAGATTCGCCGTGTTCAATTCGATGCGATCGTTGCTGATCATGAGCGGCGCCGAGTGCAGATCGCGCAGATGGCGCCCCACGCTGAACGGCGTGTCGTTCTTGTAGCCCGCCATGCCGCAGATCATCAGCGTTTCCTGCACGACGTGCACCGCCGATTGCGAAATCGCCAGCTTGAGCATGTTCAGGTCGGCATTGATGCCGATCGACGCGGTGAGCGGCGCGTCGTCGTCGTTGCTCTGGCTTGCCTTGCGCAGCGCGCGCTCGGCCTGAGCCGCTTCGACATTGGCGAGCGATTCGCGCAGACGCGCCTGCATCATCTTGATGAGCGTGAGCACTTGCGAAAGCCGCGCGGCCGATGGCGGCAATGCGGGCTTGCCGCGCGCCTGATTGCGGAAGAACTGATGCGCGCGATTGGCCGCGTCGCTCGCGATGCCGCACCATACCGACGACCACAAGGTATGCGACACGGGCAGCATGCTTTCGTCGGCGATGCGCGAGAACGGCGCCGGCAGGATCTGTTCCGCGATACCGCTCGCGACGAGCCGATGTCCTTCGCTGCACGTCCCGCGCATGCCGAGCGTGTCCCACGTGCCGCGCTGCTCCAGCGTGAACGTATCTCGCGGCGCGACGATCAGCACCTGATCGGAGGGCGGCGCATCCGGATGACGGCGCGCCGTCACGAGAATGCAGTCGGAATACTTGCCGTACGAGATGGTCGGCGCGAGCTTCTCGATGCTGAATGCGTTGTCGACGAGATCGACCGCGCATGCGCTCGTGCGCATGTTGCCGCCGATGTTCTCTTCCGAGGTCGCCGATGCGAGCAGCAACTGCTCGCTGACCATGCGCGCAAGGAAGTCGCGCTGCCAGGGCACATTCGCGCCGTGATCGACGATGCACACGACCTGGCTCTGATGCATCGCATAGATCATCGCGGAGGACGCGCAGCCTTGCGCCAGGGCCTCGCACAAACGCGCGACGCTGGTCAGCGTGAGGCCGTCGCCGCCGTACATCTTCGGGATCATCGCGGAGAAGAGGCGCTCTTCCCGCATCGCAGCAACGGCTTCGGCGGGAAAGCGCGCTTCGCGATCGACCGCATCGGCGTGCTTTGCCGCGACGGCCGCCACGCGCTTCGCGGCTTCGATCAACTCGCTTTCGCTGCGCGCGCTCGCGCTTTGCGCGAGCTCGGCGATTTCAAGCTCCTGAGCCGGCGCGTTCATGCGGCCGCCTTCGAACGACGCAGTCCGTCGACGGCCGATGCGAGCGAATCGACGCTCGAGAAGAGCCGGCGCGTGAGCATGTTATCGGGAATCTCGATGCCGAATTCGTCTTCGATCGCCAGCATCACGTGGACCGTGGCGAGCGATGAGAGACCGGCGGCGTAGAGATCGTCGTTGTCGGCAAGCGTGTCGATAGGCACGTCGAGGCGAGCGGACTCGGCGAGGATGCGACGCAATTCAGTTTTCATTTTCTGTGTTTTCCCTTGTACCCGGCCATCGGCGCAATAAATCCGGATTGCGACGATGAGTTCTTATCGAATGTCGCTAACTCCGGGGCGAATCGGCAGCGGTGTTGTTATGTCTCGTGAAGACGATTCCACGAGCGCCCTCGCACGCACTGTCTTCTTATGAATTTTGTTTGATCGTATTTAACGAATTTGCGGCCATATGCGTCCGTGCGATGGCGCACGGAGGGCTTCGAAGACAAATCGGCGCTCTGTGCGATAACGAGCATGTCTCTGTCCGGTGCAATAATTCAAACTCGACGCCAGCCGCGCATGTACGGTGAGCAGGTAACTACTGCGCATAGTCGATTGAGAACGCTGCAAAAACTATGCGCGCCCGAAAGCTTTTTGAAAAACAAGGAACGGGGTGAGGTAATTGGTACTGATCTCTTTGCTGGCGATATTCGTTGCGCTTTTCGTCGTCTGGAAAAGGCGGCGCAGTGCGATCCTGCTCGTTGCGGTTATCGTGTTCTGGTTGCTCGGCAGTGTGCTTCCCGGGCCGCTCGTGCGGCTCGCGAACGACACGTATGCGTCGATGAAAGACCCGAGCTTCGGCCCTCGCATGGCGATCGTCGTGCTCGGCGGTGGGACGTCGTACGATCGCGAGCGGCGTCTGGTGCCTAAGGGCGATGCGACAACGCGCATCGATCTCGCGGCATCGCTCTACAAGCGCTGCGAGGAGATGGAGAAGGCGTGCTACGTCATCGTGAGCGGGGGCAACCCGCAGCATCACGAGCAAAGCGAAGCGGATGTGTATGGCGTTCTGCTGCTCGACGCCGGCGTGGCGCGAAAGGATCTGATCCTCGAAAACCAGAGTCTGGACACCTACGAGAACGCGCGCAATACCGAGAAAATACTACGTGCGCGGCAATACGATACGTCGGTGCTGATTACGTCGTCGCTTCATATGCGCCGTGCGATGCTCGCGTTCGATGCGTTCGATCTGCATCCGCAGCCCGCGGTTGCGTACATCCGTCCGGCATTGACATGGTGGCTGCCGCGCCGCAAAGGATGGTTCGATTCGAACAGCGCGTTGCATGAACTGGTCGGCATCGCGCGCTTTTACGTGTGGCGATGGATCGGGCTGTATTGACATGGAGGGCGTTCGCGCGGCGCATATACTTTCCTTATCCGCCGCACAGGAGACCATCCAATGAATCAACTGATCCGGGCCATCGCATTTGCCGCGGACAAACATCGCAATCAGCGCCGCAAGGACGCGGAGGCGTCGCCGTATATCAACCATCCGATCGCGCTTGCCAACGTGCTCGCCAATGAAGGCGGCATCGACGACGAACGCGTGCTGCTCGCCGCCGTTCTGCACGACACGATCGAGGATACGGACACATCGCACGACGAACTCGTGCAATGGTTCGGCGCGGAAGTCGCGCGCATCGTCGCAGAAGTGACGGACGACAAGTCCTTGCCGAAGGCCGAGAGAAAGCGCCTGCAGATCGAACATGCGGCGCATATCAGTCATGCCGCGCAGCTCGTGAAGCTCGCGGACAAGATTTGCAATCTGCGCGATATTCTCGCCATGCCGCCTGCGAACTGGAACGAGGAAAGAAAGCGCGAGTATTTCGAGTGGGCCAGGCGTGTCGTCGATGGTTTGCGCGGCGCGCACGCCGGACTCGAAGCCGCGTTCGACGAGACGTATCGCAAAGGCGTGGCTTCAGGGCACGCGCTCGCCTGAACCAAGCGCTTCCGTCAGATAACGCGCCGTGCGGCTCGCGGCATGGTCGGCGATGCGTTGCGGCGTGCCCGTCACGACGATCCGGCCGCCATCCTCGCCCGCACCCGGACCGATATCGATGACCCAGTCGGAGAACGAGGCGACGCGCATGTCGTGCTCCACGACGACCACCGTGTTGCCCGCATCGACGAGGCCTTGCAGTTGCGCCATCAGCCGGTCGACGTCGGCAGGGTGCAGGCCGGTCGTCGGTTCGTCGAGGATATAGAGCGTGTCGCCACGATGCGCGCGCTGCAATTCCGTCGCGAGCTTGATGCGCTGCGCCTCGCCGCCGGAGAGTTCCGTCGCGGGTTGCCCGAGCCGCAGATAACCGAGGCCGATGTCGCGCAGCACGGCGAGCGCGCGCATCACGTTCGGTTCATCGGCGAAGAACTCGCATGCGCTATCGACGGTCATGTCGAGCACATCCGCGATGTTCTTGTCGCGCCATGTGATCTCCAGCGTTTGCGGGTTGTAACGCGAGCCGTGACAGGTCGCGCACGACGTATAGACGCTCGGCAGGAACAGCAGCTCGACGCTCACGAAGCCTTCGCCCTCGCATGTCGGGCAGCGCCCTTGCGCGACGTTGAACGAGAAACGCCCCGCGCCATAGCGGCGCTTGCGCGCGGCGGGCGTGTCGGCGAACAGCTTGCGTACGTGATCGAAGAGACCCGTATACGTCGCGAGGTTCGAGCGCGGCGTGCGGCCGATCGGCTTCTGATCGACGCGCACGAGACGGCGGATCGTCTCCATGCCTTCGACGATGCGTCCGCCAGCCGATGTGTCCGCTTGAGCGAAGAGCGGGTCCTGCTCGTCTTCGCTGGCTTCGTCGAGTGCGCGTCCGAGTCGCTCCGCGATGAGTTCCGGCAACGCCTGACTCACGAGGCTCGACTTGCCCGAGCCTGAAATGCCGGTGACGGTCGTAAAGGCGCCGAGCGGAAAAGCGGCGTCGATGCCATGCAGATTGTTGCGCGTGATGCCTTCGAGCCGCAGCCAGCCGCGCGGCTCGCGCGCCGTGCGCTCGATCGTTTGTGCCGGCGCGAAGAGATGCTTGCGCGTCTGCGATGCCTCGATCGATGCGAGGCCTTCGGGCGGTCCGCTATAGAGCACATGCCCGCCCTGTTCGCCCGCGGCTGGACCGACATCGACGAGCCAGTCCGCGCGTCGCATCGTGTTCAGATCGTGTTCGATGACGAAGAGCGAATTGCCCGCGGCCTTCAGGCGCTGCAATGCGGCAAAGAGTGCTTCATTGTCGGCGGGATGCAGGCCCGCGGACGGTTCATCGAGCACGTACACGACGCCGAAGAGTTGCGATGCGAGTTGAGTCGCGAGCCGCAAGCGCTGCAGTTCGCCAGAGGAGAGCGTGGGCGTCGCGCGATCGAGCGACAGATAGCCCAGGCCGAGATCGATGAGCGTGCCGAGCCGCTCCAGCAAGTCGGTGGCGATGCGTTCGGCGGCGGCGCGTTTCTCGTCGGAGAGATTGGCCGTGCGGCGCACGTCGGGCGCGGCCTTGTGCGCGGAGCCGCCTGCGGCAACCCGCTTCGCCGTCGCCGCGATCCGGTCTTTCTTCGCGAGCGCGGGACTCGGCGCGTCGTCGTGCGAAGGCCACTCTCCGCGTGCGATGGGTGCGAGCAGATCGGCGAGACGGCTCAGCGGAAGCCGCGCGAATTCGGCGATGTCGAGCCCCGCGAACGTCACCGACAGCGCTTCCTTCTTGAGCCGCTTGCCGTGGCACGTGTGGCAATCGCTGCCGACCATGAAGCGCGACACACGCTTTTTCATGAGCGCGCTTTGCGTGTGCGCGAAGGTATGCAGCACGTAGCGGCGCGCGCCGGTGAAGGTGCCCTGATAGCTGGGCTCGGCGCCGCGCTTCAGGGCGGCCTGCGTCTCTTTCGGCGTGAGGCCGGCATACACCGGCACGGTCGGCTGCTCTTCGGTGAAGAGAATCCAGTCGCGGTCCTTCTTCGGCAGGTCGCGCCACGGTGTGTCGACGTCGTAGCCGAGGGTGACGAGAATGTCCCGCAGATTCTGGCCGTGCCACGCGGGCGGCCACGCTGCGACGGCGCGCTCGCGGATCGTGAGCGAGTCGTCGGGCACCATCGACTTTTCCGTGACTTCGTAGACGCGCCCGAGGCCGTGACACACGGGGCACGCGCCCTGGACCGTGTTCGGCGAAAAGTCTTCCGCGTAGAGCATCGGCTGCTTCGGCGGATAGCTGCCGGTGCGCGAATACAGCATGCGCACGAGGCTCGACAGCGTCGTCACGCTGCCGACCGACGAGCGCGCATTCGGTGAGCCGCGCTGCTGCTGAAGGGCGACGGCGGGCGGCAAGCCCTCGATCGAGTCCACCTGCGGCACGCCGACCTGTTCGATGAGCCGCCGCGCATACGGCGCGACCGATTCGAAATAGCGCCGCTGCGCTTCGGCGTAAAGCGTACCGAATGCAAGCGACGATTTACCGGAACCCGACACACCGGTGAAGACGACGAGCGCATCGCGCGGCACGTCGACATCGACACTTTTCAGGTTGTGCTCACGCGCGCCGCGAACGCGCACGAAACCTGCTCTCGATGCAGATGCGGCTTCGTCGCGTTCGGCTGACTTGCGAGTGGTTTTTCGGAAATCCATGAGTAACGAGGGCGAATTTGATGGCCGTGTGCGGCAATGGAAGTCAAAGGGCGAGCATGCAGCATGCCATATACCAGATGGCATTTTGCGTTACGCATCTTGAATGCGAAATGCGCGCCGACCGGTGATGAACCTGATCGACGAGGGAAAAATGAGGACGACTGGATTGAGGGTTTTGATCGCGCTGACGGCGGGCGCAACGATAGGCGTGACGGGCGCGGCGATGGCGCAGTCAGGCGGCGGCAATGGCAATGGCGGTTCGGGCGGCGGCAACGCCCACGGAGCGGCGACGGCCGGGCCGACCGTCGGCGGGGACAATACGTCCGCGGCCGGCAGCACGCACCAGGGCGGCTATCACTTCAAGCACAAGAAGAAAGCGAAGCCCGCGACGACGCCGACGCAGTGACGCGACGATGTGAGCCTCGCGCGTCGCGGATCAGGCCGCGGCGCCTTCCACGTCGATATCGTCGGTGCCGAGGCGAGAGAAGATGTCGCACACGGCGCGCATCTCCGCTTCGTCGCGAATGCTTACGATCACGCGTGTGATGCTGCAAGCGAGGTCCGCGTCGCCGCCATCCGCGCCGAACGAGGGAAGGATGTCGTCGCTCGAAGCGTCCAGCCCGTACGGGTAGTCATGCGTGTCGACCACGCCCAGATGCTCCCCGTGCCCCGCGTATTCCGCCGCGATCCACTGCGTCTGCGCGTTGTTGCTCTGTATCTGCGAAGCGTGGAAATCGGCGAAACCGCTCATGCTCGCCACGCGCACGCGATCGGCCGCGATGCCTTCCGCGCGCAAGTCTTCAAGTGCTTCATCCAGCTTACGGGAGCCGTGGAACGCTCCGATTACTTCACGCATCATTTGCTCGTCTCCTTGCCTGCCAACCTCGATGCCGCGCATCAGTATCGCCGCGAAATCTGCGATTGTGAATACGGATGTGCACCGGCTTTCGCCTGATCGATGAGCGAGACGCGCGAGAGACGCAAGGCGCGTGGTGTAACGCATAGACACGCGCGGCGACGAGCCGGTGATCCGCTGTATCAGGCTCGCGACTGCGCGAGATGATGGCGAATCCAACGGATGCGGCATGGATTCGCGAGCCTTGTTTCAAAACGATCGCGCCGCCGGCGCGCGGCTGATGCCGCCGAGCTGGCGCGATTTCACTTCATGCGGTACTTGAACTTTACGCCGCAACAGACGGTTTATCAACGCTTTGTTTTGGCCCTAATCGCATGATTTTGATGGGGTTTTCCATCATGGCCGGCGCGGCGTCGAATGCGCGCCGTGCGAATCGGCATTCGCTTCCCATTAAAGCGAGTCCTGCGTCTAGTGCTTCTCGCAGCGATGCAGCGCGAGTCAATAGTCATCGTACAAGCTGTGGCGCGCGCCCTATAATGACCCATCGAGCACACAAAGACCGGTCTTTCAATGTCCCAAGCCCTCGCGTCCGGCGCGCTTCGCCGCTCCCGCAACCTCACCGAGGAAGTCGTCGCCGAGTTGTCGGAACGGATTCGGAGCGGCGCGCTTCAACCCGGCGACAAGCTGCCGACTGAATCGGAAATCATGGCGCAGCTCGGCGTGAGCCGCACGGTCGTGCGCGAGTCCATCTCGCGGCTTCAGGCGGGGCGGCTCGTGCAGACGCGGCACGGCATCGGCACCTTCGTGCTTGAAGCGAGCGATCAGGACCGTTTTCAGATCGAGGCCGCGGGCGATCTCACCGTGCGCGATGTGATGGCGATTCTCGAATTGCGCATCAGCCTCGAAGCGGAGGCGGCGGGTCTCGCCGCCATGCGCCGCACGGATGAAAATCTCGCGCAGATGCGTCGCGCGCTCGACGACTTCGAGCGGCTCATCGAAGCGGGCGAGGGCAACGCCGTCGCCGCGGACGTCGCGTTTCATCTCGAACTCGCGAAGGCCACGGGCAACCGCTACTTCCACAGCATCCTGAGCCAGCTTGGCAACACCATTATCCCGCGCACGCGCGTGAATTCGGCGGCGCTGGCACACAACGATCCCGCCGGGTATCTCGATCGCGTGAATCGCGAGCACGAAGATATTTACGATGCGATCGAGCGTCGCGATCCCGAAGCGGCGCGCGCGGCGATGCGCATGCATTTGTCGAATAGCCGCGAGCGGTTGAGGCGGGCGCAGGAGGCGTCGGCGAAGGCGCAGGACGCGGGTTGACTCGCGCGGCCGATGCTGCTTCAACCTCGATGCGCGCGCACGAAAGCGGCGATCGCATCGTTCACTTCATCGGTCGCATCGCGATGCGGTGAATGCCGGCACTGCGTCAGCTTGACGAGTTGCGCGTGATCGACAGCCGTCTTGATCTTATCGATTTGCAGCATCGACGCATATTCGTCGTCATAACCTTGAATGGCGAGCAACGGCCGCCTGATCGACGATAACTCTTCCGTGATATCCCACTGCAGAAACGCGGGATTAAGCCACGCATCGTTCCATCCGTAGAAGGCTGAATCGACATCGTCGTGATAAGCCTGAAGCTTGTCTCTGAACGATGTCGTTTCATACGTGCTGCGCGCTTTTTCGATGCCTTCGACCGTCATCGGTTCCACGAACAAATGCGGCGCCATGACGGCGAGACCGGCGAGCGCTTCGGGAAACGCGCTTGCGTAAAGAAGGGCGATCGTGCCGCCATCGCTATGCCCGATGAGCCACATGCGCGAGCGTTCTTCAATGCCGACGCCGAGTGCATCGAGGAATGCGGGCAACACCTCTTGCGCCTGCCGATGCAGAAACTCGACCGGCCATTGTTCGCCGGATCGACGTGGAGTGGAGCGCCCGTAACCGGGCCTGGAATACACGAGACCCCGGCAATTCAGGCGATCGCAAAGCTGCTGCGGCCAGCCTTTCCATAGCGCGATCGAGCCCAGCCCTTCATGCAGGAACAACGCGATGGGCGCATCGACGCGTTCCGGATTCAACCATTGATGCTCGATCCATACTGGATAAGCGCCGCCGTTGCATTCGATGAAACGTGTCGTGTCGATGCTTGCTGCTGAATCGGTCATGTGTTCGCGAAAGCTGAATCTGAAGCGCTCAAGGTTATCAGACGTCGCGCGCCGAAGCGCTGAACAAAACGCGGGATTCATATCGTCATATTTTTTTCTCTGGACGCCGCTGAACTTTTTCTGCGAAAGTTATTCGTAAGGAACTCGCTGCACTGCAACGTAGATGCGGCCCTTTTCGATTCTTTGCGTCATGCACCAAAGACGCGCCCGTTCTGGAGAGAAATGCATGAATCGACCGAAACGAATGTTGTTGGAAAACATTGCCTGGGCACACGAGACCGCGCACGCCGATGCGCAATTCTTCCCCCGTCTCGCGCAGGGCCAAAGCCCGAAGGTATTGTGGATCGGCTGCGCGGATAGCCGCGTGCCGGCCGAGACGGTGACGAACGCCAATCCTGGCGATCTGTTCGTTCATCGCAACATCGCGAACCTGTTCTCTGCCTCGGATGACAACACGATGAGCGTGCTGGAATACGCGGTGCGCGTGCTGAAAGTCGATCACGTGATCGTATGCGGGCATTACGGATGCGGCGGCGTGCGCGCCTCGCTCCTGCCGCAGTCGAGCGACTTGCCGCACGTGAATCGCCGGATCGCGCCGCTGTGCGCATTGGGGGAGCGGCATCGGCACGAGCTCGATGCATTCGATGAACTCGATGCGCGCGCGAACCGCCTCGCCGAGCTGAACGTGCTCGAACAAGTGCGTCTCTTGCGGCAGCACGCAATCGTTTTCGAGCGAGACGAGCCACCGCTCGTTCACGGCTGGATCTTCGGCCTTCACGACGGCCTCATCAACGTCCTCGCGTCCGGCTATGCGGACGAAGGCGAAACGCGGGCCACTGCGCACGCGCAGGCCACATCGCTGCGGGCCGCCTAAGCCCGCTCTTTTCCAATCGATCGCCTGACGATGCGATGTCGCTTTCGCGACGTTCGCAGGCCCCAACTCGTTCCAAGAAAAATCATGAACTCTGGTAACCGTATCGCCACTTTCCCGCGCGACATGTTCGCGGGCACTGTCGTGTTTCTGGTCGCGATGCCGCTATGCCTCGGCATTGCCAATGCATCCGGCGTCGAGCCTTTCGCCGGGCTGCTGTCGGGCATCATCGGCGGACTCGTCGTGGCATTGCTGAGCGGCTCGCAACTGAGCGTGAGCGGTCCGGCTGCGGGCCTGATCGTGATCGTCGTCGATGGCATCGCCGGGCTCGGCAGCTTCTCCGCGTTCCTGCTCGCCGTGCTGCTCTCGGGCGCGATCCAGTTCGGCTTCGGCATGTTGAAGGCGGGGCGCTTCGCGGCCTATGTGCCTTCGTCGGTCATCAAGGGGATGCTCGCCGCGATCGGCCTGCTGCTCGTCATCAAGCAGCTTCCGCTCGCCGCGGGCTTCGCCAATGAAGGCGCGCCGTCCGCGAGCGGGCCCGGCATGCTCGGTACGCCTTTCGGTCCTGTCTCCGCGGCGGCGTGCATCGTCGCCGTCGTATCGCTCGCGATGCTCGCAAGCTGGGAAACGCGCGCGATGCGCCGCTTCGCGCTCGTGCGCGCAGTGCCCGCGCCGCTCGCGGTGGTCGCGTTCGGCATCGGCGCGACGATGTTGCTCGACCTGTTCGCGCCGGGTTTCGCACCGCCCGCGCAACATCGCGTCGCGTTGCCGTCGCTCGAATCGTTCGCCGCGTTCACCCATGCGCTCGCGTTGCCGAACTTCTCGCAGTTCGTGAATCCCGATGTATGGCGGCTCGCCTTCACGCTCGCCATCGTTGCGAGTCTCGAAACGTTGCTGAGTCTCGAAGCCGTCGAGCAACTCGATCCGAAGAAGCGCACGGCGCATCCCGATCGTGAGCTGAAAGCGCAAGGCATCGGCAACATGATGGCCGGTGCGATCGGCGCGTTGCCGATCACGTCGGTCATCGTGCGCAGTTCGGCGAACGTGCATGCGGGCGCGCAGACGCGCTGGTCGTCGTTCGTGCATGGCGCGCTTTTGCTCGTGAGCGTGTTCGCGTTGACGAGCGTGATCAACCTGATTCCGCTTGCCTGTCTCGCGGCGATCCTGATCTTCACAGGCCTGAAGCTCGCCAAGCCTTCGTTGTTCGCGGCCGTCGCGAAGCAGGGCATCGAACGCTTTGCGCCGTTCATCGTGACGATTGCCGGCGTGCTGCTGACGGACCTGCTGATGGGCATTCTGCTCGGCATCGGGTGCAGTCTCCTGCTCGCGATCCGCGCGAACCTCAAGCGCCCGATCACGATGACGCAGCACGACGATCATTACCTGGTGTCGTTCCGCAAGGACGTTTCGTTTCTCGGCAAGGTCACGCTGAAGCATCATCTGCGCACCATTCCCGATGGCGCGACCGTGATCTTCGATGCATCGCGCGCGGACTATGTCGATCCCGACGTGCGCGAGGAAATCGACAAGTTCGTGACGGCTGCGTCTGCGCGCGGCATGCATGTCGAATGCAGAAAACTGCCGCCTGCGTCATCGCAAACGGGCATGGCTGCGATGCGCGGCAGATGGCCCGGTCTGAGCAGGCAAGAGATCCCTTCCGAGTAAGCGATCAACCGGGCGTCGATGGCGTCAGTTGCGCGTACACATCGTGGGCGAGTTCGAGCATCACCTTGCGATCGATGCCGCCCGATACCGCGTAACCGAAATCGCCATCGATCCAGTAGAACACGTTCACGGGCCCGTCCCGATACAGCTTGAACGCAGTGGTGTTCGTGCTTGTCTTGCGACGCGCGATGCAGAGCGTCACACGTTCGCCTTTGGCGTCGCGATACATGAATTGCGCGGTCGGGCCGTTGTCGCCGGGCAGAATGCGTCCGCCCATCAGTTCGAAGCCGCTTTTCGTGAGCAGCGGCGGATGCACGTCGGTGCCGAGTTTGTTCGACAGGTACTGAACGAAGTCCTGCTCGCGGTCCTTGCCGATATCGTCGGGACGATCGACGGCGGGCATGTACACGACATGTGCGAGCGCGGCCTGACGCGCCATCGCTTCCATGCCTTCGGCGCTCACGTCGCGCGTATTCGATGCACTCGATGCGCTCGTGCCCGGCAGCGACAGCGCATCGCGGCCCATGTTCGTGCCGATGCCAATGCCGATGCCTGCGACGAGCGCCGCCGCCATACCCGCGAATCGCGGCCAGTTCGCCGCGCCGAGCCAGCGCGCTTTCTTCAGCGTGCGCAAACGCGCGGGGATGGGTTCGTTGAGCACGCGATCGTAGCGCTCATGGAACATGTTATTGAGCGAGAAGTAATCGCTCACGCGCGCGGCCAGAGCGGGATTCAGTTCGATGGCGCGCTCGACCTGTTCGCGGCGTGCGGCCGAAAGCGCACCATCGACGTAAGCGTGCAGATCTTCTTCGCTGATCGGAGTCTGTTGGTCGTTCATCGCACCACCTTCAACTTCGCACTGGGTTGCGTGCCGGCCATCAACGCGCGCAGGCGTTCGCGTCCGCGCGACAGGCGCGACATCACGGTGCCGATGGGAATATCGAGCGCGACCGCCACCTCCGCATAGCTCATTTCTTCCAGCCCGACGAGGAGAACGACTTCACGTTGTTCGGCGGGCAGACGCTGCAAGGCGTAGTCGAGATCGCGCACTTCGAGCGAGCGGATCTGGCCGCCCGGTGTCGAGAACTCGCGCTCGCTCAAGTCTTCATCGTCGACGGATACGTGAATCGCACGCGCCGACGCCTTGCTTACCTGATTCACGAATACGTTGTGCATGATCGTGAAAAGCCATGCGCGCAGATCGGTGCCCGCTTCGAATCCTTGCGCGCGCGACAAGGCGCGCTCGATCGTATCCTGCACGAGATCGTCCGCGAGCTCCCGATTGTTCAGCAACGCGCGCGCATAGCGGCGCAGTCTCGGGAGGTGTTCCGTCAAGTCGTCGCGGATATCCATTTATTCCGCCTCTCGCGTCGCGAGCGTCAAGGCGTCGGCGGCGCGCATGACACCGCGCGTGCCCGCTTGTCCCGCGAGCACATAGCGCGTGCCGCCGATAACCCATGTCAGCAGGCGGATTTCGCCGACGCGCCGCGCGCTCCAGTGCGGCGCATCGCTCGTGAATGGCGCGGACGCGATCAGAAGAACGACGCTCTCGCCTTCCACGTTGCGATAATCGTATTCGTCGATATGCGCGAACTTGCCGCCGCGCCGCGTCCGGGTCGCGATCAGTTCGAGGCCGACAGGCGTAAGTTCTATGAAGTGCGGATCGTGCGACACGAGCGGACGCACATTCGTGCCGCGCTGGTTCGAAGTCTCCATCAAGGCCATCACGGCGACGGCATCGAGCATATCCGCAGAGACGTGCGTTGCAGCGCACCAGCCGGCGACGGCCATAGCGATGCACAAGGCGACGAATGCGTGGCGCACGACGCTTCTCGTGCGCGTGGCATCGTGCGATGCGGCGCGATCGATGGCACGTTGCAAGCGCCGATTCTCCGGCCGCGCGCCGAGATATCGGCCGACGCGCGCCGCCCTCGCGGACGACAGCACGCCGTTCGCGAAGGCTTGAATGTCTGGTTCGGTAATCGGCTCGTCCATGTTGGCGCATCGATTTTTTTGGGCTCTCGATGCGCTAACCTTCTAAACGAGCGTTTTATTCCATCGGTTGCCTGGAATATTTGCCAGCGGATTGCCGAAGCCGCCGATCACGACACGATCGAAAGCGAGAATCCGTCCCATCCCTTGCTGCCGACCGTCTGAATTGCGGTAGAGGAGACGTGCGCATCCGCGGCGAGCATATCCAGGAATGCGCGCACGCCGATCACGTCGGGGTCGCTGCTGCCCGCATCCGCGACGCGACCCTGACGAATCACGTTGTCCGCGACGATCACGGTGCCCGGGCGGCTCAGACGCAACACGAGTTGCAGATACGTGGGATAGCTCTGTTTGTCGGCATCGAGAAAGATGAAATCGAAAGGCGGGATGCCATCGCGCACGAAGCCTTCCAGAGTATCGGCGGCATCGCCCACGAAGATCGACACCACGCCCGACAAACCCGCGCGTTCGATATTCTTTCGCGCGACGTCCGCATGATGCTCGACGGCTTCGAGCGTGAGCAACGTGCCATCGGCGGGCAAGGCACGCGCGAGCCAGATCGTGCTATATCCGCCGAGCGTGCCGAGTTCGAGAATGCGGCGCGCGCCGCGCAGACGGGCGAGCATTTGCAGCAGCTTGCCCTGATTCGGCGCGACGTTGATCGCGGGTAGTCCCGCTTCGACGCTGGACTTGAGCGCCGCGTCGAGCGCTTCGTCCGGCGTTTGCGTCCGGTCGCACAGGTACTCGTCCATCGCAATCCATTGCTGCTCGTTCATTGCTTCTCCCTGTTCGTTGCAGTGATCGCGCTAACGGCACCATAAAATGTTATCGCGATAAACGATTTAGATAGCCCGGCTATCAGCCGACGGTCCTGACGATGCGGGGCGATTCGCGGCGCAGTTCATGCCCGAGCTGATCGACGGTCAGGCGGATCGCATCGATCAACGCGCGTGCCGCCGGCGATGGCGTGCCGCCCGCGCGCATCGTGAGTCCGATTTCGCGCCGCGTGTTGTGCAGAGGAATGTCCATCACCACGAGTTGCCCCAATTCGCATTCGTAGTGCAACTGCTGAGCGGATACGGCGGCGAGCATATCCGTATGCATCAAAAGGCCGCGAATGACCGCGAGGTCGGCGGTCTCGACGGTCGGCATCGGCGGCTTCAGCTTCCCTCGCTTGAACTGCGCTTCGAACATCCCGCGCGCGGGCGCCTGACTGCGCGGCAGGATCCATTGCGCGGCGATCAGATCCTTGAGCGTCAATCCGCTCTCACTCGCGAGCGGATGCCCGCGACGCGCGAGTACGACAATGTCTTCCGACATCATGCGCTCATTGACGAGACCGCTCGACGCATCGTTCTGGCGCAATGCGCCGAGCACGAAATCGATATCGCCCGAGCGCAGTCCCGCGACGAGTGTTTCGTAGGCGCTTTCGTCGGTCACGATGCGCACGCCCGGATATTGCGCGGCGACGCGCGCGATGGCGCCCGGCAAGATCAGCGTTCTGCCGAGCGGCAGCGCGCCGACCGTGACATAGCCCTGAATCGTGCCGCGCAATGCCGCGAGATCATCGGGGATATGGCGCAATTCGTTCAACGCGCGGCGCACGTGCAGGACGAACGTTTCGCCTTCGCTCGTGAGCAGCAGTCCGCGCGGGCTGCGATAGAACAGTTGCATCCCCGCGCCCGTCTCCATGATGCGGATCGCGCTGCTGACGGCCGGCTGACTGAGGCCCAGGGTCTGCGCCGCGCTCGGCATATGACGATGGCGCGCGAGCGCGGAGAACAATTGCAGCCGCCGCGTGTTAAGCAGAAAGGCGGGAAGCGTGCCGTCCGACGCGGTTCGGCGGCGCGACTGTCGCGTCGCGCACCATTGCGCCAGCTCTTCCAGTTCCGCGAAGATGCGCTGGCAGCGCAACAGCACGGCGCGCCCGGCAGGGGTAGGCAGCATGCCCGACGGACGGCGCTCCAGCAAGGTCTCGCCGACGGCCGCTTCGAGCTCCTGCAACGAACGCGTAACCGCCGATTGCGCGCGAAATAGTGCAGCGGCGGCGCGCGTGGCGCTGCCCGTCTGCGCGACGAGACGGAACGCGCGCAGGTACGCGAGGTTGAGCAGTTCGCGATTGTCCATGATGAAAGGTAAATGGATGCCATCAGTTTGATTTATCGCATCGTAACGCCTTCCGAAGCGCGCGCTCAGTTTGCGCTAATTGTCGGCGCCGATCATGACGTCATGAATAAACGACAGCCGCCGCAAACGGCGCTGTCCAATGATCGGAGGGTTGCGCCATGAACCAGCATATTCTCGTCGCCGTGGGACCGAGCTTCAGCGAAGCCGCCTTGTCGGCCGCCATTGCACGCTCGCGTGAAAACAACGCGCGTCTGACCGTGCTGCATGTGATCGAATCGGTTCCGTCTTGGGCGGGCTGGCAGATGGAATGTCTTTGCGACATGCCCGCGCTCGTCAATCAGCTCGCGCTCGTGATTCGCCGCAATAGCGAAAAGATGCTTGCGCGCGCGGGCATCGAAGCGGACTGGCAAACGCGCACGCTGCCCGAAGACGGCCGCCGCATCGGGCGCGTGATCGCCGATGAAGCCGAGCGCCTCGATGCGGACCTCATCGTGCTCGGCGCAAGAAAGCCCGGCCTCTTGAACTGGAGCGTGAACCACGTGCGCAATGTGGTGTGCCGGCATACGAATCGAGAGGTGTTGATCGCAACTACAGGCGTCGCGCGGAAGGCGCCGGTGATCGCCTTGCGCGATACGGCCTTGCACGCTTCGTGATCAGACGTCCAGAATCCGGAAGCGTTGCAGCGCTTCGATTTGCATCTGGAGATTGCGCGCGCGATTCTCGCGACAAAGCGCTTGCGCCGCCGACACATCGCCCTGCCGCAGCGCGTCAATGATCGCGTGCAGATCGCGCGCTTGCGATTCGTCGGGATCGATCAGCCGTAGCGTCAGTTCGCGCACGCGGCGCACCTGATCCGAGCACTCGCCGACGATCTGCGTGAGTCGCGGGTTATCGCTCATTTCGACGAGCCGCGCGTAGAACGCTTCACGCGCCGCCGACCATGCTTCGCGATCGTTCTTCGCGAAGGCGCGCTCCATTTCCGTGCACGCTTTCTCCAGCGCTTTCAGTTCTCGCGCGCCCGGTTTGCGCGCGGCGACGGTCGAAGCCGCTGTCGCTTCGAGACTCGTCTGCACCTGAAAGACTTCTTCGATATCCGTCATCGACACATTGCGCACGCGCACGCCGTGGCGCGGAACGATCTGCACGAGATGTTCGTTCTGTAGACGAATGAGCGCTTCACGCACCGGCGTACGGCTCACGCCGAACAACTGTACGAGTTCCTGTTCGAGCATCTGCGTGCCGGGGCGCAGTTCGTTGCTGAGGATCTTTTCGCGCAGCGCCTGATAAACCGTGTCGGTCGATTTCTCGCGCGTTCTGGTAATCGCTTCGGCGGTCGGGGCTGGAGCCATGATGGGCATTCCGAAAACGTTGCCGTCGATGCACGGACGATATATCCGCCGGGCCAGACGCAGGCGGATGGAATGCCTTCATTATATGAAAAGAAATTCGGCGTATTGCTCAACGTATACGTTAGCGCACGTTAAAAAGAAGCCGCCCCGATGAAGGGCGGCTTGAACGGACTTGCGCGCCTGCCGTGCGACCGACAGAGGATCGATCACTTGTCCCAGACTTCTTCCGGCAGCGGCAAGCCCCCGAGGTCGTCCGCCGTCAAGGGACGATCGATCGTCACGCCGTCGCTCTCCAGCATCAGCATGACTTGCCGCGTGTGTTGCGCGCTATGCCATGCGGTGCGTTCGAGCACTTCGTGCATCGAGCGGCGGCCGTAGTAGGTCGGCACGTCATACGAGAGCGTGCGGTCGGATTCATTCGCCCACCAGTCGAGAAGCTTCTCCCGCACGCTTTCGCCCCAGCGCGCGATATCTTCCGCCTGCCATTCATCCGGCGGCTGATCGTCGAAGCCTTCGAAGCGCAACTCGATCTGATGCGCCGCCTGAACGCCCATTTCGGCCACGCGAAACACATGGAACGTCAGACCGGCGGGCGTGCGATTGCGATTGCGAAAAGGCTTGCGAAAATAATCGGCGCCGAATTGACGCGTGTAGCGCGCATTGGATTCGAGCACATGCGCGAGTTTGGCGACGAGCTCGGCGGGCGGCAAGGGCGGCGTCGGCGTGGTCTTGAGATCGAGGAAGCGGATCACATCGTTGATCGACTGGCATAGCGTGTATTTCGATCCCAACGCGACCACGGGCACGCTGCGCGCGCCGAGCGCCGCGAGCGCGGCGCGGCCCTCGGGATCGTTGTGCACGTCGATTGATTCAAACTCGATGCCCTGGCGTGCAAGGAATTCCTTCGTGCGCAGGCACGACGAACATCCCGGTTGCCAGAACACGCGGATTCGGGTTGCGGCGGCGGCTTCCTGCATGACGGTTCCCCTCGCGAGTGCCTGATTCAAGGCATTTTCCGCGCGCCGGGTTATGTGGCAAAGCTATGCTTCGTCATGCCGTCATCGCCGTCTGCGATGGCAAGCGTTCTTTAAGTACACTGCGGACGTGTCTTACGAGAGAAGCCGCCTTCCATGCCGCCGATCGATCCGCTTTCGCTGAGACTGTTCCTCGCCGTCGTCGATGCTGGCACGATCGCCGCAGCCGCTCAGCGCGAACATATCGCGGCCGCGGCGGTGAGCAGACGCATCAGCGAGATCGAGGCCATGTTCGGCGTGCCGTTATTGCGCCGCACGAATAAAGGCGTCGAGCCGACCGAAGCGGGCGAACGGCTTGCGGCGCTCGCGCATCGTGCATTGCATCAATTCGACGACATCGCCATTCAGATGCGCGACTTCGCGAGCGGCACGAGCGGCATCGTGCGCATTGCCGCGAACATATCGTCGATCGTCCAGTTTCTGCCACGCGACATTCAATCGTTCGCGGCGCGCCATCCGAACGTGCGCATCGTGCTCGATGAAAAGCCGAGCGCGCAAGTGGTGCGCGCAGTCGCGGACAATGCGGCGGATATCGGCGTGTTCACGTCCGTCCCTCACGGTCATGCGATTCACGCGATTCCGTATCGCACCGACAACCTCGTGCTCGCGACACCGCCGGGGCATGCTTTGGCGCAGGCACGCTCGATTGCGTTCACCGATTCGCTCGATGAAGAGTTCGTCGCATTGCCGGCCGATACCGCGATCAGTCAGTGCCTCACGCGCGCGGCGAACGAACTCGGACGCCCGGTGCGCGTGCGCATTCAGGTGTCGAGCTATGACGCGCAATGTCTGATGATCGAAGCGGGATTGGGTCTCGGCGTGATGCCCGAAGCAGTGGCGAAGCAACACGCGCTCGCCGTCGTCGCATTGACGGACGCATGGGCCGCGCGCGAATTGCTGATCGGCGTGCGTTCGCTCGATGCGTTGCCCGAGGCATGCCGCAAGCTCGTCGCGCATCTCACCAGCGTTTGACGCGGTGTTACCATCGGCGCAAGACGGAGATTGATCGGGGAGCTCAGGCATGGCCGCTTCATTGAACGACAAATCCATCGAGAGCGCGAGACCCGCGAGACGCAACACGACCGAGCTTGCTTATCGCGAACTGCGCCGGCGGATCATCGAAAGCGAACTGACGCCCGGTTCGTATCTGCTGGAACAGGAACTGGGGTTGATGCTCGGCTTCAGCCGCACGCCGATTCGCGAGGCAGCGCTGCGTCTGCAAGGCGAAGGCCTCGTGCAGATCGTGCCGCGTCACGGCATTCGCATCGTGCCGACGTCCATCTCCGATATCAAACACATCTATCAGGTGCTGATCAGCCTGGAATCGACGGCGGCGGCGCTCGTCGCGTCGAGAAAGGACATAGAGCTCGCGCCGCTCGTTCACTCATGCGAGGCCATGACCGCCGCACTCGAACGCGGCGACATGCTTGCGTGGGCGGCGGCGGACGAGGTCTTTCACGAGACGCTCATCGCGTTGAGCGGCAATGCGCGGCTTCACGGCATCGTCATGAATTGCCGCGATCAGGTGCATCGCGTGCGCCGCTTCACGCAGATGGTGAAGGCGCATCCCCAGCCGTCGAAGTCGATACAAGAGCATTACGACATCATCGACGCGATGCGTTGCGGCGATGCAGCGAAAGCGAGCGAGCTGTATCGCGCTCACCGCGAGCGCGGCTGGCGCGACCAGACCAACGTGCTGCAGCAATACGGCATCCAGCAAGCCTGATACAAGAGTTGCGCCCGATGCGACGAGGGTATGTACGCCCTCGGCGAGTCTGGACTTTCGCGCGTTTAATGCATACATTAACTTGCACGGTTATTTGGCAAGCAGCACGTCCAGAGCAGGTCCGTAAAACCACAGTGCGGCCGCATGCGCCGAGCACGCTGCGAGACCGCCGATCATGGATGGAGACCCTACATGTTTGCGCTTGAAAAAATCGGGAGCTTCGCGCGCGGTGCCTGTCTCATGTCTTTCGCCGCCGCCTGCGTTTGCGGCGCCAGCGTGCGCGCCGCGCCGCTCACCGTCACGCACTGGGGCGACGGCATGTACGGCGTGCCCTTCGCGGTCGCGATGGAGAAGGGCTTCTTCAAGGAAGAAGGCGTGGACGTGTCGGGCTTCATCACGTCGGAAGGCGGCGGCACCACGGTGCGCAACGCGATGGCCTCCGAGATTCCTTATGGCGAAGTCGCATTGCCCGCGGCGATCTCCGCGGTGAAGCAGGGCGTCGATCTGACCATCGTGCATGGCGGCGTGCAAAGCCTCGCCGATCTCGTCTGGGTCGAAAAGAAGGACGGCACGATCACCGGCATCCAGCAGATGAAAGGCAAGACGATCGGCTATAGCAGTCCGAAATCGACGACCGATACCATCGTCACGATCGCGCTCGATCGTGCAGGATTGACGGGGCAAGTGCAGCGCAAGCCCGTCGGCAGTTCGAGCGGCATGCTCACGTCATTGCAGCAGGGCGCGGTCGATGTCGCTTACATGACGGAGCCTTCGTACAGCGCGAAGAAGGATCAGTTGCGCATCGCGTTTCGTTCGACCGATATCGTGCCCAATGAAACGCAGACGGTCGGCATCGTGCGAACCGATTACCTGAAGACGCATCCCGAAGTGATCAAGGGGATCATCAAGGCGCGCCGCAAGGCTGTGCAATACATGGCCGCGCATCGCGACGAGTCCGCGCAGATTCTGGCGAAGCAGTACAAGATGGATCCGGCGGTGGCGGCTTCCGCGCTGAACAACGTGCTGGAGTCCGATCCGAAGTACTGGAGCGAAGGCAGCTTCGATCGCAAGGGCATGGACGAAGTGCTGAAGGGATTGATACTGGTGAAGGCGATTCCGGAAGGTCCGTTCGACTGGTCGAAGATCGTCGACGAATCGCTGCTTCCCGCCGATCTGCAAACGAAGAAGTGAGGCCGCGATGAGCGTGTTGTCACGTCGCACGAAGATATCGGTCGTATCGCGCGATCCCGCCGCGCAGGATACGGAGCGCGTGCAGGCGCGACTCACCGATGTCACGCGCATCTATCCCGGCATCGCGGGCAAGCCGCCGTTTCATGCGCTCGGGCCCGTGAGTCTCGAATTGCGCGCGGGCGAATTCTTTTCGGTCGTGGGCCCTTCGGGATGCGGCAAGTCCACCTTGCTGGACGTGCTCGCGGGTCTGAATCCGGCGAGCGGCGGCACGGTCGAGTTCGAAGGGCAACCGGTGGGACGCGAAGTGCCAGACGGCGTCGCGGTCGTGTTTCAGGAAGACGCGAGCTTTCCGTGGCTCAACGTGTTCGACAATGCCGCGTTCGCCGCGCGCCGCGCCGGCGTGGCGGAAAACGAAGTGCGCGAGCGAGTGGATCACGCGTTGTCGTTCATGGGCCTGAAGTCCTTTGCACGCGCGTATCCGGCGCAGCTTTCGGGCGGCATGCGTCAGCGTGTCTGCATTGCGCGCGCGATGGTCGTGCGTCCGCGTCTCATGCTGCTCGACGAACCCTTCGGCGCGCTCGATCAGCAAACGCGTCTCCTGATGGGCGATGAAACGCTGAAGCTCTGGCGCGATACCGGCGCGACCGTGATGCTCATCACGCATTCGATCGATGAAGCCGTGCTGCTGTCGGATCGCATCGGCGTGATGTCGGCGTGTCCGGGCCGTTTCATCGCGACGATCGAAACAGGCTGGCCGCGTCTGCGCGACAGCAAGATCGCACTCGATGCGCGCTTCGGCGAACTCACGGCGCAAGTGTGGGGTCTGCTGCGCGACGAAGCGTTGAAAGCGCTCGGGAGCCAGCCGTGAACGAGGCGGCGCGCTGGCGCATCGGACTCGTCGTCGGGCTGATCGCGCTATTGGAAATCGCCACGCGGCTTGCGTGGATCAACCCCGTATCGTTCATTCCGTCTTCACGCATGGCGGTGAGCGCGTGGGACATTCTGACGTCCGGGCAATTCACGGTCGATATCGTGCAGACACTCGGCAGCGCGCTGGCCGCAGTGGCGCTGGCCGTGATAGTCGGATTCGTCGGCGGCGTGCTGCTCTACCGTTTGCCGCGACTGCGCCGTGTGCTCGATCCCTTGCTGCTTTCGTACTATGCGGTGCCCGTGTTCGTGCTGTATCCGATTCTCATCGTGATCTTCGGGCTGAATCGATGGCCGCTCATCGGCATCGGCTTTCTGTTCGCGGTCGTCGCGATGGCCGTGAACACGCTCAACGGCCTCGAACGTGTGCCGCGCGTACTGCTGCGCACCGCGCGCGTATGCCGTCTCAGCACGCTCGACGAGATTCGCCTGATCACGTTGCCCGCGAGCCTGCCGTTCGTCTTCACGGGCATCAAGCTGACCGTGGTGTATGCGTTCATCGCGGTCGTCGCGGGCGAGTTCGTGTTGTCGGGATCGGGCTTCGGCTATCAGATCGCGTTCGCATACAACGCATTCGACAATCCGACGATGTACGGTCTCATGGTCCTGATGCTGGTCTTCGTCACGACGATCAACGGCTTGCTGCGCCAGGCCGAAAGGCGTCTGTACCGGCGCATCAGAAGGGAGGCGGCATGAGCACCGTCGTCATCACGCACGGCACGAGAACGCGGCACGCGCAGCGCTGGACCGATGCGCTCGTGCTGATCGTCGTGCTCGTCGCGCTATGGCAGATCCTGAGCGAAGTGCTCGGGCCCGATGTGCTGACCACGCCCCTGCATACCGTGCAGCGCGCGGTGCATATCGTGAGCGATGCGGATTTCCCGGCGAGTCTTTATGTGACCTCGCTCGCGTTCGCATCGGCGTTCGCGATATCGGCTATCGCGGGCGTATGTCTCGGCTTGCTGCTCGGCGCGCGGCGCATGGCCGGCGACGTGATGGAACCGCTGATGATGGGCTTCTACTCGATCCCCAAGGTCACGCTCTATCCCGTCGTGCTGCTCGCGTGCGGCCTCGGGTTGTGGGCGAAGATCGTCTTCGGCGTGATGCATGGCATCGTGCCGATCACGCTCTTCACGATGAACGCGGTGCGCAACATGCCTCCGATCTACGCGCGCGCGGCCAGAACTTATCGCATGAGCCCGGGCGATTTCGCGCGTCACGTGCTGCTCCCCGCGTGCGTGCCGGAAGTGGTTTCAGGCTTGCGCATTGGCTTTTCGTTGACGCTGCTCGGCACGCTGATCGGCGAGATGTTCGCTTCTCAAAGCGGCATCGGACGCTTGCTGATGATCGCGATGAACCGCAACGAAACCAGCACCATCATGGCGCTCGCGCTGATGCTCTTCGTGTTCGCGACGCTCGTCAACATGCTGTTCCTCGCCTGGCAGCGCCATCTCACGCATAGCGACTGATCATGAAAACGCTCTTCGACAAGCTGTGGGACAGTCACGCGATCGCGCATCTCGCCGGCGGCATCGATCTTCTGCAAGTGGATCGACATCTGATGCACGAGCTTACGGGCGTCGAAGCGGTTCGCGTGCTCGAACGGCGCGGTCTGCAAGTGGACAGTCCCGCACTGACGTTCGCAACGCTGGATCATGTGATCTCGACTATGCCGGGCCGAAGTGCAGGCGACGCCGACTGGAGCACCGAAATGGTCGACGCGATGCGCACACAAATGACGCATCATGCGATTCCCATCTTCGATATCGGCAACGATGGCCGGCAAGGCATCGTGCATGTGATCGGGCCGGAACTCGGGCTGTCGCTGCCGGGCACGTCGATCGTGTGCGCGGACAGCCACACCTGTACGCACGGCGCAATGGGCGCGCTCGCATTCGGCATCGGTTCGACGGAAGTGGTGCATGTGCTTGCGACGCAAACCATTCGCCAGAAGCGGCCGAAGACGATGCGCGTGCGCTTCGACGGCCGCGTGCGCGAAGGCGTGAGCGCGAAAGACATGATCCTGTATGTGATCGGCAGGATCGGCGCGGCGGGCGGCACCGGGTATGCGGTCGAATATGCAGGCGATGCGATCGAAGACCTGTCGATGGAAGGACGCCTCACGCTGTGCAACCTGAGCATCGAACTGGGCGCCAAGTTCGGGCTGATCGCGCCCGACGAGACGACCTTCGCGTATCTGCGAGACAAACCATATGCACCGCGCGGCGCGCAGTTCGATGCCGCGCTCGCGGACTGGAAAGCGCTCGCGACGGATGAGGGCGCGCACTTCGATCGCGAAGTGATCGTCGATGCTTCCGCGATACGCGTGCAGGTTACGTGGGGCACGAGCCCCGAGCATGTGATCGCGCTCGACGACACGATTCCCGATCCGGCGTCGCTCGCGGACGAATCGCGTCGACAGGCCGCGCAGAACGCGATCGACTATATGGGCGTCCGTGCGGGACAGCATCTCGATGAACTCGCCGTGGATCGCGTGTTCATCGGCTCGTGCACGAACAGCCGCATCGAGGATTTGCGCACGGCCGCGCGTATCGTCGATGGTCGTCATGTGGCGGGCAACGTGAAGGCGTGGGTCGTGCCGGGTTCGCTCACGGTCGCACGTCAGGCGCATGAAGAAGGCCTCGACGATATCTTTCGCGCGGCGGGTTTCGAATGGCGCGAGCCGGGCTGCTCGATGTGCGTCGGTGCGAATGGCGATGTCGTCGGGCGTGGCGAGCGTTGCGTATCGACGTCGAATCGCAATTTCATCGGCAGGCAGGGACCGGGTGCGCGCACGCATCTGGCGAGTCCCGCTGTCGCGGCGGCAAGCGCGATCGCAGGGCATATCGCCGCGCCGGAAACGGGAGCATCGCGATGAAAGCCGTTACGACGATCATCGGTCCGGCCGCGCCGCTCCTGCGCGATAACGTCGATACGGATCTCATCATTCGCATCGAACGCATTTCGCAACTGAAGCGCGGTCAGCTCGGACCTTGTCTGCTGGAGACCTTGCGCTATCGCGGCAATGGACCGGAAAGCGGCGAGCGCGAAGACTTCGTGTTGAATCAGCCGGCGTTTCGTCATGCGTGCACGATGCTCGGCGGAAAGAACTTCGGTTGCGGCAGCTCGCGCGAAATGGCCGTATGGGCGCTGGAGGAAGCGGGCATTCGCTGCGTGATCGCGCCATCGTTCGGCGATATCTTCTATAGCAACTGCCTGCAGAACGGCTTGCTGGCAGTGCGGCTCGATGCAGAAGTTATCGAGCGTATCGCGACGGCTTCGCGCGATGGAGCGAATGTCGAAGTCGATTTGCGCGCGCTCGAAATACGCGCACCTGGAATCGATCCGATTCGCTTCGAGTTCGACGAAGCGCCACGCGCGGCGCTGCTCGAAGGACTGGATGAAATCGACCAGACGCGACGCATGAGCGAACAGATCGCGCAATTTCGCGCCGACGATCGCAAGGCGCGCGGCTGGGCTTATCTTGCCTGACTTCCGGAGACTCATCTTGACCCGTTCCGCACGCTTTCGCGAGTTGTTCAAGGAAGGTCCATTCGTTTGCATGGGCGCGCATGACGCCATCACCGCGATGCTCGCCGAGCAGGCGGGCGCGAAGTCCATCTATGTATCGGGCTTCGTCGCGTCGGGTGTCGTCGCGGGACAGCCCGATGTCGGCGTGCTGTCGCAGACGGAGATGTTTGAGCATATTCGCCGCATATGCCGCGTGACCTCGGTGCCGATCTTCGCGGATGCCGACACGGGCTACGGCGGCATCCTCGACGTGCAGCGCACGATGCGTCTCTGGGAAGAAGCGGGCGCATCGGTGCTGCATCTGGAAGATCAGGCGCTGCCGAAGAAGTGCGGGCACTATGCAGGCAAGCAGCTCGTGTCGAAGGAAGAGATGGTGCTCAAACTGCGCGCGATGATCGAAGCTCGGCGCGATCCGGATTTCTTTATCGTGGCGCGCACGGATGCGATCGCAGTCACGGGTATCGAGGACGCCATCGCGCGGCTCGAAGCCTATGCGCAAGCGGGCGCGGACGGGCTCTATGCCGATGCGCCCGAAAGCATCGAGCATATGCGCGAACTTACGCGCCGTTTGAAGCCGCTCGGCAAGCCGATTCTCTTCAATCAGGCACGCACCGGAAAGAGCCCTTATGTGTCGATGAACGAGGCCTACGAAATGGGCTTCGATTACACGTTGAGCCCCATCGAGCCGATGCTCGCGATGCACAAGGCGGTGAAGGACATGCTCGAGGTGTTCATGCGGGAAGGCTCGACGGATGCCATCGCCGATCGTCTGACGCCGTTCGACGAGTACAACCGCTTCGTCGGGCTCGATAAAGCGGTGGATGTCGAAAAGCGCTTCGGCGGCCAATAAGGACGCGATGTGTCGTCGCGCGAGAGGGTGTCGATAGTCAAGTAAAGACTTCGTAAGCGCAGCAAGCGTCGGCGCTATACTGAGCATCCCTCCACCGCATCCCGATCCGCCGGACCATCCGGCGGCGCACGTCCATAAATTGGCTGAACACGACCTAGAAAAACTCAAAATCGACCGGGGACCGTCCGCCGCGATGCCGCGGCGCCGGCGCAACTGGCTTCGCTATGTGGTCATCGCGGCGATCCTCGTTGCGCTCATCGCCGTGGCGTTTCGTCTCGCTGGCCCGCAGGCCGTCGAGACCGCCACTGTCACGTCCGTGTATCCGTCGCAGAGCTATACGCTTCTGAACGCTACCGGCTATGTCGTGCCGCAGCGCAAGGCGGCGGTGGCGTCGAAGGGGCAGGGGCGCGTCGAATGGCTCGGCGTGCTGGAGGGCACGCCGGTGAAGGAAGGCCAGATCATCGCGCGGCTCGAAAGCAATGACGTGGCCGCGTCGCTTTTGCAGGCGCAGGCGCAGGTCAAGGTCGCGCGAGCCAATCTGGAGCTTCAGCGCGCCGAGCTGAAGAACGCGGAAGTGGATCTCAGGCGCTACAGGATTCTCGCCCCGCAAGGCGCGATTCCGGCGACGCAGTACGACGCCGCGCTCGCCCGCTTCGACAAGGCCAACGCGTCCATCAACAGCGACGAAGCCGCGATCGCGTCGGCGCAAGCCAACGCGCAGGCCGCGCAAGTGGCCGTCGATCAGACCGTGATCCGCGCGCCCTTCGACGGCGTCGTGCTGGAGAAACACGCGAACGTCGGCGACAACATCACGCCGTTCTCGTCGGCGTCGGACAGCAAGGGCGCGGTCGTCACCATCGCCGACATGAAAACGCTCGAAGTCGAAGCCGATGTCGCCGAGTCGAACATCTCGCGCATCGCCGTCGAACAGCCGTGCGAGATCCAGCTCGACGCGCTGCCCGACGTGCGCTTCGCGGGCCGCGTGTCGCGCATCGTGCCGACGGTCGATCGCTCCAAGGCCACCGTGCTCGTGAAAGTGCGTTTCGTCGATCGCGACGCGCGCGTGCTGCCCGAGATGTCCGCGAAGGTCGCGTTCCTGTCGAAGCCCGTGCCGCCCGAAGAGAAGAAGGCGGTCGTCGCGGTACAGCCAACGGCGGTCGTCACGCGCGACGGCAAAAAGGTGGTCTACGCCGTCGAGCACGACACCGCGCGCGAAGTGCCCGTGACGACGGGCGAACGCATCGGCGATCTGCTGGCCGTGCAGGGCGTGAAGCCCGGCGACGTGCTCGTGCTCGCGCCCGGCGACAAGATCAAGGACGGCGCGAAAGTCACGCTGGCGAAGAAATAGCGTGAGCACGACGCCTCTCGTTCAGATCAGCCACGTCGCCAAGTCGTACCGGCGCGGCGTGCAGACTGTGCCGGTGCTGACCGACATCACGCTATCCATCGCGGAAGGGAATTTCGTCGCGCTGATGGGCCCGTCGGGTTCGGGCAAGAGCACGCTGCTCAATCTGATCGCGGGCATCGACCGGCCCGACAGCGGCGAGCTGCTCGTCGGCGGACTCGATATCACGCGCCTGCCCGAAGCCGCGCTCGCCAACTGGCGCGCGGCGAATGTCGGCTTCATCTTCCAGTTCTATAACCTGATGCCGGTGCTGTCCGCATTCGAGAATGTCGAATTGCCGCTGATGCTGACGCGCCTCACGCGCCACGAACGGCGCGAGCGCGTCGCGATGGTGCTCGACATGGTCAACATGGCGGACCGCATGAGCCACTATCCGTCGGAGCTGTCGGGCGGGCAGCAGCAGCGCGTCGCGATTGCGCGGGCGCTGATCACGGACCCGAAGCTGATCGTCGCCGACGAGCCGACCGGCGACCTCGACCGCAACTCCGCCGCCGATGTCCTCACGATGCTGCAACGCCTGAACGACAAGCTCGGCAAGACCATCATCATGGTGACGCACGATGCGCACGCGGCGGGCGCGGCGAAGGCGCTCGTGCATCTGGAGAAAGGCGAGCTGATCGATGGAACCAGGCCCTGAACCATCATGTTCGTGCTCAAGCTGATCCTGCGCAACGCGCTGCGGCACAAGCTGCGCACCACGCTGACGGTGCTCGGCCTCACGATCGCGGTGCTCGCCTACGGCCTGCTGCATACGGTCGTCGATGCCTGGTATGCGGGCGCGGCGGCGGCGTCGAACGCGCGGCTCGTCACGCGCAATGCGATCTCGCTGGTGTTTCCCTTGCCGCTCGCCTACGAGAACCGCATCCGCGGCGTCGATGGCGTGACGCTCGTCGCGCGCTCGAACTGGTTCGGCGGCGTCTATCGCGATCCGAAGAACTTCTTCGCGCAGTTCGCGGTGTCGGACAATTATCTCGATCTCTATCCCGAGTTCGTCGTGCCGGACCAGCAACGCGCCGAATATCAGCGTGATCGCAAGGGCGCGCTCATCGGCCGGCAACTCGCGGATCAATACGGCTTCAAGGTCGGCGACGTCATTCCGCTCAAGGGCACGATCTATCCGGGCACGTGGGACTTCGTCGTGCGCGGCATCATGGAAGGGCGCGATGAATCCACCATCACGCGGCAACTGATCTTTCACTACGACTATCTGAACGAGACGATCCGCAAGACGACCAAACGCACCGTCGATCAGGTCGGCGTGTATGTGGTCGGCATCAAGGACCCGGACGACGCCGCCGTCGTCTCGCGCAATATCGACAACGTCTTCAAGAACTCGCTCGCCGAAACGCTCACCGAAACGGAGCAGGCGTTTCAGCTCGGCTTCGTCGCGATGTCCAATCAGATCATCGCGGCGATACGCGTCGTGTCCTACGTGGTCATCCTCATCATCATGGCCGTGATGGCGAACGCCATGGCGATGAGCGCGCGCGAACGCACCACTGAATACGCGACGCTGAAGGCGCTCGGCTTCGGTCCCGGCTTTCTCTCGATGCTCGTGTTCGGCGAATCGATGGCGATCTGCGCGATCGGCGGCGGCATCGGCATTCTGGCGACGCCGCCGATGGCCGAGGTCTTCAAGCACGCGACGGGCGGCGTGTTCCCGGTCTTCATGGTGTCGCACGAAACCATGCTGTTGCAGGCCGCGTGCGCGTTCGTGGTGGCGATGGCGGCGGCGATCGTGCCGGCGGTGCAGGCGAGCCGCGTGCGCATCGTCGAAGGCCTGCGGGCGATCGGCTGAGGACGCGCGATGGCCATTCCCGTTTCCTACGTCGCACGCAATCTCTGGGCGCGCCGTCTCACGACGATGCTGACCGCGGGCGGCCTCGCGCTCGTCGTGTTCGTGTTCGCGACCGTGCTGATGCTCGACGCGGGCCTCAAGAAGACGCTCGTCTCGACCGGCGAAGCGGACAACGTCGTCGTGATCCGCAAGGGCGCGGAGACGGAGATACAGAGCGCGATCGACCGCAATCAGGCGAACGTGATGGAGATGCATCCCTCGGTCGCGATGAATGGCGAGGGCGCGCCGCTCGCATCGAAGGAAACCGTCGTGCTGATCTCGCTCACCAAGCTCGGCACGAACACGCCCGCGAACGTCGTGATTCGCGGCGTCTCGCCGATGGGCGTGCAACTGCGTCCGCAAGTGCAGCTCACGGCGGGGCGCATGTTCAGGCGCGGGTCGTCGGAGATTATCGTCGGGAGCAGCATCGCGAAGGGATTCGGCGGCACGCGCATCGGCGATCACCTGCGTTTCGCGCAGCGCGACTGGACCGTCGTCGGTCATTTCGATGCGGGCGGCAGCGGCTTCGATTCGGAAATCTGGGGCGATGTCGATCAGTTGATGCAATCGTTCCGGCGCACGAGCTTTTCCTCGATGGTCGTGCGGCTCGCGCGCAGCGATGCGTTCGATCGCTTCAGAGCCGATATCGACGTGGACCCGCGTCTCGCCGACGAAGCGAAGCGCGAGCGGATTTTCTACGGCGATCAGTCGAAGGCGCTATCGACGTTCATCAATATTCTCGGCTTCACGCTGTCGGTCATCTTTTCCATCGCCGCGATGATCGGCGCGATGATCACGATGTACGCGTCGGTGGCGAATCGCGTCGCGGAGATCGGCACGTTGCGGGCGCTCGGGTTCAAGCGCTTCGATGTGCTCGGCGCGTTTCTGCTCGAAGCGTTGCTGCTCGGATTCGTCGGCGGTGTCGCGGGACTCTGCTGCGCGGCGCTGATGCAGTTCGCTTCGTTCTCGACGACCAATTTCCAGACCTTCGCGGATTTGTCGTTTCGATTCATTCTCACGCCTTCGGTCATCGCGAAGACGCTCGGGTTCTCGCTCGTGATGGGACTGGTCGGCGGCTTCCTGCCGGCAATGCGGGCTTCGCGGATGAACATCGTCGACGCCTTGCGGGCGCGATGATCCGGTTTCCCCGAACGGTCGATGCAGAACTATTGAATTTTCAGCATTCATAGTGCGGCGTAGAGTGAATGCATTATTCATCGCTTTCGATCCGAAAGGAGACCCCTCATGCCGCTCGTCAGAATCTCACTCGTGAAAGGCAAGCCGCGCGACCATATCCGCGCGATCTCGAACAGCGTCCACGAAGCGCTCGTCGAAGCGTTCAAGGTTCCCGCCGACGACCGCTTCCAGTTGATTCAGGAACACGATCGCGACGACTTCATCTACGATCCCGGATATCTCGGCGTCGAACGCAGCGACGACCTCGTGTTCATCCACATCACCGCGAGCGACTGGCGCGACACGCCGACCAAGAAGGCGTTCTACAAGACGCTGGCCACGAAGCTCGCGACATCGCCCGGCTTGCGCCCCGAGGACGTGCTGATCGTGCTCGCGCCGAATCGACGCGAAGACTGGTCATTCGGACGCGGACTCGCGCAGTACGTGGAGGACGCGGCCTGAACGAAAACCGTAAGGGAGACACAGCAACGATGACCCCGACGACCCTCAAAGGCGCGTGCCATTGCGGCGCGGTGACCTTCGAAGTTCAGACGCCGCCCGAGCCGGCCGTGCGCTGCAACTGCAGCTTTTGCCGGCGGCGCGGCGCGGTGATGTCGCCGCCGTTCACGAGGGACAAGCTGCGCATCCTTTCAGGCGAAAGCGAACTCGCGCTCTATCAGTTCAACACGCAAGTCGCCAGGCACTTCTTCTGCAAGCACTGTGGAATTTATACATTCCATCAGACGCGCTCGAATCCCGACCACTGGCGCGTGAACCTCGGCTGCGTCGATGGCGTCGATGCCTATTCGCTCGACGCGCCCGTCGCGAACGGCGCGAGCCACTCGGTAGTCGAAAAACCATAACGGCGCGGCCATGTGAGTGAGGGCGCCGGGAACGCCATGTGCTAAACCCCGGCACCCACAAGCCGTTCGCGTTCGATGTCCCGATGCGCAACCGGGTTTGCAAACGAACGGCGTTCGATAAAAACACTCACATGGTGCGCCGTCATGGCTCAGAAACCCTCGAACCAACCCGACGCGGTACGCCGCCGCCTGCTCGCCGCGCTCGCCGGCACAGCCATGCTGTCCGCGTGCGGCGGCGGTGGCAGCGACGACAACTCCGGCACCATCACGCCGACGAGCCCCATCGGCAACATTCCGCCGGATCGCGCTAACCTGCCGCGTCCCGCGTTGCCCGCGCCGGCGACATCGGGCATCGATCACATCGTGCTCGTGACGATGGAGAACCGCTCCTTCGATCACATGCTCGGCTGGGTGCCGGGCGTCGAAGGCATGCAGGCCGGCACACAGTTCACCGATGCATTCGGCGAGGCGCACCCGACGTTTTCGCTGTCCGCCAACGCGGCCTTCGGCTTTCAGAGCTGCCAGTTCGCGGACCCCGATCACGAATACGACGCGGGCCGCACGCATCTCGCGAACGGCGCGATGAACGGCTTCCTGCTCACGCCCGACACGAACAAGACGCGCGGCGATCTGCTGCCGATCGGTTACTTCACCGGCAGCGATCTCGACTTCTATCGACAGGCGGTGTCGCAGTACACCGTCTGCGACTATTACATGAGCGGCATTCTCGCCGACACGTTTCCGAACCGCGTCTATCTGCATAGCGGCGAGACGGACCGTCTGAGCGACACGCTAGACACATCGTCGCTATCGACGATCTGGGATCGGCTCGACGCGAAGAACGTCTCGTCGAAGTACTACTTCCACGACGTACCGTTCACGGCGCTTTATGGAACGCGCTACGTAGGCCGCTCGAAGCTCTTTGCGGACTTCCTTTCCGATGGGGCCGGAGGCAATCTGCCGTCGTTCTGCATGGTCGATCCGAGTTTCGGCGGCGAGGCGAACGGAACCTCCAACGACGATCATCCGCATGCCGATGTGCGCAATGGCCAGGCGCTGCTCGGGCAAATCTACGAAGCGCTTCGCACGGGCCCTAACTGGAGCACGACGCTCATGATCGTCGTCTATGACGAGTGGGGCGGGTTCTTCGAGCATGTCGCGCCGCCGGTCAGGTCGCTGTCGTCGACGGAACAGAAACTCGGCAACGATGGCCGCCTCGGCTTTCGCGTGCCCTGCATGCTGCTCGGGCCGCGTGTGCGCGCGAACAATGTGGCGCGTTATCCGTTCGATCCGAGCTCGATTCATCAACTGCTCGCGTGGCGCTTCGGGCTCGATCCGCTGGGCGCGCGCGGCAGCGATCCGACCACGTTCAACATGGCGTACGCGCTCGACCTGAGCGACGCGCCGCGCACCGACGCGCCGGCGCTCACGGTGGCGCAAGGGCCGTTCGGCCTCGCATGCTCGAACACGCCAGCCACCGGAACGGGCATCGGCACCGTCGATAAATCGCAGACGGCGAAAGCAGCGGAGGGCGCATCGCAAACGCCGACAGCGGGCGGCCGCTTCGCCGACTTGCGCACCAAAGCGACGACGTTGGGATTTCCTGCGCAATGAAGCGAAGCGCTGGCAGCGTCATCGACACTGATAGCCGCCGAATACGGCGTTATCGGCAACGATCGGAAAATCAATTCTTGAACGCGAAATGGACTGAAGTTCTTTAGGTGAAGTCAAGCTCGTAGTCAAGCAGGCTCATGATGAGCCTGTCGCGCCGCGTGCGCCTTTACAAAGCCGCTGGATTCCGATATTCCTGTCACCGCCCAAGAAAGGACGAGACCCGCTCTTCGACCCACGACAGAGGGAACACGGCCATGACCCGTCTGACTCGAAAGATCGCGTGCCTCGCCGCGCTGGCATTGCTCTCGACATCGCTCGCGCTTGCGTGCACGCGTGCACTTTATGTCGGCGACAAAGGCCTCGTGATCACAGGCCGCACGATGGACTGGTCCGAGGACATGCGCTCGAACCTGTGGGTGATGCCCGCGGGCATCGAACGCGATGGCAATGCCGGGCCGCGATCGGTCAAATGGAAATCGAAGTACGGCAGCGTGGTGGTGTCGGGCTATGAGATCGGCACGGTGGATGGCATGAACGAACGCGGGCTCGTCGCCAATGCGCTCTATCTCGCGGAAACCGATTACGGCAAGCCGGACCCGAAGCGCGATCCGATGTCGATCAGCCTGTGGGCGCAATATGCGCTCGATAACTTCGCGACCGTCGGGCAGGCGGTGTATGTGCTTTCGCGTGAGCCGTTCCAGATCATCGCGCCGCCGCTGCCCAACGGCAAGCCGCTGACGATTCATCTGTCGCTTTCGGACGCGCGCGGCGATTCGGCCATCTTCGAATACATCAATGGCAAGCTTCTCATCCATCAGGGCAAGAAGTACAAGGTGATGACCAACTCGCCGATCTACGATGAACAGCTTGCCATCGATACTTACTGGAAGAGCGTCGGCGGTCTGGGTTTCCTGCCCGGCACGAACCGCGCGGCGGACCGCTTCGTGCGCGCATCCTTTCTGCTCGATGCGATTCCGAAGCAGGCCGATCCGAACTACATGGCGGGCGTGCCGCAGAAGTCGTATGCGTTTCAGGCGGTGGCGAGCGTGATGAGCGTGATGCGTTCGGTGAGCGTGCCGCTCGGCATCAGCACGCCGGAGCAGCCCAATCTTTCATCGACGATATGGCGCACCGTATCGGATCAGCAGAACCTGATCTATTACTTCGATTCCGCGACGCGGCCCGATACGTTCTGGGTCTCGCTGAAAAAACTCAACCTGAACCCCGGCGCGCCGGTGATGAAGCTGACCATCGACGCGGGCCAGGTTTTCTCGGGCGAAACGGCGGGCAGCTTCGTCGCGACGCAGCCGTTCGCGTTCATGCCCGCGAAGGCGCCCTGACGCGGCGTTCACAGCCGCGTTGCATCGAATCGACAAGAAACGGGGCAGCGACTTCGCCCGCACAGGTAAAATAGTGTCCTTTTTGCCCCCGGTGATACTGTGCAAGGCTTGAAACGCACGGCATTCAGCGGCCCGGCGCTCGTTCGGCTGCTGGCACATTTTGCCGATCTCGAAGTTCACGAACCCGCTCAATCGCTCGCGGACCGCCTGAGTCAATGGCTCGGCTGGACCGATGCGATCGCGCTGTCCACCGCGCTCGCGACCGATCCGCCCGCCATGTCCGGCGCGCGATCCGCGCCCCGCGACGTGGAGGAAGAGTGCGCGCGCGTGCGGACCTCGCTCGCCGGCGCGTTCGCACGCGAGGAAGCGGTCGCGCGCCGCAGGCATCGTGCGCACGTAAAGCCGTCGCCGGACGATCTCCCGGCCGATTACGCGGATTTTCGCCAGCGCTACGTGTCGCTGCAACAGTCGATGGAATCCGACATCGGCGCGCTGCGCACGCGTTTGAGATCGATGCTCGCGGCGCGATCGCCGGACATGGCGCGGCTCGCCGTCGTCGATGCCGTCATGGAACAGGCTCTGAGCGCGCGCGAACGCTGTCTGCTCGCAAGCGTCCCCACCTTGCTCGGCAAGCATTTCGAGCGCCTGAAAAGCGCGCACGCTGCGGTGGAAGCACCGATGGCCAACGCATGGCTCGACGTGTTTCGCAAGGATCTGCAAAGCGTGCTGCTCGCCGAACTGGATGTTCGTTTTCAACCGATCGAAGGCTTGCTCGCGGCTCTTCGCCCCCGCTAACTGGCTCGCTATGCCCCGAAATCTTTTGAACATCGTTGTCTTCTCGATTGGCCTCGCCGCGGTGCTGGGCATCGGCATCGCGTATATCGCATCGAATGCGATCGCGTTCGCCGTCACGCTCGTGATCGCCGGATGCTATCTCGCGGGCGCGGCGGAATTGCGCCGCTATCAACAGATCACCGGCTCGCTCGAACAGGCCGTCGCGCAACTGGCGAGCGCGCCGCGCAGCTTCGCCGTGTGGCTCGACAGCCTGCATCCGAGTCTGCGCAATGCGGTGCGCCTGCGCGTCGAGGGTGAGCGCGCGGCGTTGCCCGGTCCCGTGCTCGCGCCGTATCTCGTTGGCCTGCTCGTGCTGCTCGGCATGCTCGGCACGCTGCTCGGCATGGTCGCGACATTGCGCGGCACCGGCACCGCGTTGCAGAGCGCATCCGATCTGACGGCGATCCGCGCGTCGCTTTCCGCGCCGGTGACGGGCCTCGGCTTCGCGTTCGGCACGTCGATCGCGGGTGTCGCAACGTCCGCGATGCTCGGCCTGTTGTCCGCGCTATGCCGCAGCGAGCGCCTGCATGTCACGCAGCAACTCGACGTGAAGATCGCGACAACGCTGCGCGCGTTCACGCAGGCGCATCAACGCGAGGAGACGTTCAAACTGCTGCAGCTTCAGACCGAACTGATGCCTAAGCTCGTCGATCGTCTTCAGTCGATGACCATCGCAATCGAGCAGCAAAGCCTCGCGGCAAGCGAACGCCAGCTCGCCGGTCAGGATGCGTTTCATGCGAAAGCGGAGACGTCGTATAGGCGGCTCGCGACATCGGTGGAACTGTCGCTGAAACAGAGCGTCGCCGACAGCGCGCGTGCCGCGAGCGCCGCATTGCAGCCCGTCATGCAGGCGACGATGGACGGCATCGCGCGCGAAGTCACCGCCTTGCATGGCAGCGTCGAGCACGCGGTCGCGCGTCAACTGGAAGGCTTGTCGAGCGGCTTCGAGGCATCGTCGGCGAAGGTCGCGGAGATCTGGAGCGAGTCGCTCTCGAAGCACGCGCAATCGAATGCGGCGCTCGTGGGCGAGATGGGCGTATCGCTCTATCGCTTCACACAAGCCTTCGATCAGCGCGCGACGCATCTCGTCGAAGGCGTGTCCGCGCACATGGACCGCGTGTCGGGCGGGCTGGAAGCGTCGGTTGCGAAGCACGAGCAATCGAGCGATGCGCTCGTCGCACGCATGGATGCATCGATGGCGCAATTTGCGCAAACCTTCGAAGCGCGTTCTTCCGGTCTGATCGACGATGTATCCGCGCGCCTCGAAACCGCTACGGGCAACATGTCGCAAACATGGCGCGATGCGCTCGAACAGCACGCGCGCGCAAGCGAGCAAAGCGCCGCGCAGAACCAGAACGCATTGACGGCCGCGGCCGCGAGCTTCGAACGACATGCGGCATCGTTCGTTCAATCGGTCGATCGATCGCATGCCGATCTGCGCGTAGAACTCGCACAACATGCGGACGAGCGCCTTGCGACATGGAGCGGCGCGCTCGACACGATCGCTAGCTCGTTGCGCGAGCAATGGCAGCAGACGAGCGCCGTGGCGGCGGATCGTCAGAAGGACATTTGCGACGCGCTCGCGCAGACCGCGCACGACATGTCCGCGCAATCGCAGGCGCACGCGAGCGCGACCATCGCGGAGATCGAGCGTCTTGTTCAGGCGGCGTCGGAAGCACCGAAGGCGGCCGCTGAAGTCGTCGCCGAGATGCGTCAGAAGCTCTCCGATTCGATGGTCCGCGATACCGCCATGCTCGACGAACGCAGCCGTCTGCTCGCGACGGTCGAAACGCTGCTCGATGCCGTGAATCATGCATCGAACGAGCAACGCACCGCGATCGACGCATTGGTCGATACATCGGCGACGCTGCTGCAACGCGTCGGCGCGCAGTTCACCGGCACGGTCGAAACCGAAGCCGGCAAGCTCGGCGCGATGGCCGCGCAAGTGACGGCGAGCGCCGTCGAAATGGCGAGCCTGTCGGACGCGTTCGGTGCGGCCGTGCAGTCCTTCGGCGCATCGAACGACAAGCTCGTCGCGCATCTCGAACGGATCGAAAGCGCGCTCGACAAATCGCTCGCGCGCAGCGACGAGCAACTCGCGTATTACGTGGCTCAGGCGAAGGAAGTGATCGATTTGAGCATGATGTCGCAGAAGCAGATCGTCGAGGACTTGCAGCATATCGCGGGTCAGCGCGTGGCCGGAGCGCGGGCGGCATGAACGAGGAAATCGACGGCGGCGCGGAACACGCCGCGCCGATCTGGGCTGCGTTCGCCGACTTGATGTCGGTGCTGCTGGGCGCGTTCGTGCTGATACTCGTCGGCGTGATCGGCGTGCAGTTGCAGCTCGAGAACAAGCTCGACGAAGAGGTGAAGCATCGTCAGGAAGAAACGCAGCGCCGCAAGACGCTGGAACAGGCGCTCGCGGGGCCGCTCGCGTCGGGACGCGTGACGCTCGTGAACGGGCGCATCGGCATCAGCGGCAGCGTGCTCTTCGCGCTCAATTCCGATCAGTTGCAGCCGCAGGGCCGCGATGTGCTGAAGAGCCTCGCCGGGCCGCTTGCCTCGTACCTGCATGCGCATGAGGAGATTCTCATGGTGAGCGGTTTCGCCGACGATCAGCAGGTGCACGAAGGCAACCGGCGCTTCGCGGACAACTGGGAGCTCTCCGCGAAACGCGCGCTGACCGTCACGCGCGCGTTGATCGATGCGGGCGTGCCGTCGTCGTCGGTGTTCGCGGCTGCGTTCGGTTCCGAGCAGCCCGTGAGTTCCAACGCCGATGAAGTCGGGCGCGCGAAGAATCGTCGCGTGGAGATTTCCGCTGTGCCGCGGTCATCGGATGGCGCGGTGAAGGCGCATGAATAAGGTGGCGCCCGCACGCTCGACGCTCGACGCATGGCGCGCGAATGGCGACGATCGCGCAAATCCCGTGCGCTTTCATCTCATCGATGCGCTCGACAAACGCGCGGCTGCTTACGACGGCGAAGCGCGTCGCATGCTCGATGCACGCGTCGCGCAGTTGCTCGATCTTTATCGAAGCGATATCGAACGTGCTGTGTTGCAACGCGCCGCGATTCAGAATGACGATGAACGCGGGCCGCTTGCCACGCTCGTCGACGACATCGCGCAGTCGTCATCGGCTCACACGACATCGCATGCGGAGTTGCTCGAATACTTCCGCGCGGTGTGGTCGAAAGTCAGCGCGGAAAAGCAGTTGCGCGATTCGCTCGCGCAAGTGCCGAGGAATGCGGGACCGCTCAATTCGAGCAGTCTCGTGCATCGTGCGTTGTCGCTCATGCGCGAAGTATCGCCGGGCTATTTCCAGCAATTCCTCGCTTACGCCGATGCACTCTCGTGGATGGAAGCGATGAACGGCCTGGGCGTGGTCGTCGCGAAAGATGCGGCGGGCGCGAAGAAAAGCGGGCGCAAGAAGAAGTGACAGAGGGCCGCGCGATTCATCGAACGCGCGGCGCAGACTCATTATGCGAGCCAACCTTTAATGGTGCTCGACATCACATTGGTCGAGATGCCATAGCGATCGTGCAGAGTCGGCAGCGCGCCCGCATCGAGGAACGCATCGGGCAGCGCGATCTGACGATATGCCGGCGTGACGCCAGCAGTAAGCAGGGCAGTCGCCACAGCTTCGCCCAGTCCGCCTATCGTCGTGTGGTTTTCGGCCACCACCACGAGACGACCCGAACGCTTCGCCTCGCGGATGATCGTCTCCGTATCGAGCGGCTTGATCGTCGGCACGTGAAGCACCGCCACATCGACGCTATCGGCCTGCAATGCCTTGGCGGTTTCGAGCGCGCGCATCGTCATGATGCCGGACGAGATGACGAGCACATCGCCGCCATCGCGAATAAGCTTCGCCTTGCCCAATTCGAACTGGTAATCGTATTCGTCGAGCACGGCGGGCACGTTGCCGCGCAGAAGTCGCGCATACACCGGACCTTTGTGTGCGGCGATAGCGGGCACCATCTGCTCGATATCGAGCGCATCGCACGGATCGATCACGGTCATGTTCGGCATCGCGCGCATCAGCGCGAGGTCTTCGGCGGCCTGGTGGCTCGGGCCGTAACCGGTCGTCAAACCCGGCAGCGCGGCGACGATCTTCACATCGAGATTGTCTTCCGCGATCGTCTGATGGATGAAGTCATAAGCACGGCGCGTCGCGAACACCGCATAGGTCGTGACGAACGGCTGCGCGCCTTCATGCGCGAAGCCCGAAGCCGCGCCCATCAGCAATTGCTCGGCCATACCCATCTGGTAATAGCGCTCGGGAAATTCCTTCGCGAGGATATGCAGGTCCGTGTATTTGCCGAGATCGGCCGTCATGCCGATGACGTTCGATTTAGTGCGCGCCAGTTCGACGAGCGCATGACCGAAGGGCGCGGAACGCGTGAGCTGTCCTTCGCTTGCAATCGACGCGATCATCGCGGAAGTTTTCAGACGGGTGCTCATGCTTGTCTCCCTGCTTCGAGTGCCTGAAGCGCCAGTTGCCATTCATGGGCATCGACGCGGATGAAATGGTTTTTCTCGCGTTGTTCGAGGAACGGCACGCCAGAGCCCATCTTCGTATCGCACACGATGATGCGCGGCTTCGCGTCCTTCAAGTTGCGCGCGTTGTCGAAGGCCTGCTTCACGGCGTCGATATCGTTGCCGTCGATGCGCTGCACGTACCAGCCGAACGCTTCGAGTTTTTCGACGAGCGGCTCGAACGCCATGATCTGCGTCGAGGGGCCATCGGCTTGCTGGTTATTCACATCGACCATCGCGATGAGGTTGTCGAGCTTCCAGTGCGCGGCGGACATGAGGCCTTCCCAGACCGAACCTTCGTCGAGTTCGCCATCGGAGAAGAGCGTATAGACGAAGGACTTCGAGCCCTTGCGCTTGAGGCCGAGACAACGGCCTACTGCAATCGTGAGTCCTTGCCCGAGCGATCCGCCCGACATCTCCATGCCCGGTGTGTAGCTCGCCATGCCGGACATCGGAAGGCGGCTGTCGTCGCTGCCGTAGGTTTCGAGTTCGTCCTGCGGCAGGATGCCCGCTTCGAAAAGCGCGGCGTACAGCGCGATCGCATAGTGGCCGTTCGAGAGCAGGAAGCGGTCGCGCTCTTCCCAGTCGGGATCTTCAGGGCGGTAGTTCATCGCGCCGAAGTAGGCGACGGCGAGAACGTCGGCGATATCGAGCGCCTGGCCGATATAGCCCTGGCCCTGCACTTCGCCCATCAGCAGGGCATTGCGGCGGATACGGTAGGCACGCTCGGCGAGCGTGACTTCCTCGATGACGGGAGTACTCATGTGTTGTCTCCTTGATTGAACTGGTTTTAGCGATTGACGGTCTTGGCGGGCACGAAGAACACGAGCACTGCGCCCAGCACGATTGCGATCGAAATGAAGATCAGGCCCGCTGTCGATTTGCCGGTGAAGTCGTTGAGCCAGCCGACGATCGCAGGCGAGAAGAAGCCCGCGAGATTGGCGAAGCAGTTGACCGCGGCGATGCCCGCCGCCGCCGACATGCCGCCGAGCACCGCGGTGGGCAGCGACCAGAATTGCGACGACGATGCGAGAATGCCGGCCGCCGCGATGCTCACGCAGACGATCGACGCGCCCACGCTGCCGAGCATCGGCAAGGTGGCGAAACCGGCTGCGGACACGAGCATCGGAATGGCGAGATGCAAACGGCGTTCGCGGCGCTTGTCTGCGCTCGCGCCGATCAGCGGCAACGCGATGATCGCGCAGAGATACGGAATCGCGGTGAGAATGCCGACCCACAGCGGGTCCGCCACACCCGTGCGGCGGATGATCGTCGGCAGCCAGAACGTCAGGCCGTATTGACCCATCACGACGCAGAAGTAGATCGCGGCCATCAGCCACAGACGACGATCGCCGATGAACGCGCGGATCGATACATGCTTCACGGTTTGCGCGTTGTCCTTTTCGACATTGCGCTTGAGCAGGGCCTTCTCTTCGTCGGTGAGCCACTTCGCGCCGGCGATGCCGTTGTCGAGATAAAAGAGGATCGCGACGCCGAGGAAGAGCGAGGGCAGCGCTTCGAGCATGAAGAGCCACTTCCATCCGGCGAGCCCGTGCATACCCTGGAACGCATGCATGATGTAGCCCGAGAGCGGACCGCCGACGATGCCCGCGAGCGGAATCGCCATGAAGAAAAGCGAGAGCGCCTTGGCGCGTCGTGCGGCGGGGAACCAGTACGTGAGATAGAGAATCACGCCGGGCGCGAAACCCGCTTCGGCGACGCCGAGCAGAAAGCGCAGGACATAGAAGGTCGTCGGCGACTTGACGAAGACGAAGCTCGCGGAGATCACGGCCCACGTCAGCATGATGCGCGCGAGCCAGTTGCGCGCGCCGACTTTATGCAGGATCACATTGCTGGGCACTTCGAACAGAAAGTAGCCGAGAAAGAAGATGCCCGCGCCGATGCCGTAGATGGTTTCGGAAAAGCGCAGATCGTTGAGCATCTGCAGCTTGGCGAAGCCCACATTCACGCGGTCGAGATACGCGCCGAGATAACACAGCATCAGAAAGGGGATCAGGCGACGTCCGACCTTAGCATAGGTCTTCGCCTCGAAGCTGCTCGTGCTCGCATCGTCGGATGACGCGAATGCAGCCGTTGCCGACGATGCGGCCAGTTTGGATTTCATAGATGTCTCCAGCCATGTTTGACGCCCCGGTTATCCGGGTGCGCCGTTACGTGCGATCAGTGAATCAACATGCCGCCGTTCACATCGAGCGTCACGCCGGTGAGATACGACGACATATCGCTCGCAAGAAAGAGGCATGCATTGGCGATATCCGCTGCATCGCCGAGGCGCGCGAGCGGAATGCCCTTGATGATGTCCGCGCGCATTTCGGGCGTGAGCTTGCCGCCGGTGATATCGGTTTGAATCAGGCCCGGCGTGATCGAATTCACGCGGATGCCGTCGCCGCCGAACTCGCGCGCCATCGCCTTTGCAAGACCCAGCACGCCGGCCTTCGCCGCGCTGTAATGCGGTCCGCCGAAAATGCCGCCGCCACGTTGCGCCGACACCGACGACATGCACACGATGCTGCCGCTCTTCTGCTTCTTCATTTGCGGAATCACGGCCTGCGACATATAAAGCGTACCGAGCAGATTCACGCTGATGACGGCATCGAAGTTATCCGCGCCGATCTCCAGCGTCTTGATCGGCTGCGTGATGCCCGCGTTGTTGATGAGCACGTCGATGCGCCCGTACTTCTCGATCGTCGCACTGGCGGCGGCGACGCACGCGGCCTTGTCGGTGACATCGCAGGCGAGGCCGAGATGGCCATCGCCCAGATCGTTCGCGGCGCTTTGCGCGTCCGCTTCCTTCAGGTCCAGCACGACGATGCGCGCGCCCTGTGCCGCGAGCGCCTTCGCCGTCGCCTTGCCGATTCCGCGCGCCGAAGCCGCGCCCGTGACGATCACTACCTGCTTGTCGAGCAACATCGCTGTCTCCGTTGGTTGTCTGGTGTAGGCGCAGTTTCCGCGCCTTTGACCTGACGATCAACGCAGTTTGGTTCAACTATTGCTGAGAAATTTTCAGGTATTGGCCCGACGCTCGATCTGCTGGTCCATCCACAGCAGAAACTTGGCGACGCGCGGCAATCCGGCGTTCTGGCTCGGGTAAACCAGATGATGCGCGCCCACTTCGACCGCGTATTCCTTGCCGAACACGGGGACGAGCGAGCCGCGTTCGAGATGATTCGACGCGAGCATCGTGCTCTCCAGCGCGATGCCGTGACCGAGCGCCGCCGCTTCGAGCGACATGTACGAGCGATCGAAAGCGAAATCGAACGCCTTGCGCTTCGTCGCGACGCCGAATTTGCCGAACCACTGCTGCCACTGCACGAGCGGCGATTCGGAAAAGATCAGGCGACGGTCGAGCAGATCGTCGGGCGAAGAAACCGGAAAGCGTTCGAGGTACGTGCGCGACGCGAGCGGCGCGATGGTCTCATGCCGCAGCGTCTTCACTTCGACATCGGTCCAATGCGCATAGCCGTGACGCACGTCGATATCGTAGTAACCCGAGGTGAACGACACGTCCTCATACGAGCACGCGAGATTCATCTGGATGTCGCCGTTGGCTTCCTGAAACGCGGCGAGACGCGGCAGCAGCCACATCAGACCGAAGCTCGGGCTCGAATGAATCCGCAATATCTCGACCGATGTCTCGCTCGACGCACGCTCCGTCGCGCGGTTCAGCTCGGCGAGCGCGCCGGTGACATCCGAGAGATATTGCGAGCCGGTCGGCGTGAGCACGAGGCCACGGCCCAGACGCGTGAACAACGGACGCCCGACGATGTTCTCCAGATTCGCGAGTTGATGGCTGACGGCGGAGGGCGTGAGGCCGAGTTCGTCGGCGGCGCGGTTCACGCTCTTCGTTCGCGCGACGCTCTCGAACGCGATGATGGACTTCAGCGGAGGGAGGCGCATGGCTTCTTATTTCGGCTCTTTCGGCACACGCCCCATCAGAAAGAACTCGTCGTTGGGGCGCATCGAAATCACGTTCGCCATGCGATTCGACAAGCCGAAGAACGCCGTGATCGCCGCGATATCCCATGCGTCTTCATCGCTGAAACCATGCGCATGCAAGGCGGCGAAATCGGCGTCGTCCACGGTGCCCGACGCGCGGCACACCTTCAGCGCGAAATCGAGCATGGCCTTCTGACGCGGCGTGATATCCGCCTTGCGATGATTCACCGCGACCTGATCCGCGACGAGCGGGCTCTTTTCATAGATGCGCAGAATCGCACCGTGCGCGACGACGCAATAGAGGCAATCGTTCACTGCGCTCGTCGCGACGACGATCATCTCGCGCTCGCCCTTGCTGAGACCGCCGTCCTTCAGCATCAGCGTATCGTGATAGGCGAAGAACGCGCGGAACTCGTCGGGCCGATGAGCGAGCGTGAGGAACACGTTCGGCACGAAGCCCGCTTTCTCCTGAACCTCGAGAATGCGCGCGCGGATATCATCGGGCCAGTCTTGCGGATCGGGAACGGGATAGCGGCTGATGGGCTTTGACGTCATGACGTCCTCGAAGGCGTTGATCGAACGCCCATTGTAGAGCGGCGCTCTTCAACGCGTGACGGTCAGCGACAACAGCAGCTTCAGCAGGCTCTCGACATTCACCGGCTTCACGAAGTGATAATCGAAGCCCGCCGATTGCGCGCGCAAGCGGTCTTCCGCCTGTCCATAACCCGTGATCGCGATCAGCAAAGGCGTCGTATCGCCCTTGCGGCGCAGGCGTCGCGCGAGCTCGTAGCCGTCGATGTCGGGCAGACCGATATCGAGCAGCGCCACATCGGGTTGCAACTTCGGCGCGGCTTCCAGCGCTTCCGCCGACGAATACGCGACACGCGCGACATGTCCCTCCGATTCGCACAGCATCGCGAGAGAGTCGGCGGCATCGCGGTTATCGTCGACGACGAGAATGCGCAGCGCCGCACGCGTCTCGCGCATGCTCGTCTCCGAGAGCGCGAGCGCCGAATGCCTTTCGTGATGATGCAAACGCGGCAGCCGCACCGTGACGGTCGTGCCCAGACCCGGTCCGGGGCTTTGCACGGTGATCGTGCCTTTATGCATCTCGACGAGCTTCTTGACGAGCGACAGCCCGATGCCGAGGCCGCCGTTCGAACGGTCGAGCGTGCGCTCGCCTTGCGAGAACAGCTCGAACACTTTCGGCAGGAGGTCGGCGGAAATGCCTGTGCCCGTATCGGCGATGATGATCGATACCCATCCGTCATCCGCCTGCACGCTCACGGTGATGCGGCCTTGCTCGGGCGTGTACTTGCTCGCGTTGTTGAGCACGTTGACGAGGATCTGCGAGAGCCGCGTGGGATCGCCGCAGACCCAGGTGGTGGCATCGGACACATCGACATGAATGGTCTGCGAGCGCGACTCGACCATGCCCGCGATCGCCTCGACCGCGTGATACACGGCCGTGCCGACGAGAATCGGTTCGAGCTGCAGCGCGATGCGTCCCTGCGTGATGCGCGAGACTTCGAGCAGGTCGTCGACGATGCGCGTCATATGCTCGACCTGCCTGCGCATCAGGTCGATCAGATCGCGCAGATGCGCGTCGCCATCCTGATCCTTCTGCAATAGCGCGATCGCCGTGCGCAACGGCGCGAGCGGATTGCGCAGCTCATGCGCGAGCATCGCGAGAAACTCGTCCTTGCGGCGTCCCGCTTCGCGCAGCATCAGCTCCATGTGCTTGCGCTCGGTGATATCGATTACGCTACCGATAATGCGAAGCGGCTCGCCGTCCTTGCTGCGCTGAAGCAGCGCGCTGCCCTGCATCCATTGTTCGCCGTGCAGGTTGCGCACGCGAAACTCGAAGTGACCTTCGGGATTTTCGCCCGCCGCGATGCTGCGCATATAGCGATCGAGCGTCGCGCTGTCGTCGGGATGCACGCGCGCGAGCGCCGCGTCGTAGCTGAGCGTTTCGGTGATCTGACGCTCGCCGCCGGTTTCGAGAAAGAGCGTCCACGTCGCGAGTTCAAGCGATGCGATATGAATCTTCGCGGCCTGCATCGCCACCGTGAGACGCAAGCTGCGCGCTTCGATCGCGGCCTGCGCTTCATAGCGCGGCGTGACGTCGGTCGTGGTGCCGAACCATTCCTGCAGGTTGCCCTTCTCGTCGTAGAGCGGCGCGGCATGCGCCTGCACCATGCGATAGACGCCATCGCGCCGGTACATGCGAAAGGTGAGCGTGCGCGCGGCGCCTTCGCGCAATGCGTCGAGCCACGCCTGATGCGTGCGTTCGCGATCGTCCGGATGAATGTAGTCGAGCCAGCCCCAGCCGGACAGCACGTCCGGCGAGGTGCCCGTGAACTGTTCCCATTCGCCGCCCGAAGGCCGGATCTCGCCGTTTGCATCGGCGGACCAGACGAGCGCGCCCGTCGTTTCGACGAGTGCGCGATAGCGGCGTTCCGAAAGGCTCAGGCGTTCCTCGTCGGCACGTTGCGCGCTGATGTCGAAGCTCACGCCATAGACACGCGCGAGCACGCCGTGACGGTCGAACTCGGGATGTCCGCGCATGCGCAGCCAGCGTCGCTGGCCCTTATCGCCATCGAGCACGAAGTCGAACTCGAATGGTCCGCCTTCACGCAACGCTTCGGTCAGCTCGCGCTGAAACAGCTCGCGATATTCAGGGGCGACGCGGTCCCACACTTCCGCAAGCAGAACCGATTCGGTGCCGGGCGGAAAAGAGTAGAGCGCGGCGAGTTGCGCGGTCATGCGCACGACGCGCGTCTTCATGTCCCATTCCCATGCGCCCATGCGCGCGCCGGCGAATGCGGCCTGAAGCCGCCGCTCGCTCGCTTCGTACAGCGCCCAGGCGTGACGGCATTCATGGATGTCGATCGCGACGCCGACCGTATCGCTGATCTGTCCTTCCTCGTCGCGGCGCGCCTGAAGATGCAGCGTGTGCCAGCGGAAGGCGCCATCGTTTCGCAGAAGACGCACATCGGCGTTGCGCAGCAGCGTGCCGTCGCGCATTTGCCGCAGTGCGTCGAGGACCGGAGGAATGTCGTCGGCGTGGACAAAAGCATTCCAGTGCCGCCCGACCAGTTCCGGAAATGGAATGCCGAGATAACGGCACGCCCACGGATTGGCGTACTGGATCACCCCGTCTCGCGTCGCGCGCCACACGAACGACGGCAGAAAATGAGCAGGATCGTGCATGGGCGTCTTGCTTCCTTATTCCGGCGAGACGCGTCGCCGGGCGCGGCATCGAACGCTGCGATAGCTTAGGGATACCATACAACAAAAGCAATCCGGAACGCCGCGCGCCAGCGTCACGGTTAACATCGCGCGAGTGCCTCGTATGTAATTTGTACGTGCTAAAGATCGATTCATCTAATGAATCGCACGCCGCCCTCGCCATGCGCGAGGACGGCGTGCGCAACTTGCGGCAGCTAACCCGCTTCGCCGACATCCTTCGGATTCGGCAGCTTGCCTTCCTTGCCTTCGTCGGCGGGCTTCGGCGCTTCGGGCTCGTTGGTCATCGCACGCTTTTGCTCGTCGGACAGACGGCGATCCGCCACGTTCGGGTCTTCGGGCGTCTGCTTCGGCGGCGTCGGACGGTCGGCTGGTTCGTTCATGAGAGGCTCCTTGTCGTCATCATCGATCGAATGGGATGAGCGATGAAGGTTCGCAGGGTGCGTGCCCGGCCTGCGTCAGGCATAAGCGATGCTGCCCGACGCTGCGATGTTCTCCATGCCGGGCCGTATCGAACGAACTTTCTTTCACGTCGCTTATGCCGGACACCAAACGAACGCTCATCCGTTTTGCCGCCCTTGCATGCGCGATGTTCTCGCCCTATGGCTTCGCCGCGACGCTCGCTTCCACGTCCTATGGCGCGACGCAACAAGGGCAAGCGGTCGCGCAATACACGCTCTCCAATGCGCGTGGCGTAACAATGAGCTGCATTACATACGGCGGTATCGTTACGCGCCTCGATGTGCCCGACAGGCGCGGGCGTCGCGCGGACATCGTGCTCGGCTTCGGGTCGCTCGGCGACTACGAGAAGTACAACGGCAAGATTCACTTCGGCGGTCTGATCGGGCGCTATGCGAACCGCATCGCCGATGGACGTTTCGAACTGGACGGGCGCAGCTACAAGCTGCCCGTCAACGAGCCGCCGAACACGTTGCACGGCGGCCCGCACAGCTTCGACGAAAAAGTGTGGACCGTCGTCAGGACGTTTCAGGGCGCGCAGGGCGCGGGCGTGCAACTGCGCTATGTGAGTCCCGATGGCGAGAACGGCTTTCCCGGCACGCTGACCGTCGATGTGACGTACACGCTCACGGACGACAACGAAGTGCGCATCGACTATCGCGCGAAGACGGACAAGCCCACTGTCGTGAACCTCACGAACCATAGCTATTTCAATCTCGCGGGCGAGGGCAGCGGCGGTGTCGAAGGGCAACTCGTCATGATCGCGGCATCGAGCTATACGCCGGTGCGCGCCGATTCGATTCCAACTGGCGAGACAGCGAGCGTCGAGAACACGCCGCTCGATTTACGCGCGCTGACGCCGATAGGCGCGCGGCTGCGTTCGTCGAATCAGCAGATGCGTTATGCGCACGGCTACGATCACAACTGGAAGCTCAACAGGAACGGCCAGCGCAATGGCGAACCAAGCTTCGCGGCGCGCGCCTACGATCCGTCGAGCGGTCGCGTGCTCGATGTCTACACGACGCAGCCGGGCCTGCAGTTCTACACGGGCAATGGTCTCGATGGCAGCGCCATCGGCACGTCGGGCACGGCGTACCGGCAGACCGATGGCTTCGCGCTCGAAGCGGAGCATTTCCCGGATTCGCCGAATCGTCCGGCGTTTCCGTCGACCGAGCTTCGGCCCGGCGACGAGTATCACGAAATCACGGTCTGGAAATTCGGCGTGCGTTAGCGTCAGAGCCGGGGCAGATCGGTCGGGTCCACTTGCGCGCCCGGCACGCCCTTCGTGTGCGCGCTGATTGCGAGTTCATGCTGCAAGGCCGAGCGGCGCTCCGTCGATGGCTGCGCGTGATGCGCATTGTCGAGTGCGGGAATCACATAGTCGTTCACCATGTGCCGGAACGTCTGGAGGTTTTTCGCATCGCGCAGGCCGCCATCGACGGACATGACGCTCGTCATCACGATCACCGTATTGCGCTCGGGCAGCACCGTGATGAATTGCCCCTTGAAGCCCATCGCGTCGAATTCCGGCTCTTTCTGCACGATGTTGTTGATCCACCAGTAGTAGCCGAAGTAGGGCGCGACGCCGGGCGACGTCATCTGCGCGATCCATGCCTGCGGCACGATCTGGCGTCCTTGCCAGCGGCCATGATCGAGCACGAGCATGCCGATCTTCGCCATGTCGACAGCGCGCAGACGCAAGCCCCATCCCGCCGACACGAGTCCCGAACGGTCCGCGCGCGCCCATACCGCGTGCTTCATGCCGAGCGGTCCGAAGAGATTGGCCTGCGTGTAGCGTTCGACGGGCTCGTGCGCCGCGGCGCTCAGCATCGCGGCGGCGAGGATCGGGTTGATGTCGGTGTATTCGAACTCGGAGCCGGGCGCGGCCTTGGGGTTCGTTTCTGCCGCGAGCTTCAGCCGATCGGGCGCGGCGTAGTAGATCGGATCGTCCTTCGGCTTGAAGTCGTAATGCAGGCCGCTCGACATCGAGAGCACGTGCTTCAGTTCGACGTTGCGCTTGTCGGCGAAATCGGCGCGCAGGTCGGGACGCCACGCGGCGAGCTTCGTCGCGACGGAATCGTCGAGACTGATCTTGCCTTGGCCGATGAGCATGCCCGCGACCATCGACGTCACCGACTTCGTGACCGAGTACAGCTCGTAGTTCGAATCGCGCGATGCACCCGCGCCGTAGCGCTCGAAAATCAGCTTGCCGTCCTTCACGACGAGCAGGCTGTACACATCGAGCTTCTCCTCGCGAATCCATTGCGACAGACGCACGAGTTCACGCGAATCGACGCCCGCATCTTCCGGCGATGCCTGCGTGAGTCCCGCTTCACGCAGCGGCGCGGCTGCATGAGCGTTCGAGATCGACATCGCGACGATGGCCGGCGCGATGCACTTGAGCAGCAAACGTAGTGTCATGGATCAGGTCTCGGGTGCGTCGTTGAATGCGGCCGCCGTGCCGGGCACGCCCTGCGTCTTGTTGCTGCGTTCGAGTTCTTCCTTCAGCGCTTCGGTCTTCGCGGCCGTCGTGACGGGGCGCGCCGCCGGCATCAACGCGGGCAGGATGAAGTCGTTCACCATGCGGCGGTATTGGTTCAGATACGTGGCGTCGCGCAAGCCGCCATCGGTCGGCAGGAGGCTCGTCATCACTACGACCGCATGTTGCTTCGGCAGCACGGTGATGAATTGCCCCTTGAAGCCCATCGCGCCGAATTCGGGCTGACCTTTCTCCACGACATGCTGAATCCAGCAGTAGTAACCGTAATCCGCGGCAGCGGGCGAGGGCGTCGTCATCTGCTTGATCCACGTCCGCGGCACGACTTGTCTGCCTTGCCAGCGGCCGTCGTCGAGCATCAGCATGCCGATCTTCGCCATGTCGATGGCGCGCAGCCGCAAGCCCCAGCCGCCCGCGACCGCGCCGGTTTCATCGACGCCGGTCCAGCGGTAATGCGACATGCCGAGCGGTTCGAACAGCTTCTTCTGTGCGAAGCGATCCTCGCGCTCGTGTGCGGCGACGCTCACGGCGGTGCCGACGAGCACCGGATTCACGTCGATGTAATCGAAGTCCGTGCCTGGCGTCTTCGCGGCTTTCGCCGTCACCGCGGCACGCAGACGATCCGGCGCGCCATAGTAGAGCGGATCGGTGCCTTCGCGCGTCTGATAACTGAGGCCGCTCGACATCGACATCAGATGACGCAGCTCGATGTTCTCCTTGTCTGAGAGTTGCGCGGCGAGATCGGGCCGCGCTTTCGCAATGAGCGGCGCGACCTTCGTCGATGGATTCAGCTTGCCTTCGCCTTCGAGCACGCCGACGAGCAAGGACGTGATCGTCTTCGTGACCGAATACAGCTCGTAGTTGTTATCGCGCGTGAGGCCGTCGCCATAGCGCTCGAACACGATCTTGCCGTCCTTCACGATGACGAGACTGCGCACATCCATCTTGTCCGCGCGTATCCACTCCGACATGCGCACGAGCGGCGCCGAATCGACGCCGACCGATTCCGGCACGACGTTCGGCATATCTTTTTCCGCGGCGTGCGCCGTCATGCAGAACATCGCGGCGGTCAGTGACAACAAAGGCAGCTTCATCGCTTGCACCTTCATTCGAGATTGGGTTTGCCGGCGGGCTGAAAGCGTCCGCGTCCGCTCGTCACGTTCAGAAGCCTGCCGTCTTCGACGAGCAGTTCGCCGCGCGAGAAGCAATGACGCGGCCATCCCGTCACTTCGATGCCTTCATAAGGCGTGTAATCGACCGCGTGATGCAGCGACGCGTTCGCGATGGTCACGCGCTTTTCCGGGTCCCACACGACGATGTCCGCATCCGCGCCCACCGCGATCGTGCCTTTCCTCGGATACAGCCCGTAGAGCTTCGCGGGCGCGAGCGACGTGAGTTCGACGAACCGGTGCAGCGAGATGCGCCCTTCCTTCACGCCCTTGAACAGCAGCGGCAAGCGCGTTTCGAGACCGGGAATGCCGTTCGGAATGTGATCGAACGACACTTCCTTGCCGCCCGGTTTCTTGCCTTGCGGATCGTCATAAGAGAAGGGCGCGTGATCGGAAGAGACGAGCGAAAACACGCCCTGGCGCAATGCTTTCCACACCGCCTGCTGATTCGCGGGATCGCGCGGCGGCGGACTGCATACGCATTTCGCACCTTCGTATTCGCCGTGACCGAGATCGTCGGCGGTCAAGTACATGTATTGCGGACACGTCTCCGCAAGAATCGGCAAACCGCGCGACTGGCCCCAGCGAATCTGCTCGATGGCATCCGCGCCCGATACATGCACGATCAGGATCGGCACGTCCACGAGCTCCGCGAACGCGATCGCGCGGTGCGTCGCCTCGCGTTCGACCACGGCGGGCCGCGCGAGCGCATGCGCGTGCGGCGCATGCAGGCCTTTGCCTAGCAAACGTTCGGTCAGCCAGCCGATGCAATCCGAGTTCTCCGCATGCACCATCACGAGCGCGCCGTGCTCGCGTGCGACCGTGAGCACGTCCAGCATCTGACGGTCATCGAGCTTGAGATCGTCGTAGGTCATGTAGACCTTGAACGACGTATAGCCGTTTCTGATCAGGCGCGGCAACTCTTCCGCGAGCACATGCGGCGTCGGATCGGCGACGATCAGATGAAAGCCGTAGTCGATCAGCGCGCGGCCTTCCGCGCGGCTGTGATAGTCGTCGACGGCCGCTTGCAGCGATTGTCCCTTGGCCTGCGCGGCGAACGGAATCACCGTGGTCGTGCCGCCGCATAACGCGGAGCGCGTGCCGCTGAGAAAGTCGTCGGCCATGCGCAGGCCGTCGGGCATCGGCTGATCGAGATGACAGTGGCCGTCGACGCCCCCCGGCAACACCAGCATCCCGCTCGCATCGAGTTCGCGCGGCGCGTCGGGCAGTCCTTGCCCGAGCATCGCCACGCGGCCGTCGCGAATGCCGATGTCGCACGAAAACCGGTCCGACGCGGTGACGACGTCGGCGTGACGGATCACGAAATCGAGTTCGTTCGACATGGCCCTTCCCCTTAGATGACTTCGCTGAAGAGACGTCCCCAGCCCTTGACGCTGCGCGTGTCGTAATCGGCGAGCTGCAGCGATTTCCATACGACGGTCGTGATCGTGTCGTAGATCGGAATGCCGGTTTCTTCTTCGAGCTCGGGCACGAGATGCGCGGCGTTCAGGTTGGTGCAGAAGATCGAGATCGCGCGCGGCTTGTCCTTCGCCACTTCGCGCACCATGCGGCGGATTTCATCGGGCTGAACTTCCGAGAACGAAAAGTTGACCTTCAGGTTCAGATGCCGCTCGGCGATGCAGTTCAGTCCAACGCTGCGATAGTTCGCGATGATCTTCTCCTGCACGTCGTCGAGATAGGGCGTGACGAGACCGAATTCGCGCGCATCGGTCTTCTTCAGGATTTCGTTCAAAGCGAGCACGGAGGTCGTCGCGGGAATGCCCGTCGCTTCCGTGATGCGCCGGCACAGACGCTCGTCGGCCTCGAAGCCGAGCCAGCCCGAAGACGTGCCGTTCCATGCGATCACGTCCACTTTCGCATCGGCGAGCAATTGGGCCGCCTGCAGGATCTTCGAATCGTCGAACTGGCCGAGCGCCTGATCGGAGAGCGAGATCTCCGTCACCGGAAAGCGCGCGAAATGCGCGGAGACGCCGGGCAGGTTCGAAACCATCGCGCTCGTCAGCGGTTCGAGCGACGTGTTGGACGAGGGCGTGAGCATGCCGAGCAAAGTGCGTTTTTTCATCGTGATGTCTCTTGTGTGAATTGAGCGAAGCGTTGCTGCGTGAACTTGCTATCCCGTTCAAACGGGAATCTTCTTTTCGTAATCGATGGCGCTGGAGCACACGAGCAAGCCGATGCCTGCCGCCGCGAAGAACATCAGCGCGAGGAAGTAGGAGTGCGTGAACTGCACGATCGCGCCGACGATGATCGGCACCGCCACGCCGCCGATATTGCCGCCGAGATTCATGAAGCCGCCGAGAAAGCCGATCTTGTTGCGCGTGCCGAGCGACGACGGAATGCACCAGTAAAGACCGCACCAGCGCAGGAAGAAGAGCGTCGTCGAAAGCAGGGCGACGACCGCGACCGCATTCGTCACATAGGCCACCGAGAAGATCGACACGGTCGCGATGACCGCCGCGATGCCGAAGAGCGTGCGCATCACGACATTCGGACGCCCGCCCGCAGCCTTCCACTTGTCCGCGATCCATCCGCCGATCAGTTCGCCGATAAAGCCGCTGAAAAAGATGATGAAGCTGGAGCCGCCCATCTGCTTGATGTCGAAGCCGTGGACCATGTGCAGGTAATTGGGCATCCACGTGAGCAGGCCGTAGAACACGCTGTTGAAGCACATCCAGCCGAAGAACATGCACCACACCGAGCGGTACTTGAAGAAATCGCGCGTGCGGCCCGAGAGCGTGGACGGTTCGGCGGCGGCGTCGCGGGCATGCGATTCCTCGATATAGGCCGCTTCGAGCTCGTTCACGCCCGGATGCTCGCGTGGTGTATTGCGTACATAAAACCAGGCGAGGACGCCCGCGAGCACCGTGCCGACGCCGGCCACCGCGAATGCGAGCCGCCACGATCCGAGCGTCGCGATGAGTCCAGTGATCAGAATCGCGCCCAGCGCCGCGCCGAGCGGTGCGCCGCCGTCGAGCAGCGTTGCGCCGCGGCCGCGCTCGGTCTGCGTCATCCAGATCGCGTTGAGCTTGCCGCCCGCCGGATAGATCGGCGCTTCCGATGCGCCGAGGCCGAGACGCGTGAGCAGCAGGCCCGGCGCGTTCGTGCAGACCGCCGCGATGGCCTGGAAGAAACCCCAGAACACGGTCGCGGCTGCGATCACGATGCGCGGCTTGAAGCGGTCGGCGAGCATGCCGCCGGGAATCTGCATCACCGCGTAGGTCCAGAAGAAGGAGGAGAGGATGAGCCCCTCCATCGCCGGGCCGATATCGAACTCCTTGGAAATGAGCGGCATCGCGACCGACAGCGACGCGCGGTCGATGTAGTTGATCGCGATGAGGCTCAGCATGACGACGAAAATCTTCCAGCGAACGGTGGATTTGCCCACCGTCAATGCGGCAACACCGGATGTTGAAGACATGTACGGGCTCCTGGATAGGCGGATGTTTTCGTGACGTCGCGCAACGTTGAACAGAGTATAGGATTAGAAATTTATAATTACAAACAGTGTAAACGCTTGGTTTTATTGAAATTTAAAGTGCACGATGACGGTGCAGGGTTTTCACCAAGTTCGTGATAAGCTTGCACTGCGATGAACCAGACCACTAAAAGCCCCCTCCTTTTGCGCACGCGCGGCATGGCCGCGGAGATCGCCGCGCGCCTGCGCGACATGATCGACGAGGGCGAGTTGCCGCCCGGCGCGCGCATCGACGAAAAAGAATTGAGCAGCGCGTTCGACGTCTCGAAGACGCCCTTGCGCGAGGCGCTGAAGGTGCTGGTGTCGGAGGGGCGCGTGACGCACCGGCAGTACATCGGATATCGCGTCGCCGAGATCGATCTCGACGATCTCGCCGCCACGTTCGAGCTGCTTCACGGACTCGAAGCGATGGCGGGTGGCCTGGTGCAGCAGCGCATCACCAATACGCAAATCGCGGCGATCGCGGCAAAGCATCGGCGCATGGTGGAATGTCACGACGCCGGCAAGCGCGTCGAGTATTTCAAGCTGAATCAGCAGATCCACCAGATGATCGTCGATGCCGCCGACAATCCCGTGCTCGCGAGCGTCTATTCGACGTTGATGTCGAAGGTGCATCGGGCGCGCGGCGCGGCGAATGCCGACACGCTGCGCTGGGCCGAATCGGCGAGCGAGCATGAAGCCATTCTGGCCGCGCTCGAAAATCCCGCGCGCGAAGGTTTGCCCGCGATCCTGCGCGAGCATTCGGAGAACACCGCGCGCGAAGTGCTCGCCGTGCTAGAGCGCGCAAAGGGCGATGCGCCCGCCGCGCGCATCGGCGATCTCGCGCGCGAGGAAGCGTCGGGCTGAACGCCTGAACGTCGTTACGTCAGCGCGCTCCACAACGCGAGCGTCAGCACGAGTCCCACCACCGAGACGATCGTCTGCAACACGGACCACACCGCGACCGTGCGCTTGAGCGTGAGCCGGAAGTACTCGCGCACCATCCAGAAACCCGCGTCGCGTACCCACGAGAATGGACAGGAACGGCGCGAGCCTGAGCACGCTGATGGAAACGATGATGATCGCGAGGCCGAGCCCGCAGGCGATCAGCAATTGAGTGTCGTGGGCCGACCAGGGAGTCAGGGTTGCGGGATTCACGGTGACCTTGAGCTGACACGCATCGCTTTGAATGCCGATGCGATTACGAGGAGCTTTCGTGTCCCGCGCATGACCTCGCGCGTTCGTGGCGAACCATGCGCGGGACGCGAAGCCCCGTCGTAATAGCACTTTTCGACGCGACGGTCAAAATCGACCGCGCGTCGATCGTGCTCTCTCAGGCCGGCCTTGCAATCGGCTTGCCAGTTATTACTGGCATTTTTCGTTTTGCATTCGGAATGCCTCTTTGCGTTTTGCATTCCACATGCGTGTTCAGTGGATGACTACGCGGCGGCCTTGTCGGGGCCTGCGGCGTGATCCTGTGCGAGAAGATCGAACAGCCGCAGTACGCGAGCGCGTTGCGTGGACACGAGATCGCTTTCGTCGCCGAGTGCGGCGAGCCGTCTTTTCCAGTAGGCGCGATCGAGACAGGCGAACGCCTTCTGATTGCCCGCGACTGCAAGCGAACGGATCATGTGTTCGAGATGATCGAGCTGCGCGTCCGCAATGCGCGCAGGCTTGAGCGCCGCTCGCGTGCTTTGCGCGGCGCGGCTGGCTTGCAATACTTTCGACTTTTCCATGTTGACGCCCCGAAACGCCTTTTTGCTGCATGCGGCTGTGTATTTGTTCTTAGTCAGCCGTAAACCAATGAGTGGGAGACAGCGATGTGACAGCGGGATGACGGCAAGGAATCGCCGACCTGAACCGCCCGCGACGCCGCACACGCTGCTCCTCGTTCAGCACGATATACCTGCATTTCGAATTCGCTTTACCATGCGTCTCATTTGCCGGCGCGCATCGTGTGCGCCACTGCTCGAAAGGACTATTTGAACCGACATCGATCCCATGCCCGCCGATTCCGATCCACGCACGCTATTCACGCGTTTCTCGACGCAGACATTGCCGCGCGAGCGCCAGTTGCTCGCATGGCGCGATCGCGTCGGGCATGTGGTGGATGTTCTTCCCGATAACGATCGCATCGCACGCGGCTTTGCGGGCAGCATCGATCTGCATGCGGCGGGCGGCCTCGTGTTCACGGAGGCGCGCACCGAAGCGCTGGTGCTAGAGCGATCGATCGCGCGCGTCTCGACCGACACGCGCCGCGATTTCGCGTTTCATGTGTATGTGGAAGGCGAGTCCGGCCATGTCAGCGGCCCGAGCGTGAAGCGCACTGCGCCGGGCTCGATGCGCGGCATCGTCGCGTTCGATCTGAATCAGCGCTTTCGCGTCGAACGTCCGGCGTGCCGCGTGCTGACGATGTTCGTGCCGCGCTCGGTCGTCGCCGCGCATATCGATGACTGCGATGCGCTGCACGGCCGCGTCGTGCCTGATGACGCGCCGCTCGCGCGCTTCGTCTTCCAGCATTTCGATGCCACCGCGCGCGCACTGCCGACGCTGGAACGTCCCGATGCCATCGACGCCCTCGATGCCGGCGCGCAACTCCTGCTCGCGGCATTCGCCGAAAAGCCGCATGCATTGCACGACTCACGCGCCGCGCTGCAAACGGCGGTGAAGGGCCAGGTGAAGCGTTATGTCGAGACGCATCTCCATGAAGCCGATCTCACGCCGATGAAGATCGTCGATGCACTCGGTCTGAAGCGCGCGACCATCTATCGATGGTTCGAGCAGGAAGGCGGCCTCGGCGCGTACATTCGACATCGCCGTCTGCGCGAAGCAGCCGATGAACTCGCGCGGTTTCCGAACCTGCAGATTGCCGATATCGCATTCGGTCTCGGCTTCAAGAGCGCATCGGATTTCACGCGCGCGTTCCGTCGCGCGTTCGATGTGAGCCCGCTGGAAATGCGTCTGCGTGCGCTCGACCTGATGCGCGCGGCGGACAGCGATCCCGTCATGCGCATGCACGCCGCGCATTCGAGGGGCGTTCGGGGAAGCGGCTGAGTGCGAAGAGCGTCACGCAGTTCGCGGCGAGCAGATACCACGCGGGCGTCATCACATTGCCGGTCGCGCCGATGAGCCATGCGACCGCGAGCGGGGAGAAGCCGCCGAAGATGACGACGCCGAACGTGTAGATCACCGAGAGACTCGCTGCGCGCCGATGCTTCGGGAAGGCTTCGAGCATGAGCACCGAGCCCGCGCCCGCGTTGTTCAGCGCGATGGCGACATAGAGCAGGATGATCACGAGCGCGAGCGTATCCGGTGCGCCTCGCGTGAGCGCATAGAACGCGGGATATGCCGTCGCGAGCGCGCCGACGAGCGATGCGTATTGCAGCGTCTTGCGGCTCATCAGGCGATCGGCGGCGAGCGCGACGAGCGGCGTGACGACGAGAATCACGAGACCGGAAAGCGACGCGATCATGAAGCTAATCGCCGGCGGCCGTTGCAACGTGTGCGTCAGATAGCTCGGCATGTAAAGCACGGCAATGTAGATGCTCGACGAAGGCGCGGCCATCATCAGGATGCCGCATGCGAGCGGGCGCGCATGTTCGCGAAGCACGATCGAAAGCGGCGTGCGCGCGGGCGACGTCCATGCATCACCCGGCACGCGGCGCAGGAACCAGCCGACCGGCGCGATCAATCCGCCGATGACGAAAGGCACGCGCCAACCCCATTGCACGAGTTGCTCGTGCGACAGCAACGCGGACGTGCACGCGCCGACGAGCGCCGCCGCGCATGCGGCCGCGCCCTGGCTCGCACCGCGCCAGCTGACCATGAAGCAGCGTCGTTCATAAGGCACGGATTCCATCAGCAGCGCGGATGCCGGGCCGATCTCGCCGCCCGCCGCGAGCCCTTGCAGAAGCCGCGCGAACACGATCAGCACGGTCGCGCTCGCGCCGATCGCCGCATGCGTCGGCAGGCATGCGATCAGCCAGGTGCCCGCCGCCATCGACGCGATCGATAGCCGCATGCCGGCCTCGCGGCCGCGCCGGTCCGCGTATCGTCCGATCAGCATCGCGCCGAGCGGACGCATCACGAAGCCCGCGCCGAATGTCGCGAGCGAGAGCAACAGCGACGCAGCGGCGTCGTGCGCGGGAAAAAAGAGCTGTCCGATGATCGCCGCGGAGAAGCCATACACGGTGAAGTCGTAGGCGACGAAGCCGTTGCTGATCACCGTTGCGACGATGATGCGCGTCAGACTCCCAGACGTTTTTTGTTGTTCGGTTTGAGTCATGAATGAACGGAGATGGATGCATTCGAATCCGGCTTCCGATATTAACGGCCGCATTGCTCATATTATTAATGCTTCGTCGTAATCGTCACAAAGACAAGGCGAGTAATATACGATCACCTTTCAAATTCGCTGGCTTCGTAGTTCGTTTACGAACGAGGAATCGTCTTCATGGATGACGCCACGCGCGAGTTCGACCGGCTGCGCCCTCGCTTGCAGGGCATCGCCTATCGCATGCTCGGTTCGGTCGCCGAGGCGGAAGACATCGTGCAGGACGTATGGCTTCGCTGGCATGCGGCTGCGCGCGAAGCTATCGAGAATGCCGAAGCCTGGCTCGTCGCGGTCACGACGCGGCATTCGATCGACCGGCTGCGCGCCGCGAAATTGCAGCGCGAGCATTACACGGGCATCTGGCTGCCCGAGCCGCAAATCACCGAGCCGCCCGCGACGCCCGAAGAAGTCACGGAGCGCGCGGACGATGTGTCGGTCGCGTTTCTGATGCTGCTCGAACGCCTGACGCCCGAAGCGCGCGCGGCGTTCTTGCTGCGCGAAGTTTTCGATGCCGATTATCCGGAGGTCGCGAGCATCATCGGGAAGACGGAGGCCGCGTGCCGGCAGCTCGTGAGCCGCGCGAAGGCACAACTGCGCGAAGAACGTCCACGCCGTTCGGTGCCGCGCGAAATCCACAGACGTTTGCTGCACGCATTCGCACATGCGATCGAACACGGCGATTTCGCGGCCATTCACGCGATGCTCGCGGATGACGCGACGCTCGTCGGCGATGGCGGCGGCCACGTGCAGAGCTTCCCGGAGCCGCTACTCGGCGGCAAGCGCATCGCGCAGCTTTTCTATGCGGCATTCCTGCGTCACGGAAAGGGCGTGCGCATCGAACTCGTGATGCTCAATGACCAATGGGCGCTCTTGCGCTTCATCGACGGCAAGCTCGAATCGGCCCAGACCTACGATATCGAAGACGAGCACATCGTGCGTATTCAGGTGCAGCGCAACCCGGAGAAGCTCGAACGCATCGCGGCGCGTTACGGAAACGCGTGATGGATTGCCTTTGCGATTGATGCGCGCGAAGCAATAGCGTGCGCACGTTCGCGCGTCTACCGCGAACAGGCGCGCAAACTTACGATGACATCCGTGCCGGCCATGGAGCGCCGGCGATATCTTCAACCAGGCATGGAGTCATCATGACGCAGCGAATCAACTACGTTCAACAATCGCCCGAACTGTTCAAGAAGTTCTATGAATTCAGCCAGGTCCTGCAGGAGTGCTCGATCGAGCGGACAACCCGCGACCTGGTGACGCTTCGCGCATCGCAGATGAATGGCTGCGCCTTTTGCGTCGATATGCATGTGAAGGAAGCGAAGATTCACGGCGAGCGCGAACTGCGCACGCATCACGTGGCGATCTGGCGCGAGTCGACGCTGTTCTCGCCGCGCGAACGCGCCGCGCTCGCGTGGACCGAAGTGCTGACGCGCATTCCCGAACATGGCGTGTCCGACGAGCTCTATGGACGCGTGCGCGAGCAGTTCTCGGAGAAGGAGCTATCCGACCTGACCTACGCCGTCATGGCGATCAACGGATGGAATCGTGCGAATGTCGCATTCCAGACGGTGCCGGGTTCGTCCGACAAGGCCTTCGGCCTCGACAAGGCAAACCTGTCGTGATGTGTTCGCGCCGTCATTCGATCATGGGAGAACGGATCATGCACAGCATCAAACGCGTGGGACTCACGCTCGTCTTCGGATGCGCGGCGCTTGCCGCGAACACGGCGCAGGCCGCGCCGGAGGCCATCGTCAAGGAGCTGATGACGAAGCCGCTGCCCGAATATCCGGGCAAGGAGGCGCTGATGATCAGCGTCGAATATCCGCCGGGCTCGGTCGATCCGGTGCATCGGCATGACGCGCATGCATTCGTGTATGTGCTCGAAGGCACGATCATCATGCAGCTTCAGGGCGGCAAGGCCGTGACGCTCAAAGCCGGCGACACTTTCTATGAAGGCCCTGAAGACATTCACACGGTGGGCCGCAACGCCAGCAAGACGAAGCGCGCGAAGTTCATCGTGCTGCTTCTCAAAGACAAGGGCAAACCGGTTCTCACGCCGGTGAAATAAAAGAAATCGAGCATGGCGTGTCACAAAGTGCAGGGCGTGAACGTCTAGTGAGACAGAGCCACTACGTTTCGTGCCGCCATGCCATCAGATCTTGCGTGTCATTCCGACGATTCGCTCGCCTATAGCTTCGTGACGAGTTATGCGGGCGTCGTTTCGTTTCTTGCGGTCGCCAATGAAGGCAGCTTCGCGAAAGCAAGCGATCGCCTGGGTATCGGCCGCTCCGCCGTCAGCCGCAACGTGCAGAAGCTGGAAGCACAGCTCGATGCGCGTCTCTTTCTTCGCACCACGCGCAGCACGTCGCTCACGCGCGAGGGCGAGCTCTTCTACAAGAACTGTCAGCCGGGCGTGGAGCGCATCGTGCAGGCGCTCGAAGACATGCGCGAACTGCGCAATGGGCCGCCGCGCGGACACTTGCGCATCGCGTCCGCGCCGGGTTTCGGCCGCAGGGTCGTCGCGCCGCTTCTGTCCGGCTTCCATGCGCGTTATCCGGATATCGCACTGGAACTCGTGCTCAACGATCGTCCGTGCGATTTCACGGCCGACCGTGTCGATGTCGCATTTCGCGACGGTCATATGGAAGACAGCGAGGTCGTCGCGAAGCAATTGATTCCGATGCAGATGGTCGTGTGCGCATCGCCGGAGTATGCGTGCCAGCACGGCTTGCCGCGTCGTGTCGATGAGCTCGACAGACATCGCTGCATCAATTTCCGTACATCGGCGGGGCGTATCGCCGACTGGGAGTTCAAGGTCGATGGCCTGCCGCACAAGCGCTCGCTCGCCGCGAAGCAGACGTTCAACGACATCGATCTGATGCTGCGAGCGGTGCTCGACGGGCAGGGCATCGCGCAACTGCCTGCCTATCTCGTGTGCGATGCGCTCAAGGCCGGGCGCCTCGTCATATGTCTCGCTCAACATGCGCCCGACGACGGCGGTCACTATCTCTGCTATCTCAGCCGCAAGCAACTGCCCGCGCGGGTGCGTGTATTCGTCGATTACATGACCGAGCATACGCGCGCGCTCGATCTGCATTGCCTGACGACCCATATGACGAACAGGAGCGATGCGGCGTTCGTGATCGCCGATTGATGCATCGAAGGCAACACCGCGCGTCCGCTGAAGGCGCTACCGGATGCGTGCGCGTCCACCTACGATGCATCACGCACGACAGATTCAGCGAGCGCGACCATTCGCGCATCGCTTCAAAGGAGAACATCATGAAGATCGTAGTGATAGGCGGAAGCGGACTCATCGGCAGCAAGGTCGTGAAGAACCTGCGTGCGCGCGGACATGAAGTGATCGCGGCGTCGCCTGCATCGGGGGTCGATACGATGACGGGCAACGGCCTGAAAGACGCGCTGAAGGATGCGCGCGTGGTCGTCGATGTGGCCAACTCGCCTTCGTTCGAAGACAAGGCCGTGCTCGAATTCTTCGAAACGTCGGGACGCAATCTCTTCGCTGCGGAGAAGGCCGCCGGCGTCGCGCATCATGTGGCGCTTTCGGTCGTCGGCACGGATCGCCTCGCACAAAGCGGCTATTTTCGCGGCAAGATCGCGCAGGAGAAGCTGATCCGCGAATCGGGCGTGCCGTACACGATCGTTCAGTCGACGCAGTTCTTCGAGTTTCTCGGCGGCATTGCGAAAGCGAGCGCCAATGAAAACGCGGTGCATCTGTCGGATGCGTATATTCAGCCGATCGCCTCGGGCGACGTAGCAAGCGCCGTCGCGGATCGCGCCGTCAATGCACCGGTCAAGGGTGTGGTCGAGATCGCGGGGCCGGAGAAGTCGCGTCTGTCTGATCTGATGCAGCGCTATTTCAAGGCGACGGGCGATGCAAGGACGGTCGTCGCCGACGAGAACGCGCTCTACTTCGGCGCGCAACTCGCGGCGGACACGCTCTTGCCAGGCGCACAAGCGCATCTCGGCGCGGTGAATTTCGATGCGTGGTTCGAAGAGACCCGGAGCGAGGTTCAAGCGGCGCGTTGAACGATTCGTAGAAGGGGCCGTCATGGAGCCGCTCCATCCGCCGCCCGTCAGCCTGCTCGACAAGTATGAAGGTCGCGACGTGCAGCCGTTGTATTCGACGACCGTCACCGTCACGGGCGGCGATGCGGGCCACGGCCGCGCCTCGGGTGTGGCCCGCTCCGACGACGGCAATCTCGAACTCGACCTGCGTATGCCGCAAGCGCTCGGCGGGCCCGGCGGCGGCACGAACCCCGAACAGTTGTTCGCCGCGGGCTATGCCGCGTGCTTTCATGGCGCGCTGGTCTTGCTCGCCGCGCGCGCGGGTATCGTGGCCGAGGGCGCAAGCGTGTCCGTTACGGTCGAATTCGGCCGCGATCCGATAGACGGCCTCTTCGTGCTCACCGCGCACACGCGCGTTCAGATGCCTGGCATCGAACGCGCGGCAGCGGAAGAACTCGTGCGCAACACGGAGCGCTTTTGCCCTTATACGAAGATGACGCGCAAGGGCATCGTCAATATCGTTTCACTTGCAACGAATGGCGTTGCCACGGATCATTCGGCAGGCACGCGCGCCGTCTGATCGAGTTGGTTTGCTTGACGCGATGCATCGCGCCTGCTCAACGCGCCCAGTGCGAACGCCGCAATGAACGCGGGAATCGCGAGCAGCGTGAAGACCGCGCTGAATTGCAACCCCATGCTCATGAGAAGGCCGCCGGTCATCGCGCCCGCCACCGCGCCCATGCGCCCGATGCCGAGCATCCAGGCAACGCCCGTTGCGCGGCTTCGCGTCGGATAGAACGATGCCGCGAGCGCCGACATCGACGTGACCGCGCTCGTCACGGCCGTTCCCGTCAGGAAGATGAGCACCGCGAGCCAGAACTGATCCGCGACGCCGCGTCCGATCGTCAGCACCAGCGCCGCCGCGAGCACATAGGCGCATGCGTTGACGCGTCGCGGATTGGCCTTGTCCATCACCCAGCCCAGACACAGGTTGCCGAGAATACCGCCGAGCGGAAAGAGCGACGTCGTGAGGGCGGCGCGTTCGGCGGAGAAGCCGGCGTCCTTGAAAAGCGTCGGAAGCCAGTTGGTCAGCAGATAGAAGATCAACAGGCCCATGAAATACGCGAGCCATAACATCGATGTGCCGAAACGATAGGGACGCGAGACGATGAGTCCGAGCGCGGACTTATCCGCGCCGCCCGTGCGCGTATCGGCGGCTGTGAACGCGATGCGTGCGCCTTCGGCGAGACGCGCATCGTTGGAGATGCGTCGCAGCACGCGGGCGATCTTTTGCGCGGGATGCTTTCTCAGGACCATGAACTGCGCGGACTCGGGCAGCAGAAAGAGCAGCAGCACCGTGAGCACGATCGGGCCGATGCCGCCGGCGACGAGCACGCTCGGCCAGCCGAAATGCGGTATGAGCCACGCGGCGCACAATCCGCCTATCGAAAGGCCCACTGAGAAGCCGCAGAACATCGTGTTGACGACGACGGCACGAATGCGCGCGGGTGCGTACTCCGACATCAGCGTGACGGCGTTGGGCATTGCGGCGCCGAGGCCCAGGCCGGTGAGAAAGCGCCACGCGGTCAGCGTTTCGACCGAGCTTGCCTGTGCCGACGCGAGACTCCATACGCCGAAGAAGAACACGGAAAGCGCGAGCACCGCCTTGCGTCCGATGCGGTCGGCAGCCGGTCCCGCAGCGAGCGCGCCGATGCCGAGCCCGACGAGCGCCGCGCTCATCACGGGACCCAATGCTGCTCGTGTGATGCCCCAGTCGCCGATCAACGACGGCGCAATGAACCCGACTGCCGCCGTATCGAAGCCATCGGCCGCGACGACGAGAAAGCAAAGGATCAGGATGACCCATTGATACGGCGAGAAGCGCTCGCCGTCGATGAAGCTCTGGACCTCGATGGTCCCGAAGTTCTTTTCCATGCCGGTATGTCTCCATTCATTTATCTAAAAAGCTATCGCAAGGATGCGGCCTTCTTCGTGCCGCTATGCCGGGCTCTAACGCAATGCGGGCGAAAGGCTTCTGAACTCGACGCGCCTGATGATGCGGCTCTCCTGCGCGACGATCAGATGCGCCGAGGCCTGCAGATAAGCGGGCCATTCCGGATCGTTGTCGCGCGCGGTGCGCCGCTGGTCGTAATCCCCGATGCTCTCGTAGCCCCACAGATGCACGACCTGATTCAACGCGCCGATATCGCTCATATAAAAGCCGACGGGCGCGCCGAGATACTTGAGTTGTATCGGCATCGCGAGACGATCGAATACGTCGATGAATTCCGCCATGCCGCGCGGCCTGATCGTGTAGATGCGGTGATCGATGAATGGCTTGCTCATGCTGCGCTCCTCAATTCGCTGGAATTCGCGCGCGCGTCGATACGGCCCGCGAGATGTAGCCCGGTGAGATACCCGAATGTCATGATCGGGCCGAGCGTGATGCCTGCGCCGGGATAGTTGCCGCCCATGACGCTCGCGCGATCGTTGCCGACTGCATAGAGTCCGGGAATCGGCTCGCTGCCTTTGAGTACTTGTCCGTGCGGATTCGTTGCAATGCCGTCGAAGGTGCCGAGGTCGCCCATCACGACCTTGAGCGCGTAATACGGGCCATCGCCGATAGGCGCAACACAGGGATTCGGCTTGTGCGCGGGATCGCCGAGATAGCGGTTGAACGAAGTCGTGCCGCGGCCGAATGCGTTGTCCTTGCCTTCCACGGCGTCGCGGTTGTATTCGCGCACGGTCGCTTCGAGCGCGGTTACGTCGATGCCTGCGTGCCGCGCGAGTTCTGCAAGCGTGCGGCCTTTGACGAGATAGCCGCTTTTCAGATGGGACTTGAGCGGAATCGGCGCGGGCTTTGCGAAGCCGAGGCCGTATTTGCGGATCGTCTCGTGATCGCAAATGAGCCACATCGCCGTTTCCTTTTCATCGCGGCATGCTTCGATCATCGCCGCGCCGACATCGTGATAAGAATTCGATTCGTTGGTGAAGCGCACGCCGCCGCGCGTCACGCCGATCACGCCCGGCTTGTAGCGATCGAGCAGATGCGGAAACACGCCGTATTTCCCGTCTTTCAGCGGCACGCGCGAGACCGGCATCCATGCGGCAGGCTGCGGATAGCGGATATCGACGCGACCGCCCACGCGCTCGGCCATGCGCGCGCCATCGCCGGTATTGCCTGCGGGCACCGGCGATACATGTTTGCCGCCGCGCCGCACATGAGGATATGCCTTCGCAATGCGTGCGACATCATGCGAGAAGCCGCCGCACGCGAGCACTACGCCACGCCGCGCGGTGATGCGTGTTTCGCGCCCTTCCGCGATCACGATCGCGCCCGTCACGCGGCCCTTCACGGTAGTGAGTTCCTTCGCGCCCGTGTTCGTATGAATCGGAATGCCGAGATCGAGCGCGGACCTGGCGAGACGCGCGGCGAGGGCATTGCCGCTCGTGATCTGCACGCCGCGCTTATAGAGCGCGAGCTCCGCGATATGACTCGCAAGCCGCTTGGCGACATACCACGCCGATGCAAGCGATTTCGTCGCGTTGAAGAAATGCTTGAGATCCGCGCTCGACGAATTGAACATCATGCCGATGAACGTGATCGTCTTCAGCGGCGGGCGCAGGCGCGCGATGTCTTTGCCCAGTGCGCGCGCATCGAAAGGCTTTGCGACGACAGAGCGCCCCACATCGACACCGCCCGGCGCATCGGGATGATAGTCGGGGTAGAGCGTCGGCAGGAATTCGACCGAGGTCTCGCGCTCGAAGAAGTCGATCATGCGCGGGCCGTTGTCGAGAAACGCATCGACGGCGGCTTCGTCGTACATCGCGCCGGTCTCGCCACGCATGTATCGAATCGCGGCTTCACGCGTATCCTGAACCCCGGCTTCTTTCGCGTGGCGATTGCCGGGTATCCACAGCACGCCGCCCGAGAATGCGGTCGTGCCGCCGAAGTATTGTTCCTTCTCGACGACAATCACGTCGAGCCCTTGCTTCTTCGCTGTAATGGCCGTCGAAAGGCCGCCGGCGCCCGAGCCGATCACGAGCACATCGCAAGCGAGATCGGACGACCGCGTTACGGTAGTCATGATGATGTCCTTTGATTGGAAGCGGGCGCGTTGCGCACCCGTGAGATGGAAGGCCGTGTTTCAGGCGGTGCGCGGCGCTTCGAAGCCGGGACGCGGAACGAGGTCCATCAACATGCATTCGAAGCCGCCATCGACGGCAAGCTCCGCGCCGTTCACATACGCCGCACGCTGGCTCGCGAGAAACGCTACGACTTCCGCGATATCGCGCGGCTCGCCGATACGCCTGCTCGCGGTCATCGCGCTGCGGCGCGCTTCGACATCGCCTTGCTCATAGAACGCCTGCGAGAGCGGCGTGCGGATCATGCCGGGGCAGACCGTATTGCTGCGCACGCCACGCGCGCCCCATTCGGCGGCGATCTGGCGCGACAGCATCGCGATGCCGGCCTTGCTCGGGCTATATGCGCCGCTCCAGGTTTGCGGATGATGCGCCGCCACCGATGCGATATGCACGATGCTGCCCGCGCCGCGCGTCAGCATGCCGCGTCCGAAGGCCTGTGTGCATAACATATAACCCGTGAGATTGACGGCGAGCATCGCATTCCACGCATCGAGGCGGATATCTTCGATGCCGCCGGCTCTCAACAAACCCGCATTGTTCACGAGCACATCGACATGGCCGAACTTTCGCTCGACCTGATCGCGTGCGCGGTTCACGCTGGCCGCATCGGCGATATCGCAGGCAATGGCAATCGCATCAATGCCGCTTGCGCGCAGCGTTTCGGCCGCTTCGTTGCAACCCGCTTCATCGCGATCGAGCAATGCGAGGCGAGCACCCGCATCCGCGAATGTCGATGCAATGGCGCGGCCGATGCCGCCCGCCGCACCCGTCACCACACACACGCTCGATTCGAGCCCGAGCCAATGCGGTGCGGTCTGATCCCGCGCGACCTGATTAGTCATCCTTGTCTCCTGAGTCCATTCGATGCGAAGGCGCGATAGCCTTGCCCGTGAAAAAAGTATATTCACGGCCTTGCATAAAAAATTGGACAAAGGCGGCAGACGACAGGACAATTTGTGCATCAGGAGACGCGCGACATGAGGAAAATCCCTAACTACAACCTGTACGGAGAATCGGCGCGTCCGCCGTGGTATGACGCGTTCAACTTCGAGTGGATCGCCGAGCGCAGCGCGCCGAACGACTGGCATATCGACGCGCATCGTCATGACGCGCTCTTGCAATTTCTGTACATTCGCGACGGCGGCGGCCAAGTGCTGATCGAGAACCGCATGATCGATATCCGGCCGCCGTGCGTCATCGTGCTGCCTGCGCAGACGGTGCATGGATTCAACTTCGCGCCGGACGTCGATGGTCTGGTCGTGACCGTCGCGCAAAGATCGATCGAGGCGCTTGCGTCGATCGCGGCGCCGGGGCTCATTCCCGTGCTGCAACGCGCGGGGCTTTCGCGTATCAGCGCCCAGTCCGTGAAGGAAAGCGCGTTCATGCCGATCCTCGAATTGCTGGAGCGCGAGTTTCGCGCGACGAACCGTGGACACATGGCGGCGGGCATGTCGCTGCTGATTGCACTTTTCGTGCATGTCGCGCGGCTATGCGAGAGTGCGTCGGCGCCGAGCGTCGCATCGACGGAAAGGCGCGTGCAACAGATCAAGCGCTTCAGGGAACTGGTGGCCGCGCACTTTCGCGAGCATCAGCCCGTGGATTTCTATGCGCAGAAGCTCGGCATGACGGTCACGCAGCTCGGACGCATTTGCCGCGAGGAGATATCGAGCTCGCCGCTCGCGATGATCAATGAACATCTCGTGCGCGAGGCGCAGCGCGATCTCGTTTATTCGAGCATGTCGGTCAAGCAGATCGCGCATGGATTGGGCTTTGCCGACATCGCATATTTCAGCCGCTATTTCCGCAAGCAGACCGGCGTCACCCCGACGCAATTTCAGTCCGAAGCGCATAAGGCGCTCGCTATCCAATAGCCTGTTCGCACTGATGTCGGAGGGTTGCCACCGTCATGCAGGCGTGCGATGCTTCGCCGTGCTGCGAATCAATCAAAACAAAAACGGCCCGAGCGAGACCAGTCCGGTTCACTGATCCTTTTGAGGAGGGAGCATGATCGCACTGTTATCGCATCGCGCGGCGCACGAGGCGTCGCGGCGTTTCCAGTTCAAGGCACGCGGAGTGCTATGCGGCTGGCTCGTCATGAGCGCGGCTGCAAACCTCGCGTATGCGGACGCGCAAACCGGTTATACGCTGCCGCCTCCGCCGAGCGAGTTATACGGCGATCTTTTCGTCGCCGTGCAGACGCAAGGCATTTATCCCGATCAAAAGACCTTCGTCGACGCGACACCCAAGATCGATCCCGCGCAGATCGTGCAGGCCTATCATCAGCAGATGTCAGTGCCGGGCTTTTCGCTGAAGACGTTCGTCGCGCAGTACTTCACGCCGCCGACCGATCAGGTCATCACGCCGCCGCCGAACCAGTCGCTGCGCGAACATATCGACTGGCTCTGGCCGGAACTCACGCGTCTCACGACGACCGCCAACGTACCACCCAACAGCTCGCTGATTCCGATGCCCAAGCAATACGTCGTGCCGGGCGGGCGCTTTCGCGAAGGTTACTACTGGGACACGTATTTCACGATGCTGGGTCTTCAGGAAGCGGGCCGCGAAGATCTCGTTGACGACATGCTCGATAACTTCGCGTATCTGATCGACACGATCGGACATATTCCAAACGGCAATCGCACGTACTACGTGAGCCGGTCGCAACCGCCGTTTTTCTCCTATATGGTCGAACTTGCCGCGCACAAGGAAGGCGGGCGGGTCTATCAGAAGTATTTGCCGCAGTTGCGCAAGGAACATAGTTACTGGATGCAGGGCGCGAATACGTTGCAGCCCGGCGACGCAGTGCGCAATGTCGTGATGCTGCCGGACAAGACCGTGCTCAATCGCTATTGGGACGAGCGCGACACGCCGCGCGACGAGTCTTATTCGGAAGACGTCGCCACCGCCAAACAAGTTACGAATCGCCCGGCGAACGAGGTTTATCGCGATCTGCGCGCGGCGGCCGAAAGCGGCTGGGACTTCAGTTCGCGCTGGTTCGGCGACAACATGACGCTCGCGACGATCCGCACGACATCGATCGTTCCCGTCGATCTGAATAGCCTGATGTTCCACCTCGAAACGACGATTGCTATCGGTTGCGGCGAGGCGCGCGATTTCGGTTGCGTCGGCGAGTTCATCGGACGCGCGGCGAAGCGTGCCGTCGGCATCAACAAGTATCTCTGGAACAAGAACGGCTATTACGGCGACTACGACTGGAAGCTCGGACAACCGCGCAATAACCCGTCGGCGGCCATGCTTTATCCGCTCTTCGCCAACGCGGCGTGGCCGGATCGCGCGCACAAGACAGCGGAGACAGTCGAAGCGATGCTGCTGAAGCCGGGCGGCCTCACGACGACCACCTACAACACGACGCAGCAGTGGGACGCGCCGAACGGCTGGGCGCCATTGCACTGGATCGCGGTTCAAGGTCTGAAGCGATACGGGCGCAGCGATCTCGCGCAGCAGATCGGAACGCGCTTTCTCGCCGACGTGAATAACGTCTACAAGACGCAGCAGAAGCTCGTGGAGAAGTACATTGTGGAAGGCGAGGGAACGGGCGGCGGCGGCGGCGGCGAATATCCGTTGCAGGATGGCTTCGGATGGACCAATGGCGTCACGCTGAAGCTGCTCGACCTTTACGCGCCGGGTCAATAAGACAGAGCAACGAAGGCATCGCCGTGACCTCTCATGCGGCGATGCCGTGGTATCGACTTTACTTCGCCTGCTTCTGCCGACGATACTCCTGCACCGGCAAACCGCCCACGCCCCAGTTCTCCATCTCCACTTCTTCGATCACGACGAACGTGGCGTCGAGCGGCTTGTTCAACACGTCGAGCAACAACTGGCTCACGCCTTTGATGAGCTGCGCTTTCTCATCGGCGGTGACGGCACTCGTGCCGGGCTTGCTGCCTTCGCGTGTGACCTGAATCGTAACCATCGGCATGGCGATCTCCTTGAGTGGGAAACAGCGAAGCGCCCGCGAAGGGCGCATTCGCAACCGGTGAAGAATCGATCAATCAATGTCCCGCGCTTTGACCGCCGTCGACGTGCAGGATCTCGCCCGTCACGAACGGCGCAGAATCAAGATACGGCACGGCGTTCACGATGTCGCTCATTTCGCCCATGTGTCCCATCGGATGCAGCGCGCCGAGTGCTTCGTGCGTTTCGGGCGCGTGCATCGGCGACTTGATGATGCCGGGCGACACCGCATTCGCGCGAATGCCGGACTTCGCATATTCGATCGCGAGTGACTTCGTCGCGGCATTCAAGCCGCCTTTGGTCAGCGACGCCAGCACCGAAGGCACGCCGCTCACCGCATGATCGACGAGCGTCGTCGTGATGCTGACGACATGCCCGCTCTTGTTCTTCTCCATCTGCTCGACGGCGAGTTGCGTGATGTTGAAGAAGCCGTTCAGGTTCACGTTCAGGAACGCCGCATAGTCTTCCTGCGTATATTGCGTGAAGGGCTTGGCGATGAAGATGCCGGCGTTGTTGACGAGCGTATCGATGCGGCCGAACTTTGCGATCGCCGCATCGACGACGCGTTGCGCGGTGGCGCGATCGCCGATATCGCCCGCGACGGCTATGACGTTCGGATCGTCCGGCTGCGTAACGGAACGGGCGGTCGCGACGACGCGATAACCTTGCGCGCGAAAAGCGTTGACGATTTCCGCGCCGATGCCTTGCGACGCGCCGGTGACGATAGCGACTTTGTTTGCGTTGCTCATGATGAACCTCGATAGATGTTGATTTGGGCCTGTTGCGGATCGGACCGACGGCTCCGATGGCTCGTAATTTATGCCCTTCGAGATTCGTTGCGTACACACGCGATGGACAATCAGTCTTGCACGCGAGGAACAAATGCGTCGCGGGCGAATCGATCAGACGAATCATTCAATGGGAGATACACGTGACCTTGCGCAACGTGAAAGCATTCGTATTCGATGTATTCGGCACAGTCGTGGACTGGCGCGGCGGCGTCGCGCGCGAGGCCGCGCCGTTCCTGCAACGCCACGGCGCATCGGGCGCTGCGCCTGAAGCCTTCGCGGATGCATGGCGCAGCCGCTATGTGCCCGCGATGCGCAAGATCATCGGCGGCGAGCGATCGTTCGTGCGGCTCGATGTGCTGCATCGCGAGAATCTGGTGGATGTCTTGCCGGACTTCGGCATCGATCCGAAAGCTGTTGCTTCCGAGGCACTCGACGAACTCAATCTCGCGTGGCATCGACTCGACCCGTGGCCGGATTCGATAGCGGGCCTGCAACGGCTCAAGGCGCGCCATATCATCGCGCCGCTTTCGAACGGCAATATCAGGCTGATGGTGGATATGGCGAAGCGTGCCGGACTGCCCTGGGATGCGATTCTCGGCGCGGAGATCGCGCAGATTTACAAGCCGGATCCGCAGGCCTATTTGCGCACGGCGGATGTGTTGATGCTGAAGCCGGAAGAGGTCTGCCTTGTCGCCGCGCATAACGACGATCTCGTTGCGGCGAGAAAGTGCGGCCTGCGCACTGCGTTCATCGCGCGTCCGTATGAGCGCGGTCCAGGTCAGACAATCGATCTGAAAGCCGAGAGCGATTGGGATGTCGTCGCGAACGACATGAACGAACTGGCCGATGCCGTGGGCGCCTGAGCGCCGATAACATCGGCCGATGAAGCGACTTTAAGCGCCGTTAAGCGCCTTCGACGACGCGGAAGTCGCGCACCACGGAGTCGCCCAGCACTTCCAGCGCGTGCTGATAAGTCGCGCTGTTATAAGCGGCGACGGCCGCATCGAGCGAATCGAATTCAATGACCACCGTGCGCTCGATCGCGCCTTCACCCTGCGCCATCGCCGCGACGCCGCGAACGAGGGGACGGCCGCCGCCTTCCGCGATGGCTTGCGTTGCGATCTTCGCGTATTCGGCGGCTTGCTCGGGCTTCATGATCTTCTTGTACACGCTGACCCAATATCCTTTTGCCATCTGTATCTCCAATGTTTGACGGGCGCTTTGCGCCATGAGGCGAACGCAATGCGCGATTGCGTTCAGTCCGGCGGCCAGCATAGCAAATTCTCGAATGCGAATGCCCGCGCCGCCCGCGCGCTCGATTCTGCGTGTTTCCGTGAAAGGTGCTTTCTTGCGCTAGGGGTTAACCCGTGAAGGCCAGCGTCATAGACTGCCATTACTGCTTTCGAACGACACCGTGTTCGAAGCCAGGCACCTCATAACACTGGAGTTTCATCATGAAGTCGATCATCCGCGCAGCCATCGTCGCAACCGTTCTTGTCGTTCCTGTCGCTTCGTTTGCTCAAAGCCAGATCACGCGGGCTCAGGTCCGTGCGGAACTCGCCGAATTGCAGAGCGTGGGTTATCACGTGGGCGACGGCGATCAGGCTCACTATCCGGAAGCGATTCAGGCAGCCGAAGCGAAGCTCGCCGCACGCGATGGCGCGACGGCTTATGGCGGTGCGGCTAACGGCACGGCGCAATCGGGCGGTGCGCGCGTGTCGCAATCGGACTGGAACGCGATGTACTCGCGATAAGCCGTTACTTCAGGCGAAGGACTCAGTCCGCAGCATATTTGCGGTCGAGTTCGTCGAAGAGCGGCTTGTTCACGAGACGTTGACGTTCGGCGAACGGCGCGACAACTGCCGGATCTTCATCGAGCCGTCCTTGCGATTGCAATGCGCCGAGCGCGGTCTGCATGCCGCGCACGGCACTTTGCAATGCGGCATTCGCATACAGCACGAGACTGAAACCCAGGCGCGCCAGATCGGCCTGATCCGTTACGGGCGTCTTGCCGCCAATCACGATATTGATGAGTTGCGGTGCATCGAGCAGCTTCGGCAGCGATGCGATCTGCTCCGGCGTTTCGATAGCTTCGACAAAGAGAATGTCGGCGCCCGCTTCGACGAATGCACGCGCGCGCTCGATCGCCGCATCGAAGCCTTCCACCGCGCACGCATCGGTGCGCGCGATGATCTGGAAGTTATCGTCTTCGCGCGCATCGACCGCCGCGCGTATCTTCCCTGCCATTTCATTCGTCGAGATCACGGCCTTGCCCGCGAAATGGCCGCATTTCTTCGGCATCACCTGATCTTCGAGTTGAATCGCATCGGCGCCCGCGCGTTCCAGCGTGCGCACTGCATGACGCACATTGAGCGCATTGCCAAAGCCCGTGTCCGCATCGACGATGAGGGGCACGTCCACTGCATCGCGAATGCGCGACGTATGCTCCGCGATTTCCGCGAGGCCGATGAAGCCGAGGTCCGGCATGCCGAGCGACATGTTTGTCACGCCCGCACCGGTGATGTAGATCGCTTCGAAACCCAGATCGGCCGCGACGCGCGCGCTCATCGCATTGAACGCGCCGGGCAGGAGCAGGGCGCTGCGTGCGTTGACCCGTTCGCGAAAGGCAGCGCGGCGGCGTGAAGAGGAAGTGGTCATGGCTTCGGGTCCGGAAAGTGAGTTCATGTTCGGCGTCTGCAATGCTAACCCGCGATGCGCTTCGGCGCTCGCGTGGCTATCACGCGAAGCGAAACAGGGCGCGCGCCGAATCGCGCAACACGATGGTACGCAGCGATGCGTCCGGAATCCAGCGGTCGAGCGCATCGCGGGAGGCTTCGTAGTCGATCAGCCTTTGATGCTGCGTATGCGGCCAGTCGCTGCCCCACACGAGCCGCGCCGCGCCGAAGCAATCGAGCAACGCGGACGTGAGCGCTTGGCCGATCGCGACGCCGCTTTCGCCGCGGACGCTGCGATAAGCCGCCGATAGCTTGACCCACACGCGCCCGCTCCTTGCGGTCGTCAGAAGATAGCGAAAGCCCGGATCGTCGACGCCGAATGCGGGATCGGGTCGGCCGAAATGATCGACCACGATCGTGCAGCCTTGTTCAAGCAGCGGCGTAATGAGCATCGGCAAATCGATCGCATCGCGATGAATCTCGACATGCCAGCCGAGCGCATTGATGCGCCTGAACAATTCGCGCCAATGAGATTCGCGCAGATCGGGCAGAGCAAGGCCGATCAGATTCAGCCGCATGCCTACGACACCATGCGCCGCGAGATGCCGCAATTCATCATCGCTGATGGAAGAATCGATGACGGCTACGCCACGAAAGCGTTGCGGAAAGCGCCGCAGCACATCGAGGAAAAATGAATTGTCCGTACCCAGAAAACTCGGCTGCACGAGCACCGAATGCGATATGCCGTTCGCGCGCAAATGATCCGCGTAGGCATCGAGCGTCGCATCGTAATCGGGTGCATGACGGCGATGCGGCGCGAGCGGAAGGCCGCGCACGAAGACATGCGCGTGACTGTCGATGGCTTCGATTTCCGCGGGCGTCGTTGCGAGCCATTGCTCGTCGGCGAGTGTGGAGTGGAGTGTATGCATCATGGATAGATCAGACATGCGTGGGCGATCGCTCGCTCGAAGCGGCTTGAGCGGGCACGGTCGCAATGCGACGGCCTTTCGTTTCGGGCAACAGCAATGCAGCCACGACGACGAGTCCATATGCGATGCCCGCATCGATGCCGAGCGCTTGTCCAAGCGGCATCGAATTGCCCATGTGGCCGACGAGCACCGGAAACACAGCGGACACCACGCGCCCGAAGTTGTAGCAAAAGCCGACGCCCGTGCCGCGCACGCCTTGCGGATACAGCTCGTTGAAGAGCGCGCCGAGCGTCGCCGGAATGCCCGCGGAGAAGAGCCCGAGAGGGAAGCTCAGCATCAGCATTGCAACATCGCCGATAGGCAGAAACACATACACGTTGACCGTGACCGCGCAGCAGATCGCGAAGAGAATCACGTTTTTCCGGCGGCCGATCTTGTCCTGCAACCACGCGCTGACAAAGCATCCGATGATGAACGCGGTAATCACGACGGCCAGATAGCCGCCCGTGCCGAGCACCGACAAGTGACGTTCGGTTTTGAGGTAAGTCGGGAGCCATGTCGTAATGGCGTGATAACCGCCATGCGCGCCGAGTCCGATCAATCCGCCGATGATCGTCGTGCGTAATACCGACGGATGAAAGATGCCGGCGAGAATAGCGAACGTGCCTCGAGGTTGCTCATCACCTTGTTCGACAGGTTTCGATTCGCGCGGCGGCTCTACGATATTGCGGCGCATATAGACCACGAGCAACGCGGGCAACAGGCCGACCGCGAATAGCACACGCCAGGCCCAATCGGGTGAAACGTATGAGAACACGATGGTATAGAGCAATACCGCACCGGCCCAGCCGAAGCCCCATGCGCTTTGCACGATGCCCATAGCCTTGCCGCGATGTTTCGCGCGAATCGTCTCGCTGAGCAATACCGCGCCCGCTGTCCATTCGCCGCCGAAGCCCAGTCCCTGAAGCGACTTGAGCACGAGCAATTGCTCGAAGTTTTGCGCGAAGGCGCTGAGAAACGTGAAGAGCGAAAACCAGAGAACCGTCACCTGCAATGCCTTGACGCGCCCGATGCGATCGGAGAGCACGCCCGCAAGCAGTCCGCCCAATGCGCCCGCGACGAGCGTCGCGCCGCCGATCAGACCCGCTTGTCCCTTGCCGATGCCCCAGGTCACGATGAGCGTCGGGATAACGAGGCTGAATACCTGCGTATCGACGCCATCGAGCGCCCAGCCTGCGAAGCATCCCCATAGCGTGCGTTTTTCCGCCGTGGAAATCTCACGGTACCAATTCATCTTGCGTCTCCTGTGCTGGCGCCGGGCCGGCTCTTGTTCAATATGTCACTGCATTCTAGAAACGAATCGCGGCCTCGCATACTATGGATACGGTCGTTTTTCATAACATTTTGATATGCTCGCGACATGGAGACGCGCAACCTCAAATACTTCCTCGCCGTGGTCGACGCAGGCAGCGTGACACGCGCGGCCGAGGTGCTCGATATCGCGCAACCCGCGTTGAGCCAGGCCCTTTCGCGCATGGAACGCGATCTGGGCGTGAAGCTCTTCGAGCGCACGCGCCGTGGCGCGAAATTGACACCGGCAGGCGAAGCGATCGTCGAAGACATACGATTGAGCGTAGCGCGTATCGATGCTGCATCGCACCGCGCACGGGAGATCGGCGCGCAACGTGGCGGGCGGCTCACGATCGGCTTTGCATCGGCGGCGCTTTTCAGTCTTTTGCCTCGCGCAATTGCGGCGCTGCGTGAGGAAGTGCCCAATGTCGAACTCATGCTCAGGGAAATGAGCAATGCGGAGCAGGCGAGCGCGCTGGAGAAAGGCACGATCGATATCGGCTTGCTGCATACGCCCGTCGCGGTGGGCGGGCGTATGCGCGAGAAGATGATCGCAAGAGAACGCCTGCTGGCCGTGCTGCCGCTCTCGTTTGCTATCGGCGACGATGGAAAAGTCGGCCTGAAGGATCTTTCCGATGCGGGCCTCGTGTGGTTTCCCAGCGATCAGTTACCGGTTGTCCGCGCGGGCATCCTGAGTGCTTTTCGTAAGGCAGGTTGTGAAGCAAACGTCGTGCAGGACGCGAATCGCTCGCTGACCGTGCTCGCTTGCGTCGCGGCGGGATGCGGCGCATCGCTTTTGCCGCAATCGGTGACGGCGCTGCAATTCGCTGGCGTGCGCTTTTGCGATGTGCGCGACGGCGATAACCTGCCACCCTTCGAACTCAGTGCAATATGGCCGATGCGCTCGCGGCCCACACTCGCGGATCGTTTCGCGGCCTTGCTCGAAGCATGAGGAGACATGCATGAATGAAATTTCGAACGATCTGCCTTTGCCGGAGGGCATTCGCGCGCGCATGATCGACAACGGCAACGGACTTTCGATGCATGTGCTCGAAGCCGGATTCGATGCGCCTGAAAGGTCTTGCATCGTGCTCTTGCACGGCTTTCCCGAGCTCGCCTATAGCTGGCGCAAGATCATGAAACCGCTGGCGGATGCGGGCTTTTATGTCGTCGCACCCGATCAGCGAGGTTATGGACGCACGGTCGGCGGCGCTGCTCTATTCGATACCGATCTCGACGCGTTCAATTTTCCGAACCTCGTGCGCGATGTGCTCGGCCTCGTTTCGGCGCTGGGTTATCGCAGAGTTGCATCGGTCATCGGTCATGACTTCGGTTCGCCTGTGGCCGCGTGGTGTGCGTTGATTCGCCCCGATGTGTTCGCGTCCGTCGTGATGATGAGCGCGCCTTTCGCGGGGCCGCCCGCATTCGCGTTCAATACCGCGAAGGACGATGCGAGCCTCGCGCGCGTCGAAACGGCGCCATCGGTCATGGCGGAAGCAGTGGCGGGGCTCCAATCGCTCGATCCGCCGCGCAAGCATTATCAATGGTATTACTCGGGCGCGCAGGCCAACGATGATATGTGGCACGCGCCGCAAGGGCTCGCTGCGTTCTTGCGCGCGTATTACCACGTCAAGAGCGCGGACTGGCCGGGCAATCATCCTCATCCGCTTGCATCCGTCACGCCCGATCAACTCGCGATGCTGCCCACGTACTACGTGATGAATGCGGATGCGACGATGCCGCAGACCGTTGCGGAGCATATGCCCGCCGCCGATAAGATCGCGGCATGCGCGTGGCTTTCCGATCGGGATTTGAACGTGTATGAGAGCGAATACACGCGCACCGGATTTCAGGGCGGATTGAACTGGTATCGCTGCGGCACAGACCCGCACTATGCGGCCGAATTACGGCTTTGGTCGGGATGCACGATCGACGTGCCGTCATGTTTCATCGCGGGCGCGAGCGACTGGGGCTATTACCAGCGACCAGGCGATTTCGAAGCGATGCGCGTTCTGGCCTGCACGAATTTCCGCGCGACGCATCTGATCGAAGGCGCGGGGCACTGGGTGCAGCAGGAGCAGCCGAGTACCGTCGTCAGCCGCATCCTGCGGTTTCTGAGGCAGGATGCGCCCGCGATCTAGCGAGCGCACGAAGAGTTGTATCAAGAAGTGTATGAAGTTTCCTCTTGTAAGAGTTGCCGGTGCATCGGCATTCGCAGGAACTTCACCCAAAGCGCCAGTGTCCACGAGCCTCGCGGCCTTCGAAGGTCGGCATCAACCGCGAGGAGAGTATCGATGGATAAAGGACGTGTTGCCGCGCTCGACGCAGGCCGGGCGCTCGCGATCGTCGGGGTAGTCGCAGTACACCTGTCGTTTCAATTCCCCAATCTGCCCGGCGCCGTGACGCTCATCGCGCGCATGGGTCAATACGGCGTGCAGCTTTTCTTCGTGATCAGCGCGATCACGATCTTCATGACGCTCGAAATGGATCACGCGCGCTGCGCGGATGCGCGTCATGTCACGTTGCGCTTCTACATCAAACGATTCTTTCGCATAGCGCCGTTGTATTACGCGGCGATCGCGGTCTATGGCCTCATCAGCTATGGCGCGATGCGTTCGGGTATCGAGCGGGCATGGATTCTCGGCGCGCATGGCCCGATGGACGTTCTGCTCAACATGCTCTTTCTGCATGCGTTTTCGCCGACCGCGATCAATAACGTCGTGCCGGGAGGATGGTCGATCGGTGTCGAAATGCTGTTCTATTTGATCGCGCCGCTACTGTTCTTCCTCGCGATGAATCGCGCGCGTCTGTTGCTCGCTACGGCTCTGCTGCTGGCTCTCTCTTATGCAACGATGTCAATGAGCGACTGCAACGGCAGCCTCAATTGCAATGTCGCCAATAACACGTTCAGTTACTTCTGGCCGCCTGTGCAAGGGCCGTGCTTCATCATCGGCATGTGGGCGTGGTATGCATTCCGCTCGCATTTGCTCGGCGCGTCCGATGTCACGCGGCGTGTATCGTGGCTCTATTTTTCGCTCGCATTGGGATTTGCACTCGCGACCGCCGCGCTCGGCGTATGGCTCGACAAGGCGCATGCACTCGCTCCCGTATTCGCAGCGTGCAGCGCCGTCGCGTTTCTGCTGTTCGTGTGTTCGCATCACGCCCGAAGACGCCGCGATAGCGCGCGAGCGGCGCCGCGCGCCACGTTCGTCCGACGTTGCGCCGCCGCGCTCGGCCGCGAAAGTTATGGCATCTATCTCTGGCACTTCATCTGCGTCTATGCGACGTTTCATTTCTTCGATCACGCATTCGGAGAAAAGAACGGCGAGACTTCGCTCGCGCTATTCGGCGCGACGCTGATCGCGGTGCTGGTCGTTTCTTATGCGCTTTCGCGCGTGTCGGACCGTCTGATTCAAGGGCGCGCGACGCGTTTGTCGAGACGCCTGCTCGCATCGGTCGACAGACGTTTTCACCTGACGCGTGAAGCTTAGCCGCGAGGATTCGCTTGAGCCGTGAACGTCACCGCCATATCGATACGCCGGCCGCGCGTGCGATACAACACGATGCTCACCGCCAGCGTCGCCAGTTCGGTGATGGCGACGGTCATCCAGATGCCGTTCGGCCCGAGCCATTCGGTGAGAAGCCACAGCATCGCCAGCAGCAACATCCAGCTACGCAGCAGCGCGACGATCATCGACGCAAGCGGCGCCTCGATGGCAGTCAGATAGCCGCTGATCGCGACATTGATCGCGGCCGGCAGGAACGCGAGCGCGCACCACGGCAACGCGTCGCGCAGGAGCGCTTGCGCTGCCGCACTGTCGGGCACGAATAGCGCGCCCAGCGGTTGTGCGAGCGTGAGAATCGCGAAGGCGGCGGCTAGCGCGAAGCCGGCCGTGACCATGATGCCGATCGAGAATGCGCGCGACACGGCATGCGCATTGCCCGCGCCGCGCTGAAAGCTCACGATCGGCTGCATGCTTTGCACGAGCGCGACCATCGTGACTGACGCGATCATCGTCATGTATTCGACGACCGCGAACGCAACGAGACCCGTGTCGCCGAGCCAGCGCAGCACCGCGTGATTGAACGCGAAGAGCGTGACGCTCGGCGCGATCTCACCGAGAAACTCGGATACGCCGTTGTAGGCCATGCGCCACGCGTGATCGAGCCGTGCGAAGGCATGCGCGACGGGACGAACGTGCCGGGCCCTGACGAAGTGATAGGCCAGCATCGGGACGCAGGCGAGTGCCTGACTGATGCCCGACGCGAGCGCCGCGCCGCGCATGCCCCATTGCATGTGACTGACCATCCACCATGTCAACGCGACGTCGGCGACGCCGCCCGCGATCAGGCATACGAGGCCGAACCTGGCCGCGCCTTCGATGCGCAGGAAGAGTTCGAGTGCATAACATGCGGTCGGAAACAGGACGAACGGCGCATAGGCATGCAGGAAATCTTTTGCGAGGCGCGCGAGTTCACCGCGAGCGCCTGTCCATTGCACGAAGGTATCGGCATAAAAATAAATGGCGAGTGAGAACGCTACGCCGCATAAGCCGAGCAGCCAAAGCGCTTGCGTGAATGCTTCGGCGGCTTCGCGTTCGCGCCGCTCGCCGAGCAGGCGTGAGACGAGCGTCGATCCGCCGACGCCGATCATCACGCTGAATGCATAGGGCAGATAAAGCAGGGGGACGAGCAGATTCAACGCGGCAAGCGCATCGGCGCCGACATGCCGTCCGATGAAGATGCCGCTGATGACGGAGTGCATGCAGTACACCCATGCCGCGAGCACGGTAGGCACGGCGTAGTTCGAGAATTGACGAACGAGGGATACGTTTTTGTTGAGCGAAACCATGACTGACAACCCGAGATTACTCGCTAGCACGCCAATACCAGCACGCGACGCATTCGACGTGCGAGTCAAGGTTATGGCATGCGAATGAGCGCTGTATGAGCGCGCCGAAGAAGCTCGGGCGGGCTGCATATGAATGAAACGAGACTGCGTAGCGCGCGGCTGACGGCGCGAGAATACGCCAGCAGGCTATGAGAGGAAACGCGTGACGAGGCTAACGGCGCATGATGCGCGAATGCCGCTTCAGGCTTTCACGATGCATCGATTGCGATGCGGTGATTGGAGTGCCGAGCACGAACAAAGGTTCCTTCGCGCGCTTTTAAGCGAATCATGATTCACGCACGAGATCATTAAGCGCTAGCCGCCCGACGCCTCCAGAGGGCGGTCCGGTTTCACGCGCAAACCATACGCAGTCAGCATGCGATACAGCGTGACACGAGAGATACCCAGTTCATCAGCAGCTTCACCGAGACGGCCGCGATGACGCAGCAGCGCCACTTCGATAGCCTGCCGCTCGGCGGCCTCGCGTGCCTGTGCGAGCGTCATCGGCGCGGCTTCGGCATATTCGCCCAGTTCCAGATCGGCTGCGAGAATCTGCCGTCCTTCCGACATGACGATTGCGCGACGCACGCGATTGATCAATTCGCGCACATTGCCGGGCCAGCCATAGTTATGAAGCGCTGCGATCGCGCACGGTGAAAAGCCGCGCAGCCGGCGGCTCGCATCCTTTCTGAAGCGATCGAGCATGTGATTCGCGAGCAGTTCGATATCCTTGCCGCGCACGCGCAGCGGCGGCTCATCGATCTGCAACACGCACAGACGATGGTACAAGTCCGCACGGAAACGTCCTTCGATCATTGCCGACTGCATATCGACGTGCGTCGCCGAAATGATGCGCACATCGACATCCGTAGACCCTTGGCCGCCCAGACGCTCGATCTTGCGCTCCTGCAGGAAGCGCAACAGGCTCGCCTGGCTTTCGAGCGGCAAATCGCCGATTTCATCGAGAAAGAGCGTGCCGCCGTCGGCTGCTTCCACGCGTCCGATCTTGCGTTGATTCGCGCCCGTGAACGCGCCGCGCTCATAGCCGAAGAGTTCCGACTGCAGCAGATGCGCGGGTATGGCGCCGCAATTGATCGCGACGAACGGCTGATCGCGGCGCACCGAACGCTCGTGAATCGCGACCGCCGTGAGTTCCTTGCCCGTACCCGATTCGCCGGAGATGAAAACGGGCGCATCGGTCATCGCGACTTTGCGAATCGAGCGATACAACGCCTGCATCGCATCGCAGGAGCCGACCATACTGCCTTCCTTGCAATCGTCCTTGCGGGGATCGTTGCTGGCGGTGTCGTGCAGCGACACCATGCCGTACGCATGCCCGACTGCATCGACGATACGGTCCGCCGAAGAGGGCACCGTCACATAGTCGAAGCAGAAATCGCGAATCAGCCGGCAGATCTCGGGGTTATCGACATGCTCGGCGTCCACGGTCGCGACCCAGCCGATCTGATAGCTTGCGAGCATCGCGGTGAGCGTGGCCGCTTCGGCGGCGAAGCCGCGGCTCGTCAGGTCGACGATCCCCGCGGCGGCGCGCTTGCCGTGCTTGGCGGATTTGGGCGGCTTTGCCGGATCGATGCGCTCGATGGCCCAGCCGCGATCATGCAAACGCCCGGACAAATCGTCCGATACGGCCCGACCAACGAAATAGAGCGTTCTGGCTTCCCCGTACATGGCTTTTCCCGGCTTTTTTTAGGTGTAGCGGCAAGTATGCGCCCGGTTGCCGCAATGTAAAACGTCTCGCAAACGATAACCAGATTTTGATTGTTTACATTGATCGGCGGAATCGATTAAGTACGTGAGAGTAATCTTTGCATTACGTTCGTGCAGAAATTAAATGCACGCATGTGCTTTAGGGCGCTCAACCATATGCTGGGAGGCTTTCGTCCGAGGAGATATGGCGGAACAAATTACTTATTCACTTATGAATATGATTTGTCCATCATGTATCTGCATAGCTGAAAGTGGCCGGCGCTGAAATGTCAGATAATTGATACCTCATGCATTTTTGTGGCGCTGCCATTGCGAGCGTAGAGTTCGTAAACGCGTCCGTCTGATGAATACCCGTTCGAACATGGAAAATCCAGAGAATCGCACTTCAACCTATCAGCCGCGTTTGCTTCTGGTCGACGACGATCCGGCGATGATCCGCGTCATCGGCGAAATGCTTGCGGAATTTCCCAACCAGCGCTTTGCTCTCACGGGCGAGGCCGCGCTGGCCCTGGCGCGCGAGTCGACGCCGGATCTCATTCTCCTCGACGCCAATCTGCCCAACATGACGGGCTTCGATGTCTGCGAGATTCTCAAGAGCGACGCGAAGCTCGCGCGTGTGCCGGTCATTTTCATCACGAGTCACGACGCGCCCGCGCTCGAAGTCGATGCGTTTCGCATGGGCGCCGCCGATTACGTGATCAAGCCGCTCGTCGCGCCACGCTTGCGCGCGCGCGTGCGGGCGCAGCTCCGTTTGCGGCATCGCGTGATGGAGGCGCAGGCAGCGAAGCCCGCAATGACGAAACCCACAGGCGTGCGCGTGCTCAGCATCCTTTCTGACGACATGGTCGAGGCGCATCGCCATGCGCTCGAAGCCATCGGCGCACTCGATTTGGTGAAGGATTGCGAAGCCGCGCTGCGTCTCGCTCAAAGCAAGGAGCCGGATGCAATCGTGCTGGATGCGCGTTGCTGCAATAACCCTTGCGACGCCGTGCGTACGTTGCTGGCGGAACTGGCTCACGTGCCTATCGTCGTGCTGGCCGATGCACGCGATATCGAAACGGAGCAATGCACGCTCGATGCCGGCGCAGCGGATGTCATCGCGAGTCCGGCGAGGTCAGCAGTGTTGCAGGCGCGTGTGCAAGGCGCGTTGACTTCGGCGCGGCAAGCGCGGGAAGAATTGCGCGCGCAGCTCGAATCGGCGAGGGGCGCGAGCGTTCATCCGTTTCCGGTGTTCGCTCGCGATACACGCGCCGGCTAGGTTATAGCGTTTCCTCCATTTCAAACCTGCTCGAGCATATCGCGCGCGATCTCCGATGCGCGCGCGAAATCGAGCGCTCGCACGCGTGCGAGAAACTGCTCGAAGTCCTCGCGGTACGCGCCCGGCGCATGAGGCGACAGGTTCTCGGATAGCGCGATCGCCTGCAGATTCGATGCATCGAGCAATTCGATGATCGCGGCGAGCCGAGCACGCCAGTCTTCATCATCGAGCGGCGACTTGCTGGTTTCCGAGTTCACGGACGACGACGGCCGGCCGAATTGATCGACGAGCCGTGTCACGCTCGACGCAAGCAATTCCCGCATGCGCGGCAGCTTCGCGCGCGTTGCTGCGAGCACTTGCGTATCGGTTTCGAGCGTGCTTGCGAGCTTCGCGAGCGCCGCCGCGCCAACCGTGCCCGCGCTTCCCTTGATTGCATGCAGCATCGATGCGGCGCTTTGCATATCGTGTGTAACGAGCGCCGAGTCGAGCCGCGCCAGTTGCCTGTCGGTCTGTGGGCTAAAGCGGTCGATTGCATTACGGATCAAATCGACATTTCCACCGAAGCGCGCGACGATCGAATCGCGCTGCTCGATGATTGTCTCGGCATCGGCGTCCTGGGTATCGACGTGCGCGCGCAGCACCGCGACCAGCCGCTCGACATCGATCGGCTTGCCCACATGATCGTTCATGCCGGCCTGCAAACAGGCATCGCGATCCGTGCCCGACGCATTGGCCGTCATCGCGATGATCGGCAGCGCGGCGAAACGGCCATCCGCGCGAATCAGACGCGTCGCTTCGAGGCCGTCGAGATCGGGCATCTGCACGTCCATCAGCACGGCATCGAAATGGGCATTGCCTGTCACGATCCGATCGACGCCTTCGCGGCCGCCATCCGCAAGCGTCACGGACGCGCCTTCAGCCAGGAGCAGGCCTTCCGCGACCTGGCGGTTGAGTTCGTTGTCCTCGACCACGAGTAACGCAAGTCCCGCAAGGCGGGCTTTCTTCGGCAGCGGCTGCATCGTCGTTGGCATCGCCTTGCTAGCGCGAGGCAACGCGGCGCGGATCGCGGCGGCGAGCTGCTTCGGTGTCACGGGCTTCGTCAGAAAAGCGGCGAAGGGCGCAGCGCCGCCGTCCTGCGACTCCCGCAAAACCTCGCGTCCGAAAGCAGTGACCAGCAGCACGAGAGGCGGGGTCGCGCGGCCCTTCATCGCGTTGATCTGCCTTGCTGCGTTCAGGCCGTCGAGTCCCGGCATGCGCCAGTCGAGCAGGGCGATAGCGTAGGGCGCATCGCTCAGCGCAGCGTCGCCGATGCGCTTGACCGCCTCGGCCCCGCTCGTCACGACATCCGCCTGCCAGCCGAGCGAGCGCACCGTGCGCGCCATGATCTCGCCCGCGATCGCGTTGTCGTCGGCGATGAGAATGCGCGCGCCGTGTTCAGGGATCGCGACGTCGTCAAGCATGAGCGCACCGGACGTGTCCACGCCGAGCGTGATGTCGAACCAGAAGCGGCTGCCTTCTCCGACGCGGCTTTCGACTTGGAGCTGGCTACCCATCATCGCGAGGAGCCGTTTGCTGATGACGAGGCCGAGGCCGGAGCCTCCATAACGCCGCGACGTCGATGCTTCCGCCTGTGTGAAGCCCTCGAAGATGCGCCCGAGCTGTTCCTCGCTGATGCCGATGCCGCTGTCGCTCACCGCGATGCGCACGCGCACCGCGTCGCCCGCTGGCTCGTTCGCGTCTTCGCATCGATGCACGCTCACGACGATTTGCCCCTTCGACGTGAACTTGAGCGCATTGCCCGCGAGATTGATGAGCACCTGCTGAAGCCGGAAGCTGTCGCCGATCAGCACGGCCGGCAAGGACGCATCGAGATCGAACAGCACTTCGACGTCTTTCGTGCCCTGATTGCCCGACAGCACGATGCCGAGCTCCTGCATCAGCTTCTCCGGCTCGAACGGATGACTGTCGATTTCCAGCTTGCCCGCCTCGATCTTCGAGTAATCGAGGATGTCGTTGAGCAGGTTCAGCAGCGATTTCGCCGCCGTTTCGGCCTTGCTCACATAGTCCTGCTGGCGCGCGTTGAGCGTCGTCAGTTGCACGAGATGCAGCATGCCGAGCACCGCGTTCATCGGGGTGCGGATTTCGTGGCTCATGTTCGCGAGAAACGACGACTTCGCCGCGCTCGCCGCGTCCGCCTGTTCCTTCGCGTTGCGCAGATGGAATTCCAGCTCGTATTGGTCGGTGATGTCGTAATTCACGCCGGTCATCACGACAGCCGTGCCGCTCGCGTTGCGTTGCGTGCGCAGGCCGGCCTGGATGCGCCGCGTCGTGCCGTCCGGCAGGACGATGCGAAACGGCGGCAAAGTCTCGGTCTCGCCCGCCGCGACCGCGCGCAGGTCGCTCATGATCGCGTCGTGATCTTGGGGATGAACGCGCAGGCGCCAGTGCTCGAAATGCAGACCGTTGTCGAGCAGTTCCGGCGGGTATTGATAGAGCTCGAACATGCGCGCATTCCAGTGCACCTTACCGGTCGCGATATCCCAGGACCAGATGCCCAGCTCGGCGATGTCGGCGGCAAGCAGAAGCTGGTCGCGCGCCTGAGCCAGTTCGGTCCGCTCCTTTCTCTGCCGGGAAATATCCGTAATGACAGATACAAAATGCAAAACGCCATCGAGCCGCATCGCGCCAGTGGAAACGTGCGCGGGAAACGATGTGCCGTCCTTCCGCTGGCCGGCAAGCTCGCAATCGGCGGTCGCCACGCCGTTCTCGCCCTTGAATTGCATTATGTATTCGTTATACGCATCCAGATGCGGCGGCGGCACCAGCATCCGGATGTTTTGCCCGATGACCTCGTCGGCCTTGTACCCGAACACCTTTTCGCCCGCCGAGTTGAACGAGCGGACGGCGCCGCGCTCGTCCACGGTGATGATTGGGCTGATCGCGGTATCGAGCACGGTTTGCGTCGTCGCGAGGCTGCGGGCGAGTTCCTGCTCGATGCGCGTGCGCGCGGTGACCTGGCGCACGAGTCGAGCGCCGAACATCGCCAGCACGAGCGCGAGGAAGGTTGTGACCGACGCGTGCCAGAGCGTGTCGCGCCACCACGGTCCGAGGATTTCGTCTTCCGAGAGCGCCGCCGCGACGAAGAGCGGGTAGTCCTGCAATTCGCGCAGGCTGTTCAGGCGCTTGATGTGGTCCTGCGAAGAGCGCGTCGTGAACACGCCGGAGCGGCCCTGTTCCAGGTGCGAGCGAAAGAGCGCCGTATCGATCACGTTCTTGCCGACGAAACGGTCCTCGAACGGACGGCGCACCACCATCACGCCCGAATTCAGGACGAGCGCCGCAGCGCCCGACTGGCCGAGATCGAGGCTGTCGTAGAAACGCGAGAAGAAGTCGATGTCGATGGTCGCGAGCGCGACGCCTGCGAAGCTGCCGTCGGGCGCATCGATGCGACGCGATATCGGCACGACCCACTTGCCCGTCGAGCGGCTTCTGAACGGCGGCCCGATATGCGAATTCTGATCCGTACGTGTACGGTGATAGTCGAAGTATTCGCGGTCCGAGTTGTTGAAGCGCGAATCGAGTTTGGGCTGCGAGTTGACGAGCCACGCGCCCGTCTTGTCGTAGATGAAGAGGCCGTTCAGTTGCGGCAGTTGCTCGACGCGCGAGACGAGCGAGCGATGCAGCCGCGCGAGCGCCTGCGGCGAGGTGCCGTCTTCCTCAACGCGTTCCACCATGCCGATGAGCGTCGTGTCGGCTTCCTTGAAGGTGTCGTTCGCGTGCTGCGCCATCGCGCGCGCTAGGTTCGATGTCGCCGTCGTCATCTCGTCGATCTGCACGCGGCGCGCGGCGACGCTGCGCCCGATATCGGTACCGATCAGGAGCATGCAGACGATGACGATGAACACCGTCATCCTGAACGTGAGCGATTGGCGACTGAGCACGCCGTGTCTCCGAATGAGCGATTGCAGGGCGCCGGATCGGGCGCTGCCGTATCTTATCGCGCCGTCCGGGGCGTTCGTCAGACGGCCCAGCGAGGCAATGCCGCGTTTTGCGCGGCCATCAATCTGTCTACGGCGCGGCTGCGCAAAAACTTGACCCCGCACGACGGGAATATTTTCGCGGTTTTATCCGTATCGCAAGCATGGCTCCGGCTTCGGGCATGTTCGAAGTTCGCCGTCTTTCAGATCCGAAAGCGTTGGCTCGCGCCCGACACTCGTGTCGCCCGGCGTGCGGTCGAGTTCGCGCCGAGCCTTGTGGCACAAGGGATTCGCATCACTGGCACGGTGGCTGCATTACATTTCGCCACCGCCGCCTCAGCGACTCTTCGGGTTAACCCGTTTTAACGATCGCTCAGTGGCATCTCATCAAGGAACGTGCTGGTGCACGTGGAGCGAATCATGTTCGGATACCTAATCAATGTAGGAAAGGACTTCATGCTGCCGCATCTGATCTGCTGGACCGGGATCCTGCTGAACCGTGCGGAGCATGGCCGCCGCGATGCCTATCTCGGATCGTGCGCGGATATCGGTGAACTCGAGCGCCGCATGCGCGCGTGCGACAGCGACAGCGAAACCTGATCAATCACGAGGCGAGAACGAACGATGATGGCTTTGAACGACGAACACACCGGCGCGCCGGTCATCGCGCTGCATTGCTCGGGTGCGGGCGCGAGTCAATGGCGTCTCTTGGGCGACACCCTCGACGCGCTCAATACCGACGACACGCGCTATTCGCTGATCGCGCCGGAGCATTACGGCTGCGACAGCGTCGGACCGTGGAGCGGCGAGCGGGCCTTCACGCTCGCGGACGAAGCCGCGCGCACCGTCGAGATCATCGATCGATCGCGCGGCAAGGTGCATCTCGTCGGACATTCATATGGCGGCGGCGTCGCGCTGCGTGCGGCTCTCGAGCGGCCGCGCGATGTTGCGAGCATCACGCTGTACGAGCCGTCGGCGTTTCATCTCTTGAAGGGCATGGGCGCGCACGGCGCGGCGGCATTCGCGGAGATTCTCGCGATTGCGGCGCGCACGGCCGAGGGCGTCGTCGCGGGCGATCTGCGTGGCGCGGCGCGTTCGTTCGTCGACTATTGGGGCGGGCATGGCGCGTGGACCGCGCTGCGGCCGTCCGTGCAGGCGATGCTCACGCGCTGGGTGCCGAAAGCGCCGCTCGATTTTCGCGCGCTGATACACGAGCCCACGCCGGCGAGCGCGTATGCGAAGCTGCGCATTCCAACGCTCGTGATGCGCGGCGAACATGCGCCCGCGCCAACGCGGCTGATTGCGGAGTCTTTGCCCGATCTGATGCCGGCGGCGAAGCTGATCATCGTGCCCGAAGCGGGGCACATGGGGCCGATTACGCATGCGCAGGCGGTGAATGACGCGATCGCACAGCATATCGCCACGTGCGATGCGCGGCCCGTCAGTTAGCCCGTCGGTTAGCCCAATAGCCCGTCGCGCGACGGCTCGCTTTTGCCCTGACGCTGAATGAGCCGCGCGCGAAACCAGAACGTCCACGCGAGCAATCCGCCGTAAATCGCATAACTCACGACGGGCGACACGACGAGATAGCGCTCGACGGGCCACGTCCACGCGAACCAGAAGCGCAGCACGGTTTCGACCGACAGGCCGACGCCCCACACCAGCGTCATGAGCCGCAACGATGCGCGCAGCGACGCGCTTTCGCTCCAGTACGCCTCGAAACGCTCGGCGCCGTTTGCCTGCTCGCGCGTGACGGTGGCGCGGGCAAGATAGAAGATGAGCGGACGCTGGAAGAAAAGCGAAATCAGGAAAACGATGCCCGTCGCGCCCGCCGCGAGCGATTCGCGTACGAGCAGGATGCGCGGGCTGCCGCCCATCGCGAGCATCACGATCGACAGCGCGATGCCGAACAGCACGAGCGCGGAAAGCGCATCGACGCGACGCGAACGCGCAAATTCGGCAATGCTCCACACGAGCGGCGGCGCCGCCGATGCGTAGAGTGCGCCGACATCGCCCCAATACGGCAGTGCAAGCCGATACGCCAGCCACGGAAGCAGCAGATTGGCGGCAAGTTCGAGCACGAGACCGGGCTTGATTTTTTTCATGGACTCACGAGTGTGCACTTAAATGCGGAACCGTGAGCCAAGTATAAAAGATCAAATGTGCGCGAATGTACGCATGCGCGCGTGCCGAATCGGCAAGGGAAAACGAGAAAGCGGAGCCGTCTGCCCGATCCGGCAGACGGCATCGCATCGCTTACTTCTTCTGGCCCGCACCCGCGGCGGTGGCGCTGGGATTCACGCCATTCGCGGCGTTTGCAGCGTTAGGGTTATAGGTGGAATTCGCGTTGTAATTCGGGTTGGTCGTGGCGGCGTTCGGCGTGTTGGTGGTCGCCGCGGGCGGCTTGAGTGGCTTGGGCTGGAGCGTCTGGTTGATGACGCCCATCTGACCCATCTTCTTCGCGGCCTGACTGTCCGCGCTGGCTGCCGTGGCGAAGCACATACCGGCAGCGCCGGCGATCAACGCAATTTGCAGGGCGCGACGTTGCGCGCGATTGCGGCTCTTCTTCATGACGGCCTCCCTTGGGCATCACGCTCGCCGCGCGGATGCACGGCGGCACTCTCATTGTGTGCAAGGACGGTGCCCGGAAGTAGGAGGGTTTTGCCTAGGTGCATTTCATGTGCTCTGCGACGTTACGGCACAGCCGCGCTTGATAAACGTCTAACAAATGGATTCGCCCGGTCGATATTATGTACTTCGAAGTATTCACGACGAACGCACCGGAGGATCACCGCATGTTTCCCGAGTATCGCGATCTCATCTCGCGTCTGAAAACCGAGGACGCCCATTTCTCGCGGCTGTTCGAGCGCCACAATGAACTCGATCATCAGATCGCCAACATGGGGACGGGCGTTGCGCCTGCGAATTCGTTCACCATCGAATCGCTGAAGAAGGAAAAGCTGTTGTTGAAGGACAAGCTGTATGCGGTCTTGAGAAAGGCGCACGAAGCCGCGTGAAGCAGGGAAGACAATGAAGAGGAAGGCATGAAGTTGATATCGCCAGAAAAGGCTGCTGAATCGAATAATGGCGACATCGCGGCACGCGCGGTTCCGGTCTGCATCGAACGGGAAGAAGCAGGCCACGCGGTCGAAGCGGCGCATGAGCTGCTGACGAGTAGCGTCGGCGACATTCTCAAAGGCTTCGACCCGCACGACCACGAACAAGCGGATTCGCTGGTCGATACCGTGAGAACCCTGATCGGCGGAATGTCGCCGGATGAAGTCGCCATGCTGCGCACTCATCTTTTCGATGGCGACGCCGTGCTTCGAACGGGCAGCGGATCGGCCGACCCGGACGACGAGCTCTCGCCGTCGTGGCGCGAAGGCAGTTATCCGTATCGGAATCTGATGTCGCGGCGCGCGTACGAGAAGCAGAAGTACCGGCTTCAGGTCGAGCTGCTGAAGTTGCAGGCCTGGGTGCGGGACACCGGCCAGCGTCTCGTGATCGTCTTCGAAGGGCGCGATGCGGCAGGCAAAGGCGGCACCATCAAACGCTTTATGGAGCATCTCAATCCGCGCGGCGCGCGCGTGGTCGCATTGGAAAAGCCGTCCGAGCGCGAGCGGGGGCAATGGTACTTTCAGCGCTACGTCGGCCACTTGCCGACGGCGGGCGAGATCGTCCTGTTCGACCGCTCGTGGTACAACCGCGCGGGCGTCGAGCGCGTGATGGGCTTCTGCACGCCGCGCGAATACGACGAATTCATGCAGCAGGTGCCCGCGTTCGAGCGGCATCTGTCGCAGGGCGGCACGCACGTCATCAAGCTATGGTTCTCGGTGAGCCGCGCCGAGCAGCGCCGCCGCTTCAGGGAGCGCGAGATTCATCCGCTGAAGCAGTGGAAGCTGAGCCCGGTCGATCTCGCGTCGCTCGACAAGTGGGACGCCTATACCGAAGCCAAGGAAGCGATGTTCGCGCACACCGATACCGCCGATACTCCCTGGACCGTCGTGCGCTCCGATTGCAAGAAGCGCGCGCGGCTCAACGCGATGCGCTACGTGCTGCACAGGCTGCCGTATGCGAATCGCGATCTCAAGGCGATCGGCGCGGTCGATCCGTTCATCGTCGGGCGGCCGTTCTAGCTCGCGTTCGCGCCGTCCATCAGCGTCTCGGCGAGCAGGCGCGCGTGTGGCGTGAGCGCGTCGAAGTCGCGGGCGCACAGATGCAGGCGGCGCGTCGCCCACGGCTCCGAGAGCGGCACGATGGCGAGCTCCGGCCGCTCCAGCATGCGCGCCGACGCCTCCGACAAAATCACCAGCCCGATGCCCGCCTCGACCAGCATGCCGACGTTGTCGATGCTGCGCATACGGATGCGATAGCTGATCTGCTTGCCGAGCCGTGAAGCGCGCTCGGCCAGATGCAATTCGAGCGCGGCATCCGATAACCCCACGAAGGCCTCGCCGACGATCTCCGCGAACGCCACCGCGCGTTCCCCCGCGATGCGATGCGCGCGGTTCGCCACGACCACCAGTTGATCCTGCGCGAGCAGATGCGTCTGTAGCTGTCCGAGGTCCGCGGTGTCCGACACGACGCCCAGATCGGCGCGGCTTTCCGCAACCGCCAGCACGATATCGACGCTCGGGCGCTCGTCGAGATCGATCGAAAGATCCGGATGCACGGCGAGAAAATGCGAGAGCCTCGGCGGCAGGAAGGCGGCCAGCGCGGCCGTGTTCGACATCATCCGGATTCGGCCCTTGAGGCCCGTCGCGAACGAGCGCAGTTCGCCGCGCATCTGCTCGACCTGACCGAGTATCGCGCGCGCGTGGCGTACGAAGGCATCGCCGGCGGCGGTCGCCTGCACGCCGCGCCGGTTGCGTTCGAGCAGCGGCGCGCCGAGCGCGGCCTCCATCCCAGCGATGCGCTCGCTCGCCGAGGCCAGCGCGAGATGCATCGCCTGCGCGCCCGCCGTGATGCTGCCGCGCTCGACCACGGTCAGGAAAAGCCGCATGTCGGTCAGATCGAAACGCATGCTCCATCCTTCGGTTTAGCCGAAGCCTCGCATTGGAAATGCCAGATTGTAAGGGCCGCGCGGCCTCGTTAGCATCTGTCGCATGGAACCCTTTATTCTCGTCATCGGCGCCGGTTTTCTCGCGGGCGCGATGAACGCACTCGCAGGCGGCGGCTCGTTCGTGAGCCTGCCAGCGATGATCGCCGCCGGCTTGCCACCGGTTCAGGCGAACGCTTCGAGCACCGTCGCGCTCTTTCCCGGCGGCGTGGTGAGCGCGTGGGCGTATCGCGACGGGCTCGGTCCCGTCGGCTCGGTGTCGATTCGCAAGATGCTCGTGACGACGCTCATCGGCGGCTTCGTCGGCGCGGCGCTCCTGCTGTCCACATCGTCGAAAACGTTTTCCTTCGTGCTGCCGTGGCTCCTGCTGTGCGCGAGTTTCACGCTCGCGTTCGGCCGCAAGCTCGGCGAGGTGTTGCGGCGGCGCTGGCATATCGGCGTGGCGGCGGTGCTGTCGATCCAGTTCCTGCTCGGCGTGTACGGCGGGTACTTCGGCGGCGCGGTCGGCATCATGATGATGGCCGTCTGGGGCCTGCTCGATTCGCGCGACCTGAAAAGCCTGAACGCGCCGCGCACGCTGCTCGTGAGCGCGGCCAACTCGGTCGCGGTGCTGACCTTCGCGGCGGCGCAGGCCGTGCGCTGGCCGGAAACGATCGCGATGCTGCTCGCGGCGATCGCGGGCGGCTACGGCGGCGCGCAAATCGGCCGGCGCGCGCCGCCGCACTGGATTCGCGCGGGCACGCTGGTCGTCAGCGCCGGCATCACGATCGCATTTTTCGTCAAGACCTACGGGCCGATGCTGTCGCATCGATGATGCGCGTGAATCGCGCGAGGGACCATCATGATTCCCGCGTTGCTCGAAACCATCGGTGCGCTTTCGCTGCTCGTGAGCGTCGCGGCGAAGATCGCGTTGCTGCGCGGGATATGCGACGAAGCCGGGCCCGCCGCGCCGGAAGCCGTGTCGGCCGGGCATGTCCGGGCCGCGTGCGCCAGTCGCCAGGAGCGGCACGAAGCGCGTCGCGAACGCCGCGCGCGCGTGCCGCTCAATGCGCGTTGCGTGCGAGCGGGGGCAGGCCGAGCGGCCCTCTCGCGGCCTCGTAGGCACGGATGAAGCGCGGATCGTCGTCGAGTTCGCGCGCCATCCACTTCGAGAGGTCCGCACCACAACCGGGATCGGCGATGTCGCGAAAGCACGGCGAATTCGCGGGCATCATGCTCGCGGCCCAATAAAAGCCGAAGAGCGCCTGCTTTTCGGCGGGTTCCATGGCGATTGCCTGCGGATCGGTTCCGGAGAACCAGTGATCGAGCCGGGACGCGAGAGACGCTTCCGTTTCGTGGCTGTCGTAGGAGAACACGTAACCGCCGCCCGCCTGTGCCGTGTGGAAGTCGTTCATCACGACTTCCGTGACGAAGCGCGCCGCCTTCTGGTTAGCCGCGAACGATTGCGCGTGCGCATCGCAAGTCAGGATCCACATGGAGACGAGCAATGCCTTTGTTTTATGCCGAACGAAGGTACGGCATTTTTTCCGATTGCTTGTCGAGTTCACGCAGGTGAGTGGAAATAAATTCGCGTCTTCGCGAATGGGTATGGCCTGAATAAGATGACGATTCTACTGATCTATTTATATCTCGCTTGTCCGATCGAACCCGTCGAAGACAAGCTTATTCGCGCACCAATGCAAAACGGCCCGGATGGGCCGTTTTGTGCCTTAAGGCGACAGCGCCGAACTTACAGCGGCTGGATCGTCGAAGCTTGCTTGCCCTTCGGGCCTTGCTTGACTTCGAAGCTCACCTTCTGGTTCTCCTGGAGCGACTTGAAACCCTTGGACTGGATTTCGGAGAAATGTGCAAACAGGTCCTCACCGCCGTCGTCCGGCGTGATGAAACCAAAACCCTTCGCATCGTTGAACCACTTGACAGTACCTGTTGCCATTTTTTCCGAACCCTATTGAGACGATTAAACGTTGAAGTTGCGCTTCGAATTTCGAGCGACACAGAGTTTTACCATGCCAGAATGCGGAGTTCAAATAAGCGTTTCTGCTAAGAGACACAACATAAGCGCGTCATACTTCACGCGGCCAGCGCCGGTTTTGCGGAAATCTTTTTGATCGGACATTATCCGTCCGCCCGGTCGATTATTCTCGACATTTCGGTCAGGCACATGACCAAAGGCACACTCATATGGCTCATACGCTTTCCAATGCGGCGCAACGCGTTACAGCCGTTTCCGCCCGGCTCGACGCCCCCGAGATCGCCGAGGCGCGCCGCCAGCTTGCCGCCTGTTTTCGGCTCGCGGCGCTGCACGGCTTCGAAGAGGGTGTCTGCAATCACTTTTCCGCGATGGTGCCGGGCCACGACGATCTGTTCTTCGTGAACCCCTATGGTTATGCGTTCAGCGAGATCACCGCGTCGCGTCTGCTGATCTGCGACTTCGACGGCAATGTCATCGACGGCGAAGGCGAGCCCGAGGCGACTGCATTCTTTATTCACGCGCGCGTGCACAAGCTGATGCCGCGCGTGAAGGCCGCTTTTCATACGCATATGCCGAACGCGACCGCGCTATGCCTGCTCGACGGGCCGCCGCTATTGTGGCTCGGGCAGACGTCGCTCAAGTTCTACGGCCGCACGGCTGTCGACGAGCACTACAACGGTCTTGCGCTCGACGATGCCGAGGGCGATCGCATCGCCGGTGCGATGGGCGACGCCGATATCCTCTTCCTCAAGAATCACGGCGTGATGGTTGCGGGTGCGACGATCGCCGAGGCGTGGGACGATCTCTACTATCTGGAACGCGCGGCGGAAGTGCAATTACGGGCGATGAGCGCGAACCGTCCGCTCAGGCCGGTGCCGCACGACATCGCGCAACGCACGTATGAGCAGATGCGCGCGGGCGATGCCGAGAGCGCGCGGGCGCATCTCGCAAGCGGCATGCGGCAGTTGCGCGCGCGCAATATCGATTTCGAGTCGTGATTACTTTCGCGTGCCGAAGCGCCTGAACCATCCGCGCTTGCCCATATCCGTCTGTTGAAGGAACACGGCGATAACAATGATCAATCCCTTCAGCACGAGCTGCGTATTGCTGTCGATATCGTTGAGCAGCAGGATATTGCTCAGAAAGCCGAAGATCAGCACGCCGGCGACCGTGCCCGACACGCGCCCGACGCCGCCAGAAAGGCTCGTGCCGCCGATCACCACGGCGGCGATCGCATCGAGCTCCCAGCCCATGCCGGCGTCCGCCTTGCCCTGGCGATACTGCGCCGCGTAAAGCACGCCGACGAGCGCGGACAAGAGCCCCGAGATCGCATACGCCGCCATCTTGTGACGCGCGACATCGAGCCCCGACACGACCGCGCATTTCTCGTTTCCGCCGATCGCATACAGATACTTGCCGAACACCGTGCGATTCATCACGAAGCCGACGACCACGGCGATCGCGAGAAAGAAGAGAGCGGGCACGGGCACCACGTTGAAGAGCAGCGCGCGCAGTGCTTCGATATCGGAGGTCGCATTGGTGCCGCTATAGATCGAGTAGACGGCCGTGTCCTGGCCCGCGATCAGGCGTGCGGCGCCGAGCACGCCGACCATCGCGGCGAGCGTCACGATGAAGGGCTGCATGCGCCCGCGCGTGATGATCCAGCCGTTGAGCGCGCCGAGCGTGAAGCCCGCGAGCGGCACGATCCACATCACGGCGAGCAGGGGCATGCGATGCCCGCCGTGCAGAGCGATATACGCGCACGCCGACGCCGCGACGAGCAACGCAACGCCCGCCTGTATGGCAACGGATGAACGGTCCGCGACGCGCACCGTCTGCGTATCGCGGGCGCGCATGATGCCGCGCACGACGCCGAGCGCGGCGAACACGATCGCGAACATGGCGATCGCATCGAGCACGAGCGATGCGTACGTCGCGCGATTCCAGCCATCGGTCGTGAGCAGCATGGCGGTAAGCACGCTGCCGAGACCCATGATCGCGCCGACCGAGAGATCGATGCCCGCCGTGATGATCACGAGCGTCATGCCGATGGAAATCACGCCGACGTTCGCCACCTGGCGGAACACGTCGGAGATATTCGCGCTCGACAGAAAGATATTGCCGCCATCGGCCGCGTGCGGCGATGTCAGCGCGCCGACCACGAGCAGCACGATGAGCCCCAGGTAATACTTCAGATACGTGAGGAACGTGCTCAGGTGTCGCTGGCGGGCGTTGGCCGCGGGCTCGGCGAGTTGGTCCTGCGCGTGCAGCATGGTGTGAGTCTCCGGTTCTTCCTTCAGGGCGAGGCCATCTTGATGAGCACATCGCCCGAGAATTGTTCTCGTGCCAGCACGCCGCGCGCGTGCCCTTCGCACATCACGAGGATGCGATCGGAAAGCAGCATCAGCTCGTCGATCTCCGAGCTCGCGACGATCACCGTGACGCCCTCGCGCGCGGCCGCGAGTATCTGCCGATAGATCTCCGCCTTCGCGGCGACATCGACGCCGCGCGTGGGTTCATCGAGCAGAAGGATGCGCGGCTTCGTCATCAGCCATTTGCCGATGATGAGCTTCTGCTGGTTGCCGCCGGATAACGTGCTCGCATCCTGCGCGAGACTGCGATGCTTGACGTTCGATGCCCGCGCCTGCGAAGTGGCCCACGTGTGCATGCGTGCGCGCCGATAGAACGGAAAGCCCGGCGCACGCGAGAGCGACGGCAACAGCAGATTCGCTTCGAGCGACTGATCCAGCACGAGCCCGTCTTTCTTGCGGTCCTCGGTGACGAACGCGAGTCCTGCGGCGGCCGCGCGATCGGGTGAATCGATCGTGCGCGCATGATGCGCGACGCGTATCTCGCCTTCACGCCGATACGGCGAAACACCGAAGATCGCCTCCAGTATCTCCGTCTTGCCCGCGCCGAGCAGCCCCGAGATGCCGAAGACTTCGCCCTGCTGCACGGAGAACGAGACATCCGACACGAGCGCGCGCGCAGGCCCCGACAACGTGAGTCCGCGCACGGTCACCGCGAGCGGGCGTTCTTGCGGCGCTTCGGCTTCGGTGCGTTCGGGCGGCGCGAAGTCCTTGCCGATCATCATCGAGACGAGCGCCTCCGACGATTCCACCTGCCGCATCTGCAAGGTCGCGATGCGTCGTCCGTCGCGCAATACGGTGACGCGATCGGCGACCGCGAACACTTCGCCCAGACGATGGCTGATGAGCACGATGCCGATGCCTTGCGTGCGCAAGTCCTTCGTGAGTGCGAGCAGCGCGTGCGTTTCGGTGTCGGAAAGGGCGGATGTCGGCTCGTCCATGATGAGCACGCGCGCATCGGCGAGCAATGCCTTGGCGATCTCGACCAGTTGCTTCTCGCCGACGCGCAGCGTGCCCACGAGCGTTTCGGGCTGCAAGCGAAAGCCCAGTTGCGCGAGCACTTTCGCCGCGGCGGCGCGCATCGCGCGGCGATCGGGAAAGCCCATGCGCGTGCGTATTTCCTTGCCCAGAAAGATGTTATCGACGGCGGACAGCGTGTCGACGAGATTCAACTCCTGATGAATGATCGCGATGCCCGCGCGCGTGGCGTCGTTCACGCTCGTCATGCGCGTCGGCTCGCCGCGCACGCGGATGCTGCCCGCATCGGGCGAATAGAGGCCGCCCAGAATCTTCATCAGACTCGACTTGCCCGCGCCGTTCTCGCCGACGAGCGCATGGACCTCGCCCGCCGCGACATCGAAGTCGACGTCCGACAGCGCGGCGCTCCCGTTGAACGAGATCGACAGGCCCGCGGCTTCGATGAGCGGCGCGGTGACGGTTGCCATCGCGTGTCTCCGTTGCGTTCAATGACTCGCGATGTACTGCTTCGCGTTGTCGACGAAGATGCCTTGCGTCGGCAGCGTGACCTTCTTCGGCACCTTGTCGCCATGCAATACCTTGAGCGACTGGCGGATGCCTTCCGCGCCCGGCGTCGGGTACATGAACGTGCCCGCGAGCAGCCCTTGCTCGACCCATGTCGCGCCTTCCTGCGGCAAGCCGTCGATGCCCACGAACTTGATGCTCTTCTCGCGGCCCGCATCCTTCGCGGCGAGATACGCGCCGTAGGCCATCGGGTCGTTGTGCGCATAGACCACGTCGATCTTCGGCTGCACGCGCAGCACGGTCTTCATATAGTCGTAGGCCTTGTCCTGCTTCCAGTCGCAATCCACCCGTTCGCCCACGCGCTTGATGCCTTTCTCCTTGGCGATGGCCTTGTCCGCGCCGTCGTGACGATCGTGCGCGGGCTGCGCGCCGAAGCCGCCCCAGATCTCGACGAGATTGCCTTGCGCCTTGCCCGGCCCGCCCGTCAGCTTGACGATGAAGTTGCCCGCTTCCTCGCCGATCTGCACGTTGTCGCCGCCGATGAACTGCGTGAACTGGTCGCCGTTGACTTCACGATCCAGCACGAACACGGGAATGCCTGCTTTGAAGGCCTTTTCCACGACGCCCGTGAGTCCCGCCGACTCCTTGGGCGAGATGAAGATCGCGTCCATCTTCTGCGTGATGAAGTTCTCCATGTCGGCGTTCTGCTTGTCGGTGCGGTCGCCTGCATCGGCGATGATCAGCTCGACCTCGGGATGCTTCGCGGCCTCCGCCTTCATGTCCTTGTTGAACTGCACGCGCCACGGCTCGACGGTCGTGACCTGCGAGAACCCGAAGCGATACTTCTTCTGCTGCGCGAACGCCGGTTGCGCGATGAGCGCGGATAACGAGCCGATCGCGCCGGCCAGCGGTGCGGCGATGAGACTCGCGGTGATGATGCGTCGTTTGCTGTCCATTGCGTCTCTCCTGTTTTGGTTGCCAGCTTCGGGTCTGGTTTTCAGGGCTTGCTGATGCTCTCGCTGGTTCTGATCTTCGATGAAAAATAAAACGTTATAGCGCCGTCAGCGATCCGCGAGGGCGGCGCGCTTGCGGGTTTCCCTGGTCATGGTCTTGCTCGGCGGCGCGGTGCTTTCACGCACGCGCAAATCGGCCTTCATGCGCAGATGCACCGGCTCCGATGATTCGCCTTGCAACTGCTTGTGCAGCAATTGCCAGATCGCGCGCCCCACGGCTTCCACGGGCTGATGGATCGAACTGATGCGCGGATGCAGCACCGACATCCACGGTGCATCGTCGAAGGAGAGCAGCGAGATGTCGTCGGGCAGGCGCAATTCGGCGTCGCGTATCGCGCGCAATGCGCCGAGTGTCGCCACGTTCGCGCCCGTGAACAGCGCGGTCGGCCGCTCGCGTTCCGACAGCAGCCCGAGCGTGGCCGCATGGCTTTCCGTATCCGTCATCCCGCACACGACGACGCGCGCATGACGCGCGAGCCCCGCGCGCTTCATCGCGTCGAGATAGCCGTCCGCGCGCTCGCGGCTATTGACGAGATCGAGCGCATTGACGATGAACGTGATGCGCTTGTGCCCGAGCGCGATCAGATGATCGGTGCCGTCGCTCGCAGCGCGCCGGCTATCGGTGGTGACGGTATCGGCGGGAAAGCTGTTGTCGACGCGATCCGCCATGACGAGCGGCACGTCGCATTCGCGCAGTTCTTCTATCGCGTGATCGTAGCCATGACACGGAATGATGATCATGCCCGCCACCTGCCGCGAGAGCACGAAGCGGATGCGTTCGGCTTCGCGCGCGGGATCCTCCTGCGCATGGGCGAGCAGCAGGCGATAACCGCTCGCGAGCGCATGATCCTCGACTACGCACAGCAGCTCGATGAAGAACGAGTTGGTCAGATCCGGCACGACGAAACCGATGGACGTCGAACGGCTGCTGCGCAACTCCGCTGCAAGACTGTTGCGCCGGTAGCCGAGCTTGCGCGCCGCGTCCCGGACCTGCTGCCGCCGTGCGGGACTCACGCCTTCCGCGCCCGCCATGACCTTCGACGCGGTGCCGAGCGAGACGCCCGCCGCGTTGGCGACGTCCTTCAACGTGCGGGCCGGTTTTTTTCGTGAGTCCAAGGCGCGATGTCGTCGATATTTTGAAACGTTTCAAAATATTAGGAAGCGCAGGCGAACGGAGCAAGTGAGTGTTTTTACCGAGCCGGAGTGCGCCGCTTCACATCGAGACGTCGTGCAGGTCCTTCACGATGGGCGGGCCGATCCTGAAGTCTGAGAAGCGCACGTTCAGACCGCCGCGCTCCGGCGTGCAGCACATCGGGCCGACGAGCCAGCGCGCAGTCGCATCGACTGACGCGAAAGGCGCGAGGCGCATGAGGGTCCAGTTGGTTTCATCGGTGCTGCATTGCACTTTGAGGACGCCTTGCGCGATCGTCATGCGCAGCCGGAAGCGGTTCGTGTCCGCGCGCGAGCTGAGCGACCAGTCGGAGAGCTCGTTCGTGAGTACAGTGCTGAAGCTGAGCGCGCCGTCGCTGTATTCGGCGCCCGCCTTGACCCAGCGCTCGGCGCTTTCGCGCACCATGAGGCCGGCCTGGTCGTATAACGAGGAGAAATCGCCATCGACAGCGACCTCGGCCGTGAAATCGCCGTCCACGTTCGCCGCCAGAACGTGGCCGTTGTCGCGCACGAAGCCATAGTGAGTCTTGCGCCAGAAGTCGGTGTGCGTGTCGGTGGTGACGAAGAGCGTGTCGTTCTCGACGCGCCATTGCGCGGGCTCGTTGATCCATCGGCATTGCTCGAACATGGCGTCTCCGTCGCGTGAGGATGGGCAGCGCAAGTATGTCACGGCGCATTCGTGATGCGGTGCAGCGCATTCGAACGATCGTGCGATAGGGTTCGCTGCGCCGACTGCACTAACATGTACCGGCACTTACCGTCATTTTTTGGAAAGAGAGAACGATGGTCAAGCTGATGATGATCCTGCTGGGCGTGGACTACTTGCGCAATCGCTGGCGCAGCCTGCTGGTGATCGGCTGGCTGTTGCTCGTTATCGGCATCGGCGTGTTCATCGATGCGCTCGACGGCGCGCTGGGCTTTCCGATCGCCTTCGTCGGCTGGCTGCTGCTGATCGAGGCCGCGCTTACGCTGGCTGTCGCGTGGGCCGGCGTCGGCGGTCAGCGCAGGTTGCGCTACGCGAAGGGCATCGCGTTCGCGCTCACGGCGGCACTTATCTTCGAAGGGAATCATCACGGCCACTTCATTCTCTCGATACTGATCGGCCTTGCGTTCCTCTTCGATGGTCTGTTGCAGGCGACATCGGCGCTTGTCGTGCGTTACCGGCGCTATCTTGTCGCGTTCGGCTTCGCGATCTTCGAGATCGCTCTCGGAGTCTTCATGATTCAACCGTTTCCGACGCACTATAAAGGCACGGTGCCGTATTGCATCGGTGCGTTTTTCATCTTCGCGGGATGGAATCTCATCATGATCGCGACGCGCGTGCGCAAGCTGACGAGCAACCCCGCCGTATGGGGCGATGCGAGCGCGGAAGCGGCAAGCGTTGCGGGCAAGGGACATGAATTGCAGGCGAGAGAGTGGGACGGCCCGCCCGCGGACGATGAACCAGCGCTCACGGTGCACGTATGGACGCCGGTGGGATCATCGAAGGCAGAAACGCAGTGGCATCCGATCGTCGATCGTTATATCGCCGCGGTGGATCGCAATGGCGTGATCTCGACAGGCCACGCCGCGCTCGAATCGCCGGAGGGCATTTATGTGAGTCTCTATCCCGCAGTGGAAATCGACCGCTCGCCCGATGACTTCGCGCGCCTCTTGCGCGCCACGCGCGAGAACGACGTGCCGGGCGTATTTCAACCGAGCTATGCGATCGAATCGAAGGCATGGTGCCCATCGACCGTGCGCGTGCGCATTCGCAATTACGATCCCGCGCGGCTCGATAGCTTCTGGCGCAGTTATCGCGAGGATCCGACGTATAACCTCACGCACCGCAATTGTTCGAGCAGCGTGTCGCGCGCGCTCGATGCGGCGCTGGAAGGCGCGGCAGGGCGCTTGTACGGTGCGCGCGCGGGCTGGGGCGCGCTCTTCAGGATGATCGTCACGCCGGAACTGTGGGTCGCGGCGCAGGTGCGCAAGCGCGCGGTGACGATGGCCTGGACGCCCGGCCTCACGCTCGACTATGCGCGCGCGCTCAGCATGGTCGCCGATCCGCGTCCTTATGGCTGGCTCAAGGTCGCACGCATGGCGCTCACGAAGATGCGCGAATCGCGGCGTGCATGGCGCGAGGAAGGGACGCTTGCGCCACGCGGCGGATCGAACGTCGATCCGCCGGCGCGCGTTTGATGAGGCGTGCCGCCGCTAAAGATCGAGGTCGTCGGCTTCCTTGCGCGCGCGGCGTTCCTCGTTCGCGCGGCGCGCGCGCAAGCGCTGACGCGACAACTGGGCGATCACTTCGCCAGTCGATGCGCCTGCCGGGATTTCATTGCGTATGACCTTGGGCACCATCGGCAATCCCATGCGCTGTCTGCGCAGCGCGCGGGCGATGGCGGTGCGGCATTCCTGCCCGTGACAATCCCATTCGTCACGGATTCGCTCACAGTAGGGACATTTTTCCATTCCTAAAGTCTACCGCGAAACAGTGACCGCTTTTGTGCACCTATGCGCACCAGACGCCGCTTGCCGCGGTTCGCGCTGCATAGTCCTCGAAGGAGCGGGCTTCGCGATTCAGGGCGGCGCGCACGCCATCGGCAGGTTGCTCATTGCGGCCATCGAGCACGGTGGTGAAGAGATAGAGGATCAGATCGGTTTCCTCGTTCGATACGCCCGCTTCGAGCAGGCCGGCGCGAAACGCATCGGCAGGCACGGGCGCGAGATGCAGGTCGCGCCGCGAAGCCTTTGAGATACATCCGAGCGCTTCGGCGAAAGAGATCGCGCGCGGGCCTGTGAGTTCGTAGAGCCTGTTTTCATGACCCGATTGCGTAAGTGCCGCGACGGCTGCGTCGGCGATATCTTCCGCATCGACGAAAGGCTCCTTGATATCGCCGACGGGCAGCGCGAGCGTGCCCTCGCGAATCGGATCGAGCAAAAAGCTCTCACTGAAGTTCTGCATGAACCAACTGCAACGCAGGATGGTCCAGTTCGCGCCCGAGCGTTGCAGCGCTTCTTCGGCGGCTTGCGCTTCCTCCTCGCCGCGCCCCGAGAGGAGCACGATTCGTTCGGCGCCGCTTGCCAGCGCGGTGTCGAAGAATGCGCTGACCGTATCGAGCGCGCCTGGTACAGCCAGATCCGGCTGATACGTGACATACGCGCGTTTTACGCCTTCGAGCGCCGCGCGCCACGTCGCGCGATCGTTCCAGTCGAAGCGGGGCTGCGTGGAGCGCGCGCACGCGCGAACCGCGAGTCCCTGTGTGCGTAGCCGCTCCGCCACGCGTCGTCCCGTCTTGCCGTTGGCGCCCAGAACGAGGATGGGCGCGGCGTCGAAGTCCGATTGAGCCATGACTGTCTCCTGAGTTTAAAACGTGAGAGTTGCTCACGTTTTAAACATGATAGATACTCACATTTGACTGTCAAGCATTTTCGAGCCTGCTTTCATGCGGCAAAGGAGTCACCATGCAGGAGAAGCCGCCACGTATCGTAGCGAAGGGAAGCGTCGCGCGCAGGCAGCCCGCGCAGCAGCGCAGCCGCGAGCGCCTCGATCGCATCCTCGAGGTTGCGCAGCAACTGATTGCGGAGAAGGGTAGCGAGCATGTGAAGATGAGCGAGATCGCCGAGCTTGCGGAGATATCGATCGGCTCGCTCTATCAGTATTTCCCCGACAAGCGGGCGATCGTGCGCACGCTCGCGGAGCTGTACGCGGACGAAAGCCGCCGATGCGTGCGAGAAGCGCTCGATGCCGTGCAGGACAAGGCGCAACTGCTCGACGCGTTCGCCTCGCTGGTCGACCAGTACTACGAGATCGTGATGGACAAGCCCGTGATGCGCGACATTTCGTCGGCGCTGCGCTCGGACAAGGAATTGATGAACATCGAGATTGCGGAGAGCCGCGCGTGCGGCGCGTTGCTCGCAGCGGCGATCCGGCGCGTGGCGCCGCGCGCGGACAGCAAGCGCGTCAGCGCGCTCGCGTTCCTGATCTGGCAGCTAGGAGAAGAGACGATGCGCCTCGCCGTCGCGCACAAGCGCAGCGAAGGCGCCATGCTCGTCGATGCCTACAAGCGAATGAGCCTGCGGGCGATCGACGAGGCATGAAGACCACGCGCGCTTATCCGCTCAATTGATTCGAGGTACTCGGGCGGCGCTCGCGCTGATGATGATCGAGGCTGCGCCTCAATACTTTCTTGACGAGCCCCTTGAGGAAGTGGATCGAGCGGTCGGCGCGCACGTTCAGATCGAAAGGCGCAAGCTCGACGACTTCACGCCCGCCGTGCGCGGTGAGTTTCTCGCGCATCTTGCGATGATCGACGGCCATGGCCGTGAGCGTCTCCGAAGCCTGTTTGAACGACGCACGATCGACGCGCGCACAAACATGGCATGCGCGATGGAAGAGCTTGTCGAATACGGTGAGCCAGTAATCGTCCGTCTCGCTGCCATCGCAACGCGCGAGCGCCTCCTGGCCGGACACGCGCAAATTCAGCATATCGCTCAGCTTGGCGGTTTGCGTGATGCTGCCGAAGCGCCGGCGATAGCCGATCAGCGCCTTGGGAATACGATAGATGCTGTTCGCGCGAAGATAGGTCGCGGGCACGAGCGCCATGTCCTCGTAGTTTCGTCCGACGGGAAACGGCGCTTCGTCGAAGAGGTCGGTGCGATAGGTGCGCGCCCATGCGAAGGTATGGAATCGATCCGCGAATTGCTTCAGCGCCGCGCGATCCATCGGGTGGCCGCCGCTCGTCGCGTCGTCGGCGATTTCGATTTCGTCTAGCTCGCGCCCGTCATCGTCGATGATCTTGACGTTGTATTCGACCACATCCCATTTGCGCTCGGCGAGCACGGGAATGATCGCGTCGGTGAAACCCTTCAGATAAATATCGTCGCCGTCCAGGAAGCCGACATACGGCGTGCGCACCGCTGCGAGGCCCGTATTGCGCGCGGCGCTCAGGCCACGGTTTTCCTGATGCAACAGTTCGACGTGCACGCCGCGATCGCGCTCCACGATGGCGCGCGCTGCCGCATAGGTCTCGTCGCGAGAACCGTCATCGACCACGATGATCTTCATCGCATCGATATGAGGTTGGGATAAGAGGGATTCGAGCGCTTCCTCGATATATCCCTCGATGTTATACGCCGCCACGACGATGCTGAGCAGCGGACCGGTGTCTCGCAATGAGTCACTCTCAAACGGCATAGATGACGCTCTCCGTCGATGATTGGGTTTCCGTGTGCCACGCGCGTGAATCGCGGCACGATGAGACATGCAGTTGGTCTGATGGCGACGCAAGGGACGCGTTCTTGTTGGAGCATGTCACGTCATATGGCGGGCCCCGGATGTCCCCGCCTGATGTGCATGTCGATGGAAAACACGTTAATAGAGCAGATCGGAGGGGTTACGTTCCCCGACAGTCTGCAAGTTGATCCTTCAGAAATACTAGTAGAAAAACGAGGACGTGACGCCCGCGAATCTGGAATGCCATCTGAAGTGGCTCGCAAACGTTATCGTCCGGACTCGTTGCATAGTCCTCCGTGCGTTTGGACACATGCGAAGTTCATTGAAAGTAAGGAAGCGTGACAAACCGTTTCATGTTGCAAGCATCATTTGAAACATGAGTACATTTTTCTTCTTTCGTACTTAGCCGAATTCAAATCAGAAAAAAGTTCATACCCGGATGCCGCGCTTCCCGACTCGCTTCAATGATGTATGTAGAGCGACTGCCCCAGCGCTTGCGGCGAAGGCTGCGTCGTCCAGCCGCTTTGAACACTGCCCTCTATACCGGGTCCGTAATCGGAATTGGCCTTATGCGACTGTTCGTTCTGCGCTTCGGTGTCGCCACGTCTGGCCGGCGCGGGCGTTTGCGCGTAGGAAAGCATCGGCACCATGACGGAGGCTGCGAGCAGCACGACTGCGAGTTTCTTCATGATCATTCTCCTTGAATGAGTGGACCTCGATAAGGAGAATAAGCGCGAAGAATTAGCCGATCGTGAGTGCTTCGCCAACGCTCAGACATTCTCCGGCGTGTAGAGCTGCGCTGGCAGTGGATACTGGCTCGCTTGCGCGGCTTCGCCCGGCAGCGCCTGCAAACTCCGCAGCATCGCCTGAATGGCGGTCTCCGCGATGCGCTGAAGCGGCGTGTCGATCACAAGGTCGATGACGCCTTCGACGAGCGCCTCGTATCGGTCCGGCATCAGATCACTGCACACGGTGACGATGCGTCGTCCCGCGCCTTCCTCGCGCAGCGCGCGAATCACACCGCCCACGCCGCCGCCGGGAATATAGAGGCCGGCGAGATCGGCATGGCGAGCGAGCATCGCGAGCGTTGCTTCATAAGCGAGTTGCTTGTCTTCGAGATTGATCTGCGTGTCGAGCACGCGCAACCCTGGCGCGTGCTCGCGCAAGTACGAGCGAAAGCTGATCTCACAGCTTTCCTGACCGAGATAGCGCGGCGTGCCGACGAATACGCCGACCGTGCCTTCGTCGCGACGCGTTAGACGACTCACGGCCCACGCTGCGGTACGTCCGCTCTTGCGCGGATCGACGCCGATATAACCTGCACGCAACGGCGCGCTCAAATCCGACAATAACGTGACCGTCGGCTTTCCCTGTGCGTGAAGCGTTTCGACGGCGGCGGTCACATGCGGATGATCCACCGCAACGACGCCGAGCGCCTGCGCTTGTTCGCCGAGCGAAAGCAGCGTGCGCGCAATCGACGCCGGGTCCAGTTCATCCATGTATTCGATGACGGCGGTGCAATGCTCGGGTTCGTGACGCGCGGCCGCGTCCGTCAGGATGCGCGCGAAGGTTTGATAGAAAGGATCGGCGCGCTTTTGCAGACAAAAGCCCAGCGTGTATCGCTCATGACGTTCGCCGCGTTGCGCGCGCAGGCGATCGCGCATCAGTCCAGCGCCGTGATAACCGATACGCTCGGCCGCTTCGATCACGCGCAAGGCCGTGTCTTCACGCACGCTGATGCGGCTGTTGAACACGCGATCGACGGTTGCGGGACTTACCCCGGCAGCTTCGGCCACTGACTGAAGAGTGGGACGCTTGCTCATCGTTGATGTAAATGATGGATTTTCAGATCGCGCGATGATGCCTAAAGATAGGAAATGCGCGCGAAGATTGCACAGCCGATGCTTCCGCTCCTATCATCGCTCCAATAATAACCAATGATGTAATTCAATCATCGGATGAGGTGACATGATGGAATCCGGGCAAGGGCATCGCGCGGGCGAGCGGGACGGCTATCGCGATTACCAGCTGATCGGCGGCGCGGGCGAGCGTGCGAAAGCCGCGGGCCTCGTCAATGCCGAGTGGTACAGGTGCGCGGTGCCGCGCCCCGTCATGAAGAGCCTGATGCAGCGCGGTGACGCACGCGCCATTCGCGACACGCTGCTCTGGTATGCGGCGATCATCGCGAGCGGCGTGCTTGCATGGTTCGCGTGGCAAGCACATTCGCTCTGGGCGATTCCGGCATTCCTTCTTTACGGCGCGCTCTACTGCGGTCCCGCGGATTCGCGCTGGCACGAAAGCGGTCACGGCACTGCGTTCAAGACAGCGTGGATGAACAAGGCGCTCTATCAGGTCGCGTCGTTTCAGGTGTTTCGCCGGCCGACGATATGGCGCTGGAGCCACGCGCGGCATCACACCGATACGCTCGTCGTAGGGCGAGATCGCGAGATCGCGGTGCCGCTGCCCACGGACTGGCTGAGCCTCGCGCTCAACGTGTTCGCGCTGAAGCACGCGGCGGCTGAAGTGCCGAAGATCGTCTCGTCTGCGTTCGGCAATATCGGCGAAGAGGAAAAGACCTACGTACCGGAGTCGGAGTGGCCGAAGGTGATTCTGGAGGCGCGCATCACGCTCGCGATCTATGCCGTGGTGGTCGGCTCGTGCCTCGTTTTTCATTCGATCCTGCCGCTGCTCTATATCGGCTTGCCGAGCCTCTATGGCGCGTGGCTTTATCTCTTCTTCGGCCTCACGCAGCATGCGGGGATGCCCGAGAACGTGCTCGATCATCGCAAGAATTGCCGCACCGTGATGATGAATCCCGTGTTCCGGTTTCTCTATCTGAACATGAACTATCACGTCGAACATCATATGTTTCCGATGGTGCCTTATCACGCGCTGCCGCGATTGCACGAAGCGGTGAAGGACGACATGCCGCCACCTTATACGAGCACGATCGCGGCCTATGCGGAGATCATTCCGGCGCTCGCACGGCAAAGGCGCGACCCGTCGTATCACGTCGAGCGGCCCATGCCCGCCTCGACCGCAACCCAGGCCTGAACCGGCATAACGACATCGAGAGAGAGGAGACGACCCGCCATGACGCAATGGATCGATGCAGCCCAGATGGACGATATCGAAGACGAAGACGTGATGCGCTTCGATCACGATGGCCGCACCTTCGCGATCTATCGCGTGAACGATGAGGTGTATGCGAGCGATGGCCTTTGCACGCACGAGCACGTCCATCTGAGCGACGGGTTCGTGATGGACCATGTCATCGAATGTCCGAAGCACAATGGACGTTTCGATATCCGCGACGGCCGGCCGCTGTGCGCGCCCGTTTGCGAAAAGCTGCGGACGTATCCCGCGAAAGTGGAGGGCGGCCGCATCTTCATCGAGATCTGACGTCGTGATCCGGCAAGCACGCGGATCACCACACGGAGAACAAAGATGACTCAGTTCGAAGGCAAGGTGGCGGTCATCACCGGTGGCGCGCAAGGTCTGGGCGCGGCCGTGGCGGCGCTCTTCGCGGAGCGCGGCGCACAGGGCATCGTGATTTGCGCGCGTTCGAAGGACAAAGGCGAAAAGAAAGCGCGCGAGCTTGCCGAAGCGAGCGGGGCGCAAGTGCGCTTCGTCGCGGCGGATCTCGCGCGTGTGGACGATTGCCGCGCGGTCATCGCCGCCGCTGACGAGCAATTCGGCCGCATCGACGTGCTGGTCAATGCGGCCGCAACGACGGATCGCGGCACGATCCTCGATACCGATCCCGAGCTCTTCGATCGCATGTTCGCGACGAACGTCCGCGCGCCTTTCTTCCTGATGCAGGACACCATCCGCATCATGAAGCGCGAAGGAACGGAGGGCGCGATCGTCAATATCTGCTCGATGTCGGCGATGGCGGGGCAGCCGTTCATCGCTGCATATTGCGCATCGAAAGGCGCGCTCGCCACGCTCACTCAGAACACCGCTTATGCGCTGCTGCGCAATCGTATTCGCGTGAACGGGCTGAATCTCGGCTGGATGGCGAGCGAGGGCGAGGACCGCATTCAGCGCACGCATCATGGAGCGGATGACGACTGGCTCGAACGCGCCGCGGCCGCGCAGCCCTTCGGACGCTTGATCAACACGAACGAAGCGGCGCGCGCGGTCGCTTATCTCGCGAGCGGGGAGTCAGGGCTCATGACGGGATCGATGATCAACTTCGATCAATCGGTATGGGGCGCGTATGACGACGCGCCGCATCCGCAAGAGCCGCTTTGAATCGTCGATGACTCAAACGCGAAACATGCTGACAGCGCGTTCGAGACGCTCGGCCTGATCGCGCAATTCGGCAGCGGAATGCTCGGCTTCCCCCACGAGCGCCGCGTTCTGCTGCGTCGCTTCGCCGATCAGCATGACCGCGCTGTTCACCTGCTCGATGCCCGATGCCTGCTCGCGCGACGCGACGCCGATTTCATCGACGATCGCATTCACGCGCGACACGCGCTCGACGATGCCGCCCATCGTGCTGCTGGCATGCTCGGCGATCTTGTAACCCTGCGTGACCTTCGCGGCCGATTCGGCGATCAGCGCTTCGATCTCTTTTACTGCGCCCGCGCTGCGTTGCGCGAGCGCGCGCACTTCCGACGCGACGACCGCGAAGCCCTTGCCATGCTCGCCCGCACGCGCCGCTTCGACGGCTGCGTTCAACGCGAGGATGTTGGTCTGGAACGCGATGCCTTCGATGGTCGCGGTGATATCGGCGATGCGGCGTGCCGATGCATCGATCTCGCTCATCGTGGCCACGACGCGTCCCACGGCGTCGCCGCCCGCGCGCGCCGCCTCCGAAGCCGACGCGACGAGCGTACCGGCCTGCGCGGTATTGGCCGCGTTCTGCTGCACGGTGCTCGTGATCTGTTCCATGCTCGCGGCGGTTTCTTCGACGCTCGCCGCCTGCGTGGCGATGCGCGTCGCGATATCGCTGCTGCCCGACGCGATGCGCGCCGTGCCATCGTTCATGTCCGCCGATGCGCTGCGCACTTGCGCGACGATGCCCGCTAGGCCACGCGCAATGCCATCGATTGCACGCATCAGGCGGCCGATATCGTCCTCACGTGCGCTGTCGATGCGCACGGTGAGATCGCCCGCGGCGATGCGTTCCGAGGCGCGCGTGACGTCGTCGATCGGACGGCCCACGAGCTTCGTCACCGCAAAGATCAGCACGCCGACGAGCAGCGCGACCACGACGAGGCCGAGCATCAGAAAGCGGTTGCGGCTCTCGTGGACGTCCGCGAGCAGTTCGTCGCGATAGGCGATGCCGCCGATCATCCATTGCCACTGCGGCACCGTCATGTAGACGATTTCCTTCGTGCCGCCATGCACGCGCGCATCAGCGCCCGCGATATCAGCGCCGTCGAACGTGAGCTGGCCTTCGTGCGATTCGAGCATCTGCTTGAAGGGGGCGACGCGTTCATCGGCCAGTTCGTTTTTCGAGCCGGGATGCACGAGCAGCTTGCCGCGATTCGCGCCATTCGATGCATCGACGACGAAGTGATAGCCGCTCGCACCGATGACGAGTTTCGCGATTCCGTCCTGCAGCGCGGCGAATTCGGAGGTCACGTCCACGCCCACGAAGAGCGCGCCGATCACACGGCCCGACGCATCGGTGACGGGCTTGTACTCGGTGATGTACTGCTTGCCGAAGAGCGTGGCGATGCCGATGTACGGCTTGCCCGCGATCATCGGCGCATACGCGGGGCCCTTGCGGTCGAGCAGCGTGCCGATCGCGCGCGCGCCGTCCTGCTTCTTGAGCGATGTGGTCACGCGCACGAAATCATCGCCGGTGCGGGCGAAGATCGTCGCGATTGCGCCGCTTTCGTCGAGAAACGCATCGGGGATCGCGAAGTCGTTGTTCAGGGGCTTGTCGCCTGCGAGGAAGCTCGGTGTCGCAACGCCGCCGATATCCACCGTGCGCGTTTCGTCGAGCGTGAAACTGGCGGGCAGGCGGTGCGCGAAGATCGTCATGAAGCGCGTGACTTCCGCGCTCACGGCTTTGTCGAAGAGTCCGATCATCGTCGCGATCGAGCGATTCTCGCTTTCGACGCGTGCGAGCGCGTGCTCGTCGATCTGCTCACCCGCGCTTCGGGTGACGGCGATGGTGAAGAAGGCAACGACGACTGCCGTGAGCGCGCAGGCGAGCACGGCGAATTTGGTCCCGACGTTCATGCGGGCCAGAGTATTACGAAGCATGGGGGAATGACTGAACGATAAGAGTTGTACTGCCACTTATCGGCACGTCCTTGTCAGGTCTTTAATTTTTCGTCAGGGCGTGAGTTACCGGCGTTGCTTCATGGCGAGCGCGACGCCCGAGAGCGTGAGCGCCATCGCGATCGCCTCGCGCGCGCCGAGCGGCTCGCCAATCGTGAGCGCCGCCGCGACGATGCCCATGATCGGCACGAGCAGCATGCCGATGGACGCGACCTCGGCGGGCAGGCGGCGCAACGTCGCGAACCATGCGAGATAGCACACGGCCATCGGGACGAGGCTCATGTAGACGAGCACGGCCCAGCCGTCGAGCCCGAGCGCGGAAAAAACTGGATGCTCGATATAGAGGCCGAGCACGACCATCGGCGCACAGCCGATGCCGACTTGCCACGCGACGAGCGTGACGGGCGGGATGGGTATCGGCCCGTGCGTGATCACCGTGCCGAGCGCAAACAGCAGCGCGGCCGAAAGCGCGAACCCGATGCCGGCGAGCTTGCCGCCATCGAACGAAAGGCCGTGCGCGGACAGCAGCACGACCACGCCCGCGAGTCCCAGCGCGAGGGCGCAGAAGCCCGCGACCGAGGGCTTGCGCTTCGCGATAGGCCACGCGAGCAGCATCGCCCAGATCGGCATCGTGTAGACGAGCAGCGCGCCTTCGCTCACCGATAGCCATTTCATCGAGAGCGTGGAGAAGCCCATCCACGCGAAGACATTGATCGCCGATGCAAGCAGCAGCCTCGGCACCAGCGCGCGCGGCACGCGCATGTTCTCGCCTGCCAGTTTTGCGATGACGCCGAGCAGCACGGCGGCCGCGATACCGGCGATGCCGCGCGAGAAGAGCGGCGGCCACTCGCGCAGCAGGATTTTCATGGCGGGCCAGTTCAGCGCCCAGCCGGTGGCGGTGACGAGCAGATACAGGAGCCCCGTCAGTCGAGCAGGCATGGAAGGCGTTTGTCGTTGTTGTCGATTGGGGTTCGATCATACAGGCGCGCCGGTGGGTTCGAAGGTCTCAGGGTCGGCATTTTGTATGCGTGAGGCGGCATGCAAAACGCCAAAATGCATGCGAAACGCCGAATGCAAGCGCGTCCGTAGCGACAGAAATAGGAAATTTATAGAAAACGATTAACTACGCTCGTCGATCAAATCCTGTTCGACGATAAGGCGCGCAACCCCTATACACGGACGCTTCATTCTGGATTAGGGCAAATACCAGGATAGTCAGTCGAGAGCAAACCCACTATCCTTCGAAAAACGTTTTCCAAAACCCAGGCCGGCTTGCGGCTTCACCACCTACGCAGGCCATCGCCACGGCGCTCGTCGCCGCTCACGCAACAAAGAACGCGGCACGACGAGCGCCGCCGCGTCCGGAGACTTTCATGAACACTGTCGTTGCCGGCGTCGTGCGTACCGCCAGCCGCTATCGCTGGACCGTGTGCGCGCTGCTCTTCTTCGCCACGGTCATCAACTACATGGACCGGCAGATCCTCGGTCTGCTCGCCCCGATGCTGCAGCACGACATCGGCTGGACGCAGATCCAGTACGGCCGCATCGTGATCGCGTTCTCGGCGTTTTATGCGATCGGTCTGCTTTGCTTCGGACGCATCGTCGACTGGCTCGGCACGCGTATCTCCTACGCGCTCGCGATGTTCGTATGGAGTATCGCCGCGATGCTGCACGCGGCCGTCGGCTCCGTGATGGGCTTCGCGATGGTCCGCGCACTGCTCGGCATCGGCGAGGGCGGCAACTTCCCGGCCGCCATCAAGACGACCGCCGAATGGTTCCCGCGCAGTGAGCGCGCGCTCGCGACCGGCATCTTCAACTCCGGCGCCAACATCGGTGCGGTGTTTGCACCCGCGCTCATTCCGGCCATCGCGGTGGCGTTCGGCTGGCGCGCGGCATTCGTGATCGTCGGTGCGGTCGGTCTCGTGTGGCTGGTCGTGTGGTTCTTCATGTATCGCCAGCCGGACGGCAGCGCGCAAGAGGACGATCTCGCGAACGAAGGCGACGAAACCCGTTCCGCCGATGCCGCCAACGCGAAAGCAGGCGCGCCGGGCTTCAAGGTGCTCATCAAGCAGCGCGAGACGTGGGCGTTCATCGTCGGCAAGTTCCTGACGGATCCGGTGTGGTGGTTCTATCTGTTCTGGCTGCCGAAGTGGCTCAACGAATCGCGCGGCATGGACATGCAGCACATTGGTTTGCCGCTCGTCGTGATCTACGCGATCACCACCATCGGCAGCATCGGCGGCGGCTGGATTTCGTCGGCGCTGTTGCGTGCGGGCTGGACCGTGAATGCGGCACGCAAGACCGCGATGCTGATCTGCGCATGTGCCGTGCTGCCGATCGCGTTTGTCTCGCAGGCCGACAATCTGTGGGTCGCGGTGGCGATCGTCGGTCTCGCGGCCGCCGCGCACCAGGGCTGGTCGGCGAATCTCTTCACGACGGCATCGGACCTGTTCCCGCGTCGTGCAGTGGGCGCGGTGGTCGGTATCGGCGGCATGGCCGGTTCGATCGGCGGCGTGCTGTTCTCGGAAGTGATCGGCCAGGTTCTGCAGCGCACGGGTCACTACTGGGTGCTGTTCGCGATCGGCGCATCGGCGTATCTCATCGCCTTCGCGATCATGCACATGCTCACGCCGAAGATGACGCCGGCGAAGCTCCCGGCCTGATCGCTAATTATTAGTCAGGCAATGCGCCGCGCCGCCAGCACTCGCAACTTGCAGGCGGCGCGGCGCGAATCACGCGGCCGCAGCAGTCGATTCACGCACGATGAGCCGCGGCTCGAACATGGAGTTGCCGGGGTCGGGATGACCGGCGAGCGCATCGATGAGTTTTTGCATCGCCAGTTCGCCCATCTTCTCGCTCTGGATGTCGACGGTCGTGAGGCCAGGCGCGGCGTATGCGCCATAAGGAACGTTGTCGATGCCGGTCACCGACACGTCCTTCGGCACGCGAATGCCGAGCGATGCGGCTTCCTTCATGAAGCCGAGCGCGATGAGGTCGTTGTAGCAGATCACCGCTTGCGGCCGCTTCGGTCCGAGCATCACGCGCGAGCACGCCTGTTCGCCCGCAAGTGCAGTCGGCGCGTGCGCTTCGTAGATGTCGAGTTCGAGGCCCGCTTCGGCAAGACAATCGCGTGCGCCGCGAATCCGTTCATCGTTGATGCGCGCATGCTCGAAGCCGAGATACGCGATGCGGCGATGGCCGAGATCGAGCAGATGGCGCGCGAGCATGTAGGTAGCGAGGCGGCTGTTGATGCCGACGCTCGGAATCGGCAGTTCCGCATTGCGCAGAAGCACGACGGGCTTGTCGAGATCGAGCATCCATTGCGCGTTTTCGTCGGCGAGACGCGAGCTGACAAGCAGCCCGTCGACGCGCTGCGCGAGGGCTTCGATGAGCGGACGTTCACGCGCCTGGTTCTCGTCGATATCGACGAGCAGCAGCGTGTAGTCGTGGCGCAGCGCGATGCGGTTCGCGCCCTTCACGACGTTGGTGAAGTGCGGGTTGCTGATGTCGAGGATCGTGAGGCCGATGGTGCGCGTCTTGCCCGTGATCATCGAGCGCGCGAGCGGGTTCGACCGGTAACCGAGCGTATCGATGGCTTCTTTGAGCTTGGCTTCGACCGGCGCGGAGAAGCGTTGCGCGCCGTTGATGTACTTTGAGACGGTCGCGACGGACACGCCCGCTGCGGCGGCGACGTCGCGAATGGTCGGGGAAATTTTCTTCATTCGGAAGGTAACGTTTTCGCAATGTTTACGGATTGTCGCAGAAAACCGGGAAACAATGACGTGCATCATGCATTTTGCGTGCAGCGTTATGAATGCCAGACGGCGATTGACGGCCATTCCGCCCCGCCGCTATAGTCCCGAAAACGTTTTCTTCATTTTTGCTTTCAACGCATTACCACGTATTGGACAGGAGTCTCGATGAATCAGCCAAACGCAGCGGGCAAACCGTTCAAGCGCCTGCTTTTGACCGGCGCCGCCGGCAATCTGGGCCGTCAGTTGCGCGGCGCGCTCGCGCAATGGGCCGACGTCGTGCGGCTCTCCGACATCGCGCCGCTCGACGATGCGGCGAGCCACGAAGAAATCAGCGCCGTCGATCTCGCGGACCGCGAGAAGGTGATGCAACTCGTCGAAGGTGTCGATGCAATCGTGCATCTCGGCGGCATCTCGATCGACGCGCCGTTCGACGATCTGATCGAGGCGAATATCCGCGGCACGTACAACATCTATGAAGCTGCGCGCCGCTACGGCGTGAAGCGCATCGTGTTCGCGAGCTCGAACCATGCAATCGGCTTTCATCCGGTCACCGAGGTGATCGATACGGATGCACCGCATCGGCCGGACAGTCTCTACGGCGTGACGAAGTGCTTCGGCGAATCGCTGTCGCGCTATTACTTCGACCGCTTCGCCATCGAGACGGTGAACCTGCGCATCGGTTCGTCGTTCGAGGAGCCGAAGAATCCGCGCATGCTCGTCACGTATCTGAGCTACCGCGATTTCATCGAACTCGTGCGCTGCTCGCTGTTCACGAATCGCGTCGGGCACGCGGTGGTGTATGGCGCGTCGGACAATCCCGTGAAGTGGTGGGACAACGCGAAGGCCGGCTTCCTCGGCTTCAATCCGAAGGACAGCTCCGCGCAGTTCGACGGGCTCTTTCCGGTGAGCGGGCCGACCGCCGAACGCGACGACCCCGCGCAACGCTTCCAGGGCGGCGCGTTCGTGCTGGGCGAGCCGATGGAGCGCAAGCGATGAGCGCATCCGTGCGCGCCGAACGGCTCGACGCGGGCGGCCGTGCGACGGTCGGTGAATGTCCGGTATGGCGCGCGCAAGAGGGCGCGCTGTATTGGACCGATATTCCCGCGCGCCGTATCGTCCGGCTCGAAGTCGACAGCGCACGCCGCACGGAATGGGCGTTTGCCGAACAGGTCGCGTGCTTTGCGTTCGATGAAGCGGGGCGGGTCGTCGCGGGCATGGAGAGCGGCATGTTCGCCGTGACGCTCTCCGGTGCCGGCGAGGTGAACGAAGGGCGCGCCGTGAAGCTCGCCGCGCCAGCGTTTCCCGCTACGGGCATGCGTTTCAACGATGGCCGCTGCGACAGGCAAGGGCGCTTCTGGGCCGGAACGATGGTGCAGGACATGTCGCTCGCGAGTCCTGCGGGCGCGCTGTATCGCTACGACGAGCACGGCACGCTCTCCGCGCCGCTTGTCGATGGTTTGATCACCCAGAACGGTCTCGCGTGGTCGCCGGATGGCAGAACGATGTATCTGTCCGACTCGCACCCGCAACGCCGCCTCGTGTGGGCATTCGACTTCGATCCCGATACGGGCACGCCCGGCGCGCAGCGTGTGTTCGCCGATCTGCATCACTACGCGGGCCGCCCGGACGGCGCCGCTGTCGATGCCGACGGTTGCTACTGGACCTGCGCGAACGACGCGGGACGCTTGCTGCGCTTCACGCCGCAGGGCAAGCTGGATCGCGAGATCGCGCTGCCCGCGAGCAAGCCGTCGATGTGCGCATTCGGCGGGACCGATCTGAAGACGCTCTATGTGACGACAATTCGTCCGGCAACGAACGCCACTGACGACGACGGCTATGTGTTCGCCATGAACCCCGGCGTGCAAGGCTTACCGGAACCGGATTACGCCGGATTGTTACCGGTCGCATGATCGTCGCGAAACGGGGCGAATCGCATGCCCCGTTCGCAATTTTTACGCATACTTTGGGACGCAAACGATTCGATGCACCGCATTGGCGCGCATCGAATCGACAGACACGTACCGCTTCGGAACCGATACCAAGAACAAACACCAATGCTGTAGTTCCTCCGTAAAGAGTAGTCTCCGCAGGTACCTCAAGTACCAGCGATCTACCCGATTCTCTTATCCGGAGGAGACCTAGATGGACCTTGAAGCTCGCACCATGAAGCGCGTGATGGTTCGCCTCGTGCCGTTCCTGATCTTGTGTTACTTCATCGCGTATCTCGATCGCGTTAACGTCGGCTTCGCGGCGTTGCAGATGAACAAGGCGCTCGGCTTCACCGCCAGCATGTTCGGCTTCGGTGCCGGCATTTTCTTTATCGCCTATTTCTTTTTCGAAGTGCCGTCCAATCTGCTGCTCGAACGATTCGGCGCGCGTCGCTGGATCGCGCGGATCATGTTCACGTGGGGCATTCTCGCGGCGGCAATGGCCTACATTCCGCACATCGCGCAAGCGACGGGCCTGTCGAACGCTTACGTGTTCTATGGCTTGCGCATTCTGCTCGGCATCGCGGAAGCGGGCTTCTTTCCCGGCATCATCTTTTTGCTGACCTTGTGGTTTCCGGCGAAGTATCGGGGGCGTGTGGTCGGATACTTCATGGCGGCGATTCCGCTGTCCACCGTGATCGGCGGGCCCATCTCCGGCGCGCTGTTGCAGATGGACGGCATCAACGGCATGCAGGGCTGGCAATGGTTGTATCTGATCGAAGCGATTCCCGCGCTCCTGCTTGCGTTCGTCGTGTATTTCTACCTGACCGACAGGCCGTCCGATGCGCACTGGCTCGCGAAGGAAGAGCGTGACTGGCTCGTGAATCGCCAGGCGCAGGAACGGGCGCATCGTGAGTCGGTGCATGCGTTCAGCGTGAAGGAGGCCATTTTCAATCCGCGCGTGCTGGCCATCGCGTTGATCTACTTCGGCGCGAATGCGACCAACTATGGCCTGAGCTTCTTCCTGCCGCAGATCGTCAAGGCGTTCGGGCTGACCAACCTGCAGACGGGCTTCGTTACGTCATTGCCTTATGTCGTCGGCGTGATCAGCATGGTGCTGTGGGGCCGGCATTCGGATCGCAAGCTCGAGCGCCGCTGGCACGTTGCGATTGCGCTGATGGTGGCGGCGGGCGGCATCGCGGCTTCTGCTGGGCTGGATAACCCGGTGTTGAAGATGATCGCGCTGTCGATCGCGGGCTTCGGCATCTTCGGCTGCCTGCCTGTGATCTGGACGCTGCCGGCTTCGTTCCTGTCGGGGGCTGCTGCTGCGGGCGGTATCGCGGCGATCAATTCGCTCGGCAACCTCGCGGGCTTCTTCGGCCCCTATGCGATGGGCTGGATCAAGGACAGCACGGGCGGCTTCGGCGCGGGCTTGCTGTGCCTTGCAGGGGCGGGCATGGTCGGCGTGGCGGCCGTGCTGCTGCTGCATCACGATTCGTCGATGGAGACGATTTCGGGCGCGCACGATATCGAGGATGGAGAGCCGAACATGGCTCGCTGAAGCCGTCGTACCCGCGGGAAGGATCGCTCGTTACGCGGTCCTTGCCGCGATTTCACGCAGACGTTGCCTGCGCCCGCCGCAACCTTTCCCGGCTATTGATCAAATGCAGACGCATCGCGGTGCGCGCGGAATCCGCGTCGCCGCGTTCGATGGCGTCCGCGATCTGCTCGTGCTCGCGATTCACGCGCATCAGATACTCGGCGTATTGTTCGCGCGGAATGGGCGTGGCCGTGATGCGCGTGCGCGGAATCATCCGCGTGCCGAGATGCTCCATGATCTCGACGAAATAGCGGTTGCCCGTCGCATGCGCGATCTCCATGTGAAACCGCAAATCGGGCGCCACCGTATCCGATGCCGCGCCCACGCTCTTTGCGAAATCGGCGAGCGCCGAGCGCATCGTCGCGAGGCGGGCTGCATTGCAACGCATCGCTGCGAGTCCCGCGCTTTCCGTCTCCAGACTGATCCGCAATTCGAGGATGGCCAATGCATCGATGGACCCCGCGACATCGGCGGGATCGAGATGCAATAGCGGCGACGTGCCCGCTTCGCACACGAACGTGCCGATGCCGTGCCGCGTCTCCACGAACCCCGCCGCCTGCAAACGCGATAACGCCTCACGCACGACAGTGCGGCTCACGCCGAAACGCTGCACCATCTCCGCTTCGGTCGCGAGGCGAGCGCCGGCCTTCAATTCCTTCGCATCGATTTGCGCGCGCAATGCATCGACCAGTTGCGCGGTAAGGCTGCGCCGCGCGCCGGGCAGCGCGATGGATACATCCGTTGAGGAGGGATGGTGCGTGTCGGCATGTGGATCGGGCGATAGCGTCACGGCGTTCTCGTTGGAGTGGGTTTTACACACATTGACAAATCGGTCGGCAAATGATGATATGCGTGATGCGGTGATATGACAACGTACAAGGAGGCGCGTGCCGGGTAATCCCTAGCGACGACAGCCTTCAGGAGACACAGTTCGATGGAACAACAAAACAGCACGCCGTCCACGGGTAACGCCGCGCGATTCGATCGCCTTCTGCTAACGGGCGCCGCGGGCGGAATCGGGCGGGCGATCCGGCATCGCGTCGCCGAATTCGCGCGACACGTGCGCATCTCCGATTTGCCCGGCGTGCTGCCGGACGATGCGGCGCCTCACGAGGAACGCGTTCCTTGCGATCTGGCCGACCGCCAGGCCGTCGACGCGCTCGCCGCCGATTGCGACGCGATCATCCATCTCGGCGGCGTGTCGGTGGAGCGGCCGTTCGAGGAGATTCTCGAAGCCAACATCAAGGGCGTGTTCAACCTCTACGAAGCAGCCCGCCGGCAGGGTGTCGGGCGCATCGTGTTCGCGAGCTCGAATCACGTCACGGGTTTCTATCGGCAGGACGAACGAATCGACGCCACGGCGCGCAAACGCCCCGATGGTTACTACGGCTTGTCCAAGTCCTTCGGCGAAGACATGGCGCAGATGTATTTCGACCGCTACGGCATCGAGACCGTGAGCATCCGCATCGGCTCCGTGTTTCCCGAGCCGAAGGACCGCCGCATGATGGCGAGCTGGATGAGCTACGACGACTTTCACGATCTCTTGCGCCGCAGCCTTTTCACGAAGGACGTCGGCCATACGATCGTGTTCGGCATGTCCGCGAATGCGCACACCTGGTGGGACAACCGCTGCGCGGCGCATCTGGGCTTCGTGCCACGCGACTCGTCGGAGCAGTTCCGCGAGAAGATCGAGGCGACGCCGCCGCCCGCGCCGACCGATGCCGTGGCCGTGCTGCAAGGCGGCGCGTTCACGACGACAGGCCCGTTCGACCCGGTTTAATGCATGCAACATGCAGTATCACGACATTCGTAGTATGTCGTCATACATCCAGCGCCGGCCGCATTGAGCACGACGCCCGGACATCACAGGGACATTTGCCGCCATGTTTTCTCTCGATTTTTCACCGCTGCTGCCGTACTGGCCGACGTTCCTGCTGGGCGCATGGCTCACGCTCAAGATGACGTGTGTGGCCGTGTTCTTCGGCGTGATCCTCGGCATGCTCGTCGCGTTCGCCAAGCGCGCGAAGGTGCCGGTGCTCACGCGCATCTGCATCATCTATATCGAGACCGTGCGCAATACGCCGTTCCTCGTGCAGATCTTCCTCCTGTACTCCGGTCTCGCGAGCATCGGCTTGCGCATGCCGACCTTTGCGGCCGCCGCGCTCGCGATGACGATCAACATCGGCGCCTACGCGGCCGAGATCATTCGCGCCGGTCTGGAATCGGTGCCACGCGGACAGATCGAAGCGGCCGAGTGTCTCGGGCTTTCGAAGTGGCGCATCGGCTGGCACGTGATGCTGCAACCGTCGATCGAAAAGGTCTATCCCGCGCTGACGAGCCAGTTCCTGCTGATGATGCAGGCCTCGGCGATCGCGTCGCAGATTTCGGCGGAAGAACTCACGGCGGTCGCCAACACCGTGCAGTCCGATACGTTCCGCTCGCTCGAAACATACATCGTGGTGGCGGCGCTGTATCTCGTGCTGTCGTTGATCATCAAGCTGATCGCGTGGGCGGTGGGCGAGCATCTCTTCAAGCGGCGCCGCGCGATTCGACTCGCCGCGAAACGCGCCGGCAAGACGCCGCCCGATTCGCAGCGTATCGATACGGTCATTCCCGGAGGTGCGGCATGAGCGGTGGATTCACCTCATCGCATCTGGTTTATCTGGTGCAATCGATCGGCTGGACGCTCGTGCTTTCGTTGCTCGCGTTCGTGCTCGGCGGTATCGGCGGCTTTTGCGTGTTGCTCGCGCGCATTTCGCCGCGCGCCTGGTTATCGCGCGCCGCGATCGTCTATATCGAAGCGATTCAGGGCATTCCGCTGCTGATCCTGCTCTTCATCGTGTACTTCGGTTTGTCGGTGTATGGCTATCAGGTGCCCGCGCTCGTCGCGGCCGGCCTCGCGCTGATGGTCTATTCGAGCGCATATCTCGGCGACATCTGGCGCGGCTGCATCGAAGCGATGCCGAAGCCGCAATGGGAAGCGTCGGAGTGTCTGTCGCTCACGCGCTGGCAGACGCTGCGCCTCGTGATCATCCCGCAGGCGATGCGACTCGCGTTGCCGCCGACCGTCGGCTTTCTCGTGCAGCTCATCAAGATGACATCGCTCGCTTCGGTGATCGGGTTCGTCGAACTGACGCGCGCGGGGCAGATCATCAACAACTCGATCTTCCAGCCGTTCCTCATCTTCGGACTGGTCGGCGCTTTCTATTTCGTCCTGTGCTATCCGCTTTCGCGCTGGAGCCAATCGATGGAGAACAAGCTCAATGTCAGCAATCGTTAAGGTCGGCGATATTCACAAGAGCTTCGGCTCCAATCATGTTCTCAAAGGCGTGTCCTTCGAAGTCAACAAGGGCGAGATGATTGCCGTGATCGGCGCGAGCGGCTCGGGCAAGAGCACGGCACTGCGCTGCATCGACAGGCTGGAGACGATCGACCAGGGGCAGATCGAAGTGTGCGGCATTCGCGTCGACGATCCGAAAGTCGATCTGCATCTGTTGCGCCGTGAAGTGGGCATCGTGTTTCAAAGCTATAACCTCTTTCCGCACCTGACCGTGGAAGAGAACATCATGCTCGCGCTGCGTCACGTGAAGAAGATGTCGAGCGATGAAGCGCGGCGCATCGCGATGAACGTGCTGGAGCAGGTTGGACTCGCACAGAAGGCCGACGCGTATCCCGAACAATTGTCAGGCGGGCAGCAGCAGCGCGTGGCGATTGCGCGCTCGCTCGCGATGTCGCCGAAGGTGATGCTGTTCGACGAAGTGACGTCGGCGCTCGATCCGCAACTGACAGGCGAAGTGCTGCGCGTGATGGAAGACCTCGCGGCAGACGGCATGACGATGCTGCTCGTCACGCACGAGATGGCCTTCGCCAAGCGCGTCGCGGACCGCATCATCTATATGCATCAGGGCAAGGTGTGGGAAGTGGGCGACGGCAGCATGCTCGATGCGCCGCGCACGCCCGAATTGCGCGCATTCCTCGATAACGGACTTTGATATTCGCAGCATCTTATCCAGCAGCATCCAGCAACATCAATAACGACGGAGACTCGACTTGAAAGCGAAGACAATCATTGCACGCGCGGCCCTTGCAACCTTGATGATGGCAGGCGCGGTGCACAGCGCAATGGCCGATCAGCTCGACGACATCAAGAAGGCGGGCGTCGTGCGCGTCGCCATTGCGATCGGCACGCCGCTCTTCAGCTATGCGGATCAGAATCTGAAGCCCGCGGGATCGGACGTCGATACCGCAAATGCGCTCGCGAAAGATCTCGGCGTGAAGCTCGAACTCGTGCAGATTACCAACGCCGCACGCATTCCGACGCTGCAGGCAAAGCGCGCGGACCTCGTGATCTCGTCGCTGTCGGTTACGCCGGAGCGCGCGAAGGTGGTCGATTTCTCGAACCCGTACGCGGTTATCTCGATCATCGTCGGCGGCGTGAAGACGATCAAGGTGAAGGATTACGCGGACCTCGACGGCAAGACTATCGGTCTCACGCGCGCCACGGTGAACGACACGCTCACGACGCAACAGGCGAAGGGCGCGCAGATCCAGCGCTATGAGGACGACGCGACGCTCATCACGTCGATGGTCACGGGACAGGTCGAAATCTTCTCCAGCACGCCTTCAAACCTGAAGGAAATGCAGGATCGCGCGCCGCAACGCAACATCGAGATGAAGTTCGAACAGAAGACCTTCGATCTCGGCATCGCGATGAACAAGGATCAGCCGCGCCTGAAGGAATGGGTGAACAACTGGGTCGGCACGAACATGAAGAACGGTAACCTGAACACGATCTACAAGAAGTACCACGGGCGCGATTTGCCGGATACCGTGCGCAAGGGCGTTTGAACTTCAATCCGGTGCGAGCCACGCGGAATCTTCGAGCGCCCGCGTGACATGCCCGACGGATCGGCTTCATCGTGCAGATCGAGCGGCTGAGCGTGAAGCAGGGCGATCCGACAATCAGAGCAAAGAGCGGGGCGGAGTCGGTCGACTCGGCCCCGTTTGTCGTTTGAATTCGGCATACAAGATTCGTCGGCGAATAATGCATTCGAAATGCCGCTATCGCCGTGCCCGTAAGCCCTGAGCACACCACGCTGCATCACTGCGCCATGAGGCGTCGGCACCGTTCGAGACAAGCCGCGGCGCTCCGGCGTACACTCGCTTTGCGTTTTGAATCCTGCATGCATTGAGCCATTCCGAATTCGCGGCCGCGCTCAGGCCGCGGATTCGCCACTCATTGGACTCCCTCTCTTCATCACAGGAAGCATCATGGCAAAGAACACGATTGCGGACTATCTGGCGAAGACGCTTGCGGCAGCGGGCGTGGAACGCATCTGGGGCGTAACGGGCGACAGCCTGAACGGGCTTGCATTCAGCCTCGATCGCGTGGGCTCGATCCGCTGGATGCATACGCGCCACGAGGAGGCGGCCGCCTTCGCGGCGGGCGCGGATGCTGCCACCACGGGCAAGCTCGCCGTGTGCGCCGGAAGTTGCGGGCCGGGCAATCTGCATCTCATCAACGGGCTCTACGACTGTCATCGCAATCATCAACCCGTGCTCGCCATCGCCGCGCATATCCCGTCGACCGAGATCGGGCTGGGCTACTTCCAGGAAACGCATCCGCAGGAGTTGTTCAAGGAATGCAGTCACTTCGTGGAACTGGTGTCGAATGCATCGCAGTTTCCACGCGTGCTCGAGCGTGCGATGCGCGCGGCGCTCGATCAGCGCGGCGTCGCGGTCATCGTGTTGCCGGGCGATGTCGCATTGAGCGAGGGTCCGAGCGTGGAACCGCGCTGGACCGCGAGCGCGCCGGGCGCGATCGTGCCGGCCGATGTGGACCTCGGCAGACTCGCCGACCTTCTGAACGGCTGCGAAGCGGTGACGATCATGTGCGGCAGCGGCGTCGCCGGCTCGCATGACGAAGTCGTCGCGCTTGCCGATACGCTCGGCGCGCCCATCGTGCATGCGCTGCGCGGCAAGCAGTTCATCGAGTACGACAATCCGTTCGATGTCGGCATGACGGGGCTCATCGGTTTCAGTTCGGGCTATCACGCGATGATGTCCTGCGACACGCTGCTCCTGCTCGGCTGCGATTTTCCGTATCGCCCGTTCTATCCGCCGCAGGCGAAGATCGTGCAGATCGACTGGCGCGGCTCGCAACTGGGTCGTCGCGCGTCGCTGGAAATGGGGCTCGTCGGCACGATCAAGGAAACTTTGGCGGCGCTCTTGCCCAAGCTTCAGCGCAAGGACGAGCGGCGCTTTCTGGAGAACGCGCTCAAGCACTATGCGACCGCGCGCAAGGACCTCGACGATCTCGCGACGCCGTCCGCGCCGGGACGTCCGATCCATCCGCAATACCTCACGAAGCTCGTCGATGAAATCGCCACCGAAGACGCGATCTTCACCGTGGACGTCGGCACGCCGACGCTCTGGGCCGCGCGCTATCTGACGATGAACGGCAAGCGCCAGTTGCACGGCTCGTTCAATCACGGCTCGATGGCCAACGCGATGCCACAGGCGCTCGGCGTGCAGGCCGCGCAACCGCAACGGCAAGTGGTGTCGCTATCGGGCGATGGCGGCCTTTCGATGTTGCTCGGCGATCTGCTGTCCGCCGTGCAGCTCGAATTGCCGATCAAGGTCGTCGTGTTCAACAACAGCCTGCTCGGTTTCGTGTCGATGGAATTGAAGGCGGGCGGGTATCTCGACACCAATGTCGATCTGAGCAAGACCGATTTCTCGCAGATCGCGAAGGGCGCGGGCATCTGGTCGGTGCGTGTGGAAGAGTCGGAGCAACTGGAAAACGCCTTGCGGGAAGCATTCGCGCACAAGGGACCGGCGCTCGTCGATGTCGTCACGTCGAAGCATGAACTCGCGATGCCGCCGACCATCGAGCTATCGCAGGCGAAAGGCTTCAGCCTCTATATGTTGCGAGCGATTCTGAGCGGCCGCGGCGATGAAATCGTCGAACTCGCGCGCACGAACCTGCGTTGAGCGGGACAGCGCCATGAGCGAAACGAAAGACAGCTTGCCGCTCGATCATGTGTTCGACTTCGAAGGGCAAACCGTGCGCTACGGCGTGATCGGCGAGGGTGCGCCGCTCGTGCTGGTGCACGGTACGCCGTTTTCTTCGCAGGTATGGCGGCGTATCGCGCCGATTGCGGCCCGTTCGCGGCGCGTGCATTACTTCGATCTGCTGGGCTATGGCGCTTCGGAAATGCGCGACGATCAGGATGTTTCGCTCGGCGTGCAGAACCGCGTGCTCGCGGCGCTGATTGCCCATTGGCGCGCCGACTGGAACGGCGCATTGCCCGACGTGCTCGCGCACGACTTCGGCGGCGCGACGTCGCTCAGGGCGGCATTGCTGAACGGCTGCGCCTATCGTTCGCTGATGCTCGTCGATCCGGTTGCCGTGGCGCCTTGGGGATCGCCGTTCGTGCGTCATGTGCGTCAACATGAAGCCGCGTTCGCAGGCGTGCCGCCGTACATGCATCACGCGATGCTCGATGCGTATCTGCAAGGCGCGGCGTATCGAAAGTTATCGGAAGAGACATTGCGAATCTATACGCGGCCTTGGACGGGCGAGAAAGGACAGGCCGCGTTTTATCGACAGATTGCACAGATGGATCAGCGCTATACCGATGAAGTGCAATCGCGCTATGGCGAATTGACCTGTCCCGTGTCGATTCTATGGGGTGAGGAAGACGAGTGGATACCTGTCGAGCGCGGTGTCGAACTCGCGTCGATGATTCCGCAGGCGCGCTTCACGCGTGTGCCCGGATCAGGACATCTGATGCAGGAAGACGCGCCCGAGGTTATCGTCGGCGAATGGCTGACGTTCATGCAGACCCACCGCCCTTAACTTCACCCCTTGTTTTTGGCGCTCTCGGCGCGAAATGCCGCTTCGCCCGCGTCGGATATTTCTACCCATTTCCGGTCGGGCGGTGCATCGTCGACATAACTATCGTGCCAGTTCCACCACTTGTACGTCTGCGTCTGCGGATAGCCTTCGGGCGAATCTTCCCATAACTCTTGACGTCCAAGCGGCGTGATGTCGAGATAGTTCCAGGTATTGCCCATTTGCTCGTCGCCGCGGTTGTTGAGGAAATACGTGCGGAAGACCTGATCGTTATCGCGGAAGAACACGTTCGTGCCGTGCCATTCGTCGACGCCGAAGTCGGCATCGAAACGATCCGTCAGCGTGAACCACGGAATGTTCCAGCCCATGCGTTGCTTCAGTCGCGCGATGTCCTGCTGCGGCGCACGCGATACGAAAACGAGCGTGGTGTCGCGTGCATTCAGATGCGCAACATGAGCGACCTGATCGGCGACCAGCGAACAGCCCCGGCACGCATGCTCGGGCCAGCCGAACACGCCGGGCTCGTAGAACGCGCGATAGACGATCAACTGGCGCCTTCCGTTGAACAGATCGAGAAAGCCGATCTTGCCGTCGGGGCCTTCGAACACATAGTCCGTCTTCACGGCCATCCACGGCATGCGGCGACGCTCGGCGGCGAGCGCGTCGCGGGCGCGCGTGTGGGCCTTTTCCTTCACGAGCAACTGCTGACGCGCCGCTTCCCACGCTTGTTCCGACACGACGGGCGGCGTGCGCATCTCAGTCCGTTCGCTTGTCGTTCCTTTTTCGTCTGATGTAGTCATGGCTTTGCAACCTCCTGAGTTGAACTCTTGCTCGTTGTTCGCCGTGAACCAGTCTGCACCCGAATGCGGCTGACGGGGAGTAACAAGTGTGACGGCATTTTCCGGAGGTTGCGCGCAGACCAATCAGGCCCACGAGGCGCGCAGCGCGTGCATCGTTTTCCAGTACGTGAAGAAGCGTCCGGCGAACATGCCCGCGACGACACCCGACACAGCAGCATCGATCACGCCATACGTCACGAGTGCCGACAGATTCGTCACGGTCGCCATCTCGAAGCCGAGCCAGAACTTCGCGATGAACGTGGCGGCGATCAGCAGCAAGGGCACGAACGAACCCGGCAGCATCACGGTGCGAGCGATCGGATCGACGATGAAGCGGCTCCGGCTCGCGTTGAACACGCCGGCCATGACGCCCACGCCGAGCGTAAGAATCCACGCGGCGACAGCGGCCACGCCCGTGAGCGGCGACGAAATCAGATGCGCGATGCCCATGCCCGCAAAAACCAGCGGGATGATCGCGAGTTTCGAAAGCGGCGTGGTGCTGGCCTGCATTGCCTTGACGCCGCGATACAGCAGGAATGCGAGCAGCACCCAGACCCATGTCGGCGTGCCTTGAATGATGGCGATTGGTGTCATGTTCATCTCCTTCAGACCGGTTGTTTGATGCGCATGATGCCGCCGGAGAATTAGCTGCGAATGAGTCGAACGAACCGGGCGATTGCATCGCGTGTATTAAGCGGACCCCGAAGACCGGGCGCGCGCCGGGTAAAATGCGGCCTGCCCGCCGTTCGGCCGAAGATGCGTGTGACCCGCGCATCGACGGCATTGCGGGCCGCCCCCGCCTCACGAAGGCAAACTTCCTTCCGTCTGCGTCCGTCCGGTCATCCCGCGCACCGCCGCTTTCGCTGAACCACACACGCTACGCAACGACATTCGAGGATTGTTTTCATGCTTGCCCGCATCACCCGCCTTTTCCCGCTCTGGGCCGTGCTGGTTTCCGTCGCAGCCTATAGCGCGCCTTCTTCCGTGACGGGCATCGCGCCGCACGTCACGACGCTTCTGACGGTCATCATGCTGTCGATGGGCGTCACGCTCTCCATCGACGATTTCAGGCGCGTGTTCACACGGCCCGCGCCGGTCATCGCGGGCATCGTCCTGCATTACCTCGTGATGCCGCTCGCCGCATGGGCGATCGCGAAAGCGCTGCGCATGCCGCCCGATCTGACGGCGGGCATGGTGCTCGTCGGCAGCGTCGCGAGCGGCACCGCTTCGAACGTGATGATCTATCTCGCGCGTGGCGATGTAGCGCTGTCCGTCACGATCAGCGCGTTGTCGACGCTTGTCGGCGTGTTCGCGACGCCGCTGCTCACGCGTCTTTATGTCGATGCATCGATTGCCGTCGATGTGCACGGCATGCTGATGAGCATCGTCCAGATCGTCGCGTTGCCGATCGTCATCGGCCTCGTCGTGAATCATCTGTTCGGCAAGCTCGTGCGCAAGATCGAATGGGTTCTTCCGCTCGTGTCGATGGTGTCGATCCTGCTGATCATCGCGGCGGTCGTCGGCGGCACGCAGAAGAGCATCGCATCGGTGGGCATGGTCGTCGCGGTGGGCGTGGTGCTGCACAACGGCATCGGTCTTCTGGGCGGCTACTGGGGCGGCCGTCTGCTCGGCTTCGACGAAGCCGTCTGCCGCACACTCGCGATCGAAGTCGGCATGCAGAACTCGGGCCTCGCAGCGACGCTCGGCAAGCTCTATTTCACGCCGATCGCGGCCTTGCCCGGCGCGCTGTTCTCGGTGTGGCACAACTTGTCGGGATCGATGCTCGCGGGCTATTGGGCAGGACGCCCGGCGAAAGGCTCGACGCGCGATACCGATGCACAAGGTGTCGTCGCGCGGCAGAGTTGAGCGTTCGCACTTAATCGAGTTAGAGAAAACGCGCCCATGCCGGCGCGTTTTTTTCATTTCACTCCGAGCAGCCCGCGAATCGTTTCCTCAGTCTGCGCATAGCGTCCTTCGCCGAAATGCGTGTACACGATCTTCCCGTTCTGATCGATCAGATAGAGCGCGGGCCAGTACTGGTTGTTATACGCATTCCACGTTGCGTATCGATTGTCCTGCGCGACCGGATATTCGATTCCATATCCCGCGATAGCTTTCTTCAGATTGCCGGTGTCGCGCTCGAACGAGTATTCGGGCGTATGCACGCCGACCACGACAAGTCCTTTATCCCGATAGCGCGCGTACCAGTCCTTCACATGCGGCAGCGTATGCGCGCAGTTGATGCAATCGAAGGTCCAGAAGTCCACGAGCACGACCTTGCCGCGCAACTGCGCGAGATCGAGTGGCGCGCTGTTGATCCAGTTATCTATGCCGGCGAAATCAGGGGCTTGCGCGCCGGTCTGCTGCATCGCTTTCATGCCGGCCGCGGAGTCGGTCGATGAAAAAGCGGTGAGCGCCGCGACGGCGCCGAGCGCTGCGATCATGGCAGTGCCGACGGCGGCGATCTTGAGTCGGGCAAACATGGCGGATTCTCCTTTCGGTTTGGCGGTAAAGCGTATTGAAGCGCGCGGATGTATCGGGCGCGTGTCCCGTTTGTATCGCCATGTATCCAGCGGCGCGGCCGATACATGGCGTTGCACGGCGGGCCGTTTCTGAAATTCCCGCGATACATGAAGGCGCTGAAATACGTCACATGGCCTGATGTGCCGTTTCCCCGGCGTTCGATGCCGGTCCGTCCAACCGATTTCCACGGAACACCGATCTCATGTCACTCATCGTCATCGCATTCTTCGGCGGCGTGTTCACCGTGCTGAGCCCCTGCATCCTGCCGGTCGTGCCGTTCGTGTTCGCGCGCTCGGACAGGCCCTTCGTCACCGACCGCCTGCCGCTTCTCATCGGGCTCGCGGGCACGTTCGCGCTCGTGACCGGCATCGGCGTCGCGGGTCTCGCAGGCGCCGCCCAATTGAACGAATACGGCCGCTGGATCGCGCTTGGCACGCTCGGGCTGTTCGGCGCGGCGCTGCTGTTTCCGTCGATTGCCGAGCGGCTCACGCGTCCGTTATCGGCGCTCGCGGACCGCATCGTCGCGCGTTCGCAGACGCAGGGCACGACGCGCCGCATCGCTTCGTCGATGCTGCTGGGCGCGGCGACCGGGCTGCTGTGGGCGCCGTGCGCGGGGCCGATCCTCGGCGTCATTCTCACGAGCGCGGCCTTGCATGGCGCGAACTGGCACACGGCTGCGGCGCTCGCCGCGTATGGCATCGGCGCGGCGAGTTCGCTCGCGGTCGCATCGAGCCTCGGCAAGCGCGCGCTGGACACGCTCAAGCGTTCGTTCGGCGTGGGCGAGCATCTGCGCCGTGCAACGGGCGCGCTCGTCGTATTGACCGTGGCCGCGATAGCGACGGGCCTCGACACGCGCGTGCTCGCGCATATCCCCGGCGCGCCGACGAACGGCATCGAGAGCAAGCTCGTCGGCGTGCTGAAGGCGAAACAGACATCGCACGATGCACGACAGGGCGCGCGCCTCCTGCGCGTATCGACGACGGCCGCGCTGCCGGTTCAGGGCAAGTTGCCATCGCTCGACGGCGCGACGACCTGGCTCAATTCCGCGCCGCTTTCCGCCGATGCATTGCGCGGCAAGGTCGTAGTCGTCAACTTCTGGACGTATTCGTGCATCAACTGTCTGCGCACGCTGCCGTATCTCAAGACGTGGGCGCAACGTTATGGCGATGACGGGCTCGTCGTGGTCGGCGTGCATACGCCCGAGTTCGGTTTCGAGCGCGACACGGCAAACGTGAAGCGCGCGCTTGCGAATCTGAACATCAAGTACCCCGTTGCCGTCGATAACGACTACGGCATCTGGCGTGCGTTCGGCAATCAGTACTGGCCGGCGTTCTATATCGTCGATGCACAAGGGCGCGTGCGCTTTCATCACTTCGGCGAAGGCGGATATGGCGAGGCGGAGAACGCGATTCGCCAGTTGCTCGCCGATAACGGCGCGACGATGACCGCCCGCGATGCGCAAAGCGTGCAGGGCAGCGGCGCGCAAGCGGCGGCCGATCCCGCGGACATCGGTTCGGATGAAACCTATGTGGGCTACAGACAGGCGCAAGGCTTCGCGTCGCCGCAACGCGTGATGCCCGATGCCATCGAAACCTACACGCTGCCCGCGCGACTCTCGCTCAACGACTGGGCGCTCGATGGAAAGTGGAACGTCGGCGCAGAGGCGGCGGTGCCGGCCGCGCCGCAAGCGCGCATCGCGTATCGCTTTCACGCGCGCGATCTGCATCTCGTGCTCGGGCCATCGCCGGATGGCAAGCCGGTACGCTTTCGCGTGACGATCGATGGCGCAGCGCCGGGCGCGTCACACGGCGCGGATATCGCCGCCGATGGCAGCGGTGTCGTGACGAACGCGCGTCTTTATCAGCTCGTGCGTCAGACGGGCGCGGTCGTCGATCGCACTTTCGAAATCGAATTTCTCGATTCTGGCGCACAAGCGTATAGCTTCACTTTCGGCTAACTCGCTTGCCGACTTTCTTCTTCGACGCCGCGCCGATGCGCGGCGTTTTTTCGTCTTTACCACGAGAAAAAGTCATCCGGACGGCTCCGGCTAGGTGCATTCCCTAGCGTCTCTTTTGAAAGATCGCGTGGCGCGCTTCGTCCACGCGCACACCCTGTCGCCGCAAAGCCGCGCCGGCTCTGGTTCCGCGGCCCACGCGCAGCGCCGCACCATGCTCAGGCAGTTTCTGCACTGCCCGCATGCATTACCAGAAGTATCGGAAAGTGCTCAGAAAATGTCGGTGGGTGATCGAAATTGGCCATGTACGCTTCATTCAACGCAAAGAACGCCGAGATGTTCCGGCAGACAAATCCCTTTCTCGAACTTGCCAGGTGACTGAACCGATGATTCCCAACCTGACTCTCGCACCGAACGACGTCACGAATCCGGCTCCCTCGCAGTCGGGAACCGTATCGCCGGCCCGATCGGTTGCGGCGTCCCAGACCGAGATCCTCACGGTCAAAAACCTCTCGAAGATCTTCGGCGCGAAACCGGAGCGCGCTCAGGCGTTATTGAACCAGGGACTCGGCCGCAACGAAATCTTCGCGCAGACCGGCAACATGGTCGCTGTCGACGATGTGAGCCTCGCCGTCAACGCGGGCGAGATCTTCGTCATCATGGGTCTTTCCGGCTCGGGCAAATCGACGCTCGTGCGTCTGCTCAACCGCCTCATCGAACCGACCTCGGGACAAGTGATTCTCGAAGGCCGCGACATCGCGCCGATGAGCACGCCCGAACTGCGCGCCGTGCGCCGCGAAAAAATGGCGATGGTGTTCCAGTCTTTTGCGCTGCTGCCGAATCGCTCGGTCATCGACAACATTGCTTATGGCCTCGAAGTCGCGGGCAAGAAGAAGGCGGATCGTTATGAAGTCGCACGCGCCGCACTGACGCGCGTGGGTCTCGCTTCCTACGAGAAGCTGTTGCCGAGCGAACTGTCGGGCGGCATGCAGCAGCGCGTCGGTCTCGCTCGCGCGCTGGCGGTGAATCCTTCCGTGCTGCTGATGGACGAAGCGTTCTCCGCACTCGATCCGCTCATCCGCTTCGAGATGCAGAACGAACTCTTGCGCCTGCAGAAGGAAGAACAGCGCACGATCGTGTTCATCTCGCACGATATCGAAGAAGCGGTGAAGATCGGCGGGCGCATCGGCATCATGAAAGACGGCCGCCTGATTCAGGTGGGCACGCCGGCAGAACTCATCCAGTCGCCCGCCGACGATTACGTGCGCGACTTCTTCCGCAATGTCGACGTATCGCGCTTTCTCGAAGCATCGAGCCTGATGACGAAGGTCGAGCGCGGTCTCATCGCGTGCAACACGAGCGCGCCGTCGGAGCGCTATCTGAACGGCCTGATCGACAGCGGCGCCGAATGCGGCTACGTCTGCGACGAGGCAGGGCGCTATCAGGGCTGCGTGACGCCTGCATCGCTGCACAAGAACGGCAACCGGCCGATCAGCGACGCTTTGCTTCGCGATGTCGCGGCGGTCCCGCTGACAGCCGATCTGCATCAACTCGCGACCATTGCGCTCGGCCAGGAGCACGACGTGCCGGTCACCGACGAACAGGGCAGACTCGCGGGCGTCGTGTCCTGCCGCACGATTCTCAAGCAGGTCATGGAGCGGAGAGCAGCATGAATTCCTCGATATTTGGAAAGGTCGCCGAAGACGCAGTCAACTTTCTTTTCTCGCACTTTCGCGGCGGTTTCGACGCATTCTCGGCCGCGCTCGGCGCAGTCATCACGCTGCTCGAAGATGGTCTGGGCGCGGTGCCGTTCATCGTGATGCTCGTGATTCTCATGGCGCTCGCGCTGTGGAGAAGAGGTGTCGTGTTCGCGGTGTTCGTCGGCGCGGCGCTCTATGTGATCAACTACATGGGCCTCTGGGCGCAGACTACTTCGACACTCGCGCTCGTCGTCGCGGCGACCTTCTTCAGTCTCGTGATCGGCGTGCCGCTCGGCATCTGGGGTGCGCGCAACCGGCGTGTGGAAGTCGTGCTGCGTTCGCTGCTCGATTTCATGCAGACGATGCCCGCGTTCGTCTATCTGATTCCCGCGGTGATTCTGTTCGGTCTCGGACGCGTCCCCGCGGTGATCGCGACGATCGTCTTCGCCATGCCGCCGGTCGTGCGCCTCACGACGCTCGGCATTCGCCAGGTGCGTGAGGAATTGCTCGAAGCGGGCCGGTCGTTCGGCAGCACGGATGCGCAACTGCTCTGGAAGATTCAGTTGCCGAATGCATTGCCTTCGATCATGGCGGGCGTGAACCAGACGATCATGATGGCGCTGTCGATGGTGGTGGTCGCATCGATGATCGGTGCGGGCGGGCTCGGCGAATACGTGCTGAGCGGCATTCAGCGGCTCGATATCGGCATCGGCTTCGAAGGCGGCCTCGGCGTGGTGCTGCTCGCGATCATTCTCGATCGGCTGACGGAGAGTTTCGGCGTGAAGTCGAAGAAGAAAAAGAAGGTCGTCTCCACGCCAGTCAAGCCTGCTCCTGCCGCAAACACTGCTCAAACCTGAGCAACACAGCGTCGCCAATATCTCAAATCATGAACCGTAAGATACGGAGTCCGAAATGAATAACAGCTTCATCAAATCCCTGATCATCAAGATCGTGACGCCGGCCATCGTGGCGTTCGGGGCCGGTGCGAATCCGGCGATCTCGGCCGAGCCTCTCAAAGTCGCCGTGACGAACTGGGCCGACGTGCTCGCGGTCGCCAATGTCGCGAAGTACGTGCTCGAGACGAAGCTCCAGCAGCCGGTGCAGTTCGTTCAGGCGGATATCGGCATCCAGTATCAGGGCGTGTCGCGCGGCGATCTCGACATCATGGTCGGCGGATGGCTGCCGGTGACGCACGGTCAGTATGTCGCGCGCTACAAGGACACGCTCGACGACGTCGGCGTCATCTACACGGGCGGCAAGAATGGCTGGGCCGTTCCCGCGTATGTGCCCGAGTCGCAGCTTTCATCGATCGAGGACCTGAAGAAGCCCGAGGTGCAGAAGCAGCTCAACGGCGTGATCCAGGGCATCGAGCCGGGCGGCGGTCTGATGCAGGCATCGGAAAAGACCATCAAGGCGTATGACCTGTCGGGTTACAAGCTGCAATCGGCGAGCGAGGCCGGGATGCTCGCATCGATTCAGCGCGCATATGGATCGAAGCAATGGATCGTCGCGACCGTATGGAGCCCGCACTGGCTGTTCCAGAAATGGCAGATGCGCTATCTGAAAGACCCGAAAGGCACGCTGGGCGGCGAGGAGCAGGTTCACGCTTTCGCATCGAAGCAGTTCGCGACCAAGTTTCCGCGCGCGGATGTATTCTTCAAGCATTTCAAGCTGACGCTCGCGGATGTCGAGTCGATCGAATTCGAAGGCAATTCGACCAACGACTACGCGACGGCCGCGAAAAAGTTCGTCGACGCGCATCCGGACAAGGTGAAGGCGTGGCTCGCGCAGTGAACACGGGCATGCAGGCGGAGAAGGCGCTGGAGCGCGCAGGCATCGCGTGCAACAAGAACAACATTCCCTTCGATACCGAGAACCCGACTGTGACCTCAGGCATACGCTTCGGCACGCCCGCGGCGACGACGCGCGGCTTCGGCGTCGCGCAGTTCGAGCAGGTTGGCGCAATGATTCTCGACGTGCTGGCCGCGCTCGAACATGCGCGCAATGGCGACGAGCACGTGGAGCGCTCGGTTCGCGCCCGCGTGCGCGAGTTGTGCGGCACGTACCCGCTTTATTCACATGCGGAAGCGCTCGTCTGACGCGCATCGCGCATGACCACACACTATCTTTTCATCAGAGAGACACGATCATGAGCTTCGAAGGCGTTCATACTCCGCTCGTCACCCCGTTCAAGGACGACGGCGAAATCGATCACGAGATGCTCGGCAAACACGCCGCCAGTCTCGTGGGCCGCGTGTCGGGCATGGGGGTCGGCGGCACCACCGGCGAATACTATGCGCTCAGTTTCGACGAGCGCGTGAAGACGTTCGACACGGTGGCGTCGGCGGTCGGCGGAAAGACCTACCTCACCGCGGGCATCAACGCGACCACGACGAAGGAAGTCGTGCGTATCGGGCAGGAAGCGAAGCGCGCGGGCTATGACGCGTTGCTCGTCGCGGCGCCGTATTACACGCAGCCGACGCAGGACGAGTTGCTCGCTCACCTGCTGAAGGTCGATGACGCGCTCGACATGCCGATCATGCTCTACAACTTTCCGGCACGCACCGGCACCGCGATCGGCGACGAAGTCCTCGACAAGCTGCTCGCGCGCCCGAACTTCGCAGCGATGAAGGAAAGCACGGGCGATATCGCGCATCTGCATCATCTCGCGACGCATCTGCCGGAGCGCTTCGTCCTCAGTTGCGGCATGGACGATCAGGCGCTCGAGTTCTTCGCATGGGGCGTGCGAAGCTGGGTCGCGGGTGCTTCGAACTTCCTGCCCGAAGCGCATACCGATCTGCTCGAAGCATGCGTGAAGCGCGGCGATTTCATCGCGGGCCGCAAGCTGATGACGCAATTGCTTCCGGTGCTCGAACTGCTGGAACGCAGCGGCAAATTCATCCAGTATGTGCGTTATGGATGTGAACTCGCGGGCACACGCGTCGGCAATGCGCGCGCGCCGCTCGGCACGCTCAACGACGAAGAGCGCAGTGCCTTCGCCAAGATCGTTCAACCCTTGCTGCGCAACGCTCAGTAACGTGAATGGCCTCGAAACTGGATTTCATGCGGTTTCCCGCACCCGATGGCGTGAACGGCTGGTGGGAAAGTCTGCCGCCCGCCGCGCCCGCGAACAGCGTGACAGGCGAGCAGCGCTTCGACTTCGTGGTGGTCGGCGGCGGTATCACGGGCTTGTGCGCGGCGCGGCGGCTTGCCGAACTCGCGCCGGATGCATCCATTGCGCTCGTGGAAGCGGATCGCGTCGGGCGTTCGACAGCGGGGCGCAATTCGGGCTTTTTCGTCGATTTGCCGCATGACATCAGCAGCGAAAGTTATTCGCGCAGTGTCGAGGCCGACAAGGCGGACGTGCGCCTGCAACGGCATGGCATCGACTATGTGCGCAGCACGGTGAAGGCGCATGGCATCGAGTGCGACTGGCGCGACGACGGGAAGTATCACGCGTCGGTGAACAAGAAGGGCCATTCGGCGCTGACTCATTTCGCGGATGGACTCGCGCGCATCGGCGAGCCGTGCGAGTGGCTCGACGAAGCCGCGATCGCCAAGGTGACGGGCACGCGCTTCTATCAGAGCGCGCTCTTCACGCCGGGATGCAGCACGGTTCAGCCGGCGGCGCTCATGCGCGGCCTCGCCGCGACGCAGCCGTCGAACGTGACGGTCTTCGAAATGAGCGCCGTGAAGGGCATGGAAACGCGCGGGCAGACGAAGCTGCTCGGCTTCGCGAACGGCAGCATCGAAGCGAAGCGCGTCGTGCTGTGCACCAACGCGTATGCGGCGACCTTCGGCGGCCATCCTAACGGCTTGTTGCCGGTCTATACGTTCGCGTCGATGTCGCGCGTGATGACCGGCGACGAAATCGCAAGACTCGGCGGAACAAACTCGTGGGCGCTCATTCCCGCCGATCCGATGGGCACCACCGTGCGCCGTCTCGCGACGAACCGTATCTGCGTGCGCAATCATTTCGCGTTCCGGCCGAATCTCTCGGTATCCGAAGGCGATCTCGCGAAAGCGAAGCATCTGCATCAGCGTTCGTTCGACCGTCGCTTTCCGATGCTCAAGGATGTCGAGCTGCAATACACATGGGGCGGCGCGTTGTGCCTCTCGGCGAACAACGGTGCGCTCTTCGGGCAACGCGAGGACGGCGTATTCGAAGCTGTCGGCTGCAATGGCCTCGGCCTGAGCCGCGGATCGGCGGCGGGCAAGCTCATCGCCGAACACGCGCTCGGGCAATCGAACGATCTGATCAATCAGCTGCTGAAACAGCCGCATCCGCGTTCGCTGCCGATGCGGCCGATCGCGGACGTCGCGGTATCGGCGGCTATCTGGGTGAAGGAATTCTCGGCGGGCGCCGAACTTTGAATCTGTGAGGACATGACATGACGACGCATCAGGATTGGAAACGTCAGGCCGAGCATCTGTCGCTCGACGGCCGCGCATTTATTGCGGGAGCACGCTGCAACGCCGCATCGAACGAGACATTCGGCACGCTGAATCCTTCGACCGGCAAGGTGCTCGCTGAAGTCTCGAAGTGCGACGCGAAGGACATCGACCGCGCGGTCGTCGCGGCGCGCGAGGCGTTCGAATCGGGCGTGTGGTCGAAGGCCGCGCCAGCGCAGAGAAAGGCGGTCCTGCAGCGTCTCGCACAATTGATCGACGACAACGCCGAAGAGCTCGCGCTGCTCGAAGCGCTCGAAGCGGGCAAGCCGATCAGCGAATGCATGGGGCTCGACATTCCCGAATCGGCGGCGTGCATCCGCTGGCATGCCGAGGTGACGGACAAGCGTTACGACGCGCTGTCGCCGTCCGGTCCGAGCGTCGTGAGCATGATCACGCGCGAGCCGATCGGTGTCGTCGGCGCGGTGCTGCCGTGGAATTTTCCGGCGCTGATGCTGGCATGGAAGATCGGGCCGGCGCTGTCGGTGGGCAATAGCGTCATCGTGAAGCCGGCGGAGCAGACTTCGCTCTCGACGCTGCGAATCGCAGATCTCGCACTTGAAGCAGGTCTGCCGCCCGGCGTGTTCAGCGTCGTGACGGGCTTCGGCGAAAGCGCGGGACAGGCGCTCGGCACGCACGCGGATGTCGATCTCATCGCGTTCACGGGCTCGACCGAAACCGGAAAGCGCTTCCTGCGCTATTCCGCCGATACGAACCTGAAGCGCGTCGTGCTCGAATGCGGCGGGAAGAATCCGCAAGTCGTCTTGCCCGATGTCGCCAATCTCGATGCCGTCGCGGAGCAGGCCGTCGCCGCCGCGTTCTGGAACATGGGCGAGAACTGCAGCGCGGGCTCGCGGATTCTGGTGCACAAGAGCCAGAAGGCCGAACTGCTGCAAAAGGTCCAGGCCGTGCTCGAAGGCTGGAAGGTCGGCGATCCGCTCGATCCCGATGTCAAGCTCGGCTCGCTCATCGAGGAAGCGCATTACCAGAAGGTGCTCGGTCATATCGAGAAGGCGAAGGCGGAAGGCGCGCGTGTCGCGAGCGGCGGCAACGCGACGCTTGCGGAAACGGGCGGCTGGTTCGTCGAGCCGACCATCTTCGATAACGTCACGCCCGAGATGAGCATCGCGCGCGACGAGGTCTTCGGCCCGGTGGTCTGCTTTATCGAATATGCTGACGTCGACGAGGCCGTGCGCATCGCGAACGATACGTGCTACGGACTCGCGGCATCGCTGTGGACCGACAACGTGAATCAGGCGCATAAAGTCGCGGCGCGCATTCGCGCGGGCACCGTGACCGTGAACTGCTTCGGCGAGGGCGATCTCTCGACACCCTTCGGCGGCTTCAAGCAGTCCGGTTTCGGCGGACGCGACAAGTCGGTCTACGCACACGACCAATATTGCGAGCTGAAGACGACCTGGCTGAAGCTCGACTGATCATCGGACGAGGCAACATGCGCATTGGCTTCATCGGTACCGGCACGATCACGGAGGCGGTCGTGACCGGCATGATCCGCTTCGGCGTGTCTTTCGAGCGCGTGGCGCTGTCGCCGCGCAATGCGAAGATCGCGGCGCGGCTGGCCGCGCTCGATGCGCGCATCGAAGTCTGCGAAAGCAATCAGGACGTGCTCGATACATCGGACGTCGTGTGTCTTGCGGTCGTGCCGCAGATCGCGGCGGACGTCCTGAGCGAACTGACCTTCGATGCGCGGCATCACGTCATCAGCTTCATCGCGGGGAAGTCGCTCGATCAGATCGGGGCGTTCGTGCGCCGTTCGTCCAGGATCGTGCGCGCGGTGCCGCTGCCCGCCGTCGCGGCAGGCAAGGGCAGCACGGCGATCTGCCCGCGCGACGACATCGCACGGGCGCTGTTTGCGCCGCTCGGCGAAGCCGTCGAAGTCGACGACGAGCATCAGTTCGACGCGCTTTCCGCCGCGACCGCGACGATGGCCGCCTTCTTCGCGCTGCTTGAGGAACAGGCGTCGTGGCTCGTCGCGCAAGGCGTGCCGTATGCGTCGGCCCGGTCGTTTTTGTCGGGCTATCATGTGGGGCTCGCTCATGAAGCGACGTCAGGCACGGCGCCTTTCTCCGCGATGATCGGGCACGCGAGCACGCCCGGCGGTCTCAACGAGCAGCTCAACCGCGAGCTTACGGAGCGGGGCACGTACACGCACTACGCAGAGGCGCTCGACAACATCATGCGCCGCGTGCAATGGCGTGGATAACGACGAACAAACGACACTCGCGCCCCTCGGAAGGTGATTCACATGCAGAAGAAACAGCAGTTCGCGGACCGGCTTCTCGCCCAGATGCCGTCGCTGCGCGCGCTCCGGTGTTTCGTCACCGCGGCGCGCTACGAAAGCTTCACGCAGGCCGCGGAAGTGCTGTGCGTCACGCAGGCGGCGGTGAGCCGGCAGATCAAGGAACTCGAAGATACGCTCGAAGTCGCGCTGTTCGAGCGCACCGGCAGACACATCGCGCTGACCGACGCGGGCCGCATTCTCTACAACGCGTCGTATCTGTCGATCATGAACATCGCGGAGGCGGCGCAAGCGGTGCGGCGCGTCGATCGTCACGCGCTGACGCTCTGCATCTCTCATACGTTTTCGGCGCTGTGGCTTTCGTTCAGGCTGCCGACGTTTCGCCAGCGCTTTCCGAATATCCGCTTGCATGTGATGGTGACCGAGCACTTCATGGAACTCGACGACCTCATGGAGCCCGATGTCATCATCACGAAGAATCCGCCGCGCGAGGCAGAGTATGAAGTCGAGCCGCTTTTTCACGACATCGTTTATCCGGTATGCAGCGTTCCGTTTTATGAGCGCTATTTTCACGGGCGCTCGTTGAAGCCGCTCGATCTGCTCGCGCATCCCACGCTGAGCCTGTCGCTGCTGGGGCGCGCGCAAGTGTGCGAGCACGTCGACTGGCGCGTGTGGAAAAACTGGTATCAGCAAGGCGACGGTTCAGAACGCCTCGATCAGCATGACGATCTCGAAAGCAACGACTATCGGTTGCTCGTCGCGCAGGCCGAAGCGGGCGAGGGGACGCTGCTCGGCTGGCATCATCTCGTGCATCGGCAGGTCGAGCAGAAAAAACTGGTTCGCCCCGTCGACGATGCGCTCGTGTTCCATGATCGTCATCACTACGTGATCACGCATCGCAATGCAAAATCCCGCCCGGAATACATTCAGTTTCGCCAATGGCTCGACGAGGAGATCGCCACGATGATGCAGGGATGGCCCGCGGCCGAATCGAAGGCCGTTCTCTGAGCGCCACATGAAACAGGCGACCGAAAAACCGAAGGGGTATCGGCGGCTCATTCCGTCGGTGACCGCGCTGGTCGAGTTCGAAGCCGTCGCGCGTCTCGGCAGCTTCACGCTCGCGGCGCATGAACTGGGCGTCACGCAGGCCGCCGTGAGCCGGCAGGTCCGGTTCCTCGAAGAGACGCTCGGCACGCGGCTTTTTCGCCGGCTGCATCGCGCGATCGAACTAACCGGGGAAGGCGAGGCGCTGTACCGCGTCGTCGCGGAATCGATGCAGAAGATCGCGAGCGTGTTCGACCGCATCGCGCGCGGCCCCGTGCAGCAGGAGCTCGTGCTGGCCGCGACTTCCGCGTTCTCGCACTTCCGCCTCCTGCCGCGGCTCGCATCGCTCAAGGCCGTGCAGCCCGATTTGCAACTGCGGCTGTCCACCCAAATGTTCACCGCGGATCTGCGGCACAAGGAGATCGATGTCGCGGTGCGCTTCGGCGGCGGCGTGTGGCCGGACGGCACGGCGACGCTGCTCTTCGACGAGGAAGTGTTTCCTGTCTGTTCCCCTTCATGGCTCCAGGCGCAGGCTGAGCCGGCGTCGCTGGAAGAGCTCGCGGGCTGCGTGCTGGTCGAATCGGATTCGACTTCCGAAGGCTGGATGGGCTGGGAAGAGTGGTTCCATGCGGTCGGATTCCGGCCGATGCGTCTGAATTTCTCGCTGCGTTGCAGCCTCTACACCGATGCGATCCAGGCCGCGCGTTACGGCCAGGGCGTCGCGCTCGGCTGGGGCCGGCTCGTTCACGATTTTCTCGAAAGCGGCGAGTTGGTGAGACTGCACGTGGCATCGTTCAGGCCGGGCGATTCGTACTTTGCCGTGGTGCCGCACGGCCGCGCCATCACGCCTGCCATCGCCGCGCTGATCGAGTGGCTGCGCGACGACGCGCACGCATAAATTAAAGTAATCCGAGATCGAAAATAAAGCGCATTGACGCTAATTTCTAGCGATCCAATACTCGGGTTATCGCGGGACCACTCGAAGTCCCGATCCCTGAACGATGGAGAGCGACGATGTCCGAAGTGCAATTCAAGACTCATGGCGAACTGATCCGCAGCCTCGAGCCCGGCCACGGATTGCCCGGCGAGCTGTTCGGGCGGCAGGACGTGTTCGAGACGGACGTCGAGGTCTTTTTCCATAAGCACTGGATTCTGGTCGGCGTGACGGCGGACGTGCCCGAGCCGGGCGATGTCTCGACGGTGGATATCGGCCGGGCTTCGATCATCATCGTTCGCGACGACGACGAGAATATCCGTACCTATCGGAACGTCTGCCGGCATCGGGGCGCGCGGCTGAAGGAGCCGGGGAAATCGACCGTCGGCATGCTGGTGTGCCCGTATCACCAGTGGACCTACGACCTCGACGGCAGCCTGCGCCACGCCGCGCACATGGGCCGTGATTTCGATCCGAAGTGCCGCAGTTTGCTGCCGGTGCATACGCGCATCGTCGGCACGCATATCTTCGTGTGCCTTGCCGACGAACCGCCGGCGGATATCTCGAAGCTCGAAGACGCGATGGCGCCGCGATTCGCGCCCTACGATATGCGGAACACGAAGATCGCGTTCGAATCGGAGATCATCGAGAACGGCAACTGGAAGCTCGTGATCGAAAATAATCGCGAGTGCTATCACTGCGCCGCGACGCATCCGGAACTGACCGCTTCGTTTCTGCCCGAGGATTTCGGCTTCTGTCCCGAGAATCTTCCCGAGGAAGCGCTGCGCGAAATCGAGGCCTACAAGGAACGCAACGCCGCGTGTCAGGCGAGCTGGGAGCGCGATGGCTTCACGAGCGCGACCGTCGAATGGCTGGACGAGGATGCCGTCACGCAGTTCAGAACGCAGCAACTTGTCATCGCGGGGCACGGCGAGTCGCAGACCATCAGCACGAAGGTCGCAAGCGAAAAGCTGCTCGGCGATCTGCAGCGGCGCGACCTGGGCGACACGCATCTCTGGACGCACAACTCATGGACGCATGTGATGAGTGACCATGCGGTCGTTTCGTACATCATTCCGCTTGCGCCGGATAAAACGCTCGTGCGATCGAAGTGGCTCGTGCACGCGGATGCGGTGGAAGGTGTCGATTACCAGATTCAGGATCTGACGGAAGTGTGGGTCGCGACCAATGCGCAGGACAAGCATCTTGTCGAGATTACGCATGAGGGTACGCAGGATCCGGCTTTTCGGCCCGCTGTGTTCTCGCCGTTTACGGAGAGTTATGTGGAGCAGTTCTCGCGGTGGTATGTCGCTCGGCTGGGGGCGCATGGTGTTTAGGGGGTTTTGGCGAGAGCTTTCGATGCGGTGCTTGATTGTCGCCGGATCCCGATTTCTTTTTGGTTTATTAGCACTGCCCCTCCCCGGGGCGGGGGTCACTTTCTTTGCTGCTGTGTATGGACCGGAGACATGGGTAACACCTGTTCCAGGACATGGGTAACACTTCGGACGAATGGTTCGTCCGGAGTAGATCATGACCTGGGATAGCAAAGACATCATGGAACTGCGGCTTGAATTCGTGGAATTCGCCACCCGAGAAGGGGCCAATCGGCGCGCCTTGTGTCGCCAGTACGGCATCAGCGCGAAGACGGGGTACAAGTGGATCAGGCGCTTCGAGCAAGGCGACACCGCTTTGGCCGATCAGGGCCGACGGCCCGTGCATAGCCCCTCGCGTACCGATGCCGAAGTAGAGGCACGCGTGGTCGAACTGCGTCAAGCGCATCCCGCCTGGGGGGCGGCCAAGCTTGCCAGGCGCCTGAGCGATCTGGGTTGCGCTCAGACGCCTTCGCCGAGCACCGTGACGCGCATCCTGCATCGGCAAGGCCTGATCACCGCTGAGAGCAGCACCGAGGCCTTGCGCTGGCAGCGCTTTGAACACGAGCATCCCAACGATCTGTGGCAGATGGATTTCAAGGGCTATATCGAACTCGACAGTGGACGACGCTGCTTGCCGTTCACGGTGCTGGACGATCATTCGCGCTTCGATCTGGCGCTCGATGCGTGTGGCAGCACGCCCACGCGGGTCGTGCGTGAGCACTTGCGCGCGGTGTTTCGCCGTTACGGGTTGCCGCTGCGCATCAATGCGGACAACGGTCCGCCATGGGGCAGCCCTGCGCGACCCGGACAACTGACTGCGCTGGCGATCTGGCTGATCCGCCTGGGCATCCGACCTTCGTACAGCCGGCCCGGGCATCCGCAGACCAACGGTAAAGACGAACGGTTTCATCGGACGCTGAAGGCGGAACTGCTCGCGGGTCGACACTTCAAGAGCCTGAAGAGTATCCAGCAAGCCTTCGATACGTGGCGCCAGATGTACAACCACGAGCGCCCGCATCAGGCGCTGGGCATGGCCACGCCGATCTCGCGCTATCAACCCAGCCCGCGAGCGTATCCGGAGCGTCTGCCGCCGATCGAGTACGGCGACGCAGACGTGGTGCTTCGCGTGGGCATCAACGGCGAGGTGCGCTTCAAGTCGCAATGCTTCAAGGTTTCAAGTGCGCTGGCTGAGCTGCCCATCGCGTTGCGCGCCTGTAGCGAAACCGACGGCTGCTACGACGTGTACTTCGCTCATCAACGAATCGATACCATCAGCTTGAAGGGACGCGGCAAAAGGAGCTAAATGTGTTACCCATGTCCTGACACACCTGTTACCCATGTCTCCGGTCTATACACTGCTGCAAAGAAAGTAACCAAAGAAAGCAGCTCGTCGAGGCCCGCGGTCACACGCACGTTGGCCATGCTTGCCAGCCCGCGGTGGCTCTCGCCTAAATGTCGCCCTCGAAGGCCCAATCGGGCTTGGATCGCGCACGGTCTGCCACCCCAAATGTTTTAGCGCGCTGGTTCAGCACCAAAGAGCTTCGGCACAGCGCTACGCGCTGCCGTTGGGTATGCGAGGGAAGCCATCGAAGAAGCGCACGCAAACCCGATTGACCCATCGGCCGCGTAGCGGGCCGGAGCTCTCTGGTGCTGAACCAATTTGTTGTGTGGTGCGATGAGTCAGACCGTGCGCGGTCCAAGCCCCGCGAGACCTTCGAGGGCACTCGCTACTGCCGGGCCATTCAGCCAATCGTCTGTGCCGCGGCCGGTGTGAAGTGCTTAGGCTGGGGATAGCTGTTTCTTTGGTTACTTTCTTTGCAGCAGCAAAGAAAGTGACCCCCGCCCCGGGGAGGGGCAGTGCTAATAAACCGACGCGAAAACGGGATCCGGCGAAAACCTGAACCACGCCCAACGCCAAGCAAAACAATCCCCGCTTTCAATGATCAGTCACAAAAGTCGGATGCCGCGTACGAATCTCGTCCACCTGACTAAGCGTACCCGACAGATGCTTGCGCAACGCGGCATCCGCCGCATCGGGATCACCCTTTTCGATAGCATCGACGATCTCGGTGTGATCCCGCACCACCGCCATCGTCTTGCCCTCGACCGGCAAATGCAAACGGCGCAGCCGGTCGATATGGCCGCTCAATCTGCGCACCAGATCCCAGAGCTGCGGCACGCCCGCAGCCTCATACATCTGCCGATGGAAAGCCTGATCGAGCAATGAAAACTGCTCGACGTCCTTCGGATCCAGCCACTCCGTCTGCTCCGCGATCGTCGCGCGAAGCCGCGCGACCAGCGACGCCTTGTGCTCCCGCGCCAGCGTGCGCACGACTTCGAGTTCGATCGAACGGCGCAGAAAATGCGCCTGCATCGCCGACGCCACGCTGATCTGGCTCACGACCGTCGCGTGCTGCGGAAAGATGTCGACGAGTCCTTCCTCACCGAGCTTCATCAGCGCGTCGCGCACGGGCGTCTGGCTGAGGCCGTAACGCGTCGCCAGTTCGATCCGCGACAGAACCGTGCCGGGCTCGAGCTCGAGCGACAGGATCATTTCGCGCAGCCGTTCGAAAACCTGCGGCGCGGCGTGGCGGGAGCGGTCCAGCCGATGGACCGAAGCGGAAGCAGCGTTTTTCATTTCAGACAGAAAGCGATAGGCAACTGAAACATTAGTACTATAGCCGCGCTCAGCCATATGAGGCACGGAAAACTCGCAAAGAACGATCGGCGTATACCCGACTGACATACTAATACATTAGTGCTTTACCATTCGGCTACTCTCGCTACTTTCCGGACGCCCGACATGACCCGCGATATCGCCATCACCGAGGTTCGAATCACGCCGATCGCCTTCCGCGACGGCCCGTTGCTCAACGCCGCGGGCATCCACGAACCGTGGGCGTTGCGCGCCATCGTTGAACTGGAAACGAGCGACGGGCGTGTCGGCATCTCCGAAACCTATGGCGACGAGCCAATGCTGCGCGTGCTCGATCAGGCGAAAGACCTCGTGATCGGCCTGTCGCCGTTCGACCTGAACCAGATGGAAGAGCGCGTGCGCGCGACGATCAAGGCGACGCCCGGCGCCGTCGAGTTCGAACTCGCGCCCGGTTCGCATGCCGCGAAAAATGCGCCGAAGGTCATCAGCACGTTCGAAGTGGCGATGCTCGATCTGCAAGGGCAGATCGTCGGCGCGCCGGTCGTCGATCTTCTGGGCGGCAAGGTCCGCGACGCCGTGCCGTACAGCGCGTATCTGTTTTTCAAGTACGCGGAACATATCGACAAGCCCTATGCGCCCGATGCGTGGGGCGAGGGCATCAGCCCTGAGCAGATCGTCGCGCAAGCGCAGCGCATGATCGACCTGTACGGTTTCCAGAGCATCAAGCTGAAGGGCGGCGTGTTCGAGCCCGCGCATGAAATCGCCTGCATGAAGGCGCTCGCGAAGGCGTTCCCCGGCATGCCGCTGCGCCTCGATCCGAACGCGAACTGGACGCTCAAGACGAGCATCGAGGCCGCGCCCGAGCTCGATGAAATCCTCGAATACTACGAAGACCCGTGCCCCGGCCTCGAAGGCATGGCCGAACTGCAGAAGCACACGAAGCTGCCGCTCGCGACCAACATGGTCATCACGACCATGGACGACTTCCGTCGCGGCTGCAACATGGGCTCGATCAAGGTGCTGCTCTCCGATCACCACTACTGGGGCGGCCTGCGCGCCACGCAGACGCTCGCGCGCATGGCGCGGCTGTGGGGCTTCGGCATGTCGATGCATTCGAACTCGCACCTCGGCATCAGCCTGATGGCGATGACGCATGTCGCGGCAAGCGTGCCGAATCTCACGTATGCGTGCGATACACACTACCCGTGGCAGGAAGAAGAAGTGATCAAGGGAGGCCGCGTCATATTCGATAACGGCGCGGTGCGCGTGCCGACGACGCCGGGTCTCGGTGTCGAACTCGATCGCGAGCAACTCGCCGCATTGCATGAGCAATACCTGACGTGCGGCGTGCGCAATCGCGACGACCTCACGCAGATGCGCAAGTATCAGCCCGAGTTCACCGGCAAGAACCCGCGCTTCTGAGTCATAGAACAAGTACACGCGCATTCCAGGAGACAACCTCATGAGCAGTTCCAGCGCGCTGTCGAGCGCCGTTCGCAAGATCAAGTGGCATGTGCTGCCGCTTTTCGTCGTGATGTTCATCGTCAATTACATCGACCGCGTGAACATCGGTTTCGTGCGCCAGCACTTGAGCGCGGATCTCGGCATTGGCGCGGCGGCTTACGGGCTCGGCGCGGGCTTGTTCTTCGTGAGCTACGCGGTGTTCGAAGTGCCGTCGAACATGCTGATGCAGCGCTTCGGCGCGAAGGCGTGGCTCACGCGCATCATGATCACGTGGGGGCTGGCGGCCGTGGGCATGGCCTTCGTGAAGGGCGAGACCTCGTTCTACGCGATGCGGCTCGTGCTCGGCGCGGCCGAAGCGGGCTTCTTCCCGGGCGTCGTGTTCTATTTCACGCAATGGCTGCCGCGCGATGAACGCGGCAAGGCGATGGCCATCTTCCTGAGCGGCTCGGCGCTGGCTTCGGTGTTCTCCGGACCGATCTCGGGCGGGCTGATGCTGATCGAAGGCGTGGGCCTGCACGGCTGGCAGTGGATGTTCATCATCGAAGGCATGGCGTCGGTCGTACTCGCGGGCTTCGTGTGGTTCTGGCTCGATTCGAAGCCGCGCGACGCGAAGTGGCTCATGCGCGCCGAGCAGGATGCGGTCGTCGCCGAAATCGAGGACGAGCAGCGCCGCCGCGATGCCGTGCACGCGAAGAAGCCGACGTCGTGGAGCCTCTTGCGCGATCCGCAGATTCTGATCTTCTGCCTGATCTATTTCTCGGTCTCGCTGACGATCTACGGCGCGACGTTCTGGCTGCCAAGCATCATCCGCAAGATGGGGCATCTCAACGATTTTCAGGTCGGCCTTTTCAACTCGATTCCGTGGCTCATCTCCATCGTCGCGATGTATCTGTTCGCGGCACTCGCGGCGCGCTTCAAGTTTCAGCAGGCGTGGGTTGCGTGCGTGTTGCTGATCGCGGCGGCCGGCATGTATGCCGCGGGTCTCGGCAGCCCGGTCTTCTCGTTTGTCGCGATCTGCTTTGCGGCAATCGGTTTCAAGGCCGCATCGTCATTGTTCTGGCCGATTCCGCAAGGTTATCTCGATGCGCGCATCGCGGCGCCCGTGCTCGCACTGATCAATTCGATCGGCAACCTCGGCGGCTTTGTCGCGCCTGCGACGTTCGGTTTCCTCGAACAGAAGACGGGTTCGATTCAGGGCGGGTTGACGGGTCTCGCGGTGATGTCGGTCGTGGCCGCCGGTGTCGTGTTTTTCGCGCGCATGGCGCCTCGGGCCGGGCGCGATGTGCCGGTGCTGCAACCGGGCGTGCAGAAGTAATCGCGCATCTCTCCATTGCACGTTAAAGCATGAAAAGGTGAACTCTACGACGGCGCATTTTTAAGTGAAGCAGAACGATATACCCATGATGTCTCCTCGCCGTGTTACGGTGTTTGCTGAGATCGTCGGGATTTCGCGCTACCGTGCTTTTATGACACGACACTCATCGTTCACGCGTTAGTCCACAACCGTCAAATTGCATCAAATGACAGTTGCATCGGAAGCGTAGCGGCACGACACTTGCACGTCCGTGGGTTCACTTTCAAAGGAGATGTCATGAGTATCTTTTCAAATATCCTGAACAAAATCTTTCACCACGACAGTGCGCCTGCCAGCGCAAGCCCGGGCGCAGCGCCTGCTGCCGCACCGGCCACCACGACGGCTGCCACGCCCGACCAGCCTGCCGCAGCACCGATGCAGGAAGTCGATGTCGAAGCAGTGCTGACGCAAATGCAGGCGAGTCAAGGCGCGCAACTCAACTGGCGCACGTCGATCGTCGATCTGATGAAGCTGCTCGGCCTCGACAGCAGCCTGTCCGCGCGCAAGGAACTGGCGTCGGAATTGCACTACACCGGCAATACGGAAGACTCGGCCTCGATGAACATCTGGCTTCACAAGCAGGTCATGCAGAAGCTCGCGGAAAACGGCGGCAAGGTGCCCGACGATCTCAAGTAAGAAGTAAAAATCGCGGAAGGCGATCCGGAGACGGTTTGCCTTCGCCGCGTCTTACTACGGTCCGGATCATCTTCCGCGACTGCCCGTATGAAATAACCACCGATTCTCATCGACCGCACGCATCGCTGGCATGCGCACTGCTCTCCATTCTGGCAAGGCACTCCGTCTTGACTGAAACCTCGCTGGGGAAGCAACGATGACAATCCAGAGAAAGATCGCCAACTGGCGCAGGATCGGCCATTTCTGCACGAGACGCCTCGTCGATTATGGCGAGCTGATTCCCATCGAACTCGCTGAGACCAAGAAGCGCGTGCTGCATGAAGTAGTCGCGCTCGTCGCGCTCACGATCGGCGCACTGTTCACGCTATCTTTCGTGTCGATCGCGGTGATCGTGACCTCAGTCGGCACGCCGTATCTCGTGCTGACGGCGTGGTGCGTGGCGGGAGCGTGGCTCGCCGTCGCGGTGATCGCCGTCATCGTCATGATGTCGCGCAAGCCCGCGCAACCTTTTCAGTTGCTGCGCGAAGAGTTGCGACGCGACGTGGATGCCATCAGGGAGGCAACGCAATGAAGCATGCCGAAGCTCAGGGAGCGGTGCTCGCGCGCATGGCGGAATCGCGCGCGGAATTGATTGCCGCGCATATTGCCGATGAACGTTTGCGGGTTACGCGTGCTACGCGTGTGCCGCGCACGTTGCCGGCAACGCGACCCGCGCCGTGGTTCCTGCGCACGCCCAATGCCGAGTTGATTGCGCTCGCGCTCGTCGGCATCGCGATTCTCGGCGTGCGCCGCACGGTGCAGACGGCCGTCGGCGCGGGATTGAGCGCGTCGACACATCGGGCGTTCTCCGATGTGCTCAACGCGCTGCGTGGATGACTGCCGGTTGCCGAACGCCTAACGCCGTGTGCGCCGCTTCTTCGGCTTGGGCGGCGTAAGCGCTGCCGTCCAGAAAGCCGACGCTTGCCGTTTCGCTTGGGCGGTGGCGCGGCCTCGCGTCGAACCGATGACCGCATTCGCGCCGGACAGCCACATGCTGAGGAACGGATTCTTCTTCACCCAAGGGTTTTTCATGCTTCGGCTCCGGTAGACGTCGATGTGGATCAATGCAGACGCATGGTGTTGTCGCCGGCATCTTTCGGGATCTTCGCCTCCAGTTGTTCCTTGCGTTGCATCAGCTTTTTGCCGAGCGCATTCAGATCCGCGCTCGACTTGCGCAGCTTGGGGAAGAGATCCGATTCTTCCTCTTCGATGTGATGCTGCACCATCTCGCTCATGACCTTGAAGGTCGCGTCGAAGCCGGGTTGGCCCGCTCTGAGCGTAGTGAACTTTTCGATCAGCACCTTAACGAGAAAGTGCTCGACATAAGCTTCTTCGACATCGGGCCGGTCGTCTTCGTCCAGCGCTTCCTGCGCCGCCGGATACAGCAACTCTTCCTCGATCATCGCGTGGACCGTGAGTTCTTCGCACGCGCGTCGCACGAGCGTGGTTTTCGCGTCGAGATCGTCGTCCTTTGTTTTCTCGAACGCATCGAACAGCTTTTTAACGGCATGATGATCGTCCATCAGCACCTGAATGGCGTCCTGGCTCGGCGTGGCGCGAGAAGCGGCAGCGGTTTCAGCCTGTGTGGGGGTCGGGCGGGGCATCGTGTCCTCTGTTTCAAAAAGTGGGTGGTCACGATATAGAGCAATGCGCGGTCCCGGCTGCCACATAGCGGCCATCGACCGCCTACGAACTTTCCCTATGTTACGATCCTCACATCGATGTTATAAACTGAGATCAATCTATCAAAAACTGTTGTGCGTCGCACAAGACGCCGGCATACCGATCTCATGCTGGAAACTGCATCGAAGTCCATCGTCGCCTGGCCCGCAAAGGCGCAAGTTCACGCCAGCGCCCGCAATCCCGGCGTGCCGTTCGATCTGTCGTGGCTCGACGGGCTGCGCGTCAATCAATCGGCCGTGACGCGCCGCGCATCGACGCTCGGCACGCGCCGCGCCGTCAAGAAAGATGCGCAGGCCGCGTGGCTGCTCAAGGCGATCACCTGCATCGACCTCACGACGCTCAGCGGCGACGACACGCACGGCCGCGTCGAACGCCTGTGCGCGAAGGCGCGCCGTCCGTTGCGCGACGATCTGCTCGACGCGCTCGGCATGGCCCCCGCGTCGATAAAAACAGGCGCGGTGTGCGTTTACCACCGCTACGTGAAAACCGCCGTGAACGCGCTCGAAGGCAGCGGCATTCCGGTCGCGGCCGTATCGACGGGCTTTCCCGCCGGACTCAATCCGCACGATCTCAAGCTGCGCGAGATCGAGGCGTCGGTGCGAGACGGCGCGTCGGAGATCGATATCGTCGTCACGCGCGAGCACGTGCTCACGGGCAACTGGCAGGCGCTCTACGAAGAGATGCGCGATTTCCGTGCTGCATGCGGCGATGCGCACGTGAAGGCGATTCTCGCGACCGGCGATATCCGCACGCTGTCGAATGTCGCGAAGGCGTCGATGATCTGCATGATGGCCGGCGCCGACTTCATCAAGACATCGACGGGCAAGGAGAGCGTCAACGCGACGCTCGATGTATCGCTCGTGATGGTGCGCATGATTCGCGAATATCTCGCGCGCACCGGCGTCGCGATCGGCTTCAAGCCTGCCGGCGGCGTGTCCACCGCGAAATCGGTGCTCGAATATCAGATCCTCATGAAGGAAGAGCTCGGCCGCGAATGGCTCGAAGCGGACCTGTTCCGTGTCGGCGCATCGAGCCTGCTCGCGGATATCGAACGCCAGCTCGAACATCATGTGAGCGGACGCTACTCGGCGTTCAACCGTCATCCCGTCGCCTGATTCACCTTCAATACACAGCCTCATGAGCGTTGCCGAATACTTCTCCTCGATGGAATACGGACCCGCACCGGAAGACGATCGCGCCGCGCGCGCATGGCTCGATCAGCATGACGGGCGCTTCGGTCACTTCATCAACGGCGCATGGCGCGATAGCGACGACGCCGACCGCTTCGATTCGCGCGAACCCGCCACGGGTCGCGTGCTCGCATCGATCGCGCAAGGCACGCAAGCCGATGTCGATGCCGCCGTGGAAGCCGCGCATGCCGCCCTCGAAGGCTGGCAGGCGATCGGCGGAGCGGGGCGCGCGCGGCATCTCTATGCGCTTTCGCGCATGGTGCAGCGGCATAGCCGTCTCTTCGCCGTGCTCGAATCGCTCGACAACGGCAAGCCGATTCGCGAGTCCCGCGATATCGATATACCTCTTGTGGCAAGGCACTTTCTGCATCACGCGGGATGGGCGCAGTTGCAGGACAAGGAGTTCGCCGACTGGGCGCCGCTCGGCGTGATCGGGCAGATCGTGCCGTGGAATTTTCCGCTGCTGATGCTTGCGTGGAAGATCGCGCCCGCTCTCGCGCTCGGCAATACGGTCGTCCTGAAGCCCGCCGAATTCACGCCGCTGACCGCGCTGCTGTTCGCCGAACTGGCGCATCGCGCGGGCTTGCCCAAGGGCGTGCTCAACGTCGTCACCGGCGACGGAAGCACGGGCTCGGCGCTCGTCGAGCATAAGCGCGTCGCGAAGATCGCGTTCACGGGCTCGACCGAAGTGGGCCGCCAGATTCGCGCGACGACTGCGGGCTCGGGCAAATCGCTGACGCTCGAACTCGGCGGCAAGTCGCCCTTCATCGTGTTCGACGATGCCGATCTCGACAGCGCCGTCGAAGGCGTCGTCGATGCGATCTGGTTCAATCAGGGACAAGTGTGCTGCGCGGGCTCGCGTCTTCTCGTGCAGGAAGGCATCGAAGCGCGTTTCGTCGAGAAGCTCAAGCGCCGCATGGATACGCTGCGCGTCGGGACGTCGCTCGACAAGGGCATCGACATGAGCGCCGTCGTCGATGACGTGCAGCTCGAACGTATTCGCGCGCTCGTCGACAAGGGCGAAAGCGAAGGCTGCGAAATTTATCAGTCGCCGCGTGCCACGTTGCCCGAGCACGGCGCGTTCTTTCCGCCGACCCTCGTCACCAATGTCGCGCCCGCATCGACGCTCGCGCAGGAAGAAATCTTCGGGCCGGTGCTCGTGACGATGAGCTTCCGCACGCCGGAAGAAGCCGTCGCGCTCGCGAACAACACGCGCTACGGCCTTGCCGCGAGCGTGTGGAGCGAGAACATCAGCCGCGCGCTCGACGTCGCGCCGCGCCTGCAATGCGGCGTCGTGTGGATCAACGCGACCAATCTCTTCGATGCGGCCGTCGGCTTCGGCGGCTATCGCGAATCCGGCTTCGGGCGCGAAGGCGGACGCGAGGGCATTTACGAATATCTGAAGCCCCGCGCGTGGACCAGACTCCCGGTTCGCGGCGAAACGAAGCCGTTGCAGGCACAACCCGATTCGCTCGTCGATGCCGGCAAGGTCAGCGCGCTCGATCGCACCGCGAAGCTCTTCATCGGCGGCAAGCAGGCGCGGCCCGACAGCGGCTATTCGCGGCTCGTGCATTCGCCCGCTGGCGAGATCGTCGGTGAAGTGGGCGAGGGCAGCCGCAAGGACATTCGCAATGCGGTGACTGCCGCGCGAGGCATGAGCAAGTGGTCGTCGGCGAGCGCGCACAACCGCGCGCAAGTGCTGTACCACCTCGCGGAAAATTTGAGCGCACGCGCCGATGAGTTCGCGAAGCAACTCGTTACGCGCGCGGGTTCGAACGAACGCGATGCGAAGCGCGAAGTGGATGCGTCCATCGCGCGCTTCTTCACCTATGCCGCGTGGGCCGACAAGTACGATGGCGCGGTGCATGCGCCGCCGCTGCATGGCGTCGCGCTCGCGATGCACGAGCCGCTCGGCGTGATCGGCATCGTGTGCCCGGACGAAGCGCCGCTGCTCGGCTTCGTATCGCTCGTCGCGCCCGCGCTTGCGCTGGGCAATCGCGTGGTCGTGGTGCCGAGCGAGACGTGCCCGTTGATGGCGACGGACTTCTATCAGGTCGTCGAGACCTCGGATGTGCCGGGCGGCGCGCTGAATATCGTCACCGGCGATGCGCGCTCTCTGGCGCAGACGCTCGCGCAACACGATGACGTCGATGCGCTCTGGTGCTTCCACGGCGCGTCGCTTTCGGCGATGGCCGAGCGTGAATCGACCGGCAACCTGAAGCGCACGTTCGTCGATCAGGGCCGCGTGTTCGACTGGCACGATGCCGCAAGCGAAGGGCTGCCGTTCCTTCGCCAGGCCGTGCAGGTCAAGAACATCTGGGTGCCGTACGGAGACTGACTGAAGCATTGAACGGGCGCAGATCTCGACACGAGACACGCCCACGCATGGAGGAGACGCTGTGCTGAAGAACATCGATCCGCTCTTGAACGCCGATATCCTGTACGCGCTCGCCGCGATGGGTCACGGCGACGAAGTGGTGATCTGCGACGCCCATTTCCCCGCCGATTCCGTCGCGCGGCAAACGGTGCTGGGCAAGCTGCTGCGAGCGGACGGCGCGAACGCGCCGCGTGCGGTGCGCGCGGTGCTGTCGGTGCTGCCGCTCGATACGTTCGTCGACGATCCGGCGGGCCGCATGGAGATAGTCGGCGATGCATCGACCTTGCCCGCCGTGCAGCGCGAAGCGCAACGCGAAGTCGACGACGCGGAAGGCCGCGAGACGCCGTTTGCGCCGATCGAACGTTTCGCATTCTACGAGCGCGCGAAGCAGGCCTATTGCGTGATCGCGACGGGCGAAGCGCGCGGCTACGGCTGCTTCATCTTCAAGAAAGGCGTGCAGCTCGCACCTGATGCACCGGAAGGAGGTACGCGATGAAAAGCGTCGTCATTCTCGGCATCTACGTGACGGACCTCGCGTTCCGCGCAGCGCGCATGCCGCTGCTCGGCGAAACGGTCGCGGGCTCCGCGTTCAAGATGGGACCGGGCGGCAAGGGTTCGAATCAGGCGGTGGCTGCCGCACGCGCGGGCGCGAACGTGATCTTCTGCACGCGCATCGGCGCGGATGCGTTCGGCGAGATCGCGCAGGCGACCTGGGCTGCCGAAGGCATCACATCGCGCGCAACCGTGATGAACGACGTTGCAACGGGCGCCGCGCATATCTATGTCGATGAGAACACGGGCGGCAACGCGATCATCGTCGCGGCGGGTGCGGCGGGCGCGCTCGCTCCCGAAGACGTCGATGCGATCGAGGACGATATCGCGCGCGCGGGCGTCTTCGTCACGCAACTCGAACAGCCGATTCCGGCCGCGCGCCGCGGTCTGGAACTCGCGCGCAAGCATGGCGTAACGACCGTGTTCAATCCGGCGCCCGCCATACCGCTTACCGACGATATCTATCCGCTGTGCGACTACATCACGCCGAACGAAACGGAAGCGACGGCGCTGACGGGCGTGCCTATCGCCAATGTCGATGACGCGCGTCGCGCCGCCGACGTGTTGCTGAAGAAGGGTGCACGCGCGGTGATCGTCACGCTCGGTGAAGCGGGCGCGTTGCTGCATACGCCGAACGAATCGACGCTCGTGCCTGCGTTCGATTGCGGCCGCGTCGTCGAAACGGCCGGCGCGGGCGATGGCTTCACCGGCGGCTTCGCGGCCGCGCTCGCACGAGGCGAAAGCCCGGCCGATGCGGTGCGCTTCGGCTGCGCGCTCGCGAGCATCTCCGTGACGCGTCCGGGCACCGCGCCATCGATGCCGCGTCTCGACGAGATCAACGCGCTGCTCGAACAAGGGAGCGTCACGCAATGAAAGCGTCGAAGTGGCTCGCCGACCGCCAGTTCAACTTCCTTATCGCCGTGAACGTGCTCGTCGTGATCGTCGCGACGTGGATGTCGCACGGCCAGTTCCTCGATATCGACAATCTCCAGTCGATGGGCGGCCAGTTGCCCGAGCTGGGCCTGCTCGCGCTCGGCATCATGCTGTCGATGGTGTCGGGCAACGGCGGCATCGATCTGTCGGGCGTGGGGCTTGCGAATCTCTCCGGCATGGTCGCGGCGATGCTCTTGCCGCACATGGTTTCCGCCGACGATTCGCCCGCGCTCTATACGGCGGTGTTCATCTGCATCGTCGTGGCGATTGGCGCGATCGGCGGGCTGCTGAACGGCGTCGTGATCGCGAAGCTGAAACTCACGCCGATCCTCTGCACGCTCGGCACGCAACTGCTCTTCACCGGCATCGCGGTCGTGCTGAGCAACGGCGCATCGGTGCGCGTGGAATATGTCGATCCGCTGTCGAACATCGGCAACGGCACCTTCCTGCAAGTGCCGATTTCATTGTGGATCTTCATTGCCGCCGTGCTGCTGCTCGGCTGGGTGCTCAAGCGCACGCCGTTCGGCCTGCGTCTCTATCTGATGGGCACGAATCCGAAAGCCGCCTTCTATGCGGGGATTCCACGCGCGCGCATGCTGATTCTCACGTACGGAATGTGCGGCGTGCTCGCGTCGCTCGCGGGTCTCATCAGCGCGACGCATACGTCGAGCGCGAAGTGGGACTACGGCAATTCGTATCTGCTGATCGCGATTCTGATCGCGGTGATGGGCGGCGTGAATCCGGCGGGCGGGTATGGACGCATCGTCTGCGTGTTTCTCGCCGCGACCGTGCTGCAGTTTCTGTCGAGCCTGTTCAACCTGCTCGGCGTATCGCAGTTCTTCGGCGATTGCGCGTGGGGCTTTCTGCTGCTCGCATCGCTCGCATTCGCGGGCGGCGATCGCGTGCGCGCGATCTTCGGTATCGGCGGGGCCGCGCCCAAAAGCAATGTTCCGCCGCCGCCCGCATCGACGGGACGTTAGTGTTGCGTGTGATTCATCAAAGAGACCAATCGAAATAAAGGAGACAAGCAATGAAGCTCAACAGATTCGGCACCGCGCTCACGGCGATTGCACTCGCAGCGGGCGCGATCGCGGCGGCGCAAGCCGCGACGAACGAAACCATCGTGACGGTCGTGAAGGTGACCGGCATCAACTGGTTCAATCGCATGGATGAGGGCGTGAAGGAGTTCGGCAAGGAGAACCCGAACATCAATGCATATCAGACGGGTCCGGGCCGCGCCGACGCCGCACAGCAACTGAAGATCATCGAAGACCTGATCGCGAAGAAGGTCACGGCGATCGCCGTGGTGCCGTACGATCCGCCGACGCTCGAACCCGCGCTCAAGAAAGCGATGGATCGCGGCATCAAGGTCGTCACGCATGAAGCGGACAACGCCAAGAACACGATGGTCGATATCGAAGCCTTCGACAACACCGCATACGGCGCGGGGCTGAACGAGCGCCTCTCGAAGTGCATGGGTCAGCAGGGCGAATGGGCGGTGCTGGTCGGCTCGCTCGGTTCGCGCTCGCAGGTTCAATGGGCCGACGGCGGCATCGGCAATGCGAAGGCCAAGTATCCGAAGATGGATCTCGTCGAGCCGAAACTCGAAACCAACAACGACGGCGAACGCGCGTATCAGGTCGCGAAGGAAGTGCTGCGCAAGCACCCGGATCTGACGGGCTTTCAAGGTTCGTCGTCGCTGGATGTGATCGGCATCGGCCGCGCGGTCGAGGAAGCGGGCAAGGTCGGGAAGATCTGCGTGTACGGCACGGGCCTGCCGACGGAAGCGGGCAAGTTCCTGGAGAGCGGCGCGATCAACGGCATCGCGTTCTGGGATCCGAAGCTCGCCGGTCTCGCGATGAACAAGGTCGCGCAGATGCTCGTGGACGGCAAGGAAGTGCAGAACGGTGCGGACCTCGGCATCACCGGCTACAACAAGGTCAGCGTGACGAAAGGCCCGGGCAAGGGCGTGATCGTGCGCGGCACCGGCTGGGTCGACGTCGACAAGACGAACTACAAGCAATACAACTTCTGATGTGACGCGCGCGGCGCGCTTTTAAAAGAGCGCGCCGCTTGCCCTGGACAGACATGACCACAACGACACCGCTCCTCGAAGTCGTCGATATTCACAAGCGCTTCACCGGCGTCTATGCGCTGCGCGGCGTGAGCCTCGCGTTCGAGCGCGGCCAGATTTATCACTTGCTCGGCGAGAACGGCTGCGGCAAGAGCACGCTCATCAAGATCATTTCGGGCGCGCAGCCACCCGATGAAGGCGAGCTCGTGATCGAAGGCGTGCGTCACAAGAAGCTCTCGCCGCTCGAATCGCTCTCGGCGGGCATCGAAACGGTCTATCAGGACTTGTCGCTGCTGCCGAACATGAGCGTCGCGGAGAATGTCGCGCTGACCTCCGAGCTCGCGGAACATGCGGGCAAGCTCGCCCGCACCTTCGATCGCCGGGCGCTTGGCGAAACCGCCGCGCGCGCGCTCGAAGCAGTCGGCTTGCCGGGCGACGCGGACTTTCAGAAGACGCTCATCGAGCAGTTGCCGCTCGCGACGCGTCAGCTCGTCGCGATCGCGCGGGCCATTGCGAGCGAGGCGAAGTTCGTCATCATGGACGAGCCGACGACATCGCTTACGCAGAAGGAAGTCGATAACCTCATCGCCGTGCTCGCACGTTTGCGCGCGGACGGCGTGGCCGTGCTGTTCGTGAGCCACAAGCTCGACGAATGCTATGCGATCGGCGGCGAAGTGATCGTGCTGCGCGACGGCCAGAAGATGGCGCAGGGGCCGATCGAAAACTACACGAAGGCGCAGATCAGCGAGCTCATGACGGGCAAGCATCTGTCGACAGAACGATATCGCGCGCAAGGGGAAGAAGGCGCATCGCAGGTCGTGCTCGATGTGCAAGGTCTCGGCCGCAAGGGCCAGTTCGCCGATGTGTCGTTCAAGCTGCACAAGGGCGAAATTCTCGGCGTGACCGGTCTGCTCGATTCGGGCCGCAACGAACTCGCGCGTGCGCTTGCGGGTGTCGCGCCTGCCGACATGGGCACGGTGACGCTCGACGGCATGCGTGTGCGCCTGCATTCGCCCGCGGATGCTAAGGCGCAGCGCATCGGCTATGTGCCGGAAGACCGCCTGAATGAAGGGCTTTTTCTCGACAAGCCGATTCGCGACAATGTCGTGACCGCGATGATCGCGAGCCTGCGCGACCGATTCGGCCAGATCGACCGCAAACGCGCGCAGGAGCTTGCGGAGCGCACGGTGAAGGACTTGCAGATCGCGACACCCGATGTCGACAAGCCCGTGCAATCGCTTTCGGGCGGCAACCAGCAGCGCGTGCTGATCGGCCGCTGGCTCGCAATCGATCCGCGCGTGCTGATTCTGCACGGGCCGACGGTCGGCGTCGACGTGGGATCGAAGGACATCATTTATCGCATCATGCAGCGGCTTTCGAAGGAAGGCATCGGGATCATCCTGATCAGCGACGACTTGCCCGAGTTGCTGCAGAACTGCGACCGCATTCTGATGATGAAGAAGGGCCGCGTCGCGAACGAATATCGCGCGGACCGGTTGAACGAGGCCGATCTTTATCACGCGCTACTTTCAGAGGCAGCATGAGCATGAGCGAATCCATCCGCCGCACGGGAAGCGAGACGATGCCGCAGCACGCGGCCGAAGTCGCGCCGCGTGTGCGCAAGGGCAACCTGTACGCGCGACTGATGCGCAATCCCGAGTGGTTCACGCTCGGGCTGATCCTGGTGACGTGTCTGGTCGTGGGCAGCATCAACCCGCGCTTTTTCCAGTTCGCCACGCTGTTCGACCTGCTGCATTCCGCGACGACGGTCTCGCTCTTTGCGCTCGGCACGCTCGTCGTGCTGGCGTCGGGCGGCATCGATGTGTCGTTCACGGCGATTGCCGCGCTGACGATGTACTCGATCACCAAAGCCGTGTTCGCTTGGTGGCCCGAGTGCCCGTTCGCGCTGATCCTGCTTGCGGGCGCGATCGGCGGCGTGGTGCTCGGCGTGATCAACGGGATGCTCGTGCATCGGCTTAAGGCGCCTTCGCTGATCGTCACCATCGGCACGCAATATCTGTATCGCGGCTTGTTGCTGACTTTCGTCGGCACGCAGTTCTTCATGAACATTCCGCATAGCATGGATACGTTCGGGCGCCTGCCGCTGTTCTTCTATCACACGCCGGACGGCTTGCGCGCCGTGCTGCCCGTCTCCGTGCTCGCGCTCGTGATCGCAGCGGTCGTGACATGGTGGCTGCTCAATCGCACGATGATGGGCCGCGGCGTCTATGCGATGGGCGGCTCGCTCGCCATCGCCGAACGGCTCGGCTACAACCTGCGCGCGATTCATTTGTTCGTGTTCGGCTATACCGGCTTGCTGGCGGGCGTCGCGGGCATTCTGCATGTATCGACCAATCGGCTCGCGAATCCGTTCGATCTCGTCGGCACCGAACTCGACGTGATCGCCGCCGTGATTCTCGGAGGCGCGCGCATCACGGGCGGCACGGGAACGGTAGTGGGCACGCTTTTGGGCGTCGTGCTGGTGACGCTCATCAATAGCGTGCTGATTCTCGTCGGCGTACCGAGCACCTGGCAGAAGGTGATCATCGGCGCGTTCATTCTGGTCGCGGGGACGTTGTTCGCGCTGGGACGCAGGCAGTAACGTTCTAAAAAAGCGGAACAAAAAAGGCTCGTTCAAATCCTGAACGAGCCTTTCTGTTTTTAAGCGGAACGAATCAGGCGCGTTTTTTAAGCGTCTGGCCTTGCTCCGTGATGACCGAATCGAACTCCGAAATCTGCGAGAACCGCACCGCCTTCACCTTGCCGAACTTGCTGGCATCGACGACGAGATGCCGTTCCACCGCGCTCGCCATCGCGGCCTGCTTGATCGCGACTTCATGAAAGTTCCAGCACGTGACGCCGCGTGCTTCATCGACACCGCCCGCCGACATGAACGCCTTGTTGATGCCCATACGCCGCAACGTTTCGACGCTCTCGTCGCTGGCGAATGATTCCGACGACGGCACGTACACGCCGCCGAGCAGGATCATGCGCACATTCGGCTTGCGCCGCAAAATCTCCGCGACATTGAGCGAATAGCACACGACCGTCAGATGCATCTCCGTGGGAATCTGCCGCGCGAGCGTCGTCAGGGTCGTACCGCAATCGATGAAGATGGTTTCGTTATCGACGAGCAGACGCGCCGCGTGATTCGATGCGATCGCCTTCGCCTGCGCGAAATGATCCTTTTCTTCCTCGATGGTGTAGCCCGCGTTGGGCACATCGGCTGCGCTGACGATATAGCCGCCGAGATAAGTGAACTGGCCGGGATGCGCGGCAATATCGCGGCGCACCGTCATCTCCGATACGCCGAGCAATGCGGCCGCATCGCGCAGACGCATGACGCTCTGTTTTTCGAGCGCGCCGGAAAGGGCGCGCAGGCGTTCGTTCTTGGCCATCGGGATGGCGCGACGAGGCGCGCTCTTGGTGGCGGCGTGTCGCGCGAGCTGTGTTAGGTTTTGGTCGTTCGATGAAAGGATTATAACAATGCAAGCCGCATTTTTAGCTGCTTGCCGGGCGCGGCGCGGGTAAATCCCGAGACGTCAGGACTTGCGCGTGTAGCGCAGCCAGACGACGTCGTGTTCCAGTTTTTCGATCGATTCGAGCTTGAGATAAGCGGGCGTTTGCCACTTGTCCATCGCGACTTCGAATGACGACGTATGCGCTTCGCGTCCATCGACTAGCGGAATCAGGAGGACGCTGACCTCATCGGCGAGTTGAGCATTCACGAACGCGCCCGAGACATGGCCGCCGCCTTCGACGATCAGCTTGCCGATCTTCAGTTCGCGCGCGAGCGTATCGACGACGCGCTTCAGTTCGATATCGTCCTTGCCGCCGAACACGTATGACACGCCTATCGATTGCAGATACGCGAGGTAATCGTCTTCGACGCTTTCGGCGAGCACTTCGACGATGTGCGAATCGAGCGCCGTGTTGCTCTTCCACGCGACGCGTCCCTTCGGATCGATGGAAATCGCGTACTGACTCGCATCGCGTTTGGCGAAATGATCGGTGCGCGCAATCGGGCCTTTCGCCAATCCGCGTGGATAGTCGCGATCCTTACCGTGCGAGATTTCCTGCATCGTAACGCGGCCGCATGCCCACGCGTCGGCCTTGAAGCGCGCGGCGGTGTCCTCGTAAATGGGCGATGCGAAATCGAGATTCCAGTTATCGGTGAGGCTGCGGCCGTCGATCGACGACATCATGTGACAGACGATATGCATGGTCTACTCCAGGCGTGAAGAGTTTCGATGCATCGGCGGCGCAAGCGCCGTGCCGCCGGGGAGAGCGAAGGCGAGCGCTGTCGACGCGCGATGATCGCGATGTGCGAAAATCGTCGATATGAAAAAGAACACCTTGCTCATCATTCCGGCCTTGCTGATGGCGCTCAGCCCGCTCGCGCATGCGAGCGTCGAATCGGGCGCGCATCAATTCAAGGAAGATGTCAAATCGGCAGGGCGTCAGACCGGCCACGCGGCTCGCGATGCCGCGCACGCAATCGGCGACGGCGCGAAATCGGCGGGTCACGCCATCGCGGACACTTCGAAGCGCGGCTATCACGCCACCAAAAAATGGGTGACCGGCGAAGAGTAAGCCGGTCCTGCTACACGCTCATCCTCGATATTCCGATGCGCCGAAAGGCGCATCGCGTCGTCTTCACTCGTAATCACCTGGTTTTAAGCGCCGCTTGACAAGTTTGTCCCGAGTTATTGATAATTATTATCATTTACGTCAGGCATTTCTTCAGGCGCGCCGGCTCCCGCATCCATCGATGCGCACGTTCCTCCGGCCAAACCATTCGCAGACCAATCAGTGGAAACACAAGACGCGGCGACGCGCATCCGATCAATGAGCGCGATCGTCAGGCACGGCCCGCTCGCCTCTCGAATCGTCGCGGCGATCTTCGGCGGCTATGCGCTTGCCGCACTCGCGAGCGTGGCAGCACTTGCGCTGCCGATGAGCAAGCCGCAAGCCGTGCTGACCGGCATGCTCGCGAGCTTTATCGTCTACGCGTGCGCGGTGATCTGGGTGTTCGCGGTTCGTAGCGCGCGGCGCGCTTGGACAGGTCTCGTGATCGTCGCCGTGCCGCTGTTGCTGGCCGCGTCGAACGTATGGACGGCAGGGCGCATCTCGTGAAACGCGCGCGCGATCCCGAACCGAAAGCCCGCGGCATTCGCCAGAGCATGTCCGACCTGCACACGTGGGCGGGCCTGCTAGCCGGCTGGATTCTCTACGCGATGTTCCTGACCGGCACCGTCAGCTACTTCAAGGACGAAACCTCGCAATGGATGCGTCCGGAGCAGCCGCATCAGCGCGTTATGCCGGATGCCGCGCGCGTCGCGCAACGCGTCACCGCGACGCTCGGCACGATCGCCGCGGGCAGTTCGCAATGGAGCTTCGACTTGCCCGACGAGCGCACGAGCGTCATCGGTTCGTTCTGGCGCACGCCGGGCGCGGCGGCAGGCAAGCGCACATTCGAATCGGCGAGCTTCGATCCGGTAACGGGCCAGCGCACGAGCGCGCGCGAGACGCTCGGCGGTGAATTTTTTTATCGCTTCCATTTTCAGTTTTTTTACATGCCGGTGCTGTGGGGCCGCTGGCTCGCGGGACTGTGCGCGATGTTCATGCTCGTCGCGATCGTGAGCGGCGTCATCACGCACAAGAAAATCTTCGTCGATTTCTTCACGTTCCGATGGGGGAAGGGGCAGCGCTCGTGGCTCGATGCGCATAACGCGCTATCGGTGTTCGGCTTGCCGTTTCACGCGATGATCACCTACACCGGTCTCGTCACGCTGATGACGATGTACATGCCGTGGGGCGCGCAGACCGCGTTCAAAACGCCCGCCGAACGCGAGGCGATGACATCGCAACTGAGCGCGTTCATTCAGCCCGGCAAGCCGTCCGGACAGAAGGCCGGCCTCGCGCCCGTCGATGCGATGGTGCGCGAAGCGCAGGCGCGCTGGGGCCGCGACAAGGTGGGCCGCGTGACGATCACGAATCCCGGCGATACCACCGCGCGCGTGGCCGTCTCGCGCGGCGAGGCGTCACGCGTATCGATGAGCCCGCAATACATGCTCTTCGATGGCGTGACGGGCAAGCTCATCGACGTGAAGGACAGTGTCGGCGGCGCGGCGGAAACACGCGGCGTGTTGTATGCGCTGCATCTCGGACGCTTCAGCGATCTGCAGTTGCGCTGGCTGTACTTCATCGTCAGTCTCGCGGGCACGGCGATGGTCGGCACCGGACTCGTGATGTGGACAGTCAAGCGCCGTCAGAAACTACCCGGTCCCGCGCGGCCTCATTTCGGCTTCTGGCTCGTCGAGCGTTTGAATATCGCGAGCATCGCGGGGCTTTCCGTCGCGATGACGAGCTTTCTATGGGCCAATCGTCTGCTGCCGCTCGGATTCGCCGCGCGCGATAACGCCGAGATCAACGTGTTCTTCGCCGTGTGGGGCGCGACCTTGCTGCATGCGTTCGTGCGTCCGGCAAAGCGCGCGTGGATCGAATCGTTGTGGCTCGCGACGGCGCTGCTCGCGTTCCTGCCCGTGCTCAACGCGCTGACCACCGACCGGCCTTTGTGGCGAAGCGTCGCGCAAGGCGATTGGGTCTTCGCGGGCTTCGATCTGACGATGTGGGCATTCGCCGCGCTGCATGCGGCCCTGGCATGGCGCGTGACCCGGCATCGTCCGCGCGTGAAGCCCGCGGGCAAGCTTGCAGGCGCACGCGTCGCGATGCCCGAGCGCGAGAAGGAAAGCGCATGACGCATCTCCTGAGCATCGTTTTCTGCGTGATGGCGTTCGCCTTTCTGGCTGTCTCGATGAACCGCCATCAGATGGCCTTGTTCGGGCGCGAGCTTCGCGCCGGGCAATCGCGCGGGTTTCGCATCGCGGGGTGGTGCGGCCTCGCGCTCGCGTTGCGCTTCACCGTCGGCAATGAAGGATGGGCGCTCGGCCTCGTCGCCTATAGCGGCTGCACGAGTCTCGCGGCCGGGCTCGTATATGGCGGACTCATCGCTTATGAGCGGTTTTCCACGGCTTGACATGCCGTGGAACGCCGGGCGCGTTCACGCAATCGGTCCTTCGGGAAGCTTGCGCTGCCACGCAACGGCGATCGCGCTGCCGACGATCAACGCGATGCCCGCGAGCGACAGCGGCGCAATGATCTCGCCCCACGCGATGTAGGCGAACAATGCCGCCCACACGATGCTCGTGTAGTTGAACGGCGCGAGCGTGCCGGCGTCGGCGCGCCGGAAGGCGACGGTCATCAGAATCTGCCCGACGGTCGCCAATGCGCCGAGGAGTGCCATGAGCAAGAGCGCGTCGGGCATCGGCGTCTTCCAGCTAAAAGGGAGCGTGCTCGCGCTGACGACAGTTCCCACTGCCGTGAAGAACAGCACCGTGGTGCGCGAATCGTCGGTCGGGCGAATGCGTTTTATCTGGATGATCGAGAGTGCGCCGCACAACGCGCTGAGCAGCAACAACACCGGCCCGAGCCAGTTCGACTCGCCGCCACCCGGACGCACGACGAGCAGCACGCCGATAAAGCCGATGAGCGCGGCCACCGCCGAGCGCGCCGTGAGCCGTTCCTTCAGGATGAACGGTGCAAGCACGACGACGAGCAGCGTCTCCGAATACGCGATCGCCACTGCCTCGCCGAGCGGCATATAAGGCAGACCCGCGAAGAAGAAGCCGGACGCGCCGAGCAGCGTGAGCGCGCGCCACGTCTGCCCCTTGATGTCGAGACGCTTCACGCGATCGATCAGCGATCGTTTGCCGACACAGCACGCGGCAATCGCCGGAACGAGGCCGAACACCATGCGAAAGAACGTGAGTTCGTTAGCCGGATAGTGCAGCGCGACCGCTTTGGCCAGCGTGTCGACGATCGCGAAGCACAGCATCGACGCAAGGATGAAGCCGATGCTGGCTAGCGGCAGGTGACTCGTGCGCGTGACGGCGGTGGAAGGCATGTCGCGAGAATATCGTGGCGGAGCCTCGAATCATCGCATAGCCGCGCGTGCATGCCGAATCGACGGCCGCGCATCGAAACGGGACCGTCGATCGCACGTGCCTGATTCAACGCATCGCGCCCGCGAGATTTTCCGCTTCCAGTCCGACGATCAGATCGACTTCGCCATTGGCAAGCGCTTGCGTCGCGGGCACGCCGGCTGCCTTCAACGCGGCGCCGTCGAGCCGCGATGCATCGCCCAGCGCGACGCGCAATCGCGTGGCCGCGAGCGGTTCGAGCTTCAGGATATTGGCCGCGCCGCCCAGCGCCGCGCGAATCTTTTCCGCGCGCGCCTTCTGCTGCGCCGTGTCCTGCGCGGCAACGGCAGCCGGCGCGGGCACAGCTTCCGTCGCGGCGGCCGCCACGCCGGCCACCGGCAAATCGGCATCGCTGCCCGCGGACTTCAGGTATTCCTGCATGTCGGTCTTCATGTTTTCCGACAACGGCCCGAAGATCGCCTGCACGCCATTGCCGACGCGCACGACGCCCGCCGCGCCGAGCGCTTTCAACCTGGCATCGTCGACGAGCGATGGATCGTTCACCGAGATCCGCAAGCGCGTGATGCACGCATCGAGACTCTTGATGTTCGAGCGACCGCCGAACGCCAGCACGAGATCGCGCGAGCGTCCGCCCGGGCCTGTGCTCAGCGCCGCGGTCGCCACCGTATCGTCCTCGCGTCCCGGCGTCTTCATGTTGAAACGCGTGATCACGAAACGGAACACGCAGTAGTAGATCGCCGCGTAGATCGGCCCGAGGATGAACACGTACCACGCGTGCGTCGCCTTGTTGCCGATCAGGTTGAACATCAGAAAGTCGATCGCGCCTTGCGAGAAGGTGAAGCCCATGTGCATGTTCAGCGTATTGGCGACGAACTGCGCCGACGCCGCGAGACACGCGTGAATGAAATACAGCACGGGCGCGACGAACAGGAACGCGAACTCGATCGGCTCGGTGATGCCGGTGAGAAACGACGTCAGCGCCGCCGACACCATCATGCCGCCGACCGCGACTTTCTTCTCCGGCTTCGCGCAATGCCAGATCGCGATGGCCGCGGCAGGCAGGCCGAACATCTTGAACAGGAATGCGCCGGACAGAATGCCCGCGGTGGGATCGCCGGCGAAGAAGCGGTTGATGTCGCCATGAACGACCTTGCCGGTCGTCGGATCGAGGAAGCTGCCCGCTTCGAAAAAGAACGGAACGTTCCAGATATGGTGCAGGCCGAACGGAATCAGCAGACGTTCGACGAAGCCGTAGACCGTTGCCGCCGTGCGCGGATCGGAGACCGCCGCCCATTGCGAGAACGCCTTGATCACGCCGCCGATCGGTGGCCACACGACCGACAACACCGCGCCGAGCACGATCGAACCGATGGCCGTCACGATCGGCACGAAGCGCTTGCCCGCGAAGAAGCCGAGATACGCCGGCAGTGAAATCCGGTAATAGCGATTGAACATCCACGCCGCGAGGCCGCCCGCGAGAATGCCGCCGAACACGCCTGTCTGGATCGATGGAATGCCCATGATCAGGCTGGTCTCGACGCCTTCGACCTTCGCGATCACGCCGAGCGTCGCCGTCATCACGAGATAGCCGATGGTCGCCGCAATGCCCGATACGCCATCGTTTTCCGTGAAGCCGAGCGCGACGCCGATCGCGAAGATGAGCGGCAGATTGCCGAAGATCACATCGCCCGCGTTCTTCATCAACTCGAGGATGATCGCGGGCACGTAGCCGTGGAAATCGGTCGCGCCGAGGCCGAGCAGCAAACCCGCGACCGGCAGCACCGCGACCGGCAGCATCAACGACTTGCCGACTTTCTGCACCACGCCGAATGCATTCTTGAACATGAAGGGTCTCCGCTTATTCTGCGTAGGGCGCGAGGAGGGCGCGCACTTCCTCGGCCGTGCCGAGCGTGATGACTTTCGCCGCGAGCGTGCGCGCTTCGTCCATCGTGAGGCGCGCGAGTTGCGCCTTGATCGAGCCGACGGCGGGCACGCTGACCGATAGCTCGTCGATGCCGAGCCCGACGAGCACCGGCACGGCCATCGCATCCGATGCGATGCCGCCGCACACGCCGACCCATTTGCCGTGCTTGTGCGCGCCCTCGACCGTCATGCCGATGAGACGCAGCACCGCCGGATGCAGCGCATCGGCCTGCTTCGCGAGCTTCGGATGCCCGCGATCCATCGCGAGCGTGTATTGCGTCAGATCGTTGGTGCCGATCGAAAAGAAATCGACTTCGCGCGCGAGCGGCTCGGCGATCAGCGCGGCGGACGGCACTTCGATCATCACGCCGATTTTCACATCGCCGATGCGATCGCCGGCTTCTTCCTGAAGAATCCGCCTCGCCGCGCGCACTTCCTCGATCGCGGCGACCATCGGAAACATGATGTGCAGATTGCCGATCGATGCGGCCCGCAGAATGGCGCGCAATTGCGTGCGGAACATGTCGGGACGATCGAGACTCACGCGCACGCCGCGCAGCCCGAGGAACGGATTGTCTTCCTTCGGCAGCGGCATGTAGGAGAGCGGCTTGTCGCCGCCGACATCGAGCGTGCGCACGACGAGCGGACGCTCGCGGCCGAGCGCTTCGGCGACCGCGCAATATTCGGCGGCCTGTTCGTCTTCCGACGGCGCGGTGTCGCGGTTATCGAACAGGAACTCGGAGCGCAACAGCCCGACGCCTTCCGCGCCCGCCGCGACCGCGTCGCGCGCTTCCCGCGCATTGCGGATGTTCGCGACCACTTCGACGCGATGACCGTCGGCCGTGACGGCGCGCTTGCTCGCGGCGACTTTTTCTTCTTCGCGCTTCTTCGTCTGACGCTCGATGCGTTCGCGCGCCTTCGCGAGTTCGTCCGCGCTCGGATTGCGGCGCAGGCTGCCGTGCGAGCCATCGAGCACGACGAGCGTGCCGTCGGGCAATTGCAGCGCATCTTCGTCGATGCCGCAGATCGCCGGAATGCCGAGCGAGCGCGCGAGGATCGCCACATGACTCGTCGCGCCGCCGGTCGTCGTGCAGAAGCCGAGGACCTTGCTGCGATCGAGCGATGCGGTATCGGAAGGGGACAGCTCCTCCGCGATCAGGATCGATTCGCCGGGCACATCGATATGCGCCTGCTTCACGCCCGCGAGCAGCGCCAGCACGCGGCGGCCCACATCGCGGATATCGCCCGCGCGCTCGCGCAGCAACGAGTTGTCGACCTTCTCCAGATTGTTCGCCTGCGCCTCGAACGCGGCCCGCCATGCGAAGCCCGCGCTTTTGCCTTCGCTGATGCCGCCGATGGCCGTGTCGTTGAGACCGGGATCGTCGAGCAGTTCCAGATGCGCATCGAGAATCTGCGCCTTCGACGGATCGGTCAGCTTCGCCTTCAGCGCCTCGATCTGCTGGCGGGCCTCGTGATGCGCCGCGTCGAGCCGTGCGCGCTCGCGTTGCGGCGATTCGCCGGCTTCGGCCACGTCGATGACTTCCTGGCGGAACTGCACGATCTTGCCGACCGCGAGCCCCGGCGACGCCGATACGCCGGTGAATTCGTTCGCATCGGCGGGCGCGGCGGGTTTCGGCGCGACCGCTTCGGTTGCGGGCGCGGCCGGCGCGGGCGCATCGCCGGGCTTCTCGCCCGAACCCGACGCGAGCAGACGCGCGAGCGCTGCCGCGGCTTCGCCCGCATCGGGGCCGGCGGCCTCGACACGCAACGTGTCGCCGAACTTCGTCGCGAGCGTCATCAGCGCAACGACGGACTTCGCGTTCGCGCTATCGCTGCCGCGCAGAAGGCGGATATCGGATTTGTACTTTTTCGCTTCGGCCGCGAACACCGCCGCGGGCCGCGCGTGCAGTCCCTGGGGATTCGGCAGCGTGACTTCGTCGGACCGGATCGCGTCGGCCGCGCCGACGCCGGCATCTTCAAGCGCGCCGCCGACGAACTCGACCGCCAGCGCAACGTCCTTGCCTGCGGTGACGAGGCCCGTCGCGGGCATATAGCGCGTGACGAGTTCTTCGCCATTCGCGATGACCATCTGCGTGAGCAGACTCACGGCTCTCGCGCCGACGATGAGCGGATCGAAACGGATCAGCGGCTGGCCGGTCGTGACGGAGTCGCCTTCCTTGACGAGCGGCGTGAAGCCTTCGCCGCGCAGCATCACCGTATCGAGGCCGATATGTATCAGTACCTGGAGGCCGTTTTCTCCCGTCACTGTGACCGCATGTGCCGCGCGATGCAGTTGCGTGATCGTGCCGGGAAGGGGGGCGAGCAATTCGTCGGATGTCGGATCGATCGACACGCCATCGCCGACCATCTTTTGTGCGAAAACCGGATCGGGCACGGTGTCGAGTTGCACCATCACGCCGGAGAGCGGCGCCATCAACTCGATTCGTGCCAAACGTTGAGGAGCTTTCACGTGAACGACTCCTTTTCCTTGACGATATGAGCTGAAACCGGCCTGAGGTAAATCATAGGCAACGGCTTCGTGATTCGCTGACCGAATGAATGCGCGTTCGCAAAAGCACGCTGTTTGTGGGGCGATGCGCGCATTGATTCGGATTCTGAAACGCCGCGTTCTCGTTCCGAGAGCAATGACGGCGAAAATCGCGCTATTGTTTCGCAGCGCATCGGTAGTTTCTAGAGACCATGCTCCAATCGCGGCGATCCGCCGCAGGCCGCGCGCCCGCATCGCATTAATCTAGTTAACTAGTAAATGCAAGCAAAAGGAGCGCGCATCATGATCTACCGCAACAAAAACGAAGCCTACTGGGAGCCGCTGTTGACGATCGCACGCGACGAGCTTGGCATTCAATCATTCGATCCGATGGGCAAGCCCAGCGCCGACATACGCATGTGCCGTGTCGAGGACATCGGGCGCGCGCTCGAACGCGCCTATGATTTCGGTCTGCTTGTTGGACATACGGTGACGCGTGCCGAGCGCGCGAAGGGACATTGCGCGTGAATTAGGTGTGCGCTATTTGTGCGGGCGGATAGCGCCGCATGCAGCGGTCCGTGCTTTGGTCCGCTGCATCTGTCTTGGCTAGAAGCGGACATTTGAACTTGGGACCTAGAAACAAAAATGCGCTAATTTACATTATGTCAATTAAAGCATCCGCAGCGCCGATTGCATCTGAACAACGGCGCCGATCCAACGACTCAAAGATACTCGACATTCCCGTCGACACTGATCGACGGTCCAGTGATATTACGGGCAGCGGGCGAAGCAAGAAAAAGCGCCGTGGCCGCGATGTCCTGCATCGTCACCATGCGACGCAATGAGATCTTCTTCAGGTAGTCATCCCGCATCGCATCTACCGTGATCCCAAGCGATTCCGCCCGCGCGGCGATCACGCGATCCATCCGCTCTCCCTGCACGACGCCCGGCAGAATGGCGTTGACGCGAATATCGCTGGGCCCCAATTCGATGGCCAGCGATTTGGTGAGCCCCACGAGCGCCCACTTCGTCGCCGCATAGGGAGTGCGGAACGCGTAACCGAGCCGTCCCGCGACGGACGACATCGTGATGATGCCCGCACTCCGAGATGTCTCCTTCATGAGCGGCACCGCCCTGCGCAGGAATTTGAACTGTCCATTCAAATTCGTCGTCACCGTGTCCGCCCACTGTTGCTCGTCGATATCTTCGATGGCCCCTGTCGGTCCTGCAATCCCGGCGTTGTTGATCAACAGATCGAGGCCGCCCAACGTGCGTTCGGTTAACGCGACGACCTGATCGACCTGGCTCGAGTCGCTCACGTCCGCGACACAGCCATGCAGCGACGTGCTCGTCGATGTAAATGCTTCGACGGCCACCGCATCGATGTCGCAGATGACGACGTGCGCGTCGGCCTGAACGAACGCCTGCGCCATCGCGGCGCCGATGCCCGAGGCCGCACCAGTGATCAACACCCGCAGACCAGGCTGCGGCTTCAACAATTCAAAAGTATTCATATCGGCAAAGTTGGACTTTCGATATCGAGGATGTCAGAGCGTCATGCCGCCGGACACTTCGATCACGGCACCATTGATGTAGCTCGCCTCGTCGCTCGCCAGAAACGCGTAGACGCTGGCGACCTCTTCCGGCGCGCCAAGGCGGCCGAGCGGCACCTGTTCGCGCATCTTGTGCAGAACGTCTTCGGGAATCGTCGACAGAATCGACGTGTCGATGAACCCCGGAGCGACCGCGTTGACGCGAATGCCCTTGGGCCCGAGCTCCCGGCTCCATGTCTTCGTGAACCCGATCACACCGAATTTGGATGCGGCGTAGTTGGTTTGACCGAAGTTCCCATAGATGCCAACGACAGAGCTCGCGTTCAGGATGACGCCCGAGCCCCGCGCGACCATCCCTTCCACGACGGCCTGGCTCGCATGGAAGACGGCTCGCAGATTGACGTCGATCACCGCGTCGAATTGATCTAGCGTCATCTTCTGGAGCCGCGCGTCGCGCGTAATGCCTGGGCGGCCTCAAAAGCGAGGTGCAACACCTATCTCGTATAAGGTGTTGCAATGCCCGACAAAACTATTTCATACCAGCATCTTCAACCTGAAGAACGCCTCGCCATCGCAAGCCTACGACTGCAGGATGTGAGCATTCGGGCCATGGCCCGAATGCTCGGTCGCTCGCCGTCCACCGTGAGCCGTGAACTGACGCGCAACAGCTCTCCTGCTGGCTACGCATCCGTGCCAGCTCAAGCACTATGCGCCGCCCGCCGTAGCGCTGGGCGCGGCCCCGCCAAGCTTTGCACGCAGGGCGTTCGCTGGCGGGTTGTGCTCACGTTGCTGGACTGGAAGTGGTCGCCCCAGCAGATATCGGGCACACTTAGGCGAATGTATCCGACCGACCCGACCCAGCACGTATCGCACGAAACCATCTACACGGCTATCTACGCTCAGCCGCGCGGCGAACTGCGCCGCCAGTTGATTGCCTGCCTGCGCCACGGCCACAGTACCCGTATGTCCCGCACACGCGGCACAGACCGACGCGGGCAGATTCCCGAGATGGTGAGTATTCACGTGCGCCCGCCCGAAATCGAAGACCGCCTGCTGCCTGGACACTGGGAAGGCGACTTTATAAAAGGCGCCGGCAACCAATCCTCCGTTGGCGTACTGGTTGAGCGCACCAGCCGCCTGGTGTTGCTTGCCAAGATGGAGGATGCTACGGCCGCCTCAGCTCTGGCGGGCTTCTCGGCCAAACTCAATTCGATTCCTGAACCCCTGCGCCAGAGCTTCACCTATGACCAGGGCAAGGAACTCGCGCGCCATCAGGAACTCGCCGCGGCCACCGGCGTGCGCGTGTACTTCTGCGACCCGCACAGCCCGTGGCAACGCGGCACTTGCGAAAACACCAACGGATTGTTGCGCCAGTACTTACCTAAGGGAACCGACCTCTCGGTCTACACACAAGACGAACTCGATGCTATCGCCGACAGCTTGAACAACCGGCCGCGCGCAACTCACGCGTTTCATTCACCGTTCGAGGTCTTCGCCGCCACGCTCGCCTCAGCAAGTCAACCTCAAGACGCTAAACATTAACCCCTTGTTGCACTTCGGCTTGAAACCGCCCTGCGTTATTCACCAGCACGTCGATGCGGCCGAAGCGCCTGATCACGCTCGCGACCACTTCGTCCACACTGAGCCTGTCGGTCATGTCGATGCAGTATCCCGCTGTTTCTGCACCCGCTTTCCGGCACGTCTCGGTCACTTCCTCGAGCGACGCCTCATTGACGTCGCACACAACGACCGTCGCACCTTCCTGTGCGAACTTGCGAGCGGTGGCGGCGCCAATGCCTGCCCCGCACCCGTGATCAGCGTTACTTTTTCTTTTAGTCTCATCTTTTCCATTTTTTTATCGATCGTTCAGGATTGCATTCCGGCGGCACTGCCGTTGCCAGGCGACACCAGCGCTTCGGTCTCGCGGCGTATCGCCTTTGCAAACAATGGCACGAGCAGCAAGCCGAGCAACGACGCCACGAGAATGATGTAAAAGCCGGAATCGCTACGTCCTGTGAAGGTTTCCGCCAATCCAAACAGGTAAGGTCCGACGAATCCGCCGATCAGCCCGATCGTATTGATGAACGCGAGACCTGCCGCCGCCTGAATGCCGTGCAGTCGCTTCATCGCAATGGCCCAGTACGACGGCAACACACCCCCTGCAAAAAATGCGGTGACCGCAAGCAGCGTCATGCGCGCTGCCGGGGTGGAAGTCGCGATGAACGCGCACGCGCCGGCAATGAGTCCCATCGTGAGGATGCCAAGGAACGCGCAGTCATTGCCGTAGCGCCGATGAATCCGCGGAAGGATCAGCACGCCCAGCAGAAAGCCAAGGCCGACGCTCGCGGCAAGCACGCCGACGAGCAGTGGCGACTTGACGTGCATCTGCTGGATCATCGACGGTGCAAAGAAGTACAGTCCGACGAACGCCACCTGGTTGAGGAAGTAGATCAGGCCCATCAGAACGGTTGTGGGACGCTTCAACGCGGCCATCCAGTCCGAAGACGTGAGCTCCGGATGTCCTTGCGCATCGGCGGCTGCGCGCGACTCCAGCGCCTGAGCCTCTTCGACGGACAGCCAGCGGGCGTCGCGCGGACGCTCCGGCATTTTGAAAAAAAGCAGAATGCCGACGAGCACGCTCGGAATGCCTTCGATCATGAACATCCATTGCCAGCCATGAAGGCCAGAGAGGCCGTTCAGTTGCATCAACGCTCCGCCGAGCGGACTGCCGAGCATCAGTGCAAGCGCAGGCGCGATGTAGATCCATCCCACGACGACAGGCTTGTCGTTCGGTGCGAACCACAGCGTGACCATATACATGAGCGCCGGGAAAAGCCCCGCCTCGGCGATGCCGAGCAACACGCGCAGAACGTAGAACGACCACTCGCCCTGAACGAACATCATCGCGGTGGAGAGAATGCCCCACGTCACCGCGATTCTCGCGATCCACCGACGCGGCCCGACGCGATGCGCAGCCAGATTGCTGGGCACTTCGAGCAAGGCATAGCCGATAAAGAAAATGCCCGAACCTAATCCATATGCGGCAGCACTGATGCCCACATCGATTGCCAGTTGAGCTTTCGCCAGAGCCACGTTCGTGCGATCCAGGAACGACATGAAGTAGATCGCGCACATGAGTGGAATGAGTCGCCGCATCGCTTTGTGCGTGGCGATGCGGTGCAGCTTGTCGAGTTCGTCGGTGATGTTCATTTTGTCTCCGGGATGGGTCTTCGCCCCGTCTATGAATATTGAAGGTCTTACGGTGTAACCTTGTCGCGCCCCTTCAGTCCCAGCATCGCGCGCGCTTCGTCAGGCGATGCTATTTCGAACGACAGCTCTTCGAGGATTCGGCGGATCTTGCGCACCTGCTGCGCATTCGACTCGGCCTTGACGCCCTTTGCGATGTACACGCTATCTTCCAGCCCCACGCGGACATTGCCGCCGAGAATGGCGCTCATCGTAACCAGCGGCATCTGGTGACGGCCCGCGCCGAGCACGGAGAAGTGATAGTTCTCGCGTCCGAAGAGGCGGTCTGCCGTTGCGCGCATCACGGTCATGTTCTCGGGGTCCGCGCCCATGCCGCCCAGAATGCCGAACACCGATTGAATGAAGAACGGCGGCTTGATCAAGCCTTGATCCACGAAATGCGCGAGATTGTAGAGGTGCCCGAGGTCATAGCATTCGAACTCGAAGCGCGTTCCTTTACCGCCCAGTTCGAGAAGGATGTGTTTGATATCCCTGAAGGTGTTCCGGAAGATCATGTCCTCCATGCCCTCGACATACCCCTTCTCCCATTCGTAGCGCCATGACGTCACTTTCGACGCAAGCGGATGGATCGAGAAGTTCATCGATCCCATATTGAGCGAGCACATCTCGGGCGCCGCACGCAGCGGATAAGCGAGCCGCTCTTCCAGCGTCATGCGCGTGCTGCCGCCCGTCGTGATGTTGATGACCGCATCGGTCGCCTCCGCGATGGCGGGAACGAACTGTTGGAAGATGTCGGGGTTGGGCGTCGGACGGCCGTCGTTGGGGTCGCGTGCGTGGAGATGGATGATCGCCGCGCCCGCTTCGGCGGCCTGGATCGCTTCGTCGCGAATTTGCGCGGGCGTGATCGGCAGATGCTCCGACATCGTCGGAACATGCGTGGCGCCGGTGACGGCGCACGAAATAATGACCTTGCGGGTTGAATCGCTCATCGAGATCCCTCGTCTCCGTTTCTGTTCGACGCAATTCCTGGTCGGAACGGCGCCTTGTGACTGAGATCTTATTGAGATAGTATTTTCCGGAAAAGGTCTTTTTCGGACACTCGCGAGTCCTCACAGGACAATAGAAACATGGCCGCCCTCCGACCTCCGCTGAACGAACGTATGTTCGCGCCTTACAAGATCGCCGCGCTCGTCGAAGTGCTTGCGGAACAGGGAATCGCGCCTGAGGACAGCCTGAGCGGCTCGGACGTCACGGTCGCCGATCTGCAGGACGCGTCGGTGCTCACGTCCGTCGGACAGTACGCGACCGTCTGCCGGAACGCCGTGTCGCTTGGCTGCGAGCCGGATACGCCGTTCAGGGTCGGACGCAAGCTGCATCTGTCCGCCTACGGCATGTATGGCTATGCGCTGATGTCGTGTCTGTCGTTGCGCGACTACTTCAAGCTCGGCGTGAAGTATCACAGGCTCGCCACGCCGACCGTCGCAATCGAATGGACGGAGTATCCGGATCGCATGGTCTGGACATTTCCTGACGCGTTCGTCTCAAGCCCGTCGCGCGAACTGCGCGAGTTCATCATCGAGCAGCAATACACCCAGCATGTGACGCATCTTCAGGACGTCGCCGGCGGTGTCTGCCCGCCGATGAAAGCGTGCTTCTCGTATCCCGCGCCCGCGCACGCGGCCATCTACCCGGACTATCTCGGCTGCGAATGTCTCTTCGATCAGGATCAATGCGAACTGATCTACGACAGCGCCATTCTCGACCGGAAGCCCCAACTCGCCCACCCGCTCACGACGACATTGCTGCAAGAGACTTGCGATCGTCTGATCGGACAGGCGAAGACATCGAGCGGCGTCTCGGGCGAGGTGTATCAATGCCTGATGGCCACGCCCGGATCGTTTCCCGACATGGAGACCGTTGCCAGGTCGATGCATCTCACCTCACGCACCCTGAGGCGTCGACTGGACGAAGAAGGCTCGTCGTTTCAGGCGATTGTGGATGACGTCAAACGCTCGCTCGCGCTCGAATATCTGAAAACGACGAAGATGAGCACCGAGGACGTCGCGATGCTGCTCGGCTTCAGCGATGCCGCGAATTTCCGCCGCGCGCTCAAACGCTGGACGGGCAAAGGAACCGAGGAACTGCGTCATTGAGAGGCGCGTGTCTTCAAAGACGCAATCCCCGGCTCTTCAGGCGATAAACGAGTTGCGGCCGCGTGATGCCGAGCGTACGAGCCGCCGCCGAGAGGTTGCCGTCCGCCCGCTGCACCGCGCTTTTCAGCAACGCGGTTTCAATGTCATCGAGCGACGTGGGCTCGACGTCCCCGCCGATTCCCAGCAACAGACTATTCACCTTGCGCGTGACGCGATCGACTTCGTCGCCAGCCGTTTCGCCCGCTTGCGCGAGCAAGGAACGCGAAGCCGTCAGCGAGCCATCGTCGCCGATACCGAATGTCCCGGTCTCGATGCTCTCGCCGCTCGTGAAGAGATGGCCGATATCGATCGCGCCGTCATGGTTCGCGAGGATCACGCCCCGCTCCACGATGTTTTCCAGCTCGCGGATATTGCCCGGCCAGCCATAGTTCAGGAGCGCATCGAGCGCGCGCGGCGTGAAGCCGGTGACGTTGCGCTCGTGCCGCTCGCGATACTTGCGCAGCATGTGATTGAGCAGCACGGGCAGGTCCTCGCGCCGCTCGCGCAGTGACGGCACGCGAATCGGAAACACGTTCAGACGAAAATACAGATCTTCGCGGAAGCGCCCCGCGCGAATCTCGTCGCGCAGGTCGAGATTGGTCGCGGCGACCACGCGCACGTCCACGCGCCGCGTCTCGGTGCCGCCCACGCGCTCGATCTCGCCTTCCTGCAACGCGCGCAGCAGCTTGCCTTGCGCGGTCATGCTGAGAATGCCGATCTCGTCGAGAAACAGCGTGCCGCCATGCGCGCGTTCGAAGCGTCCGGGGCGGCTTTGCGTGGCATCGGTAAAGCCGCCCTTGTCGACGCCGAAGAGCTCCGATTCGACGAGCGCTTCGGGAATCGCGGCGCAGTTCACGGCGACGAACGGGCCTTCACTGCGCTTGCTGATCCTGTGCAAGGTGCGCGCGCACACTTCCTTGCCGACGCCGCTCTCGCCGAGGAACAGCACGGTGGCGCGCGTGCCCGCGACGCGCCTGATCATGTGGCACACCGCGTTGAATCCGGGCGAAGCGCCGACCATGTTCTCGTCGCCGAACGCGCCCTGACCGCCCGCGCTGTTCGCCGATAGCCCCTGCGTGAAGGCCTGCGCCTGCATGAAGCGCAGATCGTCGGCGGCTTCCTCGCCCCACTCCTCCACCGGCTTGCCGATGATTCGGCAATGCGCCTGCCCGAGCGCGCGGCATTCCACTTCGCGATAGAGAATCGGGCGACCCATGAACACGCTCGTGTAGCCCGCCGCGTAGCCGAGCTGTGTCCAGCAAACCGGCTCCGCGCCGATGCCGTAGATGCGCACGTGCTCCTCGTCTTCCGCGCAGTTCTTCCAGATGAATTCGCCGTAGTACTGGCCGCGCTCGACGTCGATTTCGAGGCGCACCGGCTCCACCACCGTCATGCCTTCGAGCATGTGCAACTGCGGCCCGACCGCGAACATCTCGGTGATGCTGTTCTCCGGGCGCACGCGGCGCGCGAGTTCGGCATCGCGTGCGCCGGAGTTGTAGCCCATGCGCGTGAGCAGGCCGCGCGCGGCATCGATCCCGAGGCTCTCGATCAGTTCGCGGCGCATCGAGCCCATCGCGCCGGTATGCACGAGCAGCATGCGCTGTTCGTCGAGCCAGATGCGGCCGTCGCCGGGAGAGAAGTGCAGCCGCGACATCAGATCGGCGATGTCGGGATAGCGAAGGCTATCGACCGGGGCGCCCTTGGGCGCGACCATCGACATGCCGTCCTGCGCATTCACAGACGCTTTCTCGCGGCGTGGCATTGCGGTTGTCTCCTGCTGTCTGCTCGTTTTCATGGCACCACGATAGGCGATGTGCGTGTGGCGCGCAATGCTCTGCCACCCGGTTCGCGGACGGCGGCAGCGGCGCTATCGGGGCGTTCCCTGATACGGATTTGATGAACCCGCCACGCAGCCAATCACGCGCGTTTCGAGCATTTGATCGACTCGGGAAAGTGCGCCGACGGGCAGGAAAGCGCGCATCGGAAAAGGCTTCGATGCCTCGCGCGCCCGCCGCACAAGGCTCGCGCCGTCGCGCGACGACGCCATTGCTCCGTCTGCATTCCACGATTGGCACACGTGTTGCCTTATAGGGTGCGCACGCCGGTTCCCGATCAAATCATCGATGAAAGGCCGGCCACGTAGACGAAAACCAAGGAGACAGCGATGTCACTGCCCGCTTATGCGCGGCCTCCGCGCGCGTTCGACATCACCCGGCGCTATGTGCGCTTCAGGGAGCAGAGGGACGACGGCTTCGTCGAGTTCGACTTTTCGATCGGCGATCCTGAACTGAGCGTCGAGCTCGTGATGCCGCTGCGCGAATTTCAGTCGTTCTGCCGCGCGAATCGCGTGACCTATCTGACGCGCGACGAAGGCGCGCAGCTCGACATCGATCAGGCGAAGTGGCGCTACGGCCAGCCCGGACTCTCCGAATGATCCCCCACGAAGTCAAACCAGAGGAGTGAGGAATGCAGATCGACATCAAGACGTCGGCCGTCGAGCAGGTACGGCAGACTTTCTCGCACGTCGCGCGGCGGCTCGGCGCGGACAAGCCCGCGTCGCGCTATCAGGAAGCGACTTTCGACCTGCAACCCGAGGTCAACTTTCACTATCGTCCGCTGTGGCAGCCGGAGTTCGAGCTCTACGACAAAGGCCGCACGGCCATCGTGATGAACGACTGGTATGCGTTCAAGGACCCGCGTCAGTACTACTACGGTGCGTACACCATCGCCCGGTCAAGGCAGCAGGAAGCGATGGAGAAGAACTTCGAGTTCGTCGCGAGGCGGCGTCTTCTTTCCGATCTCTCCGACGAGGCGAAGGCGCACATCGCGTCGCTCATGGTGCCGCTACGCCACGTCGAATGGGCGGCCAACACGAACAACTGCTTCGTGACGGGCTACGGCTGGGGCACGGCCATCACGCAGGCGACGATGTTCCATTGCATGGACCGGCTCGGCATCGCGCAATACCTGTCGCGCATCGGGCTCGCGCTGGACGGCAATCAGGGCACGACGCTCGTCGAAGGCAAGGCGCGCTGGCTCGACGATCCGATGTGGCAGGGACTGCGGCGCGTCGTGGAGGACACGATGGTCGTGCGGGACTGGTTCGAGACCTTCGTCGCGCAGAACGTCGTGATGGACGGCCTGCTGTATCCGCTCGTGTACCGCCACATCGACGAGCGCATCACGCGTCTGCACGGTCCGGGGCTCGGCATGCTCAACGAGTTCGCGAGCAGCTGGTTCGATGAAACGAGCCGCTGGGTCGACGCGACCATCAAGACCGCGGCCGCGGAGTCGCCCGCCAATGCGGCATTGCTCGGGCAATGGATCGCGAAGTGGCGCGCCGCGGTGATCGAGGCACTGAAGCCGTTCGCGATCGCAGCGCTGGACGACGACGCGCATCACGCGCTCGAAGCCATCGCACAGGCGTTCGATGCGCGCATCGCGAAACAGGGCGTGGAGGTGAGTCATGGCTGATTCCGTATTCATCGCGTTCCAGGCGAACGACGATTCGCGGCCGATCATCGAGGCGATTCAGGCGGACAACCCGCATGCGGTCGTCAACGCGTTTCCGGCGATGGTCAAGATCGATGCCGTCGGCAGGCTCGTCATCCGGCGCGAATCGATCGAAGCGCTGATCGGCCGCGACTTCGACCTGCGCGAACTGCAACTGAACCTGATTTCGCTCGGCGGCAACATCGACGAAACCGACGACGAATTCATCCTCGAATGGAAAGCCTGAGCGGCAACATAAGGGAGTCAAGCAAATGAGCACACCACAATCTGCGCCGAAGAAGCTGAGCATCAAGGAAAACTACGCGATGCTCACACGCGGCCTCGGCTGGGAGACCACCTATCAGCCGATGGACGAGGTCTTTCCCTATGACCGCTTCGAAGGCATCAAGGTGCACGACTGGGACAAGTGGGAAGACCCGTTCCGCCTCACGATGGACGCCTACTGGAAGTATCAGGGCGAGAAGGAACGCAAGCTGTACGCGATCATCGACGCCTTCCAGCAGAACAACGGCCAGTTCAACGTCACGGACCCGCGCTATATCAACGCGCTCAAGCTCTTTCTGACCGGCGTGAGCCCGCTCGAATACGCGGCGCATCGCGGCTTCGCGCTCGCGGGGCGCAACTTCCGCGGCGCGGGCGCGCGCATCGCGTGCCAGATGCAGGCAGTCGACGAGTTGCGTCATGCGCAGACGCAGGTGCATACGATCAGCCACTACAACAAGTACTTCAACGGCTTTCACGACTTCAGGCACATGCATGATCGCGTGTGGTATCTGTCGGTGCCGAAGTCGTACTTCGAGGATGCGATGAGCGCCGGTCCGTTCGAGTTCGTGACCGCCATCTCGTTCTCGTTCGAATACGTGCTGACGAACCTGCTCTTCATGCCGTTCATGTCCGGCGCGGCCTTCAACGGCGACATGGCGACGGTCACCTTCGGCTTCTCCGCACAGTCCGACGAATCGCGCCACATGACGCTCGGTCTCGAAGTCGTGAAGTTCCTGCTGGAGCAGGACCCGGGCAATGTGCCGATCATCCAGAAGTGGATCGACAAGTGGTTCTGGCGCGGCTATCGCCTGCTCACGCTGGTCGCGATGATGATGGACTACATGCTCCCCAAGCGCATCATGTCGTGGCAGGAGGCGTGGGAAACCTACTTCGAGAAGAACGGCGGCGCCCTCTTTCACGATCTCGAACGCTACGGCATCCGCATGCCGAAGTATCACGACGTGGCGATGAAGGAGAAGGACCGTCTCTCGCACGAGGCGTGGGGCATCTTCTACAACTACACGCACGCCGCCGCGATGCATACGTGGATTCCGTCCGAAGACGAGATGCAGTGGCTCGCGGAAAAATATCCGGACACCTTCGACCGGCTCTATCGCCCGCGCCTCGAACACTGGCGCGAAGAGCAACAGGCGGGCAGACGCTTCTACAACATGACCCTGCCGATGCTGTGTCAGACCTGCCAGATTCCGATGGCGTTCACCGAGCCCGACGACCCGACGAAGATCTGCTACCGCGAGAGCGATTACCTCGGCAACAAGTTTCACTTCTGCTCGGACGGCTGCAAGGACATCTTCGACAACGAGCCGGAGAAGTACGTGCAGGCATGGATGCCGGTGCAGCAGATCTATCAGGGCAACTGCTTCGCCGAAGACGCCGACCCAGGCGCGCCCGGCTTCGATCCGATGCTCGAAGTGCTGCGCTACTACCACATCAACGTGGGCGAGGACGGCCACGAGTTCGAGGACTCGCCCGACCGCAGGAACTGGCTGCGCTGGACCGGCAAGCCGAGCCACGGCGGCGAAGAAGCGCCCGAGGCACATCGCGACGCCGCGTAAAGACACCACACAGGAGACGAATCATGTCAGTCATCGCGCTGAAGGAAGGCTATACGGGCGAGATCAGGGACCGCGTCGAGAACTATCGCGGCAAGCAATTGCTCTTCGTCGGCTGGGAGGATCATCTGATGTTCTGCGCGCCGCACTGCATTCCCGTCGAAGCGGCGACGCCGTTCAGGGCGCTCATCGACGAAGTGCTTCCGGCAATGTATTCCTCGCATCCGGACTGGCAAAAGGTCGATGTTCGGGCCATCGAATGGTTCAGGTCCGGCGAGGCGTTCACGCCCGATTTCGACAGGAGCATCGGCGAAAACGGACTCGGTCACAAGGCGGTCATTCGCTTTCGCACGCCGGGTCTGACGGGCATCGGCGGATCGTGCAGCTAGAACGGAGACGATGATGAGCTACCAACTGACCATCGAGCCGATCGGGCAGACGATCGAGATCGAGGAGGAGCAGACCATCCTCGATGCGTGCATGCGCGCCGGCGTGTGGCTGCCGCACGCCTGCTGTCACGGCCTGTGCGCGACGTGCAAGGTGCAGGTGCTGGACGGCGAGATCGAGCACGGACATGCATCGCCGTTCGCGCTGATGGACTTCGAGCGCGACGAGCAGAAGTGCCTCGCGTGCTGCGCGACGGCGCAATCGGACCTGACGATCGAGGCGGACATCGACGAAGACGAGGACGCGCGCCACTTCCCCGTGCGCGACTACACCGGCCGCGTGAAGCAGATGATCGATCTCACACCGACGATCAAGGGCATTTTCGTCGAACTGGACGGCGATGGCATCGAGTTTCAGGCGGGGCAGTACGTGAACGTGCATATCCCCGGCGAGGACATGCCGCGTGCGTTCTCGCTCGCGGACAAGCCGACGTCGCGCACGGTCATCGAACTGAATGTGCGGCGCGTGCCCGGCGGCAAGGGCACGGGTTATCTGCACGAAGAAATCAGGTCCGGCGACGAGATCCGCTTCAGCGGTCCTTATGGGCGATTCTTCGTGCGCAAGTCGGACCCGCAACCGGTGATCCTGATCGCGGGCGGCTCGGGACTGTCGAGCCCGAAGTCGATGCTGATCGATCTGCTCGAAGAGAACGACGCGCGGCGGATCACGCTCGTGTACGGCGCGCGCAATCGCGCCGAGCTTTACTACCACGAGCTTTTTCTGCAGCTCGCAAGCGCGCACGCGAACTTCACGTATGTGCCGGCGCTCTCCGACGAAGCGGCGGACTCGTCCTGGGAAGGCTTTCGCGGTTTCGTGCACGACGCAGCGAAAGCGCATTTCGACGGTGTGTTCCGCGGACACAAGGCGTATCTGTGCGGCCCACCCGTGATGATCGAAGCCGCGATCCGCACGCTGATGCAAGGCCAGCTTTTCGAGCGCGACATCTACACGGAAAAGTTCCTCACCAGCGCGGACGGCGCCGATGCGCTTGCGAAGAGCCCCTTGTTCAAATCGATCTGAAGACCAATGGAGACACGCCATGAACCACGATACGATCGACACGCTCCTGCAAAAGATCAACGACAGCGCGACGAGCGAAGGCAATCCGCGCACGAAGGCGATCGTGAACCGCATCGTGCGGGATCTGTTTCATACGATCGAGGATCTCGACGTCACGCCCGATGAATTCTGGACCGCGCTCAATTTCCTGACCGAGACGGGCCAGCGCGGCGAGTTCGGCCTGATTGCCGCGGGACTCGGGTTCGAGCATTTTCTCGATCTGCGACTCGATGAAGCGGAACAGAAAGCGGGCCTCGAAGGCGGCACGCCGCGCACGATCGAAGGGCCGTTGTATGTGGCCGGTGCGCCGGAGTCGCAAGGCCATGCGCGTATCGATGACGGCAACGATCCCGGTCAGACGCTCGTGATGCGCGGCTTCGTGCTCGGCGACGACGGCAAGCCGCTCGCGAACGCGCTGGTCGAAGTGTGGCATGCGAACCATCTGGGAAATTACTCGCACTTCGACAACTCACAGCCCGCGTTCAACCTGCGCGGCTCGATCCGGACGGACTCGCAAGGCGGCTATAGTTTTCGCAGCGTCGTTCCGGTGGGCTACAGCGTGCCGCCGGGCGGCAAGACGGAGCAACTTCTCGATCGGCTCGGCAGGCACGGTCACCGGCCCGCGCATATTCACTTCTTCGTCTCGTCGCCGGGTTATCGCAAGCTCACGACGCAGATCAACATCGAAGGCGATCCGTATCTGTGGGACGACTTCGCGTTCGCCACGCGCGAAGGACTCGTGCCGGAACTGAGGAAGGCCGAAGGCGCGGAAGGCGAGCGGTACGGCGTGCATGGCAACTTCGCGCTGATCGATTTCGACTTCACGCTCTCGCGCGAACGCAGCGACGTGCCGACGACGGAGGTAATACGGGCCCGCGCCGTTGCCTGATATTCGGCGCATGCCGCGTGGAGTCGGCTGTCAGTGCGAGGGAATTCGAAAGCGGATGTGAAAGTTGCTGCCATTCAGCAGGTCGGCTGAGATTAGCGAGCGGTCATCCATGATCGACCGATTGCCACACATTATCGGGATCGTGGTGGCAAACTGCCCGCAGACCGGCGCGCGTCGCAACTCGCACTTTCGCGCCTGAATCGCACATGCCGCCCCACGTCCCCGATGAATACACGCCTGCTCAGTCTCACACGGATCCCGTTCTTTCTGCCGCTCTCCGGCGCGACGCTGATGCTCGGTGTCGCGATGTCGTTCACCGCGCCGTATCTGTCCTTGTTCAGCGTCGAGCAGGCGGACATGAGTCCGTTGCGGCTCGGCGTCTTCATGACGGTCATCGCCGCGAGCGGTGTCGTGGCGAGCGCTTTCGCCGGCAAATGGTCCGACAGGCACGGTCATCATCGGGAATTGCTGCTGGCGGCGCTCATCGCGTCGTCGCTCGGCTTTTTGCTGCTGTGTCTGGTGCGCAATTACGCCGCGCTGGTGGCGATCGGCGTCGTGTTTCTCGGCGCGGGCGGCTCGGCCATGTCGCTCGTGTTCTCCTTTGCGCGCGCCGCCCTGCCCGTCGATGACGCCGCCGAGCGGGCCCTCGCACTCGCGACGCTGAGAACCGTGCTCTCGATGGCATGGGTATTCGGGCCTTCCGTCGGCGCGCTGGTGCTGGCCGCGGCTGGTTTCTACGGCCTGTTCCTGTTCGCGGCTGCGTGTTTCATCGCGTGCGGCGCGATCGTCTGGCGCATGCACGATTCGCCCAAGGGCGACCCGCACAGCGCGCCCGCGCACTATGCAGGCGATCCGTCATCGCTGCTCGAAGTGACCGCGCCCGACACCGATGAACTCGTGCCGCCGCACGCCGGCGTGTCGCACTCGCGCGCGGAGATATGGCGCGCCACGGTCGCGATGACGCTCATCGGACTTGCGGCGAGCGCGACCATGATCGTGCTGCCGCTTTACGTCGTGCACGGCATGCATGGCTCGCGCATCGACGTGTCCGTCATGCTCGGGCTCGGCGCGCTCCTCGAAATTCCGATGATGCTCGCGCTCGGCGCACGCGGCTCGCGCCTCGACAAGCAGCGCTGGCTCGCGTCGTCGGCGGCCGTGCACACGATCTACTTCATCGCGGTCGCGGCATCGCAGAGCGTCCAGTTCCTGATCCCGATGCAGGCGTTCAACGCGTTCGTCGTGTCGGTGATTTCGTGTCTCGGCATGACCTATATGCAGGACCTCATGCCCCGCACGCCGGGCGCGGCGACGGCGCTGTTCTTCAACGCATCGCGCGTCGGCTCGATTCTTTCCGGCGTGTTGTCCGGCGCGCTCGTGGCGGCGCTCGGCTATCGCGGCACGTTTCTCGTGTGCGGCGCCATCGCGCTGGGCGCGGCGGTGCTGTTCGCCAATCCGCCGTTCGGGCTCATGGCGCGGCGCTCGCTCGCCTGGTGGAAGGCGCGGCGTCGGCCGGCCCGCTGACAGCCCCTCCCGCGACGATGGCAATATAGACGCACACCTCGTCGATCCGACACGCCAACATGCCCCAGCGCCTTCCGCCGCTCAACGCCCTGCGTCTCTTCGAAGCCGCCGCGCGCCATCGCAGTTTCAAGCTCGCCGCCGCCGAACTCAACGTGACGCCCGGCGCGGTGAGCCACGGCATCGGCGCGCTGGAGAAGGTGCTCGGCGTCGAGCTTTTCGTGCGCGAGCCGCGCGGGCTTTCGCTGAGCGCGGCGGCCGAGCACTATCTGCCGTACATCGCCGAAGCGTTTCGCTCATCGCGATCGGCACGCAGACGCTGCCCGGCAAACGCACGCGCCGCGCCATCGCCGTGACCTGCGCGCCCACGCTCGCCGCTCGCTGGCTCGTCCCGCGCCTGCCGGATTTCCGCGCGCGCTGGCCCAACATCGACGTGACCATCGACACCTCGCGCCGTCAGGCGGGCTTTCCCGTCGATGGCTTCGATTTCGGCCTGCGCCTCTCGCGCGGCCCGGTGGATGGCGCGTCGTGGCAACGTCTCTTCGGCGAGCGCCTCGTGCCCCTGTGCAGTCCGGCGTATCGCGCCGGGCTGACGGGCGCCGACGGCATCCCCGATCTCGCGCGCGCCGCGCTCATCCACGTCGATACCGCGAGCCAGGACTGGCAGGCGTGGATGGACGGCGCGGGCATCGACGGCCTCGATCTCCAGGGCGGCCTGCGTTTCGATACCGTGCAGCTCGCGTTCGATGCCGCCGCGGCCGGGCTCGGCGTCGTCATCGGCCGGCGTCCGCTCGTCGATCGCGAACTGGTCGCGGGCACGCTCGTTGAAGCGTCCGCGACGAGCGTCGAGACGCAGACCGCGTACTGGCTCTGCGAGACGCCGCAAGCGAGCGCCCGCGCGGATCTCGTCGCGTTCCGCGACTGGCTGATCGCGCAGGCGAAAGAGTTCGTCGGCAACGACGGCGACGAAGCGAAGCGTCGCGGTTGAACTGCGCTCATCCGTCAGCGAAAACTTTTCGTTTGTCAGCACGGACGTTCGCCTGCGAGGATGGCCGCAAGGAGGAATAGCGCCATGTCGTCACTATCGAGCACTACCGGCACGAACCGCGCAACGGCGTGGGCGCTCATCGGCGCGGCCGCGCTGATCCTGAGCGCCGCGATGGGCGTGCGTCAGACTTTCGGGCTTTTCATCGGGCCGTTTTCCTTCGATCGCGGTCTGCCCGTCACACTGATCGCCTTCGCGATCGCACTGCACAATCTCGTCTGGGGCTTCGCGCAGCCGTTCGCAGGCGCCGCCGCCGACCGGTACGGCGCCGCGCCCGTCGTCGCGATGGGCGCGGCCACGTTCGCGGCGGGCCTCGCGCTCGCGGCCGCCGCGACTTCCGGCTGGATGCTCGTGATAGGCCTCGGGTTGCTCGTCGGCATTGGCATCAGTTGCACGAGCTTCGGTGTCGTGCTCGCGACGGTCGGACGCGTCGCGTCGCCGCAAACGCGCAGCGTCGCGATGGGTCTCGCCAGCGCGGGCGGCTCGCTCGGACAAGTGCTGATGGTGCCGTTCGCGCAGGAAGTGCGCGTGCATGCGGGCGTGGCGGCGTCGCTCTATGCCCTTGCCTTCGTGTTGCTGCTCGCGGCGCCCTTGGGCATCGTGCTCGACCGCGCGAGCCGCCGGAGCAAGGCATCGGCGGCGGTGGCGGCATCAAATGAAACACACGCGATGCCGCTGCGCGAGACGCTCGCGTATGCGTCGCGTCATCGCGGCTACCGGCTCCTGACGCTCGGCTTTTTCACATGCGGTTTTCAGCTCGCGTTCATCGCGACACATCTGCCGGGTTATCTGATGCTCTGCCACATGCCGGTCGGGCTCGGCGCGACGGCGCTCGCGCTGATCGGCCTCTTCAACATGATCGGCAGCTGGGGATGCGGATGGCTCGGCGGACGCTGGCGGCAGCATCACGTGCTCGCGTGGCTCTATCTGATTCGCGGCGGCACGATTGCCCTCTTCGTGCTGCTGCCGACGACGAGCGTATCCGTCGTCATCTTCGCCGCCGTCATGGGGCTGACGTGGCTCGGCACGGTGCCGCTCACCAACGGGCTCATCGCGAAGGTATTCGGCACGCGGCATCTGGGCACGTTGTTCGGCGTCGTGTTTCTCAGCCATCAGCTTGGATCGTTTCTCGGCGCGTGGCTCGGCGGCTATGTGTTCGACACGACCGGTTCGTACTCGCTGATCTGGGGTGCGACGGCCGTCGCGGGTCTCGTCGCGGCGCTGCTGCATTTTCCTATCGATGATCGGCCTGTTGACGAAGCATCGCTTGCGGGCATGCGTGCATGACTTATCGCTTCAACAACCAACTCCGCAGCTTCACCGCATCCTGAAAGTGCGCGTGCTCGCCCGGCGCGCCGAGAATCACGAAGAGCGTCGGCCGCCCATGCACCTGCGCGACGACGATGAGGCAATGCCCCGCCTCGTTCGTGAAACCCGTCTTCTGCAATCCCACGTCCCACGCCGCGCGATAGACCAGCGGATCGGTATTGCGATACATCAGCGGCCCCGCGCCGCCGAGCACGAGCTTGTGATGTGAAGTCGCGTATTCGCGAATCGTCGGATAGCGATACGCCGCGCGCGCGAGCTTCGTGAGATCGCGCGCGGTCGATACGTTGTGCGGCGAGAGACCGGTCGGATCGACGAAATGGCTGCGATTCATATGCAGGCGCTTCGCGGTGCGGTTCATCGCATGCACGAAGCCCGCGCGGCCGCCGGGATAATCGCGGCTCAACGCGAAGGCGGCGCGATTCTCCGACGACATCAGCGCGATATGCAGCATCGTCTTGCGCAACAGAAGCGAGCCGACGGGCAGGCGCGAGCGCGACCACTTGAGGCGATCGACATCGGCATCGGTGATGCGCGCGGGTTTGAGCAGCGAGCGTTTCGAGTCGAGCACGACCATCGCGGTGAGAAGCTTGGTGAGCGATGCGATCGGCACGCGCGCGTCAGCGTGCTTCGCGTAGAGCGTGCGTCCGGTGGAGAGATCGACGGCGATCGCGGCGCGCGCCTGCAACACCGGTTCGGCTGCAACGACGCGTTTCGCGTGCGCGATGAGCGGCACGAGACTCGCGACAATGAAGACGATGAAGAAGAGATGGACTTTGAGCATGACGCGATCAGATGCGCGTCATCGAAAAGAGTGGCGGCGGCATGGGGCAGCGACAGGCAAAAGAGTCCGCTACCGTAAGTTGCGCGGCTTAAGTGAAACTTAAACCGCGCAACGCGGGCTAACGCGTGCGCGCCCAGTGCGCGAGTCCCGCGCACGCAATCAGCAGGCTTCCCGTCACGAAGAACACCGAGTGCAAACCGAGCCACACGCCGATCTGCCCGCCGATCAGCGGCCCGACGACCTGCCCGCTGAACTGCGCCGATTGCAGATAACCGAGCATCTGTCCGCTGCTGTTTTCGCTGACGGCGCTGCGCGCGAGCTTCGCGATGGAAGGCAGCAAGCCGGCGAGCGTCATGCCCATCAGCATGCGCAATGCGGCGAGCTGCCACCACTGGTGCACGAACGCCTGCGGAATCATCGCGATGCCGGTCAGCACGAGGCACCCGACGATCACGTTCCAGCTTCCGATGCGGTCCGCCAGCGCGCCGAGCCGCGCCGCGGTCAGCATGCTGCCGAGCGCCGAGCACGCCATGACGACGCCCGCGATGCGCGCCACGTTATCGGCCTTCACGCCGAGCCCGCCGATGTAGACGGTGATGATCGGTTCGATCGACATGTTCGCGAGCAGCACCATCATCGCGGTCATGAGCAGCGCGGCGACCACGACGTAATTCGTGCGATGCGCGTGCGTCGAATCCGTGTGCGACGCGCGCTTTTTCGCATCGTCCGGATGAAAGTCCTCCTTCACCAGAAAGATCGTCGCGAGCGCGGCCACCGCGATCATCCCCGCGCCCGCGAAGAAGGTTCCGCGAATGCCGATCAGTCCCGGCAACATGCCGCCGATCAGCGGCCCGGCGAGATTGCCCGCGAGCGCGCCCGTCGACAATATGCCGAGCGCCCAGCCGGCCCGTTCGCGCGGCGCCTGCGTGCCGATCATCACCGTCGATGCCGACGCGTACCCGCCGATCAGCCCCGCGAGCAGACGCAGCGCGACCAGTTGATGCACCGAATGCGCGACGCCGATCAGCGACATCACGATGGCCATGCCGACCGCCGCGCGCACGAGCATCGGCTTGCGGCCGTAGCGATCGGCGAGACGCCCCCAGATCGGCGCGGTGACTGCGGTGCCGAGGAACGTCGCGCTGAACGCGACGCCCGACCATTCGATCACCGCCGACTGCGACTCCACGCCGAGTTGCCGCACATACAGCGGCAGAAACGGCAGCAGCATGCTGAGACTCACGAGCGTCGTGAACGAACCGAACACGCAGACGGCGAGATTGCGCCGCCAGTACTGTCCGTTGCGTTCGGCATAGCCGAGCGGGATGGATGCTGAAACAACCTGGCTCATTTCGACCTCAACGCGGTAAGCAGATCGATGGCAAGCGCAACGGCAAGCGCGAGCGCGCCGATCACGAACAACAAGCGGTAATCGCCGCCGCTGTTCGAAAACAGAAACGAAAGACCGTAAGCCGCGAGCGCCTGGAGCACGGCGAATCCCGTGGTCGCGGTGCGCCACGCGCCCTTCTGCGCGGCCGGATGATGTCCGAGCAGTTCGTTCACGCGTCCGAGCACGAGCGGCACGATGCCCGGCGTGAACGCGCCGACCAGCACGCTCGACATCATCAGCAAGCCCGAATTCGACGACACCGCGGGCAATGCGACCGCCACGAGCTGAAGCAGATACGCGACGCGCAATGCAGGCCCGAAGCCGGCGCGATCGGCGAGATGTCCTGCGAGGAGCGGACCGGCGATCGCGCCGAGTCCGTAGAGCACCCAGAATTCCGCGCCCGCATCGACACCTTTGCCGAGACCGCGCGCGACGAAATCGACGAGAAAAATCATGTGCGGCACGAGACCGACCGCATTGAGCGCGTACTCGACGAACAACGCGCGCAACGCGGGCGGCGACGGCGCCTTCGCGTGCCTGTGTGGCGTCTCTTGCGCAGGCGCGGGCGCATCCTGCGACGGCCATCCGTGCCACGCGACGATCGTCAGCAACGACGACACTACCGCGAGCCCGAGCCAGGTCTGCGTGAGGCCTTGCCGAAGCAGCAGCGGCACGATCGTCCCCGACGCAGCGATGCCGAGCCCGATGCCGGTGAAAATCGCGCCGCTCGCGAATCCGCGACGCGACGGCGCAACATGCGCGATGATCGTCGGCGCGGCGAGCACCATTAACGCGCCGCCGGAAATGCCCGACAGGAACCGCCACACGAAGAACCACAGAAACGAAACGGGAAACGCGCACGCGACGAACGCGATGGTGGCGAGCACCATCATCGCGCGCAGGACTGTCGCGGCGCGTGCGTGGCGCGCGAGCCAGCCCGCCGCGAGCGCGCCCGCGAGATAGCCGCCGAGATTGGCCGCGCCGAGATACGCCGCCGTCGATGCGGGAAACCAGTGCGCGCCGATGATCGCCGGCAGGAGCGGCGTATAGGCAAACCGTGCAAGCCCGATGCCGATCAGACTCGCGCTGGCGCCGGCCAGCACGCCACGCCAAAGCTGGAACGACCCGCGTTCCGGCTGGTTCAAGACTGCGTATCGCATAGTGCCTCCACTACGGCTTCGGGCGCGCTCTGCGCGCCCTTTCATGAAGGCCAGTCTATATTCGATCGCATCAAGAGAGAATCGACGCCGATCGGAAGATAATCTTCCGTTATGCGGTTGAATCGAGTTGCGATTGCTTGAAGTGACGCCGCAGACGCGGGGTCGCGAAATCGACGAACGCCCGCACCTTCGGCACCGAAAGCCTTCCGTGCGGCGTCAGCAGATGCACCGGCAACGGCGCATGTTCGCTGTCCGGCAGCACGATCTGCAGCGTCTTGTCCTTCACTTCCTTCGCGACGTGATACGAAAAGAGCCGCGTGAGCCCGTGCCCGTCGACGGCGGATGCCACGGCCGCCCGCACCGTGTTGACGATGAAGCGCGGCGCGAACTGCACGACTTGCGGAATCGTCGAGCCGCCCGAAGTCGGAAAGCTCCACGAATCGAGGCCGAAGTGCGTCATCGAGATGATCTGATGCTGCGCGAGATCGGCAGGCTGTCCGATGCGCGGATGCTTCGCGAGATAGCGCGGCGACGCGGCCACGACGCGCCGCACTTCGCCCACGGGAATCGCGATCAGCGTCGAGTCCGACAGATGCGCGATGCGCAGCGCCACATCGATGCCTTCGTCGATCAGGCTCACGGGCCGGTCGAGCATTTGCAGGCGCACGGAAACGGCGGGAAAGCGCGCGATGAAATCGTCGAGCATCGGACGCAGGAAGTCTTCGCCCGCGGCGACAGGCGCGGTGATCGTCAGCAGGCCGCGCGGCGCGGAACGCTCGTGCGCGATCAGCAAGTCGGCTTCTTCGAGATCGATGAGGATGCGGCGGCACGCGGCGGCGTAACGTTCGCCGGCTTCGGACAGCTTGATGGTGCGCGTCGTGCGATGGAGCAGCGCGGTGCCGGTGTGCTCTTCGAGAAAGGCGATCGCCCGGCTCACGGCGGCGGGCGAGCGGCCGAGCCGCCGCCCCGCGCCCGCCAGACTGCCCTCGTCCAGCGTGGCGATGAAAACCTTCATCGCGTCGATTCGGTCCATGTCGGCTCGGTGCTTCGCTTGATCGATGAAGCGCCAAGTCTACCGGACCCAATCGCCTAAGCGCGCCGGTGAAACGCGTCAGACCACCGTGATCGTCACGTCGATGTTGCTCTTCAGCGCCTTCGAGTACGGGCAGGTCTGATGCGCCAGGTTGGCGATTTCCTCGGCCACCGCGCGCTCGATGCCCGGCAGGCTCACGTTCAGGCGCGCGCGCAGCAGGTACGCTTCGCCCGCCATGCCGAGGTCCACTTCCGCATCGACAGCGGTGTCGGCGGGCAGGCGGACCTTCAGTTTCGCGGCGGCCTTGCCCATCGCGCCGATGAAACACGCGGACCAGCCCGCGGCGAGCATCTGCTCGGGATTGGTGCCCGCGCCCGTCGATCCAGGCGGCGAGAGTTTCACGTCGAGACGGCCATCGGTGCTCTTCGCATGGCCTTCGCGGCCTCCGACGACGCGGGTTTTGCCGGTGTACAGGACGGTGTCGATCTGGGTCATGATGCGTTCCTCTGTGTGTTCAAAAGTTGATTGGCTTAGTGATGCGCGAAGAGTCTGGCCACGTCGTTCGTCGACGTGCCGCGCGTGCCCGATTGCGAGATCGTGTCGGTCATGCCGCCGTACGCCTGCATCGGCATTGCGGCGCTTTCATTGGCGATGGTCTGCACGCTCACGCCGCGTTGCGAGGCGGGCGCGCCTGCGAGCGGGTCATAGTGCGGCGCGGGGCCGTAGCCGCTGCTGGCGAAGGCGGAACCGGTGGCGACGGCGCTGACGGCGATGACTGCGGCGGTGACGAATTGCTTGATCATGATTGGGTCTCTATGAGTAATGTCGGTCGATATTTGGTAATAACGAATCAGCTACCTTGATACAGGCTGCGCAGCGCGGCGATCTGACCGTCGCGCTGTGCCTGAACCAGTTCGCGCTTCACTTCGGCGCGGGTCTTGCCCGCGTTGTTCTGGCTCGCAACGGTTTGCTGGCTCTGCACGTTCACCGGGTTTGCCGGCACGGCGGCATGAGCAACACCTGCAACAGCGCTGGCGACGAGAGCGAAAGCAACGATCGTGGATTTCATGGTGTTTCTCCTTGGCGGATCAATCGGTCGGTTGTATGAGTTACGGCACTCGGGCTTCGCGGTGTTCGTCTTGCGTTTCACTCGTGAGCCGTCGTTGTGTGTATTTGAAGCCCCGCAGGTATCTGGCTTGTGTCCGGGATGCGGGTCTTGTGCAATGTTTTGTATCGCGCACGTTCCAGATACATTGCGATACGAAACCCGGCTTAGCGTTCGGCCAGCAGCTTCTGGATCGCCGCTTCGGTCTGCGCGTAATCGCCCTCGCCGACGTGCGTGTAGGCCACCTGCCCGTGCTTGTCGATCAGATAGAACGCCGGCCAGTACTGATTGCCGTACGCGGCCCAGGTCGCATAGCGGTTGTCCTGCGCGACGGGATACGTGATGCCGAAGCGCTCGATCGCGCGCTTCACATTGTTCGTGTCCTGCTCGAACGGAAACTCGGGCGTATGCACGCCGATGACGACAAGCCCCTTGTCCGCGTACTTCTGATGCCACGACTTCACGGACGGCAGCGTATTGACGCAGTTGCCGCACGCGAAGGTCCAGAAATCGACGAGCACGACCTTGCCGCGCAACTGCGCGAGCGTGAGCGGCGCGCTGTTGAGCCATGTGTCGATGCCGGCGAATTCCGGCGCGGCGTTGGAATGCGTGTTGGCGCTTGCGGGCGCGGCGGCGTGCACGGGCGTGATGGCCGCGCAGGCGGCCAGTCCGGCGCACGCGGCAGCGTTCTTGATGGCGGCGAGCATGTCGAAGTCCTCTGAATGCGGTAAAAAAACGGGGTGGCTCGATATGAGCCTTTGGCCCCGGCAGGCCGACGTTCTCATCGGCATGACCGCATTGGACTGCTCGCGCGTATCCCGCTTGTGTCGGAAAAAGGCGCGCTGCGCAATGTTATGTATCGTGCGACATGCGGGATACACTGCGATACAAAACTTCCGCCGAAGCGCGCTATAACGCAGACATCGCATTATCAGCGGGAGCTTCGAATGAAACGCATGCTGGCGGTTCTCGCCTTTCTCGTAGGCGGTATCGCGACGGAAATGGCCCATCCGGTTCAGTGTCTGCTGGTCAGCCCGAGCCGGGTGCAACTCAAGCGTCAACGACAACGATCCATCGATGGAAACCACTGATCACGTATTGATCGTCGACGACGATCGCGGCATTCGCGAACTGCTCGCCACCTACCTCGAAAAGAACGGCATGCGCGTGTCGCTCGCAGCGAACGGCCGGCAGATGCGCGCCGTGCTCGAGCAGCAAGGCGCGCCGGATCTGATCGTGCTCGATCTGATGCTGCCCGGCGAAGACGGTCTCGTGCTGTGCCGCGAGCTGCGCGCGGGCAAGTACCGCGACGTGCCGGTGCTGATGCTCACCGCGCGCAACGAGGAAGCGGATCGCATTCTCGGTCTCGAAATGGGCGCCGACGATTACCTGCCGAAACCCTTCGCCGTGCGCGAACTGCTCGCGCGCATCCGCTCGGTGCTGCGCCGCACGCGCATGTTGCCGCCGGGAATGGAAGTGAGCGAATCCGCGCCGATGCTCGCATTCGGCGATTGGCGCCTCGACACGACCGCGCGTCATCTGCTCGATGCCGAAGGCACGATGGTTGCGCTGTCCGGCGCGGAATACCGGCTGCTGCGCGTGTTTCTCGACAACGCGCAGCGCGTGCTCACGCGCGATCAACTCCTGAACCTGACGCAAGGACGCCAGGCCGATGCGTTCGACCGCTCCATCGACCTGCTCGTGTCGCGACTGCGCCAACGTCTGCGCGACACCGCCCGCGAGCCGCGCTACATCAAGACGCTGCGCAGCGAAGGCTATGTGTTTTCGGCCGAGGTCAAACCGATCGAGTCTTCTCAATGAGCACGGTAACGCCCGCTTCCCTGCTGCACTGGCCGCGCACGCTGTTCGCGCGGCTCGCGCTGATTCTCGTCGTCGGACTGGCGCTCGCGCAGACCTTCTCGTTCCTTCTGACGATGCGCGAACGCGACGATTCGATGACCCACATGATGGTGGGCTACGTCGAGCGCGAAGTGGCGAGCTCGGTCGCGCTGCTCGATCATCTGCCGCCGGACGAGCGCGCGGCGTGGCTGCCGCGTCTCGCACGCCGCAGCTACACGTTCATTCTCGGACCCGGCGAGACGGGCGCGCCGCTGGATGCCGCGCTGTCGGAGCGCTTTGCGCGCTCCATCGGCGAAGGCATCGGCAAGCGCTATCCGCTGACGGTCAACGCCGTGCCCGGCGACAGGGAGCGCTTTCAGGTGCATCTGCGGCTGTCGGACGGCTCGCCGCTCACCATCGATATGCGTCCGATGGTCGGCACGCCGCTGTCCGGCTGGCTGCCGCTGGTGCTGGTGCTGCAACTGATCGTGCTCGGCGGGTGCTGCTGGCTCGCGGTGCGCCTCGCGACGGGCCCGCTCAAACGCCTCGCCAATGCCGCCGATACGCTCGGTCCCGATCTCAAGGCCGAGCGCCTGCCCGAATCCGGGCCGGAGGAAGTCGCGCGCGCCGCGAAGGCGTTCAACGCGATGCAGGACCGCGTCTCGACCTACATGACCCAGCGCATGCAGATTCTCGCGGCGATCACGCACGACCTGCAGACGCCGATCACGCGCATGCGTCTGCGCGTGGACGTGATGGACGACGAGGCGGCCGGCGCGAAGCTTCAGCAGGACCTGAAGGAAATGGAGTCGCTCGTGAAGGAAGGCGTGACCTACGCGCGCACGCTGCACGGCACGAACGAAGCGCCGCGCCGCATCGATCCGGATGCGCTGTTCGAGAGCATCGTCGATGACTATCTCGATGCCGGGCAATCGGTGACCTTGCGCGGGAACATCGCCGGCGCGCTGATGGCGCCTCCGCAGGCGTTGAAGCGCGTCGTGGGCAATCTCGTCGATAACGCGATCAAGTATTCCGGCGCGGCGGAGATCGAAGTCGCCACACGCGACGATGGCCGCGCCGTCATCGCCGTGCTCGATCGCGGTCCGGGCATTCCCGACGAATCGCTGGAGGCGGTGTTCGAGCCGTTCGTGCGGCTGGAAGGCTCGCGCAACCGGCAGACCGGCGGCACGGGTCTGGGGCTCGCCATCGCGCGGCAACTTACGCTCGCGATGGACGCGTCGCTCACGCTGCATCATCGCGAAGGCGGCGGGCTGGAAGCGCGTCTGGTCCTCAAAAAGGCGACTTAACATACGACGTCTCATATCAAACGTGGACTACACGTTAGCCCCGCTTGACGTTGTATAGCGATCTCCGCTAATGTTTGCTCCATGACGCGCGGCCCCACGCGCGCACCGGACATCGCTGGAGACGCCATGCCCCGCCGCGCTGATGTTGTACGACATCGTTTGTTTTCTCCCTCGCAGCCTTCTGGCTGACGCCCGCTTCGCACTTCCCTTCGAATCTCAGACCGGACGCCGCGCCGTGCGTCCGTGCGCTTCGCGCGCGCTCAAAAAATCCGCATCGAGGAGACTTTCATGAAGCAACCGAAACATGCATCGGCGGTGCGATCCGTCGCGCGCCGCACGTTCGTCAAATTCGCGGGCATTTCGGCGGGCGCGCCGCTCATCGGTGCGATGGGCGCGCTCGGCACGCTCGCGGGCTGCGGCGGCCACGACGACTCGAATTCAGGCTCCGGTTCGACGCCGCCGCCCGCCGCACCGGACCCGATCTGGGGCGCGTCCGGTTCGGCGACGCAGATCGTGAACGCGCTGCAAAGCGTATCGACGTCGATGTTTCCGAGCCGCCAGTTCCTCGTCACCGATTACGGCGCGAAGCCCTGCGCGGTCGTCGCGGCGGCGAATCCGTACACCGATCCGACGAAATCGCCGTTGAGCACGGGCGCCGATCAGACCAACGCGCCCGGCTCCTTCGACTCGCGTCCGGCGTTTCTCGCGGCCATCGCGGCTTGCAACGCGGCCGGCGGCGGCCATGTCGTCGTGCCAGCCGGCGCGTGGTATTGCGCCGGCCCGATTGTGCTGCTGTCCAACGTCGACTTCCATCTGTCAGCGAACTGCACGGTCTATTTCAGCCCGAATCCGGCCGACTACGCGAAGGACGGCCCGATCGATTGCGGCCCGAACGGCAAGCTCTTCTACAGCCGCTGGCAGGCGAACGACTGCCTCAACTACGGCCCGCCGGTCTACGCGCGCAACCAGAAGAACATCGCGGTCACGGGCGAAGGCGATACTTCGGTGCTCAACGGCCAGGCGATGACGCCCTTCGCCGGCAGCGGCAACACCGCGACGTGCTGGTGGACATGGAAGGGCAACAACGGCGTCTACGGCTGCGTGAATTCGTCGACGCCTTCACAGGCATCGAGCAACGCGAACAACGTCGATCTGAAAACCGCCGTGCCCGGCATCCCCGATGCGCTCTACGCCAAACTCACCGATCCCGCCACGCCCTGGCAGCAGGACCAGAACTATCTGCCCGCGCTTTCGGAGGCGGGCGTCGCAATCGAGAAGCGCATCTTCGGCATCGGCCATTATCTGCGCCCCTGCATGGTGGAATTCATCGGCTGCACGAACGTGCTGATGGAAAGCTATCGCACGAACAACACGCCGTTCTGGCAGCACCATCCGACCGATTGCCAGAACGTCGTGATGCGCGGCGTGACCGTGGACAGCATCGGCCCGAACAACGACGGTTTCGATCCCGACGCCTGCGACATGGTCCTGTGCGAGAACGTCACGTTCAACACTGGCGACGACTGCATCGCGATCAAGTCGGGCAAGAATCTCGACACGCAATACGGCCCGGCGCAAAACCACGTGATCCAGAATTGCACGATGAACAGCGGCCACGGCGGCATCACGCTCGGCAGCGAAATGGGCGGCGGCGTGCAGCAGATCTACGCGCGCAATCTGCAGATGCTCAACAAGTTCTGGGCGACGAATTCGCTGAACATCGCGATCCGCATCAAGACGAACATGAATCGCGGCGGCTTCGTGAAGGATTTCTACGTGGACAACGTGACGCTGCCCAACGGCGTGAGCCTGACGCCTTCCGGCTACGGCAGCAGCCTGCTCGCGGGCAGCCCGATCAACGCGACGGTGCCGCTCGGCGTGGCGACGGCGGCGGCGGCGAATCCATCGGCGGCGCAGGGCGGCATCATCACGTTCGACTGCGACTATCAGCCGTCGAAGGACGCGATCCGCACGCGGCCCGCGCTCGTGCAGAACGTGAATATCTCGAACGTGAAGGCGAGCAATGTGTCGCTGAACGGCGTGACCGGTTCGTGCTTTCAGGCGATCGTCGCGCAAGGCCCGGTCGCGTTCGATTACAACGGCCCCGCGCCGACGCCCGCGATTCCGGCGATCACCGGCGTGACGATCACGGATTGCGATTTCGGCACGCCGGTCGCGGCCGGTCCCGCCACCGCGACGACGCCGGGCCCGATCTACGCGTACAACGTGCACGACATCGTGTTGAAGAACACGGTGATCGCGGGCGTGACGATGAACTCGACGGTCAGCGATCCGCGCTGATCATCGCCCGGACAGGCGTCTCGCGATGAGCAAGGGCAAGCGCAGCACGAAGCCGAAAAGAAGCCGCGCGTGCATCCATGTGAGCAGCGCGTTGTCGCGGCCATAGCGGAAATGCGAGACGCCGCCCTCTTCCGGTTTGAAATAGCGCACTGGGGCGTCGAGGTTGATCGGGCGCACGCCGCGCCAGCACAGACGCACCACGGCTTCGGGATCGAAGTCGAAACGGCGCATCCATGTGGCTTTGCGCATCAGCGCGGCGAGCGGCGCGATCGGGTAGACGCGAAAGCCGTACAGCGAATCGCCGATGCCCATCCAGAGCGTCTCCAGATTCGCCCAGCCGTTCGAGATGCGCCGGCCCTGAACGCGCAGTTGCGGCGCGCTTGCATCGAATGTCGGGCGGCCGAGGATCATCGCGTCGGGCGCGCGCATCGACGTTTGCATGAAAGCGCCGATCAGCGCGGCGGGATGCTGGCCGTCGGAGTCCATCGTCAGCGCGTGGGTGAAGCCGAGTTTCGCGGCTTCGTCGATGCCCGCGAGAATCGCCGCGCCTTTGCCGCGGTTCTCGGGCAAGACGATTACGTGCAGGCCGGGGTCGGTTTTGGCCATTTTCAGCAAGCGCTCGGCGCTGCCGTCCGTGCTGCCGTCGACTACGACCCATACCGGGTTCCACTGTTCCCGCGCGCCGCGCACGGTTTCGTCGACTTTCTCGCCAGGGTCGTAGCTTGGAATGAGGACGAGATGCGTGGACGATGCGCGTGATGATGGCATTGAGGAAAGCGACGAGCGGGAGGGACGTGGTGGATTTTAACGTCTGTGGGGGGAGGTGCTTGGGGGTTTCGCTGGATCCCGGTTTCGCGGTGGTTTATTAGCACTGCCCCTGTGCGGGGCGGCAGTCACTTTCTTTGCTGCTGCAAAGAAAGTAACCAAAGAAAGCAGCTCGTTTAAGCCCGCGGTCACACGCACGTTGGCCATGCTTGCCAGCCGCACGTGGCACTCGCCTAAGTGTGGCTCTCATAGGCCCCAACGGGCTTGGATCGCGCACGGTCTGCCGCACCAAATGTTTTGACGCGCTGGTTCAGCACGAAATTGCTTCGGCACAGCGCTACGCGCTGCCGTTGGGTATGCGAGGGCAACCATCGGAGAAGAAGCACACGCAAACCCGATTGACCGAACGGCCGCGAAGCGGGCCGCAGCTATTTCGTGCTGAACCAGTGACGCAAGCGAAGCGATGTGTCAGACCGTGCGCGAGCCAAGCCCGGTAAGTCCTTCGAGGGCGACACTTAGGCAAGTGCCATCGATGGCTGGCAAGCATTGCCAAACTGCGTGTGACCGCGGGCTTAAACGAGCTGCTTTCTTTGGTTACTTTCTTTGCAGCAGCAAAGAAAGTGACTGCCGCCCCGCACAGGGGCAGTGCTAATAGACCACCACGAACACGGGATCCGGCGAAAAAACCCCCAAACCACCCCTACCCCAAGACCGCATCCCGCAAGGTCAAAGTCCCAAACCCCCGATCCGCCGCCGCCCGCAAGACCGTATCGAGCGCAGCCAGCACGACCGGCACCCCATGCACATCCCTCGCAGCGTGCCCATCATGAACGAGCAGGATATCGCGCGCAGCGAACCCATCGAGCAAGCGCCTCGCGACGAGCGCCGCATCACCCGTGCGCGTGTCGAAGCCGCGTCGCGTCCAGCTCGCGAGATGAAGCCCCAGACCGCACAGCACCGGTTCGAGAAACGGATTGCGCAATCCCGCCGGCGCGCGAAAGAACAGCGGCCGCGTGCCCGCGATATCGCCGAGGGTCGTTTGCGCCGCGTCGATTTCCCGCCGCATAGCTCCCGGCCCCATCAGCGAAAAATTGTGCCGATGCCGCTGGCTGTGATTCTCCACCGCATGTCCACGCGCGACGATCGCCTCGACGATGCGCGGAAGTTCCCGCGCGCGCTCCCCGATGCAGAAAAACGTCGCCCGTGCGCGATGCGCGTCGAGCAGATCGAGCACGCGCGGGGTGACGTCGGGATCGGGACCGTCATCGATCGTGATCGCGATGGACGCGCCCGCCGATTCCGGCAGCGTCGTCCAGTTGTGGCCGAGCAGCGCGCTGCGCGGCCAAAGTCCCGCCGCCGTCAGCGCGCAGTGCGACGCAATCACGCCGCCCGCCGCCCACGGCCACGTCGCGGGCGATACGGCAAGCGCCGCGAGCGCACCCGCGTGCACGGCTGCCACGCCGCCGATCAACGGCGTCGGGGTCCATCGACGCGGCTGGCCGGGCGCGTTCATCGCGAAAATCCGGAACGCGGCGCGAGGATCGCCGAGAACAGCAGCGCGAGAATCGCGCCGGGGCCGATCGTCAGCCCGAAGGTCTTGAGCATCGGCACACTCGAAAGCGCGAGCAGCCCGAAACCGAGCACGGTCGCGAGATTCGCGATCACGAGCGACACGAGCGTTTGCGGGGAAATCGCGTTGTCTTCGGCGTGCGCGCGATAGTTGAAAAAGAGCGCGTAGTTCGAGCCGACCGCGACGATCAGCAGCATGCCGATCAGATGCAGAATCGTCAGCGACTTGCCCGCGAGCGCGAGCCCCGCGATCACGACGATCACCGCCGCGACGAGCGGCGCAAGCGTGCGCGCCGCGCGCACCGGCGAGCGCAGCGCGAGCACGAGCAGCACGACGATCGCGGCGAATCCGCCGAGCGAGAGACGAATGTCCTCGTGCACGTAGTTCTGATAGAGACGGTCGGCCTCGGCTTTCATATCGACGAACAGCGCGTCCGGCACCTGTGACGCCGTCACCGCCGCGCGAATCTTTTGCGCCTGCACGTCCGAGCCTTCGGCCGCGCGCAACGGCAGCATCGCCGTCCAGTGGCCGTCGCGTTGCGTGAGGAGCGAATCGACTGCGAGCGCCATCGACGTGCCCTGCAGATCGGCGCGACGCAGCAACGGCCGCGTGCGGGCCGCGTCGGCATCGGCGATGAACGGCTCGAAGACTTCGGGCTTCACGCGGATCGTCTGATCGCGCAGCGCGACGGCGAGACGCGTGCGCAGTTCCCCGGCCGAAGGCAGGCTCGCGAGACGCGCGCGCTGTGCGGCGTCGCTCGGCAGATAGCGCGCCGGACTTTCGTAACCGGCGATCACGTGCGCATCGACGAGCGGCTGCAACCGACGCGCGACCGCTTCCGCCCGTTCGAGCGCCGCCTGCTCGTTCGCCGCCGACACCACGACGAGATAGCGCACGTCCGGCGCGCCGACGTCGGCGCGCAGACGTTCATCGAGATCCTGGCTCGCCTTCGGAACCGGACTCAACGCGGCCAACTCCTGACTCCAGAGCCCGTGTCTGTGCATGAACAAGGTGGCGACCGCCGCCAACAACAACACCACGAGCGCCACGCGCAAACGCGACGCATGGCCGGCGACACGCGCGAGCCGATTGCCGAGGCGCGAGACGTCGCGGATCGCAAAGCCTTGCGGCAACGCATGCGGCAGCACGAAACGCGTAACGATGCCCGCCGTCGATAAACCGACGATCGAATACAGCCCGAGTTGCACGAGGCCCGGAAAGCCGGAGAAGAGCATCGAGGCGAAGCCGCAGATCGACGTCAGCACGCCGAGGCGGATCGTCGGCCAGAAGCTCGCGACCCAGTCCTTCAGCGATTCGCGCCGCGCGACGCCCGCCGATTGCACGAAGAGATAGATCGAATAATCGACGGCCTCGCCGATCAGCGTCGTGCCGAAACCGAGCGTGAGTCCATGCACGGTGCCGAACGCGAGGCTCACGGCGGCGACGCCCGCGGCCACGCCGGACAGCACCGGCATCAGACCGAGCAGCAGAGTGGGCACCGAGCGATACACCGCCAGCAGCAGCACGACGATCAGCACGATGCTCGCCGCCGACAGCCAGCGCACGTCGTGCATGATCGTGTCGCGTGTTTCGACGGCGAATACGCCCGGTCCCGTCATCAGCAGCCGATACGGCGATGCGCCCGGCGCGGCTTGCGCGAACGCATCGCGGATCGCGGCCATCGCGCTGGCTTGCGCATCGGTGTCGGAACCGGCGCTCGCGGTCTGCGCGAGCAGCACGGCGCGCTGGCCGTCGCGCGATGCCCATACGCCTTCCTGCATCGAAGGCTGCGCGCCGCTGTCCAGTTGACTGACGAGCGCGGTGACTTCGCCGGTCGGGTCGTGCGGCAGCAAGTCCTTCGTCATCATCCCGGCGGACGAGCTCAGCAGATCGAGGCTGTCGGCGAGCGCGTCTTTCAGACCGGCGCCGCTGAAGCGCTCGGGCGTCACCGCGGGACTCAACTGATAGCGATGCTCGAAAATGAAACGCTCGTCACGCGCCGCGCCGACCGGCTCGCCGTTGTTGATCGCGGAGAAGCGCTTGTCCGCGCGCAGCTTGGCCGCGACCTTGCGCGAGACATCGGCGCGGCCGTTCGCATCGCCGCCTTCGATGCCGACGAGAATCAGCCGCGAAACGAGCCCGTCGCGCAGTTGCTCGACAAGCACGCGTTGTTGTTCGCTCGGCGAGCGCGGCAGGAAAGCGGAGAGATCGGCGGAAAAGTTCGTACGCGCGATGACGCCCAGGCACACCGCGAGAAAGCACAGCCAGACGATGACCGCAGGCTGACGAAGGACAGCGCGCATGCCGGGTTCAGTGCGCCGACGCGTCTTGCAGGCGCATGAGCGAGCGATCGCCGTCGGCCTGCTTGATCTCGACGCGCGCGAGCGCCGCGCCGCTGCCCGCGAGCGTGATCGAGCTGACTTTCTGCTTCATGCGCGAATCGATCGGCACGAGGGTCATCGTCCAGTCGTTGCCCTTTCCGTCGATCGACACCTTGTACGCGTTCTCCAGCGCGAAACGGTTGCCCGCGAGCGTCGCGCGGATGCTTTCGATGAACGCGCCCAGTTCCGGATAGTTGCGCAGCGGAATCGTCACCTTGCGGCCGTTGCGATCGACGGTGAGCATGTCGCCATCGACGACGAGATTCTCAGGCTTCGGGCTGACCGTATGCTTTTCCAGATGATCGGGCGCGACGAAGACCAGTTCGCCCGACGATTCGAGCGGCTCCTGCGCGATCTTCAGATAACGCGTCTCGGTGAACTGCGCGCGCCCGGATTTTTTCGCGCCGAGCGTGTTCATCAGGCGATCGAGCGTCCAGGGCGCATCGGCGGCAAAAGTCGGTGCCGACATGACGCACAGCACGGCGGCGGTCAGCACCGCGGAGAAAACTCGCATAAGCTCAGGAATCCTTCGTGACTTCCCGCAGACGGGCGCCGGCCGCGCGCGCTTGCGCCGGTTCCTGCACGGCGTTCGCCTGCCAGAAGTCGAAATAGTTGAACCAGTTGTACGGCGCCGCGCGGCAATATTTTTCGAGCAGCGCGACGTAGCGCGTGAGTGCGGCATCGACGGCGGCGGCGCGCTCGCCGCGCCCGGTCTTCGAAAAATCGGCGAGGGTTTCGAAGTGGATATCGTAGCGGTTGCCGCCGAGATACAGCCCCGTCATGAAGACGACCGGACGCCGCAACACCGCCGCCATATGCAGCGGCCCGAGCGGAAACGCGGCCGGCGCGCCGAGGAATTCGCGTTCCTTCAGCGCGTCGCCCGCCTGACGCAGCGTGCGATCCGCGAGAATGCCGACGAGCGTGCCCGCATCGAGCCGTTCGCGCACCTTCAGCATCGCATCGACCTTGCCGAGCCCGATCACGTCGTGATGCGCGGCCGGATTCACGGCGGCGAGAATCGCGTTGATCTTGCGCGCGTTTTCTTCGTACATGGTGATCGCGATGCGGATATGCGGCTGCGCCCGCCCGATCGCGCGCACCACCTCGAAGCTGCCGAGATGCGCGCCCATCAGGAACGCGCCGTGGCCGTCGGCGAGCGCGGCCTCGACATCCTCGACGCCATGCGTGCGGATATCGAACAGATCGAAGCGTTCGTTGAGCAGATAGATGCGGTCGTGAATCGTCGACGCGAACGAGAACACATGTCGATAACCATCGCGCCAGTCCGCATGCCGGCCGAGCGCGCGATTCAGATAAGCGCGCGATGCACGCCGCGCGCGCGGCGCGAACACCACGAAATACGCGGCGATGATCCGCAGCAACACGCGCCCGATGCGCCGCCCGAAGCGCAGCGACACCCACGTCATGAAGCGCAGCAACGCGAGGTTGCTGCGTTCCTGGCGCTCGGCCCAGTCGTCGCGGTTGCGCGGCTCGTTCACGATGCTTGCGTGCCGTTGTCGATCATGCCGACGGCGCCGCTCGCCACCGCGCGAACGCCCGCGCGAATCGTGAAGCGGATCGCGCCGCTCGCGGACGTTTCGTACGTGATGTCGAGCGCTTCGCCAGGGACGGCCGGGCTGAGGAATTTCGCCGATTCGATCCTGCATGCGCCGACGTTCTTTCCGAGCGCGGAACCGATCGCGTCGAGCGCGTGATCGAGCAGCACGACGCCCGGCACGATCGGGCGTCCGGGGAAATGCCCGGCGAGCGCGGGATGTTCCGGCGGCACGGTAAAGCTCAGCGCGGCGCGGCGGCTGCGTTCCTGTTCGATCAACTGCGTCAGCACTTCGCGCGGCAGCTTGCCGGTCGCGTTGCGCGGCAGCGAATCGACGAACAGCAGCGGACGCGGCATGAACGCGGCGTCGATGCGCTCGCGCAACGCGCGCTGCAAGTCCGTCGCCGCGAGCTCCGGCGCCACGACGAGCGCCATCAGACGGCGCACGGCTTCGCTGTCGGCGGGGCTTTCGTCGGGCATGTAGAACACGCCGTCGATCACACCGGGCACCGCGTTCAACTGATGATTCAGATACGCGAGCGACGTGCGCTTGCCCGCGATATTGATGAGATCGGCCTTGCGCCCGTGCAGCAGAAAATGCGTGCCGTCGATGAGTTCGAGCGCGTCGCCCATCGGCACCGGCACTTCGACGTGGCCGCCGGATGCCCACATCGTCGGTTCACCGGCATCGTCGGCGCGCGGCGTCAGGGCGATGTCCGGAAACAGTTCCCACGCGGCGGTGTGCGCGGTGCGGCGCGTCGCGATCTGGCCGGTTTCGGTGCTGCCGTAGATTTCCATCAGCGGCGCGTCGAGGCGCGCTTCGGCGTCGAGCGCGAGCTTTTCCGCAAGCGGCGCGGTCGCCGACAGCACGAGCGACGCGCGCGGCAACGCTTCCTCGTTCGCGAACAGCGCGCGCAGATGAATCGGCGAGCTGACGAGCACGCGCGGCTCGGGCACGGCGGCGAGTTCCGCGCGGATATCGACCGGATAGAACGGCTGGCGGTTGCTGAACGCGAGGCCGCCGAGCAGCGCGAGCAGCACCGTCGATTCGAAGCCGTACATGTGCTGCGGCGGCACGGTGCCGATGAGCGTCGCACCCGCTTCGCCGAGCAGGCCGAGACGCGCCGCCGCCGCGCGCACGTTCTTCACCAGAAAGCCCCACGTCTTGCGATGCGGCACCGGCACACCCGTCGAACCCGACGTGAACACGTAAGCGACCACGCGCGCGCCGTCGATGTGCGGGACATGCGCTTCGCCCGTCATGCGGGACGCCGCGCCAAGCGGATACCGGAAGCGCGGCAGGTCGATCGCGCAATCGTCGTTGTCGTGCAGGCAAAACGCGTCCGGCGCGAACGAGGCGAGGGCGCGCACCATTTCGGGCGTATGCGTCGAGGGCAACAGGCTCGTCTTGCCCGCGACGAGCGTCGCGCACAGGCTCACCGTGAAGCGATAGCGGTCCGTGCAGACGTTGAATACATGTCCGCCTTCGGGCAGCGCATCGGCGAGCGCCTGCACGTCGGCAAGAAACTCGCGCACGGTGACGGGCACGCCGTCGCGCCAGGCGATCGTCTGATCCGGCGACGAATGGAAAACCAGCGGAAAGGTCTGCATGTGCGATGAATTCGACGACATTACTGCGCCCCGCCGCGACGCATCTGCATCGACTGCGTGTAGGCGCGCACGGCGTCCATGATGCTCGACGGCTCCATGTCCGGCAGCGCGATGCGGCGGCACGCGTACTCGGCGACGAACATCAGCCCGACGAGCGGCAGCGCGAGATAGTTGGCGAACGTGGACCACGCGACGATCGATGCGCACGCGAACAGCACCGTCGACACGAACGCCGTCGCGACGAAAAAGAGCGTCCATGCAAACGTGACGTGCCGCGTATAGCGCACGACGCGCGCTTCGATCTGGCCGTGGACCATCGTCGCGAACTGGGTGCAAAGTGGCTCGCGGCCGTGAACGAGCGTGCGGCCGAACATCCACGCGAGCGCGAGGTTGAAGCTCGCGTGTTCGAGCCACAAACCCCAGCCGAAATGCGCGGTGAACGGCGCGCGCCCGAGCCATAACGCGATGCACGCGAGCGCCCACAGCGGCAGCAGCCAGCCGCGCGCGGGCGAACGCACGACGGCGTTCAGCGCGATGAGCAGAATCGGCGCGAGGACGAGCGCGAGCCCGAGACCGTGCGCGCCCGGCGTGGACGCGGCATGATGCGCGGCAAGCTGGTAAGCGGCGATCGCACCGACGCCGCCCGCCGCGCGAAGAAAGCGCGCTGCGTTCATCGGCGTGCTCCGCCTGCGCGCGGTGCGCCTGAAAGAAGGAAAAAGGTACGCAACATGGAATGCCGCTGCGGCGTTCTCTTCAGAACGCTCCGTAATTGAACAAAAACCCGGCAGTCGCCCGCCTGACGATCATTTTCCCGCGCGCCTGCGGGCCCGGTCTGTAACCGATTGTTCGATGATCTTACATTCGTCAGACCGGCGGATTTTACCCTACGCACGCGGGGGTCCCGCCCAGCGGCGAAACCGCTGATTTTTCTCAGAAATATCGCGGTCCGGTGCATCTTCCGACCGGTTACCTTTCCTACTAGGCGTCCCAGAGGGCTTCGTCTAGAATTTCGCCACTAGCAATTATCTCGATAACAGGCAGCCGGTGGCGTGCGGGGTACGCGGGGCGCACGTCTTACGAGCCGCCCTTGCGCGCGTTTCTGGCTGGTCTGCACATACGATGAACGAACTGGAAAGAGAGCTCGCCGAGCTGATCGTCGCCGAATTGAATCTCGAGGACGTCGATCCCAAGGCCGTCTCGGCCGATACGCGTTTGTACGAAGAAGGTTTCGGGCTCGATTCCATCGACATCCTGGAGATAGCGCTCCTGATCTCGAAGAAATACGGCTTCGAGCTGCGCTCGGACAATCCCGACAATCAGAAGATCTTCGCGAGTCTCGGCGCGCTCGCCGCGCACGTCGCGGCGCATCGCACCCGATAACGCGCAGCGTCAGCCCCGACAGCCGCTGTCATGCAAGTGAAATCCGCCGCATCGAGACTGAACGACGCGCACGCTCGTGCGCTCGCCGATGCGGCCGCGCAACACGGAATACGGACAGGCGCAATGCAATCGATGACGGAAACCAGGCCATGCGCGCGCTCGTGACAGGCGGCAGCGGCGCGATCGGACGAGCCGTCGGCCGCTCGCTGGGCGCGGCCGGACACGAAGTCTGGATTCACGCGAACGGCGGAATCGAACGCGCTGAAAGCTGCGCGCAAGCAATTCGCGCGGCGGGCGGCACGGCGCATGCAATCGCCTTCGACGTGACCGATCCCGACGCCACCGACGCCGCGATCGCGCGCATCCTGGCCGACGGCCCGGTGCAGATTCTGGTGAACAACGCAGGCATCCACGACGATGCGCCGATGGCCGGCATGACGCGCCAGCAATGGAAACGCGTGCTCGACGTGACGCTCGACGGTTTTTTCAACGTCACGCAGCCGCTTCTGATGCCGATGATCCGCACGCGCTGGGGCCGTATCGTCAACATGTCGTCGCTGTCGGGGCTGATGGGCAATCGCGGGCAGGTGAACTACGCGGCCGCCAAGGCGGGCCTGATCGGCGCGACGCGCGCGCTCGCGCAGGAACTCGCGTCGCGCGGCATCACGGTGAACGCGGTGGCGCCGGGCGTCATCGATTCGCCGATGATCGGTAACGCTTTTCCGCCCGAGCGCATCAAGCAACTGGTGCCGGCGCAGCGCGCGGGCACGGCGGAGGAAATCGCGGGCATGGTCGCGTATCTGGTGTCGGACGCGGCGGCTTATGTCACAGGGCAGGTTCTGTCGATCAACGGCGGAATCGCTTGAATCGGATCGAAAGGAGTGGGATGAGCGAAGCGACGCAAACCTGGGACGTGGCGGTGATCGGCGGCGGTCCTGCCGGATCGACCGCGGCGACGCTGCTCGCGGACCGCGGCTATCGCGTGCGGGTGCTGGAGAAGGCACGGCATCCGCGCTTTCATATCGGCGAATCGCTTTTGCCGGCGAATCTGCGGCTCTTCGAACGGCTCGGCGTCGCCGATGAAGTGCGCGCGATCGGCATGGTCAAGCTCGCGGCCGAGTTCGTGTCGCCGCAGCACGACAATCGTATGCAGCGCTTTCTCTTCGCCGATGCCTGGGACAAGTCGATGCCGAGCGCATATCAGGTGCGCCGCTCCGAACTCGACGAAATCCTGCTGCGCAACGCGGCGAAACACGGCGCGCACGTGAGCGAAGGCTGCCGTGCGCGCGATGTCGTGTTCGCGGCGGATGGCGCCAGCGCGACGATCGGCGCCGAGCACGACGATGGCCGCATCGAGGAAGTGCGCGCGCGTTTCGTCGTCGATGCATCGGGGCGCGACACGCTGCTCGCGAATCATTTCAAGACCAAGCGCCGCAACGAGCGCCACAACTCGTCGGCGCTGTACGGCCATTTCAGCAATGCCCGCCGCAACGACGGCCAGAACGAAGGCAACATCACCGTGTTCTGGTTCGAGCACGGCTGGTTCTGGTTCATCCCGCTCGCGGACGGCGCGACGAGCATCGGCGCGGTCGTGTGGCCCGCGTATCTGAAGCGGCGTCCGAAGGGCACGTCGCTCGAGACGTTCTTCCGCGAGACCATCGCGCTGTGTGCGCCGCTCGCCGAGCGCCTGAAAGATGCCGAACTGATCAGCGAAGTCCACGCGACGGGCAACTACGCGTACACCGGCGACATGACGCACGGACGCAACTTCCTCTTGCTCGGCGATGCGTTCGCGTTCATCGACCCGGTATTCTCGTCGGGCGTGATGCTCGCGATGCAAAGCGCGTTCGCGGGCGCGGAAGCGATTGACGCGGCGCTTTCGAATCCCGCCGATGCGCCCGCCGCGCTCGCGAAATTCGACCGCGACGTGCGTCACGGCCCGCGCGAGTTTTCGTGGTTCATCTACCGCATGACCTCGCCGACGATGCGCGATCTCTTCATGGGCCCGAGAAACCCGCTGCGCATGAAGGAAGCGCTCTTGTCGCTGCTCGCGGGCGATATCTTCGGCACGACGCCGATCTGGCGTTCGCTGCGCGCGTTCAAGGGCATCTATTACATTACGGCCGCGCTCGACTGGCGCAATTCGCTGCGCGCATACCGCCAGCGACGCCGCAATCTGAGCGACGCGAAACGCGCGGAGCTATCGGCCAATTGATCACGATGCAGGGATTTCGTTCGTCGCGCCTTGCGCCCCTGATGTTGCTCGCCGCGAGCACGGTTGCGTGCGCCGATGACGCGCCGCCGCCGAGCAAGCCGTTGTGGGAGGTCGGCGTCGGCATGGGCGTGGCTGGCTTCCCGCACTATCCGGGCTCGGACCAGACGCGCGCGTGGGTCTTTCCGTTTCCCTACGTGATCTATCGAGGCAAGTTCTTCCGCGCCGATCGCGACGGCGTGCGAGGTCAGTTGCTCGACACCGACCGCATCAACTTCAATATCAGCCTGCTCGGTTCGCTGCCCGTTTCCAGCCGCGACGACAACGCGCGCGCCGGCATGCCCGATCTCAAGCCGACGATCGAAATCGGTCCGTCGATGGAAGTGCACCTGTGGCGCTCGCCGTCGCGCGACACGCTGCTCGATCTGCGCCTGCCGGTGCGCATGGGCATCACGCTGGAATCGTCGCCGAAGACGGTCGGCTGGCAGTTCGAGCCGAACCTGAATCTCGATCTGATCGATGTCGCGGGCGTAACGGGACTGCGCGTCGGCATGCTCGCCGGACCGATGTTCGCCGACGGCAAATACAGCGACCACTACTACACGGTCGCGCCGCAATACGCGACGCCCGGCCGTCCCGCGTTCCAGGCGAACGGCGGCTACGCGGGCACGCAGGCGCTCGTGTCGATGTCGCGGCGCTTCAGCCGTTACTGGGTCGGCGCGTTCATGCGCTATGCGAACCTCGCCGGCGCGAGCTTCGCCGACAGCCCGCTCGTGCGGCAAAAGAGCGTGCTCTCGGGCGGCGTGGCGGTGGCGTGGGTGTTCGGACAGTCGTCGAAAATGGTGGCGAGCGATGAGTGACGCCCATCGGAAAATCGGCGGTGCGGACGAACGGATTTCGCTGGGCCGCGCGCTCGAATCCGCGTGGCAATGCGTGGCGTTCTATTTCGCGCTCGTCGTGCTGGCGCTCGTGTGCCTCGCGTGGTTTCCGTTCGCGTGGATTCTGCGGCGCGTGCTTTCCGCCGATGCCGGGCGGCGCGTCGGACGCAGCGTCGTGCAGCGCGTGTGGCAGGGTTATTTCGTGCTCCTGCGCACGCTCGGCGCGTGCCGCTTCGATCTCTCCGAACTCGATTCGCTCGCGGGTCAGTCCGCGATGATCCTCGCGCCGAATCATCCGTGCCTGCTCGATGCGTTGCTGATCGCGTCGCGCGTTCCCGATACGTGTTGCGTGATGAAAGGCGATGTCGCCGGGAACGTGTTTCTCGGGCCGGGCGCGCTGCTCGCGGGGTATATCGTCAACGATACGCCGGTCGGGTTGATTCGCGCTGCGGTCGCCGAATTGGAGCGGGGCTCGCCGCTTTTGCTGTTTCCCGAAGGCACGCGCACGGAGCATGCGTCGGTGAATCCGCTGAAGGGCGGTATCGCGCTGATCGCCGGGCGCGCGCAGGTGCCGGTGCAGACGCTCATCATCGAGACGGATTCGGGCTTTCTTGGCAAGGGGTGGCAGATTTTTAGAAAGCCTGCGCTGCCTATTACTTATCGCGTGACGCTTGGGCGCCGGTTTGCGCCGCCGGGGCGGGATCATGCTGCGCTGCAGGCGTTTATCGGTGAATTGCAGCGGTTTTATGCGGGGGAAGTCGATACGCTTCGGGCGCGGGATTGAGTGGGGTTGGGAGGGTCGCTTAGGCTTTTGGTGGAACTCGGGTTCGTGTCGGTTTATTAGCACTGCCCCTCCCCGGGGCGGGGGTCACTTTCTTTGCTGCTGCAAAGAAAGCAACTGTATTGAGAGTCAAGCGGTAGTGAGCAAAGAATCAAGGTTTTGGGGGATTCCAGGCCGTGCCATCGCGCATCATGGCGTTGAGCTGCGTGAGGAGTTTTCGCATGCCTGCGACGAAGGCGACCTTGGTTTTTTTGCCTCTGGCGCGTAGCTGATCGCAGAACGCCTTGAGATAGGGATTGGCTCGTTGCGCGGCGACGCAGGCCATGTAAAGGGCGCGGCGCACGAAGTGACGCCCGCCCTTGGTATGGCGTTCGCCGCGGTGTGTGCCACTGTCGGAGTTGAATGGGGCAAGGCCGACGAGCGAGGCGATCTGTCGGTTGTTGAGGGAGCCCAATTCAGGCAGGAAGGCGATGAGCGTCGCGGCGGTTGTTTTGCCGATACCCGGAGTGGAGCGCAGCAGGGCTTCGTTTTTGCGCCAGAGTTCGTTGGTGTGGAGGAAGGAGTCGATGTCGCGATCGGCGTCCTTGATGCGTTGCGTGATGAACTGGATGAATTCATCGATGCTGGGCAGGGCCGATTTATGAGCGCGCTTGCGACGGTTTTGCTCGGCGGTGAGCATCTCGATGAGTTGTGTGCGGCGCAGGATAAGGGCCTGCAGCTGCTGGGTCTGCTCATCGGTCAGGGGTCGGACTTCGGGTTGCATGACGGCCCCGTAGCGAGCGATGACGCGCGCATCGATGCGATCGGTCTTGGCCAGTTGTCCGGCGGATCTGGCGAACTCGCGCACCCACGTGGAGTTGACCGCGACGGCGGGCAGACCGGCTTGGCAGAGGGCTTGAAGGACGGCGCGTTCGAGCTTGCCGGTGGCTTCGAGGACGATGAGTTCCGGCTTGAGAGGCAACAATCGGTTGATCAGTTCGGCGAAGCCTTCAGGCGCATTGGGTAGACGAAAGGTTTCGGCGGATCCGTGATAGGCGATGTCGAGGAAGGGTCCGCTGACATCGATACCGACGAACAAGGGCGAAGCGAAGGCGGAAGGAATTTGGTTCACCACAGCACCCATACTTGTAAAGATACGAGCTCGAGGCTCAGTCAACTGTCCGGGTTCAAAGCGGTAAGAAGAAGCGGCGCCACCAGCTTTCTTTCGGGCTGCGAGCCCATGTAACACAAACGGGCTACCGCTTCGGGTGAGCGGAGGAGATCAGTTTCCGCCCACCTGGAATCAATATACAAGTAACCAAAGAAAGCAGCTTCTCATCGCCCGCGGTCAACGCACGTTGGCCATGCTTGCCAGCCATCGATGGCCCTCGCCTAAGTGTCGCCCTCGAAGGGCTAACCGGGCTTGGCTCGCGCACGGTCTGACACATCGCGCCGCTTGCGTCACTGGTTCAGCACGAAATAGCTCCGGCCCGCTTCGCGGCCGTTCGGTCAATCGGGTTTGCGTGTGCTTCTTCTTCGATGGTTGCCCTCGCATACCCAACGGCAGCGCGTAGCGCTGTGCCGAAGCTCTTTCGTGCTGAACCAGTTCGCTAAAACATTTGGTGCGGCAGACCGCGCGCGAGCCAAGTCCGGTTGGGCCTTCGAGGGCGACACTTAGCGAGTGCCACCGCGGACTGGCAAGCATGGCCAAACTACGTGTGACCGCGGGCCTGAACAAAGTGACCCCCGCCCCGGGGAGGGGCAACGCTAATAAACCGACAAGAAACCGGGATCCGGCAAAAGCCTAAAATCCACAAGCATCCCCTCGCCCCACCCCATGCTCCCACCCGAACTCATCGAAACCGCCAGCCTCCCCTACCGCGCCGCAGGCCGCTTCGCATGGCACTTCGCGTCGGCGAAACTGCGTCACGATCCGTTCTTCGCCCACATCCTCGCGCACGGCTTGATCCCCGATGGCGCGCGCATCCTCGATCTCGGCAGCGGCCAGGGTTTGCTCGCTGCGTGCCTGGTCGGCGCGCACGCATGGCATCGCGATGACGCGGCTCACGCGTGGCCCGCACTCTGGCCCGCCCCGCCCGTGCCGCAATCGATCCACGGCATCGACCTGACGCCGCGCGACATCGATTGGGCGCGCATCGCGTTGAAGGCGCACGCGCCGCGCATTCGCTTCGTCTGCGACGACATTCGCGTCGCGCCGTTTCCTCAGGCGGATGTCGTCGTCGCGTGCGATGTGCTGCATTACGTCGATGCGAACGCGCAGGAAGCCGTGCTGCGCCGCGTGCGCGCAAGTCTCGCCGCGGATGGCGTGCTCCTGCTGCGCGTCAGCGATGCCGCCGCGGGCTGGCGCGCGAGCGTCGATCGCGCCGTCGATTTCGGCATGCAACTCGCCCGGTCGGGACGCACGAACGGACTCACCGTGCGCAGCGAAGCGCAATGGCTCGCGCTGCTCGGCGATCTGCGCTTTCAGGTGACGATCAGTCCGATGGGCAACGGCGCGCACACCGCCAATCGTCTGATTATTGCGCGACCTGTGGACTGAGGCGTGCACGGCCCGAAAGGCCCGTTTGTTACAATTCATCGTATTCGAACGCCATCGGACTTTGGGAATCTAGCCCGTAGTGAACCCTCTTCTGCTTACGCATTTCACCGCCACGAGCTGCGCGGGCCGCGGCCTCGACGCGACGCTCGACGCGCTTTCGGCGGCACGCAGCGGACTCGCGCCGTGCGATTTCGAAGGCGCCGCGCTGCACACGTTCACGGGCCGCGTCGCCGGCATCGAGGACGCGCCGGTACGCGCCGATTTCGCCGAATTCGACTGCCGCAACAACCGTCTCGCGCAACTGGCGGTGACGCAGGACGGTTTCGACGAGCGCGTGCGCGAAGCGATCGGGCGTCATGGCGCGCAACGCGTCGGCGTATTCATGGGCACGAGCACGGCGGGCATTCTGGAAACCGAACTCGCCTATCAGCGGCGCGATGCTCAAACCGGCGCGCTGCCCGCCGACTTCAACTACGCGACCACGCACAATCCCTATTCGCTCGCCGGTTTCGTGCGCGCGTACTTCGGGTTGCGCGGGCCGGCGGTGTCGGTGTCGTCGGCGTGTTCGTCGGGGGCGAAGGTGTTCGGGTCGGCGCGGCGCATGCTGGAAACCGGTCTGATCGACGCGGCCGTGGTCGGCGGCGTCGATACGCTCTGTCTCACGACGCTCTACGGCTTCAACTCGCTCGAACTGCTCGCGCCGGGGCCGTGCAAGCCGTTCGATGTGAAGCGCAACGGCATTTCGATCGGCGAGGCGGCGGCGTTCGCGGTGCTCGAACGCGACTCGGCCAGCCACGCCGATGACGACGCGATCCGCCTGCTCGGCATCGGCGAATCGAGCGATGCGTATCACATGTCGTCGCCTCATCCCGAAGGACTCGGCGCACGCATGGCGATGCAGCAGGCGCTCGCGAGCGCCGGGCTCGACGCGCGCGATATCGGCTACGTCAACCTGCACGGCACCGCGACGCCCAGCAACGACGCCGCCGAAAGCCGCGCGCTCACGAGCCTGTTCGACCGCGTGCCGTGCAGTTCGACCAAGGGCGCGACGGGTCATACGCTGGGCGCGGCGGGCGCGCTCGAAGCGGTGATCGCCGCGCTCGCGTTGCGGCACCAGATGATCCCGGCGGGCGCCAACACGAGCGAGCCGGACCCCGCGCTCGGCCTCGACTACGTGCTCGCATCGCGCGGCGCGCCGTTGCGCGCGGTGCTGTCCAACTCGTTCGGCTTCGGCGGGACGAATTGCAGTCTCGTGTTCGGACGCAAGGGAGCGGGCGCGGCATGACTCCATTGCGTGGTTTTATCGAAGGCGTCGGCGTCATCGGGCCGGGACTCGTCGGCTGGCCTCATACCGCCGACGTGCTGGCGCGGCGCGCCTCGCGGACAGCCGCGCAGACCGTGCTGCCCGCGCCCGCCGGTTTGCCTTCCGCCGAACGCCGCCGCACCGGGCCGGTCGTGCGCGCGGCGCTCGCGGCTGCGCACGAAGCAGTCGCGCAAAGCGGCCGCGACGCCGCGACGCTCGCCGCCGTGTTCGCGGCATCCGGCGGCGATGGCGGGAATTTTCATGCGATCTGCGAAACCCTCGCGAGCGACGATCCGCAAATCTCGCCGACGCGCTTCCACAACTCCGTCCACAACGCGCCCGCAGGCTACTGGAGCATCGCGACACGCGCGATGGCCGCATCGAATGTGCTGTGCGCATACGACGGCAGTTTCTCAGCGGGCCTGCTGGAAAGCCTCGCGCAAGTGAGCGTCGATGGCGCGGCGACGCTGCTCGTCGCCTATGACACGGAGTATCCGGAGCCGTTGCACCACGCTCGCCCGATCGCGGATGCGTTCGGCGTCGCGTTGGTGCTCGCGCCGCAAAAGAGCGAGCGCACGCTCGCGCGCATCGCCGTGCATCTCACCGATGCGAACGCGTTCACCTTCACCGATGCCGATTTCGAAGCGCTGCGGCTGTCGAATCCCGCCGCGCGCGCGTTGCCGTTGCTCGAAGCGCTGGCGTGCGGGAAAGCAGCGAATATCGTGCTCGATTATCTCGATGGCACGCACCTCGCCGTGGATATCGACCCGTCATGACGGCTGCGCAGATTCTCGATCGCGACTGGATCGCCGCGCGCATTCCGCATGGCGGCGCGATGTGTCTGCTGGACACCGTCGTCGCGTGGGATGCGCAACGCATCCGCTGCGAAGCGACGAGCCATCTTCGCCCCGACAACCCGCTGCGATCGAAAGGCCGGCTCGCGTCGGTGTGCGGCATCGAATACGCCGCGCAGGCGATGGCGGTGCATGGCGCGCTAGTCGGCGAGGAAGGCACACGTCCGCGCGTCGGCATGCTGACGAGCGTGCGTGGCATTCAGATCCACGTCGATAGTCTCGACACGCTCGACGCCCCGCTCGATATCGAAGCCGAGCGCATGGGCGGCGACGATATCACCGTGCTGTACCGCTTCACCGTTCACTGCGCGGGACGAATGCTGCTGAGCGGCCGCGCCGCCGTGATTCTCGACGCGGCTCAGGCCGCCGGTTTCGTCGCGCAATAAGCGGAGAAGATGCCGAGTTCGACATCGCGGCGCACGTTCGCGAAGCCCGCGCGTTCGATGGCGGCGATCACGGTGTCGGGCGGCACGCAGGCCTCGATCGTGTCCCAGTAGTAGCGCATCAGTTCGACGCTTTCCCCTTTCTTTCCGACGATGCGGGCGATCATCGGCACGACGCCGCGCATGTAGAACTTCAGCGCCGCGACGCCCATGCCATGCGCGGGCCGCGTGATCTCTAGCACGCAGAGCCGCCCGCCGGGCGCGAGTACACGGAAGTATTCATCGAAGGCTTTCGCGAGATCGCTCACGTGGCGCAGCGCGAAACCCATGCTGAGGAAGTCGTAGACGGCGCTGTCGCACGGCAGATTTTCCGCGGTGCCGATGCGCGTCTCCACGCCCATCGGCAGATGCGCCTCGCCGACCATGCCCGGGCTCGGATCGACGCCGGTGACGAGCGCCGCATCGCCCGTGATCGCGACCGCTTCCTTCGTGACGAGGCCCGTGCCCATGCCGACGTCGAGCACGCGCATGCCGCGCGCGAGACCCGCCGAACGCAACGCGCGGTTGCGATACCACGAGCCGGAGCCGAAGGCCATCGCGCGCTCGATCGCGTCGTAATCGGAGGCGGTGCGATCGAAGATGCCGCGCAGCCAGAGACGCCTGGCGGGTTCATCGGAGTAGTAGGAGGTGAGCGGCTCGTGCGGGGCTTTGTGGTCGATCGTGTCGATTGCGTTGATTTCGTCGATCTCGTCGCGCCGGGGGGAAGTCATCGCGTCTCCTGTGACTATTCGTGTGCCTGCAAGCCGCCGTGGCACGTTTTTATCACAGGGAGATCGATGACGTCACCCTCGCCCGCGCGCGCGAAATCAGCTCAATTCGACGACGGCCTCTCGCGGCACGGCGGTCTCGGGCGCGGGCAACGCCAGGGTCATCGCCTTGCGCGCGCGCATCAGCGAGTTGCGCACGCGCCGCTCCGGGCGGCTGAACATGCCGCCGCCCACGAGTGCGACGAACGACGCGATGAGCGGCACCGCGAGCAGCATCGTCGCTAACTTGAAGAGACCGAGTTTCAGCGGGCTGCGCGACGCCCATGCGGACCACGCAAGCGCGAATCCCATATAGGCGATGCCCGCGGGCGCGCCCGCCAGTTCGGGCATGCCGATACGTTGCGCGAGCGGCATCGGGAAAATCAGAACGAAGAGCACGATGCTCGACATCGCGTGAACGAGCAGCGCGCGCCGCTGCTTAAGGAGCCCCGTGACCGACCAGAACGCCAGCGCGAGCACGAACGGCGGACATGCGGCCACCACGGCCGCGAGCGCGAGATAGACCACGACGCCGCTCATCAGATTGCGCAGATAGCCTTCCGACGACACGTAATACACCATGTATCCCGCCGCGATCGCCGCCACGCACGCGACGAACGCGAGGATGCCGCCCTGCCCGTCCGGCGAAACGAAGAGTCTCAGCATCAGGAGACTCGTGAAGCCGACCAGATAAACCAGGAACCGCACAACCGAAAAACGCTGTTTCATACCTCACCCCATTCCCCTGACGGTGCGAGCGGTCGCCGGTGCGGTCGCTCTGCGGCGCGCCGTGTGGTGGCGCGCCGCAGAAGACCTTATGGGACCTGTCCTCGCCCATCTATCGCCCGCGTCCGAATTCGAATGACGGATCGCGCGCTCAAAAAGCGCCGCCGCGAATAGCCTTTCGGTCTTTCGCGGTCGACGTCTCTTTATCGACGGGGAAACGGGAAATCTTTAGCCCTTGTGTGCGGGCCAGGGCGGAATGAACGTCAGCGCGTGAGCGGCTTCGCTTGTTCCATCGACGATGCGCGCACGAACTTGCCCGCGCCCAGATGGTGAATCGTGTGCAGCGGCTGATTCGATTCGTCGATGAACCAGTGACCATCGACGAACACACGCTCGTCGGCTGCCGCCGCGACGACTTCCGCGAAACAGGTGTCGTAGGCGTCTTCCGTGTGCTTCTCGTCGATGAGCTTGCATTCGAGCCACGCCGCGCAGTTCGTCTCGATGAGCGGCAGGCCGAGCACCGGCCCTTCGACCGTCTCGATGCCGAAGGCTTCGAACTTGTCGATCTCGCGCCCGCTCGTCGTGCCGACCGCGTAAGCGAGATCGATCATCGCCGCGCCCGGCACGATGAGGCCGAAGGTGCCGCTCGCGGCGGCCAGTTCGCGCGTATAGGTGTGCTTGTCGATCACGACGGCGATACGCGGCGGCGTGAACTCCACCGGCATCGACCAGGCGGCGGCCATCACGTTGCGGCGCCCGCCATGCGCGCTGGTGACGAGGACGGTCGGACCGTGATTGATGAGACGGCTGGCGTGCTCCAGCCTGACAGGACGAAAGTGGCTCATGGTTTTATGGATGCAAAGGACAATTCGCGTGATTGTATGCGGTGTTCAAAATGCGCGCGGCGACGCGTGGTCGCATTCATTTGTCCGATCGCCTCCCTTCGCGCCCTGCGAATCGTGCTTGACAGACGCTCTTACGATATATATCTTTAGATATGTTTTACGACATATCTGGAGTGTTCCTATGAAATCCCGTTGCTTTCAACGCGCGCGTGAAGCCGGTTTTCGCGCATTCGGATCTGCATTTCCCTTCGACGCCCCCGAGTGGGCCGAGCGCTCGGTCTTCGAACGCTGGGGCATGATCGGCCGTCATCGGCATGGTGGCGGCGGTCGCTTCGGCGGCGGTCCCGGTGGAATGGGCGGCATGGGTGGATTCGGCGGCGAAGACGGCATGCCGCGCGGCCGCAAGTTCTCGTCCGACGATCTGCAACTGCTGCTGCTCGCGATGCTCGCCGAAGCGCCGCGTCATGGTTATGAACTCATCAAGGCTCTGGAAGACCGCTCGAACGGTTTCTACGCGCCGAGCCCCGGCATGGTCTATCCGGCGCTCACGTATCTGGAAGAGCTGGGCTATGCGACCGTCGAACTGGAAGGCAATCGCAAGCGCTATGCGCTCTCGGATGCCGGCCGCGACTATCTCGCATCGAACCGCGAACGCGTGGACATCATGCTCGCGAAGCTCACGCATTTCGCACGCAAAATGGATCTCGTGCGCCGCGCCTATATGGGCGAGGAAGTCGATGACACCGCCGCCGACAGCGGCTGGGCGCCCGAACTGATCGCCGCGCGCCGTGCGCTGAAGAAAGCGCTGCTCTTGCGCACCGACGCATCGCAGGACGAGCAACGTCGCATCGCCGCGATCCTTGCGCGCGCGACGGCAGAAATCGAACAGAACCCCGCGCCGAAGCAGGCGTAAGAAGGAGCCATACACGATGACAGATTCCATTCTGCAAGACCGGCCCGATCTCGAAGTCACGCGCGTACGCCACCCGCTCAAGTTTCGCCTGGTGCAAGTCACGCGCGTAGAGGCGCTCAATCCGTATCTCGTGCGCGTGACCTTCACGGGCGACTCGCTCGAAGATTTCGTCAGCGCCTCTTTCGACGATCACGTGAAGCTGTTCTTCCCGCAGCCCGGCGAGGCGATGCCCGCGCTCCCGCAAGCCGGTCCCGACGGTCCCACGTTCGATCCTTCGAAGCCGCGTCCTATTGCGCGCGATTTCACGCCACGTCGCTTCGACCGTGAAGCGCGCGAGCTCGATATCGAATTCGCGCTGCACGAAGCCGGCCCCGCGACGGCATGGGCCGCGCAAGCCGCGCCGGGTCAATATCTCGGCATCGGCGGACCGCGTGGATCGTTTGTGATTCCGACGCAGTTCGACTGGCATCTGATGATCGGCGATGAAACCGCGCTGCCGGCCATCGCGCGGCGTCTGGAAGAACTGCCTGAAGGCACGCGCGTCGCGACGCTGATCGAAGTCGCCGATCAATCCGCGCGCATCGAATTCAATACGCGCGCGGACCTCTACGCGCAATGGCGCTATCGCAACGAGAGCGAGCATCCCGGCGGCGCGCTGCTGCTCGCGTTGCGCGAAACCTATGTGCCCGATGGCGAAGGCTATGTGTGGGCCGCGGGCGAAGCCACGCTGATGCGCGCGGTCCGCAAGCTGCTATGCGATGAACGCGGCGTCGACAAGAAGCGCATTCGTGCTTCCGCTTACTGGAAGCGCGGCGAGCAAGGCGTGCACGAGACGATCGACGGTTGATCGGCTCGTGTGTCCCGCATCGTTCGACCTCAGGCGATGCGCGTCCATCGGCCATACTTCGCGACTTCTTTCTCGTCGAACGAGAAGCCGAGACCGGGTGCATCGTGCAGCTTCACGCGGCCATCGCTATGCGATAACTGCCGGTCGATCAGCCTGCGGAAGTTCAGCACCTGATCGTCCCAGAAGAATTCGACATAGCGCGCATTCGGCGTCGCGGCGACGAGCGGCGCATGCAGATCGTGGAACCAGTGCGGGCACATCACGACGCCATGACTCGCAGCCGTCGCCGCGATCTTGCGCCATTCGGTAATGCCGCCACACACGGCCGCATCCGTTTGCAGAATCGCGGCCGCGCCCTTGTCGAGCAGTTCCTTGTGATACCAGCGGCCATAGCCGATCTCGCCTGTCGCGATCGGAATGCGGGTCGCTTTGGCGAGACGCGCGTGATTGTCGACATCGTCGGTCGAGAAAGGCTCTTCGATGAAGTACGGATCGTATTGCTCGAAGCGCCGCACGTGTTGCAGCGCCTGCGTGACATCGGTCCAGCCGTTGTTCATGTCGATCATGAGTTCGACGTCCGGCCCCACTGCTTCGCGCGCGGCCTTCACGCGACGTTCCTCTTCCTGCGGCGAGAGTCTGCCGCCCTTCATCTTCACCGCGCGAAAACCCTTCTCGACATAGCTCGCCATTTCCTCGCCGAGTTTCTCCGGCGTTTTGCCTTCGAGGTAATAACCGCCGCTCGCATAAGCGGGCACCGTGTCGAGTTGATGTGCGCCGAGATACTTGTGCAGCGCTAGTTCGTGCGTGCGCGCGTTCAGATCCCAAAGCGCGATATCGAGAATGCTCAGCGCGCGCATTACGGTGCCCGCGCGACCTTGCAGAAGCGCTTCGTCGTACATCGCCTGCCACAGCCCTTCGACCGCATACGAGTCCTTGCCGATCAACACAGGCGCGAGCAATTGCTCGACGGCCACCGTCAGCAACTCGCCCGCCGCGCTGCCGATATAGCAAAAGCCGATGCCTTCGACGCCATCCGTCGAGCGGACCTTGACAAGACCATAGTGGCGCGTCGAAACAGTGCGAGTGGAAAACGACGTGACACGATCGAGCGGCACCGCGGCCGCGCAAACCGCAATCGATTCGATGATGGGCATAACTTCGTCTCCGTGATTTTTAAGTCATTGCGATTGCAATCAGTTTGATGGCACGCATGCGCAAGAGGAAGTATCCTTTGGCTTCTTCAAACCCAAATATTTTTATCGATGGACTCGCGCTATCTGCAGAGTTTCGTGTTCGTCGTCGAGCTCGGCTCCATTGCCGAAGCGGCGCGCAGACTCGATCTCACGCCGGCCGCCGTCGCTCAACGGGTGAAGATGCTGGAAGCCGAACTCGGCACGACACTCGTGCGCCGCTCGGGCCGCACGGTCGGTGCGACGGAGGCTGGCGAGCGCATTCTGGCGCGTGCGCGAGCCGTGCTGCACGATATCCGCGACCTGCGCGCGGACATCGACAATACGGAACAACTGGGCGGTCAATTGCGTCTCGGCGGCATGGCGACGATGATGGCGGGCCTCATCCCCGATGCGCTCGCGGTGCTGCTGAATCGTCATCCGCAGATGGACTTTTATCTGGAGCCGGGCACGTCGCTCGACCTCTATCGCAAAGTGACGAGCGGCGATCTCGACGCCGCCGTGATCGCGCAACCGCTTTTCAATCTGCCGAAGAGTTGCGACTGGCATACGTTCAGAAAGGAAGCGCTGGTACTTCTGACGCCCGCTTCGATGCACGTTACCGATGTGCATGCCACGCTGCAAACAGAGCCGTTCGTGCGCTATGACCGCAATGTCGTCGGCGGACAGCTTGCGGATGCTTATCTGCGGCAACATGGCATCAAGCCACATCAACGTTGCGAGCTGGATGGCCTCGCCGCCATTGCGACGCTGGTCGATCGCGGCCTTGGCGTATCGCTGATACCGGATTGGGCATCGCACGAATCGAGCGGATTATCCTTGAAGAAGTGGGCGTTGCCGCATGCCGCACCGAAGCGTCTCGTCGGTTTGCTATGGGGATGATCGTCCGCGCGACTGCGCCTCGTGCAAGCGTTTCTTGCTGCCGCCGAGTCTATCGGACGGAATTGAAAACGCGATGAACCATCAGCGCCGGTTGCTTCCGGAAACAAATATTTCTATGGTTTGAAGGAAGCGCCACACGCAATCAAAGCCCGCGTAAAGCCGCGATAATCGAAGCACGGATACATTCAACGCTCATCAAACGGTAGTGCGACCATGACCGACACGTTCAAGAAAAAAGCCAGCGAAGAACCCGCGCAACCGAAGGGTCTGCGCAAATCGCTGACGAGCTATGGAGACAACGGCTTCTCGCTGTTCCTGCGCAAAGCGTTCATCAAGGGCGCGGGTTATACAGATGGCGCGCTCGATCGCCCGGTGATCGGCATCGTCAACACGGGCAGCGCGTATAACCCGTGTCACGGCAATGCGCCGCAACTGATCGAAGCTATAAAGCGCGGCGTGATGCTGGCTGGCGGCCTGCCGATGGATTTTCCGACGATATCGATCGCCGAATCGTTCTCGCAACCCACGAGCATGTACTTGCGCAACCTGATGTCGATCGACACGGAAGAGATGATTCGCGCCCAGCCGATGGACGCGGTCGTGCTGATCGGCGGATGCGACAAGACCGTGCCCGCGCAGCTGATGGGCGCGGCATCGGCTGGCATTCCCGCGATTCAACTCATCACGGGCTCGATGCTCACGGGCGCGCATCGCGGTGAGCGTGTCGGCGCATGCACCGATTGCCGCCGCTACTGGGGCCGTTTTCGTGCGGAAGAAATCGACGAAGCGGAAATCGCGGCCGTGAACAATCAACTCGTCGCGAGCGTGGGCACCTGTTCAGTGATGGGCACGGCGAGCACGATGGCGTGTATCGCCGAAGCGCTCGGCATGACGATCCCCGGCGGTGCATCGCCGCCCGCGGTCACATCGGATCGCATGCGCATCGCCGAACTCACGGGCACGCAAGCGGTGCAGATGGCGCGCGATAACCTCACCATCGACAAGATCCTCACGAACGAAGCATTCGAAAACGCAATGCGCGTGCTGCTCGCGATCGGCGGCTCGACGAACGGCATCGTGCATCTCACCGCGATCGCCGGACGCATGGGCTATGACGTCGATCTGAAGGCACTCGATCGCATGGGACGCGAGACGCCTGTGCTCGTCGATCTGAAGCCGTCCGGGTCGCATTACATGGAGGACTTTCACAAGGCCGGGGGCATGGCCACGCTTTTGCGCGAGTTGAAACCGCTTCTGAATCTGAATACATTGACGGTAACCGGGCGCACGCTCGGGGAAGAAATCGAAGCGGCGGGTCCGGCATTCGAGCAGGACGTCGTGCGTGCCTTCGACAAGCCGATCTATCCGCAAGGCGGCATCGCGGTGCTCGAAGGCAATCTCGCGCCGGGTGGCGCGATCATCAAGCAATCCGCGGCGAATGCCGAGTTGATGGAGCATGAAGGCCGCGCGGTCGTGTTCGAGAATGGCGCGGATCTCGCGGCGCGCATCGATTCCGACGATCTCGACGTCACCCCCGACGATATCCTCGTGCTGAAGAACATCGGACCCAAAGGCGCACCGGGCATGCCGGAAGCCGGCTATATCCCGATTCCGCGCAAGCTCGCGGTGAAGGGCGTGAAGGATATCGTGCGCATATCCGATGGGCGCATGAGCGGCACCGCATTCGGCACCATCGTTCTGCATGTGACGCCTGAATCTGCGGTGGGCGGGCCGCTCGCGCACGTTCGAACCGGCGACCGCATTCGCCTGAGCGTATCGAAGCGCGAGATCAGTCTGCTCATCAGCGACGAAGAACTCGCCGCGCGCACGAACGCATCGCCGGTTAGCGTGCCGAGCGCGGATCGCGGTTATCAAAAGCTGTTTTACGAGACGGTGACGCAAGCGGACAAGGGCGTCGATTTCGATTTCCTGCGCGCGACGACGACGCGTGGTGTGATTCCTCGGTCATGATCGTGCGCGGATTGATGAATTCAATATCACGCATGCAACATGCCGATACGCGCGCTTCGCTTTAAGATAACCACTTCATCATGACCGGCCCTATGCGCCAGGAGCGGCAGGTGCTTTTATTGAAACGTGGACATGGCGCAGCGCTGTGCATGACCTGCGCGTTGTCGTTTGGACCGATATGCGCTTTCGCGGCCGCGCCGCGCGCTGGCCATACGGCGAGTGCTGTCGAAACCGCGAGCGGTGCATCGGCGCACGGCATCATGTCCGCCGATGCGCTTCCGCCTGACTTCACTGGCGACGATCCCGAGCACGTCCGCGACGCGCTCGCGGGTCACCCTGCCCCAGGGCAGCCGGTCTCGATCACGAACCGCGTCCGGGCATTTCTGTCGCGTCCATTTCGAAAAACGGAGCAAGGCGCCTCCGCGGCTGCGGGCGCGAGTCAAACTCGCGAGCAGGCCGATCGCACGTTCACGTTCGTCATTCCGGTTGCGTACGGGGTGCGCTACCTGTCGAAGAAGAAAGTGCTTTCGGTGAACGTCTCGCTGGCGGCGCCCGAGAGTCCCGATGCGATTCTGCTCAAGCAGACGGTGAAGGGACAAAGCGGCCGTAAGCTCGTCGTCGCGCCCGAGGCCAAGGCGAAGGGATTCGTCCAGAACTTCGACGTCATTCAGTTGAAGCCGGAAAACGGCATCAAGACGACCGTCAATGGTCGGATCATGCTCCCGAGTTTCGATCACGAGCATGGCAGTGGCGACTTCGCGATCGTGCTCATCTGCTCGCTAGCGCCGCCCTATCTGACCGATGATGTCGAGCACAGCGCGCCCACCGACGAAGAACCCACCGACATCACGCGCAGGACATCGACATTGAATGGAAGGGTCGACGCTGCGTGGCTCATCGATCGCAAGGAAGGCACGATCATCACGAAGCGGCTGCACCTCGTAAAATAGGCTGTCCTTTCGATCTTTCGAATGCGACGAAGTAGACAACCTCGTCTACTATCGCAGGCAAGGCTGCCCGATTCCCGGACGCCCGTGCGAAATTAATGCGGTCGGAACGACTACAATCGGTGTGCGAACACGCGCAGGGCTATTCATCAGATGCGCATCATATGCGAATAAGCCGCTGAAACAGGGCGCTTTCCGACGCAAGGCGTGATCGCGCCGCACACGATGTCGTGCCGGGTCGTGCGGAAATGGCGTCACGCGGAGAACCTGAATGCCCGCCAGATTGAATGCGGTTCGCAAGACCGGACGCATGGTCAGTCGCCGGCTGATGCGACGCAACAGCACTGCCGCGATGCGCTTCGCCGATTCGTTTTCGCGCTTTCCGGCGCTCGCCGGACTCATCGGCACCGCTATCGCCATTTCCATGGCCGTGTTGTCGTTTGCCGCGCTATGGCAGGGACGCGCGCAGGCGCTGCAAAACGCGCATCAGGCAGCAGCCAACCTCGTCGCCACGTTGAGCGCCGATATCGCACGCAATGTCGAATCGAGCGATCTGTCGCTGCGCACCATCGTCAGCGGCACGCAAAATCCCGCCGTGATGGCACTGCCTCCCGATCTGCGCAAGCTCGTCCTCTTCGACGGCGCCACCGGCACGAACTTCGTCGGCGGCGCATTCGTGATGAATCGCGAAGGACGTATCGTCGTCGAACGAGCACCTTCAGAGCATGCCGACCTGCTCTTCGACGATCGTGACTACTTCAAGGTTCACGCCGAGCATCCCGACTCCGGCCTCTTCATTTCCGGACCGTACATATCCCGGCTGCGCAAAGGCACGGCTTCGCTCGCGCTGAGCAGGCGCATCGACGCACCGGATGGCTCGTTCGCAGGCGTCGCCGTGATCGCGTTGAACGTCGCCTATTTCAACAACCTGCTTTCGCGCGTGAACGTCGGCAAGTCCGGCTCGGTGTTCATCGTGCAGCAGGACGGCGTGATGATCGCCCGCAAGCCCGCATTGCCCTCTGACGTAGCCGGATACGTCGCCAGATCGCCAACCTTCGCTGCGATGCGGGACGCGCCGTCCGGCTCGTATCTCTCGCGATCACCGATCGACGGCGTGCGGCGGCTCTATACTTTCCAGCATGTGCCGGGCACCCAGCTTATCGCGGCGGTCGCGCCCGCCGAGGATGAAGTGCTCGCTGCGTGGCGCGAGCGCAGCATCGTCATCGGCGGATTGACCATGATGTTCGGCGGAGGCTTTGTCGTCATCTCCTGGCTGCTCGCAATCTCGCTGCGGTCGCGGGCGATCGCGCAAGAGAAGTTGCAACGGCTCGCAGGCACCGATTCGCTCACCGGCCTGTGCAACCGCCGCGCGCTGGACCGCCGGCTCGACGAAGAATGGCGACGTGCCCGCCGCGCCGATCAGCCGCTATCCGCTTTGTTCGTCGACGTCGACTACTTCAAGCTCTATAACGACACCTACGGTCACGCGATGGGCGACGATGCGCTCGTCGCGGTGGCTGATTGCATACAGAATTCCGCGAAGCGGCCCGGCGATATCGTCGCGCGCTACGGCGGCGAGGAATTCGTGGTCGTGCTGCCGGGCGCCGAAGCAAGCGGCGCGCTCACGATCGCCGAGCGTCTTCGTGAGAGAGTCGAACAACTCGACATTGCCAACAGCGCCGCGCCCAAGGGCGTGCTGACGATCAGCATCGGCATCGCAACCGCGTCGCCGCGTCAGATCGAGGACGCGCTCAAACTGCTCAACAGTGCCGACTCCGCGCTCTATCTCGCCAAACGCACCGGACGCAATCGCGCGATCCACGAAGACAGCGTCGCGGGCGGTGACGCGTAGAGCGAGCCCCCGCAATATCGCGCGTATGATGCATCGTGAATGCAATCGTGCGTTATGTATGCCGCATGCAAACCGCATTCGAGCGAAGTCAGAACAGAAGGAGACAATCCTATGACCGCATCCACCGCCGTACTCGCGATTCTGTTCTCGCTGCTATTGGGCGCGATGATTCCCGGCCCGAGTTTCGTGATCGTGGCCCGCAACTCGATCGGCATATCGCGCGCCGATGGTCTTGCGACCGCGCTCGGCATGGGCGTCGGCGGCATCTTCTTTGGCGGCATCGCTCTCGCGGGACTCTATACGCTGCTCGTCGCCGTGGAGTGGCTCTACATCGCGTTGAAGATCGCGGGCGGCCTTTATCTGATCTACATCGCGTCGAAGATCTGGCGCGGCGCCGCGAAGCCCATGCAGATGCCGACGCAAGACGACGCGCCGACGCTCACGACGAGCGCGCGCAAATCGTTCTGGCTCGGCCTCACGACGCAACTGAGCAATCCAAAGACCGCCATCTGGTACGGAAGCATCTTCGCGGCGCTTCTGCCGCAACATCCTCCGCTGTGGTGCTACTTCGTGCTGCCGCCGATGGTCTTCGCGATCGAGACGGGCTGGTACACCGTCGTCGCTCTGGGTTTCTCCAGCAAGCGTCCGCGCGAGATGTATCTGCGCGCGAGGAAATGGATCGATCGCATCGCGGCGAGCGTGATCGCCATGCTCGGTTTGCGGCTCATACTCACGGCGGGCAGAACCGGTCTGTAATTTCGCATGCAAAAGACATAAGGCGAAAGACAAAAGGCCGGACGCGCCGCGAGGCACGTCCGGCCGTCTCACTGGCAGGAGCGAAGCTCCCGCATCACAGCGGATGCAGCTTGCCGTCGAGGTCCATCGTCCACTGTGATCCGTCCTTGAATGTCAGCACGCCGCTTTGAGCGTCGATATGAGTCGGCCTGCCGGCTGGCTCCTTCTTGTCGCCTCCGATGATCCGGGACATCTCGGCAGAGGACAGTTTCTGGGCATGTTGCAGATCGTCGAGCTTCAGGTTCGCCATGGCGTTTCTCCTTGCGGTGCGTAAGCGGGAGTTCATTAGAATCGAATCGAGCGTGGAGGCGCTCGCTCAGTCTTTTGCATTGTGTATGCCAACGCTCGGGCATAAGGCTTCGAAGCCTGCCGCGCCTTATGCCGTGGGCTTGCGGCATGCAAAACGCGTCAACCATCGACGCAGCAAGTCAGATGCTGGCCAACACACGAGGCACGGCACTGTCGGCGTCGCGACGACATCTCACATCCTTTCGTTTCGCCAACACAAACGCCGCTCGCGGTCTTTGGCTCAGGACTTGCTTTTATCCGCGCTCACGCAACCGGCGATACGACCGGAACTTGCACAAGGAGGAGATGATGCAAGACGATGTCCGCGAGATCGCGGCGACCCCCGATGAACGAGAGAGCGGCTGGCTGATCCCGTCGATCCGCAAGGCGCACGAGCGGTCGGAGACATTCGGCCTGAACGCATCGACTCGTCCCGATTACGACGTGCTCACCGATGGCGACTTGCTGCTCAAGCTCGAGCAGAACCGTGTGCTATGCGCACACGCGACACCGGTGATGGAAACCCTGCGTGAACAAATCGTCAACACGCAGAGCATGATCGTGTTGACCGACGCTCAAGGCCTTATTCTCCATTCCACCGGCGACGACGACTTCCTGGCACGCGCCGAAAAGGTCGCGCTTATAGCCGGCGCGAACTGGGCCGAGGAACGACAAGGCACCAATGCGATCGGCACGGCGATCGCGGAATGCTCGCCGACCGTCGTGCATGGCGATCAGCACTATCTCGCGGCCAATCGCTTTCTCACGTGCTCCAGCGTGCCGATCCTCGATCCTTATGGCGATCTGATCGGCGTGCTGGACGTCACCGGCGATCATCGAAGCTACCATCGCCATACGATGGCGCTCGCGCGCATGTCGGTGCAGATGATCGAAAACCATCTGTTTTCCAGCACTTTTCAGGGCATGCTGCAGATCGCGTTCCATAGCCGCCCCGAGTTTCTCGGCACGCTGATGGAGGGCATCATGGCCTTCACCTGCGATGGCCGCTTTCTCTCCGCCAATCGCAGTGCGCAGTTTCAGTTCGGCCTGCCGCTCTCGGCGTTGCGCGCGCATACGCTTTCATCGCTCTTCGGACTGACGAGCGCGCAACTAATCGATCGTTCGCAGGCGAGCCGCGCGCCGCATATTCCCCTCGACCTGAACAACGGCGCCGTCGTGTGCGCGCGCGTGCGCCTGAACCGCGCTCCGATCGCCGGCATGGCGGCCACGCCTGTGGCGATCAAACCCGCGCCGCGCGCATCCGTTGCGATCGATGCGTCATCAAAACTTGCGTCACTAGATACGGGCGATCCCAGAGTGGCCGCGGTGATCGGCAAGGTACGCAAAGTCATCGGCAAGGACATACCGATACTCGTCACCGGCGAAACCGGCACCGGCAAGGAGTTGCTCGCGCAGGCGATTCACAGCGATTCACCGCGTCGCGCGGGGCCATTCGTCGCGGTGAACTGCGCATCGATTCCGGAGAACCTGATCGAATCGGAGCTCTTCGGTTATGAGGAAGGCGCGTTCACCGGCGCACGACGCAAGGGCGCGGCCGGCAAGCTGCTGCAGGCAAATGGCGGCACGCTGTTTCTCGATGAAATCGGCGACATGCCCTATCCATTGCAAGTGCGCCTGCTGCGCGTGCTGCAGGAGCGCGTCGTCGATCCACTCGGTTCCAGCAAGTCGATACCGGTCGACGTGGCCATCATCTGCGCGACGCACCGCAATTTACGAGAGATGATCGAGCAGAACAGCTTTCGCGAAGACTTGTACTACCGCCTGAATGGACTCGTCGTCAAGCTGCCGCCATTGCGCGAGCGCACCGACCTCGCGACCGTGATCACGAAGATGCTGCAGGCTGTGAGCGCCGACGAAGCGTGCGGCATGCGCCTGTCCATCGACGATGAAGTGATGACGCTCTTCGAGCGTTACGCGTGGCCCGGCAACTTCCGGCAACTGTGCAATCTGCTGCGCACCGCGGCCGCGATGGTGGACGACGATGGCTGCATTCGTCGGGAACATCTTCCGGAAGACTTCTTCGAAGAGCCCCTCGGCAATGTACAAACCATGTCTGAAGCGTACCCTTCATCGACGCTCGCTTCGGGACGACTACAGGAAGTCACGGCATCCGTGATCGCAGCCGCGCTCGCGCGCCATCGTGGCAACGTATCCGCCGCCGCGCGCGCGCTCGGCGTTTCGCGCAACACGATCTATCGCAAGATGCCCGCTTGTTCACCGATGGAGCAATGAGTTGTTCCATGCGGTGTTCCACTTCGATACACCCCTGTCACGAAGAGGCACAGCACGGCACATCGGCCACGCATCCTCGAAATTGAACTGAAAGGCAGAAGCGTGCACATGCACTGACTTTTCATCGAAGGCACAGAGCTTGCATTTTCGACGTTCGATTGCGAATGCTTCGCGATCCAACTCGAACATCACCCAAGGAGATGAACATGCAATGGACGACACCTGCCTTCACCGATCTTCGCTTCGGCTTCGAGATCACGATGTATATCGCCACACGATAATGCTTCGATGATGCAAGCCCGGGTTGCATCGCACCCGGGCCTACGCCCTTCTTTCTCCGTCCCACATGAATCCAACGACCGCGCATGCGGGCGCACCCACGCGCCCGCGTTTGCGTGCGCCTCTGAAGCTGCATTGGCATGCGGACATGAGCACGTGTGAAATCGTGCATCCGAGCGGCAGCGTCGAACTCAATCGCAGCGCCGGCGAAATACTCGCGCGCTGCGATGGCACGCGCGAACTCGACGACATCATCGGCGAGCTCGAAGTGCGCTTCGGCATGGAGGGGCTCGCAGTCGATGTATATCGCTTCATCGATGAAGCGCGACGTCTCGGCTGGCTCGACTGAACTCGCGTTGTCACATCGGGCAACACGTCAAACGTCCCACTGCTCCACGATGCAACACCCACGCATCAACACCACATGCGTCCTCGCGCGCAGTGCTCGTGCATGAGATCCGCATGCAGCAAGGCACTCGCGTACGTGAATGGTCAATGGCATATGACTTGCCTTGAAGATGCCGCAACCGTTTCGCATCGCTATCGAGATTCAAAAAGAAGTTGCATCGACAATACCCAGGAGACAACGATGAAGATTTGCTTCAGTCCGGCAATGCGTGTCGCGGCCATTGCAGCAGGCGCCGTTGCTGCATTCAGCGTAGCGCAGCATCAGGCCATCGCGGCGAGCACCACGCCGACGCAGTATCCGGATGTCAGCTATGAGCGTCTCGCGAGTGCGCAGGAAGATCCAGGCTGGCTCACGTACTACCGCACATATAACGGTCATGGGCATTCGCCGCTCAAGCAGATCGACACCAGCAATGTGAAGAACCTGAAGCAGGTATGGAACTACAAGTTTCCGAAGGACTTGCAGCAGGGCTTCGAAGCGACACCCATCGTCAACGGGCGCTTTCTTTTCGTGACGACGCCCAAGGACAACGTCTATGCATTCGATGCCGCGACGGGCAAACAGCTTTGGAAATACGAGCCGAATCTCGATGCGAGATCGTTCAAGACCGCATGTTGCGATGTGGTCAATCGCGGCGTCGCGTTATACGGAAAGAACGTCTATGTCGCGATGTTGAGCGGCGAAGTAGCGGCGCTCGATGCGCAAACAGGCGCGCTCGTATGGAAGAAGGCGATGTTCGATCCGGGCGTCGGCTATGCGTTCTCGCTTGCACCGCTTGCACTCGATGGCGCACTCGTCGTCGGCAGCTCGGGCGGCGAATATGGCGCGCGCGGCTTCATCGCGGCACTCGATCCCAATGACGGCAAGGTGCTGTGGAAGCGCTACACGGTGCCTGGCGCGAAGGAACCCGGCGGCAATACATGGCCGGACGGCATGCAGGAACATGGCGGCGCGCCCGCATGGCTCACCGGCACATACGACGCGGCGAGCAAGACGCTTTATTGGGGCGTCGGCAATCCGGGACCGTGGCTCGCCGATCTTCGTCCCGGCGACAATCTCTATTCCGATTCCCTGCTCGCGCTCGATCCGAAGACGGGCGACCTCAAGTGGCACTATCAATACACGGCCCATGACACGTGGGACTATGACGGCGTGAACACGCCCGTGCTTGCGAATATCAAGTATCAGGGCAAGGACTACGACGCGATCATTCATGCTGACCGCAACGGCTTTTTTCATGCGATCGATCGCAGCAACGGCAAGCTGATCTATGCGCGGCCTTTCGTCACCGCGACATCGGTCACGGGTTATACGGACGATGGCAAGCCGATTCAGGATGCAGCCAAGTATCCGAAGACGGGCACGACCATCGAAACATGTCCGAGCTTCCTGGGCGGCAAGAACTGGTGGTCCGTGTCATACGATCCGCAAACGCATCTCGCGATCGTGCCGGCCCTGCATGCGTGCATGTCCTTGTCGGGCAAGTCGGTGAATTACATGGAAGGTCTGCCTTATCTCGGCGAAGGCTTCGAGATCAAGCCCGAGCCGAACAGCAAGGGTTATGGTGAACTGCAGGCCATCGATGTGGATACCGGCAAGAAGGTCTGGAGTCACTGGAGCAAGCTGCCCTGGAACGGCGGCGTCGCGACGACGGCGGGCGGTCTCGCATTCAGCGGCTCGCTCGATGGCCATCTCTATGCGTTCGATGAAAAGACCGGCAAGGTCTTGTGGCAAAGCCCCAAGCTCGCGAGCGGCATCATCGCGCAGCCTTCGGTGTATGAGATCGATGGCAAGGAATACGTCGCCATTCTCGCGGGCTATGGCGGCGCGAATCCGATCTGGGGCGGACCGATGGCGAAAGCCGCGGACAAGGTCCCGCGCGGCGGCACGCTCTATGTGTTCGCGCTGAATCGCACCTGACCCAGTCTGATCGGACCGCGAGCTCGCGTCATCGCGCGCTTGCGGTGCTCACTGTCATCACCGGACGCATCGACATGAACCATCCTCTCAACTCCATTCGCGCGGCGGGCATGCTGGCCGCATGCATCGCGCTCGCGCCATCGGCCTCCGATGCCGCGGTGAAGATCTGCACGTTTCCCGGCAGCCCGTCGGCGGCGCTGGATCGCAGCGTCGCGCAGGCAGTCTTCGCCCGCGCCAACATCGCGGCGACGATCGTTTCAAACGGCATCGGGGACGGCGACGACGACGGCGTGTCGCTCACGGAACTCGACAAGACACTCGCGCGCGATTGCGACGTGATTGCGGGCTTTCCACGTTCCTCCGTCGCCGATGCATCCGGCGGCAAGATGCAATTCTCGCGCGGCTATCTGCGCGCGGGCTATGTCAGCATCGAAGCGCCCGGCGCGGAGTTGAAGGACGCCGCGAAGCGCACGGTCGCCGCGACCTATGCAAGCCCGGCACAACTGATCGCCGTGCAACAACACGACGTGACGCTCGATCTGGAGAACACGTCGGCGTCGACGGTCGAAGCTGTGGCGAGCGGACGCGCGCAACGCGCGATCGTATGGTATCCCGCGGTCGTCGCGTATCGCGTGGCCCATCCCGAGCGCGGCTTCACGGTCGCGACCGCCGATTCACCGTATGCGGACTGGCAACTCACCTTCGCGTTCGGCGAAAGGACCGCCGCGTTGCGCACGCGCATCGACGATGCGCTCACGTCGATGACCAACGATGGCCGCTTGCAGGCGCTGACGAAACAATGGGCCTTGCCTTCGCAAACAGCGTCGGCAATGCGCTATCTCGGCGAGCCATCGCATGCATCGTCCGCGCATGTGGGCATCATGCTCGCGGATGCCAACGCAACGCGCGAAGGCCGCTTCATCAAGGTCGCGAATGAGGGTGGCGTCGAGCCGCCGTCGTTCGAACAGGCGCAAACCACGCACGGCAAGACGCTTTATTCGAGTTCGTGCGCGAAGTGCCACGGCGCGCAGCTTCAGGGTGTGACCGCGCCCGCATTGCAAGGTCCTGCATTCGCGCCGCCGTCGAATTCGCACCTTACTGTCGGCGGCATTTTCACTTACATGACGACCAACATGCCCGCGGATCGTCCCGGCAAGATGAAAGATCAGGACTATGCCGACATCATGGCCTTCCTGCTGATGTCGAACGGCTACAAGCCCGGCGGAGCGAAGATGACGGCGGACAGCGCGCGTGCGTCGAAACTTCCGCTGAACGCCGGGCCCGCCCGATGAGTTCGCCACGCGGACGCCGGTCACGCAACTTTAAATACGTCACAACGTGACATATAATTAAGTTGTCGCGCGGGTGGATCGACTTGGGGCCGCAGCGCGGCGCAATGCGCAAGTCAGCCGGTTCCAGCCGGCGGGAGGCCAGCGTCGTGCTTATCAATAACGAGTTTGAAATCGGCTATCTTGTCGTCGTTTTCGCTTTGCTCGGCGTCATCCTGATCGGCGCGCTGCTCACGGCGCTGCATCTGGATCGCTGGCATCCGAAGCTCATCAGCGCAGCCATCGGGGCGCTACTCGGGCTTGCGCTGATCGAAGCGGTGCCGATGCTCACCTGACGACACACCCTGACGCTTCGTCGAGACTTCGGCACGTCGCGGCACAAGGGCGGCAGCATGCTCGGTAACACGGAGCATGCGTGCCGCCTTATTTCTTTTCATCCCTCACATCTTTCATTTCGCGTCGTGCGCATTGGCATAATGCAGCACGAGCACGCGCAGGGTCGCGTCTTCGCCGATCATTCCGCTTCATCACCGAACGAAACCGCATGACAGCGATCACTCGCACGCGACGCCGCGTGCGCGCCTTCTTCGGCGCACCGGAAGCCAGACGCCTCCTTCGTACGCTGATGAGTTGCGCGATCAGCTACGCCGCCGCACGGCTCGCGGCGCTTCCTGAAGGCTATTGGGCGCTCATCACGACGCTCGTGATCGTGACGCAACCGAGCCTCACGCAAGCCGTCGATACCGCTCGCGATCAGATCATCGGCGCATTCATCGGTGCGGTGACGGGCGTGCTCGGTATCGTCGCGATGGAACGCGGCGCGCCACCGCTCGCGGTCTTCTCCGTCGCGCTCCTGCCGCTGGCCGCGTTGAGCGCCAAACGTCCCGCGTTCAGGCTTGCGTGCGTGACGCTCGTGATCGTCGTGCTGATTCCGGCGGGACCAGGCTCGCCTTTCGAACGGCCCATGCATCGCGTGCTGGAGATTCTGATCGGCGCGGCATCGTCGTTCGTGGTGGCGGCGCTCTGGCCGAATCGCGCGCTCACGTCGGCACATGCCAGCGTCGCCGATACCTTGAAGAGCATCGGTCAGTTGATCGGGCTGTATCTATCGGGCGAACAGGACGAAGCGCGCGCGACGCGCCTCGAAAAGCAAAGCACGGACGCGCAAAAAGCGTTCGACGATGCGTTAAAGGAAGCCGAGCGCGAGCACATCATCGTGCTCGTGCAGAATCGCCGCTCGGATGCCATCGACAAGGCCGCGCCTTTTCTGCGGCGTCTGCATAGCGATGCGATCTTTCTCGCGAAGGCGGTGTCGCGTCTCGATCGCGATGTTTGCGCGGCGCGGCTCGGCGCAACGGGCCGCGAATTGCAATCGTTGTTCGAAACGCTCGCAAGCGTGCTTGCATCGAATCGTCAGGACGATACCAAACTCGCGCGCGCACGCTCCGCCGTGATCGAACTCAAGAGCATGCTCGCGAGGCAGGAGGCGACGCATGGCGCGCAGGAAGTGGCGCAGTTCGTCGTCGGCCTGATCGTCGCGGATCTCGATGCGTTGATCGCGACGATTTATCCGCTCAAGGAGTCATCGGCCTAGCGTGAAAGGCCGCGTGCATCGATCGGCCATATGTCCGTCACGCGGCCATTGCGATGGCACACGTACTCGTCATAGAGATTCACGGTCGGATCGCAATGTCCGGGCGGCAACAGAATGCGTTTGCCCACCAGTCCCGCGAAGTCGCCATCTGACTCGTGCTGTGCTTGCAGCATGCCGTGTTCGTCGTTAGCGGAGATATAGGTCAGCGCCGGTGCGCCCTTCGCATCGAGCCAGTGCACGCTGCGCGGCAAGCCTGAATCCACTGCGAGCCCTTTGAGGCCGACATCGCACACGGCCATGCCGGGCCGCGTCGCGCTCATGACGGTCGACAGTACGAACAGGCTGTGACGCCAGCCGGATTCGCCGCCCCAGCCAGTGCTGCCGTAATCGCCGTCCATGAAAAGATATGAGCCCGGTTGCAGTTCGGTGAAGACGCCGCTCGCGGCATCGAACTCGACGGTGCCGGTGCCGCCGCCCGTCACGATGCCGCAACGCACGCCGCGTACATCGAGCGCCTGCACGTAGCGTGCGGCAACGTCGGCGGCGCGGTTTGCTTCGTTCTTGCGCGCGGCCCAGTCGGCGACATGTTGTATACCGCCGTGATACGCCTGAATACCCGCGAAGCGCAACGCGCTCTGCGATGCGATGCCGTCGACGAGCGCGAGCAGCGCGTCCTCGCTCGTCACGCCGCAGCGATGTTGCCCTGCATCGACTTCAGGCAACACATCGATCGTCACGACCGCACGCTTTGCCGCGTCGCCAAGCGCATGCACTTGCGGCAACGCATCCACGCAAACCGAGAGGCGCACATGCGAGGCCAACTCGACCGCCATTTCCAGCTTGTCCGCGCCGACGAACTCGTTGCTCACATGAATGCTCGCGATGCCGGCCGCCGCGAACGGATAGGCCTCCGACAACTTCTGACAGCACACGCCGACCGCGCCCGCTTCGATCTGACGCCTGGCGATCTCGCTGGACTTGTGCGCCTTTGCATGCGGACGCAACGCGACGCCATGCCGTGCGGCGAACGCCGACATCGCCGCGAGATTGGCGTCGAAGGCATCGAGATCGATCGTCAGGGAAGGCGTGGCGACGGATGCGAGCGAGTCGCCCACACGAGCGGCGGGTGGAGGTGCGAGGGTCATGGCGGGTCGTGTCGATGAAACGGGATCAGGCATCGATCATAGCGCTGAATATTGCATGTCGAATGCAAAAAACCGGTACGTCTAAAGTCGACGTCATGCCGGAACTCCCGTTTCGAGGATCGCGCCTTCATCCTTGAGCGCCTGAATACGCGCATCGTCGAAGCCGTACTCGTTGAGCACCTCGGCGGTGTGCTGACCGAGAAGCGGCGCGGGACGCGAAGCCTGCGTCGATCCCTCGGAGAAATGGATCGGCAAACCGAGGCCGCGCATCGGGCCCGCGAGCGGATGCTCGGTCTCGACGATCATGCCCCGCGCGATCGCCTGCTCGTGCGACGACGCCTCCGGCACACCGAGCACCGCGCCGCTCGGCAGACCGATTTCATCGAAAGCGGCGAGCCACTCGCCGGTGGTCCGCTCGGCGAGGCGCGCGCTCAGGATCTCGACGAGCGCCTCACGATGCGTCAGGCGGCCCGCATTGGTCTGAAAACGCTCGTCTTCGGCGAGGCCGGGAATGTTCAACACGCCGACGAGCCGCTCGTAGTTACGCTGGTTCGCCGCGCCGATGTTGATCCAGCCGTCGCGCGTGCGAAACGCCTGATACGGCGCGCTCGTCGGATTGGCGGAGCCCGCTTTCGGCAGCACCGTGCCGTCCGCGAAGTAGTTGGCGAAGGCCCAGTACATCTGTTGCAGGCCGGCTTCGAAGAGCGACGTATCGACCATTTGGCCGAGGCCCGTCGTCTGCTTTCTGGCATAGGCCGCGCTGATGCCGAGCGCCGCCAGAATGCCCGCGTTGATGTCGGTGACGGGCGAGCCTGCCTTGATCGGCGCCTGTCCCGGCTCGCCGGTCATGCTCATCAGGCCGCTCATGCCCTGCGCGATGAGATCGAAGCCGCCCTTGTCGGCCATCGGTCCGCTGCGGCCATAACCCGAAATCGCGCAGTAGATGAGGCCGGGGTTCACCGATTTGAGCGTGTCGTAGCCCATGCCCAGCTTTTCCATCGTGCCGCGCCGGTAGTTCTCCGTCACCACATCCGCGCTTGCGAGCATCTTCCTGAGCACGTCCTTGCCGCCGTCCGTCTTCAGATTGAGGGCGATGCCGCGCTTGTTGCGGTTCACGATCAAAAACGACGCGGATTCGCCGCTCGGGAGAATCGGCGCGAAACGCCGGCAATCATCGCCGTTTGGAATTTTTTCGACCTTGATGACATCGGCGCCCATGTCCGCGAGCATCATCCCGCAGATCGGTCCCGACATAATGTGTGCAAGCTCGATCACGCGCATGCCTGCAAGCGGCCCCGCGCCCGGTGCGGCCGCCGGTTTCGTGTCTGCCATGTCAACGTCCCTTGAATTGCGGTTTGATCTTGTCGAGGAAGGCCTGATAGCCGGTCCGGAAATCCTCGGTCCCGAAGCACGCGAAGCCTTCGTCGCGCTCTTGGTCGGTGAGTGGCGCGGGGTCCATCACGCGGCGCACGAACTGCTTGTGCCAACGCGCGACGAGGGGCGCGCCGTCCGCGATGCGCCGCGCGGTTTCATACGCGTGCGCGGTCACTTCCCCGTCCGCGACGACGCGCGTGACGAGTCCTTTCGCGAGCGCTTCCTTCGCATCGAAAATGCGTCCTTCGAGAAGAATTTCGAGCGCGACGGCGGGGCCCACGAGACGCACGAGCCCTTCCATTTCCGCATGCGCCATCACGAGACCGAGGGTCTTGATGGGCACGCCGAAGCGGCTCGATTCACCGCAAATGCGTAAATCGCACATCGCCGCGATCTCGAGGCCGCCACCGACGCAGATGCCATGAATCATCGCGACGATCGGATGCCTGCACTGGCGCAATGCATTCAAAGTGCGATGCATGATCGCGCCATACTCGCGCGCCTGTTCGACATTCGCTCGATCCGTGCGGAACTCGCCGATATCGTTGCCCGGCGAAAACGCTTTCTCGCCCGCGCCGCGCAATACGATGCAGCGCACCGTATCGTCGCTGGAAAGGTTCTCGATGGTCTCGCCGAGCGCGCGCCACAAGGGCTTGGTCATCGCGTTGAGCTTCTCGGGCCGGTCGATCACGACCGTCGAGATATCGCCATCGCGCTGGATCAGGATGGATGGTTCCGCCACACCGCCTCCTCGAATTGAATGCCGAATGCTGAATGCGTTATCCGATGCGGTTCAACGCATGCAAAATGCATTGAACCGCCGCCGTCGCCGCCACCCGATCACACGAACTTGCGTGCGTCTGCCGCGTCCTTCTTTTCCTCGTCGGTTTCGAGCGTGCGGTCCGGGCGCATCGTGAACGACAGGATGATGCCGACCGCCATCAGGATCATCGACACCGTGAACGGCAAATTCCAGTTGCCCGTTCGGTCGATCAGCCAGCCGCCCACGACCGGACTGATGATGGCCGCCAGCGCCGAGCCGGAATTCATGATGCCGGATGCGGTGCCCGAGTGCTTCGGCGCGATGTCCATCGGCACGGACCACATCGGGCCGATCGTCATCTCATTGAAGAAGAAGCCGGCCGAGAGACACACCGCCGCGAGCGTGATCGAGATGTCGGAGATCAGCATGATCGGCGCGAGCGACAGAAGCGTCAGCAGCATGCACACACCGACCATCACGTTGCGCGCCAGGCGCACATTGCCGCTCTTTCTCAGGATGCGGTCGGTGAGTGAACCGCCGAGCCAGTCGCCGAGCACGCCGGCGAAGAACACGCCCGACGCGAACAGCGCCGACTTGCCGAGCTGCATGTGATAGCTATGCAGGAAGTATTGCGGAATCCAGCCGAGAAAGAGCCACAGCACCCAGCCATAGCAGAAATACACAGCCGTGACTGGCGCCATGCGGCCGAGCAGCGTGCGCCACGGCACCGGCGCGCGTTGCTTCACGCCCGAATAAGTCGCGAGCGTCGCGCATTCGGTTTCCGTGATGCGCGGATGATCGCGCGGGTTGTCGCGGAAGTAGAAGACCCACGCCAGCGCCCACAGGAAACTGATGATCCCGGTGATGATGAACGCGCCGCGCCAGCTCGTCGCGACCATCAGCCAGACGATGAGCGGAGGCGCCACCGCATTGCCGATACGTGATGCTGCATGCGTAATGCCTTGTGCAAAACCGCGCTGGTCGGAGGGCATCCAGTTGGACATCGCGCGCGTGGCGGTCGGAAAGGTCGCGCCTTCGCCGAGTCCGAGCAGCACGCGCGCCACGATCAGTGACACGAAGCCGCCCGCGAGACCGGTCAGCACGGTGGCGCCCGCCCAGATGATCGCGCATAGCGTGAGCGTGCGGCGTGGACCGAAACGGTCGCCCACCCATCCACCGATAATCTGGAACACAAGATACGGATACGCGAAGGCAGAAAACACAAAACCGACCTGCGTGTGCGAGAGGCCAAGCTCCGCGCCGAACTGGGCCGCCGCGGTACTGACATTGACCCGGTCGATATAGGTGATGAAATACATCGCGCATAGCAACAGCAGAACGCGCGTCGTGGCTCGACGGAACATCATCGTCTCCTTGTTGGCCGCGTGCGTGGGCGCGACGCCTTCGCTTTTCGAAAGGCGCCCCATGTCACGGCATGCGGAACTTCGCGTGGTACGTCGGATGAGGACAGCGGCTCGATATGAGCCCGCTTATTGCGTTCTGCGGCGCAGCTTGCGAATGCGTGGTTTGCGCGGTGATGTCATCGCTGGTCTCCTGGGTCGCGGCTCGTTTGCTGTCCGCTGTTTTGCTTCGGTGAATGAAACTCTGGTCCTGCCGTCGTCAATCCTTTGCGTCGAGCGCCATCGCCAGAATGCGTGCGACATGCAGCGCTTCTCTTTGCGCACCGTCCGCGATCTGATGACGGCAGCTCGTCCCGTCCGCCACGATGAGCGCGTCAGGTGCGGCACGCACGGTCGGCAATAGCGACAGTTCCGCCATCGCCTGCGACGCGGCATAGTGCTCCGCTTCATAGCCAAAGCTGCCCGCCATGCCGCAGCATGACGATTCGATCGTCTTCACTTCGAGCCCCGGAACCCAGCCGAGCACTTTCTCGATGGGGCGCACGGCATCGAATGCCTTCTGATGGCAATGGCCATGCAGCAACGCTTTCGATCGATCCAGCGCCTTCAGCTTCAGTCGCAAGCGCCCTGCTGCCTCTTCGCGCACGAGAAACTCCTCGAACAGAAACGACACGCGCGCGAGGTCGCGAGCGCTATCGCCATAGCCGTATCCGAGAAACTCGTCGCGCAACGAGAGCAGGCACGACGGTTCCAGTCCGATGATCGCCACGCCACGTTCGACATATGGCATGAGCGCATCGAGCGCGCGGCGCGCTTCGGTCTTCGCTTCATCGACGAGACCCGCCGAGAGGAACGTGCGTCCGCAACACAGCGGCCGCTCGCCCGCCTTGATGTTCAGGTGAACCGTGTAGCCGGCCGATTCGAGCACGCGCTTTGCGGCCCGCGCGTTCTCCGGCTCCATGTAGTTGTTGAAGGTATCGACGAAGAGCAGGACTTCGTTAGTCGCAGATGCAACCGGATTGCTGGCCGCATCGGTGAGGAAGGGCTTCGCAAAGCGCGGGAACATTCGCTCCGGCGCGAGGCCGAGCCTGGACTTGAGCCAGCGTGCAACGCCGGGCATATTCGCTTCGAACGCGTTCGACAGCGCCGGCATGCGGCTCGCATACGGCGCATAGCGCGGCAGGAACGCAATCAATCGCTCGCGCAAGCGCAGGCCATGACGTTCGGTCCATGCGGCTCGCGCCTCGATCTTGATGCGCGCCATGTCGACGCCTGTCGGGCAATCACGCTTGCAACCCTTGCACGACACGCACAGGTCGAGCACGTCCTTCACATCCTGACTCGCGAGCCCGTCATCGCCCAACTGTCCCGACAGCGCGAGCCGCAACGTGTTCGCGCGGCCGCGCGTGAGATGCTGCTCATCCTTCGTGATGCGATAACTCGGGCACATCGTGCCCGCATCGAACTTGCGGCAATGACCGTTGTTGTTGCACATCTCGACCGCTTTCGCGAGTCCACCCGACAGATCGCCGCCCGACCCCGCCGCACCCTCTTCGCCCGTCGATGGGTCGCGCGTCACGTTCCATGCGGACCAGTCGAGCCGCGGCGTCAACGCAAGCTCGTGATAAGAAGGCGGGAAGCGGAAGTTGCGCGCATCGTCCATCTTCGGCGGAGCGACGATTCGATCCGGGCTCAAGCGGTTCTCCGGATCGAAGAGCTGCTTGATCTCGCGAAAGGCCTGGTTGATACGCGGGCCGTATTGCCACGCAACCCATTCGCCGCGACACAAGCCGTCGCCGTGTTCGCCCGAGAATGCGCCCTTGTATTCGCGCACCATTGCCGCGGCCTCTTCAGCGATCACGCGCATCTTGAGGGCCCCGTCGCGGCGCATATCGAGAATCGGCCTCACATGCAGCGTGCCGACGCTCGCATGCGCATACCACGTACCTTCGGTTCCGTGCTGCCTGAAGACTTCGGTCAGCCGGCTCGTGTACTCGGCAAGATGTTCGAGCGGCACCGCGCAATCCTCGATGAAGGACACCGGCTTGCCGTCGCCCTTCATGCTCATCATGATGTTGAGGCCCGCCTTGCGCACTTCCCACAGCGCTTTTTGCGGACCCGCATCGGGCATCTGCACGACCGAGCCGGGCAAACCGAGATCGCTCATCAGCTCGACGAGTTGAGCGAGCTTCGCGACTTGCGCATCGTGATCCGCGCCCGCGAACTCGACGAGCAGGATCGCTTTCGGCTCGCCGACCAAAGCCTTTTCGATCACGGGCCGGAAGGCGGGATTCGACATCGCGAGATCGATCATCGTGCGATCGACGAGTTCCACCGCGACCGGTCCAAGCTTCACGATGTGCTGCGTCATGTCCATCGCATCGTAGAAGCTCGGGAAGTTCACTACGCCGAGCGTCTTGTGCGCGGGCAGCGGCGCAAGCTTCAATGTCAGTTGGCGGCTGAACGCAAGCGTGCCTTCCGAGCCGACCAGCAGGTTCGCGAGATTCGGCTCGCCGGCGGCGCTGAAAGCGAGCGGGCTCTGGCAATCGAAGAGATCGAGGTTGTAGCCTGCGACGCGCCGGAGCACCTTGGGGATGTGCTCGCGCATTTCCTGCTGCTCGCGCAGCGCGATGCCACGCACGCCGTCGACGAGATCGCGTACACGTGCATCGTTCGTCATCGTCGAGAGCTTGCCGAAACGCGCTTCGTGACCATCCGCTAGGATCGCGTCGATCGCATCGACGTTATGCACCATGATCCCGTATTCCATCGAGCGCGAGCCGCACGAGTTGTTCCCCGCCATGCCGCCGATCGTGCATTGCGCGCTCGTCGAAACGTCCACCGGGAACCACAGGCCATGCGGCTTCAGCCACGCATTCAGATGATCGAGCACGACGCCCGGTTCGACAGTGACCGTGCCTGCATCCTTGTCGAAATGAACGATGTTGTTGAGCCACTTCGTCGTGTCGATGACGAGCGCCTCGCCGACCGTCTGCCCGCACTGGCTCGTGCCCGCGCCGCGCGCGAGCACGTTCGCGTGGCTGTCGCGTGCAATCTGCAATGCGAGGCGCAAATCGTCCTGATCCTTCGGCACGACGACGCCGACCGGCATGATCTGATAGATCGACGCATCGGTGGCGTAGCGCCCGCGCGATGCGCGATCGAACATCACATCGCCTTTCAGCTCGCGTTGCAGTCGCGCCTGCAGCGGCGTCGGCGTGGACCCGGGCCGCGCACGCGCGGAAGCGGGCATCAAATGAATCGGCTTGACGAGCCGGTCTGTTGGGGAATTGAGCATCGTCGCTGTCGGTGAGTGCCAGAGCGCTGTGCGGTTCGTGGCCTTATGAATGCGTTATGCGAAATGCAATTCGACGGCAGGCAAGCCTTCGATGCTGCCCACAGCCGTGCCTGGCGCATCGGGGAATGCGAGGCCGGTGTACGAGCCCGCCGTGAGCACGGTGCCGCGCTCGACGGCAAGCCCGCGCGACACGCTGTGGTTCACCGTCCAGGCAAGCAGGCGACGCGGGTCGCCCGAAGGGTTCGCGGGAGCGCCCTGGAAGAGCGGCGCGCCGTCGAAGGTGAACGTCATCGCGGGCGACATGAAGGGAAACGCCGCGTCGTAGGGCACGCCATTGCCCACGATCAACGCGCCATGATTCTGCAGGTCGGCGAGTTGCCAGGGCTTCTCGACATCGGGCCACGCGGCGAAACGGCTCGCCACGACTTCGATCGCGGCATGCACCGACTCGATCGCGGCAAATACGTCTTCATCGCCATAGGGACCGCTGCCCGCCTCGAAGCGCCGGCCGAGCCTGAACGCGACTTCGAGTTCCAGTCCGGCCTTGCCGAATGCATGCATCGAGAGACGCGCGCCTGAATCATGCATGCCATCGGCGGGAAGTGGCGCGCCCTGAATCGGGCCATCGTGCGATTTCGCGCCGACCTTCCATCCGCCGATGTCCGCGTTCAGCGCACGCAAAGTCGCTTCCTGCGCGGCGTAGGCTTCATCCGGGTTCTGCGGACGCGCGCCTTCCGGCAATACGTCGAGCTTCGCCCGATGCGCGCGGGCCTCGACAAAAAGCCGCGCGAGCGAGTCTGCGTCGAACACGGCGCTCATGCTGCCGCCTTCAGCGCGGGCTTCGCGACGTGGCTCGTCAGATAGTCCATCGCCGCCGTCACACCGCTGCCCTTCACTTCGATACCCGCGAGCCTCAATCCCATCTCGCAGCCGGAGAGCGCGGCCATCAGCGTGAGATCGTTGCAATCGCCGAGATGGCCGATCCGGAACATACGTCCCTTCACCTTGCCGAGCCCCGTGCCGAGCGACATGTCGAAGTGTTCGTAGATGAGCTTGCGCACCGCATCGGCATCGACGCCTTCGGGCGTCATCACGCCCGTCAGCACCGGCGAATACACGGCGGGATCGGCGCACTGAATCTCGAGTCCCCATGCGGTGACCGCCGAGCGGCACGCGGCCGCGAGCCGTTGATGGCGAGCGAACACGTTATCGAGCCCTTCGCCGAGGATCATGTCGAGCGCTTCCGAGAGCGCGTAGAGCAGGTTCGTGTTCGGCGTGTAAGGCCAGTAACCCTGCTTGTTCATCTCGATGATCTCGTTCCAGTCCCAGAACGCGCGCGGCAGCGTGGCGCGTTTCGACGCCTCGCGCGCCTTCTCCGATACCGCGTTGAAGCTGATTCCGGGCGGCAGCATCAGACCTTTCTGCGACCCGGAGACCGTGACGTCCACGCCCCATTCGTCGTGACGATAATCCGCCGACGCGAGACCCGAGATCGTGTCCACCATCAGCAGCGCAGGATGCTTCGCGGCGTCGATGGCGCGCCGCACGGCGGCGATATCGGACGTCACGCCCGTCGACGTTTCGTTATGCACCACGCATACGGCCTTGATCACGCCCTGCGTGTCCTCACGCAAGCGCTTCTCGATCATGTCGGCCTGCACGCCGCGCCGCCATCCCTCGATACCGGGCAAACCCAGAAACTCCGGCTTGAGCCCGAGGTTCTCGGCCATCTTCTTCCACAGCGTCGCGAAGTGGCCCGTCTCGTACATCAGTACCGTGTCGCCGGAACTCAGCGTGTTGCAGAGCGCCGCCTCCCATGCGCCCGTGCCCGATGCCGGATAGATCACCACCGGCTGACTCGTCTTGAAGACCTTCTTGATGCCGTCGAGCACCTTCAATCCCAGCGCGCCGAACTCGGGGCCGCGATGATCGATCGTCGGATAGCTCATTGCACGCAGAATGCGATCGGGTACCGGACTCGGCCCCGGGATCTGCAGAAAGTGACGGCCAGCAGGATGGAAATCGAGCTTGAACATGAGTCCGCGTCCTCTTAGATGTAATTTTGCATGCAAAATACAATAACGCAGTGATCGAGACGCGTAAAGGAATACATAGGCCGAACGGCCTAGGGATAACCCGCTGGCGGTTTTTTCCGCTAGCGCTGGGTTAAAATTGCCGTAAATGGAATCAGAGGTATTGAATGCAAAATCCCGATTTTCCGGAAACGCACGTTTCCTCGTCACTGCCGAAGGTCGAACGCCTGCGCCTGCACGACACCGTCGTCGACCATTTGCGCGGCTTCATCGTCGAGGGCTTGCTCGCGCCGGGCGTGAAGCTCAACGAGCGCAAGCTATGCGAGACGCTCGGCATCTCGCGCACGCCGCTTCGCGAGGCGCTGAAGGTGCTGGCCGCCGAAGGTCTGATCGAGATTTCGCCGAACCGGGGCGCGTCCGTATCGCAGATGAGCGAGTTCGAGATTCGCGAGATGTTCGAATTGATGAGCGGGCTGGAGGCGTTTTCAGGTGAACTGGCGTGCGAGCGCATCACGCCGCTGGAGATCGCGGAGATAAAAGCCCTGCATTACGCGATGCTCGCGTGCCGTGCGCAAAACGATCTCTCGGGCTACTACAGCCGCAACCAGGCCATTCACGACAAGATCAACGAAGCCGCGCGCAATACCGCCTTGCGCCAGACCTATGTGTCGATCAACCGGCGTCTGATGGCGCTGCGTTTTCGTTCGAACTTCCAGACGCCGAAATGGGACAGCGCCATTCGCGATCACGAAGAGATGATCGAGGCGCTCGAGACTCGTGACGGCAGGCGCATGGGCGAGATCCTGCGCAAGCATTTGCTGTCCAAGCGCGATGCGGTTCTCGCCGAGCGCACGCTGACGACGGTGAAACCCGCAACACAAAAAAAGCGTGCGACGAACAAAGTCGATGGTGGATGAGCGCTAGAGAATAGAACGGTCACGCGATTTCTCGGAAGATGGGATACGATACCGGCCTACGGCCGCCAGAGCCTTCTACCGGGGAAAACCTTGACCAGAATTCGAGGGGTATGCATCGCGCTAGGCGCGGTGCTCGTCATCACGGGCTTCACGTTCTATCACTCTTCGGACTTCGACACTGCGCAGGCCGCAATGGACCGCCAGACTGTCGACTGCCTCACGCGCGGCCTCACGCGTGACGAGAAAGTCCGCATCGCCCAACTGACCGCGGTGCACGACCGCGAAGGGCTTCGTCCCGTCTACAGTGATGTCCTCTCGCGCTGCGTCGTGCGTTCCGATCAATGGGACCGCCGTCCGCAACTGGTCACGAGCGCGCGCCAGGTCCTGTCTCAAGACCCCGAATTCAGACAGATGCTGAACGCGAGCACGATGGAACTCGCGCGGCGTCCCTGATTCCGCGCGCATCGATCAAGCCGTCAGCCCGCTGCCCGCGCCGACTTGAACCTCGGCGCGTGTGCTCGCCGCATGCGCACTGAGCACGGCGATTTCATGCTGCGTGTAATGCGTGACCGGCGCGATGGCCGCGAGCGCGGCAGTGATGACGATGGCGGCGATGCTGATCGAGATGGCGTTCATGTTCGGCTCCTTTGGCTGTTGTCGCTGAATCGTTGCTGTCGATGTGAGGCATTGTGGCCGCCTAAAGTTAGCGAAGAGTGAGCATCGGCGCGCGACGATCATGCAGGCTGCCGGAGTAAGATCGGCATGCAATCGACCATCGCGCATACGGCATTCAAAATGCATTCGACCATCGATACATCGACCGCCACGCTCGAGCTGCCCTTCAAGCGGCCTTTCGACTGGACGCGCATGCTGAAATTCATCGCGGGGCGGGCGTCCGCGGGCGTCGAGTCGGTCGAAGATGGCGTCTATCGACGCGCGATCGAATGGCAAGGCGACGACGGCACCGTCGAAGTGAAGCCGCACGAAAGCAGGCATCGGCTCGTCGTGAACGTCGAGGGCGCGGTGGCGCGCCACGCCGATGCGCTCGCCACGCCGCTCTCGCGCATGTTCGATCTGCATGTCGATCCACGCGAAATCGCCCGGTGCCTCGGCGATGACCCGGTGCTCGCGCCACTCGTCTCGGCCGCGCCGGGTTTGCGTGTGCCGGGCGCGTGGTCCGGCTTCGAGCTCGTGGTGCGCACGATCGTCGGACAACAGGTGAGCGTGAAAGGCGCATCGACGATCACGAATCGCATCGTGCAGCGCGCGGGGAAAAAGATCGCGGGGCATCCACACGAAGGCACCGCGTGGCGCTTTCCCACGCCCGCCGAACTCGCCGCAGCCGACCTGGAGAAGATCGGCATGCCGACGAAGCGCATCGAGACCGTGCAACGCTTCGCTCATGCGGTGGCGACGGGCGCGTTGCCGCTCGACGAACCGGGCGCCGACATCGAAATGCTGAAACGGGACATGCTCGCGATGCCCGGCATCGGGCCGTGGACCGTCGGCTATGTCGCGATGCGCGCGCTACGCGATCCCGACGCGTGGCCCGACGCCGATCTCGTTCTCATGCAGGCGATTGCGCGACGCGATCCGTCGCTGGCGAAGCCTGCCCAGCAGCGCGCGCGCACAGAGCGCTGGCGTCCGTGGCGCGCCTACGCGGCGATGCACCTGTGGAACGGCGTGGCGATGGAAACGGGACTTGCGCGCGGCGGCTGATATCGCATGCAACCGACCGCGATCGCATGTTGCGTGCATTTCGTACGCATGCAAAATGCCGGGAAGCGATGCCGCATTCACCCATGCAATACGAGCTTCTGCACTCGCCAGTTGAGCAATTCCGCCACGAACAACGTGTTCTCCGCCGGACACGCCATTTCGTGAATCCATCCGAACTGCTTCGGTTGCTTGCCCGATCGCCCGAGCACGCCCAGGAGTTTTCCATCGAGCGATAGCTTGTAGATCCTGCCGGGAAACGCATCGGCGGAGTACAGCACTTGAGCCGGACCCGGCGAAATGCAAATGGCCCACGGCGATCCCGGCGCGAACGTGCCCGCCGCGATCGCGGCTTCATCGGGCATGTTGCCGATAGCCGGGCGCGCATCGGGCGGCACGGGCACGTCGATCGTGAATTGCCGCTGAAAATTCCCTTCCCCATCGAAGACCTGAATGCGCCGATTGCTGCGATCGGCGACATAGACCAGGCCGCTTCTGTCGACGGCAATGCTGTGAGGCGTATGGAATTGCCCCGGCTCCTTGCCGCGCTCGCCCCAGGACTTGAGCCAGTTGCCGTCCTTGTCGACCTTCGCGACGCGTGAATTGATGTATCCGTCGCTGATGTACGTGTTGCCCGCGGCATCCCACGCGACATCCGTGACTTGTCGGAAGCGGCCGGGTTCCGAAGGCAACGGCGGATTCGGATGCTTGAGCGGCGCGGTATCCTCATCCGATGCTTCCTGCTTGCGTCCGAACACCATCGCGACACGGCCTTCGGGCGTGAACTTGATGATCATGTCCGAGCCCTTGTCCGTGACCCACACGTTGTCCTGCCGATCCACCTTGACCGTATGCGCGAATGACCACGCATAAAGGTTATGGCCGATCTCGCGCACGAAACGTCCGTTGCGATCGAATTCGAGCAATTGCGCCGCGGCTGCGCCATATGCGGGGCCGATGCTATTGCCGCGCGAGAGCACGAAGATATGTCCCGCCGAATTGAGCGCGACGCCGGAGCATTCGCCGAAATACACGTCGCGCGGCAAGCGCACCGGATCGGGAACGGAGTCGTAGGTAATGGCCGGCACGTCGTTGTCGGCGTAAGCGAGATGCGGAAAGAGCGCGAGCGCGGCGGCGCTCTGGCCCGCGAGCATCAGAAAGCGCCGGCGGCTTGCAGCGCCTGGCGTCATGTCGCAACATGGGCAGTACATCGAGTGTCGAAGACTCACTGTTACCCTCCTCTTGTTCGTCGCCTGCAATGATGAACATCGATGGTCGGCTTGCTTCGCGATGCGAGAGGAAGTGTAGTGCATGAATCGCATTATTCACATGCACGTGCTTTTATCGCTTTCAACGCTGAAAGGACATCATGACCGAATCCTGGCAATATCAAGTTCGAATCCGGCTCGCGCCCGAATACGCGGCTCTGGCGCGTCAAGACCCTGCGAGCGAAAAGCTCGCGCCGATCAACGGAGTGCTCATCAGGCACGATGCCCAATTGAAATGCCAGTACGACGCCTTCGCCGACTACGTCGCGCAAGCGGAGCGAGATGGCATCGAGCACTATCCGCTCTATCGGTGGACGCGCGAAACCATCGAAAATCCCGCTAAAAAGGCTAAATATATCGAAGCGTTCACGCTTTATGTGAACGGCGACGAAGTCTATGACAAGGCGCTCGCCGATGCACTGGAGGAAGCTCTTCAGTTACTCGCAAGCGATGCGATCATAGAAATCCGCAAGCTCGACACGAACCCCGCAAACAATCCGCAACCGCCTTCGTATAACAATTGACGAGGTTGACGTCGTGCATTGCCCGCGCTAAGGTTTGGTAAATCAACCAAATCTGGAATGCGCCCCGTGCAGGATCGTCGTCAAACCATACTCGAAGCCGCGCTCGCCACGTTGCGCGAAGAAGGCTATTCGGGCTTCACGCAACCGCGCGTCGCCGCGCGCGCGGGCGTGCGTCAGAGTCATCTCACGTACTATTATCCGACGCGTCTCGCGTTGATCGAAGCCGTCGCGCGCACGGCGATCGACGGCCAGCTCGCCGCCGTCGATGCCTTCGCGGGCGAAACGTCGCCCAAGGTCACGGCGGCATCCATCGCCAATGTCGCGATACGCCACGAGAACACCCGCGTGCTGATGGCGCTCGCGCAAGCCGCCGACGAAGAGCCGACCATCCGCAGCCTCTTTCGCGAACTCGCGGACGGCGTCGCGGTGCGCATCACGCGCATGCTCGAAGCAATGGGCCTCGCCGTGACGAAAGAGCATGTGGCGATGGTGCATGCGCTCGTCGTCGGGCTTGCGGTCATCGATCTCGCGATGGGCCGCTCGGACGGCAAGCGCCGCGCGAGCAGCGCAATCGAAACCTTGTTCTCGTTGCTGCCCGACGCATCGAAGCCTTCATAAGCAGGACGATCACGCCTTGCGCGCATCGAGCCATTCGACGATATTGCGCACCGTATCCCCGTAAAACGTGCGATACAGCTCCTCCGATACATAGCCGATATGCGGCGTCGCCAATACGTTCGGCAGCGCGCGCAGCGCGTCGTTCGCAGCGAGCGGCTCTTCGTCGTACACGTCGATGGCCGCGCCCGCGAGCCTGCCCGCCTTCAACGCGTCGACGAGCGCAGCGCTATCGACGATCGGCCCGCGCGACGTGTTCACGATACGGCTCGTCGGCTTCATCTGCGCGAGTTCCTTCATGCCGACGAGATGATGCGTGCGCTCGCTCAGCCGCACGTGAACCGAGAGCACATCGGAAGTCTTGAAGAGCGTGTCCTTGTCGACGAGTTGCACGCCCTTTTCTTCGGCGCGCTCGCGCGTGAGGTTCTGACTCCACGCGATCACGTTCATGCGAAACGCGCGGCCGATCACGCCGACCGCCGATCCCACGCGCCCGAGCCCGAGCAGGCCGAGCGTCTTGCCCGCCAGTTCGGTGCCGAGGCCCACCTGCCAGCCGCCTTCCTTCAGCGAGCGGTTTTCGGCGGGGATGTTGCGCATCATCGCGAGAATCAGCGCCCAGGTGAATTCGATCGTCGGAGTGGATGCGTAGCCCGTGTGACGCACTTCGATGCCGCGTTCGGCGGCGGCTTCGAGATCGATCGATGCATTGGCCGCGCCCGTCGACGCAATCAGCTTCAGGTTCGGCAGATGGTCGATGATGTCGCGAGAGAACGGCGTGCGCTCGCGCATTGCACACACGACGTCGAAGGGGCGCAGGCGTTCGAGCAGCGCGTCGCGATCGGCGATGTGATCGTTGAACACGGTGATCGTGGCGCGTCCTTCGAGCGGCGACCAGTCGGCCATGGAAAGCGAGACATGCTGATAGTCGTCGAGAACGGCGACCTTGATCGGATCGGATGTGGCCATGATGGTTTCGTCTGGTTTGTTATTACGAATGGATCGAGCGGCAGCCGCCAGTGTGACGCAATGCGCGAATTTATGTCGCGCGGGGGCCTCGGCGAGCGTCCATGAAGCCCGGCAAAGCCTTGCTGCATAAGCCGGAGCGCCGTCTCCGAATGCGTGACATGGCGTGAAATAAGTTACCGCGGGACTTCGCGTGTGCCCTTCTCTATAGTCACTTCCGTCGCCACACGAAACGCAACGTGGCCTTGAGAACCGAGAAGGACATCCCGTGAAAAACAGATCGACTTTCGCTTCAAACGTCCGCGTTGCTTCCGCCTCCGACGCGAGTTCCGGCAAGAGCCGCGTGCGCCAGTTGCTGGTCGTCGCGGCCGCAGCCGCCCTCACGCTGTGCAGCAGTTCCGCCTTCGCTGGATGGGCGCGCGGCGGCACGGCCTACACCGGCCGCGGCGAATATCAGGGCGCGCACGTCGGTTCCTGCGGCGGCGGAAGCTGCTCGCATGCGGGCGCCGTCGAAAATCCGTGGGGCCGAGTCGGCACCAACTCCGGCACCGTGACGCGCACCGCGCCCGGCCAGTTCTCCAACTCCGGCACCGCCTACGGCCCGAACGGCCGCTCGGTGCAGCACGCAGGCGACACGAGCTGCGCCGGCGGCAGTTGCTCGCACAACGGCAGCGCGACCGGCCCGAACGGCAAGACCGCGACCGGCAGCGATACCGTGACGCGCACGGCGCCCGGACAATACTCGTCGTCGGGCTCGGTGACTGGGCCGAACGGCAACACGTCGACGCACTCCGCATCGACGAACTGCGCGGGTTATACGTGCAACCGCTCCGGCACCGTGAACACAGCGAATGGCGGCACGGTGGCGCATTCAGGCAGCGCGACGAGCGTAGCGCCGGGCGTGGTCACGACCTCGGGCACCGCGACGGTCACGAACGGCTCGCACAGCACGACGGTCGTCGGGGGCGGCACGGTCACGTCGAGCACGACGGTGGTTGCCACCGCGCCGGTCGTCACCGGGACGACGGTCATTGCCGCGCCGGTGATCGTGCCGCCCCCGCCGTCTTCGACGACCGTGGTAGTCGCACCGCCCCCGGCCTCTTCGACGGTCGTGGTCACGCCGCCTCCGCCGCCGCCCGCCAAGACGGTGGTCGTCGCACCGGCCCCGGCTCCGGTCAAGACCGTGGTGGTCGCGCCGGCCCCCGCTCCGGTCAAGACGGTGTATGTCGCACCGCCGCCGCCCGCCAAGGTGGTTTATGTCGTGCCGCACCGCGCGGTCCTGATCCCGGGCCATTGGGTCGGCCGCTTCTGGATTCCCGCTCACTGGGCATAAGCGGGCATCGACGAAAACGAAGGCCGGCCGCATGCGCGCCGGCCTTCTCGTTTTGTGCGCACCTCGCGTTACACTGCGAAACAACGCCGCTTCCGACACAGACACGACATGCTCCATGTCTTTCCCGGCACACAAGCAGTCACCATCGCACGCTCATGACGAGGCATGGCATGAAACGCCCGCATCTGCCTCGCGATCATGCAAAAGGCGTCCTGCACGACATCACGTGGACGGCCGGTCCCGTCGTGCTGGTCATAGCGATCATCGTCGCGCTCGTCTACTGGCTCGTCGATCCCGCGCCGCCCAAAACCATCACGATGAGCGCGGGCCAGCCCGACAGCTCGTTCTACGTCATCTCGCAGGAATACGCGAAGCTGCTCGCGCGTAACGGCATCACGCTGAAAGTGCTGCCCTCGGACGGCTCCGTGCAGAACCTCGAACGTCTGCTCGATCCTAAGCAACACGTCGATCTCGCGCTCGTGCAAGGCGGTATCGCGACGAGGGAAGAAGCGTCGAAGCTCATGTCGCTCGGCAGCGTGTCGTATGTGCCGCTCGTCGTGTTCTATCGTGGCAAGGGACTCACGCTGCTGTCGCAACTGGAAGGCAAGCGCATCGCGATCGGCCGCGAAGGCAGCGGCACACGCACGCTCTCACTGAAGCTGTTGGAAGCCAACGGCATCTATCCGGGCGGCGATACGAAGCTTCTGCCGACCGACGGCCTGCAAGCCGCCACGCAACTCGTCAGCAACGAAGCCGACGCGGTCTTTCTCTCCGGCGACTCCGCGACGCGCGGCTTGATGCTGCGCCTCTTGCGCGTGCCCGGCATCTCGGTGATGGACTTCAACGAAGCCCTCGCATATACGCGCCTTTTCCCTTATCTCGACGATATCGAGCTGCCCCCCGGCGTGCTCGACCTCGGCCGGCGCATCCCGCCGGAGTCCGTGCATCTGATCAGTCCGACAGTCGAGCTGGTCGCGCGGCCGACCTTGCATCCGGCGTTATCCGACCTGCTCATCGAAGCGGCGCAGGAAGTGCACGGCACGGCTGGCTTGCTGCAACGCGCGGGGCAGTTCCCGAGTCCCGTCGCGCACGAGTTTCCGATCAGCGAGGATGCCAGCCGCTATTACCGCTCGGGCAAAAGCTTTCTTTATCGAACGCTGCCGTTCTGGCTCGCGAATATCGCGGATCGCGCGCTCGTGCTGTTGCTGCCCGTCGCGGTGCTGATCTTTCCCGCGCTACGGCTCGTGCCCGCGCTGTATCGATGGCGCGTGCGCTCGCGCATCTATCGTTATTACGGCGCGCTGATCGCGGTGGAGCGCGGCGCGATGCGCGTGACCAGTGAAGAAGAGCGCCGCGCGTTGCTGGTCGAACTCGATTACATCGAGGAATCGCTGGATACGATCAGGCTGCCGCTCGCTCACGCCGATGCGCTCTACGTCCTGCGCGAGCATGTCAGCTTCGTGCGCTCGCGCTTGACCGAAGCGTCGCGGCGAGACAAGAGCATGGCCTAACCGAGGATGCACGATGAAACTTCGTACATGGTTCGCTGTTACGGCGATGCTGCTGATGTCGGCATGCGCGAGCCTTCCGCCTCAAACCGGACGCGTGGAGACGCACGCCCTCACCGATACCGCGAACACGCGCCTCGGCGCAGCCTTCGCCGCGAGCGAGGCCGCGCATCCCGGCGACAATGCGTTTCACTTGTTATCGGATGGCACGGATGCGCTCATCGCGCGCGTGATACTGAGCGAGACCGCCGATCGCACGCTCGATCTCCAGTACTACATCTGGCACGACGATCTGACGGGCCGCGAGATGGCCGCATCGATCATGCGTGCCGCCGATCGCGGCGTGCGCGTGCGCCTGTTGCTCGACGACCTCGGCACCAACGCCGACGATCAGATCCTGCTCGCGCTCGCATCGCATCCGAACGTGCAGGTGCGGCTTTTCAATCCGGTGGCCAATCGCACGTTCAAAAAACTGGGCTCGGCCGCCGAGTTCTTTCGCGTGAACCGTCGCATGCATAACAAGGCGCTCATCGCCGATAACCAGGCCGCGATTCTCGGCGGCCGCAATATCGGCGACGAATACTTCGGCGCATCGAGCACGGTCGCGTTCGGCGATCTCGACGTGCTCGTGCACGGGCCTGTCGTGCCCGAGGTATCGACAGCATTCGATCTTTACTGGAACTCGGATGCGGCCTATCCGATCGATAACCTGATGCGACGTACCGCCGATCCCGACGCGCTTGCGGGTTATCGCGAGAAGCTCAATGCCTATCTGTTGTCGGAGACGCATTCGCCCTATGTGGCGCAAGTGCGTGCGCGTCTCGCGAGCGTGATCCAGCAGCGCGACGCCTCGTTTTCGTGGGGCAAGGCGACGCTGCTCTACGACGATCCCGCGAAGATCACGCGCGCGCCCGGCGACACCGAAGGCCATCTGATGTCGCAATTCAAGGCATTGAATCTCGATCCCGACAAGGACATGCTGATCGTGTCGCCGTATTTCGTGCCCCGCGATGAAGGCGTGCGATGGCTGCGGTCGATGACATCGCGCGGCGTGCGCGTCACCGTGCTCACGAATTCGCTCGCTGCCACCGATGTCGCCGCAGTGCATGCGGGCTATCAGCGCTATCGCAAGGACATGCTCGAAGCGGGCGTGCGCCTGTATGAACTCAAGCCCGTCGCATCGACGGGTAACGACAAGACCGTGAAGAAGTCCACGTTCGGATCGTCGAAGGCGTCGCTGCACGCGAAGACCTATGTGTTCGACCGCAAGCGCATCTTCATCGGCTCGATGAACCTCGACCCGCGTTCCGTGGAGTTGAATACGGAGATCGGCGTCTATTGCGAAAGCGCGGAGGCGGCCGAAGAAGTGGCGGATGGCATCGGCGCGAATATCGATCGCATCGCGTGGCGTGTCGAATTGCTCGATGATGGCAACGGCGGCACGCGCATGGTATGGATCGACACCGACGCCAACGGCAACACGACCCAGCTCGACAGCGAGCCGGGTGTGTCTGCGATGAAGCGCGCGGGCATCTGGATGCTGGGCATCCTGCCTATCGAATCGCAGTTGTGAACCGCGCGCTTCCCGGCGTTCATCGCCGCTTCATTTGAAACCCGCGACCGCATGCGGCACATAGGGCGCTTCGAGTTGCGCGATCTCATCGGCAGTGAGATTGAGCGTCAACGCCGCGACCGCGTCGCTCACATGATTCGGCTTCGATGCCCCGATGATCGGCGCGCTCACCGGCGCCTTCTGCGCGACCCATGCGAGCGCCACTTGCGCACGCGGCACGCCGCGCGCCTTCGCCACCGCGGCCACGGCTTCGACCACCGCGCGATCGGCATCGTCCGTGCGATAGAGCGTGCTGCCGAACGCATCCGATTTCTGACGCGCGCTCGTCGCGTCCCATTCGCGCGTGAGACGTCCGCGCGCGAGCGGACTCCACGGCAGCATGCCGATGCCCTGGTCCTTGCAAAGCGGGATCATCTCCCGCTCTTCCTCGCGATACAGCAGATTCAAATGATTCTGCATCGTCCTGAATTCGACCCAGCCGTTCGCACGCGATGTGTAGAGCGCCTTGCTGAACTGCCACGCATACATCGATGACGCGCCGATATAACGCGCCTTGCCTGCCTTCACGACATCGTGCAGCGCTTCGAGCGTTTCCTCGATCGGCGTCCGGTAATCCCAGCGATGGATCTGAAACAGATCGACGTAGTCGGTGCCAAGGCGCTTCAGGCTGTTGTCGATTTCGTTGAAGATCGCCTTGCGCGATAGCCCCATGCCATTCGGTCCGGGACGCATACGATTGAAGACTTTCGTCGCAATCACGATGTCGTCGCGTTTCGTGAAATCGCGCAGCGCGCGTCCGACGATTTCTTCCGACGTGCCGTCCGAATAAGTGTTGGCCGTATCGAAGAAATTGATGCCCGCTTCGAGCGCCTCCTTGATGAGCGGACGACTCTTTTCCTCATCGAGCGTCCACGGATGCGTGCCGCGATCGGGCACGCCGTAAGTCATGCAACCAAGACAGAGCCGCGACACGTCGAGGCCGGTCGAACCCAGTTTCACGTATTCCATCGTGCGAAATCTCCTTGCAAAGCGAAAGGGTATGCGCAGGCGCGCTCGCGCATGAACGACGAAGCGTAAAACATTAACTCACTATCGCGCAGCCTGCTTTCTCGAACCCGGTCGGCCGTGCGCGAAGATCGATGCATCGCGAGCGAATCGACCATCAAAGCGCCAGCACATTCACCGCCACATCCACATGATGCGCGCCACCGCCGAGTATCATCCCGCGCAATAACGACACGTCACTGTAATCACGCCCCGTCGCAAGCGTGACATGATCGAGGTCCGCGAGCACGTCATTGGTCGGATCGAGATCGATCCATCCGCTTTGCGGACAATGCACCGATACCCACGCATGCGATGCATCCGCGCCGATCAGACGCGCATGCCCCGGCGGCGGATCGTTGCGCAAGTAGCCGCTCACGTAGCGCGCCGGCAGCCCGAGCGAACGCAGACAGCCGATCATCACTTGCGAGAAATCCTGGCACACGCCATGACGCAATTCGAACGCGCGCGATGCGGGCGTATCGAACGCGGTGGCCGATGGCTTGTATTCGAAGTCCTCGTGAATGCGATGCATCAGGTCGATGGCGCCCGCAACGAGCGGCGTGCCCGCATCGAAACTCGCTTGCGCATAGGCGCGCAATTCATGATCGAGCGAGATATTAGGCGACGCATAACAAAACTCGCTCTCCGGATAGAACGACTCGCCGGCCCGATAGCGCATCCGTTGCGCGACGGTTTCCCACGGCGGCGTGGCCTCTGCATCGAGCGCATTCCAGCGCGGCGTGAGCCGCACCGTGGTTTCGCTCGTCATCGAAAGACGTTCGTGCGGCGCGTCGAGCGAGAAGTACAGCACGTCATTGCCGAATGCATCGACGCGGCTATGTACATAAGACGGCACCGGCTCGATGCGCTCTGTATGCGAAATCACCTGCTGCCACGGGCAATGCAACGGGCGAATGGTCGCGAGATGCTGCGCGATTTCGACCGGCGTCGAATAGCGATAGGTCGTGCGATGCGTCACCGCAAGCACGGTACCGTTCATGCCGAGACTCATGACGACACCTGCGCGGAAAGCGTGTTCGCGTGACTGAAGTAGCGCGCGCTCACTTCATTCGATGCCGCGAAAACCGATGCCACGAGCCTGTCGCATAGCGCGATCAACGCATCGTGCAGGCCGTTCTCATCCGTCTCGCACAGTGCGGTGAGATCCGGCAATGCATCGGCGTGAACGAGCAGGTCCGCGAAACGCGTCGCTTGTGCGCGGCGTGCGCCGCCCGCAGCGGCTGCGATTTCGTCGAGCTTCGTGCGCAGGCGCGCGTACACGCCATAGAGTCCGCGCGGATTGGTTTGATCCACCACGATCAGATCGATCAGCGCCGGCACTTCGAGTCTGCCCGGATAGAGCGAACGATACGTGAGCGTGCTGTCGAAGAGTTGCAGGAGCAGATCGAAGCCTGCAGGCGATGCGAGCGTGCCGCGCTCGGCGACCACGCGCAGAATCGTCGCCATCGTCGAGACGCGTTCGATATGCCGCCCGATAAAGAGCAGCCGCCACGCCTGGTCGCGCGTCATGCGATCGCCCTGTGCGCCGCTGATCGCGGACAGTTGCGTCGCGAGTTGCTCGAGTGCGCTCGCAAGCATCAGACGATCATAGTCGCGACCGATGCGCACCGTGCTTTCGTCAGGGGGATCGCTGAACACGAGGCGCGCGAGCGCATCGCGAAAGTCGTTGCGCGAAGCGAGAATCGTGCGCCAGTGATCCGTCGATAGCCGGTCGCGTATCTCGCCGCATGCGCGGGCCTGATCCGCGAGATTGTTGCCGATGCTCGTCGCTCTGCCCGATTCCGGCAGCCCCGCGACGAGCACGCGCTCGAACGCTTGCGGCGTGCTGCGCGCGAGCGTATCGACCGATGGAATCAGCCCGCATTCCGACGCGAGTTCCACGAGTGTCGGGAAGAGTTCCTCGGCGACGCTGCCATCGAGCATCCCGAGTAAAAGACGGCACACCCGCACGTTGTTTTCTGCGCGTTCGCCGTAACGCCCGGCCCAGAAGAGATTTTCCGCGGCGCGGCTCGATACGATGCGATGCTTGCGCAAATCGCCCGGCTTCATCGGCGTGGGCAGCAACGAGACCGACCCTCCGGGCTGGCTCGACATCACCCAGGTATCGACGCTGCTGCCGCCGAATTGCATGGACACTGTCGCGCGCTTGTCGGCCGCGAGTCGTGTGAAGCCGCCCGGCATCACGCTCCAGCTTCCATCGATGTTGGCGATCGCGTAGGCGCGCAGCACGCAGGGACGCGATCCGATCGCACCATCGTGAAAGCGCGGCGCACTGGAGAACGGCAGATCCTCCTGCACCGTGAAGACATCAGGCGCGCGTTCGATGCGCTCGCGCCATGCCGCAATATCCTGGACGCCCGCATCGATGCCCGGCACGTGTTCGGCCTCAGGGCCCGGCCACGTCGGCGCAATGAGCGCGCTGCCGACGCGCTCGAAGACCTCGCGGCGCGCGGCCTGCTCGCCGCACCACCATGTCGGCACGGTCGGCAATTCGAGTTCTTCGTCCAGCAATGCCTGCGCGATGCCCGGCAGAAATGCATTGAGCGCGGGCGATTCCGTGAAGCCCGCCCCCGGCATGTTCGACACCATCACATTGCCCGCGCGCATCACCTGCAACAGGCCAGGCACGCCGATCGTGGAATCGGCGCGCAGTTCGACGGGATCGCAAAACGCATCGTCCAGGCGCCGCAAGACCGCATGCACGCGCGACAGGCCGGCGAGCGTCTTGAGATAGAGCTTGTCATGGCGAACCGTGAGATCCTTGCCTTCGACGAGCGTCACGCCGAGATAACGCGCGAGAAACACATGCTCGAAATAAGTTTCGCTGAACGGACCCGGGCTCAGCAACGCGATATGCGGCGCGTCGTTCGATGCATCGCTGCGGCCGTCTTCGTCATCGCGCATCGTCGCGCGCGCGGCTTGCGCGATGGTCGCGATGAGTTGCGAATAGGTCGCCGCAAGACGGCTCACGCGCATTGCACGAAACGGTTCGGCAAAAAGGCTCGCGACGATCATGCGATTTTCCAGCGCATAGCCGAGCCCCGAAGGCACTTCCGTCCGATGCGCGACGACCGTCCACGCGCCCGATGGCGCACGCGCGAGATCCACCGCGACGATCTGCAGAAAGCGGCCGAAGGGCGGCACGAAACCCTTCACTGCGCGCAGATAGCCTGGGTGTCCGAACACGAGCGCGCTGGGCAATAGCCCGCGTTGCAGCAGCGTCTGCGGGCCGTAGACATCCGCGACGATCGCTTCCATCAGGCGTGCGCGTTGCGCGACGCCGCGTTCGATCAACGCCCATTCTTCTTCATCGATGATGAGCGGCAAAAGATCCAGCGACCACGCACGCGGCTTGCCGTTGTCGGCATAAACGTTATACGTGATGTCGTTGTCGCGCACCTGCTGCGCGACGGCGCTTACACCATCGTCGAGCCGCGCGATGCCCTGCTCGCCGAGCAACTCGAAGAAGTGCCGCCACGGCTCGCGCAACTGGCCCGCCGTGTCGCGCAGTTCGTCCCAGTGCCCTTCACGCGCGGGCAGCGTGCGCAGCAGCGCGAGCGCATCGATGCGCGCCGCGGCGGTATCGAAGGGTAAGGTCGATTGATAAGCCAATGTCGTCAATGTTCGTTATTCGAATGATGAATGCATTTCAACGATAGCGCAGGTCGAGCGTGAACGGGAATTCGAGGCTGCGTTTGCGGGCTTCGACGTGCATCGCGCCGGGCGTATGACCCGTCGCGAAGAAACGTGCGCGCCTGCGGCTTTCCGCTTCATACGCGTTGATCGGGAAGGTCTGATAGTTGCGCCCGCCCGGATGCGCGACGTGATACTGGCACCCGCCGATCGCGCGTCCCGTCCATGTATCGACGATATCGAAAGTGAGCGGCGCATGCGCCTCGATCGTAGGATGCAGCGACGCCGCCTGCGACCAAGCGCGAAAGCGCACGCCCGCGACGTATTCGCTTACGCGTCCAGTCGGTTGCAGCGGCAACGTCTCGCCGTTCACGGTCACGACATGTCGATTGCCATTCAGCCCGAGCACGCGCACTTCGAGACGTTCGACGGACGAGTCCACGAAGCGCACCGTGCCACCAATGGCGCCTTCTTCACCCATCACATGCCACGGTTCGAGCGCATTGCGAATCGTGAGCGCGATGCCGTTCGTATCGTATCCGCCGACCAGCGGGAAACGGAATTCAAAGTGCGGTGCGAACCAGCTTTGCTCGAATGCGAAGCCCGCTTCGCGCAGTTCCGCGAGCACGTCATCGAAGTCCATCTGCACGAAGGTGCGGAGCATGAAGCGATCATGCAGTTCCGTGCCCCAGCGCGTGAGGCGCGCGGTATAGGGTGTGTCCCAGAATCGCGCGACGAGCGCACGCAACAGCAGTTGCTGCACGAGACTCATGCGGGCATGCGGCGGCATCTCGAAGCCACGCAGTTCCAGCAAGCCGAGCCTGCCGGTCGGGCCATCGGGCGAATACAGCTTGTCGATGCAGAACTCCGCGCGATGCGTATTGCCCGTCACATCGATCAGGATGTTGCGCAGAATGCGATCGATGAGCCACGGCGGCACGGTCGCACTGTCGCGGCCGCCGAGCAGGTCGAGCTGACGCTGCAATTCGGCGAACGCGATCTCCAGTTCATAAACCTGATCGTTGCGCGCTTCGTCGACGCGCGGCGCCTGACTGGTCGGACCGATGAAAAGGCCCGAGAACAGCATCGACAACGAAGGATGGTTGTGCCAATAGCGGATCAGGCTCGCGAGCAGATCGGGACGGCGCAGGAAAGGACTGTCGGCAGGCGTCGCGCCACCGAGCACGAAGTGATTGCCGCCGCCGGTTCCGGTATGGCGGCCGTCGAGCATGAACTTCTCCGGGCTCAGATATGACTCGTGCGCCGCGTTATAGAGAAACTCCGTGTGTTCGACGAGATCGTTCCAGTTCGCCGCCGGATGAATATTCACCTCGATCACGCCAGGGTCGGGCGTCACCTGCAACATCTTGAGGCGCGCATCGCGCGGCGGCGGATAGCCTTCGACGATCACCGGAATCTTCAGATCGGCGGAGGTCGCTTCGACGGCAGTCAGAAGATCGAGATAGTCATCGAGCGAGGTAAGCGGCGGCATGAAGACATGCATGAGCTTGTTGCCGTTGCCGAGCTTTTTGAGGGCGTCGGCTTCCGCTTTGGGACCGGCCGCGCGCGATGGATCGCGTGCCTCCACGCACAGCGCGATGCGCGCGATCCAGCCAGCCGATTCGCCTCGTTGCGGCTTGCGATCGCGCGATTCACTCGATGCGAGCGTACCCGACTCACCAGATTTACCCGATGCTCCCGCGCGCCCCGCCACGCCCGCATCGGCATTTTGCATGCGCGATTCATTATCCAGATCCGCATATTGCATGCGTAATTCAGTCGCCGTGCGCAATGGCGTGGACGGCGCGAACGGGTCGTGCGTGTGCTGCCACGGGTAATCGCCTTCCGAGACCCACGGCAGCGAGTCGAGCGGCACGCGGTATCCCATCGGCGAGTCGCCCGGAACCAGATACATGCGCTCGTCGCGGAAGAACCACGGCCCGCTCACCCAGCGCGCCGGCTGCGCCCCGGCGCCTTCTTCACGCGCGATCGGCAATGCGTAGCCGGTGACAGACGGCAAACCCGCGTCGAACACACGACGCAGACGGGCGCGTTCCAGTTCATCGCCGAGGCGCGAGTCGAACGGATCGACGTTCATCGGCAAGCGGCGCTCGCGCCACAGGTAGTACAACGTGTCCTCGTACCCTGGTTGAATGTATTTTGAATCCAAAGAAAGCTTGCCCGCGAGATGGTGCATGAAGCGCGCGGCGTCATCCGACGTATATGAGGCAGGCTGACGTTCATCCGCGAAGAGCGCCGGATCGCGCCAGCACGGTTCGCCGTCCGCGCGCCAGAACAGCGACAGCGCCCAGCGCGGCAATTGCTCGCCCGGATACCACTTGCCCTGTCCGATATGCAGGAAGCCACGCGCGCCGTACTGCGCGCGCAGCTTGTCCATCAGCGAAACAGCGTAGGCGCGCTTGGTCGGGCCGAGCGCGTCGGTGTTCCATTCCGGCTCGTCGCGATCGCGTACCGACACGTAAGTCGGTTCGCCTCCCATCGTGAGCCGCACGTCCGACGCGCTCAATTGCGCATCGACCTGCTCGCCCATGCGCAGCACCGCGCTCCAGTCTTCCTCGCTGTACGGCTTCGTGACGCGCGGCGTTTCGCGCACACGCTCGATCGACATCGCGTGATCGAATTCGACTTCGCATTTTTCCACCGCGCCCGAGACCGGCGCAGCACTGTCCGGCTCCGGCGTGCACGCGACGGGAATATGTCCTTCACCCGCGAGCAGGCCGGACGTCGGATCGAAACCGATCCAGCCCGCGCCCGGCAGAAACACTTCGCACCATGCATGCAGATCGGTGAAGTCCACTTCGGTGCCGCTGGGACCATCGAGCGATTTGACATCGGGCGCGAGTTGCAGCAGATAACCCGACACGAAGCGCGCGGCCAGGCCGAGATGGCGCAGCGTCTCGACGAGCAGCCAGCCCGAATCGCGGCACGAGCCGGCCGCGCTTTCGAGCGTTTCTTCCGGTGTCTGCACACCCGGCTCCATGCGGATCAGATAACGAATCTCATGGGAAAGCCGCTGATTGAGCGCGACGAGGTAATCCATCGTGGCGAGCGGAGAGCGATCGATACTTTCGACGAATGCCGCAAAGCGCGGCGTCAGCTCGCACTTGACCATGTAAGGCGCGAGATCGTGCAGCAACTCGGGCGCGTACGCAAACGGAAACTTCTCGGCGGTCGGTTCGAGAAAGAAATCGAACGGGTTATATACGGCCATTTCGGCGACGAGATCGACCGTCACCTTGAATTCGCGCGTTTTCTCGGGGAAAACAAGGCGCGCCTGATAGTTCGCGAACGCGTCCTGCTGCCAGTTGATGAAATGGTCCTCGGGCTCGACGCGCATCGAATACGACACGATCGGCGTACGGCAATGCGGCGCGGGCCGCAAACGGACAACCTGCGGCGACAGACCGACGAGCCGGTCATAACGATAATGCGTGACATGGTTCAGTGCGACACGAATGGACACGCCGGACTCCTTTGTTCAATTGACGCCGTGCACGCAACGCGCGCTGCAACGCTTTTTCTGCTTGTCATGGAAAAACGGCCTTTTCGCGGCATGATGATTGCGTCTACACCGCCTACAGCGCGCACCGCACATCGCGCGATAACACTTCCACCGACCACACGATGAAGACCTTTCACTGCAACCGTTGCAACCAACTCGTTTTCTTCGAAAACACGCATTGCGAAAACTGCGGCGCGCGGCTCGGTTACGTGCCCGAGATCAATCAGATCAGCGCCTTCGAGGACACCGAAGACGGCCGCTGGCGCAGCCTTCATCCTCTTGCGAGTGATCTCTTCTACCGGCCGTGCCATAACTACGCGGTCGAAAATGTCTGCAACTGGGTCGTCCCCGCGCCCGATGCCGATACGCCCGATACCCTTGATACGCTCTGCTGCTCGTGCCAGTTGACGAGCACCATTCCCAACCTGTCGAATCCGGAGAATCGCGTCTACTGGTATCGCATCGAAGCCGCCAAGCGCCGCCTGCTGTATACCTTTTCGGAGCTGGGCCTTTCTGTGAAGTCGCGTCAGGAAGATCCCGAACGCGGCCTCGAATTTCAGTTTCTCGAAGGCGACGCGCAAGGCCACGGCGTGATGACGGGTCATAACAACGGCATCATCACGCTCAACATCGCCGAAGCCGACGATGCGCATCGAGAGAAAACACGCTCCGCGCTTCACGAGCCGTATCGCACATTGCTCGGTCATTTCCGCCATGAATCCGGGCATTACTTTTTCGATCGCCTGATCGGCGACACCGCGCGCATCGCGCCGTTTCGCACCGCATTCGGCGATGAACAAGCCGACTACGCCGCCGCGCTCGATCGTCATTACAAGGAAGGTCCGCCCGTTCAATGGGAAGACAACTTCATCAGCGCCTATGCCACGATGCATCCCTGGGAAGACTGGGCGGAAACGTGGGCGCATTACCTGCATATCGTCGATACGCTCGACACTGCCGTTTCCTGCGGCCTCGTGCTCGTGCCCGACAGTCCGCACGAGCCCACGCTCACCGACCAGACACCGGTCGAGGAAACTACGTTCGATAACCTGATGAAACGCTGGTTTCCGCTCACTTATGTCCTGAACAGTTTGAATCGCAGTCTTGGCATGCCGGACGGATATCCCTTCACGCTTGCGCCGGCCGTCATCGACAAACTGCGCTTCGTGCATCGCGTCGTCGCGGCGGCGGCCAAGCGCTGATGGCACTCGCTCAGCCTTTGCCTTGCGTCTGAGTCTGAGTTTGCGTCTGGGTCTGGGTCTGGGTCTGCGTGGGCGGCTCGGGCTCCGGCTCCGGTGCGATCGGCAACAGAAACTCGCGGCTCACGCGGCCCGCGAGATCGTTCACGCGAGCGAGAAAGTCCACAAGGTAAGCGTGCAACCCGCCTCGGAGAATGTCGCGGATGCGCCCGTTCTTCAATTCCGCGCTCAGTTGCGCGGCGAGTCGCGTCGCTTCGGTATCGCGCCCTTTCGTCACCTGCCCGATCAGTTGCTCCGCTTCCGCGATGCTCGCTGCGAGTGAACGCGGCCAGTCGCCATAAAGAATCAGAAGCCCCGCAACGCGTTCCGGCGTAATGACATCACGATAAACCCGCCGATACACCTCGAAGCCCGATACCGAGCCAAGTACTGCCACCCAGTGGTGATAATCGAACGGTTGTGCCGAAGTATCGGCGCGCTGTTCCATCATTTCGAACTTGACGTCGAGAATTCGCGCCGTATTGTCCGCGCGTTCGATGAAAGTCCCGAGACGCATGAAATAAAACGCGTCGTCCTTCACGAGCGTGCCGAGCTGAACCCCGCGCGACAGATGCGAGCGAAACTTCACCCACTCGAAGAAGGTATAAGGCTCGCGCTCAAGAATGCCGTCAGCGAGCATGCGCTGGCAGTCGAGCCAGGTCGTGTTGAGCGATTCCCATAACTCGCTATTGGTGGAACTGCGCACGGCTCGCGCATTCTCGCGCGCGGCCCGCAAACAACTGACGATCGATGAAGGGTTCGATAAGTCGCGCGCCATGAAGTCGATCACTTCGCGGCTTTTCATGCCGTGGTGCGCAGCCGAATAGATGCCGCTCAATTCCGATATCGACAGCATCGCGCGCCAGCCGAGTTCCGCATATTCGTCGGACTGCGGCAAAAGCGAGAGCTGATAGTTCGCATCGAGCATCCGGGCAGTGTTTTCGGCGCGCTCGGTATAGCGCGCCATCCAGAAGAGATGATCCGCGGTACGGCTCAGCATGGGTGTTTCCGGTTGTTTGTCGTTGTCTTTAGTGGCGCCGCGTTTTCTTCAGAACTTTTCCTTAGCGCTCCAATACCCAAGTGTCCTTCGTGCCGCCGCCCTGCGATGAATTCACGACGAGCGAGCCTTCGCGCAACGCAACGCGCGTCAGACCGCCCGGGACCATGCGCACTTCGGTGCCCGACAGCACGAAGGGGCGCAGGTCGATATGACGCGGCGCAATACCAGACTCGACATACGTCGGACATGTGGAGAGCGCGAGCGTCGGCTGCGCGATGTATTTCTCCGGATGCGCTTCAAGCACCGCACGAAACTCGGCGATTTGCGCGGTCGTCGATGCAGGCCCAACCAGCATCCCATAACCGCCCGCGCCATGCGTTTCCTTGACGACGAGTTCGGGCAAATGATCGAGGACGTACGCGAGATCGTCGGGCTTGCGGCACATCCACGTCGGGACGTTGTTCAGGATCGGCTCTTCGCCGAGATAGAAACGCACCATGTCCGGCACGTAGGGATAGATCGACTTATCGTCCGCGATACCGGTGCCCACTGCATTGCACAACGAGACATTGCCCGCGCGATACGCGCCGATCAATCCCGGCACGCCGAGCGCGGAATCCGGGCGGAACACCAGCGGATCGAGAAAGTCATCATCGACGCGGCGATAGATCACATCGACACGCTGCGGCCCCTGCGTGGTGCGCATATACAAGTAGTCGTTCTTGACGAAGAGATCCTGTCCTTCGACAAGCTCGACGCCCATCTGCTGCGCGAGAAACGCGTGCTCGAAATAGGCCGAGTTATACATGCCCGGCGTCATGACGACGATCGTCGGATTCTCGGCGGCGGCGGCTGGCGCGGACGCGCGCAAGGTGTCGAGCAGCAAATCGGGGTAATGCGCGACCGGCGCAACGCGATTGCGCGCGAAGAGGTCGGGAAAGAGCCGCATCATCATCTTGCGGTTTTCCAGCATGTACGACACGCCCGACGGAACGCGTAGGTTATCCTCGAGCACATAGAACTCGCCCTGTCCCGCGCGCACGATATCGATTCCCGCGATATGCGCATATATATCGCGCGCGACATCGACGCCGCGCATCTGAGGACGATATTGCGCGTTGCCGAGTATCTGCGCCTCGGGAATGATGCCCGCGCGGATGATGTCCTGATCGTGATAGATGTCGTGGATGAAACGGTTGAGCGCGTTGACGCGCTGTCGCAAGCCGCGCTCCAATGAGCGCCATTCGTCGGCCGGAAAGATGCGGGGAATGACATCGAAGGGAATCGTGCGCTCGGGAATGATGCCCGGAAGATCGCTCGTTCCATAGACCGCGAATGTAATGCCAACGCGTCTGAAGTTGAGATCCGCCTCCGCGCGCTTGATGTCGATCTGCTGCTCGCTTTGGGCGGCGAGCCAGTTCATGAAGTCGCGGTAGTGCGTGCGTGGATCGCCGACGCCGCGAAATGCCACTGCCGTCAGGCCGCGCGCCGCCAGATCGCTGCGCTCGAACATCTCGTTGAAGAATGCTTGCGTCATAGCCGGTCTTCCAAATGAAGTGCATGCCGGGGTGGCGGTTCCCGTCGCTCGTATTACTGGTCGCACTCGCGAAACGCTTGAAGAGCCAAAAGACGCGGCGTATCCGGCCTTCTGGATACGTCGATAGGCGACCTCGTAGCGCGATGCTCTCTTGATCTCTCACACCTTTTAGTGTGGAACATCGATTGCGCGGGCAGCCCAGTGCCGAATGAGAAAAAGCAACTTCAATGCCAATGATATGAGCGGTCCACCTCCTTGAATAAAGTACGTCTGCGCCAGGCTTTTTAACCGTCTGCACCAAAAAAGCGCATCGCGCAGGACGGTTGCACAGTCGAAGGTTGATTTTCATGCTGCATGACGGTGCGCGAAATACGGAAACCCTGTGCGGCGCCGGTATCATAGGCGTCTCATCGCACGTCAATCACGCCCATGAACACCCCTTCCGAAGCCGCGCCCCGTCCCACTCTACGCGAACTTACGCCTCTCGAAGCACGCGTGCTCGGCGTGCTCGTCGAGAAACAGCATACCGTGCCGGACACATATCCTCTTTCGCTGAATTCCCTAACTTCGGGCTGCAATCAGAAGACCGCACGCGCGCCGGTGATGAACGTGAGCGAAGACGAGGTGTTGACGACCATCGATGGCCTGAAGCGCCTGAGCCTCGTTTTCGAAGGAAGCAGTAGCCGGGTGCCGCGTTTCGAACATAACGTGAATCGTGTGCTCGGCGTGCCGAGCCAGTCGGTTGCGCTGCTTGCAACCTTGTTCCTGCGCGGCCCGCAAACGGCGGCGGAACTCCGCGCGAACAGTGCGAGGCTGCATTCGTTTGCGGACATATCATCGGTCGAAAGCTTTCTCGATGAGCTTGCCGCCAACGATCCGCCGCGTGTCGTGAAGCTGTCACGCACACCCGGCGAACGCGAAAGCCGCTGGATGCATCTGCTATGCGGCGAAGTGAGCCTGGCCGACATCCCTTTGCGCGAAACGCCAGGCGGCGAATCCTTTTCGCTTTCCGAATTCGAAGCATTGAAGTCCGAGCAAAAGCGCCTTACTCACGAAGTCGCGCAATTGCGCGCGATGGTTCAGCAAATGGCGAGTGAATTGGGTATTACGCTGAATCAATCGTCGTCCGGTGACTGAACGATGGATGAGCCGCTGAGCTCCGCGCCGCTCGTGTTTCGTGACGACGGAACGCCGTACTCACCGCGTCACGACGACATCTATCACAGCGCGTCAGGCGCGCTCGCTCAGGCGCGCCATGTTTTTCTCGACGGCAATGGCTTGCCCGCGCGCTGGCGCAAAAAGTCGCGCTTCACCGTGGTCGAGACGGGCTTCGGCATGGGCGTCAACTTCCTTGCGACATGGGCGGCATGGCGTGACGATCCACAACGCTCGCCGGCACTGGAATTCGTGTCGGTAGAGAAGCATCCATTCAGCGCAAACGATTTGCGTGCCGCGCATGCGGCGATCATCGACGACACCGCTGTCGCGCAGCTCGCCGATGCGCTTGCTTCAGCATGGCCGCCGCTCGAAGCCGGCGTGCATCGGCTGGCATTCCTCGCTGGCGCGGTCACGTTGACACTCGCTTTCGGCGATGCCGGCACGCTCTTGCCGCATCTCGCCGACCACGGCCTTTCAGCGGACGCCATCTATCTCGACGGTTTCGCGCCAGCCAGGAACCCCGACATGTGGACGCCCGCCATCTTCGCGTCGCTGGCACGCATCGCCAGAGAAGATGCGACATTCGCGACCTATACCAGCGCTGGTCTCGTCAAACGCGCGCTCAGGGATAACGGATTCGACTATCTCAAGGTCGCAGGCTTCGGCGGCAAGCGCGCAATGCTTGTCGGCAAGCGAGTTCAATCTCGATCGGTTATTGATTCGTAAGCGTTGATCGTGTTCTTGTGAAAGCACGATAACTTTTCCCTCCATTTATCGGTCGGGCAACAAAGCGGAATAAGTTGGATAATGCGCAGCCTTAGCGGCGCGGCCCTTGCTCGCATCCTGTCAGCGCTGATTCATGAGGAGATAGGCTTTGGAATCCAACAACGATAAGCCCGGCAGCCCGTGGCTCTGGGTCGTGCTATTGATACCCTACGTCGCCCTGCTCTGGCTGCCGTTCTATAACGACACGCGCCCTTCACTCGCGGGATTCCCGTTCTTTTACTGGTATCAGTTCTTGTGGGTGCCGCTCACGTCGCTCCTGCTTTATGTCGTGTACAGGGGCCTGAAATGAACGATCTCACACCAGTCGATCCGGTTGCGATGACGATCTTCATCGCGTTCTTTGCGCTCGTGACCGTCGTAGGCTTTTTTGCTGCGCGCTGGAAGCGCGGCGATCTCACGCAGCTTCACGAATGGGGCCTGGGCGGCCGTCAGTTCGGCGTGTTGATTTCATGGTTTCTCGTAGGCGGCGATTTCTATACCGCCTATACCGTGATTGCCGTGCCGGCGCTCGTTTATTCGGTGGGCGCGTATGGCTTTTTCGCGCTGCCTTACACGATCATCGTTTATCCGTTCGTATTCGCGGTGATGCCGAAGTTGTGGAAGATCGCGCATGCGAAGAACCACATCACCGGCGCCGATTACGTGCAGGGTGAATACGGCGGCAAGTGGTTTCCGGCGGCGGTGGCGGTCACGGGCATCGTTGCGACAATGCCTTATATCGCGCTGCAACTCGTCGGCATGCAAGTGGTGATCAAGGGCCTCGGCGTGACGGGCGAACTGCCGCTCATCATCGCATTCGTGATTCTGGCGCTCTATACCTATACGAGCGGCCTGCGCGCGCCCGCGATGATAGCCTTCGTGAAAGACATCATGATCTATATCGTCGTGATCGCGGCGATATGGCTCATTCCTGTGAAGCTCGGCGGCTATGCGCACGTGTTCGACGCGGCCGATCAATACTTCAAGGCGAAAGGCGGTCCGACGGGCATCATCCTCCAGCCGGGTCAATTCACGGCGTATGCATCGCTCGCGCTCGGTTCTGCGCTCGCCGCCTTCATGTATCCGCATACGATGACCGCGGTGCTCTCGTCTTCGTCCGCGGCGACCGTGCGCAAGAACGCCATCTTTCTGCCCGCCTATACGCTGTTGCTCGGGCTGATCGCGCTGCTCGGCTATATGGCGATCGCGGCGGGCGTGCACGTGAAGTCGGCATCGGATGTCGTGCCGGTCTTGTTCGGCACGTTGTTTCCATCGTGGTTCGTGGGCTTCGCGGCTGCGGCCATCGCGATCAGCGCGCTCGTGCCGGCGGCGATCATGTCGATCGGCGCGGCGAATCTGTTCACCCGCAACTTGTGGCGTCCGCTCGTTTCGCCCGACATGTCGTCCGCGGCCGAAGCATCGACTGCGAAGCTCGTGTCGCTCGTCGTGAAGTTTGGCGCGTTGCTGTTCATCGTGTTCCTTCCGACTCAATATGCGATCGACCTGCAGTTGCTCGGCGGCGTGTGGATTCTGCAAATCTTCCCGGCCATCGTGTTCACGCTCTTCACGCGCCGGCTCACGACGCCCGGCCTTTTTCTCGGCTGGCTGTTCGGTATCGTATTGGGCACGGGCCTCGCGATCTCGCAGGGACTCAAGCCGGTCTATGTCATGCATCTCGGTGACGCTTCATGGCCGGTCTACATCGGCCTGATTGCACTCGTCGTGAATATCGTCGTGACGTATGTCGTTTCGCTGGTTACACGACGCCAGTGATACCATCGGCGTCAAGACCTTTCCTTGACGCAATGCGTGTCATGACCGCAAGTGAAAACACTCTGGCCTCGTCTTCCATCGCGAATGCAGTATTCGCGCAAGACAAGCTTTCCATCGGCATAACATTGCCGATCACACGCGACAACGAAAGCATCGTCGACTTCAACGAGCAGATGGCAATCGCGCGACTCGCCGATCAACTCGGCTTTCGCGCGCTCTGGGTTCGCGATGTTCCGCTCAATAGCATCGACTATCCCGACCCGGTCGGACATCTCGATCCGTGGGTCATGCTCGGCGCGCTTGCATCGAATACGGAGCGCATCGCGCTGATCAGCGGCGCGATCGTGTTGACGCTCAGACATCCGCTTCATGTCGCGAAGGGTGCGATCTCCGTAAGCGAGCTCTCGCGGGGACGTTTCATTCTCGGCGTGGGTTCGGGCGACCGTCCGCCGGAATATGCAGCGTTCGGCCGCGATCCCGATGAACGACGCGATCTGTATCGACAGCATTGGGCCACACTCGCCGCAGCCGTTACCGTGCCCTCTCGCGTCATTCCGGACCACGCACCCGAAGGCGCGCCCGAGTTCTATCTACTGCCTCGCCAGAACGCTTCCATTCCGATGCTGGCCGTCGGTTCCGGCGGTCAAAGTGTCGACTGGATCGCACGTCATTCGCTTGGCTGGATGACTTATCATCGCGAACCGCAAGCGCAGCGTGGCCGATACAGCATGTGGCGCGCAGCAGTCGATCGCGCGGCATCCGGCGCCTTTCGCGCGTTTGGCGTCGCAATGCGGCTCGATCTCGGCGACGATGCCGACGAGCCCGCAACCGATATTTCCCTCGGCTATCGCACCGGGCGTCGCGCGCTCGTGGCGCTTTTGCACGAGATGCGCGAGAGCGGTACACATCACGTGACGCTCAACATCGCATCGGAACGACGACCTGCACGCGGTATCATCGAAGAAGTCGCCGCCTATGTGCTTCCCGAGTTTCATCGCTGAATCCGCCCTCTCATTCACGACAAAACCATGACCGCCTCATCGCCCGACGACGATATCGTTTCACTCGACGCCATCGCGCTCTCGCAAGCGATTCAAACACGCGAGGTCTCGTGCGTCGAAGTAATGAACGCTTATCTCGCGCAAATCGACCGCATCAATCCCGCGGTCAATGCAATCGTTGCGATGCAGGATCGCACTGTCCTGCACACGCTCGCCACCGAACGCGATACGCAGTTATCCAGAGGCGAAAACCTCGGACCTCTGCACGGCTTTCCGCAGGCGCCCAAGGACATCCTGCCCGTCGCCGGAATGGTCACGACGAAGGGCTCGCCTATATTTGCAAACGAAATCACGCGGGTCGATGCGGTCGTGTTCGAACGCATGCGCAAGGCAGGTGCGATATTCATCGGCCGCACGAATTCGCCGGAGTTCGGCCTGGGCGGACACACCTACAACCCGGTGTACGGCACCACGCGCAACGCGTTCGAACAATCGCGCTCCGCGGGCGGCAGCAGCGGCGGCGCGGCCGTCTCGGTCGCACTGCGCATGCTGCCGTGCGCGGATGGCTCCGACATGATGGGGTCTTTGCGCACGCCCGCCGCGTTCAATAACGTATTCGGCTTTCGCACGACACCGGGATGCGTGCCTTATGCGCCAAGCGACGACGTGTTCTTTCAGCAATTCAGCGTCACGGGCCCGATCGCGAGAAACATTCCCGATCTTGGGTTGTTATTGTCGGTGCAGGCGGGCTTCGATGCGCGCGCGCCGCTGTCCCGCAGAAGCGACAAGCCCGCCGATTTCGCGAACGCGCTCGATCGCGATATGCGCGGCACGCGCATCGGCTGGCTAGGCAACCTGAATGGACATCTGCCGATGGAAGCGGGCTTGATGGACACGTATGCATCGGCGCTGCATCACTTCGAAACAGTGGGCTGCACCATCGAGACGGCCAGGATCGATTTCGATCTCGATCGTCTCTGGAATGCATGGCTCGATCTGCGCAGCCTCACGTTCTCCGGCACCAACGCGCCGCTCTATCGTGACGCCGCCAAGCGCAAGCTGCTCAAACCCGAAGCGGTATGGGAAATAGAACGAGGTCTGAAGTTATCGGGCGAAGATGTTTCGCGCGCAATTCGCGACCGTGCCGCATGGTATCAGGCGATCAACGCGCTATTCGATAACTTCGACTATCTGTTGATGCCATCGGCTCAGGTCTTTCCTTTCGACGCGGAACTGGACTGGCCGCATGCGATCGCTGGCCGCGAGATGGATAGCTATCATCGCTGGATGGAAGCCGTCGTTCCAGCGACGATGGCATCACTGCCCGCGTTGAGCGCACCGGCCGGATTTGGCCCCGGAGGCTTGCCGGCCGGATTGCAGATCATCGGTCCGACACAAGGCGATCTGGGCGTGCTGCAACTCGGGCTCGCTTACGATCGCGCAAGCGGATTCTCAAGCGCGCGCAGTCCCTTGCTTGGCTAAAGCACGTAACGCTCAGGCCGCAGCGCTCTGCGCGCTCTTGCGCGAAGTTCTCTTCCCGGCCGGTCGGCCCGGTCGCTTCGGCGTCGAAGTGCGTGTTGTCGATGCCGCACGCCCCCGCCGCGCCCCTTTCTTCGCAGCACCGTTCTTGCCTAATGCAGCATCGATCAGATAAGCGCTGCGGTCGGGCGCGTCCTTGATCCATGCCGGCGGACGCGCATGACCGCTCCAGGTCGCGCCCGATACCGGATCGCGATACTTCGGTGGAAGCTTGGGTTTGATCGCGCCATTCTTTGAAGCAGCCGATTTCTTTGAACCAGCCGGACGGCCGCGCTGTTTCATCGTTCCCAGGCCGGCTTTGGCCAGATCTGCTGTGGTCAAGCCAAATTCATCCATCATTGCCCGGATCTTGGCGATCACTTCGACCGACTCTTTTGCCCGCAATGCATCCGCGCGCTGCTGCAATTTCCGAATCTGGTTTTCCAATTGCGCCAATGTAGCCATGTCCCCTCCCGGATCGTTGCGTTGTGGATCACGAGGCGTTTGTCTAACAAGTACCCTTGACGCCCGATTTCCGTCACAAGCAGATCTTATATGGATAACGGCGATGCTAAGCACTCTTGTGAAAAGATTGCTTTTCAATACTTCTATTCTGATACGCCGCATATCATAAGCGCGTCACTTGTACGCTTGCGGGACATGGTGGTCGATCGATTTCTCTGTCGCGCGCTCGTCATACGATTGGTGACTCGCGCGGACCATGCAAGCGACAAAAACGCGTGCGTTGCACACGCGTCATGCCGGGTTGAAATCGATCACTCGGAAACGACGCCTGATTCCTGTTCAGCCGGTGTCAGTGCAAGCGCCAGAATCATCGCGCCGCTATTGAGCGGCACCGAACTACCGACACGCCTCGGCCTATAGACCGGTTGTCCGCGCCTGATTGCCTGCCCGCTCAATGCGCATGTTCCGCGCTTGCGGGCGGTGCAAAGCGCCCAGACCTGCTCCGAGTAGTTGAACGACGTGGGATCGTGCCATGAGAGCGCCAGCGTCGATTCGCTCAGACGCTCCAGCACGCGAATATTGACGCAATGCTCTTCGGCGGGCCCGAAGCATGCGCTCTTGCCCGGCACGTTGCGCACGAGCGACCGTGTCATCAGCGCGAGCTTCTCGTTTGCTTCCGTTGGGCGGCTCGCACGGCTGTCGAGCATTGCCAGAGTACGGCTCCAGGGATCCATCAACGATGGATGCTTCATGTTCCGCTCCTGCTGGCGGCAAGTCCGCCGCGACGAAAGTCGGGAGACGTTGCCGGTGGAGTTCCGGGGAATGCGCCGCACGACCCGCTTCCTGAGCCGGTATGCCGCGCCGCTTCGGATGAGCATGCTTTTGTTTTCATTTTTCTTGGACATAGTTCGATATGCACGCCAGCTTTGACATTTGGGATTGGCGTGACATGGTGCGCCCGGGCGGGTGCAACCCGGACTACTCAGCGGCTATTTAACGTGAAATCGACATGAACGAACGTTCGCTTAAATCATCTGATGTTATCGATGCCCCGTGCGCATTGCGCCTGCTTCTGGCCGTTTGCGCACGTTTCGCGCTGAATCGAGGATGCGCGAACTCGCAGATTTCTGACACAATAAAACCAGCGAACCGCATTTCTCCTGTCGGAACATGACAAGCAAGCTCTCGATCCATGCCACGATCTCGGCAGACCGCGCCTCGGTAAGCTTTGTCGCGTTCTCTCGCGAGCAGGCTATTCAGTGCAACATCACGCGCAAGGCATTGGAGCAGTGCTTTTGGGCGCCGGCCGGTGCCAGCGACGAGCGCCTGTTAAAGGCGCTCAGCGACGGCTACGAACGGATCAGCGCTCGCGTGCATCGAAAGTTTCTCGCTCATCCATCCAGTTCGATTCATCTGGATGTCATCGATTTTTCTTCTTAGCGCGCTGCCTGCGTTGCCTTGCGCATCTTTGCCACGTCCTCGGTTTGGACCGCCGCCGTGTTGTTGTTCCAGGCGCCGCGAATGAAGGTCAGCACATCGGCGACTTGCTGATCGCTCAGCACCGGCGCATAACGAGGCATCGGATACGGCGCGGGTACGCCATTCAGCACGAGATCGCCGGTACCGTTCAACGTGACGTTGATAAGCGAAGACGGGTCCTTTTCCAGTACGTTCGGATTACCCGCAAGCGGTGCGAGCATCGGCGCAAAGCCGCGGCCGTCCACGCCATGACAATGCATGCAATAAGCGGTGTAGACGCGCGCACCCGAGTCCGTCGCGGCCGGGCGTGTCAATGACACTTTGGTGGCTTTCGGATCATATGAATACTGCGCGCCGCCATTCCCGCCCGATGCCGGCAATGATTTCAGATACCGCGCCATTGCGTTGACATCGGCATCGCTTAGTCCTTGCGTGCTGTTATTGATCACGCTCGTCATCGAGCCGAATGCCGATGCATGAGCATTCGCGCCCGTCTTTAGAAAAGTGGCGACATCCTTTTCGGACCAGCGTCCGAGTCCCGTATTGTGTTCGCCCGTCAGATTGGAAGCGAACCAGTTATCGAGCAAGCCGCCCGTCAAATATGCGCTGCTGCTTTCGTCCAGACCTTTTTCCTGAAAAGCGATGCCGCGCGGGGTATGACACGATCCGCAATGTCCGAGGCCTTGAATCAGATACGCACCGCGATTCCATGCGACATCCTGGCCTGCCTTGCTTCGATAAACGCCTTTATCGAGAAACACCACGTTCCAGAGTTTCAACGGCCAGCGCATATTGAGCGGCCATTTGATATCCGGCTCGCGATTCACCTGCTTGACAGCCGTGACGCCATGCATGAAATAGGCGTAGAGGGCGTGCATATCCTCATCGTTGATCTTTGCATAAGACGGATAGGGCATCGCCGGATAAAGATTGTGGCCGTCCTTGGCCACGCCCTCACGCAATGCCCGCGCGAAATCCTCTTCCGTGTAGCGGCCGATTCCTGTGTCCGGATCGGGCGTGATATTGGTCGTGTAGATCGCGCCCAATGGCGTCGTCATCGGCAAGCCGCCCGCAAGTGGCTTGCCGCGCGGCGCCGAATGGCACGCGACGCAATCGCCCGCCCTGGCGAGATACGCGCCACGCGCGACCAGCGCATCGTCGGCCGCGTGGGCCGAAGCCGTGAATGCGAACAACGCCGCAATCAGAGGCTTGAATGCATTTCTCATGACAGCCTCCTCAAGCGCTTTGCAATTGATTGCCTACCGGTAACTGCCTTATCCGCTTGCCTGTCGCTGCATGGATCGCATTGGTGATAGCCGGCGCGAGCGCCGCTGTGCCAGGTTCGCCAATGCCGCCCGGCGCTTCCGTGCTCTTTACGATATGCACTTCCACCGGCGGCGTTTCGTGAATGCGCAGCATTCGATAATCGGTGAAATTGCTTTGCTCGACGCGCCCGTCCTTGATCGTGATTTCGCTATAAAGCGCAGCCGTGATGCCGAAGATGATGCCGCCCTGCACTTGCGCTTCGACTGTATTGGGATTCACGACCATGCCGCAATCCACCGCACATACAATACGGTTCACCTTCACCGCGCCGTCCTTGTCGACCGTGACATCCGCAACGATCGAGAAGAAGCTGCCGAACGCATGCATGACCGACACGCCGCGCCCTTGTCCTTGCGGAACCGATTGCTTTCCCCAGGCGGCCGCCTGTGTCGCGACGTCGAGCACGTTACGCGCACGCGGCGACTTGCCGAGCAGAGCACGTCTGTATTCGACGGGGTCCGCTTTCGCCTGAACCGCGAGTTCATCGATAAAGCTTTCGACGACGAACGTACCGCGCGTCGGTCCCACGCCGCGCCAGAATGCGGTGGGCACGTCATGCGGTTCGAGCCGCACGTAATCGACGAGCTGGTTGGGTAAATCATAGGGAAGATCGGATGCCACTTCGACCGCGTCGGGATCGACACCGTCCTTGACAGCCGGCGGCGCAAAACGCGCGAGCACCGATGACCCGACGATGCGATGCGTCCATGCGACTGGCTTGCCGTTCGCATCGAGTCCCGCGGATAGCTTGTCGTAATAGCACGGCCGATACATGTCGTGCTGAATGTCTTCCTCACGCGACCATGTCACCTTGACGGGCACGCCGAGCGCCTTGCCGATCTTGAGCGCTTGCGTGGCCATGTCGAATTCGAGCCGCCTGCCGAAGCCGCCGCCAAGCAGATGGTTATGCACCACGATCTTGTCGGCGGGCAAGCCGGTCGCTTTCATACCGGCATCGCGTATACGCGTAGGTACTTGCGTGCCGAGCCAGATATCGCAACCATCGGGGCGTACATGCACGGTGCAGTTGATCGGCTCCATCGTCGCATGCGCGAGAAAAGGCTGGACGTAGATAGCGTCGACACGCGTTTTCGCCTTCGAAAACGCGTCGTTTACGTCGCCTTCCTTGCGCGCGACAGCGCCCGTACGTTGCGATGCATTCGCCATGTCATCGACGATCTGCTTCGTCGATACGCCAGCGCTCGGCCCTTCGTTCCATTGAATCTGCAATGCGGCGGCGCCTCGCTTGGCAGCCCACGTATGGTCGCCGATCACCGCGACGCCATTGTCGAACTTCACTACCTGACGCACGCCGGGAATCTTCTTCGCGTTGCTATCGTCAACCGATGCGAGCGTGCCGCCGAATACAGGGCAATTCACGATAGCCGCATAGAGCATGTCGGGCAAGCGCACGTCGAGACCGAACATCGCGGTGCCGTCGACTTTCTCCGGCGAATCGAGACGTCTGACCGGCGTGCCGATTATCTTGAAGTTATGCGCGTCTTTTAGCTTGATATCTTGCGGCACCGGCAATTTCGCGGCCGCTTCGGCGAGATCGGCATAACTCGCGCTACGATCGCCCGATGCATGCATCACCTTGCCGCCCTGCGCCACGCAAGACGACGGATCGCATTGCCATTGCTGCGCCGCCGCCGCGACGAGCATCATGCGCGCGGCCGCACCCGCACGGCGCAACGGCTCCCATGCATAGCGCACGGAAGTCGAGCCGCCCGTCAACTGGCCGCCCAATAGCGGGTCCGTGAAGAGCTTTTCGTTGGGCGGTGCATGATCGATCGTGACGCTGTCGAGCGGCACGTCGAGTTCCTCGGCGATCAACATGGGCAACGCGGTATAAACGCCCTGACCCATTTCGACCTTCGGCATGATCAGCACGATCTTGCCGCTCTTGTCGATCTGCACGAAAGCATTCGGCGCGAATACGCCGTCTTGCGGAGACTCGACGCCATCGCCACCGATTACCGACTTGCCCTTGTTCTGATCCTGGCTCGCGGCCGGCAGGCTGAAGCCGATCAGCAATCCGCCGCTTGCGGCGACACTCGCCGTCACACCGAACTTCAGAAACGCACGACGCGAGAACCCCGCGCGCGCCGCATGACGTCCCGCTTCAATCAGTCCTTGCGACATGTCACGCCTCCTTCGCAGCCTGCTTGATGGCCGCACGGATGCGGTGATAGGTGCCGCAGCGACAGATATTGCCCGCCATTGCGGCATCGATATCGGAATCGTTGGGATCGGGAACGGTCGTGAGCAATGCCGCCGCGGACATGACTTGTCCGGACTGGCAATAACCGCACTGCACGACATCGAGCCGACGCCATGCTTCTTGCACTTTTTTGCCGGCAGGCGTGTCGCCGACCGCTTCGATCGTCGTTACCTTGCGATCGCCGACCGCTGCGACCGGCAACACGCATGAACGAACGGCGACGCCATCGAGATGAACGGTGCATGCGCCGCATTGCGCGATACCGCAGCCGAATTTGGTGCCTGTGAGTCCCACGATGTCGCGCAGTACCCAAAGTAGCGGCATGTCGGGCGGCGCATCGACCGTATGGTTCTGGCCGTTGATGGAAAGCGTAGTCATGAGCGGCTCCGGCTTATAAGGTTTTGGCGGATATCGCAGACGGCCGACTGTGTGGGGCGGCAGTCGGTTTTCAGGCATCCGGATTGTAGCGCCGACTAAAAAATCAGGCTTGGATGGCGGCGCGCTCACGGATAACTTTGTTCTCGCGCTTAAGATTGGTGCGCGCTATTTTGATTGCCCTGATTGCCTGAAACTCCGGTAATGACGCGAGCCTTACGGATTTAAAGAATGCTAATTGACAAGACAGTTAGTTGCAGCGTGAATCAATTTACTTTCCGCCAAGTGCTGCCATGGTTTCGTCCAGCAAGACACGCAGTCGCGCGACGCGTTTGAGATCACGGTGATAACCCAGCCATACGTCCCTTCCAGGCGGCGCTTCGCCTAGATCGAAGCGCGCAAGGCGCGTATCGGCATCGCCGAGAGGACATGGCAGAACCGCGTAGCCCGCACCTTGGGCACACATATGCGCTTGCGCGTCGCGATTATTGCTGCCGAAGACGATCTTCGCCTTCGGCAACATGCGCTTTACCCAAAGCACGTCCGGCAACTGATCGAATGCGCTATCCATGCTGATGAGCGTCTGCCCTTTTCCATCACCCGCTTTCGGTGATTTAAGATCGGCGCGTCCATACAGCGCGTAATCGATATGCATGAGCTTGCGCTGTACAACATCCGGTTCATCGAATGGCGTGATGCGAAACACGAGATCCGCCTCGCGCCGCGCAAGGTTATAGCGACGCGCATCGGTGACGAGTTCGATCGATACCTCGGGATGTTTCGCGAGAAAGCGCGCGAATATCGGTGTAAGCACATGCACGCCGAACCAGTCCGACGATGAAACCCGCAGCAAGCCCGTGAGCTTCGCGTCCTGACCCGCAAGCGCGCGCGTGAAGCCGAGCGCCTCTTCTTCCATGCGTTCGGCATACGAAAGCACGGCCGCGCCTTCGTCGGTCAATACGAAACCATCGCTCGTACGCTGGAAAAGCACATGGCCCAGCGATTCTTCGAGCGCGCGCAGTCGCCGCCCCATCGTCGGCTGGGTTTGCCCGATCATCTTCGCGGCCGCGCCCAACGTACCGCTTCGCGCAATCGCGAGGAAGATGCGAACGTCACTCCATTCGAGATTCGGTCCATTCATTTTCGTATGAACGCCGTGCAGTTCTGTCGATTTACATGCCAACCTGCATGGCGGAGTATGAGCGCATTGCAATCAACCTTCAATGTTTCCAGGAGCCCACGATGTCCACCATGCAAGCGCTCGTACTCGATCGTCATAACGGCCCGCTCGAACTCGTCGAACTCGATCGTCCCGAACCCGGGCCGGGGCAAGTACTCGTGCGCATCGCGTCGAGCGGGCTCAATCCGCTCGACACGAAGATCCGCGCGGGCGCCGCGGCCCATGCGAAACATCCGCTTCCGCTCGTGCTCGGCATCGATATGGCCGGTGTCGTCGAAGCAGTCGGTGCGGGCGTCGATGCGTTCAAGCCGGGCGATACGGTCTATGGCATGACCGGTGGTGTCGGCGGCATTCAGGGTTCGCTCGCGCAATATGCCGCGGTCGATGCCGCGCTTCTCGCGCATAAGCCGGCGAATCTTTCGATGCGCCACGCGGCCGCGCTGCCGCTCGCTTTCATTACGTCTTATGCGGGCATCGTCGATCGCGCGCATCTACAGGCGGGACAAACCGTGCTCGTTCAAGGCGGCGCCGGTGGCGTCGGGCACGTGTCCGTGCAACTCGCGCGCGCACTCGGCGCGCATGTATTCGCGACCGCAAGCGAGCGCGATCACGCCTTCATTCATAGCCTCGATGCGACGCCGATCGATTACCGCAAGACGAGCGTCGAACAATACGTCGCGGCGCATACGAATGGCGCGGGCTTCGATCTCGTCGTGGATACGGTCGGCGGCGCTTCACTCGATGCATCGTTTGCAGCGGTGAAGCACTTTGGTCACGTGGTCACCGCGCTGGGATGGGGCACTCATGCGCTCGCGCCGCTGTCGTTTCGCGAGGCAAGTTATTCGGGCGTGTTCACGCTGCATCCGCTATTGACGGGACAGCATCGCGCGCATCATGGCGAAATGCTGTATGAAGCGAAGCGGCTTGCCGAAGCGGGCAAGCTCGCGCCCCACATCGATGCGAGACGCTTCGATTTGAACAGCGCCGAGCGTGCTTATGAAGCGCTGCTGGATGGCACGGCGCGCGGCAAGATCATCGTCGATGTGGATGCAGCGCTCGTCGGATAGGCAATCAGCCGAATACGCCCGCGAGACCGAGGAGCGCGCTCGCCGCGACGAGATAGATCGGATTGAGCTTGCTGCGATAAGCGACCGCCGCACATACGACCGTGCATAGCGAACGCGACACGTTCACATCCGTCTCGCGCGCGAACACATAAGCGGCCGATACGAGCAGGCCCACGGTCACGGGTGCGAGTCCTTTGCGAATCGCGGTAACGATGCGCGAGTCCTGCCTGCGCTCCACCCATGCGCTCACGAAGTAGGCCATCAAGGAAGAAGGCAGGATCTTCGCGACCGTCGAAACGAGCGCGCCGGCAAGCCCCGCTGCCTGAAAGCCGATCAACGCGACCGCCATGCCGTTCGGACCCGGCGCGGCCTGCGTGATCGAGAAGAACGTGACGAACTGCTCGCCCGTGACCCAGTGACGCGTATCGACCGCATAGCGCTGGATATCGGCGAGCGTGGCATTCATGCCGCCCACGGCGAGCAATGACCAGATCGAGCCATGTACGAAAAGATCGGCGAGCGTGCTCCACATCGCGTCAATCCTTGCGCGCGCGGCGCAGCATCGCGATCGTGCCGAGCGGCCCGAGCACGGCAAGCACGATCAGAAGCGCAATCTTCATCAGCGCAATGCCGATGAACGTCGCCGCCACGAGCACGATGCTCGCCACGCTGCGGGGCAGGCTCGTCACGAGCTTGAGCACGGTCGCAATCACGAGCCCCGTCGCGGCTGGCATGAGTCCCGCGAAGAGATGTTCGGTGATCGCCGCATGTCCCCATCGGGCATACGCATAGCCGACGCCGATCGTGATGATGGTCGGCGCGAGATACAGCCCGAACACCGCGATCGCCGCGCCCTTCGCGCCGCGATATTGCCGCCCGAGCACGGTCGCGATGTTCGCGACGTTCGGGCCCGGCAGCAATTGCGCGAGCGGCAACAACTCCGCGAACTCGCGATTCGTGAGCCAGCCCAGACGCTCCACCAGCATGCGCCGCGCCCACGGCAATACGCCGCCGAAACCCGTCAGTCCGATAAAAAAGAAAGCCTTGAAGAGCGCGAACGAAGTGGGCACGGGCGGTGCGCCGGACGTGTTCGTTTCGCTCAACGATGTGGCGGCGTGGATCGTATGGGCAGTCATCGTGATGCGTGTAGTCGGGAAGGAGCGTGGTCGCTGGGGGCACCTCTATGCCGCCAGCCCTGAAAGCCATACTATCTCAGTTGCCTGACCGATGAATCACGGAAAGCCGTGGCCCTAAGGCTCCGTTAAGCCTGTTCTCCGACAATTGCGGTCTCATCGGAGGATCGGCCCATGCGACTTGAATCCGCGTCTGCTTACAATACGCCCGCACGTCTCTTTCACTGGATTACCGCACTGCTCCTGCTCGTTCAGTACGTGCTCGCCTGGACGATGCCGGACGTACATCGCGACACGAAGCCCGTTGGTTTGATCGCGTGGCACCTGGGCGTCGGCGTCGCGATCGTTCTGCTCGTATTCGTGCGCCTTCTCTGGCGCAGCATGCATGCCGCGCCGCCCGAGCCCGCATCCTTGCCGGCCGCCTTGCGCGCGCTCGGGCGATACACGCACTGGCTGCTTTACCTCCTGCTGATCGCGGTGCCGTTGATGGGCTGGGCCAATGCGTCGTCGCGCGACTGGTCCGTCACGCTGTTCGCGTCGATCCCGATGCCGCCGCTTTCGCCCACCGGATCGCCGGTCGGCCACGCGCTCGGCGACTGGCATCGCGTGTTCGCGTGGGTGCTGCTCGCGCTCGTGGGCCTGCATGTCGGTGCGGCGCTGTTTCATCAGTTCGTCTTGCGCGATAACACGCTGGCGCGCATGCTGCCGTCTCATCGCAAGCAGGCTGCGACTAAACAATGACGACGATGAGACGCGATTCAATTCTCACTCAACGCGTATCTTAGGGGTATTAGCGACGAGACACGTCGTTCGTCTTTACTCTTTAATCAACGAGACGAACGATAAAAGGTGACGTCATGGCGTCCCAGACCGAACTCAAACGCTTCAGCTCCAATCTCGCCGACGAACTCGACAGCGCCGCGCTATACGACACGCTCGCACAAGCCGAAAAGCAGGAAGACAAGCGGCGCGTCTATGCGGAACTGGCCGAGGCCGAGCGGCGTCACGCCGACATATGGGCCGCGAAATTGCGGGCGAACGGCGTATCGGTGCGAACGCATCGCATCGGCGCGAAAACGCGGATCATGCGCACGCTCGCCCGGACGTTCGGACCGGACTTCGTGTTGCGCTCGGTCGCCGCCGGCGAAATGGCCGATCGCGACAAATATGCGGGACAGCCCGATGCGGCGCAGATGTCGGCGGAAGAACGGCATCACGCGGATATCGTGCAGGACGTGGCGAATCGCAACAAGGGTTTGAGCAAAGGAGGCGCGATTGCGGCGGCGGAATCGTGGCATCGCGGCGTGGCCTCGGGCAATGATTTGCGGGCAGCCGTGCTTGGCGCGAACGATGGCCTCGTGTCGAACTTCTGCCTCATCATGGGCGTGGCGGGCGCGGGCAGCGACAGCAGAACCGTGCTGCTTACGGCATTCGCGGGTCTTGTTGCAGGCGCAGCGTCGATGGCGCTCGGCGAGTGGCTCTCCGTGACCAACGCACGCGAACTCGCGCGCACGCAGATCGCGAAAGAAAAGGACGAGCTGGACCACATGCCCGACGCGGAGCGCCACGAGCTCGCGCTCATCTATCAGGCGAAAGGCATCGACGCCGCGGAAGCCAGACGCGTCGCTGCTCAGATCATGCGCGACAAGGACAAGGCTCTGGATACGTTGACGCGCGAAGAACTCGGCCTCGATCCGCGCGAGCTTGGCGGCAATCCCTGGACCGCCGCGCTCGCATCCTTCACGTTGTTCGCGGTGGGTGCGATCATTCCGGCCATCGCGTTTCTGTGGGCGAGCGGCGCTAACGGTATCGCGCAATGTATCGTGTTGAGCGGACTCGGCCTGGCGGGCATCGGCGTGTTCACGTCGCTGTTCAATGGACGCGGCGCGATCTTTTCGGCAACGCGGCAAGTGCTGATCGGCATGGTCGCCGCGGGGTGCACGTTCGGACTCGGCAAGTTGCTGGGCGTGTCGCTTTCGTGAGCGAGGCCATTGCAGCAGAACGTTCAATCGGATGAGGCGGGACGGTACACTATGCCATCCCGTCATCCCTATCCTTCCCGATGAGCCAAGTTCTCTCGCTGCGCCCTTTCGTCCCCGCCAAAGACTTCGAATTGTCCAAGCGCTTCTATGAAGCATTGGGCTTTCGCATCACGCATCAGGACGACAACATCGCGATGCTGAAAGCCGAAAGCTTCAGCTTCATTCTGCAGAACTTCTACGTGAAGGAGTTCGCGGAAAACTGCATGCTGCAACTGCTCGTGCGCGACGTCGACGCGTGGTGGCGCGACGTGAATCCCGAGAGCCTCAGCGAGCGCTTCGCAGTCAATCCCGCGCGTGCGCCCGCGATGCAGAGCTGGGGCATGAAGGTCGGCTTCGTGTTCGATCCTTCCGGCGTGCTGTGGCATGTGGCCGAAGCGCCGTTCTGACGCGCCGATGCCGCATGTGGCGCGTCATATGAATCGCGAACTCACTCTTCCAGTACGATCTGCACCTTCACGTCGGTCGGCACGCCGCTCGCCGCTTCCTCGAATGCCTTGATGCCTTCCGCGAACGGGAACGTGCGCGAGATGAACGGCTTCACATCGAGCTTGCCCGATGCGATCAACTGAATCGCACGCGGGAAGATATTGGCGTAGCGAAACACCGATTCGATGCGCGCCTCCTTGATCTGCACCGCGACCACATCGAGCGGTATCGCGTGCTGCGGCATGCCGACGAGCACGAGGCAGCCGCCGGGACACAGCAGATCGACGATGCCGTCGAACGCCTTCTCGTTGCCGCTCGCCTCCAGCACGATGTCCGCGCCCCAACCGTCCGTCAATTCGTTGACGACATCGAGTACGCGCCGGTCGCGAATGTTCACGGCGGTCACGCCTTGCACAGCGCCGATCAGATCGAGCTTCTCCTGCACGAGATCGCAGACGATCGCGCGGCTGCAGCCACCGGCGAGCGCGGCGAGCGCGCACATCATGCCGATCGTGCCCGCGCCGAGCACGACGGCCACGTCGCCCGGTTTGATCGCGGCTTTCTTCGCGGCCTGCAGGCCGATCGACAATGGCTCGACGATCGCGCCTTCCGCGAAGCTCACGTTATCCGGCAGCTTGTACGTGAACGCGGCCGGATGCACGACATAAGGCGCGAGACAGCCGTTGACCGGCGGCGTCGCCCAGAAGCGCACTTTCGGATCGAGGTTGTACAGACCTTCGCGCGATGCGCGCGATTCCATGTCCGGCACGCCCGGCTCCATGCAAACCCGATCGCCGGCCTTCAGATGCTTCACTTCGTCGCCCACTTCGACCACAGTGCCCGATGCCTCGTGCCCGAGCACCATCGGCTCGTTGACGACGAACGGTCCGATGCGGCCATGCTGATAGTAATGAATATCGCTGCCGCAAATGCCGACCGTATGAATCTTGATGCGCACGTCGCGCGGACCCACGACCTGCGGCAGGCTGAACGGACGCAAGCTGATGCGTCGTGCTTCCTCGAGAACCAGTGCTTCCATCGTCGTTCCTTTGATTAGAGAAATAGGCGGGTTCAACAGGACTGGAATCCGCCGTCGACCAACAGACTCACGCCGCTCACCATGCTCGAATCTTCGGAGAGCAGATAGGCGATCGTTCGCGCCACTTCGACCGGCTGCACGAAGCGGTTCATCGGTATGCGTGCGAGCATCGGCGCGGACTTGGCGGGATCGCTCCAGGCGCGCTCGCCCATGGGTGTCATCGTGACGGTCGGCAGCACGGCGTTCACGCGGATGCCATGCGGACCGAGTTCGTTGGCCATCACGCGCGTCATGGCGTCGAGTCCGCCTTTCGATGCGCAATATGCAGCGTGCAGCGCAAAGCCCACGTTCGCCGACAGACTCGACACGTTGACGATCGACCCGCCCACGCCGCGCGCGATCATGCTCTTCGCGCACTCCTGCGCGACGATCATCGTGGCGCGCAGATTCACGTTCATCGTCATGTCGAAGGCTTCGACGGTCGTGTCGAGAAACGGCTCCAGGATAGCGATACCCGCGTTGTTCACCAGCAGATCGACGGGCTGAACCGCACGCGCCGCTTCGCGCGCAGCGTGAGCGTCGGCGAGATCGACGGCGATGGTTTCGCAGCCCGTCTCCTTCTTCAACGCATCGAGATCGGCGGCGCTGCGGCTCAATGCGATCACGCGCGCGCCGCGCTCGATCAGCAGATGCACCGTGGCGTGACCGATGCCCTTGCCCGCGCCCGTGACGAGCACGGTCTTGCCCGCGAACTCGCGGTTTCTGTCGATGGATGTCATGGTGTCGTCTTCAAGGCTCGTCGCACAGACGTCTCGCGGTGTCCTCGTCGGTCACGAGCACCGACGGATAACGCCCGCGCAACGCCGCGCGCGTCACATGGAATTTCTTCTTGCCGCCGCTCACGAGAATCACGCGCTTCACGCGGCGCAAGTCGTCCAGCGTGATCGCGACGGTGCGGCGGTTCAGCGGATGATCGATCAGTTCGCCGTCTTCATCCATGAAATGGCCGAGCATGTCGCCAACCGCGCCCGCTTTCTGCAACGTGCGCAGTTGCTCGGGATTGTCGATGCCGTAAGTCACGACGAGCGATTCCGTCAGATCGCCGCACGTGAGCAATGCGAGGTCGGCGTTGCGCGCGAGTTCGTATGTTTCGCGCACGGTTTCTTCCTGAAGGATCACGTCGCGTGCTTTCTGGCTGCTCACGTAGATCGGCGCGGCGAAAAGATAGCCGTCGGCGCGGCAGATGTTCGCGAAGTCCGACACGATATCGAACGTATTGATGCTCGGGCAATGCGACAGCCCGCCCTGCAACGACACCGCCGACACCGCGCCATACGTGCGTTGCGGCATCGCGCGCAGCACCGCGCGGATCGTGCGGCCCCAGCCGAGACCGATGGTTTGCCCTGCCACTATCTGCTTCGCGAAGTACGACGCCGCGCCGATGCCGAGCGCCGCGTTGTTCGCTTCGTTGTTCGCGCCGGTCGGAACGACGACCGCGCATTCGAGGCCGAAGCGCTTCGCGAGCGCTTCTTCAAGCGCGACGCAAGGCGCGATCTTGCTGTTGATCGTGATCTGCACGAGACCGGATTCGCGGCTCGCGGCGAGCAGCCGGTTCACGCGCACGCGGTTGCTGCCGATGCGTTGCGCGATCTCCTGCTGCGTCAGATTGCCGACATAGTAATGCCACGCGACGCGCGCCTGCAGCTCTTCTTCCGAATCGATGGAATCGTCCGCTTCCGCGATGGCGATGGGCGGTGCGCTCTTGCTCATGCTTGTGGTCATGCTGTCCATTGTTTGATGAAAGGCCGCGGCATTCTATTTCACCGCACCCATCGTCAGGCCTTGCACCAGTCGGCCCGACACGAGCAGCGCGAACACGACCATCGGCAGCACGATCAGCGTGCCCGTCGCCATGATCTCGCCCCACGGCAGTTCATAGCCGCTCATGTAGCTCGTCGCGGCGACGGGCGATGTGATCGCGTCGCTGCGCGTCAGCACGAGCGCATAGAGCAGATCGTTCCACGAGAAGATGAACGCGAAGATCGCGGAGACGACGATGCCCGGCATCGCGAGCGGCAGATTGATGCGCCAGAACACCCGCCACGGCGATGCGCCGTCGAGACGCGCGGCTTCGTCGAGTTCCACCGGAATGTTGCGGAACTGATCGGTGCAAATCCATACGACGATGGGCAACGAGAACGTCAGATACAGCAGGATCAGCACGATATGCGTATCGACGAGATCGAGCTTTGTCGCGATCAGGAAGAACGGCACCGCGAGCACGACCGGGCTTACCATGCGGTTCGAGATGAACCAGAACCACAGGTCTTCCTTGCCGCGGAATTCGTAGCGTGCGAGCGCATACGCGGCGGGCGTGCCGAGCAGGATCGCGAGCACCGTCGTGCTGCTCGCGATGATGAGCGAGTTCAGCAGGCTGCCCGCCACGTCATGCTCGAAGAGCGCCGCCGAGTAGTGATGAAATGTCGGCGAGAAGAGCCACTTCGGCGGATACGCGAGCGCATCGGCCTGGCTCTTCAGGCTCGTCGTGACCATCCAGTAGAACGGAAACACCGAGGACAGAAACACGACGACGAGACCGAGAAAATGCCATACGGTGGCGCGTTTTCTTGCGGCGCGTGCGCGCTTGGCGCGTTGCGTGACTGGCATGTCGATCGAACTCACGCGGCCTCCCGATACACGAAACGGATATAAAGACGCGACAGCACGATCGTCAGGATGAGCAGGATGATCGCCTGTGCGGACGCCATGCCCTGATCGAAGAGACGAAAGCCCACGCGCTGGATATAGACGCTGATGAATTCCGTCGCGGCTCCGGGTCCGCCGCGCGTCATGGTGAAGACGGCGTCGAACATCTTGAGCATGTCGGCGGAGCGAAGAATGAGAATGGCCGTGAGACCCGGAAGCAGATACGGACGCTGCAAGTGCCAGAGAATCATGCTCCACTTCGGCGTTTCGAGGCGCGCGGCTTCCTCGGCTTCCTTCGGCACCATCGACAGTCCGGCGAGCAGGATCAGCGCGCAGAACGGCGTCCATTGCCAGATATCCATGATCATCACGGAGACGAACGCGAGCGTCGGGTCCGCGAGCCAGTCCTGCGGCGGAATGCCGATGAGACCGGTCAGATAGTTCGCCACGCCGAACTGACGATTGAAGATCAACCGGCCGATGAGGCCGACTACCGCATACGTCGTCGCCATCGGAATGACGAGGCTCACACGCGCCGCCGCGCGCATCCACGGCAATTCCATGCGATGAAGCATGAGCGCGGCGAAGAGTCCGAACGCGATCTCGATCGGCAACGTGAGGCACAGGAACAATGCCGTGCGTCCGAGCGCGCCCCAGAAGCTCGGATCGGTCAGCGTCGCAACATAGTTGTCGACGCCGATGAACGGCGTGCCCGAAGCCAGATCCGCGAGCTTGTATTGATGAAACGAGTTATAGAGCGCGAGCAGCAGCGGGTAGATGCCGATGATCGCGAGCGCGGCGATTGCGGGTATCAGGAACCAGAAGGCGGGCGAGCGCGGCACGATGCCGAAATAGCGCGCGGGCTTGCGCGGCCCTCGCGCACGTATTGCAGGTGATGCCATTCGTCGCCTCCGGTTCCTTGAATGAAATTACTTCAGCAAAGGCTTCTTGCCGTCGTAATAGCCCGCTTTCTTCAGGATGTCCTCGGTCTTCTGACCGATGGTCTGCGCGCCTTCCTTCACCGTCACCTGACCGAGCATCATCTTGCTGCCCCATTCGCCGATGACTTCCGACACGGCAGGCCATTCCGGGAAGCGCGGACGATAATCCGGCACGCCGCCCTGCCACGATTCGACCATCGGCTTCACGAACGGATACTTGTCCTGCACGGCCTTGTCCTGATAGATCGCCATGCGCGCCGGCACGCCGCCCGCTTCGAGATAAGGCTTCGCCATCGCTTCCGACGTGATCCATTGAATGAAAAGCCACGACGCCGCCTGCTTCTTCGCGTTCGACTTCGCGTTCACGGCAAGCGAGAAGCCGCCGAGCGCGGGCTTGAGGCCGGCCGGACCCTTCGGCTCGGTGGTGATTGCAAGACAGTTGCCGAGCTTCGACTTGCTCGGATCGGTCAGCGTCGGATAGAACGCGGACCACTCGGTGATCATCGCGACCTGACCTTGCGCAAGCGCGTTCACCGCTTCCGCATGATCGAAGTCGACGATGCCCGGCGGCATGTACTTCATCAGCTTCTGCCGGTATTCGAGGCCCGCCTGCGATTGCGGCGACATCAGATTCGACTTGAACTTCGCATCGAGCAGCGAGCCGCCGTTCGGCCACAGCACACGCATGAAGCTGTCCGCAGATTGTGTCTCGCCGCGCCGCGACTGCAACGCGAAGGCGAACTTGTCGCCCTTCGTGAGCTTCGGCGCATAGGTGTTGAGCAACTCGTCCCAGGTCTTCGGCGGCTCGTCGAAACCCGCGTCCTTCAACATGCACTTGTTGTAGAACATGAGACCGGAATAATTATCGAACGGCAGACCGTACGTAACCTTGTCCCACGTGCCGAACGAATCGAGCAGGATCGGGAAAAAGCCCTTGAGATTCAGGCTCGGGTCCGCGAGCTTCGGATCGTCGGTGAACTTCTTGATCGGCACGAGCCACTTGTTGCTCGCGAATTCGCCGATCCACACGACATCAACGAGCACGATGTCCTGATCGCCGCCGCCCACGAAGTTGAGCACTTCCTTCTCGCGCGTGTTTTCGTACGGAATCACTTCCCAGCGCACCTTGATGCCCGTCTCTTTCTCGAACTGCGGGATCAGTTGCTGCGCGGCCTTGTAGCCGGGACGATCGAGAAAGATGGCCTTGATCGTGGTGCCCGAATACGGCTGCGCCGCTTCCTTCAGAGTCCAGGCTTGCGCGTTCGATGCGGCGAACGCCGCGCTCGCCGCCAGAAGAACGACTGCCGCGACGTGTTTGATCGGCCCGAGCTGCGTGGCCGGGATGAAGCGCTTCTTCATGCCTGTCTCCTTGGTTTTTATCGAGCGGGTGAGGCTTGCGGGTTCGGTTTTGTCCTGCGTCGTTTCACTTGTAATTTCGGTTTTACAATTGTATATTTTGGCGCGAACAGGTTGTCAAGAAGAAATTCGACGATGCGTCCGATGCTGCATTGCCGCAGCGGCACAGGGAGACAACGTATGAGCGCAGTTCATTTGCAGCAAATTCGCAAGGCCTTTGCGGGCGTGGATGTTCTGAAGGGCGTGGACATCGAGGTGACCGATCGCGAGTTCATGGTCTTCGTCGGTCCTTCGGGTTGCGGAAAATCCACCTTGCTTCGCACCATCGCCGGACTGGAGCGCAGCGACTCGGGGCAAGTGCTGATCGGCGGCGAAGACGTGACCGATCTCGAACCCTCGCAACGCGGCGTCGCGATGGTGTTTCAGTCGTATGCGCTCTATCCGCACATGTCGGTGTACGAGAACATCGCGTTCGGGCTGCGCATGCTCAAGCTGCCCGAAGCGCAGATCAAGGAGCGCGTGCATCGCGCGGCGGAAATCCTGCAGATCGGCCAGTTGCTAGAACGGCGTCCGCGTGCGTTGTCGGGCGGGCAGCGTCAGCGCGTCGCGATTGGCCGCTCGATCGTGCGCGAACCGAAGGTCTTTCTCTTCGACGAACCGCTCTCCAATCTCGATGCCGCGTTGCGCGTGCAGATGCGCCTCGAACTCATCAAGCTGCATAAGCAACTCAACGCGACGATGATCTACGTCACGCACGATCAGACCGAAGCCATGACGATGGCCGATCGCATCGTCGTGCTGAATCACGGGCGCGTCGAGCAGATCGGCTCGCCGCTCGAGTTGTATCGCACGCCGCACAATCGCTTCGTTGCGGGCTTCATCGGCTCGCCGAAGATGAATTTCATGGACGTGCGCGTGATGCGCGTCGATGCCGCGGGCGTCACCATCGAGTTGCCCGGCGGCGAGCCGCTTACTCTGCCGTTCGCCGCTTCGACGGTGAGAGCGGGCGAAACGCTCACGCTCGGCATACGGCCCGAGCATTTCATCGAGGCATGCGGCGGCGATATCGACAGCGGCCTGTCCGGCGAAGTCATGGTGATCGAGCATCTCGGCGGCGAGACGCTGTTGCATGTGCGGCTGCCGAACGAGCTCGTGATTCAGGTGAAAGGCTCGGGCGAATCCACCGCCGTCGAAGGACAACGGCTGAACGCGGGCTTCAGCATTCGCCACGTGCATCTGTTCCGCGAGGACGGCAGCGCGCTCGAACGGATGCGGCCAGTGGAGCAGACCGCGACCGCCTGACGATCAAGTTCGCGGGAGATTGCTTTTTGATCGCGCGATGACCGGCACTCGCGGTCCATAGGTCGCTAGTCGGGATTGCAAATGTTCCAGGATCGTCCGGCACAAACTGCAAAATCGCATCCCAATGCCGCTCGATGCAACTGCCGCTTATGTGCGGCACCCCACATAGCGCGTAACACGTCGCGAATTCGTTACGTAACCCTGAACGCAACGTAACGCTCTGTAGCGCAAGCGTGACGGTCTGAGACGGCGCGCAAACGTTATCCTGCATGGAAGACCGGCGTGATCCGCTTGGTATCGCACACAGACGCCGTGGCTGGCATGAGTCGTGCAACCGCTCCCACGACCAACTGGGAGGGGATGGCTCAAGCATGAACAGAACGACACACGGCTCGCCTGTCGCGAAAGCCGCGCCGAACTCGGATCATGCATTCAGGCATCGCATACTCGATGGCCTCAAGGCCGGAGAATTCTGCATCGCCTATCAGGGAATATACCGAGTCGACAGCGGCGAACTCGCGCAAATGGAAGCGTTGATTCGCTGGCGTCATCCGGAGTACGGCGTATTGCTGCCGGGCGCATTCAGCGACGCGTTCAAGGACGCGGAGATCATGCGCGAATTCACATGGTTCGTGCTGGACGCCGTTGCGTCCGAAATCGAGGCATGGCGAGCACGCGGCGGCGCGCATTATTCGGTCGCGGTGAACGTGCCGCCATCGGTCGCGGCGCTGCCCGGCTTCGCGGATCGCATGGACTCGATCTGCCGCGCGCACGGGCTAACGCCCGATTGCATCGAACTCGAATTGCTGGAGAGCGAGGATCTGGCGCGCATGCCGTCGATGCCGAAGGTAGTGAGGCGTCTGAAGAACAAGGGCGTGAGCGTGGCGATGGACGATTTCGGCACGGGCTATTCGTGTCTAGCGGCGCTCGGTCCGATCGACTTCGGCACTGTGAAAATCGCAAAGGAACTGCTGGCCGAAGCGCCGCGCTGCCCGAATGCGTGTCTGGTGTTTTCGTCGGTGCTCGCGCTGCTGACGCGGCTCAAGGTGGCGATCGTCGTCGAGGGTGTCGAGACGGCGGCGCAGGCGCAGTGGCTCGCACAGTGGCCGCATGTGCTCGCGCAGGGCTTCTTTCTGGCAAGGCCCGCATTCGGCATCGATAACGTGCCCGGCGCGCGTATCGGCCGCGCGATGACGCGGCGCAGGACGACGCGGCGCGACGAGTCCCGGAGCATGCGGCTCGCCGATGCGGCGTGACGTATCGAAGCGTTTCTGGCAGCCCTCGTAAAGCCAGAACTTGGCCGACGCCTCGCGCGTCGGCGTCTTTTTTTGGCTTCAAATCCTCGTACGCGTCAAATCCATCGCCGGCGCCTTCAGCTTCAACCCACCGATCGCCGCGCGCGTGCCCGCATCGACCGGCAGTCCCCATCGCTCGAAGAAATCCCTCAAATCCAGATTCGCCGCGATACACGCGCGCAGCACGAAGGTCTGCACTTCGCGCTTCTCGCCGCCTTCATCCTCCATCAGCGGATGCAGCCGATAGTACTTGTGCAGCCGCGCATAGAAGCCGTCGCCAAGCGCGCGGCGCAATTGCTCGTACATCACGAGCCTGATCCAGAGCGCTTCGGATGGCACCGGAAACGACGCATCGTCGAGAAAATTGCGCGACGGCTGCGCAAGATAAAGCGCCGCGAGATCGAGCCGGTTCTTTCTGCCGCGCGCATCGACGACCTGTAGCAACGGCGAAGCCATCGGCGTATCGAGACGCTGCAGCGCGTGCAGCGAGTAGAGGTTCACCGTCGTCTCCGTGACGCCCGGCCATGTCCAGTCCCATTGCTGATACATGTGGCCCATCTCGTGCCACACGCCCCATTCATCGGCCTTCGCGGGCTGAAGCAAGGTCTCGGCGGCGCTGTTCAAAGGCAGGCCGATCATGTAGTACGTCGCGTACAGATACGTGTTCTGCAACTCCGCGTGCGTGGAAATCGCGTCCTGCACGAAATGCACGCGCAACGGCGAAGGCGCATCGAGCGCGCTCGATCCGTCGAGCCCGGCCAGTTCATCGTGATAGCCCATGATGCGCTCGACGTAGCCGAGCAGCGTGGCCGGGTCCGCCGCGCCCGCCTTGTCGTACATCGAACGCGCGACGGTGAACATCGTGCGCCTGCCGACCATCTCGACGAGCGGCGCATCGGCGTAGCGTTGCAGCATCGCGCGCCATTCGAGGAGCGTCGTCGTGCCTTCGACATAGAACGGCACGGCACGGCCGCCTTCGCGCACGAAGACATCGATCGAGGTACGCGGCCGCTCGTTGAATCCGCTATCGATATATTCGAAGTAAAGCAGGCCATCGCGCGACGCGACGAACTCATTGCGCCCTTCCGTCGCGAGGATCGTCTGCGGATCGCCCGCGGGCTGACGCCGGTAGAAGCCGTTCTTGTTGCCGACCATGATGACGAGGCCATCGGGGCCGTCGTCGGCGAGACCGCTCACGTCGATCACGACGGACTCGCCCTTCGACACATACAGCCCCGACGGATGAGAGTCGGTCCAGCGAAAGCCGCCGAGCCTGTCCGCTTCGATCGCATCGGGCGCATACGCGCTCAGGTGATAGCGCTTCGCGGCGTTGTCATAGGTCGATTGCGGGGCTGCATCGAGCGTGCGATACGCATGTTCGGCGTCTTCGTTGTGCACCTCGTACAGACGCCATTGCCCGGCCTGCGCGTTCGCTTCGACCAACGCGCCGTCGCGCAGCGCATGATGCGCGACGACGAGACCCGTCTTCGTGCCGGTCGCCGCGATGGTCACCGCGTTCGCATCGGCTTCGATGCTCCAGTTCTGCCGCGCTTCGCCCGATGGCGCTTCGAGATCCACGCGCGCGCCGAGCGTCACGTATCGTCCGTACAACTTAGAATACAGGCGAAAGCCGCTGCCCTCTTTATCGACGCTCCATATCTGCGCCGCGGCCAGCTCGGGCGTCCACTTCGACTGGACGAGCGCGATCGTGCCGTCCGCTTGCTGGTGCGCCGTCAATGCCTTGAACGAGGCGTTCGAGACGATATAGAAGTCGCCTTCCCCGACCTTTGCGCCCGCGCCGTAGGGCACCTGCATCGCGCCGGGCGTCACCGCAAAGCGCGAGACGCGCACGGCATCGTGCGGGTAGAAGGACATCGGCGCGTAATAGCGCGACGCGGCATGCGCGTCGCACAACGCCAGGATCAACAGCCACGCTCGCCATCGCATGCTCGTATCCTCCGCGCTACATCGGCCGTGTCTCCGGCTCTTCGTCGAAGATCTGGAACTTGCGCATCTTTTCCCACAGCACCTTGCGGCTGATGCCGAGATACTGCGCCGTATCCTGTCTTCTCCAGCCGTTCGCATCGAGCGCCGCGATCACGCGATTGCGCTCGTTCATGTCCCACTTGCTGCGATCGACCAGCAAGTCCGATCCGCCTTCCGGTGCGGCTCTCGCATTGCGTGCGAGCACGAGCAGGCGCTTCACGCGCGCTTCGTCCCACGCGCCGAGTTGCCGCACCGTCACGCCCACACGCTCCGCCAGATTGCGCAGCTCGCGCACGTTGCCGGGAAAATACACATCGGCGACGGCATCCGCGAGCCAGTACGGCAGCTCGGGCAACGCATCGAGCTTCTCCTTGCCGATGACTTCGCTGATGAACGCCTTGAAGAGCGCGATCTTGTCGGCCGCGCCGCGCTCTTCGAGCGAAGGGATTTTCAGCTCGATCACCGCGAGTCGGTAATACAGGTCCGCGCGAAACGCGCCTTCCTTCACGAGTTGCGGCAGGCACTTGTTGCTCGCCGCGATGAGCCGGAATTCGAGCCGCACGGGCGTCGCCGAGCCGATGCGCGTGACCGCCTGATCTTCCAGCACGCGCAAGAGCTTCACTTGCTGATAGAGCGGCAAGTCGCCGATCTCGTCGAGAAAAAGCGTGCCGCCGTTCGCCTGCTCGAAGTAGCCCTTGTGCGCGAGCACCGCGCCCGTGAACGCGCCTTTCGCATGTCCGAAGAAAAGCGATTCGAAGAGGCCATCGGGGATCGCGCCGCAGTTCACCGGCACGAACGGACCGTCGCGATAACGCGTGTGCTTCTCGTGCAGCAGTTGCGCGATGCGCTCCTTGCCGACGCCCGTCTCGCCATGCAGCAGAACGCTCGTGTCGCAATCGGCGAAGGTATCGACTTCATGCAGCAGCGCCTCCATGCACTCCGCATGCGCGATCAATGCGTGCGACGCCTGCGTGTCCTCGCCGTGCGCGCGCAGTTGCCGCGCGAGCTTCGCGACCATCGCGCGCAACTCCGCGCCGGTGAAATCGAGCGGCAGGATATGCGAATAGTCCGGCGGAAACATCGAGGGATCGCGCTCGCGCGGCGCCGCGCCGACCCAGACCACCGGCATCGAATGACGCGCTTCCCAGTCGCGCAACACGAACGCGCCGCCGTCGATCACGCTCACGCTGATGATCGCGAGCGCGGGACGGTCGGACTCGCGCGGCGCGCTGATCGACGTGCCGTCCGCGCGCAGCACGTCCACGTCCTGACCCGACATCGCACGCACCACGCGCTCGACGACGTCGGCCTTGCCCTCCCATACGTGGATATCGAGACCATCGATTTTGCTGTTCTGTCTCATGTCGTTCAATAAGCCAGTTGCGACTCGCCGCACGTGAGCGACAGGTCGTGAATCATGCTCGTTCCCACTTGCGCGCCGAGCAGTTGCAGGACAGGCACGAGCACCTGATCGAGGCCCGTGAGCACAGTCGCGAGCATCGGCACCAGAAGACCGAGCAAGAGCGGCGCGACGGTGTTGAGCAACAAGGGCGGCAGGATCGGCGACGTGACCGCGAGGCCGCCCGGGGCAGAGAGACTCGCGCCGAGGCCCGAGAGCGCATTGGCGAGCGACGCGCCCGGCGCTGACGGAGCCGTCTGATAGTCGTCGCCATTGCCGCTCACGCCGTCGAAGGACAGCGTCGCGGCGGACGCGGGCATGGTCGCGGGCAGGCTCGCGGCGAGGCTCACGGTCAGCAGATTCGGCACGGTGACGAGCGTGGCGGGCTGCGTGCAACTGAACGCGCCCATGTTCGCGGGCGTGTCGCCGACGCAGACGTTCGCGATGCCCGTCTGCACGCCGATCACCGAGCGGCGCGCCGACGCCGCGCCCTGGCATTGCGTCGACACGAGCCACGCGGCGCCGGGCGCCACTTCGATATAGAGCGGCAAATGCACCATCGGCCGGGCGCCGCCGAAGCCCACGGGCAAGGGCAATTGCAGCACGCTGACATCGACGAACGCACGCACCTGCGCCGTGCGCGCGAACGTGCGCCAGTTGCCGCTCGCGTCCTTGCCCGCTTCGCCGATGGCGAGCACCGGCGGCTGCACGATCTGCACCTTGAGCGCCGCCGAAATCAGCCCCGGCAGCGTGAGGCCCGCGCCGACGGTCGCGGCGGCCTTGCCCGCCTGCGCGATCTCCGCCGTCACGAGCAAGGCTTCGAGCGGGCTGACGGTCGCATCGAGCGCGCTTTGCGTATTCGCGAGCCCGACCGACAGCAGTCCCGGCGCGCCATCGATGCTGCCGAGCGAAATCGTCTGGTTGCCGGGGATATTCGCGTTGACGATCGCGCCCATCGCGCCGAGCGCGGTCGAGAGACTCGCGTTCGCCACGTTCGTCGTCTGCAACGCGGTGAGCATCAGTTTAGCGATCTGCGCGGCGGTGAGCTTCATCGCGAGCAACTGATCGACCGTGCCGACGCCCGCCGCGGTGACGAGATCGCCGACACGCACGCGCGCATCCGCGAGCCCCTGATACGACACCAGCGACAGATTGAGATTCGTGCCGAGCAGCGCATTGAGCAGGCTATTCACCGTGCCCGCTCCGATGCTCGCGAGCGTCGTGCCGATCGAGAACGAGCCGACGTCCGTCGACTTGGCGATGGCCGTCGCCGTCGCTTGCCGCGCGGGTCCGAGAAAGAAGTAAGGCACCGTGCGCGAGGCCGTTACTTTCACCGCGTTGGCAGGCGTGCCGCTCGTCGAGAAGTAGTCGGGCGCGGCGTTCGCCTGCGCGTCCCAGCGCCCGCACGTGACCGTCAGGCCGTGACCCGCGGCCGATGGATCGAAGCCGTTGCTCGTCGCGCTGCCGTTCGCGGTGGCCTTCGCGCGCGTGCAGGCGGCATCGACGACTTGCGCGCCCGCGCTCGCAGCAAGATCGACGACGCTTTGCAGGCTGCGCCGCGCGAAAAAGAGATTGCCGATATCGATCGCACCGAGCGCGGCGACGGCGACGACGAGCCAGATCGCCGCGAGCGTGCCCGCCGCGCCGCGCTGGCGCTGCCGGGTCGACACGATGTATCGATGCGTCGTCATGGATCGTCAGTTCATGTCGCGATAGTTCACGTCGAGCGACGGCCGCCCGCCGTCTTCGAACGAAGAGCCGTAGCGCGCCGGAATCGGCGTGTCGAACGACTTGAGGTAGCGCTCGTAGGCCGCGCCCGCCTGCGCGCCGGGCATCGGCTGCGCGGGCGCCGACTCCACGTTGCTTGCCTGAAGCGTGAGCCAGGCCTGCGTCGCATGGCCGATCTCGCTTGCGCTCTGCGCGCGCGCCGTGTGCTGCAATGCGCCGCAAGCCATGCACAGCACGAGCATGCCGATTCGTTTCATCCGCCTCTCCTCATCGTCGATATCAGCGTGACGCGACGCTCGCGCGCGCCGCGTCGGCGACGCGCTTCGCATCGCCGCGAATCGCCTGCTGTACATCCGCCGGAAACTTCTGCTGCGTCATCAGGCCCTGCGCGTTCGCCGCCTGCCCGCTCGCGAGCAGAAACAGCGCGACGTTGCTCAGGATCTTCGGATTGTTCGGCGCGAGCTCAGCGGCCTTCATGAGCGGCACGCGCGCGCCCGCGACATCGCCCATGCGCAGCCGCGCGTAACCGAGATCGGACAGCGTGAGCGCATCGGTCGGTGCACGCTTCGATGCGGCCTCGAAGCGTTGCGCCGCGCCCGCGAAATCGCCTGCCTCGCCCGCGAGCAGGCCGAGACCGCGCAGGCCGCGCGCGGCGAGCGGCGTGCCGGCGAGGCGCGCATAGGCGGCGGCGCTCGCGTCGGGCTGGCCGGTCTGACGCAGCGCATCGGCGCGCAGAAGAATCGTGTCGGGCGATTCGCCGTATTGCTGCTCGTATGCGTCGATATGCGCGAGCGACGCGAACCAGAGCCCCTGCGTCTGCATCCGGTCGATGAGCGCGAGATACATGCCGGGCGTGTCGGGCGCGGCGTCCTTTTGCTGCGCCTGATCGAGCGCGGCCTGACGCTCGGCCTGAATGCCGACGCCGTAGCCGTTTTCCTGCTTCGTCGCGCAGGCGGCGAGCGTCGCGCAGATCAAGGGCAGAACGAGTGCACGAATCATGAGCATCCCTTTATCGATGAAGCGCCGAGAGCGAACGCACCACCGCGATGAAGCCTGGCCCCGCCGTGACGATCAGCAGCGCCGGCAGGAGCGTGATGACCATGACGCCCGTCATCTTCACGGTGAGCTTGCCGATGCGCTCGCGCAGCAGCGCGCGGCGCGTTTCGCGCAGGCGGTCGCCGAATTGCCTGAGCGGCTCCTGCACCGCGCCGCCGTGCTTTTCGACCTGAACGATGAGCCGCACGATCGCGGCGAGATCCTCGTTGTCGTAACTCGTCGAGAGGCGCTTCATCGACTGCTCGCGGGTGCGGCCGGTGGCGAACTGCGCCTGCGCGAGCGCAAGTTCCATCGACAGCACGGGCAGCACGTTCCTGAAGTCCTGAATCATCACCTGCAGGCTCTGATCGAGCGACAGCCCGACGCCTTGCAGCAGCCGCAACAGATCGACGAACATCGGCAGTTCGCCGTTCACCGCGCTCTGGCGCGCATTCGCGCGGCGGCGCACGAACCACTTCGGCGCCATGAAGCCCGCCGACAACGCCATGAACAGCAGCAGCACGAAGCGCGCGCCGTGCGCCGCGCCGTGCCCGAACACGAGCAATGCGAGCGGCGCCGCGAGCGCCCCCGCGATGCGCGCCGCGAGAAAATGGCCGCGCGCGCCGGCGTCGAGATAGCCGCAGCGTTCGAGCAGCCGACGATCCTCCTCCGCGACCGCGACGCGCCCGAACGGCGTATCGAGCCACGCGGCGCTCGCGCGGCCGAGCGCGGCGAGCACGCCTATTCGCGGCGTGGTCTCCTGCGCGGGCGGCGTCGTCGTGCGCTCCTTCAACGCGTGATCGAGCGTGCGCGCCGAACGCTGCATGCGCGCGTAGCGGCCGAGCGCGAGCACGCCGCACAGACCCGCTGCGAGCGCGGCGGCTGCGAGCGCGAAAGCGCCGAGCAAGGCGGGCGTCATGTTCATGTCCTGAGTCTCGCGAGCCGGTACAGCAGCCATGCGCCGAGCATCTGAAGCGCGACGGCGACATACACGAGGCGCTTGCCGAGCGCGTCGCTCCACATCGCATCGAAATAGGCGGGGTTGGTCACGATCACCATCGCGCCGAGCAGGATCGGCAGGAATCCGAGGACCCACGACGACAGCCGCGTTTCCGTCGACAGCGCGACGAGCTCGCGGCTCGCCTGCTCCAGATCGCGCATCATCGCGGCCATGCGGTCGAGCATGACATCGGAGCGGCCGCCGTATTTCACCGATACGCGCAGCACCGAGCCGACGAGCTCCAGCTCGCGCACGCGATACATGCGCGCGACCGCGCCTAGCGCGTGATCGATCTCCGCGCCGGTGCGCAACATCGGCAGCGCGCGCCGGAGGCATTCGGAGAGCGGCGCTTCGGCGCTCGCGAGCGCGGCCTGAAACGCGGCGGGCACGCTATGGCCGATGACGATCATGCGCACGATGCCATCGAGAAACGGCGGCAGTTGCCGCACGATGCGCTGCTGGCGCTTCTGCGCGCGCCACGCGAGCCATGCGTACACGGCGGCGAGCACGAGCGCGGCGACGCCTGCGCCGATCACCGGACCGGCGCGCAGCGCGCACCAGAGCCCGGCGCACGCGGCGATGCCGAGCGTCGTGCCCGCGAGCGCGCGCGGACGTTCGATGCCCGCGCGGCGCATCAGATTCGCGAACGCCGCACGCACACGCGCGACGCCGGACACGATGCCGGACGCGATACCCTTCGGCGCCGCCGTGGCCGGCGCGCTCGCGACGGGCCGTGGAGCGCGTTGCGGCCGAGGCGCCTGCACTTGCCGATCGACGAAGCGCTCGGTCAGCGCGCGCTCGCGCGTATGCGTGCCGCGCCGCCACAGCATGAGCGCGGCCGCCGCGCACAGCAGCGCGAGCATCGCGACGATGGCGACGGCTCTATACATTGAAGCCCCCGCCGAAACGCCCCGAATGTCCGAAGCCTTCCGACAGCGCGACGCCGAGCGACTGCCGGAACTTCGCGAGCTTCGTCGAACTCGGATGGATGCCGAGCCAGGTCCAGCGATCTTCTTCGTTGCCGCTGGCGTCGACGGAAGGCTCGTAGCGATACAACTCCTGCATTGCGATGATGTTGTCGGAGAGGCCGGTCACTTCGGTCACGGAGAGAATGCGCCGCCGCCCGTTCGAGAGCCGTCCGATCTGCACGATGAAATCGATCGCGTTGGCGATCTGTCGTCTGAGACTCGCTTCCGTGCCCTGAAAACCCGCGAAGCCCGCGAGCATTTCCAGCCGATAGAGACATTCGCGCGGCGAGCTTGCGTGAACGGTGCCCATCGAGCCGTCGTGGCCGGTGTTCATCGCCTGAAGCATTTCGAGCACTTCGCCGCCGCGCACTTCGCCGACGATGATCCGGTCCGGCCGCATCCGCAACGTATTGCGCAACAGATCGCGGATCGACACGACGCCCGCGCCGTCGAAACCGCCGGGCCTGCTTTCGAGCCGCACCACATGCGGATGATTCAGCGAGAGTTCCGCCGTATCTTCGATCGTCACGACGCGCTCGTGCTTCGGAATGAAGAACGCGAGCGCGTTCAGCAGCGATGTCTTGCCCGAACTCGTTCCGCCCGACACGAGCACGTTGCAGCGCGCGTCCACCGCCGCCTGCAACAGCGAGGCAATATCCTGATTGAACGTGCCGTTGGCGAGCAGATCGTCGGGGCGCAGCGGATCGCGCCTGAACTTGCGGATCGAGACGACAGGACCATCGATCGACAGCGGTTCGATCACGACATTCACGCGGCCGCCATCGGGCAGGCGCGCATCGACCATCGGATTGGATTCGTCGAGCCGCCGTCCGATCGGCGCGAGAATGCGACGCACGATGCGCAGCAGATGCGCGTTGTCCGCGAAACGCACCGGAATCTTTTCCAGCATGCCGTGACGCGACACATACACGTCGCTATAGCCGTTGATGAGTATGTCTTCGACGGCGGCATCGGCGAGCAGGTCTTCCAGCGGACCGAAGCCCGCGAGTTCCTTCGTCAGCGCCGCGGCAACCAGCCGCACTTCGCTCTCGTTCAGCGGCACGCGCCGCAGCCGCACGAAGCTGTCCATCTCCAGATCGACGAATTGCTGGATCGCCTGACGCGACCATCGGCCGAACTCCGCGCCCAGTTCCTCGATGCGCGTAAGCAGATGCTCGTGCGCCGCCGTCGCGACATCCTGAAACTGCTGCGAATGCGCGAACGCAATGGCGTCTTCGGCCAGATCGTTCGCGAACGCGATGTCCTTGCTGAAGTCCTGAGCCATCGTCTATGACCGTCTGAGAAAGTTGGGAAGGAGATGCGCGACGTTGATCGCCGCGCGTGCGCTCAGCCGCCCGCCGCGCGCCTTCGGCTCGTGCGCGGCTTCATCGGGAAGCTCGCCATGCAGACGTGCGAGACGCGCGACCAGCGGTGCGAGCGCGCGCACGTAGGGATCGCGTTCGGCGCAATCGGCGAGGAGGCGCCCCTGATTCACCGCGCGGCCCAGCGCCTGCGCGCGCTCCGGCAGCACGCCGACGAGCGGCAGATCGAGCCGCCGCGCCAGTTGATCCGCGCCGAAATTCAGCGCGGCGTCGAACTTGTTCACGACGAGACCGATCTTCGCGGGCGGCGTGTCTTCATCGGCGGGGCGCAAGGCGTCGAGCAGCGCCATCGCCGATACCGCCGACGCGACGTTCGCATCGCAGACGAGCCATGCTTCGTCCGCCGCCTGCAAGGTCTCTCCGACGAATTCCGTATTCGAGAAGCCGCACAGATCGACGATCTGATGGTCGAAATACGCGCGCAGCCGATTGAGCGTGCTCACCGCCGACGCGAACGAGATCGCGCGCATCTCCGCGAGATCGGCGGGCAGCGTGGTGAGCGCGAGGCCGCTCGCGTGACGCGCGAACGCGGTGTTCACGAAGGTGTCGTCGAAGCGGCGCAGGTTGCGCACGGCATCGACGAAATGCAGCTCGCAGCGCATGTCGAGCAAAAGCGCGCTGTCGGCGGCGGGCAGGCCGAGATCGAGCAGCGCCATCGCGCGGCCCGCCCGCGTGCCGCGCCTTTGCAGACTCACCGCGAGATTCGCGGCGAGCGTGCTCACGCCCACGCCGACGCGCGCGCCGAGCAGCACCGTCAGCTTGCCGTGACGGCTCGGCGGCTCGCCGCGCGCAAGCGGCCGCTCGTCGATGAGGCGCTGCGCGATCGCGAGAACATCGTCGCCGGGGCCGCCGATATCGATGAAATCGCGCACGCCCGCGCGCAATGCCGCGAGCGCCGGGGCGGGCGTCGCCAGCGTGCCGAGCGCGACGATCGGCACGTTGGGAAAAGCATCGCGGGCCGCGTGGGCGAGCGTGCTCGCGCCGGCGCTCGTGCTGAAATCGACGAACACGATTGCCGGCGCGCTTTCACCGATGCGCGCGACGAATCCCGCGGCATCGCACGGCGCGGCTTCGACCGCGCCCGCGTCCGCCAGCGCGCGTTGCAGCCAGTCACGGCGCGCGGCGTCGGGGCTCGCGCAGAGAAAGCGCGTCGGCGGCGCGGCGGCGGCGCTCATCGCGAGAACCCCGGCGCGGCATCGGACGACAGCGCGGCCCCGCCGATGAACGAACGCCACACCGGACCGTCACGCTGTTCGGATTGCTGGCCCGGCGTCGACGGCAAGGCCGCATTCTTCGCGATCGGCGCGACGAGATGCGGCGTCACGATGATCACCAGTTCGCGATCCTGCTGCGAGTACTGCAAGGTCTTGAAGAACGCGCCGATGATCGGCAGATCGCCGAGCAGCGGCACCTTGTTGACGTTGGAGGCCGTTTCGCGATCGACCAGCCCGCCGATCACGAAGCTCTCGCCGTCGCCGAGTTCGACGGCGGTTTCCGCGCGGCGCGTGGTGAGCGCGGGCACCGACACGCCATCGATGGTGATCGCGTGCGCGAAGTCGAGCTGGCTCGCCTCGGGCGCGACCTTGAGCGCGATGCGCTCCGGCCCGAGCACCGTCGGCGTCAGCGCAAGTCCGATGCCGTAGGGCTTGTAGACGATGGTCGTCGTGCCGAGCGATTGCGGCACCGGCACCGGAATCTCGCCGCCCGCGAGAAAGCTCGCGCTTTGCCCCGACAGCGCGACGAGCGTCGGCTGCGCGAGCACGCGCGCGAGGTTGTTGCTTTCGAGCAGGCTCAGGTTCGCGAACAGCCCGCGCGAAGTCGAGTTGAGCAGCAGATTGAATGCGGAGCCGATCGGCGATGTCGCGGTCACGGCGAGCGGACTGGTCGCGCCGCCCGTGACGCTCGTGAGCGCGCTCGGCGCGAAGGTGCCGAACGCGAAGCCCGCGTGGTTCTGCGAGAACAGATTGAAGCCCGCTTCCTTGAGCACGGTCTTGCTGAACTCGACCACTTTCACATCGACCTGGACGACGCTTTTCGTTGCCACCGCCGATGCATCGACGAGCGCGCCGTCCTTGCCCACCGACGCGCGCGCCGCCGCCACCGCGCGCTGATGCTTGTCCATCGTCGGCGTCGTGCCGGTGAGCACGGCGGTCTTGCCCAGCACGCGCACTTGCGGCGCTTCGGCATCGGCGAGCGCGGCACTGCCCGCCGCCGCGACCTGGACCGTGTACGACAGCGGCGCATCGCGGCCGCGTTCCCACAGCATCAGGTTCGTCGTCCCGGCCGATTTGCCGACGAGCAGCACGCCGCCGCCCTTCAGCACGTTCACATCCGCGACCGACGGATCGCCGACCGCGACGCGCGAGATCGTCCGGCCGCGCGCGAGCGGTTTCTGCGCGCCCGTCGATAGCGCGATGATGCTCGCGTCGGCGGCTGAAAACGATTCGGATTGGGAAACATCGCGCGATGCCGCGTACACATCGACGGCGAGCGCGGCCGCCAAACATGCGGCGAGCGCCGCGCTCTTCCATCGATTCGATCCGGTGCTGCGTTGCCGTTTTCTTGTCATCGTTATGTATGGCCTGCGGTTCGTTCAATACGCGACGCGTTCCGCGCGCCCGCCGCGAATCACTTCGATCTCGTCGCTCGCTGGCGGCCGTGCGCTGCGCGGCTTATCGACGGCACGCGCCGCGACGCGCGCGCCCGCTAGCGTGCCGAGCGAAATGCCCGCGGCTGCGCGATCGGCGGCGCTGTCGGGCCGCGCCGATGCATGCAGCGGCGCGAACGCGGGCGGCGCGGGCGCTTCGTCATCGGTGGCATTGCGCAGCGCGAGCACAAGGCGGCCCGCGCTTTCCGCGAGCGTGAGCGCGTCGATATCGGCGGTGCGGATCGCGAGCACCGCCGTGCGCGGGCTCGCCTGAGCCGCGCTTTTTCCCTTGGTCTCGCCCGTTCCGAGCGACGCGTCGCCCATGCTCAGCACACGCACCTTCGACAACAGCAGCCGCGCCTGCGTCGCCGCGATCTCGGCATCGCCGTTCGCCGCGCCGCCCTCGCGCTTCAGCGTGAAAAACACGTCGACGTAATCGCCCGGACGCACGTAGTTGCCGACCGCATTCGTCTCGTCGATGCGCACGGCCACCGCGCGCTCGCCCGCCACGACGACATCGGCGAGGCCGCTCGACAGCACGTCGGCGGTCAGCGGCGCGCCCTTTTGCACTGCCGAGAGCGGTACGCGTCCGACCAGCGCGGCGCTGTCGCCGAACGCGCCCAGGAACGATTCCGCCTGCATGCGCACCGTGAGCGCGTCGGCGTCGATGGCCTTGCCAGCGGGCAGATCGCGCGCCGCGACGACAACCGGCACGAGGCGCTGCGGCGTCGCCATCGCCGATGCATGCGCGGGCGCGCGGTCATGCTCCGGCGCGGGCGAGGGTTCGCGTGCGAGCATCACCGCGAAGATGCCCAGGACGAGCGCGAGCCCGAATAGCAGGATGGCGAAGGTGCGGGTGAGATGGGCCATGACGTCATCAGAAGTGGATGCGAACGCGCGCGCTCATAGCACGTTGTCCGGATCGAGTTGAACCATCGCGCGCGCAACGAGCGCATCGGGCAGCGCCAGATCGAAGAGCGGCAGCGTCGGCACGAGCGGCCGTTGCGCGTAGCCGTAATCGAGTGTGATCTCGATGCAGCGCAGCGTCGCGTCATACGCGCACGGCGCGGGCGCGGCGGTGCATTGCGCGAAGCCCGCGAGCCAGTTCGTCAGGCCCTTCGCGGTTTCGCACGCGGCGGCGCCACGGCGCGCGAGGGCGTCGTCGACGCTCTGCGCGTTCGCCTGAAAGCGCAGCGCGGCGCGAGCGCCTTCTTCGGCCGCGAGCGTCAGCGATTGCTGCGCGACGAAGATGAGGCTGTAGGTGACGATCGCGTAGAAGACGACGAAGAACAGCGGAAACACGATCGCGAATTCGATCGCCATGTTGCCGCGTTGAGCGTGACGGCCGGGGCGGCGCGTCATGCGTGCGCTCCGGTCGCGAAAAGCGCGAGATGCCCGATCGCGGCCGCCGCCAGCAACGCACCGTACGGCGTGCTGTTGCGCCTGCGTTCTTCGAGCGTCGCGGTGTCGGGGAGATCGCGCAATGCGAACACGGCGCGGCGGCGCGCGAGCAGCACGAGCGCGTGCACGAACGCCGCGAGGCTCGCCGCCACCCAGATCCCGACGAGCGCGCGCGGTCCGCACCATGCGCCGAGCACGGCGAACGCCTTGACGTCGGCGGCGCCCATCATGCCGAGCACGTGAAACGGCATCAGCGCGACGAATCCCGCGCCGAAGCCGATCAGCGCGACGCCGATGGACGTATCGAAAGGAGAGAGATGCGCGGCGGCAAAAGCGAGCGCGCACGATGCACCCACGATAATGAGCGCATTCGGAATCAGCCTGCGCCGCCAGTCGAATATAACGATGGCGAGCGCCCAGGCGATAAATATCGCGGATTCGATTGAAAGCATGGCAAAGCGAAGCCCTCATCCGGTCTAATACGGATGCTTGATTAAGAGACGCCCGATAAAAGGAATGCCCGCGCCGGAATTAGCCGGCGCGAATTTCCACGATTAGCCGATCAGGCGCGAACCGAATAGCGGAGAATGCCGCTCATCGCTTCAAGACGTGGTTTTCGACAGCTCCGTCTTGATCGCTTCGAACGTGCTTTTCAGTTGAGTGGCGACATCGCCGACCGCCGTCATGATCCCGAGTGCGAGAACACCGGCGATCAGTCCATATTCGATGGCGGTAATCCCGCGGCGGTCGCGAATGAATTGCAGGATGTTTGCGTTCATTTTTATGTCCTCGGTCTGGTGCTGCTTCTCTCTGGCCGCATATGTTTTTCCGCCGTGCGCCGGGCAGGCGCGTGCAACGGCCCCGCCCGGACCACACGTCGAATGTGCATTACAACTCTGATTTTCTTGTCGCCCTCGTTTCTCTCGATAACACCTCGCGAAGAGGTTTCGGTTAGCCGATTTATAACGCAAGCCTATCTCAAAATCAATTATTGTCTGACCGTTTATTTGGATGCGTCCTTTACGAATGCTGCATTCTGGCAACCGTATCCGGAATATCAGTAGAAGCAACTGTTTCGCGCGATGACAGAGAGCACTTATTTCATGCTCATCGGCAGTATGGCGCGATTGCGTAACGCATCGCGGCGTAACACCGCCAGCCGTTCGTAACGTTACATAAAGCGCTTCGGAACCGATTTCACTAGCGCCGCTTAAGCCCGCGCCTTTACGTAAGTCCTTGACGCGTGGGATCAAATCGCCCACGGATTCATCGACCGCCCGTTTTGTCTGTGCGATGGCACACCTAATGCAGTTAATCGCCCGCGGTTCGTTCAATACAAGACATCGAGGGCCAAATGAATACGAGGAATATCGGACGCGAAATTCTGGCGAAGACCGTCATCGCGGCGGCGGTCGCCAGCTTGCTCGCGCTCAGCGCGTGCGGCGGGTCAGGAACGATGAGCAAGTCGGCGGGTTCGGGCGCGGGGTCCGGCTCCATCTCGACCGGCGATGGCGGCGGATCGGGCTCGGCTGGCGGCAGCGGTTCGGGAACGGGGTCGGGCGGCGGTTCGGGGACCAGCACCGGCAGCACCGGTGGCGGCAGCGGGGGGACCGGCGGCGGAAGCGGCGGAAGCGGCGGGAGCGGCGGATCGGGCAGCGGCACGACCCCGCAGCCCGTCGCGGCCGTCGCGGACAAGACCGGCAACGTGGTGTCCGCCGCGGGCGGCGCGGTATCGGGCGTCGGCACGGCAATCGGCTCGACCGCCGCGCCCGGCGTCGGCGCGGGCACCACGAAAGCCGCGGGCGATGTCGTATCGAATCTCGGCGGGGCCGTGTCCACGCTCGGCGATGGCGTCTCGGCCGGGCTCGGCACCATCGGCACGAGCGCGAATCCGGTGGGCGCGACGGCGGCGAGCCTCGGCGGTGTCGTCGAAAAGACGGGGGCGACGGTATCGAGCGCGGGCACGCTCGTCTCGAGCATCGGTAGCGGCGCGCTGTCGCCGCTCGCGCCCGTGACGACGCCTGTCGGCAGCATCGTCGGAATCGCGGGGAACGCCGTCACGCAGACAGGCGGCGTGCTCGGCCAGACGCTCACGAGCGCGCCCGTGCAACAACTCACGCAGACGGTCAGTCAGGCAATCACGCCGATCACCGCGCTCGCCGGTTCGACGACGCAGACCGTCGGCGCGGCGACCGGACTCGGCACGCCCGTCAACAATCTGCTGACGACGCTCGGCGGCACGCTCAACAACGCGGGCAAGAACATCGCCGCGACGGGCGGCAATCCGGTCACGGCGGGCGTCGGCAATCTCGTGTCGACGACGGGGCAGACGGTGGCATCGGCGGGCGGGCTGGTGCACGGCGCGCCGGGGGCGAGTCCGCTCGCGCCGCTGACGGGCGTGCTCGGCGGAGTGAGCGGATCGGGTGCGGGCGGCGTGCTTGCGCCCGTCACGGGGGTCGTCGGCGGACTGACGGGAGCGACGGGCGCGACCGGCGCAACAGGCGGCGTGCTTGCGCCTGTCACCGGCGTCGTCGGCGCATTGACCGGCTCGCCGGGCGCCGCAGGCTCCGTGCTCGGCACCGTGACATCGGTGACAGGCGTGGTCGGCGTGACCGTCGCGGCCAACCAGGGATCGGCGACGGCGGGCGCGGGCGCAGGCGCGGGGCTTTCGACGACCACCGGCAACAACACCGGCAGCGCCACGAACGGCAGCGCGAACAACGGCGGCTTGCTCGGCGCGGTGGGATCGCTCGTCGGCGGCGTGTTGGGAGGCACGCGGCGCTAGTCATCACGCTCACCGGGTCGCGAGGTCGATGAACGGCCTCGCTTCCCGCATCGACGAAGAACGCGACGACGTTCTCGCAACCCTACGAGGGCATCACAATGAAGATCCGTGAATGGACACGGGCGCTCATGCTCGCCGCGCTTGCGGCGCCGATCGCATCGCATCACGCTTACGCTCAGACGCAGCCCGCGCCGCGCGCGAATCTCGGCGGCAATCCGCTCGACGCGCTGCCGCAGGTCAACGCCCCGCCCAAAGCGCCGGTCTCGGTGAACGTCGCGCCGCCCGCCCCCGCGCTCGATGCGCTGCTCGCGCGTCATCTCACGCCGACGAAGATCGAGATCGAAGGGGTGAAGGCGCTGCCGTTCGCGCAGATCGCCGCGCGCTTCACGCCAGTCGTCGGCAAGGACGTGACCATCGGTCAGTTGATCGAGGCCGCGAACGGCGTCACCGCGCTCTACAAGGAGCACGGCTACGCGCTGTCGTTCGCGTTCGTGCCGGCGCAGACGTTTCAGGACGGCGTCGTGCGCGTGACCATCGTCGAGGGGTATATCGCGAAGGTCGTCGTGAAGGGGAACGCGGGCGCGGCGGAGAAACGCATCCGCGCTGTCGCAGAGCGTCTGAAAGCGGACCGGCCGCTCACGCAGGCGAGCTTCGAGCGCTATATCAACGTGCTCGGGATGATTCCGGGCGTGAAGACCAAAGCGACCGTCGCGCCGCCGCAGAACACCGATGGCGCGACCGCGCTCGAACTCGATGTCGAACGCAAGCCGTTCAATGTCAGCACCGGCATCGACTTCAATCATCCGGGCGTGCAGGGCATTCTGAGCGCGACGGAAAACGGCATGCTCGGCCTCGGCGAATCGCTGACGGCTTCCGCGCTGCTGCCCAAAGGCCGCGACGATCAGACGTATTACGCGTTGAACGGCACGTTGCCCATCGGGACCGACGGCTTCACCGCGAAGATCGATGCCTCGCATTACCACGGCCATCCCGTCGACAATCCGGGCCTGCCCTCCTATATCGAGCGCACGGTCGTGAACGACAAGCTCGCGTTTTCCGGCGTGTATCCGTTCATGCTGAGCAATGCGCGCAGCGTCGTCGGCACGGCGACCGTGTATGCGTCGCACGACGAAGATCGCCTGAAGAACACGATCGCGGCGGGCAATCCCTATCTGTCGCAGCGCTCGCAGATTCGCGTCGCGCAAGTGCAGCTCGATTACACCGGCATCGGCGCGGGCGTCGTGCGGCGCGCGAGCTTCAATGTCGCGAAGGCGTTCGACGTGCTCGGCGCATCGAAGAGCGCGCAAACCAACATCGCGGGCTATGCGCCGGTCAATCCGGTTTCACTGACGTTCGTGCGCACCGGCGCGACCTACTCGCAAAGCAACGAATGGCCGTGGAAAATCGGCACGGTCGTTTCGATGACCGGCCAGTATTCGCCCGATACGCTGCCGACCTCCGAGCAGATCTCGTTCGGCGCGCAGCGTTTCGCGCTGGGTTATCAGCCGGGCGAGGCGTCGGGGGATTCGGGCTGGGGCGCGTCGTTCGAAGTGAACCGTCCGGTCGGCGTCGACATGACGTATCTCAGAAGCTTCACGCCATACGTGATGGTCGATGCCGCGCGCGTGTTTCTGCACGGCGGAACGGCGAATCCGCGCAGGTTATCCTCGGTGGGCATCGGCTTTCGGGTGTCGGATGCGAAGCACTACAGCATCGATTTGTCGGTGGCGAAGGCCGTGGGCGACGCACCGGTCGAGAGTTCGTCGCGCAGTCCGCGGATCAACGCGACGTTGTCGTATCAGCTCGACTGAAAACGCGGGAAGCGTCCCGCGTCCTCACGCTATGAATCGACAGATCACGGCGCCGACGCCGGGGCCGGCTTGCCGGCCTTCTGCGCGTTGATCTTCGCCTGCGCGTTCTGCAGATTCTGCGGATAGTTCGTCTGTTCGCCCGCCGGGTTGTAGCCGTTTTGCTCCAGTTGCTTCAGCTCGGCATTCTTCTTCGCGCGCGCTTCCTTGCGCTGGGCCTTCTTGATCTGCTTCGGCGTGGATGCGGCCGTGTCCTGCGCCTGCGCGACGGGTATCGCGACGAATGCGGCGACGGACAGAGCGAGGACGGCCAACGGTGCGGTGCGTTTCTTCATGATCGATCTTCTCCGGATGGATGGCGACAGTTGACAACAGCGCTTGCGTGGATCGCGCAAGCAATCCGCGATCCACGCGCGGCACGCTAGCACGACGCGCCGAAACCGGCAGACACGGCCACGACCGCTCACCGGTCCACGATGCGGCTCAGATTCCCGCGCACCCGTTGCAGCAGCGCGATCAGTTGCTCGCTTTCCTGCCGGCTGAAACCCGCGAGCGCCTCCGACGTGATCTCGTCACCGACGCGCCGCGCCTTGTCGAGCGCCTTTTCCGCCTTCGCGGTCATGCGGACCTGGCGTTCGCGGCGGTCGTCGGGATTGAGGCGCCGCTCGATCCATCCGCCCTCTTCCATGCGGTCGAGCAGACGTCCGGCGGAGATCGGCGCGACTTCGAGCAGTTCCGCGAGCCGCGCCTGATTCACTTCGCCGTAATGCGAAAGATAGGCCAACACGCGGCACTGCGCGCGCGTGAGATTGAGCGATGACTTGGCCAATACGTCGAAACGATTGCCGCACAGGCGGTCCACGTCCGCGACGAGAAAGCCGAAGCGCTTGTCGAGTTGGGTTTCCATCGCGCGATTATATGGAAGAGCTTTCGATGCGTGCAGTCGGCGCGCACCCGGTAATTGACCGATTGCGCCGCGTCGCGCACGGCCTATAATAAGCCTGCTTATCATCACCCTACTTACAAACGCCGCCGCTTCGCGGCCACGTTCATGTCTTCCGAAGTCTCCACGGAAAGCGCCGCGGCGCCCCTGAACCGCGGCATGCTGACCGTCTCGATCATGCTCGCGACGCTGATCCAGACGCTCGACAGCACGATCGCGAACGTCGCGCTGCCGCATATGCAGGGCAGCCTGTCGGCGTCGCAGGACGAAATCACGTGGGTGCTGACCTCCTACATCGTCGCGGCCGCGATCGCGACGCCGCTCACCGGCTGGCTCTCCGACCGGTTGAGCGTGAAAAAGCTCCTGTGCATTTCGATTGCGGGCTTCACGGTGGCGTCGGCGTTTTGCGGGCTGTCGGAGACGCTCGCGCAGATCGTCGCGTCGCGGCTGTTGCAGGGCGTTTTCGGGGCGTCGCTCGTGCCGCTGTCGCAATCGATCCTGCTCGACATCAATCCGCGCGAGAAGCAAGGCCAGGCGATGGCCGTCTGGGGCATGGGCGTGATGGTCGGGCCGATTCTCGGTCCGACGCTCGGCGGCTGGCTCACCGACAGCTACAACTGGCGCTGGGTATTTTTCATCAACGTGCCGATCGGCGCGTTCGCGCTCTTCGGCGTGACGACGTTCCTGCCCGCGCAGGCCGCGCGGCGCGCCGTGAAGTTCGACGCGTTCGGCTTCGCGACGCTCGGCCTTGCGATCGGCGCGTTCCAGGCAATGCTCGATCGCGGCGAACAGCTCGACTGGTTCGGGTCGATGGAAATCCGCATCGAGGCGCTGCTCGCGGCGCTCAGTTTCGTTTTCTTCATCGCGCATACGGCGACGGCCGGCGCGCGCTCGTTCTTCAAATACCAGTTGCTGAAGGATCGCAATTTCGCGACGGGCACGTGCTTCATCTTCGTGATCGGCGCGGTCATGTACGCGACGCGCGCGCTGTTGCCGCCGATGCTGCAGAACCTGATGAACTATCCGGTCGCGACGACGGGCCTCGTCACGGCCCCGAGCGGCGCGGGCACGATGATCGCGATGCTCGTCGCGGGGCGGCTCCTGAAGCACATCGATGCGCGTTTGCTGCTGCTGTCCGGCTTCCTGATTTCGGCGCTGGCGCTCTGGCAGATGATGCACTACACGATCGTGCTGTCGGCGTCGGATATCGTGTGGCCGGGCGTGATCCAGGGCTTCGGGCTTGGGCTCGTGTTCGTGCCGCTGTCGGCGCTGACGTTCTCGACGCTCACGCCCGAGCTGCGCGCCGACGGCACCGCCACCTACAGCCTCATGCGCAATATCGGCAGCAGTATCGGCATTTCGATCGTGCAGACGCTGATGACGCGCAACACGCAGGTCGCCCACGCGGACCTCGCCGCGCAGGTGACGCCGTTCAATCCGGCGATGCAGTCGATCCTGTCCGGCGGCTCCATGCAGGACATGGCGATGCTCAATCAGACCATCACGCAGCAGGCGTCGATGATCGCGTATCTCAACGATTTCAAGCTGATGTTCGTCGCGACGTTACTGGTGGTGCCGTTGTTGTTGCTGATCCGGCCAGCGGGCAAGAGTGGCGCGGATGAATCGGTTGCGCATGCGGCGATGGACTGAGGGCGTCAGTTTTTTCTGGAAAGCGCCCTACACACTCACCTCGCCCCGCTCGAGCATCACCCCGAACGCATCGGCCGAAAGCGGCATCGCCAGCAAAAAGCCCTGCATCTCGTCGCACATCATGTCCTGCAATCGGTCGAGCTGCGAGCCCGTCTCGACGCCTTCCGCGACCACGTCCATGTCGAGCGAATGCGCGAGCGCGATGATCGCCGAGACGATCGCGCGCCCTTCCTGCCCGTTCTCGTCGAGTCCGTTCGTGAAGAAGCGGTCGATCTTCAACTGCTTCGCGCGAAAACGCTGCAAGTAGGCGAGGCTCGAATACCCCGTGCCGAAATCGTCGATGGCGATCTCGAAACCATTCTCCTGAAACGCGCGGATCATCTCGATGGTGCGCGGCGCGTCCTGCATCGCCACCGTCTCGGTGATCTCGAACATGATCTGCTCGCTTTGCACGCCTTCCTTGCGCACGATCGTCATGATGTTCTCGACGAGATCCGCCTCGTGCAACTGCCGCGGCGACAGGTTGATCGCCACCTTCACCGACGGACGCCCTTCCGCGCGCCAGTGCGCCAGATGCCGGCAGGTCTCGCGCACGACCCAGTAGCCGATCTGCACGATCTGACCGGAACGCTCCGCGATCGGGATGAATTCGAGCGGCGTCAGCGTGCCGATCTCCGGATGATCCAGCCGGATCAGCGCCTCCGCGCCCGCCAGCTCGCCGCTCCTGCCGCGGAACTTCGGCTGGAACAGCAGATAGAAATGACCGCCGTTCAACGCCTCGTGCAGCGCCTGCTGTATCTGCAAGGTGCGCACCGCCGCCTCGTTCATGCTGGCCTCGAAGAAGCGATACGTGCTGCGCCCGCCGCGCTTCGCCTCGTACATCGCCACGTCCGCATGCTTGAGGAGCGATTCGACGCTGTCGCCGTCCTGCGGATAGAGCGCGATACCGATGCTCGGCATCACCTGCAACGGATGATTCCCGACGAGCAGGCCTTGTTTCATCGCTTCGAGGATGCGTTCGGCCATCTTCTCGGCGTCGGTCGGCGCGTGCAGGTTTTCCAGCATCACGACGAACTCGTCGCCGCCCAGGCGCGCCACCGTATCGCCGCCGCGCACGCATTCCTGCAGACGTCGCGCGAACGCTTTGAGCACCTCGTCGCCGACCGTATGGCCGAGCGAATCGTTGATGGTCTTGAAGCCGTCGATGTCCATGAAGAGAATCGCGAAGCGGCTGCCGCTGTGCCTCGCGTGCCTGATCGCGCGATCGATGCGCTCGTTCATCGTGCGGCGGTTCGGCAGGTCGGTGAGCGTGTCGAAGGTCGCCATGCGCACGATCTGGCCATTCAGCCGCGACACCGAGCCGGCGAGCAGCGCCGTGCGCGCGTCGAAGCGCGACAGCACGAGCGTGATGATCAGGATCGCCAGCGTGAAAAGCACGATGGTCGTCGCGAGCCAGTTCGCATCGACGTCATTGGCCGCGCCGCAGATCGAGCCCGGCAGGAACTCCGCCGCCGCATTGCCCGTGTAGTGCATGCCGGTGATCGCGATGCCCATCACCAGCGCCGCGCCCACGCGCTTTCCCAGCACGTTGGTCTGGTTCGCGTCCGAGAGCGTGTGCGCGATCCACAGCGCCGCGCCCGAAGCGATCACCGCGATCGCGATCGACGCGGCGAAGAGGCGCGGGTCGTACACGATCGCCGGTTGCATGCGCATCGCGGCGTCGCCCGTGTAGTGCATCGCCGCGATGCCCGCGCCCATCAGCAGGCTGCTCGCGATGAGACGTCGCGCCGTCAGCCGTCTGCTCGTGATGACGAAGAGCGCGAAGAACGACACGAGCACCGCGATACCGAGCGACCCGGCCGTGATCTTGAAGTCGTAGCCGAGCGGAATCGGCAGTTCGAAGGCGAGCACGCCGATGAAATGCATCGACCAGATGCCGATGCCCATCGACGCCGCTCCGCCCGCGAGCCAGATGTGCCGAACGCGCGATTGCGCGAGCGAGGCGATCCGGCCCGAGATGTCGAGCGCGGTATACGAGGCGAGCGTCGCGACTACGAGCGATGTCGCGACCAGCCAGAGGTTGTATGTGCCGTGCATAGTTGCGAATAGCCCGAAGACTCGATTGCGTGAGCGTCTTATCGGCTTACGTCCGGCGATCTTTAGCCCCGGATGAGGAATATTCGCAATGCGCTTTCCGCGAACGTCAAAGCTGCGAATCGAGCAGCGCGGCGACGTGCTCCAGCAGCTTTTCTGCGAGCGGACGGCGGCGCCAGTCGTCGAGCGTGATGCGTTTCGCGCGGGCGACGTCTTCATCGAAAATCACCGTCTGTTGGCGCGCGAAATCGCGGTCGTAGATATTGAGGTTGGCCTCGTCGTTGAGCTTGAACGAACGGCTGTCGAAGTTGGTCGAGCCGACCGACACGAGATATTCATCCACGACGATGAGCTTGCAGTGAAACATCGTCGGCTGATATTCGTACATTTCGACGCCCGCCGCGAGCAGATCGCCCCAGCACGCGCGCGACGCCTCGCGCACCGTGTGCGTGTCGATGCGCTTGCCCGGCGTGATGATGCGCACGCGCACGCCACGCTTCGCCGCCTCGACGATCGCGTTGATGGTCAGCTTGTCCGGCACGAAGTACGCGCTCGACAAGTGGATGGAGCGCGTCGCGGCGGTGATCGCCATGAGATACATCAACTGCATGTCGTCGCTGCCGCCCGAGGGCGAGCTGCTGAACATGTGGGCACAGCCTTCGCCCACGGCCTCGATGTGCGGAAAATAGGTCGGGCCGTGCAGCACGTTGCCCGTCGCCTTGATCCAGTTGTCCATGAAGACCGCCTGCATCTGCCCGACCGCGGGGCCTTCGACGCGAAAATGCGTGTCGCGCCAGTGCTTCTCGTCCTGCGCGTGCCCGGTCCATTCCTCCGCGATGCCGACGCCGCCCGTGAACCCGATGTGCCCGTCGATCACGAGCAGCTTGCGGTGAGTCCGGTCGTTCATGCGCCCGAGCCCTGTCCAGTGCGGCTTGTGATACTGGATGACCTCCGCGCCCGCGTCGCGCAACATCTTCAGGTAGCGCTTGTCCATTTTCGACGAACCGACCCAGTCGAGCAGCACGTGCACCGCGACGCCCGAACGCGCCTTGTCGGACAGCGCGTGTGCGAAGTCCTCGCCGATCGCGCCCGACCAGTAGATGAAGGTCTCGAAGGTGATGGTTTCGCGCGCCCCGCGGATGCCTTCGAGCATCGACGGAAAGATCGCGTCGCCGTTCACGAGCACCTCGAAGCGGTTGCCGCCGATGACGGGCGGCCCGAGCAGCAGGCCCATCGAGCGGATGAATTGCGGATCGTCGCTCGTGTAGAGCCGTTCGATCTTGTGCTCGATCTTCTTCTCGCCGCTCGTCAGATTCGCGATCACCAGCACGACGACGAGCGTCACGACCACGGTCAGGATAATCAGGGCAATCGTCAGCATGCGTGGCCTCGCGAAGCGAACATTCGTCCGGAATCATAGTGCAAGCAGGTTCCGGACCGCGCATGTTTCGACTTCGCTGCGCTTCGATCGGCGCTTAGATCAGCCCTTCGCGGGCATCCAGCCCTGTTCCTGGCCGAGCTTGGCGATCTGCTTGGCGATGGTGTCGCCGAGACGCTTCTCGTCGGACGACACGCCCGCGTGCTTCGTCTCCGACACGGCATGCAGCCCGCCCGACACCGCCAGCGAACTCGCGACATGCCCCGCCGCCGCGCCGACGCCCGCCATTTCCGCGACGCCCGGCGCGTGGCCGCTGTCGGCTTTCGCGTCGAACTGTTCGAGCAGTTGCGGCGCGCCATGCGCCGGCTTGAAGACGAGCTGCACGGTCGCGCCGACCTTGCTTTCGCCCGCGCCCAGGCCGATCACCATGCGGCGGCGGCGATTGCCCGCGTCGATCGTGTTGATGCTGCCTTCGACCACCAGCACGTTCTGGTCTTGCGGCGGCGGCACGTCGGCGCGGATCGCGCGCAGGCCCATCGACTGGAGCTTCGCGACGATCTCGTTCGCGACTTCCTCGCGTGCCGCGACTGCATCTTGCGCCTGCTTCTGCGCCTGCGAGTCACCGGACATCGAGGAGCTGATCTTCGAGATCAGGCCGTGGTTGTCGAGCTTGACCTCGCTTGCATCGCTCGCGAAGGTGTAGACGTAGATGTTGTCGGGACGCACGGCGGGCGCGGCCGCGACGGTCTGCACATATTGGCCGCCGTACTGGTTGTATTGGCCCGATGCCTGCGCGGGATTGCTCGCGCAGCCGGCGAGCAGCGCCGTGCCGACGACCAGGCCGGCGAGCGCCGCGCCACGCGCTTTCTTGAAGACCGCGTTGAGCGACGAGAATTTGATCGAGCTGGACATGTTGCGCCTCCGTGCCGGCCGCGCCGGCAATTAATGTGTGGATTCGTGGATGCGTGACACGGCTCTCGGTTCTCGCTGCTGCTTTCGTTCTCGATCACGCAGACGCAACTATGGGCGATGGCCGCGAAGGAGGCTATCGAGCATTTATGTCGCGGGGTTTCACGAGCCGCTAACGCCCGTGGGACAGGGCTTACGCGGATTCTGGAACCCAGCGGATCGATTGAATTGACGCGCCCTATCCAGGCGTGTTGTGACCGGCTTCATTGCGCCTCGATTCGAACCATCGGCCGAAGCTGCCTTCGAATTTCACGCTGCCCTGATGGATCAGACTGGAACGCGTGTCGATGACCGGCCGCACGCCGATTCGCGCCACGCGCCGGCAGAACGCGTAATCCTCGGACAGATAGAAGCCCGTTTCGGGATCGATCATGGTGTCGAAGAACGCGTAGTGGAAATCAGTGGCTCCACGCGTGGCGGTTACACCCAGATCGCTTTCGTAGGGCGTGTAGCGCAACTCCGGAAAGTGCCGCATGAGAGCGACGAAAACCTCGCGTTTG